>NZ_CP013203.1:0-2490000 GCF_001447315.1 Paenibacillus sp. IHB B 3084 | reverse complement strand
GAATGCCGGTATGAGTAACGAAAAGATCTGTGAGAATCAGATCCGCCGAAAGCCTAAGGGTTCCTGAGGAAGGTTCGTCCGCTCAGGGTAAGTCGGGACCTAAGGCGAGGCCGATAGGCGTAGTCGAAGGACAACAGGTCGAAATTCCTGTACCACCGTAATCCGTTATGAGCGATGGGGTGACGCAGTAGGGTAGTGACGCGGACTGATGGATGTCCGTCTAAGCAGTGAGGCTGGTGTGTAGGCAAATCCGCACATCGTAAGGCTGGGCTGTGATGGGGAGCGAAAATTACAGTAGCGAAGGTCATGATCTCAGACTGCCAAGAAAAGCCTCTAGCCAGGAGAAGGTGCCCGTACCGCAAACCGACACAGGTAGGCGAGAAGAGAATTCTAAGGCGCGCGGAAGAACTCTCGTTAAGGAACTCGGCAAAATGACCCCGTAACTTCGGGAGAAGGGGTGCCTCGGTAGGGTGAATAGCCCGAGGGGGCCGCAGTGAAAAGGCCCAAGCGACTGTTTAGCAAAAACACAGGTCTGTGCGAAGCCGCAAGGCGAAGTATACGGGCTGACGCCTGCCCGGTGCTGGAAGGTTAAGGGGAGTGGTAAGTCCTTCGGGGCGAAGCTATGAACCGAAGCCCCAGTAAACGGCGGCCGTAACTATAACGGTCCTAAGGTAGCGAAATTCCTTGTCAGGTAAATTCTGACCCGCACGAATGGCGTAACGACTTGGGCGCTGTCTCAACGAGAGATCCGGTGAAATTTTAATACCTGTGAAGATGCAGGTTACCCGCGACAAGACGGAAAGACCCCATGGAGCTTTACTGCAGCTTGATATTGAATTTGGGTACGATCTGTACAGGATAGGTGGGAGCCTAAGAGACTTGAGCGCCAGCTTGAGAGGAGGCATCCTTGGGATACCACCCTGATCGTATCTAGGTTCTAACTTGGTACCGTGATCCGGTGCGAGGACAGTGTCAGGTGGGCAGTTTGACTGGGGCGGTCGCCTCCTAAAGAGTAACGGAGGCGCCCCAAGGTTCCCTCAGAATGGTTGGAAATCATTCGAAGAGTGCAAAGGCAGAAGGGAGCTTGACTGCGAGACCTACAAGTCGAGCAGGGACGAAAGTCGGGCTTAGTGATCCGGTGGTACCGCATGGAAGGGCCATCGCTCAACGGATAAAAGCTACCCTGGGGATAACAGGCTTATCTCCCCCAAGAGTCCACATCGACGGGGAGGTTTGGCACCTCGATGTCGGCTCATCGCATCCTGGGGCTGAAGTAGGTCCCAAGGGTTGGGCTGTTCGCCCATTAAAGCGGTACGCGAGCTGGGTTCAGAACGTCGTGAGACAGTTCGGTCCCTATCTGTCGTGGGCGTAGGAAATTTGAGAGGAGCTGTCCTTAGTACGAGAGGACCGGGATGGACGTACCGCTGGTGTACCAGTTGTTCCGCCAGGAGCACCGCTGGGTAGCTATGTACGGAAGGGATAAGCGCTGAAAGCATCTAAGCGTGAAGCCCCCCTCAAGATGAGATTTCCCAATTAGTAAGACCCCTTGAAGACGACGAGGTAGATAGGTTGGGGGTGGAAGTGCAGTAATGCATGGAGCTGACCAATACTAATCGGTCGAGGGCTTATCCTAAAGAATAAAATGCAATAGAGTTTCGGATCCAGTTTTCAGGGTGTAACACCTTGAAAGTATGTAGAAGATACATACGTATAGGCGAATTTACGATGTAAATTCATGTTTGGTGGCGATAGCGGAGGGGTTCCACACGTACCCATCCCGAACACGACCGTTAAGCCCTCCAGCGCCGATGGTACTTGGACCGCAGGGTCCTGGGAGAGTAGGACGTCGCCAAGCAAAAGGAAGAAGGACCATGATCTCCTTGAGATTATGGTCCTTTTTTTGTATATTACGTTCCAGAACCTTATATGTAACCCCTAATCTGTCTTTTTCCAAGCGGATTATTTTTAATAAAAGGGTCGACTTTATCTCTGGAAAAGCTTAATTATAAAGGATGTCCTTCCTGTGAGTACACTTGTTTGTACAGGGTAATACTAAAAGTTATGGCTGCTGAGGAAGGCTTGACACCCCTATACCGCTTTGCTAAGATTGCAATAATATATTTTCAGAGAGCCTTGATTTGTCCATGTCGGACAGACAACAAGACCAATACAGACTAAACAATTTGAAGGAGGATCATCTTGGTGTGGGAAGATAAATTCGGTAAGGAAGGCCTTACCTTTGACGATGTTTTGCTGGTACCTCGCAAGTCGGTGGTTCTGCCGAAAGAAGTAAGTGTAGCGACCCGTTTGAGTGATAACGTGAAGCTGAATATTCCTTTGATGAGTGCTGGTATGGATACTGTTACTGAGGCAGTTTTGGCAATTTCCATGGCTCGTGAAGGCGGTATCGGTATTATTCATAAAAATATGTCGATTGAACAGCAAGCAGTAGAGGTAGATCGGGTTAAACGTTCAGAGAGCGGTGTTATCACCAATCCATTTTCATTGACTCCAGATCACTTGGTATCTGATGCTGAAGCTGTTATGGGTAAATATCGTATTTCTGGCGTACCTGTTGTAAATGAAGAAAATAAGCTGGTGGGTATTATTACTAACCGCGATCTTCGTTTTATTCACGATTTTAATCTTAAAATCAGTGAAGTGATGACCAAGGAAAAGCTGGTAACTGCACCTGTAGGTACGACCTTGCAGGAAGCAGAAGGTATTCTGCAAAAGCATAAAATTGAAAAACTTCCTTTGGTCGATGATGAAAATTACCTCAAAGGGCTTATCACTATTAAAGATATTGAGAAGGCTATTCAATTTCCAAACGCAGCGAAAGATGCACAAGGGCGTCTTCTGGTCGGTGCGGCTGTCGGTATTTCCAAAGATACGTTTGATCGGACTGAAGCACTTGTAAAAGCTGGTGTGGATGTGATTGTCGTGGACTCAGCTCACGGTCATCATATTAACATTATTGAAGCGGTTCGCAAGTTGCGTGATGCTTATCCTGATCTGACGATTGTAGCAGGTAATGTAGCTACTGGTGACGGAACGCGCGAATTGATTGAAGCAGGAGCTTCGGTCGTAAAAGTCGGCATTGGTCCAGGCTCCATTTGTACAACACGCGTAATCGCAGGGATTGGTGTTCCACAAGTAACAGCTATTTATGATTGTGCAACAGTAGCACGTGAATATAATATTCCGATTATTGCCGACGGTGGTATTAAATACTCCGGTGAAATTACAAAGGCCATTGCGGCAGGGGCTTCTGCGGTAATGCTGGGAAGTCTTTTTGCAGGTACGGAAGAAAGCCCAGGCGAATCCGAAATTTATCAAGGACGTCGCTTCAAAGTATATCGTGGTATGGGCTCTATGGCTGCGATGAAGCAAGGTAGTAAAGATCGTTATTTCCAAGATGACGACAAGAAATTAGTACCGGAAGGCATTGAAGGACGCGTTGCTTATAAAGGACCACTTTCCGACACTGTTCATCAGCTGTTGGGAGGTCTTCGTTCCGGTATGGGTTATTGCGGTACAGCTAATATTGAGGAGCTTCGTAACGATACAAGCTTTATCCGTATTACAGGTGCAGGTCTGCGTGAGAGCCATCCGCATGATGTGCAAATTACGAAAGAAGCACCAAACTACTCTCTATAAAGTTCAGATGTAGTAGGCTTGACGACAGGCAGAGCGCATTTCGCTCTGCCTGTCTTTTTTTAGAGATACCCCTGTGATAGAATAGACAGGTGTCCGCCCTTTTAAGAAATTGTTGAGAAAGTAAAGACACATTAGTACCCTTGAATGAGTACCTTGCTGGATTCAAACAAACAACAAGTAGAGCATGCTCATGATAGGCCGAACTTATAAAGATGAAATCCAATAAACGATAAGACATTAAACATTAATTACATTGGCCAAGTTAAGGCTGTAACCACCGGCTCGTTATACATAGCGGATCGGGTTGAGGTACGAGAGGAGTTTGTATCCATTTGAAACCGAATAATCTAAAGCAAAATAAAAAACGCAGCATGATTAAAAAGAGCGTAACAGCAGTCATGGTGCTTAATATGATGTACATGTCAGCATTGCCGGTTGTGGGCAATTTTGATCCGTCTGTAGCTACGTTTGCCGCCGGAGCGACAACAGAGGCAGTCAATATTACGGGGACAGGCTCTGTTAAGCCACCTAGTCTGGCGCTGCGCTCGGCTATCTTGATTGAGCCTTCCACAGGGCAGGTATTGCTGTCTATGAACCCGGATGAGCCGCTCCCACCAGCAAGTATGACCAAAATGATGACAGAGTACCTCGTAGCGGAGCAGGTTAAGCAAGGAAAGCTCAAATGGACGGATAAGGTTACGGTTAATGAGAATGCTGCCAAGAGCATCGGATCACGTATTTTTCTAGCTCAAGGTGATCAACATACGGTAGAAGAACTGTATATTGCCATGGCGGTAGGCTCTGCCAATGATGCAACGGTAGCTCTTGCCGAGCGTGTGTCTGGAACCGAGCAGGACTTTGTAAAATTGATGAATGAAACAGCTCAGAAAATGGGTATGAAAAACACGTATTTTATTAACTCTACAGGGTTAGACCGTGGTGATATGCCTACAGGGTTTCAGCCGGATACCAATCGAGAGACTGTAATGACAGCGAGAGATGCGGCTACACTAGCTAGTAACATTATTAAGGATCACCCTGACTATATACGGTTTACGACGATTCAATCGTACAAGTTCCGTCCGACGGACAAAGCACCGATTATTAACTACAACTGGATGTTGGAAGCAAACAAGAATATAACTAACTTTAGAAAATTTGCCTATCCGGGTCTGGACGGAATGAAAACCGGTCATACGAGCAATGCTGGCAACTGTTTTACGGGGACAGCCGAACGCAACGGAATGCGTCTTATCAGTGTAGTTATGGGGGCAGACTCAGAGCCACACCGTTTTACAGAGACTGCTAAAGTATTGAACTATGGCTTTGATAATTTTGAAGTGAAGCAGGTAGTGGCTCCAAAGACGGTGGTTAAAGGTGTAGAGAATGTGCCTGTCACCAAGGGGACTGAAACAGAAGTACCTGTCGTGACTAAGGATGCGGTAAGCTTTGTCGTACCTAAGGGGGCAGCCAACCCTAAAGTGACGTTTTCAACGAACATTACGCCGGAAAGCTCGCTCGTGGCACCTTTGAAGCAAGGGGCGAAAGTCGGAACGATTACGTACACTTATAAAACGGATGGTGTAGAAAAAGGTCAGGTGAAAACCGTTGACCTGGTAACTACGACGGCTGTAGAAGAGGCTGGCTGGTTCCGTATGCTTTTCCGGGCCATTGGCAATTTCTTTGGTGATTTGTTTCAGGGCATTAAAAACCTGTTCTAATCGTCTGGTTACCAGACAGATAGAGCCGAGGATTCTTGCTATGCCTTACGTATTTTGCTGATTGAAATGATTGTGTATTTGGCGTCTGTGCGGTAAAATATTAAGTTAGAATCTAAACGTAACCCTTACAGGAGGAAACGACATGGAAACGGGAACTTCACGAGTAAAAAGAGGTATGGCAGAGATGCAAAAAGGCGGCGTAATCATGGATGTCATGAACGCTGAACAGGCTAAAATCGCAGAGGCGGCAGGTGCTACAGCGGTAATGGCTCTTGAACGGGTGCCTTCAGATATCCGTGCAGCTGGCGGGGTTGCCCGTATGGCTGACCCAACGATTGTGGAAGAGGTCATGAAGGTGGTCTCTATTCCCGTTATGGCTAAGGCTCGTATCGGCCATTTTGTGGAGGCGAAGGTGCTGGAATCTCTCGGAGTTGACTATCTCGACGAGAGCGAAGTGCTGACACCTGCGGATGAAGTTTTCCATATCGATAAGAAAGAGTTTACCGTTCCATTCGTATGCGGAGCCAAGGATCTGGGAGAAGCACTGCGTCGCATCGGCGAAGGGGCATCCATGATTCGTACAAAGGGTGAGCCTGGAACCGGAAATATTGTCGAAGCTGTTCGTCATATGCGTTTTATCAACGGCCAAATTCGCAAGGTGAAAAACCTGTCGAAGGACGAGCTGTATGCAGAAGCGAAAAACCTTGGCGTTGCTTACGAATTGCTGCTGGAAGTGCATGAGCACGGCAAGCTGCCAGTGGTCAACTTTGCAGCGGGCGGCGTAGCAACACCTGCTGATGCCGCATTGATGATGCATTTGGGCGCTGATGGTGTATTCGTCGGTTCTGGTATTTTCAAATCCGATAGCCCTGAGAAATTTGCACGTGCCATCGTGGAAGCGACTACTCATTATACGGACTACAAGCTGATTGCAGAAGTGTCCAAGAATTTGGGCGCTCCGATGAAGGGCATTGAAATTTCCAAACTGGCACCGCATGAACGCATGCAGGATCGTGGTTGGTAAGAAGGAAGGGACCGGCATGAAAATAGGAGTTCTGTCGCTGCAAGGCGCTGTGGCTGAGCATATACGAAGCGTTGAACTTGCGGGTGCGGAAGGTGTGGCGGTGAAGAAGACCGAACAGCTCAATGAGCTGTCCGGTCTTATCATTCCCGGTGGTGAAAGCACGACGATTGGCAAACTAATGCGCAAGTATGACTTTATAGATGCCATACGCCAGTTTTCCGATCAAGGCAAGCCTATATTCGGCACTTGTGCGGGATTGATTGTGCTGGCCAAAACGGTTCAAGGACAAGAAGAAGCACATTTGGGACTGATGGATATTACAGTGTCACGTAATGCTTTTGGTCGCCAGCGGGAAAGCTTTGAAACAGACTTGGACATTAAAGGGATTGAGGAGCCGGTTCGTGCTGTGTTTATACGCGCGCCATTAATACAGTCTGTTGGAACGGGAGTAGATGTGCTGTCTAAGTATAACGGCGAGATCGTGGCGGCCCGTCAGGGTCATTTGCTGGCTTCATCCTTCCATCCGGAGTTAACAGACGATTACCGGTTACATCAGTATTTTGTGGATATGGTCCGCGAATAGCAGAAAGTCAGGTTTGTAGTGTAGGAGGGGTTACCTGTGTTAGATATAAAGATTTTACGTAATGAGCTTGGTCGGGTTGAAAAAGCTTTGCAAAATAGGGGCAAATCTCTGGATCTGATAAATGGCTTTACGGATCTGGATGTTCGTCGTCGTGAGTTGCTTCAGGAAAGTGAAGCGCTCAAAAATCGCCGGAATATCGTATCCGGTGAAGTAGCCAAGTTGAAGAAGAATAAAGAAAATGCGGATGACCTTATTGCCGAGATGCGTCAGGTTTCTGACCGTATTAAAGAATTGGATGAGCAAGTGCGCGAACTGGAGGTTCAGATCGACGAACTGGTGATGTCCATTCCGAATATCCCCAACGAGTCGGTGCCTGTAGGTGCTTCGGAGGAGGATAATGTAGAGATTCGCCGCTGGTCGGAGCCACGCGAGTTTTCTTTTACGCCTAAAGCACATTGGGAGCTGGCACAGGAGCTGGATATTCTCGATTTTGAGGCGGCAGCGAAGGTGACGGGTTCCCGTTTTACGTTCTACAAAGGATTGGGGGCACGGCTGGAGCGTGCGCTGATTAACTTTATGATGGATCTGCATAGCAGTGAGCATGGTTATGAAGAAATGCTGCCCCCATACATTGTGAACCGGGACAGCCTGTATGGAACAGGACAGCTTCCGAAGTTTGAAGAGGATTTGTTCAAGCTGCGTGATACCGAGTATTATCTCATTCCTACGGCTGAAGTTCCGGTAACGAACTATCACCGCGAAGAGATTATGAACGCGGATCAGCTTCCAAAAAATTATGTAGCATACAGCTCTTGTTTCCGCTCTGAGGCAGGATCGGCAGGACGGGATACACGTGGTTTGATCCGTCAGCATCAGTTCAATAAGGTAGAGATGCTTAAGCTGGTTCACCCAGATACCTCCTATGAGGAACTGGAGAAAATGACGAATAATGCAGAGCGTGTTTTGCAACTGCTTGGACTTCCATATCGTGTGCTGGCACTTTGCACCGGGGATATGGGTTTCACGTCTGCCAAAACGTATGATCTGGAAGTGTGGCTGCCTGAGAGTGGCATGTACCGTGAGATTTCTTCTTGTTCGAATACAGAAGATTTCCAAGCGCGTCGTGCAAACATCCGGTTTCGGCCGGAGCCGAAAGCAAAGCCTGAATTTGTACATACACTGAACGGTTCAGGATTGGCTGTAGGACGCACAGTGGCTGCTATTTTGGAGAACTATCAGCAAGAGGACGGAAGCGTTGTGATCCCGGAAGTGCTGCGTTCATACATGCGAGGCGCTGAAGTTATTGCTCCCAAACAGTAAGCATTGCATTCGTTTAAAGTCTGTGGTAAAATAATTTTGTTGCGCCCGATATTTTTTTAAATGGGAAGCAACTTTATCCAATTACCACCTGGAGAGGTACCGAAGCGGTCATAACGGGGCGGTCTTGAAAACCGTTAGAGTGCAAGCTCACATGGGTTCGAATCCCATCCTCTCCGCCATATTATAAATGAACCAAGCCTTTCGATACGATAGCTGATACATTGGCCTTTACGCGCTGATGATTAGAGATCGTAAAGAATGGCTTTTTTGTTGTATAAAAAGCCTGTTTTTTTCACACGTTATCAGATGTGGAGGTGCTGGCATGAATCGAGAAATGACAGTAGATCAGCAAAAGCTGGTAGAAGCCTGGCAGGAACAACTGGCGAGACTTTTGAATTCAGGGGATAAATCACAGGTACAAGCAGATGAAGCAGACAATCGCACTATACGCATCCATATCGAGGTAGAGGGCAGACAAATGTACTCCTTTGATTTTGCATGTACTTATGTAGATTCTCGGGAAGTGAAGGTTAGCTTGGTTGATGTAGAACGGGACGGACAGTCTGTGGATGAACGAACAGATATCATTCAACAGCTGGTGTCCGACTATACTCGGCATATTCATCAGTGTGCTCAGACGTTACAGTCATTAACACATTCGTAGTCATGAAGGTATGAGGGGGGAAGCTACATGACAAAAGCCAAAAACGGACTGGATAAAAACCTGTCTAACATTGTGGATGATTTGGAGCAGCGTCCGGTTAACAGTCATCAGGCACAACAAGTACAGCAGGACCGTAATGACCGCCGTCATCAGGATGCACTTAACCATGATAAAACGGAAGACCTGCACCATCTATAGTCCTACTTTAAATGGTAATAAACGGTTTTGTCGATGTATCAAAATATAGTCTGAGAACGGAGGATGCATAAATGAGCAAGCCTAAAGCCATTCCTGTTCCCGAGGCACAGGACGCCGGTGGAGGAAATGAAAAGCGTGAGCGCAATCATCAGCAGGAGCCATTGTCCGGTTCCAAAAAGGTGAAGCAGCGGAATCACGTAGACCACCACAACAGAGAAGGATCATAAGCAGTTAGACTTTTTGCCTAAAAATTATGGTAAAGTACAGGACACCCTGGTTAAAGAGCCGGGGTGTCTTTGTGCTTATTGTAAGAAAATTTTCCAATAAGTGTTTCATTACCTGTGAGTATGCGGTAAAATAGGGGGGTGTGTATTTTTTTGTTAGTATTATAAAAGGGGTTAATTACGAGAGGAGAGAATCTACACAATGAGTAAAAAGTTATCTGTCTTGGTACTCACTATGGTGTTGCTTTTGACGGTAGCCCTAGTTGGTTGTAGCAAGAAGTTAGAACCGAAGGAAGCTGTTACGAACGGTACCGCTAATGCAATGAAACTGACTTCTTATGAATCCAAAAGCCAATTCACGGTTAAGGATTTGACGATTACGTCTGCTTCCGTCCCAAGCGAGCAAAGTGCAATGGTGACGAGCATGCTGAAAAATGCGGACATTACGCTGGATGGTGTATACCAAAAAGAACCTTTACAATCTGAAATGACGCTGGGCATTCATTTGAAAGGTGACCTTTCCACCAGCTTCACGATTCCAATGGTTATGACCAAGGATAAATTGTACGTTAAAATTCCGAACATTCCATTTTACCCGCTTCCACAGGAAGTTGTAGGCAAATTCCTGATTATTGATCCGCAGGAGCTGGCTAAACAGTCCGGACAAGAATTTAACCCTGCATCAATGGATCAGGAAAAATCGCAGAAATTTGCGAATGAAGTCATTGCTGCTATTTTGGGTGAGTATGATCAAGCTACGTACTTCTTTGATATTGATCCTAAGGATGCTAAATTGCCACAAGGCCTTAAAGCTAAACAAGTCGTACAATTTAAAGTGACAAACGACAACGTGAAGCAAGCGACAAATACATTTATCACTAAGGCGCTTCCTAAAGTTCTTGATGTGATGTCTAAAGACGAATATGCTAGCATGCTGCAAGTGAAGAAGGAAGAGCTGGCTGAAGCGAAGAAAGAACTGCAATCCAACACCAGTGAGGTTAGCAAAAAGCTGGATGAGTTGAAAAACTATTTGACGGTGAAACAGTTCGACATTAACACAGCCTTGAACAAGGATGATATTCCTGTGTATCAAGACCTGAATGCGAATGTAGAAATGAATGACCCGACCACAAAAGATAACGTAAAATTGTCTGTAACTGGCTACACGCAATACAGCAAAATCAATGAAAAAGCAACATTTAAAGTGGGTATTCCAACAGGGGACCAAGTCCTGACGATCGAACAATTTCAACAAAAAATGCAAACTGTTGCTCCTTAAGTAAAGGAATGACGCGATTGTAAAGGCATTATCCATATAATATGATGTAATGCGAGAAAAACCGCTTGGCTTAGAGCCAGGCGGTTTTTTTGTCATATATGGCTCTGAGCAGATGGTGTACCTGTCCGGGTCTGCCACACGTGATCCTCTGCTAAAAGCCCGAACATCCGATGATCCTGCCATGTCCCTTGAATTTGTACCAGCTTGCGGGCAATACCTTCAGGCTGAAAGCCGCACTTTTGCAGTACACGCTGTGAGCGCTCATTATGCAGCAGGGTTCCGGCTTGTAGACGGTGAAGCGATAGGGCGCGGAAGGCAAATTGTATGGCCAGCTTCAAAGCTGCGGTCATATGCCCTTTGCCTTGTTCATGCTGATCCATCATGTAGCCGATATCGGCGAATTGTCCCATGCCGCGCACAAGATTAGAAATGGAGACATAGCCGATCAGACGCTCGTCCTCCAAGAGAAAGATACCGAACGAATATCCCCGATCCTCCTCTGCTTGACGCAATTTCTGACGGATATATTCCTCCTGTTCTTCCAGCGTGAAAAATGAATCGCCGTGAAGTGGCTCGTACGGCGCATGGGACTCCCTATTTGTAAGCCTGAGGGCAAGTAGAGCTTCACTATCCGCCAGGCTAAATGGCCGTAACAAGATACCTTGAGGCGTGTTATACAAGCTCATAGGCATGGGCTGATCTCCTTCCATGGGAAATTAGCAATGAGACGTCAATAACGGCTGCATTACGGTTGCGTATAAGTAAGCGATCCTAACTACCCATCCTCAGGATGAAGATGGTGGGGAAGACAACTTGGCAGCGGCCCTTTTTTGCCGGAGCTGACGAAAAAAATCTGTCAGCAGCGAGGCGCATTCCTCTTGAAGAACGCCGCTGATCACCTCAGTGCAATGATTGAATCGAGGCTCCTGTAGTAAATTCATCAGCGTACCCGCGCAGCCTGCCTTCGGATCGGTGGTGCCATAGATCAAATAGGGAACCCGTGATTGTACAATCGCTCCGGCGCACATGGGACACGGCTCCAGAGTGACATACAACCTACAATCCAGCAGGCGCCAGGCTCCCAGATGCTCGCTGGCCTGACGAATGGCGACCATTTCGGCATGTGCTGTCGGGTCAGCGTCCGTCTCGCGCAAGTTGTAGCCGCGTCCTATGATTTCATTATCTTTTACGATGACAGCTCCGATGGGCACTTCACCCAACGCTTCTGCCTTATACGCTTCTTGAATAGCTTCTTTCATCCAATAAGCGTGATCTATTGTGGTCACTGGTAAAAAGGCCCCTTTCAAATGCGAATTATCCAACGAACAAATATTCCGTTGTTAACATGATGTGAATAATTTTGTGGATAACACGACACTTATCCACAGGTTTATCCACAGTTTATAATAAAAGCTGTGTATTTGTGGACGACTTGTGGATGATTATCTTATTATATTGTAGGCAAACGTTCGCATATTGACAACTGTATACAAGCTGTGTGTATTTATGTTTATCCGGGAAATGTAAATGCTGGTATCACAGGCGCTATTACGGTATCATTGAATTAGCAATTGCCAGTAATCGCCAGCATACGGCAAGAGGTGAGAAATCAGTGTGTCGATAAAAATCAAAATTACGATCATTTTGTCGGGGTCCGTTCTGTTTATCCTTTTGTTAAATATTGCACTCAACTATTACATGACCCACGAAAATTTAAGAAGTGACAGCGAAACGAAAATGGTTCTGACGGCCAAGATTATTGGAGGAGCCATTGAACAAACTCAACAAAGCTGGGTGGCCGTCGACAAGCAGCTTGGATATAAGTTGTGGCTATCTGCCATGCTGGCTGCCAGCCAGCTTGATCCTGATATCGATCATGTTACGCAGGAACAACTCGAACAGATGACCAAGCGCAGCGGGGATATTGATATTTCCCTGATGGTGCGTGATGGGAAGGGGTACAAAGTTGCCAAATCGTCCAATCCGAAAGAGATCTTGTCTGGCGATCCATTGACAGGCTATTGGAAAAATGCAGTTGATCAATTATATGAGCATGGACAGGCTGGAATGGTGCATGGTCAAAATCTGGATCATTTTTGGACTGGAGCATTTGACTATACAGGCTCAGATGCCACCCATATTAACAAATGGGGATTTTATTATGACCAAAAGCGTAACTATATGATCCGAATCTCCTTTCAGGACAGTGAAGTGCAAAATTTTATACCGATCCTCAACCCCGATGAAATCGTAAAGCAAACCCAACAAGTGGATTACCGCATCATGGAGATAACGGGAATTAACCCTACAACCTTCGGTGGCTCTACGATGGACAACCATGGAAACGACCGAAAATATTATTACATGTACAACAAACCTATCCGATTCGGCACTTATCAACTAGCGAGGGTACAGGAGGATCGTTTGGCTGTTTCCAAGGCCATGTTCTCCGGGGAGAGTATTGTACAAGACTGCTATATTAAAGGCGAACGGGTCCTCGTCAGTTACATACCATTTTATCCGGCTAACCGTGACGCCTATGTCATTCGTATTGTTATGAATTATGATACGATCTCTTCCGTTATTTATAAGCAATTAATCAGTCTGATTGCCATCTCTATTGTCTTACTGGAGGTTGTGATCATTGGCAGCTATGTGCTGGCAAGTTTGTTTGTCCGCCCAATTCAGTCGATATTGGGAAAAGTGAACGAGATGGCTGACGGCCATTTTGACACACGACTACAGATTAAGGGTGGTCATGAGCTTGCTCAGCTTGGTGAACGCATCAATGCGATGGCCTACAATCTCGGGATGTATACACGGAGACTCGAACAGATGTATGAGGAGAACCGTTCTGTAAAAGAACATCTGGAGTCTGTCATTAATCAGACCGCTGATGCGATTCATGTGACCGATCAGGATGAGCGTATCATCCGGGTCAATCATGCTTTTGAAGCCCTGTACGGCTGGACCAAAAAAGAATTGGTCGGACGTAAACTCCAGTTCGTACCGCCACAGCAAGAGGAAGAGTACGAATTTCAGAAGGAAAGATTGCTTCAGGGAGAGAGTATGGTATCTATTGAGTCCATTCGAATGCGCAAGGATGGAAGTACGGTAGAGATTAGTATGAGCATGTCGCCCATTCTGGATGAAGAAGGCGAGATCCTGGGATTCATCAGCGTCTCGCGCGACATTACAGGCCGCAACCGGATGGAGGAATTGCTGCGCAGATCGGAGAAACTGACGACGGTAGGACAACTGGCGGCAGGAGTTGCGCACGAAATTCGTAATCCGCTGACCACGCTACGCGGATTCCTCCAGTTACAGCAGCAAAATAAAGTGCTGAATCTGAAGCATAATGATATTATGCTGTCCGAGCTGGATCGTATTAATCTGATCGTCAGCGAATTTTTAATATTGGCAAAGCCGCAGGCGGTACATTTTCAGAAAAAAGATGTGCGTTATATTGTAAGTGACGTCATTTCCTTGCTTGATAGTCAGGCGCATCTGCTAGGCATTGTGTTCAATCTACAGGTAACGGAGGAGCCTGCCCTCGTATACGCCGAAGAAAACCAGTTAAAACAGGTATTCATTAATTTGCTTAAAAATAGTATGGAGGCCATGAGCAAGGGTGGTACGATAACGATTCATTTGTTCTTGGAGGGAGAAAGCGTTAAAATCTTCATACGGGACCAAGGGACGGGTATTCCGGCAGAAATGCTGTCCAAGCTGGGGGAACCTTTTTTCACAAACAAGGAAACAGGTACAGGACTCGGACTTATGGTCAGCCAGCGTATTATACAGAGTCATAAAGGCACACTGGATATTGATAGCATAGAGGGAGAGGGAACGACAGCCCTTGTGCAGCTTCCAACTGCCGAGCCTGAGCCATTGGATGGGCAGCAGAAGGAAGCGTGACAGTAGAAATGGAGGGTACACAGGTTGCGCATTAACAAGTTTATCAGCGAAACCGGTTTTTGCTCGCGCCGGGAGGCGGACAAGCTGGTAGAGAGCGGCCGCGTGACGATTAACGGCGAGGTGGCGGTGCTGGGCAGTCAGGCGGAGGAGGGCGACGACGTCCGTGTGAACGGCAAGCCACTCCGTGAAAAGTCCGGTCACGTATATATTGCATTGAACAAGCCGGTGGGGATTACAAGCACGACAGAAAGCCACATTCGAGGGAATGTCGTCGACTTTGTGGGGCATCCGCAACGGATTTTTCCCATCGGACGTCTGGATAAAGATTCGGAAGGTCTCATTTTACTTACGAATGACGGAGACATTGTGAATAAGATTTTACGGGCGGAAGGCAAGCATGAGAAGGAGTATATCGTAACGGTGGATCGACCCGTCACACCATCTTTCGTGCAGGGGATGTCCACAGGTGTAAAAATACTCGGTCAGCGGACGCTCCCCTGCGAAGTGACGCGTGTATCTGAGTACGTATTCCGCATCATCTTGACGGAAGGGAAAAACCGTCAGATCCGGCGCATGTGTGCTGCCTTTGGCTATGAAGTGAAGAAGCTGCAACGTCTACGGATTATGAATATTCGTTTGGGGTCGCTTCAGAGAGGCGCCTGGCGTGACCTGACAGAGACGGAGAAGCAGGAACTAGGTGAGATGCTGAATTATACACTCAGCTAAGCCTGAGGGCTTCTCATGGCTGATAGATGGTACGGCAATGGATAGGACAAGAGGCAGAGTGGAATAGCACAATGAAAAGGCACCAGCTGCATAAAAAATGCGGCGGTGCCTTTGTCTATATAACATATACATAATCAACCTTCAATCGCGCTTGAGGTAGGACTGATAACTTGTGTGCCGTTCTGATATTTACGTAGTACGGAAATTTCGACACGGCGGTTTTTGGAGCGTCCTTGACCATCCTGATTGCTTGCTAGTGGACGATACTCACCATAACCGATGGATACAAATTTGGTTGGATCAAGCTGGGGATTGAGCAGCAAAATGCGCAAGAAATTCAGAGATCGTTTGGCACTTAAATCAAAGTTGGACGGAAACTGACTATTGGAAATCGGCACATTATCTGTATGGCCAGATACGATGACATCATAGCCAGGAAATTGCTGGAGCATGCTGGAGATGGACTTGGCCAGCTTTCGTGCTTCCGGTTTTACCTCAGCCTGACCCGATGAAAACAAGGCGTTATCGCTAATGGTGATCATGAGCTGGGATTGGTTCAGCTTCGTATTGAGCAGCGGAGTCAGACCATTATTTTCAATATACTGATCCATCTGCTTTTTGAGCTTTTTCAAATCCTCTTCTTCCCGCTGGGCGAGTTGCTTTTGCAGTTCAGCCGTAGAAGTGGCTTTAGACTTTATAGGTTGTGTTACCTGTTCTTTATTTTTGCCCATATCTGCGGATTGTGACGATGGATTGGCAGCAGAGTGCTCCAGAATCCCTGAGCCTCCGTTAAAGGCTGAACTCATGGATTGGGCCATTTCCTCGAATTTTTTGGCGTCGAGCGAACTCATCCCGAATAAGACGATGAAAAGAGCTAGCAGAAGGGTCATCAAGTCGGAATATGGCAACAGCCAGCTTTCGTCGGCATGCTCCTCGTGCGGTTCATGTCTTTTTTTACTCACCGGAATCCCCATCCTTCTCGGCCAGGGTAGCCCGTTCGGTCGGAGTCAGGAATATCGTCAGCTTCTGGCTGATCGCAATGGTGGATATACCTGATTGAATCGAGAGCAGGCCTTCGACCATCATTAATTTAAGCTCTACTTCTTTTTTGGATAACCGTTTCAGCTTATTGGACATTGGATGCCACAGGACGTAACCTGTAAAAATACCGAGCAACGTCGCAATAAAGGCAGCCGCAATGGCATGAGACAGCTTTTCCATGTCACTAAGGTCGGCTAGAGCGGCAATCAGACCTACGACGGCACCGAGTACCCCGAGCGTCGGAGCGTACATACCAGCCTGAGAGAAAATCAGCGCACCTGAGCGGTGTCGATCTTCAGTAGCATTAATGTCCTCCATCAGAACGTCACGTACGAATTCCTGATCATTACCATCAATAATCATACGCATACCGCCACGCATAAAGAGATCGTCGATCTCCTCTACCTTGGATTCCAGCGCTAACAGGCCTTCGCGACGGGTAATGGATGCCCATTCGGTAAACGTGCCGATGAGCTCTTTACGGTCCAAAAGCTTTTGTTCCGTGAAAATAACCTTGAACAGTTTTGGAATCCGTTTAATTTCTGCCATCGGGAAGGCCATAAAAATACTTGCTGCCGTTCCGACAAAAATAATCATGTAAGCAGCGGGATTGTTGACCAAGTTGATCACTGGCGCGCCTTTGAGAATCATCCCGACGACCAATGACATAATCCCGAGTA
Source organism: Paenibacillus sp. IHB B 3084 (assembly GCF_001447315.1). NCBI lineage: Bacteria > Bacillati > Bacillota > Bacilli > Caryophanales > Paenibacillaceae > Paenibacillus > Paenibacillus sp. IHB B 3084. The sequence continues at coordinate 2,472,962 of NZ_CP013203.1, read as the reverse complement.
CAAGTCCGATAATGGTTGAAATTTGCATGATACACCTCATCCATGAGAATAGATTTTGAATCCTTTCATGCCACCGGGGTCGTCCTTGCCCCAGGCACGTCATTACAAGACGGATTATAGTATTTATCGACAAAACTCTCTTTTTTGTTAAGTACGAATTTCCGGTATAATAAGGTGATTATCTAATGAATGGTGGAAGAATTGGAGGAAATGGCATGGGAGTGAAGCACGGACGGGAGTATGAACAAATTTTGAACGATTTGACAGAGGCTGTGGGACACATTCCGGATAGCTATGAATTTTTCGAAATGGAAGCAGAAGATTGGGACAGGCTGGACCCGGCAGGGCGTCAGGAAGTCAATGAAGCGCTGGCTGAAGACCTGTTTTATGCGCTGGGTACAGAGCCCGTTATCGCTGTGGGCAGCGGCGTTGTCATCTATGAACCGGAGCAGCACCGTATCTATGTGCTCATTGGGGATGAGGAGCTAACGTCGGTACCTTTGATTTGAACAGGTCCGTCTTATGGATTTATCAACGGGGCCGTGGTAATATGGACACCACTATATCGTAGTTTTGGTCGCATTCAAGCGGCTGAAAGGCTTCCGTATAAACGGGGAGGAGTCGTAACATGCCTTTTACACAAGAAGAGATTGAAGCACATCTGGAGAAGCTGGAGGGCTGGGAACTGGAGGAAGGACGCTGGATTGTCCGCAAATATAATTTTTCCAGTTTTATGAAAGGGATTGCATTCGTGGATGAAGTTGCTGCTATATCGGAAGCATTTAATCATCATCCATTTATTACGATTGATTATAAGACCGTGACCCTGCGCTTAACCTCCTGGGATGACGGTGGCATTATGGCCGTAGATATTAAGGAAGCCCAACAATATAATGAAGCTTTTGAGAAAATGCGTAGCAGTCATTGAGCTGATCATGGTCTGCCATATGATAAAAGCGCCTTCGATATACAACAATGCCGTTGTATGCCGAAGGCGCTTTTATCATTGAACACGAGGCTGGGGGTCAGGATGATATACCATACAATGAAACGGCTTTTTACCATCGGGAGTCTGACGTTCATAGGTATCCGTAATCTCAAATCCGGCTGCCTTGTAAGCCCGAATGGCGCGCCCATTCCAGGTCAGTACCTCCAGATCAATTTCATTCTCCGGGTTGCGTCGTCTGGCTTCCATGGCAATGGCACGGACAAAATCGGCGCCTCTGCCATGTCCACATAATTGGGGGTGCATTCCCAGACCCAGCCGGGTCACTCCAATCATCGGGAAATATTGAGCAAATCCGGTTAGCGTGTTCTCGTCATCCAGCACAGCAACATATTGCTCTTGGCGAAGCGTGGGGCTTCCAAATTCGACTTCAAGTGCCTTCATTTGTTCCCAAGGTAGCCAGCCGTATATGTTGTAGGGTGGATCATAGCGCCACTCACATATCGCAGCCGCCTGCTGTTCGTCCATCGGTACGATCCGGTAGTTAGATATTGAGGCCGGCATGTCTCCCCATCCTCCTTTTACAAGTACTTAAACCATTAACAACAGATTGTAGACAAGTTGCAGGGGATTGGCAAGCGGTGTTTATTTCATACCCAAGTCGGGTATACATTCAATAAGAAGGCTTTACTGTTCATATGCTCCCCCAGCCGTGACGGTAAAACCGACGATGTTCGCAAAATCTGAAACCTTTTGAGGTGTCAGTTCGTCAGTAACGATAACGTTTCTGATGTTGTGGACATAAAAAACCGCAATTCGATTCCGGCCAGAATCAAATTGCGGCTCAGGGTTAGTTTGCTGTTCGTTAGTTATTCTACGTTGTCGTCATCAGGAGTTTCAGAAGCTACAGCGTGGTAAGCGTCTGTGCTCATAATTCTTTTTGCACCGACATAGCGGTTAGCGTAATAGTTTTCGTCCAGTGAGCTAACAACTACACCACGTGAAGATGAGGAGTGGGCAAATTTCCCTTCACCTACGAAGATACCTACATGGGAAATGCCTCTTCCTGTGGTGTTGAAGAACACCAGGTCACCAGGTCTCATTTCGTCGCGGGATACGGAAGATCCCATTTTGAATTGTGATCCGGATTGATGGGGCAGATTAATTCCTAGTTTGTGATATACATACATTGTGAAGCCGGAGCAATCGAACCCGTCGAGTGTAGTGCCTCCGCTTCTGTAGTTCGTTCCTTTGGCATCTTGGATGACCTGGTCCATCTTAGAGTCTGCAAATGCACTTCCTCCACCGAATGTAAAAGATGTAAAGGCAATGGCGAGACCCATGGCTGCGATCGTTAGCTTCTTCTTCAAAAAAAATATACCCCTTCCAATGCCTGCGAGGTTAGCTTAAGGATTCGGTAGAAGGTTCCCCTATGACCACTCTGTTGCGAGATCAATTCACCCAAACTGGTTCCCCCGCTTCCCAGGTGCCAGGAATTAGGCTTAACTTAAGATGTGCACCTTGGAGAGCAATATTCACGATAACGATGTTTTTAAGGTAAAGGTTACAATAAAGATTACAAAGTTGTTACTATCAGTTCACTGCGATTATTGTAACAAAGTCGGCTGGCTTTGGCAAATGTTTCATCGCAAAAAGTTACAAAAAAATCTGCTCCCTTTATCGCGGGAACAGATTTTGTTAAGAGTATTCAGTTATGTGCCGTTTGCCTGGATATGAATGGAGATGGATAGTTGTCTTTGGACAGCCAGAAATTGTTCGGGAGGAACGGAGTGAAGGTTCAACCTCTGCCGGAGATATCGGTATGCCATAGTCGGTACTGTGAACTGATGTGCCATAGCCTGACCAGACTGGTAACAAAATGATACGTTTGCTGGAGAATGAGTGCCAGCATACCAGTCCAAATCATCGCCATGGTGCCGAATAGACCAAGGACGAGCAGTACACCTGCACCGAGCAGAAGCGAAATACCGATAGCCGGGAGGATTTGGCGAAAGAAGGCAAGCAGCGACGATCGTATGGCGTGACCACCTACGGTGCCTAGCTGCATGTACAGGATGCACTGGCGGATGAACCAGCCATAAGCAATCCAACCGATGGCATAGGGCAGCACATGCAGGAGATAGGCCGGAGATTGCAGCGCCCCTGCCACGATAGGGTAGAGCTTAGGAGCCACCCAGAAAGCAGGGAGCAGCAGGAGTCCAAGCTCGATGACGTAATAGATCAGCGATGACAAGCCATGACGTTTCATTCCGCGGAAAAAGGACAGACTCTGTGGCTCGGTCGCATGGGTGTGCAGACTTTGGTATATTCCCGCCCGGATGAAGGGGGTAATCAGTGTACGCAGCACCGTTGCCCCCAGTAGTATCCACAGATACATATGAACCTCTTGGTTGTCCGTCAGGGCAATCTGGCTCTCCATCCAAAACAACGTCTGTCCCAGTTCATTTTGACCCTGATCGGGGTAGCGCAGCAGCAGGGGAGTAACGGCGGATTGTACCAGCCGATAGAGAAAAACGCCCCATAGCAGTCGATACAGAAACAGAATGATGACAATATAAAATTGTATGCGCACAAGCGCCCAGCCTTCTTTTATAACAGTACGCATCTATAGACACCTCACCATGACAGACTTCCAAGCAGTGTCTCCAGCAGCTTGGTTACACTTATGCTCCAACGGGTCTGGGTTTTTTCGTTCAGTTCGGCCTTCAGGCTGTTGTTGATATGCTTGTTCTCCAGCGCAATCGTGTACAGCGGATCAACAATCACATGGGAGACCGGAGATGCACCTTTTAGTCGATAGGTGGTGCTTTTGCCCGTTCCGTCCCATGCCTTGAATATCGTTGTGCCGTCCTTGAAGGTAAATTGAACAGGGACCTTGGGATAATCTGCCCCTTTTTTGCTGAGTGTAATGGTTGCTTCGTATCCGTTGGCCAGCTTGCGGTTCGTAATGCGATCCACTGAAAAATCCGCCATCTGGCCGTCGTATACATATTGTTCAAAATAGTGGCTCCACGAACGTCCGGTGACTCTTTCGACGATACGCTGAAAATTCTGCGAGGATGGATGCTTGAATCGGTAGGTCTGGACGTAGGTACGCATAATGCGATCCATTTTTTTCGCGCCGACCTGTCGTTCAATGCCACGCAGCACCAGCTTGCCCCGAGAATAGGCATTTTGTGCATATTTAGCAGCCGAGCCGTACTTCCAAGACTCACGGTTTAACGGCTGAGGGGATGATACCTGTCCAGACTGTAACGGCAAGTTAGGGATGAGCCCATATTCCTGCTCCATGAGTCGTTCCTCTGCATAAGAGGTAAAGCCTTCATCCAGCCATGGTTCCTCGAATTCGTTATTTGCCACCATTCCATAGAAATATTGATGCCCAATCTCATGAACGACCGTCCGCTCCAGACTATAGCCGGGATTCGGATTATCCGCCGCTGCAGCCGTAATGAGTGTGGGATACTCCATGCCCTCCGCGCCGCTGCCTGCTTTGGGTGGTACAACGATGGACAGGGTCGAGTATGGATAAGGCCCGTACCACTTGCTGTAATAGGAAAGGGCTGCCTTGGCTGCGCTCATATAGCGTCCCTTGAGCTCCTTGTGCGATGGGTCGAGATACAGCTTGATTTTGACACCCGGCACCTCAGCAGAGGAAAATGGTTCTTCTGCGGCTACAAAATTCGGTGAAGCGGCCCATGCAAAGTCGTGCACGTCATCGGCATAGAATTGATATATTTTTTGTCCATTTTGCCGGACTGCTCCACGGGTGGGAAATCCGGTTGCAGCCACGATGTGTGTTTCAGGCACTCGAATCCGCACACTGTAAATTCCGAAATCTGCGTAAAACTCGGAGTTTCCATGATACTGATGCAGATTCCAGCCTTCCTCGGCGCGTCCGCGCTGTCCTGCGGTTTCGTAGACGCTGAGTTTGGGAAACCACTGACCTGCCATGACAAAATCATCTGTTGCGCCCATACGTGCGAAGATGGCGGGTAGCTTTACCTCAAACTTCATATATAATGTAATGCTTTCACCGCCTCGGACCGGCTTGGGGAGACGTACCTTCATGAGCGAGCGGTCGTTCACGTTACCGTCATCCGGCTGCACGTATTGAGTCCGGTGCATGAGGGATAAACCGTCTTCCGTTTTAAGTTCAGTTAGTGTCATGGAGCCAAAGCCGTTCTTGGGCATGGTGTCGCCGCGCAGCTTGCCCCCGGATTCCTTCATGAAGGTGGTTTCCATGGAAGAGAAGGCATTGGGGTACAGATGCAGGTACAGATCGTTCACGGTTTTGGTGCCCGGGTGCTTCCATGTAAGCGTCTCAGTGCCCCGCAAAACCTGTCCTTTTTCCAGAGACACGTCAATGTGGTATTCCACCACACGCTTGCTAAGAATCTCCGAAGCGGGCTGTGAGGGACTTTTGGGAACGTCAGGCAGGATGTTTGCCCCCAGGGGCTTGCCCATATTAGGCGCAAGCGCAGACTTCGACTGGGAATCGTACATCGGTTTGCCCAAGGATTGCGAATTCGACTCGGATTGAGGCTGCCAGGCAAACCATAACGTCCCTGCGAGGAGACCGAGGGCTAGTGTAGACAATAAAACGATTTTGGTGCGTGCTGGGGTCATACAATGGATACCTCCCGTTGACAAGCATCTACAGCATGTATATGTTTGCTTTCGGGAGATTATTAGTTAAAATATTTATAGTGTAGAATGAGTGTCAAGACGGAAAATGGAGGCTTAGTGACGCATGAGTGAAAATCAACCGGACGGCAAAAAACAGATTGCACTGAACATTGTCAGTGGCAAGAGTAAACATAAGGGCTTCGGCGCAGGTTCAATCGACCTGAACAGCATGTCCCCGGTCATTATTGACCGCGGCGAGGCAAAAATTGATGTCGGTGCCATGCATGCCAAAAGTAAAGTAGAACGCGGGATTAAGTTTTCTACCAATAAAGAGGATGTACCGAACGGACGCCAGGTATGGCTGGTATGGGTAGCCGTGGACCGCACACCCGAAGGGCGTGTGTACGGTGGAGCGACTGCCTGTGAGATGCTGATTGACGACGAAGCCAAACGCGGCTGGAAAATCCTCGCCGATCACGTCAACCGTATGGATTACGCGCTCAAGCGCCGTTTTATGCTGGACGATCTCGGCAGCGAGGATAAAGCAGCGCTCAAAAGCCTGCTGATCTCGCATAACGAGGAATGGTGGGACGCTTCGCCTGAGGAATTGAAGCAGGCGCTGGAAGGGTAATAACTTTGGTTAGAGGCAGTTTTTCCATATTGGGGGGGAACTGCCTGCACAACGCACCTTTATTCCTCTGGATATTATCTATTGTGATCATACCTCTTCTGCCTATGAGTTGGTACAACTATGCATTGAAGCAAAGACAAGGTGAAGATTTTATTAATCGGTTAAAAGACGGCTTCTGAATGGATCAGGAGTCGTCTTTTTGTGCCTAGCAGCTTCTTCTATTTACATATTTCAGATATGCGTTAATAGTAGAAGAAAGCTGAAGCATATGTGTGGTTATTTGATTGATAGCGCCTTGACATCATAGAAAGGCATTCACTATAATTCAAATAGAAATCGGTTCCAAAACCCGGTTTTTATTTATTTCTTTTATGGAACCGGTTCCCAAAAGGGTGTAGTTAAGTCCTGTTCACTGTTTATGAATGTAATCTGTAAATAAGGTGGCGTTAGTAGAATGTTTAAATGGTTGAAAAAGAAAGCAACTCCACGTGTTGAAGAATTCGACATCGCAGCGCCAATTAAAGGACAAATTGTTTCCCTTGCAGAGGTTCCAGATCCTGCGTTTTCTACGAAGGCAATGGGGGACGGTATCGCTATTCATCCGTCTGAAGGAAAGGTTACGGCTCCTTTTACGGGCAAAGTGGTTCATGTGATGGAGAAAAGTAAGCACGCCCTGATACTTGAGCATGAATGCGGTGTACAAGTTTTGGTACATGTCGGGATTAATACGGTTTCTCTCAAAGGACAGGGCTTTAACCCCTATGTCCAAACAGGAGACAACGTTAAAGCAGGGCAATTATTGATGGAATTTGATATGGATTCTATCCAACAGGCCGAATTATCTCTAATTACTCCGGTCATCGTTCCAGACGGGCAAGAGATGATCAGCCATGTGGAAATATTGCAAGATTCGTCTGTTTCTCCAGATGCACCTGTGTTAAGAGTCCATTTGAAAGGCTAGTCAGCACATTTAAGTACCTGTTATGCAGGATTATCGGATGAATTCACAGGGTCTAACAGTAGAATGTTTGGGATAGGGCTAACCGGGGGTTTTGGTTGGTCTTTTCTTTTTTATATGAGAAGATTATGTTTATAGCGATCTAGTTTGAGCAGGGCGAAAGGATGTAGATACTATATGAAAAAGATATACTTCGTCAGGCATGCCAAAGCAACCGGACAAGAGCCTGATGCCCGACTGACCGAAGAAGGTGTCAGACAGGCTGAGCAGTTGTCGTCTTTTATGGGAAATGCAGGTGTAGAATATATCGTATCTAGCCCGTGGGAACGAGCTTTGAGAACCATTCAGCCTTTGGCTGAACAGAAAAAGTTGCAGGTATATACGGACCTACGTCTTCAGGAACGGGTGCTTAGCAGTGAACATTTGGATAATTGGATGGACGTGCTGAAACAGACCTATCTGGACGAAGACTTGAAGCTGGAGGGGGGCGAATCATCCCGTGAAGCAGCAGATCGAGGAATACAGCTTGTGCAGGAGCTTATAGAACGGACGGAAAAAACAATAATCATTGTAACTCATGGGGCTTTGCTGTCACTTCTCATTCGACATTACGATTCGCAGTTTGGGTTTGAGGAGTGGAAAAAACTTTCGAATCCCGACGTGTATTTGCTAGAAATAAAAGAAGCAGAAGCCAAGATTCGCAGAGTGTGGACTACGTGTTGAAATGAGTGAAGTCAATTCACCATAAATGCAGAATGGAATTTTCGGACACCAATGCAGAGCAGCATGCAGCCTTAAGTCGGAGACTAAGGGAATTTCTAAACGAAAAAGAATGAGCGAATTTTGGGCACCTTCTGTAGCCTGATTTATATTTAAGATGTTTCCGTAGCTAAATAGGCTTTGGGAGTAAGGAGAGAGTGTGATTAACAAATATATAGCAGTTGCGGTTATCGTTCTTGCGATTGTTTGTGGCTTGGTACTGAATACTTCTAAACGAAACCCAATAACATTGGATCAACAGGAAGCAACCCCAAAAAGTAAAAAGTATTCAGGTGATAAGTATGTAACGAAATTTATTTATAAAAAAGTTAATGATCCAAAGGATTCATTGATGACATCCAATATTCTTCATGCTACATCGCTGGAAGAGGAGACTGTTGCTCAGTTTAGAGGAGCGCTAATTACTTTATTCGGAAAACCTCAAAGGACATCAAAAAATTTTGAAGATGCATATGAGTACATAATTAAGGCAACAAATCCGGATGGACAAAGCTGGATATTGACTGCATACGAGGGACCGGGAGGCCCAGCTATAGGAGGGGACACCGAGAAAGAGTCTGTAGAAGAAGTTGCTCAGGATTTGCTGAATCTTATTGAAGCGACAAAGCCCGCGGATTTCGAAGATGTGGGCTATTATGAGGATACTGGATCTACCATTCGTTATGGATGTAAGGATCAAGTCTGTTTTTATCACGAAAGCACACAGGGTAATAAGTGAAATTTTTGAAAAAGGATGCATTTACGTCATAAAATGAGCTATATTGAGGTGAGAATAGTAAAGGAGCCGTGCGGGAACACGACACCAGTGTACAAACAACTGTTTAAAGAGCAGTCGGCAGTAGGGTCGAATGGTAGACTGATACCTTGGTTGGGAGCGGTCTTTTCTTTTTCATGTAGGTAAGCAATGCCAGAATGAACATGCCAAACATGATCATCAAAGTAAAGGTCAGCATGTGATCATGAATACACTTCAACAATAAATAACCCAACTGAGATCAGAGTTATCTTAGTCGGGTTATTTTGCAATCGGGATATTAGGACATCGTAGGTTGCCCTTTTGCCAAATTTAATTGCCATGAAACCCCGTACTTATCTTGAACCCAGCCAAATAGCTGGCTTACGGGCGAGGCTTCGAGCGACATTAGAACTTGCCCCTCCTGCGATAGCTGATCAAACACGCGATGAATTTCTTCTTCCGAGTCACAGGTGACGAACAGCGATAGAGCCGGAGTAAAAGGGTGCTTGTCCTGATGGTTCTGGTCAATAGCCATGAAGGTTTGACCTTTTAGAGCGAATACAGCATGTAACACGCTTCCATCCTCCTGATAGAATACGCTAACGATGTTGGACGGCTCAAAAACGGAGGTATAAAATTGCATGGCTTCTTCTGCTTGACCGGAGAACATGAAAAATGTTGTAATTTTTGGACTGGAATCTTGCATGAGGTCAACTCCTTGGACTGGATATTTGATGTTAACATCTTCTCTCTTTTTTAATGGAAATATTCAGCGATATAAGAAGTGCTCCATGAAGACTTACATACTCTCGGAAGGGGGAAGAACAGAATGATGGAAACGACAGCAAGGCTTATTCGAATGTTCGAATCAGGTGAGAAGCTGGACGCCAGTGTGATTTCCGCTTACATAGATGTGATTGCACAATACGGGGCAACGGCGGATGCTTGGGGATTGTATAAGCTTTTTAAAGATGCTCCTTATCATTATATTAGAGGACTGCTGCTTCAGCCGATCATGAGGTGTGGGGATACGGCATTGGCGCAGGATATGTACGAACGTTACGTTCGAAATCAGACATCCTCAGAACATATACCCGATGGTGTGCTGCATGTGTTGGTTATTTGGGTTTTGCGGAGGCTACGGCTGACCTCGTCGCTTTAGTGAACGGGCAATGTGGGCCCACATCTGTGGATGCCTGTATGGGACTGGTGCATCTTCCATGCGATTCGTATCGTGAAGGGCTGGTGGCTCAATTAGAAGAAGCAATGGATCAGAGCTTGTTTAATGAATTTTTGCCGCTACTAAGCTTCAAATGCGCTAATGTGGACATGGTTCCGCGATTGGTGCATTGGGGAGAAAAGCATGCTTCCGTAGACTGTAATGCGGGGATTATTGCGGGAATTGCATTGTTTGGTAAGGGACAGAGGGAGACGATTCAATCTATTTTGTGGAATCCGCAATGGGAGGCTCACGGGACGGCTACGGGTAGCTGTGTGTGGTCTTATTTTGCTATGCAGCATGTAGGATTAACCTTTAGGGAGCTTATTCGGGATATCAAAAGCTACGATGCATCTATAGAAGGTGTGCAGGCATTGGAATACTGTTTGGATGTGTTGTGCGTAATGTTGGAATTAAAGCTGAGTTATACGGCACGGCCCATCCGCTTTGCCCGCAGTAACGAGGAGTCATTTGGCGAACTGTATAGAGATTTGTTCAGTTGGTCCACAGAACATCAGGATGACTCTATTGTGGGCTGGATTACGGATCACTTCGGATATGAACATCCACTACTGGATCAGTATAACGAGTTGAGAAAACGATTTGAGATTAAAATGTGGCATGAAATCGAGCTGGAGCATGTTCGTACAGGGAGTTAATCGGGTTAGGATGTAAGAATTATGGATGTAAAGGGACGAAATAGATAAATGCAGTGGCGGTATGGGATTCGCCCAGTCCACGGGCTGATGTCTCGCATAGGATACATCAGCCTAGAACACAAGGAGTGAACCGCATGTCTTTAATGCCACAGGGTCCTTTCGGACCGCAAACGGGGTTTCCGGGTCCATCCATGCCGCCAGGAACAGGCCCTTCGAGTCCACAATTTCCTGGTACACCACAGGGGCCTTTTGGCCCGTCAACAGGGCAAGGGTCGTTTTCGCCGCCGCCGGGATCATTCGGTCCGCAAGGAGGACCACAAGGCGTTCAGGCGCCCACTGCCCCACCACCGCAATTTACACCACCGAAGCCGCTGGTCTCCGCCTATGCTATTGATCCCGGAGCCATTTCCGGCTGTTTGTTCCGCAACACGTTTATATGGCTGACGAGTGGAGAGCGCTTCTGGCTATATCCGGTCTTTGTAGGCAGAACATCAGTGGCGGGGTTCCGGTGGAACGGTCGTTTTTGGACATATTTTGGGATAGACACCAACCGCATTGAGTCGTTTAGCTGCTATTGGTAAGCATAATTTGGCGGTTGATGTAAAAAGAAAGCAAAAAGACTGAGGGAGCGCTGATAGCGTGCCTTCAGTCTTTTTTGTGGTTAATCCATCCACCATCGTTTGAAATTGCCCCACCATGACTTCTTCTCAGCCTGCTGCTCCGCCTGGTCATTCTGCGTTGCTTCCGGCGGGTTGTTCTGCCCCGACAGTGTTTCCTTCGGCTCTGTTCCGCTTACGAACACTTCCAGCCGCTTGTCGGGACTGTCCGGTGCGGCCAGCTTGCCGCTGGCCGGATCAATGTAGGCGCTGACGACGCCGTCAGGAATGGGAAAGATTTTGGGCGGCACATTCTCCAGTGCTTTCTCCGTATACTGTGCGAAAATCGGTGCCGCCCGCCGGGCATCCTGCGTGCTGATGGCCTTACCCTTGTCGTAGCCGACCCAGACGGCGGTGGACAGCTCGGGTGTGAAGCCGACCATCCACGCATCGGTGTTGGTCGTTCCGCTCTTGCCGGCAACCGGTCGCTTGATCAGCTTCGCGACCCGGTTGCCGGTGCCGCCTTCCTCGAACACGCCTTCCATGAGGCGTGTGAGGACGTAGGCGGAGGCGGGCTTCACCACCTGCTCGGGCGCGGCCTGCGGCGCTTCATAGAGCGACCGCCCGGCCGCATCGGTGACGCGCAGCACCGCCACCGGAGCGACCTTTTGCCCGCCGCTGCCGATGACCGAGAAGGCCGAGGCCATCTCGAACGGGCTGACGGGCGACACGCCCAGCGCCAGCGAAGGCACGGGCTTCAGCTCGCTCGTGATACCCATTTTGCGGGCAAGGTCCATGACCTTATCCGTTCCCACCTTCAAAATGGTGCTTACGGCATAAATATTATCGGACGCTGCAATCGCGCGTCGCAGATCAATTTCGCCCAAATATTTGTCTCCAAAATTTTTGGGCTTATAGGTTTTGCGGTTGTTATCGTAGTGAAACAACGTCGGTCGGCTTTCGAACTTGGACGTACTCGTTAATTCACCGGAATCAAGTGCGCTCAGATACATAATCGGCTTGAAGGACGATCCGGGCTGCCGGGTCGTGGCGAGCGCATGGTTGTACTGGTTGGCGACATAGTTGGCTCCGCCGACCATCGCTTTGACGTGTCCGCTACGCGGGTCGATAGAGATCAGCGCCGTCTCCAGACCGTTGCTGCTCTTCATGCCTTCGCTTACTGCGGCCTCGGCTGCCTGCTGCATGTGCATGTCCAGCGTGGTATAAATACTCAGACCGCCATGCTCTAGCACGCCCTCGCTAATCCCAAGCTGATGAATCACGAGCTGGCGAACGTAATCGCGGAACCAGGGCGCGGCCTCGACCGTCCTGCGCTGGCTCTCGGGCCGCAGGGCAAGCATTTCCCCATAGGTCTTGGTGGCTTCGGCCTGAGTGATCTTGCCAGTGAGTGCCATGGAATCGAGTACAACCTTTTGCCGATCCTTCGCGTTTTTCATATGATTATACGGCGAATAGTAGGTCGGTCCTTTCGGAATACCCGCCAGCAGTGCGCTTTCAGCCAGATCGAGATCCTTGGCGGATTTGCCAAAATACATCTGGGAAGCCGCCTCAATGCCGTAGGCACCGTGACCATAGTAGATTTCGTTCAAATACATTTGCAGCAGCTCGTCCTTGGTGTACTTCATTTCCAACTGCGCCGTGTAGATGGCTTCCTTAGCCTTGCGTGTCCAGGTTTTTTCATGGGATAGATACAGGTTACGTGCAAGCTGCTGTGTCAGCGTGCTGGCCCCTTGCGACATGTCCCAACGGGTCACATTGACGAGCACCGCCCGGCCCAGACCTTTGAAATCAAACCCGAAATGATCATAAAACTTCCGGTCTTCTACAGCCAGCGTAGCCGCAATCAGATCGGGTGAAATGTGATCCAGTTGGACAGGGATAGACTCCTTGCCTCCGGCAGAGAAGGTGGCAATGACTTTCCCCTGACTGTCGAGCAGCCGTGAATTCCGATCCGTATCCGCGAGTGGAAGACTGGTCGTATATAAATAGGCGAGCAGAATGCAGGCGGCGATGACCGTCAGAATGGTGAGTGACATCAGTCCCTGAAACCATCGAACCCAGAGCGGTTTGCGCTTGGGGGATTGCTTAGTTGTACCGGCCATCATGCCACCTCCTTCCTTGGTTGATGTTCTCAGTATTGTCAATCCGAAAGCGTCTATTCATCAGATGCGCGTACGTGTACATTTTATACGAGATCCATCTAAAAAGGCTTTTGCAGGCTATCCGGGTATCGCTTATAATGCAAAAAAGTGTAAAAGTGCAGTGTGTTTGGTTACAATAAATATATCAAACCCGGCGATTATGTGTTGCAGATATCGTGTTATAGATATAATGAAGTCGCTGTTTATATTGTTACGACCAGAAGGAACTGCGAGGGCGCGGCCTGGATGATAAAGGAATTGTCGGACAATACTTTAATGAGAAAGAAGGTTGAAATGATGGATTTGTGGTTTACGGAGAAGCAAACTTCCTCTTTCGGCATTACGGCAAAAATCAAACAAACCTATGTCTCCGAGAAAACGGATTTTCAGGATCTGGCGATGATGGAAACGGAGGAATTCGGCAATATGCTCGTACTGGACGGCATGGTGATGACGACCGTGAAGGATGAGTTCGTTTATCATGAAATGGTAGCGCATCCGGCTCTGAACACACACCCGAATCCAAAGAAGGTTTTGGTGGTGGGCGGCGGCGATGGCGGCGTTATTCGTGAGGTCATCAAGCACCCTGAGGTCGAAAAGGCCGTGCTGGTTGAAATTGACGGTAAGGTGATCGAATATTCCAAACAATATTTGCCCGAAATTGCCGGAAAGCTGGACGAGCCTAATGTGGAAGTGCTGGTCAATGATGGCTACATGCATATTCTGGAGCACAAAAATGAATACGACGTCATTATGGTCGATTCCACGGAACCCGTTGGCCCGGCAGCACCGCTGTTCGAACGCGGTTTTTACCAAGGTATCTTTGAAGCGTTGAAGGAAGATGGCATTTTTGTGGCGCAAACAGATAACCCTTGGTTCAAAGCCGATCTGATTCAGAAGGTCAACAAAGATGTGAAGGAGATTTTCCCGATTGTACGTGTGTACGGGGCGAATATTCCGACCTATCCGAGCGGTCTGTGGACATTCACATTGGGCAGCAAAAAGTATGATCCGCTCGAAGTCGACGAGGCACAGATTCCCGAAATGGACACCCGATATTACAGTCCGCGTCTGCACAAAGCAGCGTTCGTGCTGCCTAAATTTGTGGAGGATTTGACGAAGTAGCCCTTGTTAGTAAGCGTCTAGGCATTCTTTGTAACCTGTTTTTGGGTGAAAAAGAGCCCTGAGGCGCTTTTTTGATATTTAATAAAAGGGGCAAATGAGCGTGAGAGCATACTGGACAGCGGATTTCCTTTTAAGATAAAAGAAGGAAATTTAAGGGTGTGTGTAGAATATACAAAAAACCAAACATTAGACAGAATTGAAATATCATCTAGGGGAGGTTTGGTTATGTAAACAAACCAATCGGCAATGTACGAAAGAGGGGGAAGTTGTTTTGATCAGACGTTCTTTTTATTATCTGTGGGGGTCTCAGACGATCTCCAACGTAGCAGATATCATCTACATGTTGAGTGTAGTGGTATTGGTGTTCAGCTCCAGTAATTCTTTAATGACGACCATTTTAATTCCGTTGTTCCGCTTGTCTGCGCAGGTGCTTAGTGGACTGGTGGCTCCCGTGGTTCTCAGTCGTTTCCGGCTAACGAGGGTGTTGCTGTTTTCCCAACTTGGGCAGTTTGTCATTTTTACATTACTCCTGCTTTACCTGTGGATCACACCTGAGCAGAGGTCGTTTCTGTTCATTTTTGTGATGGTGTTCGGCATGTCATTTTTGGATGGCTGGACCAACCCGGCACGTAATTCGCTTGTACCCCGATTGGCAACTGGCGAGGGGCTGATGCGTGCGAACGGCATGGTGGCGGTCAGTGATCAAGTGGTTAAATGTGCAGGCTGGGCGTTGAGCGGGATTATTGTGGCCTGGCTTGGTTCCCTGAATACGCTTGTGATCGCATCCTGTTGTTATTTGGTGGCTGTAACGGTTACGTCCTTCATTCGTGATCCGCTGGATCAAAAGCAATTAAGCCCCGAATCCTCAGAATCCTCGAACAATTCAACAGAAACCGCAAAGTCAAAAGAAAAAGGCTCTCACTGGAAGGAGCTTGGTGAAGGATGGCAAATCATTTGGCATAACCGCCGCATCCGGTCTCTGATGATCGTGGATAGTGTGGATACCATTGGAGGAACCTCCTGGCTGGGTGTATTTATTTTGGCGTATGTTACTCAGGTGCTGCATCAGGATGCAAGCTGGTGGGGCTTTATGAATGCTTCCTTTTTCTCCGGAACAATTCTGGGCGGGTTGCTTGTCGTCGGCTTGGTTAAGCGGCTGCAAAAGAACAGCTTCCTGTACATGCTCGGAGCGTTGCTTGTGTATGTGCTGATTACGATAGTGTTTGCACTCAATACGATCCCGGTCGCTGCGCTTGTTCTTTTTGCTGTATCCGGCTTACCGGTTCAAATGGCTGGCATCATTCGCCGCACCTTGCTGCAAACGAGTGCCCCGGCCGCTCAGCTTCCCAAAGTGATGGCGGGTATCGATGTGCTTACGAATCTCGCTTTTGGCCTGTCTTTACTATTCCTGGGCTGGTATGCAGACCGCTTTGGTATGGTGCAGGTGTACCTGCTGGCTGCGGCCATGACGACCATTGCTGTCCTGATCGGCTGGTTCTACCGCCGGGATTTTCAGGAAAGTGAGCAAGTGGACCATCCAACCGCTACGGGCGCAGGGGTTTGAAGCTAAGGCATTCGTGGGACGGGTCAACTGGTATTGATGGACTACATAATAGTTCTACTATTTTCTAGCTTAGGGTAAGAAAATAAGCCAAGCCTGTCATATCCAAGGCTTGGCTTATGTTTTCGTTAACATGTTGGTGAGATCCCTACAATAACCTTTTGAGTTGAGATACACGGCCTTGTGACACGCCGAGCCATTTTGCATATTCATTCTGTGTTGCGTTCGGATATCTACGCAAAAGTTCTTTTAGGCTTTCGATCAGATTTTGTGATGACTGATAGCTTCTCTTTTCGGTATACGCATGTTCCTTAACAACAGGAATTGGTATTGGACTAACACCTATATTTGCCTTCAATTCGACTGTACAGTTCTTGCATAAAAGTGAACCCCTGAAATACGTTAGATTTTCAGTTGAGCTACACAGCTTGCAGGAAGCGCCAACATATTTTTGCATACCCAAGAAGCCTGTTTCATGATCGGCAAAAAATTCTATTGAATCACCAATATCCAAGTTCATGGTGGTACGGATTTCTTTTGGAATAACGATACGGTTTAATGAGTCCAATCGGCGCAGCATACCTGTATTTTTCATATAATATCCTCTCCTGATTCCTCTATGATCTGTTTGAGCTGGCTGACCCGGGCTTGTGATATACGTAACATATCGGCGTATTCTTGTTGTGTGGCGTTAGGGTGCTTTTCTAACAAATTCAAAAGCAACTGGGCCATGACCTCTTTTGGCTGTAGAGCCCGTCTATCTGTCTCCGTATCTTTCACAGGTTTCGGTGTGAGTGGTTTTTTAGCTTTGGATTTGAAAGCATTTTTGATCATATTTATACATTTATTGCATATGAGAGAGTCTTTAAAAGCGCTTAGTCCTTCGGTTGATTGACAGAATTTACAGGATTGACCGATGTATTTTTTTAAAATGATTGTGCCCTTCTCTGTGTCTATAAAAAATTCAACGGAATCCAGAGGTTCAAAATCGCACGTATATAATATTTCTTTGGGGAGGGTGAAGCGTCCCAAATGGTCTAATATTCTCGTCATGGCAATGTATTTCATGTCAAAAATCTCCTATTAAAAAGATAAAAAGCAATAAAATAGAACTATTCTTTATTGTTCCAATAGATGGTATAATTATGGATGGGTAAATACTTAATTATATTATATGTTTTCCAACTATAGGATTTATTGAAATGAGAATCATACTAGAGTTCACGTTGAAAGGGTGGTTTATTCATGGAAATCACACCTGGGATAAGAGCAGAATTAGAAAAATACCTGGAACAAAAAGGGTTGAGCAAGACCGCGTTTGGACATATCTCGGGATTGAATCCGGGCACCGTCAGTGGTATTGTGACGGGCAATAAGTCCATTTCCGTGAATCAATTGGATCTGATTACGCTAGGGAATGGAGTTACCACCGGATCATTTTTATGAGCGTTATATTGAAGAGTACATTATAGATGAACCGCTGAACTGGCGAAAAATTAGCCCGTACTTGTACCGATGTGTGGAGCTTCATCGGCTGGATTGCTTGAAGAGAGTCGTCTATCTTTTGCTAGACCATGCTACCTATCCACCTTTGCTCTATGGAGTAGCCGAAAATGTTTTCAAAGACGGGTATAATGAAGCCGCTGCTTTTCTGTATACAAAGGTGGCTGAGAGTGAGAAGCATCAGCATTCAGAACGACTTGCCGTGTGCCAGTATCGCTTGTTCACAATAAATATTGGGAAAGATAGAGCTGTTAATCTACAGGCGGCCATTGAGTTTGCACCATTTGTGGATCGTTTGGATGAAGTAGACCAATTGGATGCTTTAAAAGATTTAGCAAACATACACCGTTCATTAAACCACTGGGGCAATGTATATGAGTTGGCCCAGGAAATGAAACGTAGAGCGAAGATTCAGTATGAATCGAATCGTTGTAACGAACAAAAGAAACCAAAAGGAGGACCACTTTTTGCATATATAGCTTATGGCGATCTGTTGTGTGCAGCCGTTTGTCACGCTCAGGGGGATTACGTAACAGGTCTTAAATACATCCAAGCACACGCTGATTTAAGCTGGGTCAAGGAAAGTGATCCAGAAACACAACATTGGATCGGCTTGTTTCAAGGATGGGCGAAAATCAATTCGTGCGTAAATCGACTGATGGCCGGGGATGTTACTGTCCTACCCGATTACGTAGAGTATATGGCAGGCAAAGACGAAATTTTTGCCGAACTCTTAAACATCGTAGAAGCGGCCAATCGGTATAATCTGGATGTAGATCATATTCTGGAACGGTTTGAGCCTCAAATTGCTGCCTATCAGGAACCAACGTCTACTGACTTGTATACTCAGCAAGTCTTATCGGAGGAAGCAGCACGGTTTTGGTACAAATTAGCCAAGTACAACCTAATTAAAGGAAGATATCCATATGGTTTTAAATGTTTAATAGACGCATTGGCAAAATCTGATAAAATAAATAATGCACAACTCGCTCATAATTGCACAGGTTTGTTTGATCGTTTCAGAGCTTGTGCAGACCCTGAAACACTGGATCAGTACGAAAAATTATCACAGGAGGTGTGGGAAAAAAATGATCAAAAAGATGGCTTTGCTTTTGGCAATAACTAGCTTCCTATTGGTATTCGTAGTACCCATAGGAAGTCCCAATCAAGGTCATGGAACGATTTCTACAACCGGAATCATCGGCGGCTTCTAATTTTTTTAAAAAATGATCAAAAAGATGACTTTGTTCTTGGCGGTAACTAGCTTTTTACTGGTATTTGCACTACCAGTTCAAGCTAAGTATCCTAGCTCTGGCACAGTACAAACTCAGGGCTACATCGGTGGTGCATAAGTCAAGGATCAATTCATTATCATTGACCAGCTTAAAATGCTGGTCTTTTTTTGTCCTTTTTACAGATTTTTGGTTGAAAAAAATAATGATTCGGATTTGCTCATTCTATCCTAAAATGAGATACATTAGGAGGGAATGTCAATGAATACGGATGAAACTTTTCAACAACAAATGGAAAATGCCCGTCAGCAGCTTCATGATCTGTTTGAACAGTACGGTTTCGGACATGCGTGTGTTCTTGAGCAGTCTATGTTATTGGATGAACTTATTAATCAGTACAACCGTATGTTTCAGACCAAAAAAACTTACGAAAATGTCCAACTGATGTAACCAGATCATATCCCTTTCAGTTCGCGTATACATGGAATACAAATGAAGGAATCTCTATAAGGCATCAAACTATGATTAGAGCCACATAACCTACATTGTTCTTTGTCTATTTGAATTAGGATGATGCCTTGTTCTTGTAAAGAAAACTCCAAACCATCTTGTTTTTCAATGCCCAAATCTCTCCTTACGTCCATCGGTAACACGATTCTTCCGAAATAATCCAGCTTCCTCACCCATCCTGCTCTATGCAAAACTAATCCCTCCCATCACATAACGAATACGATTATATCACGATATCTATAAAATGACTTATTTGAAAGAAAAATACATTCTCATGTCATAAAATGTAATGAATTCGGTGTAACGGCTGGTGTGGTTAATGATCGGTTATACATTTTTGTTCTCTGTATTATTATTAATTTTTTTATTTGGTATGATTCGTAAGAAAAATAGTAAGCACTGAACGGAAATTGACCGTTTTACTGGTCGTCGTTGGACTTTTTATGTTGTGAATTTTTATCGTGGAAAATCAAATAAGGGAAAACATCGAGGCATTCATGCCCTAGTGATCAGGTCGGTCAATTGCCGGCCTTTTTATTTGCTCAGGAAACTTTTCCTTAGCTGGACGAAGGGGCGTGCCCCGCGCTTTAGGTACGAGTGGGGACTTAATAGCTTGCTTACGGCACGTTCTACACAATCAGCGGCAGTCTACTTTTTTTGAAAGACAACATTTTTCCCCTTACTTCGACATGGACAACTTGTTATTGTAATTAAATATAAATAAAAGGAAAGTGGTATATGTCTATTATTTTTTCAAAAAAGTGGTTTCTATTTCATTATCTTCCGTAATGATGTTAGGCTTCTCTGCTAGAGCTTTTGCGTCAACGGGGCCTGTTAATACGACAACACCGTCTGAACCATCTTATTCGACAAATATCCAAGAAAACAACTCCGTTGAGACACAAGGTTTCAAAAGATGGTTTGCAGAAAAAGCAGTAAAGGGGATTGCTGCAGCCCTTAGAGCAGGAGCAAATAACACATATGTAAAAAAGCGATTGCTGAATACTTCGATGATGCAACAGCCAAAGTCTTCAAGAGGAATTTAGATAATATTGCTGATGTACTGGATGATGCAGTTAGAGCGGGCGATCTAGCCAGCGCATATATCAAGGATAAAATTTTTAAATTGATGTATAGTGTTACTGGTGACTATGGAATAGCAGAATCGATTGCGGATGGGGTGGTTGCTCTAATTGATATCTTCCTTTAACAATTAACTATTCGGAGGTTACAATATTGAGTGACGAGATAAAACAATATCAGTCTGAAATTGAGGAACTTCAAGCTAAAGTATCATCTTTAGAACAAAGTTTGAAGAAGCTTGCTATTTTAGTCGAGCCAAATCCGAAATACCCCTATTGGCATAAGATTCTTTGTTTGGGCATTAATGAAGAACAAAGAATGAATCTTGAATACATTATGTCTTACCTCACTAGCAGACTCCATCAGGATGAAGAATTTTTACAGCATGACGCTGAACAATCAAGCAGGTTTCCTCCTGAGTTGTTTCGTAAAGAAAAACCTTCTGCTGACGAAACAATAAATATTATTATAGCTAGTTGTGGGATCGGGTATGAAAAAATTGTTAAAGACATACTGATTTGCATGTATCAGCAGGGAATGTTCAAGCAAATTATCAGCTTTTTGTTTCCCGTTGAAACTTCTAATGTGCAAAAGGTTGAAGAGTAACTCTCTGGAGTTTTTGAAAATATAAGTCGCTGAGAGGCGACTTTTTGGTTTTTTAATACACTAATTGAAGGGATTGTTTCCTAGTTAGCAGGTCATCCCCTAGCCGTGTCACTACATGTATATCTCTCCTTTACTAAGTGTAATAAAAAAGATGACTCATAGGTATCTCAACCCGACGTCGTTTCAACGACGATTGAGATCGAAGGAGCCTATAAAATACTACAAGAGATCACCAATGGATCAATTATCATGAGGAAACTCTTTATTGGGCAAAAGCAAGTAATTATACGGTTACTAATCCAAAACGTATAATGCATCAACTACGCTAAAATACGATGATGTTACTTTTATGGTCGGTGTTTAGTACATGTATTCGGTAGCCACGCAAATTCCAGCAGATGCAAGCAGATTTAGCAGATTAGGGGTTTCGGCTGATTTCACTCTTAAAAAGTATAGAGCTGTTTAGTATGATGATTACACCGGACAAAGAATCAGTTCATGGGATTTTGTGGCTACCAATGTTCGTAATACCTACCTTGCGCCCGCTTATCAATAGTAAGTCTGTAACAACGTTTATGAAAAAGTATTAATCTTATTTAAGGAAGAACCTGTATAATATTGATAAAATCAACACAGAATACAAGTCGATGGAAAGCGTATATACATATAAGGGTAATAGAACTTATCTGGGGTAAGGGAGGAAAAAGAATGGTTCAGTATCAAGTAATTTCGGTTTGTGATCGTACGGGGTGCACATATAGTTCGGTCAGTGTTACCTTGGATGCGATATCAGCAGATGCAGCTTGGACAGCAGCCAATGTTTTAAATCGCACTTCAGATTTACGCTGTCCTATATGTGGTGAATCGCTTGGTTTTTTTCCGGATGAATTTGATAATTGTGAATAAGTAAAATGAAGAAAACCTTTACCCGAAGGCAAAGGTTTTCTTGAGGCCCACCGTGGGGCATAATCTGTGTGTTTCTACGGCCCACCATGGGGCATGAGTTTTTAATCCGAGTGTTACTTACATCAATATTATAAACTAAAACAGTAGAATAAGCAAGTATTATCAGTAATTTTAAGAACTTTTAAGTTCCGCCTCATTATCTTCTCCAAATGCTTGAATTGCATTTTGAATTTCTTCATACGCACTTTGACGAACTTTGTCACGCATCGTAATAATTTTTTTGCTAAGCGGGTCCATAATTGCAACTGCCTCTACCCAGCTTTTTAATAGTCCTATTCTGTTTGTTCCACTTGGCAACTTATATGGTTTCCGTTCAATAACATATACCTTTTCATCGTCATAAAGTTTATAAGTCAGCTTGTTTTTATAATTCTCAACCAACCTAATGGGCCGATTTAGATGAAAGTATTGAACTTCAGGATATTCTAATATCGGTAATGTATCCACAAAGCTATTATAAATAAATTCATTGTACAAGCTTCTTTCTTTTAATCCATAAATTCGAAAACCATCTTTAATTCGATTTTGCTGTTCTGGAGAAAGTTTTACAATTTCAAACTTGTCTGTAATTGGGTTTTTATGGCGCACATTTCGGATGCGCTTGCGACTAACGCTGGTAATCTGATTCATGAGGACTACTGTTTCACCTTGTAAAAATGAAACATGCCCAATATTAAATGACAGATCTGTGTCCAAAGTCTTTTCTGCTTTAAAACTCGTTGTCGGAATTATACTTACATTATCCCTCTTCCGTTGCTCATCCCAGACAATACCATAATGGAATTCATCCTGCTCGGAACCTATTCCAGTAAAATTGACGCATACTACCATAAATTGGGTTGTGATCGGTTTTAATACCCCTGAAGTTGGATCTTTAACGGTGTCTTTATTCGCGGAATCTATAAACCTCTTCACTCGGGACAACGTATCTTCCCTAGTCAAGTTTGGTACACCTGCGTCATCTTTAATATGCATTAGCTGAGCTGTTATTTGACGAACCTTTTGGTCATCCATAATATGTTTGTAGAGTGATAACAAGTGCTTCTTTTCGTATTCTGCTTTATTGAGTAAATCGAGTAAAAATTGTTCTATCAAATAATTCACTTCTTTCATTGTAATGTATCTAATTCTATCATAATTATCCTTTCCTTCGTTCCAATTAAACTGTAGTTTATACATAAAATCACAACCCAAAAAAGCCGATTGCATAAGAGCAATCGGCTTATCCCCTCAACCCGCTATGCTAGGCTGTGGTGAACTGGCTGTTATAGAGCGAGGCATAATGCCCCCCGCTTGCAAGCAGGCCCTCGTGGGTTCCGCTTTCGACCACATCGCCGTTTTTCATATATAAAATCAGATCCGCTTCGCGGATGGTTGATAGTCGGTGGGCGATCACAAAGCTGGTGCGTCCGGCAATCATTTTCATAAATGCCTTCTGAATACGCGCTTCTGTCAAGGTGTCAATACTGCTGGTCGCTTCATCCAGAATGAGCATAGGTGGATCGACGAGAATCACCCGCGCGATGGTGAGCAACTGCTTTTGACCTTGCGACAGGCTGTCGCCTGAACCGCTGATGACCGTATCGTAGCCATGAGGCAGCCGCTTGATGAAGCTATGTGCATTGGCAGCCGTTGCAGCCGCAATAATTTCTTCTTCCGTCGCTTCCGGCTTTCCGTAAGCGATATTGTCCCGAATCGTACCGCTGAACAGCCATGTATCCTGAAGCACCATACCAAAGTTCGTCCGCAGACTGTCCCGGCTCATGTCATTAATATTGACCCCGTCGATGGATATCGAGCCGCTATCTACATCATAGAACCGCATGAGCAGGTTAACGAGCGTGGTTTTACCAGCTCCGGTCTGCCCGACAATCGCAACACGGGTACCCGGCTTAACCTCCAGACTAAAGTCCGTAATGAGCGTACGTTCCGGGTTATAGGAGAATTTCACATGATCAAAAAGAATCGTGCCTTTGCTACGCCCAAGCTGTACGGCGCTCGATTTTTCCGGCTGCTCAGGCGGCGAGTCCAAAATAGCAAATATACGCTGAGCGGAAGCCGTAGCCGACTGGAACTGGGTCAGTACACCCGTAATTTCATTAAAAGGCTTGGCAAACAGGTTCGTATAGATCAGAAAACTTGATAATCCCCCTACCGAAATCACACCCAAAATGATGGATATACAGCCGATCATCGCCGTGACCGAGAAGGTCATATTGTTCACCAGCCGAGTGGAGGGATTGGACAATGATCCGTAAAACTGTGATTTTACCCCGGCTTGATACAATTGTTCGTTTTTGGCGGAAAATTCCTCAAACGAACGGTTTTCATAGTGAAAGGCTGTGACCACCCGCTGTCCGCCGATCATTTCCTCTACATAACCATTCAGACTTCCTAAAATTTGGGCCTGTTCACGGAACATGCGCTGGGATCGTGTGGTAATGAACCGTGCCACACCATACGTGACCGGGGCTGACACCAGCACGACCAGCGTCATCATTGGACTGATGTACAGCATGAGCACAATCGAGCCTATAATCGTAATCATCCCGGTAATCAAGGTAGAAAAGCCTTGCAGCAATCCATCCGACACAGCATCCATATCGTTCACAAAACGGCTGATGCTGTCACCTTGCGGGTGATTGTCGTGGAAGCTTAACGGGAGGATATTAAAATGATCAAATAGCTCCCGCCGCATATCATTGACCGTCTGATAAGCAATACGGTTCGTCAAATAGGTGAGCAGCCAGCTAAACAAACTGCCTACGGCATACACCATGCCTAATCCGGCAAGAATGTGCGCAATCCCTCTAAAATCCACCACACCCTTATCCACCATGTGGTCGATGGCCTGACCAATCATGTAGGGGCCGATCAGACTGGCAAGCACGCTGAGAATCGCGCTGATGATGACCCAAAACGTTGTTTTTTTATATTGACCTACATAGGTTAACAATCTTCTCCAGGTTTCCTTGGCGCTCATTGGTCTACCTCCTGCGTTGAGAGCTGGGAACGATTAATTTCCTGGTATACATCGGAGCTGCTCATCAACTGTTCATGTGTGCCGACACCGACAATCTGTCCTTCATCAAACACAATAATTTTATCGGCATGCTGTACGCTGCTCACCCGTTGCGAGACAAGCAGGACGGTCATGCTGCTGCTGTTTTCCCGTAACGATGTACGCAAGGCGGCATCGGTTGCAAAATCAAGTGCACTTGAGGAATCATCTAAAATAAGGATTTCCGGATTCCCTACAATAGCTCTGGCAATGGTGAGACGTTGCTTTTGACCTCCCGACAGATTAAGACCCCCACGGGCAATCGGAGCATCGTATTTTTCGGGCAGATTGGAAATGAACTCATCCGCTTGCGCAATTGCTGCAGCCCGGGCGACTTCCTCATCGGTGGCGTGTTCATGACCCCAGCGAATATTATCCGCTATGGTGCCGGTGAACAGCAGCGCCTTCTGTGGAACAATCCCGATTTTTTGCCGCAATGGCTCAAGCTTATATTGGCGAACGTCAATGCCATCGACCTGCACATGCCCCTCCACCGCATCATAGAACCGGGGAATGAGATTCACAAATGTTGATTTCCCCGAACCCGTTCCTCCGATGATGCCGACCGTTTCACCAGGGTAGATGTTTACGGTAACATCGTTAAGCGCCAATTGTCCCGTTTTATTGTATCCGAAGGAGACGTGGTTAAAAGCGATAGTCGGTACGGTGTCCTGTTCATTTGATTCAGACTGATTTGTAGTCGTAGTCACATCGGAAATCGAAGCTTGTGTATCCAGAACTTCCTGAATCCGTGCTGCCGAGGTTGCGGCCTTGGTGAACAGAATAATTAAATTGGTCACCACGATCAGAGCCAGCAAAATCTGCGTGATATAATTAATAAAAGCAATAATCTCCCCTTGCGTAAGAGATCCGTATTGAATATGAATGCCGCCGATCCACAGAATCGCAATAATGGCTCCGTTAACCACTAACAAGGTGGCCGGGCTGAGCAAAGCGGAAATACGCCCGACACGAATGGCGGTTTGGGTCAGGTCATCCGATGCTGTGTTGAACTTGACTCGTTCGGCTCCTCTTTTGGCAAAGGCCCGTATGACCCTTACCCCTGTAAGATTTTCGCTTAGCACAAGAGCGATGTTATCCAGCTTTTTCTGATACATTCGGTACAGCGGTGAAGCCTTCGTAATAACCAGATACAGGATTAAAGCCAGAATCGGCGTAGCTGCCAAAAGAACCAAAGCAAGGCGAAAGTCCAAGATCATCGACATGATAATAGCCCCAATACAAATAAAGGGGGCGCGAATGACCAGACGAATCAGCATCGCCACAGCCGTCTGGAGCTGATTCACATCGTTCGTGATCCGATTAATGAGTGAGGGCGTACCAAACTTATCGAGATCTGCATAAGAGAACGATGAAATGTGCTTAAACATCGTATTGCGCAGCGTAGTTCCGAATCCCTGAGAGGCCCGGGCTGCGTAAAACTGGCACACCATTGAGCTGCCAAAGCCCAGCACGGTCATAAGCAGCATCAATAGACCCATTTGCCAAACATAATGGGTATCTCCTTTGACCACGCCATGATTGATCATTAGAGCTACCATGGTAGGCAGCAACAATTCCAGAATCGCCTCAATCAGTTTAAACAGAGGCCCAAGAATGCTTTCCTTTTTATAGGGTTTCAAAAAAACAGCAAATTTCAGCAAATAAACCATCACCTAACCTGAATAATGTATAAAGCCCGTTGACCCAACCTGATAACTGAATATGATTATGGCATATCCCAAACCATATGAATAATATTTAATATATATTAGAGGTATATGTATTACATATATCAGTACCGGAGGTTCATGATGGAATTGAGACATCTTAAGTATTTTCTGGCGATTGCAGAGGCCGGACAAATCACAGCGGCAGCCAAAAAGCTGCAAATCGCACAGCCTCCCCTAAGTCAGCAGCTCATGCAGTTGGAGGAAGAGCTGGGGGTAAAGCTCGTGCATCGAGGTCCGCGAAGCATTCATCTGACAGAGGCCGGAATCATTTTGCAGAACAGGGCCAAGCAGATTTTGGAGCTGACCGATGCCACGACGAGGGAAATAAACGATTTTGCCAAGGGTATGAAGGGAACGCTCACGATTGGAACCGTCTCTTCTTCCGGCGCAGCCCTGATGAAAGACAGGCTTTCCGAATTTCACAAAACCTATGCGGGCGTAAAATTCGAAATCCATGAGGGAAATACGTTCATGATTCTCGATCTGTTGAACAAGGGCATTGTAGAGGTTGGTATCGTCAGAACGCCGTTTAACACCACCGGTCTGGGGTGCAGATATGCAGCCTCCGAGCCGATGGTCGCGGTGATGACAGAAGAGCATGACTGGAACCCTGACCAGAAGACGATTCCGCTGTCTGATTTGAAAGATAGACCTCTTATCGTATACCGCCGCTTTGAGCAACTGATACACAATACCTGCATGAAGCATGGCTTTGAGCCGGATGTCTTTTGCAAAAACGATGATGCCCGCACTACGCTTCATTGGGCCAATGAAGGATTGGGGATCGGTATGATTTCACGGTCCGCGCTCTCTCTGGGCAGTAATAACCAGTTAATCGTGAAGGAAATTATGTGTGAAGAATTGCATACTCGTGTGGCGGCTGTCTGGCTCAAGGATAGATACATGTCTTCTCTGGCTTCCCGATTTATCGAAAGCTTTAGCCAGGCATCCGATGAAGTCACTCCGCAGTAGCTGTTTTTTTTGTGGATGAAAGCATCTTTTTGTAAAATCTCATTTGAATTGCAAACGGGAACTGGATATAGTAGTACAGTAGGATAGCGATAGAATGGAGTTTGAACACATGCCACACAATGCAAAGGTCCAAATCCGTCTTCATAGTCATCACGACGGAGAAGATGTGGTACAGGAGCTTCCCGGAGAAGCGATCATGCGTGGGAAGCATCTATATATAAGGTACGATGAACCCCAAGAGGGACCTGAGGGCGGAACGACACGGAACACGGTCAAAATCGGACCGGATGAGCTTAAGCTGATTCGCCACGGTGAGGTGCAGTCGGAGCAGTCATTTGCGCTGGGACGAAGATTGCCGGGATTTTACCGATCGCCTTATTTAAGCCTGAACATGTCTGCGCATACGCAGAAGCTCGATATTCGAATGGACGGATTTACCGGACAGGTGAGCTGGACTTATGATCTGTACGTATTTGAGGATTTCTCGGGGCATTTTGCCATCAGTTTGCATATACAGGAGGAGCAACAATCATGACAAGCAATCCACTGGAACTCATTAATCAAAAGGTGACCTCTGCTATCGAGGCAGCGGTACTGGCTGCCGGTATCGTGAGCCGCGAAGAGCTGCCGACAATCACACTGGAGGTGCCGAAGGACAAGTCGCACGGTGATTTGGCTACAAACGCTGCGATGCAGCTTACCCGTATTGCGAAGAAAAACCCGCGTCAAATTGCAGAAGATTTGATCGCAAATATGGACTTGGCTGCCGCCTCGATTGAAAGCGCGGAAATTGCCGGACCGGGCTTTATTAACTTCCGCCTGAACAAGAGTTACCTCTATGCAGTTATTCAGCAAGTGCAGGAACAGGGAGCAGATTACGGACGTGTGCAGGAAGGTGCAGGCAAAAAGGTACAAATCGAGTTTGTCAGTGCGAACCCGACAGGTAGCCTTCACTTGGGCCATGCGCGCGGTGCGGCAGTAGGGGATGCCCTCTGCAACGTGCTTGATTTTGGCGGATACAAAGTAACTCGTGAATACTACATTAATGATGCGGGTAACCAGATTTACAACATGAGCCGCTCGATTGAGGCGCGTTATTTGCAAGAGCTGGGACAGCCTGCGGAGATGCCGGAGGACGGTTATCACGGTGAGGACATCGTCGGGTTTGCCAGGGAGCTGGTGGCTGAGAAGGGCGATTCCCTGCTGTCTTTGACACCAGGCGACCGCGCAGCTTATTTCCGTGACTACGGTTTGGAAAAGGAACTGAACAAGATCAAGCGCGATCTGGAGCTGTTCCGTGTACCTTTTGACTCCTGGTTCAGCGAAACATCGCTGTATGAAAACGGTGAAGTGCTTAAAGCGCTGAATGAGCTGCGTGACCGTGAGGAGATTTACGAGAAGGACGGAGCCACATGGCTGAACACAACCAAGTACGGCGACGATAAAGACCGTGTCTTGATCAAAAATGACGGTACATACACGTACCTGACCCCGGATATCGCTTACCATCGCGACAAATACGCCCGTGGGTATGACACGATCATCAACATTTGGGGGGCGGACCACCACGGCTACATTCCACGGATGAAAGCAGCTATGGAAGCACTGGGTAACGACCCGGATAAGCTCAAAGTGCTGATTGCCCAAATGGTCAGCCTGTTCCAAAACGGGGAAAAGGTTAAAATGTCCAAACGTACCGGTAAGGCCGTGACGATGGAAGACCTGATGGAAGAAGTGGGCGTGGATGCAATCCGTTACTTCTTCACGATGCGCAGCATGGATTCGCATCTGGATTTTGACATGGATTTGGCGATTTCCACTTCCAATGAAAATCCGGTATTCTACGTGCAGTATGCCCACGCGCGGGCGTGCAGCGTATATCGTCAAGCTGAGGAACAAGGCATTGCCGTACTGCCGTTGGCAGAGGTTGATCTGTCCAAGCTGACGGCTGAGCATGAATACGACCTGTTGCGTAAAATCGGCGAGCTGCCGGAGGAAGTATCGGTAGCGGCTGCGAGCTTTGCGCCACACCGTATGATTCGCTACGTCTACGAGCTGGCATCGCTGTTCCACAGCTACTATAAGGCAGAGCGTGTGATCACTGAGGATGCCGCTCAAACGCAGGCTCGTTTGGCGCTGTTTGGCGCGGTGCGCACCACCATTGCCAATGTGCTGAAGCTGGTAGGCGTGTCTGCACCGGAACGCATGTAAGCAAGCCACTTTAACCGATAAAAGGAACCGTCCGTACCATCCCCCAGCAGGGTGGCACGTTCGGTTCCTTTTTTGGTTCGAGCAGCTTAGTAGCGTTCCAGCACCAAATTCGTTTTCAGGGAATCGGCAGGAACCAGCCATCCTTTGGATTGCAGCAGATGGATCAGCTTGGTACGATTGCTGGCGGCAACGCTGTAGTCCGAGGTTTTGAAGGAGATTTCGATGATGGTATCTGTACCTGATCCGTTTGCACTACGGATAGGCCAGACTTCAACGTCGGTATCCAATCCTTGAAAGCTGCCTCCATATTTGCTGACCTGTACAGGACCGCGTACTCTGGAGTCTGCCAGGGTTTGTTTGCCCCAGTTGCTGGTTTTCCAGTTTTGCAGCTTGCCCGGGAGATTATCCAATAGTTGCTTTAACGCCTGATCCGGGGAAGGAAGAGTTAGTCCTTTGGAAGCGTTCGTTTTTTTATCATTGGAAAAGCTCAGCGTCTGCTTGCTATAACCCCAATCCACCTCAGCATCGTAGTTGTCGTCGGATGCGCTGAAGCCTTCTTTATTCGCTTGGGTGAGAGCCGCGTTGATATCTCCGTTCGTGACCGTGTACCGCTTCTTGTAGGTTAATTCATAATTCTTTTTATCCTCTTTTTTGCGAAATCTCACGTTCCAGCCCTCGTTGTTCAATTGCAGTTGATCCGTGTCAAAATATTCGACGCTCAATCGTTGCGCATCTTCGCTAATTTGAAACTCGTTGGCTACGCTGCTTTTCAAAGAGCCGTCCGCATTGAGGACCTGAGCTGTATCCAGCAGCAGCTTTACCTCATAGCTTGGTGTGGCATTGGCGGCAGCCTGTGCAGGCTCGGCACCTTTTAATCCCGTTACAAGCAGCACTGCACTCAGGGTTAGTACCGATAAAGCTTTGGTGATACGAAGACCAGTTTTCATCCAATCATCTCCTGTTCGTCCGAATGGGGTACACGCTACACTTTACGGGTTTAATGTCAGTTGTATGTCAAGGCAAGCGGGTACTCCGGTTAAAAAATTACATAATTTCTATATGACAGGTAAGATTTAATCTTGGTTCCCTGACAAATATTCAGCAAATTGGCGGATTAGCGCCGAGCGGTGACGGTCCTTATTGCTAACCATATAAATGTACCGCTCCACACGCTGGCCCGGAATGGGCCGTATGACCAGCATCCCGCGTTCGACCTCGGACTGCACAGCTATGCGGGAGACGAAAGAGACATGTTCTCCCAGCATGACCGCCTGCTTGATCGCCTCCAGCGAATCCAGCTCCAAATAGGAGGGGAGGCGGCGTCCGCCACGCTCCAGCCATTTGTCAGTCATTTGGCGTGTGCTGGAATCCTTGCCGTGCAGCACGAAAGAGGAAGAAGCGATGCGCTCAGGTGTTAAATCGGTTTCGCTTGCGAGCGGGTGATCAGGTGCGCAGATTAGTACCAGTTCATCCTCGCCCAAGGATTCTGACACCAGCGTTGGCACTTGAAACGGCTCTGTTGAAATAACGCCAAGGTCAATTTCGTGACGGGCGAGCATGTCCTTGATCACCGGAGCTGTTTTCACGGACAAGGCAATATGAATTCCCGGATGTTCACGGGCAAAACGGTGCAGCACCGCAGGAAGCACATAGGTAGCCGGCACATAGCTGGCGCCGATTCGAATGCTCCCCCGCTGGAGTGTGTCGAACTCGCATACGACCCGCTCCGCCTCGGCGGCGAGCGCATTAATCTTGCCGGCATAGTGGAGCAGTGCGTGCCCGGCATCCGTCAGGATGATTTTGCCCATACGCGTGTCGAATAGCTTCACCCCCAAATCCCGCTCCAGATTTCTCATATGAAAGGTAATGGTCGGTTGTTTCAGGCCGAGAAGCTCGGCCACTGTGGTAATTTTATGGTGCTTGTCCAGCAACTCTACAATATGCAGCTTCAAAAGACTTAAATTCACTTGGAATGCCCCACCTTCAGGTTGATCGGAAACTCATGCCCGCCTCATACGCTGCGGTATCAATCCCCTCTATATAGATTAAATCTATGAGTGTTAACACAATTCATTGAAATAATTAATTTTGTTTTAACTTTCCAATAACACAGGCTGCGAATTCAAGCTTTACACTGGGGTCAGTCATAAGAACAGGCAGGTAATGCGATGAATCAGGATTTGTATATTCACGGGTTGAGTAAAACCTTCGGCCATATGACCGCATTGCACGAGACGAATCTGGTCGTACGGCGGGGACAATTCACGACACTGCTCGGTCCGTCCGGCTGCGGGAAAACAACGCTTCTGCGCATGATCGCAGGGCTGGAGACGCCGGATACCGGCACGATCACAATGGGAGAGGAAGTTCTTTTTTCGGCTGAACGCAAAAAGGATATTCCCGTGCATCTTCGTCATTTCGGCATGGTGTTTCAGGATTTCGCGCTGTGGCCGCATATGACGGTGTTTGAAAACGTGGCCTTCGGCCTGCGTGCGGGCAAGCATGGAAAAGGCCCCGGTTCTGGTAGCGTGCGTGGCAAGGAGCTGCGAATAGCGGTGCTGGAGGCGCTGGACAAGGTCAGACTGTCGGGGATGGAGGATCGGTATCCTCATCAGCTGTCTGGTGGCCAGCAGCAGCGGGTCGCTTTTGCCCGGGCGGTCGCCATCCGGCCGCGGCTTGTCTTGTTTGATGAGCCGCTCAGTGCGCTGGACGCGGTACTCCGCGAAGAGATGCGCATCGAAATGCTGTCGCTGGTGCGCGATCTGGGGCTGACTGCCCTGTACGTCACCCATGATCAGATCGAGGCCATGTCAATGTCCGATGAAGTGGTCGTCATGAGAAGCGGACATATTTTGCAGACCGGAACACCGGAGATAATCTACGGTCGCCCATCTCATCCAGAGGTGGCGAGGTTCATCGGCAAATCAAACTGGCTGGAGCCGGAACGGACGCTATTCCGTCCCGAGCATGTCCGCTGGGAACAGGATCAAGTAGACCAGTATTCTTTTACAGTGGAGATTCGTCATATCAGTTATGTTGGGGACCGTTATGAAATCCGCATACGGGCAGAGAACGGCGAGCTATGGACTGCATTTCATTCCACCCGCTTGCCTATCGGGGAACAAAAGCAAATTTGGGTATCACCGCAACACATCCACCAACTCGATTCATAGGGAAAAGGGGTATAACACAAGATGATGAACAAGCACGTTTTTCGTACAGGTTGGAAAAAGGGCGCGATGCTCGCATTAACATTGACCTTTGGACTGGCTGTCGCAGGCTGTGGAACGGCTACACCATCCAAGGATGGAGCGCAAGCCACCGGATCAGCAGGACAAGCCGGGGCGGCATCCACCGATCAGAAGCTGGTTGTCTACAGCGCAGGCCCTGACGGGCTGGCGAAAAAGCTGGTAGCGGGGTATGAGGCGCAAAGTGGAGTGAAGGTCGAGCTGTTCCAGGGAACGACGGGTAAAATTTTGGCCCGGATGGAAGCTGAGAAGGCGAATCCGGTAGCAGACGTGGTGGTACTGGCATCTCTTCCGTCCGTGCAAGGCTTGAAAAAAGACGGTCTCACGCTCCCTTACTCGGATGCCAAAAACGCGGACAAGCTGAATCCCGATTGGTCCGACAAAGAAGGCAACTACTTCAGTACCAGTGCTTCCGCATTAGGTATCGCGTACAACACGAAGCTGGTGAAGACACCGCCGACTTCATGGGCCGATCTCGCGAAGCCAGAGTACAAGGACCAAATTAACATTCCTGATCCGTCGCTGTCTGGTTCGGCGCTGGATTTTATGACAGGCTACCTGAGTGCCCATGGCGATGGGGGCTGGACGTTGTTCGAGCAGTACAAGGCTAACGGCGTAGCGATGGCTGGAGCCAATCAGGAAGCGCTGGACCCGGTCATTACCGGAGCCAAAAGCATGGTCGCTGCTGCGGTCGATTACATGACCTACAAGGCCAAAGCCAAAGGCGAGCCGATTGACATTGTTTATCCGAAGGAAGGAACGGTCATCAGCCCGCGCCCTGCGGCGATTCTCAAATCGACACAGCATGAGCAGAATGCCAAGGCATTCATTGACTATCTGCTGTCGGACGAGGCACAGAAGCTGGTAGCGGACGCTTCCTTGCTTCCGGGCCGCACGGATGTCAAAGCAGATAAGCGCGCCAATCTGGATGAGATTCCGTTGCTGAAAACCAATTGGGAATGGATGGGCGAGCATGGTCCTGACGTGACAGAGAAGTTCACGCAAATGTTCAAGTAAGCGGATGGGGGTCTTATCCGTCAAACAGATCAGAGCGTGGTGTCTGACGCTCGCTCTGATCGCGCTTGCTTTACTGATCGTGCTGCCGTTACTACAAATTTTCAT
The DNA here is from genome assembly GCF_001447315.1 of Paenibacillus sp. IHB B 3084. Classification (NCBI taxonomy): domain Bacteria; kingdom Bacillati; phylum Bacillota; class Bacilli; order Caryophanales; family Paenibacillaceae; genus Paenibacillus; species Paenibacillus sp. IHB B 3084. Next base: position 2,438,692 of record NZ_CP013203.1, on the reverse strand, counting down.
CCAAAGTGTGTATGTAGATGGACGATTACAATGGTCTGCGCCTTTCCGGACGTTGGCTGCATCCCGATTTGCGGGTGTGCTGTTCGGCTCAATCTGGCTGGGCATCTGTGTTATTGCTGGAACGACGGTGCTTGCACTTCCGTTGGCGTGGATCATGTCCAACACGCGTCTCGCTAGCTGGCGCTGGTTGGACGTGGTGCTATTGATTCCGTTTATGACCCCGCCCTATATCGGGTCTATGGGCTGGATTTTGTTTATGCAAAAAAACGGGTATCTGGAGCAGTTGTTTCCGAGCCTGCATTTCTTGACCCCGTTCTTTTTCAGCTTTGGCGGCATGGTTATGATCATGAGTCTACATCTGTTTCCGTTCCTGTACCTGCTGCTGCGCGGTGCGCTGGTCAGGATTGGCGGCAGTCTGGAAGAGGCCGGAGCCGTTATGGGGGGCGGCTTTCTGTACAGGTTCCGCCGGATCATTTTACCGCTGCTGCTGTCGGCTTATGGAATGGGCGCACTGCTTATTTTCGTCAAAACGATTGCCGAGTTTGGAACCCCCGCCACCTTTGGACGACGTATCGGGTATGAGGTCATGACATCGGAAATTCACAAATACATTTCCAGTTGGCCGATTGATTTCGGCAAGGCGACATCAATGGCCTCGGTGCTTTTAACCGCCTGTCTGCTCGTGTGGTATGTGCAATCGGTGATCAACCGTAAGTACACATACAGGCTGGTAGGTGGTAAAGGTTCTCGTCCTTCCCGTCTTCGTGTATCTGGCTGGACTACGGGACTGAGTATCGCATTCATTCTATTGTTGCTAATGGCGTCCATTGGTATTCCTTATTTTTCAATTATCGCCGCTTCCACCATGAAGCTGCGGGGGATCGGCTTGGCTTGGGATAACTTTACGCTCGATTATTACAAGGAACTGCTGTCTTGGGGCTCAGAGAGCATGGAGGCGCTGCTGAACAGCGTATTTCTCTCTTTGGGTGCATCGACGATTGCCGTTGTGCTGGGCACATGGTTTGCGCTCGTTATTGGCGGCTCACGTACGAAGCTCCAGCGGACAGTGGATGCATTCAGCTTGCTTCCGAACACGGTTCCGGGGATTGTTATGGTAGTCGGCCTTATTTTATGGTGGAACTCGCCGTGGATGCCGATTCCGTTGTATAACACGTACGGTATGGTCATTCTGACGTATGTTGTCTTGTTTGTTCCTTATACAGTCCAGTATGTCAAAAGCGCCTTTACGCAGGTAGACACCGCTCTTTTTCAGGCAGGACAGGTGTTTGGCGGTCGCCCGTCTTATATATTCCGCCGGATTGTGCTGCCGCTGATTTTACCGGGGATGCTGGCAGGCTGGATGATGACCTTTACCATTGCTTCGCGCGAACTGGTCGGCTCATTGCTGATTTTGCCGCCATCCGTCCAGACGTCTGCAACCTACATATTTGCCCAGTTCGAACAGGGTCAGGTGTCGCTTGGTATGGCAATGGCGGTCATATCGGTCGGTTTGACCACACTGCTGCTGATCTTAATGGAAAGCTTAAACTCGCAAAGAAAGTGGAAATGATGATGACCAAGCTTCGAATTTGGGGCGGTGCGGGCGAACACGGCCGCTCCTGCTATGTTTTGGAAGGAAAGCAGCATCGTATCATGCTGGATTGTGGCGTGAAAAAGGAAGGAACCGGGCAGTATCCGGTTTTTCTGCCGCAGGAGGCGGAGAGGCTGACCGCTGTATTGCTGTCTCATGCACATGAGGATCATTCAATGGCGCTCCCCTTACTGTATAAGTATGGATACCGGGGAGAGGTTTGGACGACAAAGGCGACCGCCGAGCAGTTGGGTTCCTATTTTCGCTCCTGGCATACTTATGTAGAATCGAGAGGCGGCAAATTGCCATACGACGAACGGGATATCGAATCCATAGCTTACCGCTATCTGGAGGATGAAGCGCCGTCAGGAGTATGGCAGGAGGCTTGTCCGGGTGTACGGATCATGTGGGGGCGTAGTGGGCATTTGGCTGGAGCAGTGTGGTACATGGTAGATATGGAAGGAAAGCGGTTGTTCTTTTCGGGAGATTACAGCCGCGAATCCGAACTGCTCGCTGCCGATGCACCGGAACCTAATCTGGCCGATATCTCCATTATGGATAATGCTTATGGCATGGATATAGACCCGCAGCCTGTGAAGCTGGAGCGGCTGCGGGCCGGGATGGGACAGATATTGTCTTCTGGTGGTCATGTGCTGCTTCCGGTACCCGCCTTTGGCCGGGGGCAGGAGTTGATTGTGTGGGCCAGCGAGCAGTTCCCTGAACAAGCAATGATTGTAGAGCCGGATATATGGCAGGGATTGCAGCGCTTGAGCCGTTTGAAAGAATGGCTACGCCCGGAAGTACCTGCGCGGATAGAACGTGTGCTGCACAGTGGCCGGATCTTTGTGCCTCGTGATGCTGCGGAGCGAGTACGGCTGCTGGAACAGAATGCTGCGGCAATGATCGTAACCGGGGACGGCATGATGGATTCGCCACGGGCGCGCTGGTACTATCAGTATTTATCAGATCATCCGCCGAGTGCGGGGGATGGCGAAGGTAGCGGAAAAAGTAATCATAACGGAGTTATTTTAACGGGACATGCTTCGAGCGGTTCTTTTGGTAAACATCTGCTGGATTGTACGAATCAAAAAACGGGTCAGAAAACAGATCAGAATGACCGTTGTATAGTTCGGCATTTGATTTACAAGGTGCATCAGGGGATATCGGATGTGAGACTAATGTTGAAGGAGTTGCCTGGTAAACAGGTTGTGCTCGTTCATGCGCCCAAGCCGCAGACTGATCTTGTGCGTGACGAGCTGATGAGAGAAGGTTGGACCGAACACGAAAGCTCTGTAAAAGTCATTCACTCTTTGGAGCCGGGCGCAACGTTAAACGTTTAGATGATTCATTTACTCCATCCGTTATTTCGTACCCTCCTGCATTAGTCGGAAGGCATCGACTTCCCCAAGTTTCGTGGATATAGAGTTGCGCCCGATGCTTTTACGAAGGCGCAGCGGTGTAGCGGTACGCTTGAGCAGTGCTTTGATTTCCCTAGGCTCCATCTCCGGTCTCAGTGAAAGGAGCAGAGCAATGCTTCCGGTCACGTGGGAAGTAGCCATAGACGTACCGCTCATTTCGTGATGCTTGCCGTGTATCCATGAGGAAATGATCTTTTCACCCGGTGCGTACACGTCTACGAATTGTCCCCGGTTGCTGAAAGGCGCGATGCGTCTGTATTTATCGGTAGCTCCGACTGAAATGGTCTGGGAATAGCGTGCCGGGTAGTCAATACTCCGGCGTTTGCCCTCGTTTCCCGAGGAAGCTACGATCACGATACCGTTTTGATACGCTTTGTTCACCATATCAAGCAGCGCCTTGCTGCGTGATTTCATACCGAAGCTCATATTGATGATATCGATACGATTCAATACGCACCAATCGATGCCGAGAATAATATCGGAGACGTAGGCGGCTCCATTATGGTCAAACGCTTTTACAGGATGAATCAGCGCCTGAGGTGCTACGCCAACCATACCCTCATCATAGTTGGATGCCGCGATGGTACCGGCAATATGAGTGCCGTGACCGTTATCGTCATAGGGCAGCATGGTCCGATTAAGCAAATTGATGCCTCTGGCGAGAGAATGCCGCAGATCAGGATGTTGAAAATCCGCTCCCGTGTCGATCACGCCAATCCTGATTCGGTTTCCTGTAGAGGAAGGCCAAGCCTTGTGTGCGCGCACCTGTTTAACCCCCCACGGCATGGGCAGGTTTTTCTCCGCCTTCGGCATCTGGGCTGTTCCTCCATGTACCCTCATGCGAGTATCTTCTTCAACGGTAACACCGTTGTGATATTTGCCCAGCCTGTCTCCCCCTGGAAGCGGAGCGATCAGAGCGCGAATCAGTCGGGCCGGTTGTACTTGCCGCAATCCCGCAAGCTCGGGCTTCAGCTTCCTGAGATAGGACAGGCATTCCCGGTATTGGTGAGGCTTATCGAACGTAATGATCTGTTTGTGCCGTCCACTGCCGGACGGCTCCGAAATGCCCTCGTGCAAACGCTGCAAAAAACCCGGATAGTCCATTTGAGACAGTCCCCCTCCGATGAGCCATGCTGAGGTATTGTATGAGCAAGCATCAGCAGCGGCATGGGAAACCTGCCTCTTTTTTATGGAAATAGGCCTGCTCGTCGTGTCAAAGTGATCGTGGACACATACGATACATGGAGGGCAAAAGCTCTTGTGCAACAACTTTGGGGGACTTCTCCCGGAGCGGGTACAGTCGGAGACGGGGGGACCCCGTCTTTTTAACGTGCGCCGCCTTGTTCAAGGCATACTACTGCAAATTGTACGGATACCCATGTTTAACTTGCAATTTGCTTCCAAATAGGTTTTACTTAGTTTTGATAATGGATATGTTAGTATTGCATGTATCGTGTATGCTCTGAAACATGTTCTTGTGAATTACGTGTGAGAGGAAGTGTCCCTAGGTGAGTACCCCACTCAACTTGAAGATTGACCCGGAGAAAGTCCACGAGACTCCAATGGTGGATTTGGCATTTATGGTATTGAAAGCAGCCAATACTCCATATTATTACCGTGACCTGATGAATGAAGTCGCCAAATTGCGCGGCATGTCCGACGAAGAAATTAATGACGTTATCGCTCAGCTATATACTGAAATCAACATTGACGGGCGTTTCGCCTGTGTCGGTACGAATCTGTGGGGCTTGAAACGTTGGTATCCAGTGGATAAATCCGAAGATACTCTGACAGGCGCCAAGCGTCCTCGTATCATTAATGACGAAGACGATGACGACGAAGAGGAATATCATGAGGAAGAAGAAGTTTACAGCGCCGATGACGACTTCGATGCAGACAGTGAAGACGAGGATGGCGAAGAAGAGCTGTTCGACGGTGAAGATGATGATAGTGATGAAGACGTGGTTATAGACGATGAAGACCTCAGTGATGAGGAAGATACAGAAGATGAAAATGACGACGAGTCGACGGAAGACGCCGATGATTCGCTTCGTTAGAATCAGGCTGTAAGGGGAGATGTATTCTCCCCTTTTTCATGACCATTTTCTTGAAACTGCCTTCTGATTTGAAGCATTCAGATGGATTCCCTCCAATCTTGTTCAATGGGCAAATTAACACAGATAACTTCCTTGACAGCGGATTGGACACGGGGTAAACTATTGCTTGGGCTTATGATTGATTCACTTATATGTTTGCTTTTTGTATAAAAGTGCCCCGTACTACGGGTGTGCTTTTTTGTTTTTTTATAGGGTGTTTGCACTCATGAAAGAGGGCTAAGGGCGGCGGGCATGGAAAATGATTCCGCTGCCTTCTTCATGGATGATAATCCGTGTAAACGGGTTACGATAACATCATAATGTCGCCTGAATTTTGGACTTTATTTAGGAGGGTTTTAAACAGTGACAAAGTATATTTTTGTGACAGGCGGGGTTGTGTCTTCCTTGGGCAAAGGGATTACGGCAGCTTCACTGGGAAGGCTTCTGAAGAACAGGGGACTGAAGGTAACGATTCAAAAATTCGATCCTTACCTTAATGTCGATCCAGGGACGATGAGCCCTTACCAGCACGGTGAAGTGTTTGTAACGGATGACGGTGCGGAAACGGATCTCGACTTGGGGCACTATGAGCGCTTTATTGATATTAATCTGTCCAAGAACAGCAATGTCACGACAGGCAAGGTATACTCCAGCGTAATCAGCAAAGAGCGTCGCGGGGAGTATTTGGGCGGTACGGTGCAGGTTATTCCTCATATTACGAACGAAATCAAGGAGCGCGTATATCGTGCAGGCCGTGAAGCGGGTTCGGACGTAATTATCACAGAAATCGGCGGTACCGTGGGCGATATTGAGAGCTTGCCATTTTTGGAAGCTATCCGTCAGCTCAAAAGTGAGGTTGGACGGGAGAATGTAATGTACATTCACGTAACCCTCATTCCTTATATTAAAGCTGCTGGTGAGGTTAAAACCAAACCAACTCAGCACAGTGTAAAAGAACTGCGCAGCATCGGCATTCAGCCGAATGTCATTGTTTGCCGTACAGAGCATGAACTTTCTTCCGATATGAAGGCCAAAATCGCGCTGTTCTGCGATATTGATGCTAACGCAGTAGTAGAATGCCGCGATGCGTCGACTTTGTACGAGGTTCCATTGAACCTGCGTGAAGAAGGCTTGGACGAGATCGTAGTCAACCACCTCAAGCTGACAACACCTGCACCGGATATGACGGAGTGGGAAGGGCTTGTTGAACGGATCAGAAAGCTGGATAAAACGGTTGAAATTGCCATTGTTGGTAAATATGTTGCACTGCATGATGCTTATTTAAGTGTGGTTGAATCCCTTTCACACGCCGGATTTGATGCCAATGCGGATGTGAAAATCCGTTGGGTGAACGCAGAAGAAGTAACGGACGAGAACGTAGCGGACATGCTGGGCGGCATTGGCGGTATTCTCGTACCGGGCGGCTTCGGTGATCGCGGAATTGAAGGTAAAATCAGCACCATTCGTTATGCACGCGAACAGAAAATCCCGTTCTTCGGTATTTGTCTTGGCATGCAGGTATCTGTCATTGAGGTTGCCCGTTCTCTGGCTGGTCTCGAAGGAGCCAACAGCTCGGAAATCAATCCGGCTACGGATTACCCGGTCATCGACTTGCTGCCTGACCAAAAGGACATCGAAGATATGGGCGGCACCATGCGTCTCGGATTGTATCCGTGCAAACTGACGGAAGGTTCGCTGGCTTCGGCTTGCTACAACGATGAGCTGGTATATGAAAGACACCGTCATCGGTATGAATTCAATAACGAATATCGTGAAGTTATTGAAAAAGCAGGTCTTCGCATTTCCGGTACTTCACCGGACGGACGTTTGGTGGAAATTGTGGAACTGCCTGAGCATCCATGGTTCCTGGCGGTACAATTCCATCCAGAATTTACTTCCCGTCCGAACCGTCCACAGCCGTTGTTCCGTGAATTTGTTAAGGCGGCATTGCAGCTTCAAGGCTAATGCTACAGCCTGTTAGACCTCCTCTGGGAGGTCTTTTTTATTCCACGCTTCCTGATTATGAAAGAATATTCCACAATTATGTATAAGAGAAGGATTTTCTTTTTGCAGGAGCGAATATAGTTTAGGGTATGGGACGGATATTGTACGTCATCGGACGCTGTTATGGCAATAGCTGCATGATCCTCGTTTTAAGATCTTAGGAGGTTAAAACATTGGAAAAGAAAAAAGTATTAATCGTCGATGACCAGAATGGAATACGAATTTTGCTGATGGAAGTGTTCGGAAGTGAGGGTTACGAGACCTTTCAGGCAGCAAACGGAAAAATTGCACTTGAAATTGTTGAAAAGGAACCGCCTGATCTGGTTCTGCTCGATATGAAAATTCCGGGTATGGACGGACTTGAAATCTTGAAGCATCTAAAGACCATGAATCCCGATATCAAAGTTATTATGATGACAGCTTATGGAGAACTGGACATGATTAAAGAGGCGACGGAGCTGGGAGCACTCATGCACTTTACCAAGCCCTTTGATATTGATGAAATGCGAATCGCCGTAAACAAGCAACTCAGGAGTGACGAAGCGAGTCACTTTGGTTGAAAACTCTGTTAACACAACAGGGTTTTTTGTTTGTGTTTATGGGAAATACTGAAAGTAAATCCTCTCCTTATACAATTCTATGAAAAAACGGCGTCCTGGGCGTGATTTTCGTATGTGTTGATGTGCAAAAGCTTGTTTAGTATTTAACATGGGTTGTGGTATAATAAGCCCGTATGTGATGTCGGCTAAAATATAGACAAACCCAAACACCCTTAGGAGGACTGTAACCATGCCATTGGTATCTATGACAGACATGTTGAACAAAGCACTTGAAGGAAAATACGCGGTAGGTCAATACAACATTAATAACCTGGAGTGGACTCAAGCGATTCTGGGCGCTGCTGAAGAAGAAAAATCCCCGGTAATCCTGGGCGTATCTGAAGGTGCAGCACGCCACATGGGCGGTTTCTACACTGTTGTTAAAATGGTAGAAGGTCTTATTCATGACATGAAAATTACGGTTCCGGTTGCGATCCATTTGGATCACGGTTCCAGCTTTGAAAAATGTAAAGAAGCTATCGATGCTGGTTTCACATCTGTTATGATTGATGATTCCCACAGCCCGATCGACACGAACATTGCAACAACGAAAAAAGTTGTTGAATATGCACATTCCAAAGGCGTTTCCGTTGAAGCTGAAGTTGGAATGGTTGGCGGTCAAGAGGATGATGTTGTAGGTGACGTAATGTACGCGAAGCTTGACGACTGTCTGCGTATCGTTAACGAAACAGGTATCGACACATTGGCTCCTGCACTGGGTTCCGTTCACGGACCTTACAAAGGCGAGCCAAACCTCGGATTCAAAGAAATGGAAGAGATCTGCGCTGCAATCAAACTTCCACTCGTTCTGCATGGTGGTACTGGTATCCCAACGCATGATATCAAAAAAGCAATCTCGCTGGGAACTTCCAAAATCAATGTAAACACAGAGAACCAAATCGTGTTCGCGAAAGTGGTTCGTGAAGTGCTTGCTGAGAAACCGGATGCTTATGACCCACGTACATTTATCGCTCCAGGTCGTGAAGCGATTAAACAAACCGTTATCGGTAAAATCCGTGAGTTCGGTTCCAACAACCAAGCGTAAGAATAAGTTGATGTACCGTGCATCTGCATGGTTCAATGTATCTCTTGATTGTAATTGTAGTTCTGCACAGAAGATTTGAATCTGTTCAGTTGAATAGTTTGACCTGGAAAGCACACCGCTTAGCCGGTGTCTTTCCATTTTAACCACCAAAAAGTTGAAAGTTTATTATTTGACCGACTGCAAAACAAGTAGGGGGACCCTCAAGCTTATGGAAAAATTGATGATCACCGGTGGACGGCCGCTTCAAGGTACAGTTTCCATCAGCGGTGCCAAAAACAGTGCCATCGCCTTGATTCCCGCCGCCATTCTGGCAGAGTCGGAAGTCATTTTGGACAATTTGCCGCTGTTGAGTGATGTGGCGGTGTATTCCGAAATACTGGAGGAACTTGGTGCAGCCGTTGCCTGGGAAGGCAGCCAGATGAGAATAGATCCATCCTCCATTAAATCCATTCCCATGCCGAATGGACCTGTTAAGAAATTACGAGCATCCTATTATATGATGGGAGCCATGCTAGGCAGATTCAAGGAAGCGATCATCGGTTTGCCAGGAGGGTGTAATTTTGAACCTCGGCCCATTGATCAGCATATCAAAGGTTTTGAAGCACTGGGTGCTACGGTTACGAACGAGCACGGTGCTATTCATTTGCATGCCAAAGAGCTGCGCGGTACCAAGATTTATTTGGATGTCAGCAGTGTAGGAGCTACGATTAACATTATGCTGGCGGCCGCACGTGCCAAAGGCGCCACAATTATCGAAAATGCGGCTAAAGAGCCTGAGATTATAGATGTAGCAACCTTGTTAAACTCCATGGGGGCCATTATTAAGGGGGCCGGAACGGAAACGATCCGGATTGAAGGTGTGTCCGAGCTGCATGGCTGCCGTCACTCCATCATACCTGACCGCATACAAGCGGGCACATATATGATTGCTGCTGCGGCTACTCGTGGTAATGTTTTGATTGACAACGTAATTCCCAAGCATATGGAGGCTCTGACTGCAAAAATGCAGGAAATGGGTATTGGTATAGAGGAATATGACGAAAGTATTCGTGTTCTGGGTTCATCTTCATATGAGCACGTTGATGTTAAAGCCTTAGTTTACCCCGGATTCGCCACGGACTTGCAATCTCCTATGACCAGTTTGCTTACTCAGGCGCAAGGGGTTAGTGTGCTGAGCGATTTTGTTTATAGCAATCGTTTTAAACACGTCCCTGAACTTGTACGAATGGGGGCTAAAATCCGCGTGGAAGGTCGTTCGGCTATTATTGAGGGTGGCAAGCTGAATGCGGCTAAAGTCAAAGCGGCCGATCTGCGTGCTGGTGCAGCGCTTGTCATTGCCGGACTTACAGTAAGTGAAGGCGTAACCGAGGTGTCAGGTGTCGAATACATCGACCGTGGTTATGACCATCTCGTCTCCAATCTGCGTCTTTTGGGCGCGGACGTATGGCGGCAGACAGAATAACAAACTTCGTACATTTTGGGACTCCCGGAACGGATGAACAATAGAATGGATAGGCTCTATGCAGCCGCTGCATGATACAAGATATAGGTTCATACCTAACAATCTTTTATCGGGAAACCGGAATAATTCGGTATAATCCAAGCAGACGGCTGCATAACTTTATTTGTTTTGGTTAAAATTATGTTAATGGTGTTTATGATGTCATTGTCTATCATTTAGTTTTGAATGGACTTAATAATTGAATAGGTGGTTATTATATGGATCTGCAAATTTCCGATCTGGAAGAAATGAAGCTGACCGATCTGTACAAGCTGGCCAAGCAATACCAGATCCCGTACTACGGAACGCTCAAGAAAAAAGAATTAGTTTTTGCCATCCTGCGTGCACAAGCCGAGAAGAGCGGATTGATGTTTATGCAGGGGGTTCTGGAAATACTTCCTGAAGGTTACGGCTTTCTGAGGCCGATTAATTATCTCCCGAGTACCGAAGATATTTACATCTCTGCTTCACAAATCCGCAAGTTTGACTTGAGAACGGGCGATCTAGTATCCGGTAAATGCCGGACTCCGAAAGAAAATGAACGATATTTTGGATTGCTTCAAGTTAACGCCGTCAATGGAAGAAGTCCTGAACAAGCTGCTGAGCGGCTACACTTTCCCGCACTGACTGCACTTTATCCACAAACCAAGTTAGTTCTTGAAACTACCCCCAATAATTTGTCTACGAGAATAATGGATATACTGGCCCCTGTCGGACTTGGACAGCGTGGACTCATTGTGGCACCTCCCAAAGCTGGTAAAACACTTCTCCTCAAAGAAATTGCCAATAGCATTTCTACCAACAATCCCGAGATTGAGCTGTTTGTCTTGTTGATTGATGAACGTCCGGAAGAAGTGACCGACATGCAGCGTTCTGTTAAAGGTGAAGTTGTTGCTTCCACTTTTGATGAACTGCCTGAGAACCATATCAAGGTAGTGGAATTGGTTCTAGAGCGTGCCCTTCGCCTCGTAGAGCATAAAAAAGACGTGGTTATCCTGCTGGATAGCATTACTCGTCTTGCACGTGCCTACAACTTGGTTATTCCAGCATCCGGTCGTACGCTTAGTGGGGGGATTGATCCAGGGGCCTTCCACCGTCCAAAACGCTTTTTTGGTGCGGCGCGGAATGTGGAAGAGGGCGGAAGTCTTACCATTTTGGCCACAGCGCTCATTGATACAGGATCGCGGATGGATGACATTATCTATGAAGAGTTTAAAAGTACAGGCAATATGGAGCTTCATTTGGACCGCAAGCTTGCGGAACGCCGCATATTCCCGGCTATTGATATTCGTCGCTCCGGTACCCGGCGTGAGGAAATGTTGTTAGGCAAGGAGGAATTGGATACCATTTGGGCCATTCGTAAAAATATGACGGAAAGCCACGATTTTGTGGAGGGCTTCCTAAAGAAATTGCGGAACAGCAGCAACAACGCAGAGTTTTTGGCCTCGTTTGATACAACGGCATCGTCCAGCGGATCACAAAGCAGCTCAAGCACTCCGCAACGGAGAACCACGCGTTCCACCGCAGCATCGGTTCCAGCTTCAACCAACTAAATCCAGCAATATAGCTACAGCTACCCTCAATAACAATGATCAGCCTATGGATAAACGTAATTTCCCGATAGGTATTTATCTGTTCCTCAAGCACGCACCCGTTACGGTTCGATTGGTTTCAGGCGTGCGCTTGGTGGAACGAAAGGAGCTCCACAATGTATTTGGTGTATGCCGACGAAAAAGGCAATGTATATGATCATGCTTCTTTGTATGGGCTTGCCCGCAGTGCAGACATGATTGTCGAAATCATGGAAGATGAGCTTATTCCGCTACCGGAAGGAGCTACGCTGGTAAGTCTGCCCAACACACGCCCGGTCGGTATGAACCCTGAATCTGGGGAAATGGTTTCCTTGCCAGGCGATATGCAGGCAGTGGGGGCCTTGTTGCCTCAAGGCTTTACACGCTTATGCCTGCCAGGGTATGTGAAGACAGATAAAGAGTATAAGCTCCCCCTGTTTGGCTATTCAGCCGTGGTCTGGAAGGATGGAGCCTTTTATGTAACGGCCGAGCGGAGTGATAATCCGTCCAAATGGAATCCGGAAAATTGTGACCGCCAAGAGGTAAAACAGGGTGTGCAAAGGATGACAGAGCAGTACCCGGAAAATCGGCTGTACCAGCATTTGTCCAACTGTGCCTTAGGCTATGAGTGTCTTACCTCCTCGAACACGTTCCTGAATCGCTGGGAGGGTGGAGTTCCGGTATCTTACTCTTGTAATGCCGGATGCTTTGGCTGCATCTCGGAACAGCCGGATGACAGCGGTTTTGTATCCCCTCAGACGAGAATGAACTTCCGTCCTCGTGTCGATGAGATTGTGGAAGTCATGTTAGAGCATTTGAAAACACCGGAGTCCATTATTAGCTTTGGCCAAGGGTGTGAAGGGGAGCCTTCTACTCAAGCTAAGTTGATTATTGATTCGATCAAAGAGGTCCGTTCCGTTACAGATATGGGATACATTAATATCAATACGAATGCAGGCTTGAACGATCATATCCGGGGTATTGTAGATGCCGGGCTTGATCTGATGCGGGTCAGCACGATTAGCGCACTGGACGACCACTACAATGCGTATTACAAGCCGCGTGGCTACACGTTAGACAATGTGGAAAAATCACTTCGTTATGCTTCCGAGCAGGGTGTATATACGTCGATTAACTATTTGATTTTTCCGGGTGTGACAGACCGTGAGGAAGAAATCGAAGCGATGATTGAGTTTGCCAAACGCACCAAGCTCAAGCTTATTCAGATGCGCAACCTGAATATTGATCCTGAAAGCTATCTGGAGCTGATTCCACCTGCCCAGGGAGAGATTCTTGGCATGAAGCAAATGCTTGAGATTTACCGGGAGGAACTGCCTGATGTTGTTATCGGGTCTTACACCCACGTACCGCCTCAAGGGCTGGCGCGTCCCAAATTTGCCAAGGCCTAAAACGGTCAATAGCGGGTTGAACTACACTTGTTTTACGCCATTTTTGGATACACAAAAGAGTTGTTGAAACGCTCATATCCAGGTGCTATAATGTGAACATGTGTTCATACAACTCTGGGCTGATAGGACGTTCAGGGCGGAAAGAGGTGAAAGTTCAATGCAACAAGCTATTCAACCGAAATTTAACGTAACTAATGTCACTTGTGCTTGCGGAAATACGTTCGAAACCGGTTCTGTGAAAGGTTCTCTGCGCGTGGAGATTTGCTCCGCTTGCCACCCATTCTTCACAGGGAAGCAGAAATTCCTTGATGCTGGCGGCCGTGTGGATCGTTTCAAGAAGAAATACGGTATCTAATCGATTACCGCAGGTTATAAAGTTATTAGAGCCTTCTGCTATTGCGGAGGGCTCTTTTTGTTGTGGATGTTTGCTTTTTGTGCGGCCTTGAGATATACTTATTTTCACCGTGCTAGATGGGGAGGTAGCGGTGCCCTGTAACTCGCAATCCGCTATAGCGAGGTTGAATTCCTGTTAGAGGTGTTGTTGATGTGAGGCTGGTCCCTGCGCACAATGTTGACGGTTGGGTCCTCCGCAATGAGTACTTGTGAACCTGGTCAGGTCCGGAAGGAAGCAGCCATAAGCGAGAACACTCTTGTGCCGGAGGGTGGCCTAGCCCGAGTTGTTGTTCAGGATTGCCGCTCGGATCACAACGATCAATAACAGGTGCACGGTATATATTGGGAATTAGAACATCTTGGCAGTCATTGCGAAGATGTTTTTTTGTGTTTATAAATTGGAAGGTGTCCGGTTTAGATTCGGACGGGAGTATAGTATAATGAAGTGAACATTAATGTTCATGAAAGTGAATGGGAAAGAGGGTAACGCGCATTGGAACATATAGCGTTGTACCGTGCTTGGCGGCCTCAGTCGTTCAAGGACATGGTAGGACAACAGCATATTATCCAGACATTGCAGAATGCCATCCGCGAAAATCGCACGTCCCATGCCTACCTGTTCAGCGGTCCGCGAGGAACGGGTAAGACGAGTGCGGCCAAAATTTTGGCCAAGGCAATTAACTGTGAGCATGGACCGGCGCCGGAGCCTTGCAACGAATGCGAAGCCTGTAAACGGATCACAGCCGGAGCGGTCATGGATGTACAGGAGATTGATGCAGCCTCCAACCGGGGCGTTGAAGAGATTCGTGATTTGCGCGATAAAGTCAAATATGCGCCGACGGAAGTACGGCACAAGGTTTATATCATCGATGAAGTGCACATGCTGACGACGGAAGCGTTCAATGCGTTGCTTAAGACGCTGGAAGAACCGCCGCCACACGTGATGTTCATATTGGCTACCACAGAACCGCATCGGATTCCGGCGACGATCATTTCGCGTTGTCAGCGTTTTGACTTTCGGCGGGTATCGCTAGAGGAGCAGACGGAGCGGCTTGACCTTATATGTCGACAGGAGAACATAGAGGCTGATTCGGACGCATTACAGTACATTGCGCGTCTGTCAGATGGCGGAATGCGGGATGCACTTAGCGTTCTGGATCAGATATCTTCGTTTACAGACGGTCGGGTTACTTATCAGCAGGTGCTGGATATGACGGGAGGTATTGCGTCTGAACAATTCGGCAAGCTTGCCTTGGCATTGCTGAAAGAAGATGTCGGCACAGTACTTCAAATGATTGAGAACTTTATGCAAGAAGGTAAAAGCGCAGATAAATGTATGGAAAATCTGCTGTACTATTTCAGAGATCTGCTTATGATTAAGATGGTACCGCAGGCAACTAAAATGACAGAGCGCGTGCTGGAGCCGGAGCAGTTCAAGGAAGTGGCAGAAGCTTTTACCAAGGAGCAGCTCTTTAGCATGATCGACACGCTTAATCGCTATCAGAGCGAGATGAAGTATGCCGTTCAGCCGCAAACCTTATTTGAGGTAGCTCTATTGAAGCTGTGCAGCATTCCTGTGGAAGCTGGAGCTGCTGCTCAGTCGACCGCGCAGCATTCCGGCGCTGCCACTGCCAATCAGGAGGATGTAGCTGTTTTGAAGCGTCAGCTTGCCGAGCTGGAGAAGAAGCTTGAACGTGCGTTGCAAGGCGGATTGGCTGCCGGGACAGGGCAGGATGCATCGTCGGGGAGCCGTCAGGCCCCCGGAGGGCGCGCTCCCGCTCCGCGGATTTCTGCGCCAGCCAAGCTCCCTTCCCAGTTGGATCGCTATATCGCCGAGAAGTCGGGAGAGGCATTTGCGGCTGCGGGGCGTAAGTGGAGCCAAATTTTGCAGGGAGTCAAAGAAGCGAAAGTCACAGTTCATGCATGGTTTATGGACGGCGAGCCTGTGTCTGTATTAGAGGATAGCGTGCTCGTGGCGTTTAAGAATAACATTCACCGTGAAACTACTGAAAAGCCTGCCAACAAGCAGGTCATTGAGAAGGTTCTGCACGAACAGTTGGGCCATCCCTATCGTCTGGTGACGATGATGCAAAAGGATTGGAATGCTGCGATTGAAGGAGTTCCCGACCAGCCTGCCGAAGAATTCCAACTGGAGCAGGAGCATGAAGCGCCGGGAAAGTCCAAGGAGCCCTGGATTGATGAGGCTATTGAACTTTTCGGGGAAGATCTGGTAGTTATAAAGGATTAGAATCAAAGTGTCTGGATGTATACTTCATTAAAGGAGATGATTGAAATGAACAATATGAACCAAATGATGAAGCAAGTGAAAAAGATGCAGGAGCAAATGCTTAAAGCCCAAGAGGAACTTGGCGGAAAAGTAATTGAAGGTACTTCCGGCGGCGGTGTTGTGACTGTAGAGGTAAACGGACATAAAAAAGTGCTTTCCATCACCATCAAACCGGAGGCTGTAGATCCCGATGATGTGGAAATGCTGCAAGATCTCGTGTTGACTGCGGTCAACGATGCTTTGTCCAAAGCAGATGAACTGGCTAATGATGATATGGGTAAATTTACAGGCGGCATGAAAATTCCAGGCTTGTTCTAGACTGTGCATAAAGGAGAAACACACTATTGTATTATCCGGAGCCGATTGCAAAGCTGATTGATGCATTTACGCGCCTGCCGGGAGTGGGGCCGAAGACGGCTGCCCGGTTGGCTTTTCACGTACTGAAAATGAAGGAAGACGATGTGATTGATTTTGCCAAAGCACTGGTCAATGTGAAACGCAATCTTCACTTTTGTTCCGTCTGCGGCAATATTACGGACACGGACCCTTGTCGGATCTGTCAGGATAAGACGAGGGATGCTTCCGTCATTTGTGTTGTTCAGGACTCCAAGGATCTGGTAGCTATGGAGCGCACCAAGGAGTTTAACGGCTTTTATCATGTGCTTCATGGGGCAATCTCTCCTATGGAGGGAATTGGTCCTGAGGATATCAAGCTCAAGGAATTATTGAACAGACTTAGTGATGAACGCATCAAAGAGCTGATTTTGGCTACGAATCCGAACATTGAAGGAGAAGCGACGGCCATGTACATTTCCAGGCTGGTGCGTCCTTTTGAAATCAAGGTTACTCGTATTGCCCACGGATTGCCAGTAGGCGGGGATTTGGAGTATGCCGATGAGGTAACGCTGTCCAAAGCGCTGGAAGGCCGCAGAGAGCTGAACTAATAAATACATGTATATGTTATAGATATTTTTAGTGTCGATAAATCGTATGGATTGTCTCGACACAATGGGGAGCCGTTATGGCTCCTTTTTATTTTGTGATGATAGGGCTGGTATGGGCAGTTCTTGTTCTAAGTTTGTCCTCTGTTAAATAAGTATGAATAAGGTAGTCTTACAGACTGTGCACATAATTCAGCTTGTGAGGAGGATGAATGGATGTGGGAACGGGTGAAGCAAAATTTTCGTCGACAAGAGCACGGCAAATCGGAAGCAGAGTATCGTCAGGAGTTGTTTGCCCAGATTCGGGCTTCGCACGCAGAATGGTTAAGAGCGCATCGGTTATTTCATGAAGCTACAGGCGAGGACGAAATCGACTATGCCATTTTTGTTCTGGAAGCTGCGGAGCGTAAATATCAGATACATTTAAAATGTGCCAAACAGCAAGGGTTACATCGTTTCCACCTGCCCGCAGACGAACCGGGGTATGCCAATGACGCAGACCGTGTTCATAAACGGAGGGCCGAATGAGAAGTGCTGTCTGGCTTGTTCTGATTGCCTGTGTTGTGGTGCTGTCATATCTTATCCTCAAAAAACGTCTGGGTATCGGCTGGCTTACTGTGTTTGGAGCACATATGGCTCTGGCGGCAATTGCGCTGTATGTCATTAATTATTCGGGGTGGGTCACGCAGGTGTATATCCCGATTAATCCGGTGACGATGGGAGCTGTAACGGTTTTGGGAGTGCCAGGAATCGCGCTTTTACTCGGATTGAAAATGATATTGTTTGGACAGGCTATGTGAGTGTGTATAGAGTTTAATCAAGGAAAAGGATTGATTGTATGTGACTTTTCGCGTAAGGGCAAAGCGAAATATGCTTTTGTTTTAAAATATAGTTGACGACCAATTCAATTATATGATACATTAATTCTCGGCCCTTAAAGCCCGGGAATTTTTTTGTGAGAACAACGCTGAAATGAAATTGAAAAATAATTTTAAAAAAGTGTTGACTTAAATCCCGAATGTATGTTATATTAATCAAGTCGCCGCTGAGATGCGGTGGTGAAACAAAGCAAGAGAATATGAAGGTTTGATCTTTGAAAACTGAACAACGAGTGAGTGAACCGCGAAGGTTTCGGACATGCTGCAAGGCTGAACGGAGCTGGAGCAAAAAGAGATATTTTATCTCGTCAGTTTCAAAATGAGCATATCGCTCTTTCTATATACCAATTTCGGTTGGTCTTTAATGGAGAGTTTGATCCTGGCTCAGGACGAACGCTGGCGGCGTGCCTAATACATGCAAGTCGAGCGGGGTTGTTGTAGAAGCTTGCTTCTACAACAACCTAGCGGCGGACGGGTGAGTAACACGTAGGCAACCTGCCCATCAGACTGGGATAACTACCGGAAACGGTAGCTAATACCGGATACATCCTTTCCCTGCATGGGGGGAGGAGGAAAGACGGAGCAATCTGTCACTGATGGATGGGCCTGCGGCGCATTAGCTAGTTGGTGGGGTAATGGCCTACCAAGGCGACGATGCGTAGCCGACCTGAGAGGGTGATCGGCCACACTGGGACTGAGACACGGCCCAGACTCCTACGGGAGGCAGCAGTAGGGAATCTTCCGCAATGGGCGAAAGCCTGACGGAGCAACGCCGCGTGAGTGATGAAGGTTTTCGGATCGTAAAGCTCTGTTGCCAGGGAAGAACGTCTTGTAGAGTAACTGCTACAAGAGTGACGGTACCTGAGAAGAAAGCCCCGGCTAACTACGTGCCAGCAGCCGCGGTAATACGTAGGGGGCAAGCGTTGTCCGGAATTATTGGGCGTAAAGCGCGCGCAGGCGGCTCTTTAAGTCTGGTGTTTAATCCCGAGGCTCAACTTCGGGTCGCACTGGAAACTGGGGAGCTTGAGTGCAGAAGAGGAGAGTGGAATTCCACGTGTAGCGGTGAAATGCGTAGATATGTGGAGGAACACCAGTGGCGAAGGCGACTCTCTGGGCTGTAACTGACGCTGAGGCGCGAAAGCGTGGGGAGCAAACAGGATTAGATACCCTGGTAGTCCACGCCGTAAACGATGAATGCTAGGTGTTAGGGGTTTCGATACCCTTGGTGCCGAAGTTAACACATTAAGCATTCCGCCTGGGGAGTACGGTCGCAAGACTGAAACTCAAAGGAATTGACGGGGACCCGCACAAGCAGTGGAGTATGTGGTTTAATTCGAAGCAACGCGAAGAACCTTACCAGGTCTTGACATCCCCCTGATCGGTCTAGAGATAGATCTTTCCTTCGGGACAGGGGAGACAGGTGGTGCATGGTTGTCGTCAGCTCGTGTCGTGAGATGTTGGGTTAAGTCCCGCAACGAGCGCAACCCTTATGCTTAGTTGCCAGCAGGTCAAGCTGGGCACTCTAAGCAGACTGCCGGTGACAAACCGGAGGAAGGTGGGGATGACGTCAAATCATCATGCCCCTTATGACCTGGGCTACACACGTACTACAATGGCCGGTACAACGGGAAGCGAAAGAGCGATCTGGAGCGAATCCTAGAAAAGCCGGTCTCAGTTCGGATTGCAGGCTGCAACTCGCCTGCATGAAGTCGGAATTGCTAGTAATCGCGGATCAGCATGCCGCGGTGAATACGTTCCCGGGTCTTGTACACACCGCCCGTCACACCACGAGAGTTTACAACACCCGAAGTCGGTGGGGTAACCCGCAAGGGAGCCAGCCGCCGAAGGTGGGGTAGATGATTGGGGTGAAGTCGTAACAAGGTAGCCGTATCGGAAGGTGCGGCTGGATCACCTCCTTTCTATGGAGAATCGTTTCCTGCAACGGAAACATTCAAATATGAAGTGTAAGCTTCAAAACTCAGGTTTAGGCCTGTTACTCACTCGTTGCTCAGTTTTGAGAGCTCAAACTCTCAAACGTTTGGTGGCGATAGCGGAGGGGTTCCACACGTACCCATCCCGAACACGACCGTTAAGCCCTCCAGCGCCGATGGTACTTGGACCGCAGGGTCCTGGGAGAGTAGGACGTCGCCAAGCGCAACCACTAAAGAAGAATTTCTTTGGTGGTTTATTATGGGCCCTTAGCTCAGCTGGTTAGAGCGCACCCCTGATAAGGGTGAGGTCGGTGGTTCGAGTCCACTAGGGCCCACCATATAACTTTATATCACCTTATGGGGCCATAGCTCAGCTGGGAGAGCGCCTGCCTTGCAAGCAGGAGGTCAGCGGTTCGATCCCGCTTGGCTCCACCAATTACAACTTCATCAAAAAAACTGCATGATGATCATCCACTCTTCGGAGTTGGGCTGATAATCACACAGGTTACTGTTTCCTTGAAACAGTATTGCACCTTGAAAACTGGATACCGAAACGAAATTGCGTTTTAGAATATTCCTTTACGCTGATCTTGTGTAAACAAGTGAAATAAAGGTAGCAGGTAAGGAAAGATCTTTTGCCTTTGGCAAACATCATTCTTTATCGAACATTGATATTTTCTTTCTTTGAAAGAAAAGTCTAGGTTAAGCTACAAAGAGCACACGGAGGATGCCTAGGCGCCAGGAGCCGACGAAGGACGTGGCGAACAACGATAAAGCCTCGGGGAGCTGTAAGCAAGCTTTGATCCGGGGATGTCCGAATGGGGAAACCCGGCTGTCTTCATCGACAGTCACTTTCTGCTGAATACATAGGCAGAACAGAGGCATACCAGGGGAACTGAAACATCTAAGTACCCTGAGGAAGAGAAAACAATAGTGATTCCGTCAGTAGCGGCGAGCGAACGCGGATTAGCCCAAACCAAGGAGCTTGCTCCTTGGGGTTGTGGGACGTCTCACATGGAGTTACAAAGGAACCGGTTAGATGAAGAGGTCTGGAAAGGCCCGCCAGAGAAGGTAAAAGCCCTGTAATTCAAAACCTGTTCCCTCCGAGACGGATCCCGAGTAGTGCGGGGCACGTGAAACCCCGTATGAATCCGGCAGGACCATCTGCCAAGGCTAAATACTCCCTGGCGACCGATAGTGAAGCAGTACCGTGAGGGAAAGGTGAAAAGCACCCCGGAAGGGGAGTGAAATAGATCCTGAAACCGTGTGCTTACAAGAAGTCAGAGCCCTATGTATGGGTGATGGCGTGCCTTTTGTAGAATGAACCGGCGAGTTACGTTCCCGTGCAAGGTTAAGGTGAAGAGCTGAAGCCGCAGCGAAAGCGAGTCTGAATAGGGCGACTTGAGTACGTGGACGTAGACCCGAAACCGGGTGATCTACCCCTGTCCAGGGTGAAGGTGCGGTAACACGCACTGGAGGCCCGAACCCACGCATGTTGAAAAATGCGGGGATGAGGTGGGGGTAGCGGAGAAATTCCAATCGAACCCGGAGATAGCTGGTTCTCCCCGAAATAGCTTTAGGGCTAGCCTCGGAAAAGAGAGTCGTGGAGGTAGAGCACTGATTGGGTGCGGGGCCCGCAAGGGTTACCAAGCTCAGTCAAACTCCGAATGCCATAGACTTAGTTCCGGGAGTCAGACAGTGAGTGCTAAGATCCATTGTCGAAAGGGAAACAGCCCAGACCATCAGCTAAGGTCCCCAAGTGTGTGTTAAGTGGGAAAGGATGTGGAGTTGCACAGACAACCAGGATGTTGGCTTAGAAGCAGCCACCATTGAAAGAGTGCGTAATAGCTCACTGGTCGAGTGACTCTGCGCCGAAAATGTAACGGGGCTAAACACGCCACCGAAGCTATGGCTTGATGCTATGCATCAGGGGTAGGGGAGCGTTGAATGCGGGTTGAAGGTGTACCGTAAGGAGCGCTGGACTGCATTCAAGTGAGAATGCCGGTATGAGTAACGAAAAGATCTGTGAGAATCAGATCCGCCGAAAGCCTAAGGGTTCCTGAGGAAGGTTCGTCCGCTCAGGGTAAGTCGGGACCTAAGGCGAGGCCGATAGGCGTAGTCGAAGGACAACAGGTCGAAATTCCTGTACCACCGTAATCCGTTATGAGCAATGGGGTGACGCAGTAGGGTAGTGACGCGGACTGATGGATGTCCGTCTAAGCAGTGAGGCTGGTGTGTAGGCAAATCCGCACATCGTAAGGCTGGGCTGTGATGGGGAGCGAAAATTACAGTAGCGAAGGTCATGATCTCAGACTGCCAAGAAAAGCCTCTAGCCAGGAGAAGGTGCCCGTACCGCAAACCGACACAGGTAGGCGAGAAGAGAATTCTAAGGCGCGCGGAAGAACTCTCGTTAAGGAACTCGGCAAAATGACCCCGTAACTTCGGGAGAAGGGGTGCCTCGGTAGGGTGAATAGCCCGAGGGGCCGCAGTGAAAAGGCCCAAGCGACTGTTTAGCAAAAACACAGGTCTGTGCGAAGCCGCAAGGCGAAGTATACGGGCTGACGCCTGCCCGGTGCTGGAAGGTTAAGGGGAGTGGTAAGTCCTTCGGGGCGAAGCTATGAACCGAAGCCCCAGTAAACGGCGGCCGTAACTATAACGGTCCTAAGGTAGCGAAATTCCTTGTCAGGTAAATTCTGACCCGCACGAATGGCGTAACGACTTGGGCGCTGTCTCAACGAGAGATCCGGTGAAATTTTAATACCTGTGAAGATGCAGGTTACCCGCGACAAGACGGAAAGACCCCATGGAGCTTTACTGCAGCTTGATATTGAATTTGGGTACGATCTGTACAGGATAGGTGGGAGCCTAAGAGACTTGAGCGCCAGCTTGAGAGGAGGCATCCTTGGGATACCACCCTGATCGTATCTAGGTTCTAACTTGGTACCGTGATCCGGTGCGAGGACAGTGTCAGGTGGGCAGTTTGACTGGGGCGGTCGCCTCCTAAAGAGTAACGGAGGCGCCCCAAGGTTCCCTCAGAATGGTTGGAAATCATTCGAAGAGTGCAAAGGCAGAAGGGAGCTTGACTGCGAGACCTACAAGTCGAGCAGGGACGAAAGTCGGGCTTAGTGATCCGGTGGTACCGCATGGAAGGGCCATCGCTCAACGGATAAAAGCTACCCTGGGGATAACAGGCTTATCTCCCCCAAGAGTCCACATCGACGGGGAGGTTTGGCACCTCGATGTCGGCTCATCGCATCCTGGGGCTGAAGTAGGTCCCAAGGGTTGGGCTGTTCGCCCATTAAAGCGGTACGCGAGCTGGGTTCAGAACGTCGTGAGACAGTTCGGTCCCTATCTGTCGTGGGCGTAGGAAATTTGAGAGGAGCTGTCCTTAGTACGAGAGGACCGGGATGGACGTACCGCTGGTGTACCAGTTGTTCCGCCAGGAGCACCGCTGGGTAGCTATGTACGGAAGGGATAAGCGCTGAAAGCATCTAAGCGTGAAGCCCCCCTCAAGATGAGATTTCCCAGTATGTAAGACCCCTTGAAGACGACGAGGTAGATAGGTTGGGGGTGGAAGTGCAGTAATGCATGGAGCTGACCAATACTAATCGGTCGAGGGCTTATCCTAAAGAATAAAATGCAATGGAGTTTCGGATCCAGTTTTCAGGGTGTAACACCTTGAAATTACGCTTGGTATTCTAGTTCACTATGGTGATATATAGAATAACGCGCGGAATTTTTGCTAAGTGAGTCCATTTATATGGAGAGATACCCAAGTGGCTATAAGGGGACCCTCTGCTAAGGGGTTAGACTGCGAAAGTGGTGCGAGGGTTCGAATCCCTCTCTCTCCGCCATTTAGGACAAGCTGGCGAAATATTATGTTATGGCGGTGTAGCTCAGCTGGCTAGAGCGTACGGTTCATACCCGTGAGGTCGGGGGTTCGATCCCCTCCGCCGCTACCATACATACCTAGGAGGCTTAGCTCAGCTGGGAGAGCATCTGCCTTACAAGCAGAGGGTCGGGGGTTCGATCCCCTCAGCCTCCACCATTGTGCCGGTGTAGCTCAACTGGTAGAGCAACTGACTTGTAATCAGTAGGTTGGGGGTTCAAGTCCTCTCGCCGGCACCATTTTTGAAAAATTCAGGGAACTGTGGTGTAGAGGCCTAACATGCCTGCCTGTCACGCAGGAGATCGCGGGTTCGAATCCCGTCAGTTCCGCCATTTTTCAATATGATAGTTTTGCGCACTAAAGTGGGAAGGGGTATCCCTCCGCACTTTATTTTTTTGTTAATGGATATGGCTCGGTAGCTCAGTCGGTAGAGCAGAGGACTGAAAATCCTCGTGTCGGCGGTTCGATTCCGTCCCGAGCCACCTTTATATGGAGGATTAGCGAAGTGGCCAAACGCATCAGACTGTAAATCTGCTCCCTTACGGGTTCGGTGGTTCGAATCCATCATCCTCCACCAGTTTTATGAGCCATTAGCTCAGTTGGTAGAGCACCTGACTTTTAATCAGGGTGTCGAAGGTTCGAGTCCTTCATGGCTCATCGAAAGTCATCAACTTATAGTTGATGACTTTTTTTGTATGCATTTTTGCATGGATTTAGGTTATGTTTCTTACTATATAGAACGCAATTAATAAGCTACCAAATTCACTTCAACCGCCAAATTGGGTAATAAAGGGTAACTCACCACAAGGCGGCGATGAAGATGAACAATGAAGAAATCGAGTATTTGAATACAGCGATGAAAAAGGTATCAGACAAACGACTCTACGAAAGGTATCTGGCGGTCCGACTTCGTCTGGAAGGCCATACACTGGAAGAGATCGGTGATATACTCGGACGTGCACGTCAAACCATCAGCCTCTATTGGCACACCTACCAGAAACAGGGCCTGTCCGGTCTTAAAATGGATCACTCACCTGGACAACCGACAAAACTCACGGAGGAGCAGCGTCGTCAGTTAGCCGCGATGCTGGAGCAGCATCAACCAGCCGATGTAGGTTTTGAAGCTCGGTATACCTGGACACTTCCGCTAGTGGCGGAGTGGATCAAGCAGGAGTTCGGCGTCACCATGAGCGTGCGTGGGATTAGTGCGATGCTGAAGCGGATGAACTTCAGTTTTACCAAAGCCACCTATACGCTAGCTAAAGCCGATGAAGACGCCCAAGCCTTTTTTAAAAAGCACACTTTTGCTGAGCTCAAGAGGCAAGTGGAAGCCGAAAAGATCAATCACTTGCTCTTTGAAGACGAGTCGATGATTCGCTCTTATCAAGCGTTGCAGTACAATTGGTTCCCGCGCGGCCGACAACGCAAAGTGCCTACGTACGGTAAACACGAAGGAGCCAAATTGTTTGGAGCCATTAACTATGAAACCGGTCAGGTGCATCACCGGGAAGAAGAAAAGGCCGACACAGAAGCCTTTATTCGATTTCTCCAGGATCTTCTCACTGCATATCCGAATGGAAAAATCGCTTTAATTCTGGATAACAGCCGGATTCATCATGCCATAGAGTTACAGCCTTTTTTGGAGGAACACTCGCGTCTGCAATTGGTTTTTCTGCCGCCTTACAGTCCAAACCTCAATCCAGTTGAAGGGCTGTGGTTGTGGCTCAAAGCCGATGTAGTGAACAACGTCTTTTTTGAAAAATTCTATAAGATTAAACTTCATGTCAGTCAATTTATGAAGCGAATCAATCAGCAACCGTTGGAAACGATTGATCGCCTGCTTGTCAGGTTATGATCTTAATTGCGGCCTATATAGCTTTTTTATTTTAAGGTATCGACAGGTTATAATAGGTTCATTATGTTCGCTTATTCTAAAAAAAAGTGAAGTGGTGATCGCGTGGCTTTGGATACGGAATGGATACAGCAACAGCTTCAGAATATTATTCAAGCACCTTTTACTATACTGCCTTGGTGTCCGGAAATGATTGCAGAAGGTCAGCCAGCAGAATCAGCTGTACCGGATAAGTCATTTGTACGTGATAGCAAAATATATTTTCCGTTCCGTGCGGTAGCAGGAGAATTGGCTGCCTTTGCGGTAGAGGCAAAGCATTTGACGGATCGTGAACGGAAGCTGATTGAGGCGCTACTCTGGAACATGGAGCAATTCTGGCAGGATGGGACGGGGACGCAACGGCCCGATAATCCGGTATATGCTGAGGAAGAACAAATGAGGCGTTTTGGACAGTGGCTCATACAGCAGGCTGGCAACCTACAGAATAAAGAAGAGGTTCCTGATGAGTTGGGGCTTCGGGATTCGCTGTCGGCGTGTATGGTTCCCATTGTACTGACTGGTGAAGGAACACAGGGAGGCGCTATTGCCTACACGCAGCTACATCGATTGTTGTCCAGTTATTTTGGCGGGAATGTGCTGCTTACTCCACTGGATGAACAGTCTTGGCTGATTATGGCTAAAAAGGAACTATTGTTGGGAACGGACGACGACCGGGATAAGGATGTCGAAACCAGGGATGCGGATTTTACAGAATCGCTGGAGGAGGTTCTTACGGCTTTCAGCCTGGGTTTATACGAGCTTATCGCAAATGAGTGGGTAGGTGTATTTCATTTGGCGGTATCCAAGCCGTCTATACCATTGCAAAGTCTTCCCGAAGAGCTGAATTTGTTATGGGAGACGATCCATCTTGGCAAAATTTTTCATGTAACAGAGCACATCCACTTTTCATGGGAGTTGCATTTGGAGAGGTTATTAAACCGTATTCCGAAGGAGCAACGTGTGCAATTTCTGGAGCAGGTGATGCGGTCGTCCGTCATATTGGAGGACACTGAAACGATGGCCACATTGGATATCTTTTTTCAACTGGATTGTAATGTGAGTGAGACGGCTAAGCGCCTATATGTGCACCGGAATACGTTGATCTACCGTTTGGACAAAATTAAACAGGAGACTGGATTGGATGTGCGGACGTTTAATGATGCGGTTTTGGTCAAGCTTTTTCTACTATTGTACAAAGTGACAAAAAGGAAATAGCATTTTTGTGCAGTTTGCGAATAGCCACGCAGTGGGTACTAGGGTAAGATACAAGTAAGAAATGTATTCGATTTCAAAACTTGATCTTGGGGAGGCAAAAGCTATGGCTGGTGTACGCTTAGAGCATATTTTCAAAAAATACCCGGGTGCAGATAAAGCTACGGTTGTTGATGTCAATTTGGACATTCAAGATAAAGAATTCCTCGTATTGGTCGGTCCTTCCGGTTGTGGTAAATCTACTACGCTCCGTATGATCGCTGGTCTGGAAGAAATCTCGGACGGCAAATTGTACATTGGAGATCGTGTCGTGAATGACGTAGCTCCAAAGGATCGCGATATTGCGATGGTTTTCCAATCCTATGCCTTGTATCCGCATATGAACGTATACCAAAACATGGCTTTTGGTCTGAAGCTCCGCAAGGTGAAGAAAGACGAAATTGATAAGCGTGTACGTGAGGCGGCTAAAATCCTGGATATCGAGCATCTGCTGGATCGCAAGCCGAAAGCGCTGTCAGGTGGTCAACGTCAGCGTGTTGCCTTGGGACGTGCGATTGTACGTGACCCACAAGTGTTCTTGATGGATGAGCCATTGTCCAATCTGGATGCCAAACTGCGTGGTCAGATGCGTGCGGAAATCACGAAGCTGGCTAAACGTCTGGAAACGACTGTTATCTACGTAACGCATGACCAGGTCGAAGCGATGACGATGGGTGACCGGATTGTTGTTATGAAGGATGGCATTATTCAACAAGCTGCATCCCCGGATGAACTGTACAACCGTCCAGTAAATCTGTTCGTAGCTGGTTTTATCGGCTCTCCTACGATGAACTTCATCACAGGCAAGCTGGCTGAGAAGGACGGCGCAATGCATTTCACTGCACCAGGTCTGGATCTGTTCGTGCCTGAAGGTAAGGGACAGATTTTGAAAGCCAAGGGTTATGTCGGCAAAGAAGTTATCCTGGGTATCCGTCCTGAGGATATTCATGAGGAACCTGTATTTTTGGAGGCTTCTCCGAATACGATCTTTATGTCCACTGTGGATGTTACCGAAAATCTCGGTCATGAAATGCTGTTGTACCTGAGTGGTGCGGGAAATGATACGATTATTGCCCGTGTAGACGGACGTTCCAATACTCGTGATGGTGTCAAAGCGAAGTTGGCTGTCGATATGAACAAGGTTCATTTTTTTGATAAGGAATCAGAATTGAGCATTCTGGTTGGCGAATAAGATCAACCGATGAAAGAGAGCCGCAGTTTCCCGGCCGGGGGAAGGCGGCTCTTTTTGTATATCCATACAGCTTCCAGCTTCGGCATTGCATTCATTGGAAAATTCCGATACGATGGGTACATTGGTATGGGTCTGGGCTCAGGTATGGATTGTTGAAGGCGAACATTGGACAAGTCCAACTGCATGAGCAGAGGTAACCCGAAATCATGTTGAAAAGGTGAGGCTTGAGCTGGCACAGGATGGGCTGTTGGTTGATAGGGTGACGCTACATAAATAAGATCACGTATAGAATCCGGTCGTGCAGGATGAAGGGGAGAATACGATGGCTAAAAAGGTAAAGGTATCTGAGCTTGTACAGCAATTTCAAATGGAGGTTATTTCCGGTGAGAAAGGTCTGCGCAGGCTGATCACGGTGGATGATTTGAATCGTCCAGGGCTGGAGATGGCCGGGTATTTTGAATACCACACACAGGAGCGGGTGCAGCTTTTGGGAAGGTCTGAGCTGGCTTTTCTCGGTATGCTTCCTCCTGAGGAAAGAAAGGATCGGATGCAGCGTCTATGTACGGAGCTGACTCCGTGTATCATCATCACACGCGGTCTGGAAGTACCCGCAGAACTAGTGGAGGCAAGCGCTGAGCGGGATGTCCCTGTATTGCGAACTAATATGGCCACGACGATTTTATCAAGTCGCATTACGGGTTTTCTTGAAAGAAAGCTGGCTCCTACGGCCACCATCCATGGTGTATTGTGTGATGTGTACGGTGTAGGTATGCTCATTACGGGCAGTAGCGGCATTGGTAAAAGTGAAACAGCACTGGAGCTGGTTAAACGCGGTCATCGTCTGGTAGCAGATGATGCAGTGGAAATTCGGCAAACGTCCGATTTTCAGTTGCATGGTACGGCACCTGAACTGATTCGTCACTTGCTGGAAATTCGCGGCGTGGGCATCATTAATGTGATGACGCTGTTTGGTGCAGGTGCAGTTCGTAACAACAAGCGGATTACGCTGGTTGTCCGTCTGGAGGCATGGCAGCAGGATAAGCAGTATGACCGTCTTGGTTTGGATGAAGAAACGACACGTATTATTGACACGGATGTTCCGCTCGTTACAATTCCAGTTCGTCCAGGCCGAAATTTGGCCGTTATTATTGAGGTGGCGGCAATGAACTATCGTTTGAAGCAAATGGGCGTGAATGCAGCTCTGCAATTTACGAACAAGCTGACTGCTACAATTTCTGAAGATATGGAAGATATGGATTAAGGTTGAGTCGTTTGCAAGGAAGAACAAGGAGTGAGAGAAACATATGTCAACGGCAACATTACTGCTGAATCCGATTGCTTTTTCAATCGGGGCAATTAAGGTCCATTGGTACGGGCTTATTTTGGGGCTGGCGGCGCTTGTGGGTTTATATCTCGCCATTCGTGAAGGTAAAAGATTTGGCATTCCGCAGGAATTTTTTATGGATATGCTGCTGTTGGGTGTTCCCTCGGCTATTATTGGAGCGCGTATTTATTATGTAGCCTTCAAATGGGAAGATTATCGAGATAATCTATGGGATGTTTTCAAAATCTGGAACGGCGGTATTGCGATATACGGCGCATTGATCGGCGCGATTATATGCGCAGTCATCTATTTCCGCTATAAGGGTTATAATTTCTGGCGGATTGCCGATATTTGTGCGCCGGGTCTGCTGATCGGTCAAGCGATTGGGCGCTGGGGTAACTTTGTCAATCAGGAAGCCTATGGTGGACCGACGGAAGAAGCGTTTTTGCGGAATCAACTGCATCTGCCGGATTTCATTGTAAATCAGATGAACGTTAACGGGGTGTTTCACCATCCTACATTCCTGTATGAATCCCTGTGGAGTATTGTAGGTGTGATTCTGCTGCTCGTTATTCGACGTATGAAATTTGTACGTGCAGGCGAAATGTTTGCGTTTTACTTCATTTGGTACTCGATTGGCCGTTTTTTCATCGAGCGTGTACGGACGGATAGTTTGGCTTTTCAGGGACCAGACTGGCTGGCTTCCTTTGTGAATGCTTTGTGGTCTCCTATGGTATGGCTGGGGTTTGAACCAGGGCATCTGGACCCGAGTTACGGTAATGTACGGATCTCGCAACTGCTCCCTATTTTTATTGTTGTAGCTGCTGTGATTTTCATCGTGGTTCGTCGTCGTAAGGGTGCATCTGTTCCGAAATATAGCGATCCGATTGTCTCCAGCAAGGTAGGAGTCGATCAGGTACCTGACGTCACGCCGGAACAGGCTTCCCGCCCGGGTCAAGATACGATTCCTCCGACAACGGCTGCGCCGGATAAGCTACACAAGGAAGACATGGACGAGGACAAGAAGGAGCATCTATGATAAATACGGTTTTATTCGACTTGGACGGTACGATTATGGATACGAATGAGTTGATTATCAACTCATTTCTGCACATTTTGAATCACCCGGACGCTGACCCGCTGACACGGGAGCATATTATCCCTCATATGGGCGGAACCCTGGATGACCAGCTCCGTACCTTCTCGGGATTAAAGGATGTGTCTGAGCTGGTTAAAGGCTATCGTGCTTATAACTTGCTCCATCACGATCAAATGGTGAAGCCATTTCCGTATGTCATCGAGGTTATTCAGGAGTTGCGTGCGCGGGGAATCAAGCTGGGGATTGTGACGACTAAAATACGTCCTTCTACGATTCGTGTGCTTGATCTGTTCGATATGACCTCCTCTATGGATTATATCGTGACGGTAGACGACGTACAGCACCCGAAGCCGCACGCAGAACCTGTGCTTAAGGCGCTGGCTGGCTTGAACGCCAAAGCGGAGCATACGTTGATGGTTGGAGACAGTTCCTTTGATATTCTATCGGCTCAAGCCGCAGGTGTGAAATCGGCGGGTGTAGCCTGGTCGCTCAAGGGTGAGGAAACTCTACGGGGCTATGGACCGGATTACATTTTGCATGATATGCGGGATTTACTGAAGCTGGTGCTTCAAGGTGTCGATGTATCGTGAGGAAGGTTAACCGCTATCCCGTGGAAGGCCCCAATGCGCTGTGGCAGATTTACCGGACGGTAAGCCGCTGGAAAGGGATTAAAAACTTTGTTTTTATACAGATCGCCCGGTATTGTCCCGTGCTATCCTGGAAGAATGTCATTTACCGCAGAGTGCTTGGGATGAAGGTAGGGCAGCATGCGGCCTTCGGCCTGATGGTGATGGTAGATGTTTTTTTCCCGGAGCATATTACCATAGGGGACAATTCGGTGATTGGATATAACACGACCATTCTGGCTCATGAATACCTTATACGGGAGTATCGTATTGGTAAAGTGATGATCGGGAATAATGTGTTAATCGGCGCCAATACGACCATTCTGCCCGGTGTTACTATAGGTGATGGAGCTATAGTAGCCGCCGGAGCGGTCGTGCATAAAGACGTGCCTGCAGGAGCATTTGTAGGTGGCAATCCGTTGCGTGATTTAAAACGCACTGGTGTGGATGAGTAGTAAATAGCACAACAAGAAAGGCCCCTTATGTATTAAGGGGCCTTTCTTGCGCTGTTTTTCTGTATAATAAATGGGGTAATGCATGTTAGTTATGTTTAAACTTGATAATAGACATATTTGCAAGGCGATATGGGAGCGTGTTGATTTGGCCAAAAAAGAACGTATACCAGAGCTTGATATTTACCGGGGAATGTTAATTGCAGCCGTTGTTACCATTCATGCGACTTCAATGGCTTTGATTGATGCGCGTCATTCTCTATTGTTTTATCCCTTTTTATTTTTAAATGTGTTTAGTAGCTTTGCGGTGCCAGTATTTATTTTTGTGAGCGGGTTTGTTTTATTTTACAATTATGTCGATAGGCCGCTTCGTGGTAAGAATATGCTTGTGTTTTTTCGAAAAAGACTGATGTTTATTGTGTTACCCTACGTTTTGTTTTCTCTTATGTACTATTTGACCTTGGTGACACGTGGGCTGATGCCGCTCAGTGATCTTCCGCTTGTGCTGTTAACGGGAAAGGCGTACACGCATTTGTATTATGTCATCATCATAATCCAATTTTATTTGGTCTTTCCGCTGTTGC
This sequence comes from Paenibacillus sp. IHB B 3084, assembly GCF_001447315.1. NCBI lineage: Bacteria > Bacillati > Bacillota > Bacilli > Caryophanales > Paenibacillaceae > Paenibacillus > Paenibacillus sp. IHB B 3084. Next base: position 2,406,720 of record NZ_CP013203.1, on the reverse strand, counting down.
TGTGGGGAGTGCAGCGTTTACGCCATTGGATATCGAGTCCACGGAGAGCAGCCTTAGTCATTTTGACAGTAGGGTTAGTCATTCAATGGGGGTTTGTACTGCTGAACAAATACGTTTGGCAAGAGGAAAGAGGAAGTCTTGCGATTACGTATATCAGTTATTTTGCCTTGGGTGCAGCTGTCGCGATTGGATATGAAGAGTTTAAAAAGTGGCTTCTTCCGTCATCAGGTACGTCAATCGGTCGCGGTCAGTTGATCAGCTGGTATGGTTTGTGGGCGGCTTGGCTGTTGCTAGGCATAGTCTATGTGCAGATATGGTTTGTAGCGTATCGGGAAGCGATCTATGCAGATTCGTTGATCTATGAGCTGTTACGTAATGCACATGCTCTTGTATCTGCGCTGGTGCTGTTTCAGTTCTCGGCTTTCTTATACCGTCACGCTAACTATGCGTTGCGAACTTGGATTAGTTGGCTGGGTGCCTGTTCCTTCGGTATTTATTTACTCCATCCGGTGCTCTTGCGCGTGTATCGTAAGCTGAATTTGCATGGAACACCGGTAGAGTATATCTTTTCTGTTGCCGGAGGTTGGCTGTTAGCGCTGTTTGGCTCATGGCTGATTGTGACGCTGTGTTTCCGTTATGTACCTTATTCCTGGGTCGGCCTGGGCACAGTTCCAAAGTTTCCGTCCCGGGGAAAGGTGAACAGGTGAGTGGTTGAATATGTTGATATGACTGTTGGCTGAAAGGCTGACAGTCTTTTTTTAGGATTCATGAATTATGCAATGGATAAAATAAATAGAGGGGGACCGTTTCGCAATACGGCTCTAAAAATGGGCTGCCCCGTTCGGTTGACGTTCACAGGCAGGACATGATAATATATCGAATATACTTTAGTTTATTAGCACTTTACCATGATAAAGATATTGCGAAATCATGAGGTGATAGAGATGACCAAGCCAAAAGGATTTGAAATCCCTGTAGGGGTTCGGGATTACCTTCCGCGTGCGGTGTCGAAGCTGCGGGCGATTGAATTGAATGTACTCGATTGCATGGAGCGTTGGGGCTACCGTCAGATTATGACGCCTACGATGGAATACTACGATACGGTGGGTGTGGCTAGCTCTACTTCGGATCGGAAGTTGTTCAAGCTGCTCAATAACCGGGGAACCACGCTGGTGCTGCGATCTGATATGACTGCGCCGATTGCGCGTGTGGTATCGTCGCTCTTGAAGGAAGAGGAAGTACCGCTTAGGCTCTCCTATCACGCAAATGTATTTCGGGCGATTGAGGAAGAGGCGGGAAGAGAAGCGGAATTCTTCCAGACGGGTGTGGAGCTGGTGGGCGATGACTCGCCCGAGGCTGACGCGGAGGTCGTGGCACTGGCGATTGCATCGTTACAGGCGGCAGGAGTGTCCTCTTTTAAAATTGCCATGGGGCATGTCGGATTCCTGAACGGTCTGTTCGAGGAAATCATTCCGGGTCGTCAGGCTGAACAGCAAGCGCTAAAGGAGCTGTTGTTGAACCGTGATGTGGTGGGCTACCGAACAGCAATTGAAGCCTTGGGGTTGGCTACTGAACATCGGGATAAGCTGGAGGCTATTCTTCGGCTTCGCGGTGGGAAAGAAATTTGCGAACAGGCTACCCGTCTTAGCGTCGAGCAGCAGACGATCCAATCCATTGCGCATCTGTGCGAGGTATGGGAAGTGCTGGAGAGTTACGGCGTGTCTGAGCATGTACTAATTGACCTTACTATGATCGGAGACTTTTCATATTATACAGGAATGACTTTTGAGGGGTATGCGGCAGAAATCGGATTCCCCGTATGTAATGGAGGGCGCTATGACAATCTGCTACAGCAGTTTGGTCGTTCCGTTCCTGCGACGGGATTCGCATTGAAGACGAACCGGATTGTCGATGGCGTAGACGGTATTCAGATCGAGGCGAAGCGCCCGGTGCTTATTCGTTATGATGCGCAGGGACGCAGAGAGGCGTTATCCGCCGCGGCACAGCTTCGTGGAGCAGGACGGACTGTGGTGACAGGGCTGACTGGTGGGCCTGAGGATCGCCGCCGCGAGCAACAGGACTTGTATGCAAAGGTTTACAGCTATACAGTCGAAGAAAGACAACCGGTACAAGGGAGGGAATTACCATGACGGAGACGCTGAAGGTAGCCATGCCGAAGGGACGGATTTATAAGCAGGCTTCTGAGCTTTTTCGTCGAGCGGGGGTTCCTATTCCAGTAGATGTAGATGATACACGCAGGCTGGTTATTCCGCTGCCTGAACTGGGAATGGAGTTTATTATGGCGAAGCCGGTCGACGTTCCCACGTATGTGGAGTACGGAGCTGCGGATATCGGCATTGTAGGCAAGGATGTTTTGCTGGAAGAGAACAAGGATGTGTATGAGCTGCTTGATCTGGGGATTGCCCGTTGCCGAATGTCAGTCATTGCTTTGCCGGATTGGCAGCCGGGTATTCGTCAGCGGGTGGCTACGAAGTATCCGAATGTGGCTTCCCAGTATTTTCGGGAGCAAGGCCAGCAGGTGGAGGTTATCAAGCTGAATGGTTCTATCGAGCTGGCACCGCTAATCGGATTGGCAGACCGGATTGTCGATATGGTGGAAACAGGGCAGACCTTGAGAGAGAACGGATTGGTCGAGCAGATCAGTATTTTGGATATTACGAGTCGGCTGATTGCCAATCGGGTCAGCTACCGGATGAAAAATGGTCCGATTCAGGCGTTGTGTGACCGACTGCATCAGGTAATTCCGACCACGGTGGCACCCAGGGACTAAGGTAAAGGCCAATGGTTAGGAGAACAATCTGCAAGCTGCAAGCAAGGGGGAAGGGACAAATGAAGATCGTATCAGCCCGTGATTTCAATCTCCAGCGGGAGGTAGATTACGGTACACCTGAGCAAAATGAAGCCGTTCATGCGATTATCCGTTCGGTACGGCAGGAGGGAGATGCGGCTGTCCTGCGGTATACGGAATCGTTCGATGGTGTATCGCTGACGGCGGAGCAGCTCCGTGTGACGGAGGAAGAATTGAAGGCGGCATATGACAAGGTGGAGCCTTCTTTTTTGCAGGCGATTCGGGAGGCGGCGGACAATATCCGTGCTTTTCATACGAAGCAAAAACGTAATTCGTGGATGGATTTACAACCGGATGGCAGCTTGCTGGGTCAGATTATCCGACCGTTGAAGCGGGTAGGCGTGTATGTTCCGGGCGGTAAAGCAGCTTATCCGTCCTCGGTGCTGATGAATGTGATTCCGGCTCAGGTGGCTGGTGTACCGGAGATCGTCATGGTGACACCCCCGGCAACAGGCGGCAAGGCGGGAATTGATCCATATACACTGGTAGCTGCGGCAGAGGCGGGTGTGACAGAAATGTACCGGGTTGGCGGAGCACAGGCGATTGCGTCTCTCGCTTACGGGACAGATAGTATTGAACCGGTCGATAAAATTTGCGGTCCCGGCAACATTTATGTAGCGCTGGCGAAGCGTGAGGTGTACGGTGCGGTGGATATCGACAGTATTGCAGGACCAAGTGAAATTGTCGTGCTGGCTGACGATACGGCGAACGCTTCTTATGTAGCGGCTGACCTGCTCTCGCAGGCAGAACATGACGAAATGGCCTCGGCCATTCTGGTTACGCCCTCGCAACGCTTGGCAGAAGAAGTTTCAGCCGAGGTGCAGCGCCAATTAGCAGAGCTGCCGCGCAGAGATATTGCTGCTGCATCGGTTGATGCCTATGGAGCGATTATTGTCGTGGACACTTTGCATGAGGGGATCCAGATTGTGAACAAACTTGCCCCGGAGCATTTGGAAATCATGACAGAGAATCCGATGGAGCATGTGGGTCTGATCGAAAATGCGGGAGCGATTTTCCTGGGAGCGTACAGCTCGGAGCCGGTAGGCGATTATTTTGCCGGGCCTAACCACATTATTCCGACCAATGGAACTGCGCGGTTCTCTTCTCCGGTCGATATTGATGATTTTATCAAGAAGTCGAGTATGATCTATTACAGCAAGGAAGCGCTGTTACGCAATGGAGAGACGATTATGCAGCTTGCCCGGCATGAAGGGCTGGAAGGCCACGCAAGGGCGATACAGGTTCGATTGGACAATGAGAAGAAGGCGGTGGATGGCGATGGGGAATGAAAATAACGGTGCAGGACGTACAGGCAGCGTCAGCCGGAAGACGAACGAAACGGATATTCAGCTATCTTTTGCGGTAGACGGCACAGGGCAAACCGAAATCGAGACAGATGTCCCTTTTCTGAATCATATGCTGGATTTGTTCACCAAGCACGGACAGTTTGACCTGAACGTACAGGCCAGAGGGGATGTTGACATCGACGATCACCATACCGTGGAGGACATTGGTATCTGTCTGGGGCAAACCTTACTGGAATCGTTAGGTGATAAAAAAGGAATCAAGCGCTATGCCAGCGTCTTTGTACCGATGGATGAGGCGCTCGCGCAGGTCGTCATTGATCTTAGTAACCGACCGCATTTTGAGTATCGTGCGGAGTATCCGTCACAGCAGGTAGGGAGCTTTTCGACGGAGCTGGTGCATGAATTTCTGTGGAAATTCGCGCTGGAGGCTCGTATGACGCTGCACGTCATTGTTCACTACGGGCAAAATACCCACCATATGATCGAGGCGGTGTTCAAGGCACTGGGACGTGCACTGGATGAAGCGACATCCATTGACCCGCGGGTGACGGGAGTGCCTTCGACGAAGGGAGTGCTGTAGTCCATGTCCATTGTTATTGTGGATTACGGCAGAGGCAATCTGCATAGTGTGAGCAAGGCGGTTAAGCGTCTTGGCTATGAGGCTGTAGTGACAGGAGATGCGAAAGTGATACGTTCCGCCAGCGGTGTGATTTTGCCGGGTGTGGGGGCGTTCGGAGACGCTATGGAGCATTTGCGTTCCAGTGGCTTGGATCGGGTCATTCAGGAGGTCGCGAGCGCTGGACAGCCGTTGCTCGGCGTTTGCCTGGGGATGCAGTTGTTGTTCACTCGTGGCGAAGAATATGGCAGCCATGAGGGGCTGAATATTTTGCCGGGAGAGGTCGTGCGCTTTGCTCCTGATCTGGGTGTGAAAGTACCTCATATGGGCTGGAATCGTCTGCGCATGACGCAGCCGGAACATCCGTTGGTGCAAGGCTTGGAGGAAGGGCATGTGTATTTTGTGCATTCTTATCATGCCAAGCCGGAGGTAGAAAGCGATTTGTTGGCGGTGACCGATTACGGCGGGCCGGTAACAGCTATCGTGGGCAGAGGCCATGTATACGGTATGCAGTTCCATCCAGAGAAGAGTGGGGAAATGGGAATGCGGCTGCTTCGTCAGTTTTTGGAATTGGCGGAGGCGGAAAAACGAGCGTAATTACACATAGGTTTTTTTGAATAGCTCACAAGGGGGTCATACTTTGTTCACGATATATCCGGCGATTGATATTCGCGATGGCAAATGTGTACGGCTGGTGCAGGGTGATTATAACCAGGAGACGATATACAACGAAAATCCGGTAGAGGTGGCCCGCGAATGGGAACGCTTGGGCGGCTCCTACATTCATCTTGTCGATCTGGACGGTGCGAAAGCGGGTCAACCTGTGAATGATGAGCTGATCGGACGCATCGCGTCTGCGGTGCAGGTACCTGTACAGGTAGGTGGCGGCTTGCGTACGCGCGAGCATGTGGAACGGCTGTTGTCACTGGGCGTGAGCAGGGTGATTTTGGGCACGGCGGCGATTGAGGACCGTGCTTTTACGGAAGCGGTGTTGGGTACCTATGGTGACCGGATCGCGATCGGTCTGGATGCGCGAAATGGCTATGTAGCGACACGAGGGTGGCTCGAAACCTCGGAGGTGCGGGCGGATGAACTCGCGGCTGAGCTGGCCTCCAAGGGCGCGGAAACGTTCATTTTTACGGACATTTCCCGCGATGGAATGATGCAGGGTCCGAATGTGGAGGCTATCGTGGCACTTGCGAAAAGCAGTGGACGAACCGTAATTGCTTCCGGTGGTGTCAGCAAGATGGACGATCTGATTACGTTAAGTGCCTATGCACAAAAAGGTGTAGGCGGCGCTATTGTGGGTAAGGCATTGTATACAGGCAGCATTGATTTACAGGTCGCCGTACAAGCTGTAGCAAAGGCATAGGGGGAGTAGGCATGCTGGCTAAACGTATTATTCCCTGCCTGGACGTAAAGGATGGCAGGGTAGTTAAGGGCGTCAATTTTGTGAATTTACGCGATGCAGGCGATCCGGTAGAGCTGGCGGCGCTTTATGACCGGGAAGGGGCGGACGAAATCGTATTTCTGGATATTTCCGCTTCGGTTGAAGGTCGGGCCACTATGGAAGAGGTGGTTCGTCAGACAGCGGGGGAAATTGCCATTCCCTTCACCGTGGGCGGCGGGATATCCCATGTCGATGATATGAAGCGCATCCTGCGTGCAGGGGCGGATAAAATCGGCATTAATACGGCGGCTGTTCGTAACCCTCAGCTGATTGCGGAGGGTGCGCGCAGCTTTGGCTCACAATGCATCGTGGTTGCGATTGATGCCAAGTACAATGAGGCGTGGGGCGAGTGGGAAGTATATACGCACGGAGGCCGCACGCCATCCGGTATTCGTGCCTTGGCATGGGCCAAGGAGGCTGAACGGGTGGGGGCAGGCGAAATTCTGTTGACCAGCATGAATGCGGACGGAACCAAGGATGGTTTTGATCTGCCGCTGACCTCTGCGGTGTCGGATACCGTGGGTATTCCGGTCATTGCTTCCGGTGGAGCGGGGAAGCAGGATCATTTTTATGACGTGTTTACGGCGGGTAAAGCGGATGCTGGTTTAGCGGCAACCATTTTTCACTATAAAGAAATAGGAATTCCCGAGCTGAAACGGGATTTGAAGCGCAGAGGAGTGGAGATACGATGAGCAACGAATTGAACCAGCAGCTATCTCTGGAACAGGTATTGGATAATATTCGCTGGAATGAAGCGGGACTTGTCTCAGCGATTGTGCAGGATAATGCCACGCTTCAAGTATTGACGCTGGCCTATATGAATCGAGAATCGCTGAAGCTTTCTCTGGAATCGGGAGAGACGTGGTTTTGGTCCCGTTCCAGACAGGAGCTGTGGCACAAGGGGGCAACCTCGGGGAATACGCAAAAAATCACCTCTATCCAGTTGGATTGTGACGGTGACGCTCTGCTCATCCGTGTGATTCCGAATGGTCCTGCCTGCCATACTGGAGCAACGAGCTGCTTTTTCCGTGATATTTCCGCGCCAGGAACGGCTGTAGCTCCTGCTTCGGAAAATGCCGGGGGCCAAGTGTCGGTGGCGACTCAACCGGGTACGACTCATGCTGCAACAGACCGCTTTGAGGTGCTTGCCCAGCTGGAAGCAATCATTAAGGAGCGGGAAGTGACACGTCCTGAAGGGGCCTATACGACCTACCTTTTTGACAAAGGCGTGGATAAGATTCTGAAAAAGGTTGGCGAAGAAGCATCCGAGACGATCATTGCCGCCAAGAATAAGGATAATGAGGAGCTTCGTCTGGAGGTCAGCGATCTGATTTATCACTTGCTGGTACTGTTACAGGAGCGCAAACTACCGCTGGATGATGTGCTGGCTGAGCTGAACCGCCGTCACGAACGTCCCCGTCGTGATTAAAATGGGTGATGTAGCGCTGAAAGAGGGGAGAGCCGCATGAAAATTGACTATCATACGCATCATGCCCGCTGCGGACATGCGATAGGAAATCTGGAAGAGTATGTGCAGCAGGGTATTCGGCTGGGGCTGGATCAGCTCGGTCTGTCCGATCATATGCCGCTACTGCATGTAAATCCGGCCGACTATTACCCGGAGATGGCGATGCCTATGGAAGAGTTGCCCCGATATGTGGAAGAATGTCTGGAATTAAAGGAACGCTATAAGGGACAGATTGACATTCGTGTCGGCTTGGAAGGCGACTACGTCGAGGGCTGGGAACAGGAAATCGAAGACATCATCACTGCATATCCGTGGGATTATGTGATTGGCTCCGTACATTTTCTCGGGGAGTGGGATGTAACGGATTTCCGTCAGGTACACCATTGGGAAGGCAAAAATGTGCTGGAGGTGTACCGGACTTATTACGATGCGGTTTCCAAAGCGGCAGCTACCGGGTTGTATGACATCATGGGCCATCTGGATGTCATTAAGCGTTTCGACCACTATCCGAAGCCGGAGGAAGCGGAGGAGCTGCGTGAGCTGGAGCGCTCTACACTCTCGGCCGTTGCCCGCAGCGGGCGGGCGATGGAACTGAATGCATCGGGGCTATCCAAGCCCTGTGCAGAGATGTTCCCGAGCCGCCGCATGCTGGAGGAGGCGTTGGCACTAGGCATCCCGCTGACCGTAGGCTCGGATGCCCATGATCCGGCGAAGCTGTCCGAGCATTTGGAGAAGGCGCGCGCGCTTCTGCATAAGGTCGGATATCGTGAGCTTGCCGTATTCCGGCAGCGTGAGCGCTCGTCCGTGCCGTTGACGCTTTGAGGTCTATTTCTGCCTAATATATAGCCCGATAATCAGCCGAACGTTGCCTTTTTACACATGAAGGCGCGTGCGGCTATTTGGCTTATTCACTCATTTTCCAGCGGCTGGGCCAGAGCCTGATTCCGTTTTTTGGAATGAGGTATACCCTACTGTCAAGTCGTTTTGAAGTTGTGGTATACTGAAGGGTATGAACATGCCAGTTACAGTTAAAGGAGGTGCCTTTGTTATTTATGAAAGGGAAACATCTGCGAGCTTCGGGACCTAGCCCTAAGATTATTGTTTTGCGTTTCGACGCATCTTTCTTTTTTGAGAAAGCTGTGCGCTCGCTTGATCGCAATCATTATGACAAGGCATTGAAATATTTTCGCAAAGCCGTTGAATATGAACCGGATAATCCGGTGAATCATTGCAATATGGCGGGTATATTATCAGAGATGGGGGATTATGCAGGTTCGAATGAGATCCTGTCCTCTGTTCTGAGCGACGTAGACCCGTCGATGACAGAGTGTTACTTCTACATGGCGAATAATTACGCCAATATGGAGCAGTTTGAAGAAGCGGAGAAAGCCTTGGTCACGTATTTGGAGGAGGACGAAGAAGGACAGTTTCTCGATGAAGCCGAGGAAATGATGGAGCTGCTCTATTATGAGCTGGACCGTCCAACCAAGCTGAACCGCATTAAGGCCCGGCAGGGAGTGGTCGAGCATGATCAGGCCCGTGTCCTGCTGGAGGAAGGGAAGTTTGCTCAGGCGGCCCAATTGCTCAAGCAAATTTCAGAGGAACAGCCGGACATGTTCGCTGCGCGGAACAATCTGGCGCTGGCGTATTACTACATGGGACTGTTTCAAAATGCGAAGACAACCATTCTTCGGATCCTGGAGGATGAACCAGGTAATTTGCATGCGCTGTGCAACCTGGCGATCTTTTATCAGCATGAGGGAGGTGGTCCGGAATTGGATCGTCTGATTCAAACGCTGACGGTCACCATACCATTTCAGGAGGAGCAGGTATTCAAGCTGGCTACTACGATGGGGATTCTCGGACGTCATGAGGAGGCCTACAGACATTTTCGCAGGTTGCTTCAAGGTGACGGAGAGAATAATGATGATGCCTCCCTGTACCATTATACGGCGGTGGCTGCCAGCAATACGGGAAGATATGCGGAAGCCCGGCGGTTGTGGGGTCATTTGCAAAAGCAGGATGCTTCCTCGGAAGTTCCACGGTTTTTCCTGTCCCGGCTGGAGGAGCTCCAGCAGGAGGGTACACCGCTGCAAGTACTCAGCTACCATTACCATCTCCCCTTTGAGGAGCAATTCCGCATGTGGGAGAAGTTCGGAGCTGACCAGGTGCCTGACAGTATGAAGCGAGATCCACTAATCCGGTCTTCCTTCTTCTGGGCGTTGCGCCACGGCGATCGAGCGACCCAGCTTCAAGTCATTCAGGCGCTAAGCCTGATCGGTGACGATGAGGTGCGACAGGCATTGGAGTCCTTCGTAGAAGACCCGGATCAGGAAGGCGAGTTGAAACGGCGCGCCTTGCAGGTGCTGCAAGAGCTGACGGAGCCGTCAGTTAAGGACATACAAGAGACAAATCAGGAAACGGAACGACTTTTGCGACCAGAGTCAGAGAAGGTTCACCACGTATCCGAAGATGAGGTGTCTGCCCATTCAACTGTCCATCCGGAATGGCAGGCAGTGCTGGATAAGGTACTTGCTGTGATGAGCAAGCCGTCTGATCCGGTCATGCAGCGCGATTTGAGGTCACTTTGGCTGGAATATCTGGATCGGCTTGCCCCGGAAGTCCCAATTGTTCAGCATACTGAGGGATGGGCAGCGGCGCTGGAATACTTGACAGCCAAAATGAATCATCATTCGGTGACCTATCAGGAAGTAGCTGACCGTTATGGTATTTCAGTATCGACCGTAAGCCGCTATGCACGCCAGATTGACAGCGTGTGCGGTATCAAGCAGAAGATGAAACAGCCGCTCTCCACGTTTAAAAAGCAGGTCTGAGACCTGATACAAACACCACTTAGAAGGAGGCAACAAACGTATGTATAAATCCATAATTATTGGTACAGGTCCTGCAGGCTACACAGCCGCTATTTATTTGGCGCGCGCGAACATGAATCCACTGATCATTGAGGGAATGCAGCCCGGCGGGCAGCTTACCACAACGACCGATATTGAAAATTTCCCGGGTTTTGAGCAAGGCATCCTCGGACCTGAGTTGATGGATAACATGCGCAAGCAGGCCGAACGCTTTGGCGCTGAATTTACTTCCGGCTGGGTAGAGGAAGTGGATTTCAGCAAGCGCCCTTTTAAAGTGAAGGTAGAGGGAAAAGGCATCATTGAGGCGGAGTCAGTGATTATTGCTACAGGCGCGTCCGCCAGATATCTCGGTATTCCGGGTGAGCAAGACAACGTTGGACGCGGAGTCAGCACTTGTGCGACCTGCGACGGCTTCTTTTTCCGTGAGAAAAAGATCGTTGTAGTAGGCGGAGGCGATTCAGCCATGGAGGAAGCCAGCTTCCTGACCCGGTTTGCTTCCAGTGTAACCTTGGTTCACCGTCGTGATGAGCTGCGGGCGTCTAAAATTATGCAGGATCGCGCACGGGAAAATGAAAAAGTACATTGGGCGTTAAATCGGACTCCTTTGGAGGTCGTAACGGGAGAAACGGGATTAAAGGGCTTGAAGGTACACAATAATGAGACGAACCAGGATGAGCTGATCGAGGCAGATGGTGTGTTCGTGGCCATCGGACATACGCCTAATACGGGCTTCCTGAACGGTCAAATCAGTACAGACGATCATGGTTATATTCAAGTGAAGCCAGGAACGACAGAAACGAACATTCCCGGGGTATTTGCCTGCGGGGATGTGCAGGATAACCGTTACCGTCAAGCCATTACGGCTGCTGGAACGGGCTGTATGGCGGCTATGGACTGCGAGAAATATCTCGAAGGTAGCGCTGTTCATGACTGGAGCGAAACATTGGATCAATAAAGAAAGCTACAGGATACAATATGGCTAAGGTGAGGGCGATTGATAGGCCCTGTTAAGACGTGCCTTGGATTCAGGAAGAGAAAGCCTGCTGCATCTGCACAGGCTTTCTCCTTTTTATGGATGATGAGACCTGAAGTTCCGCTAATTCTGCGCTTTCCAACAGGGAAGTGTCCTTGACCGTAACCGGGGCTTCAATTATAGTTGGAACGTAGGTAATTATTATGAAGTCAAGATTTTAATCATATATTTCATACACAGTTTTTAAGTAAACATAAAGGTGGCTTGGAACATGTCTGAAAGTATCTATGTGGGTGTCGATTTGGGCGGTACAGCAATCAAGGTGGGCATTTGTAATGGAGACGGACAGCTTTTGCACACATATGAAGGACCAACGGAAACAGCTAAGGGCGTAGACGTTGTGATCAGCAATATCGAAAAATATGTGCGGCACATTGTTGAGCAATCTCCCTATGAATGGGATCAACTGAAGGGTGTCGGAGCGGGCGTTGCTGGTTTTACGAATGTTCGCGAAGGTATTATAGTCCTCGCTCCCAATATTGGATTTCGTGACGTACCGATCCGTGCGCTGTTGGAGGAACGGATTGGCAAGCCTGTAAAAATAGACAATGATGCTAACGTCGCTGCACTTGGCGAGGCTTGGGCCGGGGCTGGCAAAGGCATAGAAAACTGCGTATGTTATACCCTGGGTACGGGTGTAGGCGGTGGTATTATTATTAATGGTAAAATATATCAAGGTTTCTCAGGCATGGCTGGAGAAATTGGCCATATGAGCGTCGTACCGGATCTGGAGGCCATTCAGTGCGGATGCGGCAAAATGGGTTGTCTGGAAACCGTATCTTCTGCAACGGGCATTATCCGTATGGCAAATGACGCTGTGGAACGTGGAGACCGGACTTCTCTGGCGCTGGAAGCTCAAATCGCCGCCAAGGAAGTATTTGATGCCGCCAAGGCCGGGGATGAGGTCGCGCTGCGTATTGTGAAGCGGGCTGCCTTTTATTTGGGGAAATCTATGGCAGCGGTTTCCACCGTGTTAAACCCGGAGCTGTTTATTGTAGGCGGGGGTGTCTCCAAAGCGGGTGATTTCTTGTTCGAAGAGATGCGTCTGGTATTTGCCAAACTGGCTCCTGAGCCGCTCCAGCAAGGGGTATCTATTGTTCCGGCATTGCTTGGCAATGACGCAGGTATCGTAGGAGCAGCCGGTTTGCTGCTGCGCTCCTGATCCATAGGTTACTGACATAGAGCGAAGAAGCAAAAGGAGAGGGAAGTCCATATGACAGACAACTTAAAAAACGCTGCGCCGTGGGCAACACTCATTATTATTACGGGAATGTCAGGCGCAGGGAAGACCATTGCAGTGCAAAGCCTGGAAGATTTGGGCTTCTTCTGCGTTGATAATTTACCGCCTGTGCTTATTCCCAAGTTTGCTGAATTAATTGAGCAGTCCAACGGTAAGATAGGCAAAGTGGCGCTGGTAATTGACTTGCGTGGGCGAGAATTTTTTACGGCTTTGTCGGAATCATTGAACTATATTAAGGATCATTTTACGATTCATTGTGAAATTTTGTTCCTGAATGCCAATGACGGTGTTCTCGTACAACGATACAAGGAAAGCCGTCGTCGCCACCCGCTTGCTCCGGATGGTATGCCTTTGGACGGAATACGACTGGAGCGCAAAATGCTGGAAGAGCTGAAAAGCTCGGCAACACAAGTCATTGATACAAGTGTGATGAAGCCTGCAACCTTAAAGGCGCGAATTATTTCCCGATTTTCTCATCTGGAGAGCAGCATGCTTTCCGTAAACATTACCTCGTTCGGCTTCAAATATGGTATTCCCATTGATGCCGATCTTATATTCGACGTGCGTTTCCTGCCCAATCCTCACTATGTGGACCAATTGCGGCCACACACCGGACAGGACAGCGATGTGTATGATTATGTTATGAAATGGCCTGAGACTCAGGTATTTCTGACCAAACTGTTGGATATGTTACATTTTTTGATTCCGCAATACCGCAAGGAAGGCAAGAGCCAGGTCATTATCGGTATCGGCTGTACCGGCGGTAAGCATCGTTCTGTCGCGATATCTGAATATTTAGGAAAAATGCTGGGTGCCAGTGAAACAGAATCGGTTTCTGTTTCACATCGGGATGCTGATCGCGACCGGCATTAAAGAGGTGAAAACATGAAAGAGACCGGATCACAACGGGAGCGCCCTCGTATTGTTGTTATGGGCGGCGGGACCGGCTTGTCCGTCATGCTGCGGGGGTTGAAACAAAAGCCGCTGGATATTACGGCTATAGTTACAGTCGCTGACGATGGTGGAAGCTCCGGGATATTGCGCAGTGAGCTGCAAATGCCCCCTCCGGGGGATATTCGTAATGTGCTGACTGCACTGGCTGATGTAGAGCCGGTGATGTCCGATATGCTGAAATACCGTTTCGGCGCAGGATCAGGATTGGCAGGCCATAGTCTGGGCAACCTGATTTTGGCGGCGATGACCGATATATCAGGAGATTTTGTGACGGCGGTGCGTGAGCTTAGCCGTGTATTTGCTGTACGGGGGCGTGTGCTGCCGGCGGCTGAAGAAGGCGTTGTGCTGAGTGCCGAAATGGAGGATGGCACGGTGGTTACCGGTGAATCCAAAATCCCGGAAGCGGGCGGCAGAATCAAACGTGTTTTTCTTGAACCGACTCACGTGGAGCCGTTGCCTGAGGCTGTAGAGGCCATTAATGAGGCCGATGCGATCCTGATCGGTCCTGGCAGTCTGTACACCAGCATTTTGCCGAATCTGCTCGTACCGAAGCTTGCAGAGGCTGTGGTGAAATCAGACGCTATCAAGATATTCGTCTGCAACGTTATGACTCAGCCGGGCGAAACGGATGGATATACAGTGGGGGACCACCTGCAGGCTATTTATGAGCATGTAGGGCATCATCTGTTTGATTATGTGATCGTCAATAATGGAGAAATTCCGCCTCAGGTACAAGAAATGTATGCCGAGCAGGGTGCCAAGCCAGTTCAAGTAGACATGGGAGAGCTGACTGAGCGGGGGTATAAAGTGGTGGCAGATACGCTTGTTCTGTTCCGCACCTATTTACGGCATGATGCCGACAAACTGAGCCAGCACATTTACCAATTGGTACAAAACTGGATATTAAGAAGGAGGTGAGTCCCTTGTCCTTTGCGGCACAAACAAAAAAAGAGCTTACGATGATTGAAAGCCAGCCCTGCTGTGAAAAAGCGGAACTATCTGCGCTCATACGTATGCTCGGGTCCGTACAACTGTCCAACAAAAGGGTGATATTGGACGTGTCCACAGAAAATGCCGCGATTGCAAGGCGGATTTACTCCTTGATCAAAAAGCATTTTCAAGTTCATATTGAGCTGCTTGTACGGAAAAAAATGCGCCTGAAAAAAAATAACGTGTACATTGTCCGCATTCCAAGCGGTGTACAAGAGCTGTTGAAGGATCTTTACATCGTATCAGAGGGGTTCATGTTCACGGACGGGATTAATCGGGATATCATTCGGAAAAACTGTTGTAAGCGGGCTTATTTGCGTGGCGCTTTTATGGCAGGTGGCTCTGTGAACAATCCGGAGGGATCGTCTTACCATCTGGAGATTTCCTCGATGTATGAGGAGCATTGCCAGGCGCTGGTCGATCTGGCGAATGAGTTTCATCTGAATGCCCGCTGCATTGAGCGAAAAAAAGGCTTTATTCTCTACATCAAGGAAGGCGAAAAGATCATTGAGCTACTCAGCATCATTGGCGCGCATCAGGCTTTGTTCAAATTCGAGGATGTCCGCATCATGCGCGATATGCGAAATTCCGTGAACCGGATTGTTAATTGCGAAACGGCTAATCTGAACAAGACGATTGGAGCTGCTGTCCGGCAAATTGAGAATATCAAGTTGCTGGAGAGGGAAGTCGGGCTGGATACGCTGCCAGATAAGCTGCGGGAGGTGGCGGAAATACGTCTCGCTCATCCTGATTTGAATTTGAAAGAAGTCGGGGAAATGCTCAAAGGGGTCGTGAGTAAATCGGGTGTAAATCATCGTCTTCGCAAAATTGACGAGATGGCTGACAAAATCAGGGGAGAAAATGGCCTGATTCCATAAAAGGAATGTCTGTGGGGCTTCTGCCCCGGTTTTTTTAGTTTTTTTTCTAGTGTCTGTCCCGGGTTAATGTTATAATGTGATAAATAAAATGGAGTAAGTAGTGTCCAGATTTATTTGATGAGGGGGTAAGCTGACATGTCAAAACATCCGGTAGTCGTACGCTTGAAAACAGGACTGCACGCCAGACCTGCTGCGTTGTTCGTACAGGAAGCGAATAAATATTCATCTGAGATTTTTGTGGAAAAAGAAGACAAAAAGGTTAATGCCAAGAGTATTATGGGTATTATGAGCCTTGCCATCAGTACAGGTACTGAAATTAACATTAGTGCTGAAGGTGCGGACGCCGAGCAGGCTGTAAACGCTTTAGTAAGTCTGGTTAGTAAGGTAGAGCTGGAAAATCAATAAACAAACATCTGCTTTGTGATATGGTAAATGCTCTTAGTGAAAAGCCCCTTTGGGGGCTTTTTTTGTATCCGGAAAAACAGAGTGGTCAATCCCCCGCTGGGCTGCTCCAATGGGGGTCTCTTTGAATACCGCCGCTGTGTTTGGCCCAAGCTACAAGTAATTTACATCCTGTGGTGGTACTCTGTTCGGAAATATGGTGCCTAACTGCAACCTTTTCCCTTTGTTTCCGTCTGGAAGGTACACACATCATCAAGAAAAGAGGGCGAATATGATGAAACATTGGACAAAAGCTGCAAATACAGCAGTTCTGGCAGGAGCATTATTGGCAGGAGTAGTAGCGGTAGGATTATGGACAGGAGCAGATCGCGCCTATGCCGCGTCAGCATCTACGACGGTAAGCAGTGTGATTAATGTGAGTGGCAGCGGGGAAGTATTGGTTAAACCCGATATTGCCTATCTATCCATCGGCGTACAATCTGAAGGAAATACAGCAGCCGCTGCCCAAAAAGCCAACGCCGCTAAAATAAGTAAGGTCACACAACTGCTGAAAGAAAAGTGGAGCATCAGTGCGGACGACATTCAGACGAGCCAGTTCTACGTGCAGCCTAACTATACCTACGACGAAAAAACTGGACAGAAGCTTAAAGGCTATATTGCCAACCATACACTTTCCGTTAAATACCGTGATTTGGATAAAATCGGTCAATTGCTGGATGGGGCCACACAGTCCGGAGCGAACAACGTGGATAACGTACGTTTTTCAGTAGAGAACTCTTCAGCTTATGAAGAAGAAGCGATTGCAAAGGCGTTGGGAAATGCTCAATCCAAAGCGAATGCTGTAGCGAAGGCAACCAAACGAGGGCTTGGAACTCTCCTGAACGTAACGGTAGATGGGGGAGATGCCCAAATCTTCACACAACGTGAGGCTGCTATGAGTAAAGCGCTCTTGGATACAAGCGGCGGAACAGAAATACAATCCGGTCAAGTGACTGTGAAGGTCCAAGTATCGGCACAATACGAATTGAACTAACGTACAGATTATAACGAAGCCACGAGCGTCCTGCTTTATTTGCAGGATGACTTGCTGGCTTTTTTATATGTCGAAACTATTTTGTAATGAGTCTGTAATAGCTGGGCCCCCTAGATGTACAGATTGAAATCGGAGAGTGTACAGATTGTAAACAACGAACATTGGGGTATAGATATAATAAGTAAAGTAATCAATACACAGTACACATCTACAACAGGAGGAATACTTCATATGAACAAGCATACAAAAAAATGGGGCTCCGCACTGCTGGCAGCGGGAATTTTAGTAGGAGTCGCAGTTGTTCCTGTTTCCTATATCGAGGCAGCTTCATCCAAACAACAGACTACAGCACAGCAACCAGGTGTTTCTATCCAATGGAATGGTAAAGCGTTGGCCACCAAAGGGATTCGGGTGAACGGAAGCACATTGATTCCCGTAGCAGCATTGCGGGACAGCCTAGGGATTCCGGTGAGTTATGATGCCAAAACAGCGACTTATACCGTAGGTAGTGGGTACAACAAGCTTTTCGTCATGTCCTCTTCCTCGTATACCTATGTCAATGTTAACGGAATCAGCACGCGTAGTATGATCGCCAAACAGATCGCCGGGAAGCTGTACATTCCTATGAGTCTGCTGAAAGACTATCTGGGTATCGATGCTCAGTGGAATGCAGCTCAGAAAACAGTAACATTGAGTAAAAGCAAGCTAAATCCGATCACGATTACGTCCCAATCTCTTCCGGCTTCGAGTGATGCAAAGGTTTCCTACAAGGTTAAGTACCCGCAAATCAGCGGTGGCCAGCTAAACCCTGAAGCTCAGCAGGCCATTAATAGTGTGCTCAAAAAGCAAGCGGAGGGAGTACTGGCAGCAGGCAAAAAGCAAGTAGCAGAGGGTGAACCTACAGTAGAAAGACCGTATACTTTCAGTAATGATTTTGCTATTGCCCATAACCAACAAGGGATTTTGAGCATCATTATGGAGGATTACTCCGATACGGCTGGTGCTCATGGTATGACGGCCCGTAAAGGATATACGTTCTCACTCGCTGATGGGAAATTGCTGCAATTGTCTGACGTGCTGAAGGCCAATCCTAATTACAAACAGTTTCTTAATAGCGACCTGAAGAAAAAAATTAATGGTCCAATGGTGAATGAAGGCGGCTTTGGTGGCTTCAAGGATATTGCGGCTAATCCAAATTTTTATGTAACGAATAGCGGTGTGACGATTGTGTTTGACTTGTATGAGTATGGGCCTTATGCGTATGGTATTCCTGAGTTCACTTATTCGTTTGGTCAATTGTTGCCTCAAGGCAGCAAGCCTTTTGCTGGACAGAATGAGTAGTACAGATGAATCATTTGGATTATTTATACCCAAAAGAACAGTAAACCCAAAAAAAGCTGCCTACCGGAAACAATTATCCGGTAGGCAGCTTTTTTGGTTTACCAGCTATTCAGAGACAATAATTCGTTCTCTTATACACCTTCTGGAGAGGAGCTAGTTAGCACTTTATCAATAATACCGTATTCCTTGGCATCATCTGCGGACATGAAATAGTCACGGTCGGTGTCTTTTTCAATGCGCTCCAGTGGTTGGCCTGTGCGATCTGCGAGAATGCGGTTCAATTTGTCGCGCATTTTCAGAATGCGGCGGGCGCGGATTTCAATATCCGTTGCTTGACCTTGCGCGCCACCCAGCGGTTGGTGAATCATAATCTCGCTGTTTGGCAAAGCAAAACGTTTGCCCTTGGCACCTGCGTTCAGCAAGAACGCACCCATGGAAGCCGCCATACCTACACAAATCGTAGACACGTCAGGTTTAATATATTGCATCGTATCGAAAATGGCCATACCGGCTGTGATCGAACCGCCAGGGCTGTTAACATACAAGTGAATGTCTTTTTCAGGATCTTCGGCAGCCAAAAACAGCATTTGCGCAATAATAGAGTTGGCTACAACGTCATTGACGTCCGAGCCCAACAAAATAATGCGATCCTTCAACAGTCTGGAATAAATGTCATAGGCGCGTTCGCCGCGGTTACTTTGTTCTACTACCATAGGAACATAGCTCACGTCAAAAAACCTCCCTTTAATATCGTTAATGGATTTGGTGGACATGCCGATTACACGTCCCTATTTATAAACTGTTACCGTATTAACCACATGATAAACAATTTCAAACAAAAAGTCAAAGAAAGTCAAACTAATGGTCAAAAAAAAGAGCCCTCTGCGCTCTAGTTGGTTAAAATAGTATATAGAAGCATTTAAACATTCATAAAAATGGCGCGCCCGCGAGGAATCGAACCTCGATCTCAGGCTCCGGAGGCCTACGTCATATCCGTTGGACCACGGGCGCACAGCTAATTGGAAACAAAGATGATTATATGATATACGGCATTGAATTGCAAGCTTTTATTACGTGCGCATATTCACATAAAAAGTTGAGAAATATAGGTTCAGATAGACTTGCATGTAGAGCAAATATTGGTTAAGATATACGTGGGACTTAAAAAGTTAACCCGGGACGTTTTAAGACCAGTTAGTGATATAGCATTAGAGACAGAACTTAGAAGTGTGCGGGAGTGGAAAGCATGCGAAAGATATTAGAAATACAGAAGCAGCTTCTGCCCGACCTCATGGATGTTTTGAAAAAAAGGTACACAATCCTGCATCAGATTATGCTGTCCGATGTTATTGGACGCAGAACGCTGGCGGCTTCACTAAACATGACCGAGCGCGTGTTGCGCGCCGAAACCGATCTTCTTAAAGCCCAAGGGCTGATTGAGATTGAGAGTGTGGGCATGAAGGTGAGCAAAGCAGGACTGGATCTGCTGGAACAGCTGGAGCCGATTGCGAACAACTTGTTCGGCCTGTCCCAATTGGAGGATCAGATTCGCCAAGCCTATGGTTTGAGGAAGGTGGTTGTCGTTCCGGGGGATTCGGATGCTTCTCCTTTAACGAAGCAGGAGCTGGGCCGTGCTGGGGCAAAAGCGCTGCTGGGCGTTATGGACGACGAGGATGTGGTCGCCGTAACAGGTGGCACGACGATTGCCGACGTGGCGGACCAACTGACACTACCTGCTAATGGCCCACTTAAGGGCGGATGGTTCGTACCGGCACGTGGGGGTTTGGGAGAAAGCATGGAAATGCAGGCGAACACAATTGCTTCCACAATGGCTCGTAAGGTCGGCTCACAATACCGTCTGCTCCATGTACCGGATTTGCTCAGCAATCATGCTTACAACTCCCTGCTTGAAGATACGAATATTCAGGATATTTTGAGCCTGATTCGAGAGAGTCGGATCATCATTCACGGGATAGGCAACGCTATAGCGATGGCACGCAGACGCAAGCTTGACCCCGAAACCTTTGCCCAGATCAGCAGTGAGGGCGCGGTTGCCGAATCGTTTGGCTATTATTTTAACGAAGACGGCGTCGTTGTTCACAAAATGCTGACGCTTGGACTCCGTTTGGAGGATATCAGGCGTACCGAGACGGTTCTAGGCGTAGCTGGAGGTAAGAGCAAGGCGGCCGCTATTCATGCAGTGCTGCGTTTCGGGCAGGAAGATATTCTTGTCACCGACGAAGGCGCTGCTGCTGAAATTGTAAGCCATTATTTGAATGGTTAATACGGATTTATGAATTGTGTTGTCTTGACGGGCTTTCGGGTCTGTCTTGAATATATAAACTAAACGAACTTTGGGAGGAACTCACTCATGACAGTTAAAGTTGGTATTAACGGTTTCGGACGTATTGGACGCCTTGCTTTCCGCCGGATTCAAAACGTGGAAGGTATTGAAGTAGTAGCAATTAATGACTTGACAGATTCCAAAATGCTGGCACATCTGTTGAAATATGATACAACACAAGGTACTTTCCAAGGAGAAGTAGAAGTACACGATGGCTTCTTCAAAGTAAACGGTAAAGAAGTTAAAGTTTTGGCTAACCGCAACCCTGAAGAACTGCCTTGGGGAGACCTGGGCGTAGATATCGTTCTGGAATGCACAGGTTTCTTCACAACTAAAGAAGCTGCTGAGAAACATTTGAAAGGCGGCGCTAAAAAAGTTGTTATCTCCGCTCCAGCTACTGGCGACATGAAAACTGTCGTTTACAACGTAAACCATGAAATTCTGGACGGTACTGAAACTGTAATCTCCGGTGCTTCTTGCACAACGAACTGCCTGGCTCCTATGGCTAAAACACTGCAAGACAAATTTGGTATCGTTGAAGGCCTGATGACTACAATTCATGCTTACACTGGCGACCAAAACACTTTGGATGCTCCACATGCTAAAGGTGACTTCCGTCGTGCTCGCGCAGCAGCTGAAAACATCATTCCTAACACAACTGGTGCTGCTAAAGCCATCGGTCTGGTAATTCCTGAACTGAAGGGTAAACTGGATGGCGCGGCTCAACGTGTACCAGTAGCAACTGGTTCCCTGACTGAACTGGTAACTGTTCTGGAGAAAAACGTAACTGTTGAAGAAATCAACGCTGCGATGAAAGAAGCTTCCGATGCTGAAACTTACGGCTACACTGAAGATCAAATCGTTTCTTCCGACATCAAAGGTATCACTTTCGGTTCTTTGTTTGACGCAACTCAAACTAAAGTCCTGACTGTTGGCGACAAACAACTGGTGAAAACTGTAGCTTGGTACGACAACGAAATGTCCTACACAGCACAATTGATCCGTACGTTGGAATACTTCGCTAAATTGGCTAAGTAAGAACAGTCTTATCGCGCAACATCATAGAGCGGAAACAGCAGTTATTGTTTCCGCTCTTTATATATCAAAATGTGCCTTAAATTCCTGTTTCGTAAAATTAAAAGGGTGCGGAGGAATATGGAGATGAACAAAAAGAGCGTACGTGATATAGAACTGAATGGAAAACGGGTGTTTGTTCGTGTAGATTTTAACGTTCCGGTTGAGGACGGTAAAATTACGGATGACAAGCGTATTCGTGAAACCTTGCCAACGATTAACTACCTGATTGAAAAAGGTGCAAAAGTTATTTTGGCGAGTCACTTTGGACGTCCAAAAGGTCAGGTTGTTGAATCCATGCGTCTGACTCCTGCTGGCGTGCGTTTGTCTGAACTGCTCAAAAAGCCTGTTGTTAAAGTGGACGAAGCAGTTGGTGAGGCTGTTAAAGCGAAAGTGGCTGAACTGCAAAACGGCGACGTGCTGTTACTTGAAAATGTACGTTTCTATTCAGGAGAAGAGAAAAATGATCCTGAATTGGCGAAGCAATTTGCTGAGCTGGCTGACATTTTCGTGAATGACGCATTTGGTGCAGCGCACCGTGCTCATGCTTCCACAGAAGGTATCGCGCATCTTCTTCCGGCTGTTTCCGGCTTGTTGATGGAGAAAGAATTATCTGTAATCGGTAAAGCTCTTTCAAACCCAGATCGTCCTTTTACAGCCATTATCGGCGGTTCCAAAGTAAAAGACAAAATCGACGTGATTGACAATCTGCTGAACATTGCAGATAACGTAATCATTGGCGGCGGTTTGGCTTATACATTTTTTAAAGCTCAAGGTCATGAAGTGGGTCAATCCCTACTGGATGAATCTAAACTGGACGTAGCTCTTGGATTTATCGAAAAAGCGAAGAAACTCGGCAAAAACTTCTACCTTCCGGTAGATATCGTTATTTCTGACGATTTCAGCGCTACAGCGAACACGAACATTGTGGACATCGACGGTATTCCTGCAGATTGGGAAGGCGTGGATATCGGACCGAAAACACGTAAAATCTATGCAGATGTTATCAAAAACTCCAAATTGGTTGTTTGGAATGGACCAATGGGTGTATTTGAAATGGAGCCTTTCGCTGGCGGTACGCGTGAAGTAGCGGAAGCTTGCGCAACAACAGAAGCATACACCATCATTGGTGGCGGTGATTCTGCGGCAGCGGCTGAGAAGTTCCATCTGGCTGACAAAATGGATCATATCTCTACTGGCGGCGGCGCATCCCTTGAATTTATGGAAGGCAAAGCACTTCCGGGTGTTGTTGCACTCAACGATAAGTAATCAAACGTACTGCGTATAATAAATGCTTTAGGGCACCTAATAGTTAGGAGTTGAAACCATTGAGAACACCGATTATCGCGGGTAACTGGAAGATGTTTAAAACCGTACCAGAAGCTAAAACTTTCATCGAAGAGATCAAAGGCAAAGCAGAGGTTGCAGGAGTGGAAAGCGTGATTTGCGCACCATTTACGAATCTTCCTGCTCTGGTTGAAGCAGTAAAAGGTACATCTATCAAAATCGGCGCACAAAACCTGCACTTTGCAGAAGACGGCGCATTTACAGGTGAAATCAGCGGCGGGATGCTGAAAGATCTGGGCGTAGACTACGTTGTGATCGGACACTCCGAGCGTCGTGAATATTTTAACGAAACAGACGAAACGGTGAACAAAAAGGTTCATGCGGCATTCCGCCACGGCCTGACTCCGATCGTATGTGTAGGCGAAAAGCTGGAAGACCGTGAAGCGGGTCAAACCAAAGAGGTTGTAAAAGTGCAAACTGTAGCAGCTTTTGCTGGTTTGGCTAAAGATCAGGCTGCACAAGTGGTTGTTGCTTATGAGCCAATCTGGGCAATCGGAACAGGTAAATCCTCCACTTCGCAGGATGCGAATGAAGTAATTTCCTACATCCGCAGTCTTCTGAACGAACTGTACGATGAAAATACAGCAAATGCTGTACGGATTCAGTACGGTGGCAGCGTGAAACCTGAAAATGTGGCTGAATATCTGGGCCAAAGCGACATCGACGGCGCACTTGTAGGTGGCGCTAGTCTTCAACCAGCGTCTTACATCGCGCTTGTTGAGGGGGCGAAGTAAGATGACAGTACCAAAACCGGTAGCCTTAATTATTATGGATGGATTCGGACTGCGCGAAACTGTGGAAGGCAATGCGGTTGCACAGGCGAACAAGCCGAACTACGACCAATACTTAAGACAATACCCTCATTCAACGCTTACAGCGTCTGGTGAAGCGGTGGGTCTGCCGGAAGGGCAAATGGGTAACTCCGAAGTAGGTCACCTGAACATCGGCGCTGGCCGGATTGTATATCAGAGTTTGACCCGCATTTCGAAGTCCATTCGCGAAGGCGAGTTCTTCCAGAATGAAACTTTGCTTAAAGCAGTACAGCATGCCAAGAAGAACAACACGAAGCTTCATCTGTACGGACTTTTGTCCGATGGTGGCGTGCATAGCCATATTAGCCATCTGTTTGCTATGCTCGATTTGGCGAAAAAAGAAGGTTTAACAGAAGTATACATTCATGCATTTATGGATGGACGCGATGTTATGTCTGACAGCGGCGTGGACTTCATGCAGCAGCTGATCGCCAAAATTCAGGAAGTGGGTATTGGTAAAATCGCGACTGTACAAGGACGCTATTATGCCATGGACCGCGACAAACGTTGGGAGCGTGTAGAGAAATCTTACCGTGCAATCGTGTACGGCGAAGGTCCTCAATATACAGATCCAATGGAAGCGTTGAAAGAATCGTATGAAAAATCGGTGTTCGACGAATTTGTGGAGCCGACGGTTATTGTGAAGGCTGACGGAAGCCCTGTAGGGCTGGTCGAAAGCAATGACTCAGTAATCTTCCTGAATTTCCGTCCTGACCGTGCGATTCAATTGTCTCAGGTATTTACGAATAAGGATTTCCGTGGCTTTGATCGTGGACCGAAATTGCCAAAAGATTTGCACTTTGTTTGCCTGACATTGTTCAGTGAAACGGTTGAAGGCTTTGTAGCCTACGAACCGAAAAACCTGGATAACACATTTGGTGAAGTATTGGTGCAAAACAATAAAAAGCAATTGCGTATTGCCGAGACCGAAAAATATCCGCACGTTACCTTCTTTTTCAGTGGCGGTCGTGATGTAGAACTGCCTGGCGAAACTCGTATTTTGATTAACTCGCCTAAAGTGGCTACATATGACTTGCAGCCTGAAATGAGCGCGTACGAGGTTGCGGATGCTGCTGTTAAGGAGATCGAAGCCGACAAGCATGATGCGATTATCCTGAACTTTGCCAATCCGGATATGGTTGGACACTCCGGCATGCTGGAGCCAACGATCAAGGCGGTAGAGACGACGGATGAATGTGTTGGACGTGTTGTAGATGCGGTTAAAGCCAAAGGCGGCGTTGTTATCATCATTGCCGACCATGGTAACGCGGATATGGAAATTGACGAGCAGGGACGTCCGTTCACAGCTCACACTACCAATCCGGTTCCGTTCATTTTGACTGACGAAAATATCGTTTTGCGTGAGCATGGAATACTGGCTGACGTAGCTCCGACGCTTCTGGATTTGATGCAGCTTCCGCAGCCTGCGGAAATGACAGGAAAATCTATGATTGCATCCCGCAAGTAAGCTTGATTTAATAAGTATAGGCTCGACCAATAAATCATGATCGACAAAGGAGATTAAGTACAAATGACTATTATTTCTGACGTGTACGCTCGCGAAGTCCTGGACTCCCGTGGTAACCCTACTGTTGAAGTTGAAGTATATCTGGAATCCGGTGCTATCGGTAGTGCCATCGTTCCTTCCGGTGCCTCTACTGGTGCTCACGAAGCTGTAGAGCTTCGCGATAACGACAAATCCCGCTACCTGGGTAAAGGCGTTCTGCAAGCTGTTAAAAACGTGAACGAAATCATCGCTCCTGAAGTTATCGGCTTGGATGCTGTAAACCAAGTGGAAATCGACACATTGATGATCAAATTGGATGGTACACATAACAAAGGTAAACTGGGTGCAAACGCGATTCTGGCGGTATCCATGGCTGTAGCTCGCGCTGCTGCTGAAGCTCTGGGTCTGCCACTGTACACTTACCTGGGCGGATTCAATGCTAAACAATTGCCAGTGCCAATGATGAACATCGTTAACGGTGGCGCTCATGCCGACAACAACGTTGACGTACAAGAGTTCATGGTTCTGCCTGTAGGCGCTCCTACTTTCAAAGAAGCTCTGCGTGTTGGCGCGGAAATCTTCCACAACCTGAAATCCGTACTGAATTCCAAAGGTTTGAACACAGCTGTTGGTGATGAAGGCGGTTTTGCTCCTAACTTCAAATCCAATGAAGAAGCTCTGTCCACTATTATCGAAGCGATCGAAAAAGCCGGTTACAAACCAGGCGTTGACGTATTCCTCGGTATGGACGTTGCTTCCACTGAGTTCTACAAAGATGGAAAATACACATTGGAAGGCGAAGGTAAATCCTTCACTTCTGCTGAGTTCGTCGACCTGCTTGCTTCTTGGGTTGACAAATACCCAATCATCACCATCGAAGATGGTTGCTCCGAAGATGACTGGGAAGGTTGGAAATTGCTCACTGAAAAACTGGGCAACAAAATCCAATTGGTTGGTGACGACCTGTTCGTAACAAATACAGAGCGTCTGGGTAAAGGTATCGAAGAAAACATCGGTAACTCCATCCTGATCAAAGTAAACCAAATCGGTACGCTGACTGAAACATTTGATGCTATCGAGTTGGCTAAACGTGCAGGATACACAGCTGTAATCTCTCACCGTTCCGGTGAATCCGAAGACAGCACAATTGCTGATATCGCTGTTGCAACAAATGCAGGCCAAATTAAAACAGGTGCGCCTTCCCGTACTGACCGTATCGCGAAGTACAACCAATTGCTCCGCATTGAGGATCAACTGGGTGAACTGGCTCAATACCACGGCCTGAAATCTTTCTACAACCTGA
Source organism: Paenibacillus sp. IHB B 3084 (assembly GCF_001447315.1). Classification (NCBI taxonomy): domain Bacteria; kingdom Bacillati; phylum Bacillota; class Bacilli; order Caryophanales; family Paenibacillaceae; genus Paenibacillus; species Paenibacillus sp. IHB B 3084. The sequence continues at coordinate 2,379,879 of NZ_CP013203.1, read as the reverse complement.
AAAAATAATATTGCGCAATGATGCTGACGGTGCCAGGCAGCTGTGATTCAAGAACACGGAGTCTGAGCGCTCAAAGCCATTTACGTAATTACAAAACAGACCTGTTCGCTAACGTGAGCAGGTCTGTTTTTTTGTTTTTTCTTATGTGATGTCGGTTATACTCTTTTGCAAGGCTTAATGAAGTGGCTCGGTATAGCTGGTTGTTATCTACTGGAAGCTGTGGTAGAATGAAAATAGTGTTTTGCGTTAATTTCCGGCTATTCATAACATGATATGATCATGTTTTCATAAAAAGGGCTGTGTTGTTTTGCAAAACAGATGTATTAGCTCAGGAGGTGGGATTTTTCATGGAAATCTTTTTGAAAGTGCTGCTCGTTGTATTCTCGATTGCTGTTATTGCGGTTGTTTTACTGCAAAAGGGGAAAAGTGCAGGTTTGTCCGGTGCCATCTCTGGCGGTGCTGAGCATCTGTTCGGCAAGACAAAAGCTCGCGGTATGGATTTGATTTTGCAGCGCGTGACTGCTGTTTTGGGTGCGTGCTTTATGATCGTTTCCGTTTTGGTTGCATTTTTTGCGAAATAAGCTAAATAATAACCTTAAGCCTTCGTTTCACGGGAAACGGGGGCTTTTTTTGGATTTTAGACAGGCAGGGATGCCGTCGATTAAATTCGTGTATACTAGGGTATGAGTATATGAAGAGCCTTGTATCAGGAACAAGGAACATGCGGATTATTACTGAAAATTAAAGGTCACCCGAGGTGGACGATATTATGATAACAGAGCAACAATTACTTGATTTTATGCGCGAGACCGCATACAAACCTATGACTTACCAAGAGCTTGAGCAGCATTTTGAAATTAAGGACGCGGCGGATTTTCGCGAATTCCTTAAGCTTTTGAACGCGCTGGAGGAAGACGGTAAAATTCTGCTGACCCGCACGAATCGCTATGGTGTGCCGGAACGGATGGATTTGCAGCGCGGACGTTTGCAGGCTCATGCCAAGGGATTTGCTTTTCTGATCCCGGAAGACCGGGAGCACCCGGATGTGTACATTCATGCTAACGACTTGAAGAGTGCAATGAATGGAGACACGGTACTGGTAAGAGTGACGTCGAAGGGACCTTCGGGTGGCCGTTTGGAAGGCGAAGTCGTGCGGATCGTGAAGCGCGCAGTGCTTCAGGTGGTAGGCGTGTTCCAGAGCCACGAAGCATACGGTTTTGTTTTGCCGGATGATAAGCGGATTAACAAGGATATTTTTATTCCAAAAGCCAGCTCCAACGGAGCCGTAAACGGTCAAAAGGTCGTTGTGCGTATTGTGAGCTATCCGGAAGGACGAGCTGCGGCGGAAGGCGAAGTGTTGGAGGTGCTGGGTCACAAGGATGATCCGGGCGTCGATATTTTGTCAGTCATTCGCAAGCATCAGCTACCGGAAGCTTTTCCCGATGAGGTGACAGAGGAAGCAGAGAAGGCTCCCGATGCGATTACCGAAGAGGAAATTGTACGTCAGGGGCGGCGCGATCTGCGCGATAAAACGATTGTTACGATTGATGGCGAGGATGCCAAGGATCTGGATGATGCGGTTAATGTAGAGCGTCTGCCAAACGGTAACTACCGTCTGGGCGTTCATATTGCCGACGTAGGGTATTATGTGCGTGAGAACTCCAAGCTGGATCAGGAGGCATATAACCGCGGTTGTAGCGTGTATTTGGTCGACCGTGTTATTCCTATGCTTCCGCATCGGCTTTCCAACGGCATTTGTTCCTTGAATCCGCAGGTGGATCGGCTGACTTTGTCCTGCGAGATGGAATTCAATGAGCATATGAAGGTCGTGAAGCATGATGTTTTCACCAGTGTCATTAAAACGAAGGAACGAATGACGTACACCAACGTTCGCAAAATCCTCGAAGAGGAAGATGCTGAACTGATGGAACGGTACAAGGATCTGGTGGAAGACTTCCGCACGATGAAGGAACTGGCGTTGAAGCTGCGAGCTAACCGGATGCGCCGGGGCGCGGTTGATTTTGATTTTGATGAAGCAAAAGTGATTGTGAATGATGAAGGCAAGGCCGTGGATATTGTTAAAAGAGAGCGCACCATTGCCGAGCAGATCATTGAAGAGTTCATGCTGGCAGCCAATGAGACGGTAGCCGAGCATTTTCACTGGCTCAAAGTGCCGTTCCTGTATCGGATCCATGAGGACCCGGACCCGGAAAAGCTGCAAAACTTTATGGCTTTTGCTGCCAATTTTGGACATCAGATCAAAGGTCGGGGAAATTCTATTCACCCGCGTGCGCTGCAAACGTTGCTGGAAGATATCCAGGGCACGAAGGAGCAGACGGTGCTTAGCACCATGATGCTACGTTCGATGAAGCAGGCAAAGTACGATGCGGAGTCGACAGGACATTTTGGACTGGCTGCGGAGTATTATTCTCATTTTACATCGCCGATTCGTCGTTATCCTGACTTGGTGATTCATCGTGTCATTCGTGAGGTATTGGAGAATGGCGGGGCTTTAACGGCCGAGCGCCAGGAGTATTTGACTGCACGGATGCCAGATATTGCGCAGCAATCTTCCGAGCGGGAACGTGTGGCTGTGGATGCAGAGCGTGATACGGAGCAAATGAAAAAGGCTGAATACATGCTGGACAAGGTCGGCGAAGAATTCGAGGGGATTATCAGCAGCGTAACCAGCTTTGGTATGTTCATTGAGCTGGACAATACGGTGGAGGGCCTGACGCGTCTGAGTGCGCTTACGGACGACTATTATCATTTTGACGAGCAGCATATGGCGTTGATCGGTGAACGTACCTCCAAGGTGTTTCGCATCGGAGATGAGGTTAAGGTTCGCGTCGCGCGCGTGAATATGGAAGATTACACGATTGATTTTGAACTGGTCGATATGAAGCAGCAGCAACGCCGTGAGCGCACGGGTGGTTCAAAGCCGGGCGCTGGCTTTACGCGTGGCGGTGAGGGCCGAGGTAAAGGAAAGCCCCATGAGGGGCGCGACCGTAAGGGCGGCAAGGACAAGGCTGGCAGAGAGCGTAAAGGCGGCCGTGATGCTGCCGGGAAGCCTAAAGAGGCTGGTTCAGGCGTAGGCGGCGGGGGTATTAGTACCGCAGGTCGTACGGGCCGTAGCGGCGGAAACGGAGCAGGAGCGGGCTCAGCCAGCGGTTTCGGTTTTGGCAGCGGCAAGGGCGGTTACAACTCGCCAGCATCAGGTGCGGGTAAACGTAAGAAGAAGACGTCAGCCAGTGGTATTTTTATCGGCGGAGCAGCTACACCAGGCAGTGATGCCAGCCCAAGCGGGGACGGTGCTGTACGTCGTAAACGGAAGAGCAAAGGTAGTGGTGGTGGCGGTAATAGCACCGCTGGGTTTGTACGGAAAAAGAAAAAGTGAGTAACGGTAGCTTGCTTGTAAGATGGATGGACCTTTTGAGTCAGTGTATTAAGCTGGTCGGGGGCTTGGGTTTGCGGCGGTTTCTGTCTGATGTTTTGGACGGAGGCCGCTTCGTTTTAAAGACTTGACCTTTCTTGCTTTTACCGTCTGAATTTTGTTACAATATATTTCTAAGCCGCTCATTTTCAGTTATTTAGTGAACGGGCTGGAGCTTTCTTTTTACGAAATAGATTACATTAGGAACAAGGAGTGGTATTCATGGGTAAGAAGGCAGACGGGAAAGTGCTCGCCCAGAACAAAAAAGCTTCCCATGACTATTTTATCGAGGACACCTACGAGGCGGGCATGGTGCTAACGGGAACGGAAATTAAGTCTTTGCGCAATGGTCGCTCTAATATCAGTGATGCGTTTGCTACCATTCGTAATGCTGAAATTCACATCCACAACATGCATATTAGTCCTTTTGAACAAGGCAATCGTAACAATCCGACCGATCCGACGCGTACACGTAAGCTGCTGCTGCACAAAGAGCAGATTCGTAAGCTTATTGGTCTGTCCAAACAGGAAGGCTACACGATTGTGCCGTTAAAGATTTATGTTCGCAACGGCTATGCCAAGCTGTTACTTGGACTCGGTAGAGGTAAAAAGCAGTACGACAAACGTGATGCTGCGGCTAAACGCGATGCTCAGCGTGATATCCAACGCGTTTTGCGTGAGAAGCAGAAAATTGCGAGATAACGTAGCTTGAGTGGGCAGACGAAGTGAAGCCAGCGCGTGTTTGATTGGGATAATTGAGTTGGTTTTTTAGGAGCTAATTCATTGTTACTTGTATTATTAGGCATGGTACAAATTACGTGAATAAGCTACTTATTCCTGTAATGGTGCTATTTTATAGAGCTTTAATGGCTTCATTCCGTTTCGTTATGAAGTGTAATATGGTATACTAATGAAGTAGTAAGTTTTAATGTTTTTGTACTTCTGAGTTTGTTCGACTGTTGAATCTCAGGATTCAGCTTCCGATATAGTATCATGCATGCTTATGCTCCGGTATTTCCGGATTTATCCGTGGAGCCCTTTTATAATAAGGGGGCGTTTATGGATTCGACGGGGATAGTTCGAGCATGGGTAGCGGGTAGTGGGGACGCGTCCGCTTCATCAACGCTAAAGCCTATTAAACGGCAAACAACAAAACAACTACGCTTTCGCAGCCTAAGAAACTGTGTGCGTGCTTCTACCCAGCATCGTCCATGTGACTGGGATAGGGGCTAACAAATAGTGGAATACGCTGTCTCATCTCCGCCTGCGGTGAGCTGAAGAAGACAATCAGGCTGACCCGAAGGGAATCCGGTGACAGGGAGTTTCTAGGGTGACATCAAAACTGTCACTACACCCGTAGAAGCTTATGTGTCGTTATCTTCGGACAGGGGTTCGACTCCCCTCGCCTCCATCTAAAAAGCCCGCTCACTGAGCGGGTTTTTGCTTTTTATGGAGTTAGAATGTAGACCAAATGTAGACACGAAATTATTAAGGGCCAAATTGTACTAGTACTTGTAGACATTATGTCTACAAACTCGGCTTATAAATTTTATGCACTGGATACAAATCATTTGGTATTGACCTTTCATTTGTACAAGCTGAATTTGAAGGGGAATAGAGCAGATAGAAAGAAGGCTTGGCAAGCAGGTTGACATGGTATTGACTCCATTTCTATAGAAAAATAGCGACGGTATCGACGTTGGCGTAGAATGACGCTTTCGTCGATACCGTCGTTTTTTTAGGTTCAAAAGGGGTGATTATTTGCCCTTATAAAGAAAAGGAGCATCTGGTGTGTGCTCTACATGATGATTTCTTTCTTGGCTAAGACGGATTTAGTTTGATCGTTAGTCCGTTCCTATTCATCCTCTTTTCCATATTAATTTCAGAAATATACATTGAAAATAACGCATGTGATGGTTCTTTCTGTAAACATAATCTCTATTCTGGCCGATACATACATAAGATGGGCTATTGTTAAATATCCCCTCTTACTTTCGTATTTTGAAGTAAACTCTCATCTTTTGAAGAAGAAGGGACTACCTCTATGAACTATATGGACGAGCATATCCTAAGTCTCAAAAATAAGTTTAATCATGATGCAGCATCTAATAACGAAAATACGAATCGATTTCAAGCTGATGTACCCGATCAGGACAACTCCATTGCTGAACAAAACAGGGTGCTGCGGATGGGGGATGAGCTGATCCCGTTGGAATGGAAAACGATTTTGGATGGACAAATGGCGGTTAGCATCCCTAAATTTTTTAGCCTGATGCCACTGGAGCAAGCCCGATTTAAATATCCTTCGGAACATCGTCCGCAGATCATTTATACCTCTTTGGACGGCACGGTGAATGTCACCTTTAATCCGACAGAATCGGCTTTGGAGGTGGACGAGCTTCCCGAGTTTGTAGAACAAATGGCGGATGTATTGCGGTCTGTGCAACCGATTCGTAACTGGATCGGTACGGAAATGATCGTGAATCCTTCCGGGCTGTCCATTGGGATGATCCGTTTTGTGGCAGCAGGTGTGGATGTTAATCTGTACAACGAAATGTTGCTGTTTGTCCATGAGGGACAGGTGACGATGGGGACGTTTAACTGTATGGAATCGGACATGGAAGCATGGTTGCCTGTGGCAGAAAATACAGTGCAATCGCTCCATATTGTTCCGTTACCTTCGGATTCCACATGTGAGAAAGGAGCGATTCGCTATGAGTCTGGGCTACGATAATATCCAAATCCATCCCTACGAGCTGGTTGAGCTGGAACAGCTTACCCTCACGAAAAAAATCAACGAGCATACCCGGCTTTATTTTACAGGAATCATCCCCGAGGATATGCAGGACAGCTACGTGGAAACGACGGAAAAGAACACCGTCATCCAGGTGAGCCAGCGGGATGAATCGGGCGAAAGTAAGCCGCTGTTCAGCGGGATTGCCTTATCGGTCGAAGTAAAGGTCGTGCGGGACGTGTACTATCTGGAGGTGGAGGCGATTTCCCATACCTACCGGATGGATATCCAGCAGCGTACCCGTTCTTTTCAATATACGAAAATGACCATTCCTCAGATGCTGGAGCAGATCGGCAAGGACTACGAAGGGCTGGATGTGATTGATGGAGCGACAGGTGGAGAGCAAATCGGACGGCTTGCTATCCAGTATCAGGAGACGGACTGGGCGTTCTTGAGACGTATGGCCTCCCGGTATCATACGAGCCTGATGCCTGTGGCTCGTTTTGACAGTCCTAAATTTTATTTTGGCATTGAGGATAGCCCTGCCCAGGTCGTGCTGGATCATACTCGTTATACCGTGCGTAAGCAGATGCTGCCTTTCCGTTATTTTCAGGAAAATGAGCAGGCGAAAGTGACGGAAAATGACTTTATTTTCTATGAGGTAGAAACGGACGAGGTACTGGACTTGGGAGCTCAGATGACCTTTCAGGGACACAGCTTATATGTAGTGGAGGCCTATACCGAAATGAGGCAAGGGCTGCTGCGGCATCAATATGTGCTTGCCTCGTACAAAGGCTTACGGCAAAAAAGCTACTATCAGGAAAAGCTGGCGGGAGCCTCGTTAAGCGGTGTGGTTGTGGACGTGCGTCAGGATCAGGTGCGAATCCATCTGGATTGCGATGAGAAGCAGGATGTAGATAAGGCGCATTGGTTCAACTATTCGACGGTGTATAGTGCGGGAGGTCACACAGGCTGGTACGTCATGCCGGAAAAAGGAGACCCCGTATCGCTGTATTTTCCGGGCAGTCGTGAAGAAGATGGGATTGCGGGGAGTGCGGTCCGACGTGCGGGCAGAGGGAGCGGACACAACAAGTTCTCCAATCCACAGATGAAAATATGGCGGACGCCCCATGGCAAGGAGATTCGTTTGGGGCCAGATGAGTTGGTCGTGACGGGCAAGGACGGCGCTATTTTTATCAAGCTGGATGACAAGGAAGGTATTCATATCGTAAGCAGCAAGCAGGTAAGCATCTCGGCGGGTGGCAATTTGAGCCTGTCGGCAGGGAAAACGATGAGTCTGTCCGCAGGCAGTGAGCTGCGTATGGATTGCAACGGTAGTCATATTCAATTGAATGGATCAGCGGACATGAAGGGCAGTGAAGTGAAGTCGAATTAGGCTGTAGTGCAGCAGCATGATGATATGACATATGAAGAGCTTCAGGTAGTGGAGGAATACAAATGAAGAGACCTATAGATGAGCTAGACCCGCAGCGGCAAGCCATTTTGAATCAGGCGTGGTTCCTGATCCGCAGAGATTGGGCGATGAAGTTCAAGATGACGCAAGAACAACGGATTCAAGCCTGTGTAGAGGAATTTCGGGGATATTGTAGGGACATTCGGCAAGAGCAGCTTCAAGGAAGAAAAGGAAAGATCGGTTATATCACGTACTCCATGCTACGTACCACATGGTTGGAGGAGCGGCCTGTTTATCTTGTGGAGGCAGCGAACGCTTTATGGGTACTTGATCCTGAACCGATCCGATTTGAATGGGATACAAATTGGACATATTCCTATTGGACCGATTTGCAGCAAAAATTGCGAAGGGAGGTAGAGAAGCAGCATGTTTCTCTACCGGAGCTTGGATGGGAGCAGGTCATGCTGGAGGCAGCGGTACATATTCATGTGCTCGTTGTGAATATGATGCGTTTGGTGATAAAAAAGGCCGTGTGCTTACCGGAGTTTCAAAAGCTGGAGCGGGAAGAGACGTTCGAGATACGTGTGGGGGAATATATGGACCACACTGTATCGGTGTATAAAGAAGATCGCAGAGTCATGGAGGCGAACGAAATCCGGTCGTGGCTGGAGGAACAAGAAGAGCATGCCTACAGCTATCAGGCGTTGGAGAAAATCCAGCTATCGGACGGAGATTATAGTCAGTTGGATTTCCGCTATACGGCTTTTCGCCAAATCGAGATGGAACATAGTCGCTTGTATGGCTGTGTCTTGGTTGGAACGGTGTGGCAGGAAAGTCAGCTAAATGGAATAGACTTGAGATACAGCTTGCTTCATGGAGCCGATTTTAGCGGATGCTCGATGAAGGGGGCGATATTGGATGTCGTTATGGGTAACGCCGGATATGGATCAGATGCTTCTTTAGATTGGGAGCCATTGGGTTTTGCTGGCGTAGATTTCACAGGGGCGAGCTTGCAAGGGGCCCATTTTCAAGATGCACAGTTGCGAGGAGCCGTATTTCAAGAGGCGTTACTACAAAGAGCGTTCTTGAACGGGGCGGATCTAACGGATGCCTGCTTTGCTGGAGCAGATGTGTCAGACGCCTCCTTTAAAGGGGCTTGTTTGATCGGAGCTGATTTTACGGACGCCAATGTACAAGGAGTCATTTTTACCGATGCACAGCGTAGAGGGGCCATTGGATTGGAATGGGCAACTCTTGAGACTTCCCTTTCATACAAAGAGCCGTCTGTGTCTGCACAGGCGAGGGATGCCGTTAGTAAAAGGGAGTGGCTGCATTGAGATATTTTCGACTGATGGTAGACGAGCGGGTAAAACATCGGCTAGAACCTGCTGCGCTGTCTCCCTTGCAAGTAGAAGACATCCTGACAGGGACCCAGGGACAGAAACAGCAGGATGATCCTCTTTTTCTGGCTGTACATACTGATCAACGCACGATATACCCAGATTTTTTGGAATTTCCAATGCCACTGGTGTCGGATCGGCTGAAAGCATTATTGGAGAAATATATGCCGGGACTGGAATGGGAAGCCGCTATTCTCACTGATTTTCAGCAAGCTAGACAGGACGTGTACTGGATGCTTCGTCCGCCGATAGTGGATTGCGTGTCCGCACAAACGGAGTGGTATCCCAATGATGTGTTGAAGCATTTGGTGCTCAAACAGGGGGATATCCCATCGCCTGTTTTTCGGATTGCGGGACTGATCGAACCCCATATCTATATCCATCTGTCGGTGGCAGAAAGTCTGCTGCGTCGATCTTTTACAGGCATTCGAGTACAACGAATCGAGATGGAGCACTAAGGAGGAGGGAGCAAGGTGGAAGAAGCCCAAGTGAAACCGGGAACCGGTGCGAAAAAGAGCTATGTCGTGGCGGGAGCAATTTTAAGCTGTAGTTATGGCACGCAGCCTACCCGTTTGAAACGGCCTTTTAGCCATGGGGTCTACGTGAAAAACAAAGCACAAATGAACATTGGTGATTATGTACCGGGTGTGAACATCCAGTCTTTTGGAAACTGCTCCAGTCTATTAAACCCGGCTGTGCAAGCCAGTGACATGGTGGACATCTATGGTGTGAAGAAAGCCCCGTGTGTTCCTGTCCTGACCATGCCGTGGCTGAACGGAAAAAGCGACATGAGGATTGAGGGCCAACCTGCCTTGACACAGAACTGTACCCATCAGTGTCTGTATTGTGGTCATATTCGAATTGAAAATGACGGGCAGGAGCTGGATTAATGCCTGTTTCATGATTGCTATATTTCGGACACCACCTCGCGGCTTTATGCTGTCGGAAAGGAGAAATGAACTCACTTGAGCGTATTGCAAAACGGAATCGGGTATGAAAGTCTGCGTTTCTACGGTTCTTTTCAGCCTCAACATATAGAGAAGCTTCAAATGACAAGAGCCATCAACGATCACGCGTATTTGATGGTGAGCGGCGTGCTGTCGGAAGAACAGGGAGCCGCGTGTATTGGGCAGAACATGGAGGAGGAACCGATTGTCATCCGCCAATTGGATGAGCAGGGACAATCGCTAAGACGATTGTTCCATGGGATCGTTACGCGTATGTCGGTGCATTGCACGCGGGGGGTGTATACCTTTGAACTGGAGGCGGCTTCACATTCGTAACAGATGGATATCAAGCTGAAAAAGCGGTCCTATCAGGATATTCACCGTACCTATGACGATCTGGTCACTACGATGGTTCGAAAATACCAGTATGGAGATGCCATTGATACCGTCACGAACTATGCCAAACTGGACACTTTTGTTTTACAATATGAGGAGACGGATTGGGCGTTTTTAAAGCGCCTCGCCTCTCGCTTTGGGTCGGTGCTGGTGCCGGAGGTGACCGCAGCGTCGCCCAAGGTCTTTTTCGGGATGCCGGAAGGCAAAACGTACAAGGTGGAACGGGATGTATTTTACCGGGTACGGAAAACGTTTCATGGGCTAGATGAGGGAAAGCCGGGAGAACGCGCAGGCTCGTATGTGACTTATGTGATCGAAAGTTTGCTTTATGTGGCGCTAGGGGATCTCATTACGCTACCGATTGGATCAGGAAAAGAGTTGGTCGTCGTTCGGGCAGTGACACAGTTAGAGGATGGCTTGTTGCTCACTCGTTACGATCTCCAGGCCGAACAGGATATCCGCTATGCCCGTTATGAAAACGATCAAGCCACGGGAATTACATTGACGGGTAGTGTGTTAAAGGTACAGCAAGACTTTGTACAGCTCCAGTTGGATATCGATCCCAAACAAGACCCGGCTAAAGCATGCTGGTTTCCGGTGGCGACTCGCTATGTAGCGGAAGAACACAGCGGCTGGTATGATATGCCCGAGATCGGGGAGCGTGTGGAGCTTTACTTGCCGACGAGCCGGGAACATAAAGCGTATGTGACGGATTCGCTGCGGCAACATCGCCACACGACGGGGCAGCCAGACGTCAAAGTATGGAGACATGCCCAAGGAAGTGGCGTGGACATGTCGGAGCAAGAGCTGACCCTGTCTACCTCGGGAGCATTTTCCATTACACTCCATGAAGGGAGTGGCATTACCGTCAGCAGTCCGGGAAATGTGCAGATTCAAGGCGGTCATGTGAAGCTGGATGCAGGGCAGGAGCTGTCACTTGAAGCAGGAAGTGCATTGTATCTCAAAGGCGGAGACAGCAGCATGGTGCTGGATGGTGAAACGGATATCAAAGCCCCGGTGATTGATCAAGAGGGTACGGTGAAAGCTCCAGTGTTCGTCATGGATCTTCCTCCCGTGCCGGAACCACCGCTGATGAATATTAAGGCATATGAAGCAGCACAATCCGCAGCAGCGAAGGCTACATCCAACAGCACAGCAAAGCCCCCGACCGCGAAGATCACGAGCCCGGCAGCTCAAAAAAAAGCCGATGCGATGCTGGGTACGGTGTCCAAGCTGTTAGGCTCCATTCCGGTGATGGGAGTAGTGGCGGGAGTTGCGATGGGAGCAGCAGCGCTAATCGGACCTATGGGAATAGCAGCGGGTTCGATTCTGCTCGCAACCGCAGCTATTCCTGTTCGCAGCACAGGAACGAGTCGTGCTGGAGGCGGAGGTGCCAAAGGTGGTTTGCACCCGCTGAAATATTTGGCTGGTTTAGCACTGGAAGGACTCATCAGTCAGTACGAGCACGAGCAAGCCAGGGATGCCTATTATAGCAAGTGGATACTGGGGAAGGTGCTCACAAGTGCGCGTGAGTTAGGGTTACCCACTTCATTGGAGGGCTTAGTACCCTATATACGGCACGCAGCTCAGCTTGCAAATGAAGTGGCACACGCATACCAACAGATTCCTGCGGATTTAAGACAACGCTGGAAAACGAATTCCGACAGCTATATGGCCCAACAGTTGAAGCCAAAGAAAGAAGAAAAAGAGCAGTCATGGTGGGATCTTATGGCGGCAGGCCAGCTCCAGAATGCCGAAAATGAAGCGATCATGGCGAAGCAGATGGCGAACGAGTTGGAGTATACCGCGGATGTGGGTGGAGAAGTTGTATTAGGAGCAGCAGCCGCAGTTGTAGAAGATTATTCGTTTGGAATAATGAATAAGGAATATGCTTCAGATCATCCGATGGCGCGTAAAACAGGTGAAGTGATCGGACATTCCCTGACAACTGTAGCCGGAGCCGTAGAAATGACTGTTGCTGTAGTGGAAGGATTCTTTGGTGGTTTGGTAACGAGCACGGGTGTAGCAGCACCTGTAGGCGTGGGTGTTATAGTACAATCTGCCCTTTTGGGAGCACATGGGGCAGGGGTAACGTATACCGGAGCATCCAATAGTGTGGAAAGTGCTAAGGATCTTTATCGAATGTCTAAAAGCGAAGGTCCAAGTAGTTCAACGCCGCCTAAACCTTCTAGTGCGAAGTCAGGAAAGAGTGAAGGAACACCTTCCTCGCAGAAACCGAGCAAACCAAACGAGAAGATACCTGAAACTGAGGGGATGGGTGGAACTAAAAAAACATTTGGACAGAACGGAACGCAATTCGAAAGTAAGACAACATGGCAAAACGGTAAAACAGAAAGAATTGATGTTGAAAATCCTAACCCAGGCCAAAGAGATGGACAAATTCATTATCATGAGTCTAATAATACTAAGTGGTATCTTGATGTGAAAAATAAAGAGTTTTATAATCAAAAGACTGGTGAAAGTGCACCTAGTAAAATACAAAAACTTCTTAAAGATAAAGATGTTCAAAAGGCTATAGATAAAGGTCTTAAGTTTTTAGGGGAAGATACTATATTTAAATAGAATTTTGGGAGTGTTACAAAATATGGAGTATAACAACAGAAATATGTCTGATTTAAAAAGTGATTTATTTAGAAATTTAATCAGTATGACAAACAAGAACTTTTCTCAGCTAGAAAAGATAATATATCCCAAAATAGTAGAAGTTCGAGAGTGTTTTATTCTTGATTTAGAGGGAGAATTGAAAATTGAAAACATAAATTGGGAGAGGATAATGAAGTTTCATAAAGATAAAACAGGTTATGAGGCATCATGTAATGAACTCCGTGTTAATGACTACATTAAGGATATTAATATGACAAGGGATGATATTCTCATTTGTGCACTTCAGATAATGGAGGGATGGGAAAATCAGTTGAGAAAATGTTTCCCTGGACATAAATTTCTTATAGTCTTGAGTTGCGACGACCAATATGCTACTTTACGCTTTTATAAAGAAAGACCCGAAGAGAAGAATTGGTTAAGTCATGATTTAGAAGGATATAAAGATCAAGCGATTATGGTAAAAGAAGTCTTGTGAAATCAAATGTAGTATTAAGCTCAAGAAACAGAAATAAGGGACTTTTTTACGGAAATGCACGAAGATAAATAGATTTATAACTCCTACAACAAAGATAGTACAATACAATAAACCAAACACAAACCAACTTGAAAAACACTTGATAAACTTTCAAAGGCTTATTCCAACTTGAACGATTAAGAGGAATGAGCTTTTTTTGCATGTCTAAATACAAGGAGGAAGCAAACAATGGCGAAACTTTATATGAATAAGCTTGAGGGAATATTTGGTCAGGAAGACGTTATAAGAAAAGTTGATCCTTCAGATGGGAGTACGCCAATACATGTGTTTTTTTACTATGATTTACCTGGAGAAGGTATGCTAACAGCGGTGACGTATGGTTTATCTGATGGTGAATTTACAGGCTGGAAGAACGCGAAACCAGAACTAATCATAAGTCTAGAAACACAAGATGAAAGTTGGGGGCTGGCTGCTGCTTATTTTGCTGCTGAATTTAGGGGAGTAAAGGCATTCTCTTATGCAGATTTGTTTACTTTAGATGAACCTATATCACAAGAGTCTGATATGACAGGTTATTTTGTTTTTGCCTCTGCAATACTAGAAAAAGAAGACTCGGTGATTGAGCTGCCCGATAAGACAATACAGTTAGTTGGGATGTATCCTTTGTACAAAGAGGAATTTGATCAAATAAAAAGAACAGGGATCAAAGATTTTTGGCATAACAAGGACTATGATATATACGGTGTTAATAGGGTCAATCTAGCAAAGGCGAATATCTAAAAGTCCTTAAAGGTGGAGAAACGCTCCTCTAACGTCCAGAATAATTTTATGACTGTCTTCGAATTGGACTACGTTTTGAGATGGCCGAAAGCAAAAACAGGGTGTACCTCTTTTCTCTTGTTGCAGAGATTGCCTAGTAATGAAAAACATACTGTTTTAGAAAAGTATAATGATGACAGACTAATTTCAATAGGGCTAAACCCACTATGATAAGACTGGTCATAGTGGGTTTTTATTATGCACTCGGTATGGACTATAACATAGGGATGAAAGTTTGATCACGCTGGGCAGGAAGGGATTAGGAATAGAATGAGGTAGAAGAGATAAAGCCAATTCAATTCCAAAACCTAAAAAAGGGAGACCATAATGAAGCCTATAATGATAACTAAAGGATGGAATAAACACGATCTTTGGAAGGGATGTATACTTTCATCTATTGCACACGCAATTATGGTGGCCCATTACCCTGAACTGTCCTATGAACATTCTTGGGATGGAATGAACTACAGTGTTATTGACGGAACAGGTGGGAGAGCAACAATTACATTCAGTGAAAAGTATTGTGTTGCAGCATTCCGAAATGACAATGCTACTCGTTCTGAAATTACAGCTGCTATTGATTTTTTTGAAGGAGCACCCAATGAAGTCTTGGAGCTAGCGAGAAACGAAACTTTGGAGTATCTGCTGGAAGAAGGGGAAGATGGTATATCCATCCCTTCCATTACAACAGCTTTTTGGGGAGATCAAGATAACACGATCTCTGTAGATAATGTAGTAAGGATAGTTTTAAATGGAGGCTATCTTTTAGAAAGACAGTTAATGGAATATGATTCAGCAGTTGAATCTTGGCGAGATTGTTATGAGATGACGGATGAACAAGTTGATCTTCTTAAATCAATATACACGAGAAAGATTAAAGATTTAAGTAATGACATAATATTAACCAAGAAAGAAATTGAAGCGATTGGAACGAGTGATCCTGAGGGATTGAATGAAAGCGAGACTTCCTTTGGGGAAATGGGAATACGTTGGGGCAATTAACGCTGGGTAGTCAGATGTTATTGTCTTGCTTTATCTGAGTGATAGCGACGATACTGACTTTGGCGTAGTTTGACGCTTTCGTCGGTATCGTCGCTTTTTTGGATTGGAAAAGGGGAAGAGGAAAGACGTTTTATAGCTTTATGGTGAGTAGTACAATACAAATTTACGAAGAAAAATCACAGGCTTATCACCATCGTCATGCTATTGACTCTTAGTTATCATACATAATATAACTTTTAGATATTATCCCGGTACGTAGAATAAATTGTGTACAAGCCTATCAGTGCCAGTATAAGGATAACGTAAACAATAATTACGGGCAACCCGAAGGCTACTCCATTACCCAATGCAATACCTATTTTTCTCATTATTTTTCACTCCTTTTTTATTGATTATTCTTTTCAAATGGAAAATTAACGAACTGGTTAAACAGCGTTTTGGTCTGAACCGATTTTAAAAATTCAAGTATCATCTGATGTTTTCCAAAAGCTAGCATAGCTAATATGAGATAGCGAATTAGTGTTACATTCCTGAAAGTGAAGCCACCTGGATAAAACCTATTAATCTGATGTACTATTTCCTTTATAGCAGAGTTAACGGTGGGACCTCCGCTTACAGCCTCAATTTCATTCCAGTATTGTTGAATGCAATGGATGATTTCCAGAATGTTGTCATAGTCATCTTTTTCTGAACGTTGTATGGATTCTTTAATCGTTCGTAAATTCAACCAGTCCAAGAACATATCGGCATCAGCAATAGTTTGCTGACTTGTAACTTGTGGATTTGGTCTAGTGAAGAGCTTCAGCCCTTGGCATGTCATACTACAACCCGATGCTAACATTTGTACAAGACTGAGGATGTTTCGGAAAGATTCTTTCTCTGCCTCCTGCTGTTGTTTTAATTCTTTAAGATCTTGATTTGAAGGCCGCCCTGGTTTTTTCTTGGGTACAAATTCTTGCTTCTTCGCTAAAGTAAATGTTAGATGTCTGTTTAATAGAGAAAGTGTCCATACTGTCTAGTAATAATAGGTAGATTTTAGCCTATCTAATTATGATCAGAAAGGAATGCAGTATGGGAGTCAAACCGTTGTGAGACAACTGCGGAAGGAGCGTGAAGGGATAAAAAGGACATTACAACAGGAAGAAGCAAATGGGGAAAAAATACAGAATGAATTACAACAAATATTACGTATAGTTAGTATGTTCTCTAGGTACCTCGAGAATGGTTGGTTAAAAGATGTAAAGTATGTGCCAGTTTTTAAGCGTCCGCCTCTTTTAGTGCTTAGGGATCAACGGTACTCAGTATTGTATCGTTTATACAAAGATATTCATACTGATATGAAGAGGAATCCTTCTAATCGTCAAAGTACCTATCCTTTTAAACGATCATCTGTCTTAATGGAAGTCTATTCAACATGTTTGGTCATTGATGTTTTAAAAGAGTTAGAGTTTGATTGGGATTCGGGCTGGCTTGCTGACCATTATCAAGAACAATATGTGGGTGAGCTTTTAACAGGTGAAAGAATGATTTTCAGAAAAGATGAATATCGTTTAGAGCTTATATATGACCAGGAGATACCAAAACGTTTGAATGAGGATGAGTTTGGATTTATAGCAAATAATCATAGCAGACCCGACCTTAGATTGGATTTATATGATACTGATGGTAAACTTATTAAATCACTAATCATTGAAGTAAAGTATCGAAAATACAGATATTTGTGGAATGCTCGGCTCAACCGAGAAACAGATGATTTTATTCAAATCAGCGATTATAATCGGATCCTATATCGTTGTCCTATTGAAAGAAATCGTAGCAACAAGATAGATAAAGTTATTACGTTGTATCCTAAGCAAACAAACGGAACTGCATACGAACATAAATACGATAAAACGGTCACATTTATTCAAGTAGAACCGATAGATCCTAACTCAGATGAAGTTTCTTTTGGATATGGATACCTTAAGAAAGAAATAGGAGAATTTATTGAAAAAAATATTATGTTGAGTAAAAGAGATACACTTGCAGGTAGTATAACAGTGAATTGATGCATTTGATGAGATTGTTGTTGAATTTAATGTAAATGAAAAGGACAGATAGGGGAATAGAGACGGTATGGACTTTGGTGTAAGACGACACTTTCGTCAGTACCGTCACTTTTAAAAGTGGCGTTAATACCTTTTCCTTTATAAAGGTCTAAAGTTTTAATAATGTAGGGGAGTCTATTACATTTTTAAGCTACCTCCCCAAACATTCCGAACATTACAATACGCCGAATTGTGGATTTGCTGCTCCGCGGTTCGCCTCCATCGTACAAATCCACAACTTGTAGCTTAAAGATGACTTCTACATGCTCTTTGTAGATCTACATAGCTGCCGATGAACTTCTTGATCACAAGAAGGCTCCGGCTGGAGATGTGGCCCTGAAAGCCAGAAAGCAGTTGTCGCAGAGCATCCTCTGTGATGGCTGCTTTTTCTTTTATCTCTGGAAGCAATCCAAGGGTTGATCTTCTCTTCTTACGAATAAGTATTGACACGGATAGAAAAGTATTATATCTTTATATCAAGATAAATAAATTAAAGATATAACCGATCAAAAAATTTTAAATATGGAGGTATAGATATGATTACAATTTTAAAAAGAATTAATCAGCTTGCAAAAAAAGAAAAAGAAGTCGGGTTAACTGAAATTGAAAAAATTGAACAAACTGATCTTCGCAAAGAATACCTTCAAATATTTCGGGGTTCTATAAAAAGCATTCTCCTGAATGCTACTATTTATGATCCGCATGGAGACGATATTACTCCTGAAAAACTAAAAAAAGAACAGGCTCAAATAGTACAGCAATGAACTTAGTTCTATCTAATATCTTTAATTAAATAATCTTAAAATAAATATGATATGGAGAGTGATTTTTATGTTGGCAAGTGGATTGTTACTGGTACGTTTGGTGGTTGGATTGTTGTTGGTCGGGCACGGAGCTCAGAAACTTTTTGGCTGGTTTGGAGGCTATGGTCCAAAAGGTACTGGCGGTTGGATGGAATCGGTCGGAATTAAACCGGGAGTATTCATGGCCGTGTCCGCTGGGTTGATGGAATTGCTGGGAGGAGTCCTATTTGCTTTGGGACTACTCACTCCATTGGCTGCATTGTTCATTACGGTGACTATGCTCGGGGCGATTTTCAAAGTACATGGCCAAAACGGAATTTGGGCAACAGCTAATGGCTATGAATATCCGCTAGTTCTGATTGCAGTCGTAGTCGGTATCGCATTGACAGGGGCAGGCTCATATTCCATCGATGCAATACTTAAATAAAAGTTATGAACCTTTAGAACACAACATCCCCTATTCGTCATGTGTATCTCTAACTACTTAGACGAATAGGGGTAATTTTTTGTTGTATGGTTATTCTGCCGAAGGTTTCTTTTGTACGTCTCCACTCGTTTCTTTCTCAGTGAAAAAGTAAAGCAAAGCTAGCAACGGCAGCGCGACTCCAATGAGAGCACTGAAATTCCAACCTCCTTGCGCATAAGACCAACCGCCTAATGATGATCCAATGGCACCGCCTACGAAAAAAATAGACATGAAGAGTCCGTTCAGACGCCCTCTCGCTTCACTTCCCAAGGAATAAATCACACGCTGCCCAAGTACAAGATTTCCCGATACGGCCATATCCAGTGTAATCGCTGAAACAAAGAGTAGTACGAGAGCTACGGTCGAATGGTTTTGAAAAAGATAGATTAGCAAAAAAGACAAGGCGGCAATGATCATGGCAAGCCCGGTTAAGAATTTACTCCAGCCTTTATCAGCCAATCTCCCGGCAATTGGAGCTGCTACTGCGCCGCCCACGCCTACTAAAGCAAACAATGCAATACCTTGCTGGGACATTCCGAAATCATCTGCCAATCGTAGAGGAACAACAGTCCAAAATAGGCTAAAGGCTCCAAATAGACAGGCTTGATATAGGGCACGGCGGCGCAATACGGGCGTTTGTTTTAAAAGAGTGCCTAGAGAGAAAATTAATTTGCCGTAAGATACCGTAGGCGCAGGCTTACGTTCAGGAAGAGCACGCGAGAGCAGAACCGTCAACAGCGTCACAACAATTGCTGACAAAATAAATACGGCCTGCCACCCCCAGATGCTGGTTATAAAACTTGCCACCGGTCGTGCGAACATAATTCCTAGCAACAGTCCGCTCATTACATTCCCAACAACCCGGCCTCGCTGCTCTTCAGACGCTAAATAGGTGGCATACGGCACTAGAATTTGGGCTACCACAGATCCGATTCCAATGAACAGAGATGCGGTCAGGAACAACGACGCATTGGGGGCGAATGCGGCTGCGAGCAATGCAACGACTGTAATGATTAGCGATACGACCATGAGGCGTCGATTTTCAATAATGTCACTGAGCGGTACGATAAACAGCAATCCCACGACATAACCGATTTGAGTTAATGTGACAATGAAGCCCGCTGCTGTGGAAGAAAGGCCCATAGCAACATGGATCGGCCCTACCAGGGTTTGAGCATAATAAAGGTTGGCAACGATAAGGCCGCATGCGGCTGCCAACAGAAACATCATCCCATTTGAAATACGGTTACTTCCTATTGCTTGTTGTTCTCTTTGCATGATAATCCTCCTTATGATTGTTTGGTGATTGTGCAACAACACTTCTTCAATTCAATGCTACCGGAAAATAAATACTGAACGTATAGTTCATTAATTCGATAATCAAATAATATACTGAACGTTTGGTTTTGTAAATAGGTAAATTCGTTTTATTTTTACTTGTTATTTGATATACTGAACGTACAGTTTATTTTATAGTTATTTATACCTATCAGGAAGGTGGCATTCCAGTGCAGAGTAAAAGAGGACGCCCGCGTAATGTCGAGACACAAAAGTCTATCCTTAACGCTTCATATGATTTACTGTTGGAGCATGGCTTTGGAGCGGTTACGGTAGAAAAAATTGCTGAACGAGCTAAAGTTAGCAAAGCGACCATTTATAAATGGTGGCCTAACAAGGCTGCCGTGGTGATGGACGGCTTTCTGTCAGCTACCATAGCGAGATTGCCTGTGCCGGACACGGGTTGTGTATTAGATGATATTCTCATTCATGCCACGAATTTAGTACGGTTCTTAATAAGTCGAGAGGGTAAAATCATTACGGAGTTAATAGGTGAAGGGCAGCTTGATTCAGGATTATCGGAGGCATATCGGACCCGATATTTTCATCCTCGGCGGCTCGAGGCCAGGCTCCTTTTGGAGCGGGGGATGGAGCGCGGGGAATTGAAGAAAAATCTCGATATTGAATTAAGTATAGATCTCATTTACGGACCGATTTTTTATCGATTGCTGGTAACCGGTTATCCATTAGACGATTCCTATGTGCAACAATTAGTCATGAATGCGTTCGAAGGAATTCGCTCGGACTGAATCGCGGAGTCCTCTGGGCCGTGGTCATAGCATGCTGGAGAATGAAGAGATTGGAAAAATTGCTGCCGCCCATAGCAAAACCATTACACAAACGATTTTACGTTGGCATATCCAACTGGGCGCGATCCCAATCCCGAAGGCCTCTTCTTTAAAGCACCAAACTGAGAATTTGGAGATTTTTGATTTTGAGTTGTCGGAAGAGGAAATGAATGTGATTTCGGCGTTCAGCAGTGAGGACGGACGGATATGGGGGCAGGACCCCAAAACCTATGAAGAATTATAAAGCGGAAGGATAGACTCCTCTCCATTTGATGAGCCCACTCAGCGAGCGGGCTTTTTTTGTTTCATGAGTTAGATTGTAGGTGGATTGTAGGTCAAACACTCAAATGTCAGGGAAATGAACCCTTTTTTCCAGATTTGATGTATTATATGGTGGAATGTAATCTTTTCGAAGGGAGACCATGATGGGGATTCTGTCGAGATTTAGGGATATTATGAAAATGAATGTTAACGCCTTATTGGATAAGGTGGAGGATCCGGAGAAGACGATTGATAATTATATGCGGAACCTGAACATCGACCTGGGCAGGGTGAAGGCGGAGACAGCTTCAGTGTTGGCGGATGAGCGAAGAGCGAAAAGAGCTTTGGATGAATGCAGAGCCGAGATCAAAAAGCTTCAGAATTATGCTATGAAGGCAGTGGAAGCTGGCAATGACGAGAATGCTCGAAAGTTTCTGGAGAGAAAGGCAACGCAGGTGGAGAAACTGGAACAATTCGAAACCGCTTATGACTTGGCTTCATCAAACTCCGAAAATATGAAACAAATGCAGAATAAACTGGTGTCCGATATGGACCAATTGGAAGCACGGCGCATCAAGCTAAAAGGGAAACTGGCGGTTGCCAAAGTACAGCAATCATTGAACGCCATGGGCGGCCAGGATTCCGTATTCGAAGCTATGGAAGAGAAGGTTAACAGGGCATATGATGAAGCAATGGCTATAGCCGAGCTTAGAGCAGGGACGCAGGACGATCTGGATGATTTATTCGCACAAGTTGAGAAAAGCACGAACGCAGAAGATGAATTGGCTGCGATCAAAGAAAAACTGAAAGATCAGAAATAACAGTTCTTTATGATAGAGGTGAGCAGATGCCGGTTATCGAATATAAATGCCCAAACTGCGGCAGTGGCATGGTCTTTGACAGTGAAACAGGAATGTTATCCTGTCACAGTTGCGGAAGAAAGGACAATATTGAGTATTTTCCAGATCCTCTGACGAATCATGTTTTTCTAGAAGACGAGGCTCTGGAGTACCATTGTACCAGCTGCGGAGCAGTTATTATGACCGAAGTGGAGACAAGCGCGACGGTTTGCAGCTTTTGCGGATCAGCGGTTGTGCTTGGCGAACGACTGACCGGGGAGTTGGCTCCGGCGCAGGTCATTCCTTTTTCGATCAGCAAGGAAGAAGCAATACAAGCATTCCGAAAATGGTGCAAGAATGGCCGTCTGACGCCAAATCGGTTCATGACAGCAGACCGAATCAAGGGAATCACCGGGATGTATGTGCCCTTCTGGTTATATGATCTACATAATAAAATTGAAGTTCAGGGTCAGGGTACCAAGGTGAGAACCTATACGAGCGGCGACTACGAGTATACGGAGACACAGCATTTTGATGTATACCGGAAAATCCGTCTGAATTATGTAAAGGTTCCGATTGATGCCGCGGAGAAAATGAATGACGAGCTGATGGATAAATTGGAGCCTTTTCCTTACGAACAGCTAAAAAGCTTTAAAACCCCGTATCTCGCCGGCTACATTGCGGAGAAATACAGTTATAATGACGAGGAGCTCTTCCCGCGAGTAAAAGAAAAAGTGAAGGAATATATTGATGCTTATATTCAGTCTGCGGTGTCAGAATATACGGCCGTGAACTACACGGAAAAGCAAATTGATACTACATTAAAACAAGCAGATTATGTCCTGCTTCCGGTATGGGTAATACACTATGACTACAATCGATTGGAGCATACGTTTGCCATGAACGGTCAGACAGGTAAGGTAGTCGGCAAGCCTCCGATTAGCAAGGTCAAAGTGACTGCCTGGTTTGCAGGCATTTTCGGTGTCTCTTTCCTTTCATTGAAGCTAATCACTTGGGTGATCATGGGGGGGATATTTTAATGAAAAGGGTTGGACTGATCCTGGCAATCTTGGTTTTCTTTGCTGCTTTTCTAGCCGTTCCCATGGAAGTGAAGGGCGAAGCGGCTACAACGGAATGGAAGTCATTGATTTATGATGAAGCGGGTCTGCTTAATCAGACAGAGTATAATGAGCTGAACACGATGGCTAATCAATACGGGGCCGAAAGAGAGACGGATATTATTATTTTTACCTCCAGTAACCCCGACAATATGGATGTTATGAAAATGACGCAGGACTTTTATGATGATCATGGACCTGGATATGACAGGTCTCATGGAAATGCGGTCATTTTAACGATGGATATGAGAAATAGAGAGATTTATTTGGCCGGATTTTACAAAGCGGAGCGGTATCTGGATGACGACAGACTGGATAAAATACGTGACGAGATTAGTCCGTATCTGACGAGCGGTAACTATGAGCTTGCATTCCAAAAATATATTTTAAGTGCGCACAGGTATTTGGGAATCCGGCCAGGGGTGAACCCGGACAGTATATTTTATAGTATTGCGTTTCAATTGGTGGTTTCACTGGTATTGGCGGGGATTATCGTGGGGAAGATGGTTTCCAATTCCGGTGGCCGAGTTACGGTAAATCGGCAGACCTACGAGGATGCGGGCAATTCAGGGATTCTGGAGCATCGGGACCAGTACCTTCACACCACGACAACGAAACGGAAGATTGAAAAGAGCAGCAGTAGTAGCGGCTCAAGCGGGGGCGGAACCACCAGTGGCGGTCATTCGCATAGCGGCAGCAGAGGTTCATTTTAACTGAGGGGATGGGA
This sequence comes from Paenibacillus sp. IHB B 3084, assembly GCF_001447315.1. Classification (NCBI taxonomy): domain Bacteria; kingdom Bacillati; phylum Bacillota; class Bacilli; order Caryophanales; family Paenibacillaceae; genus Paenibacillus; species Paenibacillus sp. IHB B 3084. The sequence goes on along the minus strand of NZ_CP013203.1, from coordinate 2,356,207 downwards.
ACAGAATGTCGTTCTTTAGAAATCAATTTGCGAATGTTGTAGAGTGGGAAGAATTTAGAGATGATATGATTTTTTGGAAATGGAGCAATCGGGAGATTAAAAAAGGAAGCAAGTTAATGATCCGTTCCGGTCAAGACGCGATTTTCGTTAATAACGGCAAGATTGAAGGGATTTTCGAGAATGAAGGATCTTACAATATAGATTCTGAGATTATCCCGTTCCTGTCCACGTTAAAAGGGTTTAAATTCGGCTTTAACAGTGGTATGAGGGTGGAAGTTTTATTCGTCAATACGAAGGAGTTTACCGTCAAATGGGGGACGCAAAATCCGGTTTTGATCCCGACTCCCCAGCTTCCGGGCGGTATGCCTATTCGTGCGAATGGCACGTTTAATTTTAAGGTGGACGATTATGTTACGCTCATAGATAAGGTTGCCGGGATGAAAGACAGTTATCTGGTGGAGGATGTTAAAATCCGGATTACTTCTGTGCTGGATCAGTTGTTAATGAAGTGGATCAGCAGAGAAGGGAAGGACATGTTCAATCTGCAAGCGAATGCTTCCGATATTTCCAAAGGCATTCAAGAAGATCTGGATATGCAAGTGATGGACAACGGGATGACGATTACAGGCTTTCATGTGATGAGCTTCAATTATCCTCAAGAAATTCAGGATATGATTACGAAGACGGCTTCTCATGAAATGATCGGTAATTTGCAAAAGTATCAACAGGTCACGATGACGGACGGTATTGCATCTGGCAACGTAAAAGGCGGCGGCGCTGCTTCGGATATGGCGAGTATGATGATGGGGATGAATATAGCAAATGAAATGATGAAAAATTTGAATCCCAACCAAAATCCTCCGGCCGAGCCTCAACCTGAATCTGAATCTGCCGCTCCTTCTCCTTCTGGAGACCATAAAAAGCCCAATTTCTGTCCTAACTGCGGTGTGAAAAACGAAGGAGCTAACTTCTGTCCGAATTGTGGTCAGAAATTGAACGCGTAACCCATGAGGTCGGTTTATTTACGAGCTGAAAATAAATTTGTTTAATACTGAATAAGTGGATAGTCCCAAGGAGTGAATTTATCGTGTATCAAAGACTCTTGCAGTCCCATAGCATATTCCCAACAAATGATATTGAGAAAACATCTGAGTTTTACAGCCAATATTTAGGATTTAGAGCTGTGTCATATTTGGAGGCAGAAGAGCCACATATTTGTTTGTATCGTGATGATACGGAAATTATATTGACTAAATCTTTGGGACAAAAAGTTGTTCCCAATAGAGAATTATATGGTTATGGGTATGATGCCTACTTTATTACCAAGCAACAAGAACATATAAACAAGAATTTGAGGCAGCCGGGGTAAAAATTGTACGCTCTTTGTCGAATACAGACTATAACAATAAAGAATTTGTTATTGAGGATGTAGATGGTCGGTGGATTGCTTTTGGAATTAAAGAAACCAGTGCATCAATGGAGTGAAAAATTTACTCTAACAAGGATGGCCCATCTGAAAAACCGCTCACTGAGCGGTTTTTTTTGTCACTATAAAGGATTGAAAAATGTGCACAAGATAAGGTACTATAGCTATATAGTATATATTTATATTAATTAATTAGTTATACATTAACAAAATATATGTATAGGAGTAACGAAGATGACCAAATTCCAAGATCAAATCATTGCGCGGTACAAGTTTGATGATGCTGGGAACGTCGGCAAAGATAGCTCAGGGCAAGGTAATGACGGGGTTGCTTCCGGCACGATAGCTCCAACAATCTCCAATGCTAGCGGCAGAGCGGCTTTGATGCTTGCGGGAGGTCCTAATGGTACATCGTATATACAGCTTCCTTCCAATTTGCTTAAAGATGTAAGCGATAACACGGGTGTCACGGTGACTGCTTGGGTTAACTTCGGTAGATTCACGGATATGTGGGAACGTGTTTTTGACTTTGGCAAAGCCCATACAGGGCCCTACATGTTCATGACACGGAATCTGCGCGGGACTCTTTTCGCCGAGGCAGATCTGGCTGTAGATCCGGGGAGAGGTTTTGTCCGGGAAGAGTGGATGCACATTGCCATGTCCGTGATCGGCACAAAAGGCGGCACATTAAGCAGTGCGGGTCCGCTTGTGTATGTGAACGGCGAAGTCGTAGCGGACGGCTCCATCAGCCAAACCTCCAGTGGCAACTATGCCAAGCTGCGTAAATGGTTTGAAACGTTTACGGACTCATCCAACTATAGCAACAATTTTATTGGTCGTTCCCAGCATGCGGCGGATGTGGACTTTTCCGGCTCCCTATCGGACTTCCGAATTTATAAAGCAGGCTTGTCAGCGGATGAAGTCATCGAGGTCATGTGCGATTCGTTGACAGACGAAGAGGTTGTGAAGCTCGCTCGCGATAAGTATTTGTCCTTCCCAACGACGATTGTAACCAAGGACTTGTCCCTGCCAACGGTCCTCATGGGCGGTAGAGTAGAAGTGACCTGGAAATCCAGCCACCCTGAGATACTCTCTGACAACGGTCAGGTCCAGACAATTACCTCCTCACAGGGGGTAACCGTGACAGCCTTCTTGACGAAGGGCCCAAGCTGTATTGAAAAAAGTTTTGAAGTATCCGTCCTGCCGGAACAGCTACCTCCTTACACTTTGACCATTCATGGAAATAGGGAAGTCATGGATATCAGCGAAGTGATGTACGGCTTGTTCTACGAAGATATCAATAACGCAGCGGATGGCGGAATTTATGCGGAGCTTGTTCAGAATCGTTCCTTCGAGTCCTTCGTGTTTGATACCTATTCCCATGCTTCTGGTGAATGCGGTTGCTCTACGGGGCGAAACCGTAATCCTTTATTTGCCTGGTCTGGTGATACGGACAAGATGACTCCGCAAAATAGCGGCGGATTAAATGAATTTTTAGGTGCTAAAGACAAAGATGTGAACTCTTATTATGTGACGGTAGCGGATGGTGCGACTATTCGGAATAAGGGCTTTTCGGATTCTAACCAGAATTGCGCCATGTCTATCCAAGCGGGTGACAAGTATGATTTCACCATCTGGGCGAAGGCTGAGTCGGCAGGCACGATCACGCTACAACTGCAAGACGGGAATGAGAAGGGGATTAGTGATTCGGTAACCGTACAGGTGGAAGGCAGCAATACGTGGAAAAAGTACGGTATAGATTCCAAACTGGTGCTGACAGGATCGGCTACGGTTCTGGGGCAACTGGCACTGACGTTTGACGGTGAGATTTCGATAGATATGGTTTCCTTGTTTCCACAGGATGTGTGGGGTGCAGGGGAGGAAGCCCGATCCCCATCGGCACATGCCAACTTCCAAGGGAATCCCAACTATAGACTGAGAAAAGATCTGGTGAACGCGCTGGTCGATATGCATCCGAAGTTCTTGCGTTTTCCGGGCGGTTGTATCTCTGAGGGTTCGTTTATTTGGGAAAACGTATACGACTGGAAGGAATCTATTGGCGATATCGAGCTGCGCAAGGAAAACTTTAATGTATGGGGCTATATGATGACCATGGGCCTTGGTTATATGGAGTATTTCCAGTTGGCCGAAGACCTGAATGCAGCTCCGCTTCCCGTTATGGCCTGTGGCGTTCTCTGCCAAGCCCGTTCGGATTACGCTCATCCCGCTGGTGGCGCATTAAGAGAATACTATATCAAGAATTTTACGGACCTGATCGACTTTGCGATTAGCGTGGATTTTGATAACAATGAATGGGCTGCCATGCGTAAAAAATGGGCCACGAAGCGCCGTTTGGTCTGCATTATTTGGGAGTAGGGAACGAAAACTGGGGTACAGAATTCTTTGCCAACTTTGAAGTGTTCAAAACGTCTATTGATGCGTACATGGAGGAAAACTATCCAGGCTATGAGCTGCATATCATCTCCACGGTTGGCGCTCAAGCAGATGACGATGCATATCAGCAGGGCTGGAAGTTCCTGAGCGGTAATATAACCGGTTCGGCTAAGGTCGCTTTTGCAGACGGCACCCAAGTGACTGAGGAAACCGTGACATGGTATGAGAAGCAAGAAAACTACATGGACACCATTGCAGATGAGCACTACTACCGTTCCAACGAGTACCTGCTTAATAACGCGGACCGATATAACTATTACTATAGAGCGTATAATGCAGACGGCAGCATAAACTGGAAGGAAACGTCCAAGGTGTTCGTGGGTGAGTATGCGTCTACGGATAAAAATACACTGGCAGGCGCAGTAGCAGAGGCAGCGGTCATGACGGGCTTTGAAAATAACGCCGATGTCGTTCTGTTAGCTGCCTATGCCCCTTGTTCAACAAGGTGCTGACGGACGGAACCTACAGATGGACCCCGGATTGCATCTGGTTCGATGACGAAACGGTGTGGTTCACGCCGAACTACTATGTACAGCAAATGTATGCTAAATATTTGGGCAAAACAGTATTGGCGACTTCCTTTTCCACCTACAAAAACGGCAAGTCGATAGACCTCATTCCTCAGGGTGGAATTGAGATCGCGACGGGCAACGCCGAAGTAATCGTGAAGCATGTGACGGTCACTTCCAACACGGACGGCTGCGTGCTGCTGGAACAGGATTTTACCCAGGAATGGAATCCGGCTTGGCAGGTCATTCCGGGTTCTGTGGGGTCTGCTGTGGAAGCAGACAAGGGACTTGTCCTCCAAGCTCAAGACAGCGGTCTGAACGGTCTGTACATTTTGAACGACCAATGGACGAATTACAAGGTGGAGGTCGTCGCTTCCCGTGTTTCTGGCACGGACGGTTTTTATGTGGGCGCAGGTCTTACGGATATTTCCGCAGAGAAAAAGGACGTCTTGGAATATGCCATCGGCTATGGCGGCAAGGCAACGGGCGTGAAGGTTTACAAGCAAGGGGTGGAAGGCTACACCTTGGGCGACTATTCTTCCAGTACAGCGGCAGGCAACCTGAGAGCGGTCAGCTATGAAGAGCTTTCTGACAACACGGATTACACCATCACGGTGAATTACGGCGGTGAAACGGGTAACAGCCTGATCTGCTCTTACACCGACGGAGTGACAACCAGCAAAGTGCTGGACTACAAGCTGGAAGCTTACAACAGAGACGTGTTCAATTCGGTGACCAAAGATGCGGAGCATGTATATGTGAAGCTTGTGAATGCCGACAACGTGGATAAGGCAATGCAGTTGAACCTTCAGGAATTGAGTGTGGAGTCCAGCGCCAAGCTGATTACACTAACCGGAGATACTTCGCTAGTTCATGTTCCTAACGTGAATAAGAAGAATGATGAGAAGGTAGTGCCTACCGAGCAGCAGGTTTCGCTCAGTAATAACGCGATCCTTCTGCAATTACCCGCTAATTCGGTGAATGTACTGATGCTGGATCTTAAAGCATAGGCAAACTGAGGCACGTAATCATGTGTGGAAAATTTGAAAAACCCGCTCACTGAGCGGGTTTTCTTTGGATGAAACTAGTGTTCGAGGGAAGTAGGATATCAGGCTAATCCCAATAGGAATGAAAGCGGTAGCCTGGGGGAAAAAGACGCTATATCCAAATATCATTGGCTGCTGTTAATTCGGACTCAGTCCCGCCAGTGTTAACTAAACCTCTAGGCTCCACTAGCATGATATGGCATTCCTTTTCGGCGAAAGGCTTGTGCTCGACGCCCCTTGGGACAATAAACATCTCGCCCTGGGAAATTTTCACCTGACCATCGCGGAAATCAATGAACATCTCCCCTTCGATCACGATAAACACCTCGTCGGTATCTTGATGGTCGTGCCATACAAAATCCCCAACAATCTTGACGAGCTTAAATTGATAGTCATTCATTTCCCCAATAACTTTCGGAGACCAATGATCGTTGAACTTAGATAATTTATCATTCAGGTTAATAGCTTGGTAATGGATACTAATCCCTCCGATTCTTTTACCTCCATTATACCATTAACGAGGTTTAGGTATTATGAAGATAATACTCATCAGTCGGCATGGGTATCCTGCCAATATTTTCTCATACAGTTAGGATGTTGAGCGGATTTCCCTGACAGGCATTACTTCGTGCTTCTGTTCACCAATTCACGCGGGTTGATGCCATTGTCTATCGATAGCGGGATGCGTGCGCCCTTGGCGATCTGCTCCCACGGCACCATTTTAAAATTCTGATTCAGCTTTTTGCCGTTTTGAAGATTTTCATCATCTTGTACAACGAAGATACCGTGCGGGAAGTTCTTGCCTAATCCATAGCCAAGAACATCAATACCGTCTGTAACAGAGGTACCGTCGATTGTAGGGCTGGCGCTGATCGTAAAGTTGCTTATATAAGCATTGTCGCCTTGTCGTTCATAGATCGCATAGCTGCTGTTTCCTTGGCTGGAGGCGATGAGATACCCCTTGCCGTCTTTGCCGTAATACAATGTAAGTCCCTCTATATCATCCTGAAGTCTGCGCCCGTCTGCAACATCTACACGTCGTAGCAGATCGGAGGAACCGTCTGGCTCGGCATCATATTTCCAAATGGCGTGATCCTCTTCAGCGATGTAGACCGTGCCATATTCATCATCAGCCACCATGCCCTCGGATTGCGTAGCGAGCTTGAACTGGCGGACCAGCTTACCAGCTATTTTGCCATTTCCGTTGTCCGTCAGCTCATATTGTTCAAATTCACCCTCTTTGCCCAAAACGAGTGCGTAAAACTTATCTGTCTTGAGGCTATGGTACAAGCTAAATCCGTACACTTCTTTCATAGATGATTTAATAGGCTGGTCAACCACGTTTGTTAACGTTCCTGATACTCCGTCAATGGCAAAGATATCAACGGTGTTGTTGGTGCGATTGGTTGCTCCTGCAATATCAATCTTTTTACCGCCCAGTGTAAAACCGTAACGGATATCCACGTTGTTCATTTTGCCGACCTTATAGTTCTGTAATTGCTTGCCTTGCAGATCATAGACCAGAATTCCGCCGCCTTTATTGGTCGCTACAAGTCTGCTTTTCTCCGGGTCCGCCGGATTGAGCCAGATAGCAGGGTCGTCGGCTGCGTCATCTCCATCCTCCACTGCTTCTGTCTCAGCAGTAGGGGTAACCTTGTAGGTAGGAACTGCGTCTTTGGGATCAGCATATTTGCTGTTTTCTGTCTCAAGCGTGGCAAGCAGCTTTGCCGGAAGATATAAATTCCCGCCGACCATCTTGATTTCACGATCTGCTTCTCCGGTTTGGCCTGCCAGACGATAGGTCTTCTCACCGACGGTAAAGGTGCCGACAATGCCGTTTTTCAGCTTGACCGCAGCAGACTTGTCGTCACTGCCCCATGTAATGACCGCTCCCATTTTTTCCGCCTGTGTTCGCAGCGGTGCATACCCGGATGACTGAACGTCTGCCGCCTTGGTTATTTCAGCAGGTGATATCAAAGCCCCGGCCAAGACTGTCAACAGGGCTAGTTTGGTTGTCTTCATATGTATACCCCTTTTCACGATGTAAAATCTATAGCTGACTCAGTATAAAGGGGCAATATAACGGGAGTATGTTAAAAATGTAAAGGAGATGTAATGCCTGTACATTTTTCGATTCAATGAGCCGGCTTCCAATATTGTTGCCTATAGTTTTTCGGGGACATACCGAATTTTTGTTTAAAGCATTTGGAAAAATAACTGGCTTGGGAGAACCCTGTTTCTTCTGTGATTTGTTGAACGGACCAGTCGGTTTGCAGCAGGAGACTGCGTCCTTGATCCAGACGATAATCCATTAAATATTCAAGCGGCGTACGGTGGAAGGCGGTCTTCATGCATCTGGCGAGATAGTTTTGATGTACGTGAAAATGGGCCTCCAGGTCTTTGTTGGTGATCGCATTTTTGTAATTCTGTTTCAGGTAAATTTCGATCTGTTCCGCTAACTTAGAGGAGCTGTCTTTATTATTCTGATCATGCTCCAAACTTTGAAAAATATTCACAAACGTCTGTTGGGCCTCCCATAGTGCCAGCTTTCGAGGTTTTAAAGTAGAAGATAACAAGTAGTCCAGCTTGGAAAATAGCTCATGCGGATTCACCACTTTTTGAATTTTGGGCAAATGAATGGTCGTATGTTCTGAATGAAAATGCAGCTCGGGAATGGGGGTGCTAGGTACAATAAGATCGGGCGAGGATTGTGCGCACCATGTGCTATTGGTTTGAAAGTGGAACCAGTAAAAGGAGGTTTGTTCTGTACATGCCTCAATGGGAAAATGGTGTTTATCCGGCTCAAGAATGAGAGCGTAATTTTCAGTTACCTTCCACGCTTCATCCTCCTCGCCTATGTGCAACAGACCTTCCTTGACGATAATAACGTCAAAATAGCCCAGATTATAACGATTCGGGTGCCAATCCCCTTTTTGGTATGTAGTAATATTCCCCTCAATGAAATAAGGCAGTGGAGGGACAAGGAAGGACAAAAAGTCGGTTTTGCTCATGGAAGCCAGCTCCTTTATGTGTGTGAAATCGTATAACTTTTAGTTAAAGATTGCGATTTTTTTTATAAATTCAGGTTGATAAAATAAGGACTGTAGCAAGGGAAGCACAGGTTAGCTTGGCCGGGTATTTATCTTTACTTTATCCTTATTTTTTCAAAAATGAAAGCGTTCTATTTTCGGGAAGGGATGTTTATCCAATGAAAACAGCAAAGCCAGTAAAACATGTCGTCGTTGAGGATACATTTTGGAAAAAGTATAAGCAGGTTGTGGCAGAAGAGGTCATTCCTTATCAGTGGAAAGCATTAAATGATGAGTTACCAGATACAGAACCCAGTCATGCGATTGAAAACTTTAAAATTGCGGCTGGTGAATCCAGCGGGGAGTATTATGGAACCGTTTTCCAAGATAGTGATATTGCCAAATGGCTGGAAACGGTGGCGTTTAGTTTAAGGGATCATCCGAACCCTGAACTTGAAGAACGGGCGGATGAAGTGATTGCGCTGCTCGGAAGAGCTCAAGCTGAAGATGGATATTTGAATACGTATTATTTGCTGAAAGAGCCCAACAATCGTTGGACCAACTTACGCGATAACCATGAGCTATATTGTGCGGGACATTTTATAGAAGCGGCGGTCGCCTATTACGAAACGACAGGCAAAACGAAGTTTCTTCACATTATGGAGAAATACGTGGACCTGATCCAGCAGATTTTTGGTACGGAAGAGGGCAAACGAAAAGGCTACCCTGGGCATGAAGAAATCGAGCTGGCTTTGATCAAATTATATGATGTGACTGAAAATGATAAGTATTTAAAATTAGCACAATATTTTATCGAACAGCGGGGGCAGCACCCGATTTATTTTGAAGAGGAACGAGAGAACAGAAAACAAATTCAAACAGAGCCCACCTGGAATGATGATAACAACATTAATTTTGGCTTAGGCTTTGAATACCAGCAGGCACACAAGCCTGTTCGGAAACAAACAGAGGCCGTCGGTCATGCCGTAAGAGCGGTGTATCTGTATATTGCAATGGCAGATTTGGCTGCGAAAACAGGAGATGCCTCCCTTTTAAAAGCCTGTGAAACCCTGTGGGACGATGTCACGAACCGAAAAATGTACATTACCGCCGGCATAGGCTCTTCTGTAAATGCAGAAGCGTTCACTTGCAATCATGATCTCCCGAATGACAGCATGTACTGCGAAACCTGTGCCTCTGTAGGGCTGGCCTTTTGGGCCAATCGTATGCTGCGCTTAGCGCCAGACCGGAAATATGCCGATGTGCTGGAGCGTGCGCTGTACAATGGGACGATTAGTGGGATGGATCTGGATGGGAAACGATTTTTCTACGTAAACCCACTGGAAGTAAATCCTTTTCAAAAATCCAGAAAAGATCAGGAGCACGTAAAAACAGAACGGCAAAAATGGTTCTTCTGTGCGTGCTGTCCGCCCAATTTAGCGCGCATGATCGCTTCGGTCGAAGATAATATGTATACCCAAACCGAGGATACTCTGTATACGCACCTGTATATTGCAAGCAAGGTAAACATGGTTTTATCCGGTCAAAAGGTGGAAATTACACAAACTCATCATTATCCATGGGATGCGGACCTGACCTTTTCGATTCATGTAGCAGAGCCGACTTCGTTTACATGGGCTTTGCGGATTCCGGGGTGGTGCAAGCAGGCAGAGGTGAAGGTGAATGGCGAAACCATTTCATTACACCATCTGGAAAAAGGCTATGTAGAAATTCAACGCACCTGGAATGACGGTGATGTGGTAACTCTGCATTTGGCTATGCCCGTTGAACGGATTCGGAGCAATGCTCTTGTCTCCATGAATCAGCAGCAAGTTGCTCTCCAACGCGGCCCAATCGTGTTTTGTCTGGAAGAAGTGGATAACGGGGAGAACCTGGCGGGATTAAGATTGCCGAAGGACAGTCTCATTACCGAAGAGTTTAGCGAAAACCTGCTTGGTGGCATTGTAAAGCTGACCACGGAGGGGTATCGGGTGAAAGGTTCACCGACATTATATAGCTCGGAGCCCCCTGAATTGGTTTCTCAACAAATCACAGCTATTCCTTACTACGCCTGGTGCAACCGGGATAAAGGAGAAATGCGTGTGTGGGTTTATGAATCATAATTCATTCGTATGGGGAGAGAAGAGATCATGAGCACGAGAATTGTGAGTACGGAACCACCCGAGAAAGCAGACAGTACCGTTCCTTTTCATCGTAAAATCAGCTATTCATTAACAGATACGGCGGGCAATCTTTTATACTGTGTCATTTCCAGCTATCTATTATATTTTTATACCGATGTGTTCGGTCTTTCTATTGGGATTGCCGGGACATTACTATTTATCACCCGCTTCATTGATGCCATTGATGCCCCGATATGGGGCATCCTGATTGACCGAACCAAGTCAAAATACGGGCAGAGTAGACCTTACTTTTTATGGTTATGTATCCCGTTTGCGGTGTTCATGGTTCTTACGTTCACAACACCCAACTGGAGTGAGTCCGGAAAGATTGCGTACGCGGCCATCACTTATATCATAGCCGGCATCCTGTATACAGGAATCAGTACGCCCATTACGTCCATTCTGCCTAACCTGAGCACGAACTCTAACGAGCGCGTCGTATTGAACTCCTTTCGTATGGTCGGGGGGAATGTAGGCTTTTTCATAGCTACGACGTTTACATTGCCTTTGGTGGCCTTCTTTGGGCAGGGAAATGATCAAAAGGGCTTTTCCCTAACGCTCGTTTTATTTGGAATCATGGCTATTATCATGTTTTTGATAGCATTTGCTGATTTGCGAGAAAATGCAGGGGTTAAAACCAAGTCGATTCCCATTGCCAAGAGCTTTACAGCTATCAAACGAAACTGGCCCTGGATGCTCGTCGTAGCTGCTAACCTGTGCTATTGGATTGGCTTGAATATCCGTTCAGCCACGCTTATCTTTTATCTGCAATACAATCTGGACAGCAAAGACCTGGTCCCTTTAATCAACGGACTGACCTCATTACAATTGATCTCGATGGTTCTCATTCCGTTTTTCGCCAGAAAATTAAGTAAAAACAGCATCATGATTATTGGATTGATTTTGGCTGCATTGGGTCAGGTCGTGATTTTAATGGGCAGTACAGACTTAACCCTCATTATTATCGGTTGGATTATTGGTGCGTTAGGATCAGGCTTTGCATGTTCTATGCCGTTTGCGATGTTATCAGATACAGTCGATTACGGGGAATGGAAAAATGGTATTCGGGCAAGTGGATTCCTGACCTCCATTGGAAGCGCATTCTGTATTAAAGCGGGTAGCGGAATCGGCGGATTATTGCCAGCATGGATCATGGGCAGCACCGGTTACATCGCCGGGAAGGTCCAAACCCCTACTGCGTTGTCTGGAATTCAGTTCAGCTTTATCTGGCTACCGTTTATCATCTTCCTGATCGGCATCATTCCTATGTTTTTGTATAAAAAATTCGAAAAGAATGAAGTATCCATTCAACAGGATTTAATTGCGAGAAGGTAATTGTAATTCGTTTAACAGGGATTTAATCATATCGTAAAACATTAATGCTACTTCAAAACCTGTTCACTGAGCTGAGCAGGTTTTTATGTTTTTTTCTATTCAAATGTGAGTAAAACCATTGACAGGATTTTCTTTTGGAGGGATACTTCTATGTAGAGAAAAGTGTACAGAATCAAGAACTAGATACATCTAGCCTTGCAACTTTATACATTTTTTCGCCATGGAAGCTCTTCTGTTGAAGGGTTTTTTTCAATTTGATAAAAAGAATGTGATGATATGAGTCAACTGAGTGTAAGGATGAGAACACACGGCTTTCTAAATAAGCATTTTTCGGGAGAGTCTATTGATTATCGACAGATTATTGCTCTGTTTATCCCGCTTCTGATTGATCAGGCTTTTATCGTGGGTCTTAATTTGGTGAATACGGCAATGATCAGTTCATCGGGTATGGCGGCGGTCAGCGCGGTGAATATGATTGATTCCCTGAATATTTTCTTGATTAATGTATTTGTCGCTGTGTCTACCGGGGGGACGGTTGTCGTGGCACAGTATAAGGGGAGCGGTAACGACCTTATGGTCTCCAAAGCCGCATCCGGCACCATTTCCTCCGTTTCCTTGCTGGCCTTGGCTATCAGTCTGTTTATGATCGTGTTGTACAATCCGATCTTAAGTGTTCTGTTTGGCTCCGCCTCGGCTGATGTATTAGCTAACGGTAAGGTGTATCTGCTGGGAAGCTGTATGTCTTTCGTGGGGATTGCGATCGTTGAGGCGGTGTGTGGAGCGCTAAGGGGGATAGGGAAGACGAGGGCATCGCTGGCTCTTTCTCTCATCATGAACCTCTCGTACGTGCTTTTAAATGTAATATTCATTAATGTATTGGACATGGGTGTGCTGGGCATGACGATTGCCGTAAACGTGTCCAGATATGCAGGGGCAGTTTGTGCGTTGATCTATTTGGTCAGGGTAGATGACGACTTGCGTGTTCAGCTTAGAGATATGCTTTATTTTAATCTAGCCATGCTTAAAAAGATTCTGTTCATCGGACTTCCTTTTGCAGCGGAACAGATGTTTTTCAATGGGGGTAAAATTTTAACCCAAATTTTCATTGTGAGCATGGGAACAAATGCGTTGGCGACGAATGCCATTTGCTCATCACTGGCTAACGTGTTCCAAATTCCTGCGAATGCCTTGGCTCTTACGATTGTGACTGTAGTTGGTCAATGTATGGGTCGTCGAAATGTCGAGGATGCCCGCAAGTTTACCAAATCATTTATTTGGCTATCGTCTCTTTCTTTTATTGTAATGGGATTAATCCTGATGCCTTTGTTCAAGCCAATGGTGGGTCTGTTTCATCCTCCTGCTGAAATCGTAGATGACATTTTCATTGTCATACTGATTAATACGTTGGCCCAGATTCCGCTCTGGTCCATTGCCTTTATTACACCCTCTGCGCTTAGAGCAGCAGGTGATTCGAAATTTACGTCCCTCACCTCGATGCTGTCCATGTGGTTGTGCCGGGTGGTGCTAGGGTATATTTTGGGCATTGTGTTCAATCTGGGGATTGTTGGTGTCTGGCTGGCTATGGATATTGAATGGGGCGTGCGGGGGATCGTTTTCCTTTGGCGCTTCCGTGGCAACAAATGGGTCCAGCATCGTTTGATCGACTGAATAGGTCCACTACTATAAAATTGACTTCTGGATGAAGGTATTTTATAGTAGTGGATTTTTTTTCTTTCTGTACTTCGTTCAGGCTCTTACTTCATCCTGATCCCTATATTACCTAACTGTGCTCCCTGCTGCATACGGTGGAAGGCTTGTGCCGTGTCTTGTAAAGGGAATACGCTATCTATAATTGGATGGAGTGCATGGCGCTCCATGAATTGAAGCATATCTGCGAATTCCTCGCCGCTGCCCATGGAGGTGCCGATGATGCTGATTTGAGGGAAAAATATAGACCGCAGCGGAATCTCTATTCGATCTCCTGAGCTTGCGCCAAATGTAACGATTCGACCGTTCGGTTTGAGGATTTCCATGTATTTGTCGAACGTAGCAGGGCCGATACTGTCAAGGATCAGATCCACGGCGTCTCCGTTTACACTTTCTTTCCAATCGCCATGGCTGTCAAATGCATGATTTGCGCCATGGGCGAGGGCAGCTTGTCTTTTCGCTTCGCTACGTGATGTGACGCTGACCCGTGCGCCCGCCGCTAAAGCCATAAGCATGGCATACGTGGCTACACCGCCGCCAATACCGGGAATGAGGACATGCTCACCCTGCTGTAATTGGCCTCTGGTAAAGAGAGCGCGGTAAGCGGTCAAGGCAGACAAAGGTAGCACCCCTGCTTCGTCCCAAGATAGGTAAGCTGGCTTGCGGACGGCATTTTGGACGGGAATGATAACCGATTCAGCGAATGTCCCGTCTGAAGGTCCGCCCAGAATGGCTGGAACCAAGGGAATGTGATGCGTATGCTCCCATCCGATACATGGATTAATGATTACATCGGTGCCTACCAGCGAGATTGGGACGCCATCGCCCACAGCCTCGATCACGCCTGCGCCATCCGACCCGAGAATGAGTGGAGCATCGTTGGCGGTTCGATCCGCCATGAGGAATAGATCTCGATGATTCAATCCTGCGGCTTGGAGCCTTACCTTCACTTCGTCGTGCCCCGGCTGTCTGTCCGTAACTTCTTTATACATAAGGCCCTCAAGGCCGTTTTTGCTGGCATGTATCATGGCTTTCATTGTAAAACCTCCCGTGGTTCGAATTGAGATGCATTTGCATGTATATTGAATTGTACAGAGCGATAAGCATCCGGTAAAATGAACAAAATCGAACGTGAGTATCATAAATGATCATACCAAGCAGGTGACGTATATATGGAAAGCAGTGATTTGAAAATATTTCAGGCTGTTGCTCGCGAGGGCAGTATCACGAAGGCTGCGCAGGTTTTGAACTATGTACAGTCCAATGTGACCTCCCGGATTCAGCAGCTTGAGGCACAATTGAACGTACCGCTTTTTCGTCGATCTAATCGCGGAATGACGCTAACGCCAGCAGGAGAGAATCTGTTGGGATATGCGGATACAATCCTGACCTTGCTGGACGAGGCTGTAAAGTCCACTCAATATTCGGACCATCCTACGGGACCTTTGCGATTGGGCTCGATTGAGACAGCGGCGGTCACGCATTTGACTTCATTATTGGCGGAATACCACTCACAATACCCGGATGTCCAACTATCCCTTTTGACAGGCGGCACGCACGATCTCGTACAAAAGGTATTGAATTATGAATTAGATGGAGCCTTCGTCTATGGGCCTGTCGATGATCCGCATATAGACCATGTTGCGGCCTATGAAGAGGAATTGGTGCTTATCTCGGAACCTGGGAACAAGAACATGGGCGAGCTGCTTGCCAAGCCTATGCTGTTTTTCGACGTGGGCTGCACACATCGGGCAAGAGCGGAAAGTTTTTTGAGCGAAACAGGTATTAATGCCTATCAGATTATGGAATTTGGAACATTGGAAGTGATTCTGGGTGGTGTAGCTTCTGGTCTGGGAGTGTCCATGCTGCCACAATCCTCGATTGCGAAGGCGGAGGAAACGGGAAGTATTGCTTCACATCGTCTGCCTGAAAAATATCGGAAATTGGAGGTGTGGTTTGTTCATCGGCGGGATTCCGTTTGCTCCAGCGCGCTGTCAGGCTTGCTTCACTGGATGAAAAGGAATGCTATACTTTGACATTAGAGGTGTATGATTTGGAAGAACATGATTTAATGAAACATCCACCCACCGTAGTACCGGGTGAGCATGTAGTCAATGGGAGATATATTCGACCCGAGCCGGACAGGATGGCTGTGTTATCAGCAACATACGGAGCCTCTATTTTTTTCAGAAGATGGGCTGCCTGGATGATTGACTTCATCCTTATCGTTTTTGGATATGGAGGACTGGTTTATTTTGCAGCAAAAAAGTTAGCTGCTGCCGAAAGTCCCAATATCGTTATGGTTGTGGGTATCTTCCTGATCGGCTCCTTCTGCTATTATCTCTTACTGGAAGGACTTACAGGCTACACGCTGGGCAAATATCTTCTTCGTATTCAAGTTGTGAATGGGGAAGGAAGCTCGCCGGGCATCGTTAAATCGTTGATCCGCACCGCCATACATCTGGTGGATACGAATCCGCTGGTTTTCTGGGGATTACCTGCAGGTATATGTGTGCTGGCGACACCCAAAAAACAACGGCTGGGTGATATGGCTGCGGGTACATATGTTGTAAAGGTACGGGATCTGAGAGCTGTGGGAAGAAAGAAAACCGGGATTTTTGCAGGGGCAATCATCCTGATGACGATCATTTCGGCCATCTTTGCTGTATCCCTTATTTCTTCTCTCATCACACAAGTAACCAAGCCCGACGTTTTTGTCAGTAAGGACGATCAGTTTGAAGTTACGGCTCCGTGGAGCTGGTCACGGGATTATACGATTAATGAGGATGCGGATATCTCCATTAAAAATGAATTTACAGAAAGATACTTGATTGTATTGTCTGAACCGAAAAGCGATTTCGACAGCAGTATGACTCTTCAAGAGTATAAACAGATCATTCAGGGCCATATAGAATCAGGGCTTACAACCCCTGAATCGGGAAAGGCTTCCAACATCGTGGTAAACGGCTATCCTGCTATTGAATTTACATTAAAAGGAGAAGTGGAAGATACTCCAGTTATGTATAACGTGACTACGATTGAAACTCCTTCGCATTATCATCAAGTGCTCGCCTGGACGTACGCCTCCCGATATGGTCGATCACAGCAAGAGTTGCGCAAGATTAGAAACAGTTTTCGTGAAGTTAAGCATTAGGCTCTACCTATGATGTTAAGCTATACAGCGCGCAGTAAGCAGAAAAAGCAGACGGCTCACAGGAGCGTCTGCTTTTCTTGTATATAAGTCATTTTATCCCGCATTAGAATGTCGAATTACCCGCAATCCCGTGACCTTCGCAACCTTGCCTTGTGGATGGGCTTTGAACTGGATCGTAACTTCATCCTTTTGAGCCGTCACGGACAGAGGAAGCTCATAGACGAAGGTCTCAAATTTGTTCATTTCCTCCGACTCCAGCTTGCCTTCTTCTAAAATCTGTCCATCTGCGATGATATCAAAGTCAAGATAAGGGCGGTCAGCATCCTTGAGATAAGTCACCGCTAATTGGACGGGCTCATCCGGAAGAATCTTCATGACAAAAGAAAACCAGCCCCCAGGCCAGGTATCACGATATTTACGGTTATAGATAGAGCCCAGACTCACATGTTCGCCTGTAAAGGCATGATCCCGTTCAGGCTGCATTTCGGCAGGCTGCACAACATCCACCGTAAGTCGTTCGAGCTGCAACTGATAGGCTAACGCAGTACGGTATTCCGCCTCTGTTGACGCCCATTCTTCCTTGGAAAAGAGGTCCCAGTAAACAGTATAAGAACGATCATACATCTGATAAAACGGGCGAAGCTCCAAGTCTCCGACATACCCTAAATCGTTCATCCGGAACACATTAGGCTCGTTCCCGTCAGGAACCAGCTTCGAGGTCAACGAATCAGTTGCTCCGACCAGAACAGACGCAAGCAGATGCTCTTCGTTGGACTCCTGTTCTACGGGCCCAAGGTCTCCAGCCAGCACAAGCGGCCCATACATAAAAGCAATCCGGCGCGGATTATCCGGCATTTCCTCGACTCTCACCGTCATGGGAATGTCATACTCGACCGTATCCCCATCGTTCCATTCCCGTTCGATTACAACATAGCTGGTAGGGCAAGCCTCCGCGGCAAACTCTTCCCCGTTGATTTTGATGATTATACCTTGTTCCGCCCAATGCGGGCATCTTAGCTTGATCGCGAAGGATTTGGGTTCCTTGCTGATGACGCGCAGCGTTCCCCGACCATTTTGCGGAAAGAGAGTCTCTTGTTTGAGCTGTACGCCCATCTCATCCCACGTCACGGTAGAAGGGACATATTGATTAACATAGATCGTTTTTGGCGTGTGAAAATAAATCGCAGTGCCGTACATGGAGTGGCTTTCCATCCCGGACCCGACACAGCATGTAAAATCCTCATATTGAGAATTGAAGGACTTGTGTCCGCCCATTTCCAGCGATACAAAGTAGCATACACGTCCATCGATAGGTTGCTGTGAAGCCAGAATATGATTGAACATTGCCCGTTCATAGTAGTCTGCGTACGCTGCATATGCGTCCCATTCGAACATATGCTTCGTTAATTTCAGCATGTTGTAGGTGTTACAGGTTTCACAGGTGCCTTCGCCCAGACGGTCATTCAGCTTCCCCGGCTCCCCAAAATGCTCATTATAGCTATTGCCGCCAATGACATAGGAATGCTTGTGAACAACCCGATCCCAGAAAAGCGGGAGAGATCCGCATATTGCGGTTTTCCGGTCATTTCATATTGCCGTGCAGCGCCAATGATTTTGGGAATTTGGGTATTGGCATGTCGTCCTGCCAGCGTATCGTGGTTTTCTGCCAGATCGTTCAGCACTTCCCCATGATAAAAGCGTTCCGCCAGCTTCAAGAAGCGCTCTTCCCCGGAATGTTCGGCCAGATCCGTCAGCACCTCGTTCATGCCGCCAAACTCGCAATGAAGCACCTGCTGCACCTGATCATCGTTCAGCCCTTGGAATACATCCTCCAGCCAGTCACTGAGTTTGATTTCCATCGGCAGAGCCTTGGGATGATGCGCGAGCAGATGGGCATCCCGCAAGCCTGCGAAGAGTTTATGCATGGTGTATAGCGGCACCCAGCCTCCGTTCAGATCAAAGCCCTGAGAGCGTATATCGCCAGCCTTCACTTCCTCGAAAAGCTCTTTCCCGCGCGGAATCCCGGAAATGTATCCGTTTCCATGTCTGTTTTGGCATATTTCCAGCTCGTCGATGACATAATGTACTCGTGCAAGCAGCTTTTCGTCACCTGTTGAGGCAAACATCAGCGAGCAGCCGGACAGATAGTGACCGAGGGTATGCCCGCTAATGCCGCGGGATTCCCAGCCTTCATAGTGAGCCGCTTTGGGCTCCAGTCCTGCATATTCACGAAAGCGCGATAATAGACGGTCGGGTTCCAAACTCAGCAGATAGGCCGCGTTCAGTTCCATAGCATGTAAAAGTGGGCCGGAATCAATGCTTACGTTATGCAAGTCAAAAGCTTCTGCTTTCAAAATCATCGCTCCTTAGCTAAGATGGAAGTGTATATTTCTCCACTACATTAGCATTGCCATCGCGGTATGTCAGTAGCTTAACCATACAATGGGTGGACAAATCCGAACATGAAGCTAAAGAGGCGATAACATGACCTATCTGAAAGTCAATGTAGATGCTCCCATTCAACTAATCTCGGCAGGCGAGTTTGTTTCCGAGGTGCCCTGGAAGCATATGAGCCGTTCCATTGAGAACTTTGAGCTGATCCTTGGTGTGCAGGAGACGGTATATATACGGGAGGAACAGGAGCATTTTGAGGTAGGGGAAGGGGATATTCTATTGCTTTATCCCGGTTGTACGCATGGAGGGTACCAGGAATCGGTGCCGGGGGTTACATTTTACTGGTTTCACTTCGATGTTCCCACGACCCCAAATGTATTATCCCATGAAGAAATGAAGCAGGAGACCCGTGTTATGGATGCTCATTTGCAGCGCCATGGCTTTGTACGGGATATCTATATACCGCAATGTGTACGCGCAGGCAATGGAGACCGGATTCATATTATCGTCAATCAGATTCTGCACGTAGCCAATTCGCACTATCTTACGTATCACAGTGTAAATTATCTGTTCACCTCGCTGCTGATCGAGATATCTGAGCTGGCCCTCAGCCGCTTGACCTCCAGTCCCGCCAGCCCACAGGGGAATGTGAGCTTCAACAAGATTATCGAGTGGACCCGTATTCATGCCGAAGAACCGATGACAGTGACGGATTTAGCCCAAAAATTCAATTACAACAAGGATTATATATCCCGTTTGTTCAAGCAAAATACAGGTATGCGCCCCTTGGAGTTCATTCATAGCATCCGTATCAGTAAAGCCAAGGAGCTGATTTCCCGTACAGATATGAGCATTAGGCAGGTTGCAGAAGAAGCGGGATATACGGATGAGAAGTACTTTATGCGTATGTTTAAAAAATAGTGAATATGACCCCTTCGCAGTACCGGAATGCCTATCACAAAACATTTATGAACAAAGTCTGACGGCAAGCCAAAGCGCCTAGTGCGCTTTTTTTCATTTTCATTCCCAAAAATTAACTCTAATGCATTTCCGCTTGGATAGGGAAATTTTATAGGTAAAACATTAGCGGGGAGTGGGCTAGAATGAACTTGTAAGCGTTTCACTTATAGATAGAAGGGAGGAGAGACATCCACCATGATTACTAGAGAACAGATTTATCTGGATAAGAAGCTGGAGACAAAATCGGCTGTATTTGAATTTATTACCCAAGAGGCTGAGAAGCTGGGTGTCACCGTCCATAGAGAGCAGCTGGTGCAGGATTTGTGGGAAAGGGAGAAGGTATATTCGACGGGCCTTCAGGATCAGTTTGCCATACCTCATACGCAGAGCGAAGCAGTCACAAGACCAGCAGTTCTAATTATCCGATTGCAAGATAGTATTGATTGGGCATCTCATGACGGTAAGCCTGTCCAGTATATTTTCAGTATTTTGGTGCCAAAAGGTTCCGTGGATGTATCCCATTTGCAAATTATTTCCTCTCTCGCAACCCTTCTATTGGAGGATTCCTTCAAAGAGGCAGTAGCGGGTGCAAAGAGCAGCGACGATGTGTATCATTTGCTCGAACAATATACAGAAGGGTTGGTGTCATAATGAATATCGTAAGCGTTACATCGTGTATAGCAGGTTTGGCTCATACCCCCATGGCGGCAAAAGCACTGGAAAAAGCAGCAGCACAGCTCGGTCACAACATTAAAGTGGAACAGCAGGGTGCGCTAGGCCAGGTGAACAAGCTTACGGAGGAAGAGATTGCAGCAGCGGATTTTGTACTGATTGCCTCGGACCAGACGGTAAAGGATGCGGAGCGTTTTGAGGATAAACGAATCGTTCGTGTCAAAATCGGTCATGCGGTCAACAATGCGGAAGCGGTTCTCACCAAAGCGGTGGAAGCCATCTCTGCTCAAAAATAAGGCTAAGGCTACAGGGAACAGCGACATGTAGTAAAAAAGAAAGCAGCGTAGCTGCCTTGAATAACAACCGATTAGCCTTTGGATAACAGTAGTTTTCAAGATAGGAGAGAACATGATGAAAAAATGGCTGAGTGAAGCTAGAAAGCATCTAATGACAGGCATTTCCTACCTTTTGCCGGTTATTATTGCAGGTTCCCTGATTGTTGCGGTGTGTAAAATTATTGGACTGACGATGGGGGTCACGGACTTCGGCCCCTATGCCGATAAAAGCGGATTTCTTCATATTTTATACTTGATGGAAAATGTCGGCTGGCGCGGAATTGGGCTGCTGAACATGGTGCTGGCCGGATATATCGCCTACTCGATTGCCGATAAGCCTGCGCTTGCTGCGGGGCTGATTGGTGGCGTACTGGCACAGGAAACGAACGCTGGTTTTCTGGGCGCGCTCGTCGCCGGGTTCTTTGCCGGATACCTCACCCTGTGGGTGAAAAATAAAGTGAAAATCACAGGCCCAGCCGCTGGTTCTGTTCCACTGATTATTTTACCGCTCATTACCGTAGGCTTAACGGGGATTCTCATGTCCGTCATCCTGGGGGACCGCTCAGTGCGATTAACGAAGGACTGGTTAACTGGATTAAGCATATGAGTGAAAGCGGAACCAGTACTCTGGTGCTTGCCCTGATTTTGGGAGCCATGATCGGGTTCGACCTTGGCGGTCCTGTCAATAAAGCAGCCTGGATGGCGGGAAATGCGTTATTCCTGTCAGGTGTGTATTTGCCTAATATTTTCGTAAACATTGCCATCTGTATTCCACCATTGGGCTATGGACTTGCGACTCTGATTCTGAAGCATCGTTTTTCCAAAACGTATCGGGAAGCTGGAAAAGGCTCGGTAATCATGGGTGTTATCGGAATCACCGAAGGGGCTATTCCCTTTACGCTGCGCAACCCTGCCAAGCTGATTCCGTTGAACATGATTGCCTGTGCGGCAGGTGCGGCATTGACAGCTTTGTTGGGCGCACATGTCATCATGCCTCCAATCGGCGGCCTGTATGGCGCGATATCTGTAGGTACTCCGTTTGCTTATCTCGCAGGAGGGATTACGGGAGCTTTAATCATTGTAGCGGGAACCCTGCTCGTCAACTTCCGTGAGGAAGAAAAGCAGCAGGCAGATACGAAAGAAGCGTCCGTCAAGAAAAATGGAGAAGACATCGAACTGGTATTTGACTGAATTTTTCCTGAACTTCACTAGATAAGTTGAATTCGAAAAATGCACATTAAAACGAAGTAGACGGAATGGTGCTGTACAAGCGAAGCGGTCGCTTTTGTCCCCGGATTTCTACTCTGATTATAGGCTTTATTCCAGAAATCCGGGGGCGGTGGCGATGGGAAGCATCATCCGACTGCGCAGTGGCACAATATGAAACTTTTAAGTTCAGCTTATATAAATAGAAGATAGATAACATGGAGGGAGATAGAGATATGAACCGTACGAAAGTCCATGTCATTCCACATACTCACTGGGATCGGGAGTGGTATTTTACCACTTCCAGATCCAAAGTTTACTTGGTAAAGCATGTGAAAGAAGTGCTGGATGCGTTAGAAAATGTGGACGAATTCAAGTATTACCTGCTGGATGCCCAAGGGTCCTTACTGGATGATTACATCAAATGGTGTCCCGAAGACGAGGAACGCATTCGCAGCCTTGTGACGGACAAGCGACTGATGACCGGGCCGTGGTATACGCAGACGGATCAGCTAGTCATTTCCGGTGAATCCATGGTTCGCAATCTGTACTATGGCATGGAGACAGCGCAGAAATATGGTCATGCGATGAAGGTCGGTTATGTGCCGGATGCCTTCGGTCAGTCGGCGCAGATGCCGCAGATTTATCAGGAGTTTGGCATTCGGCATTTTCTGTTCTGGCGCGGTGTGGCAGATAATACGAACCCGAAAACTGAATTTTTGTGGAAGGGCTCGGATGGGAGTCAGGTGTTTGCGGTTCAAATACCGTTCGGGTACTACTATGGCGGTAATATTCCGGAGGAACCCGGAGAACTTGAAGCATATCTGGACAGCCAAATCGGCGCGCTGGAGGAAAAAGCGTCCACTCGCCATGTTTATTTTCCGAACGGCTTCGATCAAGCGCCTGTACGCCTGAATCTGCCGGAGCTGATCCGCAAGTTCAACGAGCTTGACCCGGAACGAGAATATGTGATGAATGAGCCGGAGCGTTTCCTTGAAGAAATTGAAAAGGACAGCAGCGATCTTCCTGTGCTGGAAGGAGAGCTAATGGAAGCGAAGCATATGCGTATCCATAAGTCGATCTTTTCTACGCGAGCTGACCTCAAGCAGCAAAATAACTATATTGAAAATTTAATCGTAAATACGCTGGAGCCAGTCCTGTCAATCAGTCATGCGCTGGGACATGAATATCCGCATCATATCGTGAAGGATATCTGGAAGCTGATGTTTGAAAATGCTGCCCATGACAGCATTGGTGGCTGCAACAGTGACACGACGAACCGGGATGTGGCTTTTCGCTACAAGCAGGCACGGGATATCGCGGAAAATCTGCTGGAGCTGCATAAGCGCCTGATTGCTTCAAAGATTAAACAGGAGGAGACTTTTGCCTTCACCATCTTTAACACATTGCCTTATCCGCGTAAGGGCGTTACAGAGATTGATGCTTATTTACCGGAGGGAAGCTTTGTAATTCGGGATACGAACGGACAGCAGCTTCCGTATACGATTACCGAAAAAGTGGAACAGACGGATTACGTGCTTGGTCAGCATATTTACCTGAATCCGAGCAAAAAAGTGTATCTGCCTGAACGTGTATTCCGTGCAAAGCTTCTGGTAGAGCTTCAGGAAGTACCTGCTATGGGATATACGCAGATTGTATTTGATTTCAGTTCGACCGGGGATGCCACGGCAGAACGTAGTAATGGAAACTGTATTGAAAACGAATTTTATAGCGTAGCTGTACAGGAGAACGGGGCATTAAGCATTACGGATAAAATCTCGGGACGTGTGTACGCGGATCAGATGGTGTTTGAGGAAAATGGGGATGACGGAGATTCCTATAACTATTCTCCGCCGGAACGTGACCTTACGGTTTCTTCGCTCGGTGCTGATGTAGAGACTATCACCTCTAAAAGTCCGGTAGCCGAGGAGCTGTCCCTCCGTATGAAGCTAAAGGTTCCGTACGATTTGAATGAACGCGCCGCTGCCATAATCTCTGCGGAACTGCCGCTACAGGCATCCGTCTCCCTGCGTAAAGGCGAGCGTCTGATCCGTTTCTCGGTAGATGTGGACAATCGCGTGCTGAGTCACCGTCTGCGGGTGCTATTTGACACCGGGATTGCTTCCAAGCTTTCTATTGCGGATCAACCGTTCGGAGTCATTGCCCGTTCAACAACGCTGGAAGAAGTAGAGGTGTGGGAACGTGAGCAGTGGACAGAAAAACCGATCACGATTGAGGCTCTGCAAAGCTATGCTGCGCTGAACGATGGTTCCCGTGGAGTAGCGGTGCTGACCGGAGGCGTACGGGAATATGAAATCATAGGCTCAGAGCATGATACAATAGCGCTGACGTTATTCCGTACTTTCGGGTTTATGGGCAAGGAAAATCTGTTGTACCGCCCGGGACGCGCTTCGGGAGAAAAGATCGTAGAAACGCCAGATGCGCAGCTCATTGGCGAGCTTTCATTCACTTTTGCCCTGCATGTGCATGAGTCCGGTTTTGATGAAGCCAATATAGCTAAAGCGGCCAAGGAATATTTAACGCCATTGACCAGCTACCAGTTGTCTGACTTCCTGAATGGTCGTTTAATTTTCGCCTTCCGTGACGAAGAAAGAATATTTGAGCAAAACTACAGCCTGCTTTCCTTTAGCGAGGATTCGAATGTGATCCTGAGTGCATTCAAGAAAGCAGAGCATACGGATGGATATATTGTGCGTGTATTTAATCCTTATTTGGAGAAGAATGCAATCGGACGGATCGCTTTTGGTGAATCGGCCCACTACGAGCTGGCTTCGCTGGATGAGCGCTCCAAGGGAGAAACGTTGGCCTCATCGGATGCTGAAGGTGCACCATTGCCGGAGTTGGAGCATTGCAAGCTGTTGACGGTACTGGTGACGCCTGAGTCGAAGTAACGCGGAAACAAAACATGGTTTATTGGAAAGGAGGTCTTGAATCTACATGATTTTTCCTTACAAACGCTTGAAAAAGCTGTACCAGCTCGTCAGTGGAAACGATCAAGGCTGGTCTTGGACCACCAAAGCGCTGTCCGAGCGGCTGGAGGTCACGGAGCGAACGGTCCGTGATGATCTCAAAAAACTGGGCGGTATTCTGAATGAATATGGAGCACGTCTGGAATCCAAGAAGGGTAGCGGCTATACAATCATGGTCGTTGATCCCGAAAGATACCGTTTATTCGCTGAGGAAGGTCAGGAAGAAACGGAGGTAAGCGGGCGGCTACCGGGAGCACCGGAAGAACGCATAAGGTATGAGCTATTCAAGCTACTGAATACGGGAGAATACGTGAAGATGGAAGACCTTGCCGATGAACTGTACATTAGCCGGGCGACCATGAATAATGATTTTAAAATTATCCGGCGGATTCTGGATGATTATGCTCTCACCCTGCGCACCAAGCCGGGATATGGCGTGAAGGTGGTCGGGGAAGAGAAAAGTATCCGTTACTGTCTCGCTGAGTATGCCGATGTACGCGATGAAGAAGGACAACGCAGCGGTATGCCTTTGGAACAGCAACAACTGTTTCAGGGGCTGGATTTACCGCGAATCCGTGCAATTATTTTGAAGCATCTGCGTCCCAACGGCATCAAGATGGCGGATTTGGCACTGAAAGACCTGATCACCCATCTGGCGGTTATGGTACTGCGAGTGAAGGAAGGGCAAGGATTGGAGCGCTTTGAAAAGGTGGCAGGCGGTCAGCGAGATATTGAATTGGCTACTGCCATTTTGAGTGAGATGGAGGAGGCTTTTGACATCACCTGTCCTTCAGGGGAACTGGATTATGTCCTGCTGCATATCGTCAGCAAAAAGATGGCCGAAACCGAGTGGGAACGTCTCCAGTCTGACCGTCTTTTCTTGGCTGTGCACGAGATGCTGACCTTTGTCTATGAGCGCTTCACCTATGATTTGCGTGACGATGAACGGCTGTCCCGGGACTTGTTTGTGCATCTGAAACCGATGCTGACCCGGCTGGAGCATGGCATGAACATGCGTAATCCGTTGCTTGGGCATATCCGCAAGTATTACCCGCTTGCTTATGAAATCACGGTCGGTGCAGTAAAAGAACTGCAAAAATCGTTCCCGTATGAAATCAACGATAACGAAATTGGTTATTTGGCGCTTCATATCGGAGCCGCGTTGGAACGAAAATATAATATTCCGCATCGGCGTCGTAAAACTGTGTTGCTGGTGTGTGGCTCCGGCTACGGAACCGCCCGGATTTTGGAATCCAGGTTGCGTTCGCTGTTCGCTGAGCTGGATGTATCGCGGGTGGTTTCACTTCGGGAATACGAGGAAATGTCTACTGTCGACGAGGATTTGATCGTATCCACGATCCACTTGCAGCAGCGTAAGGATAAACCGTCGGCGGTGATTAGCCCGATTCCTTCGGAACGGGATATGGAGACGATCACGCGGATGGTGCGTGCCAGCGATGAGGAGCAGGAAATCTCGCTGCTGCGGTATTTTGACCAGGACTTATTTATGACCCGATCCGATCGGCCGAATAAAGATGCTCTGATTGAAGAAATGAGCGGTATTTTGAAGCAAAAAGGAGTTGTGACCGACAAGTTTCTGCCAGCAGTCAAGGAGAGGGAGAAGCTGGGATCTACGGCACTGGATCGAGGTATGGCAATTCCCCATCCCCTGGAGCTAAGCTCTAACCGGACGGTCGTAAGCGTATGTCTGCTGAAAAAGCCGATCCAATGGGATGCCAACCATGAGGTTCATGTTGTATTCCTGCTTTCCATCTGCAAAGAGGACTATGAGCAGGCGATGGGGATTTACGATCTGTTTGTAGAGCTGATTCGTCAAGAAGAAACGCTGGAACGATTAAAGCATTGCCACTCCTTCGATGCCTTTATGCTAATAGCCCGTCAGGTGCTTGCAGTCAAGAGCAATGATTTTCATTGAGGGCTGCCCAGCCTATATTGCCAATATATTCAGTAAAAAAGGGACTCTTTAGGGTCTCTTTTCTGCTTTTTTAATGAACATTAGATGATTGGGACTGGCGAATATTACCCAGCATTCTTAATAAACCTAATTTGAAGAATTTTTTTGATATTTGATCTGCTACCGATTAATACACCACAAAAACAAAAGTGGTCAACCAGTAAAAACTGGCTGACCTCATAATATGATTGAGAACGCCATCCAAAGCCATCGTCTCCGAAGCTACGGTTATGGTCTATTTGCGTGAATCCATTTTTCTCCTGTTCGCTCGCAATCCTCATCTATCCATAACTAAAATAATCCAATACAAGCAGGAAATGTCTGTTTTTAATCTACATACCATCTTTTTTCATAGAATTTACAATTCTGCAATGATTTATATAATCTGCATCTGTTTTAACTTCACTAGCTTGATTGAGACCGTATGGCCAAAAATGATTTCTGTCTCCATGTATTTCGTCAGTATTCTTCCCTGTAATCGATCTTAGCTCGGCAGTTGCATTGGCGCCTTGCCAAATTCTAGTCGACATTAACGAACTATAAACGCTGTTCTGTCCCACTCCCATTGTGTGACCCGTTTCATGCATAGCTGTGGCGGGAACCATAAACCCTCTGTTCGTGCCAAAGCTAATTGTGCCGTTGAAACTTCCTTCAGCTGTAGGTACTCCTGGTCTATAGTATATAGTAAGATGCTTAGAAATATCAGTGAAATTATTATAGTATTCTACCGTAGTATCCATAGCTCGGGTGATTCTTTCGTATGCATCCAATTGATCGGCTGTAGGGTTAGCTGACTTCACGAGGGTGTATGTTACATTTCCTTTAATCTCTCGCGCGATGTACCACTGTTGGTTAGAGGCATTGGTATCGTTATACGCTATGATTTTAGCACCATCGGCAGTACTATTTTGAAGTACATCCAGGACCTTGCCGCTATCACGGTTGACTATTTTGAAATAACCTCCAACAGCATTAACTAAACTCCAATTCTGGCTATTGCTTCCTGAATCATCTGCCAGTATAATTCCATCAGCAGATACATCCATAACCTTGTTGCTGCTACTGTTAACAATTTTATAATACCCATCGCTTACAGCAACAAAATTCCACTTTTCGCTTGTTACCTTATTAAGGCCCATTTGTACAACAGTTAAACTAGTTGATGGATCAAGAAGCTTTCCGCTCGTTCGGCCTACAATCCTATAATTTACACCTTCTACAACAGCACTGCCTTGCACTTCATTATCAGCAGCGGAGACGACAGATGCCAGACTGGAAAGAGAGCCTAATAAAGCAAACACACCTAAAAGAACGATAAACCTCTTAAAATTTTTTAGTTTCAATATAAACTCCTCCTCATAATGATTTCACATACTGTTTTTATGGTGGATGCACAAAAGTTATGGAACAATTTGTAAAGTGGTGAAAATTGTATTCTACTTTGGTTCTCTTGAGCCTCCTTAAGGAAACTGGTGAGTTTTACATCATTAATCCAAATATTTTTGGTTCAACAAGTTTTTCATATTTCGCCCTCCTTTTGTTAAGGGTCGATTCAATTTTTCTTGCCTCTGTTTTTAGATTAAGATCGACTTTTTATATATTTAGGAAACTCTGATATATTATCGGAAGAAAATTGTCGAAAATTAATAGACTTTGTGAAAATAGTATTTCGTATGATCAAGCACAATTTCCTTTTGCCCCATTTTCTCGCTTGTTTTTGCTTTGGGTAGATTACCCGTCGAATGGCTGGTGCGCATTCATTCTATGGTTCAGAAATATAACCTCTTTGAGCTTATTCAGGTTACATAATTTGGTTAATCAACAGGCCTGATATGGTATATAAGTATAGGCTTTTGTTATGATTATAATTTTATTTATTTTTTTCTAGCCAATTGGAAAAATAGCTTGTCAGCCTGTGATTTGGTAGTCTTATGTAAGAGTTTGAATGGGAGAAAGCTGTATATGTTATTTCATTGAAAAGGGGCAAGTGAGATGCTACAACCACCACTAAAGGATGAACTGACTCGAATGCTGGAAGAACATTTACTGGATCAGGATTTTAAAGATGCAATTCTTCAAGATGCCCAAGATGCTATACAATTTCATGTGGAGCATGAAGAAAATTATGAACACGTTGGAAACAGTCGGATAGCTGGATATCCGGATCTGCCGCCCACGATAGAGTGGCCTTGTAATTCGGATGGAGAATATTATACATTTATTGCTCAAATTAATGTAAGCGAGCTGCCTTTTTCGCCATATGAGGGATTTCCTAATCAGGTATACATAAGGTGCTGGAGCAGCATGCGTCATCGGAGGCGGTCGTATTTGAACTTTAAAAGCCCTTCCAGCTTCTCATGAGGGAAGCAGTGGAAGGGCTTTTGTTATATCTACTTGTCTATACGGTGAGCGTGCTTATTTACACCCGTTGCACGGTAAACTCAAACTCCAGCTTCTGATCGGCTGCAATTTGGTATTCCTCGTGTACGGGAGCGCCCCAGCTATCGTCGCCGCCTACGCCCATTTGCTTGCCAGCCACCGTGACGACGGTGTAGTAGACGTTTGGCAGCTCATACTGATGGTATGCACTTTCCAGCTCGAACGCTGTGTACGGTGAAATGTTGCATTCCACAGGCGCGGTTGCCGGTGCAGTAATGCGAATACCTCGCTGAGAATCGTCAGTAATATCGACACGGCGTACGCCTGTACGGTTACCGGATTCCTGTGGCACGACATAACCGGATACGTTATCCGCAGCTTCGTTGCAGAATACGCCGAGTCTCGCGCCGAAGGCACGGTCGATGTAATTCTCCTCCGGACCCATCGCGTACCAGTCCAGATGGCGGTAGTCTGCCGGAACCTTGAACGAGAGCGCAAAGATCGGCAAGTTAGGCAACCCGGAGACGCCTTCATAAGTGGATTTCACTTTCAGGCTGCCATCGGCAAAGACGGTATATGCCACTGCTACCCGTACGTCTGCATGAATGCTCAATGTATAGCGGAACGTAACGGTTACACGGTCTGTTTGTTCTTCCGTGACTTCAATCTCCACGCATTTGCGTGTCAGACTCGCAGCAAACCAACCGCCCGCTTCAAACCCAAGCGCTACACCCCTGTCATTGTCTGTGGTTGCACGCCAGAACAACGGTGCGGGAGGAATAGCGATCATCTCGCGTCCCGCGTAGCGCAATGAAGTCAGGCTGCCTGCTCCTTTGGAGAACATGGCGCTGAAATCTGCACCATGGACGCCGATGTTAACATCTCCATGCGCGACTCGAAGGGCACCGCCCGTAGGAGCCTTTTGCGGACGGGTATCTTCCACGATGAAAATATACTGCCCAAAGGCTACTTCATATCCAGCCTCCGCCCACAGCGTAGCTTCTTTCAAGACCAGAGACGTGTGAATGACGTATTCACCAGGCGCGTCTATTCCAGCCGTATCTGTCAGCGTCAACGCAATATGAGCTTCTGTCTGTGCCGCCACATCCACTTGAATCACGTTCCGTGCGATTTCGTGGCCTTCATGAAGCAGGCTGTATACCAACTCGTATTCATCTGTTCCTTCGAACAGATTTTCATTACGAATCGTCACGCCTGTGCGATCCGGCGTGAGCTTCAGATTTTGATACAGGAATTTGACCTCCTGCATCTTCGGTGAAACCTTCCGGTCCGCATAGACAATTCCGTCCGTACAGAAGCCATAGTCTGTCGCACGGTCGTCAAAGTCGCCGCCAAAAGCGAGGTATTCGCGTCCATAGCGATCTTTTTTCATGACCGCCTGATCAATGTAGTCCCAAATAAAACCGCCCTGATACAGCTCGTATTTGTTCTCCAGCTCTGTATATTTGTGCATACCGCCTATCGAATTGCCCATTGCATGCATGTACTCACAGCTAATGTACGGCTTTTGCGGATTGTCGTTCAAATACTGCTCGATATCCGCAGGCTTGGCGTACATCCGGCTTTCCATATCGCTGGCATCATCATAGGTACGATTGTGGAACACGCCCTCGTAGTGTACCAGACGGCTCGGGTCGGTGGCTCGGAAATAGTTGGCTACATTCCGCAGCACTTCACCTGCATAGGACTCATTGCCGCAGGACCAGATTAGAATGGACGCATGGTTTTTGTCCCGTTCCAGCATGGAAATGGCGCGGTCCATAACGATATCCTGCCACTCCGGCAGATTGCCGGGAATGTTCCACGAAGGCTCGACTGCGCCAAGCTTTTGCCAGGAGCCGTGTGTTTCCAGATTCATTTCGTCAATCACATACACCCCGTACTCATCGCACAGCTCATACCACAGAGTCTGGTTAGGATAGTGAGAGGTGCGGACCGCGTTCATGTTGTTTTGCTTGAGGGTGCGAATATCCCATAGCATATCTTCACGAGAAATCGCACGTCCGGTGCGAGCGTTGAATTCATGGCGGTTCACGCCCTTGAAGACGATCCGCTTGCCGTTCAGATGCATCACCTTGTTGATCAGCTCAAACTTGCGGAAGCCAATCTTCTGCGGAATGACCTCGACCAGCGTTCCATCCGGTTCGTAGATTTGGATGAACAACGTATACAAGTAGGGCTTTTCGGCGCTCCAGCGCTGGACTTGATCCAGTGTTGCCGATAGCGAAGCCTTGCCATCTGCAAAATCCGTCTTCAAAGAAGCGACAATCTGGCCCGCAGCATCTTTGACATCGACGGTCGCATAGGCTGCTACTGCTTTTTCCAAGGTCAGCTCCAGCTCCAGAAGGCCCTGCGTATACGAGGCGTCCAGACCAGCCTTGGCATGCAGATCACGTACGTGAACAGACGGGATGGTGTACAGATATACGTCTCTGAAAATACCGGAAAAACGCCAGAAATCCTGATCCTCCAGCCATGCTCCCGTACTTCTTTGATATACCTCAACCGCCAGCTTGTTTTCGCCTGCTTGCAGGAACGGTGTCAGTTCAAAATCGGACGGTGTAAAGCTGTCCTCGCTGTAGCCGACAAAGTGTCCATTCAACCATACGTAGAAAGCCGATTCGACGCCTTGAAAAGAAATGAACACAGGTTGCGCGTCAGAAGCCATATGTTCCGGCAAAACAAAGCTTTTGATATAGCTCCCGACCGGGTTGTGATCTTCTGGAATATGTGGTGGGCGAACATCCGAATGTCCGTCCCACGGATACATCGTATTCACGTACTGCATTTGACCGAAGCCTTGCGTCTGAATATGACCCGGTACCTGAATGTCGCTCCAGCCGCCGTATTCGAAATCGGGGGCATGGAACTCCACCGGACGGCTGGATGGGTTCGTAGCATAGTTGAACTTCCAGCTACCATTCAGGCTATGACGCCAGACCATATCGGCCTGACGCTCCGCTTCCGGAAGTGTAGCGTAATATTTATGATCGGAATAGGCGGGCAGACGATGTACTGCAAACTTGGTTACGTCGGTCAGCCAATCCAGGCTGGGGGTGTGGATGGTCAAGGCGAACACTCCTTATTTTTAAAAATAAAATGAAGGTATTTCACAGCAAGTCTGTTATTTTACCGAGCCTACCATACCTGCTACAAAATGCTTCTGCATCAGGAAGAATACCAGTGCAGTCGGCAACGTGGACAGGACGATGGCAATCATAATCACGCCGTAATCGGGTGCATAGCCAGAGCCGAGGTTCGAGATCAACAGCGGAATCGTTTGATTTTCCGGCGTTTGCAACACGATCAGAGGCCAGAGATAGTTATTCCAGCTCGACATGAACGTGATGATGGCGGCAGCGGCATAAGTTGTTTTCATCGTAGGCATATACACCCGGAAGAACAGACCCAGCTCGGACAATCCGTCCATACGACCGGCTTCCAGCAAGTCCTTCGGAAACATCTTGGTGCTTTGACGGAAAAAGAAGATCAGAAACGCTGTGGTAACTGTCGGAATGACGACAGACGAAAGGGTATCAATGCCGATCCAAGGCAGCGTATTAGAGATACTGCCGAACATCCGATAGAGCGGAATCATGATCGCCGCAAACGGAATCATCATAGACATTAGCAGGATATTGAAGACTACGTCCTTGGCTTTACTTCTGTAGATTTCAAACCCATAGCCTGCCAGTGAGGCAATCAGCATTGCCAGCAGTGTCGTGGAAATCGAGATTTTCGCCGAATTACTCAGCGCGGTAACGATATCCACTTTTTCCAGCAGATTGTGCATATTATCCATCAGATGAGAGCCGGGCAGCAGCTTGCCTTTCGTCACATCAACCGACAGGTTGGTGGCGCTGGATAGCATCCACAGGAACGGGAAAATCGAAACGAACGATATAATAATCAGAAAGGCATACGTAAATAATCTTTTCGTTTTCATCATTTCTTCTCACCTGCCACTTTGAACTGGATGATCGACAAGATAATGATCATAATGACGATGGAGTAGGATACGGTCGCCGCATAACCAAAGTCGGATGAATATTTGAAGGACAGGTTATAAATATATTGCGAAATGGAAGAAGTCGCGTTCCCCGGTCCGCCTTTGGTGATGTTCATAATTTCATCGAAGAGCTGGAGTGTACCAATCGTCGATGTGATGGAGGTGAACAGGATAATCGGTTTGAGCAGTGGAACCGTAATGCTGAAAAATTGTCGAATGGAGGAAGCTCCATCAATACGGGCCGCTTCGTAGATCGAGTTGTCGATGTTCTGGAGACCGGACAAGTAAAAGATCATATTGTAGCCGGTCCAGCGCCATGTGATTGCAATAATAATCGTAACCTTGGCCCAGAAGGGGTCTGTAATCCATTGAATCGGCGTGCCAATCACGTGCAGATTCAGCAATAAGGAGTTTACCAGACCATCAGCCGAGAACAGATATTTGAATACAACCGAATAGGCTACAAGGGATGTAATACAAGGCAAGAAGATCGCTGTGCGGAAAAAGCCTTTGAATTTCAGGTTTTTATCATTCAGCAGTACGGAAATGAACAGGGCCAGAATCACCATCAATGGCACCTGGAAAATCAAATAGATAAACGTGTTCTTTACGGCGGTTATAAACATGCTGTCGGTGAACAGACGTTTGTAGTTATCAATGCCGTTGAAGGTCAGATTAGACCCTGTACCTGTCTTGAAGGACAAGATGAGCGCCTGGATCATCGGATAGAAATAAAAAGCCACAATCATGATCACTGCGATGGATATGAACAACCATCCTGTCATACCTGCCTTGAAACGTGATGTCGTCATTTTGGGCGCGGCTGTCTTCATACCATGTCAACTCCCCATGCAGCAATAAAACCTTGAACTCGAAAGCCCAAGGTTTTAAGTGCTTATCGTTTTATTGTTTAGCCTTGGCTAGATGGACTGTTTTATTTAAGCTGTGCTTCTGCTTGTCCTTGAGCGTCTTTCAGAACTGCATCTACATCTTTGCCGTTCAGGTAGTTTTGAATTTCAACGGTCATAATATCCTCAATGGCGTAAGTGTGCATGCCATAATTGACTTTTGGAACCTGTTTGGTCCATTCTGCGAATTTCTTATAGACTTTGTCGCCACCGAAGTACGGATCTGTCTCGTCATAAGCTTTACCGCTGGAAGCAGCGTTCAATGAACCGACAATTCCAATTTTGCTCAGCATATCTTGATACAGTTCTTGATCTGTTCCAAATGTCTCTTTCAGGAAATCAGCAGCGGTATCTTGACCGTCTGTGTTCAGCACATACCAGGAGCTACCGCCGAGGCTGGAAGCATTCACCGATTCAGGTACATTTTTCAATTTAGGGAAAGGAACAACGGCCCATTTCCCCGATTGCGAAGCTTCGGCTTTGATCGAAGGTGTAATCCAGTTACCTGTAGGTACGGAAGCGACTGCACCGCTGTTGAAGGCGGCCAGGAATTGGCTCCAGTCGGCATTCATTTTAACAATGTTGGCATCGAACAAGGATTTGTACGTCAAGAGTGCTTCTTTTAGAGCTGCATTGCCAGCCAGGTTTGGTGTTTTACCGTCTTCTTTCAGGTACCATGAACCTGCGGATTGGATCATACCGCGGATCAGACCGAGGTCATTCGGATCTTGAGTGAGCATTTCTTTACCTGTTTTTTGCTTCACAGCTTTACCGATCTCAATG
The DNA here is from genome assembly GCF_001447315.1 of Paenibacillus sp. IHB B 3084. NCBI lineage: Bacteria > Bacillati > Bacillota > Bacilli > Caryophanales > Paenibacillaceae > Paenibacillus > Paenibacillus sp. IHB B 3084. The sequence continues at coordinate 2,320,732 of NZ_CP013203.1, read as the reverse complement.
AATTTGTCCCAATCAATGTTGGTCAGGTCAGCTACTTTGTAGCCGGCTTGTTCCAAATAGTCCGTTCTTACATACAGACCCATAACACCGGAGTCGAATGGAACACCGTATTGCTTGCCGTTGTAGCTTGTTGGTCCGATTTTGTAATCCGCGAAGTCGGATGCTTTGATGGAGCTGCTCATATCATGGAAGGAATCGGGATAGGCTTGCAGGAAGTTCTGTGCCCGGTAATCCTCGATCAGAACCACGTTAGGCAACCCTTTGGTGGAACCGGAGTTGAGACCGGCATTCATTTTTTGTACGATATCATTTTGAGCATATTCTACAATGTTTACGGTTACATCAGGATGTTTGGCAACGTAGCGATCTTTCGCCAGCTTCAGTGCCGCGATATTGAAGTTCGGGTCCCAAGCCCAGACCGTGATTTCTTTCTTGCCGGAATCCGTGGTAGTCGCGGCTTTCTCGGAATTGCTGGAACATGCGGACAGCAAGATCAAGCTTGCGATCAGCAGAAGGAAAGTCATTTTTTTCATTTCGTTCAACCCCTACTCTTTTTTATATGTTGCTTATTCGTGCTAAACCTTTTGAATGAAAGCGGTTACTTCGTTTATAAATCTAGTTTATCATCCTTGTTTTGCAGGCGTTAGGAATATCTTTATACGGATTGGTCTTATTATTATGAATTATCAAAAAAGGTACCGCTTACATTTGTATTTTATTTTGGTTTAGGTATTTTTTTTAGGTTGAACTAAAGTTGTACACGAAGCGCCACTGCGCGGTCGGATGGTGCTTCCCATCGCTGTTGTATCCAGATTTCTTTATTCAAATTATATAAGGTTGAAATCCGGATACAAAGGCGACCGCTACGCTTGTACAGCACCATTCCGCCCACTCCGTTCTTGTTCCACCTTCTTTGTCTTTAGTCCAGCCTATATTTTTATTAGATAGGAGAGGCGGGTTTTACGATCAATGGCAGTGTCATTTTCACTTTGGTACCCTCGCCTTTTTTGCTGGAGATGGTCACGCCATATTCTTCTCCATATAAAAGGGTAATGCGGTTGTGTACGTTCTGAATGCCGATGCCCGTGAACAGTTGGCGCTTGCTCTTGGGGTTCGGAAGTCCGTCCTGCACAGCATGTCCGTCCATATCCATACCGTCCCCGTCGTCGACTACCTCGCAGATGAGAGTGTCGTCCGTTTTGGACACCAATATATAGATGTGTCCTGTATTTTTTTCATTAAATGCATGGAAAAATGAATTTTCGATAAAAGGCTGGATAATCAGCTTGGGCACATGGTACTCCAGACAATCCGGCGACACAAAATAATTCACCTGTACCCGCTGCCCATAGCGCACGTGGTTAATGAACACGTAATTTTGCATATTGGCCATTTCCTGCTCGATGGTGATCGTTTCACTTACATTGCTGATCGTATTTTGCAGTAGGGAAATGAGTGCGTTGATCGTCTCGGCGGCGGTCTCCTTGTTTCCTTTGAGCACCAGCATTTTGATCGAAGCCAGTGTATTGTACAGAAAATGCGGATTGATCTGCCGCTGCAGCGCAGCCAATTCTGCATTTCGTTGTCCTTTTTGCGTCTCTAGAAGCTTCTGGATATAGTCATTCAGTTCATCCAGCATGTAGTTGTAGGCATGACTTAACTGTCTAACCTCATAGCTACCCGTTACCGGGAGATAGTTATCAAAATTTTTCTCGCGGACGGTCGACATTTGCTTGACCAGCCGGGTCAGAGAACGAATCAGGCGACGGGAAATCAGAAAAACAATTAACAAAGCAATCAACACAATGCCAATGCAGATCAGTACAACGGATTTGACGTCAATAATCTGTCCGATCGCAGTTTGTCTGTCGATCATGTTCACCAGATAAAAATCATAAGAAGGAATGTAGTTGGAAAGAAGGATGCTCTCCTTGTTCATCACATCGGCATTGATGTAATTAAGTCCCTGTTCATTAATTTTTGTGGCATAGCCTAGCAACTCATTGGAACGTTGTCCGATCAGATCCTGACGGTTGCTCGATACAATCAGTCCCGACTTGTCCAAAATGAGTACATCATTGCCGTTGCTTGTGAAGTTGTTATAGAAGCGGCGGAATTCCGGCTCGCGAATGGCAATGTAGATCATGCCATACAACGTACCGCTAGTTCGCTCCATAAAAGCCTTGGAGGCGATAATATACGGTGTCGGTTTCTGCCCGGTATTATTCATTTGCTGACGAAATAGATCCGTATCCAATTGATACATGAGCTGTGTAGGCTGTGCCGCGCTGCGGGCTGTAATCAAACTGTTCTTGAGCTCCTCCGCAGTTACCGGCCAGTAGGACGAGTCGGAATAGAAGCTCCGGCCGTTCATGCCCGTTACGGCGACACTGACATCATAGGCGTCGACATTTGATTTAATCTGCTTCATCTGCTGTGCCATGCCGAAGTAGATTCGCGCTGAGTTAATGGAGTCGGATTGCCCTCCTGTCAGGTAGTTTTTGACCGTTCCATTTTCCGAAGCATGGGTTACGGCATTCACGATAGAATCATTGAAGGACTCAAAGCTGGATTGAATCTGACTGAGTACCTTGGCATTCGTAATGCTGAATGTTTCGGCGAACAGTCGTTCAGACATCCGAATCGTCACCAAAGAGGTCAGCAAGGACACCGCAGTGATGCTGACCACCATAACGACAAATATTTTAAAGAACAGACCTTGATATTTGATTTTATGGATATACCTTTTCATATCAATCTCTTTTCTGCTGGCAGATATGCTCTTGCTCTCTAATGGAGATGCTCCCGGCGATATTGGCTGGGTGAGTAACCCGTTACCTTTTTGAACACTTTGGTAAAATAGCTGGGGTCCGAATAGCCGACGGTGCTGCTAATATCCGAAATGGACATCGTCCCCGACCGCAGCAGCTCAGCAGCCTTTTCAACCCGAATTTTGTTCAGATACTCGCTGAAGCCCTCTGTATGGTGTGCTGTAAAATAACTGGACAAGTAAGAGGGATTAAAATGAAAATATTGACCGAGTGTCGTCAAATTGAGCGTTTCCGCGTGATGTTCTTCGATATATTCCAGCAGCTTCTTCATGCTCGTACTGCTTCCTTGCTGTGTTTTGGCCAGAATCTGCATGTTCGCTTCTTCTAAAAAGGTCTCCAACAATCGCACTGCCTCATGTACGTGAGGGGCATCATTAATTGTTTTGAAATAGGAGTATTTCGCCGCATCCAGTTCCTTCATATCATACCCCTGATTCCCGAGCAAAATCGTAATGTTGAATACGATGTTCCCGAGAAGGGATTTGAATTCAAAAGCGGTGGAGGTATAGTTGCCGGACATAGCGGCTACATAAGACCTCAAATCCTGAAAAGCCGTTTCAAAATGCTCACGCTTCATCTCTTCCGTGAACTGCTTTAAGTTAAACGAGCTGTTCACCTGAACAGGCTTGGGGAGTTCGTCTTCCATCAGGAGCGCGGTTCCCGGGAAGTAAAAGCGATAGCTGAGCAGTTTGGGCAGTTCATCCTGATAGACCTCGCTCATTTGATTAAAATTATCAAACAAACGGCTGATCGCCCAGCCTGTCTGTGGCTCGACTTGCTTCGTCTCCTGAGCTACTTCTCGGACCGCAGCTATCCAGGAGTGTAATTCACGCGGATCAAGATTAGCTAAAAAAACAGCCGCGTTTGCATCAGACGGCAGTTGTCGCAACACGATTTGTTCACAGGCAGATGTCACTCGATCGGTGAGCTTGGAAAATAGGTCCAAGGCAGGGTGGGAGTGGCCTTTTCCCTGTGGTTCCGCCTGCTCCACGCCTATGAGTGTAAAACGGGCATACGGAAATTCCTGCTTCAGCAGTTCCGTGTCATAGTCGATGCTATAGCCGGAAACGAGCTTTTCTATCACATGATCCATCGTAATTTGGTTATTCCCGGCATCCGCCTGATACTGAATGGACGGAATTTTGCGGGCTGTTCTCTGGAGCACTTGCAGCAGCTCATCCGTGTCCAGCTTGGGCTTCAAAATATAGTCAGCAACACCTTGCTGGAAGGTGGATCGCACGTAATTAAACTCGCCGTAGCTACTGAGCACAATGACCTCAATATCAGGATAATTCTGTCTGACAATGCGCGTCAGTTCTTCACCGTCCATGATAGGCATCACGATATCCGTAATGACAATATGGGGGCGCAAAGTCTCAATCAGCGCTAACGCTTCTTTTCCATTAGAAGCCTCGCCTACAATGCGAAATCCATACTGTTCCCACGATAAATGATGCTTGATCCCTTGCCGTACCAATATCTCATCATCTACAATCAAAATATTGCATAGCTCTTTCATGGCAGCACTCTCCGTAATTATACCTATTCAAAAAAAGACCTCCATAAGGCGGACGTCATATCATTTGAGATACATAGTTGATAACGCTTCCAACTTAGCTTAAATATAAAGCATTTAATCCTTACATGCTAACATAAACCTCTGTCTAATCCAAAGGTAATTTAGTTCAAATGGCATGTAAAACGACAAAAAAGGCCGCCGAGAAGATCTCGACAGCCTGAGTAAACCGGGCTACCTTTACCTTAAACGGTACCCCATGTTCGATCACCTGCCAAATATTTTTCAGTCAAAATAGACAGCAGTTGAATGCCAACCTCATTGTGGCCCCCTTCAGGGAGGATCAGGTCAGCGTATTTCTTGGAAGGCTCAATAAATGCCTCGTGCATGGGCTTAACCGTACTCAAATAGTGATCATGGATCGACTGAATGGTGCGGCCTCGCTCCTCAATATCCCGAAGTACCCGGCGAAGTATACGCACATCCGGATCGGTGTCGACAAATACCTTGATGTCGAGCAGTTGACGGAGCTTTTCGTCAGACAGTACGTGCAATCCTTCCAGCATGACGATATGATTCGGCAGAAGCTCTACCGTCTCGTCAGTGGAACGGGCATGAACTGTAAAGTCATATACTGGCGCTTGAGTCGCTTGTCCTTTTTTCAGACATTGGAGATGCTCGATAAGCAATTCGTTGTCAAAGGCAAACGGATGATCATAATTGACCAAAGCACGTTCGTCATAGCTCAGATGTGAATGGTCTTTATAATAGTTATCCTGAGATATGAAAGTCACTTTATTAGATCCCAGACGATCAACGACAGCGCGTGCTACCGTTGATTTACCGGAACCCGTACCGCCGGCAATACCAATAATAAGCATGGCGTTTCACTTACCCTTCCCTGAATATATCCCGATACAACTCAAGTATTGTAGCACAACACGCACTTTTTTTCATCAATGCAGAGCATTGTATTTCTTCCACTTTCGTATCTTGGCTCTGAATGTTTTAAACGGTGCCACGGAGTTGATGTGAATCCATCTAGCCATGGGCCACTTCGGATTACTGCCTGTCCACTTGTGAACACCCTGCGTAAAGAGTTCTTCATGACTTAGCGTGTCAATCCAATCCAGCCAATTTTGCTCTGTCAGCTTGAATAGTTGGCGTAATTCATGTAAAGAGTGGTGGGTGTAGGTTTTGTAAAAGGATTGGTAAAGCTCGCCTAGTCTGTTCCATTTATAATTTGGTGCAGGCATGATGACGGGTTTTCCTTCCTTTTCGTCCCTGTCCCATGACATGACAAGATGGAGCCATCCAAGCTGGTAGGCAATGATTTCTGCAGGTGTTTTATCTACTTCGGGTATCCGGATATCCTTTTGGTTCTCGTCAACCTCCTTGTATTCACTATCTAACAGTAAGTAGGAGGCATGAATCGCTTCTTTTAACTCGGTTTTGGAAGCGTAGTGGTAGCTGGGCATCTAATCACTCCTATAGGTTCTTTTCATTATACCGACCTCTCTAAATGTATCACTTTAAACATGACAACCTTATGGCTTATTCAAAAAAATGTTTTATGTGGTTTTATGAAAGGGCAATTGGTATATTCACGAAAAAGGATGCAAAATTAATAGAGAATTTAAACCAAAAGATAAGTAATTCGACATATTTTAATGTTATTTTATAAGTCTATAATTATTAGTGTATTGCGCTAGCGTATATTGTTTGGAAAGGCCGTATGGCACAAACAGCTGTACAGTTATGTTGGTTGGTTCTTATCAATTTATCTAAAAAGGAGACTATTACATGAAGTCGAGTTTGCTGAAAAAATGTGCAAGTGTAATGTTGAGCAGTACGATGGCTCTGTCTTTGTCGTTACCGTTACTAGGTCATGCACATGCAGATGGGAATTTACAGGTAAGTGATGATTTTGAACAAGGGGAAGCTCAAGGCTGGACAGCAGGTTCAGGGAACTGGTCTGTTGTCGCGAACGGGAATGGCTCTACATACCAGCAATCTAGTCAAAGCGAAAGCCATTCGGTTAAAGGTAATGCATCATGGACCAACTATAGTGTGCAAGCAGATGTATATGTAGATGATTTTAATGGCTCCAATCGGGTATATGTTGCAGGCAGATACACAGATTCCAACAACTTTTATGCTGCATCTTTGTACAACAAGAAAGGCGGAGCACTTGAAATTCGCAAAAAGGTAAACGGTTCTATGAAGACACTGGCTACCAATAACAAATACAAACTGGACACCAATACCTGGTACAGAGTGAAGCTGGAGCTGTCCGGTTCGGACATTAAGATGTATGTCAATGATCAGCTGGAGCTGACCGCAACAGATTCCAGCCTTGCTTCCGGAGCCATTGGTTTGGTAACCTCCAAGGCGGTTGCCCAGTTCGATAATGTTATCGTATCCGGCGCTTCAACCGAAACAGATCCAAGTACAACACCTGTGAATCCAACACCAGGTACAGATAAACCAACTCCTGGGGTAGATAAGAACGCAACCTCAAATATTAACTATAATCTGGCCGGTTTCTCCTATGGTAATACAGGTGGCGGGGAAATTAAGGAAACCGATGCCAATTACAAAAAGGTTTACAACGCTGTAGATCTCAATGAAGCACTTAAAAAAGGTACTAAAGTCAAAGTTATTGAGATCATGAATGATCTTGATTTGGGATGGAACGTAATGCCTGATGCTGCGAAGGTCATGCCTTTTAGCGCAAACAACCCTGTGCTGACAAATCCTGTTTTGAAGAAAACAGGTGTGAGCAAAATCTATATAGAAAACTTGAATGGAATCACGATTTTCTCGGCAAATGGCGCTAAAATCAAACATGCTGGCTTTGTTATCAAAAGAAGCTCTAATTTGATTTTCCGTAACCTCGAATTTGACGAACTTTGGGAGTGGGATGAAGCAACCAAAGGGAACTATGACAAGAATGACTGGGATTATATCACGGTTGAAGGCCAAAGCTCCAAAGTATGGATTGACCATTGTACATTCAACAAAGCATATGATGGCTTGGTAGATGTGAAAAAAGGCAGTAACGGAGTTACCATTTCCTGGTCCTTGTTCAAAGGAGATGACCGCAGCTCCAATAGCTGGGTAACTCAACAAATTAACGCTATGGAAGCAGACAAATCTTCCTACCCTATGTATGCTTATCTGAGAAGCAGTGCAGTAGGCTTGAGTAAAGAAGATATCATTGATATCGCAGCAGGACAAAAGAAAGCGCATCTGATCGGTGCTACTGAGATGGCCGCTGATAATGCAGATTTGGCAGTAACATTGCACCATAACTACTACAAGGATATTCAAGACCGTATGCCGCGTTTGCGTGCTGGTAATGCCCATGCCTATAACATCGTTATGGACGATGCCGGATTGGCTAGAGCCAAAAACAGAATTACGTCCGACATGGCAAAAGCGATTGCTGCCAAAGGATACCATTTTGACGTAGTGGGTAACGGTGCGATTTCCACGGAAAATGGCGCGGTACTGCTTGAAAAATCGTATTTAATTGATGTATTTTCACCAGTTCGTAATAATCAAAAAGACCCTAAAAAAGATGACTACACAGGTAAAATCAAAGCAGAAGATGTTATCTTCTCTGACAACGGTACAGTATTCAGAGGGGGCAGCGAAGATGCGAATAGCCCGTTAGCCCCTTATCCTGTAAAAGGCAAGAGCTTCTCGTGGAATGGATTCACAACGTTGCCATACAGCTACACAGCCGAAGATCCTGAAAACCTGGTTGCTCAATTGACAGCCAAGGACGGAGCAGGTGCAGGCAAGCTGAACTGGTCGAATGAAAACTGGCTTAAAACCGTATACAAAACAGTTGCTTTGAAGGCTGCAGAAACGGTGGAAGATTCCGAATAAGTGTATTGGAAAAATAGCATTGGAATAAGAAGCAGCCAGGACAGATATACTCTGTTCCTGGCTGCTTTTTTTCGTATACACTTTCAGGACGCGTTCGGCAAGCACTTAACCGATAACGACAAACGAGGATACACCGGCGGGTACCGATCTGACCCGGAACAATGTTCCATCGTCTCTAAAGGTACGCAGAATATAAGGTTGGTTCGTAGGTGTGCGGACCCTGCTGAATCGGGCTGTGCCGAAACCGTCGAAATTCACGGCTTGCACAAAACTTCCATTTGTACGCCGGAGCACTGCAAAAAATCCGGTCGTGTTAAAAGGCACACCATTAGTGTTAGCCCAGATGACTGTAAACCGACGAAGGGTTTGCGTAGGACTTACATTACGATATTTCGTAACAGGAACCTTTCTGCCCGTAGACTTCAGGGTTTGAGGAGGACGAATGGCCACTTCATATCAACTCCTTTGTTGTGATGTGATAGTAGATGCACACAAAGGAGTTTAGGACTGTGCTATAAACTACTTCTTAAAAATTAGGTTTATAGACCTCATCATGCCCAATCGCGTCGTAGCGTAAAGAGTTCTTTCAACGCATCCGTCGACAGCTCGGTAATCCAGCCCTCGGTGCTGGAAATGATCTGGTCGCTAAGCTGCTGCTTGCTCTCCAGCATTTCGTCAATGCGTTCCTCCAGCGTGCCCAGCGAGATGAACTTGTGTACCTGAACATCTTTCGTTTGTCCCATCCGGTAGGCGCGGTCCGTGGCCTGATTTTCAACAGCCGGATTCCACCAGCGGTCGAAGTGAAAGACGTGGTTGGCGGCTGTCAGATTCAGACCCACACCCCCGGCTTTGAGTGACAAAATAAATACGGATGGCTGCTCGTCAGGTGGCAATGTGTGAGATTGGAACTGGTCAATCATCCGGTCACGGGCGGTTTTGGACGTGCTGCCGTTGAGATAGAGCACCGGCTCTTGCAGCTCTTGAGCGAGCACCTGCTGGAGCATACGTCCCATGCCGATATACTGTGTGAAAATAAGGCAGCGCTCGCCTTCCTCCCGCAGCTCCTTGACCATGGCTAAAATACGCTCCAGCTTGGATGAACGGCTGATAACTGCTTCGAAATCGGGCTGACTATAGCTGGAAGCCGTGGCATCCGGCACCGCCTCCTTAGTTAAGAGCGCAGGATGGTCGCAAAGCTGCTTCAACTGGGTCAGGGCAGATAATATAGCGCCTTTTCGCTCAATCCCCTCCAGCTTCTGCATCCGTTCCATGAGCTCTTTAACAATTTGGTCATAGAGCGCTCCCTGCTCGGAGGTGAGGTGAATGTACGTTTTCATCTCATTTTTCTCGGGCAAATCAAGCTGTATAGCCGGGTCTTTCTTCTTGCGTCGCAGCATGAAGGGCTGAACCAGCTTTTGCAGGTCTATCGTTCGTTGTTCGTTATGTTCCTTCTCGATAGCATTGATGAACCGATTGCTGAAGGAGCGTGCGCTGCCCAGATAACCGGGATTGATAAAATCATAAATCGACCATAGCTCGGACAGCCGATTTTCAATAGGCGTCCCGGTCAGCGCTATACGATGCCGGGCAGGGAAGCTGCGAACGGCACTGGATTGCTTGGTTTGCGCATTTTTAATGTTCTGCGCTTCATCCAGGCAAACCGAGTCCCAGGTTATGCTTTGCAGCAGCTCTTGATCAAGGGTCGCTGTTGCAAAGGAGGTCAGAATAACATCGGCTTGCTCCACTTCCTCACGGAATAAGTCGCCCTGATCCCGCTTGCTTCCATAGTGGAGCATGACCTTCAATGAAGGGGCGAATCGGCTGAGTTCCTTCTGCCAGTTGCCCAGCACTGAAGTCGGACAAATCAGCAGCGAGCTGGAGCGGACGCTCGTCTCTGCTGCGATGTCCTGTAGATGTAGCAAATAGGCAATAAACTGCACCGTTTTGCCAAGCCCCATATCGTCGGCAAGGCAGGCGCCCAGTCCAAAGCGCCGTAAAAAGGCAAGCCACGCGTATCCGTCCTGCTGATACGTCCGCAGCTCGGCTTGCAGTCCGTCCGGCACGTCCAGTGCGGGCCATTCCGACTGCCGCCCAAGCTGGCTGATCAGCTTCAGCAGATGCCCGTTCAGCTCGACCTCCAGCCGGAAGCGTGCCGCATCCTCCGGCTGTTCTCCCGTAGCGTCGCTCTCCGCCTCATCAGCGTTGCCGAGCAGGTGTAGCTGTAGGATGTCCTGAAAGGACAATCCCTGAGTGCTGTCGATCCCGGCCATGGCCCGACGGATTTGCGCCAGCAGCGCGGGATCGAGTGCGATCCATTGCCCGCGAAAGCGTACCAGCCGCTCATTGCGGGCCACCAGCTCGGCGAACTCGGACTCGCTCAGATCGGCATCGCCAATGGCAACACGCCAATCGAACTGGACAATCGAGTCCAGTCCGAACAGCGAGCTGCCCTTCGCGCGCTCGCCTCCGCCTTCGCCCGGGCGGACCTTGGCCCGCAGCTTCGGCTTCTTGCGGGTGGCTGCTTCCCACCAAGCGGGAAGCAGCACCTGCCAACCGCCCTCCAGCAAGCGATGGCTGTCGGTCGTCAGAAATTGCCACGCCGCCTCGTCGGAGAGCGGGCGATCCAGCACGTCATCGCGGCTTCCGGTACGCTGCCCGGCGGGCAAAATCGCGGTCAAGCGCTCCAGCCATCCGGCTGAGCGCTCACGCACATGGGTTGTCCACGCATCAGGCCATGAACCGGACGCATGCCCATCATCGGCGAGCTGCACAGACACCAGCAGCACAGGGTCCTGCTTGTCCTGCAACACAAGCTTGAGCTGCCACGACGGATCGTCGTCCTCCAGCTCCGGCTCCAACAGTTGCAGAAGCGGGCGGAAGGGCGCAGTATCGGCTTTCCAGCCGATAGCGATAAGCCATGCCCGCGCATCCAGACCCGTCGCAGCCTGGCGGTTTTGGGCGAAGAGAATTGGATATTCTCTTCGCAAATCGGCGGCTTCCGCTTCGGTGTCGTACCAGCGCTGAAACACGGCGGCCGAGAACGCCGCCGCCAGCCCTTCGCTCGCGTCCTTTTCCAGGCTGTCAAGCAGAGCAAGCTCTGCCGCTTCGATGCTTTCAAACCTTTTCCCCGATTCTAGCCCCTCTAACGCTTCTAACGTCTCTCGCGCCGCCGTCGCCTCCAGTACTTCCGCATCCCAAATCCATTGTAGCTTCCCTGTCTGAAATGCTGTAAAGCTGGGCACGTAGGCTTTTGCTTCAATACAATGGGCAAGTAGAGGGATCAGCCGAAGCCACGGGGCATTGTCCTCGTCCCAGATCCATTCGATATGCTCCAGCAATTTGCGCTCCGTCAGAAAGGGAATCACCTGCTCCGAGGGGAGGAGGATAATATCCGTGCCCTGAATGTGTTGAATCTCCAGATCGGTGCCATAGAAAGAAGCCTCATGCCAAGCAAATAAACGCTGCTTCAGGATTTGGCCGGAAATGCTGTAGTTCATAGACGAATCGCCATAAATAAGCGCGTCTCCATAGGTGGTTAACTGGATGTGTACCGTAATCGTCTCTGTATATTGGCTCATGATAACAATTTCCCTTTCCGCAATTCCTCCTGTAGCGCCCTCAGGCGGCTATGACGGCTGGTGAAGGTCGCGAAGAACAGCTCCCAACGCGGTTCTTGCTTCATTTTTTTGTATAGCTTGAACAGTCGCTTCAACAGTTTGACCGCTGCTTTATAGCTGGATCTATTTTTTTCCAGCACATATCGTTCCACCGCCTGATGGTAAAAGGGCAACAGCAGCTCTGGTGCGTTCTTTTCAATGGGTTGTAACACGCTCACCCGAAAACTCAAAGGCTTGCTGCGTATACTTAGCTGATAGTCAATCCATTGCCGCCATTTGTCGTGGGCAAGCAGCGCTTCTTCATACATTCCCCCGGCAAAAGGAAGCATACCGACCAGTGTATTCCACATTTCCTGCTCCGCTTCTGGAAGGTGCTGCAAAACCATATCCCAACCATTCATATAATCGTGTAAATGATCGTCCCGATGGCTGTGAAGCAAGGGTCCGATATGCCGTAGCCCATCCTTGAGGCGTGGCCATTCCTCGGCTTCACGCAACGCATGCAAGAACAAAAGCAACTGACTCGAAGAGATTTTTAGCGGAAAAGCTTTTTCGGCCTCCTCAAGCAGCGACCAGGCTTGATCATCCTGCGACTGGTAAAAATACATCCAGCTTTGGGCCAGCATCCAGGGAAGCCGGGCCAAAGCTGTCCCAAGCTCATCCTCAGCCGTCTGCAAATGCAGTAATTCCTCTGCATATATGCTGGAAGTGGAATCTTTCTGCTGGGGACGCATCCAGTTTAGCCAAAATCGGTAGTACGCGTCTGAAAAATAATTGCCATTACGCGATTCTGTCAGCATTTTTCGGCGTAAATAGGCCAAGGTCTCTGCCATGCGTGCTTCTTGCATCGGTTCATTGATTAGGGCAGGTGTTAGGACAAGCTGGCTCTCAAAATCACGCTCGATAGCTTCTTTAAGCTCATCTGCGGCGATTTGCGTGTAATATCCCATATAGGAATGGGTGGGATAGCCCGGCATAGGTGACTGAGGCACCAGCTTTTCCAGCACACGCAGATGAGCGTGCAGTCCATACAACTGTTGCATGCCGGGTGAAAGCGGCGGCTTCACAGCATATATCGAGGCTAGGGCGCTTTGGACATATTGAGAATTTTGCGTGTTTACATGGTTGAGCGCGATGCACTGATCGAACAGGTCATGCCATTCCGAGATGGGTATATCCGGTATGCGGCTTGCTGTTTTGCTGAGCGTGTTCCTTGCAGTTTCCTTGCGATCCGGTGAAGGAGTGGACCGGGAAGTTGGCGCGGTGGTGCGCACGTCAGATTGGGCAGCCAATCGGGTGAAGCTCGCTGAATGGGCGTTCACCAACGCATGTACGGAACGTTCCTGCTCTTTCGCATAATTCAGCAGTGTGGCGATCATGTGCTTGCAGTTCTTATGAACCGGACATGTGCATCGGCTGGCAGCAAAAGCGCTCAAGTGGAGATCCACTTCGTAAAGATCGCTTCCATCTACGACAGCCGCGATATGGTCGGCGTCAGGCATTGTAAATTCTTTTACCTTTCCTTGCTTGAAATATTGAAACCCGCGTTTGATCGTCACATCATTAAAATGGTCAGCCACGTTCTGGATAAGCTGCTGCCATTGTATATCATCCATAAGATAGGTTGGTTTCATATGCATTAGTCTCCTAAGAGAGAATAGTCAATCGATGAAAGCTTAACTCTTCCATTATATCAGTTCATGACCGTAAATTGAGGTGGAGGGAGCAGATGGAAAGTTTTCATGCGGGTTGACATGCGTTCTTTTAGGGAGTGAATTTGTATTATGAATATAAAATAAATATTACTAATATTTTAGTGCTGATGATCCTGTTTAGGATTGTATGAGAAGGAAAAGAAGATGTCATCTTTATATAGCTACGATATTCACCTGCCCAGCCAGCTTGATCCCAACCGCACGTATCCGACCATTTTTACACTGCACGGTAAAGGGTCCAATGAGCAGGACATGTACGGAGTTGTCGAGCCGCTGTCGGGGGATTTATTATTATCGGTATTCGTGGAGACTTGCCTATGGGCGGGGGATTTCAATATTATGAGCTGAAAAGTCTGGGCAATCCGCTGCGCGAGCAGTTTGATTGGGCTATCGAGCAGCTTCAGGCGTTCGTACAATATGCCACAGACAAGTATCCGGTTGATCCTGGTAGACGGTATTTCCTCGGATTCAGTCAGGGAGCGATTTTGTCGATGTCGCTTGCACTTACGCTGGGCAACCAATTGAAGGGAATCGTGGCGTTGAACGGCTATGTGCCTGATTTTGTGAAAACGGAATACACGCTGCAAAGCACGGAGGACGTATCCGTATTTATTTCCCACGGCGAATACGATTCCGTATTTCCAGACCCGGACTTCTCACTGCACATTCAAAACGTACCTGACGGACCACGGTGTTTCCCCTGACAACCAGCGGGATGTACTCCAGTGGCTGCGTGAGGATGCAGGTCTTAATTCAAAAGCTTAAATGTAACAGCAGGAATAGTGAGATGGATTTTCACACGTATATTAGTTCTTTTACTGCAACTCACTGATTCGAAGCCACTAGACCCCAAGTTTGGCTCAAACCACGGTTTGATTGCGATACAAAGTACCTGAAAATGATATACTAATGTCAAATAACATATTATATGACGCCGATTTTATGGACATTTTATTTTTCTTCAAATACAGGATATTTTAATGGAGGTGTCTGAAATGCGATGGGAAGAAGTTAAAGAACGTTTTCCCAATGAATGGGTCGTACTTGAGGCAATCAAAGCCTATTCAAAGGATGGTCAGCGTTTCATTGAAGAAATGACCGTAATTGATACGTTCGATGATTCGACTAATGCTTTTAAGCGGTATAATGAGCTGCACAGAGTAGACCCTCAGCGTGAGTATTGTTTTTTTCACACCTCTCGTGCCACGGTTACGGCAAAAGAACGCTATGTGGGGATCAGGGGGCCTAGATGAACATTACAGAAATATATGAGCTTCCCTTTGTCAAGGTCAACGTAACATTTAGGGGAGAAGAGTTAACTTTAAGCAAAATGCTGCTAGATACTGGTTCTGCCAGCACACTTCTGAATGCAGATATAGTACGAGAAATAGGAATGGTTCCGGAAGGAAATGATGATGTTGATATTATACGAGGCGTGGGTGGCGTAGAATATGTCTACACTAAATTTCTTGATTCCATTACACTCGAAGAATCGACACTCAAAAATTTCCAGGTGGAAATTGGAAGTATGGATTATGGTATGCAGATTGATGGGATACTGGGTTTTAATTTCCTTAAACTAGTTGGAGCTATTATTGATGCTAAAGCAATGGAAGTAAAGACGGATACCTATTAGAGTTTGTTTGCAAAACTTCTAAATTCAATAAGGCCTGTATCAAAGGAAAATAAAAAAACTGGTGGAACGGGTCCACCAGCCAATCAAATTCACTTCTAAAGGACATTCCCTTTTTTGAAACTTATTATATAAGATGAAATCGAAAAATTCACATGGAAAACGGAGTAGGCGGAATGGTGCTGTACAAGCGGAGCGGTCGCCTTTGCCCCCGGATTTCAAACATTGTGCGATCATTCAGGAAATCCGGGGGCAACAGCGATGGGAAGCACCATCCGCCTGCGCAGTGGCACCTCATGTACATTTCCAGTTCAACTTACTAAAATGATCCTCCAACATCCTCAAAGACAGCTCGGCGGTAGTAGCCACCACGACATCGGCTCCTTGCATTTGCGAGGGCGTTCCTACGCCGACCGCGAACATCCCGGCACCCTTGATCGCCTGAATTCCCGCCTGTGCGTCCTCTATACCGATACAGTCGGCAGGCCGAACGCCCAGATTCGTGGCTCCCGTGAGGAAAATTTCCGGATCGGGTTTGCCATGCCGAATGGCTGTGACATCCACCACACTGTCAAAATAGTGCGTCAGCTCCAGCCTATCCAGTATAAACGCTGCATTTTTGCTCGCAGAGGCCAGCGCGATACCGATCCTGGCGTCACGTAACTCCATTAGGAGCGCGCGGATTCCCGGTAATACATCTACCGGGGTCAAAGCCGAGATGAGCCGCTGATATTCGGTATTTTTCTGTGCGGCCAGTTGCTGCTTGTCATCGGCTGAATACGCGCTGGACCGATCACCACGCGCCAATATTTTGTCGAGTGACTCTGTACGGCTGATTCCTTTTAACTGCTCATTAAATTCCCGGTCGAAAGGAATACCCAACGTTGTCGCCAAGCTGCCCCATGCCTGAAAATGATATTCGGCGGTATCTGTAATTACTCCGTCCAAGTCAAAAATCACTGCCTTCATTTGGTTTCCCCCTGTCTGTCCGGTTTATGAAACACTGTTTGTCAGTAACGGCTGCCCATGGGTAATGTGCGTTGGCTGTCCATACAGCTCCAGCGTCAGGGGTTCTCCGTCCAACAGCGTAATGATCACTTCATTTTCCTGTACGAGAATACTTAGCAAGCGACCACGATAGTTGATTTTAAACGTATATTTGCTCCAGCCCTGCGGCAGGAAGGGGGAAAAGCTCAACGTTTCGTTATACGTTCTCATTCCGGCAAAGCCCTGCACAATCGCTAGCCAGCTTCCCGTCATGGAGGTAATATGCAGTCCGTCCTCGGTGTCGTTATTATAATTATCCAGATCCAGCCGAGCTGTCCGTTTATACATCTCGACTGCTTTTTCCTCCATTTTGAGTTCGGCAGCCAGCACAGCGTGAATGGATGGGGACAGACTGGATTCATGAACGGTCATGGGCTCATAAAATGCAAAATGGCGTGCTTTTTCCTCCAGGGTGAACTGATCTCCGAAGAAATATAAACCCTGTAGCACATCCGCCTGCTTGATGAAGCAGGAGCGGAGGATTTTATCCCATGACCATTTCTGATTTAGCGGCAGATGACTTGGATCGAGGGAGGATACAGGCCGCAAATCCTTATCCAGAAAGGTATCATGCTGTACGAATATGCCCCGTTCCTCATCGTAAGGATAATACATGCGGTTGATGATATCCTGCCAATGCGCAAGCTCATCCTCGGTAACAGCCAGCTTCTCCGATTTCTCTGAAGAAATTTGAGGCAAGACCGATAACGTATATTTTAAAACCCATGCAGCCAGCGTGTTGGTATACCAGTTGTTATTGACGTTATTCTCATATTCGTTCGGTCCGGTAACCCCGTGGATCATATACTGCTGATGGCGATGGGAAAAATGAACTCGATCCGCCCAGAAGCGGCTAATTTCGACCAGTACATCTATTCCATATTCCCGTAAATAGGTCAAGTCGCCCGTATAGTTGGTGTAGTTGTAAATGGCATACGCGATGGCTCCGTTACGGTGAATCTCCTCGAAGGTAATTTCCCATTCATTATGGCACTCCACACCCGTAAAGGTGACCATAGGATACAGTGCTCCACGAAGACCTTGCTGCGTCGCGTTATGCTTGGCACCCTCCAGTTGATGGTAGCGGTATAGCAGCAGGTTTTTAGTCACATCAGGATCTGCCAGCGCCAAATACATCGGTACAGCGTACGCTTCCGTATCCCAATACGTGGCACCGCCATATTTCTCACCCGTAAAGCCTTTCGGTCCGATATTCAGGCGGGCGTCTTCACCGTAGTACGTAGAGAATAGCTGGAAAATGTTAAAACGTATTCCCTGCTGGGCTTCTGTATCCCCTTCGATTTCAACATCCGCTTTGTCCCAACGTCCGGCCCAAGCCGCGATATGCTCATGCTTAAGCAGAGCGTATCCTTTGTTCACAGCTTCCACGGCGAGACGTTCAGCTTGTGGAATCAGCGCATCTTTTTCTATGTCACGTGAGGTGGTGACAGCCACGATTTTTTGCAAATGAGCACTGTCACCCGGGGCGACGGTATATTGATAGTGGCGTGCAGCATACAAAAAGCCTTCTTCCGTCGTCTGATGATCCTGTCCCTCGGTCACAATACCCATGGTAGCGTTTACGGTAAAACGCGGAACACCAAATGGATTATCTATCGTCGTTGTGGATAGGCTGATGAATTGTTCCTGAACCTCGCGTGCTTCCTCTAGCCAGAACACCTCATCATAGTTGGTGTCCTCATTTCTCGTATTACCGTCCAGATAAGGAACAAGCTCAATCGTTAGAGGCTGCTCGCTTATATTGGTTGCTTGGTAATCAATCAGGCATAGTTCACGAGTGGTGATGCTTAGAAAACGTTCCGTGGTGATACGAACCTGGCCGTTCACGGTACAGGCACGCCGCAGAATACCTTGCTTCATGTCCAGTTCCTGCACAAAATCACTGATGTCTGCTGTGAATAAATCTACTTCCTGCTGGTTCACGATCAGACCGATGCCGATGAAGTTCATGGCATTGATGACCTTGCCAAAATACTCGGGATAGCCGTTTTTCCACCAGCCGACCTTTGTTTTGTCGGGGAACCAGACACCGGAGATGTAAGTTCCCTGATGATGATCACCTGAATAGGCTTCTTCAAAATTACCGCGCATTCCCATATAACCGTTGCCTATGGACATTATGCTTTCTTGTAATCGCATGTGTGTTGTATGTAGAGTGTGGGTTGTCAGTTTCCAGTTATCTACGTCAAATAATCGGTTATAAACCATGATTGCGTACCCCTCTCGGAAAATGAAATCGTTGTTTTAACGAAATCAGTATATGAGCGAGTTCAGTATATAGTGCAACCGATTGCCTTGTCAACGCAAAAAAAACTGATTTTATGGATGTCCACAAAATCAGTTTTTGTTCATTCCTTGGAAGATAACAGCGTCTGGCTGGATTTGCGTTCTACGATCCGGTGGGGAACAATGATATGTTTGGTCAGCTCCTTGGGGTCTTCGATTTTTTCGATCAGACTTTTGGCCGCCTGATAACCCAGGGTGAAGATATCAATATCTACGGAAGTAAGAGGGGGATTCATCAGCTCAGCCAGCATCAGATTGTTGAAGCTCACCATGGAAAGCTGTTCCGGCATGGACACGCCCAGTTGGGACAGTGATTTTTGTACCGCCATCGCAACAAGGTCATCATTGACGATCATAGCGGTAGGAGGAGGGGAAACCTGCAATAGCGTCCGCATGTCCTCCAGGGAAAAAGGCTCCCTGACAACATATTCGCCTGGTAGAGGCAGATGGGCCTCCCGTAGCGCATCCTGATAGCCCCTGAGTCTTTCAATATTCACAGTGCGTTCATGATCTCCGCCAACATAAGCAATACGCTGATGATTCAGACGGATCAAATAAGTGACCACGTCCTTGGCGGCTTGGTAGTTATCGTTGTCCACATGGGTGGTTTCACTGATAAATTGCTGAGGCTTACCGATTACGGTATAAGGTATTTTTTCTCTATGAAAATACTCCACGATTTTATCCTCTTGCTTGGAGTACAGGACAATGTAGCCGTCAACACGTCCGGTTCGCGTCATCAGCTTCACGCGGGATAGCAATTCATCGCTCGTTTTCCCCGTAACAATCGACAGTGTATAGTTATGCTCATTCACCCATTCACTAATCCCGCGGAGGCTTTCCGGAAAGAACGGGTTTTGAAAGATTGCCACATCCGATTCTGGCATAATAATGCCAATCGACTGTGTGACACGGTTAGCCAGACTTTGGGCCGAATAATTGGGCTCGTAGCCGAGTGCCTTCATTTCTTTACGGACACGTGCCTTGGTGGCCTCGCTGATTTTAGGGCTGTCTTGAATGACGCGGGACACGGTGGAAGTAGCAACATTGGCACGTTTTGCGACATCTTTGATGGTTACTGCCATCGTCTTCTTCTCCTTTTGCTATCTCAAGCAGGAAATATTATGTTCTATCATACGATATTGCTCGAAAATCAACAAACTCGCGGCTTTTTTCGAGCTTTTACATCGTCATTAACCAAGATATTTACAATCAGGGTATTGCTAATAGAAAGCGATATCATTATAATAATTGTGCAACCGATTGCATATATTTACGAGGTAACAAACAACGCTGTACATACTATATGGATGGAGATTGATGGAGAAATGAAAAAACTTCTATCATTTGATTTTTGGCAAAAGCTTGGGAAAGCACTGCTTGTGGTAGTCGCCGTCATGCCAGCGGCCGGAATTATGATTTCGCTCGGTAAAGTGGTGGCAATGCTGGCTGGTGATGTTCATGTCTGGTTGACCGTCGGTGGGGTCATGGAAAATTTGGGTTGGGGCATCATTAACAATTTACACATTCTGTTTGCGGTGGCAATCGGCGGTTCCTGGGCCAAGGAACGGGCTGGCGGGGCTTTTGCTGCCTTAATTGCTTTTATCCTTATTAATATTTCAACAGGAACGATTTTGGGTGTATCCTCGAAGATGCTAACGCAGGAGGGGGCAACCACCCATACTCTCTTTGGTGCATCCATTCCGGTCAGTGGCTATTTTACTTCTGTCTTAGGGGCACCTGCACTCAATATGGGCGTGTTTGTCGGTATCATCTCCGGGTTCGTCGGGGCAGTGGTATTTAACAAATACTACAATTACCGCAAGCTACCGGACGCTTTAGCCTTTTTTAACGGCAAACGTTTTGTTCCTTTTGTCGTGATTTTATGGTCTGTCATCGTTAGTTTGATCATGTCTGCCATCTGGCCATTTATCCAGGGAGGGATTAACCAGTTTGGTGTTTGGTTGGCGACCTCTGGGGAATCGGCTCCTTTTGTAGCGCCATTTGTCTATGGTACACTGGAAAGACTATTGATTCCCTTCGGGCTTCACCATATGCTGACGGTTCCTATTAACTATACTCAACTTGGTGGCGTTTACACGACGCTTACGGGTTCCGGGGCGGGCAGCGTCGTTGCTGGACAGGACCCGCTGTGGCTGGCTTGGGCAAGCGACCTGAGTGCGCTTCGTGGTACCGATCCGGCAGCCTACAATAGCTTGTTGGAAGGCGTGACGCCTGCCCGTTTTAAGGTAGGACAAATGATCGGCGGAGCGGGAATCCTTATGGGACTGGCGGTGGCTATGTATCGCCGTGTAGACAAGGATAAGCGAAGCAAGTACAAGTCGATGATTTTTTCAGCCGCTGCTGCTGTCTTTTTGACAGGGGTAACGGAGCCGCTGGAATTTATGTTTATGTTCGTAGCGCCTGTACTGTACGTAGTTTATGCTATTCTTACCGGAATTGCGTTCGGAATGGCGGACATCATACATTTGCGTTTACATTCGTTTGGTATGATTGAACTGCTGACCCGATTGCCGTTGTCTATAAATGCGGGTTTGGTGCAGGATATTATTAACTTCGTGCTGACTTGTGTTGTATTTGCGGTAGCAACCTACTTTATCGCTTATTTTATGATCGGCAAATTCCAAATGGCTACGCCGGGAAGACTGGGAAACTATACGGATGAGGAGCCTCAGGGGACTTCCGAGGTGGGGAGTACGAAGGCAGATGGTGTGGCGGCTGTTTCCCCGCAAAATCAACTGGCTACCGATATCATCAAAACTCTTGGGGGTGAGCAGAACATTGTCGAGGTCGATGCCTGCATGACCCGTCTGCGTGTGACGGTGAAGGATACAGATGCCGTCGGGGACGAAAAGACATGGAAAGCGCTAGGCGCTCTGGGCTTGATTAAAGTAGATAATGGGGTGCAGGCGGTTTACGGACCGAAGGCCGATGTGCTCAAATCAGATATACAAGACATACTCAACAGGTGATTACTTTGAAATTGTTAACCCTAAATGTACATGCTTGGATGGAAGAAAATCAGCTTGAAAAGCTAAAACAACTGGCCGCTTTTATTCATGAGCAGCAGTTCGATGTCATTGCTTTGCAGGAAGTGAACCAGTCCATAGACGAGGCTCCTTTATCGCCGGACGATTTGGGAGCTTACTATAGTGCTGATCCTGAGGTGGTCATTAAGCGTGATAATTACGCTTATGTGCTGAACGGATTATTGTCCGATACCTATTATTGGACGTGGGCCCCCGCACATATTGGCTTTGCCAAATACGATGAGGGCTTGGCGATTTTGTCCAAAACACCGATTACAGATACGGTGAGCGAATATGTTTCCTCGCTACGGGACTATGACAACTACCGATCCCGCAAAATTGTGGGCGTGCAAGCAGTGATAGATGGAGTATCGGCATGGTTTGTGAGCGGGCACTACAACTGGTGGAATGATGAGGAATCCTTCCGTGGACTATGGGACCGTACAACAGAGGTATTGAATCCTTTTGCACCGACGCCTGTCTTTATGATGGGGGATTTCAACAATGCGGCTGAAGTGCGCCGGGAAGGGTATGACTATGTGCTGCAATCCGGCTGGTCGGACACCTATCCGAACGCAACAGTACGTGATGAAGGCCATACGGTCATCAAAGCCATTGCAGGCTGGGAAAGTAACGCCGAACCGCTGCGGATTGACTATATTTTTTCCAACAAACCCGTACAGGTTCAATCTTCAACCGTCGTGCTAAACGGAAAAACGGGATCAGTCGTATCCGATCATTTCGGGGTTGCAGTTGAATTGGAGCTGTAATTATAGATAAAGGAACAGGCTGCCTGCTTATGCAAGTGGCCTTTTTCTTGAGGATTTCGACCTTAACCGAATGAAGTATTGGATAGCGATAGCCATAAGCACTAATATCATATTGTAATAAAAAGGGGCATTTATGTTAAAGCGTTCAATGAGTACGCCTGCGATGATTGGAGAAACAATAGCCCCTAATTCCGAGAGGGATACAACGTTGCCGATAAATGAACTTCTATTTTCCTCAGGAATGACATCCCCCAGTTGGGAGTAAAAAGAATCCAGATAACTGGCTCCGCCAATGCCTCCGATGAACATCCCCAAGTATACGATCCACGGTTCAGTGAACCACAGAAACAAGGCTATTTCCACCATGATCAGCAACAGGCCGATGATACTGAGCATTAGGCGATCTTTGAGCAGGTCCGAACCTTTGCCGATAAAGGGTGCCGATACAAACGTCGATATCCCGATGATGGTAAAAGCCAAGCTGATTTCTACAGGGCTCCAGTGGAACTTGTAGGTTGCATACACAGAGAAGTACGTTAAAAATATGGCGAAGGCACTCATTTCAAGGAAATGAACGGTGGAATAGAGCAGTAGCTGCTTTGTTAAAGTGGTTTTTCTTTTCGGCTCATGAAGGAGCTCGCGCTGTGGCTGAGGTTTGGAAGGAGGACTGGGGAATGTCATTCTAGAAACGGCGACGAACGATACCAATGAAAACATAGCAACGAAATAGAATGGAACAGATAAAGTAAAATAGGAAACAATCACTCCGCTCATGATAGGTCCTAAAATCGTACCTGCCCCTTCGCTGCTGCTGATATATCCATTGAGGATACCTCTATTCTCCGTGGTACTGATCTGGTTGATGGTGACTCTTACAAACACGGTTAATCCTATCGCCACCAAGCCTTGAAGGAGTCTAAGGATGGATAGAATGATGAAGCTTTCTGCAATCGGGAACAAGAGCATACACATAATCTCAGCCAAGAGTAAGCTCAGCCCCAAGCGCTTTGCGCCAATCTTTTCATAAATTCGTCCTGCCAAGCCTCCACCCAGAAATCTTCCCACATAAAATAGAGAAAATAAAATACTCATATTGAGTGCAGATATGCCGAACTGTTCTACATAAATAGCAAAGAGTGGGAGGATCATACTCCCACTTATGTTAGCAATAAGACTGATGACAATCATACAGACGAGATTATGGTTTAAATGTATACGCCTCTTCATATCCTCGAAACCTCTCTTTGAGCTTGCATCATGGGAACCGTTTTTCTGATTGCTCCTGATTACGCATGAAGGGCTTCAAATCAAAGTAGGATGAATATGAAGTAAGCAGGGCATAAGGGGAGTGAGTTCTCCCATAGGATACGCAGATGTGTTCCTTGCTGTGCCTAATTCTGTACCCTTTAAGCGGGAAATCCCCCTCCTGGCGGCGGCCAAGCTCCATAGATACGGCGCAGCAACACGATTTCGCCCAAATGATATGAGTTGTGGGAAGCGATATTCCGCAGCAGTCCCGCTTTCGTTTCACCGGGGAAATGGGCCAGCGAATCATCCAGTTGTGCAGTTTCTGCAATCTTTACAGCCTGATCTACGCCCTGTAAAAATTCGTTAATGACAGCTTGCCATGCTTCTTCACTTTGCGGTTCGGTTTCTTCAGGCCAGCTTTCCATTACATTGCCCGGAAGCTGGGGTTTCCGACCTTCCAAATGCTCCAGCATAAATTGCTGCCAGTAGCTCATATGCTTCAACAGTTGATAAATACTGTAGGGCATTTCTGCATTTTTCTTCCCTGCCAGCTCGATGTGGATATCCGGTAAAGCCCGAGCCACTCGAATATGTCCACGTTCACCGACCAGCGATTTAACCAGTGCTTGACCGAATAATTGGTTTGCATCCGACATGTAAGATCATCCCTTTCATAAAAGCTTGTTCTCATTTTACGATTATACAATTAAATTTTTGGAAATGGAAATTCTATAAGCTGCACTAAAGATGCATACGACCCAGATTTCTTTATTCAATTTATAAAGGTTGAAATCCGGGTAAGTAATGCTTCCGAAGCGAGCTTTCCTATGGAAAGCTTTTAAGGCGACCGCTAGCGCTTATACAGCACCATTCCGCCCACTTCGTTCTTGTTCCACTTTTTTTCGTCTTTAGTTCAGCTTATCTAGCATGGTTTGCGAGGGGATCCAGGATTTTTTTCAAAAAAAGTAGTTGATAATTATTCTCAATGTAGCTACAATAAAATTGTTTCAA
This sequence comes from Paenibacillus sp. IHB B 3084, assembly GCF_001447315.1. Taxonomy (NCBI): domain Bacteria; kingdom Bacillati; phylum Bacillota; class Bacilli; order Caryophanales; family Paenibacillaceae; genus Paenibacillus; species Paenibacillus sp. IHB B 3084. The sequence continues at coordinate 2,296,090 of NZ_CP013203.1, read as the reverse complement.
AAGAAACAAAATATCATGAACGATTATGATTTTTATTTAGATACGAAAATGTTAAAGGGGAGCTTTTCGCATCTTTATATTGTTTCCTTTGAAACAAAATGGTGGTGGGATTATACTTTCATACAAAGGAGCGTGAAACATGGATTATGAAGTGATTATAGCGGGTGGCGGTCCTGTCGGGATGTGGCTGGCTGCTGAGCTGGCATTGGCAAAGGTGAGTGTTTGTGTGATTGAGCGATTAGAGGAAACAAGTCCCTACTCGCGCGCACTTACGTTACATCCTCGGACGCTGGAGATGTTTGATATGCGTGGATTGAAGGAGCGATTCATGGAGCACGGCAAGCCCATAAGTACGGGACATTTTGCCATGCTGGATACACGTCTGGACTTTTCGGTGCTTGACAGCTCCTCGAATTATACCTTGTTTATCCCGCAGGAGATCACCGAGCAGGTACTGGAGGAACATGCGACAAAGCTGGGGGTTGTGATCCGACGTGGGGAAGAAGTGGTGTCTGTGCGGGAACAGGATCAGGATCAGGGTGTAGAGGTCGTCAGTGTCCGCGCATCCGGTCCGCATGCGAATGTGTCGGTGATGACAGCGGCTTATGTCGTAGGAGCCGATGGGGCGGGAAGTACCGTGCGCAAGCAGGCAGGTATTGCTTTTCCCGGCACGGATACTACTCTGACCGCTGTATTAGCGGATGTAGAGCTGGCCGTTCCTCCTGAAAATGGAATACGTTCCGAATACACAGAGCGGGGTGGGGTGATGATTGCCCCCGTTTCTCCGGATATTTACCGGGTTATTTTGACTACCCCCCATCTGATGCATGTCCCGAAAGACGTACCTGTAACGCTGGAAGAGATTCAGACAGAACTGCGCTATCTTCTCGGTACAGACCTTGGAGCGTCTAATCCCCGCTGGTTGTCCCGATTCGGGAATGCTACGCGGCAGGCCGAAACATATCGCAAGGGCAGAATCCTGCTGGCTGGCGATGCTGCACATATTCATTTCCCGGCAGGTGGACAGGGCATGAATGTGGGTTTGCAGGAGGCGACGAATTTGGGATGGAAACTGGCAGGAGTGATTCACGGCTGGGCTGCGGACACGCTGCTGGATAGCTACCATGGCGAACGCTACCCTATTAATACACAGTTCTTGCGGAATACGGAGATTCAGACCAGCCTGTTGGATTTTACGACTGCTGTACTGGCTCACCGTCAGTTGCAAGAGAAATGGTTCCGTCATACGGAAATCAACCGTTCTATGGCGGAGCAAATTAGTGCGTTGGATGTAGGTTATCCGGCGGCTGAGGGTATGCCGCAGCATCCTCTGAACGGGAAGCGGTTTGCAGATTTCCAATTAAGGCTGTCTGACGGAACAAGAACGTATGCATACGAGCTTTTTCATGAGGGCCGTTTTGTGCTGCTTCATCTTGCTCAGGATGCCAAGATAGCGAATGAGCTTCACAAAATTGCACTTTCGCATATCTCATATGTAGAGGCTGTAGCCGAAGAAGCGCCTGTGGGATGGAGTGATGTGCATACGGTTCTGATTCGTCCAGACGGTTATATTGCATGGGCTATTTCCTTGGAACAGACGGACGTGCTGAGAACCATCGGGGAAGGTATCGCGAGCTGGTGTAGCGGAGAACCCGTATTGCTATAACCATATTGTTTCTTGCGAAACAAATTTAAGCTATAATGAAGGGAGGAGTACCCCAAAGGAGTGACCATCCGTTTGTATGGAAAAAGCCACAACCATCCAGCATGTCTATGACCTGCTTATCAAAACTAACCATCAACTGGAGCAGTATCATCAGAGAGAGAGTATGTCTTTTCTCGAAGAAGTCCACGAGCATTTTGACGGGATAGCTTCGCTCAATTTGACCGATATTCACGTTATTGACTGTATCGGAAGGCATGAGCCGATTAATGTTACGGCATTAGCGGATCGGATCGAGCTGAGCAAAGGTACGGTTTCGAAAGTTAGCACCAAGCTGCTCAAGGAAGGCTGGATTCGCAGAACCCAGCTTAACGACAACAAAAAAGAAATTTACTTTCGTCTAACCCCGTTGGGGAAAAAGCTCTTTCTTGTGCATGAGCGGCTTCACGTTAAAGTACAGCATCAGTTGCTTCAATTTTTAGATCGTTACAGCACGGAGGAATTAAATGTCTTGAAACGTTTGTTGTCCGACGGTGTCGGTTTTTTGGAGGCCCTGGAACTCCATGACAAGAGTGAGGAACCAAAAGACTAGAAGATCATCGGCATTTTTCTAACAAAATGGCATCTGCGTAACCCTTCTCATGTGGCGGACACATTAGGGGATATGCAGGTGCTTTTCTAATGCAATAGCCTTTTGGCCTCCATATAGAACACCTGTACAAATTTCTTCGTATTAATACGGGCTTGAGACAGCGAGGGCTCCACATTGTTTTGCAGCTCCAGCATTTTTTTGCGGATTTCTGTAAAATCAAAAAATTTGGACGCATAATTTTCAAATTTAGGGTGAGTGTAATCCGTCAATCCGAGCGACACGATATGGCTTAGCGTCTGGAAAATGGCGCGGCGGACGCGCTGCTCAGATGCCTTGATTTCCTTGCTCAGCTCTGCCGCAGAAGCCGAGCTTCCCAGCCGTTTCAAGGCTACATTCGCGAAGATATCCTTCAGCGGCGGGAACATGTAGGGGGACAGGTTACCCGTTTCCTCCTCATACTGATCCAGATATTCCAGCATGTCCAGCAGATCCATACTCCCCGCTTCGCCGATCATTCCCATTTCGGAGAGCAGAAACTGTCCGGAAGTTGTGATGCTTTTGGTCGGTTCTACCGTTGTCGATGGTCCTGTCGATGCGAACATCGATAGTCCCTGTAGCGTGCGCTGGATATCTGTGATAGATTGCTGCATACGCAAACGTTCTGACACCTTATGAATCACCGCAATAATCTCCAGCCGATTCAAGGGCTTGGCAATGTAGTATTCAATACCGAGTGAGTAGGCCTCGCCGATCATATTTTTGGATTCAATGCGGGAAATCATAATGATTTTGCCGCTGAATTGATCACCGAGCGCGCGTACCGTCTGAATGCCATCACGAATCGGCATCAGCAGGTCAATGAGTAATATATCAATCCGTTTAAGCTCCAGTAGATCGCTGCTCACATAGGAACCGTCCTCCGCTTCCCCGATAACCTCCCCGAGACCTTCATCTTCAATAATGTCTGCCAGCATAGAACGAATTCCCTGATCGTCATCCACAATATAAAAACGCATCCGGGCTATCTTCCTTTCTCCGTCAGTTTCCGTAAAGGCAATGTGACTGTAAAAGTGGTCCGTACCCTGTCTGTGTGTTCTTCTTCATGCTGTTGCAGTACAATCGTTCCTTCGAGGCTCTCCGCGACCTCGCGCACATAAAACAATCCCATACCGGTCGAAGGCTGTCCTTCATCATCATACTTGGTTGTATACCCCGGTGTGAAGACCATTTCCCGTTTGCGCTGAGGAATCCCCGGGCCGTTGTCCGTGACGCTAAAGGTTACGGTGTCCTCTTTTCCCGGTAGAAACCGAATGGAAACGTCAATACTTCCGTTGTCCTTCATCGCTTCAACCGCATTGGCTGTCAGATTATTAATGAGTGTCAAAACTGTATAAACATGCAACTTCGGCAGTAAAGAGTCAACATGCAGGGTGAAATGAATGGGCTTGTCCAGCGCTTGGGCATATTTGCGGTTCGTTCGGATGATTAGCTCCCCAAGCTCCCGAGAAGGCATGTAATGCACTCCGCTTTCCGCATCAATCAGCTTGGACAGCCCGGCAAAAATCCGCTGACTGTCTTTTTTGATCTCATGAACCTGTCCGGAAATACGCAGTGCCTGTCTGGCGTAACGGTCCCTGTCTTCCAGAGATTCAGCCTGCTGCAACTCCCGATATAGCTCGTAGCTTTCACGGGTGATCTGCTCTGTATGCGACAGGGTTTTGCCGAGCTGGACGGACTCCTCGTACAGATCCGATACCAGAAGCAGAATCCGTTCGGTCTGCTCTCTTTGCGCCTCTTCATGCTGAACGGACTGCTTCAGGCGAATGATATTGTAGAACCCGAGCACGAAGAAGCTACGGATCATGGCGATGAGCACCACCTTGCCCATCTTGATGATGTCCCAGAATTCCCCGTCAATGCTCCGCCGGACGCTAAGTTCCGCAACGCTTGCCGCAACCTCAATACCCACGGAGAGGATGCCTACCCGGAGAGCGCGGTAAGGCTCGGCATTAATGTTAAGGACCTGAAAGAGCAGGCCGTAGACCATGTAATAAAAAAAGGTAGGCCCGTGCAGGGTCACCAGCTCTTCGAAGGAAGGGCCGGGATGGGTGAAATAACTGAGTGAGATGCGAAAGGCCACCACGGCTATGCCTGTAAGCAGTCCTGATAATGCAGGCGGAATATGACGAATAGATAGCAGAAAGAAAAAAAATACTGGCGTGCCGAAGCTGAGACGAAATGTATTAGAGAACGGGTGAATATTTAGCTCGCCCGCCAGCGGTACGAACACAAGCATAAGCAGGAAAAGGAGGATATTCAGCTTCATAATTATTCACCTCCTGTGTATTCGATCAAAAAGGCAATGTGAGATAAATTCACAATCCAACATTAAAGTGGTGAATTTATTGAAAAAAAAACAAATACAGGTGTAGATAATTGTCGGTTTTTATAGATCAGACTGTAGTATAAATAACACCATTTGAATATTAAGAACAGCATACTGCAAAAATATACAAATCAGCCAGGGGGGACACGAAGTGAAAAAGATTAATTTGACAATGCAAATCTTTATCGGTCTGGCTTTAGGTATTATTATTGGTGCCTTATTTTACGGCAATTCAGGGGTGGAAGTCTACTTAAAGCCGATCGGCGATATTTTTATCCGGTTGATTAAGATGATTGTCGTGCCTATTGTGATCTCAACTCTCATTATCGGCGTAGCCGGCGTCGGAGATATTAAAAAGCTGGGCAAGCTCGGCGGAAAGTCTATTGTGTACTTTGAAATTGTGACGACCATTGCCATCCTTTTCGGATTGCTGGTTGCGAATCTGGTTCGTCCCGGAGACGGTGTAGACATGTCCCACCTGGCCAAAAGTGATATCCATAGCTACGTGGAGACGGCTGAAAAGTCAGGCCACAGCTTTATGGATACGATTGTCCATATTGTTCCTACTAATATTTTTCAAGCGCTGGGCGAAGGGGATATGCTGGCCATTATCTTTTTCTCCGTCTTGTTCGGACTAGGGGTAGCGGCGATTGGTAACAAGGGCAAGCCTGTGCTGAATTTCTTCGAAGGCGTAGCCGACGCTATGTTCTGGGTAACCAATCAGGTGATGCGCTTGGCTCCGTTCGGTGTATTTGCACTGATTGGAACGACAGTAGCCAAGTTTGGCCTGGCATCATTGTGGCCGTTATTGAAGCTTGTTTTGTCGGTGTACGGCTCCATGCTGCTATTCATTGTGATTGTTTTTGGAATTATCGCCAAGCTCTGCGGTACTCGTCTCTGGACTATGGTCAAAATTTTAAAAAGTGAGCTACTGCTTGCCTACTCAACGGCCAGCTCGGAAAGTGTCCTGCCCAAGATCATGGAGAAAATGGAGAAGTTCGGATGTCCGAAAGGAATTACATCCTTTGTCATTCCGATAGGATATTCCTTTAATCAGGACGGTTCCACCTTGTATCAGGCGCTGGCTGCGATCTTCATCGCCCAGATGTATGGTATTGATCTGCCGATTACTACACAGATCACGCTGGTGCTGGTGCTGATTATTTCTTCCAAAGGTATGGCAGGTGTGCCGGGCGCTTCCTTTGTAGTTTTGCTCGCTACACTGGGATCAGTGAACCTTCCGCTGGAAGGCTTGGCCTTTATCGCTGGTATTGATCGTATTCTGGATATGGCGCGTACGGTAGTCAATGTATTAGGCAACTCACTTGCCGCCGTGGTCATGTCCAAATGGGAAGGCGAATACGATAAGGAAAAAGGCGAGGAATATGCTGCTTCTTTGAAATAAAATCGAATAAACCGAATATTTGCCGAAAAGAACACTCTTGCAGAGTAAGTGCGAGGGTGTTCTTTTCGTTTCCAGACCTGTGAGGCTCCTCCCTTTTTCGACATTTTTCGATATTTTATCTATGAATATTTGGGCATATGGTCTTGAAAAATGGTTCTTTTTACCTAATTAATTTCATTTTTATTTATAATGATTATTGATAATATTCCGATATAAAATATACCGTTTCAAACATTGGTCCAGAAGGGAAGATCATATCATGTTTTTCAAAAAAAACGAGGCTCAATCACTTGCTCCTTTAGTGGAAGAAAGCCGCAAATTGTCGCAAAAAATACAGCAGAAAGACTACTCTGCCGCAATACAACTATCCACTGCATCTACCGAGGTTCAGGAAATCGCAAACAATGTCAACCAAGCGCTTGAATCCATCAAAAACGAAGCTCGAAACACCGACATTCGTCTGAAACTCGTCACCAAGGCGATTGAAGTCGGCTTATGGGATATGGAGGTCATTGCAGGTGATCCCGTCAATCCAAGTAATACGTTCACATGGACAGATGAATTCCGTTCCATGTTGGGGTATCAGAGCGAAAAAGATTTCCCAAATGTATTGGATAGCTGGGCATCCCGGTTACATCCGGAGGATTATGACTGGGTATTGGCAGCGTTGGCGGATCATTTGCTGGATCATACCGGAAAAACTCCTTATGACATTCAGTATCGCTTAAAGCTGAAGCATGGCGAATACCGTTGGTTCCATGCGACTGGAACAACGATTCGCGATCATCAGGGAGTACCGCTTCGGATTGCCGGTGCTTTGCTGGATGTGCATGATCAGAAGATCAAGTCCGAGGAGCTGGAGGCCATGGTTACAAGGTATGACCTTGTTAACCGTGTATTAATCGAAGCTCCATACGACATCATTCTGGTTGACGGAGATGTACAGAATCCAAATAGTGAATTTTGGTGGTCACCGCAATTTCGCAAAACGCTGGGCTTTAGTGATGAGAAAGACTTTCCGAGTGCGCTTAGCAGCTGGAGTTCACGCTTGCATCCAGATGACGTTGAAATAGCGTTAAAAGCGTTGAACGACCATTTGAATGATTTTTCAGATCGCACTCCCTATGAAGTAACTTGCCGCTTGCAGAATAAAAATGGCGAATACCGCTGGTATTATAATAGTGGTGGAAGCATACGTGACAGCAAGGGAGTGCCAATTCGTATGGCAGGTACTATCCGTGATGTAACGATGGAAAAACAAAAGCAGTCTGTTGCGGACGAGCTCACGCTCAAAATACAACATCTCTCTGATTCCATTACAGAAATGGTGAATGGTGTCAACTCGGTTAGTAATCAGGCGCAGGAGCTGGCTACGGCTCAAGAGCAATCGACTGAGGCGGCTAATCAGGCCAAAGTCAGCGCGGAAGAGACACAAAACATTTCCAACTTCATTAAAGAGATTGCCAATCAAACGAATCTGCTTGGGCTGAATGCGGCGATCGAGGCATCCCGTGCGGGTGAACAGGGACGCGGTTTTGCTGTAGTTGCGGATGAAGTAAGGAAGCTTGCCATTCACAGCGCCGATGCGACCGGAAATATTGAGACCAGTCTGGACGAAATGAAGACGCTCATCGAGCGGATTTTGCATAACATCGGCAACATGTCTACGTTGACGCAGACACAGGCTGCGCTCACGCAGCAGGTGAATGCATCTACGGACGAGATTAACAGCATGTCCAAAGCATTGCTTGATTTTGCGAGAACGATGTAAGGGTTTATGCAGGAATAAGGTCGGGCATTAGGCTCGGCCTCTTTACTGTTTTTGGAAGAACCATTATACTTTTCGGGAATAGATTTAAAAAGTTACCTCATCATAACTTGTGTGGAAAAGAGGAATATACTTGAGCTTGATCAGTTCAATATTGGTGGGAATTGTTGCTCTGGAGCATGTGTATATTTTAATATTGGAAATGTTTTTGTGGACGACTCCACGGGCGATTCGCACGTTCGGCACCTCCAAGGAGCTGGCGGGAGTGACCAAGTCACTGGCTGCGAATCAAGGGCTGTACAACGGGTTTCTGGCTGCCGGGCTGGTATGGGGGCTACTGTACCCGGATGCTGCGGTAGGGCAACAGATTCAACTGTTCTTTGTGATTTGTGTTCTGGTGGCTGCGATTTATGGTGCATTGACGGCCAATAAATCCATTTTACTGAAACAAGGTTTACCTGCGTTGCTGGCATTAATCAGTTTGCTGGTCTTCTAAAAGACACCCTGATCGGGTGTTTTTTTGCTAATTTCGATCACATAATGTCTGAACTTCTAATGAAAAGGGGAATAGGTAGTTTTTAATTGATTGTAAATCCGATTATTCCGATTTATAATATTTTTTATTACACACTTAGAGACTCGGAGGCTAGAGACATGCGTCGTAATTGGACTGGTGTATTTGTATTGATCATATTAATGTTGGTGGTAAGTGCCTGCTCTGGCGGGAATTCCGGTTCTTCGTCTGCAACAAATGATAGTGCAGCGAATACAAATGCTACAACAGCTGATAACGGGCAGCCAAAGGAAGGCGGCAGCCTGATCATCGGTGTACAAGCCGATCCGGTGGTGCTGAACCCGAACTATGCAGGTGACCGAGTGAGTCTGACGATAGATCAGGCGATATTCGCACCTTTGTTTCAGGTGAACAACGGCAAGAAGACATTCTATCTGGCAGATAGCCTGACTCCTTCGGCAGACAAGCTGACGTACACGCTGAAGCTGAAAAAGAATCTGACCTGGCATGATGGTGAAAAGCTGACGGCTGACGATGTTGTGTTCACGATCAATAAAATTTTGGACGAGAAGCAGCACAGCTTTTTGAGAAGTAACTTCATGATCAACGGCAAGCCGGTTCAGGTGAGCAAGGTTGATGATACCACGGTGGATTTCAAGCTTCCGCAGGCAGCTCCTGCTTTTGAGGCGGCACTGGTACAGGTATCCCCGATTCCGAAGCATATTTTCGAGAACGAAGCTGATATTGAGAAAAGCACCAAAAACAACACTCCTGTCGGATCGGGCCCTTTCAAATTCAAGGAATACAAAACCGGCGAGTACGTTTCGCTGGAACGGTTCGATAACTATTTTGGCGGCAAGCCGCATCTGGACTCTGTAACGTATCGAATTGTGAAGGATTCGAATGCTGCGAATTTGGCGCTCCAGAATGGCGAAATCAATGTTAACTATGTAGACCCGCAAAATGTGGAGACGATTAAAGCAACCGGGAAGTTCGACATTTTCCCATACAGCGAAGGCCGCTTGGCTTATCTGATGTTTAATGAGAACAGCGACACGAAGCAGTTGAACAAAAAAGAAGTGCGTCAGGCGCTCTCTTATGCGCTGAATCAGGATGAGTTGATTCAAGTATCTTATGGCTCCAAGGATTATGCGGATACTGCGAAGTCTGTACTGACACAAGACGTGTTGTATCACACAAACGATGTTCCATTTTTTAATAATGATGTGAACAAGGCGAAAGAACTGCTGAAATCGGCTGGAGCTGAAGGACTGAAACTGCGCATTATTATTCCGGGCGGTAATAAGGTACAAGAGGCACAAGCGCTGTACATTCAACAGAAGTTGAAGGATATCGGCGTGCAGTTGGATGTAAACAGCATGGATTCCTCGGCTTGGTCGCAAAAATTCGTCGATACGAATGCCAAGGACTTCGATCTGGCGATCAGCGGCTATATCATGGGTTATGACCCGGACGCGTACCGTATTTTGTACAACACCGGATCTTCCTCCAACTATTCGCATTATTCCAACAAGGAAGTGGATAAGCTGCTGGAAGAGGGCGCGGGAGAGTCGGATACGACCAAACGTGGAGAAATCTATAAAAAGGTACAGGAGATTTTGGCTGATGATGCCGTCATCTACCCGATTGCTTACACCAAAACAATTGTAGCGTTCGACAAGCAGTATGGCGGTATTGATCAGGCTGTGCTGAAACCGGTCGTAATTTTCGAAGATTTGTCCAAAATTTACCACAAATAAGACAGGGTTTTCAAAAAATAAGCTGGGAGAACCAGCTTATTTTTTTCGAGAACAGCAAGGGGAAGAGAAACGTATGAGACAACTCATCGCCAGAAGATTGCTGCAAGTTATACCGATGCTATTTTTTGTATCCATCGTCTGCTTCGGCTTGATCAAGCTGGCTCCAGGTGATCCGGTTCTCTCTTTTGTTACACCGAATATGCATCTGGAAGATATCGAACGAATGAGGCATAGCTTGGGGCTGGATCAGCCTGCTTATGTGCAGTACATGTTGTGGCTCAAAAAAAGCCTGACGGGTGATCTGGGCTATTCGCTCATTAATCACCAGCCGGTACTGGATCAGATTCTGGATCGCCTCCCGGCTACCGCCGGATTAATGGGTGCATCCATTGTACTGGCTGTCCTGATTGCAATTCCACTCGGTTTGATGGCTGCGGCTAATCGGAATCGCTGGATCGACAAGCTCATTAATCTGATGTCATACATCGGGATTTCTGTGCCGTTGTTTTGGCTTGGCATTTTACTTATTTATTTGTTTGCTATTTATCTGCATTGGCTTCCAAGTACGGGGATGCGTACCATTGGAACGGACTCGGCGCTGGATGTTATCAAGCATGGGATTTTACCATGTTTTGTATTAGCTTTCGGGTTTTTATCTGTGTATGTGAGGTATATCCGTTCCAGTACAATAACGCAGCTCAAGGAAGAGTATGTGCAGATTCAATACGCGTTTGGGTCTGGAAAAAGACTGGTTTTGTTTCGACATGTGCTCAAGCATGTGCTGCTGCCCATCATTACGCTGCTCGGAATGTCGGTTGCGGACCTGGTGGCTGGAGCCATTGTGACGGAGACGGTATTTTCCTGGCCGGGCATTGGCTCGCTGGGCATGACGGCGGTGAAAGGGATGGATTATCCCGTCATCATGGGGATTACTTTATTTTCCGCTCTGCTGCTGATCCTGGGTAATCTGCTTGCAGATATCTTGTACAGCATTGCGGACCCGAGAATTAAATCAACGAGGTGAATTCATGAATCGGAGCAAATGGCGCAACATCGGAATCGAGCTGATGACGAGCAAAATGGGCGCCGTCGCCCTCATACTATTGATCGTATTCTCGCTGGGGGCGATTTTCGCATTTTTATCGCCGCAGGACCCGAATAAATTGAACGTGCTGGAGCGTCTCCAACCACCGGGAGCGGCACACTGGTTTGGGACGGATGATTATGGGCGGGACTATTTTACAAGAGCACTGTACGGCGGACGTGTATCATTGTTGGTAGGCTTCGCGTCCATGATTATTGCGACCAGTATTGGTGCAGTGGTAGGTATTGTGAGCGGATATTTTGGAGGATGGATCGACAATCTGCTCATGCGGATTTTGGAGCTGATCATGTCGATTCCGTCTTTCTTGGTTATATTGCTGCTGAGTGTGTTTTTGAAGCCGGGCGTCGGCAATATCATTGTCATTATCGCCTTGCTCATGTGGATGAATATTGCCCGGGTGGTCCGGGCAGAGACGATGACGCTGCGGGAACGGGAATATGTGCTGTATGCCAAAGCTTCGGGACAAAGCACATTCGGGATCATTCTGAAGCACATCGTCCCGAACCTGATTCCGGTAATTATCGTGGGGGCGACGAACAATATCGCTTCGGCGATTATGATGGAATCTTCACTGAGCTTCCTCGGCTTTGGTGTGCAACTGCCGAACGCGACATGGGGAAGTATGCTGAATAATGCTCAAGGGTATATTGCACAGGCTCCATATATGGCCTTATTCCCTGGGCTGCTTATTTTACTGACCGTGCTGAGCTTTAATGTCTTGGGGGACGTGCTGCGTGTAGGCTTTGAACCCAAGCTGGTGAAACGATGATTCGCAACCAGCTACAAGAACCATTACCAATGGCTCCAGGAGCGACAGAAAGGAGCGACAACACAATGACTGAACATCTGCTGTCCGTCGAACAGCTAGAGGTTTCCTTTTTCACTCGTGAGGGGGAGAATCAGGCGGTTCGAGGGGTTAGCTTTCATATTAATGCTGGAGAAACAGTAGGAATTGTAGGAGAATCCGGTAGCGGTAAAAGCGTTACAGCTAAAGCGATCATGTCCATGATTGCCCCGCCGGGCAAACGGCTGAATGGCGACATTCGTTACCGGGGAGAAAGTCTGACGGCTCTAACGGAAAAGCAATGGCGTAAAATACGCGGGAACCAGATTGCGATGGTCTTTCAGGACCCGATGACCTCGCTGAACCCGGTCAAGAAGGTCGGCTATCATCTGGTCGAGGTGATTCGCAGACACCGGGGACTGAGCAAGGAAGCGGCCACGAAAGCTGCTGTGGAGCTGCTGCGACAGGTGGGGATTACCGAGCCGGAACGCCGGATGAACCAATACCCGCATCAATTCAGCGGGGGGATGCGTCAGCGGGTGATGATCGCGATGGCGCTCTCGTGCAGCCCGGAGCTGCTGATTGCTGACGAGCCGACCACGGCGCTGGACGTGACGATCCAGGCGCAAATTCTGGAGCTGCTCAAGACGTTGAAGCAGCAATCTGACATGGCGATTGTCCTGATCACTCATGATCTGGGCGTCGTCGCCCAGGTGTGCAGCCGTGTCATCGTGATGTACGGCGGCATGGTGATGGAGGAGGGTCGCGTGGACGATATCTTTTATCGTCCGGCCCACCCGTATACGCAGGGCCTGCTGCGCTCTGTGCCGCAGCGCACGAACGGCTTCCGCGAGCGGCTGGTGCCGATTGAGGGCACGCCGCCGGATTTGCTGGACCCGCCGTCCGGCTGTCCGTTCATGGAACGGTGCCCGCACGCCTTTGCCCGCTGTGTAGAGCGGCCGCCGATGGTGGAGCTTCGCCCGGATCAACGGGCGGCCTGCTGGCTGAACGAGCCGGACGCTGTGCCTGCCGGAGTCTACGAGACGCCCGAAGCGGGTCATGCGGAAGGGAGGGTTTAACGTGAGTGAAGCGAGTAATGTATTGGGCGAAAGTCATCCCTTGGTGGAGGTACACCAGCTTAAGAAGCATTTTGTAACAGCCAAGGATCTGGTGGGACGCAGCTCCGAGGTACTCAAGGCGGTTGACGGCGTGAGCTTCCAGATCAAGCGTGGTGAGACGTTCGGATTGGTCGGCGAGTCGGGCAGCGGCAAATCGACGGTTGGACGCTGCCTGACGCGGCTATACGATTATACGGAAGGCACGGTGCGCTTTGACGGTCAGGATATTTCCAAACTGAACGATAAGCAGCTCAAACCACTGCGTCGGCGCATTCAGAGCATTTTTCAGGACCCGTATTCCTCGCTTAACCCCGGTATGAATGTGCTTGATCTGATTGGCGAGCCGATGGACATTCACAGATTGCATCAGGGCAGTGAGCGTAAGGATGCCGTCGTGGCTTTACTTGAAAAGGTCGGGCTGAAGCGGGAGCATTTGTACCGCTACTCGCATGAGTTCAGCGGCGGGCAGCGCCAACGGATATCTATCGCGCGTGCCTTATCTGTGAATCCGGAGTTCATTGTCTGTGACGAGCCGATTTCGGCACTGGATGTGTCCATTCAGGCGCAGGTGATTAATACGCTGGAGGATCTCCAGCAGGAATTCGGGCTGACGTATCTGTTCATTGCCCATGATTTGTCGATGGTGCGGCATATTTCAGACCGGATTGGTGTGATGTATCATGGAAGATTGGTGGAGGTAGCCGACGCGGATGAGCTGTATGAGCAGCCAGCCCATCCGTATACACAGTCGTTGCTGTCCTCTATCCCGGTGCCTGATCCGAGAGCAGCCGGAGGGCGGGACGATTTAGGGGCGAGTTTTGCCCAACCAGACGGTTCTTTGGCATGGGACAAAAATGGTGAGAGTGCCACTGAGCTGCGTGAAATCAGTCCCGGCCATTATGTAGCGTATCCGGTTAACCGTTAGGTTAAGGTTGGTGTACGATGTACGTGATCAATAAGGAGGCACAAAACGATGACTGAATCGACGAAAAGAGTACGTATTTCCCAATGGGACGCGCTCATGCTGGAATCTTTACGCGCATTAGGCTGGTCTGATGAGGAGCTAATCCATCGGGTGCAGCACAATGAACTCCCGTCGGACGGACAGTCCGATTTTGATTATGCGGAGCTTGCCACTGGGCTGGCGTCCAAAGAGCCGGAGGTGTTTGTCAGCGCGGTAACGGACGGATATCAGATCAAGTACAATACGATACGGGGCGTCCGTTCATGGATTGCTGCTGCGTTTGGGCGGGAGCCTGAGCTGTCACTGGAGGAAGGAAGCGAAGCCGTTACATCCGAGCTGACGAAGGTTGAGTATGCTCGGCTGGAGCAGGTGCTGTCGTTAGGCTGGGTCATCCAGGAAGATCGGCCCGCGACTGGAGATGCTGCGGGATTGTACCGAATTGTGCCTGCTTCACAGGCGAATTAAATCCTGGGTATGGAGTAACACACTTTACCAGAAATTGAAACGAGCTGACCGGGGAGGCCAGCTCGTTTTTTTAATGCAATCCTTCTTCATCTTTTTTATACAGCATGACCAGACTATTGTGAATGACCCGTGTCATGCAGTAAAAGAAGGCCGTTCTGGAAGTTTGCATAATGGCTCCCAACAACATGGACATCGATTCCTTATGGGAAAAATGTCGGATAAGAATTCGGTTAATAATCCCTTCACCAAACCAGACAAAATATAGCGGAACAATCATCTTTTGAATATAACGAGCTTTGCGCTCCAATTCGGGGTGGAGCGCAAAGTACCTATAAATATGGGTGAATGTATTGGAGAATCCCCACAAGTTAATAAAAGGAATCATGCGAGCCATAGCTCCAACGGTACGAATCGGATAATCGGAATGCTTTTGCCGGATGGCTTTATGTACTTGAACTAGCCAGATCAGATAGGTTACAAAACACATGTAGTACAGAACAAAGCTAAAAACTGTGAATTTTTGCTCCAGCTCGTATAGATGATCGTAATAAAAATCATTTGCATAAATATACACTAAAGTAAAAATAAGGATGATAAATTCGCCTATAGTGCCCACCGCTAGCAGGGCTTGATGTACGCTGCCAGCTGTCTTTGATGGGAATGCTTTGGAATCTGAATCATTCAAGATGTACTTCCTCCCAGTCTAGTTGCTTCAAATACACGATAGCATCCTCCAGTGTTTCTACGGGGATAATGCGCAGCTTGAGTCCATGCTTCTTTTGAACTCGGGCAGCTTCTGCTTCGTTGCCTTCCTCACCGTACCATTCATAATCTGCCGCTACGAAAAATAGATCAACCTTTGCGGCCTCGGCTCCCAGCAGCTTTTGCTCCAGCCCACCGACCGATCCGACATCTCCGTATTCTTCCATCGTGCCAGAGCCTGCGATTTTGTGACGTCCGCCATCTGAAAAGTCGATGTTTTTGGCTTCCTCATACAGCCCGATACCTGTCATCAGACCCAAGGAATTTCCCGAAAGATCCTGCAAATGAGTCAATAGCTCCGCATAGCGAGCATCCTCCAATTTGCTAAGATTCGAGAAAGTCGCCGTAGCCCCAGCTGTGTCGCTGTCTACGCTTAATTCCGTCGCTGCATGTACGGCTTGCATGGCAGAATATTTTAGCGTGTCCGTCTCTGCGAGGTCCTTCAAATAAGAGTCCACTTCATCAGGGGCAAGGGGTTCAAATTTAATCTCTCCCCCAGATACATTTTCATTGGAATATACATTCCAACGCTCCAGAAGATTGTTAGCAATACCCGTTTGAACAGACGCAAAAAACACGCTTCCCTGAACGCCAAGATCTTTGACCGG
This sequence comes from Paenibacillus sp. IHB B 3084, assembly GCF_001447315.1. NCBI lineage: Bacteria > Bacillati > Bacillota > Bacilli > Caryophanales > Paenibacillaceae > Paenibacillus > Paenibacillus sp. IHB B 3084. Next base: position 2,280,196 of record NZ_CP013203.1, on the reverse strand, counting down.
ATGCATTTCTCCCTGCAAAATATACTGTGCAGGCATAGGCCGTGTTCCAATAAAGGCAGCGATAGCCGGGATCAGCAGCAGTGCGAAGATGAGTATACGTTCTTTGTTTATGCCAAATATCCTTTTGAGGAGATATGGATTACGGCTTGGCACCTCATTCACAACCTTTCCATCTTTTCTCATACGGATATCATCGGTTGATATGATTAGAAAGGTTACATTTTTCACCATAAATGACCGATAAGAGTATAGTAGCATTCATATTTTATGGTAAATGAGGAAAGGGGATCTTTTAAATCTGATGAGTGAACAAGAAATACATGTGGGTGAATGTGGAGGTGGGACGATTGCTGGCGAACCGAATGCAGCTCCACCACGTCCACAAAGAATTGTTTTGACCTTGGTTACAGGATTTGCTTTATTGATCCTTGGTTTGTTTCTGTCGCTAATCACAGGTATATTTCCTATCAGCTATGCAGAGATATTGGAAGTGTTTTTTTCTTCAAATCCCAATCCCACATTTGTGGAAGTTGTATACCATATTCGTATGCCATTTGCATTGGATATGTTGTTGCTTGGAGGATGTCTGGCCGTTTCAGGAACTCTTTTACAATTACGAACAGCTAATCGGTTTGCATCACCAACCTTAACCGGACTTATGCCTGGGGCAATGGTAGGGCTATGTGTTGTCCTTTTACTTGGGATGGACATGGACTCTTTTGGTAGTATGGCTCTTTGTATTGCAGGAGCGGTGTTTGGGGGATTCATTGTATTTACATTGAATAAAATCCGTTTCATTCGAGGACGGTCTGCGGGGATTCATTTATTCATGATTGGTTTCATTATTGATGTTGTCCTTCGTTCAGCGTCGGGAGTTATTATGCTACTTGGAGAAAATCAGCAAGAGTGGGCAATCTCTCAGGGAGGGTGGGGAATAAGAGAAGGATCATTCACGTTTTGGCTTGCAGTGCTTACAATTCTCGTTGCGGGCTCTGTCTTTGCTTTCCCCAAGCAGCTTAGTCCGTTATACATTCCCTTCGCGATTGTGTTGACCGCCGTTACCGTGTGGGCATGTGGTACCATCGGATATATAGGACTTATTGTGCCTTATTTCATGCGTTGTATGATAGGAAACCGTCCACGGCTTCTCATTTTGGGCTCCGTCTTTTGGGGGGGAGGTCTGTTAATGCTGGCCAAAGTCATTTCCGCTAAAATTAACGAGCCGGTTGGGTTTCCCGTAACCCCGGTGCTGGCCTGTATCGGCATACCCTTTTTGATCTTTATAGTGTGGATAGAATGGAAAAGAAGCTCTCTGCTTGAAAGCAGTAGATTTTGAACGAGAAAACTTTTTCCAGATCACTGGACTGTTATCATAGGTGCTCTGCTAGATCATCAGACGCTCTTTTTTTATGCTATATTTTATACATACTGACATAAGAGAGTTGAGGTGCAGCATGACAACACTACAAATTGTCGATCCATACGTCAATCCGGAATTACGCGCGTTTCAGGCAGGCGCAGAGGATCAGGCTGAGGTTCAGGAGTTAATTTTACAGACTGCCAGATGGCTGCACAGCAAGGGTTCCACTCAATGGGGCAGGTTATTGAAAGGGAAGGATGATCATAATCTGGGAGACGCTATTTCGCGCGGAGAAGTGATCATTTTCCGAAAATCAGAGGGGCATTCCTTGGCAGGCTCCATGATTCTGCAACAGCAGCCCGGTGCATGGGACCGTAAGTTGTGGGGATTAAATGAAGCGGATTCCGAGCCGGGAACCTCAGTATATCTGCATCGCTTGGTTGTCGATCGTGATAATACCGGAAAGGGTATGGGTCGTGAGCTCATGCAATGGATTGAAAAGGGGATCCACTTCACAGGCAAGGATCGAATCCGATTAGACTGTATTGCGGGGAATGACAAGCTTAGCGAGTTTTACAGACAATGCGGTTATACGTATATAGGCGAAACGAACGGCTATAATATTTTTGAAAAGATGCTAACAGAGATGTAGAAAAATAAAATCTGAGCTGAGCAAAGGGACGTCTAACAGATGTCCTTTTTGCTTTTTGAGTCGTGGCATTCTATCCCAACATACGGCTAACCACGAATTAAAGTGTTTTATAAATGAGGTTTATCGCTATTTAAAACGTCATAAACAAATATAATAAATATATATTACGTATTATATATTGAAATAACCACTTACTTTGTGTTACAACTTTAAGTAAACCTATAGATCAGTTCAGGCATGTATCTCGATAAGTGGAGGGAATGAATTCAATGCTGAAAAGAGTGTATTCATTTAATGAAGGCAGGTTAGGGATGAAAGCGCTGTTAGGTGGAAAAGGCGCAAACCTCGCGGAAATGACGACACTGGGTCTCCCGATCCCTCCCGGCTTTACGGTGACTACCGAGGCGTGTAAAGCCTATTTTGCTTCCGGCGGCAAGCTCCCGGAGGGTTTGTTGGGAGAAATCGTCATTGCCCTGCACGACGTTGAGGAAGCCCAGTCGGCTATATTCGGAGATACGGAGCGGCCTTTGCTGGTATCTGTTCGTTCAGGATCAGTAACCTCGATGCCCGGTATGATGGATACGATTCTGAACCTGGGTCTGAATGATGAAACCGTGCGTGGATTGGCCGAGCAGACGGGAAATGAAACCTTCGCTTACGACTGTTACCGCAGATTTATTCAAATGTTTGGCGAAGTGGTGCTGGGTATCGAATCCAATCATTTTGACCAGCTTCAGGAGCAGAGCAAGCAGACCCATGGGCGTGGCAGTGACCAGGAGGTTAGCGCGGAAGAATGGAAGGAACTGATCGGACATTATAAAGATCTTATCGCAGAGCAGAACGGACAGCCGTTTCCACAGGATGTGTATAAGCAGCTGCAAATGGCGGTAGAGGCTGTATTTCGCAGTTGGAACAATATGCGTGCCAAGGTGTACAGGAAGGCTTACGGTATTCCAGATGAACAAGGAACAGCAGTGAACATTCAGGCCATGGTATTTGGCAATCTCGGCAACGAAAGTGGAACCGGGGTGCTCTTCACCCGCAATCCCTCCACAGGTATGAATGAACTGTATGGCGAGTACATGGTAAATGCTCAGGGAGAGGACGTCGTGGCAGGAATAAGAACGCCTAACCCTATTCCTCAACTTTTGGAAGAGCAGCCGCTAGTCTATGGTCGTCTGGAAGAGCTGGCTTCCTTGTTAGAGCGTCATTATCGGGATATGCAGGATATCGAATTCACGATTGAAAAAGGAAATCTGTATCTGTTACAGACGCGGAGCGGCAAAAGAACGGCGCAGGCGGCTGTGAAAATAGCTGTGGATCTGGTGGAGGAAGGGATTATCAGCAAAGAAGAGGCTATCCAACGGATTGAGCCGTCCCACATGGATCAACTGCTGCATCGCTCCATTGATGTTTCCACACCGCTGGTTGCGATTGCCCAAGGTTTGCCTGCCTCGCCCGGCGCAGCGAGTGGGCGCATTGTATTCGACGCCGATACGGCAGAGAACTGGACGAAGGACGGGCAGAAAGTCATCCTGGTCAGTGTGGAGACCTCACCCGATGATGTTCACGGGATCATTGCCGCCGAAGGCGTGCTGACAAGTCGAGGTGGGATGACCAGCCATGCCGCTGTGGTTGCGAGAGGCATGGGTAAACCCTGCATTTGCGGCTGCGACGCGTTGAGCATTGACCTGTACAGTCGGAGCGTTAGCATCGGTAACCTGACCTTTCAGGAAGGGGAAAATATTTCGATCGATTCGACCTCCGGGCAGGTGTATCAAGGCAGTTTGTTGCTCAACGAGCCAGTCATTACACCGGAGCTGCTGAAGCTGCTGGAGATTGCGGATGAAATTCGGACGTTGAAGGTCTACACCAATGCGGATACGCCACTCGACGCCGCCAAAGCTCGGGAATTTGGAGCTGAGGGCATCGGGCTGTGCCGGACAGAGCATATGTTTTTCTCGGGCCAACGGCTGCCTATCGTTCAGGCGATGATTTTGGCCGAGGATCAGGAGGAGCGGGTTCTGCATTTGAATCGTCTGCTCCAAATGCAACAATCCGACTTTGAGGCTATGTTCAGTGCGATGGACGGTTTACCGATGACGATTCGCCTGCTGGACCCGCCATTACATGAGTTCCTGCCGAACCTTGAGCAGCTTCAGGAGCAACAGCGGGAGCTTGAGCTTTCCGGCGGCCATGTGGAGGAGCTTCAACGTCTTAAAAGAACCATCTCCAAGGTGCACGACCTGCGTGAGATTAACCCTATGCTGGGATTGCGCGGTGTTCGGCTGGGCATTCTGTTTCCGGAGATATACGATATGCAGGTTGAAGCGATCTTTAAGGCCGCGGAAGCAGCACTGCGCAGGGGCGTGGATGTGAGACCAGGGATTATGATTCCGCTGGTCGGTCATTCGAATGAACTCAAGCAGATGAGAGAACTGGTCGATGAGGTGGCAGCTCAGGTGCTTAGCGAAGAGTTTAAGTGGTTCAGGTATCGGGTGGGCACCATGATTGAGGTTCCAAGAGCCGCCCTGCTGGCAGATAGCGTGGCCCAGTATGCCGACTTTTTCTCTTTTGGAACCAATGATCTCACACAAATGACCTTTGGTTACAGTCGGGATGATGCCGAAGGTAAATTCCTCGGCTCCTATATGGAAAAGAATATTCTGGATACGAACCCTTTTCAGGTGTTGGATCAGGATGGCGTAGGCAAATTGATCGAATGGGCTGTTATCAAGGGTAAGGAGAAAAAGCCCTTGCTGGAGACAGGTATCTGTGGTGAGCATGGCGGGGATAGAGAGTCTATTCTCTTTTGTCACCGCAGCGGACTGGACTATGTCAGTTGCTCACCGTACCGGGTGCCATTTGCCCGCATTGCCGCCGCCCAAGCAGCTTTGCTTGTCAGAGCGGAGCAACCTGAGGGAGTCTTGTCCGTTTTGTAGCTGAAAGTAGTCTCTACATTTCAATAACACATTTAAGGCAGCCTTGATCCAAGGGCTGCCTTGTTCGTTTTGCACCACATTTTACATACACATATCTCGTCGGGAAGAAAAAAATTTATATAAATATGAAAATGGTGATATCGTGTTCCCTCCTCCTACATATGATGATAGGGAACATTTTTGTAAGCGCTTTAATAAGAGGATGACATACAACCATGCGAAGCTACAGGAGGCGGATAAGGTGGACAATTACATGAACTGGATAAAAATTGGATTTTTTCTCATCGTTCTGTTTTTACTTGCAGCAGCATGCAGTACCTCTCCCAAGCTGGAGAACACCGATGGGCAAAAGGTGCGGCTCACGATGCAAGCTTGGGGTAATCCCGCTGAGGTGAAGGTGTACCAGCGGGCGCTCGATGCCTTTGAGAAGGAAAACCCGAATATTGAGGTCAAGCTGGTGCCTGTACCAGGAGATCAGTATGAGCAAAAGCTGCTGACACAGCTTCAGGGAAGCCGCGGGCCGGACGTGTTTTATTCGTATGAGCCAACGATTGCACGTTTGATTGGAGCGAAGCAGGTGCAGCCGTTGGGTGAATTTTTAAAAAGTGATGCCAGTGATGTGAAGGCCGAAGATTTTCCGGAGGGATTGTGGGGTCCAGCCAAACGCGATGGGGAAATTTACGGGGTCACTCCTGACTCGAATCCCATGGTGATGTATTACAACAAAAAGGTCTTTAAGGATGCCAGTGTGAAGACACCGCAGGAATATTATGACGAGGGCAAATGGAACTGGGACGCCTTTGAGGAAGTCACATCGAAGCTGAAAGCTGCCGGAAAACAGGGCTATATCGCAGAAAACTGGTGGGCTCACTGGTATTCATGGGTGTGGTCGAATGGCGGACGGATTTTTGATGAACAAGGCAAGTATGTGCTGGACCACAATGAAAAGGGTAAGGAAGCCTTTGGCTTCATGTACGATATGGTGAAAAAGGGAAATGCGGTATATCTCGGCTCGCTTCCCAAAGGGCAAGGGGCTGATGCGATGTTCATGTCCAATCAAGTCGGTATGCTGGCTGCGGGAAGATGGCTGGAACCCTTGTTTAGTCAAAATAAAAGTCTCGACTTTGATTATATTTACTGGCCTTCCAATACGGGCAAAAATGAACCTGTCGCCATTCCGGTCGCCTACGTAGCCGTAAACAAAAATAGTCCGCATGTGCAAGAGGCCATGAAGCTGGCAGCATTCTATGTCTCTGTGAAAGGGCAGGAGGCGCGACTGGTTGAAGGTGGGAACGCCATGGGTACACTTGCCGCCGCAGATGAGAGCATTATGAAAACGGCGAAGATTGGGCATTCAAGCTATTTGACCGAAGGACGCGATAAGGGGCATGCCCACGGCTCTGCACTGGCCTATGATGCTCAGATACCGGGATTAAATTCGGATATCACGGAGACGATTGACCTAATGTTCCTGGGCAAGCAGGATGCTGCGGCAACGATTGAGAAGCTGAATCAGATCATATCCAAGGCGGTCAAGTAGGCACGGAATACGGCCGCGACCGGGGAGGAAGGTGACAAGATGCAGAAAAAACATCAAGCGCTGTGGGGCTATCTGTTCATTGGCCCCCAGTCTCTTGGTCTGTATGTTTTTCGCTGTTGCCATTGCTATATGCGTTTTACTTCAGCTGTGTAAACTGGGATGGTTTTGGCATTACGGTGAACGTTGTGACAGCTATGCTGATTAGCGCGTTTATGACGGCGTATGCTTTTGCTAAAATACGTTTTCCAGGTTCTGATTAGTTACCCCTTGAAAAGTCATAATTTCGCCTTGAATATAAGCAAGGAATTCGAATCGTCCAAGTAGAAGTTGTTGTTGTCGAGGTGACAAAAGCTTCATCGAGGCGCTCTGAATTCCTTAAATCACTTGTATCTTAACTGTACAAATGAAGGAGTGGTATGCCGTGAAAGTCGTAATTTGTGAAGACGAATGTTGTTGGGGCGATGCGTTAAAAGCGTCTATATCTCGGTGGGCTTTAAATAAAAATATAGAGTTGCAATGTACTGATTTTTATTCGTCCCAGAAATTAGTTCAATATCTTAATGCTCACATAGATATAGACGTAGTTTTGCTCGATATTTCGCTACGTAGTGAAGAAGATATTGATGGATTGGCTACAGCAAAGCATATTCGGAAAATGGGGAATCGGGTACCTATCATTTTTGTTACAGTTGATTCTGCTCGTGCTATTGACGGATATTTAGTTGAAGCAATGGGCTTCTTGAAAAAACCTATTGACGAGAAGCGACTTTCGCTATTTCTGGATAGGGTAGTGAAGCGAAAAAAACCGGAACGAGTATTTACTATTATAGCAGAGTCCACGATAAATATTGTTCGTCAAAGTGATATAGCTTTTGTGGAAGTGAATAATCATACAATAATCTATCATACAACAAAAGAGGAAATCTATCTTAGAGGAACATTAAATAAAGTTATGCAGTTATTAGGGTGTGAGAATTTCATCCAGATACATAGGTCATATGTGATTGCAAAATCTAAAATCTACAGAGTGAAAATAACTTATCCATATTCCGTGGATATTCTCAATGGTCATGAGATTACCCATCTTCCCGTGAGCAGAAATTATATTAATAACCTGCTTGAGGTGTACTCAGATGATGTATTGCAGTGAATATTATGAATACAGTATGCCTTCTTGTAAAACAGAAATTTATTCGTATTTCATGCTGTTTACGTCATCAACATACTATCTACGCCAGCCCCTTGAAATTTCTTCTGTACTGTTTGATAATCTGGACACAACAGAAGAAACGATTGACTCATATTCAAAACTACGAAAGGAGTATGCGAGTGAAATAGATTTTTACGTTATGCATCTTAGAGATTATCATGTACGTGGCTTACCCAGAACGATGATATATGGCGGAAAATTAGGAAAAATAAAGTATATTAATTGTGAAAGGAGTACAATATGAAATTTGTTAAAAAAAGCGTTAGTTATGTTTTGGCCATACTGCTCATGTATAGTGTTTTAGTAGTTCCCTCTTTCGCGGCAAATGAAACAACGCCACAAGTGGCTAAGGAAGAGGCGAAAAATGCAGAAATTCAATCCATGCCCTCTATATCGTATTCTGAAATGGATACTCAAAAATTTGACAATCTAGATGAAATATCTCCTGACGAAGCAAAAAAGATTTCCACAGAATCTACCCAGAGCAGAACCGTTAAACTGCAAAGCGCATGGAGGATCTCCGAACCTGTATTTGTAGGAGATGGCACTCTCAGTGAATCATTTGATAGTTATGGGGTTTCTCTCACTGCAAAGCAGCTTTCATTCCTAAAGCTGGATTCCAGCAATTCAAATTTGTTGGCTATTCTGTACAATGTCAATGCCAACGGCTCGTTAGGCAGTTCTACTGGATGGGGTGTTAAAGCAAACGGAAGTCACTCATACATTAATATCCCAGCAGGGAAATATGCGATTGTAATTGGTTCTGCAACAGGTGAAGAAAGAGGTAACTATAAATTGATGTGGAATGCTTCAAATCCATCGGGTGCTTCTTCCATTATCAATTGTACAGCGGACCTTTCCAGAGTCGTCTTGTATTATAATCTTTCAACAATCCGCAGTAACGGAGATAATATCTTGACAGGACTCAAATGGGAAAATTCCGAAACATGGTATACCCCGAATGGGTATTCCGCTAGAGATATGAGCATGTCAGTAGCTGAAGTAAAGGGGGTATATTTGGGGTCATTCTCCAGTAGTGTACCATATTCCGCTCCAAATGCATTACTGATTGATATCAGTAAGGGATCATGGCTCTATATGAACAGCTATTATCGTAATGTAGAGGGAGATGTAACGCACATTATGGATTACTTCGATCTTTCTGGTCTTAAAACTCCGAGAACCTTTGGAACAGAGCATACCGATTTTTCGTATGGTCCTAATTACATCGTTATTAATTTGGACACATTCCAAGTTTGTGAGTTCTTAAGTCCATTTAATTATCATTATACTTCAGACGGTGGCCGCACTTATTCGCTTACCAAGCTACAAAAAATTTCTTAAAGCGAAAATAACCTACTGCTTATCTATCTCAATACACCAGAGAAATTCACGGTTCCGGTGCTGCTCGTCTATATAATTGCTCAAAAACAAATTATCGAAGGCATTACCTTGACGGGTATCAAGGGGTAGGGGCGTTTCCCTGCTCCTTTTTCTGTTCTTTTCGATACTGTAACGGGGTATACCCGGTGCATTGCTTGAACACACGGCCAAAGTGAGCGATGCTGTCAAAGCCCGTTTTTTCAGCGATCGCTGTCACTTTCCAGCTCGTTTCTCTCAGATACGCTCGTGCTTGCTGAACCCGGACATCCTGAAGATACTCTACTAAGGTAAAGCCTGTGGTCTGCTTGAAAATCCGGCACAAATACGTACTGCTGATATAAAAATGCCTTGCCAGTTGATCCAGAGTCAGCTTCTCCGCATAGTGTACATGCAGATATTCGATGACCGCATACACTCGCTGCTGTTTTTCGCTGCGTTCAGGCGCAATGGTGTCGGGGGTGGCCGATTGTATGCGTCCGATTCGAATAAGCAGTTGGAGCAGCAAGCTTTGGAGGTACATATGGCGGTAGATATGGTCTTGGTGGTACTCATCCAGCATTTGCTGGAACAGATGCTCCAGCTCGCGCTGTTCCTCCGCCGAAGGGCGAAGCAGAAAGCTTTTCTCCGGCAGGAGGGGCTGCTTCTGATCGCTGGATGGGGTGTCAGGTATCGACGTGGCAACAAACGCTTCATCAAAATTGATCAGAATCCGCTCATGGCTACCGTTGCCCTTGTTACTCGTACGGTGGAAATCGTGTTTGCTGATCCAGATCAGATCTCCCTTCTGTAGAGCGTATACCCGCTGATTAATGTAATAGTAGCGCTCTCCTGCCAGTAGATAATAGATTTCATGTGCTTGGTGAACATGGTCAGCGGACATGCTGAACGGCTCTGTCCGTAGCGCTTGCTCGATGGCAAAACGGGGTGTGGCGATCACATCAACGGTCTCCTTTACGAGAAAATTCAAATGGATAATATATGTATACTTTAAGGACAAATTCACAATAAATGCGAAGAATTCGCTCTTTCTTATACTATAAAATAAAAGTAATTCATGCAAAGGGTGTGTGCCAATTGGCTAAAATCAAATATGCACTTGTAGGTACTGGAGGAAGAGCCGAATTTTTTTACGGTGAAGTTGTTACCGTTTTCAAGGATACCTCGGAGCTGATCGCGTTCTGTGACGTCAATCAGACGAGAATGGACTATGCCAATCGGCTGTTGCAGGAGAAATATGAGCACGAACCGATTCCGACCTATAAAGCTCATGAATTTGAACGGATGATCGCGGAAACGAAGCCCGATATCGTGATCGTCACGACCATCGACCGTGTGCATCATCAGTATATTATCCGGGCGATGGAATTGGGCTGTGATGTTATTTCCGAGAAGCCGATGACGGTGGATGAGGACAAATGTCAAGACATTTTGAATGCCATAGATCGCACAGGACAGAAGCTGCGTGTCACCTTTAATTATCGTTATGCGCCCCATAATACGAAAATACGCGAGGTGATCCTGGACGGGACGTTGGGTGAGGTGCTGTCCGTCAACTTTGAATGGCTGCTGAATACGCAGCATGGCGCGGATTATTTCCGTCGCTGGCACCGGGATAAGCGCAACAGTGGCGGTCTGTTGGTGCATAAATCGACGCATCATTTTGATCTGATGAACTTTTGGCTCGGCTCGAAGCCGGAGACGGTATATGCGATGGGCGATCTGAAATTTTATGGCCGGGAAAATGCGGAACAGCGCGGCGTGACTGAATTCTACCAGCGTGCGTACGGCAGCAAGGCAGCGGAAAATGACCCGTTTGCGCTGCATCTTGACCGTAACGAGCACCTGAAAAGCATGTACCTGGATGCTGAGCATGAGGATGGCTATGTGCGGGATCAAAGCGTATTTGGCGACAATATTAGCATTGAGGACACGCTGAGTGTCATGGTGAAGTACAAGAACAAGACAGTCATGAACTACTCGCTGAATGCTTACATGCCTTGGGAGGGATTTATCATCGTGTTCAACGGCACCAAGGGGCGGATGGAGGTACGGGTATCCGAGCAATCCTACGTTAATTCCGGGGGCAGTAAGGCAGACGAGGGGGCGTTAAAAGAAAAAACCATCACGATCTATCCCCACTTTGCAGCACCTTATGAGGTGGAGGTAGAGGAAGGCGTAGGTGGTCATGGCGGTGGTGATCCGGTCATGCTGCGGGATATTTTTGATAAGCCGGCGGATGATCGGTTTCAGCGTGCAGCCTCCCATATAGATGGAGCGTGGTCCATTTTAACGGGCATTGCCGCCAATCGCTCCATCCGTACGGGCCAGCCAGTGAAGGTGGAGGAACTGGTGCGTTTGTAAAGACTGGCAACCACTAAAATAACCAAGAAGCCCCCTGTTTATCTTGTGAACAGAGGGGCTTCTTCTTAGTATTTTACTGTCAGTGGCGGCAGAGTTTCTATTGCTGTTATATAGCGCTTTATTTCATTATTTATCGGCAGTCAGTTCACGGGCACCAAGTTGTTGCACAGGGCGATGGTTATCGGGAAAAATAGTAGCAAACCGGCTGATTTGGTCTGCTGACATTTTGATAGGCTGTTCCAGTATCGTCCAGTTCACATGCTCCGTACATGGCGGGGTAGTCAGAGAGCCATTGTAGCGAACCGAATGCAGGTCCTTCGGCAGAAGGGAAGCAAGATTAATTCCTTCCTCCAGAGCTGCATCTTGAGAGGTCGTATCTTTCGGCAGTTTGGACCAAATACTGTTGAAGGCTTTATTCTCCGTACCCCTTTGAATGAGTACGCCTAAAACTGCTGTGCGGCCGTTGTCGCTCTGATGAACAAAGTGAAGCTCCATCTCGGCATTTTTACCATCAATCTGGTGTTCGCTGGGATGATGGAAATGAAACTGCTTTAAAGTATAACGAGTGCCGTCCACCACAATAGTATTGCCGGGGCCGGCAGTATTGATTTGAACGGTGTGTCCATTATTCAGAATGGATACTTTCGTATTGGTGTAGTGAACCTGTATCGGCTGCTGCGTTTGCGAAGCTTCCATTCGAGTATGTTCTATGTTGACAGGGGATTGTTCGTGGCCGTTACCACAAGCGGCGAAATCCTTTTCCAACTCTCCCCAATGCTCCGGTCCCTCCTCTCCCTCATAGGACCAGTGTGGATTTTTCTGAACAACCGCATAGGCGGCGCTACCAGTCGGTGAAGACGAAGTATTCGTAGATTTGGAAGTGGCGGGCTGAGCATTACATCCGGTTGCCGACACAACCAAGAAAATAGCAAACATGCTGGACAAGCAAACTCTCCAGTTTTTTTTCATTGTGCATGATCCTTCTTCCCAAAGTAGAGTATGTGAAACTTTTTACATTGTAAATTATTGTACAAAGTTCCATCAAGGGTACAAGGACTTAGAAAGAAGGAAAGGGTGCACTCTTTTTTTACAGCTTATTCAGAATGTTATCCTCCAGTACAGCGGATTTATCCCCGTACTCTTTAATAATATGCTTTTCTCCCCAGGCGCACAGAGAATCCAAAATGCCCGTCAGACTGCAACCATATTCACTAAGCTCGTACTCCACTTTGGGAGGCACCTGATTGTAGCTAATTCGATTGACGATGCCGTCTTCCTCTAATTCCCGAAGCTGCTGCGTCAGCATTTTTTGTGTAATCGAAGGCATGATGCGTTTCAATTCGCTTGTCCGCATTTTCCCATGTGTCAAATGACACAGGATCACACACTTCCACTTCCCACCGATAACCTCTAAAGTCGCCTCAACCGAGATGTTGTATTTTTTCTGACCCAATGTCGATCCCTCCGTGTGTTTCACCTTTTGTTTAGGGTACTTTTTGGTACCTATATCACTAAAAAGTACGTACTGTTCATAATTGCTTGAATAACTCATAATAACATCTGCTGGTCGAAGATTTCTATAGATAGGAGTGAAAGACATGTCGTCAGACTCAAAACGAAGTATTTGGCCATTACTGGCTTTAGCCGTAAGTGCCTTTGCCATTGGGACAACCGAGTTCATCAGCGTGGGACTGCTTCCCCTGATCGGTGAGGACTTGCACATATCCGTAACCATGTCGGCCTTAACCGTCACGTTGTATGCCTTAGGGGTAACCATCGGGGCTCCCGTTTTGACCTCGTTAACATCCAGTATTCCCCGTAAAACGCTGCTGCTGTGGATCATGATTGTATTTATTGCAGGCAACAGCCTCGCTGCGTTCTCCAGTGGAATTGTCATGCTGCTGATTGCACGTGTGGTCTCGGCGTTCTCCCATGGGGTGTTCATGTCCATCGGCTCCACCATCGCAGCCGATCTTGTACCCAATGACCGCCGAGCCAGTGCCATTTCCATTATGTTCTCCGGGCTGACCGTAGCCACGGTCACGGGTGTACCCTTGGGAACCTTTATCGGGCAGCAATGGGGCTGGCGAGCGGCATTCATGGCGATTGTGATCGTCGGTGTGGTGGCACTCATTGCGAATCTGATTTTGCTGCCATCCAATCTGCGCAAAGGGAACAGAACCCCCTTCCGCGAGCAGGTCAAACTGGTTACCAATGGTCGCTTGCTACTCGCCTTTATCATTACAGCATTGGGGTATGGAGGCACGTTTGTCGTGTTTACTTATTTATCTCCATTACTTCACGACATAACCGGATTTAAGCAAAGTACGGTAACGTTCATTCTTTTGCTGTATGGAATCGCGATTGCCATAGGGAATGTCATTGGTGGAAAAGCTGCGAACCGCAAGCCGCTTTCAGCTTTATTTTACATGTTCCTGATTCAAGCTGCCGTCCTGCTCGTCCTGCTGTTCACCGCTCCTTTTAAAACCGCTGGACTGATTACGATTTTCTTCATGGGATTGCTTGCGTTCATGAACGTGCCCGGCTTACAGGTATATGTGGTGATGTTGGCTGAACGTTTTGCCCCCAAAGCCGTAGATGTCGCTTCTGCCGTCAATATCGCTGCTTTCAACGCGGGGATTGCGATTGGAGCTTATGTAGGTGGAATTGTGACGGATGCTCTGGGTCTCATTCATACGACCTGGATCGGGGCGATTATGGTTTTCGCTGCGGTTCTACTCACAGGCTGGAGTCGCACGCTAGAAAAAAGGGATACACTCACCGATATAGGTTCACAATCTTAATAAATGCAGAGAGGAAGATAAACAATGACTCAAAACTTACAAAGCACAACAACATTGCACAACGGAGTTCACATGCCTTGGTTCGGAATCGGGGTATTTAAAGTGGAGGAAGGCTCAGAGCTGGTCGATGCCATCAAAACGGCTGTGAAGCATGGTTATCGCAGTATAGATACAGCCGCAGCTTATGCCAACGAAAACAGTGTAGGACAAGCCATCCGCGAGGCTCTTCAGGAAAATAACCTGTCCAGAGAAGACCTTTTCGTAACGTCCAAAGTGTGGAATGCCGATCTGGGGTATGAAGAGACACGGGCAGCCTATGAAGTAAGTCTGGACAAGCTGGGTCTGGACTATCTGGATCTGTATCTGATTCATTGGCCGGTTCAAGGCAAGTATAAAGAAGCCTGGAGAGCTTTGGAGTCCTTATATAAAGAAGGGCGGATCAAGGCTATCGGAGTCAGCAACTTCCAGATTCATCATTTGGAGGACCTTATGAAGGATGCTGAAATCACACCAATGGTAAATCAGGTGGAATTTCATCCACAATTAACACAAACCGAGCTACTGCAATTCTGTCAAAAGAACAATATTCAAATGGAAGCCTGGTCCCCGTTAATGCAAGGCCAATTGCTTGATCATGCGGTACTGCAAGACATAGCGACCAAGTATGGCAAATCGGTGGCACAAGTGATTTTGCGCTGGGATGTGCAGCAGGGAGTTGTCACCATTCCCAAGTCTACCAAGGCGCATCGGATTGTCGAAAATGCCGACATTTTTGATTTTGAATTGACGCAAGAGGATATGGATCGAATTCAGGCGTTAAATGCGAATCATCGGGTAGGTCCTGATCCGGATAACTTTGATTTTTAAACTCTATTTCCATGATACGCCGTTCCTTTCTTCATTGAAGGGAGCGGCGTTTTTTATCCATGATGGGTCTGGAGCCACAGCATTCCAATCCCGCCATATGGTATTATAGGGTTATGATAAAAGAGACGTTATGGAAGCTTGTGAAAATGAAGACAATCCGGGGGACCTCATGAATAAGACGATTGCAGATATAGCCCAAATGGCTGGCGTATCCAAGAGTACGGTATCCCGTTTTTTGAACGGCGGGGCTGTCAGTGTGGATACAAGACGTAAAATTGAAAAGGTGGTCAAGGCCACGGGTTATGTCCCTAATACCTTTGCCCAGAGCCTGAAAGCGAAGCGGACTAACATTATCGGAACCGTTGTGCCACGTCTGGATTCCTTCGCGACATCCCATACGCTGATGGGTATAGATCAAGAGCTGCGGGCCCAGCATTATCAGATGCTGATCTCGAATACAAGCCAGGATGTGAAGCGTGAAATCGAAGCCATTTACGAGCTGGGTCGGCAAAAGATTTCCGGTATTATTTTACTGGCTGCTGAAATTACCGATGAGCATCTGACCGCGATCCGCGACATTGCGATTCCGGTTTTGCTGGTGGGGCAGCAGCACACGCAGCTTCACAGCCTTATCCATGATGACTACCGGGCGGGATATGATATTGGCGCATATGTTCTGTCACAGGGCCACCGTGAAATTGCCTACGTCGGCGTTACGGAAAAGGATGTCGCTGTCGGTGTGCGGCGCAAGGAGGGCTTTAAGCAGGCTGTTCGGGATGCATTGCCCGATCAAGCTCATATGGACGATGTGAAGCAACTGGAGCGATCCGCTGGGTACGATATCAGATACTATGAAACCGGATTTAAAATGTCTGATGCACGGGTGGCTGCGTCTGCGATTTTAGATGGATTCAAGCCATCCTTAATGGTGTGTGCTACGGATAATATTGCGCTTGGCGTGATCAACGCGGCGTATTCCAGAGGAATTGCCATTCCGTCGGAATTGTCGGTGACTGGCTTCGGGGGATACGATATTACAGAGGTGATTCATCCTGCGCTGACAACCGTGCAATATCCGTACATGGAAGCAGGACGCGTAGCGGCGCAAAATATTGTAAGGCTGGTAGAACACAAACCGGTAGAGAAAGTGACCGTTATGAATTATTCTCTGATAGAGAGAGAAAGCGTTGACAAACGCTGAACAGGTGGATTATAATTTCTTCGAAACCGGTTCCACGGCACTCGGGCATAAGTGGAACCGGTTGCAAATCCATGTATGAGTATATTTTTTTAATCGTACAGGAACCGGTTCCTATATATTATTTTTTCGTCAAATTGGAACCGGTTCCTGAGACGGAAGTTTTAATACAGAATGAGGTACACCTATGAAAATGACAAAAGAACAAAAGTATCGACTGATTGAGCAGGCAGAGCCCGGTGAAATAGCCAGCTTGGAGAAAAAGGTGGAGCAATGTCACTGGCGGCAGGAGTTTCATATTCAGCCACCGACAGGCTTGCTCAATGATCCCAATGGCTTTTCGTATTATCAGGGTGAATATCATTTGTTCTATCAGTGGTTCCCGTTTGGAACCGATCATGGAATGAAATACTGGTATCATTTGAAGTCCAGAGATTTGGTCACATGGGACGACGCAGGCATCGGTATCGCACCGGGAGATTATTTTGATTCACATGGTGCTTATTCAGGTAGCGCGATGGAGCATGAGGGCAAGCTGTATATGCTATATACGGGAAATACACGTGACGAGGACTGGATCAGACATCCTTATCAATGTATGGCCGTTATGGATGAGAGCGGTCTCATTACAAAATGGGAGCATCCCGTTATTCCGAACGTGCCGGAAGGATATACGGATCATTTTCGTGATCCCAAGCTGTGGAAGGACGGAGACAGCTTTTACTGTGTGATCGGTGCCCAGAGAGCGAATGCAACAGGCTGTGCCGTCCTTTATCGGTCAACCGACCTACATACGTGGCAGTTTCAGGGGGAACTGCGGACAGGGCTGGAGACGTTTGGCTACATGTGGGAATGTCCGGATTATTTTGAACTGGACGGCTCGGGTGTATTGGTATTTTCTCCTCAGGGCCTGGAGCCTTCCGGGGATGAGTATCACAACATTTATCAGTCGGGCTATGTGATCGGCAAACCGCTGGATACCCAAACCAGAATATTGGAGCACGGCGTATTCCGCGAGCTGGACCGAGGCTTTGACTTTTATGCACCGCAGACGATGATCGACCCGCAGGGGCGGCGTATTATGGTGGCGTGGATGGGATTACCGGATATCGATTATCCGACAGATCCGAACGGATGGGCACATTGCCTGACGCTGCCGAGGGAGCTTACGCTTCATGAGGGCAAACTCATACAAAGGCCAATACCTGAGCTAACCACGCTGCGTAGAAAGCGTGAGGAGCGGGTAGCCGACACATTAACGTCGGAGAGCAAAACCTATACGGGCTTCAGGGGTACGGCTTATGAGCTGATTTGTGAGTATGATCTTTTGAGCGCCAAGGCATGCGGTATTGAATTCCGCGCAAGTGCGACTGAGAAAACGGTGATCCGATATGATGCCGTCAGCCGCAAACTTGTGATGGACCGTTCGCAATCGGGTGAGCCTGTCGCTGCTTCGTATGGTGAGATAAGACAGTGCGCCATGAATGGGGACCGTATCAAGCTTCATCTGTTCGTGGATACGTCTTCGGTGGAAATTTTCGTCAATGATGGGGAAGAGGTGTTCACCAGTCGTATTTTTCCGCACCCAGAGAGTGACGAAATACGCTTTTTTGCCGACAAGGGAGAGGCTCTCTTCCAAGCGGTAAAATGGGATTTTACATGAATATTCAACATCATCAAGTGGATCGTTAATCATCAATAAATAACGGAATGAACGAGAGGATGAACATCATGGCGGAGAACCGGGAAATAGCCAAAGAAGTGATCCAAGCAATCGGTGGGAAGGATAATATTGCGTCCTTTGCTCACTGCGCGACACGCCTACGGATTATGGTGCATGACAAGGAGAAGATTGATCAGAAAAAGGTCGAAGAAATCGACAAGGTCAAAGGAGCTTTTTTCAACTCGGGTCAGTATCAGATTATTTTTGGTACAGGTACGGTCAATCGGATTTTTGAAGAGGTCGAGAAGCTCGGAGTGACCGGTACATCTAAAGAAGAAGTGAAGAGTCAGGCGAAAAAGGAAGGCAACGTTTTCCAACGCTCCATTCGTACCTTTGGCGACGTATTTGTACCGATCATTCCGGTGCTGGTTGCTACGGGACTGTTCATGGGATTGCGGGGCATGCTTACCCAGCCGCAAATTCTGGCCCTGTTCGGCATGACGCCGCAGGATATTTCACCGAATTTCCTATTGTTTACCCAAGTATTGACGGATACGGCTTTTGCTTTTCTACCTGCGCTGGTTGCGTGGTCAGCCTTTAGAGTATTCGGTGGTAGCCCGGTGCTCGGTATCGTTCTCGGTCTAATGCTGGTGAACCCGGCCTTGCCCAACGCCTATGCTGTTGCGGACGGCTCAGCTCATCCCTTGACGATGTTCGGATTCATCCCTGTGGTGGGTTATCAGGGCTCAGTATTGCCAGCCTTCTTCGTGGGTTTGATCGGAGCCAAGCTGGAACGGGGGCTGCGCAAACGGGTACCCGAAGCGCTGGATCTGATTCTTACGCCATTTTTAACGCTGTTGATCATGATTATACTGGGACTGTTTGCCATCGGTCCGGTTTTCCATTCTCTTGAAGAGTGGGTACTTCAAGGAACGACGTTTGTACTGGATTTGCCTTTCGGTATCGCAGGGATTGTCATTGGTTTTCTGCATCAGATTATCGTAGTTACAGGCGTGCACCATATATTTAATTTTCTGGAAATTCAACTGCTTGAAAAGAATGGCGTAAACGCCTTCAACGCCATCATTACTTGCGCTATGGCTGCCCAAGGTGCAGCTTGTCTGGCGGTTGGACTGAAAACGAAGAACGGCAAGCTGAAAGCGTTAGCGCTTCCTTCCTCGTTGTCTGCTTTTCTGGGGATTACGGAGCCGGCTATTTTCGGGGTCAACCTGAGATATATGAAGCCTTTTGTCATGGGCCTGATCGGCGGAGCGGTCGGTGGCTTTATCGCTTCGGTCTTCCATTTGGCGGCTACAGGTATGGCCATTACGGTCATTCCGGGGACGTTGCTCTACATGAACCATCAGCTTCCGCTTTATATTTTGGCGAACGTGGCTGCTATGGCAGTAGCTTTTGTCCTGACATGGATGTTTGGCTATAACGATAAAATGCTGGAGGAAGTCAAAACAGCAGGTTCCTCCAATTAACACCACCCAGGTGGCACGAATAAGTACGCATACGTGTATTAATGAACTGTAACGGTCGCCCTACTTTGGAGCGCTCTTGGCCCTTGTTGTAAAAGGGCTGCTAGAGACGGCATCCAAGTGGGGCGGCCATTTTTCTTTAAACTTTAGCATTTCGTATCCGGTTACGCATCATGACTTTGGCCGCCAGTCAGTTCGGAACGCAACGGGTTGCCAGAGTATTTACAATGGCATGGACTTGGGTAGTAGAATAGTTTCCTTCCTTTAATGCGGTATTCCTTGACAAACTGTAGTGATTTTTATCAAATCCCGAAAAACAAAATTTTATGTCAATGAGTTAAAAATTTAAAAAAATATATATACGATGGTTATTTTGTGTGTTATTATATAAAAGTTGTTAAAATTTAGCAAAAACTTCTTGTAACAATGCTAGTTATTATGTTAGTGGCCATTGGGCTGAATCCTGCAAGCTCTTATGCAGATTCATCTTCATCGGCTAAAGCCCCTTCTAACCAGTCCCTATTCCCACCCTACTCCTCAATTGTTAATTCGGATACGCTCTTGAGCGGTTTGACGCTTGAAGAGTATAATGAAGCTATAGCCAATGCAGTTCCACTGGAGTCAGTAATTGTAAAAAGCGATAAAACTCAATCCATTGAAAAAATTTCCCCTATGGCTGTGCCATCTTGGTCATTTAGCCACCTAAGTCGTAACGATGGATTTTGGTCAGATAAGTTTTCAATTGGTTATGCAGGGTATGTGCCTGTAAGTGTGGTGCAGTGGGGAGATGATAGTTCTTGGTCTCAACCCGATGTTGGTTATACACTCGTGAGTAGAGATTATTTGGGTAAGGTTCGCATGGTTTCCGGAAGATATACAGGCACGAATACAAAATTTGAAATCAAGGTACCAGAAGCCGGACAATACCAAATGTTAGTAAATAATTTAAATGACTATACCATTTCCGGGAATGGATTCATGGGTTATTAAATCTTTTTAAATGGATTACTTTTGGAAGGGAGGAAGTGAGTGTGAATAAGCGACTCAGAACAGTTGTTATTATTTTAAGTCTAATTGTCGTTGTCGAAGGGGCGGTGGCCGTTATCAAAAGTCAGACCTTTGCGAACAGCAGTAAGCTTCAAACCCAAACTACCAATGATCCTGACTGGCTCACACCTGAGAAGAAGAAGGAGATAAACGAGAAAGTGTTATCTTCACAAGCAGAAATTATACACTCAAAATATGGAGATTTTTTCCCTGTTGAAGTTCCGAATGAGTATCCAAGCGATCAGGTTGCAAATCGGGACAATCAAGAGCAGATAACAGCTCAGACAAAGCAAGTTATCAAGAATAATTTCTTTTACGAAAAAAAGAGAAAAAAAACTAATTTTTTCCGGAACGCTTGTAAAAATGAGCGTTCTTTTTTGTGCGCCATGCATGGCGCGTAACTAGGCGGTGAAAGTCCGCTATGGGGGCTGACAGTTGCCAACCATTAGCCAAGAGCAAGGGTGTCCGCCGTGAGGCGGAATCTGAAGGAAGCTGGCGGCAAAATTCCGACCTGAGGAACACGAACCGCATCAGGCATCCAAAGTGGGATGAGCCTGCAAAACAAGGCAAAATCCAATAAACTGTCCAGACACGAGGACTGTTGCGGACGGCTCAGCCCAGCCCTTGACGATGTTCGGCTTCATTCCGGTGGTAGGTATCAGGGCTCGGTATTGCCAGCCTTCTTCGTGGGCCTGATCGGAGTCAGGCTGGAGCGGGCGTTGCGCAAACGGGTGCCCGAAGCGCTGGATTTGATTCTTACACCGTTTTTAACACTGTTGATCATGATTATACTGGGGCTGTTTGCCATCGGTCCGGTTTTCCATTCTCTTGAAGAGTGGGTACTTCAAGGAACGACGTTTGTACTGGATTTGCCTTTCGGTATCGCAGGGATTGTCATTGGTTTTCTGCATCAGATTATCGTAGTTACGGGCGTGCATCATATATTTAATTTTCTGGAAATTCAACTGCTTGAAAAGAATGGCGTAAACGCCTTCAACGCCATCATTACTTGCGCTATGGCTGCCCAAGGTGCGGCTTGTCTGGCGGTTGGACTGAAAACGAAGAACGGCAAGCTGAAGCGTTAGCGCTTCCTTCCTCGTTGTCTGCTTTTCTGGGGATTACGGAGCCGGCTATTTTCGGGGTCAACCTGAGATATATGAAGCCTTTTGTCATGGGGCTGATCGGTGGGGCAGTCGGCGGGTTTATCGCTTCGATCTTCCATTTGGCGGCTACAGTATTGGCATCTACTGTTGGCGAAGCTCCATATGTAGCATCAACTGATGAAGTCTTTGCATGTAAGGGGAATTTGTAAAAATGGAATAAACAGTAAGAAAGTCCCGTCGTAAAACTCTATAAAATTCTAACTATAAGACCAATAGAACAAATAAATTGAGAACTATCATTTCACGTAACTTAAGTTTTTTTGACTATTAAATGTAAAAAAATGTATAATAAAAACAAAATAAGAAATCCCCGCCGACCAGTTAAGGTTAGCGGGGATTTGCTTTGTTCCTATCCGTTTAAGAACCTCCAACGGTATCGTGAAGATGAATACTATGGTGCTGGTCATAAGCATGATTAGGCCCATTCACGATAAACAGAAAACTAGCTGCAACGATCAAAAGAACCATTTTTCTCAACATTTTCTAACCACACCTTTTCAATAAATTTGAAAAACTCTGCTTTGGTTTCAGGAGCCGTATCACCTTGGAAACGAGCAAACAATCCTGTACAATTTATAAAATATGTCTCATTATTTAGTATATTCGCTTTTAGCATTGCATACATCAAGTATTTAAATCCATCGTTATACATCCCTCGATGCAAATAATAATAAGCCAATTCATAATCAAAACGTGCAAACTGCTCTGGTATAACTTGCTTGGCATACATGTCAGATGCTGGCTGCCCCTCTTGCACAAGAGAGTCAATGATTGTTTCAAAACATTTAAGTGTGTGATCCACATCTAAATGGTATCGGTTAGCCGCAAGCATTACGTTCAACAGCTTAGTTACCATTTCTTTATCGACTTTTGATGCAGCAATATATTCAACATAATCGTTCAGCACACTTGTGTCTCCAGACAGGAGTTTATATATGTAAGTATTACATTGCGCCCAATCTTTATAAAGTTTTATCCAATACAGAGTATCCTCGTCCGTCTCTTTGACCCAATCTAAATTAGCGTAGGCATATGTATAATCTAGAGCTTGTTGAAAATCGCCTTGGGCTTCACAGACACATGCACACAACAGGTCAGCATAGGTGATGTACACAAACATAGGACGACTTAGCTTTTTTTCGGACTCATTATGCTCTCGCTTCTTCTGTTGATGTTTCATCGAATATTGAATTTCCGCTTTCACCTTCATTTTTCGAGCTATTTCATCAAGCATATCCCATTGACGCAAAGACCTGTACACGTTCGCCAAGTCCTTCAATGCGTCAAGCTGGTCTATTTCATCTAGGCGCTCAACAAAAGCTTCAAATATCGTAGCTGCCTTGAGATTTTGGCGTTGATTGGTTCCAGCCTGAATTGTGAATATACGATATTGACAGATTGCCAAGCGTTCAGAATGTTGATACTTTTCCACTTCTGCTACATTCTGATAGAGCAGCAGTGCCGCAGCATGTCGTCCCTGTGCAAATAGCGCTTCCGCAATGTCAAATAGTCTGGGCGAATACAACGGATTGTCCATAATATGTCCAACCATTCGACGGATCGCATCCAGCTTGTCCAGCTCTCCACAACGATATAATAGTGGCTCGATTCGCCGCCAATTCGGGGGAAGGTCGATGATATAATTTTCTATATATAGTTCGTAAAAATAGCCCTCCGGTAACCCCATGGCCAACGTGATTCGGTCAAGCTGTTGTACAGAAACAGGACGATGTTGAGTAATCCAATTACTAAGTGTTCTTTGATGAACACCTGAATATTCCGAAAATTGAGCCAAAGTCAAGTCGTTTTGCTTTAAATAATCTTCCAACTCCGCTAAAACCGTAGGTGTATGCTTCATGTCATATCCACCCTTCACATAAAAATTCCAATTTTTTATATTATTGCATTCTATTGTTGTCCAAAATTAACCATATGTCAATATACTATGCAACCAATATAATATTCAATTTTTGGCATGAGATGAAACAAAAAATACTCTCCGCTAACCTTTGCTGTTAACGGAGAGTGTGATTCTCTATATTTTTTTCTCAGTGTTGTTGTTCTTATTATTTTTCTCAGCAATAAGTAGACCTAGCAGTGTATATCCCCTGTACAATGTTCCAATTAATAGCACTCCACCAGCAATAGAAACAAGAATAATTAACATATTAAGTATAAATAGAACAAAATTAAAATCCAAAATAACACCCTCCCTAAAAATATCTTGATAAAGGAAAAATTTAGCTATACAATGGAAAATGTAACTATATTCTGTATATATTTTAGGAGTTTTTGAAAATTAAGTCAAAAGTTTCATTGTTTCTAGGTCTTGTTTTAGCGTTGAACTTGTCACTCTTGTCATCTGTTTCCTTCGCTAGTAGTGCCCCAGCCTCAAAGACTGAAAAAAATAATGTTGATGTACACGATGTGGTACCGCAAGAATATTTTGATAAGTACAAAGGTATATATAAGAGCAAAGAAGAAGTTTTGAATGCTTTTGGATTGGAATCGCAAAGTAAACAGTCCCTATCAGCACAAGGAGTAGACACCGCCGAAACTGACAAAACCCCTGCATTAAAAGCGAACACTGTTGATGAAATGGCTGCTATAGCTGCTTACATATATGGTCCTCCAACAAATGAATCTTCAAAGGATTCTACTATCATTAATCCAAATGATATAACAGAAGTAGGCGAAAAAACCGATATTCAAGGGCAATCAATCACACCTCAAGCTACTGCAACTAAAAAATTCGAAGTTATTTTGTATGAATTAGCAGGAGGAGTATACACTGTCAAAGGCTATGTCGATTTAAAATATGATTCCTCTACAGGTTTTATTACACAAACAACAGCTACCAGTTCATTAATTGGCGCCACGGCATTTGCAATATGGAGTCCTGATTCTCCAATAATTGATTCCTCAGCAAAATACAAACGAACCATAACTTGGAACGGTACCTTAACGACTAGATTAGCAGGCGAAGAATATTGGAATAAACGTATATCTAAAACAGGCACCTTTTATAGTGGCAATGTCATCGAATAGGTTAGTTTGCTAAGTGTGGTTCAATTTCGTTCAACAGTAGAAGAAATCCCCGCCGACCAGGTTAAGGTTTGCGGGGATTTATTTTGTTCCTATCCGTTTAAGCACCTCCAATGGTAACGTAAGGCTGAATACTATAGTGGTGGTTAAGGGCTTGACCCGGCACAGTAACAATAAACAAAAAGCTAGCCGCGATGATCAGCAGCACCATTTTTTTTAACATTGTTCATCCACACCTTTTCAATAAGATTTAAAAATGCTGCTTTAGTTTCTGAAACCGCATAATCCTGAAAGTGTAAAAAAAGACCCATACAATTTATAAAATAAGTCTCATTATTTAGTTTATGATAACTTATCATTGAATACATCAAATGTTTAAAGCCATCAATGTAAGAACCTCGATGTAAATCATAATAAGCTAATTCGTAACCAAACCACGCGATATAGTCCGGTATCACCTGTTGAGTATACATATCATCGGATGGAGGTTGTTCAGAAAACGAATTAATCTCCGTTTCAAACCGTTGAAGTATATCATCCACGTCCAATTCAAATCGGTTTGCTGCAATTATAACATTCAACAATTTGGAGATTTCCTCTTGTTCATTAGAGCCTGATGTTGCTGCAATATATTCAACATAATCTTGAAGCACACTTATATCTCCTGACAACAGCTTATATACGTAAATATTACCTTCCGCCCAATGTTGAAACAAACCGATCCAGTGTCGGGTATCCTCGTCCGTCTCCTTGACCCAATCTAAATTAGCGTAGGCGTATGTATATTGTAAAGCTTGTTGATAATCGCCTTGGGCTTCGCAGACACTTGCACATAGTAAATCGGCATAGGTGATGTACACAAACATGGGACGACTTAACTTCTTAGTAGATTCATTACGCTCTCGGCTCTTCTGTTGGTGTTTCAAAGTATATTGGATTTCCGCTTTATCTCTCATTTTTCTCGCCATTTCATCGACCTTGTCCCATTTACGCAAAGACCTGTACACGTTAGCTAAATCCTTCAATGCGTCAAGCTGATCTATTTCATCTAGGCGCTCAACAAAAGCTTCAAATACCGCTGCTGCTCTGAGATTTTTGTTTTGATCGTCTCCAATCTGAATCGTGAATATACGGTATTGACAGATTGCCAAGCGTTCGGAGTGCTGGTACTTCTCCGCCTCTGCTACATTCTCATAGAGCAGCAACGCAGCAGCATGTCGTCCTTGTGCTAATAGCGCTTCTGCAATGTCAAATAGTTTAGGTGAATAGAGTAGATTGTCCATGATTTGTCTAACGATTCGACTGATCGCATCCAGCTTGTCCAGTTCTGCACAACGATATAGCAACCGCTCAATTCGACGCATATTGGGGGAGCGTTCGATGATGTAGTTTTCTACATATAAGTCGTAGAAGTAGCCTTCCGGTAAACCCATAGCCTCAGTGATTCGGTCAAGCTGGTTAACAGATATAGGACTATTACCAGTTACAATGCCACTTACTATCCCCCTATTAATGCCTGCAATATGCCCAAACTCGGTCATGCTTAAATCTTGTTGTTTTAGATATTTTTCCAATTCAGCTCTTATCGTAGGTGTGATTTCCATACATAAACCACCCTTCACATAAAAATTCCATAATTTTATATTCTTTCATTCTATTGTTCTCCAAAATTAACCATCTGTCAATATATTATGCAACTAATGTATAAAGGTAAAGTTTGGAATATTAATGTATATGGAAATGGAAAGGACAAGCGATGGAAGCGGAGAGTAAGAGGGTGAGAAACGCACTCCGTACAGAGTGCGACTTGTGAGCGAAGCGCTGGGGCAGCGGTAATTGATCTCAATCCACGCACTCACATGGAGTGCGACCCAGTGCTTAGTTTATCGGGGTCTAACGTAACATTATTTCAATCCACGCACTCACATGGAGTGCGACTTATTATCTTGGAAATGTTTATCAAGGAAGACAAGCGATTTCAATCCACGCACTCACATGGAGTGCGACGTATGATTCAATTCCTGCCGCGCCTCTCTCAAATTTCAATCCACGCACTCACATGGAGTGCGACCCAGCCAGAAAATGAATCCGATGATGATTGACGCATTTCAATCCACGCACTCACATGGAGTGCGACGCCGAAGGCCATCGAGTCGACCGAATAGCTTAATATTTCAATCCACGCACTCACATGGAGTGCGACGCTTCAGCTGACAGACGAAAAAGACAAGACAATCGAGATTTCAATCCACGCACTCACATGGAGTGCGACGTAAAAGGCCCTTCTGAGTACCAACTTCCAGAAAGTATTTCAATCCACGCACTCACATGGAGTGCGACGATGAAGACTTGGATGTCGGGCTGATCTTAAGCGAATTTCAATCCACGCACTCACATGGAGTGCGACTATTGCGTGGGTTTGTGGTGCGGATATTACGCAAGAATTTCAATCCACGCACTCACATGGAGTGCGACAGCGAAAATGCAGTGATTTATACCCTAATGGTATCAATATCATACATTTTCGCAATAAACGATGCCGAAAAGGCTTGAATCAAGCATTGACATTCACCCAGTACAACCCATCCAAGCCTTTTTCGACAAATTTCGAGGTGCGAAGGAACCGGGGTTTTTATGTGAGCTTCACATTCGCACTTTATAAAATGAGGTATTTGTTGTCTATCCAGTTGAATCCAACATACATTTAAATACGGAGTTTCGCAACTTTTTCCAGTCTTTTTCTGCCTTCTCTTTCCACTGTACAAGTCACGCCTAAACGATCGAAGACCGTTCATCCAGAAACTCGGATGGGGAGCAGCCTGTCAGCCGTTTGAATATCCGATGAAAATAGGAAACATCACTATACCCCACATACTCTGAAATTTCACGAATCGTCAGTCGGGATTCGGTCAGCATGTAGATGGCGGTTTTAATACGCTGCGTATGTACATGCTCGCTGATGGTTTGGCGTGTTACCTCGCGCAGCAGGGTAGCTGCGTAGTTGGGTGTTTTACGGATCGCGTCTCCCAGCTCTTCCTTCGTCACCTTTTCCCGATAATGATTCTGAATATACTGCTTCATATGCTCTACATGCTTCTCTTTATCGCAAGAAACGGTACCCTTGTCCCATTCCTGATTGATATAAATCATCGCCTCGGTCAGCAAGCAGTCAGCCATCATTGCATAGTAGCTCGGGCGCTCAGTCCATTGGTAGTACACCGACTTGATCCGTTCATGCAGCATATCGTAGCATCCGAGCTTGATCAGCAACGGCTGTTCTGTATTCAGTAGGGGAAGTGTGTGGTTCGTACATGTTTTGCGGCAATGTATCACATACTTGGTATGAAAAAGCGTAGGAATGCTCTTGCCGTAGTAAGGTAAATGTCCGGGCAGAATCAGCGCTTCTCCCTTGCCGAGAATAAACTTGCAATCGTTCACCCAATATACACATTTTCCAAAGGTAACCAAAATGAACAGTAAGTCATCGTCGCTGCTATTCGGGCCAGCCTTTTCGTACCAGTCTATACCATGGTCCTGTCGCATGTCCTTCATTGTAATCACGAGGCCCACTCTCCGATGTCTTAAAAATGTATTGTACTGTAGTACCTTCATCATACTATAGTTCATAGTCTTGACGCACGGGTACAAGTAAAATAGAACCATAGAAGTTTAATAGATAGAGAACTGAGGATTTTGCAAAAATTCTGAAGTGAAAGTGGAATAGAAACCAAACAGTAAAGACATTCAGGAGGATGACATTACTATGCTTAAAACGAAAATTATCTGTACTATGGGACCTGCCTGCGACTCCATTCATTTGCTAAAAGAAATGATCCAGGCTGGTATGACAGTAGCTCGATTGAACATGGCTCACGGGGAGCTGGAAGATCACGTTAAACGTATTGAAAATGTGCGACAGGCTGCGAAGGAACTGAACACCTTTATTCCCGTCATGATGGATATCAAGGGACCGGAAATACGGATTGGCAAGCTGAAAGAAGCATCCTGTCTGCTGAAGCCAGGTAGCCAGCTTATTTTGACCACGGAAGAAATTTTGGGGGACGAGCATCGTATTTCGGTCAACTACCCGGATATGCCAAAGGATATCAAAGCAGGCGACCGTATTCTCATTGATGATGGCTTGGTCGATCTGACTGTAGCCTCTATTGAGGGAACCGAAATGATCTGTACCATTGTAAGCGGCGGTATTTTGAAACCGAGAAAAGGTGTGAACCTGCCAGGGATTCATACGACCCTTCCGGGCGTAACAGAGCGCGATGTGAAGCACATCCAATTCGGAGTGGAGCAGCGTATCGAGCTTATTGCGGCTTCTTTTGTGCGTAAAGGCGATGATATTCGTGAGATCCGTGAGATTTTGAAGGGCCACAACGCCGAGCATGTACAAATTTATTCTAAAATTGAAAATGCCGAAGGTATGGAAAACCTCGATGACATTATCAAGGCTTCGGATGGAATCATGGTAGCCCGTGGTGATCTGGGTGTTGAAGTGCCGATTCAGGACGTACCTGTGATGCAAAAGGAAATGATCGACAAGTGTAACCTGGTTGGCAAACCGGTGATCGTGGCTACACACATGCTGGAATCCATGCAGGTAAACCCGCGTCCGACGAGAGCCGAAGTTAGTGACGTGTTTAACGCTGTTATGCAAGGAGCCGATGTGGTTATGCTGTCGGGCGAATCCGCTGCGGGTAAATACCCTGTCGAGTCCGTGCGGACGATGGCTGCCGTAGCTGCCAGAGCTGAATCTCAATTTGATTATCAAGAGCAGTTCGATAAGCGCAGAGCACGCCAAAGCACGAACATTACCGAGGTCATCAGTCAAGGTGCGGTTAGTTCATCCCTGGAGCTGGATGCCAAAGCGATTATTACGTCTACGGCCAGCGGCTTCACGGCCCGTATGGTGTCCAAATATCGTCCGAAGGCTCCAATTATTGCAGTTACCCCGAACAATACGGTGTTCGCTAAAATTTGTCTGTTATCCGGGGTATTCCCGGTCAAAGGCGATAAGGTAGTGACGACGGATGAAATGTTCGAATCCTCCATCCGCAACGCCCTAAATGCAGGGTATATTCAAAAAGGAGACACCGTTGTCGTGTCGGCAGGCGTTCCTGTCGCCGAGGCCGGTGCCACCAACCTGATTCGAGTACATCAAGTGTAAGCGTAGATACAGACAGCAGAAAGGCGCTGATCCCCAACGGGCTCAGCGCCTTTTTCATGGACTTTTTTTACAGTCCAAACACACTCTTGGCAACGACCTGCGTCAATTCTGCCTTATGGGCTTGGTACTGTTCAGGCGTAATACTCTTGTTGGCCAGCCGCTGATCTAACTGCTCTGTCAACTGAGCCACCTGCAAATCAACGACAGCTTGAGCGTCCCGTTCATTATATTGTGCAATATCTGCCAAGGTTTGACCGTTATACAACGCATCATACAATTGCTCATCCGAGGATACACCCAGTGTTTCCAGCAACTCATCATCCTTGGAAGCCTCACTATCCTGTAGCTGAAGGGCTCTCTCTGGAGCCAGTGCAGAAGCATTGGCCCGACTTCCCCATGTAGAGGACTGCCCAATAGACAACGCCAGTAACAAGGTGCAGATAACCATGATTCGTTTTCGATTCATAAGAGTAAAGTCTCCTTTTGATTTCTTTAAAATTCTGACAGGGTGGAACAGTATATGGATATCCAACGGGAGTAATATTCTTGCCTTTAGCCCATCCGGTTTTTATGTAGTTACCAGATTCTTAAATACATCATACACGCCCAATCTTAGCGCCAGCTTAATACTCGTTTAAAATAAACTAAAAGTGCACATTGTAAACAGGTTACAGCAAAAAAAATTCACCGAGGCTCATAATGGCTCACAGGATGAATAAGATCTATCCTTCGGACCCTGTTTTTTTCTTTGACCAGAGTTTTCGTATCCCGTGAATACAGAGCAGCAGCAGAGGCAGAAAGAGGCCTATAGATAAGACATAAGGTGTCCATATTTTTGCATCCCAGGATTGCTGGTACGGGACATTCGGATAAATGATTACGGACATAACGATCAGGATCATCCCGATAGGGAAGATCAGAGGACGCTCATCTTTCAGATTAAAGATTTGGCTTATCGCGATCATAATCGATTGCATATACAGAGCCATCCTGAAAAAGAGCGAAATAAACCACATGGCGGCCATGATCGCTTCAATACGTTGAAGAAAATTTCCAATGTTTATTTTTTTGGCTAATGAATAGCTTGGATATATATTTCTTGCTGTTAAATCAGGGCCAAAAACTAAAACGGCCAATACAATGAGTACAACCAGAACCAACCCGCCAATCAGGCCTCCTGTTAAAAAGGCTTTACGGGCTTGAACGGGGCGATCTACAAACGGAAAAATCATGAGCAAAACAATATGGCTCAGAAATGCAATACTGATAAAGGATAAAGCGGCAGGCCAAATGGGTCCAACTCCCTTCTCCAGCATCGGTTGAGCGTTCTCCAGTTTGATATTGGATACTACTAAAACGACAAAAGCCGTGTATAGCAGAAGGAACAACGGAAACAATAGCTCAGCAGAACGGGCCAACGTTTCAAGTCCAAGGCGCACACCCATCAATACAATAAGCGCGAAAAGGATGTTGACCGCTTGAATCGGCGTTTCCGGCATCATTTGAGTAGTCAAAAAATTCCCTAAATCATACAACACCGTAGCAGGGCCACCGATAAAAAACGTAATCATAAACAGCAGAGCAATAAATTTCCCCAACCACTTGCCCAAAAGGGTCTCCATGATTTCGATCAGGGTCATCTGCGGATACAGGATGGTGATCGTGTTGTACAGGCATATCAACAGCAGCCCGGCGCCCACTCCGACGAGTGCAGCGATCCATGCATCCTGTTTAGCTGTAGCGGCCATTACAGAAGGGATGACGAGAATTGCAGTGCCGATTGTAAATAATATCGTTAAGATCAACAATTGACGTGTGGAGATTTTGACTTGCTTATGCACCATCCTCACCTCTATTTTCACGTTTATTATCCGGCTTGTTATTCTTGTTTGTCCCCAACCTTTTCAGGGCATGTATACTGAGCAGCAGTAAGGGTAAAAACACCCCGAACGATAGTGCATAGGGAATCCACGTCTTGGTATCATAAGCTTGTTGATAAGGCACATTGGGATATACGATGGTCGACAAGGCGACTAAAAGAATGCCGAGAGGAAGCACTAGCTGGCGGTCATATTTCAAGCGAAAGATTTGGGCTATGGCTGTCACAATGGAGTGCATATACAACGTGATCCTGAAAAAGAGCGAAATAAACCACATCGTAGCCATGATCGCTTCGATACGCTGTAGAAAATTTCCAATGCTAATTTTTTTGGCTAACGCATAGCTTGGATATATATTTCTTGCGGTTAGATCAGGACCTAGTACCAAAATAGCCAATGAAACGACCACGACCAACATCAATCCGCCAATCAGGCTTCCTGTGAAAATAGCTTTACGGGCTTGGTCGAAACGATTGACAGAAGCCGGGAAGATCATGAGCAGAATGATGTGAGGCAGAAACGCTGTACTGACAAAGGACAGGGCAGCAGACCCAATAGGCCCGACTCCAGCCTCCAGTACAGGTTGAACATTTTCCAATTTAATATTGGACACTATCAAACCTGTAAAAGAAATATAAAGCAGAATAAATAACGGAAACATCAGTTCGGCAGAACGAGCTATCACTTCCAGTCCCAGCCGGACAGCCAGCAATATAATAAGCGCAAAAAGAATGTTTACCGCTTGAATCGGTGTTTCCGGTATCATTTGAGTGGTCATAAAATTCCCCAGGTAGAATAAAACGGGAACAGGAGCATTGATGAAAAGTGTGGCGAAAAACAGAAGACCGACAGCTTTGCCCAGCCACTTTCCGAGCAGGGCTTCCATAATTCCAATCAGGCTCTTCTGCGGATACAGCGACGCAAGCTTGATGTACAAATACAAGACGAGAAGCCCGGCCACGACCCCGACAAGCGCGGCCATCCACGCATCCTGCTTGGCTACCTCCGCCATGCCTGATGGGATGATGAGAATTGCGCTCCCAACCGTATATAAAGTCGTCAAGATCATAAGTTGACGTGCTGAGATTTTGATCTGCCCGGGCACCAATTTCACCTCGTCTTATTTTATTAGACCGATATGGGTTAGGAAATCGCTGAATGGTCTATACACGGCTGCGATCCAATCCAGAGGAGTAGGAATAAACCCACTTAATGCACTGGCGCTGCTGATTCCGACCCCAAGAAGGAGCAGGATGGAAAACAGCCAAAGCTCTTTTTTTAACCCCTTTTTCCACATGTAAGGGACCTCAAACATGCATATTGCAGCAGCGACCAGCAGTATGCCCAGAACGTTCCCTATTTTAGGCAGCATCTTTTAACACCTTCTTTGGGAGGTTACTCTTTAATCTCATTCAGGAATGAGCTGCCAATCGTGCCCAAGCGCCGAATTTTGAAATCGACCTTGATATCTACGGGCAATTCTGTAAAATGCTCACGATCCCAATTTTTTTCAGTGCATTCCAGGTCTTCGGATCAGCGCGGTGAATGGCTTCGCCGAATCCGAAAATGTCAGCTTTGTACGATTTTTGAGCTTTTCTGACGGTTGATTTCATAATATCCTCGATCTTTTCTTCCTCTTTCTTCTCCAGCTCATAAATCGTGCTCACCTTGGTCAAATCCAGGCCCTGACACTCGACTTCTCCCACGTTGGCCTCAACATGCATTTTAATATTGATCCGGGGCTCTCCCCTATGCACGCTTCCTTTTATGGCAGTTTGGGTTCGAATGATCTCTGTAACGAATTTTCCGCCTTCGGGGCAGGCCACAAAGCCGACAGAGCTTTGCACTTTGCCGAGAATGTAGTTGTAGCCTCTGCTTTCCGTTTCATTTAGCCACCCGATCAATCTGTCTTTTTTGAATACAGCAAGCCCGGAATACTGTAAACGGACAGGCGGGTCGATTTTTTGGACATTGCTGTTCATTTCTCCCATTTCTGTATTGCCAACGATTCGAAGTCCGGTCAAGACAGGCTGCATTCCTTCACTCGTAATAGCTTTAATTAATTCATCCAAGGTTACGGTCATACTGGGTGACCAGTTTTTCTCCGAAGATTCCAGGGAGGAGAACAGTTTATTTGCCGGAATCGGATCTAAGGGTGTCATAATTTTCAGCGTATCCTCCGCGCTGGTGCCTTTGGACACCACAATATAAAATCGGTGCGGAACTCATGATCCCTGGAGAGTAAATCCAGAGCTTTTGCCATCCCTTCGGTCGCTATCGACTCACCGATTACGCATATGCGCAGGTGAGCAAAATACACTTTACGGGGACTAAGCGTTGTTATTTTTCGGATCGCTTCAAGTACGGTATCGGCTTCCTCTGTATACAATGTGGCTGGAGCCTCGCCTGCCCCTTTTTGGGCCGATACGGCCCTAGGGTCTACAACCTGGACGGAGACCCGGAATTGATCCCCTTGTTTATCAATCCCCATACCGACGGCGATGGCCAGATCATTCAACTCTCTGCGGCTCCAACAGCCCGTCAGAAGCAAGGTCATTGTAAGAATCAGGAACAGACAGGCGGCCTTCCGATTCACGATGCTCCTCCTTTCCATTTGTGCCAGTCCTCTCTATTTCATTCCCGTGGTTTCCGGGGCGGGGTGCTGTTTCGGCGATTCACATTTTTCTGATTAATTAGCCGGGGACGTGTAATCATCATCCAGTGAGGAAGCCGAAAGATGGTATCCTTGGTGTCCGACGGTATTAAAGGGGCAAAAGGAGCCATATAGGGAATGCCAAACGAACGAAGGCTGCACATATGCAGGATGAGAGCAATGCCGCCGACGATAATCCCGAATAGTCCAAATGAAGCGGCAAGCCCCATCAAAGGGAATCGCAGCATACGGAAAGCAATGGACATATTATAGGCAGGCAGAACGAAGCTGGAAATCGCAGTAACGGATACGACAATGACCATCGCCGCTGATATGATCCCAGCCTGGACAGCTGCTTGTCCGATCACAAGTGTGCCTACGATAGAGACGGCCGCTCCAATATACTTGGGCATACGGACACCGGCTTCCCGCAATATTTCAAAAGTCAGTTCCATCATGAGCGCTTCAATAAAGGCAGGGAAGGGGACGGCTTCCCGCTGTGCCGCCAGCCCGATCAGCAGCGGGGTTGGCAGCATTTCCTGATGAAACGTAGTGATGCTAACATATAAGGACGGACCAAGCAGGGAAATAAAGACTCCGGTGTAACGAAGAACCCGAATGAAGCTGCTGATATCGGCACGCTGATAATAATCCTCCGCCGCATGCAGGAAGGAAACAAACAGCGCGGGCACGACAAGCACAAACGGGGTTCCATCCACCAGGATTGCGATCTTTCCTTCCAACAGCTCGGCGGCGATGACGTCCGGGCGTTCGGAGTTGTATACCGTCGGAAAAGGGGTAAATGTTTCGTCCTGAATTAACTCCTCGATATACCCGCTTTCAAGAATGCCGTCTACATCAATGCGATTCAGTCGTTCATGCACTTCTTCGACCAATTTATGGTCCACGATTCCCTTGATATACATGACTGCGACATCGGTTTGGGTCACGCGGCCAATTTGTTTTGTTTCCAGCCACAGGTTCGGATCTTTAATCTTACGTCGGATCAAGGCCGTATTCGTGCGCAGTGTTTCAGAAAATCCCTCTCGTGGTCCACGGACGACATTTTCCGAAGCGGGCTCGGTGACCCCGCGATCTTTCCATCCTCGTGCGCTGGCCACGATTCCCTGCGTCTCACCGTCAACCAAAATGATTGCATCTCCGGACAACAGAGCGTTATATAAGGTTTCAAAGTCGGTAACATCTCGGATGCCCCCGATGGTCAGGGCGTAATCTTTTAAAATCTGCAGAACATGGGAGGAGGTTTGAATCTTGTGCTCCACGTCCCCGGACAAGCTGCTATCCAGCATCATCGACTCCATGATGAAGTCGGAGATTACGTTTTTATCCGCCAAACCGTCGGTATAGAGGATCGCAATGATTTGTTCACCATCCTTGCCGATACGAACTTCTCTTATGATGATGTCGGTGCTGTTACCGAGTGCTTGTCTGATCCGCTGAAGATTTGACCCGATATTTGGACTGAGCTGCGCCTCTGAATGTGCAGGCTTACTCTCGGTGTGCTGGACAGGTGGCTTTTTAAACTTGTTGTGGCTGCTTCTTTTCCGAAAATGCATGAATGTTCGCCCTCTCCTTGCGGATGCTTTTTAATCCAGTATGGACGCAGTGGGCTTCCCATAAACTTACTATTGGAATTTCGATGATTGGAGGGGGAATATGAAAAAACCTCTTTCACAAGAGTGAAAGAGGTTCTCAGGTATCTGCACCAATTACAATTTAGGATTTTTTCCATATTTGTTCTCAGCGGATTGACTGTCTTGGCATAAGAATACAATCAGAATAATTGAGCCAACTAAAGGAATCAAAATGAGTAGAATCCACCATCCGGTTCTGCCTGTGTCGTGCAGTCTACGGGCTATAACGGCCAGAGACGGCAACAGGACAGCCAAAGAATAAAGGTACGTCAAGATCGGAGTTAAGCCCACAAGACCATCGATCAAACCGATTATAAAAGTGGCGATCGTACTGAACAGAACAAACATCCAGTATTCTGTACGTCGTGCTCTACCTTGGAATCCTACATAGTTTTTTAATCCATTTAAATACCATTGCATATATTTTCACCTCCCCAAAAAATTTAAAGGTTTACTTTAAGGTAATTCAAAATTGTTCTTTTAGGTATATCGGCAGGAAAGGTAGGATATGTAATACATTTATTTCATACTATTTGCCATTACTTGCACTCCCTGCCGACACGTAAGTTGGCGATACAAAGTTTTCGCTGTACACTGCTTGTAATTGAACTGTTCAGGGAGGAGATTGTTTGATGTCCAAAGCAGACCATATGCTATCCATCCTCTGGATGTTAAAGCAACGTAGACGAACCGCAGGCGAATTAGCGGATGCGCTGGAAATCAGCGTTCGTTCGGTATACCGTTATATAGATGCGTTGTGCGTCAGTGGGGTTCCGGTTATTGCCGATGCCGGACCTGGTGGCGGCTACTGTCTGCCTGATAACTTCGTCGAAGCACCGTTGTTCTTCGACGCCGAAGAGCAGAAGGCGCTTGTCCAAGCAGCCGCCTTCGTCCGTGGGACGGGATATCCGTATGTCCAAGCGCTTGAACGGGCGCTGGATAAGCTGAAGCGATACAGCAACGTCCAACAAATCGAACGGATGGAGAGCCATGAGCGCGGGATTGAAACGCTCCATACGTCTAATGGGGCAATGGCAGAAATTCTGCAAGAGCTTGAATCAGGCATAGCCAACGGAGACACTCTGGACATGGAATACCGCAAGGGGAATGAAGAAACGGCCTCCTCACGTTCCATTGATCCTTATGGGCTTGTACTTTGGAAGGGGCAGTGGTACAGCATCGCGTATTGCCACCAGCGGCAGGAGATCCGTAGCTTCCGTGTCGACAGAATTATCGGACTCCGGTGTAGTGGCGCGAGCTTCATACGTCCTGCCGATTTCTCTGCGCGCGATTTTCTCCTGCAGAGCTTGCTTCCTGCCCGGGAAAGAGCAGAGGAGTTGGTTGCCGTGGTAATTGAGTCATCCGAGATGATAATAAATGATCTTTGCGGTCATTGGCTATT
The DNA here is from genome assembly GCF_001447315.1 of Paenibacillus sp. IHB B 3084. Classification (NCBI taxonomy): domain Bacteria; kingdom Bacillati; phylum Bacillota; class Bacilli; order Caryophanales; family Paenibacillaceae; genus Paenibacillus; species Paenibacillus sp. IHB B 3084. Next base: position 2,242,708 of record NZ_CP013203.1, on the reverse strand, counting down.
CGGGCATACCTTGGATCAGCGGGAGGAGGGATGGGCCCGGTTTCTGCTGGACGAAAGCTCATTGCTCACTTATGTCCCATATTTCTTGTTGCCTTATGGGAAAACGCTGTATATTCGGGAGCCAGCGGCGTTGAAGCAGCGGATGATGGTGGTTGCCTCGGAAATGGCTCGCCATTACGAAAATTAATTTTGTCTCTTTGGGAACACTGACTGTAGCTGTCAGTGTCCTTTTTGTATAGTGTAAACGAGTCTTAAGTATAAGAAAGTACAAGCACATATTATTAAGGAGGAACAAAACATGAAAGAACTGAAATATGAGGTCTACATTGGGGGGACGCCCGAACAGGTATGGGCATGTCTGGTCTCTCCGGAGTACGTTCAGCAAATCTATTACGGAAGCATAATCCGTTCCAGCTTCAAGGAGGGGCAATTGCTGGAGTATGTGGGACCGGGCGCTGAGGGCGAAGAAACCGTTCATGTGTACGGGACGCTGCTGGAGTATGCTCCCTTGAAGGCCCTGCGTTTTACGCATAAGGTAGGGCCCTCATACCTGAAAGGGCGAGAGAACTATGAATCCCGGATTTCCTGGCTGATAGAGCCAGTGGGCAGATGCACGAAGTTGTCTCTTATCCATGATGAGTGGCATCCTGACGATCCTTCCTATGGACCGAGTGACAATGCTTGGTGGCATATTCTAAGTAATACAAAAACGTTAGTAGAGACTGGAAACACGCTTGATTTCGAAGGCAACAAATAACAAAGACAACACGGAAAACAGGAATAGAAGCAGTCGGTACTTTTTGAATTTGGCTGGAATAACAGCGTATGGATTTCAATTGCCGGATTCATAAATACAATAGATTTATATAACAAAGGCAGGATGTGCTTCAGCGCATCCTGCCTTTGTTGCTTTAACAGTTAGTTGAAATTAACTCATGTGGAAGCATTGAATCTACAGGTGGGATAAGAGGAAGAAGAGACTACGCAAATAGATGAATTGATATAATTAATAATTTTATTAAAGAATTCATAAAAATATAAAATTAAGTATTGAATTTTCCATATTGATTGCATAATATAGAGGTACGGTTCACCGTCAGGTTTGAACCTGCCTTCTTAAGAGAAGGGTTTTTATTTTCGAACAAATTGAAAGCGCTTTAATACCTGCCGGGGGTGATGATGAGTATCTATTTCAAGAGGAAAATAAACGAATCAAAATACAATAGAAGCCTGACCGCTGATTAACCAGGTTTGTTCAAATCGAGAGGAGATTAGTTAATGAAACGATTATTTTTCCGCAAAGTAACGACTGTTTCTCTGGCAGGTGCTTTGCTGTTACCTGCCTCTTTTGCAGGCGCGGAGCAAACGCTCCATCCGGGTACAGATGAAGTTCAAAACCCGGGACAGATTACACTTCAAGATCAGAGTCTGGAGAACGTTACAATTCAGAGCAAAAAGGTGACAGCTTCTTTCAAGGAAACCTCCGTGCATGATCCTTCCATTCTGAAGGTGAACGATACCTTTTATATATTTGGCTCTCATTTGGCGGCTGCCAAGTCCAAGGATCTAATGAATTGGGATACGATTGCTACAGGAGTAGCGAACGGTAACGTATTGATCCCGAACGTCAAAGTGGAACTAAAAGAGGCTCTCGATTGGGCACAGACGGACACGCTGTGGGCAGCGGATGTCATTCAACTGGCGGACGGCAAGTTTTATATGTACTATAATGCCTGCAAAGGTGACTCTCCGCGCTCTGCGATGGGTGTAGCGGTGGCTGACAAAATCGAAGGACCCTACAAGAACAAAGGAATTTTCCTGAAATCCGGCATGTGGGGACAACCGAGTGAGGACGGAGCCGTCTATGATGCGACCAAGCATCCGAATGCCGTGGACCCGGATACTTTTTATGATAAGAACGGCAAGCTGTGGATGGTATACGGGTCCTATTCAGGAGGCATCTTTATTCTGGAAATGGATGAGAAAACAGGGAAGCCTCTGCCCGGACAAGGATATGGGAAAAAGCTGACAGGCGGTAACCATGCCCGTATGGAAGGGCCGTACATACAATACAGTCCGCAAACAGACTATTATTACTTGTTCCTGTCTTATGGCGGCTTGTCGGCAGATGGCGGATACAACCTTCGTGTGGCTCGCTCCAAAACACCGGATGGCCCTTTTTACGATGCTGAGGGCAACGACATGATCAAGGTCAAGGCGAACCCTGACAAACCTCTTTTTGATGACGCTTCCATTGAGCCGTACGGTGTCAAGCTGATAGGGAATTACCTGATCCCAAGGGAAGTCGGTGATCCGGGTACAGGACTGGGTACAGGCTATGTTTCTCCCGGACATAACTCGGCTTATTACGATCCCAAGACCAAGAAACATTTTCTGATCTTCCATTCCCGTTTTCCGGGACGGGGCGAGCAATTTGAGGTACGCGTGCATGAAATGTTCATGAACGCTGACGGTTGGCCCGTAGTTGCTCCTTATCGTTATTCGGGAGATGAGGATTCTCTTAAAAAGTTGTCGGAAAAGGATGTCCTTGGTCAATACTCGTATGTAAATCACGGAAAAGAAATTTCGGCCAATATTAAGCAAGCTCTGACCGTCAGTTTGGATAGCGGCGGCAAACTGTCCGGCGGAGCGAAAGGTACATGGAAGCTTGGCGCAGGTAACCAGCTGGAGATTACAGCGGATGGTACAAAGTACAAAGGTGTTTTCCTGCGGCACCTTGATCCAGATACGGGCACCAAGACGTTTGCTTTCACTGCGCTATCCTCCAAGGGTGTTGCGGTATGGGGTACGCTAAAGCCTGAGCAGAAGGCCAGCAAAATTGTAGCCGCGGTGCAGAAGGATTTGAGCTTGGGCGATACGAGCAACGTTTTTTATAATCTGACGCTTCCTACTCAGGGAACACAAGATACCACCATTTCGTGGGAGTCCTCACGTCCCGGGAACATTTCCGTGACAGGTGAAGTGTACCGTCCAGAAGCGGGCTCCCAGCCTGCAACGGTCACATTGACCGCGACCATAAAAAAAGACAAAGCAACAGCGATGAAAAGCTTTATAGCCACAGTTCCCGAGCAGGCTCAGGGTCCGCAGCTCGCACTCTATTCATGGAGTGAGGATCTAGGGACAACGGTCGTGGACAGCACATACAACAACTATGATGGCAAGGCATTTGGGGGAGCCACATGGGACAAGGATGGGAAGTCCGGCGGAGCTCTTGTTTTGAACGGCAAGGATGGTTACGTGCAGCTGCCGGGTACGGTAACAGATGCGGAGGACTTTACTTTTTCCGCTTGGGTAAACTGGAAGGGCGGCGCAGCCTGGCAGCGGATTTTTGACTTTGGAAATGGACAGAGCCGCCATATGTTTCTGACCCCATCCCAAGGAAGCGGTGTGCTACAGTTTACGATCCATGAAGGTACAGATCAAAGCTTGCTTTCCAAAGCACCGCTGCCCTTGAATCAGTGGACGCATGTAGCGGTTACACTGGAGGGGAATACAGGGAAGCTGTATGTAAACGGTGAAGAGGTAGCTGTTAATGACAGCGTTACCTTTAACCCGAGAGAGCTGCTGGCAAGCGAGGCTTATCTCGGTAAAAGCCGCTTTGCTGCCGATGCCAACTTTAATGGCAGTCTGGATGAGGTTCAATTGTATAACAAAGCGCTGACAACAGATGAAATTAAGGCATTGGCAGGTCTTTGATGCTGGTTAAAAGGTAACGCAACAGAGTGGATGCAGAAGACGGGCATATTTTAGAAAAAGTTCGTCTTCTGCATAATGTTTTGTATATTTATTTTTCATTTGCTGGTATAATAAGAAGCAGTTGCGGATATACTGTTTTAGGTAGGCGTTGATGATTGACTTTCGCCTGATGAATACAGCTTGGACACATAAATAGAGGACAAGAGCACACTCTGCATAATTTAAATTCAACAGTGCTTGCGTTTTCAATACACTTATGGTAATATGAGTATATTGAAATTGTGACCTGAGATTCGCATATTGTAGAGGGCTATTGTTTTAGGTTGAAATAACCTTGTGCAATATGTGAATTTTTATTTGTAAAAAATAAAGGTCATATAAATACATTTTGGAGGTAATTCAATGCAAACAGGTACAGTAAAATGGTTTAACGCAGAAAAAGGTTTTGGTTTTATCGAGGTTGAAGGTGGAAGCGACGTATTCGTACACTTCTCCGCAATCCAAGGCGACGGCTTCAAATCTTTGGACGAAGGCCAACGCGTAGAATTCAACGTAGTTGAAGGAAACCGTGGACCACAAGCTGAGAACGTTGTAAAACTGTAATTTAAAATTACAGCCTACTTCAGATGCCCCGAACATAGCGTTTGGGGCATTTGTTTTTATCTGTTCACAAGGCCGTTTTTGAACTGATTACATCTTATCGCTTTATAAATCATGAAGAAAGAGGGATGTTTATGTACAATTCACGGAAAAAGCCAATGGATGAGATTCCTGAGGAAATTACAACTGTCTGGAATTGCGCCAGCGAAACGTGCAACGGATGGATGCGGGATAACTTCGCTTTTTCTGTCGAGCCGACATGCCCCATTTGCGGTTCTGCCATGGTGAAGGGCGAGAAAAAGCTGTCCGTTTTGAATAATACGAGCTTTAATCATACCAAACAATCCTAATTGGATATATGTTTGTAGTGAAGGATGCCCCATAGCCGCTAACGGCGCTGAGGCGTCTTTTTTGTTTTTTTGGAGAACGCACCGCAAGGTGCTATTTTTTTGCGCATATGAATGTCCTGGTTCTCCGATTATGGCATGGGGGAAGGTTGAGATAGTATGCTCAGTAAGGTGGAATTAAATTCGGGGAGCGCATCGTAAAATACAGCATGACCGCTTCGTTCAAAAGGAATAAGCCTTGACCCAGCAATTCCTTTTTGGGTTTCTACAGCCAGTGGGAAAGGGCAGACCTGATCAAGCTTCCCGTGTAAAATCCAGGTAGGTACACGGATATGCGGAAGATCCGGGCGTAAATCAGAATCACGCAGTGAATATAAAGTGAAGGCCATGCTATGGACAGAGGCTGCAAAGCCCTGATCACGTATCCAGTCGCGAAAGCTCTGGCTGACGGGGTTGGCAAACAATAGCTCGCCAAATGAAGTGACCAGTTGCGGTCGATCTGTATAGGCTTGCTTGATGAGCTTATCCACTTCCGTGACCGGAGTGCCTTGAGGAAAGCCGCTGGATGGAGTGAAACGGGGCGTAGCCGCTCCCAGCAGAATAAGCTGATCGACGCCAAATCCCCGGTGCCTGCTCATATAACGTACAACAATAGCTCCCCCCATGGAAAAACCAATCAGTCGTACCTGTCTTAGCTGGAGCGCCTGAATGACAGCCAACAGATCGTCTGCTAGTCGATCATAGTTGTAGCCTTGCCATGGTCGGTCGGACCTGCCGAATCCCCTAAGATCCACCTGAATACAGCGATACCCGTAGGAAGGCAGCAGAGCTACCTGATATTCGTACATTCGATGATCCAGCGGCCAGCCATGCACCATCAGAACGGGGATGCCGGCTCCTGTATCTTCCACATACAGATTGACGCCTCGTTCCGCCTCGATATAATATCCCAATGCATTCACCCCTTTGAAGTCACAAAAATTCGTTCTTTCTCACATATATGTAGTCAGGGCTTAGCTCATTCGAAAAAGGGATAGCAGCAGTCACGATTTAAACATATTGATTGTTAAAAAATGTATGTCATCCCGCATAGCGATAAGATATAATGATGGGATGAAATAGCAACGGGAGAGTGGAACCATGGCACCATCAAAAACTTTAAAATGGATTACAGGCGGTTTAGAGCTATTTTTAGCTATTCCTGTTTTGGGCGGACTCATCGTCGTAAACTCCGTGTATACCGTGTTGTTCTTTATGATGATTTTCCATATCGTTACATTAGTGCTATCTGTGGTAAACAAGGAGGCCTATTATGGATCTATCTTGGGCATTGTGACCTCTGTTGTCGGATGGATTCCGTTCGTGGGATGGTTGATGCATTTGCTTTCAGGTATATTTTTGATGGTTACAGCAGCTCAACAAGACCGTAACTCCTATGATGATTATCGCTACTAAGTTACACCCGGCAATGAAATGATGAAAGATCCTGATAATACAGGATCTTTTTTTCACTCCTTAAATCTCCCCACATCTTGAAAATCCAACGATTTTATCATGAACTACAGGACTAAAAAAAGATTTCGGCTATTCCGGGTATCTGTTTCAATGAGCCGTTCAAAACCGGGTGTATCTATGAAGGCCTCGCCTTGTTCTCTGTCTAAATTTTCAGTCTCTCCATCAATCTGCAACCGGATTTCAGACAAACTCTTCGCATCTTTATCCATGGCAGATCTAATAATATAGCTTATTCCCTTCACATCAAATTCCTGTTGGTTGGTTTTCATTACATACTCCTTTGGTTTGAAATTGGATTTAGAAATGCTACCTCTTGACCAAGCTAGTCTACCACATATTGTCTTGGTAAAAGAAAAATAAGCCTGTCCCCTTCTGCCGCATAGCAGCAGGGGACAGGCTTATCTACTCCTCTATCCGTACAGGGAAGCCGGATGGAGATTTATTTAACATGGGGTGGCTATGTTTGATTAACAAATGGGTTCTATGAATGTGAATTATTGAGCTAAAGCCTTTTAGAAAACTGGAGCCTTGTTAGCTTCAGCTTTAACAGGAGCTTTGGCTGCATCTGTTTTACCTGCTTCTACTGGTGGCTTGGACGGCTTAACGCCGTTTACCAAATCCGTAACCATTTTCTTCAGGTTGGAGACACGTTGGTCATATTCGGCGGCTGTAATCTTGCCGTTTTGTTTTTCCGTAGACAGCTTTGCTTTCATATCAGAAACCACCACATCAATAACGGAATTCACGCTCACGCCTTGTGCTTTGGTAATCGTTGCGAGGGATTTCCCTGCTTTCAACTGTGTTTCCAACAGGCTGGAGGACAATTTCAATAATTTCAGGAGAGCTTTGTTTTCGGCAAAGTTTCCTCCTGCGATTTTAGGGCCGTTAGCATCGCCGGGATTTCCCTTAGGTGCCTGTGCTTTGTCTTCAGTGGCAGCCTTCTCAGGTGTAGTTGAAGCAGCATGGGCTGCTCCTGTGGAGTACAGTGCACTGCCTCCTAAAAATGCCAATGCCATCGTTCCAGCGAAAATTGCTTTCCTGGTGTTCTTCAAATTCATTTTCCACCTTTCGGTTATGGTTTGTTTGGTACGAGACTTATCATAAGATATGAATTTGAATGCTATCTGAGCGCAAGCTGAGCATTTGCTGAATAGGTTTTGAACGGCATAACTAAAATTTCAACTAAAAATATACTTGTGTTATGTGTATTAAGTGATATAATACACTACATGCACGATAGATGCAGCGGATTAGGGGGAAACACCCATGGAAGAGCAACGGGTTGGCTCGCTTCGGTTTTTAATTGATTTTAGCCAGCCATTATATGAACAGATATTAAATCAGGTACGAAGCTCCATTGCCAAAGGGGAGATTGAAATGGGAAGCAAAATGCCGTCCGTTCGTGATCTGGCACAGGAATTGCGTATGAATCCGAATACAGTGATGCGGGCTTATCAGGAGCTGGAGCGGGACGGACTGACCGAGAAGCGGCGCGGCTTGGGAACCTATGTTACGTCGTCCAGTGAGCGGGTAGACAATTTTCGGGAACAACTGGCCCTGACGTATATAGATCAGTTCCTGGGACAGATGAGCAGTCTGGGGCTGTCATGGAAGGATGTACAGCGGTATATAGCAAGCAAACAGAACGGAAATGACAAGGAAGGAGGCGATAAGGCATGACGGAGTCTGTTGTGGTTGCGAATCATCTGGTGAAGCAATACGGCAGTAAAAAAGCACTGGATCAATTGGATGTCGTCATTCCTGCGGGCCGCATTGTAGGGGTGCTTGGGCCCAATGGCTGCGGTAAGTCCAGCTTTTTTCGGGCGATCACCGGATTGATTCAGCCAGACGGAGGCAGTCTTGAGGTGCTGGGGCAAAAGCCCGGCTGGGAAACCAACCGTGGCATATCCTACCTGCCTGACCGGGCTCGCTGGTACCCCAATCATACGGTGCAGCAGACACTGGAGTGGGGACAGTCCTTTTTGCCCGGCTTTAATATGAAGGATGCGCATAAGCTAGCTGATCATATGGACGTGGAGCTGGAGTTGAAAATGGCCGGGATGAGCCGCGGGCAGGAGGCACGTGTGCTGCTGATTCTGTGTCTGGCGCGTGAGGTTCCGCTTATGATTCTGGATGAACCGTTTGCCGGCATTGATGTCCTTTCCAGAGAAGCAATCGTGGCTGGTATTATTGATTATTTGGAGGATCGGCAGCAATCCATACTCATGAGTACGCATGATATTCAGGAAGTGGAAGGCTTATTTGATTACACGGTGATGATGGACCACGGGCGGGTGATATGGTCCGGTGATTCGGATGATCTACGTGGAGAGCATGGATCACTGAATCAGGTGTTCCGCAATTTGTACAAAAAGGAGTGGAAGGCGTGAATTCAACAGGGCTGTTCAAAGATTTGATACGCCATGAATTTCGAAATAAAGGAAGCTGGAGAAAGCAGAGCTGCAATCGACTGCCCAGACCGTGGAGACTTGTATATTTCTCACTATTTCTAATTGTGGCGTTCGTTATTTCCTTGTATTTCGCGCTTCACAACCAACTCGAATTGACAAGGCTGTGGTATGTCACCCTGGGCTTGCCGTATATGATCATTTTCATGGGTGTGGGAAGTCTGAGAAGAGAATGGGAAAATGACACCTACGGATGGTGGCTGACCCTTCCTTATCCGCGCATGTGGCTGATTAGCGCCAAATGGATTGCTACTATTTTACAAACTATTGTCGTGATATTGCTCCTGTTTGTGGTGGGTTCCCTGTACGCGCTGTTCATCTCATCGACCATACAGCCTTACACGTTTGCGGATGCGGCGTCCTTTGTCATCGCCGGATTTAACTGGTTTGTGATGATTATCGCGTTCACCCCGTTTGTTATTGCACTTGGTCTGCTTACAGTTAGTACAAAATTCAGCACATGGAGACCGATCAGCCCGATTCTCTGGATTGTTTTGATGGGTGGAGGGAGCGTCTTTTATTGGTCAAGCGATCAAGGGATTTATAAGCAGTTTGACCATGTTCAGACAGGACAATGGTTTCCTTTTACTTGGCATTTCCCGGTTGCGGTGTTGATCAGTTGGGTTGCTGCATATGCAATAATCCGGCTGAACGCTTATTTGCTGGAGAAAAAACTGTCGATTTAGCATCGTCTCAAAAGATATATATAGGAAAGGAGTTTCATCATGACGACGATATTCATCTATGCATTGTTGGCTGTTTTGGTGGGGCTGATGATCTGGTTGAGAACCAAAAGACGAGGGGGACCTGTAAAAGGAAACGGAGTCCGTCTTTTGCTACCCTTATTCATCGCATTCCCACTCATGATGATGTCTGTGTACCAATTGATGCATATTCCCGGCCAAACGCATGCGCTTCCCGCCTTTTGGGAGCTATTGGCTGCCGGGCTGTTAGGTGCGGTGTTTGGTTACGTCATTTTGATGCATACGGCATATGAGAGACGGGACGACGGCCATATTTATCCCAAGCCGAACAAATATTTTAAATACATTATTATTGCCATTATCTTGATTCGCATTATTTTGACCCAGTATCTCAGCAGCTTAGGTACGTCCGAGATTAGTGTATTGGCGATTACGATGGCGCTCGTCTATATCTCCATCTGGCGAATTGGGAGCTTCATTAAGTTTCGGAGAACGTTATCGGTCTAAAGGGTATATGTCGTGTAAAGAAGCGGGTTTTCTGTTCAAAAGCGTTCATTCGCTTGGCGATAGGAGTCGCTTTTTTTGTGGTTTCATCATAAATTCATTTGTAAGACCATAAGCATACATTGTTATTAGTCCCCATATCCTTTATTCTAAGGCTGTAGCTTGCTGCATAACGGGCTATGCATATAAAATTTTGAAAGGAGGGGTATTGAGGTTTCAAGAGATTCAGATGAGGGTTAAAGATAAGGCGGGACATAAAAAGTTCATTTTTTGTGATTAGGTGTAACTTAATTAGTTACATAAAAGGAAATTGTTTTCAATATTCTATTTTTTTATGTTGAGAGGGGCTTACATTCATGAAAAAACATACGGTTACTGCCGCACTCGCTGGCTTGCTCGTGCTATCTTCTGCTGTACCGACCTTGGCGGCCGAAGCAAAACCCGCTACAGGTATTCAGGTTTGGGTAGATGGCAAGAAGGAGGCTTACAAAATTGCGCCTATCGTGAGAAATAAGCAGGTCTTAATTCCTTTGAGACAATTGGCCTCCAGTTTGGGGATTCCGCTGGATTCCAAGCATATTACGTTCAATACGGCCCGTCAAAGCACGACCATTCGGTATGATCAGGCGACGGTTGTACTGGTGTCGGGCAGTCCGGAAGCGCAGATCAATGGGATTAAGGTACCGCTGTCCACCTCGACCATCTTGACGAAACAAGGGGTAACCTATGTTCCGGTCGATGTTGTCAAAGAAGCGTGGGGCAAGCAAGTGACTTGGGACCCGACCAGCCAAACGGTGCAAATCGGGGTGAGCAATAAGGATAAGGTCGTTGAAATCCTGAAAAGCTTTGAAACCGGAGATACAAAAGCGGCTGAGACTTGGATCAGCAAAGATCAGTACATTCAGCACAATCTGAGCTTTGCCAGCGGGAGAGACGCTTTGCTGCAAGGGATTAGCCAATTGAAGGGAGCCAATGTACAGGTTGAAATCCACCGAGTCATTCAGGATGGCAACTTTGTAGCGGTTCATTATAAAGAGTCCATTGCAGGGAAATCAAGCATTGTCTTTGATATTTTCCGCTTCGATAGCAATGGTAAAATCGTTGAGCATTGGGACAACATTCAAGACTCGGCTCCAGCCAATCCAAGCGGACGTACGATGATTGACGGAGCAACACAAATCACAGATCGCAACCAAACCGAGAAGAACAAAGAGTTGATCCGCAAGTTTGTCGATGATATTCTGGTTGGCAAGAACCGCGCTGCACTGGAAAGCTATTATAATGGTGATCATTACATTCAGCATAATCCCTTTTTTGGCGACGGTGTTTCCGTTCTGAAGCAACTATTCCCCGCAGCAAATGGAAACCAGGGAAATTCCTCTGGATACGATAAGGTGCATATGGTCATTGGAGAAGGGAACTTCGTACTGGCTGTGAGCGAGACCAAATCGCCTGAGGGGAACATGACTGCTGTCTATGATATGTGGCGTGTAGAGAACGGCAAAGTGGCAGAGCATTGGGATGTAGTTCAGGACATTCCGGCTAAAGCAGAGTGGAAAAATACGAACGGAAAATTTTAAAAACGACATTCACGGCATGACTGATACTTAAGGTGGTTCCCCAACTACCCTATCCCTGCTAAAATGATGGAAACATGATGAGTGGGGATGGGATGATGGGAAGTTTTAAACAGAGGGTAGGCTGCCTGCATGCGCATCACTCGAACATTGCCTATGTGGAACGGGCTTTTGCCCTTTATGAGGTGGAGCTGGAGCATTTTGTGGACCCTGCACTCATGTACAGAGTTTCATCTGATCCAGACTTCTCGGCAGCGGATGCCAGTCGGAAGGTAGAAGAGCAGCTGGAATGGATGGGCCAAAGCGGCGTAGATGTAATTTTGATTACGTGCACGAATTATATAGTCTTGGCGGAAAAGGTTCAATTGACAATACCTACACCCGTGATAACGCTGGATGAGCCCTTTTTCCATGAGATATGCGATGATCTGTTGCCACGGACCTTGGTATTTACGAATCCGGCTACTGTAGAGGGAACGATGAAGCGTCTTTATCATATAGCGGCCCTGTTAGGCAAGCCAGATATCTCTTCATTGATAGAGGTCAAGGTGGTGGAGCACGCTTTTGAACTGATTATGCAAGGTCGCAAAGACGAATATATGGAAGTGCTGGCCCGTGCATTGCATGAACTGATAGAGGCTGATCCAGACAGAACGCTGGCTGTGGCGCAGTTATCTATGGTTGATGCTGCATTGCAGGTGGAACTGGAGACGGGTCAGGCGATTGGCAATCCCTTACGGTCGTTGATGAATTTGCTTGAGGATTGGTTAGGTTGAAAAATAAGCATGACTAAAAGAACTTCCAACCCGTGTTCCGGGCAGTGGAAGTTCTTTTTTTTGCAGGATAGCGTGTAATTGGGGGCTTCCGCGGCGTTCATCAGGCATTCTGTTGATGTGGATGGCTGAATGTGACGCCTGCGGATTCCCTTTGGACGAGTGTAACGTACAGCCGTTCATGCTCCACGTCTTCCCCGGCAATGATTTTAAGAACTTGTCCGGCAGCTACTGCGCCCCATTTACGTTTGGAGTAATCAATGGTTGTCAGACGGGGCTGAATATATTGTGCCAGCTCGATATTATCAAAGCCGACGATATGAATGTCCTTGCCGATGGTAAGCTCCGACTGAGCCATTCGATTGTAAAAGCCTACTGCCATCTCATCATTGAGACAGAATACCGCGACGGGTCCCGAATCTGGGCTGACATGTTGCTGCAAAATGATCTCGGCAGCCTGTTCGCCGCCCGATTTCTCAAAATCGCCGCCAATCTCGATCATTTCAGCGGTGCCGCTGCGCTCAATCGTCTGCTTGACCGCCTGCATACGCTGCCATGAATCATAAGAGCCGTCTGGTCCGGTGACAACATACAGCTTGCAGTGTCCCATTTCCAGCAGATGCTCCACCGCGAGAGCGGCACCAGCTTTGTTATCCAGCAGTACCTGGTTAATGTTAGGATGATTTAACTCGCGGTCAAGTACGACAATTTTATGCCCACGCTCGGCGTAGTTTAGCAGTTCCTGACTATCGAACGTCTGATCCAGTATGATGGCTCCATCGATCATGCGCTCCGGCAGCATTCGGTGAGATTGCTTGCCGCTGCATACGATAAGGTCATAGTCTTTTCGGTTCAAAATCTCTTTGATGCCATACAGCAAATCTCCATAAACATCTCCACGGAAATCGGTCAGGAAGACGCCAATAATTTTGGTTTCCCTTTTTTTAAGATTACGTGCGGCGGCATTCGGCACATAGTTAAGCTCTTTGGCAATGGCTAAAATACGTGCGCAGGTCTCTTCCGTTACCTTATCACTGCCGTTCAAAGCGTATGAAACGGTAGATATGGAAACGCCCGCCTGTTTGGCGATATCTTTAATGCTGACCACATCGTTTCCTCCTTCTTGACGGGCAAGCAGCAAAGGGCGATCCCGCAAGATCGCCATCGCTTTGTTGCCTATGCCTGATTTATAAAATAATCTCCAGACGGTGTACACCGTCATGTTCCGCTAGCGCCTGCTCGAAATTCTTGCGCTTGATGCGCAGGGCACCCGAACGGTAGCGATTGTCATCGGCTGGCTTGCTCTCCAGCGGTGTTCCGTTCAATACCGCGCGGCCTTGCTCACTGCTGCTATACTCTTGTGTCATGCGATAGATGAAGGTAACGGGTTTCCCGGCAAAGGAAAATTCAAATTCCAGTCCGTCAAGATCATCCGGAAGTACAGGGTCCAGGATCAGGTCTTCGCCCGACTGACGGATACCAAGGACATTCGAAATGAGCTGATTCATATAAATCCCTGGACCGCTGGAATAGATTCTCCAGCCGCCTTTGACAGGAACGGCTCCTTCACGCAGTTCACCAAACCGCTCTTGTGCTTCGTAGCGGGTATTAAATTTGCCGTCCGAGCTGCTGAAATACGCGTTGCTCTGACGCCATTCGGCGTTTGGTACGGACGCTCGAATGCCAACTGGGTTGATGAGCTTCAGGCTGTGCCAGGCGTCATCTTTGCGACCGAGCTTGGCCATTGCTTCCGCGAACCGGATATGGGCATGCACATATTGCAGCCCGACCTCGCGTCCGAAGTTGGCCGCTTGCTCTGCGCGCTTGAAGTGCGAGCTCACGCCACCATCGTACTGTGCAGGGCGGTTCATCAGACGCACGCCATCCGGGCACAGGAATTGCTCGCGGATGAGCTGCTCATGAGCCAATGCTTGTTCCGGCGTGAGCAACTGGCTGATCATGCTGCGTGTCATCGGCAGCAAGCGGTAGTGAATCCCCGTCTCCGTATCGGACGGATGGAGCATCAGCTTGGGCTGACCAGGCTCTTCCATATACACGAAGCCCGGGATAATACCGCTCTCCAGCATGTAGCGGTTGAAGTCCTTGCGGATGCCTTCGGCCATCTGGTGCAGCTCCTGTGCGATCTCGGCGGCTTCGCTTATGACGCCTGCCGGGGCTTGCTCCAGTGCAGTAGCAAAGTTGCGAACCACCTGATAGGTGAGTGCAACGGTCCAACTGCTCGCCATGTATTGCTTCAGCTGAGTGTTGGCTGGCTGGAGCGTGTCATCCCAATCGCCGTCGCCGTAGGCGGACAAATGTGTATCATGAAGGAAATTCGCCCGAATATATTCGATTTCCTTCATCGCGTGTTCCATGAGGGTCGCGGTTTGTTTTGTATAATCAAAAGTATGTCGGTTGGTGTAGGGTACATTTTCTTCCAGAATACTGTAATCCCGGGTAGCGGTCAAATAATCTCCCAGTACCTTGAGCGGCCAGACGATAATATCACCGTGGCTTTCTTCTTGTTGAACGCGAGTATAGTTGTCGAACATAAACCATTGCGGCCAGTTTCCGCTATCCTCGTACTGATGGCTGAACACGGTCAGCAGAATGGAACGGACTTCGTCAAACTTTTGTACGGCTGAAAAATATTCCACCGGGCCCTGACATACATCGCGTGTTCCCCAAGCTGCACCACCGTATTGCTCCAGACCATGAGGCACAGAATAGTGGACAAGCATATTGTGGGTATACCACCAGGCCACCGCATTCACACGGAACAGCTCACTGGTTTCATGTCCGCTATGCGTCAGATGGAAGCCGTTCATTAGTCCGGCAAAATATTGCCGATAGCGCTCGCGCCCAGCCTCAAAAGAGGCATTGCGTTCCGCGTGTGCTTGGCCCTTCCCGGCCGAATGTCCATGCAGCCAGCCTTGCACGGTGCAGGTCCATTCGCTGCTGTCGCCCAGCTCCAGCACGACCAGAGATGCATCAGGGGAGGCCGTACCCTGTAGCAGTGCGTGAGCGTCGCTCACTTGCTGTAACGGAGCGCCTTGTACCTGCATCCGGTACAACAGGTCCGGATAGGCTTCGGCGCTCAGGGAGGATGGGTCTGCGCGGAAGAGCAGGGCCTCGCCATCCCGTTCCATATGGAACGGAAGCTCATATTCGTTCACATGCATGGACATTTGCTGAGTCACGAGGAACGGATAGGCTTTGCCGCTTGCCGAGCGCACGTGAAGCTGTACTTCAGGCGTATCGGCGTTAGTATGGTTCGTAATGATGAGCGTATCGTCAGCGGTTTTGTAATACCAGCGCACATAGTTAAAGCCGATCTCGAACAGGGAAGGCATCGTGAGCAGACGGTATTTCCCATCGATTCCGACATAGATACGCTGGCCGGATGTTTTTGGAATATTGAGCGCATTACGCGCGTTTGTGATCATTTTATTGAAATTCGTGTTGCCAATTACAAGCTGGGAGTTGAACACTCCGTACATATAGGAGGTGGTTGTAATGGTTTCTTCCTTACCTCCAGCGTAATGCCCGCCCATTAAAATATGTCCGTGGGGACGCTCTACACGAAGCTCTTTGGATTTGAGTACGACATGTTCATAGCTGTCTGTGAAAAAGGAAAGCAACGTGTCGCCGTCATGTTCTTCTTCCTGTCGTTTCGGGAAGAGCTGATCCAGCTCGGCTGCGGTCATATCCAGCGTGCGCAGCGGCTCCCCGATGTTCTGGGCTGGAGCTACACGCCCAGCCTGGAGACGGCTTGTGACGTGCACCGGGATGGCGGTGTCGGAAGCAGTCTCCAGAATAGTCGATACTTCTTCGCGTGCTTTCGTCACCAGTTCCTGGTACTCCAGCTTTGTAACGGCAGTCGGATGATTGGGTTGGAACAGGCCGTAAAAGGTAAAGCGTGCTTCCCCGGCGAGCTTTACCCGCTCGGATTGCAGCGCCGTATAGGCGAATTCGTACTGGTACACTTCATTGGCGAGCGAATCACGGCGCAGTGCTTCCGGCTCGTTCGTTTCTTTGTACGAAAGCCCAAAGAATTGAAATCCGTCCGTCGAATAACCGACGGTGCGGGTCAGCGAGCCTTGCTGGATGTAAGGGAATGCCTGACTTTGCGGCTGGTTTTGACGGGAACAAACCGTATAGCCTCTTTGTTCGTCATGGTAGACGGTATGGTCGATATATTGAGACAGATAAGCTTCATTACTGCGTACAGCCGCTGTATCCGCAATGCCGATATCCTGACCGTACACGATATCAGCTTCCACGTCATCGCCCTGTAAAGTTACATCCCAAAACCATACCCCGAGACGGCTTAGCGTGAATGTCACCTGATAGCCGACACCTGACGTAATGCCTTCCCAAATAATTTGTTGATCCGTTTGTCGTACTACTCCGGGTGAACGGACTCCAAGCAGGGGAGTGATGCTGACGCCGGACGGACGGTACAGTCGCAAGTACAGGTTGTTCAGGGAACCGTCGACGGAATTGGTCAGCAGTTGATTGATCATGGTTGAGCCGTGGGCGATTTTGTATACATCACCGCTGCTCAAGAAGGTGAAGGACAGGTCTCCTGCCCGCAGCAAAATATTTTGATCCAGACTTGTATTCATCAAAGGTTACGCCTCACTTTCCTGTTTCTTTCACTAAACGAAAACGTCCTTCGGTAGTATCTCGGCTGTTAGGTCCTGTAAAGACGGCGAATTCACCGCTGTCACTATCAAAGCTCAGGTCTGCATGATGATAGCGCAGTTGAGACTCGGTCAATGCAAATTCCACTTCCCGGCTTTCGCCCGGGGCAAGAAGAACCTTGCGGAAATCTTTCAGCTCTTTCATCGGGCGAACCGTATCTCCGCTGATATCACGGATATAGAATTGAACCGTTTCCTCGACAGGACGTGTTCCTGTGTTCGTTACCCGTACCTTCACGGTCAGTGCTTGACCGGGATTGAGGGCGTCGCTGGAAAGCTGTACGCTTTCATAGGCAACCTTCGTATAGCTCAAGCCATAGCCAAACGGGAATAAAGGTTCATTCGGTACGTCCAGGTATTGGGAGACGTAGCGTTCTTTTGTATTCGGGTCCAGCTGTGGACGTCCTGTATTAAAGTGATTGTAGTACACAGGCACCTGCCCCACCGATTGCGGGAAGGACATCGTCAGACGGCCCGTTGGTTCGGCATCGCCGTACAGCAGATCGGCAATCGCCGCGCCGCCTTCACCGCCGGGGAACCAGGCTTCCAGTACGGCGTCGGCCTCTTCAATGACACCGTGCAAATCCAGTGGACGACCGTTGAACAGCACGGCTACCATAGGCTTGTTCAGCGTCTTTAGGCGTTTTACCAGCTCCAGTTGGGCTTGTGGCAGGCGAATATCCGAGCGGCTGCCCGCTTCACCACTCATATCCGAACGCTCGCCGAGCGCCAGTACGATGACCTCTGCCTGGTTGGCAGCTTGCAGCGCTTTTGCATATTGTTCTTCGGATATTTCATCTATAGAGCATCCGGTCGCTACCGAGAGCAGCGAGGAGGATATTTTCGATTTGAATCCGTCAATGACTTGAATAGCTTCTTCTTGCGAACCGCTCCACGACCAGGAGCCAAGAATATCACCGCTCTCTGCAAAAGGCCCGATCAGCGCGATATGCTGACTGCGATTCAATGGAAGAACGGAATCGTTTTTGAGCAGTACGCATGATTTGATCGCCAATTCCTTGGCAACTGCCCGGTGAGCTTCGCAGAACACGACTTCACGTTCCCGCTCAGGGTCTGCGCCACGTAGCGGATTGTCGAACAAGCCCAGCTTTTGCTTAAGCTTCAATACGCGCATGACCGCTTCATCAACAAGCGCTTCATCTAACTGTCCGCTACGAATCAGTTCAGGCAGATGCCCGTTATAGCAGGAGGTCATCATTTCAATATCTACGCCTGCCAGCAATGCTTTATGTGCTGCCTCGCGCTCATCCTCGGCAATGCCGTGGGGAATAAGCTCCTTGATGGCGGCCCAATCCGAGATGAGCACACCGTCAAAGCCCCACTCGTCGCGAAGCAAATCGCGCATCAGGCGTTTGTTGCCCGTCGCAGCTACACCCTCTACGGTGTTGAAGGAAGTCATCACCATCTCGCAGCCTTCATCTAACGCAGCTTTGTAGGAAGGGAGATAATACTCGCGCAACTGCCATGCAGACAGATCGACGGTATTGTAATCCCGTCCGCCTTCGCCTGCGCCATATGCGGCAAAATGCTTCACGCACGCCGCCACCCGGTCCGTATCGTTCGTCAGGTCTTTGCCTTGAAAGCCGCGTACGAAAGCACGGGCAAATACACTATTGAGGTAAGGGTCTTCCCCTGTAGATTCCATTACACGGCCCCAGCGCGGGTCACGCACCAGGTCCACCATCGGGGCAAAGGTGACATGAACACCGGACACAGAAGCTTCTCTGGCAGCAATGGTAGCGCTCTCTTCTGCGAGCTGCACATTCCATGAACAGCCAATAGCCAGCGGTATGGGAAAAATCGTTTTGAAGCCGTGTACAATGTCTGCCATAATGAGAAGCGGAATGCCCAAACGGTTTTTGCCCAAATGTGCCTGCTGGACACGAATAGCTTCCTCAGCTCCTGCGATGCCTAGCACCGATCCGACGTTACGGACCGTTTCTTCTGTGATCCCTAGAGATGCCATCGGTCCGGTAATTTGGCCGTCTGTTTCGGCATCTTCAAAAAAGGCTCCCACAAGCTGGAGCAATTGATCGACTTTTTCTTCAAGTGTCATATTTTGCAGGTAGGAATTCAGTTGTTGTTCCATCATAATCCTCCGTAAGCTGCTCTGGTGGCAGCTTTCTTTTTCAGATCCATGAGATTTTGTGTTAAGACTGATTCAAAGAAGCAACGAACAGGCTAATACTTTACATAGAAGCTTAATATCCTGTTGTATTATTAATCGAAACGTTTCTATTGTTGAACTCAGTTGGATTATATACGCTTTCAAATAGAGAGTCAAATCGAAATGGAGGGTCATTTTACCGAGAAAACAACGCTATATAGATGAAATGAAAGAAAATGGGGTATAATTCTGAACAAATAAAAAATAATATCCCTATTGAATACGGTTTCAATTTGTTTTATAATGACTATCGAAACGTTTCTATTGATGAGTATGGTCCTTAGGCTTTCCACATATTTTCTATAAAAGCAGGTTTTAATTGGCTTTAAGCACTGTATGCTTTAACGTGTGTGATTGAATCCGCTATCATATTTGCATGATCGGTAAGCCGGTCATCTCGGGAGGAATTTCTATGATGAAAAGAACGTTAGGGATCATTTTGGCAAGCACCTTATTACTGGGGGGCGCGTTGGCAGGCTGTTCATCCAAGGATGAATCATCCGGTAAGGATGCGAATGGAAAAACGACGATTACACTATGGGGCATGGGGGCGGAAGGAAAGCTGCTGCCTGAGATTGCAAAGGATTTTGAAAAGGAAAATCCTGATATTCATGTAGATGTGCAGGCACTGCCTTGGGATAACGCTCACGATAAGCTACTGACAGCAGTTGCTTCCAAATCCGGTCCGGATGTGGTTCAGTTGGGTACATCATGGGTTCCGGAACTTGCGTCTGCGGGTGCATTGACGGACATCACCCCTTATATCAGCAAATATCCTGAGCTGGAATCGAAGAATTTCTTCCCGGGTGCTGTGGATACGGCAAAATTTGAGGGAAAACCTGTAGGCGTTCCCTGGTATACCGAAACGAAAATTTTATTCTACCGTTCAGATCTATTGAAGCAAGTTGGATATAATGAAGCACCTAAAACGTGGGAAGAGCTTTCTGACGCTGCTCAAAAGCTGGCAGCGCGTGGCAAAGGGAAGTATGGTATTGCCATTAATGCGAAAGAGCAGTCTCTGGGCTTTATGTTCGCTCTTCAGAACGGCTCCAAGCTGGTCGATGAGCAGGGCAATCCGCTGTTCAACCAGCCACCGTTTGTAGAAGCTGTGAAGTATTTGAACACCTTTTTCCAAAATGGCTCCAATGCCCTTGATCTTGGGATAGATTCCGTTCAAGGATTGCAAGGTGATGGTATCGTTCCTATGTTTATCAGTGGTCCTTTCATGATTAGAGAAATCAAGAGCAAAGCACCTGAGCTGGATGGAAAATGGAATGTAGCCGAGCTTCCTGGCAAAGTAAACAACCTGTCTGTTTTGGGCGGATCGAATCTTTCGATTATGCAGTTTAGCAAGCACCCAGAGGAATCGGCCAAGTTCCTGGCTTTCATGAGTAAACCGGAAACGCAACTGAAATGGATGGAGCTGTCCAGTACCCTGCCTGCCGCTACCAAGTCATGGGAAGATGCAAGACTGAAGAGTGATCCGATGCTGCAAACGATTCGTCAACAGCTCGATCATTCCGCAGCATTACCGCAACTGGCAGCATGGGAAGAGGTTTCTCAGCAATTCATCAAGAGCTTCGAACGCATTTACCGTGGTCAAGCCGACGCACAGAAGGAAATGGATGACTTTAACCAGCAAGCTGCAAGTATTATGAAAAAATAATGATCCGTATCCGTCATTGTCAAAGGGAGTGAAGGCATGAAAGGAAGCTCGCAGAAGCTTGCGCCATACTTGTTTATCGGTCCCTCCATCATTCTGCTGACGCTGTTTTCGTTGTTGCCGATTTTACTGGCACTCGTGATCAGCTTCACAGATATGGATCTGTCAGGACTAGTAAATTATGATAATATTCGCTTTTTAGGAATGGAAAATTACAAGAATGTGCTAATAGACCCTTCATTTCTAAAATCCATTGGGAATACTCTATTTTTCGTCATCATCGGGGTTCCTTTAGTGCTATTGTTTTCACTCAGCATTGCGATCCTGATCAACATGGGTAAATCACGTGCTTTCAAAGTTTTCCGCGTGGTGTTCTATCTGCCGTCCGTAACGAACGTGGTGGCGGTAGCGGTGGTCTGGAGTTATTTGTATAATCCGACCCTCGGGCTATTCAACTATGTACTGGGCATGATGAATCTGGGTCCTGTTCCATGGCTGACCGATCCTACGATGGCGAAAATTTCGCTTATTTTATTGGCTGTTTGGCGGGGAATAGGCTTAAATATGATTATTTTCATTGCTGCCATTAAAGGGATTCCGGGTTCCTACTATGAAGCGGCTCAGCTTGACGGGGCCAATACATGGCAACAAATTCGTTATATTACCCTTCCGCAGCTCCGCTACGCTATTTTCTTCGTGTCCATTACGACGATGATCGGCTGGCTGCAATTTTTCGAGGAACCGTTCGTCATGACCAAAGGGAAACCGCTTGACGGCACACTAACAGCATCTCTGTTCATTTACAATAATGGTTTCCAATTTAGTAAATTCGGTTATGCCGCGGCGGGATCATTCATTCTATTCTTTGCGATCATCGCGGTGACGCTAATTCAGTTCCGTTTGCAAAATAAAACGGAGTCCTGATAGAGAGAGGTGATGAACGTGAAAACAGCTGTTCAGCAAGCCCGCGCCAATTCGCGCAGTGGTGAAAAAACATTTCAATGGTTCGTGGCGATTCTCCTGACCGTGGGAGGTCTGTTGATGGTGCTGCCTTTTGCGTGGATGATTTTATCCTCCTTTAAGACGGAGAGCGAGGTAACCAAAATTCCTCCGACCATCTGGCCGCAGCATTTCACATTGGACAATTTTAAAATACTATTTGATAGCATGGCTTTTGGCACCTATCTGACTAATACACTGGTGATTGTATTAGCTTCATTTTTCGGATTATTCCTGAACGCCATGGCAGGCTATGGCTTTGCCAAATTTAAATTTAAAGGTAAAGGTTTTCTGTTCTATTTAGTGCTGGCCACAATGATGGTTCCGGGGCAAGTAACGATGATTCCTGTGTATTTGATTTTGAACCAGATGGGATTAACCAACACCATGATGGGGATTGTACTTCCTGGCTTGGTAGGTGCCTTCGCCATCTTCCTGTTCCGACAGTTCATGTCCGATATTCCGGAAGAACTGCTGGAGGCAACGCGGCTTGATGGTGCAGGGGAGTTTCGTACTTTCCTGCAAATCGTACTGCCTATCTCAACACCGATTTTGGCAGTACAGGCCATTTTGACCTTTATCGGCGGTTGGAACAGCTTCTTGTGGCCGCTCATTATTGCGAATGATGAGAAGCTGTATACGTTGTCCGTGGGACTGTCGTTGCTCAAAGGCCAAAATGAGAGCCAGTTCGCGCTCCAGATGGCAGGCTCAACCTTCATGGTCGTACCGATTATGATCATATTCATTGTTTTCCAGAAGTATATTATCGAGAATTATACGATTTCGGGTATTAAGTAGTAGTTGTAGCGATGGGTTATAGGCTACACATAGCAACGGCGGAGTTTCCTGGTTTAATACCGAGGAACTCCGCCGTTTTGTTGTTTTATTTTTATACTTGAATGGACTTAACTTCTTGTTCAGTTAATCCGGTAGCCTTTGCAATGGTAGCTATGTCCAGACCCATGGAAAGCATATTTTTGGCGATATTCTTTTTCTCATCTTCTTTACCTTTGGTTAAACCTTTCTCCAAACCTTTCGCCATACCGACGGATTCGGCTCTATCGAGCATGGAAGCTTCATCGTGCAGGTATTTCTGCCGAGCTTCATACAGTCGTCTTGCTTCCGAATCTTGACTCAAGAATTGCAGCGTGTCCATGGCTTTTTCCAATCCTGGTTCGTTCATTTTTAAAACCTCCCATTTGGATGGATATGCGCCTTTGAGAAACAACAGCCAGTTGACAAGCCCTTCTTCTTCGAATGATACTGTTTTGGGGCTTCACAACATAATCTTAGGGTAAAAACCAACCTGGGATGTGTATACATGAACGATAGCTCATTTTCACCCCGCCCCTTTGAAAAACCTAATTTTCTGATACTCCTTGTGGATGAGGAACGGTATCCTGCGGTTTATGAAAACCCGGAAATCAAAGAATGGAGCAGACAAAATCTGGTTACGCAAGGACTCTTGAGGCCTCACGGGCTGGAGTTTCACAGGCATTATATTGGAAGTGCTGCATGTAGCCCCGGCAGGACAACCTTGTTTACCGGCCATTACCCGTCACTCCATGGTCATTCGACTCCGATATGTTCTGGCTGGATAGAAACACAGTGCCTACGATGGGAGATTATTTTCGCGCAGCCGGATACCAAACTTATTATAAAGGAAAATGGCATATATCCGATGAGGATATTATCATCCCAGGCACGCACAAAGCCCTCCCTAGCTATCATCCTCTGACGGGTGTACCCGACAGAAAACGGGAAGACATATATGATCGAGCTGACCGCTTGGACAACTTCGGCTTTTCCGGGTGGATCGGTCCGGAGCCTCATAGGAAAAATCCGCGAAATTCCGCTTCCTCTGCCGCTTTTGGTTTAAGTGGGAGAGACGAGGTATATGCTGCGGAAACCGTTGATCTGATCGAAGCGCTTGACCGCCGGAAGGAACATGACAACCGAGCAAAGCCCTGGTTAGTCGTAGCTTCATTTGTGAATCCACATGATATTGTTTTATTTGGTGCTATTACTGCGCGGTTGCCCATGTTTCGATTTGAGGTGGAACCGATGCCAGATATCACTCCCCCTCCGACAATTAACGAATGGCTGGCTACAAAGCCGCGCTGTCAGGCAAGCTATCAAGATATTTACCCTAGAGCGCTCCAGCCCATTATGGATCAGCCCTTTTACCGCAAGCTGTACTACCAGTTGCAAAAAAATGCAGACCGTCAGATGCTGAAGGTATTTGAAGCACTGACTCGTTCTTCTTTTTACGATAATACCATTGTGATTTTTACATCTGATCATGGAGACCTGTTAGGCGCTCACGGCAATCTTCATCAAAAATCCATAACAAACATCTGTTTCCTCAATATAAAAGCGAACATACCCTGACAAACCACGTAGATCTCCTGCCTACCATGCTTGGACTAGCGAATGCTGACATCGCTGCGATCCAGAGCCGCCTGCAAAACAGCTTTAGCGAAGCCCGTCCCTTGGTCGGACGTGATCTTACCCCTGTTATTCGCGGACAGAACCACGGGGAGATAGCTGACCAGCCCGTTTATTTTATGACCGACGATGATGTGACCCGAGGACAGCGGCAGATCAATGTACAGGGAGAGGCATATCCATCGGTTATTCAGCCCAATCATGTCGAGACTGTAATTACGACCCTACAAAGAGATGGTGTGAAGGAGCTGTGGAAGTTTACCCGCTATTTTGACAGTACTTCATTCTGGAGTCAACCGGGGGTGAAGGATGTTACTATGCGATCGGTGGGTGATCATACATGCGGACAATATACTCATTGGGTAACACAGGTCAAAACACAACCGGATCGTGACGAATTTGAATTGTATAACCTAACCCACGACCCTTTGGAAACATGTAACCTTGCTCATCCCGCATTTGCAACGCAGCAGACCAGAAGCGTTCAACAACGGATGATGCATGTACTGGAGGAACAATGTAAACAAAAACGTTTATATCCCGCTCAATCAGGCATGTGGTGAAAAACAAGCGTTTTCCCCCTTCCGGGTCATCGAAAAAGGATTGGTTTCTAAAAAAAGAGGGATTCACCGTTCTATGATTAATATTTATATTAAGTATTTAATATTATTATTGGCTATAATTCTTTTTTTATGGTATAGTCGGATTGTGAACAACCACGATCTCGTAATCCTTATGTGAAGCAGACAACATTTTCGTATTCAGGGAGGATGGTTTGGATGGCAGCAGCTATAAAAGCAAAGATGATTGTAGACAAGTCTTTCCGTATTGCTGAAGTCGATAAACGCATTTATGGTTCTTTTGTAGAGCATCTGGGGCGTGCTGTATATGGCGGTATTTATGAACCTACTCATTCAACCAGTGATGAAAGCGGTTTCCGTAATGATGTAAAAGAGTTGGTAAAGCAGCTTGATGTTCCTATTATACGCTATCCGGGAGGTAACTTTGTGTCCGGTTACAATTGGGAAGACGGAGTTGGCCCTGTCGCGTCCAGACCTAGACAGCTAGAGCTGGCGTGGAGAACGGTCGAGCCGAATGAAGTGGGTACGAACGAATTTTTCAAATGGGCAAAAGATATCGGCTCAGAGGTCATGATGGCGGTTAACCTGGGTACACGCGGTATTGATGCGGCACGTAATCTGGTGGAATATTGCAACCATCCGGGCGGCTCCTACTGGAGTGATCTGCGTCGCAGTCACGGTGTTGAGCAACCGCACAAGATTAAAACCTGGTGTCTTGGCAACGAAATGGATGGCCCGTGGCAGATCGGACACAAGACAGCGGAAGAGTATGGCCGTCTCGCGGTAGAGTCCGCAAAAGCGATGAAGCTGATTGACCCAGACATTGAGCTTGTAACCTGCGGTAGTTCCAGTTCGACAATGCCGACATTCCCTGAGTGGGAAGCAACGACGCTGGATCATACCTATGAGGTAGCCGACTATATTTCTCTGCATCAATACTATGGCAACCACGACAATGATACGGCCAATTATTTGGCACGTTCCATGGATATGGATCATTTTATTCATACGGTTATTTCGACCTGTGACTATATCAAAGCAAAGAAACGCAGCAAGAAAAAAATGATGCTCAGCTTCGACGAATGGAATGTGTGGTACCACTCCAACGATGCGGACAGCAAAATTGATCCGTGGTCTGTGGCGCCGCCGCAGCTTGAGGATATTTACAACTTTGAGGATGCGCTGCTGGTGGGAAGCATGCTCATTACGTTCCTGCGTCATGCTGACCGTGTGAAAATGGCTTGCCTTGCCCAATTGGTCAACGTTATTGCGCCAATCATGACTGAAAATAACGGAAAAGCGTGGAAACAGACTATTTTCTATCCGTATCTGCATGCATCCCGTTATGGTCGCGGTGTATCGTTGATGCCGGTAGTAGACTCGGAAAAATACGATTCCAAGGATTTCACAGACATTCCTTATCTGGATAGCGCTGTGGTTTATGATGAAGAGGGAGGCGCTCTGACCGTCTTTGCAGTAAACCGCCACTTGTCCGAGTCGCTGGAGCTGACAGTGGATGTGCGTAGCTTCGAAGGCTATCGTATTGTGGAGCATACGGTGCTGGAGCATGACGATCTCAAAGCGACCAACAGCCCGGCAGGAGAAAAGGTTACGCCTCACAACGGCGGGAATGCCAAGCTCGACGATGGCATCGTAAAAGCTCATTTGGGCAAAGCCTCGTGGAACGTAATCCGTCTCGCCAAGTCTCATTAATCCTTTTTCTGCAAAAGGTACAGCCCCGGCTGTACCTGAAAAAGCCCGCATTCTCTCTTGTATGGGTATACAGGAGCAGCCATGCGGGCTTTTTGTATAAAATGAGCCATTTGTCCCTCAGCACTTATAGGGATACAAAAGCAGGCTCATTTTTAAATAAATATTATTTTAATTACTAAATTTAACTAAGCGAAGATGATGCTTATTAACTATACTCTCGTATTATATACATTTTTATGAAGTTAATTAGACCCAGTTCCGATCACCCTAGGTGAAAAAAGACCCTGATATAGCGTTGTCAACGTATTGATATCTGAAATGCAGAGTGTGCAATCCGTCTGTAATCCACGTTATAATTTACATGATGGTTTATTCAAAAGCACATGATGGTCGTAGCATTTCCAGAAAGGAATGATCTGTATGAGTCAAACGGACGAATATCGTTTTCAGGTGAATCTGGGCGGTATGATTGATATTTTGGCCAATCATTTATATAGCAGTCCACGCGTGTTTATACGTGAGGTACTGCAAAATGCAACAGACGCAATTACGGCTCGCAAGGAGCTGGGGGAGACTGCTGCTGAAGGCAAAGTAACCGTGGAGTTGTCCGGTTCCGGTGAGCAGCAGGTTTTGATGATTCAGGATAACGGCATTGGACTGACGGAAGAGGATATTCACCGCTTTCTGTCGATCATCGGCCAATCCTCCAAGAAGGGGACGGATTTGCTGGCCTCGGAGACATCATTTATCGGACGATTTGGGATCGGTTTGCTGTCTTGCTTTATGGTGAGCGATGAAATTGTGGTGCTGACCCGCTCGGTGAAGGAAGGCGTTTCCATGGAATGGAGAGGGAAGCCGGACGGAACGTATACGATCCGTCGATTGGAGACGGAACTGCCTGTAGGGACGCAAATTTATTTGCGCTGCAAGCCGGGGAGCGAGTTTTATTACGAGCCAGCGCAGGTGGAGGAGTCTCTATTTTATTATGGGGCGTTGCTGCCGTATCCGGTCATGCTGTCTGTAGACGGGGAGACCAAGCGCGTCAATCTTCCATCGACTAGCTGGATGCAGGACCCGGAACAATTGCGCAGTCGACGTGGTGAGGTGCTGGAATTGGGCTATCGCCTGATGGGTGAGCGCTTTGGCGATTTTATTCCATTGCGAACGGCATCGGGCAGAACAGGCGGAATTGCGTTCATTTTGCCGCGCAGCATTAATCTGAACAGCAAGCGGCTGCATCGGGTGTATCTGAAGCATATGCTGGTGTCCGACAAAGCGGAAAATGTATTGCCGGAGTGGGCTTTTTTCATTAAGAGTCTGATCTGGACAGATGAATTGCAGCCGACGGCATCCCGGGAATATTTTTATGAGAATGAGCAGCTTGACGGGGTTCGCTCTGAATTGGGAACCTGTATTCGGCAAGAGCTGCTACGCATGGCGGAGTATGAGCCGGACCGCTTGCAGCACTGGATTCGTTTGCATGAGCTTTCCATGAAGGCGCTCGCGGTAGAGGATGCTGAATTTCTGCGGATTATGCACCGCTGGTTTTCCTTTGAAAGCACGTTTGGGCGGCGTGAGCTGAGTGAATTGGTCCGCGAGGCGGGCGGGCGTCCGCTCCATTACACATCGACGGTTGATGAGTATCGCCAGATTACCCATGTGGCGGCGGCACAATCCATGCTGGTGATCAACGGCGGCTATATTTACGATACGGAAATTTTGGAAAAGCTGCATTGGATCGACCCTGCTCTCCAAACCGAGCGGCTTAGTCCCGAGGATGTATCCATGTCGTTTACCGGACTGACGCAGGAAGAACGTGAGCAGTATTACAGCGTGCTACGTGTGATGGATGCTGCTTTGCAACCGATGCGCTGCCGTACGGAGTTGAAGCGTTTTGAGCCTGCGAGCTTGCCTGTGCTGTATACCATTTCGCAGGATGCGCTAACCTTGCGCACGATGGAAAACACCGTCGAGGAAACAACCGCGCTTTTTTCCAATGTACTCGATAGTCTGAGAGCGGGGGTCCAGCAGAATGCGGGCTACTCGACCTTATATTTTAATCTGAACAATCCGGTGGTGGCGCGTATTTTTGAAGCTACCGATACACAGATGATTACGGCTGCAACGGAAATGATGTATGTGAACGCACTTATGATGGGCCATTATCCGATGAATCGCAATGAGTTGGGGCTGATGAATCGGAGCGTGCTGCATTTTATCAATTGGGGATTAGGGAACGGACAGAACACGTAATTGCGTAATTACAGGAGGCTAGTCGAATGGAAGATACGATATATGATTTGATGGAACAGGCGCAGGATTTGCCCGGTGGGGCGGCCAAGCTGGCGATTTTGGAGGAAGCGGCCCGCTTGGCAGATGCTTCCGGATTGAAGGAACTCGGCTACGAAGTCCGGGGAGAGATTGTGGACTGTGCTATTTTTAATGGATATCCGTTGAAGGCGCTGATCGCTTTTTCGTGGCAACTGGGTCAATTTGATCAAAACCCGGAGGAGTATGAGCCGGATGAGCTGCTGTGGAATTATAAATGGATACTCGGCAAAGTGTGCAGCTTTCCTAATATACCGAAAACTCAGGTGGAGGATCTTGTAGAGGATATGCGCAAACGTTATGCCGAATACGGGTATAATGAGCGTCCATATCATTATTACAAGTTCCGTATCGCGATGGATATGGGAAAGCTGGAGGAAGCACGTCAGCATCTCGATACCTTCCGTTCGATTGAGCGGGATAGCATGAGTGATTGTGAAGCCTGCGAGCAGAGCCAGATCGTGCGGTTTTATTATTTGGCAGGAGAGGACGAGCAGGTGCTTGCGCTGGCGAAACCGATTTTGTCAGGACGAATGACATGCGCTGAAGTCCCACATGTGACGCTCTCTCAGTTATTATTACCGCTTTATCGTCAGGGAGAAGTGGACAAGGCGAAGGAAAATCATCGTAAGGGATATCGTCTGATTCGGGATGACCGCGATTTTCTGAAAACGATAGCCGAGCATATCGAGTATTTGACGGTCGCGGACCCGGTTAAGGGTATTGAAGTGGCAGAGCGTCATTTACATATGGCGTTGGACTATGAGAGCGGGCTGGAGCAAATGTATTTCTACGCTGCAATGGTGGGTCTGCTGCAAAAGCTGGATACTTCGGGAGAAAATCGGCTGATCCGTCTGCCTGCTTCTTTGGAGTGGGGCAAAGAGGAGCGTACGTTAACAGAAATCATTGGGTATTTCAGACCACTGGCAGAGTCGGCGGCGGATGCGTTTGATCGACGGAACGGGAATACATTTTATACCGACTGGATCGGGAAGATTGTTCAAACGGCGTAGAAGAAGACGCACCAGTAACGAACATTTTATACAGCCCAAACAATGAGGCGGTATAATGTTCCTGTGAAATGACAGGAGGGGTTATGTAGTGACTGTAACCGAGAAAGTGATTAATTTTGCACATCGCGGTGCTTCGGGTGTATGCCCTGAAAATACGATGGCGGCGTTCCGCCACGCTTTGGAGCTGGGGGCAACCGGCATAGAGACGGATGTGCAGCGTACCCGGGATGGGCATTTGGTGCTCATTCACGATGAATCACTGGAACGCACGACAGGTTCCCCGCTGGATGTACGCGATATTACACTGAAAGAACTGAATGAGTTAGATGCAGGCGGCTGGTTTGATGAGAAATTCCGGGGTGAGCGTGTGCCGCTGCTGGATGAGCTGCTGGAACTGGCACAGTCTTCGGATGCAATCATTAATCTGGAATTAAAAAATAGCATTTACCTCTATCCCGGTATGGAAGAAGAGGTAATCGCCGCTGTACGGCGTTTCAGATTAGAACAGCGGGTGATTATCTCCAGCTTCAATCATGAATCACTGGCGCTCTGTGCGCAGTTGGCCCCTGAGATCAGGACGGGAGCGCTGTATATCGAGATTATGGTTCGCCCGGCGGAGTATGCAAGTCGATTCGGGGTCACAGCCCTGCATGCTTACAAGCATTCCGTCACACCGGAGGGAGTATCTGAGGCACTGGCTGCAGGTGTAGTCTATCACCCGTGGACAGTGAATGAGCCGGAAGAAATGAAGCGGCTGCTGGAGGCGGGGGTGAGCGGTATTATCACCGACTACCCTGATCGCTTGGCATCTCTATTGGCTGTCCGCTCTTCCTAAGCCGAAGCCGAAGATACCACGGAACTGCGACTAAGATACGCAGGGACGTGAGTGTGGCTATTTTTTGAAGCCAAAAGACTCTCCTGTACGCACTCTTTTTTACGAGGCGAAGGAGAGTCTTTTTTGGGCTTGAGCTGAAGAATATATCATCACGATAATCTTGTTTCCTTTCTATTTGACGCCAAGCCGCATACGATAGCTGAACAGGATATCCAATGTTCTGTCCTGAAAATGACCTTCTACGAGCTTCACAAAGCGGGCCAAATCTTCATCAAGCGCTCGATTGCCGAGTTTGAATAGCGTTTGTATACCGCCTTGACTAAGAACAAGCCCTATATAACGAGCTGCGTCACACTGCTCATGGTTATGGAAGACAATCTCCCGAGTATATCGGAATTGTCCGCTGCGCTGTAGATTAGGCAAATGCTGTTCCTTGCTCCATTTATGGGCTTGCTGCTCTACAGGTGCTTCCCGATTCAGAATCTCATCTGCTTCGGCGATCAGCTGTACATAAGCTTGGTCTATCTCCCATTGCAGCACCGGAGGCCAATCGCAGTCAAAGGCAGCGAATACCCCGCCTTGAGCCAAGACTCTGCCCGCTTCCCTGAGCGTGCTGTCGGGGTCCATCCAGTGAAAGGATTGAGAGCAGGTGATGACGTCTACAGTTCCATCCTCAAAGGGCAGGTTGTTGGAGAACCCGCTTTTGAAGGAGATGGTGTCTGCCGTTGTTGCTCCTGCTGTCTCCAGCTTGCGCTGCGCCTTTCCTCTCATGTCCGGGTTGGGTTCGATGCCGACAATTTGCCGGGCCGCGTCTTTCCAAATGAAAGTCGAAAGCCCTGTTCCACAGCCAATATCGGCCACAAGCTCCACTTTTCGTTCCAGATAGCGGGTAATGATCTCGACAACGAGCGACGGTGCTTCTGGCCGGTGTTGGTCGTAGTCATCGGCAAAGCCGTTGAAACGGTCTACATTACTTTGCAAATTCCCCTCAGGTATCATATGGACTTCTTCCTCCCTGATTTCGGCGGACAGCCGAGCATATTCCATGGTACTGTACTTTTACATTGTACAGGTTTATGTGTTTATCCATCTACTCTTGTGGTTCCACAACATGGACCAGATATCAGAATATGCACAGGAAGAGGGGATAGGTGCAATCCTGTGTGCCTATTTTATCGTGAAGCCAGTGCCCACTCGCGCATCATGGAATCAAGTATTGGACGAAGATCCTCGCGCTGCATACCCATGTGGAGTACGGCTTCCAGGTATCCTGCTTTATCACCGATATCATAACGTGTGCCTTCCAGTTCTAGTGCCAGAAGTTGGTTCTGCAATGCTACCTGATGAAGGGCGTCAGTCAGTTGATATTCGCCGCCCGCACCCGTGGACAGGTTCTCCAATATCGAGAAAATGGACGGCTCCAATACATACCGCCCAATGACTGCCTGCCGTGAAGGGGCCTCCGCAGGGGATGGTTTTTCAACAAGTCCGCCGACTTCATGAATAAGACCGTTCTGATGGATGGAGTCAATAATGCCGTATTTACTTACATCCTGTTCTTCCACTGTGCGTACGCCGACCACTTGCTTGCCAGTCGCTTCGTAGACATCCATCATTTGGCGAATCGCCGGAGTGGAGGAATTCATAATATCATCGCCCAGCAACACAGCGAATGGCTCATCCCCAATAAACTGACGGGCACAACGTACCGCATGTCCCAAACCGAGGGGTTCTTTTTGGCGGATATAGTGAATGACCGCTTTGCCCCCGATGCTTTGAACCTCGCGCAGAAGATCATACTTGCCTTTGCTCTCCAGCACTTGTTCCAATTCCACGGACTTGTCGAAATGATCCTCGATGGCTTTTTTATTACGTCCAGTCACGATAATGATGCTTTCAATCCCGGATTTGATGGCTTCTTCGACAATATATTGAATAGCTGGCTTGTCGACAATCGGAAGCATCTCTTTAGGTAAAGCTTTAGTAGCAGGTAAAAAACGAGTTCCTAATCCGGCGGCTGGGATAACGGCTTTTGTAATTTTTCTCATGGAGATTCACTTTCCTTTCGAGATGGGGAACCGAATACCCAGTATCGGCTCCCGATATAGTTGATAATCATTCCGGCTGCGGTGGCGATCAGCTTGCATACGGCAAGCGGCAGCTCGGTTCCACTGTGAAGCCTTTGTAATAATAAGGAAGTCAGTCCCAGTACGATCAGGTTGATAACGATAAATTTAGGCAATTGACGTTTATGAGTGTCGTGTGCTAGTTGTTTGTTGAATGTCCATTTGCTGTTCAAAATGTAACTGTTGGCTGTGCCGCAGCTATATGAAATGATCTGCGACAGCACAACCGGAACTCCGGCCCAAGCCAGCAGCATGAAAATGAAATAATCTACGCCCGTATTCACCAGTCCTACCATGCCAAAACGGATCATAGGGAGTATCTGGGCCATGCGGCTTTTCATGGGTTATGCTCCGTGACCGGATTTAGGTCCGGTATATACCGCGCTGTTGCCGCGTACGGTGCGGCTGGCGGATATCAGGCTGTCACGGGAACCTTGCATGTACAGGGATTCGCGTTGTTCAGGGGCCTTCATGGCATGTGTTGGGCCATTTTCGTATTGTCCACCCAGATGTTCACGGACAATGTAGAGCGGACGGGCTTTGGTTTCGTCATAAATCCGTCCGATATATTCACCGATAATACCGAGAATGATCAGGATCACTCCGTCAAAGATCAGGCTGATGCTAATCATGGAAGACCAGCCCTTCATGACATAGGAATCGGTGAAAAAGTTGAGAAACAATACGTACATCAGATACAGGAAGCCGGACATGGATAGAAGTGCGCCGATATAACCTGCCAGCTTGAGCGGTTTAATGGAAAAGGATGTGATTCCGTCCAGACTGAGCTTGATCATGCGTTTCAGCGGATACTTGGTTTCGCCTGCGAGCCGCTCATCGCGCTCATATTCAACAGCCGTCTGCTTGAAGCCGATCCAGCTAACGAGTCCACGGACAAACCGATTATTTTCCGGCAGCCGTTTCAATTCGTCTATTACCTTGCGGTCCATCAGGCGGAAATCGCCGGTGTCTACCGGGATATTAATATCCGTTGATGCTTTCAGTACACGGTAGAAGAGGCTGGCAGACCACTTTTTGAAGCGAGTTTCGCCATTGCGTTTCAACCGCTTGGCGTAGACTACCTCATAGCCTTCCTTCCACTTGTTGGCCATCTCTACGATCAGCTCCGGCGGGTCCTGGAGGTCGGCGTCAATAACGACGACCGCCTCTCCCACCGCATAATCCATCCCGGCGGTAATCGCTAGCTGATGACCGAAATTACGGGAGAAATCAATCAATACAATGGTATCGTCTCTGAGACTGAATTCCTTGATCAACTGGACGCTGCGGTCCGAACTGCCGTCATTTACGAATATCAGCTCGTAGGGCTCGCCCATCGAGCCCATGACTTGTTTTAGCCGCCGATAGGTTTCGGTAATGACGGCTTCCTCGTTGTACATCGGAATAACTATGGAATAACGGATTTGTTCACTCATTGGTAGTTCCTCCTCATTTATATTGTGATTTCGTATAATGTACCGCTTCCGCCACGTTCATCTCCGCCAGGTCCACCTTGACCATCCTGAGCGTTCAAGTTGCTGTTCGTGGTGTCGCTTCCGCTGTTGGATGCTTCAGCATTGGTACTGGTTTCGCCAGTTGTTGTTTTCCATTCATCTGTAGGAATCACTTTGCCGTGTTCCTTGATCCATGCTGTGACTTCGGAGTTACCGCTGTCCGGTCCACCGCCGCCTCCACCAGAGATCATGAAGTATTTCACTTGACCGCTTTCTACCAGTGCCTTGATCTTATCGACGGTATACACCGGATCGGAGGATACAAAGCCGTTCATAATAATCACTTTTTGTCCAGCTTCAATCATGTAAGGAGCGGCTGTTGAATAATTGCTTGCTGCGAAAAGGTAGGTTTCACCTGTGTTATGCTTTTGCAAATAGCTCAGCGTTTTGCTGTCCAAGCTTTGACTACCGTTTGGTCCACCCATTCCTCTGGAGCGGGTAGAAGATCTCTGTTCTCTGTCTGTGCTTGTTCCTGTGCTTGAAGTAATACCATCAGAGCTGGATTGCTCTGCATTATTGGTTTGGTTATTCGTTTGAGTTCCTTCAGCTTTTTGCCCATTTGCTTGCCCATTTGCACCCTGGCCTCGGTTGCCAAAATTACCTCCCGGCATTCCGCCACCGCCTCCACCGCCGCCAAATTGTGTCGGTCCGGCTTGTGGAATCATGCTGTTCCCCCCGTAGGTAATTGGCGTCAACGCCCAGTACACAGGGCCGATGAACATTGCGAGTACACTTGCAATGATGGCATATCTCGTGAACTTCTCGGATTTCAATCGTGCTACTACCAGTAGCACCGTGCCGATGATACCGAGGATCAATACGGCGATGGACCAGCCACTGCCAATGGTGTCGTTGTAATTTTGCAGGACGAACCAGCTAAATACCGAGGTTGCCAGTACCGCTGCGGGTAACAGCCAGGAGAGCCAGCCGGAACGCTCACGATATTGCTCCCATAATTCCACGAATCCGGCTCCAAAGAGCGCTGCAATTGGTGGTGCGAGCATAATCAGGTAATAATGATGGAAGAAACCGGCTACGCTGAAAAATGCAGCTACGGGAATCAGCCAGGCCAGCCAGAAGATGACCTCTTTGTGTTTTTGCGTGATATTACGGCGTCGAATGCTTGCAAGCAGACCAATTGAAGCAATCAATGCGAATGGGAGCAGCCAGCTGGCCTGACCTGACAGGGCAGATTGGAACAACCGTAAAGGTCCCTTTTCACCAGTGCCGAACATGCCACCACCGGAATTTCCACCCGGTCCACCCTGACCACCGCCAGGACCGCCTTGACCGTTACCGCCAAATCCGCCCGTCGGCATTTGGCCACCAGCGCCGTTGCCGTCTGATGATGTGCCGTCGGTACTGGAAGCGCCTGTTGTAGTGCTATCCGTTGATGTAGTTGCTTGAGCTTGATCCGAATTGGTATTGCTGCTGGTTGAAGCATTTTGTCTCCACTCCGAGCGTTGACCACCACCAGCGCCGCCGCCTGTTCCTCGGTCTCCCGTCAGACGGGAGAGGCCGTTATAGCCAAAGGCCAAATTCAGCACGGAGTTCGTACCACTGCTTCCCATATAAGGGCGTTGGTCTGCCGGAGTGGAGTCCACCACGACTGCCCAGGAGAGCGACACAGCCATGAGCACGGCTGCCGATGCTGCCAGTGTTATCGCTTTTCGCTTCCAGTTAAACTTGGAGCCCAGCAGGTAGAAGAGTCCCAAAGCGGGAACAACCATATAGGCTTGAAGCATTTTTTCGTTAAAGGCGATACCTACGACTGTAAAAGCCCAGAGGATCGGCCCCCATTTGTGGTTTCTAATCCCTCTGAACAGCAACCATGTTGCGAGCAGCAGCGTGAAAACCAGCATCGCGTCGATGTTGTTCGTGCGGCTGACGGCTACTGCTACCGGTGTGATTGCCATTGCGAAGGCAGCCAATCGAGCGGCCATCGTACTGAAGCTCGGCTTGACGAGCAGGTAAATGAGCAATACCGATCCGACTTGCGCCAGTACTTGCGGCAGGATAACGCTCCAGCCGTGAAGTCCGAAAATGTAGGCGCTGACCGTTTGAATCCAGAACACTACAGGCGGTTTGTCCACCGTTACCGATCCGGCCGAATCGAGTGATGCGAAGAAGAAGTTGTGAAAACTTTGTAGCATGCTCGCTACGGCCGTCGTGTAATAGGTGTTAACATATTTGTCTTGCCAGATGTTGTATCCGTTCAAAATCGCGGATATCAGCATGATGATGATGAGGGGGACGTCCGCCCTGCTCTTAAACCATTTCTTAATCATGTACATTCCACTCCCTGTGAAAATTCTTTGTATTTATTCCGTTTGTTCCAGCCGCTATCTTCAGGACTGCGGAATGATCAGCCACTTCCGATCTTGGGCCCGGTGAACTACCGGCTTGCTATTATCATGCCTGACGTAGCTGAAATGGTTATGAGCGCTCCCTGAATGTTAGCTGAAAGCTGGATAGGGATGCTTTTTTTACGTAAAAATTCAGTTATATTAGATACAGGTGAAAATGAATCGTTCTTTTATTAAGAAAAAAAGTGGTTTCATGAAAGGGAAGATAACCGATGAATCCGATACACGGGGTTAAAATTATGCTAGCGGACGATGAGCCACACATTTTGCAATTTTTGGAGCTTGGGCTGATTAATGAAGGGTATGAGGTTAAAACAGCTGAAAACGGCAGTGATGCACTGGATTTAGCAAAAGAGTTTCGCCCGCATGTTGCGGTGCTGGATGTTATGATGCCTGAAATGAACGGCTTTGAGGTATGCCAAAGTCTCAAGGAGACGGAGGATAACATTGCAGTCATTATGCTGACAGCCAAGGATGATGTGGATGATCGGGTAAAAGGATTAAAACTGGGCGCGGACGATTATGTCGTGAAGCCCTTTAGTTTTAATGAACTGCTGGCCCGGATTGAAGCACGTCTGCGTAATCAGTTTCCCGATCTGCTTGGAGAAGTGGTTCACGGGCCCTTTCAGGTGGATGATCGCCGCAAGGAAATTCGCTACCAAAATCAGGTGCTGGAACTGTCGCCTACCGAATATGAACTATTGAAATTTCTGGTATTGAATAACGGGATTGTCCTTAGTAAAAGTCGCATCCTGGATCGGGTATGGGGGTACGATTTTGGGGGCGAGGATAATATTGTCGAGGTGTATATCCGCTCCTTGCGTGAAAGGCTCAAAGATAAGGAGCATCGGGTCATTCGTACGCTGCGTGGTGTCGGGTACCGGGTGGATTTGCTATGAAGGCGAGGGGGAAAAGCCGGAGAAGAACTGCGCTCCGTTCTCTCCGGTCCCAGCTTTTAGCCAGAACGTTACTCATTTTGGCTCTGCTGCTCGTATTGATCGGCTTTCTGCAATATTTCCTTATGAAAGATTTTCTGTACCGCAGTCGGGCGGATGCGATGGGAACGCAATTAGGTTCAATTCCTGCCGATTTATTGATTAAGAATTCGCAAGAGAAGAGCGGAGGCTCCACTCCCCAAGAAGGAACCAATCGGAGGGATGATCGACCGGGGCCGTTTCTATTTTGGCCGGATATGTCGCTCGCTTCCATAGGTAAAGACGGAACCTTCTTGAGCTTGTCCAGCGAAAATGGACTTACGCCACCGCGTCTCACCACTCAGCAGTATAATTCGATGCAGCAGAACAGGCGCATGCGTCATGACTATCAATTGCTCACGGATGCACAAGGGAACGAGCAACTGGTCGTATTCCGTCCGCTCGGTCCACCTGACCGTTCGTCAGGTTTACTTCAAATGGGCGTATCCACAACTTCCATGCAGGAGCAACTGATTAACCAGCTACGTACCTTCATTTTGTTATCTCTGATTGCGCTCGCAATTGGTCTGGCGCTCATGCTTCCTGTGCTGCGGCGAACGTTGGTGCCCCTTTCGAGGATGGTCGAGGCGGTCAAACGCATTGATGCGGGCAATCTGGCCGAGCGCTTTGACGCAGAGCAGGGGCAGTATGAGGTGGACCGCTTGGCGGTATCCTTTAATGGGATGCTGGAACGGCTGGAGCATTCATTTGCTGCCGAGCGCGAGTTACAGATGCAGATGAGACGGTTTATTGCGGATGCTTCCCATGAATTGCGCACCCCGCTCACTTCGATTCACGGGTTCTTGGAGGTGCTGCTTCGTGGAGCCGCATCTAATCCAAAGCAGCTTCAATCTGCACTGGAGAGTATGTATGGAGAATCCAAACGGATGAACAAGCTTGTCTCCGATTTACTGTTGCTGGCTAAGCTGGACCGGACGCCGCAGCTGAAGCTGGAAGATATGTCGCTGGATGCGTTGCTGCTGGAAATGAAGCCGCAGCTTCTGATGTTGGCGGGTAAACGAAGAGTGATTTTTGATATGACGGCGGGTGTGCGAGTGCTGGCGGAAGGGGATAAAATCAAGCAGGTCATGCTCAATCTGTTTCATAATGCTGTTCAGCATACGGATATGGAAAGAGGGGTGGTCCATGTAAACTTGTCTGCCGGGAAAAAGCTGGCGGATATTCAGATTCGTGATAACGGGCCAGGTATGAGCAAAGAGCAGTTGGAGCGGATTTTTGAACGCTTTTACCGTGGAGATGAGTCACGTACACGCAGCTCGGGCGGAGCCGGTCTCGGTCTGGCGATTACACAGTCCATTGTGGAAGCACACGGCGGAAAAATCACCGCTGCAAGTACGCAGGGAGAAGGTAGTGTATTCAAGGTTACGCTGCCGTTAGCGGGGGCCGTATAACATTGTAAATTATGGTATAACATAAAAACAGCCCCCCGAACGGCAACGTTATTTATAACGCGGCTCGGGAGGCTGTTTGGATTAGTTAATCAATGCAGCCTTTTGTAAAAGCACATGCAGCACCTTGGCAGATGCTTCACGCGTTGTAGGCGCGTTCGGCTGGAAGTAGGAGGAGCCCTTGATGGTTGCCCCGTTGATAATGCCTGCTGCGCTCACTTTTTCAATGCTATCCTTGGCATAGCCTGCGAAGGATGAAGCATCATGATACGGTGTGCGCGCAGGGCCATCGACAGATGCTTTGATCTGAAGCAGGTCTACTGCTTTGCTCAGCACGACTGCAATTTCCTGACGACTGATGTTAGCGTTCGGATCGAACTTGTCGCCGCTGCGACCTGTGATCAATCCGGCCTCGTAAGCGGCTGCCACATCGCCGGAATACCAGCTACCTGCTGGAATATCGCCGAATGGTGCGGCAGTACCCGGTGTCAGGCCAAGAGCCCGGGTTACCAAGGCTGCAAATTCCGCACGTGTCACGTTCTTCTTCGGTGAGAAGGCCGTGTCTGTAGTGCCGTTGATCAGCAGCTTGTTCGCAAGCGACTGAATCTCGGATTGAGCATACGACGATGAAATATCTTCAAAGCTAACGGGACGAGTCGCCGCTGCATACGTCGAGAAGCCCGGACGGCTTACCTTAACGACTGTTGATCCATCTGCCTGCTTGGTAAAGACGGATGGAACCGGGTAGACATTTCCGTTAGCTGTATAGAGAACACCGGCTGTATTCGACTCAATTTGGCCAGGTACGGTGAAGGAACGACTAATGAACTGTCCTGGCGCAACCTTAAGCGGTTCGCTCTTGCCGCCAGTGACAACATTAGCTTCAAACCCTACAGGGGTGCCAATCACAGTTGACCCTTTCAGCTTGCTCGTAAATGTATTGCTTTCCTGTGCCTGGCTGCTGATCACCACTTCAATGCCTGCACCGGCAGGAGTATTTTTCAGTGCGGATATCGGCAAAGCCAGGGAAGCTCCTGTGTTGCTCACGATCAGGCTGCTTCCTGCCGGAGCCTTGCCCAGCGTTGTCAGTTGGGCGGAAGTCAGCGCTGCTTTGGTCGTTTGACCTGCTTGACTGCTGGCCGACAGGACAATGGCTGCTGGGCTGGAGCCCGCTGCTGTGATAGCTGTCTGTAAGTTTGCATCGGTTACAGCCAGCGACTGTACATTATTGTTAACCACGACGGTTGTGGCTACCGCTTTTACCGCCTGTCCTTGCTTCACTACGGATTGAAGTGAAGGTGCAGATGTAGCGACAGGGGTGGATGTGGTGGTTGAAGCGGAAGGTGTAGTATTGCTTCTGCCGCCACCTCCACCACTGCCTCCACCGCTACCGGAAGCGGCACTATTGTCGATGCGAATGGCCTTCATAGCGGTGAAAAATTTAGGGCCGTCAGTATTGGTCTCGACTTCGCCCTTCGCATTCAGTTCCGGCGAATTAACCTCCAGCTTATACACACCGTCCTTCAAATGCTGAATAACGGGCTGACCGCTGGCATCCAGAACAGGTTTTCCGTTGGCATCGTATTCGACATAGCTTCCGTCAATGCCTTTGAAAGCATACACTCCTTGTTTGAGACGAGCGTTAACTCCTTGTTCCTTGGAAGTCATAATTCCATTAATAAGACCAATTAATTTATCATCTATGCCATATACATAGAGAGCAATTTGGTTTGTTTTATCCGTGGTCAGGCGGAAAGCAAGATCTGTTGAGCGTTGGGCACCTGTACGATTCGGGTAAATAACCGGGTTGGTTATACTCAGATCCTGCAAGCCGAAGCCTGTAGTCGGATTTTCCTTGCCAACATGAACGACGAACGGCAGATGCAATGTAGGTAGTCCGGCGCTTTTCAGGATGACTTCTCCCTCATACACGCCTGTAGCTGCACTTGAGCTTGGCTGTACGGACAGGAAGAACGGTTGGGATTTACCCGCTTCTGCCGAGATTGCCCCATTCGTGCCAACACCTTGCAACTGAACAGCAATATTGCTCACGTCAGGCGTGGCAACGGGCTTGGCAGGATCAGAGGTTACATGATCATGCAAAATGTAGCTGGCTTCATACTGTACGCTGTTTGCGGACAGATTTTTAAGCTGCAATTGAATTTGCTTCGCATCACTGCCTGGCTTTAACACCCCGAAGCTGGCGGAAGGATTGTAGTTCACGACCTCCTGCCGATTGAAGTTCTTATCGAGAATCGTAATTTTTTCAACAGTTTCCAGCAGGGCTGGGGTCTGAATCGCATTGGCGATGTTTACAAGTCCTGCACCTTGGGAATACACATCGTATTGGATTTGAGCCTCATCGTAAAGCGTATCCGACGTGTTCGCCAGAGCGGCACGGATATCGAACGGCGTCCAGTTTGGATGCTGCTGCTTTAGCAATACAGCAAGTCCGGCTACATGCGGAGAAGCCATACTGGTTCCGTTGCTTCGTTTGTAAGCATGATCATAAGAGGCATCCGGATAGAACTTGGCGAAAGCAGGATAGGTTGACAAAATGCCGACCCCCGGTGCACTCACATCCGGCTTGATGCTAAGCAGTTCGTCGCCGTTCGGCCCACGGGAGCTGAATCCAGCCATCGTATTGCCTGCATTATCTGTGCGAATAAACTTCTCTCCGAAGGAGACGGAGAACTTTTCTCCGGCGTTGTCGACGAGTTGTTTAGCCAGCGCGCGACCTTCCTTACCTTTCATATCAAAGGTCGGAATAAAATCAAAGCTGTCGCCCTGGTTAGCGTTTACGTAGCTATCTAGACTCGGAATGGAGTCTGTCAAATCAGCCTGCGTGATGTCAGTCGTTTTTGCTCTCCCGTTAAAAATGATTACGGCTTTTGCGCCGTTTTCTTTTGCATTTGCAATTTTATCCACGAATGTCAGGCTTCCACGTGACACGAGGACAATTTTTCCGGCTACATCTTTTCCTTCAAAATCATCAGGCTGCCCCAAATCTGCATATACCAGTTCATAAGGGGCAGTTCCCAGAATTGAAGCAAAATCCTCTTGGCCTGTCCCCCAGCCCATCAGATTAAACCCGTAATGCGCATAAGCATCGGCGGTTACTGTTTTCTTCAATTCACCATTCGCTTCCCAATAGGAGTCGCGGGTAACTGAAGCTGTGCCAGAGAAGCTTTTGCTCGGCGAAGTGGCAGCACCGACAGAAATCGCCAACTGAGATGATGCAGGGGAACCCATCGAATAATAATAATTCCCGTCTTGTGCCGCATTACCATTCGCAATGACAGCAACTACACCGGAAAGCACCGCATTATTAATGGCAATGGAGTCCGGGGAGTTCGGGTCCTTCTCGGAGTCTGAGCCGAGGGACAGGTTAATCACGTTCATGCCATCCTTGACAGCGCGTTCAATACCGTCAATGACCTGTGCGGAGGAACCGGAGGAACGCCCGGTTTTGGTATTGCGTCCAAGCACTTTATATACGTATAAGTCCGATTTATAGGCAATACCCTTTTGTACAATATCTGCCGTTTTATTAGCGGCCTGGCCAGCAATCGTACCGGACACGTGCGTACCGTGAGTTGTTCCGGCAAAACCTGTGCCGTACGGGTCATTCTCTTTTTCAAGAAAGGGCTCCTCGTATGGATCGTTGTCCTGCTCAAAAGAGTCATATCCACCCTTGTAAGCTGCTTTCAAATCCGGGTGCTCATAATCGATCCCGGTATCAATAACCCCGACCTTAATCCCTTCGCCTGTCAAACCTTTGGCCCAGACTTCAGGAACGCCAATCTGATCCAGCGGTGCGTTATCATACGTTGCTTCGCTGGCGGTGAGTGTCGGCGGGTCCTGTACGGGGATGGAATAGTACGTTTTGTTTTCGTGGATGGATTTTACGCCTGGCAGTTTTGCCAGTTCCGGAATTTTATTGGCTGGAAGCGTAACCTCCAAACCGTTAAGTACCGTGTTGTACTGGTAATTCACCTGAAGGGGAATGCTGTGCTCTGCCGCTCTATCCACGAACGTTGTTTGCTCATTGACGATAGCGGATTCCGCTTTTTGTTCGGATCGAGCTGTGAAAGTCTGATTGCCCGACTGTGCCGCATATTTGTCCACGGCTAGCGGTTCGCCATCAAGCTGTACGATGACTCTGACCTGCTGGGAGGAAGTGGTACTCAGCTCTGGCGAAATGAACGCCGGTGTTGCTTCGGAAGTCAAAGCTTCCTGTGCTTCTAAAAATGAACGGGTTTGCAGGTCTACGGTAGCAGCAGAACTGACAGATGGAAGAGACAAGCTTACCGTCAAGGCAAGAGCGAGTGTTACGACAGGAATTTTTCTCAAAATGATCGGCTTTTTCAAAGATTTCCCTCTTTTCAATCAAAATATGATTTGTCTACATACTAGGATTTGAAGCCACTGTCGAAGTTCTCACGCCTCCCTCAAGATTCAAATGATAGAATTGACCACTGGTGACTAACTTGCCAGTTTTGAGGAATATCTTACCATGTTAGTGGGATATATTACTATATATTTTTTATATTTTTAGAAAAAATAAGGTTAACTTCACGTGCATATTCCATGGAAATGTTATGAATTTAATAGATTTAATGAGCGAGGAAGCCGACCCTTTTAAGGGTGG
Organism: Paenibacillus sp. IHB B 3084; assembly: GCF_001447315.1. Taxonomy (NCBI): domain Bacteria; kingdom Bacillati; phylum Bacillota; class Bacilli; order Caryophanales; family Paenibacillaceae; genus Paenibacillus; species Paenibacillus sp. IHB B 3084. Next base: position 2,198,989 of record NZ_CP013203.1, on the reverse strand, counting down.
GATGTAAGCGGATATTTTGTTGAAGTACACATATAAAACTGCTACAATTCAAATATGAACAATGAATATAGAAGAACTCAAACTACTGTTTCATTAATCCATTATCACTTCGTATTCTGTCCGCGATACAGAAGAAAGATTTTTTTAAATTCGCAAGTTGAGCAGCGCTTTAAAGAATTGGTTATCCAAATATGTACAAACATTAATGTAGCTATACTAGCGATGGAAACAGATAAAGATCATGCCCATTTGTTCTTAAATGTACCGCCACAATTGAGTCCAGCAGATATTATGGCAAAAATCAAGGGGTTAACTTCAAAACAGCTCAGAGAAGAATTCACTCATCTCAGTCGTATGCCAAGTTTGTGGACACGATCATATTTTGTTAGTACAGCAGGGAATGTTTCAAGCGAAACAATCAAACGTTATGTTGAAGAACAAAAGACAAGGGGGTGAAATGGTGCAAACGATAACGATGTCTATTCGTATTTATCCTGAATACATTAATCTGTTAGAACAACAGAGTGAAGAATATGTAAAAACCGTGAATAGTATTGTTGACCATGCCATTGAGGTTGGAGCGTTTCCCACATGGACGACAAAGAATGTAAAGGCTAATCTCCCCTCTGCCGTTTGCAATCAAGCGATACGGGATGCAAAAAGTGTATTCAGTAAGTTCAAAAAACAAAAAATCAGATCCGTACTCAAAAAGCCCGTCTACTATGTAAATAATCAAAATTATAAAATTGGCGACGAGAGCCTATCCTTCCCCGTCATGAAAGAAGGTAAATCGAAAAGGATTATCTGTAAGGCTTTTATATCGAGTAGAGATCAATCTTTGCTACAGGATGTTAAAATGGGAATGATGCGGATAATACAAAAGTCAAATAAATGGTTTGCACAGATTTCAATAACAAAGATAACACCAACTAATCATGGTGAAAAAATCATTGGAATCGATTTGGGATTAAAAGTTCCTGCTGTTGCTGTAACAGATGATAATAAGACGCGATTCTTTGGCAACGGCAGAGAAAACAAATACATGAAACGAAAGTTTAGATCTAAAAGAAAAGAGTTAGGTAAGAAGAAAAAATTAAATGCCATTCGAAATTTAAATCATAAAGAGCAACGCTGGATGAAAGATAAAGACCATAAGGTAAGTAGGCAAATTATTAACTTTGCAGTTAAAAATGAGGTGTCTACTATTCGATTGGAGAAATTAACAAATATACGAAATTCGACAAGAACAAGTCGTAAAAACGAGAAAAATCTGCATACTTGGTCGTTCTATCGCTTAGCTCAATGTATTGAATATAAAGCAAACCTTACTGGAATCAAAGTGGAGTACGTAAATCCAAAATACACATCTCAAACGTGTCCAGTGTGCAAGAAATTAAATAAAGCTAAAGATAGATTATATGCATGCATCTGTGGATTTCATTCTCACAGAGATAGAGTCGGTGCAATAAATATTATTCATGCACCTGTGGTAGATGGTAAAAGTCTATCAGCCTAAGATACTAAATGTACTGTCTTAGGAGGGCTGGTGGCACAGCCTCATCTTGAGGATTGTTCAAAACAGAAATGGACAGAGGACGCGGTAATCACTCAAGAATCCCACTGCTCTAGCTGAGGGAGTGTCAATAGATTACTTTTGAAATCATTCAAAGGGGAATGGGAGAATACGAGATTTAATGATATAATCTGCATTGGAATTGTTGATATTTTATGAGGATATAAAATGCTTAATGCAAAGGAGTCGATTATGTTGGCAAAAACATTGATTTTCGGGCATAAAAATCCGGATACGGATACTATTTGCTCAGCTATTGCTTATGCAGACTTGAAAACCAAACTGGGTGCGGACGTGGAGCCGATTCGTCTGGGCGAGGTAAACGGGGAAACGCAGTATGCACTGGATTATTTTAAAGTGAGTGCGCCGCGTCTGGTTGAACAGGTTGCTGCGGAAACAGACAGCGTTATTCTGGTCGATCATAATGAACGCCAGCAAAGCGCGGTTGACATTGACAAAGTGCGTGTAACTGAAGTCATCGACCATCACCGGATCGCTAACTTTGAAACAAGCCAGCCGTTGTACTTCCGCGCTGAGCCTGTAGGCTGCACAGCCACGATTTTGAACAAGCTGTACAAGGAAAACGGGATAGCGGTTCCGAAAGAAATCGCAGGTCTGATGCTGTCCGCGATCATTTCCGATTCCCTGTTGTTCAAATCCCCAACCTGCACCGACCAAGACGTAGCTGCTGCCCGTGAACTGGCTGAAATCGCTGGTGTGGATGCAGATAGCTACGGTTTTGATCTGCTGAAAGCAGGAGCTGATCTGAGCGGTCACTCGATTGAGCAGTTGGTGAGTCTGGATGCGAAGGAATTCCAGATGAACGGACGCAAAGTGGAAATTGCGCAAGTGAACGCGGTAGATGTGAACGACGTGCTGTCCCGTCAGTCCGAGCTGGAAGTGGCGCTGTCCCAAACAATTGCAGCTAAAAACCTGGACCTGTTCCTGTTCGTCGTAACAGATATTGTGAACAGTGATTCCATTGGTATTGCGCTGGGAAGCCATGCACAAGCGGTCGAAAAAGCCTACAATGTGCAGCTTGACGACAATAAAGCCGTTCTGAAAGGTGTCGTATCCCGCAAATCGCAGATCGTACCTGTATTGACAGACGCTTTTAACAGTTTGTAATTCGGAAGCAGGCTACAATACAAAAGAAGCCACCTGAATCCAGCACTGCATTATAGCAGCGGAGGCGGGGGGCTTCTTTTTTTATTTCTTTAGTTCCGACAGTACATCTCCGATGCGAAATTCAAAGGCCATTTTCAACTGATCACTCATCAAATGCCAGGCGCTCTCGGCTAGGGCGAGATCACCGCTATGTGTAAAGGCATGGGCAGCGCCCATATATTTTTTATAGGTCACGGGTACATCCGCTTCAATCAGCCGTTTGGCGTATAACTCGGCTTCGTCGGCCAAGGAGTCCAGCTCGGCGGTTATAATCAGTGCAGGTGGAAGATTATGTAGTGATTCTGCATAAACAGGCGAAACCAACGGGTTTCGTGCCTCATCCGACGTGTGCAAATAGCTGTCATTAAAAATTTTTGCGATACGCGGCGGAATCGCCTGCTCGAATTGAGGCTTCAGCTTCGGATCGGTGGCGATATCCAGAGGAGGATAATCCAACACCTGATATACGATGGGAAATTCCTTGCGATCCCGGGCCATTAGACAAATCGCTGCGGCAAGGTTTCCGCCCGCACTATGTCCTCCGACGGCAATGAGCTGGGGATTGACGTTCAGTACATCAGGATGCTTGTACAACCATTTGGTAACATCATAGCTCTCCTGTAACGGAATAGGGAATTTATGCTCCGGGGCCAAGCGGTAATCGACATTAACGACGACACAATTGGCACGTTCGGCAATGACCGGGCACCAGGCATCATCCATTTCTGCACTGCCCATCACAAAGCCGCTACCATGAAAATTGACGAATACAGGCAGTGGATCGCCAGTCCGGTTGGCAGGCTCATATACAAGTACCCTGGAGTCACCTACAGAAGTGGGGATGATTCGTTCTTCCCGGTGCACCTTCGGAGAATGAGATGGCTTGAAATCAGACGCCGCCACCATTCTGCCAGCGGAAATACGCGCAAGCTTGACGAACAGCCTTTGTTTCAGTCTTCCCACCATTTTTCTCCTCCCTCCCTGGGATCAGTTAGACGCGAACCTTTTACATCTTCAAATGCAGACCGTACGCGTGACAGATAGGTTTCAAACTGGCAGATTTCCGACTCGCTAAAGTCCGACATCAGGCGTGAGGCCAGTCCTATGAAAAAAGGATCCATTTGATTGATCTTGCCTCTTCCTTTATCGTTCAGAGAAACAAAGATGCCACGCTTGTCATTCGGATCATCGTATTTGTTAATGTAGCCATCTTGTTCAAGGGAAATGACCATGGAACTGATCGCTGCCCGGCTTACACCCATCTTCTCAGCCAATGCAGAAGGGGATGACATTTCGTCTCTTTGCGCAGAAAGCACACAAAGTGCTATATATTGCCCATAGGAGAGCCCGAATTCACGTGAACGTTTCTCCATGCCTTTACGAATTTCATACGTTATAGAAAATAGCTCTACCAAAACACCAATCGGTTTATTGCCACCTGGAAACAGATTATAGGCCAGTTGACGAATTTCGGAGTCCAAGAAAAAGAACATGCGATCCACCTCGATGTAGTTAATTAGTTAACTGTAATTTAATTAACCACTGGTTGCAATGATTTATACAAACTTTATTCCGCTTTTTTTAAAATATATTTGCCCAACTTATCATGACCAAGGTCCAATGCACTGCCCTGCGTCCTGATTTACAAAAGCCTGTATAGAGGGCTGACGGAGGGTACGCCCTTCCTGCCATCGCCACTCACTGTATTGAACCTTGGCGGTATACATAGGTTGTACCCATATTGCATCCCGATGACGTTCCGGCTCATTGACAAAAGGCCGCGCTGAAATGGTATGCGGTCTCAGTCGCTCCGTAAGCTGACGCCAGTCCTCTCGCGTAAGCTTCCCTGTGCCTGCATGTCCAATGTAGCGCAGCCCTCCTTGCTTGTCGTACAGCCCCAGCAACACAGCATTGATGACGCCTCCGTTTAAAGTGTAGCCTCCAATAACAGCGATGCTATCGCCGTAATTCTTGACCTTGACCCATCGCCCATCCTTCCCGCCAAATGTGTAAGGACTATCCAAACGTTTGCATACCATACCTTCCATCCCTTCGCTGCGCATCACCTGAAACAGAGCTTGTCCATCAGGATGTGCAGGCGCCAGTTGAACCCGTTCATTCGGCAGGATGACCTGATGCAATAATTCGAGCCTTTCTGCTAGCGGTTTACGGTGAACCCATTCTCCATTCAGATACACGATATCAAACAGCATGTACGTAGCAGGCACAGCTTCATAAGCCGCTTGAATCCGATCTGTTCGACGAATCAGGTCGCGTCGCATAATCTCATGGAACGAGGGCTTCCCATCGGCTCCCAGTGCGATCATTTCCCCGTCCAGAATTATCGATTCAGCCTGGCAATATGAGGAAAATGAAGCGAGTTCAGGATATAAAAGCGTTCGTTCATGCTGCTTCCGGTTAAACAGACGTGTGCTATCCTGATTGTGATATGTCAAAATTCTCGTGCCATCCCATTTTATTTCGTACCGCCACAGGCCCTCCGTAGGGATTTGTTCACTTTGCACAGGTTCAAACGGGATAACGGGTTTCATCTCCGAACGCAAATACAACACCTCGCCTCGCCTTTTTGGAATAAGGATAGTGTCGACGACAGGCTTCTTTTTATGTATGAGATGTTTCGTTGGACCTCAAATCGGGGAATGATAAGGATATCTAATCGTCGGCAGAAAGGGGCTCGGTTTCATGAGACAAATTCGCGAGGAGGACCATGCGGTAGTCATGGTGGATGATGGACAGGTGGTTGCGGAAGTAGGCTATAAATCCATAGATGACCATTCCTTGGTCATTGACCATACATTTGTATCCGAAAAGCTGCGGGGGCAAAAGATCGGCAAGGAGCTGATTGACAAAGTCGTGCAAATGGCGAGGGATCAGCATAAAAAGGTCGTTCCCGCTTGCTCGTACGCACTGGCCCTGTTCAAGCGTCATCAAGAATATAGTGACGTCTGGCAGCAGTAAACAAGGGGAACGCTCGCGCCACAAGTGCATAAACACCACAACATCGGGACAGGTATTCAGGCCTTCCCGGTGTTTTTTTGCGTGTATAAAGCCCCTGAAATGGCCGTATTCTATTATTGATATGTTAAGAAAATGGTTATTCTAAGATGCTAAAGCACATTTTCAAATCTTCGGCTGTGAAATTGTTCATACTGTTGTCACTTCACAGGCCGTCCTCAGGTTCTATATAATATAGTATGGTTATTATCACAACCGAAAACGAAAAGTTTGAATTTAAACGAAGGAGACGCTCATTATGAATAAAGCGAGTGAGGACAAGCAGTACGTTCCAACGAGCAAACGTAATTTCACAGCCTTGATTATCACCGTTTCCATCATAGCCAACGTGATTATTTTGCTGCTGTTCTTTTCGCCGATTGGATACCAGGGTAGTGTTAGCTTCGATATCACCATTTTCCCGAGGTTGAATGCGATTTTTAACAGTTTCACGTTTATTTTTCTGGTGGCGGCGTTGGTTGCCATTATCAAGAAGAACGTCAAAGTGCATAAAACATTTGTTTTACTGGCCTTCGCCAGCACTGTTTTATTTTTGTTTTCCTACCTGACCTTCCACTATATTTCGCCGGACACTGCAAAATTTGGCGGGGTGGGTATTATTCGGCCGATTTACTTTACGTTGCTGATTTCACACAGCATACTGGCTGCCATTATCGTACCACTAGCCCTGTTCACAGTTGTGTGGGGATGGACGATGCAGGTGGCGAAACACCGTAAAATTGCACGCTGGACCATGCCGATCTGGTTGTATGTCAGCTTGACCGGGGTACTCGTGTACGTATTCATGGCCCCGTATTATTAAATAGACTTGAACCTTCAACAGGTCAATGATCAAAAAGACGTCTCTGCTAACGGAGGCGTCTTTTTGATGCCTAATAAAAGAAAAATTATTCCTTCTGAATTTATTTTATTGAAAAAACGTTCCTTCTCTAACGGTATTTCTGCTATAATTTGCCTTAATCAACTAAGAATAAGGGGGTCACCATGTGACGAAGAAAGCGAAAGGCAGGTTACGATTGCTTGTTTCCATGCTCGCGCTGGTTGTGCTGCTAAGCAGTTGCGGCGGCGGAGGCTCAAACCCGAACAACGTAAACGGAGGAAAAGTGACACTACAATTTTGGACCATTGCGCTACAGCCTACATTCACCCCGTATTTCAATCGGGTGATTGCCGATTATGAGGAGAAGAATCCCAATGTCAAAATTGACTGGAAGGATTACCCTTATGACGCAGTGACCAACAAGCTGTTGACGAGTATCGCTAGCGGCAGCAGTCCGGATGTGGTAAATCTCAATACGGAATTTGCCAGCCAAATGGGCTCCAAGGGTGCTGTAGTGGATATGAATGAGCATTTGTCTCCGGAGGAAAAGGCCGCATATTTCGAGGGTATTTATAATTCTACCGTTATTAATGGCAAGGCTTACGCACTACCCTGGTATACCGGCACGGAAGTGCTCTACATGAATACGAAGTTGGTAAAGGCTGCCGGATTAGACCCTGCCCATCCGCCCAAAACGCGGGCGGAACTGTCTGAGTGGGGCCGCCAGATCAATAGAAAAATTGGCAAAGCAGGCTATGTGCAGCAGCTTGTATCCAAGCTTTTTGCCATAGACGGGATTCCGATTTTGAATAAAGAAAAGACAGCAGCGGCGTTCAATACACCGGAAGCGGTCACCATGATTGATAATCTTAAAAAGCAGATGGAAGATGGTGTCGTGCTCAAAGAGGACGCTGATTTTTCACAGCAAGTGAAATATTACGCGGGTGAACAGGTTGCTTTCGAGCTGGCAGGCCCGACGTTCATCAACTTTATCAAAACGGCTGCGCCGGACGTATACAAGAACACCATCGCCGTTCCTGTACCTACAGGTAAAGCCGATGTACGGTTATCCAACTCCATGGATCTGGTCGTACCGACCAAGTCTGCACATGTGAATGAAGCGGTGAAGTTTGCTGTTTTCCTGACGAATGCAGAGAGCCAGACGGCTTTCTCCAAAGCAGCCAATACGTTGCCTTCCACGAAGGATTCCATTAAAGATCCGTACTTCACACAGTCGGACAAATCGCTGGAAGCACAAGCGAAAGTGGTATCCGCGCAAAGTTTGGATAAGGCGACAGACTACATGGTCGGTGTGCCTAATGCCAAGGACGTGAACAGCGCTGTCACGCGTGCTTTTCAAAATATTTTATTGAACGGAACGGACACGAAACAGACGCTTACTACCTTGGAGCAGGAAGTGAATGATATTTTAAAGCAATAGGTACAGCAGGGGAGTCATATCAAGACTCTCCTGTTCATTTATCAAAATCGGGTGGTGATGCAGCATGATCAAATGGTTGAGGTCGGAATCCTTTACGGCCTGGGCCTTTATGACGCCGGGACTGTTATTGCTTGCCGTCTTTGTATTTTGGCCTATTATTTACAGCATTCCGCTGGCATTGACGGATTACTCCGTCATATCGGATACCCATTATGTCGGTCTGGATAATTTCGAGGCAGCGTTTAAGGACCGCAATTTTCTCATTTCAATCTGGAACTCATTAGTGTACGTGCTCATTGTTCCCTTTCTCCAAATTTTCTCCATCCTGATGGCCGTGCTGGTGAACAGCCGTATACCCGGAATTAAAATATTTCGTACGACCTACTACATTCCTGTTGTAACTTCGATGGTAGCCGTGGCCTTGATTTGGAGCTGGTTGCTTGGCAATAACAGCGTTGTGAACTATTTGCTTATACAGGCAGGCTTGATCAGTAAGGACATTCACTGGCTGTCGGACAGTTCTTTGGCCTTGTATGTACTCATGTTCATCACGATGTGGAAGGGACTCGGGTATTATATGATGCTCTATCTGGCTGGTTTGCAGAACATTCCACAAGACCTGTACGAAGCCGCCAGAGTGGATGGAGCAAGCCGCTGGCGGCTGATCGTCCATATTACCCTCCCGTTATTAAGACCCTATATTCTGTTCTGCACCCTCATATCGCTCATGGCGGCTATTCGTGTGTTCGATGAGGTGTATGTACTGACCAAGGGCGGGCCGGGAACAGCCACGCTGACCTCCAGCTTGTATATTTTCCAAAAAGGGATGGAGCAGTTTAACTTTGGTTATGCTTCGGCGCTTGGTTTAATTGTCGGTGCAGTGATTGGGGTGCTCAGTATTATCGTATTCCGATTCAATAGGAAAGGCGGTGTCAATCCCTATTGATGAATCTACAGGATGACAAAATGCTACAGTCGCCCCTTCCGAAAAATGAAAATAGCCGCATCATGCGCAACCTGGGGCGAGTTTTAAGGATGACGGTGATCTATGTACTGCTGGTGCTGCTCGCTCTCTTTTTAATGGGACCGTTCCTATGGCTGCTCAGCGTATCGCTCATGCCGGGCCGCAACATTTTCTCCACGCCGCCCGCCATTTTCCCGACCTTTATTGATTTTGATAATTATGTTCAGGTGTGGCAGTTTATGAACTTTCCGAAGTATATGCTGAACACGGTGATCATTACGGCACTTGGCGTTATTTTTAATGTGGTGCTCGCCAGTCTGACGGGATATCCCTTGGCTGTATTTCGTTTTAAGGGTAAAAATCTGGTGTTCACGCTACTGATTGCCACCATGATTATTCCTTCATATACGTCGTTCATCGTACATTACCTGACCATTCAGGGGCTTCATCTGGGCAATACGTATTTGGGTGTGGTGCTGCCTGGAGCTGTCTCTGTGTTCAACATTTTTCTGATGCGGCAGACGTTTATCCATATTCCTACCGATGTGCGTGATTCCGGTAAAATGGACGGCGCTTCGGAATTCCGAATTTGGTGGCAGCTGGTGCTACCGCTGGTGAAGCCAGCGCTCGCCGTCATTTCTTTGCTGGAGGCTATGTCGTTCTGGAACAGTTTCCTGTGGCCTATCGTTATTCTGAACGACACGGAGTTATACCCGCTGGCGGCTGCGCTGACGTATCTCAATGGTCAATTTGCCTATAACTTTGGCTGGATTGCAGCGGGCACGATGATTTCGGTACTGCCGATCATTATCTTGTTCCTGTTCACACAGCGCTATTATATGGAAGGCTTGGCGGGTGCAGTAAAAGGATAGACGGAAATATCGGATACGGACGATCCGTGAATGGAAGGGGAGACGGTTACGATGGAGCTGGCGAAAGGAACGCGGCCCAATTCCCGTGTGGGGCTAACAACGCAGGAGATTCAATATTATTTTCGTGACGTGTATGACAGTGGAGAAAAGCTGGTTATACCCGAACCGCGTTTGATTTGCGAGCTGTCCTCCCGCTTTGGGATGAATCAGGAATATGAAGGCGTTCTGGACCCTGACGGGCCGATCAAGCTGATCTTGCCTCCGGGACCGGGTGTACCGACCGAAACACGGGGAAGCGTGCAACTGGTACTGGAGTACGATGGAGCGCTCGTTGCAGACGGCTACCGTTTGGAGATTCACAAGGAAGGTCGAATTGAAATCCATGCTGCTAATAAAAGAGGGCTTAAGTACGGCATGGATGCCCTGCATTTGCTGCTTCAAGTCGAACAGGAGCGATGCACACTGCCAGTAGTGTCTATTCGCGATGAGCCTTCTTTTCCGGTCAGAGGGATTATTGAAGGCTTTTACGGAGAACCATGGAGCCTGGCGGATCGGCTGGATGCCGTCCGTTTTATGGCTGCGCATCGGATGAACACATTCATGTATGCTCCCAAGGATGACCCGTATCACCGGGAGCTATGGCGGGAGCCGTACCCGGAAGACACGTTTGCGCAGATTAGCGATTTAAAGGAAACCTGCGATCAGCATGAGGTGGATTTTCATTACTGCATCAGTCCGGGGAACGACCTGAGCTTTGGCAGCGATGAAGATTTCCTCAGTTTGACGGAAAAGCTGGCGGCTGTGATTGCCATTGGCGTGCGCCATTTTTCCATATTAATGGATGATATTGATTATGTGTTAAAAGGAGAAAATCGACAATTGCTGGGCCGCTCGGGCCACGCTCATGTCTTTTTGACGAACAAGGTGCATACATGGCTGACAGAGCGGCTACCTGAATTTACGCTGACAGTCTGTCCTTCGGAATATTGGTCGTATTGGGATACCGAATACAAAAAGGATTTCCGTGAGCGGCTGCACCCGGAGATTAAGGTGTTCTGGACCGGATACTTTGTGTTTGCTCCGCATATCGGTCGGAAGCACGCTGGCGATAATCATGCGTTCTTTGGGCATGAACTGTGGCTGTGGGATAACATCCCGGTGAATGATTGTGACCGTGACCGCTTATTCCTCGATCCGCTGCGCGGGCGGTATTCCGGGCTTCCAGACTGCGGACATACCGGTATGGTAGCCAACCCGATGAATCAGTGGGAATGCTCCAAAGTGACGCTCATTACGATGTCCCACTATATGTGGAACAGTGAGCGGTACATGCCGGAACTTTCTTGGGATTGGGCTGTGCGGGAGTTAGCGGGAGCGCGCGCGGAGGAACTGATGTTTTTCTGCCGTCAAAACAGGAACAGCCGACTGGGCGGCAGCACGTATGAGGACGTGGACCTTGCTTTGCAATTGCGCGATATCCCGGCGCTGGATATGTACTTTGAGCGGCTGCTCCAAGCCGTGAGCGTCCTGCGGCAAGTACCCGCCGATGATCTGGCGGTAGGCTTCGTAGCACAGGCCGCGCCGTGGCTGGAACGCGCCGAACTGGACGCTGATCTGTGGCGTACGCTGCGCCAAGCTGTGGTCAGCAGCGAGCGGCAGAGCGGTGTGCAGCAGGTCGAGGAGAGCATTACGCCGCAGGAAGTGGTTGGTAGGCAATGGCCTGTGCCCCTGACGGACGAAGTCGTGGTGGAACTCCGGCGCTGTATCACTGCCTGTCTGGAGACAGAGGCTCGGCTCGGCAGTGATCCGGCGATCCGTGCAGCCGAGCGGTGGGGCTACGTCGGTCAGGATGAACAAGGCAAGTATCGACTGATCTTGTGAGCATTTGCTGATGATCAAGAAACCAAGGCAGCATAGCTGCCCTGAAAATAACCATTTGCCGTTAGGATAACGGTAATTTTCAGGAGAGGTGGATGCGTGTGGTGAAGCCAAACACCCGTGTGCTTTTTGTACCGCTGGATGAACGACCTTGTAATTATGAATTTCCTCATTTACTGGCGCAGGGCACAGATTTGGAAATCGAGCGTCCCCCGATGGAATGGATGGGACAAAAGAAAATCCCCGGTGATACGACCCAACTGTGGGCTTGGCTAGAAGAACGTGCGGCGAGAGCGGATGGAGCTATTATTGCGATGGATACGCTGCTGTACGGCGGAATCGTACCGTCCCGGCTGCATGGAATGACAAGTGAGCAGGTCGGTGACAAGGTGAATCGACTTCGCAGGCTCAAGCGGCTTTATCCGCAGATGACCTTATATGCTTTTCAACTGATTATGCGTTGTCCGCAATATTCTTTGGCTGACGAAGAACCGGATTACTACGCCGATTGGGGACGCGAGATATTCAGGAAGGGCTTTATTGAGCATCGTCAGGAGCTGGGAATTGCTACCGTAGAGGAGCTTCTTGAATTATCCGACATCAACGAACGTCTGCCTGTAGAGATACTGGAGGATTACCTGGGCCGTCGCCGTGTGAATCTGGAAGCCAATGAAGCCGCACTGGAGCTGGTAGCACAGGGTATCATTGATTTTATGATCATTCCACAAGATGATTCTGCTCCCTACGGCTATACCGCCAAGGATCAGCAGCGGCTAAGAAATCGTATTTCCGATCTTGGGCTGGATTTGAGTGTGTACATGTACCCGGGGGCAGACGAAGTGGGCTGTACGCTGCTGGCGCGGTGGGTGAACCAGGCGAAGAATGCTGTGCCGCTTGTCTATCCAAGGCTGTCCGCTTTGCAGGGAGCATTCGTGATTCCGCTTTTTGAGGATCGTTATTTTTATGAAACGTTAAAATATCAGATTATGGCGGCAGGCGGATTGATCGCTTCTTCAGCGGCAGAGGCTGATTTGATTTTGTTGGCTAACACGCCCGGAGACACGATGGCAGAAGCATCATCTCAACAGCGTGCAATGGCCGGATATGATGTATACCGAAACGTGGTGGAGCTGGTCGAATACGGCGCCCATATGCTGCGACATACAGGTAAAAACATTGCAGTGGCTGATGTAGGCTATGCCAACGGAGCTGATCTTAAGCTGCTTAGACTTTTGAAGCAAAAAGGGCTGCTTTTTGAGCTGGCAGGTTATGCAGGCTGGAACACCAGCTCCAATACGCTGGGAACCGTCATTGCCCAGTCTATGCTGTATAGCCACTACGGGCCTACAACAGAGCATCTGGATTTTCTGGCGTTGCGTTACGCCGAAGATGCATGTTATTGCGCTGTGGTGCGTACCGCCATGAATAATGGAATTGTGGAACAATTGGGCTTCAGCAAGTTTATGCTCGATGGACAGAGAGGTTCGGTTGCTGCGGTCATTCGCGGACGACTGGAGCAGGCGCTCGACGAATATGTAAACGGGCCGGAGGGCCACGTGGAAATTACAGATTGCTATATGCCGTGGAACCGCACCTTTGAAGTCGGATTGACCGTACGGCATCATGCCGAAGAGAGAGGGTGATCCCAATGGGAATGGAAGCTGTATTATCAAAAGTTCAGCACGGCCTGATCGTATCCTGTCAGGCGCTACCCGATGAACCGCTGCACGGATCGGATTCCATGGTCAAAATGGCACGCGCCGCTCAGCAGGGCGGAGCCGTGGCCATTCGCGCCAATGGCGCAGCAGATGTGCGTGCGATCAAACAGGCGCTTTCCCTGCCAGTCATTGGTCTGATCAAGCGGGATTATGATGATTCCGATATTTATATTACGCCCACCCTCCGAGAGATGGAGGAACTGGTGGACGCGGGCGCGGATATCATCGCCCTGGATGCTACATCACGTCCGCGCCCAGGGGGATGCAAGCTGAAGCAGCTCATAGATTACGCCCATGGCCATGGAGTGGCTTCCCTGGCGGATATATCCACACTGGAGGAGGCGCTTCATGCCGCTTCCCTCGGTATAAGCTGCGTATCCACAACGTTATCTGGTTATACGCCCTACTCTGCTCAGATCGATGGACCCGATCTGGAGTTGGTTCGGAGAGCGTCGGAGCTGGTTCCCGTGCCTTTAATTGCGGAGGGCAAAATCCATGAGCCTGCGCAGGTGGAGGAAGCATTCCGGCTGGGAGCATATGCAGTGGTTGTAGGCTCGGCGATTACCAGACCCCAATTAATTACGCAGCGGTTTGCCGATGCAGCAAGGAAGGCAGTGAAATGCATCTATGGAGATGAACGACCGAATTAATACGTACTTTCCTTCATTAACAAAATCGGAACAAAAGGTCGCTTTATGCGTACTGGAGCGCCCGGCAGATATCATATATTTCTCCGTGACGGAGTTAGCTGATTTTGCAGGTACAGGCGAGACGACCGTCATGCGCTTTTGCCGGAAAATCGGTTTTAAAGGTTATCAGGATTTCCGACTGTCCCTGGCGCAAAACCAGACTTATCGCAAAACCGATACGGGTGGGGAAAACACCGACCCGGACAACGAACATGATATTACCCGCATGGTGTATCACAATATGCTTGATATTTTGCACTCTAGTATGGGACTGCTGGACCGTTCAGAGCTTGGGCGTGCGATAGCGTGTCTCGAACAGGCAGGCTATGTTCAATTTTTTGGTGTAGGTGCTTCGGGAATTTCCGCGCAGGATGCCAAAAACCGTTTCTTACGAATCGGGCGGCGTGCCGAAGCCGTGGCAGACGGACATATTCAGTCGATGATGGCGGTGTCCATGAAGCCCGGAGATGTGGCTATTGGTATCAGTGTTTCGGGAAGTACGCTGGATACGAACGACATGCTGCACAAAGCCAAGCAAAACGGCGCGACCATTATCGCGATCACCAATTATGCAAAATCGCCCATCACCTCCATTGCGGATATCGTGCTGCTCACCGCAGGTAAGGAAGCTCCGATCGAGGGCGGTTCGATTGGAGCCAAAATCTCGCAGCTATTCGTCATTGACCTCATCTGCGAAGGACTTGCTCGCAAGTACACGAGTCATACCAAACTGATGAAGGAAAAAACAGCGAGGGCGGTCATTGAACGAAGCTATTGAGGTTTTAAAGCGGAGAACTGGTCTATTAGGCTGTGTCCTATCGTTAGTTATTGTTGTGGTATATGACTTGCTATTATAGAAGCTTTACGTAAAAGAGCGTGTTTGTAGATATCGTTTGGCAACAAGGAGGACGCTGTAGTGGCAGATGCTGTGAACAGAGTCATAGGGATCGATATTGGAGGTACATCGGTGAAGGCAGCCGTAGTGGCACGGGATGGTGCGGTGCTGGATGAAATCCGGCTGGATACGGATGCTTCTCGCGGGCGTGATTGGGTACTCTCACGGGTATCCGAAGCTGTGGAAGGACTGAAACGCTCCTTGAGAGACATCAGCACCATTGGCAATAACGACATCGGCGCTCTAGGGATTGCTACGGCTGGCAGAGTAAACGTGGAGAGCGGTGAAGTCGTGTATGCCACGGATAATCTCCCCGGCTGGCAAGGTACAAACTTGGTAACATGGGCGAGGGAGAATCTCGCCTTACGTGCTGTTGCTGACAATGATGCGAACGCCGCTTTGCTAGGAGAAGCATGGCAGGGAGCGGGGAGGGGCAAGCGACGCTTGGTCATGCTCACCTTGGGAACAGGCGTCGGTGGCGCATATATGGAAGATGGTTTGTTGTGCCGAGGGGCTCATTGGAGCGGCGGCGATTGGGGGCATAGTATTTTATTCCCAAGAGGCCTTCCTTGCAATTGTGGAAAAAAGGGCTGCGCCGAGCAGTATGTATCAGGTAGCGCACTGTTACGCCGGGGCAGAGAATACACAGGTATACAGTATCGCTCGGGAGTCGAGATCATGAAGGAGGCCGCTCACAGTCACCCGGAGGCGCTTCAGGTACTGGACGATTACACCGCAGATTTAGCCGTACTTCTGGCCAATATCTCGGTCATCCTTGATCCCGAGGCTATTATCGTAGGCGGAGGGGTAGCAGACGCGGGAGAAGTCTGGTGGCCCTTGCTAGAAAAGCATCTACAACAGCTGGGAGTACAAACGGAAGTAAGTCGGGCGTTATTGGGTAATCGCGCTGGAATCATCGGTGCGGGACGGCTTGCTTTTGAACTAGTAGATTCCTAGAACAAGCATGAAAGGGGAACGAACCATGACGCAAAATCGGCTTGATACCGACATTGTAGTGATTGGCGGAGGTCTGGGAGGAACATCGGCAGCTCTTGCGGCAGCGAAGGCTGGCATGAGAGTCATCGTAACGGAGGAGACGGACTGGTTGGGAGGACAGTTGACTTCACAGGCCGTCCCCCCGGATGAGCATCGATGGATCGAACAGTTTGGCTGCACAGCAACATACCGTGAGTTCCGTAATCGTGTGCGTGACTATTACCGTCAGAACTATCCTTTAACGGAAGAAGCCCAAAATGACCCGATTCTTAATCCCGGTAACGGTTGGGTAAGCCGTCTGGCTCATGAACCACGAGTTGCTCTGCGGGTGCTTGAGGATATGCTTGCTCCCTATTTGAATACGGGGCGTGTTCGTGTATATTACCATGCCGTGCCCATTGCTGCTCACACGGATGGGGACTGTATCTCTTCTGTAACTGTTCGTACCTCGGATAGCCTTGTTGATGGATGTGGGGTGATGGTGCTGCACGGAACATTTTATCTGGATGCCACGGAATGCGGAGATCTTCTTCCGCTGGCGGGGGTGGAGCATACGAGTGGAGCGGAGTCGCGGGATGATACAGGTGAACCTCATGCGCTGGAGTGCGCTGACCCTATGGATATGCAATCCATCACACATGTGGCAGCCGTGGATTACATTCCGCATGGAAGCTTCATTATAGAGCGACCGCTACAATATGATTTTTGGAGGAATTATATTCCTTCCTTTTCCCGTTTCCCGATTTTGAGTTGGTTTGCTACGGATGCGGATGATACCAGCAAACTAAAACAGTTCACTTTGTTTCCTAACGATCAGGGCATTGTATCTCTGTGGGATTACCGTCGCATTGTGGACCCTTCTATATGGAGTAAACCGTTAAATGATGGAGAGGTAACTCTTTTAAACTGGGCGCAAAATGATTATTACCTCGGTCCGTTAATCGGTGTTACCGCTCAGGAGCAGGAAAGACATAGAGAAGGCGCACGTGAATTGACCCGTTCTTTAATCTATTGGCTCCAGACCGAAGCACCCCGGTTAGATGGAGGATTCGGTTATCCGGGCATTCGGCCTCGTGGAGATTTCCTTGGTACCTCAGATGGCCTGGCTAAAACCCCCTATATTCGCGAATCGCGCCGAATTCGAGCGAAGTATACGATATCAGAGTTCGATGTAAGTCGTGAGCTTCGTGGAACGGATGGGCCCAAACGATACGCGGACAGCGTAGGTGTAGGCAGCTATCATTTGGACCTCCATCCGACCACTGTATCTCAGCGGACATTTTACATTCCTAATTACCCTTATGAAATTCCGTTAGGCTCCCTTATTCCGGTAAGAGTGCGTAATCTGCTTCCCGCCTGTAAAAATATAGGGATGACTCAAATCGCAAATGGTTGCTATCGGCTGCACCCCACGGAGTGGAATATAGGTGAATCAGCGGGTAGTCTGGCGGCTTATTGTGTCTCCAACGGAGTATTCCCGATAGAAGTCAGCGAATCGGCAGAGCATCTGGGGCGTTTTCAAAGCAGGCTTCTTTGCCAAGGTGTGGAGTTACACTGGCCTGCGGAAGTATTTGAACCCGAAGGAGTCACCAGCTAAAACGTGAGGGGCTATTGCCCCTTGGCTGACTTTGATAAGGCCAAAAGATGATTTTAATAAGTAATAAAAAAGTACTTGCTAAGTTACTTGGATATATGATATATTATTTGAGCTGACAACAAAACAGCCGTTTCAAAAATGAAAAGCTTGGGTAAAATAATCTTTATAAAAGAAGAAAAAATAAAGCTTGCATTTCTGAAACGAACATGATATGATATTATAGCTGCTGAAAAAGACAGCGAAAAAGAAATGTTTGATCTTTGAAAACTGAACAACGAGTGAGTAAATGATTTTGTTCGCAAAATCAGCCACGAAGATTTCGGTGCATACCGCAAGGTTGTATGAAATCGGAGTGCAAAAGAGATATTTTATCTCGTCAGTTTCAAAATGAGCACATCGCTCTTTCTATATACCAACTTCGGTTGGTCTTTAATGGAGAGTTTGATCCTGGCTCAGGACGAACGCTGGCGGCGTGCCTAATACATGCAAGTCGAGCGGGGTTGTTGTAGAAGCTTGCTTCTACAACAACCTAGCGGCGGACGGGTGAGTAACACGTAGGCAACCTGCCTATCAGACTGGGATAACTACCGGAAACGGTAGCTAATACCGGATATATCCTTTCCCTGCATGGGGAGGGGAGGAAAGACGGAGCAATCTGTCACTGATGGATGGGCCTGCGGCGCATTAGCTAGTTGGTGGGGTAATGGCCTACCAAGGCGACGATGCGTAGCCGACCTGAGAGGGTGATCGGCCACACTGGGACTGAGACACGGCCCAGACTCCTACGGGAGGCAGCAGTAGGGAATCTTCCGCAATGGGCGAAAGCCTGACGGAGCAACGCCGCGTGAGTGATGAAGGTTTTCGGATCGTAAAGCTCTGTTGCCAGGGAAGAACGTCTTGTAGAGTAACTGCTACAAGAGTGACGGTACCTGAGAAGAAAGCCCCGGCTAACTACGTGCCAGCAGCCGCGGTAATACGTAGGGGGCAAGCGTTGTCCGGAATTATTGGGCGTAAAGCGCGCGCAGGCGGCTCTTTAAGTCTGGTGTTTAATCTCGAGGCTCAACTTCGGGTCGCACTGGAAACTGGGGAGCTTGAGTGCAGAAGAGGAGAGTGGAATTCCACGTGTAGCGGTGAAATGCGTAGATATGTGGAGGAACACCAGTGGCGAAGGCGACTCTCTGGGCTGTAACTGACGCTGAGGCGCGAAAGCGTGGGGAGCAAACAGGATTAGATACCCTGGTAGTCCACGCCGTAAACGATGAATGCTAGGTGTTAGGGGTTTCGATACCCTTGGTGCCGAAGTTAACACATTAAGCATTCCGCCTGGGGAGTACGGTCGCAAGACTGAAACTCAAAGGAATTGACGGGGACCCGCACAAGCAGTGGAGTATGTGGTTTAATTCGAAGCAACGCGAAGAACCTTACCAGGTCTTGACATCCCCCTGATCGGTCTAGAGATAGACCTTTCCTTCGGGACAGGGGAGACAGGTGGTGCATGGTTGTCGTCAGCTCGTGTCGTGAGATGTTGGGTTAAGTCCCGCAACGAGCGCAACCCTTATGCTTAGTTGCCAGCAGGTCAAGCTGGGCACTCTAAGCAGACTGCCGGTGACAAACCGGAGGAAGGTGGGGATGACGTCAAATCATCATGCCCCTTATGACCTGGGCTACACACGTACTACAATGGCCGGTACAACGGGAAGCGAAAGAGCGATCTGGAGCGAATCCTAGAAAAGCCGGTCTCAGTTCGGATTGCAGGCTGCAACTCGCCTGCATGAAGTCGGAATTGCTAGTAATCGCGGATCAGCATGCCGCGGTGAATACGTTCCCGGGTCTTGTACACACCGCCCGTCACACCACGAGAGTTTACAACACCCGAAGTCGGTGGGGTAACCCGCAAGGGAGCCAGCCGCCGAAGGTGGGGTAGATGATTGGGGTGAAGTCGTAACAAGGTAGCCGTATCGGAAGGTGCGGCTGGATCACCTCCTTTCTATGGAGAATCGTTTCCTGCAACGGAAACATTCAAATATGAAGCGTAAGCTTCAAAAAAACTACTCACTCGTTGCTCAGTTTTGAGAGTTCAATCTCTCACATAGCGTTTCCAACATATACTTGTATTCAAGTGTTGAGGAATTTGATATGATATTCATCCGGCCTTAAAAACCGGAAAAGTGCACCTTGAAAACTGGATACCGAAACGAAATTGCGTTTTAGAATATTCCTTTACGCTGATCTTGTGTAAACAAGTGAAATAAAGGTAGCAGGTAAGGAAAGATCTTTTGCCTTTGGCAAACATCATTCTTTATCGAACATTGATATTTTCTTTCTTTGAAAGAAAAATCTAGGTTAAGCTACAAAGAGCACACGGAGGATGCCTAGGCGCCAGGAGCCGACGAAGGACGTGGCGAACAACGATAAAGCCTCGGGGAGCTGTAAGCAAGCTTTGATCCGGGGATGTCCGAATGGGGAAACCCGGCTGTCTTCATCGACAGTCACTTTCTGCTGAATACATAGGCAGAACAGAGGCATACCAGGGGAACTGAAACATCTAAGTACCCTGAGGAAGAGAAAACAATAGTGATTCCGTCAGTAGCGGCGAGCGAACGCGGATTAGCCCAAACCAAGGAGCTTGCTCCTTGGGGTTGTGGGACGTCTTACATGGAGTTACAAAGGAACCGGTTAGATGAAGAGGTCTGGAAAGGCCCGCCAGAGAAGGTAAAAGCCCTGTAATTCAAAACTTGTTCTCTCCGAGACGGATCCCGAGTAGTGCGGGGCACGTGAAACCCCGTATGAATCCGGCAGGACCATCTGCCAAGGCTAAATACTCCCTGGCGACCGATAGTGAAGCAGTACCGTGAGGGAAAGGTGAAAAGCACCCCGGAAGGGGAGTGAAATAGATCCTGAAACCGTGTGCTTACAAGAAGTCAGAGCCCTATGTATGGGTGATGGCGTGCCTTTTGTAGAATGAACCGGCGAGTTACGTTCCCGTGCAAGGTTAAGGTGAAGAGCTGAAGCCGCAGCGAAAGCGAGTCTGAATAGGGCGAATGAGTACGTGGACGTAGACCCGAAACCGGGTGATCTACCCCTGTCCAGGGTGAAGGTGCGGTAACACGCACTGGAGGCCCGAACCCACGCATGTTGAAAAATGCGGGGATGAGGTGGGGGTAGCGGAGAAATTCCAATCGAACCCGGAGATAGCTGGTTCTCCCCGAAATAGCTTTAGGGCTAGCCTCGGAAAAGAGAGTCGTGGAGGTAGAGCACTGATTGGGTGCGGGGCCCGCAAGGGTTACCAAGCTCAGTCAAACTCCGAATGCCATAGACTTAGTTCCGGGAGTCAGACAGTGAGTGCTAAGATCCATTGTCGAAAGGGAAACAGCCCAGACCATCAGCTAAGGTCCCCAAGTGTGTGTTAAGTGGGAAAGGATGTGGAGTTGCACAGACAACCAGGATGTTGGCTTAGAAGCAGCCACCATTGAAAGAGTGCGTAATAGCTCACTGGTCGAGTGACTCTGCGCCGAAAATGTAACGGGGCTAAACACGCCACCGAAGCTATGGCTTGATGCTATGCATCAGGGGTAGGGGAGCGTTGAATGCGGGTTGAAGGTGTACCGTAAGGAGCGCTGGACTGCATTCAAGTGAGAATGCCGGTATGAGTAACGAAAAGATCTGTGAGAATCAGATCCGCCGAAAGCCTAAGGGTTCCTGAGGAAGGTTCGTCCGCTCAGGGTAAGTCGGGACCTAAGGCGAGGCCGATAGGCGTAGTCGAAGGACAACAGGTCGAAATTCCTGTACCACCGTAATCCGTTATGAGCGATGGGGTGACGCAGTAGGGTAGTGACGCGGACTGATGGATGTCCGTCTAAGCAGTGAGGCTGGTGTGTAGGCAAATCCGCACATCGTAAGGCTGGGCTGTGATGGGGAGCGAAAATTACAGTAGCGAAGGTCATGATCTCAGACTGCCAAGAAAAGCCTCTAGCCAGGAGAAGGTGCCCGTACCGCAAACCGACACAGGTAGGCGAGAAGAGAATTCTAAGGCGCGCGGAAGAACTCTCGTTAAGGAACTCGGCAAAATGACCCCGTAACTTCGGGAGAAGGGGTGCCTCGGTAGGGTGAATAGCCCGAGGGGGCCGCAGTGAAAAGGCCCAAGCGACTGTTTAGCAAAAACACAGGTCTGTGCGAAGCCGCAAGGCGAAGTATACGGGCTGACGCCTGCCCGGTGCTGGAAGGTTAAGGGGAGTGGTAAGTCCTTCGGGGCGAAGCTATGAACCGAAGCCCCAGTAAACGGCGGCCGTAACTATAACGGTCCTAAGGTAGCGAAATTCCTTGTCAGGTAAATTCTGACCCGCACGAATGGCGTAACGACTTGGGCGCTGTCTCAACGAGAGATCCGGTGAAATTTTAATACCTGTGAAGATGCAGGTTACCCGCGACAAGACGGAAAGACCCCATGGAGCTTTACTGCAGCTTGATATTGAATTTGGGTACGATCTGTACAGGATAGGTGGGAGCCTAAGAGACTTGAGCGCCAGCTTGAGAGGAGGCATCCTTGGGATACCACCCTGATCGTATCTAGGTTCTAACTTGGTACCGTGATCCGGTGCGAGGACAGTGTCAGGTGGGCAGTTTGACTGGGGCGGTCGCCTCCTAAAGAGTAACGGAGGCGCCCCAAGGTTCCCTCAGAATGGTTGGAAATCATTCGAAGAGTGCAAAGGCAGAAGGGAGCTTGACTGCGAGACCTACAAGTCGAGCAGGGACGAAAGTCGGGCTTAGTGATCCGGTGGTACCGCATGGAAGGGCCATCGCTCAACGGATAAAAGCTACCCTGGGGATAACAGGCTTATCTCCCCCAAGAGTCCACATCGACGGGGAGGTTTGGCACCTCGATGTCGGCTCATCGCATCCTGGGGCTGAAGTAGGTCCCAAGGGTTGGGCTGTTCGCCCATTAAAGCGGTACGCGAGCTGGGTTCAGAACGTCGTGAGACAGTTCGGTCCCTATCTGTCGTGGGCGTAGGAAATTTGAGAGGAGCTGTCCTTAGTACGAGAGGACCGGGATGGACGTACCGCTGGTGTACCAGTTGTTCCGCCAGGAGCACCGCTGGGTAGCTATGTACGGAAGGGATAAGCGCTGAAAGCATCTAAGCGTGAAGCCCCCCTCAAGATGAGATTTCCCAATTAGTAAGACCCCTTGAAGACGACGAGGTAGATAGGTTGGGGGTGGAAGTGCAGTAATGCATGGAGCTGACCAATACTAATCGGTCGAGGGCTTATCCTAAAGAATAAAATGCAATGGAGTTTCGGATCCAGTTTTCAGGGTGTAACACCTTGAAGGTATGTAGAAGATACATACGTATAGGCGAATTTACGATGTAAATTCATGTTTGGTGGCGATAGCGGAGGGGTTCCACACGTACCCATCCCGAACACGACCGTTAAGCCCTCCAGCGCCGATGGTACTTGGACCGCAGGGTCCTGGGAGAGTAGGACGTCGCCAAGCAATGTCCCTTTAGAGGATAATGAAGACATACATATTAGGGCCTTTAGCTCAGCTGGTTAGAGCGCACCCCTGATAAGGGTGAGGTCGGTGGTTCGAGTCCACTAAGGCCCACCACTTCTTGATGACAAAAAAAATGACTGGGGCCATAGCTCAGCTGGGAGAGCGCCTGCCTTGCACGCAGGAGGTCAGCGGTTCGATCCCGCTTGGCTCCACCAATATTCCCTGATAGCTCAGTTGGTAGAGCACTCGACTGTTAATCGAGTTGTCACAGGTTCGAGTCCTGTTCGGGGAGCCAAATCTTGAATATTTCTGAATTTTATATATAAGATGGCGGCGTAGCTGAGTTGGTTGAGGTCTACGGTTCATTCCAGTGAGGTTAGGGATGTAATCCTTATGCTGCTTGTTGGAGAGATACCCAAGTGGATATAAGGGGTTAGACTGCGAAAGTGGTGCGAAGGTTCGAATCCTTCTCTCTCCGCCAGATATTATTTATTGTTAAGGCCCGTTGGTCAAGCGGTTAAGACACCTCCCTTTCACGGAGGTAACAGGGGTTCGATTCCCCTACGGGTCATAGTATGGAGGCTTAGCTCAGCTGGGAGAGCATCTGCCTTACAAGCAGAGGGTCGGGGGTTCGAACCCCTCAGCCTCCACCATTTATGTTATACAAGTATTCCCTTTTAATGTCGCGGGGTGGAGCAGTTCGGTAGCTCGTCGGGCTCATAACCCGAAGGTCACAGGTTCAAATCCTGTCCCCGCAATTGATTTTCCTTAGGATTATCTATGGAACTGTGGTGTAGAGGCCTAACATGCCTGCCTGTCACGCAGGAGATCGCGGGTTCGAATCCCGTCAGTTCCGCCATTTTATGAAATATATAACTGGCATTTTTGTGTATTCTACATATAATGTGGGTTTGTATATTACAGATATAAAACAATATATGGCTCGGTAGCTCAGTCGGTAGAGCAGAGGACTGAAAATCCTCGTGTCGGCGGTTCGATTCCGTCCCGAGCCACCTTTCAAGTGGGAATGAGTAATGTGCCGGTGTAGCTCAACTGGTAGAGCAACTGACTTGTAATCAGTAGGTTGGGGGTTCAAGTCCTCTCGCCGGCACCATTTTGGAGGATTAGCGAAGTGGCCAAACGCATCAGACTGTAAATCTGCTCCCTTACGGGTTCGGTGGTTCGAATCCATCATCCTCCACCAGTCTTTTCATAATCATTATGGCGGTCGTGGCGAAGTGGTTAACGCACCGGACTGTGACTCCGGCATTCGTGGGTTCAAGCCCCATCGGCCGCCCTTTATTTTCATTTAATGGGGATTAGCCAAGCGGTAAGGCAACGGACTTTGACTCCGTCATGCATAGGTTCAAATCCTATATCCCCAGCCATTAAGAGCCATTAGCTCAGCTGGTAGAGCACCTGACTTTTAATCAGGGTGTCGAAGGTTCGAATCCTTCATGGCTCACCATTTATATTTATTTTGCGGTCGTGGCGGAATTGGCAGACGCGCACGGTTCAGGTCCGTGTGGGCTAACCCCCGTGGAGGTTCGAGTCCTCTCGACCGCACCATATTTTGCGGACGTGGCTCAGCGGTAGAGCATCGCCTTGCCAAGGCGAGGGTCGCGGGTTCGATTCCCGTCGTCCGCTCCATTATCCATTCGGCGCCATAGCCAAGTGGTAAGGCAAAGCTCTGCAAAAGCTTCACTCCCCAGTTCAAATCTGGGTGGCGCCTTTACTGCTTATTATGGATTATATTTTGCGCCCTTAGCTCAGCTGGATAGAGCGTTTGACTACGAATCAAAAGGCCGGGAGTTCGAATCTCTCAGGGCGCGCCATTTTCTTAAAAATGTATAATATCGGGATGTAGCTCAGCTTGGTAGAGCACCTGGTTTGGGACCAGGGGGTCGCATGTTCAAATCGTGTCATCCCGATACTGATTTGCGGGTGTAGTTCAATGGTAGAACTCCAGCCTTCCAAGCTGGTAGCGTGGGTTCGATTCCCATCACCCGCTTTTTGCTATAGCGGATTCTTGTTACCTCAGTGGTGACACCTTATAAATAAAGAGAGCCTGTCTGGGGACAGCGCTCTCTCTTTTTTTGTTTATTTATGCTGCTATATCTTTACACAGGAAGGGTCAGTTGGATGGAGGTCCCATGTTCGGGTGCAGAGGTTACGCTGATCCATCCTCCTACGCCCCTGGCTCGTTCCTCCATGCTGAACAGTCCCACGCCTTTCCCTTGAGATTGCTCAGAGAATCCGATACCCTCATCCCAAATGGTCACTTGTATGACTTCACCCTGATCCTCTACGTCGACATGTGCCTCAGCTACGTCTGCATATTTGGCTACATTCGTTAATGCCTCCTGTACAATCCGATAAATTGCTATTTCCTTGCGAATATCAAGGCGTTTACGTAGAGTGCATTGAAAATGCACCTCAATCCCGTAATGAGAACAGAAGTTTTCAATATAGGTCCGTATGGCTGGTACGATGCCCAAATCATCCAGAACTGAGGGGCGAAGTTCCCATGCCAGTCCGCGGACATCCTTAATAATGTCAGTCACCTGTGAACGCAGCTTTTCCAGAGCAGGGCTAGGCTGTTCGGCAAGCTGACTATCCAGTTGAATAATCAGCGCAAATAAGCTTTGCCCAATTCCATCATGCAGCTCTCTTGAGAAACGCTTGCGCTCTTCCTCCTGTATTTGCATCACTTGCGTCATCATCGTCTGCAGCTCAGCTTCTACTTTTTTAAGTTTGGTTACCTCATTACGGATCGCCAAATACTGATAGGGCTTACCTTCTTCGTCCATGAACGGAACGATGGTGGTATTCACCCAATAGTAGGTGTTGTCTTTGGCTCGATTACGTATTTCTCCCTGCCATACCTCGCCTGAGCGAATTATGGTCCACAGGTTTTTCATAAAGGCAGAAGTATGATAGCCCGAATTAATGAGGCGATGATCCCGACCGATCAGTTCTTCCCGACTGTATTGCGAAATCTCGCAGAACTTGTCGTTAACGTACTGAATAATGCCGCGGTGATCGGTCAAAGCAACGATAGAAGACGTATCCAACGCGAATTTCAGATTGGATAACTGGTGGAGTGAGTTACGCAGTGCATGGAGAAAAGGGGATTCCGGTATATGCGCTTCCAAATCATCCAGCAGCTTATCGGCTGACTCGCCAAAAGCATGCTGGAGCAAAGGATTAGAAGGTTCATTCATAATGCAGCAGCCCCTTTTTTAGTGCAAATTTGACCAGCTCGGGCCGTGTTTTCAGGTTAAGCTTCTCCATCAGATTACTTTTGTGGGACTCCACGGTTTTAACGCTGATCACCAAGCGCTCGGCAATTTCCTTGTTCGCGTATCCCTTGGCTACCCACGAGAGAATTTCCTTTTCCCGTTCAGAAAGGGACTCATACGGGCCGGCTATGCCTTCCTTCTTGATCTTATCCAGATATTCACTCATCAGCCGTTTGGTTGCATTCGGGTACAGATAGGCGCTACCTTCGGCGACAGACTGAATGGCAGCAAGTAATTCCTCGTGAGGTGCGCTTTTTAAAATATATCCGGAGGCTCCGGCCTGAATGGCCCGAAACAGATATTCTTCATCGTCATGCATCGTTAAAATAAGCACTTCTGTATCAGGCAACTTTTTTTTCAATTCAGTGGTTGCGGTAAGACCATCTTTGCCAGGTGGCATACTAAAATCCATGAGTACGACATGGGGCTGTAGCTCGATCGCCTTGCGAATCGCTTCATCCCCATCCGCTGCATCTCCTACCACCTTAATACCGTGTTTGCCGTCCAATAGGGCCATGAGGCCGGAACGTACGACAACATGGTCATCCACTACAAGTATACGAATCAATTTGTCATCCCCTCGAACGGTAGAACCGTACGTTTTGTTATCATCATATCAAATTTAAGGGATTCCAATCAACATAGACAGTTAGGTACAGTTATATGATCTCATAGAATAAGAGTGTGGGCACATAGCTGACCAAGCTGCTCGGCCACTTTTGTGGCCCCTGCGACGTCGGAATCGGTGAACACTTTCACATCACGATTACCGAGAAGCAATACACCGTTCGGCAGATCCCCTGTGCTGGAAAAGGGAATAGCCACAGCAGAGTGAAGCTGTTCCGCCAGCATCAGCGCACATTCCTGACGTAAACGGATGCTGCCGGAGAGCATAGCGCTTACGGTCACGGTACGCCCCAGACGAACAGCCATCCCGGCAATACCATGCCCTACCTTAAAAGAAATACGCCGATAGCGTTCGCTGCGGCTGCCAGAGGCATAATACCATTGCAACACACCGCCCGGCTTGGACATGAGCGCAAGTGCTGTGAGATCACCATAGATACGATCTCTCAACTGATCCAGTGTTTTGCGCATTTCATCCGTTATTTCTAGCATAGAAGACACATCCTTTTTCGTAACAAAACTGTAGCTCTAACTTATTGTAGTTCCAGCAGTTACAAAAGTAAGTCAGGGAACCCCCTGATCTATAGGTACAGGAAACACTGACTTTTGAACAGGCGGGGCAAGGAGTTGGAGGGAAGCCGATAAATTAGGCTCTGCTTGATGGCGGGAGTGATATTTATCACAGCGAATCAGGGAGTAGGGAGGTATAAAATCAGGTGTTCTCCTGATAACAACTGATGCGTCAAAACATTATGATATAGATATCAGGTAAACACGAGGAGGACGCTAACATGCAAGCCACTTGTACGGAACGGTTTGGGGATAAGGTGGAACGCACGGGAATTCAGCTTTTTTTGACGGAGGAACATTTTGGGCTGCTGAAGGATATCATGTCCTGGAAAAAGGTAAAGGCGGGTATTAAGCTTTTTAGAGAGGGCGAAGAATCGGAGCAGCTTTATTATATACATTCGGGCCATGTTAAGCTTCGCAAGTCGACAGAAGACGGAAAAGAATTGATTTTGACCATTCAGCATCAAGGCGACTTAATCGGGGAGTTCAGCGGGATAGATGGAGAAGAGTATAGCTGCACCGCAGAAACAGCCGATGCCTGTGAGCTGGGCGTGGTGCGTGTTCAGGATCTGGAATCGCTTCTGTCCAAAAATGGAGCAATGGGGCTCCAATTCATTCAGTGGATGGCTATGAAGCAACGGATTATGCAATCGCGGTTTCGGGATTTGCTGCTGTATGGTAAAGCAGGAGCATTGGCCTCTACGCTGATCCGGGCGAGCAATACATGCGGTGTAGCGGTGAAGGATGGCATTTTACTGAATATGAAGCTGAGTCACTCCGAGTTGGGTGAAATGATTGGAGCGACACGGGAGAGTGTGAATCGGATGCTAAGCTCGTTGAAGGAGCAGGGGACGCTTGATACGCGGGATGGAAAAATAGTCATTCACGATCTTAAGGTGCTGCGTATGATGTGCTGCTGCCCTTCGTACGGCCAATGTGCGCATGAAATCTGCCGACTCTAAAAAATATGAACATAAATAAGGCGGAGTCCCTGAGGACCCGCCTTGATTTACGTCTTCTGACGCACCTGTACTTATACATCAGCATTTTGCATAATTCGATTCCGAACGCTTAAAAGTACAATATATAGACGAACTAAACCATTTCGATCTTTATATTGCTGGTTTGAAGAGACGATTATTGATCTATTTCAACCTGTTCTGTCTGGAGGACACTTAAGGCTTGAAGTTTACGTGTAATTTCCTTTTGCCACTTTATATCTCCGACTTGTACCGCAAGATTGAGAAGATCCAAATAATCATCAATATGCAGGGATGTTCTACTAAAAGCTTCTTTCACTGCGGTTCTGCCTCCTTTGGGGTACATGTATATTTGTTTTTTCAATAATGAGAATCATTATCAAAGAATGAGCTTATTCATATTATGCCTGTGTTCGAGATAAATTGCAAGTTATGATATGAATGAATTTTGAAGTGCACGAATGAGGGCTTGAAAAAGCAAACCCTTCTCCTTAAGTTCACACATTGTTCACTTCTTTTCTATAGAACATAATGAAAAGAACAAGCGGGCATTGAGTGTTCACCGACAGGG
This sequence comes from Paenibacillus sp. IHB B 3084, assembly GCF_001447315.1. NCBI lineage: Bacteria > Bacillati > Bacillota > Bacilli > Caryophanales > Paenibacillaceae > Paenibacillus > Paenibacillus sp. IHB B 3084. The sequence goes on along the minus strand of NZ_CP013203.1, from coordinate 2,169,802 downwards.
ACAATTCGCGCAATGCTTCAACAAGAGGAGGAAAAGGATAATGGGCAGAACAAAAATGAAAGCGTTCTCTATTTTGGTGGCGAGCGCCTTGGCATTGACGCTGACAGCTTGTAATAACGGACAGAGCGAAAGTCCGGGAAACTCAGGAAGCAAGGGTGGAGACGCTGCAAGTAAAGAAGTGACGATCACCTTCCAGAACATTAATCCTGATCCTAGCACTCCTTCATACAAAATGATAAAGCAAATTGTAAGTCAATATGAGCAGAATCATCCGAATGTCAAAATTGAGCTGGATTCGCTGAACACAGATCAACAAAAGCTAAAGCTCAAAACACAGGCGGCGGCGAAGGAAGTTCCGGATATTACGATTGTAAACCCGGCCGCACAAATGAAGCCCTTCGTGGATGCCGGGTTACTGGCTCCCCTGAACGATGTGGCAGATAAAGATGGCTTAAAAGATACATTTCAGGATGGACTGCTCGATTATTATAGCTTCGATGATAAGTTGTACGCTTTTCCGGACGGTAACAATATAGAAGTGGTGTTTTACAATAAGGAGCTGTTCGAGCAGGCGGGAATTCAAAAGCTGCCGACCACCTTTGATGAGCTGATTACGGCGGTCAAGGCGCTGAAGGCAAAGGGGATTACCCCGATTGCGATTGGGGAAAAGGATTCGTGGACCGGATCACTTCTTTTCATGAATATTTTGCTGCGTACGAATGAAGGGCCGAATTTCCTCAAAGATGTGCTGGACGGCAAAAAGACGTTTAATGATCCAGCCTTTGTGGAAGCAGTTGATGCATTTCAGGAACTGGTGCAGGCAGGGGCTTTCCCTGATGGAGCTACATCCATTGACTATAATGCGGGCGGTAATATTTTTAAAACAGGAAAAGCTGCGATGTATATCATGGGCACATGGGAAACAGGGTCTATTGATGCTTCTTCGGTAGCAGGCAAGGTGGGTGCGTTCCAATTCCCTACGGTGAATGGCAAGGGAGATGTGAATGAGTATGTGATTGCGCCGGGCAGTGCGTTTGCAGTATCGGCGAACAGTGAGCATTTGCAGGAGACAAAGGATTTTCTGCACTATTTTATTACAGAGATGCCCAAGATCCAGTTTGATCTGAAAAATGCGATTGGCAGCGGTCAGAAAATGAAAGGCGATCTGAAGGAGGCGGGCTACTCCGAGCTGGCCATTAACCTTAATGAGCTATTCAAAAATGTGAAGGGCGGCGACCTCGCTTTTGATAATACGATGAATCCGGCTATTGCGCAGGCGCATCTGAGCAGTATTCAAAATCTATTCGTGCAGAAAGAAGACTCTGCACAAGTTGCCAAGGAGCACCAGAGCGCTTTTGAAGCGAACAAATAGTTGCAGCTTAACAGGGGGAGGGGCGCATTAGTTCCTTCCCTGATTTGAGATAAACATGAGCTGCGCATCCTTAGAAGAAGTTCTGAAAAAACACAAAGGAGATTGGAGCATGAATGTACTGAAGGTGCCGGCACGCACCATTGCCGTTTTCGTGCTGCCCTGCCTGCTGCTGTACACCTGTATGGTGTTTGTTCCGATTTTGGTGTCGGTGTACTGTGGACTGCTGGATTGGAACGGGATATCTGAGGCGAAGTTTGTGGGGCTGGCGAATTTCGAGCGAATTTTTACAGCCGATCCGGTGTTCTGGCCGTCTGTGAAGCGGACGATGATGTTCGCTGTGTTTTCCTTGCTGGAAATTCCGTTCTGTCTGCTGCTGGCTATTTTGCTCAATCGCTATGTGCGTAAGGCGAATACGCTGGTTACGATGTATTTTCTGCCGGTCATTTTGTCAGTAGTTATTATCGGGCAACTGTGGAAAACGATCTATAATCCGGCCTCAATGGGTGGGATGCTGAACGGTATTTTGATGTCGGTCGGGCTGGAAAGCTGGACACGCTCATGGCTGACAGAACCGCAGATTGCCATGTACGCGCTCTATTTTGTGTCGTTGTGGCAGTATTTTGGCTATCATTTGCTGATTCAGTTTACCGGGGTGCAAAATATTCCGAATGAGTTGTACGAGGCAGCCAAAATGGATGGAGCTGAGGGTTTTAAAGCAGACCGTTATATTACGCTGCCGCTCATTGTGCCTATTTTCAAAATATCAATGGTATTGGCCTTTATTGGTTCTCTGCAATCGTTTGATCTGATCTGGGTGATGACGGGTGGAGGGCCTGCTCATGCAACGGATACGGTTTCCACATATATGTACAACATGTCCTTTTTGTCTATGAAATATGGATATGGCAGCGCATTGGCTTCGTTTCTCGTCATTATCTGTTTGTCATTTACAATTGTGATAAATTTTGTTTTCAAACGAATCGAAAATAAGGTAAGCTAAAGGGGATGAAGCTGTGAACACCATGAAGAAAACAATGGTCTTTTCCTTGCTGGCGGTTTTGATCGTCACGCAGCTGTATCCACTCTTCTGGCTGCTGACCTATTCGTTGAAGACGAATGAAGAGATTTTGAGCGCAAGCTTCTTTGCACTCCCTCAAGTGCCCCAGTGGCACAACTATCAGGAAGCTTATGAATCAGGGAGCTACTTGCGCTATTTGGGAAACAGTGTGCTGGTGACCGGAGTTACGATGCTATTCGTCATTTTATTAAGCTCGATGACTGCTTATGCGATTACGCGTTTTCGCTGGCGCTTCGGGGCTGCTATGCTGACCTTGTTTCTGATTGGAATGATGATTCCGATGCAGGCAACGCTGCTGCCGCTGATGGTGATGTTCAAAAACATCAACATTCTCAATACGTATTTCTCGCTAATTTTACCCTACATTGCTTTTCAGACACCGATTGCGGTTTTCATCCTGTCCGGCTTTATGCGGTCCATTCCCCACGAGATTGAAGAATCCGCTTACATTGATGGGGCGAGCATTTATCGTATTTTTCGCAGTGTGATCTTACCCATCTCGATTCCGCCGATGATGACGGTGTGTATTTTGACCTTTATTAATATCTGGAATGAATACATTATGGCTGCCACCTTTATCTCGTCAGAGAAGCTCAAAACACTCCCTTTCGGCGTCTATACATTCGTCAGTCAGTATTCTGTGAACTACGGCAATATTGGCGCTTTTCTGGTCATGGGGGCCTTACCGGTCGTTATTATTTATTTTGTCCTGTCCGAAAAGATTACCAAGGGCATGGTAGCGGGGGCGGTTAAAGGGTAGGCGAGCGATTCGAAAGGAGCGCACGGAGGTATGATGCGCCGTTTTCAGTCTATTCACCACCGCTTGTTTATTCTATTCCTGTTGAGCATGTCTGGTATTGTGCTGGCGATCAGTTTGTTATTTTATAACCGTACTACAGTGCAGTTCCATGATAAGGTCAGTGAGCTGGCTCGTAAAAATGTTTCCCAAACGGCAGGACTGTTCGAATTGCTGCTCAGCAGCTATAACAGTCTGTCCAAATCGATCAGCAACAATATGGATTTGGTTCGTCTGCTAACGACGGATACCAGTGATTTACCCGCCGTCAATTACATCAATGAACGTACAATTACCAATATTCTGGGAGCTATCTATTATTCGCGGGAGGACCTGATTGGCATTCATGTCATCACAGACACAGGCAAGGTATACAACTACGGTAATTATATGAATGTTATTGATACCGATTACGAACACACTGAATGGTATAAGGAAATTCGAAAGTCAGCGGGCAAAATTGCATGGCTGGGCGTTTATCCTCACTCTGTCATTGACCAGGTGGAAACCAGACCGGTGTTTGCGTTCGGGCGCCAGCTCTATGATCTGGATGAGCATAAGCCGATTGGTATTGTCCTGTTTGAAGCTGAACCGCGCTCGGTTCTGTCCGCCCTCCACAATTTGCGGCTGGGTACCAATAGTCAGGTATATCTGGTAGGCAATGAAAATCGGATTGTGTCGGCTACTTCCTCTGAACCGCCACCAGATCTGCAAAGTCTGGAGCAGCAGGTACCGGAGGATGATGTCATTGTAAATCGGAGTAATGAGAAGGTTGTAATCGCTTCCAAATTGCCGTTTGCCGATTGGTCGGTCATTAGTGTGACACCCAGCGGGGATTTGAACGTGGAACTGGTGCAAAATCAAAGGTATTTGCTCATCGTGGTGCCTGTGCTCATTATTTTATCCGCGCTGATTGCGTCCATCGTCTCCAGACGTATTTCGCTTCCGCTGAAGCGGGTCATTCGGGAAATGAAACGGGTAGAGACGGGGAATTTCCGCCATACGTTGGAGATTGAATCGTATGAGGAAATCAACCAATTGGCGACATCCTTCAACCATATGGTAAGACGGATTGCCGAACTGATCGAACTGGTTCGCATATCATCGGTCAGTGAAAAAAATGCCGAGCTGCACGCGCTCCAGACGCAGGTCAATCCGCATTTTCTGTATAATACGCTGGATATGATCTATTGGATGCTGGATGAAAAGGAGCAGGATCAGCTCGGGGAAGTGGTCCTTTCCTTATCCCATATGTTCCGCTACAGCAGTCATTGGGAGGAAGGAGCCGATGTCAGCCTGCGCGAAGAAGTGGAGCAGATCGGGCATTACCTTACGATTATTCAGGCACGACTGGAAGGCAGGGTATCCGTAGACATCAGTATTGATGAGCGCTGGATGGATATCCGCTTGCCGAAAATGACCTTACAGCCGTTGATTGAAAATGCGGTCAAGCACGGACTGGAGCCTCTTCATGCGAATACAGGCGGCAAGCTGCTCGTCAGGGCAGAGGAATATGGTGGCGTATTAAGCCTGCATATTATAGATAACGGTGCAGGGATGGAGTACGAACGATGGGAGGTGGTTCAGGTTGCTTTGGCAGAACCCGGCAAGCAGGCGGGCAGCGGGCAGGCGGGAGGCATCGGCCTGCAAAACCTAAATTTACGGCTACGGCACATGTTCGGAGAAGAGTACGGCCTACGGATTTCCAGCGCACCTGGGGCCGGAACGACAGCCACTGTAAGTGTGCCTCTGCCACTGAAGGAGGAGAAACATGAATATTCTGATAGCTGACGATGAAAGTATGATTCGGCAGGGGATTCGGCGCACCATTGGCCAGGCACTGCCAACCTGCGGCATTCATCTCGCTGCTTCCACCGAGGAAGCAGCAGGCATTCTGGCGGAGCATCCCGTGGATATTGTATTAACTGATATCCTGATGCCCGGTATGGATGGTCTGGAATTCATGCGCATTTCCAAGCGAAAGCATCCTCATCTACAGTGGGTCGTCATCTCGGCCCATTCCGATTTCCAATACGCGCAAAGAGCAGTGAAGCTGGGTGCCAAAGACTATTTGTTAAAGCCAATCGGCAAAAGAAAGCTGCTGGAATGCATTGAAGTGCTGGCAGCCGAAGCGCTTGTCGCTTCGCAGCAGGCCAACGAGGGCAGGCTTCTCAAATCCAATATGGTCTATTTGCGTGAGGCTGTTTTTCAACGCTATGCACTTGGACTGGACACGGGAAAACTGGATATACAGCCTTTTATCGAAAATTACCCGGAGTTTTACCTCTTCATGGTTCGCATGGAACCTGATCATAAGCAGACGCATCTGGAGCATTTTATGATTGAAAACGTACTGTCCGAGCTTGTTGAGGCGGGAGGCAGCGGTTTTGTCGTCAGTCTCGACCGCCACAGCCTGCTGGGCATTGCACGACTGCGGGATGAAGCAGAGGCCGCGCGGCTGGAGACGTTACTCGAATCCCACTTGAAGCGTTATGTGAGGGTACCGTTACAAATTACGCGTTCGGGGGTTCACCACAATTTTGCATCCATTCCCGAAGAAGTGGCACGGCTAAGACGAACGCCCGAGGAGATTGCGGCGGCGGCAGTGGACGCGGGAGAATGTCTGCGAAAAGGCATGCATACGGTGGATGTGGCGCTGCAATATATCCGGGCCCATTTTACCGAGGAATTGTCGCTGGAGAAGGTAGCTTCGGTTGTCTTTTTGAATCCGGTGTATTTCAGCCAGTTGTTCAAGCAAAAAACCGGACAAGGCTATAAGGATTACGTTATTTGCTTACGAATGGAGGAAGCGAAGCGGCTGCTCGGTGATCCTCATCTTCGGCTGGCTGATATATCCGAGCGGATTGGTTATCAGGACATGCGGCATTTTACACAGGTATTCCGGCGCAAATGTGGTATGACTCCAACCGAGTATCGGCATCAGGGAGTCAAATAAGGCGGCATCAACGAAGGAATGACGGAAGTTCATCCAGCATAAGGCTGTTCCATGAGTAGAGCTGTAGAGCATCTACTCGGGAGCAGTCTTTTTCGTGTCTCCAGCTTGTAGCTGTTCAACCAATTTGCGAGCCGCATTGGATAAATAACGATCCTTGCGCCATACGACGGCAGGCTGGGTAACGGGAAACGGCTCCTTAATGGAGAGCGTGCGAATTCTGTCCCCGTATTCTTGTCCCAAGCCAGTGTCTGGAATGATGGTAATCCCCATGCCTGTGGATACGAGCGCGAGAATGGTCGATATTTCAGGACAGTCCAGTACGACGCGCGGAGTAAGATGGTGCTCCTGAAATTTGCGGATGACGGTTTCGTATAATCCGTGACCTTCTGTTCGACGTGCCAACAGGAGGTCATAGCTGGCTGCTTCCTGTAGCGTAATTTCTCCACTCGAATGACGATCTGCCCATTCACATGGAAGTACCGCAACAAAAGAAACGCCCTCCAGTTCAATCGTATGGTACGAGTTGTCGTCTACCGGAAGCAGCAGCAGAGCCAGATCGACTTTATTTTGATGCAGCAGTTCTTCCAGATGATGTGTGTCCCCGTGTCCTATCTTAACGTATACCTCCGGGTAATCCTGATGAAAGCGGCTGAGTTGTTCGGTAATTAGAGACATGCAGGCGGATGAAGTGCCTATGGACAGGGTGCCGGTTACGTTGTTTTCAAACTCCCCAATTTCTCTACAGGTATCCTCCATTTCAGCCAGTAATCGTTTGGCGCGGGTGTACAGTGCATATCCGGCCTCGGTGACCTCCCACTTCTTTCCTTCCCGGTAAATCAGCTTTACCCCAAGCTCGTCCTCCATATTTTTGAGCTGCTGACTCAGCGGAGGCTGGGCCATGTTGAGCGTGCGGGCGGCTTTGGTGATTTGTCCTTCCTCCACAATGACGCAAAAGTAATGCAGATGCTTCATATCCATTGGGGGATTCCACCTCATTTCTGAACAACGCTTCGATTTGAATACTTTTAAAGTATGCATTACATATATTATATATATTTTTCGTGTGCAAGGAACAGGCGTATAATTTTTGACAGTGATGCATTGGTGAACATACAACGATGGGGTGGAAGGAGGGGACATATGAAGAAAATCATTGTAGGAATATCGGGAGCGACAGGGTCGATCTTCGGTATCCGTATATTGCAACAATTACGGGAGGCCGGAGTGGAGAGCCATCTGGTGCTATCCCCGTGGGCTATTGCGAACATTCCCTATGAGACAGGCTACACGGTGAAGGAAGTGGAGGCCATGGCGGATGCAGTTTATTCGTATAAGGATCAGGCTGCGCGTATTTCCAGCGGCTCCTTCCGGGTAGATGGCATGATCGTTGCTCCTTGCAGTATGAAGACGCTCGCCTCTATTCGTATCGGTATGGCGGACAACCTGCTCACCCGATCAGCGGATGTGATGCTGAAGGAGCGAAAGAAGCTGCTGCTCATGACCAGGGAAACACCATTAAGCAGTATTCATCTGGAAAATATGCTGGAGCTGTCACGTATGGGCGTGATGATCCTGCCGCCGATGCCTGCCTTTTATAATCATCCTACAAGTATTGAGGAATTGGTGGACCATATTGTTTTTCGCGCATTGGATCAGTTCGGTATTGTCACAACCGCAGCCAAACGCTGGGATGGAATGAAGCAGACTGACTCCAGACTGCACCAGAATTGAGAAAACGGAAGACAAAGGAGAATGAATGATGGCTTATAAAGACTTTCGCGATTTTCTGCATACTTTGGAGAAGGAGGGGCAATTGCTTACGATCAGCGATGAGGTAAAGCCGGAGCCGGACCTCGCAGCAGCTAACAGAGCATTAAACAATCTTGGAGACAAGACGCCTGCTCTCTTTTTCAACAATATCTATGGATATACGGATGCTCGTATTGCAATGAATGTGATGGGCTCCTGGCCTAATCATGCCCTCATGATGGGAATGCCAAAAAACACGCCGCTCAAGGAGCAGTTTTTTGAATTTGCCAGACGCTATGAACAATTCCCGGTGCCTGTGAAGCGGGAAGAAACCGCTCCTTTTCATGAAGTCGAGATTACAGAGGATATTAATTTGTTTGATATTTTGCCGTTGTTTCGTTTGAACCAGGGAGACGGAGGGTTTTATCTGGATAAAGCGATTTTAGTTTCACGCGATCTGGATGACCCGGACACCTATGGCAAGCAAAACGTCGGCTTGTACCGGATGCAGGTCAAGGGCAAAAACCGTTTGGGTATCCAACCTGTACCGCAGCATGATATTGCGATCCATATCCGTCAGGCTGAGGAACGCGGTGAAAATCTGAAGGTCGCTATTGCTCTCGGATGTGAGCCTGTGATTACCACGGCTGCTTCTACGCCGCTGCTGTACGATCAATCGGAATATGAGATGGCGGGCGCCATTCAGGGTGAGCCTTACCGTGTGGTCAAAGCCAAGGATGCGGATCTCGATCTGCCTTGGGGAGCCGAGGTTATTCTGGAAGGTGAAGTGTTAGCGGGTGAGCGTGAGTATGAAGGTCCATTCGGTGAATTTACAGGTCACTATTCCGGCGGCCGCGCAATGCCAGTCATTCAGATTAATCGTATATATCACCGTAAGCAGCCTATATTTGAGCATTTGTACATCGGGATGCCTTGGACGGAAACGGATTATATGATCGGTGTGAATACAAGTGTACCGTTGTTTCAACAGCTCAAGGATGCATTTCCTAATGAAATCGTAGCCGTTAATGCCATGTATACGCATGGGCTGGTCGCTATTATTTCCACAAAAACCCGTTATGGCGGCTTTGCGAAGGCTGTGGGGATGCGTGCGCTAACGACTCCGCATGGATTGGGATATTGCAAGCTGGTGATTGTGGTAGATGAGGATGTCGATCCGTTCAATCTGCCGCAGGTCATGTGGGCCTTATCCACCAAGCTGCATCCGAAGCATGATGCTGTCATTGTGCCGGGCCTGTCAATTTTACCGCTTGACCCTGGCTCTGATCCGGCAGGCATGACGCACAAAATGATATTGGATGCGACGACACCTGTAGCACCGGATATTAGAGGCCATTATTCGCAGCCGCTCGATTCTCCGCTGGGTGTAGCGGAATGGGAAAAAAAGCTGAGCCAAATGCTTCGTTAAATATTTTTGAAAATATAGAAAGATTAAAGGAGTGCTGACAGATGCATATTTGTCCCCGTTGTGAATCTAATCGTTCGGAGGTTGTTACCTGTTCGCCAGTGAAAGGCGCCTGGGAGGTCTTGCTGTGTCCTGTATGTATGTTCACATGGCGCACCTCGGAACCGGATAGCATTACTGATCCGGCAAAGTATAAATCGGCGTTCAAGGTGAACCCCCAAGATATTCCGAATGCCGCCCATGTCCCTCCTATTCCGGAGCGGGTACAGGGTCGTTCGTAAGCAGCCGTAAATTATGGTACTTTGAAGATATAGGCCAAATGTAAAGGGGATTATACTTCATGCAGACACCAAGGATTGGTAAGGAGCTGTTCTCGCTGCTGGATGGCAAGGGGCTGGAAAACAAGCAGCATGAAGCAATGATGCTGCTGACGGTCACGGAAGATCAGTGGCCGCACATAGCGATGATTAGTGTGGGCGAGGTTGTAGCGCTGGACGAGGGAAATTTACGTCTGGCACTATGGCCGGGTACGACCACGACGGGCAACATGATCCGTACTGGGAAGGCGACGCTTGCGGTGTTCACCGGGGGGAAGGCACATTATGTGCGGTTGTCGCTGGAACATCTGCCTGCTTTGCCCGGGGCCAAGCATGTACGCGAGCGTTTTGCGGCACGGGTTTTCGCAGCCAGAGAGGATTCTGCTCAATATGCGGATATCTTGACAGGTGTCACGGTTCGTCTCAAGGAGCCGGAATCGGTGATCAATCGCTGGAAAGAAACAGTGGCAGAACTGTTAATGTAAAATTTAGTAGTTAATAAGGACCAAATTTTCTTTAAAGCCTAAACTATTCTTTTCCACATGTCGACATAAAACGTAGGTATAAGGATTTTGCGAAAGCCTTAATTTTAAGTTTCGAAATGGGAGGGAATTAGATTTTGAAGAATAGATGGTCCGGTTTCTTGGCGTTGGTCATCCTGATCTCAAGTTTTACATCATACGCAGGGTTTGCATCCGCAGCTGATCCGGTGCTTTCCAAGATTGTCCTTTCCTCTAACGAGGTAACTGTGCAGCAGGGAGATACGGCTGCGTTGACGGCTACGGCTATTTATGCCGATGGGACGACTTCAAATGTAACTGTAAGCACGGATTGGAAAAGTGATAATACTGCTATTGCTACGGTATATAACGGTACGGTTTCAGGTAAGGGCGAAGGGGAAGCAACTGTGGTTGCGACCTATAAAGATAAGATACAATCGGTTCAGGTACATGTAACGAAAAAGGTTAAGGCGCTCACATCCAGTGTACAAAGCTTGAGCTTGCGTTCAAGCGGCACAGGACAGATCAATCTGACAGCGACTTACAGTGATAACACAACAGCTCAGGTATCGGGTGATGCGACTTGGACTTCGGATAATCAAAAGGTAGCAACTGTAGTTAACGGATTGGTTACCGCTCAGGGAGCAGGTACAGCCAATATTAAGGCCGTATATGGCCAACAGACCGTAACGATTGCTGTGCAGGTGGAGCAGGTTAAACGTCTCGAGGTCAGTTCATCAGAGGTTTCTCTTTTGCTGAAGGATACTGAGAAGGTTAAACTTACGGCGACATTCCCGGATGGATCGGTACAGGACGTGACAGAGTCCGCCGAGTGGAGCTCCAGCAATGCAGCTGTGGCGGATGTACTGAAAGGCACCATTACCGGCTATAGCGCGGGTAAGGCGACGATTACTGGTAAATACGGTACGATGTCTGCTACCATTTCGGTGGATGTGGATCAAACGAATAAGCTGAAAGCCAGCGAATCCAATATTTTTCTCCGTTTGGATGAATCCAAAAAAGTACAGGTTTCTGCGGTGTACCCGGATGGAACGGTAACGGATGTCACGGATAAAGCCACATGGTCCACAAGCGACGAAAAAATTGCGACGGTGACCAAAGGAACGATTATGGCGATTGGAGCGGGTTCGGCTACGGTGACCGCGAAGTATGGTGATAAGACGGTTTCGATTAAGGCAGACGTGGAAACGTCCAGATATCTGAATTTGAGCGAGGACAAGCTGAGCCTGAATGCCAAGGAATCCAAGAAGCTCAAGCTAACCGCGACGTACGTAACAGGTACGGAAGAAGATATCACGGATAAGGCAGAATGGAAATCCAGCAATGAAGATATTGCTTTTGTCAGCAAGGGTGAAGTGACGGGCTATAAAACAGGTGAGGCTACGATCACTGCTTCTTATGGCGGCAAAACAGTCACAGCGACGGTATCTGTGAATGTGCCTGGTGATCTGGCATTGTCCTCCAAAACGGCAACGATTGATATTAATGAAGACTATGTTGCGACTCTGACTGCTACCTATGCAGATGGTCGTAAGGAAGATGTTACACAGGATGCAGAATGGACTTCAAGTGCGGAAGATGTTGCTTCGGTATCCAAAGGTACAATTACAGGTAAAGCAGCGGGTAAGGCGGTTGTTACAGCCACTTATAATGGCAAAAAGCTGACCATTAATGTACAAGTCGGTCTCGTAGACCGTTTGGAAACAGACACACGCGTGATTGCGCTTGGTGCCCAGGAAACGAAGCAGTTGAAAGTAACAGGCGTCAAGAGTGGCGGTACAAAAACAGATGTAACCAAGGATGCCACCTGGACTACCAGCAATGTGAAAGTGGTCGAGGTTAGCGAGGGCTTGATCAAAGCGAATGGCAGTGGTAAGGCTACTGTTACAGCTTCTTATGGCAAGCAAAGCATTACATTTACAGTAGAAGTGGATGTGGCGCAACATATTGAGGCGGATGCTATCGCGTTATCGCTTAAATCCGGAGATCAAAAAACCATCGCAATTGTGGTCAAATCCAGTGATGGCAAAGAAAAAGACGTTACGGCCCAAGCCGAATGGAAAACGTTAAATTATAAGGTAGCTACAGTCAAAAAGGGACAGGTTACCGCAGTAAGCTACGGTAAAACCAATATTCAGGCGAAGTTCGGCGGGAAATATATCACCGTACCGGTGGATGTCGATACGCTTAAATATTTGCAAACTGACGAAGTCTCGCTGAATTTGAAAGTAGGACAGGTAGCTAAGGTTACGGCTACAGCTACGTATAAGGATGAGTCGGAGAAGGATGTATCCAAGCCGGCTGTCTGGTCCTCGTCCCGAATTATTGTTGCTACGGTTAAAGACGGCAGCATTAAGGCACAGGGTAAAGGTAAAGCTGTCATTACGGTGAAATATGCAGGTAAAACGACGAAGGTACAGGTGAACGTTCAGTAAGAAAAAAGGGGTGTCCCAAAAGCCATGGAAATGGCAATGGGGCGCCCCTTTGCTTTAGAGAAGGATATTCGTTGGCACTCAGATGGACGCTTCGCGAACGGACCGTTGTTCCAATCGCTGTTGTGACCAGCGAGAAAAGCTTCTGCAATCCTTCTAAAATCAAAAAAACCCGTTCTTTGATAAAATGGAAGTGTCTCCCGATCTACATGCGGGAGGAGGTTTACCGCTTAGAAGCTACGACTTATCCTTCTTGGCTGGTATGTTGCGCGTAAGCGATTCCGTCAGACGCTTGCCGGTCGGCGTTTGGGCCAGGCCGCCTTTGGCGGTCTCGCGGTGCTTGGACGGCATCGCGCTGCCTACTTCGAGCATCACGTCGATGACTTCGTCAGACGGGATGGCGCTGCGCACACCCGCCAGAGCCATATCCGCAGCGGCAAGCGCGGTCACGGCTCCCAGCCCGTTGCGTACGATGCACGGAATCTCCACGAGCCCGGCGACGGGGTCGCAAATCAGGCCGAGCGTGTTCTTGAGCGCGAGGCCCACTGCATGAATGGCCTGTTCTGGCGTACCGCCGCGCAGTTCGACCATAGCGCCTGCGGCCATCCCGATGGCTGAGCCAATCTCGGCCTGACAGCCTCCCTCCGCACCGGAGATAAAGGAATTGTTGGCGATAACGTAGCCGATCGCTCCAGCGGTGAACAGTCCGCGCACCATATGCTCGTCATCCCAGCCAAACCGCTCCTGCGCGCTGATGAACACGCCGGGAATGACCCCGCATGAACCCGCGGTAGGCGTGGCAACAATGCGACCCATGGACGCATTGACCTCCGACACGGAAAGGGCGTACGCCATGGCGAGTGCCGAGGCATCGCCGGAGCAGGTTTCCCCTGCGCGCAAATATTCTGCCAGGCGCTTGCCGTCGCCGCCCGTCAATCCGCTGCGGGATACGGTGTCCTGTGTTTGCCCGCGATGAACGGCTTCCTTCATGACTTCATAATAATCAGCCATTTGTCGGAAGATTTCTTCCTCCGGTGTGTTCGTTTCTTGTACCTGTTCCTTGATCATCAGGTGCCCAATCGTAGTGGATTCCTCGGCGCACAAGGCACCTAATTCATGCAGATGGCTAAACCGCATCGGATTCAGCTCCTTTTTTCAAATTAATCATTTTGATTTCATACATATGAGGCAAAGCCCGCAGCTCGGCAATTAATTTAGCCGGAGCGGGGCTATCGGTTTCAATAGCAGTGAGCGCTTCGCCATCCCGGCCTTTGCGATCCACGTGCATGTAGGCAATGTTAATGTCAGCTGCACCCAGCGCCGAAGTCACCGCGCCCAACGTTCCGGGCTTATCCGAGTGAAGAAGCACCAGCGTAGGCAGCTCTCCGGTCAGATTGACCCGGAACTCGTTAAGCTGCTGGACATGAATGTTTCCGCCGCCGATGGAGGAGCCTAGCAGCGTGCGCTGGTCTTCACCTTTCCATAGCTCGAAGCGGACTGTGTTCGGATGGGGGGCGGGCAGTCCGCTGACAGCGAACTCTACTTCCATCCCGGCTTGCTCTGCACATTGCTCCGCATCCGGAATCCGGTGGTCGTCTGTATCGTAATTCAGCAATCCGGCGATGAGTGCCAGGTCTGTGCCGTGTCCCTTGTACGTATCGGCAAATGAGCCGTACAGCGTCAGGCGGGCACGGTCAGGTTGCGCACCGAGCCAGTGCCGGGCAACGCGTGCGAGCCGCACTGCGCCTGCGGTATGCGAGCTGGAGGGTCCGGTCATAGCCGGACCAATAATGGAAAATACATCTTTGAAACGCATGGTGTGGCCCCCTGTATGTTTGAATACCATAGTATATGGTGCTGCCGCGCCTTGCGCGGGTGCGACGGTTTCTAATGCTGACGCAGCATGTAAGCACAAAAAAAGGACAGGATAAGGAAATTTCCCTTATCTCTGTCCTCGTTACCTGAGAGTTTCGTGCGGGTGTATACCGCCTTACCCCTTGGGTGGCTTGCGCTCTCTCCAGAGTTGCGTCAGATGGCGATTCATGGACCTGAGAGATTATCCGCCAGCCGGGTGCTGGCGTCTTGCTCCTTCGGTGCCGCCGGGATGTGCTTCCCGGACAGACTCTCCCGTCATCTTCATTCGCGTATACCGTTCAACATTTCCTCCTAAGCGTAATGTATGCCATGCTCGGTGTCAATCACAGGTTGGAATTTTACAGAATCAGGAATCTTCTCAATAAAAAAGATTAAATTTTACATAATTATGGATGAAAACAGGAAGGAATTAGAAGGTTGATAGCTAATCTGATAGAGGACAAGCTAATTTATGGAATATGGGAGGGACATTTACGAATGGTAAAAGGTTTCCGGTTCACAGGTTCACGCTTAAAAGGAATGCTGCATCTGGCGGCAATCGTATCACTGCTGGTAGGACTCTTCGTTCCATTCGGCCAGGTCAAGGCAGAGGGCTCGTTGACGGTAGCGGAAGCGCTTCAGCGTCAAAGCAGCGGAGGTACGGTGACGGTAGAAGGCTACGTCGTCGGACATGCCACCGGATCGAAAACGGCTAATTTCTCTGCCCCGTTTGCAAACGATTTTAACGTACTGATTGCGGATCAGGCGAGTGAACGTAATACGTCTAATCTGTTAAATGTACAACTGACATCCGCGTATAGAGGAGCATTTGGGCTGTCAGGCCATCCTGAGCTGATCGGCAGTAAAATTCGCGTGACGGGTGCGCTCGGTGCCTATAACAATTTTGGTGGAGTGAAAAGCCCAAGCGCTCTGGAACTGGTAAGCGGAAGCGAGCCTGGTACTCCAGGTCAACCTGGTACTACATTGCCGGATGGAAAAGGCAAAAAAGTGCTGTTTGATAATACGCACGCACAGACAGCCGGAGCAGCAGATTGGGTTATTGATGGAGCCTTTTCCGATTTTGCGGGCGGACTGCGTAATGCAGGTTTTACCGTGGACCCGTTGAACCGTTCCATTCCTTTTACCTATGGAGAGCAGGCTATAACGTACGACAAGCTGCGTCCATACGATGTGTTCATCATTGGTGAAGCCAATGTTGCCTTTAAGGCATCCGAGCAGGCCGCACTGGTGCAATATGTGAAGAATGGAGGCAGCATTTTCTTCATTTCTGACCACTATAACGCTGACCGGAACAAAAACCGTTGGGATTCCTCCGAGGTTATGAACGGCTACCGCCGTGGAGCCTATTCCAATCCGGCCAAAGGCATGACTACAGAAGAAGCTGCATCACCAGCTATGCAGGGATTAACCAGTTCCGACTGGCTGGCGACGAACTTTGGCGTTCGTTTCCGCTACAATGCACTTGGTGACGTGAACGCTACGGACATCGTAGCGGCAGATCAATCCTTTGGCATTACGAAGGGTGTACGTTCGATAGCAATGCATGCTGGTTCTACACTGGCGATTATTGACCCGACCAAGGCGAAAGGAATCGCCTATATCCCTACAGGCACGAAAAAATGGGGTAATGCCGTGGACCAGGGTGTCTATATCGGCGGGGGTCGTGCTGAAGGACCTTATGCTGCTGTAGCCAAGGTAGGTCAGGGCAAGGCAGCGTTTATCGGTGATTCTTCACCAGTTGAGGATGCCACGCCGAAATATGTACGTGAGGAAAACGGACAGTCGAAGAAGACGTACGATGGATTCAAGGAAGTGGACGATTCCACCTTCCTGGTACAGACGGTCCAATGGCTCGCATGGAAGCAGGACTATACGAAGCTGTCCGATGTAGCGGGCCTGACGCTGGACCAGCCAACACAGTTGCTGCCGTTCGAGGAGCCTGCGGCTTCCACGGAACCGCAGCCTGAGCCTTGGGCTGCTCCGGCAGCGGGCTACAAATGGTATGATCCAAGAACGTTCAAATCCGGCTCCTATGGAGCGGCTTTGTAACTAACGAAGAGAGCACAATTTGAGCTGTACTAGCCAGTCGCTTGATCCCTTTAAGGGGGTCAGGCGGCTTTTTTTGCGCTGAAAATTAACCTGTGGTTGGTTATTTCATTACATTTTGTGCCAGAAAGGTCGCGCTGCTGCTGAATCATTGGTTTTATCAATGATGATGATAGTCTAATCTTAATTGATATATCCATATACTGGTGGTAGGATGAATTCAAATTATTCCGACTAAATCGGTATGTAATGTTTATGAGAGGTTTAACATCAAGCGTGGCGTGCATAAGCAGGACAAGGCCATGGAGAACGGAGGAAGCACACACATTGAGTATCGAGCCGGTGTTGGAGATCAAAGGGTTAACGGTATCTTTTCGCATTAAGGATCAATATTACCCCGCAGTTGACCATCTGGATCTGACGGTCAACCCCAATGAGGTGCTGGCTGTGGTCGGGGAATCCGGCTGCGGCAAAAGCGCGCTGGCGCTTTCGATAGCACAGCTGCACGATCTGGAGCGTACCCGCGTGCAGGGACAGATTCTTTTTAAAGGCACGGATCTGAATCGCCTCTCCACAGGGCAAATGAACAAAATCCGCGGAGCAGGCATCGGCATGATTTTTCAGGACCCGCTGACCGCGCTGAATCCGCTAATGAGCATTGGTAAGCAAATTGAGGAAAACCTCGATTATCATACGACCCTCTCTACGAAGCAGAAAAAGGCACGTGTGCTGGAATTGCTGGAGAGTGTGGATATTCCGAATCCCGTACGTGTATACGACCAGTATCCACATGAGCTGTCAGGGGGGATGCGGCAGCGTGTGATGATCGCGATTGCCATCGCTTGTCGTCCTGCCCTCATTATTGCTGACGAGCCGACTACAGCGCTCGATGTAACCATTCAATCTCAAATTCTCGACTTGCTCAAGCAGCTTCAACAGGAGACTGGAAGCGGCATTATCCTGATTACGCACGATCTTGGCGTTGTGGCAGAGGTGGCGGACCGCGTGGTGGTCATGTATGCCGGAGAAATCGTGGAAAGCGCCAATGTTTTTGAATTGTTCCGACAGCCCCAGCATCCGTATACGCGCTCTTTGCTTGCATCCATGCCGGGATCGCATACCAAGGGAGAACCGTTGCACGTCATCGGAGGAATCGTCCCTTCCTTGCAGGATATTCCCCGCAATAGCTGCCGCTTTGCTCCACGTATCCCCTGGATTCAGCATGAGGTGCATGAGGATCATCCCCATTTAAGTGAGGTTTCTCCCGGGCATTGGGTCCGCTGTACATGTTATCAGCATTTTCATTTTGAAGACGAGGCAAAGGGGGGAGCTGCTCATGGCACTGCTGGAGCTAAATGATCTGAGAGTCCATTATCCGGTGCGCGGTGGTTTCTTCCAGCGTGTGGTCGATCAGGTAAAAGCGGTGGATGGTGTGTCCATCAGCATTGAGGCGGGTCAGACGTACGGGCTGGTGGGAGAATCCGGCTGCGGAAAAACGACAACGGGCAGAACGATTATCGGGCTGAACAAGCTGACGAGCGGGCAAATTCTTTTTAACGGAAATGACCTAACGGCCTTGAGCCGTAACAACCGCCATCCGCTGCGGAGAGACATTCAGATGATCTTTCAGGACCCGTATTCCTCGCTTAATCCGCGTAAGCGTGTGCTGGATGTCATCGCTGAGCCGTTGCGGAATTTTGAAAGGCTGAGTAGTGAGGAAGAACGACGAAAAGTTCAGACGCTGCTGGAAAAGGTCGGCTTGAACGCTGATGCGGCCTACAAATATCCGCATGAATTTTCCGGGGGACAGCGACAGCGGATCGGCATTGCGCGTGCGCTCACATTGAATCCAAAGCTGATCATTGCCGATGAGCCGGTATCAGCGCTGGATGTGTCCGTTCAGGCACAGGTGCTTAATTTTATGAAGGATGTGCAGCGGAAATTTAATTTGACGTATTTGTTCATCAGCCACGATCTCGGTATCATCCGCCATATGTGCGACCAAATCGGGATTATGTACCGGGGGCGTCTGGTGGAGCAGGGAAGCGAGCAGGATATTTATGAGCATCCACAGCACTTGTATACCCAAAGGCTCATTGCGACCATTCCGAATATAGATCCTGCCAAACGACTGGAAAATGCTCAAAAAAGGCGAACGCTGTTGTCCTCCTACAAAACAGAGCTGCCCAAACATCTGGACGAGAACGGCAAGCCGTTTGTGCTAAAAGCGGTAAGCCCGTCCCATCAAGTCGCTTTACCATAAAGGGGGGACAAAATATGTGGAAATTTACACTGCGTCGGCTGCTGATTATGATCCCTCAGCTGTTTGCTTTGAGCATACTTATCTTTTTTCTGGCGAAGGCCATGCCGGGGGATGCCCTGACAGGACTCATAACCTCGACACCCAATTTGAATCCGGCGGCGTTGGAGGAGCAACGGCAAAAATTAGGGCTGAATGATCCGGTGTGGATACAATATGGCAACTGGCTTGCCCGATTGGTTCACGGGGATTTGGGAAAATCTTATGTACATAAAATCGGCGTCACCGATCTGATCGGTAGCCGTCTGGGGAACACGTTCTTTTTGGGCGTAGTGATCCTGATCTTGACGTATCTGATCGCGATTCCGCTCGGTGTACTTAGCGGTCGTTATCAGCATAGCCCGCTGGACAAAACCGTGGTGGGTTATACCTATCTCAGCTTTGCGACCCCCTTATTCATACTCGCGTTGCTGCTGCTGTACGTGTTCGGATTCAGGCTTGGCTGGTTTCCGACCAGCGGCAGTGTGGATGTGGGCGTGGAGCCGGGAACCTCGGCATATTACATCAACAAGGCTTACCATCTCATATTGCCAGCGGCTACAGGAGCATTGCTCAGTACGACAGCCACGATTCAGTATTTGCGCAATGAGGTCATTGACACACGGTTAAAGGATTTTGTGAAAACGGCGCGTTCCAAAGGGGTACCCGAGGGGAAAATCTATTCCCGTCATATTTTCAAAAATTCGCTGCTACCGATTGCCGCCTTTTTGGGCTATGACCTGACGGGAGTGATTGCGGGCAACATTTTCCTTGAATCCATCTTTGGGTATCCGGGGCTGGGGCAGCTATTTCTCCAGTCCATCACCCAACGTGATTTTTCAGTCGTGACCGCGCTGGTGATGATTTCCGGTTTTCTGGCATTATTGGGAACCCTTTTGTCTGATGTCATCCTGAGCAAGGTCGATCCCCGCATTCGGATCGAATAACGAACAACTTCAGAGGAAGGGGAGGGGTGTAAGGTGTCCATACAGGTGGAGGAGGTTTTCACGCCGGAGATCATTCGTAAATCACCATCGAGCTGGTCTGTACTGCGCCGCGAGTTGGTGCGTGACAAAACAGCGCTGGTGTCCATCGCGTTTGTGGTCTTGTTTTTGATCTTTATTTATTCATCTGTTCTGTTTGTGAATCAGGATGTAGTCACGACGGTGGATTTGGGCGCGATCCGTGAGGCTCCAAGCTCGGCACATGGGCTGGGCACGGACCGGGCGGGCAGAGATATTTTCGGTCAGCTGGTCATTGGAGCCCGCAATTCCTTCACCATCGGCTTTACGATTACATTGCTATCCGCCGCTATCGGCTTGACGCTGGGACTGCTGGCCGGTTTTTATGGCGGTTTGGTTGATAACATCATCATGCGGATCATTGATTTTATTCTGGTACTTCCGTTTTTGATGCTGGTCATCGTATTCGTCAGTATTGTGCCCAAGAGCGGCATAGGATCTTTTATTTTCATCATGACCGCTTTTTTGTGGATTGGAAAAGCACGCCTGATTCGAGCCAAGGTACTGTCGGAGCGGGAGCTGGACTATGTGCAGGCCTCCAAAACGCTCGGCACACCCACTTGGAAAATCATCTGGTTTGGCGTGCTGCCCAATCTCAGCTCGGTCGTGATCGTCAATCTGACGCTCAGCCTCGCGGGAAATATCGGGATTGAAACCGGACTTTCCTATCTCGGCTTTGGGTTGCCAGAATCCACGCCAAGCTTGGGTACACTGGTGAGTTATGCGAATGATCCCGATGTATTGCAGAATAGCTGGTGGATGTGGTTGCCTGCTTCTTTACTTATTTTGGTGCTAATGCTGGCGATCAACTTTATCGGCCAGGCGCTCAAACGCGCCACGGATGCCAGACAACGATTGGGTTAACCGAAGTTCAATGATAAGGACAATGACAAGGAGGGGCTTACAATGGTTAAACGCTGGAAAAAAGGAATTCTGCCTGTTCTATCTGCAATTTTGGTACTTTCTCTGGCCGCGTGCAGTGGCTCGCCTTCCGCTTCGAATGGAGGAAAGTCGTCTGACGGTACAGGCGGCACAGGATCAGACAGCAAGCAGGTGAATGCGACAGCGCTGGCGAAGGCGGTCAAGAACGATAAGGCACCGATTAAGGGCGGCATCATCAATTATGCACTTGTGTCCGATACCCCTTTTGAAGGAATTTTGAACCCTGTATTTTATGATGGCAATCCTGATTTTGAAGTCTTCCAGTTTTTCTACCCTTCTATGTTTTCGATTGACTCCAATCTGAATATTGACGATAAAGGAGCGGCGACGATTTCCTTTTCCCCAGACAATAAGGCTGTGACTGTCAAAATTGATCCCAAACTGAACTGGACGGATGGTAATCCCGTAACGGCGGAGGACTATGCCTTTTCCTATGAAGTGATCGGTCATAAAGACTACGAAGGTCCGCGTTATGATAGCTTTATGACCAACATTGTAGGTATGGAGGAATATCACGCGGGCAAGGCCAAAACGATTTCCGGCATCAAGATACTGAATGAGAAAGAGGTTACCATTCAGTTCAAGGAGCCTAATCCTTCGGTGAAATCGGGACTTTGGTCTACGCCACTGGAGAAAAAGGTGTTTCAAAACATCTCGGTGAAGGATATGGCTGGATCTGATCCTGTCCGCAAAAATCCGATTGGCTACGGACCGTTCAAAATTAAATCGATGGTCACAGGTGAATCTGTGGAATTTGTCAAAAACAAGGATTATTTTCACGGTGAGCCCAAGCTGGATGGCCTTCATTTGAAGGTTGTGAACCCGAATGTCATTACAGAAGCGCTGAAAAGCGGAGAGATTGACTGGGCCAGCTATCCAACCACCCGTTACGATGAGGCCAGCAATCCGAAAAATGTACAGTTTCTCGGTCAGGAGTAATTATCTTATAGCTATGTAGGCTTTAAGATGGGAAAATTCGATCAGGCCAAGAGTCTAAATATCATGGACCCGAACGCCAAGCTGGCGAATAAGTCATTGCGTCAGGCCCTTGGCTATGCGCTGAATAATGAGCAGGTCGGCAAGCAGCTCTTTCACGGGCTTCGGGTTCCGGCAACGTCTCTGATTCCGCCTGCCTTTAAGGGATATCATGACGTGAACGCGAAGGGCATCACCTATGACCCGGACAAGGCAAAAAAGCTGCTGGACGAGGCGGGATATGTGGACACCAATGGAGATGGCTACCGTGAGGACCCTAAGGGTAAGGAGCTGGTGCTTCATTATGCAGCGATGAGCGGGGATGCGACAGCCGAATCGCTGGCGAAGTTCTATTTGCAAAACTGGAAGGATGTCGGACTTCATGTCGAGCTGGTAGACGGTCGTCTGCTGGAGTTCAATTCCTTCTATGACCGTGTGCAAAAGGATGACCCCGGCATTGATATTTTTGGCGGCGCGTGGGGAACAGGTTCAGATGTGAACCCTAGTGGGCTGTATGGACGCGGAGCCAGCTTTAACTATTCCCGTTTTACGAGTGAAGAGAATGATAAGCTGCTGCAGGAAGGGGTGTCTGTGAAAGCCTTTGACGACAATTATCGTAAAGATATATACAATCAGTGGCAGGCGTATATGAGCGAGGAGGCACCCATCGTACCGACGTTATTCCGTTACTCGTTGGAGGCAGTGAATAATCGGGTAGCCAATTACGATATTACCCGTGGCAAGGAGTATGATGCAGACACGTTTGCGAATATTAGGTTGACTGCGGAAAAAGCCGAAGTAGCCCAATAATCTAAAAAAGCGCAATAACCTGAAGAAGAAGCGCGAACCGGATTGATCCGATCTTGCGCTTCTTTTGACCTTTTAATGCAATCATTCTGGGGATTCTCGAAAGGAGAGAAAGAAGACGGAGATACGCCAGCTTCAATACTTCATAGCCGTATGCGAGGAACTGCATTTTACGAAAGCTTCTGAAAAGATCGGAATCTCCCAGCCTACGCTCAGTTTGCAAATTAAGGCGTTGGAGGAAGAACTGGGGATGACTCTCTTTAATCGTGCAGGCAAAAAGATCAAAATGACAGAGGCTGGAAAACTGTTGCTACAGCACAGCGCTCATGCGCTCAAGGATCTACAGCAGGCGAAAGCTTCCATTGAGGAGCTTCGCACCGAGCAACGGGGAAGCTTACGGATCGGTATCGCTTTGCCGGAGCTGGAGGAACCATTGCAAGAGATGTTTATGGATTTTCATCGTTTGTTTCCTAAAATCAGTCTGCACATCCACCCATCATTTGAATTGCTGGAGCAGGTGTTGGATAACCGGATGGACCTTGGCATTACGCTGCACTCAGGTATAGATGAAAGGCTCGTCCAGCTACCGCTTCGGACGGAGAGCTACTGTCTTATTGTCCCCGCAGGACATGCGTTTGCCAACCGTTCTTCGATTGCACTGGACGAATTGAGGCACATGCCTTGGGCTATGCAACCAGGGGATCATCCGGGTAGAAGGCACATTGAAAAATACTTCTGTGATCGCGGGTATTCTTTTACCACGGTTATGGAGACCCATTCCATTCCTGCGATCCTGCGCTGGGTACAGGAGGGACTTGCAGTGACTATCCAGACCAAATCCCTCGTAGTATCTCTGGACCGTTCATCCCTTTGTGCAGTGCCTATTTCACGGGGAGTACCCGAGATTCGGCTGGAGCTGATTCATCGGTCAGACCGTTACATGGGAGAAGCCATTAAACGGCTGATTGAAAAAATACATGCTGTGCTGACAGTACGTTCAGGCTGGCGGCAGCCCTGATCAAGCTATGTGTAATGAATACTAATGAGTGCGAACTTCCAGCCTGCGTGCAAGTAGCGACATGCTGTAATTGACAGCGAAGTACAGGAAAGCGGCAAACAGCAGAGCCGGAATGACGAAGGACTGATTTTGACCTCCGACAATCTGAATGTTATGCGTCAGCTCCGGCAGACTGATAATGACCGCGAGAGAAGTATCCTTGAGCAGGGAAATGAACTGACTAACGATAGGTGGCACCATGCGGCGGAGCGCTTGCGGCAGAATGATATGCCATAACGTTCTGGAATAGCTCAGCCCGGAGGACCGTGCGGCTTCAATCTGTCCTTTATGAACGGAGTTCAAACCGCTACGGACAATCTCGGCGATCATGGCCCCCTCAAAGATCGACAGGCCTGTAATGGCTGCCCATTTAAGTGAAATGGAAAGACCAATGGACGGTAAGACCATACCGATGAAGAAAATAATGAGCAATAACGGAAGATTGCGGATCAGATCAATCAAAAAGGCCGCCACCTGCGAAATGACAGGTAAGCGCGTATAGCGCAGGATGCCGAACACGATACCGAGCGCGAAGCTGAACACGATGGAGTACACGGCCACCTCTAGCGTCAGCAGAAAGCCCTCCAGTATAAAACGCACATTAGGCCATACAAACAAGCCGCTGAAATCCATACGGGCTTCCCTCCTTAGGATGTTTTGGACAGACGACGCTCCATGTACAGAACAAGAAAGCTGAGCGGAACCGTCAATGTAAGGTATAACAACGCTGTAATGGCATAGACGGTGATGGGCATAAAGGTATCCGAGTTAATCAGATCCGAATAATACATCAGGTCCAGTCCGGCTACTATGGCCAGTACGGAAGAGTTTTTGACCAGATTGATGAATTGGTTGCCAATCGCAGGCAGTACAATTTTAATCGCTTGCGGCAAAATAATGCTGATCATCGTCTGGTTGTAACTCAGCCCGGAGGAGCGCGCGGCTTCAAATTGCCCCTTCGGTACGGACTGGATGCCGGCACGTATCGCTTCTGCAATAAAGGAGGCGGTGTACACGGTCAAGCCAAGCGTTCCAGACACAAAACCATCCAAAGGAACACCCAAAGTAGGAAGTCCCAGATAAAAGAACAATACAACGATCAGTAACGGGATATTACGAATGACCTCTACATAGACAGTCCCAATCCAGTTAAGCCATTGAAAGGGTGCAATTCGGAGGATAGCGATGATCGCCCCCAGAATAAAGCTTCCGATCAAGGCAATGACACTGGCTTGAACGGTATGAAGCAAGCCTTCTCTAAAGCGGTCACCGTGGTCGAAAAGTACGTTGATATCAAAAGTAAGCATCTGCGGATTTACCTCCTTATCCAGAGTGATGGGCTTTTCTAAAGAAAGGAAGGAGCACGCAACTGCGGCTCCTTCACAAGAATATTATTCGGGTTTAACCCCAAGCCATTGCTCGTGGAGCTTATCGTATTGACCGTTGCTTTTCAGTTCCTTGAGCGTATCGTTAATGGCTTGCAGCAATTCGGTTTGTCCCTTCTTCACCGCAATGCCGTAAGGTTCCTCAGTGAAGTTTCCGCCTACGAGGGTGTAATTCGGATCTTGCTGCTGCATGCCGAGCAAAATAGAGTTATCGGTGGTCAACGCTTGCCCTTGACCTGCCTTGAGTGCATTAAATGCATCCTGGTAGTTCTCAAACTCCAGTACAGTCGCTTTGGGTGCTTTTTCGCGGATATTTTTGGCGGAGGTGGAGCCTTTAACTGCGAGTACCTTGGTATCAGGAGTCAAGGACTCCAGACCGGTAATCGGGCTTCCTTTTTTCACGAGCAGGGATTGCCCGGCGTTAAAGTAGACGTCGCTGAAATCGACCTGCTTTTTACGTTCGTCCGAAATGGTCATGGTCGCGATAATGGCGTCGATGTCCCCGTTTTGCAGCAAGGTGATTCGTGTCTTGGACGTGACCTCCTTCAATTCAAGCTTGGTTTCGTCTCCAAAAATATGTTTGGCTACCGCCTTGGCAATGTCGATATCAAAGCCTTCTACTTTCCCGCTAGCCGGGTCTTTCAGACCGAACAGCTTGGTGTCGTATTTCACACCAACAACCAGCTTGCCACGCTGCTTGATGGCTTCCAGCCCATTGGCTACCGCCGCCTCATTCCCCGACGTTGCCGTTCCTTGCTTGCCTCCACAGCCAGCCAAAACGAGTAGACAGGACAGCATAAGCAGCATAAGGGCACTCCATGAATATCTTTTTCTCATTTGAACAATCCCCTTTCGATTTACATTCTGAATTTACACTCCAGAGGAGTTTGCAAAAATCCTGAATCCATTCAAGGTCTGTTTAATGATGAATCAGACGGCTCAGGAACAGGCGCGCCCGCTCTTCACCCGGATTCTGAAAAAACTCGGCAGGCTGACTGTCTTCTAAAATCTGTCCTTTGTCCATGAAAATGACGCGATCCGCTACTTCACGGGCAAAGCCCATTTCATGAGTCACAATGACCATGGTGATGCCCTGATGGGCGAGCGAACGCATAACATCCAGTACCTCCCCGATGGTTTCAGGATCAAGAGCGGAGGTAGGTTCGTCAAACAGCATAATTTTCGGATTCATCGCGAGGCCACGGGCGATAGCAACCCGTTGCTGCTGTCCCCCGGACAATTGGGCGGGGTAGCTCTGTGCTTTTTCTTCGATTCCAACACGCTTCAAATAGGTGATGGCTGTTTGGGTAGCCTCTTCCTTCGAGATGCCCAGCACCTTCATGGGTGCGAGTACAATATTCTCGATTACCTTTTTATGGGGATACAAATTGAAGTGCTGGAATACCATACCGATATTGCGCCGGAAGGCGTTAATATCAATCTTTTTGTCATGTACAGGTATCTCGTTGACGATCAGTTCCCCGTCCGATATGGTTTCCAGACGATTGATGCAGCGTAGCAGGGTGCTTTTACCCGAGCCGGAGGGTCCAATGATCACGACGACCTCGCCCTCCTTAATCTGAAGATTGATGTCTTTAAGTACATGGAAGTGACCAAAATGCTTGTTGACGTTGCGAAACTGGATCAGAAGGCTCACCCCTTTCAGGCTTGGATACATAGCTTGGTAGATTGGCTGGCAAGATCAAGCTCTATCAAAATTTCAAAATTTTCTCTCATGATACTATAAGCTTACAATAAAAAACAAGATTTTATGTCATAAAACTTAACTCCAAATATATTTTCATGTAATTATTCATGAGAAAATCGCTATTTTATATGATGATGAGTAAATACACATAATTAAATGTTACTAAATATGACACAAAATAACGACCTTCGACATTCCAAGGGAGAAACGTGACAAAAGCAACGCTATGTTTTACAGTAGGGGAGAAGGAATTTAGGGTAAAGGAAGGTTAGTGCAATGACGAAAGCTATTTCACCGCTGGTAACCGCATTGGGCATGGAGCCCCATCCGGAAGGCGGCTGGTACAAAGAAATGTGGAAGTCCCATTTTCAAATTCCAAAGCCTGTACTGCCGGATGTGTATTCCGGTCCGCGCTTTGCAGCTTCGTCGACGTATTTCTTGCTGCATCCGGGCGAGTTCTCCGAGTGGCATGTCGTACATTCGGATGAACTGTGGCTGTATCATAGCGGCAGCCCTGTGGAGTTGAAATTGGGTGGAAGCGGAGAACAACCTGGTGAAGAAACCGTGATTATCGTCGGTGCCGATGTGGAGGCAGGACAGCATCCACAAGCGCTGGTGCCGGGCACAGTATGGCAAACGGCACGTCCGCTTGGGGATGAGCCTGTGCTGGTAACCTGTGTCGTTGCTCCGGGATTCCACTTTGACGATTTCAAGCTGATTGCAAAGGGTACTACGGGTCCAACCGAATAATTGTAATGATGTGTGCATTTGGCGGGTATTTCTGTGAATCAACAGGAATCACCCGCCTGATTTATATTCTCCGCTGGGCTTAGATTGTTGCATGGCTTATAGAGGTGCAGGTTGTTTTTTGGCATGGATATTATGGCGCTTTCGAATGTCTTTTGCGAGGTTTTTGATCCGTGTAGAGCTATATGAACTACTCTGTTTCCGGTTGATCTTGGAATACAAGGCATAACGGTTTCTTCCCATTCGTTTGGCATGGTACATGGCGATATCCGCCTCTTTGAGCAATGTCTGCAGATTCTCCTTCTGGGATGAGTTCAAACTAATGCCAATACTTCCCGTGACAGATAGTCTGTGTCCATGAATGCTGTAGGCGCTACTGATTTTTCTTAGGAGGAGCTCCGCCAAAATTTTTACCTGGTCGGAATCAAAATTTTTTATTATGAGTAAAAATTCATCCCCTCCAATTCGAAAAGCCTTTTGGTTCGCATTCATGACTTGTAGCAGATGAAGGCTGACTTCACGTAGCAGCATATCGCCCACTTTGTGCCCATAAGCATCATTAATGGCTTTGAAGCCGTCCAGGTCAATGTATAAAATAGCGGTGCTTTCTTTGCCTTTATATTGCTGCCAAAAGTGGTTGAGCGCATTCCGATTGAACAAACCTGTTACAGGGTCTTGGTAAGCGAGTTTCCTTAGCGTAGTTCTTTCCACAAATACGGACCTTAAAAAAATCCCAAGGCATGTCCATACGATCAGGTTTAAGATCAATAAGCATAAGAGCATATAGGAGTTTTGAGCTAAATTCAAGTTCATGTCACCACCCATATCATGATAGTACCCCTTCCTCGCTTTGTATAAGCCGAGAAAGGGGAGTATTTGATTATTTAATTCTTTTATTTTTATGCATCCGTCTGTATTTCAAATAGGCACCCAGAAGAATGAAAGACATTCCGCTCAAATAGAAGGGAGCAGGACTGTTTTCTCCTGTCTGCGGTAATTTATTTACCTGCGGAGTACGACCTGGATCACTTGGGTCCTCGGGGTCCTCAACAGGGAACTTGATGCCTCCTTTAGGTATGGGTTCATCTTCAATCTCTACAGGTGGAGACGATTTCTGAGGAGGATCAATTTCTGGCGATTCCGGCAGCGAATCGGGTTCTACAGGAGGCTGCTCAATCACTGGAACACCCAATGGCACATCTTCATCTTCAACGATCTGTGGTTCATTGGTTACTGGCTTAACGGGTACAATCGGTGTTTCTGTGGGTTCAGGATCTTTATCGCGCTTTTTACCTGAACCCGGATTCGTAGGCGTTCCCGGATTCGTAGGCGTTCCTGGATTGGTAGGTTTACCCGGATCGACAGGGGTCTCTTTTTCATTGGTTACCACAATCTGCTTAATACCTGAGCTTTGTTTAACCGTGGCGTCTATTTTGACCGCTGTCTTCGAGGTTGTTATTTTATAGCCTGTTGGAGCCGCAAGTTCCTCCAGAATATAATCATCATACAGCAATGAATTGAACAAAATTTTCCCGTCTGCATTGGTAGTTTGAATGAGCGGGGCTCTTTTTTGGCTCTTATCATAGAGTGCAAAGCGTGCTCCAGACAACACCTTGTCAGGATGATCCTGGTCGACCTTGGTCACTTCCAGGCTTCCTGTTATGCCTCCCCCTGAACCTGAACCGGAGGATGTCCGCACGATGATTTCTTTACTGGTTTCTCTCAGCTCCGTAGTTAAGCGGTCGCCCTCAAAATAGACGCTGTTACTCACTTTCGCTTTATCATCCGCTTGAATAAAAGATTGATATTCCAAAATATAACTGGATGAAATGGCCTGTGTGAAGCCAAGCTCAAAGGATTGCTGACCTTGATCGTTTGTCGTAATTTTCAGCTTATAATCCTGATCTTTGGCTAATTCAGTGTCTTTGGCAGCCTTTCCGTTGGCTGATACTTTGGTGGAATACAAATGAAAGGAATCTTCAATCAGGATTTGATTGCTGCTGGGTGTATCCACGATTTTGGCGTTGGAGACATAAGATTGCCCTTCATTGATCCGGATCTGCCAGTCAATCTTATTACCATTCTGGCTACCGGATTTTGTAACGTATTCTCCCCCATGGGGCACAGTTACTTTGGCTGCCCACTCAGAGATCATGTTATTTCCATCCATCAGCAGAGCCTTATTATTGATTTCTTTATCAATAAGCTCTCCCTCCAATGTGGTCTGAAAAGTGATCCAGTAGGGAGTGTTGATCTGTTCATTAAAATGGATATGCAGCTCATTGCCGTTATCGGCGGTGGGAAGAACAAGGGTATATTGGTCTGCTGGCAGTTCAGCTCCCTTTTCCACACCATTCCACCATCCGAGCAGTGTCATGTCATACACTTTGACAGAGCCGGGAATCAGCTTCTGCCCTTGCTGTAGCGTATCCTTTATTTCAGCCTGATTCAGGGTTTTACGGTTATAGTTCGTCAAGATGTCCCATGTGATGTGCTTGGATGTAGCGTTATAGCTTCCTTGCTTGGCGCCGTTCTGCTGTGTCAGATTGTCAGGCCATAGCCGGGCTTCGGCTGCAGCAGAGTAAGATGTTTCATTTTGTACCCATGAGATGGAAGCTTTATTCCAGAAATCCGGCTTGCTCGTATCTTTTTTCCATTCATTATTAAACGTTGTTGAATAGCTGATGGTATACGCGTCCTGGATCGTTTTATGGAAACGTATCGTGAATCCTTGCTTATAGTCTTGCGATAAAGGAATCAGCTCATAATCTGCTGGTGATGTTAGTGTTGATTTTCCGTCCGCGCTTTGGATCTTTAATGTATCTGGTAAAAGAGCCAGACCGCCATTCGGAAACGTATCGTTGATCACAACCTGATTCATCGTGTATTTATCCGTATTGATGGCAATATCCCAGGGAATCGTTTTTGTGTTGTAGTTCGGTTCCTTGAAGCCTTTAACAATGACCCCGCTTTTTAGCTCGGTAGTTGTATCTTTGGTTACTCCATCAGACGTTACGGTATTCGTTATCCGTTCATTTTTAAGTACACGATCTATGGCCTTGGTTTGATAACGGATCGTGTAGGCTGCCTCCACATCGGAGTTGAAGCGTAAATCGAAGCCGTTGGCCGTTTCATTGTTAACCAGTGAGACGGTATATTCGGAGGATGAAAGTTCCTCAGAAGTAGCTCCTTTGTACACTTTAAGCGAACCGGCCATGAGCTGCTGGCTTTTGTTGAAGCGGTCAGCTAACACGGCTTTCCCAGCGGGAATTTTCTTTTCGCCAAAATTATACTTGATCGCCCAGGATACCGTTTGAGTAACCGGGTCGTATTGCTCCATTTTTTTGGACAAAAATTCGCCGCGGTGAACGGTTACTGTAGCTGTTGCAGAAGCGTCTTTCGTATTGTTGCCTGAAAAAGTGGCTGTGTTGGAAAAACGGGATTCTTCGCTGGTGATGTTAGTGGAGTATTGGATTCGGTATGCGCTGCTGATGTTTTCAGCTTTAAAACGGATGATGAAGCCGGTACCAGCCGAATCGGCTTCCAGCGTATACTTATCCCTATCCACCGGATCACGCAGCAAGGTTGAACCATCCACATTGATTTGCAAATGGTATAACTGGATAGAGTTCCTTACCAGCTCCAATCCTTGGGGAGTCGGGTCGGTGACTACAGCATGTTGGACCGTATCCAATTGTTTATTTACGTCAATCGTCCAATCAATCTGATGGGTTCCATTGGCCTTACCTTGCTTATCCAAGGAAGAGCCTGCCGCAGGCTTGATATTTACGACTGCTGTTTGTACGCCACCCTTGATCGGGATGGCGATAATGACCTCTGTACTGCCTTTTTCTATTTGCTTGCTGAACTCGGTCTTAACCTCCAGCTTTCCGCTGACATTGGAATGGCTCTCCACGTAATCGTTGAAAGTCATGACCACTTTGCCTTGGCGGTCTACCGTGAAATGGCCAACATTTCCATCTGCCGTAACCAAAGGAGAGGAGATATCTGTGTAGATTTCAAATTGCTCGGGCAATTGAAAGGTAAAAGTGTCTCCGGCTTTGTACGTATTGTTGGGAAGCTCCCAGTCATAAATGAGATGGACTGCATCATCAATGTCCAAGCGACTATCGGGATTGTATACCGCATCAATCACTTGACCGGTCGCATCGGTCAGGGTAAGTTTCGTTAAAATACTCGCTTGAGCAGCTTCTTCAGAATTTGTGGTGGCCGCTGCTTGAACAACAGGAGCTGGTAGGGAAGGAGGCATCTGTTGTTCTGGTGCTATGACTGGTTCTGTTTCGGGTACTACGATATCATATACATCTTTTGTAACGGTTTGCCCTGTCTCGCTTCCAGCAATCTCCGGCTGATCCGGGGCAGGGATTTGAGCATAAGCTTGTGTGATGCCAAAAAAGCTTTGTAAAATGAGTAATAATGCAATAATCGTTACATTCCATTTTTTTCTCATACTCTATTTAAGTCTCCTTGTCTAAAGATTACTGTATAAAGATTACTGTATATTGTATTCATGTCGGGGCGTTTATAGCATCCCTCCTTCTTTCCCGGAAGTAATATATTCAACGGACTAAGAGTCTGTCCAATGAAATAGAGATAACCCCTAACGCTGCAAATTAAGTAAATCTGAGCAGCAAGGGTGTTCGGATATGGCGAACAGATCCAGCTTTAGGTGCTTTGTCGGGCCTGAACAATGAGGCGATGTGTCGGATTTACAAGAGGGTCACATGTAATTAATGTGAGCAGCTTTTGACTTTCAAAGCTTTTTAGAACGGAGACGTCTGTAGGATCGACAATCGAAATTTTATAGACTGTATAACTATATTGTTCACCCTTGGTATTAATAATGATTTTATCTCCAATCTTTACCTCGTTCAGCCGATTAAATAAACGTCCTGCTGTACGCGCACGGTGGGCTGCTATGGCGGCGTTTCCTGTCTGACCCAGAGCTGCCGTTTCCGACATATGTACAGATGCGTGCTTCATATTATCCTGAGTTGCACCCTCCAGCACAGGAAGCTTCAAATCAATACGATTAATCCTAATGGTGGCAATGGGGAGTTGCTTAGGGTCTGGTTCATTTGCGGGTACCGAAGGACCTCGTGTGGTTTCGATGCCCGTGTTATCTCCAAGCTTGCTGGACAAGCGCTTATAGCCGTCGATAATGCTAGGGTTCAGTACGTCTGCCTCTTTCAAAAGCTCGCTCTGCTTCCGATCTTCGCTCCATTCATTGGCTTTAGGAAACAAAATAATGAGTATTCCCAAGGCGATGAACAAGTATGATAGCTTACGCAATCTAAAAAACCTCCCTAACTTATGTAAGGTGTATCACATACTGATTTTAAAAATCCTCCCTTTCCCATTTAGTGTAGTCTGAGAAAGGATGCAGGTGTAGATTCAGGCACAATGCTATCTAATACCGGGTTTACATCATCCACAGCCTTCACTTTAATGGCCCAGTCATCTTGTTTTTGCCGTTAGCTTTTCCTTGTTTACTTATTGGGGGCCCAGACACGGGTTTGATGTTGACGATGGATATTTGTTCTTGTCCCGGAATTAGTATATTCAACACGATAGGTTTTAAATGACTGACTAGGTATACAATACCTTCCGTATCTCAACAATTTCTCAACAAGAATAGAAAAAAGCCCTGATCGCAGTGATCAGGGCTTTCTAAAAAAAAAAAATTAATACTGCTTTGTTTTTGTGTATTTGGAGGGTTCTTTGACCATTGCAAACTTCTGTTTTCCGCTTTTTAGAGCGGCATCTACTGTAGTGTCGATGATAACCCATTGATTGTTGATATTGACTTCATTCCAGGCGTGGTAAGTATTCACATAGGAGGATTCGCCCATAACCAACTTCGTTGGAACATCCACACTTCGAAGCATGGCGGCGAACAGTGAAGCGTATCCATAGCAAATATCTTTTTGCGAAACTAGTGTACGATCAATTTGTGGAAGATAGTCGGGTGATAAGGAAAAGGGCTGGTTGGAATCGTATTTAATATGACTAATGACATACTCGTAAATACGTTTCACCTTTTCATCATCTGTCGTTGCACCCTTGGTTAATTCCTTGGCTTTCCGAATCGCCTGATTCGTATCGTTCCAGTCAATATTTTGAATAGAATTGAGGTATATGGTTTTACTGTCATTCAAATTTAACTGGACCGTTTCTTCACCTATCACTTTATACTGATTGCCAGTTAGCTGTTCCAATAAACGAATGTTATAATTGCCATTGCCCATTTGAAGAGCGAATGCTTCCTCAGGTTTGCTCGAATTCAGATAATAAGAGTATTTCTCCGCATCCTTGGTAATTACGATCTTGGTTTTGACATTGGACTTGACAGGATAACGTATATTAACAATACCGTGGTTTACGTTGTTTTGATTCAGCCATACCTGACTTTCGGCAGCAAATGCTGTCGTATGTAGGGGGATGGATAATAAAAATACTAAAATTAGTAAAAAAGACGACCTTTTCCTCATAGAAAAACTTCCTTTCGGCGGCCAGGCTGCCATCTTAAAAAGAAGGCCCTATAGCTTTGCGTCCCTGCCTTTCGACAGGTTTGCTATTATCGTATAAAGTTTTTCAGGAAAAAAAGAAACGACAAAAAGCCTCTCCAACCGGTAGCTGGCTGCCATCTTAAAAAGAAGGCCCTGTAGCTTTGCGTCCCCGCCTTTCGACAGGTTTGCCATTTATCCTGAACAGTCTATATCTATCATTCTATCAGTTGGGCTTCCGATCAGGCAAGCACAATCTCAGATTTTTCTCTGTTTTTCGACAAAGTCGCGATAGATGAGTTTATAGTTTAGTTCGATTCCCCCATTTTTTGCGGAAGGAATGCGGTGTTTCTCCTATATGTTCCTTGAATAGGTTGATAAAATGGCTGGTGTTAGGAATACCTACAAACCTTGCGATATCCACAATGGATTCGTCACTGGTTTTAAGCCAGCCTTGAGCCGCTGTGATGCGGACATTAATGAGATAATCGATAGGAGAAAATCCGATCTGTTTCTTGAAGTTTTTAGCGAGATTGAATTTGTTTAACTCAAACATGTCTGCCAGCGAATCCAGCGTAATTCGTTCACTGTAGGAGCAATCCAAATATTGCTGAACCTTGCGTACCTCGGTGATCGTATCCGGGTTTACATACGGATGATCGTAGGGGTGCTGCAAAATATTTGTCAGCAACTCACCGATGAGTCTGGATGTAAACAGCTCTGCAGTAAGAGTTCTATCAGATTGTACGCATAGCAGGGAACGCAGCTTGTCCAATATGGTGCATGGATCGTTGAGTGATATTACAGGCTTGTTGTGCTTGGCAAATTGATCATAGAAATTGTCGATCAGATTACCGTACACATTTACACTGATAAACTCCCATGCTTCATGACCAGCGGTGCTGTATTGTACGTATTCCTCACAATTAACGAAAAACATATCATGAGGCTTCAATATGTATTTTTTCTCCCGGTATAGCAATTCCCCTTGTCCTGATATCGTAAAAACGAGCAGAAACGAGGTGAGTTCCTTCCGTTCCATGGCATAAGCAGATGTTTTTTTGAAATAACCTATTTCCTGTATATAAAAAAGGGATCGCTTAGCAAAAGCGGAGGGAGTACGTGCAATGACGACTGGATCGCTGCTCCAAAAGGTCCCATTCACGTTGTTTTTTTGGTCTGTTGTCATATCCAATTCCTTTACAAAAGATCAAATTTATCGAGCTAATCGCTGTTTGTTTAACAAATAAAATGGTGGTTTACACATGATTTCCTATTTATACGGTTTTATTTTATCACATCACATATATGCATGTAGCAAATTATATTTTAAATTATTTCCCATTCGAATTCAGGTGTACTATTATGGTGAAAACAGCCTTGTTCCCTCTATTTTTTTAACTCATTCCTCCAAACGAAAAAGTTAAATTATGTTGAAAAAATTCGAAGATTCCATGGGTTCAATTCATTTCTGGAATAAAATCCAGTAAAGGATGCTAAAGGTATTCTATGCCCATTCCACCTTCCAACACGCATATCCTTTCGTTTTGAAAAAAATGGGTCTTTGTTCTAGCGAAATAGTTCATTAGGCTTATCATGGAGAAAATTAGATTGGGTCCAATGTTGTGATTTTGTTCACAAATATGTAGACGCACAAGGGGGATATATGAACTCTTTTTATGCTGATTAGTGTACTGTAAATATATTCAATAATATGATAAATGAAATAGAGTGCCTTTAGCTTTGGAATTCATACGGGCAATGATATGATGGGTAATACAGATATAGGGCTTTACTTACTCGACAGTCAGTTTGGAGGATTATAGGATGGGAAAACCAAAAAATACGAAAACCGCAGCGGCTTGGTCGCTGGTTGTTCTGGGAGCGGGCTTTGCAGCTACGTTGCCTTTTCAGCAATATGGCTGGGTTCGTTTGTTAGCAGGTGCTTTTGAGGCCGGACTTGTCGGAGGATTGGCGGACTGGTTCGCCGTCACCGCATTGTTCCGTCATCCGTTGGGCATTCCGATTCCGCATACGGCACTTCTCTCCAAAAACAGGGACAAGCTCACGAATGCACTGGTGAGTACGGTGGAAAATAACTTGCTGGGCAAAGACAGTATCGCATCTAAAATTTCCGATATTCGGCTGGCTGATCTGATGCTGGGCGGTGTGGAAAAGGGCTTGCGCACGCCGGAAGCGGCCGCATCCATAGATGTTCTCGCCAAACGGCTGGTCCGGTCGCTTCCGCTTGCAGAACTGGCCCCGGTGATCGCGGCGGAAATCAAGCGGCAGGCAACAGACTTTGACGCCGGACCACTACTGGAGGCGCTTGCCCGTCAAACCAGTGAGAAGGGCTATGACCGCCGCGCGCTGGATTACACGCTGGAGCAGGCCGAATCCTGGCTTTTGAAGCCGGAAACGGGCTACACGCTGGGTACCTTGGGGATGCAGGCTATCAGCGGTTTGCAGGTGAGCGGGCTGATGCAATTTGCCCTCAACGCGTTCCTTGGCTATCTGAACGAAGAGCGCATGGGTGAAATGATTCGCCATTTTCTGCTGGATCAGGTTGCAGAGCTGCAAAGGGAAGAACATCCGCGCCGTCAGGCCGTGCTGGACGGTCTGAAAACACAGCTGACCCGTCTGGCGGCGAAAGATACGGTTCAGGAAGGATTGAACAGCTGGAAAAACAACCTCGTGGGTACCTGGGAAGGCGATGCGTCGGTGCTTCATAAGATGGAAGAGCTGCGCGTACGTTTATTGGACTATATGGAAGACGGCAGCTATGTGACGACCTATATTTTGCCGCTACTGGATCGGATGCTGGCTGATTTGAGAGGGAATACCGAGCTGCTGGACAAGATCAATTCGCGAATTGTGGAAGGTATTACGGGACTGGTGGAAGCCAACCACAGTCGGATTGGTAATCTGGTACGCGAAAATGTAGATAAAATGGATAACGATTCCCTGATTGCTCTGATGGAGGACAAGCTGGGGCAGGACTTGCAGTGGATACGTATTAACGGCGCGGTTACAGGCTTCCTGATTGGTATTGTCCTGACAGGTATCCGTATGCTGATCGGTTGATTCATTAAAGAAGAAAACGCTACAGATAAGGTTGTGGAAGCATGAGAATTGAGGCTCAAGCGTTGATGGGTAAGCCGCACGCCACAGTAAATTATGTGTTGAATCACCATCCAATGCTGCTGGTTCGAATGAGAGCCCGGCAGAGATACGTTGATGTATGGTACCGGATGACAAGTGGATGAGTAAGCGAAGATTTTTTTTAATTACGCTGTCATTCCTGATCGTAATTATCGGCCTGCGTATGCTGTGGTTTGATTATTACCACAATCAGGATTATCCACGGGCCAAGGCGGGAATTCTGGATCTGAGGGGCCTGAATTTGCAGGAGATGAAGACCATACCATTAAATGGTGAGTGGGAGTTTTATCCGGGAACATTATCTTCCCCTGCTGAACTGAAGTCCTTATCTATGAAGAAGCAGCGTCAGACCATTCAGGTACCGGGAATATGGAGTGAGTCGGTATCTCCTGTGGATCATAAGGCATATGGGGTTGGAACCTATCGGCTGCTTATTTGAGTGGCAGGTCGGAGGACACTTTATACGGTCTTCGGATCGGGAGGATTAGTACGGCATCCAACATATTTGTCAACGGCCGTTTAGTTAGTCATAGCGGCCAGGTCTCTAACAAGGTCGAACAGCATACAGGATCGACCGTTCCGTTCTCTGCTATGTTTGATACGAACAGGCAGGCCATGGAGATTGTCATCCAAGTATCCAATTTTGATTTTCCTTCCAGTGGAGGGATTGTGAAGCCTATCATTTTCGGAAGCGCAGAGGCTGTGAATAGCCGAACCAACTTCGCGATCTTGATGCAAATCATGGTATGTATTATTTTACTGCTTCACGGGTTATATGTAGTCGTTATATTTTTTATGAATCCACAAAAGAAGGCGCTTCTGTATTTCGCGGGAATTGTAGTCTGCACGGTAATATCCATCCTGACTGACGATGACAAGCTTTTAATAGACTGGTTCCCTATCAGTTTGAGTCTTTCGATAAAGATAACCATACTTTCCTATATTGGGATAGGCATGTGTGTACTGAAGCTGGCGCAGTCTCTGTTGGCTCGATCCCGCATCATTCAGATTGTTTTTATAGCCCACTGTTGTTTTGCGGTCATGGTTTTATTTGCATCTACATCCAACCTTTATGCATTTTTGTTGGCTCTTATCGCATTCTCAGGCATTACCCTATGTGCTACGGTTCCCACGGTTGCTTTTCTTAGAACATTCAAAGGGCAAAGAGAGGCTGTTTTTCTGTTGCTGGCATCCCTTAGCATCGCGTCCAGCATACTGTGGGGTGTGTTCAAAACGAATGACCTCCCTTATTACCCTTGGGATATTGTGCTGGCCTTTGTGGCGTTTGCGTCCTATTGGTTCAAACGGTTTTTTAATACGAACGCCGAGCTGAGAAGGCTGACGGAGAGAC
The DNA here is from genome assembly GCF_001447315.1 of Paenibacillus sp. IHB B 3084. NCBI lineage: Bacteria > Bacillati > Bacillota > Bacilli > Caryophanales > Paenibacillaceae > Paenibacillus > Paenibacillus sp. IHB B 3084. The sequence goes on along the minus strand of NZ_CP013203.1, from coordinate 2,131,252 downwards.
TGCAGCGCGCTGATCAGGTAAAAAATGAATTTTTGGCCAACACCTCTCATGAGCTGCGAAATCCTCTGCATGGGATGATCAATATAGCACAGACCGTGCTGGAGAATCAGAATGGTGCCCTGGACGAGCCCAACAAGAGAAACATGCAATTGCTCGTTACGGTCGGTCGCCGTATGTCCTTATTATTGAATGATTTGCTGGATGTTACACGTCTGCGTGAAAAGGATATTTTTCTGGAAAAAGGAAGCTTGAAGCCCCAGGCTGTAGCCTCGGGTGTGTTGGATATGCTCCAATTCATGACAGATGGTAAACCTCTAAACATGGTAGTAAACATCCCTGCTGATTTTCCGAATGTATTAGCGGATGAAAACCGGGTAATCCAAATCCTGTTCAATCTCCTTCACAATGCGGTTAAACATACTGCTGAGGGGACCATTTCCGTTCACGCACACATCCAGGGCGAAATGGCCAGTATTGAGGTTCGTGACACTGGCGTTGGGATGGATAAGGAGACGCAAAAGCGAATATTTCATCCATATGAACAAGGAGATTCTCATTTGACGGTTATTGGGGATGGGCTTGGACTAGGGTTGAGCATCAGCAAGCAATTGGTGGAGCTTCATGGGGGATCTCTGAGTGTACGCTCTGAACTTGGGCAAGGCTCAACCTTTTCTTTCACGCTACCACTTGACCTCTCACCTGTACCCGACGAATTACGAGATAACGAGCAGGTGCGTATGGATGAAGCGGCAGATACCGATTTTATAGCTTTGCAGAATGAAGCAGTGATGCAGGTTGCGGCAGGCTCTGCACGGTCGGCCATACTCGCGGTAGATGATGATCCGGTTAATTTAAGGGTGTTAGAGGGCATTCTCGCCTCGGAATCGGAGTCTTATGATCTTGTCACTGTAACCAGTGCCCAGGAGGCCCTGCATAGGTTGGATCACCGGGAATGGGATTTAATTATAGCCGATGTCATGATGCCCCAAATGTCGGGTTATGAGTTAACTCGGCGTGTGAGGGAATATTTTAGCATTTCCGAGCTGCCTGTGTTGCTGTTGACGGCACGTAGTCAGCAGGAGGACTTATATACGGGATTTCATGCTGGGGCCAACGATTATATTATGAAGCCTGTGGATTCCATGGAATTGAAATCCAGGGTCCGTGCCTTGACTGATGTTAAAAAGTCAGCAAGGGAGCGGCTGTGGATGGAAGCTGCATGGTTACAGGCGCAAATCAAACCTCATTTTTTGTTTAACACCTTGAATACCATTGCATCCTTAAGTCATGTGGATCACGCCAGAATGGTGAATCTTATTGAGGAGTTCGGTAAATATTTAAGATCAAGCTTCAATCCTCAAAATCTTGATAGAGTCGTATCACTGGAATACGAGCTTGCACTCCTGAAATCTTATCTTTATATAGAGAAGGAGCGTTTTGGGAATAGACTAGATATTGTATGGGAAGTAGACGAACAGGTGTCCTTGCTTCTGCCGCCGTTGTCCATTCAGCCACTTGCGGAAAATGCGATTAGGCATGGTATCATGAATCGGATAGATGGAGGAACATTGTGCATTCGAATTCAGCAGCAGGAGGATGGCACAGAAATAGCTATTATGGATGACGGTGTGGGCATGAGTCAGGAGGAGCTGGATCGTCTGCTGGATCCTCAGCAAGAACAGTATAGCGGGATTGGATTACGGAATACGGACCGACGTCTGAAGCAAGTATTCGGTAAGGGGCTGTATATTAGTAGTCATTCCAATCAGGGTACAACGGTGAGCTTCCATGTTCCCCGGGCACAAAGGCAAGAAACTTAATATCTCTATCCCGTAGGACCTCATACAGAACGAGGCGAAGCAAGCGTCGGTCTGATGGGGTTCTACGGGTTCTGGAGAATGACTTCAGCCGTGAGACTAGGCATGTGCCATTTGCCACTCTATAAACCAATTCGTAATTTGTTCATTGGGCTTCTCATGAAGTTCTTCCCATAAGACGGATGATAACAAATCATACCACTTGTTAACTAAGTTTTTTTTGTTCATATCAGCATAGGTTTTCATTAGTCCCCAGTAGGCATCCTCTGCTTGGGGGTGACGACTACAGATGCCCTCATAAATAGAAACCGCCTCTTCAGGCTGGGAGTTCCCTCTATAACATTCTGCCATTTTTAATGATGTGGTTAACCACATCTTATGCAGTCTTTGGCGCTCACTTTCAACCCACCAAAAATCATATTCCTGTAAATAGTCCCCTTTGTATAATTCCATTATTTTAACATAATAGTGAATGGATTCCTTGTTCATCGGTGGAGCGGATGCCAGGAGGGACTCCCATCTTTCTGTATCTAGCACTACGTTTTGCGTATGCAAAATATAACCGCCATTGGTGTTGGAAATCTCTAAAAAGGAATGATACGGCGCTATCGTTTTTCTAATGTAATAAGCGGCAGTATATAAAAGAGAGTAGGCCTTATCTTCTTCATATTCCGGCCATAGTAATTCAATCAAGGCTGATTTGCGAACCCATTGGTCATGATTTTGGAGCAGGTACAAAAACAACTCCTGAGCCTTTTTGGTCCTCCACTGAAGAACAGTGGGCTGTTGGTCCGGTAATGTGAAGACGACATGTTGAAAAACCTGTAAATGAAGAAGGGGAGGCTGATCCTCAGGTATGGAGGCAGCTTGATCGTTACGCTTCAGAATGCGATTCATGGTTTTGATGAGACGTTCTGTCGTGACCGGTTTGAGCAGATAATCCAGCGCATTAAGCTCGAAGGCCTGGATAGCGTACTTATCGTAAGCCGTTACAAATACAATCTGAATATGGGGTTTGTGCTCCAAAATTTGACTTGCTAATTCAATTCCACTGATCTCTGGAAGCCTTACATCCAAAAAGGCTATGTCTATATTATCAAGTAGAATATAGTCCTTAGCCACGAGCGGATTCGTAAAAGCTCCTGCAATATGTATGCCTTGTAACTTGCCAAGCAGACGCTTCATATAATCCAAAGCTAACTCTTCATCATCGACAATAACAATCCTTGTCAATTTCTCTGATCTATCCACGTGTGCTTTACCCCTTTTTAGGCAGATACATCTTATTATATAGGATAACTTGGCCGCGGCTATAAACAAAAGGTTGTAGAAGAAAAAAATTTTAAATAAAAAGGCGGGCTGCGATGGACCATCGTTAAGATGGATGATCGCAAGCCCGCCTGTTAGGATGTTTACTATACTTAAGCTTGACTGACAGTATTGGAGGTATATTTACAGAATCCAGCGTGTGACCTGTTCCAACGGCAGTCTGGATTTTTCCCGCTTGGGCTCATGGGCCCGATAACCAAAGGCAGCGATGACCGAGATATCCAGCAGCCCATTCTCCAGCAGTCCTTCTTCCTCTAAAATGGCATGCACCTGATCGTAGTTAAAGCCCTCAATCGGGCAGGAATCAATGCCGATCTGAGCCGCCGCTGTCATCATATTGCCCAAGGCGATATAAGTCTGCTTGGAAGCCCAGTCGAATAACGTACGTTCGTTTTCCAGCAGGCGCTGATTTTCACCCTGAAAAATTTTATATCGGCCCGGCAGTGAGGCAAAGTCTTCCTCAGACATCCCTTTAACCTCTTTATACATATACTCCACATAAGGAGAGTCATAACGGACATCCTTGCGTGCTAAAATCAAGACGACATGGCTGGCCGCAGGAATCTGTTTTTGCCCGCCACTTGAAACCGCAGCCAGCTTTTCTCTCAATGCCTGATTTTGTACAATCACAAATCGCCACGGCTCAAAGCCGACGGAGCTTGGGGAAAGTCGCCCGGTTTCGAGAATAAATTGAAAATCTTCCTCCGGTATGATGCGATCAGGATCAAATTCCTTGGTAGCATGTCTGAACAGAAAGGCATCCAGAATTTCCTGTTTTTTAGCTGATGTATTAGACATGAAGTGTACTCCTTCCGGTTTGGGTTGAGTTGGTGCTCCATTTATTTTCTGCTACTATAATGAGAGCTGATATCGAATGTATAGTCATCATATAAAAAGTTTTTCGCAGGAACAAGTACGCACATATTTGTTCCTTGTCATAAGTCTGGAGACTTCGGTCTACAATCGGCAGAAAGAAGGGGAAACCATGACGCAAGAGATGGAAAATACAGTTAGCGTGAACTTTGGATGTCCGGTAGCGAAAACCGTAGGGGTTATCGGCGGCAAATGGAAAGGGGTCATTTTATATCATTTGACCACAGGACCGCGCCGGTATAACGAAATTCGACGGACCTTGCCCAATATTACGCAGCGTATGTTGACCTTGCAGCTGCGTGAGCTGGAACGTGATGGTATCGTACACCGCGAAATCTATAACGAGAATCCGCCGCGTGTGGAATACTCGCTTACCCCGTTGGGCGATACGTTGAGGCCGTTGCTGGATTTTATGAGAGACTGGGGTGTCTTCTATGGGGAACAGACCTGTGAGCCCGCAGCGGCCAATTCCAAGTGCGGGAAGCCTTCTGGTTGAGGTGTGAAATGAGGAAAGCCCGCTGATGAACTCATGGAGCTTCGCATGGAAGACGCATGAAATTCATCAGCAGGCGGAATAAGGGAGAGACGTTCTTGTGAAAATTTATTTATTTGAACTCGATGGATTGGTTCATTTGCGTCCAGGCGGTTTCTCCAATGATGCCCAGTCGCCAGATGGCGATGCCTTTCAGGTCATAACGTTTGGCCAGACCGATCTTGGCGTTGACGGTGCTGTCTTTTTCGCTACCCATAGAGATGCCTAAAATCAACTTATCCCGCGAGGTTTCCTTCAAGGCCAGTTTTATGGCTTCGTCCACTTTATCGAGTGGTTCAGGCGTTGCTTTTTGCCCGTAGTCATAGGCCATGATGATCAGATCGTCCGCCAGATTACCCAGCGTCTTGTAGTCGTAACCTGAGTAAGAGCTGTTCAGCGGATGCAGGACGACGGTGAGCTTGAGTCCGGCCTGATGCGCTTTGGCCGACAGCTTTTGGATGAAGGCGTTGTAGTCTGAACGCGCCTTGGCTTTATCGCCGCTCCAGCCCAGCCCCTCCAGATCCAGCGTGATGCCCTTGAACTGCTTGTCGGTGGCGGTGCTAACGATTTGGGAAATAGTTTGCTCCTGAAGCTGTGCATTTTCCAAAACTTTGGTCAGCTCGTGATTGCCATCTCCAGAATAGACCATCAGGTAAGGGGAAGTCCCCTGACTGTCTGCCTCCTGTACAATGGACTCTGGTGTCACGGTGTCGGCGGCTTGAGGCCATTTGTATTCCTTGCCGCTAGTCGTAAATTGTCCGTTCGCATCAATTCGGCTCCAGCCGAAGGCTACCGCGTTAAAATCCGGTATTTTGGATTTTTGGTCGAAGGAAGATAGCGCGTAAAATCCCACCGTATACATAGGCTCACGCGGCGATGTAATGGATACCGTCCGCGTTCCCTGATTCCAGTTGACCGTGGCTCCAAACTGCTGTCCGAAGAAGCCTAACGGAATCATCGTGCTGCCGCGCACGGTTTGCGGTGCGGCTGTTAGTTGCACTGACTGTCCGTCTACCGTAGCATTGCGGCTACCCATTTTCAGAACCACCTGCTTGGTCGCAGAGCCTTGTGCTTTAGTGGCAGTAATGCTTTGGCTGGCCTGATCCCATTTCACAGTAATGCCGAGAGCTTCGGAAATGGCACGGAAGGGAACCATCGTCGTGCCGCTCATCACTGCGGGCTGTACTGGGAAAGGCAGCGGATATCCGTCCAGCACAATGCTGACCTGTCCCGCATCCGCCTGCGCCGACGGGCTATAGATACCTGCTGCGGCACTTAGAAAGATAGCGCTGGATAACAGAGCCTTATTTACGATTTTCATCTTATACTCTCCTATGCATCATAGATTGCAAAGCTATCATGTTAGAATCGTGAGGTTTCTACCATTTTACCAAAAAAATGATAGATAGGTGAATGTTAAAATGATATACACTGCTTCGAATTCTATGTAGAATCTTTTTCTCCGGGATATCATACTAATCAAATCAGTATGATCAATTCGGCCGTTGGCCTTCTGTGTATATATTTCATCATTTTTAATACCTAATTTTCTACATGGAGCAACTAAAAGGGCTCCTTTTCTTTCAACCAAAACAGTTGAGGAGAAATATAATAGAATAAATTTCAATTTACTAGTCGATGGGTAATTGCTGTATAAATATTTCAAGTTTAATAAGGAATAGAACAAAAAAGCTGACACCCTTTTATACAGGTGCCAGCTTTTGCTTTTTTATATCGCTCATATAATTCATATATTCATATAACTAATTTCTATACACTTGCAAACAAAGATTACTTGCGGCGCTTAAGCGCAATACCGACGGCTACTGCACCAAGCACGACTGCGATGATCGAGAGAACGAGTGCTGTCGTTTGTGCGCCAGAGCTTGCAGATGCAGCGGCGGCAGGTGCGGCTTCGGTGGCATTGTTTGAAGTGGATGCAGGGTTGCTGCTATCCTTAGCCGTGTCTGTGCTCGCATGGCCTGCTGCGGTGCCAGCCGAATCGTGTCCGCTGTCTGCGGCAGGCGCAGGAGCCTCGGATGTGGCATCAGCCGTGATTTTTGTAATGGAATGCGGATTGTTACTTCCTTCATCGCCTGTCCATTCCACGATACTTCCGTCGCTGTAATATTGGAAAGCGTTCCACGCGGCTTCAGTATTCTGGTCTGCATTTTGTGCGACGAAGCTGAAACGCTGGTATTGCCCCGCCTGGATGCCATCTTCGTCGGTCGTCCAGGTAACGGTGGTTACTTTGCCGGAGCTGTCTTTTTCGGTTGCTACTTTCCAATCCGGTACAGGCTCATACTGCTTGAAAACGACTTCTTTCGGGATTTTCAAAGCGACTTTGGTGGTTGGAATGTTTTTTTCGACAGGCACTTTCAGCGTGTACGTTTCCCAAGCGTTAGGCTGTGAAACGGAGGGCTTGACCGTCACGTGGGCACTGGCCATACCTGCAAAAAGTAAAGCACCTGCTGCAATCAGACCCATAGAGGTCGCAAGTCTGGAAAATCTGGATTTTACCGTTTGAATCGTTGTATTCATATCATTTGCTCCTTTAAACAATATAATGATTATCTTTTTCCGCCTACATGCAGAGTAAATTCAGCGTCAATTGCATCCAATGATGCGGTCAGAGCATGTACCTGTACAGCCCATGTTCCTTCGGCGGTCAGCAGCTCCTGAGTTAGGAATGGCTGCTGTTGTTGTGCAGGGAGAACAAATTCCTGCCGGGCTTTGTCAGGGTCTGCCGGGACGAGTGTCAGTGTGACCTGTTGGATGCCCTGAACGGTACCTCCCTTGGCATCCCTTACGGTTACCTTAAATTCATTGCTGTCCACAGTATTCGGGCTAACCGCCAGCGAGATGCTGTATTCGCCTGCGGTGCGGGTTTCCTCAAACGGTACCGCAGGTGCCTGACCCGGCGAAAGGTGGGTAAGCACCGCCGCCAACAGCATCACGAGCAGGCCAACGGACAGCTCGATGCGCAAGCCGCCGATGGCACGCTTGGCTGCCGCCGCTTGCCGGGCGCTGCGGAATTGGCTGGCCGCGAAGGCCAGCATGACCAGCAGCAGCGCTGCTTTTCCGAGCAGAACGAGTCCGTAGGACGTGTTCAGCAGCATGGAGGGAGCCGGGACGTACAGCACGGCTCCATAAATGCCGGTGGCGAGCAGCGCCGCCACCATGGCAATGCCCCAGCCGGCAAAGCGGCGCAGGGCCGCTTGCCGCAGAACTGCCCGCTCAGACTCGGGCAGTTCTCGCCCGGCAACAGGCAGGCACACTGCCATGACGGCAAGTGAGCCAACCCAAAAGGCTGCCGCCGCCAGATGGACGAAGTCCGCCGCGATGGCTGGAGCCGGATGGGCCGCCGCCGCCGGATGGCCCGTGAAGGCCTTGGACAGCATAAGGCCCAACGTCATGACGACGGAGCCATAACCCCAGAGACGGCGCTGGCGGTCAGAGATGCTGTGATCCAGCGCGTAAATCAGCGCAACGCTCAGGAGCAGCACGAGAATCATCTGGATGAACCAGATTTGCCCTGCGCCTGTGAACTGAAGGGCTTCTCCAAGAATTGAAAGCGAAAAGCCCTCCCCTATGGAAACTCCTGCATCCCAGGATGCCTGAAGCGGCAGGCTAATCAGGATGGAAACAGACGTTATGCCATAGCCACTCCACAGCAGCGGGGTCCAGCGGGGTAATGGGATGGAGGCCCGTTTATCAAGCTCCTGCTGTTCACTCGCTTCTCGACTTCGATTCACACCCGGTAGGATGAACAGTCGGAAACAGAGTGCTCCCAAAAGCAGCGACTGTCCAATATACAGCAACCAGCGGGTAGCGATTAAGTCAGGCCGCGAAGCTCCCGAGCCTTCGGAGGCGGCAACCGGATCCGTATACGCATTGGAACCGCTGCCGACTTGAAATGGAATCACTCCATTGACCGGATGTCCGTCCGCCGATAGGGCTCTCCAATTGACGGTGTAAATTCCACTTTTCATCCCCGAAATCAGCTTGATTTCCATCGTGTCTTCATGTTCAGGATTAAGCCGCGCTTTACCTGTATCGACCCGTTTTCCTGTTTCATCGGTCACTTTCATCGACATAAAAGCAGACTGCAAATTCTCATTGAAGGTGATTTTTACCTGGGAAGGCGGCTTGTCCAAAACCTGATTTTCAGTCGGACTGGATTCAACGATAAATGCATGAGCCCATGATAAGTGAGGAAACAGTAAAAGTAACGGTAGACACAGCAGCAGAAGACAAGCCGCGCGGGCTGGTCTTAACAGGTGCAACATGCCCGTGAATTCACCTTCTCTCGATTACTTGAAGCGAGGATGTCCCAAAGTGTGACATCTCATACGGTCAAATCTACATTCATACCTTTAATCATAGTGCATTTGGCAGGAATAGATGAAGCGAATTATGACATTTATATGAAATTTGAAATAATATGAAAACCCCTGCCGTTGTTGAAATCTGGACGATTTTAACGGTAGGGGTAAAGGGGCAAGCCTATGGGAATTAGTGGTCTGCTTCTATGGAATCCATGAAAGCGGGCTGCTTATGCTGGACATAGTGGATAAAAATAGCCGTTAGCTCCGGATCGAATTGGCTACCAGAGCAGTCACGCAGTTCCTTAATGGCCTCATCAAACGTTTTGGTGGGTTGGTAGGGACGTTCGGTGGTCATGGCATCGAAGGAGTCAATAATCGTCAGCATCCGGCACAGCCGGGGAATTTGCTCACCCTTGAAGCCGAATGGATAGCCGCCTCCGTCATAGCGTTCATGATGAAGCTCCACAAAAGGAACCAGATCCATGAACCGCTCGTTGGCCTCTACAATTCTTCTGCCCCAAGTGACATGCGCTTTCACCATCCTCCATTCCTCGTCGGTCAGCTTCTCTTTTTTATTCAGAATATTCCAGGGGATTTCCAGCTTTCCGATGTCATGAATGAGGGCACCTAGTATAAAGCACCGCTTGTCTTCCTGTCCGAGCTGAAGCGCTTCGCTCATGTCTACTGCGTACTTGAACACTCGCTTGGAATGCTTGAAGGTATTAATATCCTTGTACAAAAACAAATTAAGTTGCTGCTCAATATCACGAATATCCTGTCCGAGATCGACTTCGCGTTCCACCTCATTCAGGCTACCGTGTGTATGAACGATATTTTTCCCCTGCTTTTTGGCGTAATACAAGGCTTTATCTGCCAGATCGACCAATTGTGATCTGTCATAGATGTCGACGCGGCTCTGCACAATACCTGCGGAGAAGGACAAGCAGCCATGCGGAAAGATTTCGACGCCCTCGTAGCGGGAATCATTCAGCCTTTTTCGGATGGCATTGACTATTTCGTAAGCTTGCTCCGCGGTATAGTCGGGCATAAGCAGAGTGAACTCCTCTCCGCCATAGCGGGATACGATAATATTGGAGCCGGAAGTTTCCTTTTTGAGAGTCTCTCCGAGGAATCCCAACAGTTGATCGCCTCTCAGGTGACCGAAGTGATCGTTGTATTTTTTAAAATCATCAATATCAATAAGGGCAAGGCTGAGGGGGGTATTCTGGGTTCTGGCTATATTCAGCTCGGTTTCGAGTGCATTTTCAAAATAACTGTGATTGTACAGCCCTGTTCTGCGGTCCATGTTGGCTTTTTCTTCAATTTCCCGATACATCGTAAACAACTGCTTGAACGCGTGGGATAGAAGCATACTTAGCGCAAGGAACAACAGAAGCCCCAAAATACCGTTATGATAAATCAGTGTGGTCAGTACGAGAGACAGGATGAGTGTGCATAAGTAAACAAGCAGGGATTCAGCGAGAAAAGCCTTTTTTAGCTCATTGAGAGAGCCTTTGTAAGCAATATAAAAGTAGAGACCCAGTGTAACGGTATTCACCGCAAAGTAGCAGAACAGCGCCAGCAGGTAGGAAGTAAAATGCTCTTCGTTCAAGCCCCCCTGCGTTCCGCCGCTTAGCCCAAAGACGGTAGAAGACAGGAAAATTGAAAGCGCATAGATGGAAAAATTGGCGGCATGCTTCCACCAGGACAGTTCTCTATACCGGATTGCGGCAATGAGTACATTGAGCAATAAAATGAGAATAGCGATTTCAGTGCCATGTACAAAAATACAAGCGAGATACACGGAGGAATCCATCGATTGCTTGTTACTGGCTGGCGGCAGCTGGAAGGTAAAATGCTCCAAAATCAGAACTGCTCCCAACAGGGAGTAGATCGTGACCCACTCTGTAGGCGAATAATGCATAAAGGACCAATGGTTCGTATACAAGAGGACGGTCAAGCCTGCCATACATATGAGAAAAACGTATAATCCCGTCGCGCTAACCCGTTCTTGCAGCTTTTTTATTATACTCATCATTTCATTCTCCTGCCTTGTCGTATCTTGATGTCAAAGCTACCAGGGGGTAAATGGGATAATTTACAATTTTGTAATCGAAAATTTCACATGAAAAAACAGGCCGGAATCCAGCCTGTTTTGTTGAGCCTGTGCTTCCCTTTTCCTTATCGGTAATTAGCCTCCGATTTTGTAACCGGAAGTCAAAGCGATTACGACAGAAGCGACGATAATAGCGTTGATAATCACACGGGAATATTTCAAATTTTTCATAGGGTTCACTCCCTTCCTTGGAATAAGGCGCACACTAGGCGTGGCGGGGATGGGTTTCTTGTTGGGTGGTCTTCTTCTTGTTCACGACCATGACACTTTGAATAAACAGAAACATCCCAAAGTTCATGACGACATCTCCAATACTGATCACCTGCGTACGGGGATAGGGCTTGGAGAGTGGAATAATATCACCCAAAAAAGATAAACGCGTAGTCGTATCCATCATGTAATGCTTCGAGATAACACTTCCAGATTTAAGCATATCTGTATAATAGGGGCCTAGTACCTCAGAAGCGCTCAACGAGACCGGCATCCTGCCGCCATTTACCGCCATGACGACAAAATTCAACAGGACTCCGATTAAAATAAGCTTGAATCCCTTGTGGTGCCTGTTCAACCAGAGAAAAATCAATCCAACCGCATAGATGCCCATAAACAGATACCCGTTGATGGACGCGAGCCAAGCCCATTTTTCCTGAGCATAAAAAATAATGAACTGCACCAGCAGCAGCACAGGGAACATCCAGCCAGCTATGAGGTGTATTTGGCTGAAACGGATTAAACCCTGTCGCCAGCCCCCTCTGAACAGACCTACAATGAGACCAAGCAGCACTCCATCATAGACCATAGTTATTCTCCAGCTTTCGCAAATTTTTTTGTTTTGGTTAAGGTATGATTCGACCTTAAATTGGTAAATTCCTGCCTGATATGTAGCAGTTTCGAAAAAAAATTGCGGATTAGCGTGTAAATGATCGAAGCAGCGTAAAATGAATGTTATCATAATATGTTGAAGTGATATTTCATATTTTCAGAAAAGGATGATTGTTATTATGAACCGGTTTTCCAATACGGTAATGGTTGCCGCAGATATGACCAAATCCCGGATTTTATGGATTGCCTTTGTTCTGGGAGCGTTGAGCGCTTTCGGACCCTTGTCCATAGATATGTATTTGCCGTCATTGCCTACATTAGCCAACAATTTGCATACAACGACTTCGCTGGCCCAGCTCAGTCTGACCGCCTGTCTGTTGGGTCTGGCAGTCGGGCAGATCGTTGCGGGTCCGCTGAGTGATGTAAGAGGACGTAGAGGGCCGCTGGTCGTATCGCTTGTCCTGTACGCCGCTGCTTCGCTGTTATGTGTGTTTGCGCCGAATATCGGCGTGCTTATCGGGCTACGCTTTATTCAGGGTCTTACTGGGTCTGCGGGGATCGTTATCTCCAGAGCCGTTGCGCGTGATCTATATTCGGGCAGAGAGCTGACGCGCTTCTTTTCACTGCTCATGCTGGTGAACGGTGTGGCTCCGATTGCTGCTCCTGTGCTGGGCGGTGTTCTGTTGAATTTTGTATCCTGGCGTGGTGTGTTTATGGTGCTTTGCGTAGTCGGGGTGGCTATGTTAATTGCCGTCGTGTTGGGGCTACCGGAAACACTGCCTGTCAGCCGCCGTTCATCGGGTGGTTTGAAGCAGACGCTTCGTACACTCGGTCATCTTTTTACGGATCGGCGCTTTATGGGATACGCCTTCTCGCAGGCGCTCATTACAGGAGCCATGTTTGCGTACATCGCTGGCTCGCCGTTCGTGCTTCAGGATATTTTCGGGGTTTCACCTCAGACATACAGTATTATTTTCGCGGTGAATGGTTTGGGGATTGTACTGTTTTCCCAATTGACCGGGAGGCTTGTCGGCCGTTTCAGCGAACGGCAGTTGCTCTTGTCGGGGTTGTTGATTGCGGCTGTAGCGGGAATTAGCCTGCTTACGGTGGCCTTTACCGGTGGTCAACTATTTGCTGTTCTAGTTCCGCTGTTCTTTGTTGTATCCTGTGTCGGGATCGTGAGTACAACCACCACCTCACTCGCGATGCAAAGCCAGCAGCGCTCCGCAGGCAGTGCGTCCGCCATGCTCGGCTTGCTGCCTCTGTTGCTTGGCTCTATCGCTTCGCCGCTGGTGGGTCTGGGCAGTGGAACAACGCCTATACCAATGGCTATCGTCATCGCTATAGCGGAAGTTGGTGCGTTGTTAAGCTTTATGGTACTTGCCAAGGAAGCGCGCACGAAAGCTTGAAATAAGGCGAACAGGTGACATTTTTCCGGAAGGTTGACATACCCCGTGGGGGTATATTATGCTAGGAGTATATTAACAATGCATGAATGCATAACACAACACAGGAGGCTGATGTATGGCTGAAGAGCAACCTGTTTCCAACGCTGAAGTCCATGAGGCTCATTGCGGAGCAGAAGGGGAAAAGACCATCAGAAAAAGCCATCACTCGGCGGAATTCAAGAACAGTCTTACATCCCGGTTGAACCGTATTGAAGGTCAGGTTCGGGGAATCAAGGGCTTGATCGAGAAGGATACCTATTGTGACGATGTGCTGAACCAGATTGCGGCTGTTCAGTCCGCCCTGAATGGTGTCGGCAAGCTGCTGCTGGAAGGGCATATGAAAAGCTGTGTCATTGAGCGCATGCAGGCCGGAGAGCCGGAAGTGATCGACGAGCTGCTGGTTACGGTCAAGAAGCTGATCCGTTAAGAGCAATACCCATACACATAAATCGGGTACATAAAGTACCCCGGAGGAGGAAACAGAAATGGCACAAGTAACGTTGAACGTAGAGGGCATGAGCTGCAATCATTGCGTGAAAGCAGTAGAAGGAGCTTTGGAGAAAGTCGGCGCTTCCGGCAAGGTCAGTCTTGAAGCGAAACAAGTGGCTGTAGAATACGATGAGTCCAAGCTGAACGTTGAAGCTCTGAAAACCGCAATCGAGGACCAAGGCTACGACGTCGTTTAAGTTAAGGATATGTAGCGTGTAAAAAAATTCGTTTTAAAGGAAAAGCTTCCATGAAGAGGCTTTTTCTTTTGAACATGAATATACCCCATGGGGGTATGTAGGAGGAGAGTAACCATGGAAAACCGTGTGACCGACGGTGACAAGCAGACAACGCTTCATATTACAGGGATGTCCTGTGCTGCCTGTGCCAGCCGTATTGAAAAGGGATTGAATCGAATAGACGGCGTGGCGCAGGCTAATGTGAATCTGGCTCTGGAGCAGGCGTCGATATCGTATGATCCGAAGCAGGCCGACATTCCGGATTTTCGTGATAAAATTGCTTCGCTTGGCTTTGGAACCGTGAGTGAGGAAGCCAATCTGAATGTGACGGGCATGACATGCGCAGCCTGCGCGACCCGGATTGAAAAGGGTCTGAACCGGATGCCGGGTGTGACGGGCGCTACGGTGAATTTGGCGATGGAAACAGCGCATGTGGAATATGCGGCGGGGAGTATTGCGGTCAGTGATCTGGTGAGCAAGATTGAGCAGCTTGGCTATGGAGCCATCCCGCAGAGTGCCGAGGATAACATCGCAGACGTGCGCAGCAAGGATTTGAATCGTAAAAAATGGAAGTGGATCGTATCTGCGGTACTGTCACTTCCGCTGTTATGGGCGATGGTCACTCATTTTTCATTTACCTCATGGATGTATGTACCGAGCTTGTTTTTGAACCCTTGGTTCCAGTTCGCACTGGCTACGCCGATACAGTTTGTGATTGGTTGGCAGTTTTACGTAGGAGCATACAAGGCGCTGCGCAATGGCAGTTCCAATATGGATGTATTGGTTGCTCTGGGCACGTCTTCGGCTTATTTTTACAGCCTCTATCTCACCTTGCGTCCGTCGACCGTGATGGATGGCATGGGCGGTATGGCTGTTATGAAAATGCCTGAACTGTACTATGAAACAAGCGCGGTTCTGATTACGCTTATTCTCGTCGGTAAATGGTTTGAGGCAGTAGCCAAGGGCCGTTCGTCCGAGGCGATCAAGAGTCTCATGAGTCTTCAGGCGACGACAGCGCGTGTAGTACGTGATGGGCAAGAGCTTGATATACCGATTGAGCAGGTTCGCGTGAAGGACATTTTTATTGTACGTCCCGGCGAGAAAATCCCTGTAGACGGTGTGGTGGTGGACGGACGCTCGGCGGTGGATGAATCCATGCTGAGTGGCGAAAGCCTTCCGGTGGAAAAAGAGGCGGGTTCTGTGGTCACAGGAGCTACGCTCAATAAAAACGGTGTGCTTCGTATCCAGGCTGAGCGTGTCGGTGGAGATACGGCGTTAGCACGTATTATTAAGGTCGTGGAAGATGCGCAAAATTCCAAGGCTCCGATTCAGCGGATTGCTGACCAAATATCAGGAATATTTGTTCCAATCGTTGTAGCTATAGCTGCATTGGCCTTTATCGTCTGGTTTTTCCTTGTGACTCCGGCTGATTTTGCAGGCTCCCTGGAGAAAATGATTGCGGTGCTTGTCATTGCTTGCCCTTGTGCGCTCGGATTGGCTACGCCAACGTCTATCATGGCGGGATCGGGACGCGCCGCTGAATACGGCATTCTGTTCAAGGGCGGCGAGCATCTGGAGATGACTCGTTCGGTCAATGCCGTGGTGCTGGACAAAACGGGCACGGTCACAAACGGCAAGCCTGAGCTGACGGATGTTGTGGTCGGAGAAGGGAGCTTGGGCGAAACGGATTTGCTGCGGTTGTTGGCTGCGGCGGAAAAAAGCTCGGAGCATCCACTGGCGGAAGCCATTGTAAGGGGCATTGCGGATCGCGGCATTGAGCTAGTGGAGCCGACAGATTTTGAAAATATTCCGGGCTATGGCGTGAAGGCTCATGTGGAAGGCAAGCAAGTGCTGGCAGGTACACGTCGGCTGATGAGTCGTGAGGGCATCACGGTCGGCGAATCGGCTGAGCAGCATATGCATGAGCTGGAGAACGCGGGCAAAACAGCAATGCTGATTGCGGTAGACGGTTCCTATGCTGGACTGGTAGCCGTGGCGGATACGATCAAGGAAACGTCACGGGAGGCGGTTGCCCGTCTGCGTGCAATGAACATTGAGGTCATCATGATTACGGGTGACAATGAACGGACCGCGCAGGCTGTGGCTGCCGAGGCCGGAATTGATCGGGTGCTGGCTGAAGTGTTGCCAGAGGGCAAGGCGGAAGAAGTAAAACGCCTTCAGGAGCAGGGTCTGATCGTAGCTATGGTCGGGGATGGCATTAATGATGCGCCCGCGCTGGCTACCGCTAATATCGGGATGGCCATGGGCACAGGTACGGATGTGGCGATGGAAGCTGCGGATATTACGCTCATGCGCGGCAACCTGAACAGCATTCCCGATGCGATCGAAATGAGCCGCCGCACGATGACGAATATACGGCAAAATCTGTTTTGGGCGTTAGGTTATAACGTGATTGGCATCCCGATTGCAGCATTGGGCTTCCTTGCCCCGTGGCTTGCGGGAGCGGCCATGGCATTTAGCTCTGTTTCGGTTGTGCTGAATGCACTGCGTCTCCAACGGGTGAAGCTGTAATCCGATTTGTTTACCAGAGACGGGATACGAACAGCAGACATCACGATAAAGCGTGATCAGTTGTTCATCAGGCAAGTACGCAGGGATTTAATCTCCTGGGTGCTTGCCTTTTTTGCTATGTTCAGCTTTTTTTATCAATGCTGTCACCCTTCATCCTGTCGGGTTGCTTATCATTCCCGAAAGTTTCATAATACTTGTAGTAGTGCCATGCAAACATGCAGAAACCTCTTCGTATATGCACAGTTTGACACAGATAAAAAGCTTATATTATGGATTAGGAGTGAAGCAGTCATGAATGATACGATTTCCTTGTTGATGAATCATCGGTCTGTACGAAAATTCAAGTCAGATGCCGTTACTGACGAGCAGCTCGCTGCTATTGTGGCAGCAGGCCAGATGGCTTCCTCGTCCAGCAATGTACAGGCTTATACCGTCATTGCCGTTACAGAGCCTTCTTTGAAAACAAAGCTGGCTGAGTTGGCAGGTGGTCAGGCTTACGTTGAGCAATGCCCGGCGTTCCTCGTGTGGTGTGCAGATTTGTACCGCTTGAAGCAGGTCACGGTTCATCATCAACCGGGCAAGTCCTCCTATGAAGGTTCCGTCGAAAATTACACGGTTGCGACCATTGATGCCGCGTTAGCTGCACAGAATGCAGCGGTAGCCGCCGAATCGCTCGGTTTGGGCATTGTCTACATCGGGGGTATCCGTACAAAAATAGCCGAGGTATCCGAGCTGTTGGGATTGCCTGAGCTGGTATATCCGGTGTTCGGTATGTGTATTGGTGTACCGGATCAGGAAGAGGGCTTACGTCCACGTCTTCCACTGTCCGGTGTTTTGCATATGAACGGCTACGACAAAAATCAGACGATGAAAGCTGTGGATCTGTATGATCACACATCGGCTGAATATTTGAAGGAACGCACAGGTGGCCAGCGGTCTACCCCATGGTCAGAGCAGATGGCAGCAAGACTGACCGAGCCTACACGTTTGCAGATGAAGTCTTTTTTGGAGCAAAAGGGATTTTTGAAGCAATAAAGGTTGGGTAGGCGATAAAAATAACGCAGCAACATATAAATGGCATAAAGCCGTAGGTATGTTTGAAAAATACAAAGAACCTCCTTTTTGCGCATGATGAAGTCCGCGTAATAGGAGGTTCTTTGCTTTTGTTGTAAGCTGGCTCGTATATCTTATCTTTTCAGGGAATAGCTGATATGACTTTATAAAGAAGAAAGTGCGTAAAAGCGTCTCGTATTGTCATAAAATAATTGCCGAACGACAGTTTCATTTTGACCTGTCAGCTTGCTGTACGCCCGAATGACTTCGGCGGTCATGCACGGATGGGTCTGTTGTCCGGCAAAAGGCCCTTCAAAGGGCCAAGGGCCGTCCGTTTCCGCCATCACCTGACCGGATGGATACTGTGTTGCCAAATTTCGGATTTCGTCCTCATACAAGAGATCCGGTGTGAGGGAGACATAATAGCCGTTACGGGCCATGCGTTCAGTCGTGGCGGCAGAGCCTTTAAACCAATGGAAATGCGCCTGTGTGACGCCGTGGCGTTCCAGTAAATCGCAGGCAATGTCCGCGTCCTCGTAAACAGCATGCAGCACAATCGGCTTGTTATGTTTTCCCGCAAATCGGACAAAACGTTCCAGCAGTTCTATGTAAGGAGCAAGGTCAAAGGAAACGCCTCTCTCCAAGGCTTCCAGCCGATTATAGTAGGGCAAGCCGACTTCGCCTACGGCAACCATATGCTCTACATGCTTGTCCATCCAGTCGAACAACAGATCAAGCTCAGCTTGTGATGGAAGAGGTTGTTCGGGATGAAAGCCAAAGGCGGGTCGTACCAGCCCGGGAAAACGCTCAGACAAACGCAAATTGGCCCGGCTGGAGGCAAGTTGCATGGACACGGCTATGACGGCTTCGACGCTGCTATCAGCAAGCGAAGCGAGCAATAGCTCCTGCTGCTCAGGCGGATAGCTATCCACATGAATATGCGCGTCGATGAGCGGCGCGGGTGCTGCCGATGGTGTTCTCATGTCCAGTTTCATGTTCTTCAAGTCATTCATAACGGCTTTACCTCGTCACCTGAAGCATCCTCACGGACGCCTTCAGGGTTGCCCGTGTCGCCTTCCAGTCTGTGCTTTTCCTCGCGCATCCAGCCTGTCATTTTCCGCTTCCATTCGATAAAGCGCGGGTCGAGGGTGATTTCTTCCCTGCGAGGACGGGGGAAGGGAACGTCTACGACATGTATCACCGAAGCGGGTCGTGCCGACAGTACGTAGATGCGGTCGGAGAGCAGCAACGCTTCCTCAATGCTGTGGGTAATGAACAGCACGGAGCGGCGGTTCTTTTCCCACATCCGCAGGAGCCATTGCTGCATGTCTCCACGCGTCAGCGCATCCAGTGCGCTGAACGGCTCATCCAGCAGCATCAGCTCTTGCGGACTGAGTAGCGCACGCAGGAAAGCCGCCCGCTGCTGCATGCCGCCAGAGAGCGTATGCGGATATGCCTTTGCGAATGGGCCAAGCCCGACCTGCTCCAGCCATCGCAGGGCATCCTCACGGCGTTCGCGTTCGCTGGCGTGCCGGGGCTGCGCCGCTGTATCTTTCCGCGGCGCGTTTTCCTGCCCGAGCAGCACATTGTCCAGCGTGGTACGCCACGGAAAAAGCGCGGGCTGCTGCGGCATATAGCTGATATGCCCACGCTCACCGGTCACGTCCTGTCCGTGCATACGGATGTGTCCTTGCTGGGGCTTGAGCAGCCCGCCGATGATGTGAAACAACGTACTTTTGCCGCTGCCGGACGGACCGATCAGGGAGACGAATTCCCCGGGTTTGACGGTCAAGGATACATCCTTCAATACAGGCAGTGAGCTTCGCTTTTCACGGAAGGCCAGGCTGATGCCGTCCAGTTCCAGAGCTGGAGGAGTGGAGGAACGCTCCTGCTGTTCCACGGTCCCTTGGACTTGTTGTTCATCAGCCATATTTTGCGGTGATAAGTCAGTCGGATGCAGACTCATACGCACACGTCCTTTCTTTGGTATCATGGGTTTCCAGCGTATGCTGGTCATATCATTTGGAAGCTATTCCTGATCGGGTTTCCAGCGTACCAGCCATTTTTCCAGCAGTAGAATAGCTACGAACATTAGCAAACTGAGTGTAACAATGATGCCAATGGCGGCAAAAATCAGATCCGTACGGTAGGCTGATTTTTGCAGATTCATATAATATCCAATTCCTTCACTGGCTCCGATCCATTCAGCAATGATTGCGCCCATCACGCTGTAGGTGGCGGCAATCTTGATGCCCGAAAATACTTGCGGCAGGGAATGTGGTAACTCCAGCTTCATAAAAATAGCCATGCGGCCTGCGCCCGACATGCGCATATAGCTCATCATCGTGCGGTCCGTCCGTGTCAGCCCGTCCATGGCCGCTACAGCCACGGGGAAAAAGCAGACCAGTGTAATCACCATCAGCTTGGGCAAAACGCCAAAACCAAACCACACCATCAGCAACGGACCGAGAGCGATGGTCGGAATGTTTTGACTAAGAATGAGCAGCGGGTACAGAGCCGATTTGAGAAAAGGGATGGTATGAAGAACGATAGCGATCAATAGCCCTGTCGCTGTACCGATAGCAAATCCTGCCAGCGTTAAGCGAACGGTAGCCCAGGTATGTGCGCTAATCAGCACCGATTGGGCCATTCCTTCCTGCACGATCAGGGACGGAGCAGGCAGTATCCATGATTCCACATGCCAATAGGAAACCGCTCCCTGCCAGGCCGCTAAAAAGAAGAGGACCGCCACAAGGGGCGGCCATACGCTTTTCCACCAGGATGCGTTTTTGCCTTTCGGGTTCATGGGCGATATTTCTCGGTCAGCTTATCCATGCTGATACCCTGCGGGTTATGTGCGATTTTGATCTGTGAAATGACACTTGGACTGCCCGCTTCTGTCAGTGCCTCGTGCATGTCCTTAACCACTTTCAGCAGCTCATCCAGCTCACCTTCCATGGTTGTGTCCAATGGGTTCACCTGATGTTTGACACCAGAGCGCTGAATAACTTCAATCGCCTTATCTACATATGCGTAAGAGTCCTCGTTATTGGGGGTTTTAGGAATCACTTGAATACTGAGCAGTGTGTTAGCCATGTGAATTCACCTGTCCTTTATTTGGAGTGTTTTTAGGGAAATATGGTGGTTTAAGGGGGGAGACCGCTTCGCGTTTCATTTGATCTTACGATCGCTGTTGCCGTGGGATTCTTTGAATAGTTTAAAAGGTGAGAATCCCACGGCAAAGGCGAACGCTGCGCTTCTTCAGATTCAAATGAACCGCTGCGCTGCCAACCACCTTAAAAGCAACATATTATCGGGTTTTGTTGGTGTGGAATTTTTACACATTTAGCGTTTTAACAAAATGATTAACGCTTGGGCAGGAAGTCGTTGGTAAAGGCTTTATCGACTTCCAAGGGTTTGCTGAGCAGCTTGCGCTCATACATCCAGTCGGAGTAGTTTTTCCATACCTCCGCTTTTTGTACGCCCCATTGGGTGGCATCGTCCTGATAACGTGGGCTTAGCCATTTTTGGCTGGCGAGCACCAGCTTTTTATCCAGCTCCGGAACCGCTTTGGTCAAGATATCTGCGGCTTCTTCCGGGTGAGCGATGGTATATTCATAGCCTTGAGCGGTTGCGTCCATGAAGGACTTGACCAGCTCAGGATCATTTTTAATGGTCTGTTCGTTGCTCACGATGACAGGTGTATAGTAATCCAGGCTTTTGGAATAATCTTTTACATACAGCATATCCAGTGGCTCACCCCGTAGTTGGGCTTCAATCCCGGTCCATGCGTAGAAAATCCAGGCAAAGTCGATATCCCGCTTCACGGCTGTAAAATAATCGGCATTGCCCATGTTGATGATCTTCACCTTGCTTACATCACCTTTGTCTGCGTCCATGATGGATTTCATGACCGCTTCTTCTACGGGCGAACCCCAGCCGCCGTAGGTTTTACCTTCAAAATCCTTCGGGCTCTTAATCCCGCGGTCAACCGGGGCTGCGAAGCCTGATGTATTATGCTGAATGACCGCAGCGATGGATACGAGCGGTACCCCTTGCGTACGAGCCTGTGTGACGCCCTCCTGATAGCTGATACCAAAAGGTACAGCATTGGAAGCAACCATTTGATCGGCTCCGCCTGAGCCGGGTTGAACGATCTGGACATTCAAGCCTGCTTTTTCATAAAATCCTTTGTCCTTGGCGACATAGAGGCCCGTATGATTCGTATTTGGCGTCCAGTCGAGCACGACTTTAACGTCCTTGAGTCCCTTTGTCGGGGAGGATGATTGGGTGTTGGCGGCAGGAGTCTCGCCTTGTGGGGCAGAGGGGGAGCTTCCGCCGCAGGCGGTCAGGGTCAGGGCCATTAACCACAGGCTGATCAGCCCGAGGCTTAACATTTTCATGCGCTTCATCGTTGAGTTCTCTCCTTTATTACCCGTAATCCGTCGGATCAGACAGCTTATGTTTCCCATTTCACAAAAATAACTTCTGCCGGACGCTATCTGTTCCAACAACATCATCTTCAACAAAAAAAGCGCCCCGATGTTCCGGGACGCTTGCGCATGTATATACCAAAGTAAGGGATGGGCCTGGTCAAAGAAAAGGCGCATCTTGCTTAAGCATTCCTACGCTGGCATTACCCAGATCAGGTTGTAAGGGTCAGTGTCTTGGGACACACTCTCAGCCGGCCTATTCCAGCACCCCTGGCATTGTATAGTCGAATGGGTTATTCATTCGGGTTTACTACGACGATTATATGCCTAGAAGGCGGGTCTGTCCAGCATATAGGAAGAAGTGGCGGTTCATTTTCCAAACGACAGGGTACACTTTTACTGTGAGCTTTGTTCTGAAAATGACCATGATTCAATCGCTTAAAGTTGTTTTTCAGAATAGCTACGCAGGTATGGTTTGATGAGCTGGTGTTGGATCATGGCATAGGCCTTCAAAGGAATTCTAATTTGCGAAAAGGAGTTGTTGTACCGTGGGTAAAACGGAAACATTGGATCGCAGCCAACTGGAACAAGCCATTGTAAAGGCTTTGGATAACAACAAATTTTGCTCGTTGGGTACGGTAGAGGGCGGCAAGCCGAAGGTACGCTATATGGCTCTTTTTAACGAAGGGTTGAACATCCATCTGGCGACAGATCGCAAAACACATAAGGTGGAGGAGCTCAAGGACAACCCAAACGCTTATCTGCTGCTGGGCTATGAGGTTGGCGGTACAAAGGAAGTCGTAGAGGTTGAGGCGACTGTCCGTGTAACGGCTGACGAGGGATTGCGCAAACAAGTGTGGAATGATTCGTTGAAGGAATGGTTTTCTGGCCCGGATGACCCCGATTATGTCATTCTGGATGTAAATCCGACTCGAATTGAGTATGTGGGCAAGCAAACCGGACGTCAGGTGTGGGAAAAATAGAAACGGATAGAGTATGAGAAAACCAGCAATTCTCCGAGTTTTTTGGGAGGCTTGCTGGTTTTTATGTTTGCGAAAAATTAATTATTTTTTCATAAATAAATAGGGTAAATGACTACTCTTTTGTCCCGCGTTGGATTAAAATAGAAATGGTGGGTTCTAAACTTACATATATGTGCAAAAGTATGTGTATGAGGCCTACACCTTAATGAGGAGGGATATATTTTGTTATTTCATAAAAAATGGTTTAAAGGGTTTACAGCAGCCGTCGTAGCCTGTAGTATGCTGGTGTTTTCAGCCGCTCCGTCTTGGGCTGCCAGCGAATCCAAGGATAGCGCTACAGTGAATTTGCGGATCATGGAAACAACGGATATTCATGCGGCCTTGATGAATTACGATTACTATGCGGACAAGGAAACGAACGAATATGGCTTGATTAGCACAGCCGGACTGATCCAGCAGGCGCGCAGTGAAAAGAGAAACAGCCTGTTGTTCGATAACGGCGACTTGTTGCAGGGCAATCCACTGGGTGATTATATGGCCAGAAGCAAAACCTTCGAGAAAGAAGGCGGTGTCCATCCGGTCTACAAGATGATGAACTTGATGGACTATGATGCGGCTACGGTGGGGAACCACGAATTTAACTATGGTCTCGACTTTTTGGAAAGATCGCTCAAGGGAGCTGATTTCCCTTACGTAAATGCGAACGTGTATTACGATGATGGGGGCCAAGGTACTAAAAATTATTTTACCCCTTATCGCATTCTGGATAAAGAAGTGACGGATGAAAAGGGTGAAGTTCATTCACTCAAAGTGGGCGTGATTGGCTTGGTAACACCACAAATTACGCAGTGGGATGAAAGTAATTTGAAGGGCAAAGTCGTTACCAAGGATATTGTGGAAACGGCGAAAAAGTTTATTCCTCAAATGAAAACCGAGGGTGCTGAAATTATTATTGTGCTGGCACACACAGGTTATGAGGATGTACCGCAAACTCCATTGATGGAGAATGCCGTTAAATATTTGAGCAAGGTAGACGGAATTAACGCTATTTTATTTGGACACGCGCATAAATCTTTCCCCGGCCCTGATTTTAAAGGAATGGGCGGTGTAGACCTGGATAAAGGAACCATTAATGGCGTACCGGCTGTAGAAGCTTCCTCATGGGGCAAGGAGCTGGGCATTATTGACCTGAGCCTTGAAAAGAAAAACCGCGTGTGGAATGTAACCAACTCTCAGTCGGAAGTGCGCCCGGTTGTGAATACTACCAATCCAGCGGTGCAACAGATCAAACCCGAATTCAAACTGACAGAGGCGGTCCAGGACGAACATAAAGGAACATTGGATTATGTTCGTCAACCGGTGGGAACCACGACCGCACCGATCAACAGTTATTTTGCATTAGTGCAGGATGACCCATCCATTCAGATTGTGACGAATGCACAAAAATGGTATGTACAAAACCATCTTAAAGGGACCGAATACGAAAATCTTCCCGTATTGTCGGCTGGCGCCCCATTCAAGGCTGGTGGTCGAAACGGTGCCGAGTATTATACCAGCATTCCTGAAGGCACGATAGCCATTAAAAACGTGTCCGATCTGTACGTGTACCCGAACACGGTTCAGGCCGTAGAAGTTACCGGTGCTGAAATTCAGGAATGGCTGGAATGGTCTGCGGGCCAGTTCAACCGTATCGATCCAAAGAAAACCGAGGAACAATCGCTGATTAACAAAGATTTCCCTACCTACAATTTTGATGTCATTGACGGTGTGAATTACCAGGTTGATGTGACTCAGCCTGCACGATATGATGCCAAGGGAACCGTTATTGATCCTTCTGCTCATCGTATCAAGGATTTACAATACAACGGGAAAGCAATTGATCCTGCGCAGAAATTTATCGTAGCGACCAACAACTATCGTGCTTCCTCATCCAAACTGGCAAATCCGGATGGCGAACGCATTGTGATGGCAGCACCGGACGAAAGCCGCCAGGTCGTTATTGATTACATCCGTACGAACGGAACGATTAATCCGGCTGCGGATGGCAACTGGTCTATTGCTCCTTTCGGTGAGGCAAAGATTACCTTCGAATCCTCGCCTGATGCCAAAGACGTGCTTGCCGGAAACCAGCAAATTTCATTCCTCGGCAGCGCGGCTGACGGCTTTGCTAAATATAGTCTTAAAGCTGGCGCGAAGCCCAATGCAGCAACGACACCTGTAAAGGAAACCGTGACTCCAGCGAAAGCAACAGCGAAGCCTGCCGTAAAAGCAACCAAACCTGCGGTGGTTAAACCAGCTAAAACAACCAAGCCAAAGGCTTCCAAATAAGTTCTGTTTTTGGGCTTCCATTTAAAACGAATAAAGCAGCAAGTCTCTGTAGCTGAGAGATTTGCTGCTTTTTGTTTCCACGGATAAAGTTCTTGAATTTATAAATGGTACGAAAGACTTTGATTTTTTGTCGAATATACACTTAAGTCCTAGGTTGTAGCCGGAAATAACCTTATTTTTTGTGAAAACACATAATTACATAGTACTTTTGTTCTAGTTATTTGTGATATAATGGTGAAAAAACCGGAAAATTGTTCCGAGGAGGACCATTATGACTTGCAGCAATTGCAGCATCATATTACCTATTAAGGACCAGGGGTTGCTAAAAATCAGGCATTCCAGGGTATCGCTTACTCAAGCGTTGGACAACTTGGGTATGCTGTCGGAACAAATGAAACAGGAACAAGGGAGCGAGGACGACATTGCGTTTCGCTATGACAGTCCTTTAGAGCTGGAGCAATGGATGGACAGACTGGCTCTTCTGCCGAAGGAATGGTTGTTACATATGGAGGTTGTGGTGACCGGAACGTTTCATGTCGAAGGGTATGAGGATTGGCTTCCATTCAGCCAACTGCAAGCCCGAATCAAGCATCCGAATGTCATGGACATTATTGCGGATCAAAGCTTTTCCAGCCATATGCAGCCTATTGTTGACCACAAGCTGAATATTATCGGGTTTGAGTTTTTGCTGCGTCCGTCACATGCAGAGAGACCTTTTCAGCCTTTCCGGCTGTTTGAAATCGCCCGTGAAGCTGGCTTGCATGCTCATCTGGATCGCTCGGCTCGTATTTCCGCTATTGAAAAAAGTGCAACATGTCTTTCAGCGGGAATTAAACGTTTTATTAACTTTCTCCCTTCCACCATTTATAATCCGGCTTATTGCTTGAATCACACTTTTGAGACGATTGATCGGTTATCCATGAATAGGAAGGATTTTGTGTTTGAGGTCGTAGAAACGGAAGAGATAGACGACCTTAATTTTTTGCATCATATCTTTGATCAATATCGCAATCGAGGAGTTTCGGTTGCCCTGGACGATGTGGGGGCAGGTTATTCTACGACAGAGCTGATGAACTGTCTCCAGCCGGATTATGTCAAAATTGATCGCAGTTTAATTGATGGCTGTTATCGCAACAGTGATCAGAAGCGACAAATTACAGGGATCGTGGAATCGGCTTCTCGTTTTGGCGGCCAGGTACTGGCTGAAGGCGTTGAACAGATGGAGGATTTTGAATTTTGTCGTGAAGCAGGTGTGTCCCTGGCGCAGGGTTATTTGTTTGGCAAGCCGGAGTCGAGTCCGCCCCCCAATTTTATGCTTAGTAGCGTAATATAGTCAGGAACAAATTTAAGGAGACGTAGTTTATAAAAATTGGAGCTTAAATAAGGCTGTCGCATAAGCAAATTCCAATTCTATTGGACAGCGCTTATATCACCATTAATGTAAAAAAACGCGAGTGCAGAGGTTATTTCACCCCTGCAACTCGCGTTTTTTGGTCATGCTTGCCCACCTGAGCAAGTTCTGGACAAGCGAAGCCACCCAGTCTCCAATTTTACTTGGTAAGGAACGTTAAAAGCCCGGAGGCAGTTTACGACCGTTTTTATTTTTAAAGTAAAGATTGACGTCTTGAATACAATTGGATACAGTGTATTATATAAGAAACAGTGTTTCTTGTGTAATACACCGTATCCATACTAGGTAAAAAGTTTAACATTACAGGGAGGACAACCAAAATGAAAGCAGTGCAACTGAAAAACGGTTTTGGCTTTGAAGAGTTAACCTTGACGGAACTTGACATACCGGTGCCGGGACGGCTGGAAGTTCTGATCCGCATAAGGGCAGCGTCCCTAAATTACCGGGATTTGGTAATTCTCAATGGAGTAATGCCGATCGGCATTCAATTTCCCTTCATTCCGTTATCCGATGGAGCGGGTGAAATTGTAGCTGTGGGCGAAGGGGTGACAAAATTTCAGATTGGACAAAGGGTAGCAGGAAATTTACAACAGAAATTCATTGGCGGGAGCACGAGAGCGGAGGTATTAAAGGACAGTCTGGGAGGCCCGCTCAGTGGAGTGGCGGCTGAATATATCGTTCTGCATGAAGAAGGGGTCGTCGCCATTCCGGATCACCTTTCTTGGGAGGAGGCTTCCACCTTGCCGATTGCGGCATTAACCGCATGGAGCATGCTGATGGAATCCGGCGGGCTGCGAGCGGGGGATACGGTGCTCTTGCAAGGAACAGGCGGTGTTTCCATCTTTGGGCTTCAATTCTCTCTGATGGCGGGAGCACGGGTAATTATCACATCGAGCAGCAATGACAAGCTGGAACGGGCAAAAGCTCTCGGCGCATGGCAGACAATCAACTATTCGGAAGTTCCCGAGTGGGATAAGGTGGCCCTGGAGCTGACAGGCGGCGGAGTCGACCATGTCCTGGATGTAGGGGGAGCGGCAACAATGGCGCAATCCATCAATGCACTTCGTACCGGAGGGACTGTGAGCATGGTCGGATTCTTATCGGGCTTGACCATTCCTGAGTTCGATGTCACCAGCATTTTGCAGAAGGCTGCGACGATTCGCGGCAGCCAAGTCGGTAACCGGGAACATTTCGAAAACATGAATCGTGCCATTTCCCGCCATCGTTTACATCCTGTCGTCGACCGGGTATTCCCGCTCAGCCGAATCGGCGAAGCCTTCGCACTTTTGGCTGAAGGAAAACAGTATTTCGGTAAAATCGTCGTTCAAATATAAATATAATTCACATCACATAGGAGGCACTCTAATGCCCAGTAAACCTGATTTGTCTGTCAAAGATTCTCAAGGAAGAAAGAATAAGAAACCGCGTAAATGGGTACGCAGAACCGGATTATCGCTGCTGGCGGTAATCCTTCTGGGAGTGGTTATTTTTATGCTCATCCCTTCCCCTGTCCAGCCTGCAAAATGGCTTGCACCTTCGGCCCCCTCTTTTGAACAAGCGGGTCCATGGCAACAAAACAATAAACTCAGCTCCGCAGAGCTTGTTACAGATGCCCCTAAGTTTCCGGAATTTATCACCTTTGACAAGGAAGGAAGTTTATATACTGGAGACTCCGACGGGGAAATTTATAAGGTTGCCTTTGATACAAAGGGCAATCCGCAAAAGGCCCAGCTATATGCAGATACCAAAGGAACGCCCAATGGACTTATGTTTGACGCAAGTGGAAATCTGATCGTTACGGATGTTAAGAAGGGGCTGCTATCGGTAGATCCTTCCGGAAACGTGACGGTGTTGGCCGATCAAGTCGACGGCACACCGATCTATTTGGCCAACGAGCTGGATATTGCCAAAGATGGTACCATTTATTTTTCTGACACCTCCAATTATGGCAGTGTAGTCTTCAAAGAAATCGCCGAGAACAAGCCACATGGACGTTTGCTGAAATATGATCCGGCGACCAAGCAGACGACAGTTCTGTTGGAAGGCCTTTATTTTGCGAACGGGGTTGCCTTGTCTGCGGACGAAGATTTTGTGCTTGTGGCAGAGTCGTATCACTACCAATTGACCAGATACTGGCTCAAAGGGCCGAAGAAGGGGACTTCGGATATTTTTGCGGATAATCTCGCCGGTTTTCCGGATAACATTACGCGTGATGATCAAGGCCATTTCTGGGTCGGTCTCTTCACGACACGTATTCCCTTTGTAGATCAGATGCATGGAAGCCCGTGGCTGGCTGGAATGATGGCCAAATTGCCTCAATCGCTGCTCAGCGGTGCAAGCGCACCTGTGAAGCATGGGCTTGCTGTGGAGCTTAATCCGCAGGGTAAACTCATCGGAAGCTGGCATGATCCTGAAGGCTCGGTTTATGGGGTAACCACGGTTGTAAACCATGACGGATATTTATATATAGGTACAGCTCCTGGAGGCAGCCAGGGTGTTCATCGCGTGCTTTTAACCAAATAAGCTTGGGAGGGTTTAACATGATATTGGATGAGTTGAAATTATCCTGGAAAGCGAAGGAAAGCCTGGCCGGGAAAGTAGCTTTGGTAACAGGCGCAAGTAGCGGCATTGGGGCATCGATTGCAAAAAAACTGGCAGAGCGAGGCGCGTATGTAGCTGTATTGGCACGCCGTCAGGAGCGATTGGACGAACTGGTTCGCGACTTGCACCAAGAGGAATTGTACGAGGTCATGGCAATACCTGCCGATATCCAAAAAGCGGAAGACGTACAGCAGGCGGTCCACGCCATTCTTGAACGCTGGGGGCGGCTTGACATTATCGTTGCCAATGCCGGCTTCGGGTATCGAAGCCCACTGGCAGAAGTGGATCTGGAAAGATGGGAGGAGCTTTACAAGACGAATGTGCACGGTCTTGTCCTGACATTGAAGTACGGACTTCAGCCAATGAAGGAACAGGCCAAGGGGGATGTTGTCATTGTTTCCTCTATTGCAGCGAAGGAAGTGGTTGCCGGAGGAGGACTATACAGCGCTACCAAGTACGGCGTTAGCGCCATAGCCTCCGCATTGCGTTTGGAGACCAGTACACAAGGAATTCGTGTAACTGCGATTCACCCCGGGGCGGTGGCGACGGAATTTTCGCAGGTGGCCGGATATCCCGAGCAGGAAATTCGGGCGTTTGCTTCGAGCGTTTTGCCGCTGCATCCCGATGATGTTGCAGAAGCTGCCCTTTATGCACTGGAGCAGCCGGAGCATGTCAATATTCCAGAGTTGACCATTATGCCTTCGAGGCAGGTCCAGCGGTTCAAATAGAGCGATATTTATTCTGACACAAACCGGGTATGGTCATCGCCGATGCCGGTATGGCGGCGAAGAGGACTACGTGCCTTCGCTTGACCATAACCTGCTCAATTGGGTGAGCATGAACCAAAAAGCGCGAGCTACAGGGGGAATAACCCTTGCACTCGCGCTTTTTTACATTAATGACGAAGCGTGACAGCTCCATTTACTATAGCGCAGACCATATCCTGTGAAAATTTTGGCCCCACGTTCGCTCATCCAGTCATCGTGAGCACAGCTATAGTGTAATAACGTACAGACCTAGCGGCGTAGTTGCACTGCCGGCGACCATGAAGCTGAGATTATAGCTGGATCTGCCGGGAGGGACGCTGATATCAGCCAATCGGCATACCTTGGTATTATCTCGTAGCAGAGGGATACCATATACACGATCATCCACACGCACAGACCCGGCGAACGCTCCGCCACGCGGATTGGCGTAGATGCGGACCGTACGTTCCTCGTCATCATCGTTAACGATGGGAATGGTTGCGTTATAGATAACACCGAATTGTCCGCGGTTATCAAGTGCAGGGCCCAACTCGCTGCGGGTCCCGGTAAACAGCAGATCGGCGGGAGTCTTACCGTCCAGTTTTTTGGTGGCACATGTCCGGTAGTTGGCACTTTGCCCGACCACGTATTCCGGCATCTGCGCGTTCGTTTCGGAAAAGGACCATGCACCGCGCGGATGTGCCTGCGGCGGCGGTACGGGTGGTAGCGGCTCCGCATGAATCCCGCGCAGGTCGGTCTGTATATCCTTGCTGACCACAGTGCGAATGACATAATCCAGCGTACCGTGGCCTTCGGCATATTCTACGGTGAAGTCATAGGTGAATCCGGCAAGGGACCCCTCGGGAAGTTCGAATTCTTCCAGCAGCGCTGTGCCTTTGCCAAATTTATGACGGTCTACTGGCTTCAAGCGCTTCATCGTACCTGCCAAACAGCTTTTGGCAATCGACTGCCCGACATCCATAATCCAGTTACCATCCTCAGGCGCAATCTCAAGAGCTCGCTCGATATGACGTACTTCCAGCGCAGCATCGCTTTTATTCTCTACGGTGATGCCCAGTTTGACGGGTCCGCCGATTTTGTTGTAATGCCAGCCGAAAATGCGATGCTTGACCGTCCGGCTTGTCGTGCGCACCACATCATGCCACAGGGTAGCTTGCCGGGCAGGTACAGTCACGGGGGTGAGCGTCTCCGGGTTATCGCTAAGCATCAGGCGGCGCTTTCCTCCTTCGGTGGCTGATTCCACATCCACATTGATATTCGGTGGGATCACAGCCGACTCCACAATCAGATCCTTTGGTTCTTTAAGGCGATGGTTCATGTGACTTCCTCCTTTGATTTAGAGAATGGGACCGCTTCTGGTTCATAGATAGGGTGGTTCATATTTATAGGTAACGCCGGAGTAACTTTTACAACCTGTTTTTAAAAATGTTTTTTCAATCTCCCTTCTCCCCATTATACAAACGATTCGCCAGCAGGTATTGCGTGTATGTTAAGAGCATATGCTATTGGATGTACAGAGAAGCTACAGGAGGGAAACATGCCTAAAAAGATATGGTGGAAGGAAGCCGTTGTGTATCAGATTTATCCGATTAGCTTTCAGGATTCGGACGGAGACGGAAAAGGAGATTTGCGAGGCATTCTGTCCAGGCTGGACTATCTGAGTGAGATGGGCATTGATGTCATCTGGATTTGTCCGGTGTATAAATCACCCAATCATGATAACGGCTACGATATTAGCGATTATTATGCCATTATGGATGAGTTCGGAACAATGGAAGACTTTGATAAACTCCTTCACAAGGCGCATGAACGAGGCATTAAAATTATGATGGATATGGTTTTAAATCATACATCGGATGAGCATCCGTGGTTTACGGAATCACGCTCGTCCAAGGATAATCCGAAACGGGACTACTACATATGGCGAACAGGCAAAAATGGCGGATATCCAAACAATTGGGAATCGTATTTTTCCGGTTCTGTGTGGAAATATGACAAGCTTACAGACGAATATTACATGCATCTGTATTCCGAGCATCAGCCGGATCTTAACTGGAACAATGAAGAAGTGGTCGCTGAATTGTACCGCATGGTGGAATGGTGGCTGAAAAAGGGAGTCGATGGCTTCCGGTTTGACGCCATAGCCCATATTGTCAAAGCCGAAGGGCTGCCGGATGCCGATAATCCCGAGAAACGGACATTGGTACGGGCCTATCAGCTCTTTTCCAATTTGGAACAAGTGCATGTGCTTCTTCGCATGCTGAATGAAAGAGTACTGGAGCGGTACCCCTTAATGACCGTCGGTGAAACATCGGGTTTGGGTCCTGAACAGGCACTCGATTATGTGGGAGATCAGCGGCATGAGCTGAATATGGTTTTCCAGTTTGAACACATGTTTATAGATGCCCAGGGACAGGGAACAGAAAAATGGAAATCCAAGCCGTGGACACTGGTAGAGTTAAAAAAAATTATGAGTCGATGGCAGACGGTGCTTCATCAGGAGGGGTGGAATGCGAATTATCTGAACAACCATGATCAGCCGCGCGCCCTCTCGCGATTCGGGAATGATGGACAGTACCGAGTGGAGTCGGCCAAAATGCTGGCAACCTTCACACATATGCTTGAAGGTACGCCGTACATTTATCAGGGCGAGGAAATCGGCATGACGAATATCGCGTATTCGTCGATTGATGATTACCGGGACGTGGAGACATTGAATTATTATGAGCAGCAGCGGAAGCTGGGCGAACCGGAAGAGCAGATTATGGCGGCAATTTGGAGAAAAAGCCGGGATAATGCGCGGACACCCATGCAGTGGAATGGAGGGCGTGCGGCCGGGTTTACCGATGGAGAGCCGTGGATGAAAATCAACGATAATTACACGCATATCCACGTTGAAGCGGAAAGACATAACCCGGATTCGATTTTTCACTATTATCGCAAGCTGATTGCCCTGCGTAAACAGCTTGAGGTAATCGTTTATGGTGAATATAAGCTGCTGCTGCCGCTGGATACCGAGCTGTATGTGTTTACCCGCACGTTGGAGAAGGAGCAGCTGCTAGTTATTTTGAACTTTTTTGGTCGTAACCCGGTATTCCACTGGCCTGAGGAGGAGGGCTATCCTGCCGCCAAAGCAGAGCTGCTTCTGTCCAACTACGAGTCGGTAAAAGGGGAGAATCTGAACGCCCTGAAGCTGCGTCCTTATGAAGCCAGAGTGTATAAGTTAAGCTTGGAATAGGCGTGCAGTTTTTGCGCCCGCTTGCCGATATCCAGATTGTTGAGTATAGGGTGATTGGCTGCGCCTGTATAGGCATAATCCCGATCGCTGTCGATCAGATAGGTGGTTTGATGTTCCTCCAGGAGTGCAAGCAGGGCTTCCGCCACTTCCGGCAAGAAGGCTTTTACATGAGTCACAGTTATCAGTGAACCGTTCCCGCCAATCAGGGCATAGGAATGAAAACGTTCAGGAAGCACAGGCAGCATGTCGCGGATCGGGCGGGCCGAGGCGTCCTCCAAATATTTGTCCGATCTATTATATCCAAACCCTTCTTTGAGCGTAAAGTAAAAAGCCCGATCCCACTGTCTATACCAGGCAGTGGGATCGGGCTAGTACATACAAGACTTACCGGATTAAGATGCTTCTCTAGTGGTAATGTTTGACCTTAAGGTCGTCCAGACTTTTGAATTCATACCCTTGCTTGCGAGCTTCGTCAATGATAGAACCAAGCGCTTCGGCATTGTCCTTGGACACGGAATGGAGCAGAATGACCGCTCCGGGGTGGAGCTGATTCATGACCTGACGATAGGCATAGTCTGTACCTTGCTGGATATTCGTATCCCAGTCCTTGTAAGCCACAGACCAGAATACGCTTGTATATCCGGCTTCCCGGCAGGAAGTCAAGGCTTTTTCGCTAAAAATGCCGCGTGGCGGTCGGACGTATTTCATTTCTTTTTGTCCGGTCAATTCGGCCGACGCGCTTCGTACCTTATCTAGTTCCGACCGGATCTGTGCCGAAGAAATTGTACTCATATCAGGATGGCTCCACGAATGGTTCCCGATGATATGACCTTCGCTGGCCATACGGCGCATCAAGGCAGGCTGGTCTTTTACAAAATGCCCGGTCACAAAGAAGGCAGCCGGGACTTTTTTAGCCTTCAATACATCCAGCACTCTGGGGGTAAATCCATTTTCATAGCCGTTGTCAAAGGTGAGATACAGTTCTTTTTTGGTCGTATCTCCCAGAAAGATGCCTCCCTGTCTTTCGATCAGGTGCATAAAGCCCTCTTGCGCGATGGAAGGCAGCTCGCCTCCTTTGCTTTTTTTAAATCCAAAATGATAAGGCTGTCCGTCAACAGCCTGCGTAGCTAGTGCGGGTTGACTCGTAACTACCAACATGCCAACCATCGCAGTGCATAACCATAAGGCAAATATTCGCTTCATCTATGTTCCTCCGTTTCTCCGTCCCGTTCGGGTAAGGTGTGTATGCATATTCCATAGATTCTGCAAAACGGTTCTTTTTTATGCAATATGAATTAATGGGAAGAGTGGCTTTAATTCCCTCTAATCTTAAAACCTGGTTTTTTAATGAGATATGTATGATATTAATTCATAGAAGAGGAACGTAAATGATAATGTGTATTAAAAAACTCATATTGACATGAATATTAATTCCAAGTAGTATACTTTTTAAAACATACTTCATTACTCGGATTTGGATATAAGCAAAAATTGACCTGTACGTTTG
The DNA here is from genome assembly GCF_001447315.1 of Paenibacillus sp. IHB B 3084. Taxonomy (NCBI): domain Bacteria; kingdom Bacillati; phylum Bacillota; class Bacilli; order Caryophanales; family Paenibacillaceae; genus Paenibacillus; species Paenibacillus sp. IHB B 3084. Next base: position 2,096,409 of record NZ_CP013203.1, on the reverse strand, counting down.
TTGCTAGAGTTGGCAGAATCCGCATTGACAGGTCTGGAAGACAAATTAATAGAGGTCGGAACGGAAGGGGCTCCCAGTAATGATTGAACTCAAAAATGTATCCAAAACCTATGTAAGAAAAGGCTTAAGCATAGAAGCGTTAAAAAATATAAATATCAAAGTGGATAAAGGTGATATCTTTGGCTTTATCGGATTCAGCGGCGCAGGTAAAAGTACGCTGATCCGGTTGGTTAACCGTCTCGAAGAGGTCACCACCGGGGAAGTTCTTGTCGAAGGAGAGCGGTTGAATACTTATTCGACATCGGGGCTTCGGAAGGTAAGGAAGAAGATCGGAATGATTTTTCAGCATTTCAATCTGTTGGAGTCGAAAACGGTGTTCGACAATATTGCGATTCCGCTAGTGCTGCTCAAGCGCAACAAACGGGAGATTGAGCAACGGGTAAAAGAGTTGCTGGAGTTCACAGGCTTGTCCGATAAGGCGAACAGCTATCCGAGTGAGCTGTCCGGCGGACAGAAGCAGCGTGTCGGCATTGCGCGGGCGCTGGCAAGCAACCCTTCCATTCTGCTCTGTGATGAGGCCACTTCGGCACTTGATCCGCAGACCACGCAGTCGATTCTGGATTTGCTTCGTAAAATCAACAAGGAATACAAGATCACCATTCTGATCATCACGCATGAGATGTCAGTCATTCAGCGGATTTGCAACAAGGTGGCTGTGATGGAAAAGGGTGAAATCATCGAGCAAGGCAATGTGCTGGAGGTATTCGGACAGCCACAGCACCCGACAACGCAAAGCTTTGTGCGTACGGTTATTCACGATACGGTGCCGGATAGTGTACTGCAAACGTTCGAACAGCAAGAAGCACAGCGGATTTACAAGCTGGAATTTATCGGACAGGCTGCTTCCGAGCCGGTGGTCCATGAATTGATACGGCACCATGAGGTCTATGTCAATATTTTGTTTGCCAATATGACGGAAATACAAGAGACGACCATTGGCTATATGACAATCCAGGTGCGCGGGGAGGAGCATGCTGTCCAGCAGGCTGTTGATTTTATCAAGAGTAAAGGGGTCAACATTCAGGAGGTGAAGGCCATATGATGATTACAGGAACCTCTATAACCTGGGATCAACTGTGGGAAGCTTTATATCAATCCTTGCTCATGGTCAGTATCTCGCTGTTTATTGGCGCATTAATCGGTATACCTATCGGTATCTTGCTGGTCATTACCCGTCCGGGCGGGATTTTGGAGAGCAAATGGTTTTATGGCATTTTTAATCCGATCATTAATATTGTTCGTTCCTTGCCGTTTATCATATTGCTGGTAGCGATCATTCCGTTGACGCGTCTGATTGTGAATACATCGATTGGAACCAGCGCGGCGATTGTACCATTGATTTTCTATATTGCGCCATATATCGGCAGACTGGTCGAGAATTCGCTGTTGGAGGTTAATCCAGGCATATTGGAGGCAGCCGACGCGATGGGAGCGACCCCTTTTCAGGTTATTCGTTACTTCTTGCTCCCCGAAGCGTTCAGCTCCCTCATTCTGTCGTTAACGACAGCCGCAATCGGCTTGATTGGAGCCACTGCCATGGCAGGCGCAGTCGGAGGGGGCGGGATTGGCGATCTGGCGATATCGTATGGTTATCAGCGGTTCGATACGGTCGTTACGCTCATTACCGTCGTAATTCTTGTTGTATTTGTACAAGTTGTTCAGTCCTTGGGTAACCTATTGTCCCGTAAAGTGCGCAGGGGTTGATTTTTATAATGAATTTATGGATTTTAGTTGTGAACCCGCCAATATTGGCGGGTTTTTTCGTCGCGGACGACAAAGCCCGGCACGTGGAGAGAAGCAAAGATCGTTCTTATATTTTGACTTGCGGTTGTTAGGGAAGGACTGTAGTTACTTATATTAGTGGAGGGGAAATGATGCTGACATCCAATGAATGTGGAGCCATTCCGATGTACAGCGACTCCATCGCATCTCTTCAATACTATTTTAGGGGGAAACAAATATGGAGAGAACCGCCAAAACCTATGCAGCAGCAATTGACTCTTTAAATGTTGAATCCAATTATTTACCTAAGGGGGTGTTACTCATTGTAACGAATTTGCACAAGATGTAATGAAGAAGATGTCGGCCGCCCTGCCTGGTGGTTTAGCTAATGAAATGGCAGATGCATTGAGTAATAAAAAAGCTCCCGGTTGGTATGCTGTCACATTCAGCGACGCTCAAAAAAGGGCCAACCTCGGTTATCCAACAATCGGTATCAAAAAAGAGACAGGTCATGGTCACGTGGTGGTGGTCAGACCTAAAGGTTCATCCATTACAGCATTGAAAGAAGTACAGGTTGCACAGGCAGGCACTTCTAATTTTAACAGTAAAACGATCAATTGGTCGTGGAAGGCGGCAGACCTGCCAGGAGTAAAATTTTATACGCACGATTAATTAGGCTGAAAGCAGCAGTAAACAACTCAAAGGCGCGGCTTTATGCTTTCCGCACCTTTGAGTTATAAGATTTACTTTGAAGGTAAGTGCTTGGTAAGGAGAAATGCAATACCCTGTTCTTTCGATGCCACGGCGTAGCCATTTGCAAAAGAAGAGGATATATTCAAATATTGAAGTTTGGTCAGCAGCTTGCCTTGGCGGTCAATGTAGCCGAACTTACCGTCAGAATTCGTTCCAACACCCACGAGGGCAATGCCTTCCTTGAAAGACTCGGCTCGGGTATATTTCTGATAACCAATGACCAATTTTCCTTTGGGATCAATGAAACCGACTTTGCCGTTTTGATTATAAACAGCGGCTAAACCTTCGCTAAAATAATTTGCATCCGTATACCGAAAAGGAATAACGTTCTTTCCCAGCTTATTGATAAAGCCCCACTGACCTTTGGTGTTTTGCACGGCAGCCAGCCCTTCGGAGAAATCGCCCCCGGATTTATATTGCAGAGGAATAACAACTTTCCCTGTCGTATCAATGTACCCATACATTCCTTTACTGCTTTTAACCAGAGCCAGCCCTTCGTAAAATCCACGGGAAGTGGCATAGTGATAAGGAATAGCTAATTGTCCTTTTTTATTGATAAACCCGATTTTATCGCCTTTTGGATTGTATACCAAAGCCAAGCCATATGTGAAATGATAATCTGAACTATATTTTTGCGTCAAACGGGTAACGGTCTTTCCTGTTCGGTCGATGAGGAAATCGCTTTTGTTATCTGCTGTTATTACGTGGGCCAAGCCTTCGGAGAAATTACCTGCATCTGTATATTGGCAAGGAATAGCCAGTTGTCCTTTCGTGTTAATGAAGCCGTACAAATTCGTTTTATTGTTTTTAACCATCGCACGTTGCTCGTTAAAATCGCTGACAGGTGAAATATAGTCGGGAAGGGTAAAGGCTTCTTTCCCTTTCGCGTTATAGTACACGAGCGAGCCGTTGGATTGTTCCGCAAATAGCAAGCCATCATGAAAGTTCCCGTCACTTTCAGGTATAACCATACTATAATCGAGAGGTGTTTGAGAAACTTCAAGAGTTGGCGTGTTGCTAGATGCGAAGCCTGTGCTGGTCGTTGTGAATGCAGTACATAACAGTAGTAAAGCTAATGCTACCTTTTTTTTCATTTCAATGCTCCTTCATGGGTTCCATTTTATAGAAAATAATTCCATGGATATAGACGAACAATTTGTAAATAAGTTTCTTTATACTGTGTTTTTTATATTAGACTGCTTAAAAATATGATGTGAACGGTAATTCGATCTCGTGTTAGTGCCGGATGAAAAGAGTTGATGTGTTTTTACGGCTTCTATGCTTAGAAAATAACGTGCACAAACAGGCTGCTTGTAGGCAGCCTGTTCGCATGTTGTTGGAATCCGGAACTCCTATTTATCAGGGATATGAAATGATTTCAAATAGTTTTGGATATCGGTCTGAGGGGTTTTAAGCAAGCCCAACAGTAACGATTGCAGGGTATGCAGCGTGTCTATATGGGCTTCAATCTCAACAATCTTTTTTTGAACAATTTCCCTCAATGTGGTTTCGTCCATCTCCTGACTGAGCAGTTGGAGCGTTTCTTGTATTTCCTTAAGTGAATATCCTAAGGATTTGGCATCTTTAATAAACTTGATCTTTACCAGATAGTCATCCGTATATATGCGGTATCCATTCGCAGCCCGCTTGGGAGCAGGCAAAACACCATTATTCTCGTAATAACGAATGGTTGCCATGCTCAATCCGGTACGCTGTGACAGCTCGCCCCGTGTCATTCCCTCCCATGCCTGAACCTCCGATTTTCTAGTAAAATTGCTACTTTTTATATCAGAAACAGCTATGATCTCTTTTTCGTATATGTGGGATCGAAAGACACTACAATATAGCCATGACTCACCAGCTCCTCCACAGCCGTCATGCTCTGAAATCGGGTAGAACGGATACCGGGTGAGAACAGCAGCACCGGATATTTTGCCTCAGCGTTTGATATTTCTGCACCTTGGACGACGTGTGTAGGAATCGTTGTGAGGTAACTGAACAGTTGCTTCGGTATCCCGAACACAAGACTGATGGCTTCTCCCAGCTCAGCAGGGTAAGGCTCTTTCGGCTTTTGCTTTGCTACATCGGGATCAACAGGATACCAGACATTGATCATCAATTCCCGCTTGTCGCCCGGTGTCGCACTGAGGGTTTCGTCACGGCTTTGATCGGTCAAATGCTGCGAAATGGTGCCAATGGCATATTTCCCCGTCGGTTCAGGGAGGGAGAAGGCAGGCAATACATGCGCACTTTAGATGGGTTCCTGGTAATTCTAAGGATGAATCCGATGATAAGTATCCATGCAACAAGATAGGTCGGAAGCATTTGCAAGCGAAAATGATTCATAGTTCCATGCAGCAGCACAGCGATCTCAAGTGTCCTCATGATGTAAGACCTCCATCCTTTAGATCAAGCATAAACGTTGAAGTATACTACAAGGTCAATCACCTAATATTTTTCAATCCGTAGCCTCTTTTCTCTATGATCTGCTATTCGCCGATACAACTTCTCCTACTCTAGCATATTCATATAACATATCTCTTCGCAGTTGAGATCGACTCAAGGATGGTTTATATCCGTCTGAACAGGGGACTCGCAAATGAGAGATTTAAAGGAAAATCAATGTATTTTAAGGAGGTAATTGTTTTGGGAAGAAAGAGACGAAGCGGTTTTAAAAATAAAAGAATTTCGGTAGACGTCAAACAATCTTCTTCAGCTCAGACAGGACAAGGTGGCAACCCCATTTCTATCAATGCTTCTGATGTCGGGGTCGTAAGAACAGATATTCAAAATAAGTAATCAGATAAAAAAAGCTATGCAAACAACGCGTACCAGTACATAATCAGCGCGCGTTGTTTGAGTTTAGCCTGAAAGCATGCTATTCATCATCTTTCAAGTACATTCCGGTCATTAACCTCTTATACTCTGCATCAGTCTCACGGGAAGCAAATAAGCGAAAACGTTCATATAGCCCTATACATTTGATCGTATACGATTTATTGTCGACTTCCAGGGATTTGTCCAAGCCGTCGATTAAATAGCTAAAGCCAAGGTCAAAGGCTCCTCTGCTTAAATAATAGTGAGCCAGCTCATGCAGAAATAGAATATATAAATCTGGCGTGATCTTGTGCGTATACGTAACGATAGCTTTTTCCCGCGCCATAAAGGCTGTAATGTCTGTTTCGAACTTTTTAAGAAAATAATCTACCTTGATATCCTGCTGATTGGCAGCTCTGACGATTTTAAATAAACCCGGTATTAGCTCCGTTTGTGAAGCCTCAATGCATGTAACATAATCCAAAATAGCGCTTACATCTCCGGTTAGCATTTTATATAAACATATACTGGAGCGTGCCCATTCTTTGCATTTGTTCAGCCAGTATTGTGTTTCCTCATCCGTCTCCTTCACCCAGCTTAGATCAGCATACGCGTACGTATATTGTAGGGCTTGCTTGTAGTCTCCCTGGGCCTCGCAAATATTCGCACGAAGATAGTTAGAGTAGGCCATATAAAAGAACATCGGTCTTTGTGGCTTTTTGAGTGGTTCCTGATTAACCATATTGGGCTGGTGCATAAGAAGGTATTGAAAATTAGCCTCATCGTCCATATCCTGAGCCAGGTCCTTGGCTAAATCCCACAATTTCCTTTGGATATAGGCAATCGCCAGTTCTCTTAATGCGTCAAGTCGGTCTATATCATCAAGCTGATCCAAAAGTGGAAAAACCCGGTTAGCAGCATCGACGTTTTGTTCTTTATCGGGTCCCAGCCCAAGAATAAACAGGCGATACTGGCACAAGGCCAGTCGTTCTGAACGTCGGCCTCCCTCCCTTTTGACGATATTTTTGTAGAGCAGGGCTGCGGCGGCATGTTTGTCATGTATAAAAAAATCCTCAGCTACTTCGAACAACAGAGGGGCGTAATTCGTGTTATCCAACCATAAGTAGCTGGTTTGCCGAATACACTCCAGCTTGCCCAGTTCTTCACATCGGTATAAAAAAGGTTTAATGTGACGACAATCAGGTAAGGATTCGACCAGATATTCTTCGATGTAATGCTCATAAAAATGGCCTGGATTCAGTCGCATACCGTATGTAACCCGATCCAGTTGCTCTACCGAGAATGGCATTTTTTTGCCCAAAATAGCATGGACTGTTTCCGTTTCTACATCCGCCATTTCGCAAAATTGGATAATGCTTAGGTCTTCTCGTGCCATGAATTGCTCCAGCTCTGTGCGTATCGTGGTTGTATGTTCCAAATGAACCACCCCTTTCACAATCCGGATGCTAAATCAGCGTTTATCTGAACATATTATACCACCGTTTTGGGAATGTTTGTATGTAGATAGGAGTAGCCTCAAGGGATGAGACTACTCCGTTTATTAAAAGGAGAGCGTCTATTCCACCCGCTTCGCAGGCGCTGCCTTCAGCACGGCGTAGCCGTAGGGTGGAAGCTCGGCGCGGAAGCCTTTCGCTCCTGCGGACCACTGGCTTTCGCCAAAAGCCAATTCCCATTCCTGCTCGGGAATGTCCAGCTCAAACACGTGGCTCTTACCGGAACGGTTAAGCAGCACGAGCAGCACCTCTTCCTCGCTGCTGCGTTCGTAGGCGAGGGATGTGCCCTCCGGCTCTGCCTCCAGAAAAGTGAGGCTTCCCGCGGCACGCAGCGCCGGGTGCTCCTTACGCAGCGCAATCAGCTTGCGGTAAAAGTCGAACAGCTCGCGGTCCTGCTTGTCAGGGTCCCACTCCATGCACTTGCGACAGCCTGGATCGGCATCTCCATCCAGACCGATTTCATCACCGTAATAGATGCAGGGCGCGCCCATGTACGTGAACTGGAACAGAGCGGCCAGCCGCATCAGCCGCTTGTCATCGCCACACAGCGTCAGGAGGCGCGGCGTGTCGTGGCTATCCAGCAGATTGAAGGCAACCTCGGATGCCTGCTGCGGATAGCGGGCCAACTGCCGTCCGATGGCAAAGGCGAAGCTTTGGGCATCGGTTTCTTTTTTGACGAAAAAATCATTCACCGCGTAAGTGAACGGATAATTCATCGTCGCATCAAACTGGTCGCCCTGTAGCCATTCAGACGATTCATTCCACATTTCACCCAGAATGTACGCATCCGGGTTAGCCTGTTTGACCGTGGTGCGGAACTCCCGCCAAAAGGCGTGATCCACCTCATCTGCCACATCCAGCCGCCACCCGTCGATGCCGATCTCTTCGATCCAATATTTTGCCACATCCAGCAGGTACTTTTTCACCTCGGGATGCTCGGTGTTCAGCTTGGGCATCATCGGCTCCAGCCCGAAGGTATCGTAGGTCGGTGTATCATCAACGACTTCCAGCGGGAAGCTATGTACGTGGAACCAGTCCTTGTAAGGGGAGGCTTCGCCTTTTTCCAGTACGTCCACGAACGGCTTAAAGGTACGTCCCGAATGGTTAAACACTGCATCGAACAGTACCCGGATTCCCCGGTCGTGGCAGGCATCCACCAGTTTTTTTAACGTCTCCTTGTCCCCAAAATGCGGGTCCACCTCCATATAATCCTCAGTATCGTATTTATGATTGGTCGTCGCCTTGAACACAGGAGTCATATACAGGGCGTTAATCCCCAACTCGTTCAGGTGGTCCAGATGATCTATGATCCCCTGTAGATCGCCGCCGAAAAAATTGTCGGTTCGCGGCGTGTCGCCCCATGCCTCGGCACCTTCCGGGCTAATAGAGGGGTCACCGTTTGCGAAGCGTTCCGGGAAAATCTGATAAAAAACCGCATCCTTCACCCATGCAGGTGGTTTGAGAATATCAATTGGATTCAAAAACGGGTATTGGAACAGGCTGTCTGCATTTTGAGGTTCTTGGGTGGTAAAGTCGTTCTCGTTCATCCATAGTTGTTCTTCTTCGTCTTCCAGCAAAAATCCATATTTCAGCCGGCGGTGAGTGGGCTTTACGGTACATTGGTAGTAATCAAATCTGCCGTCGGTGGCGAATTTGGACATCGGAATGAGCTGTCGGGTGCGATCCCAGTCGTATTTGTCTCCGGTTAGAGCGTGTACGGCGGTCAGGTCATTTTTCTTCACACGAAGCCGTAAAAATAGGGTTGCATCATCATAACCAAAAGCCCAATTGCGCTTCGGATGATGGTATATCGCTTCCAGCAGCATATGGTATTCCTCCTATTTTGCAAGCAGTAGAATTTGAAATCATATAGCATATGTCGTATAAGGTAGTTATTAACCTTTTTATGCGGGTTATGTACCATCAATGCTATAATGCCCATTACTATAAAAGAAAAACGATAAGTAGGTGTGCGTGAATGAAAACAAATGTGTTATACATCGAGGACGATCAGGATATCGGCGCTTGGATGCATCGGTATTTGGAAGAGCGGAATTACGCTGTGGTGTGGCTGCGCAGCGGGGATGGAGCTGTGGAAGCATCCCATACATGCCAGCTTGTGATTCTGGATGTGATGCTGCCCGGTCTGGATGGATTTACGATTGGAAAAAGGCTCAAGAAGGAGCGGCCGGAGCTTCCGATTCTTATGCTGTCCGCCCGAACCTCCATTGACGATAAGCTGCAAGGGCTGGATTTTGCCGACGATTATGTGACGAAGCCCTTTCACCCGGACGAGCTGATTGCACGTATGGAGGTTTTGCTGCGTCGATCAGGTACGGTGCCCGAGGAATCCTTGCAGTTGGGACATCTGACAGTGTACCCTCCCGATAACCGTATTGTGAACCGTGATACCGGGGAAGAAATTGCGCTGACAGGCAAGCAATATCATATTTTTGCTTATTTGCTGCGGCATTTGGGCCAGATTATGACGAAGGAGCAAATGTATGAAGCCGTGTGGGGCGATCCGTATATCGACGGGGACAAAACCTTAATGGTCCACATTCGACATCTGCGCGAAAAGCTGGAGGTTGATCCTGCCACTCCCCGCATCATTGAGACGATCCGTGGCGTAGGCTATCGGGTGAAAGCATAATGAGCAGGACGCGCAAGAGTTGGGCGAGGTTGCGTCGCAGCTCCAGGCCAGGTCAGGGAGGTCGGTTTCGCAGTTCACTGTTGTTCCGCTATCTGGTCATTATTGTGGTTGCTATGATGCTATTGCCGATTATGTTACCTGCTACGTTAATTGTAAGTAGTGTCTTGTCTGCTTGGGTTACGGATATGAAGCCTGCAAATTCACATTATCTCTCCAGTTCACGGACCGAAGATAGCTGGCATCGTGAAGCTGTAGCCTTAAAAGGAGCCACCCCGGAGCAAATCTCAACCCATTTAAAAAAATACAGGGAAATACGTTTCCCGATTCACAGATATTTTGGGTGGATGCAGCGGGGAAAACAAGGCTGGAGTTGCCGACACAACCAGACCTTCCAGAGCATTGGGACGCGATGCAAGCTATTACATTCATGAAACAAGCAAGCTATCAGGGGCCGTTTACTGTAGTCGCATTTATTGGTGGTGGCCAGAAGAACGCCGATCAGGGCTATATGGTATTGAAAGTTCCTCGTTCGTTTTTTGATCAGTCGCGTACGGACAATAGCATGGCACTGTACTATCTCTTTTTTATTTTACTGATACTCGCAGCATTTATATTCGTATCTCTCCTGTTTTTTGGAGGCATTCGGCGCAGACTGGTGCGGCTTCAGGCAGCCATGTCGCAGAGGGGAGAGGATGGATTACCCATTTTCGTCAGCACCGGACGACCGGATGAAATCGGCAAGCTGGAGGAAGCGTTCAACCAGATGGTTGAGCAACTGGCCGAGAGTCGAGGACGTGAGCGCCAAGAGGAAGAATTGCGAAAAAGGCTGGTCGCCGATCTGTCACACGATATCCGGACACCGCTTACCGTCGTGCGCAGCCATCTGTACTCATTGGACGACGAAAACCTGAGTAACAGGGGAAGGCAGTCTATTACACTGATGGAAAACAAGTTAAAAGACCTCGGAAGCCTGATCGACAACCTGCTCGCCTATAATCTTCTTTCCAGCGGCAAATATACATTGAATAACGAACCGCGTGATATCCTGCGGCTGGTGCGGGAATGTGCGGCCAGCTGGTATCCGGTTTGGGAGAAGGAAGATTTGGAGGTGGATATCGACTTGCCTGAGCATAGTATCGTGTGGAAGGTCGACGAGCAGGGCTTCCGCCGTTTGCTGGACAATCTCTTTCAAAATGTAGTTCGCCATGCTGCCTCAGGCCGATATATTGGTATCCATGTAGAGGAACTTAACGGGAAAGAGGCATTAGTCATTGCGGATAAAGGACCGGGAATGGAGCAGCAATCCAGTGAAAAAGGATCCGGGATTGGCTTGGCGATTACAGAATTACTGGCCCGTGAAATGAATCTGGAGAGGGATATTGTCAGTTCATCGGCCGGGACACAAATCCGTTTCTTAAACAAAACTTAAACTAAGAGTTCCCTTGGCTTTAAACTTGGCACGTTACGATAAGTGTCGAGGTGAGGAACTTGAACGAATACATTATTGAAACGAACAGTCTCAGCAAAATATACAAAGGCCGCCCTGCGGTCAATCAGCTGGATCTGAAAATAGGGCGGGGAGATATTTACGGCTTTCTCGGTCCGAATGGAGCCGGGAAAACGACAACCATTCGCATGTTACTTGGACTCATTCGCCCGACAAGAGGAACGATCCGCATATTCGGTAAGGATATCCGCAGACATAAGCTGGATATTTTGCGTAAAGTCGGCTCGCTGGTCGAATACCCTTCGTATTACGGTCATTTGAACGCAGTGGAAAATCTGGAGGCCATTCGTCGCATTTTAAATGTGCCCAAAGAGAACATTGCGGAAGTGCTGGAAGTCGTTCGACTGACCAAGCATGCCAAACGCCCGGTCAAGGAATACTCGCTGGGGATGAAGCAACGGCTTGGTATCGCCGCCGCGCTGCTAGGCAATCCGGAATTACTTATTTTGGACGAGCCTACAAATGGTTTGGACCCGGAGGGCATTCAGGAAATGCGCGCATTGATTCAGGCGATGCCCAAGGAACGAGGAATCACCGTGCTGGTATCCAGCCATCTGCTGAGCGAAGTGGAGCATATGGCGAATACGGTGGGAATTATCCGCGAAGGAGAACTGGTTTTCCAGAATACGATTCACAATCTCCGTCAGGAATCCGCAGGGGGCATTCGCATCGTCACGTCCGACCCGGAAACAGCCCAGCTCATTGCACGTGAGCAGGGTTATCATTCGGTGAGGGACGGGGCTGCTCTGGATTTTGAAAATATGAATGATGCGGCTGTGGCGCTACTGGTCAGAAGGCTGGTCGAAAATACGCATGCTATATACCGTGTAGAGGAACGCCGCAAATCCCTGGAGGATATGTTCATGCAGGTCGTCGGCAAAGGAGGGGCTTCCCTATGATGCTGCGAGCGTTGACTGCGGATCTGCTCAAAGCGCGCAGAAAGGGTATCTGGTTTCTGGTGTTTCTAGGACCCCTTGGGCTGGTGGCGATGCAGGCACTGAATTTCGGGCTTCGTTATGATTATCTGATTCCGCGCAGCAAGGGTCATCTGTGGGAAGCCCTGATGGATAACATTGCTATTTTCGTTCCCCTTGCGCTGGTGTTAGGGGCCACGATGGTCGCTTCCATGCTGGCGAATGTGGAGCATTCGTCCAACTCCTGGAAGCAGCTATTGGCCTTGCCTATCTCCAGATTCAGTGTCTATATGGCCAAGCTGACGCTGGCTATCGGGATGCTGTGTGTATCCTGCCTGCTCCTTACCGTTGGAACATGGGGACTGGGGATGATACTTGGCTTCGGGGGAGAGCCTGCTCCAATAGGAGAATTGCTGCGGATCGGGTTTTGGCCCTTGGGAGGAACACTGCCCATGCTCGTACTGCTATTGTGGCTAACGGTCACGTTTCATAATCAGGCGCTGCCTGTAACACTGGGCATTACGCTAGGGATCGGCAGCTTGTTTGCTTCCCAGCTATCTGAATGGTTTCCGCTGGCTTGGCCGCAATTCGCATGGGTTGCGCCTCAAGCGTGGATGTTTGCGTCCATCGGCTGCGGAACGGGTGTGCTTCTCAGTCTGCTGACGGCGGCTCATTTTAGCAGAAAGGATGTGGCGTAATGTTCGGAGGATATGTACGACTGCTTTCTGTCGAACGTTTGAAAATAGCCAAGTCGCCCGTCTGGTTGCTCGCGCTCGTCAGCCCGGCGATTGCCGTCCTGATCGGACTGCTGTCGAACCCCGGAGGAAATTGGCTGGCACTACTCTCTAGCATGCTCACAGTGCATGCGCTGCTGTTCATGCCGATGCTGACCGCCGTATTTGCATCCATGGTCTGCCGATTCGAGCATGGGGGCGGCGGCTGGAAGCAACTGCTGTCGTTGCCATTATCCCGCACCAGTCTCTACGCAGCCAAGCTGACGATGATTATGGCTTTGGTGGGGCTGACTCAACTATTGTTCGGGGGAGCGCTGCTGGGTGTTGGAGCTGTGCGAGACATGAATGGGCCGATCCCTTGGTCAGTCATCGCCCAAAGTCTGCTCGCAGGCTGGGTAGCCTGTCTGCCGCTGGCTGCGTTACAGCTAATGGTGTCTTTCCTGTGGTCCAGCTTTGCCGCGCCGCTCGCCTTGAACTTTGTTTTCACAGTGCCCAATATTCTGGTCGCCAACTCACAGACCTATGGACCGTTTTATCCGTGGGTACAGCCTGTGCTGGCGATGATGCCTACCGGAAGAGACAGCTTCGGGGCTTTCATCGTACCAGCCGATACGCTGATTACGGTTGTCCTGGGTAGCTTTGTTGTGTTTGGGATTGCGGGCCTGACGGTATTCCGACGTAAAGAAATATAGGACGGAATATGAGGATTCAGCTCTATCTGTTTTTTCAAGGGCTCTATTAAAACAAATGACCCTCTTATGGGTCATTTGTTTTAAAGTTATCATTCTTCCGGGTCACATTTCAGCATGGGTACATAAAGATCAGTCAGTTTCCAGCTCGGGAAGTTATTCTAAATGCGGCATAGGTCATCAGGGCATAAATAATACCGTACATCGCCCATGCGTCCAGGTTAGATTTAAAGGTAGCAATATTTGTTCAGATGAGCAGAGTGGGGACAAGGGGGTTCAGTTGGTGAAAAACTAAATAAATCATAATTACACCTCGCTTTGAAGGAGTGTGGCAACTTTGACCATTATTCTAGTTTCTGCACACCTATAATATCTCCAGTCGGGCTGTAGCTTACAAGATCAGCACCTTCCTTCATTGCGTCAGAGTAGATGGCCACAAAGCCTTTTTCAGCGGTATTCAGTTTTATACTTTTTAAGAGGGCACTCATAGATTGATTAGAATTTTCGGATGATTTATTTTCTCTACAGCTTTTAGAATGAAGATAGTGTATTTGATAAGTGGAGTTTTTTTGAAGTATACATCGCGCCGGATTGATAAAATACGATAATACATTTCAATCCGGCGTATGACACATTTTAAACTAAGCCCGACATGGCACGGATATTATCGCTGATGAAGCGGCAGGAGGCGTCGAACTTGGCTTGTTCTTCCGGGCTTAGCTCTAGCTCGATGACCTCCTGAATTCCTTTGCTGCCGATGATCGCCGGAACACCTGTGCAGACATTCGTGTGCCCGTACTCGCCATCCAATACGGCAGAAACCGCTATAATTTTACCGTCATCATTTAAAATGGAACGGGTAATGTACGCCAGCGCATTGGCAATACCGAAATAAGTAGCCCCTTTGCGGGTGAAAATCTCCCAGCCTGCATCCTTCGTTTTGCGGGCGATGTCATCCAGATCGACGTGGCTGAAACGCTCCTTATGCTGGCGCAGAATATGCAGGATCGGCTTGCCGCCAATGGTCACGTGTGACCATGCGACGAATTGCGAATCGCCGTGTTCGCCAAGAGCATACCCCTGTACGCTGCGTGGATCTATGGAAAATACCTCGGAAAGCAGCGTTTTAAGCCGGGACGAGTCAATGGAGGTGCCAGTGCCGATTACCTTGTTGCGTGGTAGACCGGATATGCTTTGTACGAGATAGGTCACAATGTCGACAGGATTAGCCGCAATGACGAAGATGCCGTCGAAGCCGCTCTCCATAATCGCCGTTACAATTTCGCGCGTAATGATCACCGCATCATCCAGTACAGACAAACGATCTTGACCTGGTTTGGGGTTAGCCCCGGCCGTGATAATGACAACATCCATATCCGTGCAATCTGCATACGTTCCTGCGTGTACCTTGGTACGTGTAGATGTAAAATCCATACAATGGGACAGATCCAGTGCATGGGCCAAAGCTCGATCATATGTGCGGTCAATCATCATAATTTCGTCACAAATGGACTGATTGACCATTGAGTAGGCACAGCTCGAACCGACCATCCCTGCGCCGACAATAGCTACTTTCCTTGCCTTCCCCTTCATTTATGTTTCCTCCTCGTTCCAGCGAACGTAATATGCTACAAATTATGTCTGAAACCTATTTTACGTTACATAACATAACATATTGCTGATCTTTTGGAAATATCCATCGTTTTGCCTTCATTCCGAAAAATATAAAAATAACGATCACCAGAGGCACATGTATAGGCTGTAATATAGAAGATACGTGGAATACGCAGTATTTTTGCAGGTATGTATTGCAGGGAGTGAGAAGCTTCTTTTTGAGGCGGTATCCGCATTGATTGTGCTTTACGGCGCGATGATGGTAGAAATAATGCCATAGGATCATGGAAGCGTGACATTTATGTGACGTTTCTAAAAAGGACACCCTATCGAATGGGAAATAGGCGAGCTACCACATACTTTGTCAGATTTTAAATGCTGCTGTACAAGCGAAGCGGTCGCTTAAAAAGCTTTCCGTAGGAAAGCGCCCTTCGGAGGCACCATCCGACTGCGCAGTGGCACAATAGGAAACCTTTAAGCCAAGCTTATATGGCAATATGAAGTCGCTTCATGCATTTTTATAAAATATTCGCTTATGACAAAGGTTCCTAGCAGTCCGCAATATTAGAACATTTTTGCCAAAGGGTTTCCATTTGATTCCGCGAATTGTACATATACAAGCTTATTTCTTTCCATACCATCCAGGGAGGTAATGATCAATGGAAGAAAGCAGATCGACGACGGAAGCAGCAAAGCAGTTGGGAATCGGGGCCAGTACCCTTCGTAAATATGCGGCAGCGCTGGAGGAGCAGGGCTATGTGTTCCCGCGTTCCACCAACCAATCGAGAATGTTCAGTCCAGAGGATGTAGAGTGCTTAAAGGTGATGCGAGGGGCGTTGCGTGAGGAGCATTTGACGATGGAGCAGGCGGTTCAGGTGGTGCTTGAGAGGGTAACCGCACCTTTCCAAATCGAGGATGCAGGCATCCGCCTGCCATCCGTATCGGATGGTGAGTCGCTGGCTGCAACCTGGGAGGAAATATTGGCTGCGGCAGAGGGCAGAGATGAGTCTGTGATACAGGCGCAAGCCGCCGCTACTCTTGAATCGGCAGGATTAGAGGATGAAGTTAGCGTACAGGAACAGTCAGAAGGCCCGATGCAGCTACAACCGCAGGAACAACAGACGCATACCTTGGCGTTAACGATTGAGCACAGGCTGGAGCAAACAAGGGAGAGGGAAAAAGAAGAACTGGAACAAACACACGTACAGATACAAACGCAGGAGCCTATAGAGTCCCAAGCACTGACGGAGATGCAAATTATGGTGCAGAGCGCTCTACTGGAGATGAGGATTCGTTTGGAAGAGCTGGAAGTGGAGCATAGCCGGTTGGTGGAGAAGAACACCAGCCTTTCCAATCAGTTGGAGGACCAAAAGCGCTGGATGAAAGAACGGGTGGAAGAGGAACGGGATCGGCAGTTAATCACCAATTTGCGTACCTATCAGGGCAGACAGCGAAAGTCCCGCGGTTCGCTGCTGTCCTGGCTCGGTTTGGCACCACGCAGACGTAGAGAGGCATAGGCATGATAATGATAAGACCATCAGACCTACCCGGTTCTGATGGTCTTATTGTGGATGGTATAATAGCGGAATAGACCGGAGTGTATGGATATAGGGCAGCGGGCGGGTGTATAAGAAGACAAGAGCAAGTCGCATATATAACATGCCGCAGCGTGTATAGGAAAGGGATATTAGAATGTTTACTTGGTTACGGAATGTTTATGAATCTTGGATAGATTACCCGAAACAGCCCGGCGATCTGCTGGGTGGACGTTATCATATCTTGTCGCTGCTGGGTATGGGTAGCTATGGTCTGACCTACCTCTGTTTGGACAAGCACAGCGGGCAGGAGGTGGCGGTCAAGCTACCCAGACCGAGCAAGCGGGCGAAGGGTGTTCAACTGTTGCAGCGTGAGGCCGACATTATGCGACAAATGGAACATCTCTATATCCCGAGGCTGCTCGAAAGTGTGGAGCATCGGAATGGAATGTACCTGGTCATGGAATATATCTCCGGCATGACGTTGGAGGAGCTTATATTTGAACAGGGGCGTTCTTTTACCGAACAGGAATGTATTGTCTACACCTTAGAGCTGATGGAGCGGGTTCTGCATGTGCATGAACAGGGCTACATCCATCGGGATATCCGCATTCCCAATGTGATCCACCGCGAAGGGAAACCGTACCTGATCGACTTTGGCCTTGCACTGGCGATGGGCGAGCAGCAGGAAGATGTATTTACCGAATCTATGCTGGAAAAGCGTGCAGCCGAACGGCAGGATGTCGCTATCTACAGCGATTTGTACGATGTCGGGCATTTGATGCTTTTTATGCTGTACAGCAGTTACGAGCCTCAACCGGATCAACCGCCGGGAAGCTGGCAGGAAGAATTGAAGCTGAGTCCACCTGTACGCCATCTGCTGGAACGTCTTTTTCAGATTGGCCCCAGGTATGAACATAGTCGCCAGTTTATGCTGGAGCTGGAGAAGGCGTTGGTGCAGCAGGAGGGCTAGTCCATAAAGATCGTCCATAAAAATACGGGCATTCGCCGCAAAAATGGGGGAATGCCCCCCTTACGCATCTGACCATATCTACATACAATGATCCTGTAAATGAGCGAAAGGAGTGTTGTAAATGAGTCATATGTGTGGAATGGGTGGTATGGGGTACGGCGGAGCTTGGACCTCTGTAGGAGCGATTCTGGTTCTGTTTATTTTGCTGGTAATTATCTCCAAAACTCTATTTCTGTAATTTTGTTAATAGACGGTTTCCTGTAAAATGCAGAGATGTTGCCCTGCATAGCGCCGGGCGCACAACAATAAAGCGAAGGCCCTTGATGAGAAGGGTCTTCGCTTTATAGGGTTTGAAGGAGCCACTGGCTTCCTTCCTATGCCTGGTTTCATTCGTCGCAGTTCTTTACTTACGAACTGGAGTAATGACGGCGTTTGTCCTTGTAATATTGGTGCCCGTTATGGCTGTTCTTGTATCCTAAATCGGATGAAGAGCGGCGTTTACGTTCGTAATAACGGTCCGAGCTACTGTATTTCCGCTTATGAGAATGAGAGGTGGAATGTAGCAGGCGGTGCAATAATTTTTTGAGCATCGTCTAATCCTCCTTCTTAATCCTGTCCGACTGATTTTTTTAGATCATTTTCTGACATAGACAGGTTCTTATGAAACGGTAATACGCAGCGGTGTTGGAATGGGTTCCACTAATTTAAAGGTTTTAAGGATTTGGCCTGAAACTCGGCAATATCCTTGAATTCCTCTTCAAATTTACGCGAAATGCGGATATAGATTGGCAGTAAATCACGGTAAATATCCACATGCTCCGCCACGGGCTTATGCTGGTGAGTGGTGCCGATCATATCGGATACAGCGTCCAGCGAATCAATTCGTCCCAGTGCGTACAAGCCCAAAATAGCTGCGCCAAGACAGGAGCTTTCCAGACTTTCCGGGATAATGACCTCCTGATCGAAAATATCCGCCATAAGCTGTCGCCACAGCTCCGAGCGTGCGAATCCGCCAGTGGCGTGAATGACCGAAGGTCTGTCGATGACCTCTTCCATGGCCAGCATAACCGTGTACAGGTTGAACAGCACACCCTCCAGAGCGGCGCGGATCATGTGCTCTTTTTTGTGACGCAGGGACAAGCCGAAGAAGGAGCCGCGGGCATTCGGGTCCCACAGGGGTGCACGTTCTCCGGACAGATACGGGAGAAAGAGCAGGCCGTCCGAGCCGGGGCGTACCTGTTCCGCGATTTGGGTCAGCACATGGTACGGATCAAGCCCTAATCGTTTGGCGGTTTCCACCTCGGAGGCTGCAAATTCATCGCGAATCCAGCGGAAAACGATGCCGCCATTGTTCACCGGGCCGCCGATCACCCACAGCTTTTCGGTCAATGCGTAGCAGAAAAAGCGTCCCTTGGCATCGGTCAACGGCTTATCGACCACAGTGCGGATGGCTCCGCTGGTACCGATCGTGACAGCGACAACTCCCGGTTTGATGGCATTCACACCAAGGTTGGACAAGACACCGTCACTGGCTCCGATGACAAAAGGAGTCGTCTCCAGCAAGCCCATGTCATGCGCATAGGTCGCATCCAGTCCCTTCAGGACATGAGTCGTAGGCACCAGCTCAGACAACTGCTCCTTCGTCACACCGGCAATACGCAGTGCTTCCTCGTCCCAATCCAGTTGCTCCAAATTCATGAGGCCGGTAGCGGAGGCAATCGAATGATCCACGACATATTGCTGGAACAACCGGACAAATACGTATTCCTTGATAGAAATATATTTGTACGTTTGTGCCGCAATATCCGGCAAATCCCGTGTAATCCACATCAGCTTCGTCAGCGGCGACATGGGATGAACGGGTGTCCCGGTGCGCAAGTAAATGTCATGTCCGTTGTATTCATGCTTGAGCGCTTCAGCCCATTTAGCGCTGCGGTTATCTGCCCATGTGATGGAGGCGGTCAGCGGCTTGCCGTTCTTATCCACCGCCAGAACGCTGTGCATGGCCGAACTGAAGGAGACGAACAACACATGCTCGGCTGCTACTCCGCTTTGTTTCATGACCTCCTGCACCGTTGTCACGACGGCTTTGAAAATATCCTCCGGGTTCTGTTCCGCCGCATCCGGCTCAGGTGTGTGCAGCGGATAGCCTACATGATGCTGGGCAGCAATATTGCCGTTTTCTTCGAAAAGCACCGCCTTGGTACTGGTCGTACCGATATCAACGCCGATCATATACCGAGTGTCTGTCATATTCAATCTCCCCTTCACTTACCGTTATTAGCTCATTATCGTTAAATTAACACACTCAGCAGCATAATCAAACCGAAGGCGACCAGGGAGAGGATGGTTTCCATCGCGGTCCATGATTTGAGAGTCTGGGGAACCGTCATGTTGAAAAATTCTTTGATCATCCAAAAACCGGCGTCATTCACATGCGAAAGGATCAGCGATCCCGCCCCTGTAGCAAGGACAACCAGCTCGATATTCACGCCGGGTGTAAGTGCCAGCACAGGTGCGACAATACCGGAGCCTGTCGTCATCGCAACCGTAGCGGACCCGGTGGCCACACGAATGAGCGCAGCGACCAGAAAAGCAAACACGATTACATTCATATGCGCCCCCGTAGCCACCGCTGCAATGGCCTGACCTACGCCGCTGTCGATCAATACGGTTTTAAATGCGCCCCCACTGCCGATGATTAAAATAATAGAGGCTGTGGGTGCCAGACATTCACTGGTAAAACGGGATAAATCCTCTTTCTTCAAGCCGCGTGCGTAACCAAGTGAGAAAAACGAAAATACAGCCGCAATCAGTAACGCCATAACCTCATCACCGATAAATTTGAAAAATACCGTAAGTGGATGCGTATTGGACGGGTCCACAATTTCAGCGACCGATCCGCTGAGCATCAGGATAACAGGCAGCAAAATAGTAAACAAGGTAATCCAAAAAGGCGGCAACGGCCGTCCTGTTGTATTGGTGAACTGCTCGTCCAGCTTCTCGGAGGGTCTGACCATAATTTTTTTGCCAATCCAGGCACCGAAGACCGGACCTGCAATAATAGCGGAAGGAATACCGACGATGAGCGCATACCCTATCGTGCGTCCGATATTGGCGTTAAAGGCTTCAATCGCGATCATCGGAGCCGGATGGGGCGGCAAAAGTCCATGTACCGTCGATAGCCCCGCCAGCATGGGAATACCGATTTTCAGCAGAGACATATTCATTTTACGGGCGACCGTGAACAGAATCGGAATTAATAAAATAATGCCAACTTCGAAAAATACCGGAATACCCACGATAAAGCCTACGATCATCATGGCCCAATGGACACGTTTTTCACCAAACCGATCCATAAGTGTAGTTGCAATACGCTCGGCACCGCCGGATTCCGCCATCATTTTACCAAGCATGGTGCCTAGCCCGATGACGATGGCGATGGAGCCAAGTGTGCTCCCGAGGCCCTTGGTGATGGAGGCAGTAACTTCATGTCCCGGCATCCCGTTAACCAGCCCGAGAAATACGGAGGAAAGCAGTAGTGAAACAAAGGGATTCCATTTAAACTTGGCAATCAGCAAAATCAAAAGAATGATGGTAATT
Organism: Paenibacillus sp. IHB B 3084; assembly: GCF_001447315.1. Lineage (NCBI taxonomy): Bacteria > Bacillati > Bacillota > Bacilli > Caryophanales > Paenibacillaceae > Paenibacillus > Paenibacillus sp. IHB B 3084. The sequence continues at coordinate 2,075,321 of NZ_CP013203.1, read as the reverse complement.
AGCGCCCACGTAAGTAGTGAAGCGTTATGGCTCAAGCCGAATAGGGTGTTCATGAAGTAATGCCTCCTTATGCGTTAATGTGTAGTACATGTATACTTGTCGACAACTTTAGTCTAAAAAGGAACTGCGCCAGCTTAGAACACCTAAAGCGCGGTGCAGCGGCTCCTTTTATACATTTTGCGGATTAGGGCAGACTCTTGCGGTAAGGGGACAGAACGCTGTCGTTTACCGCGTTGCGGGTGTCCCGGTAATGATCCTCGATAAATTCGGACAGCTCCTGAGCGCTCCCTTGGTTTAAAGCGTTTGCAAAGGTACGATGTTTGTGAATCGTGACTTGGGATTCTTCAATCTTGGACGTAAAGCGTTGTTCTGTGGCAGCCAGCATGACCGTCAGGATCAACTGCCTCATTCCGTTCCAGGTGTGGAGAATACGAGCATGGCCTGCTTCCAGCACCAGAGCCTCATGAAAATTGAAGTCCTGAAGAGAAAATTCAACGACGTCTCTGTGCTTGAGAGCGACTTCCATTTTATCAATCATCCGGTTTAAAGCGGTCACCAACCCGGCATTGTCTCTATGTACAAATCTTTGTACAACAAAATGCTCAATCAGCATTCGCACATCGAAAAGCTCCTCCATATCAGCGGGCGTCATGCCTATGACAATCGCCCCCATGCGTTCCAAGCGAAGCAATCCTTCACTGGAAAGCACTTTTAACGCTTCACGAACAGGAGAACGGCTGGTGCCAAAATCGGCAGCAATCTGATTTTCAGATAATACCGTGCCGGGTGTCTGCATGCCACGGATAATCTGAAGTCGAAGCTCACAAGCAATCCTTTCACCAAGCGATGCACCCTGTAGCCAGATTGACGGATATTTCATAGGCATACTCCTTCTTGAAAATTTAGGTTGCCTCTTTCGGGCATACTTGTATACAAGTTATGAAGTATTATATACCCCGTAAAAGATACTTGTAAACGGTGTCAATGGACATCGGTTCCATTTCAATGCTTTTAGCGTTACAATAGAAGCAGAAAAGAAGCAGAAAAAAGCAGCAGTGAAAGTGGAACGAACACGGAAAAGAAGGAGACCGTTTAATGATTATTATTAAAACCAAAGAACAAATTGAAAATATGAAGAAAGCTGGCGAAATTTTGGCTGCTTGCCACCGGGAAATTGCCAAAATGATCAAGCCGGGTATTACAACACTGGAAATTGATGCCTTCGCGGAATCGTTTATGAAAAAGCATGGCGCAACGCCGGAACAAAAGGGCTACAACGGCTACCAGTTTGCGACTTGTGGATCGCCTAACGATGTCATTTGCCACGGTTTTCCGAACAAGACACCGTTGAAGGACGGGGACATCGTGACGATTGACATGGTCGTAAACCTGAACGGCTGGCTGGCGGATTCCGCCTGGTCGTATGCAGTGGGTAATGTTTCCGAGCAGGCACAAAAGCTGCTGGACGTTACGAAGGAATCCCTGTACAGAGGGATTGAGCAGGCTGTAATCGGTAACCGGATCGGCGATATTTCCCATGCGATCCAAACCTATGCGGAAGCGGAAGGCTTCTCGGTTGTACGCGAATTCATCGGTCACGGTATCGGAGAAGATATGCATGAGCAACCGCAGGTGCCGCATTATGGACCACCGCATCGCGGACCGCGCCTGAAAGAAGGCATGGTCATTACGATTGAGCCGATGCTGAACACGGGCACCTACCGCAGCAAAGTGGATGCAGACGGATGGACGGCGCGTACACTGGACGGCGGTTTGTCGGCGCAATACGAGCATACGCTGGCGATTACAGCGGACGGCCCGATTATTTTGACGCAGCAATAAATCAGGTAGGCGTAATACAGAAAAAGGGGCTGTCCAGAGGACAGTCTCTTTTAGTATAAATGAGGAATACACATGGTGATGAATGAAAAGATTATTTTGGCTTCCCGTCCGCAAGGGCTACCGACTGCTGAATATTTTACATTCGTGAAGAGCCTCTGTCTGCCCCACAAGCAGGTGAAGTGGTTGTAAAGACGCTGTATCTGTCTGTTAATCCGTACAGCGAGGCCGCATGCGGGATGCCAAATCGTATTCGCCTCCTTACCCGCTGGGTGAAGTGAGGCCATTTTTCCGGGCAGGTGTGATGCCGTTACACAACAAGCAAAAAGACACGACTTCCTGTTGGAAGGTCGTGTCTTTTTGGAGTATGCAACAACATGCTTACTGCACGCGAGTATCTGTTTGTCAGATTCGGACTTCTGCCTCATTCAGATTGAGCTGACGATATTGAAAATACATACGAAGCCGCCAGTGCAGCAATGTCCCGAAGGCGAGAATGAAAAATAGCCCCGCCGTCTGTGGAATGGTAATGTAGCGCTGGATAAACTCATGCAGCAGCAGGCGAACGATCAGCAGACTGATCAGGATAAAAAAGAAGGTGCGTGAGCGTTGTACAAAAACTTGTCCTTCTTGCATCTCAAACTTGGTGCTGCGGATCAGCGGATACGAGAAAATAAACCAGCCAACCAGAAAAGCGCCCATCGCCCAAAGCAAGGGAACCCGTACCTCTGGCACGATAAACATCATAAAGCCGGTGCTCATGCCGAGCGGAGGGATGATAATCTTTTTGGCGTTAACCGGGCGGTGACCTGTCTTCATACGGATGAAAATAGCCGAAACAGCGATTAAGATCATGCCGAAGGTTGCGCCATATTGCAGAATTGGGGTGCTGATATGAAACATGGACGGGGCCCCCTCTATAAGAAATGTAAGCGTTATTGGCCAGACTGCAAACCTTTTTTATTATATCACATATGTAATGGATATATTTAGTTACAGTCTTTCCTCCGGCAAGCGGATTATACGCTCGATTGTGGTGACTGGCCCAACGATCTCGGGTCTCTATCATACTTATGCAAGATGCTCTGCTTGTACCTCTCCTTGCGCCGATTTTTTCTCCTGACGCATGATATAACCCATGGCTGTAATAATAAGGATAAAAGCGATGAGTGCGAGAAAAGGAATGGTAATAAAATCAAACCAGTTCAGGTAATCCTGCTCACAGGATACTCTTCCACAGGACGTTGAAGCCTGAGTAGCCGCTTTGGCGGCTGCATGGATGCGCTGAATCACAAAATGGTAGGCCGAAATACCGCCACCAATGATCGCCAGCGGCATGACATAACGCCGTATTCCTGTATCTCCCCGAAAATAAGCGATTCCGAGCAGCAGAGTCAGGGGATACATCAGAATGCGCTGAAACCAGCATAGCTTGCAAGGCTCATACCCCAAAATCTCGCTGAGATAGAGGCTGCCTAATGTAGCCACACAAGCCACAACCCAGGCGGCAAACAAAGCAATATCCGTTTTTTTTAACGATCCAATCATAGTAACGCTCCTTTTTTGATTCAAATGAGAACAAAATGAACTCACCGTGTCTTGTCCGATCGGGCGGGCATCTGCCGATATGGATGTCTTATCCATATTGTACTGTATTTTGAGTGCAGGGTCATACTTAAACATATTGACATCATTCACTATCGTTTTTATAATTACAATAGTTTGGGAAGTTAATAAGGATTCAAGATTCAGATATATATACTATGAGAAATGTAGGAGTGTGTCCAGAATGTCAAGTATCCAAAAAAACGAAACTCTGTCTGTCATTAGTGAAAGACATGCGGTAAAAAGTTATGTTAAGGATTTTAAATTGCCAGAGGAAGATCTGGAAGCTATTTTGACAGCTGCGATAGAAGCTCCTTCCGCCTGGAACCTTCAACACTGGAAATTCCTCGTGATTGAAACCGAAGCTGACAAGCAAAAGTTGCTGCCTATCGCCTACAACCAAGGTCAAGTAGCGGAAAGCTCCGTAACGATTGTCGTATTGGGTGATTTGGAAGCGAACCGTAACACAGTTATTTATGATCAAGCGGTAGAAGCAGGCTCATTGCCAGCAGAAATCCGTGACGCCTTGGTAGGCCAAATCAACGGTGCTTACCAAAACGCACAAGTAGCTCGCGATGCAGCGCTCCTGAACTCTGCTTTTGCGGCACAGAATATTATGCTGGCTGCTAAATCTCTGGGCTATGACACTTGCGCTATGGGCGGTTTCATTCCTGCGCAATTGATCGAGCAATTCAACGTTCCTGCACGTTACCTGCCAGTAATGCTGATTACGGTAGGTAAAGCACAAGTGCCGGCACGTCCATCAGGACGTTTCCCATTGTCTGAAGTTGTTGTAAAAGGTAGCTTCTAAGAATAATTTTTAACATAAAAAGGGTGTTCCTGCAACCGTCGTGGTTGGGGGAACACCCTTTTGTTATGCCTAGGTAAGGTTGCAAGAATGCTTTTGCTCTAATCCGAACGCTTGGAAACGAGATATACCAGCTCCAGCGTCAGAATAGGCAAAAAGACAGAAGCCGGATAGGCCAGATAGCGCGGCTCCCATTGCGGCTTGAACTTATCCTTGAAGCGGCGTAGTCCTTGAAAGCCGTAAAAATGCCCTCCGTATTGGAAAACGAGCCGGGCCAGCTTTTCTTCGCGCAACGCTTTTTCGCTTTGTCCTACCTGGGACAGCGGTGCCATACCGAGATTGAATGTCGCATACCCGCTGTCTTTGGCCCACTCGATCACTCGTGTGAACAAGTAGTCCATCGTGCCATTTGGCGTATCAGGCAGATGACGCATCAGGTCTATGGAGACCGTCTGTCCACAGTCATAGGCAGGGGCCATTGTCGCGAAGGCGATGATCTTTCCTTCAGGGTCCTTTAACAGCGCAATCGGGGCTAACTGAAGATAAGGCTCCTTGAAACAGCCGAGCGAATAGCCCTTCTCCTTCCGTCCGTCCAGCCAGATATTCGAAATGTGATGAAGCTCCTCAATTAATGCTCTATCCAAAGGCGGCTGGATCATTTCGAATGTGTAACCCTCACGGTCAAAGCGGTTCTTGGCACTGCGCAGCACCTGATTGCTTTTACCTGTCAGTGTAAAGGACTCCAGCGGCACCAGCGCTTCCTCGCCGAGCTTGAAAAACCGATAGCCGTTCTCATGGTAGATGGACAAATACTCCGGTGATGCCTGATAAAATACAGCCGTTAACGCATACCGGTCTGCGAAGCGCTGAAATTCCTGAATCGCTTCGCTCACACGTTCTTCCGGACCCAGCGGGTCACCTAACACAATCAGTTTGTCCCGGCTGCGGGCATAGGGAATAACCACTTGTTCGTTCTTGGTCCAATACAGATATTTATCACCTAGAAAGAGCATATGAGAAACCAAATTTCCGCCTTGCTTTTCCAGAAATTCTTTTAGCTTATCCAGTTCCTGCGCATCAGGTAGATTGCCGATTCCACGCTGGGGACGGAGGAAGAAATATACCGTCAGGAATACCCACGCCAAAATCAGACTGAACACCGCTGTAACCCCGTAATCGCTGCGGTTCATAAAAAAGTCCAGATGGACCTTGGCGTGCAGATGGCGCATAAACGGAGTATTGGAGCCTGCCCCTATTATAAAGTAAGCGCCGGTCACGAGCAGAGACAATCCGCCCCATATTAAAATATTGTGCCGATTCAGCGGCGCACTAACCCGATAAAACCGCGAGCGCGAGACCCACAGCATCAGCGCTACGAACAACAGGAATAGAGCTTCCTCGAAATCCAGACCCTTAATGAAGGTGAAAATGGACCCCGCAAGCAGCAGTACCAGCGTCAGCCGCAGGGCTCTGCGAATGCGCAGGGATATGCCGTGAGACAGCACTACGAGCATAATCCCGATGACGACTGAGATTTCGTGCGACAGGCGCATGACGGGCAGACTGAGCAGATGCTCGGCAAAACGCAGCCGATACAGCAGACCTGGCGTAGCCGCCGACAGAAGAAGCACCACGCCAGAGATGAGTACCAGCTTGCCGAGTGCCCATACCCCGAGGTCGGCCAGAAAGCGGAATTGACCGGGCCAGCCCCATACCTTTTGCCAAGCGTTGAGTGAGGTTTCCCAACCCGTCTCTGCCAGTTGGCTCAGACGTTCGTTGCGTGGTAATATTTCCAGCGCAGCCAGCACCAGGCCGATTAGCCACGGAATGATGTAATAAAAGACGCGAAAGGCCAGCAGCACAGCCAATGCCCGATCCGAGTTGGCGCCTGCCATTTGCAGCCCGAGTAGGGCAATGATGTCGAATGCGCCGACCCCTCCGGGCGCCAGACTGATCAGCCCGGCAATCGCGGCAATCACATAAATGCCGAACACGGCATTTATCGGCAGCTCATGCAGCAAGTGCGAGCCGATCCATGCAAAAGTAAGACCAGCCAGCAGCCATTCCAGCAGCGAAGCGCCGATGGAAGCGGAGATGGTGGACCAGGAAAGCTGGCCTTCTCCCTTGTTGAACCAACTGGCGTATCGTTTGGAGCGCTGCATAATCAGAAACAGCGGCAGGTACAGCGCCATTCCCCATAACGCCCAATGAAGCCACGGATGAGCATCCAGCACGGGCTGTACCGGATACAGATGGGCGATCGCGCCCCAGGCCAGCAAAGACAGACCCGTAATGACCACAGGCGAAAGGAACACGACCGCAGAGGTGATAACACCCAGCGGCACGCCGCTTTTTCTGTACAGCACCGTGCGCAATCCCGCTCCTGTAAAGCCTGCAAAGCCAAAGACGTTATTGAAGGTGTTCGAAATCCAGGCGTACCGGAATGTCGCTCCGGGCTTGACCTGTAGTTTGAAATGATGCCTGATCACGTAATCGTATGCGCTCATGGCGGCCACGGCTATCAGTGAGAACAAGCCGATTTCGATGAGAAAGGTAGCATCCATTCGCCGCAGCTCATGAAGCATACGTGCCAGATTGAAGCTTTTCAGCTCTCGTCCAGCCTCCCATATAATAAAAGCCAATACAGCCAGTGGAAGCAAAATACGTGTCAGCCGCTGCCTGTAGATGGTCATCATGAACTGTACGATTTTAAAGGATTGGATCGGTTTGTGATTTGAATTCATAGATTCACCTGCCTGAAAAATAATGAAATAGATTCTGAATGATACACGGAAATATCATGCCCAATGAAAGGCTACTATATATTATACCTGTAATAAACGAACGAATAACAACAGAAGGGTTACGAAAACCGGATTTTCAGATTGATTGCCGTAAATAATTCCAATATAATGATAAAAAGCCTAGTCATTTGCTTGGTAATGGAGTTGAACGGACATGAGTATATGGGATCGTGATCTTTTTGTACGTCGATTGGAGCTGATGTGGCCGCAGGATGCTGACGAGAGCCAATATCCATTTAACTTAAAAGCCATGCGTCAATGGAATGAGCTGAAATTTCACCCGTCTGTTACCTATATTGTTGGAGAAAACGGTGTGGGTAAATCAACGCTTATGGAAGCGATAGCGGTCGCGTGGGGATTTAATCCGGAGGGCGGCACCAAAAATTTTAATTTCTCCACACAGGCCACGCATTCATCGCTGCATGAGTATGTCCGGCTGGTGAGAGGGGCCCGCAAGCCGCGGGACGGTTTCTTTTTCCGGGCAGAAAGCTATTATAATCTGGCGACTCATATCGACGAGATGGATCGGGAAAGAGGGGGCCCGCCCATCCGAGACTCCTACGGGGGAAAATCGTTGCATGAGCAGTCGCATGGCGAGTCTTTTTTTGCTGCATTTTTGCATCGGTTTGGAGGTCAGGGGCTGTATATTCTGGATGAGCCAGAGGCTGCGTTATCGCCCCTGCGCCAGATGGCCATGCTTGCACGTATCCACGAGCTGGTACAGCAGGGCTCGCAGTTCATCATTTCTACGCATTCCCCGATTTTGATGGCCTATCCCGACTCCGTCCTGTACCACCTGACACATGAAGGCATAGACACCCGGACGCTGGAGGAAACCGATCATTTCATCATCATGAAACAATTTATGAACAACAAGGAAAAGATGATGCAGGAGCTATTCGAAGATCCCCAATAAGGAATGGGTGAACCTCAAGAGAGCTATCCGTACTCGTATACAACTTAGACTTTAGCTACAAGAAGGCGACCTATACGTTGGGCCAAGCAGATGAGATCGAAGTTTGTCTTTTGCCCAAACATTCACCGGATCTGCACCTCATTATTGGTTATCATGCTCATTTATGGTATATGTATAAGGGGAAATAAAATGAGTTTTCTGCTCTTATGGTGAGGTGCGAATGTGAAGCTCACATAAAAACCCCGGATCCTTCGCACCTCGAAATTTGTCGAAAAACATTAAATCAGTTTTCTTCAGTAGAAGTCAATGGTTGATTCAAGCCTTTTTGGCATCGTTCTTTGCTAAAATGTATGGAATTTATATCATTAAGGTATGAATTACTGCATTTTCGCTGTCGCACTCTATATGAGTGCGTGGATTGAAATCTTATACCTTTGATGCGTTTCGTCACCGATAACTTTTGTCGCACTCTATATGAGTGCGTGGATTGAAATTTGCAGAGACAACGCCAATACATAGGATAACGAGAGGTCGCACTCTATATGAGTGCGTGGATTGAAATTCCTGATAGTCCTTGGTATAAAGCCAAGGATAGATTACGTCGCACTCTATATGAGTGCGTGGATTGAAATTATTTGTATGAAAAACCGGACACAAAGGGGAGCCGGGTCGCACTCTATATGAGTGCGTGGATTGAAATTTACTGTCGAACGAGTCATCAAAAACATCTCTTGGTCGCACTCTATAAGAGTGCGTGGATTGAAATGACAGGTGATTGACAGTAGCACTACCGATCTTATTGTCGCACTCTATATGAGTGCGTGGATTGAAAAAAGATCGTGCCCATAAATTATCAAGTCTATAATATGGGAGGGCTTTGACGTATTCTACGTTAGCAGCTCTCTCATTTTCTTTCAGCACATATAGAATATCAAGATCTATTTCTCATAGTATTCAACGTGTGCATTGATAGGAGGAAACACATGACCAAGATGATGAAATTTGCTTATAGTGTATACCTTGACGGGTATACTCCTTATAGAATATATTCGAAGCGAAAGGAGGCACATTATATGGGCGTGAGCATGAAAACTTTGAGTGCACTTGCCGAACCCAACCGATTATTACACATTGTCGAGCTTTTGCGTGACAGGCCCCTTACTGTAGGAGAAATAGCTGATCGACTTGGTGTTCGTCAGCCGCAAGTGTCTAAACATCTACGTATACTTAGTGATTCCGGGCTCGTTGAGGTACATCCAAGTGCGAATCGCCGCATCTATAAGCTGCTGTCACAGCCTTTCTTGGATATCTGGACGACTGGATTGGTTCCTTTCGAACCATTTGGGAGGATAGATTCGAGCGCTTAGATGATTATTTAAGTGAGCTACAAGCAAAGTAATTATGAAAAACGGCTAGCAATGGAGCCTCGAGTAAGCAGGAACCACGAAATTGTGGTGCCGGAGCGGATTGTCTGCGTCGACTCCTTTTCTGATAAATAATGTAATATCGTACAGGGAATGGCGGAACGGGATTTGCAGGATCTGCAAAAGAGAGATATAAAAAACAATAAAAATTATTGGAGGATCTACAATGTCAAATCAAATCGAAATCACTTATAGCTTCAATGCTCCACGAGAACTTGTGTTTAAGGCATTCACCGAATCACAACATCTACAAAATTGGTGGGGGCCAAAAGGATGGATGTTTCATGTTGCGAAAGCAGATTTCCGTCCGGGGGGTGTCTTTCACTATAGCCAGCAACCCGCTGACGGCGAGAAAATGTGGGTTAAATTTTTATACAGTGAAATAGTTGCAACGGATAAAATCGTTTACGCCAGTTTCTTTTCTGATGAGGAAGGTAACAAAGTACGTGCCCCCTTTGATGCAAACTGGCCTCTGGAAACCCTGAATAACATGACGTTCATCGAGAACGAAGGAAAAACAACCCTTACAATGATTATGGCTCCTTCATCCCCGACTGAGGAAGAGTTCAAAACCTACTTTTCTTCACAAGAGATGGTTCAGAACGGATTTACCGGGACGTTCGATCAATTAGCCGAATACTTAAAAAACAGTTCGATATAGCAGTAGCAAAAAAAACACCGTCCACCGGTGTTTTTTGTTATTTATAACTATCCTTCTCTATGGAGTATCGCTTATCTGCCATATTTTGGTGGTCATATGCCTGCGATGAGGTCATCTTTTGAAAGATAGTTGCCGTTAATTTTCCTATAACTCAAAGGACGCATTATTAAGTCTTGATAATCGAATAAAATGGACTGCTTTGTGTCGCACTCTATATGAGTGCGTGGATTCTGCTAATGTTATACTGGCAGTTCCTTTTTTTATGCATTGAATATAGAACGCATGTTTGTATATAATATATGCAGAAGAGTTATCTACGTGCTTCACGATGCCAAATGCAAGCTGCTAAGACTATTTCAGATTATTGATAATATTTTAGTGTGATTTATGATTGTTATTTGCTCGTGGGTCTATTAATATAGTGAAGAGTTTTGAACTAATAGTTGCAAAATAAGATTTTTGCATGCGAAATAAATAACCTTAGGAGGACAACACGCAACATGTCAGAATCACAATTGAAAATGGGGCCGTTGGTCATTTTGATGATTAATATGTTTATTGCCATGCTGGGAATTGGCCTCATCATTCCGATCCTCCCCAAATTCATGGGCTCCCTGGGAGGCACTGGTGAAACGGGAGGCTACCTGGTTGCCGTGTTCGGCTTGACCCAGTTTCTGTTTTCACCGTTGGCTGGTGAATGGTCCGATAAATACGGACGCAAAAAAATGATCATTATCGGTTTGGTGATCATGACGATTTCTTCAGTATTATTTGCCATTGGGCATTCGTTGACGATGCTGTATATATCCCGTTTGCTCGGAGGCGCAGGGGCTGCCTTTATGATTCCTCCGATGATGGCTTATATTGCCGACATTACGACGGTACACAATCGCGGTCGGGGAATGGGTTTGTTGGGCGCGGCCATGTCTCTTGGGTTTGTTATCGGCCCTGGCGTGGGTGGCTTGCTGGCAGATATCTCGATTCGCACGCCTTTGTACGTTTCGGCTGGAGTATCGGGTGTGGCTGCCCTGGTTTCGTTGATTTTGCTGCCCGAAACCTTGTCGATGGAGAAACAGTTGAAATTCCGGAATGTCAAAGTCAAGCGCGACAATGTCATTAAGCAGTTTGCACTTTCTTTTCGCAAGCCGTACTTCATGCTGTTGATTATGATTTTCACCCTAACCTTTGGGCTGACGCATTTTGAAACCATGTTTCCTTTCTTCGTGACAGGCAAGTTTCATTACAATGAGCGCGATATTGCGATCATTATTACGGTAGGGGCGCTGGTCGGAACGGTGATTCAGGCGGTTGTGATCAGTCCGTTGTTGAATCGTTTTGGCGAAAAAGGTGTCATTATCGGCTCCTTTCTGTTTTCCGCGATTTCACTTGTGCTTATGCTGCTCTCTGGCAACTTTTATTATGTACTGGGGGTATCGCTCATCTTCTTTACCGCCACGTCGCTACTGCGACCAGCCATTAATACGGCTTTATCCAAAATGGCCGGGGATGAGCAGGGAGTTGCAGCCGGAATGAACAATGCCTATATGAGTATCGGTAATATTTTGGGACCTGCGCTGGCGGGTACGCTGTTTGAGGTGCATATCAATTTGCCGTACATTTTCGGGGCGGCCATTCTCATTCTTAGTTTGGGGCTGGCTGTAAAATGGAACAGCAAAGGTACGCAAACGACAGCGGTTTAATGTTATTTTTCCTGTAAACATAGTCTCTTTTGGCGTGAAATGTGTTGTTCTTGTGAACCACAGATCGCGCCGAAGGAGACTATTTTTTGTATACATAGCGAAATCGTAAATGAAACGACTGAATATTGGGTAATAATTCATGATGAGTTTATGAAGAAGACGCAGGAATGAAATACAGCTCGATAAAATATGGGCAACAGCCCAAAGGAGACGAGAGCCGATGGAAGAGCGAAATGAAAAGTTATTTTATACAGGAACTTATGCGTCTCACGATGATAGAGGTATTTATGTATGCGCTTTACATGTGGAAAACGGTGATTTGCGCATCATTGGAGGCGTGGAAGGAATCGAGCGGCCTTCATTTCTGGCACTGCACCCGGATGGAACGAAGCTGTATGCCGCCAGTGAAACAGAGGAAGGTGAGTTGTACGCGTATCAGGTACATGCGCAGACGGGAGAGCTGCACCCATTGGATCGAAAAGGGACAGAAGGGGCGCATACTTGCTATGTCTCAGTGACAGCAGATGGACGGTATGTAATGGCTTCCAATTATTCAGGCGGTAATGCTGTGGTATTCCCGGTGACGGAAGCTGGCGGGTTGGGGGAAATGTCGGGGCAGGTTCAACATACCGGCTCAGGTATTCGTCAGGACCGTCAGGATGCGGCACATCCGCATTCGATTATTCCTGATCCTTCAGGACAGTATGCAATGATATGTGATCTGGGGTTGGATCAGATTGTGGCATACCGTTTGACGGAAGACGGGAAACTGGTGACCCATCGTGAGGCAGACCTGCCGCCTGGTTCGGGTCCGCGTCATCTGGTCTTTCATCCTTCGCGTCCCTATGCCTTTGTGGCTAACGAACTGAACAATACTGTCGCTGTATTTAGCTACAACGAACGGAACGGGGAGCTTCAATTGCTTCAAAGCTTGTCCACACTGCCGGAAGGCATCATAGATGTGGAAAATACAGCCGCGGACATTCGGATTACGCCTTGTGGACGCTATCTGTACGTGTCAAACCGGGGGCATAACAGCATCGTGCTTTACCATGTCGATCTGGACAGCGGCAAGCTGGAGACGGTTGAATGGGTGGAGACTTTTGGCAGCACGCCGCGTAACTTCAACATCCTGTCCGGGTATCTGGTTGTCGCGAATCAGGACGGGAATAATATCGTATCCTTTGCTATTCACGGCGATGACGGACGCTTGACTCGAACAGGATATGTGCTGGAAGTTCCTTCACCCGTATGCATTGAACCTGTGCGGCAGTCATAGCGTATGGCAAAAAGGCACGTTAGAACAAGATGAAAAAATAAAAACACGGTGCTTTGCTTGCCATGAACGCATGGGGCAAAGCGCCGTGTTTTAGGGTCTGAGAAGAAAATGGTCTGAAAGTTTATTTGCTGCTGTCGCCAGCTTCTACCGTTGCTGTTTTCGTATGGTTTTCCGCAGGCTTGTAGTACAAACGGAACAGAATGTCCTGATTGTAGTTACCGAATCCGGTACCGAACAGGGTAACCCCTCCAACATGCTTGGCATCATCCAGAATGGCAATGCGGAATTTCCATTGCTTCTGATCAATCAGCACCTGGCTTAAGGTCACATTGGATATTTGCTTGCCGTCCATAAAGGTACCCTCAGACGTAACGCGAAGTCTTTTGAGCAGACCGTATTGGTTGATAAAATCAGGCCACCATGCAGGTGTGTATTTTCCCCGGTTATCGCCGAAATCTCCCGGGCTGGTCCAAGTCCCCAGATTCACATCGTTCAGGAAAAAGGTAATGTCCGAAGGCCAGTTGTCATTGGTAAAAGGGGCCTCAGACGATAGCTCCATCGAAATTTCCAGCTCCTCGGCCTTTTGGCTGGACAGGAGGAAATTTGGTACTTTATAATCCATATATCCCTGACTAAACCACAGAATTTTGGAATTGAAGCGCTCAGGGTCCAGAAACGAACGAGGCTCGTCGAATTCTCCGATAATTTTCTCGACGGTAGCCAGCCCGCAGGTCGGCTGAATTTCAAAATCCGTAAAGTGCCCGACGGAAATCTCCGTCTGATGAAATTGCCGTACATCCTGCTGATAGCGGGGCATGGCTATTTCAATTTTGTCCGTAGCCAGTGAGCATACTTTCTGAACGCCACCGCGTCCGGGCAGCATTTTGGTCGAAATAATGGACGCTCTCTCCAGCTTTTAACATGCATGGTCATGATGGCACTGCTTAGTCCCAGTGCTTCCGCCAGCTCGCGTATATTCATAGGCTTCTCCGCAAGCAGAACAATCATGTTCAGCCGTACCTCGCTGGCCAGCGCTTCATATACGGGAAGTGATTTTTCAGAAATGTCCAGTTGCATAGTTCCTCCAATTCTAACGCACATCAACAATTGATGATAGTTTAACATATATGGATTTTTTTCAATATTCATACATAAAAAACGATATGATTTACATTTATATAAACAATATACCCTTTCCTTGATTGTCGGCACAAGCTTAACCCATCAAAAAGCCTAAAATTGTTCAAAAAACAGGACACCCCATAAAAACCATTCGGTGTCTGTCGGGATGTCCTGCGAGGTTATGCGGTTGAACGTTCATGCTGTATATAATCCTGCTTCGCTTGCCGTTTAGGAACGGCTATGCTCCTCCGCCAAAGAAGAGTCGGACGTTCTGTCTCTGTCTGCTGTGTGCATTTCCGGATGTTGAGAAGGATCGGCCTCCATCAAGCCGGGATGACCGACATAAGGGCGATCACTCCGTGAGCGGCCTCGGGTGAGTCGGAAGCCAATCAAAAACAGGGCAAGCTGCACAGCCAGTATGTAGGGAGAAGCCTCCGGTCCGATCCATTGAAACAGGGCAACGGCGGCGATCATAATGGACAACAGGCTTGTCGGGAAATGGGATGCCGTCACATCCAGATCATTTTGTCTGCGCAGGGTCATCAACCGGTATACGTACAGCAGGGCGATCAAGCCGGAAGCAAATCTCATCCATGTACACCATATGAGCCAGGATGCAGATGGGACAGCTTCGGGCAGACTATTATAGATTGTACTATACGACATAAGTTCTACAATCAGCCGTGAGATTAGCCACACTATACCCGCCAGCGCCAAAGGCCCGGCAGCGGGACGCAGCAGCTTCCATAAAGCCGTACCCCAGCCCGGAGCATGCGATTCCAGCAGAACAAGTCGACGTTCGTCGATTAGTTTGTTCATTTCGCGCTCCAGTGATTTGAGAAGCAATTCCCTGCGGAATGCGTCACATTCTCTTAGAGATGCCTGAACCTGTTCCTGAAGGTGCGGGGTTAAATAGGGAGCAGCCTTCGCTTCCTGAAGGGCATGAATCAGTCCACTCTGCTGCTGGCGCGTTTCACTGCTGCTTATGCCGTTCTGAGTGGAGGTTTGGAGATAGCCTGCCAACCGTCCGTAGATACGCAGCGATTCCTGTAATTCATTCAACCGCTGCTGACGTGAATTTCGAAGCTGGGCTGCGCTGTGAACATACAGCCACACCAGCAAAGACAATGCCAGCAGGACGGCAATCAGACCGGGTGAGATATATGCGGCCAATGCCGCGAAGTCCGTCGGGGACACCCGCAATCCCTCCTTCCATTGTTCTTTCTACACTATTGCACAGACCACACAGGCATTTCAAGGGCTTGGTCACGTCTGACAGAGATATATGAAGTATTTTTGGTAAAATAGACAAGATGATAAGCAGGGAGGGGAGATTCAGCATGAACGAGTATATAGAAAATACCGCAGAACATCATAGAGGATCGAATCACCCGGACGGGCAGCTTCGCGTGGAGTACGTCGTTCCATCCGTTGAGGAGTACCGGGCACTGCGGAAGGAGGCGGGTCTGACGCAGATTACAGAAGCAGCAGCAGCCAAGGGCCTGCCGAACAGCCTGTTTGCGGTGACGCTACGGATCGGGCAGGAATTGATCGGCATGGGCCGGGTGAGCGGTGATGGCGGTGTTTTCTTTTGGTGACGGATATTGCAGTCAAGCCCTCCCATCAGGGAAAAGGTTACGGGCGTAAGCTTATGGAAGAGATTATGGCCTATTTGAAACGTGAGGTTCCAGCGGGTAGCTTTGCGACGCTGATCGCAGACAAGCCAGCCGACCGCTTGTATGCGCAATTCGGCTTCCAATTGACCAGCCCTGGATCGGAAGGGATGTACTGGCGGCAGCCGGGCGGGGTTTGAGCAAGGGCCGAAGTGGATAAGTAATAGTAAGGAAATTATAGACAGGAAGAAGGCAAGGACATATGAAAATCATTATTTTGGAGCAACAGGAACCATTGGGCAAGCATTGGTGAAGGAGGCCATCAAGCGCAAGTACCAGGTGACGGCGGCGGTGCGTGATCCGCAGCGTGTGACGGAGCAAAGTGAATATTGACGGTCGTTCAAGCGGATATTTTGAATCCCAATTCCGTAACAGCCGTGGCGAAAGGACATGATGCCATTATTAGCGCCTACGGTCCCAAGTTTGGAGCCGAGGAAGAATTGCTCGAAGCAACCCGTTCTTTATTGGAAGGAACCCGACGTTCCGGCGCTGAGCGCATACTGGTAGTCGGCGGGGCTGGCAGCCTGAAAACGGAAAACGGTGAACGTCTGATGGATACCGCCGAGTTTCCAGAGGAAGTCAAGCCACTGGCAGCCGCACATGCCGATGCACTGGAGCTGTATCGTGCTGCGGATGTGGACTGGACATATTGCAGTCCTGCCGCAATCATTGAGTCGGGACGGCGTACAGGACAGTTTCGCATTGGCTTGGACCATGTAGTTGTTGATGAATTGGGTCACAGCCGCATCTCGGTTGAGGATTATGCGGTTGCTTTGATTGATGAGCTGGTGGAAGGGGAATTTGTGAATTCCCGTTTTACGGTCGGGTATTAAAAAAGGGATGGCACTACGGGAGGCGAAGAAGCATGTATATTGTGACCGCCGAAGAAATGCGGCAACTGGATCGGTATACGATTGACAAGCTGGGCATCCCGGCCCTTACCTTGATGGAAAATGCCGGGCGTGCGGTAGCTGACGAGGTATTGAAGCTCTACGCTGTGGAAAGTGGATGGAGCTATAAGAGCTTCTCGGAAAGCCATGTGGATTCAGCATACGGTACGGAACGCAGATATATAGTGGGGCAAGATGCTGCCAAGCAAGGATATGATGAGGGTCCAGCCTATGGTGAGCAGGTCGCCCACTCAGGGCCTGGGGACACGCCGGGACATGGCGGTGTTATTCGGACGGAGCCTTGGAGCCACGGGCGACATGCCATGTGGGAACGGGAGCATTGGTATATTCTCATCGGCAAAGGCAACAATGGCGGCGACGGTCTGGTGGCGGCCCGTCATCTGACGGATGCGGGCCTGCGCGTCACCGTTGTGTACGCTGAGTCGCCGGACTCGCTGCGCGGCGAAGCGGCGGTGCAACGTGATACCATCGCGGCTCTGCACATCCCGACCCTGGTCTACGGCCGGGATGCCCTTGACCTGCGCGGCGCCTCCGGCATCGTAGATGCCCTGCTGGGCACGGGCACACAAGGCCCGCCGCGCGAACCCTACGCCTCGCTGATTCGCGAGGCCAATGCCAGCGGAGTGCCGCTTGTGTCGGTAGATGTGCCTAGCGGTCTCGATGCCGACACAGGTGCGCTGCACGAGCCGTGCATTCGCGCACGCGTCACCGTATGCCTCGCCTACTTGAAGTGTGGGCTCGTCCAATACCCGGGCGCGGGGAATGCAGGCGATGTAGTGGTACGCTACATCGGCATCCCGCCCGGGCTTGCCCGTGAGCACGGCGTGCAGCTACGGCTCCTGACCCGCGACACGCTGCGCGAAGCGCTGGGCGTGGACGTGAGCCGCAGCCGCGTGCCGGATGGGCACAAGGGCACCTACGGCCACGTCCTCATCGCCGCGGGAAGCCTGCGCATGAGCGGCGCGGGCCTGCTGGCCGCACGTGCTGCCCTGCGCATCGGCAGCGGCCTTGTCACGTGGGCCGTGCCCGAAGCGCTGCTGCCGCGCCTCATCGGAGCCGCGCCGGAGCTGATGCTCGCTACCGCAGCCGCAGGTGGAGACGGCGAGTGGAATGCCGACTCCGCGGACGAGCTGCTTCAGCTTGCGCAGACGCGCGATGTGCTGGCCGTCGGCCCCGGCCTCGGCCGCTTCGCAGGAGACATCGGCTGGCTGCGCCGCCTGTGGGAAGAATACGGCGGCCCGCTCGTACTTGATGCGGACGCTCTGAACATCCTCGCTGCAGCGGGGCCAGAGCTTGATGCCTGGAAGCCGAGAAGCGCGGCGGTTGTACTGACGCCGCACCCCGGCGAGATGGCCCGTCTGCTGGGCATATCGACGGCCGAGGTGCAGCGTGACCGCATCGCCCATGCCCGGCAGTACGCCCAAACACGCGGGGTGACGCTGGTGCTCAAGGGAGCGCGTACCGTCATTGCGTGCCCGGACGGAACGGCTTATGTCAACACGACAGGCCACGCCGGGATGGCGACAGGCGGTGCAGGTGATGTGTTGACAGGCATCATTGCAGGCTTGCTGGCGCAGGGCTTGAGTGCTTCGCAGGCAGCAGCCTTTGGAGTATACCTGCACGGCAGGGCTGGAGAAGCAGCAGCGCGTCATCGCCAGCATGCCGCCTCGGTCATTGCGGGTGACATTATTGAAGCCCTATAATCCATAATAGTAAGGGCAGGAGGAAGGCCAAGATGATCTGTACCCCAAATTCACGGCTCTGCCAGGGTCTTCCTGCATAATGCCTTCCCCGGTAATATAGTAATGTGATCACTGTACCCGCGATGCCGTTACTCCATGAGACTCCCGTTCCTTCGGGCGATATAAAAGAACCGAGCAGGAGGAAGATACTGAATCCTGCGGCAAGGTACAGGGTGAGCAGCTCCGGTTTTCGCAGCCAGGGCAAGAGATCGTGCAGTGCATCGGCGACAAGAGCGGCCGGTAGGGCAAAACCATATGCCCATAGTTGCGCGGTCAGCTCACCGCTATTACCTGCTATGGTTACAGGAATCCCCGTAATTGCCTCTGCTATATAGCAATAGGCCCATAACAGGCCGAACACCAGTCCTCCGCAAGCCAGTTTGTTCAGCGCATAACAACCCAGCTCCATTCGCCAAGGCATCTTGGGATTATATTCATTCCATGGATGTCTCATGTTGCGATTCCTCCTTAGTACACTTCATCACAATCAGTAATCCACAACCAATCAAGGAATTATTTTCAATTACACTCCGCTGACGCTTTACGGCACTTCATTTTACGTTAGCTGTGTATCATGGTTCTAAGAAATAATGACAGCGGATAGCCGCGTTACGGAGAGGCGGGGATTGCATGATACAAGCGGTTATTTTTAATCTCGAAAGTACATTGTTGGACCCCGGAGGACGAGGCTTAATCCAGGGAATACGCGATATTTTCAGATGGAAGGGTGTGCAGGTAACCGAAGAACAGGCATCTCATGGGCGAGGATTACCGATCCGTGATCATATTGCGAATGTGCTGGCACTTTCAGAGGTTCGGAAAAAATGGCTGGATTGCTTCGGTACGCACCCCGGGAGGGCGGATATTGAGCATATTTACCTTGAGCTTGTCCCTGTTCTCCGTTCCTTGATCCAGGGAGCTGAACCCACTTTCGGTATGGATAAAGCGCTGAATGAGTTGCAGGATCGGCGGATTCAGTCAGGTGCCACCGCCTCTTGCCCGATGGAGATGCTGGGCAACGTTTTTACGCCTGCACAGTCCCCATATGCACTGGATTGCACGGTAGCTCCCTGTGAAGTTTCACAAGGGCGTCCTTATCCATGGATGATCTATGAGATTGCACACCGCTTACAGGTTTTTCCGCTTAGCGATATTGTAAAAGTAGGAGATACGGCAGCAGATATGCAAGAGGGCAGGAATGCTGGTGTGTGGACAATAGGTGTGCTGAATCATAGCGAAGGTGCGCTGACCGCGCCGCAAGCAACTAACCGTGAATCCGACGACAGAGTGGCTGAGGAACGGCGCAGACAGAACGTATACGGATTAAAAAGGGCTGGAGCCCACATCGTCATGAACTCGGTCGCTGACTTGCCGCGTATTTTGCGTGAAATCGAAATGCTCCAGCATACGGGCGGCTATCCTTCCTATACAAAGCAAGTAAAAACAGCGTTGATGCCTCCGTCGTGAGTAGCATTGATATACTGTGGAGCTCTGGACTGGATTACACGGTTCTAGGTTATATGTATGCGCCACGCCGGACGAAGGTGAACTTCTCAGCTTCGGGGCAGGAGACTATTTTAAAATTGTCAGATAGGATCGTCAGATTGTGGGATACTTCGGACAACTATCTTATTTTCATCAGCTTGGAGGTGTTGGTCACGAGAGCTTCGTTATTTTGCTGCAAGGTGGATAAGGATGCGTTCTCGATGGAATGTTTGGTGGTCCATAAATAAAGCCGCTGATGACAATCAAAGGGATAAGCAGAATGATATAAGAATGAATAGATAATCATATATTTGATTGATTTTTTATGCAAAAAGGCCTTAGCCCGTTTCTGTTGAACCTATCCCTAAAGGGCAAAGCTGGTTCATAGAACTGGACCAAGGCCTTTTCTGTCAAGTAGAGAATTCATGCGATCTGAATGACTTGTACGCCCCATGCCAAACCCGCGCCGAATCCGACCAGCATCACAATATCACCGGCATGAACGCGCTGTTGTTCCATGGCTTCCGCAAGCGCAATGGGAATAGAAGCCGCTGACGTATTTCCGTAATTTTCGATATTCACAAAAAATTTATCCAGAGGAATATTCATCTTGCCAGCGGCACTCTCGATGATTCGAATATTGGCTTGATGTGGAATGATTAAAGCAATATCATCAATGCTTAATTTCAATGTTTCCAGAGCTTTAGTTAGCATAGATTCCACAATACGCACCCCAAACTTGAAAACCTCTCGACCTTGCATGGTGATGGGGCCTGTAACCGGGGATGTCAGCGCTTCTGCCCCACCTTCTTCCGAGCCTAGCAAGGAGAAACACGGGAAAGCACCAGGACGAGATTGAAGGACGACAGCGCCTGCCCCATCTCCAAACAGGACAGCAGTATTACGGTCCTGCCAATCTATGATTTTGGAGAACTTGTCCGCTCCAATCACCAGAACGTTGTGGTAGGCGCCTGATTTCATCATGTCGCTGCTGACCGAAAGGGCGTACACAAAACCGGAGCAGGCTGCCGATAAGTCGAATGCAGGTGCGCGGCTTCCGAGCTTTTGCTTGACCAGCATGGCTGTGGAGGGGAAGGCATAATCAGGAGTTGAAGTCGCCACAACAATGAGATCCACGTCTTCCGGGGATAATTGGGCACGGCTTAAAGCCTGGGTTGCAGCAACGACGGCAAGGTCAGAGGTGTCCGTGGATGCTTCTGCAATATATCGCTGACGGATGCCTGTTCGTTGGCTGATCCATTCATCGGATGTGTCCAGAGATGCGGCTAATTCCAAATTGGTTAACAGGGATGTCGGAACGTAGAATCCGGTACCTGTAATTGTAACCCCGTTCAGGTTGAGAGCTGATTGCATTTATGTTTCCCTCCAATGAAATAATCACACAAAAGACCGTAAAGACCAAAAAAACCAAAAAATAGTATGGATAAAAATATAACACAGGCGGATGAAAAAGAAAATATGCAAAGAGCAGCTTGCTGCACGGAGGAATCTGGAGTGAGCCTGCTGCTTGATTATATAGATATTCAGTGCTAAGATTTAGACACAAAAAACCCAAGAACGTATTCGCAGGGGATACACAGGGAGGTATACAACGCTACCGTGTCACTTACTAAACGTCGTCTGCAATTTCTGCATACATTAGTGGATTTGTATCAAAAGACGAATTTACCTATTCATTACGAAGCCTTGGCTAAATCATTAGGCGTTAGCAAATGGACGGCTTATGACATGCTGAAAGAAATTGAAAAGCTCGGTTTTATTACGCGCAGCTACGAGGTGAATGCCAAGGTAACCGGACGATCTCAGGTCGTATTTGTGCCTACGGATAAAGCTTCGGATTTGTTCAACCAGTCCCGGAATGAATTAGTGGATCTGGTGGATTGGAAAAAAACCGTCGAGAACATCTCGGGACTGCTCAAGGATTTGAACAACACAAGTCCCAATGATGCGGTCCGAAAAATTTGGGCTGAAATTCCTGAAGCCAGTGTCAGGATCAATTTTTGCGCCTATATTATAGGGCTGCTTTTGATGTACTTGAAGAAGCTGGGAGATAAAAGAGGTCCCTGGATTCAGCAGATTGTCCTTACAGCGCCAAGCAAGGAAATGGGCATGACCATGTTTGTTGGCACTGTGTTGGGTATGGCCGTACAAACGATGAACGATGAACTGGGCCTTGAAATTACGGAGCTGGTTTCCCGTTTTCTGCAATCCATTTCGGATCTTTCTGACGAGGAAAAAGGGTTGCTTTCCGATTTTCTAAGCGAGGCTTTTTATTTTTGAATATAACAGGAATGAGTCATTCGTGAGGAGAGGAAGCTGGCCTCCTTACGCTTGGTTTTTGGGTCTTTTGTGTGTTTGGACGGATGCAGTAAATACATGTAAAGGGGTTGCGTATATGCCGAAGGTAGGATTGGTTTTGGGTGGGGGAGCAGTCAGAGGACTTGCTCATTTGGGGGTACTGAGAGCGTTCGAAAGACATGGGATTCAGGTCGATTGTATCGTCGGTACGAGTATGGGCGGCATTGTTGGCGGACTTTATGCGGCGGGTGTTCCTGCGGATGCTCTATTGGATTGTATTAAAAAGACACCTAAATACCGCCTGTTGGATATCGGCATACGCCATCGTGGTTTAATTGCCGGTAACAGCATGAATACGGTGGTGAATGAGTTGCTGCAACAGCATGGACAGCATACGCAGAAGATTGAGGATCTTCCTATCCGTTTTAAAGCTGTTTCTGTCGATTTACTGGAAGGCAATCAATTCATTTTTGAACAAGGTGATTTGGTGACAGCACTGCGGGCTACGATGGCGTTTCCCGGCTTATTCGCTCCTGTGATGCATGAAGGCAAGATGCTAGTCGACGGAGGGGTATTAAACAATTTGCCTGTAGAAGAGATGAGTCGGGAAGCAGATTGTTTAGTGATTGCTGTTGATGTGGCACGGGGACATGAAAAGAAGCCGCCGCGCAATATGTTGGAAGTTGTATACCGCTCTTACAGCTTGATGACCGCTGAACGAAAGCATAATAGTCTCCGGCTAGCAGACGTCGTCATTCGCCCTGAAGTCGGACATATTGCGGCGTTTGATTTTACAAAATGGCCTGAATGTGTCGAGGCTGGCGAGGAAGCGGCCGAATGCATCATGGATGAGCTGAAGCTGCAAATAGCCAATCATGGGCAACCAGCACAGATGCATGTTTAGTTTGAAAAAGAAAAGAAGTGTCTCTAACCATAGATGGCTTGTGAGACACTTCCGTATTTTATACTTATGATCTGCAGCTATTCTTACAAATCGTCAAATCCGTTGTCGTCTCCGACCTTGCCGTAATTGCGCGATTTGGCTTCAAAAAAGTCTGTTTTTGTCGCGTTCAGTGCTTCATCCGAGAATGGTTTGATCCAAGGCATACAATTTACGTCTACGCCTTCGTAGGCTTTGTCCATACCGAGTAGTCTCAGGCGCATGTTCGCCATGTACTTGATATAATC
The DNA here is from genome assembly GCF_001447315.1 of Paenibacillus sp. IHB B 3084. Classification (NCBI taxonomy): domain Bacteria; kingdom Bacillati; phylum Bacillota; class Bacilli; order Caryophanales; family Paenibacillaceae; genus Paenibacillus; species Paenibacillus sp. IHB B 3084. The sequence continues at coordinate 2,051,845 of NZ_CP013203.1, read as the reverse complement.
ACCCAGCTCGTTCAGGTCGATGCCGCGAACCTCTTTGAGCGTGTAGTGTGCCCAATTCGTTTCCAGTTCGACTGCGCGGTCGATCATGCGGTAGACATAATCCGTATTTTCCTTTGTGTCCAGCTCAGGGAAATCAGACAACAATTGCTTGAACACTTCGGCAAAAAAGTAGCAATGCTGATTTTCATCCCGCTGGATATACGAGATCATTTGGCTGGTCGACATCATCTTTTGGTCACGGGCCAAATTATAGAAGAAAGCGAACGTACTATAAAAGAAAATGCCCTCCAGAATCAGGTCCGCCACCATCGCCTGGAAAAAGGTTTGCGGATTTTGCTCATCACGGAACTCCTGGTAAATGTCCGAGATGAATGTATTACGCTCCAGCAATACAGGATCATTTTTCCAGTATTCAAAAATTTCCTTCTGCTCCTGATCCGATACCAGAGACGACAGCACGTAGGAGTAGGACTGGTTATGCACGACTTCCTGCTGCCCGATAATGGCCGATACAGCTTCCAGCGAGGAATCGGTAAAGTAGCGTTTTACATCCCCGACAAACATCGTTTGCATGGAATCCAGCACGGCCAGCAGGCCGATGTTGATTTTGAACGTGCGCTGTTCTTCGGCATCCAGTGTTGGGAATTGGGACGCGTCTTTGGACATCGGGATTTCATCCGGAATCCAGTGGTTCAGCAGCAGCACCTTGTACAGCTTGTACATATGCGGCATCCGAATATCGTTCCAGTTCAAAATCCCGGAGTTTTCACCTTCAATAATACGGGTAGAGCGGTTAGGTGCTTCCGTGTTAAAAATCTTTTGTAACTGCATGGGAGATTCTCTCCTTTATTTTAGGATGCACAGCTATCGCATTCTTCAATCGTCAGTGCGCGACTGCGTACATAATAGGTTGATTTCATACCTGATTTCCAGGCATGAATGTGCAGTTCCAGGAATTCAGTAGCTTTGATATCCGGGCGCACATACAGGTTAAAGCTTTGGCCCTGGTCAATATGACGCTGACGGGCAGAAGCCATGTTGATCGAAGCATGCTGATCCAGCAGGAAAGCCGTTTTGTAGTACCAGATCGTTTTTTCGTTTAAGTCCGGTGCAGGGTTAGCGATCTTGTAGGTAGTTTTCTCTTCATAGGAAAGCAGCTCATACAATGGATCAATGCTGGCCGTAGAACCTGCGATGATGGAGGTGGAACCGTTAGGCGCGATGGCGAACAGCCATGCGTTGCGAACACCGTTTTGTTTGACTTCTTCCGCAAGTTCACTCCACTCGGACGTGGTGACAAATTTGCCTTCACGTGTACCGTCCGTATAGCCACGGGATGTGAAATAATGCCCGGTAGACCAGTCAGAGCCTTCAAATTTGGCATAACGGCCTTTTTCCTTCGCCAGCTCCATGCTCGATTTTACAGCCAGATAGTTAATTTTTTCGTACAAATGATCGTTATAGGTTACCGCTTCATCGGATTCCCAACGGATGCCTTCGAGTGCAAGCAGATGATGCAGTCCGAATGTACCCAGACCGACTGCGCGATATTGGCTGTTCGTATATTGTGCTTGCAGCACCTCAATGTTGTTGATATCAATCACGTTATCCAGCATACGTACCTGAATCGGTACGAGACGATCCAGCACACCTGCTGGAACAGCGCGAGCCAGATGGATGGAGTTCAGGTTGCATACAACAAAATCGCCAGGAATTTTGGAAATGACAATGCGTGTTTGTCCATCCTTGGTGACTAACTCCTCTTTTTCCACCACGGTCGCCGATTGGTTTTGCATAATTTCCGTGCACAGGTTGGAGGAATATACCATACCGTGGGCGCGGTTTGGGTTCGCACGGTTTACTGTATCGCGGTAGAACATGTATGGCGTACCTGTTTCCAGCTGCGATTTCATCAAGCGCTTCATGATGTCGATAGCAGGCACCGTAATGCGGGAGAGAATTGGATGCTGTGACGCTTCCTCATACTTCTCGCGGAAGGAGCCTGTACCAAAGCCTTCATCGTAAAAATCCTCCAGCCCCAGTGGACGGCCGTTGTCATCTTTCCAGCCCATGACCTTCTTCACTTCATGCGGGCAGAACAGGTTCCATTCGGCACGTGCTTCCACCCGCTCCATGAACAGATCGGGCAGACATACGCCATGGAAAATATCATGTGCACGCATGCGCTCGTCACCGTTGTTCAGCTTCAGGTCGAGGAACGCAAGAATATCTTTGTGGAATACATCCAGATAGACGGCAATTGCGCCTTTACGTGTACCCAGTTGGTCTACGCTGACCGCTGTATTATTCAGCTGGCGAATCCACGGGATGACGCCGGAGCTTGTATTTTTGTGTCCACGGATGTCGGAGCCACGTGCCCGTACTTTACCGAGGTATACGCCAATGCCGCCGCCCATTTTGCTGAGACGGGCTACATCGGTGTTGGAATCGAAAATGCCTTCCAGCGAGTCGTCTACGGTGTCGATGAAGCAGCTGGAGAGCTGTCCTGCGACCTTTTTCCCGGCATTGGACATGGTTGGCGTAGCCGCCGTCATGTACATATTGCTCATCGCCCAGTAAGCTTCCTTCACCAGCTCCATACGCTTGTCGGCAGGCTCCTTGTGCATCAGGTACATCGCAATGATCATGTAGCGTTCCTGCGGCAACTCCATTACGCGTCCGTCAAAATCGTTCGCCAAATAGCGCTCGGACAGCGTCAACAGCCCGATGTAATCGAACAGCAGGTCATTTTTCGGCAAAATGGATGCACCCAGCTCGTCAATTTGCTCCTTGGTGTAGTAGTCGAGCAGTTCTTGACGGTAAATTCCTTTTTGGATCAAATCTGTAATCAGTGGATAAAAAGCGCCGTAAGGCTCGTCCGCATAGGATTTGTAACGGCGGTGAGTGGCCGCTTTTTTATATAAGGAAGTGAGCAAAGCACGTGCAGCGGCAAATTTCCAGTCCGGTTCTTCCTTGCTGACCAGTTCAAGCGCAGCCATCGCAAACGCGTTGCTGATGTCATCCCCCGTGACCTCGTCCCGGCGCAGCTTGCTAGTTACACCGCGAATGAGTCGATCTTTATCCAGCTTGTCTAATCCGCTGAGCACACGGTCGGCATATACGGAAATGCGTATTTCATCAAAAGCCAACTGGCGGTTATTTGGTTTCGTTACGAGTTGTGGCATGGGATTAATTCCTCGCTTTCCTGATTTGGAATTTATACTCTGGGAATAGGCATGAAGATGATCATGATGAGAAGATAATGGTGAAAAAAGCGATGGTCAGACAGCATTTGGGGGCTGTATGTAATCCAATAACATAGAAAATAGCGATGCACCTGCCAATGAAGGGGGAAAAGATGGTTCCCGTACGATTTATCGGCTACATCACTATATTTAGACGTGTTATGAATATTTAACCCAACATATTGTGTGTATAAACTTAAAATTTCAAATAAGTGCAAGGAGTATTATAGCAACATTCGAAGCCATACGTAAAGGAAAAGGAATGGAAAATCAAAATATGCAGAGAAGTCGCGGGCTGTATTTGAATTGAGGCTGTTTGAACGGTACAATGAATGATAAAGATGTTTCCTACAGAAACAAGCAGCATACATATGAACTTTTTTTGTGAAATAAGGTTGCCCGCTCTATCGGACTGAGGTTTTAGATTTTTAAAGAAGTGACGATTTTAAATTACAGGAGGAACTTGGCGATGGCTATTGCAGAAGTGACAGTGATCCCGATTGGTACGGGGAGTACAAGCCTGAGCGACTACGTTGCCCAGATGCAAAAAGTGTTGAAGACGCAAAAAGGAATTACCTATGTGCTTACCTCCATGAGTACGATTATTGAAGGTTCGTTGGACGATGTGTTCACCGCCATTGCTGCGCTGCACGAAGCGCCATTCCTGTCAGGAGCCAAGCGCGTTTCCACCTCGGTCAAAATTGATGATCGCCGTGACAAGCCTTCCTCCAGTCATCAAAAGCTCCGTTCCGTCGCAGATAAACTATCTGGCACAGCGACAGGAAATGTTACCGAACTAAATCCAAATCCTAGTTGAAAAAGTTGATGTAAGTGATTGATTTTTATGTAACTAAGAGTATAATAGTTTTTGTTGTCAGTTACACTGACCTGCTGGTGTAGCTCAGGGGTAGAGCAACGCACTCGTAATGCGTAGGCCGGGGGTTCAATTCCCTTCACCAGCATTCTTCGTTAGAATTTCCCGTCATATCAACGTTTGTCACTCGTTGAATGTTCCAGATAGGCAGGCGCTAGGTCAACGTTTTCCTAGCGATAAAACAGACGAACGTCGGCGCTGAAATGCGGTATATACGGAGCCTCCTACGGTATTTTGTAGGAGGTTTTTTGCTATGTCGATTGATCCGCGTAAGGGTAAGGCGGTCACCGCTAAACGACGTAATGGGCGGTCTGAAAAAGGAGCCGGTGTCATTGGGCTTGAGTTGGGATTCGATCTATTCTTCAACGCTAAACGAGCGGAGAAGTTACGGACGCGAACACTCGAAGACTACCAAAGCTACTGGCGTTATTTTCGGGAATGGCTTACGGAGAGTCATTCGGAGATAAGTGAAGTAGGGCAACTTGATACGGCTCTTTTACGCGAGTATATGAACTACATGTCCTATGAACGGACAAAGTATGACGGTGTCGAAGAACGGCGGATAGAGGGATGTAGTCTCTCACCCGTCACGGTAGCATCAAGACTCCGCGCGTTGAAAACAATGTGTAAATTTTGGATGTCTGAAGGATTAATGAACGAAGATCCAGCGGAGAAGCTGAAGTCGCCGCGCAAGGATACCGAGGAGAAAAGTGTAATTGTCGACGAACAACTCCGAGCTTTAATCGAAGCTACCGACGTTGATACATTTGCGGGCTTCCGCGACCGTACGCTTATGTTGTTACTTGCGGATACGGGGTTGCGAATTAACGAGGCGTTGCGGTTAGAGTCGGCCCACCTGGACATCGCGTCACGTTGCATTCGGTTACCGGGCCATATGAACAAAAATAGGAAGCCGCGAATTGTTCCGGTTTCGTCGAGTGTTTTACGTGAGTTGATTAAGCTCATGGAAGAGAACCGCACTTATTTTGATACGGACTTCATATTTCTGGCGAATTACGGTGATCCGTTAAAAGCCGATCAATTCCGAAAGAGGCTGAGCCAGTATGCGGACAAAGTAGGTATTGATCGGAAGGAAACGCCGGTATCTCCGCACCGATTCCGCGATTACTTCTGCACAAACTACCTACTTAACGGTGGAGACCTCTTCACACTGCAACGGATAGTAGCGCACGCTGATATTAAGACTACGCAGGGGTACGTCAAGGTAAACGAAGGCGCTATGCGTGATAGCCATGCGCAGTATTCGCCACTTTCACGACTCAGAATGTCTCGCGTAGGAAAAAGACGCCAATAGTACGAACAATAACGCTCATCTCTTCGGAGGTGGGCGTTTTGATAAACTAAAATTATAGATTAGAGCCGTCATATGGTGTATAATCAGGTAAAGTGTGGATACGTCAAAAATATCCTACCTAAATTTTTTAAAAAAAGGAGGATTATTATATGAATATGGATTTGTATGAGGTTTTGAACCTTATGCTCTTAACTGCAATTTTTATTAAACTATCTGCAATTAAAAAGTAAAGACTTCGTGATGTTAGAATAAAAGAGTAGAGTCTGAGTTCGTTGATTAACCAAGTCTCTAAATTTTGATCTAATATACACATTGTGTACAGCAGCTTTTCATAGGTATCTAAACGATCGCTGAGTTTCTTTAGCGGTCGTTTATTTTATTATACACTAAGGGTTGACTATAAACAATATTATTATTATTTTTGTTTATAGACGATTTTAAATTCGCATAACAATGATTTGTAGTTATTTTTTTGTCTATGCTGCTAAATAAACGGGAATAGTTACGGAATGTATATTCGTTTTTTTTTCGTATATTCGTAGTGACAGCGTCCTAGTCCGATGGTATTATTTAGGTAAACGTAAGTTAACGGAGGGGATTCGGTTTGGAGAGCGATAAGTTCAAAGCGCGGTTTGAACGGAAGAGAACGCAGCCTAACCTTTATCCAGTGCTCGGGTGGATTTGCGTTGTCGTATCGCTGTTGTTCTTCCCGTTGCTTATCGGAGCCGCTGGCGTTGTGTTTGGATACTTGACGAAAAAGTCCGGTAAGGACGTTCAGGGCGTCACAATCATGGCGCTATCGGTCGCGTGCGGATTAATTGGTACGTTGATCGGGTTTATTGCACCCATACATTGATATAAGACAATACATATACCTTATTTTCACCGCAAATAAGCGCCATAACTCCGTCCAGAATACCCACGTAAGGGTAGCGCCATAAACGCCTAATTTAACGTTAAAAGCCCATGTCCTCAACGTAGAGGATTACGGGCTTTTTCGTCGTTTATAATGATAGTATTCGCTCTATGTTTAACATAGTGCGTTCGTAGTCGTCCTCCGCCCTCTCCGCACGTGCCTCCGCAAGCTCTCGCGCTTCTTTCTCCGCTTTAAGTGCCGCTTTTACCTCGCGCAGCTCGCGGACCGTCATTTCGTCGACGGTTTTGACTGCGCCGGTGGACGGGACGGTGTGCGACGCCGATACGAAAGATGCGCGGTCGATGTCGGAAGGCAGTTGCGCAATTTGTAAGAGTTTCGCAAAGCCCAAATGCGCAACCGATTTCGCTTTTCCCTCAAACTCCCCCGCTAGTTGCACGAATTGTTGAGCGTGCCTTGGCGACATATCGATTTTTTGTAACCAAGCTAAGTACTGTCCGTGCGCCAAGTCGTTCTCCTTGACGTGCTTCAACCTACATCCGATTTCGAAGATAGCTTCGCCCGCAACGCGCTTGTATGCGTTGATTTCCGCAGTTATCGTAGGTAAATCGGATGGTAAAGTTGCGACTTCACTCACGTTGATCCCTCCTTTCGTTTAATTTGCGGTGAGTCATCGGAAATCGCGATACGCCTTGACCTCTTCTTGCAAAGGACCTGCGTTCAATACAGACCCTTCTAAAAATAAACCTATTAATAGGCAAAGCGTACATCGTACCATCGGCATGTGGAAGATACGTCATCGTTCGCCACGTATCCGCCTGTTTTTCGGATCGTCGGAATAACCTCGTGTGTAATCCATCGTTTAAATGCGCGTGCTTCGGGCTTACGGCTCCCGAGGATAAGCGAGTAGAGGCCTGATTCATTGACGATTACCGTATTCGGGTTTCTGCTCAAAGTGTCCGTTAAACGGATAGTTTGTTTTTCGTCTTCATCTAACCTTGCTACTGCATTGCCTTGGTTTGTTATACCCAGTGAATCACAAATATCCTTCGCAACAAACCACGGCTCCCCTTCGATTACTACCGTGCGCACCTCGCGTTCTCCGTAATTGAATACCTTCGTCAACTGTTCCATTTTCCCGTCTCCTTTACGTTAAATTAGCGTATATCAGGCTGCCAAAGCCTACGTTAAGGGGTATGGAAGGGTACGATTGGGGGCGCTAATTTAACGCAAAAAGACCGCTAGATTAACGGTCTTCTTTTTTTGGTTCGGTACTTTCTTTGGCATTCGTTATGTATTTAATCAAATCCCCCGGTTGACAGTCTAATGCGGAGCAAACTCTATCAAGAGTCTCGATAGTTATAGACTTTACGTCAACGCCCTCATTTGTTACCCATTGGCTTATGGTATTTGGACGGATACCTGAGCTTTTAGACAACGCATACATACTCATTTCTCTTTTCTTGAGCATCTCTTCAAGTGTAAAACGAATCATTCGCGACCCTCCTTGTAATTAATTTTATTTTATCATAAAAGGGGGTTGACTCTATTAACTCATTGGGTTATTATCGTATCAGGTTATTAACGCTATGAGTTAACAAAAGGTTTCATTTACATTCCGAGCAACATCGTACTGTAACGAAGTAACACCGCCAAAGTGTCGGTTAAAGATACACTTTCAATTCATCCTATAATCTCGCTAGGAGGCGCAATCATATGTCAATCACGTTAGGTTTCATCCGTAATCGTCGCGAAAGTAACGTCATCCTCACGGTCGGTAGCGGCCGCATTCGTCAGGAACTCCGCGTTACATCGGAATTATTCTTCACTATTATACCGCAAGCTAATCCGTATCTCTACGGTGGTGTTGTGGAAGCTACCCCGGCACAGCTCGTCGAACTCGGCTTTGAATTGGACGCAGAAATGAAGCAGGAAGTCTTCCGTGTTGTTCGTCCGCTAGTTACTCCGGCTCAAGTTCGCTACGTACTCGATCCGATCACAGGGAACTACATAGTTCGGTACGTCGGCACACGTCAGGAACTCGTCATACAGCCACGAGCATTCTGGAAGACAACAGGAGTCAGTCGGCGGTCACCACTCGGTAGTTTAACGCTGTCAATGGACGTCATGAGTGAACTCGGATTCATCGTCGGGAAGGGAGGCGTCCAGATTGAACGCAGTAAGCAATTTATCAACTACGCGTAACATCGTATTGTCGCGTAAGGCTCGTAAACGTATCGTCGCTGTACTCAAGTTTATTTACGCTGTCGTGTTGATAGCGCGAGAGGTGTTGACGTAATGACGTACTTGGAAATATTCACGGATTATCGACTCGGATCGGAAACCTACGGCGATGCGTTGATGATCGCGTCCCGCTTTTACACACTTGCGGTAGGCGACGTATTGGAGAGTTCACACTTCACCGATGCAGAGCGTATCCAGAGGTTAAAAGAGCTAAATTCAGCGTTTAACAACGTATTTCCGAATGGGGGCGTTTCTTAATGGCGGCCGATCATTGTTACAGATGCGTCGTCGAGTTCGGAGACATCCGCATGACCTTTCCGATATATTCGCCGCGCCAGCTTACGAGGGGCGAACTCCGGGCGCTTGCGATCGAGCAGGCGGTTCAGAACGCGAACGATACCGGCCATAACGTTACAGCCGCCGATATGAAGCCGGTCGGATTTAACTACGAAGGAGCGTACGAAAATGGAGACTAAATCAAACGTACTAGAAAAGGCGGTGCTTGCTTATGGTCCGTACGACCTGCCGCATATGTATGAGCTCGTGGAGGGCGTTTTGTACGCTGACCGTTATTTCTTCCATCTTGAGACCGGAATTTTATGGCTTCGTCACGTCCGCAAGGTCGAGCATCCGGAACACACGCACTTATTTATCGAAGGGGATAGCGGCGGGCTTCAGCTCGGGAAGAACGTTCAGCGCGATTTGTTGGAAGTTGTTACGGAAGTCCTCAACCATATCCGCGCCATGAACGGGTTAACGTTTTTGGTCGATGAACTCTTATGGCTCGAAGACCGTGGCGATATCGAATTGAATCTCGTTAAGAAAAAGGGCTGACGCGCCTTCCGATGAACCTAAACGCAAACGGTTCGACGCCAATCGTTCCGTCTACATAAATGGGGAGGAGACGGTTTAATACCCTACCAGGTCGGTCGCCTCGCGCCAACGAGCGATCAAATCAAATGTCCGTACTTTCCGACGCCAATCGGAGGGAACGCCATGCGGACGTCAGGCCTGCGCTAACAGGTCGCTGCTTTAACGCTGAGTAGCGCTAACTGCTCGGTGGTTCTCCGGTCGGTCTACGTAAGACGCGCCAACGTCTCGGTAGGCTGGCCGACTTCATTAGAACGAAACTCGGGTTTCCTTTTAGTTACAACGCGATGCGGAAGCGGCAACCTCCGTTCAGGCACATCGCTTCATATAAATAGTGGAGGGACGAACGGCCGGTAAATCCGGTTCAGGCACCGGTCGTCTGCTTGTTATACCAGATTAATACGCAGGATGGGAACGTAGGTTCCGTTTTATTTCGGGAAAATGTTGTTTGTTCACGATTTAGACACAATTAGAATGTGCGGATTACTTGCAGGTCCCGTTTTTGCGATTCCGTGTCCTATCTATATATAGGGGGGAAAATTCTCGCAGTCCTGTGCGGAATCAAAATTCGCTGTAGATAATACTGTATCCGATGTGCGAAACGGTGGTCGGTATACGTGTTATCTATGACGGACGAAAATAAATTTCCGCAAAAGTGTGTCACGAGCGGTTGGGCGGCGTTGAAGTAGGTGTACAGCGGAGAATTTTCGTAAAAGTGTGCGAAAGGCTGTGTTGCTGTTGTTTTATCTATGTAAGGCGGAAAACATTACGCTCACCTGTGCCAAACTCATTCCGCTGGAAACAAACGTAGTGAAAGTGTGCATAAAGACGCCGCGCATTCGGTTAACTAGGTAGACCGCGGGAAACCGCATCTCATAAAACCAAACGAAAAGGGAGCGATTTTATTATGACAGTATTAGCAAATGTACAAACATTGAAAGATCAGTTGAGCGTAGAGTTTAATTTCGTAACAGCGCGTGCGGAAGCGAAGGGAATCGACGTTGTGTTTTATATGACGCTGGCCGGTATCCAAGCGTCCATGTTTCGGGCCATGGAACATGCATACAACGTGGATCACGCTATAAATGCGGAGGGTTACGCGCTCAGTACGGTGTATCTGTCCGATGAAATGAATCATATCCAGAAACTCTCTAAACTACTCTCGGAAGGACCTTACTCACGATTAGGGGGATTGCTCAAATCGCGCGTAGACAGCGTCCTCTCAGATTTTTCAAAACTAGCTGAAGCTGAAGGTAACTTTCCAAAAGCCAGCAGGCTCCTTGAGAAACGGATACCACGAGGAATAATTAACGTAGGTAAATTGAGAAGCAGTATAACCGCGGCACTACAACGAGAGAAGGCGGCCATCTTGGAGGCTTAATCGGTGTTACAACGCGGCGGCTCCGTTGTGGGCTACCGCTCAATTATCTTACGCAGGAGGCGATTCTTATGACGATCGTTAACGAAAGCAACATCGGTATTATCCGCGCAGTCTATCGGCTCTCATACGAAGAATTAGGCGCGTTGATGGGCGTGAGTGGACGTTTCGTGTCTTACGTCGAGAACGGAGCTCGTAACCTACCGAAAGTCAGGGCGGATATGCTCGAAAGGAAGCTCGAACTTACGCCGGATAAATTAACGCGCCTATCCGAGGTATACCGGGATACGTTACTACCGGGAAAGTAGACGCTACAACGGTAGATATGAACGTGTTCATCCGCTTTACCTTCCGCGTCGCTACGCTCCTACGGACATCCGCCCCTAACCGGGACGTCTGTACATATTCTAAACGCGAGAAAGATTATGGTAGAGATACACTTTCATCGTGCCATCTTTTTGGCGCGGTGAGGCAACGACCGAAGGGAGGCGGCAGTAAGTGGCGCTGTGTTGTCGGTGAACCATTGTGGTTCTGCGTTAACACTCCGTATCAATAGCTTCACTTCGTTCGCTATCTCCGCGATAAAAATCATCGCGTCGAAAGTATTTAAGCAACATAGGCGTGCTGGTTTTCTCTAAAAAGCCTTATGTAGCAAGGGTTTTCGGCGTCGTTCCTTAAAGGAAAAAGATACGGTTTCCCTCGCTGATGTTGTCATAGCTACTTACAAAATATAGGAGGTATCGCGATGGATAAAGTAATCGTAATCGACTCGGTTATGGGGAGTGGAAAAACTTCGTGGGCTATATCGCATATGAACGAAGCTCCAGCGGAGAGTAAATTCATTTTTATTACGCCGTTTCTTGCTGAGATCGAGCGTGTTCGGGCGGCTTTGACTCGTCGCGAGATTGTGGCACCGGATAACAACAATGCCAAGGGACGGAAGATGTTTGACCTCAAACAACTTATAATTCGCGGTGAGGATATCTGCGCGACACACAGTCTTTTTCGTGACGCTGACGATGAGTTGATCGAGCTTCTAACCGGTTCGGGATATACGCTGATTCTCGACGAGGCGATGGACGTTGTGGAGCGAGTGAACATCGGCACTCAGGATATCAAGACGCTGATTAGGTCCGAGTACATTGAGATTGTAGATAACCGAGTCATTTGGTTATTCGATGAATACTCAGATTCGCGTTTTGCGGACATTAAACGGCTTGCGAAAGCGGGTAATCTTTTTATCTACCGAAATCAGTTCCTTGTATGGACGTTTCCGCCGCGTGTGTTCTCCACGTTTGATAACGTCTACTCGATGACCTATTTATTTGACGGACAGTTACAGAGGTACTACTTCGATATGCACGACATTTCATATGAATACAAAGCGGTTCAGAAATGCGGTGATTGCTACGAGCTTGTCGAATACGATAAACGGAACGAGCGGCGTGAGGAACTGTTTCAACTAATCGACGTTTATGACGGTAAGCTTAATGATGTGGCTAAACGTTCCAACGCACTTAGTACGTCATGGCTTGATCGGGCCGACGGGGACACGATGCTACAGCTAAAGAGGAATCACTATACGTTCCTACGCAATCAATGCGATGCGAAAGCGGGAGAGATACTATGGACCACGCTCAAGGATCATCGCGGTACTTTGAAAGGTCGCGGCTTTGCGGACAGTTTCATACCTGTAAATACACGAGCGACTAACGAGTACGCCGATAGGTGGGCGTTGGCCTACGTATACAACCGATACCTGAATCCGCAGGAGAAGGCGTTTTTTGAGGAGAACGGTGTCAGCATTAATTTGGGCGCGCTTGCGGTGTCCGATCTGCTTCAGTGGATATGGCGTTCTCGCATCCGTAGGGGTGAGCCTATTCGTCTTTATCTACCGTCAAGCCGTATGCGATCGCTGCTAAAAGCGTGGGCTGATTACGAAATCTAAGGAGGAGACTACATGACAGCAGTCAAAAAGTTGACACAACACGGAGCAGAAGCGCAACTCAGGGTAATCGTCACACCACTCGATCAGTATGTTTACAGCCGCTTCGACGAACATTTCCGCTCTCTTCAATACACCGATATCCTCGCCGCTGTCCCTCAGTCGTTACCAAACACACGTAAGATGCACTATGTGTGGAACGCGAGTATACCGCTAGATCATCGGATGCGTGGCGTGTTGGCTATTCTGGCGATCTTGGTCGAAAGCTCCAAGAGCGTACATCCGACATATCGCGAGTTAATCGCGCTTGAACTATTGACCGACTTCCTTCTCGCGGAGGACTTGGCGGACGGTTTAATGCTGCGCGACCGATTCCGAGAGGAGCTGGACGAGTATAGCCAGGAATATCCTCCGTTGGGCGGCGCTGCTCGCGCGTATCAAGAAATGGAGATGAACTTCCTTACGCCAGCTATGCTCAAGAGGCGAAAAGTATGCGAATGTTGCCGAAGCTATTTCATTGATACCAGTCCCGGCGGAAACGCCAAGCGATGCGGACCACGTTGCACGCGTTGGGCTGAAATGCTCCGAATCCGTCGGCATAGAAACGAAGGAGATGAGCGGAGGAAACGCGACCAAGCACGTCAGCAACATGAATACCCGTTCTATAGCCCTTGCGAATTGGAGCACGTCAACCAGTTTTCAGAGGTGTGCTATAAGGAAGATATCATTGATCGAAAGGCCCAAGCGCGGAATAAAGGAGGACGGCAGAAGCCGCAGGGGGTGACGATGGATAGCGAACAGGTATCTACACACTTTAAACCGTATCGACCTTCCCAAAAAGGTGAAAGCGGCGTTGTATCAGTCAAGAAAAGACGTCCGGAAGTGGTAAAACGTTACTTGCGGATGAAGTACGGGGATAAGCTGAATACCCCGTACAGATTTACATACTAATGAGGAAGGGAACGGACGTTCCTGACTGTTTTATTTAAGGGACAGGCGTTATTACAAATAGGACAAGGGGGTCTGTGATAATGGACGGAACGGGGGTTCGCGGCATCCGTGTTATGACCGGTATGACACAGGCAGGCTTTGCGGAGGCTTTAGCCGTAAGTCAGTCCTGCATATCTGACGTTGAAAACGGCCGTCGAACGGTTTCCCGAGACCTGCGAATCAAGATCGCGCAGGTTTTCGGAACGGGAGACGACGTTTTAGCTGCAATTCAGCGGGCGAAGGAATCAACTAAACTGGCGCTTTAACAGGCGTCTTTATTTTTATACCAATACTTCAATGCTTTAAATCGAGAAAGGAGAGCGCGAACATGTTAAGCAATGGGGTTAACCAGTACCATACGGTCGTAACGTACGCTGATGTTTCCGTGACATTCGGTGACTCCGTATCCCGCGCATGGATTCGATTCGCTGCACCTATGATCGCGGAAGAGGAACGGAGACGCAGACGAAGGGGGAAACGGAAATGAGCGATCAATGTACGCAAGTTATCCATAAGCAAGAGGGCGGCCAGGATATCGTTAAGATTTACGATGCGTCCGGCATTGATACACTGACAGGGACTTGGCCTGTTAATGCAGAGAGGACATCGCTAGAAAGCGCCGTTGATGCGCTATGGTCCGGGTACTTCGAGGTACAAGATAGGCGTCACCTTTTCGGAAAATATCCGGTTGCCGTGGTGTCAAACGTCAGTGGAGCGGTGGAACAATTCGTAACAGAATTTGAAGGGGAGGAATCAGCGTGAGTAAATTTATCAACTCAAAAACGTGGTCGGGCGGCATCGGTACCGGCGAGGAGATCGCCAACATCGGCCCATCACTCGGATATAGTCGCCGCCAGTCGGACAAACCAGTGAAGGTAAAACGTAAATCCGGCGTAGTTTCGTATTATAGCGATCGCGGCTACGGATTCATTTCGTCCGGTGAGGATCGCGTGTTCTTCCACATAGCCGACTGCGAATCGTTTGATACGGCGGAAGTGCCGATCGGCTTGCGCGTGAGTTACGTGCTAACGGAAGGTAGGGGCGGCAAGCCCGCAGCGGCGGACGTACAAGCAGCGTGAGGGAGGTGAGTACGATGATTACTCCGGCAGTAAGACGGCTAATGACGCCACGAGGTTTTACGTGGTTCAGACACATGAAATTTAAATGGTAAAGGAGCGGTATACATGGAAGACGTAACAAATCCGGAAATCCCGGAGGATCAAACGCAGGAAACAACGTGGGAGGATGAACGCGCGGAGCTCACGCAGCGGCTTGAAACGTTGACAACGGAGCTACACAGTCAGCGTGTCAACAACGCGTTCTACCGTAAGGCAAGAGCAGCGGGGGTTGATGATCCGGACGCACTGGCGGGTATTGTAAATCTTTCTGCTGTAACGTTTGATGACGCAGGGCAAGCGCAGGGGATTGATGAAATTCTGACCGCGTTTACCTCAGCCGCTAAACCTAAAGAACCGCGGACTATAGGAGGCCCGTCCGGTCTCAACTATCAAGAGAGAGTCGAAAAGACGAGCGAACAGCGACTTGCGACAGCAGCGGAAAAAGCCAAACGTACCGGTCGTCCGGAAGACATGGTTGAGTACATGGAACTCAAAAGTAAACTTAAATTACAAAATTAATAGGGGGAATTTATTATGACAATTTATACAACTGATTTGGTAGGTAAACGCGAATCTGTAGCCGACGAAATTCTGCTACTTAACCCAACACAAACGCCTATGCTGAATTTACTCGGATTCAGCCAGCCGGTTACATCAACTACGCACGTTTGGGTTGAGGACGCGATGTTCGCGACACGTACGACGGTGGCTGCCGCTGCTGCTGTGGATGCAACGGAAATTAAGGTGGCTAGCACCGAGCCGTTCCGACCACGTACCATTGCGGAAATTGGCGATGAACTCGTACTGATTCAGGCTGTGGATACCACCGCGAATAAGATTACGGTTGTCCGGGGGCATAGTGGCACAACGGCTGCTGCGATTACGAAGGACTCTCCGATTGAGTCTCTTTATGGAGACAGCCGAGAGGGTGCAGATGCGCGCGACGCACGGTATAAGTCCAAGACAAAAGTAGACAACGTGACGCAGATTTTTGAGGACACGGTTAGTGTAACCGGTTCAGCAGAAGCAGTCGCACAGTACGGCATCGGAGCAAGCGGCCTTTACGCGTATGAGAAGGCGAAGAAACAACTCGAACTTGCGCTCCAACTTGAGAAAGCCATTATCGGCGGTCGCAAATTTGATAGCGGGGATATGCGCACAATGCGTGGCATCCGTAGCTTCATCGAGACTAACGTGACCACTGCGGGCGGGCCAGTTTCGAAAAAGCTCCTCGATGACGTGGCGCAACAAGTCTACAATGCGGGCGGTTTTGCGACAGGAAGCGCAGGCTATACGTTCGTTGTTCCTGCCGTGCAGAAGCGCGCAATTAGTGACATGGCGTTTACGCAGATCAGATTGACACAAGCCGAAAACAGTCGCGGTCAGAAAGTCGACCACATCGTCAATGACTTCGGTACGTTCCAAGTCGTGCTTAACGATAACCTGAAGCCGGACGAGATTCTTTTCGTAGACGCGAATCGGATTAAGATTCGTCCTCTCGGCGATCGCTCCTTCGGTCACACGTACCTCGGCGTCAAAGGCGATTACCAGTCCGGCATCATCGTCGGAGAGTATACGCTAGAGTTTGAGCAAGAGAAGGCACACGCCCGTATTAAAGGGCTGACCGCGTAAGTAAATAGCGATATCACGGAGGTCCTTCGGGGCCTCTTTTTAATTACGAAAGGAGAGATACGGTGGATCAAATAAACGCAGATTTAGAACGTGCAACCGAAATAGGGGCGCTTTTGGCGCAGGCCATACCGGATAACCTACCCGGTAACTACCGCTTTAGCTCCGACTATCCCGATCAATACGCAGCTTGGAGCGAGATAGCAAGCCGGTTTGAACGTTCAAACATCTATACGGTGCGGATGATCGGGTATAACATGCGCAGACTGTCCAACGCAATGGAACGCGCAGATACGGAGACCGGTAACGGGCGTAATGGGCTACGCCAGCGGGGAAAGGTACACAAAGCGGTACATAGGCTGGCCGTAGCATCTACGCGACACCGGAAGTGGGTAGAGCGCAATGAGCTTTGACTTAGTCGGACACTTACGCCTAGTCGACGATATGAGCCGTCCCATGCGCAAGGCTTTTAGCAGCATAACGAAGTTCGGTGTAGCGGCGACGGGCCTTGGCGTAGCAGTAACTGGCGTTGGATTCGCGGCTGATTCCGTCAAGAAAGCGATGGACTTCCAAGCCGAAATGAAGACGGTCCAGGCGTTAACGGGTGCGACCGACGAGCAAACGAAGTCTATGCAGGCGTTAGCCCTTCAGCAAGGCGCATTAACAAAATATTCCGCACTCGAAGCCGCGCAAGGGATTGAGGAATTGCTCAAAGCGGGCATGTCCACCGCGCAAGTCCAAGCGGGCGGTCTGAACGCAGCGCTCAACCTCGCGACAGCAGGCGGACTTGGTCTCGCTGAAGCTGCGGAAGTCATGTCGAACTCTCTCAACGGATTCAAAAAGGACGGTCTCAGCGCGGCGAAGGCTGCGGATATCCTTGCCGGTACCGCGAATGCGTCCGCCGCTGACGTACATGACTTACGCTACTCTCTCGCGGCGGTTGGTTCCGTAGCTGATGGCGCTGGAATGTCGTTTAAAGACACGAATACTGCGTTAGGTTTGTTCGCGAATAACATGCTAAAAGGCGCGGACGCAGGCACGTCACTAAAGACAATGGTCGCTAACTTAGTGCCGATGACGGACAAGGCGTACAACATGTTCGAAGACTTTAACCTCCTGACCGTTAATACTACGGACGCATTAGCGTTCATGTCCAAAAAGGGCATAAAGTCGACCGGCACGTCCGTCCAGGCGGTTACGAAGGACATCGAGAAATACATCGCAGCCCAGACGGGACTCAAGGTCGGAACGGCTAAATCCGCAAAGGAAACGAAGAAGTTTCTGACAGCGAGTAACCTCATTCACTCCGCGTTCTACGATAATAAAGGTAAGATTAAAGACCTGGCGCAAGTAGCGGATTTGCTGAAGAATCGATTCGGTAAGCTTACGAATGAGCAACGCCAATACTACATGTACCAAATCTTTGGGTCGGACGCGATTCGTGCGGGAAATATTCTGTATAAGGAAGGCGCGGCTGGCGTTAAGAAATTCCAACAGGAGATGGCGAATGTAACCGCGCTCCAGGTCGCAACTAAGAAGATGGACAGCGCAGCGGGTGCGGTCGAGCAGTTCCAAGGCGCAATCGAAACGTTGCAGATTTCCGCGTTGCTTCCGACGATGCCGATCCTGAAGAAACTGGCGCAGGCGGCTTCGGAGTTTGTCGTTAAATATACACCGCGAATTACTGCCGCTATCGAGCGTACGGTCAATACCGCTAAAAACTACCTCAAGTCGCACTTTATCGACAACCCCGCATTCAACCGGCTTCCCGACATCCAAAGTAAGATTGCTTTTATCTTTGACGATGTGATGGCTACATTCAACAAATGGTGGGATAACGGAGGTAGTGCGGCGTTTGAGGAAACAGGTCGTAAAATTGGTGACACGATCGGTAAAGCGCTCAAAGCATCCGGTCCTTTGCTCCAAGCTGCGACAAAGGTCGGAGTCGATATCGGTGCGGCTGTAGTAACCGGAGTTCTCAAGGAAATCGGCTCTAATCCGGTAGCCAGCTCGCTTCTTCTCGGTGGGGCTGGTGTAAACCTCGGATCTAGGTTCGGGCCTTGGGGAGCTGTAATCGGAGGCGCGGGCGGGGCTGTTTTAGGTATAGGCGCGTCAGAATTTGCACAGGCGGCAAGCGCGGCTCAAGAAAGATCGGCGGCCTATGCTGATAAGTCCAAGTCCGGCGGAAAGGTTAGTTACCAAGGGGCGAATCCTACGGGAAGTAACGCTCCTGTCGGGATAGATCGCTTTAGCGCATGGAAAAAAGACGGCAAACACTCGGGCGGTCTAAATAACGTACCGTTTGACGGGTACCGCGCGGAACTCCATAAAGGAGAGACTGTACTACCTCGTGCGCAAGCGGATGAGTATCGGAGAAGCGGCGGTCGCGGTGACGTAAACATCACGATCAACGCAACGATTCGTGAGGAATCGGATATTGAAAAGCTCGCCGGTGTTCTGGCGCGTAGATTAGCGACGTAATAACGAGCGGGCTGCGGCTCGCTCTTTTACTTACGAAAGGGGATACGTTAATATGAAACTAGAAGCGAAGCATTATACCGCGATACAATACTTGTCACTACCGCCGGGGGAGCGCCCACCAATCACGGAGATAGCGGAGGAGTGCGGCGTAACACCGTCCGCTATTTACCAGTGGAAGCGCGATCCTGCGTTTGAGGCGGAACTAAAACGTCAAATTGTCCGTAATAATGTCGATGATTTGCCTGCGTTGATTGCAGTCTTACCGGAAATTGCTATCGCTGAGAAAAATGCGGCTATGGCGAAGCTTGTGCTTCAGATTCACGGTATGTTGTCCGACAAGGTCGAAGTGACTACGAATGCCAGCAGCGAGAGCGGCACGGATATTGAAGCGCTCAAAGCTCGTATCGAGGCGTTGAAAGTACGTAAAGCTGGCGATGAATAAGCGATCGAGCCGCCGCCTACCTCTCAGCGATATTCACTACGCGGCTATTGCATTACTGTCCGATGTTAAGCGACCGAGCCACAAAGAAATAGCGCGTCGGCTCGGGATTACGCGGATGACGCTTTATCGTTACCGTAAACGGCCGGACTTTCAACGTGAGCTGAAACGAGAGATCAAACGACGGACCGAGGAATTAATGCGTGAGAATCGCGGAAGGGCTCGCGTTCGTGCAGCGCGGGATATCGAGTGGTTTTTCCGTGAGTCCGGTCTATCGTAAAGTAAACGAGAAACGGGCGTAATGGGCGATGGGCGGCGTAGTGGTGCAGAGTTGCTGCGTCAGTTAACGTGTTACAAAAGTTCAAGTAGCGTGAATTTTCCTACACGAGCCTCCTGACGCGTGACCCCTTCGGAATTTTTCGGAGTGAACGGACACATAGCGGATTTACGCTATATGTTTCGGCTGCATACGCCATGTATAACGGACGTGAGAACCAGCGTATTTGATTGCATACGTTACCAGCGGGTAGGCGGCTGGATAGGGTGTAGAGCCGCGTAGCTACGGGATTTATACGGCTTATACGCTGGTAATGTATATACAGCGAATACGGTACGTTTATACAACGCGGTAGGAACCGCATAACGGCGCGGCTTCCGAGCGCAGACTTGTTCGCATAATATGGATTTTGTGAACATGTCCGTGAATATCGGCTGCATAAAAGGCGGACGGGGGCACGTATGGCAGCGTGTGTCCGATCGAAAATAACGCTTATTTACGCTATCGAAAGCGATTGAATGAGCGTCTTTTTGCGTGGAGATAGCGAGTGCCGTACCCCCAAGGGCCCCTGCGCGCGGCCCGGAATCTGGTGTACAAAATTTCGGCGTATCAAAATAAACTTCCGAAAATAATAGAGCGCTCGTCTCTTCGGGGGCGGGCGCTTTTTCTTCGTTTATAGGTGCGTTGCTCCGATCATATCCCCGTGCTATAATCGCTATGTATTAAAATACCAAACCGTAGGGCTTCGTACAATCCGTAGGTCATCGTCTGAATGTCCGTCATAGGCTACGTCTAGGTTTCGGGATGATAGCGGAGATTAAACGCACTCGTAATGCGTAGGCCGGGGGTTCAATTCCCTTCACCAGCATTCTATGAAACTCAAGCACAGCGCGGCTTCCAAGCTTTTTGGAGGCCGCGCTTTTTTGTTGGAGTGAGGAGAATGCAAACAGTTTGCAAACCTTTAGTCTAGTAAATGTAAAAAAAGGACTCAATGGGCATTTAGCCGGATAGAGTCCTTCTTGTTGTTTATTTAGTTAAATACTCACTTACTTCAAAGGTAAGGATTTTATTGAAGATTACGTAGTCCTACCGGTTGCTGAATGGACCTTTGTTGTTATTATGCTTATCAATGGCAAAGAATGAAGCACCTCTGCCGGCATCTTTAGCATCATACCAAGCGATGAAGGCATTCAGTTCTTTTTTGCTCAGATCGAACTCTTTATCCAATCCATTGTCCATCGGAAGGAGTCACAATCTCACCTGAAAGATCGCTTTTCATAGTGAATATACAATTTCTCGAAAAATTAAGTATCTTACGGGAACTTTACCGGAACGCACTTAATTTCACCAATTCTGTTGTGATTTAAAAGAAAAAGCCCCGAAGGGCTTACTTTGTTAAAATTATTGATTTTCTTTTGAAAGAAAAGAAGCTGCTAACAGTGTAGTATTCGTATAACCACCTGAAACATTTTCATACGAAAAATTAGCGATAGGAACTCCAATAACTGAAGCAACGTCTCCTTCAAAGATTTCTCCACTTGCACCTGGATATACTGCCATTACTGTATTATCATTTTCATCACTAATATAAACGATAGCCATTGTCCCTGCAGCAATGTTATCTTCTTCTATATCTATTACATCGCCGCTTATTTTTACAAATTTGTTTAAGTATAAATTCAGATTTTTATTTAAGTGTTTTGTTGTTACAGATTTGTCTACTAGATTAATGACTTTGCTTTTATCTGTTGAAGGAAATAAGTCACTGTTTTTAACAATGAAGTCGTAAGATGCTTGCTCCATAGAAGCTTGATCTTCTGTTAAAACAGGTGTCCCATTTTTCATGAATTCGGCAAATAAATATTGTTGATCTGTGACCTGATTATTTTTAGAACTTTGCTGAGCAGTATTCTCATTGCTCGCTGTTTGTTCTGTAGCAAAGGATGTACTTGAAGAATTAGACCCTGCTTTTGTTGTTTCTTCTTTTATATTGCTTCCACAAGCTGTTAGAACTACAGAAAGTAGAGTAATCAATAAAACTTTCTTTGACATGATGAATTCTCCTGTGAGTATCCTCATCGGTTGAGGTAGTTGCTCATTTTATCTTGTTACCTTTATTATCGAATATTGGTGTTGAATGTGTAATACTTTTCAAGTTTTACATCAATGATAATAAACTGTGGCTCATTCTATTCTAGAGGCATTTCATTAATATGTGATATCGGACGTACTGCATTGCTAAAAATTGTATAAATGATTCAGTCTGTCAGATCAGACTATGTCGCAAAGCCGGGGGTTTAATTCCCTTCACCAACACATTACAAACTCAAGCACAGCGCGATCTCTACGCTTTTGGAGGCCGTGTTTTTTTGTGTAAAAATGGAGGGTGTGATGGCATTAAAAAAAATAAATATTCTATATTTTTTGTTTGTGCTAATATATCTCTATTCAATTACAACTAGAAAAGAGGATATTGTGTGCACCATGATAAGGAATTAAAGCTTGCAGAAACAAATATTGCAAAAGGTATTGCTGTAATACTACTTTTGATTCATCACCTCTTTGCTTTTCCTGACAGAATAAAGTACGACTATGTTTCATTATTTAGTTTATTTCATGAAAGAGGGGAGTTCTATCTAGGACATTTTGGCCAAATAGCAATATCTATTTTTTATTTTTAAGTGGTTATGGGTTATATAAGAGCAATATTCAAAATCCACATCATTTATTGCAGAAAAGCTTTACGAGATTAAGCAAAATAATGATAAATTACTGGGTTGTTTTTTTGCTTTTTATTCCAGCCGGTCTATACTTCTTTGGAAATTCTGATAGATTTCAAAATAATTCAATAATGGATTTTTTGCGGAATTTTATAGCACTATCAAGTTCATATAATGGTGAGTGGTGGTTTTTATATGATTATATTCTGCTGCTATTAATTTTTCCGGTCACCTTCCAAGCCTTTCAACGTAACGCGTGGGTAACTCTACTAATTGCCGGTCTTATTTTTTATAATTCATATTCACAAGGAAATTATTACAGTATTATGTATTGGCAGTTGCCGTTTCTGATAGGGTTGTTCTTTGCTAAATATAAATTGTATTCATGGATGAGTAAGATTTATAATTCCATAATATTCAATAATATACTATTTGATATTATAATAATTGTAGTGTTATTTCGCTTTCGTACTACGAGTCAAATATTTGAGAAGACAACGATTGATATTATAATAGCCCCTGTATTTATCCTCGTTAGTATTCATTTAATGAATAAATTAAAACTAACCAGACCTTTTGCTTACCTAGGTAAAAATTCAATGAATATTTGGTTAACCCACACCTTTTTTTGTTATTATTATTTTCAGAGTATTGTCTTTTTTCCCAAGGTATCTATCTTGATCCTGTTGTGGTTAACGTTGTTAACGGTACTTACTTCAATTATAGTTAACAGCATCATTAGTCTTATTAATAACAAAGTGTACACTAGAAATATTGATCTAAATCCAAACAAAGTTGGGGGCCAAGTGTAGGTTTCTATCTGTTTGAAAAAGACTACTGAATACGTCACGGACACTCATTCGAGAGTATTTTATTAAACTTAGGCGCAGCTTCCAGTTTTTTTTTGAAGCCGCGCTTTTTTTGTTGAAATAAGCGATTTGCAAACAGTTTGAAACCTTTGGTCTAGAAAAGTGTATTGCCCAGTAGTGCAATTTAGGCGTGATTTCGAGATTAGAGTAAATGTAAAGAAGGACTTCATTGGCATGTTAGCCGATATGAAGTCCTTATTAATGTTTATTTAGTTGAATACTCGCTTACTTCAAATGTAAGGATTTTGTTGAATATTACGTAGTCCTTACGGTTGCTGAATGGACCCTTGTTATTATTGTGTTTATCAATGGCAAAGAATGAAGCACCTCTGCCAGCATCTTTAGCATCATACCAAGCGATGAAGGCATTGAGTTCTTTTTTACTCAGATCGAATTCTTTATCAAACCCATTGTCCATCGTTACAGTTAGAATAGATCGGTCGCCAGTTGGTTGCGAGGAACCATCTGTATCCGACGGATCAGGCTTTGTAGATGGATCAGGTGTTGTAGATGGATCAGGTGTTGTGGATGGGTCAGGTGTTGTAGATGAGCCCGAATCTTGATAAGGCAGAAAACCTTCAGGCATTGGATATTTAAACTCACTTGCCCCAAAATTAGCAGTATATACAACAGAGCCATTTAATTGATCGTTTCTTATGTAGGGATATACAGTATCGCCTAATAAAGAAGGAGTATACTTAGAAATACCTTGTGAAACTCCATTTTTGTAAAAGGTTATTGTATTATTACTTAGATCTAAAGCGACCGAAATGACATCATTTACTGTATAAACGGCCCCGTAATTATAAGTTCCTGTGCTAAAAGATTGGCTCGTAGGACCATTACTATCTCCATGATAACCAGTGTACCTGATTTGTTTTTTCTTGTCTGAATTTGCGACTCCGATATCGCCGCTTCCTTTATTAAGGGTTACTTCCTAATACCATTTCCCTGAGCTTTTACCTACATTAGCAATATCGGTTTGATTCCATTCAGGAATTGTTTTTGTTAGAGATCCATCTGACCAGGTCACATTGGCAGTTTCTGCTTTTGTAACTACAGGAAATAATGAGAACACGGAAACTCCAATGAATAAGGCTAACAAGATACTCCCAAACTTTTTGAACATTATATTATTCATGACTTCCTCCTAAATATATGTAATAACAACTGAATTATAGAACCGAATTAAAGGGATGTATAAACATTAATGTCTATATATTCAAATATAAGTTTAATAGTGAATTTAAATTTTTAGAGCATAGTAAGGTGCTTTACTGTTATAGATATGGTGATTTTTATTTTGTTTTGTAATGACAACCGGCTTAGAAAAAGAATTCGACCTGAGCATGAGAGAAGTCAATGACTTAATTGCCTGGTACGAAGGCAAGCAGGCTGGTTCTGGATCGGCTTCATACGCAATCAACAAACACGACAACAATAAAGGCCCATTCAGCAGTCGTAAGGACTACATGCTGTATGATCGTATCCTAACGTTTGAAGTAAGTGAATACTCTAAATAAAGCGAAGTAACCTGTTCGTTACGGCAGGGTACTTCGCACATTTTATCACGACTTTTCTTCTACCAAATCTTCTACCGAAATACGGATATCTACACTACCAGTAGGAACCTTATTCTTGATAGTGCAGGCTATAGGCCCCTTTTAAAACCTATTAAAACTCTATTTCGACGCACCTCGTAATGCGTAGGCCGGGGGTTCAATTCCCTTCACCAGCATTCTATGAAACTCAAGCACAGCGCGGCTTCCAAGCTTTTTGGAGGTCGCGCTTTTTTGTTGGAATGAGCGATCTTCTAACTAGGCGATATGTTGTTCCCACAGCATACGCATGAAGCTTTTCAATTCAACCTTCGCCTTGCTTACACAATGGGGATTTTTGGTCATTAGATGAGCAGGTGTTACTTGATCCGATCGCCAATAATGATCGTATGGTTGTATTACATAAGGAAATACGCCCGTTGAATAGGAAACATAATATTTCACTCCTTTTTTCGATAAATTTGTATACCACATGCATCTGCAGTGCTACATTATTCGAACTCATATTGTTGGGTGAATGTCCATTAAAAAAGTCATCTTCTATCAAAACTTCTAAACAACTACGGAATTAGATTAGTATTAGACGTGGGATTCGATATACATAATGACAAGGCATATTCCATATGACTAAGTAAGTGCTTTTTGCTCACATAGAGGAGGGATATGCTTGGATGCATTCGTTGCACGCTCATTGGATGAGATACGATTTTGGTCCAGGATCATGAAGGAGCATTCATTTTTTTGGGGTTAGGTTTTAGAGCTGAAGATACTCAACTCATTACAGAAGCCAATCAGTTTTACGCTATTTTTGAGGATATTGAGAGAAGATCACACGGTTTTAATATCGATACAGACCCTCACACAATCAAAGAGTTTAATACGGAGGTCCGGAATGCGGCGACTAATATTTGGGCGTTTAAGAGAATGGTATTGGGCCTTATATTGCAATGCAAGCTTCCCGGACAAACCAATTTCCCTTTACTGGTAGATCATGTGAGCCGGGAAGCGAATTATTTCAGAAACCGTTTAGAGGAACTCAATTCGGGAAAGCTCGAACCATTACCCGATGCAATTATTGATGAAAATGTATTTTTCTTAAAATCATGGCCGATCACGCAAAATTTATAGGCCATTTGCTTGATCCATCCGAACGTAAACTGGTTGAACAAGCTAGGGAGTTTAGCAATGATTTTGATACACTGATGTTTCAAGCAATTGATTTAAGTCATATGCGGCCACAGTCGCAGACCGTTCCACTCTTGAGTCAATTTGTTGATGAAAACCGTGTCTCTGTTAAGTCCTTGCGTGATTTTAAGAAAACAGCGCGTGATTTAATCGACGAATGCCGAATAAAAAGTATTATCCATCCTTTATTAGCTGATCATGTATTTCGTGAAGCTGAGCGCTTCCTTTTTATTCTCGATATGTTTGATCAATCTTTATCAGGTGTTAAGGTGAATAAGAAAGAAATCATGCACTGATATGCTGTCGCTGATGTGTAGCATAAATAATTAAACGTAATCCTTCAGACTGGGACACAGTATTCCCCAACAGGAGGTGCGCCAAGACCATATCTTTTAAATCCTAAACAGGTGTCGAAATTTATAAATCAGTCCAGTGGTTAGTAACCATTCAGGATGTGAACCCGTCTGAGTATTCAGGGGGGGATGATCAATGAACAGCTTCACGTTGTTTAGACGAACTATAGCAGTAGCTAGTACAGCAGTGTTACTATTATCCGGCTGCACGCCAGCGAAGGACGAGGAACATGAAAAATCGTCTGTAGAATCCACACAAGTGGGGCCATCGGATAAGCACGAAAAAGAGTGTTCAAATGTAACTATTGATTACGCATCTTTAGCAAAATGGAATGGCGTTACCTATAGGGCGAGCTATGAGAACGACAATAGTAGCTTGCACAAAGGGGAGAAAGTTGGCGCAATTTTATATCGCATTTTTCCGAAGCCTATCCTAAACTGAACTACGTTCCATTTGACCAAATGTACAAGGGAACAGCTACTATCTCCAAATTGAAATGAAAGACGGATCAACGAGAAACCTTGCCTATCATATCCAATCTAAAGCCTTCTATCCTGCCGGATATGCTACTCCTGAACTGGCTCAGCTTGTGGAAGAACAACGTAAACGAATATACGCTAAATAAAGGACTACAGCTCAGAATTATCCTTCCCGATCTCTATCGAAAATACTTCTTTAAAACCTCTCTCACCATCTGCTGTAATGTATATTGCCCGGGTTTTGGGCAGGCGTTGAATCCAGTTTAATTCTAATAATCTGTCCAAAAGAGCATTCCCCAAGGCTCCGGCCAGATGGTGGCGTCGTTCACTCCAATCTATGCATTTATATGAGAAGGAGCGGCGCTTTTTTTTCGTTGCTTCAAGGTCAATTTGAAAGTCTGCAAAGAACGCCCTCCCTTTTTCAGTAACAGAGAACCCGTCCCGATCCTGCGAAATGTAATCTTTTTGAATGAGAGAAGCCGTTAGCTGTACACCTAAATGACCTGCCAGATGATCGTAGCAGGTTCTTGCCTGACGTATGGCTTTGTCTTCGGAAGCATGCTGGAATGACTTGATTGGAACAGGTGGAGCTATGGATAAAAATGACTCCATTACCCGGGCAACTTCGGGATTTTGAATGCCGTAGTAACGGTGACGCCCTTGTTTCTCCACAGTAACGACTTGAGCCTCGGTCATTTTAGCCAAATGGAAGCTGGCGGTTTGTGGTTTGATGCCTGCCATATGGGCCAGCTCGCTTGCAGGATGAAATCTGCCGTCTAATAAGGCGGTTAAGATGGCTGCGCGGGAAGGCTCGCTGACGAGAGAAGCAATCATGGCTACATTTGATTTGGCGCTCATGGCACAGTTATCCTCCTTTGTAATCCATACTTCGATGAAGATTGAAGTATTTATATTCTACAATAAGGAGGCAGATCTGAACAGAAGGAGAAGGGATAATGGACCAAATGAATCAAATGAATTTCAGCCCAGACATCAAAACGATTAAACCTAGCATTTTATATTATGGAACCCCTGTGATTTTACTCAACACGCTGAATGAGGATGGAACGACCAATATCAGCCCTATTTCCTCCTCATGGGCATTGGGAGATTGTGTCGTACTGGGTATTGGAATAGGTGGGAAAGCGTTTGAAAATATGAAGCGGCATCCCGAATGTGTGATTAACATTCCGGGACCTGCCTTATGGGAGCATGTGGAGCGGTTGGCCCCCTACACGGGCAAAAATCCCGTACCCGAGGATAAGCAACAAAATGGCTTTACCTATCAGAAAGACAAGTATGAGATTAGCGGACTAACTTCGATTGACTCTAATGTGGTCAAGCCCGCTCGAATTAGGGAATCCCCTATTCAAATTGAAGCGAAGGTGAGGGATGTACGGATTCCTGATCATTCTCCTTATTTTGCAATCGTTGAAACCCAAGCTGTACAGGTGCATGTTCATCAGGATATGATCCTCGGTGATAACCACATTGATCCGGCAAAGTGGAGCCCACTCATCTATAACTTCCGCCATTATTTCGGCCTTGGTGAGCAGTTGGGCAAAACCTTCCGGTCTGAAACCTGATGTTTTAGAAAATTTATAATTTCCTACCTGAATAATGAGAATTATCTTCCCAAATCGTTCTTTTTGTGCGAGAATGATTGAAAAATCATTCATGATTGCGCATACAGAAAGAGAAGATTCATACAGCACGTATAACAAGGGAGGAAATAACCATGTCAGAAGATCGTAAGCTGTCATTCGAAACTCTCGCTGTCCATGCCGGACAACAAATTGATCCTACTACCTTTGCCCGCGCTGTTCCGTTATACCAAACCACCTCGTATGGATTTCGGGATGCCGAGCATGCGGCTGATTTGTTTTCGCTAAAAGAGTTCGGCAACATTTATACGCGCCTGATGAATCCGACCACGGATGTGTTCGAGCAGCGGATCGCAGCTCTGGAGGGAGGGGCTGGCGCGTTGGCAACGGCTTCGGGAGCGGCAGCCATTTCCTTTTCCATCCTGAACATTGCGGGAGCAGGGGATGAAATTGTGTCGGCATCCAGTCTATATGGCGGTACATATAATTTGTTTTCCACGACGCTGCCGAAGCTGGGCATTAAGGTGCATTTTGTGGATTCGGATGACCCGGAGAACTTCCGCAAAGCCATTACGGATAAAACGAAGGCGTTATTTGCCGAAACGATTGGCAATCCACAGGGCAATGTGCTGGATGTGGAAGCTGTAGCAGCGATTGCGCATGAATACGGTATTCCGTTAATTGTAGATAACACGTTCCCAAGCCCGTACTTATTGCGTCCCATTGAATACGGAGCGGATATTGTCGTGCATTCTGCGACGAAATTCATTGGCGGACACGGAACGTCCATCGGTGGGGTGATCGTGGACAGCGGCAAGTTTGACTGGAAAGCAAGTGGCCGTTTCCCGGGACTGACCGAGCCGGACCCGAGCTATCATGGGGTTGTATACACCGAGGCGGTGGGGCCTATTGCATACATTATCAAGGCGCGGGTACAACTACTGCGTGACCTGGGAGCAGCTATTTCACCGTTCAACTCATGGCTGCTGCTTCAGGGCTTGGAGACACTCCATCTGCGGCTGGAAAGACATAGCCAGAATGCTTTGAAGGTAGCGCAATATCTCGAAGGCCACAAGGATGTGGAATGGGTCAGCTACACTGGATTGCCAAGCCACCCATCCTACGAGTTAGCCCAAAAATACTTGCCGAAAGGGCAAGGGGCGATCCTGACCTTCGGCATTAAAGGCGGCAGTCAGGCGGGAAGCAAGCTGATTGAAAATGTGAAGCTATTTTCCCATCTGGCAAATGTAGGTGATTCCAAATCTCTGATCATTCATCCGGCTAGCACAACCCATCAACAGTTGAATGCGGAGGAACAGGTTGCTGCTGGAGTCAAGCCAGAGCTGTTGCGTTTATCTGTCGGGACGGAAGCGATAGACGATATTTTGTACGATTTGGAGCAGGCGATCGCGGCCAGCCAGCAGTAGTTAAGTGAGCAGAGGGTAGCAGGTGGAGCTTCTGCGGCGGCAAGATTGGTAGATGGAATCTGCTGTTAACGGTCATTAGTGGTGGTAGAAGAATACAAGCAGGACAGCGCCGATGCTGTCCTTTTTTGCTTGGAATCTGCCAAGTTTTGTGTCCTGCAATGGCTCGTTTTCAGCCGTGCAAATGAAAGAGACTTGTGGTTATTTGTACAACAGATCAAGGACGGCGGTTTTTAAAATAGTTCATAACCCAACCAATGTGATTGAGATGGTCTGTCACTTCGCCATGCAGGGCACCAAAAAAAGTATCTTGAAGCTCTACGTCAACGGCACCTTTTTCTGCCAGTGCATGGTAAGCCTGCTTAAGCTCTTCTTCGCTGTCAAAATCGAGAATGATTTGTACATGTTGGGCTCTCAGCGGTTTACCATAGGAATCGGAAAAATGGATGTGACTGCTGCCCAAGTGAAGCTCAGCGTGTAAAAGCTTGTCTTCCTGCTTGTTCAGTACTTTAATTTCTCCGCCCAAAACAGACTGATAGTAATCCACCGTTTGCTGGACATCGTTCACAATGACAAAGGGACTTGCACTTCTCATGGGTTCATCTCCTTTGGGGTCTTTATGTAGTTACTATACATTATTTACGTTGCCGGCAGGATTTACCCCTTTTCATTTCAAATTATGGCTTGGTTCACTGTGTGACGTCTGTTACAATAGAAGTGACATTTACAAATGGATAGAAAAAAGATCGGACGGTGAGCACTTCTATGCTGTGGGAAGCGACTATATATTTTGTGATTTTGGTAATTTCCGCTCTAAGCGTGATTGCGGTATCAGGTAACCGGAGGACTGCGAGTACAATTCTTCTGGTGCCCATCGTTTTATTTTGTACGATATTTATGGTGCAAGGTTCAGTACTTACAGCGGTGAAGCACCCGACGATGGGCGCTAATGTTGGTTCGGGCATGGCATTTTTAACAACTTGGGTAGTTACTGGAATATTGTTTGCCGTAACGATTGTGATTGCTTTCATTAAATATAGCAAGAAAAACAAGGCGTAATTCAGCCTTAACCTCAGATGAAAAAGGGCTTTTGGTCTTTGGCCGAAAGCCCTTTTTGTATCCTTTTTTCAACAATGCGGGATGTCTTCGTTTATCTGCGTCTTCTCATGAACAATACAACAACCAGCACGACGATGATGACGATCAATAGAAATTTCATATTCGATACCCTCCTTGGTCTGTCTCTTATTTGGTATTAACCATATTTAATTAGCATGTACCGATTTACCTCAAGAAGATACCTGTTGTGGAGCGTTTGGAAAAAAATAAAGCTGAGCTCCAAAAAGAGGTTTACAGGATTAGTTGGGAAGTGTATACATAAAGTAAGGAGGCGATTGCCATGAGTGATCGTGGATTTCATCTGTTCTATATTATTTTCCTGACGGTTCTTGCACTAGGAAGCGTGGGTGGAATTGTTTGGTGGCTGCGTTCTGTTGGTCGTCAGGAGAAAGAAAAAACTGAATTTGAAACGGACGTAAAAGTCCAAAATGCAGCTTCCAGTAGGAGGGTGCATTTTTATGTGCTATAATGGGAACATATGTTCTTTATGATGGGAGGAAAGACGATGTTGCCTGATTTGGAACGAAAGCTGTTACGGATTTTGTATAACTATTTTGCCCAGCATCGCCATATGCCGACGATGACGGAATTGACCATCAAAACGGGGAAGAGGGACAGCGAGATTACAGCCGCTTTGCGGCATATGGAACAGGAGCGTTATATTACATGGGAAAATAACTCCAGTACTCAGCATGTGGTCTTGCTGGAAGGGTGGGAGCGTCCTTCAACGGATAGGTTCACCCGCCCGGAAACAGGGCGCACAACTACTCCAACCACGCCGCAGGGCGGCACAGAATACTGGACGAATTATTAAGTAGAACTCAAAGCTGGAAAAAATTAATGAGTTTTTAAGGTGCATATCATTTAGTTTTAAGAAAGAGTGACTATAATGACCTTATTAACCCCTTTTTGATCAAGCTATAGACCCTGCCGATGTATTGGCAGGGTCATTTTTTGGCTATAGATGCTTTCGATGGTGCTTAACAGAATACCTATGTACATTAAAAATCCCCGGGGATCATCCGGAGGATGGGTGCAGCTTGCGTGAACTGCACGGCCTGCTCGAACTTCATGGTTCGACGGCATAATATATATTCAACCCTGCTGCCTTGCATAATATGGTCAGCATGTTCATAAGGGGCAGTCCGATTCCACTGCTCATTTTCCAAACGACAAAAGCCCTACCTCTCTTTCGTCCTTGCGGCTCCGATGACCGCGCCAGTGTGAATGTGAAAATCTTCGGCAAAAGCTCAAAATTCTACATTAGGGTTATACATAAAATTTGGAGAAGCTCCATGCGGTGATTAGGAGTATAGCTTGTTGCGCGGAATCCTATGGGGTTTAATACATACTTTAATAGTATAGCAAGAACGATTCTGAAATGCAAGGCTGCAATTTCTCAATCTATATATGGTTGATTAAAATTCGCTTATAGGATTTATGCAAATTGCTCAAGCAAGAAGGTTAACTTTTGCCGACCGGACTCCGATATTGAATAAACAAGATGTTTTGTGAGTGTACGGATGAAAAGAGGGGTAGCATTTTGCCGATCTATAAGCGTTTTATTCAGCATGTTATCCTGAACTATATTATAGGTTCGTTTATAGCTGTTCTGTTGGTAGGCGCGATTTTTTTATTTTCCACGTTAAATGTAGCCCATTATGAATTTTTAGGTCTTATGAAGATCATTGCTTTTTCCAGTATTATTATGATTGTTTGCGAAACGCTGGTATTTAGGATGCATTTGGGACCAGTTCGTCACTTTTTTCTGGATAAGCGGACGACGTTCGAGGATGTAGAAGCGATGTATATACGGATTCACCGTCTGCCTATTCTGTCTGTGTTACGTATTATGGGACCGCATTTGCTCGGTTTTTCCATCCCGGTTGCTGGTATGGCCATATGGATGATTCATACCAAACAGCTCACCCTGCCCTTCTATTATGTGGGAATTGCCTGTATAGGGGCTTGTCTGGTTGCTTCGATGCACGCGATGATTGAATTTTTTCTGACGATGAGGGCGATCCGTCCGTTGCTGATAGAAATTAGAGACCGAACTTATCAGAAATATGGAATTAACATATCGCTTCGGGGACGGGTATTACTATCGCTCCGGCACAAATTTCAGCTGAGTGCAACGTTGATTGGTGCTTTTCCGCTGTTTTTGTTTTGCCTGGCTACGCAGATTCGGCTGGAACGTCTGGATGAGACGCTTTCCAGCTCCTATTGGGTATGGGCGGGCACGATTTTACTATTTGGTGTGGCCTTTGCTTATCTGGGAGGTTGGCTGTTAACCCGTGAGATTGAGCGGCCAATTCACCATTTGCTGGAAAAGATGAATGAAGTGAAGGAAGGCCGCCTGAACGATAAGGCTAGCGATTTGTACTCTGACGAATTTGCGAAGCTGGTTGAAGGCTTTAACATCATGGTCGAGGGATTGAAGGAACGGGAAGACAAAAACAGTCAGCTACAGGAAAGTTATTTCGCCACCTTGGCGGCAGCACTGGATGCGAGGGACGCTTATACCGCAGGACATTCTTTGCGTGTGGCTGAATACTCGGTGATTATTGGGCGAAGGGGCGGCTTGAACGAGATGGAGCTCGACCTTTTGCGCAAAACGGCATTGCTGCATGATATCGGCAAAATCGGCGTAGCCGATGCCGTGCTGCTCAAGGATGGCAAGCTGACGGACGAGGAATTTGACCAGATTAAAATGCACCCGGTCATGGGAGAAAGCATTCTCCGCCAGGTGGAGCCGGCTGATGCCATGGCTCCTTATTTGCCCGGCGTGCGTTCGCACCATGAGCGTTATGATGGCAAAGGATATCCAGACCAGCTCTGCGGGGAGGATATCCCGCTATTTGGACGGATCATCGCGGTAGCGGATGCGTATGATGCGATGACGTCTGACCGCCCATACCGGAAGGGTATGCAGAAAGAAAAAGCGGTTATGATATTGGAAGAGGGAAAAGGAACCCAGTGGGACCCTTACTTTGCTGAATTATTTGTCGAAGAATGGCGCCGGAACAAGGGCATCATGAGTTGACCCTATACTGTATATCCACCAGGGCGAGCCGTTGCGGTTCGTCTTTTTATATAGGGATGTACGCATCTTTGACATGTCGAAAGCTGAAGCTTCATGTTATGATATACGAGAAAAGCAAAAGCGGTCAGCATAGGCCTGGCATCCAATTTTTCGCGCTATGGGAGTGTGAGTCCATGCAGTTTTCAATGATGTTTCTAATGAATCTGGGGATGCTGATTGCCGTTGCCTATGTGGCGAACGTGATTTATAAATATGGGTTGAGTCGTACCTCTTCGCGATTTAAATATATCAGCTCGGTACTGCTGGTGGTATTTGGCGGATGGGTTAGCTCTTGCTTCGGTTTTAACTTTAGTGAGACGGTTATTTTTGACCTGCGCTTTGTTCCGTTGATTATCGCGGCGTTGGTGTATCCCCGCTCCTATACACTTATTATTATCGGGGTAGCGATCGGGCTTACAAGGTTTACCTTCGGGGTGAATATGGCGGCGTGGGTCGGCTTTCTGAATATGAGCATTCTGGGCATGCTGTGCGCCGGATTGAACTACTGGATGCGCCGTTCCACCTGCCGTCTGATTATTAAGGCATCAGTGACTATTTTAGCGGTTAATATCGTAAATACGTTGAATATTGCCTTTCTGGGCGTCATTCCATGGCGCTATTATGTGGCGGAGGTTGTTCCTCTCACTTTGCCTATTGGCATTGTACTCAGCTTTTTATTTGCGCTGATTTTACGTGATTTCCAGATGGAGCAGATGCGTAATTATCAGATTATACAGGCCAATCAGCTATTATCGGAACAACGCGATGAGTTACAGAAGACGAAAATCATTTTGGAAGAACGGGCCAGACAGTTAATGGTGGCTTCCCAATATAAATCGGATTTTATGGCAACGATGTCGCATGAGCTGCGTACACCACTTAATAGCATTATTAATCTGGCGCAGATCATCAACGAGCAGGGAAAAGAACTGGATGAGGACGAGCTTTACCAGTATAGCGAGCTGATCTATGCTTCGGGGCATGATTTACTCCAGTTGATCAATGACATTCTGGACTTGTCCAAAGTCGAGGCAGGGCGGATGGAAATCGTCAGTGAGCCGATCAGTGTGCGCGAGATTGCGCAGGTGATGATGATGCATTTTGAAGTCACTGCCAAGGACAAGAAGCTTGAATTCAGCTTGAACGAGCATGGCGATATACCGGATGAAATTCGATCCGATGCCAAACGTGTACAGCAAATTTTGCGCAACTTGTTATCTAATGCTTTTAAGTTCACTCATGAGGGAAGTGTATTGCTGGAGATCAGCACACAGCATCTGGAACGAAAGGGGCAGGAGGGAGATTGGGTTGTATTTGCGGTAAAAGACACGGGCATCGGTATTTCCAAGCTCCAGCAGCATGTTATTTTTGAGGCATTCCAGCAGGCGAACGGTTCCATTAACCGCAAATATGGAGGAACCGGGCTGGGACTATCGATCAGTCGTGATTTATCCCGCTTGTTGGGCGGTTTTATACGTTTGGAGAGTGAGGAGGGCAAGGGAAGCACCTTTTCCCTGTACCTGCCCATGTGTCCGTCTAAAAGCAGAGAGGCGGGAGAACAGCCGTTTAAATTAGCCTAGTAAACAAGTGCAGGAGCAGGTGCGTTACAGGTGACAGGCATAAGGAGGTCTATCGTGGAGCGTAAAGCGGTCGTCGTGGGTGCAACGGGGCTTGTCGGGGGTTATGTTGTACGGGAGCTGCTGGTGCAAAAGGAATACAGCCGCGTCATGGTTGTGGGCAGACGTGCGCTGGAAATCAAGCATCCCAAGCTGGAGCAGGCACTCATCGACTGGGAGCAGCCGCTGGAAGCAGCATCCGCCTTCGAGGGGGTTGATGATGTTTTTTGCTGCCTCGGGACGACGATGAAAAAGGCTGGCTCCAAGGAGCAGTTTCGTCAGGTGGATCTGGACTATCCGGTTCTGACCGCCCGGTTGGGCAAAGAGGCCGGTGCGGTGCAGATGCTCGCCATCTCCTCGATGGGAGCGGACCCGGAATCGCGCGTGTTTTACAACCGTACGAAGGGTGAGGCTGAGGAGGCGCTTGCCGATATTGGCTTGCCTGCGTTGCATTTGTTCCGTCCGTCGCTGATTTTAGGCACAAGGCCCGAACGTCGTTTTGGCGAAGCCGCCGCGGCCGTCGTGATGAAGGCACTGGATGGCGTGATGACAGGCAAACTGGCTTCCTACCGCGCCATCCCGGCCTCGGTGATCGCACGGGCTATGGTACGAATCGCTCTCGCGCATGCGAGCGGCGTACATATTTATCCGAATGATATCATTCGGGTCATCGGAGCTGAGCTGACACCCGGTGAGGATGAACCCGAAACAAAAACGGGTGCCGATAAAAATGTGTAAAATTAAAGCACAGCCATAACAGGGTACCTTGGGGGGGGACCCGTTATGCTGTAATCCATTAATGCGGAATAGTGGCTTTGGACTTCCCGTGCTATAATACGGAGAACCAGTATTAGGAAGGAGCATTCAACCCATATGAAAAAAACAATTGCTACTGAAAAAGCGCCCGGCGCTATCGGACCCTATAGCCAAGCTGTAGAGGCGGGCGGTTTTATTTACACCTCAGGACAGCTTGGACTGAATCCGTCAACAGGTGAGTTCGGTAAAGATGTACAGGAGCAGGCTCGTCTGTCCTTGAGCAACGTACAAGCTATTCTGGAAGCAGCTGGAAGCAGCCTGAACCAAGTCGTGAAAGCGACCGTATTCCTGAAAGATATGAACGACTTTGTCAGCGTAAATGAAGTATACAGCTCTTTCTTCGAACAACCGTATCCGGCTCGTAGTGCGGTGGAGGTAGCTCGTCTGCCGAAGGATGCACTGGTGGAGATTGAAGTTATCGCCTTGAAGGGCGAATAGGCTAAGGAATACAAAAGAACTTCCAAAATCCACACATGATGTGGAAATGGAAGTTCTTTTATGCCTGTGGTATACGTGATGAGATTCCTTTAGTCCCGGTCCCGGTTACGGGCAAAGAACAGCCAAAGCGAGTACACCAGGATGATTGCGGCCAGAATGAATGCAGCCAGCCGCACGTTTTCATTGTCCGGATGCTTGATGGCGATGGCGACATAAGCCCACACGAACACAAGTGGATAAATGCTGTCACGATATGGAAAGCTGACCATGATAGCAAGCACGGTGCCAATGAACAGGAAGATGATCGCCCATGTGGTATCGCTGAGTCCCCAGCCGTTCCACTCGTTCTTTTCCAGTGCCACCGCGATGTTGATGATGGTAGCGACGGATACCCAGCCAAGGTTCAGACTGAACGGTAGCTTGACGAACCACATTTCCCGAGGGTTGGTTGCGGCGTACGAGAGCGTACATATACGACAGCCAGAGAGAGCAAGTACAGGATAATGACGATCACACACAACTCTACATATACATACTGCCACAAAAAAATCCAGATCATGTTGAAGATACAGCTTAAAATAAAGAAAAAACCGATAGACTGAACGCTCGTCTTGGTTTGTCCTGCCGATGTAGCCTGATACACAATAAAGCAGGCAAGCAGCAAGTAAATAACCGACCAGATGGAAAAGGCATAACCCGCAGGTGTCAGCAGGGTAGGATACATATTGGATACGGCAGCAGTGCTTCTTCCGCCGATGGGAAGTGTGGAAGCCAGAATGTTAATGACGATGACAGCGATAAACGCAATGATATTCCACCATTTCAATGAATGGCTTCGTGACATAGGGCATCTCCTCCTCAATGAATAATGAACCGTGGAATGACCGACTGGTCACAATCTTCTACTATGAATATACCCACTTTGCTACCAAATATGTCCTTGCCGGGAAAAGTTTCATGCTACAAATATTTTATTAAAAAGGTGTATGTATATGCTGTCATATGTAGTCCAATGATAAAAATTTTAATCACTAGAAGTAAGGAGACAAGAGGGATGAATGGTTTGGAAAAAGCGGGAAAGTTCGTAGGAGGAACCTTTTCGATCTGGGTACTTTTATTTGCATGTCTGGGATTTTTCTTTCCTGCGGCGTTTACAGGACTGAAAGGATACATACAGCTATTCCTTGGCATCGTGATGTTCGGTATGGGGATGACGCTGTCCTCGGCTGATTTTCGTGAAGTATTCCGGCGTCCGGTTGATGTGGCTATTGGTGTAGTTGGGCATTATCTAATCATGCCGTTTTTGGCTTTTGCGTTAGCGCTGGTATTGCAGCTACCGCCAGATATTGCTGTTGGTGTTATTTTGGTAGGGTGTTGCCCAAGCGGCACCGCTTCCAACGTGATGACCCTTTTATCAAAAGGCGACGTGGCGCTGGGAGTATCCATTGCTTCGGTGTCGACGCTGATCGCGCCACTGGCAACCCCGGCCATGATCAGCCTGCTTGCTGGACGGTGGATGAATATTGATGCAAAGTCGCTAATTATGGATATTCTCGTCGTGGTTATTGTACCGATTGTGCTGGGGGTTATCGTCAAATCGCTGTTCCGTAAACAGGCTGAAGCAAGTGTCAAGGCACTGCCGCTCGTATCGACGCTGGCTATTGTGCTGATCGTGGCTATTGTAGTCGCAGGCAGCAGAGGCAAGATTTTGGAAACCGGCCCGATTATTTTTGCTGTGGTGATTTTGCATAACGGCATCGGGTTCCTGCTCGGGTATTGGTTTGCCAAGCTGTTCGGAATGAATCTGTCCAAACGCAAAGCCGTTACGCTGGAAACAGGGATGCAAAATTCCGGGCTGGGCGCTGCGCTGGCAGCGGCTCATTTTAATCCGATTGCCGCTGTGCCGAGTGCAATTTTCAGCGTGTGGCACAATATTTCCGGCTCGCTGCTTGCGACCTGGTTTTCCCGTCGGGAAGAAAAGGACAGCACAGCAGGGAGATAGCTAAAACGCCGTCAGGCACTTGGAATTGTACAGGCTCACCGAATGGTTTTTAGGGAGGATCAGAAGGGTTTTATTTGACTTTATATGAGCGGATCATTATACTGTGGTTATTATAACCACTGTATTTAAGTAAGCAATATTACACATGCTTCATAAGAGTAAAGTTGCCTTGAATTCGTTTTCGGCATCATGGTAACAGCCCATATTCGTTTTGATCTGACTTACATTAAAGGAGAGAGTACCGAAATGAATCCAAAATATAAACCGTTATTTGAAGCTTTTACTCTGCCATCCGGCGTTACGTTGAAAAACCGTATTACGATGGCACCGATGACTAACTTTGCGTCTCATGAAAATGGTGAAGTCAGTGATCAGGAGTTGGCTTACTATCGTGAGCGTTCCGGCGGTGTAGGTGCGGTCATTACCGCTTGCGTGTACGTGACTCCAGATGGTAAAGGCTTTGTAAATGAGTTTGGTGCGGACAAGGATGAAATGATTCCGAGCCTGCGCCGTCTAGCTGACACGATTCATCAGGAGGGCGCAAAAGCGATTCTGCAAATTTATCATGGCGGTCGTTTGTGCCCACCGGATCAGATACCGGACGGACAGCCGATCAGCGCAAGCGCGGTGGCTGAGGAAAAAGAAGGCGCACCTGTGCCGCGTGAAATGACTACCGACGATATTCACCGCGTTATCCGTGCCTATGGCGAAGCTACTCGCCGCGCGATTGAAGCGGGCTATGATGGTGTGGAGCTTCACGGAGCGAATGGATATCTGGTACAGCAGTTCTTCTCTCCGCATTCCAATCTTCGTACCGATGAGTGGGGAGGCAGCCTTGAGAAGCGTTTGACCTTCCCGCTGGCGATTGTCCATGAAGTGAAGAAAGTGATCGCAGAGCATGCGAAGCAGCCTTTCATTTTTGGATATCGCTTGTCTCCCGAAGAAGGAACCACGCCGGGCATTACACTGGACGATACGTTGGTGCTCGTTGACCGCTTGGCAGATCAAGGTCTGGATTACCTGCACATTTCCGTCAATCATTTCTTCGGCGGGTCCATTCGTGATCGTAGTGCAGAACAATCCCGTACCGTTATTATTCATGAAAAGGTGGGCGACCGTGTGCCTGTCATGGGCGTTGGCTCGCTGAATACGCCTGACGAAGCTCTCGGCGCACTGGAGACAGGTGTACCGCTGGTTTCACTGGGACGTCCGCTTTTGATGGAACCGCAATGGGTTCAGAAGGTGCAACACGGCACTGAAGATACGATCCGCACGACATTGTCCAAGCAAGCTCAACAGGAGCTGGTCATTCCGGACTACCTGTGGGGTGCGTTGACGACGATGCCTGGCTGGATGCCTGTTACGGACTAAATCTCGAATGAATTAGATGAGGATACCCTGGGTTGCTTTCATGCACCTGGGGTATTTTTCTGCCCTGTAAATACATGCACACGAAAAACAGAGAAAGAAGGGAAATGACAATGTTAAATGAATCCAATGGCGCAAGTTTGATCACTTCCACCCATCCGGGGCTACAGATTCGGCTTTTACAAGTAAGTGATGCAGAACGATTATTGGAGATTAGACGCGAAAATTTTGATTTTCTTAAGCCATTTGAGCCGGAACGGCCTGAAATTTACTTTACGCTGGAAGAACAGGCCCGCCTGATTTCCATCGGCCTTGAGGCTGCACGAGCCGGGCAGGGATATACGTTTGGACTTTTTTTGCCGGAAAATGATAAGCTGATCGGCAGAATGGAGCTATCGGGCGTAGCCAGAGGCCCTTTTCAAAATGCGAATCTGGGATACTTCGTAGATCCTGCACATCACGGACAAGGCTACGCCACCTCAGCAGTAAAGGATGTTGTACGTTACGCCATCAATGAATTGGGATTGCACCGTATACAGGCCGGGGTTATGCCGAGAAATACGCCATCCAATCGAGTGATGGAAAAGGCCGGATTTCGCCGGGAAGGGCT
Organism: Paenibacillus sp. IHB B 3084; assembly: GCF_001447315.1. Lineage (NCBI taxonomy): Bacteria > Bacillati > Bacillota > Bacilli > Caryophanales > Paenibacillaceae > Paenibacillus > Paenibacillus sp. IHB B 3084. The sequence continues at coordinate 2,010,918 of NZ_CP013203.1, read as the reverse complement.
GGCTATAAACTATTTGAAGATTAATGGTGTCTGGGAAGATCATGTGCTGTATGCGTTAACGGCTGAGGATCTACAGAATGTCGTTTTCTGAACTCGCCGGGCGTGATGCCCTCCAGTTTTTTGAATACCTTGCCAAAATATTTTTCGTCCTGATAACCAACCATACCGGCAATATGATGAAGGCGTAGCTTGTCGTTTAACAGCAGCAGCTTCGCTTTGTCCATCCTGATCCGACATAGATACTCGGACAGATTAACGCCGTATTCCTGCTTGAATTTACGAGAGATATATTCCCGACTGAGGTAAAAACGGCTCGCCATATCCTGTAGGGAAATGTCCTCATCGTAATGAGTGTCCAGATAGCGGGCAATATCACGGATAACAGGATTGCTTGGGCTATGGCTTGGTGTAAGGGCCTGCCCGGCTGCAAGCAGTCGGTTTTCAACCTGCTTCTGCCATAGGGGCAGGGATAGCAAGCCCCGGTTGTCGATCGGCAGGGCAGGGATGGAGCTGTGCTCGTCTGCCAGTTCCTCGCCTGCGGCATCTCCGGGTCTGTCATTCAGCCAGCGAGCCAGCATCCAGTCCAGCTCCTGATTCCAGCCGACCAGTTGCTCTGCCGTAACCGAAGGTAGCTCGGCTACGGCTGCTATCCAGCCTCCTGCCGCCGCAGCTATACGACTGGCGTTGCAGCTAAGCGCACTAAGCCGCAGCTCCTCCTCCATCTCGGGAAGCTGAGGAAGACGTACGGCTTGCCGTGCAAGAGAGCTATGGTGCAGCCAGTCGGCGGCTTGCAGCACATCCCGTTTCCACAATGCTTGCCGCGCTTCCTGGTAGGCTGTGGCCGCCGCCACGGGAAAGGCACCGAAAGAGCCGATTCCAATATGCATATAGCACCGCAACGCCGTTCTTATCCCTGTGTGTATATCCTGCAAGAGCAGCGGCCAGCGGGACGGTTCGCCCCAATACAGCAGAATAATTTCGTCCATACGCTCCAGATGACGGAACGCAATCCCGGTTTGTGAATTCCCGAGAAACTCGTTGCAGATGTTAATCAGGGAGAAGCCCAGAAGCGTGTGCCGCGTTTTGTATTTGTCCAGTATATCGGCATCCAGTTGAGTGGTGCTCATCACCGCTGCATTGCACATATGAATAGCCGCAGGAAGATGCAGTTCCTCACGTAAAGGCGTGATGGAAAGATGGGTATTCGCCGTGCCGGACACCAGCTCGGTCAGGAGCTTGTCGGCATAGTGCGGTCTCATCCGGTTCACCTCAATGGCCTGCATCGTGTGCCTGTTCCGGTCTTGCTCCGCTGTCTGCCAGGCTTGAGTGGCTTTGGTTAAAGCCTCGTTAATCTCCACCGGGTCCACAGGCTTGAGAATATAGTCCATGCCTCCCCGACGGATGACCTGCCGGACCAGCTCAAAATCGTCATAGCCGCTGACCACCACGACTCTGGTCGCGGGGGAATTCACCTGAATCCACTCCATCAGGGCCACCCCGTCCTTGCCTGGCATTCGCATATCCGTAAGTACAACAGGTGGCGAAAGGGCGGTGATGACCTCAATCGCCTGATCGCCCGACTCAGCTTCAATGACCTCAGTCACGCCACAAGCTTCCCAATGTACAAGCATTCGAATGGCATGGCGCACATGCTTTTCATCATCCACAATCAGCACTTTCATGACAGGTCACTCTCCCTTAATATGAATTTCGGTATGGGCTTCGGTACGAATTTCGAGTGTATAACGAACGCCATGAGGCAGAATATTGTCTACATACAGGGTATTAGAGCCATCTTCGGAGTGAAGCTGGATGCGCAGCAGCACATTACGGAGTCCGATGGAATCCGACTCGCCATTGTTCGGTTCCTCATAGGCTTTCAGCGGACGTTTCAGCATATGCTGAAGCTGCTCCAACTCAGCCTGCGGAATGGAAGTTCCGTTATTTTCCACTGTTATCTTCACGATTCCTTCCCGAATCTGGCAGCCTGCAATTCGAATCTCACCATGTCCCAGCCGCGGATCAGCACCGTGTTTAAAGTAATTTTCCACTAATGGCTGGAGAATCATTTTGGGCACTTGATCATTCAGGACCCCATCATCCCACTGGTAAGTAACCTCTAATTGCTCGCCAAAGCGTTCTTTTTGCAAATCAAGATATTGCTTTACGTGCTCGGCTTCTTCCTTGAGTGTAACGACTGTATGATCCCGCATGTTATAGCGCAGCATTTTGGCAAGGGAAGAGAGCAGAGAATAGATTCGCGGCACCTCATGCTGTAGAGCCAGCGTTCCGATAGATTGTAGCGTATTGTATAAAAAATGAGGATTAATCTGTGCTTGAAGCGCTTTCAATTGATGTGTCTTGTTCGCCAGTTCGAGCTTGTATTCCCGTAAAATGAGGTTGTTGATCGTATCCATCATCTGTCTGAAACGGCGTGACAGCACTCCGATCTCATCATTGCTCATGGCCTGGATGTCTACATCCAGTTGACCGGACTGAATCTGGTTTATGTAGCGGGTCAGTCGCTTGATGGGCTCTGTGATTTTGATGGAAATCCACAAGGTGGCGACAATGACGAGCAGCAACGCTGCGCCTGTAATGACTGCATTGATCTGGGTCAGGCGAGTGGCCCGTAAATAAAGCGTGCGATTAGGGATTTTCTTGACGATCGTCCAGCCTGACAGGTTGGCATCCAGCTTGCCATACACCTGCAATGCCGTATCGTCTTCAATAACACCGTGCTCGCCTTCTTTAGAAATTCGATTAAGCAGACCGGATTCCTTCCAGTGTGTTCCAATCGCCTCTTCCTGTCCACTATATATGATCGTTCCGTTCCGGTCGACCAAAAACAGCTCCTCTGTATCTGCATCGTACAATTGACGGCAAATGCTGCGCAGCGGCTCCAGACGAACATCCATAGCAAGTACCCCAAGCGTCTCTGAGGAAGGAATGTTCCGAATCGCCCGATGGAGTGTGAATACCTGTCGCTGTGTGTTGTGCTCCGCATAGGAAACCGCCGAAAAGCCGTACAAATGCTCCGTATGTGAAGGCTGGATGAACAATCCGGAAGAACTGTAATGAATAGAGCCGGGAAAGGGGGCGAGCCGGAATTCCCGTAGAGGGACCGTGCTGGTAATCAGCGTAGATTGCCTGGCCTCAAAAGAGTGCAAATACACCTGGTCGATGCCTGACGAAGCATTCATCATCGTTTGCAGCGTGGTGTAAATTTCGGCGACGGCCCGGTAATCATCCGGAATTTTAGCCAGGTTGCGCAGGAAATGAGGATCATTATAGACTCCAATGGACGCGCGGTTCAATCCCTGTAAATAGTTATCCAGATTCGTAATTCCCTGAAAAATAAGCCGTTCATTTTCTTGTGTGGCCTGCTCTCGCAAGGATTGCTTGGTAAGAATGAAGGTCATGGTCATCGACAGCAGCAGAGGCAGAGTGACCGCAATTAACAGAAACCAGATCAAGCGGGAACGAATGCTATGGAATTTCATGCGGATAGCTCCTTTCACGATTCAAGGCAAGCCGGAGGTCAATATTTTCCCCCTGAATGGTTCACGATCTTGCGTGTTCTCCAGAGCGCTTATTCGACATAATGAACATGTGAACCGCAAATCGTATGGTCAAAGCGTCCATGCTGCTTGATGAGGAAGCCGTAAGGAGCGCTTCAGACACCAACAGACAACAAAGGAGGGGATCAGCTTGAACCGCGCCAAATCGTCACAATGGCTCCAGCAATGGATCTTCGTAGGGCCGTCGACGTTATTTTTCGTTATCATTATTGTAATCCCTTTCATGCTGGGAATGTACTATTCTTTTACTGAGTGGAATGGAGTTGCTAATCAGGCGAAGTGGGTCGGATTGGATAATTTCAGTCACATTTTACTGGATGATGACAAGTTTAGGACAGCGTTCTGGTTTACGGTCCGTTTTACGGTGATTGGAGTGGTGGCTGCGAATATGATTGGTTTTCTGCTGGCGTATTTTTTAACCAAGCCGCTGAAAACAAAAAATGTGCTGAGGACTATTTTTTTCATGCCCAATGTGATTGGAGGGCTGTTGCTGGGATTTATATGGCAGTTTATTTTTGTCAAAGGATTTGCAGCGATCGGAGAGAGTACGGACTTGTCCTTCTTCAATCTGCCCTGGCTGGGAGATGAGATCACGGCTTTCTGGGGTATTGTGATCGTGTTTATCTGGCAAACCGCCGGATATTTGATGGTTATCTACATCTCTTCCCTGACCAATGTGCCCCGGGATATGCTGGAGGCAGCCGAAATTGACGGAGCGAGCCGGATGCAAATATTGCGGACGATTATACTGCCTTTGATCATGCCTGCCGTTACGGTATGTCTTTTCCTGGCGATCTCGTGGTCGTTTAAAATGTTCGATCTCAACTTGTCACTGACCAAAGGGGGCCCCTTCGGTTCCACGGAGTCGGTCGCACTCAATATTTATAACGAGGCGTTTGTGAATAATCGTTATGGGCTGGGAACGGCCAAGGCACTCATATTCTTTATCATTGTTGCTCTGGTTACGAGTCTTCAGGTACGACTGACGAAAAGCCGGGAGGTGGAGGCGTAAATGGAAACAAGCAAGCGCTACCGCTTTGGAACATGGGCGACCGAGCTGGTGATGATCCTCGTCGCATTGTTATTCCTCGTCCCGTTTTACTTTTTATTCGTGAATTCGGTCAAAAGCTTTGGTGATCTGCTCACCGATTCGGCGGCCTGGCCGCAAACGTTTGTATGGAGTAACTATGCCAGAGCATGGAGCATTACGCGTTTTCCCGAGGCCTTATGGAATTCACTCGTGGTTACGGTGGTCAGTAATCTGTCGCTCGCACTGATCAGCTCGATGGCTGCTTACCGGATGGTCCGGCATCCGACGCGTTATAACCGGGTGTTGTTCACCCTGTTTGTGGCTGCCATGGTCATTCCTTTTCAATCCGTGATGATTCCTTTGGTCAAGGTGGTCAGTACACTGGATTTAATGAACAGCATCGGTGGTCTGGTTATCTGTTATTTGGGATTTGGGGCGCCTATGTCCATCTTTCTCTTTCACGGGTTTGTTAAAGGCGTACCGGTTGAGGTGGAGGAGGCGGCTACGGTAGACGGCTGTACGCCTTACGGTGTGTTTTTCCGCATTGTATATCCGTTGATGCTGCCGATGATGGTAACGGTTATTATTTTGAATACACTCTGGATTTGGAATGACTATCTGCTGCCTTCTCTTGTGCTGCAAAAGGCGGAGCTGCGAACGATTCCAATTGCGACCTATGCCTTTTTCGGGCAATACACCAAGCAGTGGGATTTGGCATTGCCTGCACTGGTACTAGGCATCTTGCCAGTGATCGTATTCTTTCTGGCCATGCAAAATATATTATTCAAGGTATTATGGCTGGCTCAGTCAAGGGCTGAGTGTACCCTGAAAATAACTATCACTTTTTGGATAGAAAGGAACATAACTATGAAAACGCATACTTTTAAAAAGAAAGCCCAAGCTCTGATTCTGCTTCTCGCTGCTTTTGCACTTGTTCTGGCAGGCTGTAACAGTAGCGGTGGTGAACAAAATGCAGGAAAAGAGGAAGCCAAGGAAAAGACGATTCATATTTTTCAGTTCAAAGTGGAAATTGCAGAAGCGCTCAATCGCATGAAGGCGGAATATGAAGCGTCCCATCCGGGAATCAAGCTCGATATTCAGACCGTGGGCGGAGGTAGCGACTATGGGGCTGCCTTGAAGGCGAAGTTTGCCTCCGGGGAGCAACCGGATATTTTTAACGTAGGAGGCTACCGGGAGCTGGATACGTGGCTGGAGTATTTGGAGGACCTGTCTGACCAGCCTTGGGTCGGTGACGTGGTCGATGTCGCCAAGGAACCCATGAGCAAGGACGGCAAGCTGTACGGTCAACCGATGAATCTGGAGGGCTACGGCTTTATTTATAACAAGGATTTATTCAAGAAAGCGGGCATTACCGAGACACCCAAAACGCTGTCCGAGCTGGAAGGGGCTGCCCAAAAGCTCCAAGCCGCAGGCATTACCCCTTTTTCTAATGGATATCAGGAGTTTTGGGTGCTGGGGAATCATTTGCTGAACGTGGCATTTGCCAATCAACCGGACCCGTCAGCTTTCGTGAAAGGGCTGAATGATGGAACAGCGAAAATCCCGGGCAACGCTGTATTCGCCGAGTGGATCAAGCTGTTCGATCTGACGCTCAAGTATGGCAGCTCCAAGCCGCTGACGACTGATTACAACACACAGGTAACGAATTTTGCTACTGGCAAGGCTGCCATGATGCAGCAAGGGAACTGGACCCAGGTACAAATTGACGGGATTAATCCAAAGCTGAATCTGGGTATTCTGCCTATGCCGATTGGTGAAGACGCCGCAGCCGGAGATAAGCTGTTTGTAGGAGTCGCCAACAACTGGGTAGTTAACAAAATTCATCTGTCAAAGCCGAGGCGAAGGAGTTTTTAAACTGGATGGTGACATCCGAGCAGGGTAAAAAGTATATTACCAAGGAATTCAAATTCATTCCGGCGTTCAAGAGCATCAAAGGGTCAGAGGCCGATATGGGCCAATTGGGTGCCGAAGTGGTGAAATACAGTCAGGAAAACAAGTTGCTGGGCTGGTTCTTTAGCCGCTATCCTGAAGGAGCGCAGCAGGAATTCGGCAGTCAGATGCAAGCCTATGTGGCGGGTAAATCGGATGCCGGGAAGCTGTTCGAGGATTTCCAGAGCACTTGGGATAATTTGAAGACCAAATAATGAACAAAAGCACGCGATACAGCCTTCGTATTTCAGGGAGATTGCATGATCCTGAAATACGAAGGCTTTTCTGTAAACAGAGTTATATATGATAATGAAGCATAACGATATCCCCGCGGCGTTCTATTTCTTTGAGTTCAAACGTACTTGGCGGTGTTCCTTCCGGAAATAACGGTATTCCTCGTCCGAGTACCTTGGGGATAATCGCAATGATAGCTTTCTCCAGCAGTCCCTCTCGCATGAAGTCCTGAACTAACTGTCCTCCACCCACTAGCCATACTGCACCTTCCGATTGTTCTTGTAGACGCGAAACAAGCTCAGATAGAGCTTCGTCTGTAAACGTAACATGCGGTGCTTGCTGATGCTTCGTTAATGACCGGGTGAGTACATAACACGGCTTGCCGGCATAAGGGAAATCATCTGAAAGCTTCAATACCTCCTCATACGTTAACCTGCCCATCAGCACCGTGCCTACGGTGTCGTAAAAGTCGGCATATCCATTGTCCCCGCCATCTCCTTTGACATCATACAGCCAGTCCACTGAGCCATCCGGCAGCGCTATATACCCGTCGAGACTCATGGCAATATACAGCACGATTTTGTTGCGAGGCTTTGTATCCTTCATCCTTCATCACTCCTTTCTATCTCCTATGTTACAATATATTTATGACATATTATGTCGTAGTTAAATTGCGTACCCGATTGAATTTTTAATAAAAGGAGTCCCTTATGAACGAACGCAGAATTGCCCTTATGAGGATACTGGATTCCCGAAAAAAATATACGGCACGTGAGCTTGCCGAGCGTTTTGACGTCTCCGTCAGGACGATACAAAGAGATCTCGACTATTTGCAACAGACCGGGTTACCCCTTTATACCGAAACTGGCCCTCATGGCGGGTACCGGGCGCTTCCCAATCGACTTCTTCCGCCTCTTCATCTTGCCCGCGACGAGGCCCTCGGTCTTTTTCTCATGCTGCAACTGCTGGAAGACATTCCGGATATTCCTTTTGGATCGGTTCGTGGGCATGTATCCGAGCATTATTATGCCGGGCTTCCACAGGATGTACGGGACAGCATTGATCAATTGAAGGACTATATCTCTTTTCGCATGATGCCTACTCACGCAGAGTCGCCCTACACCTCGCTCATTTTGGAGGCTGCGTTGAATAAGCGCCAGGTGAAGATGCATTACCGCTCCGCTTCCGGGGAAAAGTGGACTGAAGTATATCCGGTTGGGCTATATTTTGATCATGGATATTGGTACATGCCAGCGCATAGCAAAGGCCGGATTATCCTGTACCGTTCAGATCGGGTAATCGCAATGACCATGCTGGAACAAACCTTACCCGGCCTTCCCACACTTCGGGAATGGATGGCTTCGGATGATTCTCGTACGGGAATTCCGTCAAAAATAAAGTTTACCGCGTTTGGTGCCCGGCTGGCGGAATCAGATCCCCTCTTCCAGAATGTCTCCCATCTGGAATGGCAGGGATATATTCCGTTCGAAGAATTTAAATATGTATCCAGACTCCTGCTAAAGTATGGGCCAGAGGCCGAGGTCATATATCCGGAAGAGCTGCGTATGCGAGTCAAGCAACTGCTTCAAGATAGCCTGAATCCTTATCTGAAAGATGATAAAGCGGATGATGAAGAAAAAGAGAATTGATCCAATAGATGGAGTCTCTTATTTATAGTTAACCACATGAATATTTATAGTTAATCACATGAATATTTAAGGTTATTAACTTATGAGTTTCCATTTATTTTTGCGATAAAGTTTTGAAAAGAGCCCGTTTTCGTATATGATGAAGAGTAATAATTCAAAAGGCTGGACGGGAGACAGATATGAATCAACCGCTTTATGGAATATGGCTCGGAGATGTGTTTTTTTGCTTTTCTGGTGAGACGTCGGAACCACGTATTGATGTGTGGAGCAGTGTGGTCCGCAGGCTGACGCTGAAGGGAGACCTTCGGCCGTTTCGGCAGGCTGCGTTGCGTCTTGCTGAGGTGCGGATACCGAACACCGCTCGTGTGGAAGTCGCAGGCAGAGGAGGCAAAAGACGCTCCATGCTGGGGCGCACGCTGGAGGGCCTGGCGCTGGAACCGCGCGAAACGCTGGCCCTGCTGACCCGTATGGACGAGAAGGGCTGTGTCGCGTCGGGCATTACGCTGGGAGAGGAAATGCAATATTGGCAAAAAGCCGCTCATTTTGCGCTGGAACTGATGCAGCGAGGCGAAATTGCGCCATCGCTTACAGAGGCGCGTCCATCGGGACCACGCCGTCGTGGCCCGGAGGCGGCGGTTGGGGTGTGGATTCCCCGGCTGCGTCTGGAAGAGGACGTTCGCCGCTTTCATGAGCTGGCTTCGGCGATGCCTGCCGTCTGCATGGCGGCTCCCGCCGTCTTCGCGGGCAAGGAGCCGGAAACACGGGAGGACGCAGCGGGGATCGTGCTCTATTCCTTCCTGTGTGCGGTCATCCATGCGGAAACGACTGCGGTACTGGCAGCCTCAGACCGTGAGCTGAGCAGATATCGCGCAGAGTATCGGCGCGGGAGATCGCCGCTGGCAGAACTGTGGTGGAACAGTCTGCTAACAGGTTCCCGTCCGGTTGCGATACAGGGAACGCCTGCCGAGATGGAGGAACTGGTCCTCCAGGCGGCCTCTCTTGAAGGAAGCGCAATGCCAGTCACGGAACGGAAGGATCAGGAGCCGATCGAAGGGCAGGTTCGTCTATGTCTTCGTCTGGAGCCTTCACTGGAAGAGAATGTGAAGGAATGGCGTATTACCTTTTGGGCGGAAAGCGATGCCGAGCCGGGGTTGCGACTGCCTGCTTTGGCGCTGTGGGCGTATCCCGAGCGCGATCTGGTGCGTGGAACCATCGTGTATCGCCAAGTTCAGGCACAGCTGCTGCTGCTGCTTGGACAGGCGGCCGAAGCGGCGCCGATACTGCAAGAAGCGTTAAGTCGCCCTTATCCCGAGGGCCTCACGCTGGAGCCAGAGCTGTTTTTTCGCTTCCTGACGGAAGCCGTGCCCGCTCTGCAAAAGAACGGCACCACCGTGCAAATGCCTTCACGCTGGAGCCGGGAGGGCCGCCGCCGCGCAGGCCTGCGGCTCAAAATGCGTTCGGCGGAGCGCGGCGCACCGCCGGAAGGCGTGATTGCCGACACATCGACGGTCGGCATTAACCGTATGATTTCCTTTGATGCCGAGGCTGTGCTGGGCGATACGACCTTGACGGTGGAGGAATTGGAAAGCATCGTCGCGGCCAATTTGCCGTATGTACGTTTGGGAGGCGAATGGATTGAGGTCGATCCGAAGGAAATACGTCAGGTGCTGCGTTTTATCAAGCGCGGCGAAGACGGTGAAATGACCTTGTCCGAGTGGATGCATCTGGCCGCGGAAAATGAAGGTGCAGGCGAGGCCTCATGGAAGGGCCTGTCCATCTTCGGTGCGGAATCCGCCGGGTTGCTGGCCTCTCTGGTTGAGGGCGGCGTGCTTCGTTCTGTGGAGCCACGCCCTGTACCGAAGACGCTGCATGGCGCATTACGTCCTTATCAGGAGCGCGGCTTCCAATGGCTGGCTGCCATGCGCGGGCTGGGCTTCGGCGTCTGCCTTGCAGACGACATGGGGCTCGGTAAAACAATTCAGGTGATTACCTGCCTGCTCGATGGCGGCATCGGGGCCGCGGATCAGCGTCCAGCGCTGATCGTCTGTCCGACCTCGCTGCTTGGTAACTGGCAGCGGGAGTTGAAGCGTTTTTCGCCGGACTTGTCACTTTATATTCATCACGGCAACCAGCGACTTCACGGGGAGGTATTTCAAGAAAGCGTCCGCGAATATGATATCGTCCTCACGACCTACCATTTGGCGGGCCGGGACGGCAGTGATTTATCTGCGGTCTATTGGTCCTCCATCGTGCTGGATGAGGCGCAATATATTAAAAATGCACGGACAAAGCAGGCTCAGAGTGTGATGAAGCTGTCGGCACCGCATCGGATTGCCATGACGGGCACTCCGGTGGAGAATCGGCTGAGTGAGCTGTGGTCCATTTTTCAATTTTTGAATCCGGGTTACCTCGGCACTTCTTCTTCGTTCCGTCAGCGCTACAGTATGGCGGGAGAGGAAAGAGGGGCCGCGCTGCGCGAGCTGTATCGTCTCGTCTCGCCGTTCATGCTGCGTCGACTCAAAAGCGACCCGGATATACGCAAGGATTTGCCGGAGAAGCTGGAACTGAAATCGTATTGTGTGCTGACACCGGAGCAGGCTGGATTGTATCGCGGCGTGGTGGATCAACTCATGGGGACACTGGACGGGCAGATCGGTATCGCCCGCAAGGGACTTGTCCTGTCTTCGTTGACCAAGCTGAAGCAAATTTGTGACCATCCGGGTCTGATCATTCCGGGCCGCGCTGACACAGGAAAAACCGAAAATTCGGGTAAAATGGAACGGCTGCTGGAGCTGGTGGAAACTATTCGGGAGAATGGAGAATCCGCTCTGATTTTCACCCAATATGTGTCTATGGGAGAGCTGCTGGTAGCACGGCTGGCCCGGATTTTCGGGGAAGAACCGTATTTCCTGCATGGGGGGCTGGCGAAAACCAGACGGGACGAAATCGTCCACAATTTCCAGCAGGGGGAAGGGCCGAATATATTTGTGCTTTCCTTGCGGGCAGGCGGCGTCGGCTTGAATCTGACGCGTGCCAGTCATGTTATTCACTATGACCGCTGGTGGAATCCTGCGGTGGAAAATCAGGCGACGGACCGAGTATTCCGCATTGGTCAAAGCCGCAACGTGCAGGTGCATAAACTGATTTGCCAAGGTACGCTGGAGGAACGGATTGACGAGCTGATCGAGAGCAAAAAGGCGCTTTCCGAGCAGGTTGTCGGCTCTGGTGAGCATTGGCTGACGGAAATGTCTGACGATGAATTGCGCGGTCTGATTGCGCTGCAAAATGATATATGGATTGAGTAAACACAGAAAGGATGAAGACGATGACAAGGCCGAGTGTGAAGCTACGGGTAACTGACGGTCAATGGGAGGCGGATGTAGAGGGGTACGGAACGGAAAACGATTCGGCGACTGCTCAGGCTGTCCGCTGGACTGGCTCCGTGCCTGTATTGAACCCGGAACAGCGAACGGCGTGGCTGGAGCAGCTAAAGGCGGAGCCTTGGGACATTTACCGTTTTATGCAGGGGGAAGCCTGCCCCTCGCTGGATGAAGTCGTTCAGGCAGCAGCCGATACGGCTACATCCAGCCTGGAGGACGGCGTTGGTGCCGCCAAAGAAGCCAGGAAGGCTCTCCAGGCCGGGTTGGAAAGCGATCCGCTACTCGGTCTGGAGCTGATCGGCATGACGCGCGAAGCGCTGCTGGAATTCGTATTCAGCGCTTGGGCAGGTGAACTGTCCCATGTGCAGGGGGCATCTCCCGCGCTTGAGCCGACCTCGCGGTCAGAGGGCGCACGTAGCGGATCGGTGGCGATCAGCGAATGGATTGCTGAATCTGCCGCCGAAGGAGCATTGCACCGCCCAGGCGCGGGCTTTCATGCCATTGAGATTCGCCTGCCGCAGAAGCTTGTTCCAGTGAATGAAGCGGATATTACGGCATTACTGCCGGGACTGCCCCGTGTGGAAGAGGCGCTGAAGCTCATACGTGAGCGTGTAGCCGAGCGCGCCCGGGTCACAATTTCAAAAAAACGTCATACTCCGCAATAATTAGGGGCTATCCTTTCTTTTTCGCGCCTATTCAGCTTTATCGAACCGGATAACAGCTTCGAAGAGTGTCGAAAGTTCAGTTACAATAGGAAAACGAAAACTATAGCAAGCCATGCATCAAATGTAATATTGGAGGAGATACCCGCATGAAACAACATATGCAACAGAAACGAACCCCTCAGCGCTGGACCAAGGCGCTTATCCCGGGACTGATTTTGCCGGGGCTGTTGTTGGCAGCGTGCCAACAGGGAGGTTCGGGCGGACAGGAAAGCCAGCCGCTGAAAGCATCCCCGACGACGCAGGAGAGCGTGCAGCCTGCTACCCAGTCGAATGCGAGCAATAGTAGCACTGAATCGGGTACTGGACAAGCCCCGGCGGGTACAGGAAGCGAACAGGCAGATCCCGTGATGACGCTGCGAAGCGAGAGTGCGCTGCAAGCCACGGTGGAGGAAGATGGTGGTACGGCGATCGTCACTAACGCGACGTCTGATACGGTCGTGGTGAACAAAAAGCGCAGCTTGCCTGTAGGCTATGCCCCGGATGATCTGGTGGAGCCGAAGGTGCCTTTTTCCTTCGAAGGTCCACATGAGAAGCGGCAAATGCGTAAGGAAGCAGCAGAAGCGCTGGAGAAGTTGTTTGACGGTGCGAAGAAGGACGGCGTTGAGCTGCGAGCTGTATCGGGATACCGTTCCTATAAGCGTCAGGTTTCCATTTTTAACAACAATGTGAAGACAAAGGGGCAGGAATACGCCTCGAAAGTCAGTGCTGTACCGGGTACAAGCGAGCACCAGACAGGATTGGCGATTGATGTGTCCAGTCCAAGCGTAGGCAATGTGCTCGAGCAATCCTTCGGAGCTTCCAAGGAAGGCGAGTGGCTGGAGAAGCATGCGCCGGAATACGGATTTATTATTCGTTATATGAAGGGCAAGGAAGATACGACCGGCTATGTATACGAGCCTTGGCATATCCGTTATGTGGGAGTAGACATTGCGGAGGATGTAGCCAAGCAGGGGATGACGCTGGAGGAATATTTTGACGAGAAGAATATCAAGCTGTAGTAGCTGAGAACAAAGCCGTAATCCTGGGGATTGCGGCAGCAGCGGCTATTCCTATGGCGGCTCGCGTAGCCGATCTCATTCCGGGGGCTAGGATGAATATGGGGACCATTAGAATCGTAGAGCAGAATAAGAACCGAGAGACTTTAAAAATTCGCACGAGAATTGTTTCGGACAAGCGTCAAAATAAAAGAACCATCGGTGTTCACTCCACACCGATGGTTCTTATTTACCGCTATCACATATTAATTCCAACCGTGATTAGAAGGTGAAAAAGTTGTGATTGATCCGCTGGTAAAACCACTTAGGGGTACAATACTAACAAGAGCGAATATCACCATCACAGATACTAATGCCTTCTTCATGCTTCAACAGCTCCTTAAAAAGGTTTTGATACTGCTCTATTTGCTCATTTGAAGCATACTGCCGATAAACTTCAAATAGTACAACAAACTTTTTGAAGTCCGCATCATTAATCATATTATATGATGTTAAAAACAGTAAAATAAGCTCTACAGAATCTTGATACCTTTGATGTTTAGCATAGTAAATAGCCCGATGATATAACAATCTAAAATAGTGAGTTCTATTTGTAGCGTCTTCGAGATTTCCAAAATCCTCAATTTTTTCTGAGAATCTTTCAAGTAGATCATCTACATTAACCGAATGAAGCGAAGCTGTCTCCATGATCGTGACGAGTCCGGGTAATAACTCTTCCGGATTATCTTCTAAAAATTGAACATACTCAGGCAGCACACTCAATTCTCCAGACAGCAAATCATTGGTATACAGATTTGCTTTAGCAAAAAATTTGAATCGCTCGACTTCTTCCCAGCCGATTTTGTCCAACCCCGAAAACCAGCCCAATTCCGAATACTTCAAAATGTATACTTTGGCCTGATCGTACAAACCGAGTTTTTGAAGAGCCGTTCCCTTGGCCAAATAGCTGAACCCGTAATAGAATACTAAAGGCCGTTCTGCCTTAAAGAGATAAGGTATTTTTTGCAAGCTTGCTTCTTGCGCTTCGTTATACATTTTTTCAGCAAGGCTGTGCAAATGGTCGGCTATAGCCAATATATCTTCCCAGGCATGTTGAGAGAACTGCAAATGAAGCAATTCAATACACTTATCTAACCTGTGGTGATCCGTCAATAAATAAGTAGCATCTTTCCCTTCCAAAACTTCTTCCATCCAACTTCCTCCCATAGTTTTATTCGTGATATGGAGTATGTACGCCAAGATGCAAGTTCCAGAAATTATACCAATCTAATACAAATATAGCCATTTTCTATCCAATGGTCAATTGTTTCTTACATAAATGCTAATTTATTGTATCATTTGATATGATAAAAGATTCATTCAAACTACGACGTGACCTTGAGAAATATAATAAAGAAGCTCCAGACCGGATGAAGGTTGGAGCTTTCTTTGCTTCTTACAGTATCCTTATCTCTTAAAATTGATTCCTAATAATTGCCACCACGCCATTGAAGGGTGTAGCTTCCCGAACGCAAATCGCTCTTGAAACCATTTATTATAACTTCTCCAATCAAGCGAGCTACCAGGTCGCTTTTCTTATACAAAACTTTATGGCTTGGTTTAATTAAAGTTCATCTGGGTTAGTGGCTGATATAGCCCATGCTGAGGCGTCTACATAAGCTCCGCCAGCACGCCACTGTATTTCATAGTTTCCTGAGCGCAATCCGCTTGAAAACCCATCCGTGCTATACCAATTAAATGTATCACCTGCACCCACATACTTGGTAAAATAATCTTTCCCACTGTCGACATGCTTTAAGGTAAAAGTAAGCGTCGCATTGGTGTTGTTTTTTACACGTAGCTTAACATGACCATATCCAGGAGATATGGAGAACTCTGTTAATGGCGACTTGCCGTCAAGGTTCACATTAAAAAGATCTTTTGTCCTAAAAAGACCCACGTCATGATTACCAGGTGTTTTCACCTCATCTTGGGTCGCGTAAGTCGATGTATTTGCAGAATTAGTTACACCTGAATCTGCAAAAATCGCACTGGGAACGGCAATAGCTCCTCCTAACAAACCTAAAGATAAGGCTGACGCAATTAAATGTTTTTTCTTCATTGATTATTCCTCCTTATATTTGTATAAAACTACCATCTCATCATACCAAAAGATTCCACGTATTGTAGTGTTTCGACAAAAAAATAGTAATATAGTATTAAATATATTATTTATTTCCATATTAACCCTCAAATTAATTACTTTGATAAGTATCCATAAGGAGGAAGAAGATTGGACTCACATATCAGCTTAGGCAACGCATTGGGTAATGTAGGCATCGGCCTGCTTATCCTGTTTGCCATAAATCGTAGGATATTTTGTGTTCAGCTTGCTGATACGTTATAACGATAATAAGAAATTGTGCGCGGCAATGTGACTCTGGCGCAACTGCTGCGCTCGATCATCGTCGGGGTGGCTTTTGTCGTAGGTACATTTTTAATGTAGCTCGATATAGAAAAGGTATACAAAGGATCTGCAAAACCGGACAACGGAGATGCAGATCCTTTTTTGTATGGGAAAACACAATTCACTGTCCGCCATCGGTCTGTTGAATTGAAGATTACGACTATCGCTTTTGTGGAGACTATTCTACAAAGCTACGGGTGATACTGCATAGCAAAAAGGAATTTGCTGCAGATATTAAACAATTTGAAGAGAAGGGAAGCCTGAACACATGAATACCTCCATCTCCCCAACCAAACCCATTCGTATGGGTGTCATCGGTCTTGGTCGTATCGCTGAATATCACGTTAGATCACTACAAACCATCTCGGGGGTTTCCATTGTCGCCGTTAGTGATGTGGATGAAAATCGTCTTCACCTGATCGGTGAGCAATTGGAGCTACCTGCTTCCAAGCATTACCCCCATTATGAAGCGCTAATCCGAGACCCTGAAGTAGATGCGATTCTGTCACTGACACCCAATGATGTGCATTTTGACATTATTCGTATTGCGCTCGAAGAGCACAAAGCTGTATTGGCAGAAAAACCGTTGACCCTCAATTGGGAGGAAGCGGATCAGTTGAACAAGCTGTATACAGCAAATCCGGTGCCTTTTCTGGTTCACTACAAGCATCGCTACGGCGCGGCCTTCCAATATACCAAGCAACTGCTGGATGAACAAAAGCTGGGCAAAATCTACAACATTCAATTCCGTTATCTGATGGATGCATTCTCACCATATCGTCAACATCCGTATACATGGCGCCATAATTTAGCCAAGGCAGGCTCTGGAGTCGTGGGCGATACAGCCTCGCATATTATTGACCTGGCCCGTTTTCTGGTGGGTGAATTTAAAAGCGTCGCGGCGCTGCTACATACGATTACACCCGAGCGGCCTGATCCGGTCACAGGTCTGCCTGTAAAAGTGGATGTGGAAGACTTCGCTGCTTTCCATGGAATCGTAGGCGATAATACCGTTGGCACGTTCATCACCCACAAAAATGCCATCGGCAAACGCCACGATATCGAAGTCGATATCTATGGCGAACTCGGTACGCTGCATGCCAGCCTTAACAACCCGGAAAATATACGCATCGTGCTGCGTGACCCGGAACATCCGGATGCCGAATACGAGACTTGGGCTGTCCCTGCAATCTATGATCATACGGCCTATGGAGATTTTGTTGAACTGGCAAGGGGAAAATCCGTGGATCGTGCCCCGGTATTCAAGGATGGCTACAAAAACCAGTGGGTGCTTGAGAAAATACTGCAATCGTGGAAAGAAAACGGACGTCTTGTAGAAGTATAAGGCAATACGAATAACCCTAATATAGATCTCATCTGTAGCAAAAAAAGAGACGATCCCACGGCAGCGGTAACCTGTGCCGACGTTGGTACCGCCGCTTGTAATCACTTCAAATGAATCCGGCCTCAATCTTTTGAATAATGTTCAGCAGGAAGGTTTCAGCCAAGCTGTTTTTCAAAATAACCTGCTTGGCTTCATCCAGCGTAAACCAACGTGCTTGATCCACCTCTGCGCTGAGAACATCCAGCTTGTCATCGTTTACAATGGATACAAAATTCAGCATCAGTGTATGGGTTCGTTCAAAATACTCGCTGCGCATATATTTATACTCATCCACTTGCAATCCTACTTCTTCCATTACCTCGCGCACCAATGTCTGCTCGGCGGATTCGCCCTTGTTCACATAACCAGCCAGCAAAATAAAATCCTTGATATTGTACTGCTGTATGAGCAACACTTTATCTCTCTGCCGATTGATTACAGCGGTGCTAATTGCAGTGCTGAATATCGGGAACCGAAAGACCTGACATGTATTGCAATAGGGAATAGGGCCTTCTCCTTCACACTCCTTCACCATTAGTTTTGTTCCACATTCATAGCAATACTTCATCTAAGCGCCACCTTATATCACATTTTCAAATTGTAAATGTTGCTTGTTATTCCATGTTCGTACTTCGTACGGAATACTCATCATCTTAATTCCACAATAACTATTCTGTCTATGCGCGTTTTCGTTCCTCTCGACTCCTTTATTGCTTTTCCTCCTGTACCTTTGCCCGTCTGGACCCGATCAGCCGCCAGCCTGTCAGCAGTGCCGCCACCAGACAAATGGACGCGGAAGTCATAAAGACCACATGCATTCCTGATAGAAAAATTTCCGGGTGACCCGGAACCAATCCGGTGACCCGATAACCAGCCTCTTTACTCATGATATAAAACAGGATCGACGTGGCCAAGGTAATCCCCACCACCATGCCGACGTTGCGGACCAGTGAATTGACACTCCCGGCTGAGCCGAGCTGCGTGCGGGGCACCTTGGACATGATTAGCGAATTGTTCGGCGATTGGAATAAACCACTGCCGATACCCAGCATAGCGATCCAAAGACCCACGAACGGAACGGGACTGCCTGCATGGAGACGAGCCAAGCCAATCTGGGCGACTACCATGACTACCAGTCCGGCAAAGGTGAGCAGTTCAGACCCGATTTTATCTGAAAGCGCACCGCTGAGAGGGGCAACGATAACCATGGAGATTGGAAACAGCATCAGCAGGAACCCTGCATAAAAAGGCGACAAGTTCAGCATATTCTGCGTATAGAAAGGCGAAATGATATTAAAGCAGAAGTTAGCGGCGAATACGAGAAAAGCGCACAGAATACTGAGCGAGAACAACGGATTCTTGAATAAAGTGAGCTGCAACAATGGCTGTGGACGGCGAATTTCCACCCGAAGGAATACCGCAAAAGCAATCACAGCAATCACCAGCAGAGCAATGATGCGGCTGTCTCCATATCCGACCTGTTGTCCCAGTAGTAATCCGGCGAACAAAGTGAGGATAAAAACAGCAAACACCAGACTGCCGGGAACGTCGATCTTGTCTTTCACCTTGATCAGATCCTTTGGGAGCAGCTTCCAGCCGAGAAAAACGGCCACCAGACCAATCGGTACATTGACCCAGAAAATATATTGCCAGCCTAGCGAAGAGACGATAATACCACCCAAGCTGGGTCCCGCGATACTGCCGAGGGAAACGAAGGTTCCGATTAGGCCGAGTGCCTTGCCTCGTTCAGTGGAAGGGAAGATATCCGTGACGATTCCCTGGCTGTTGGCCATGGTCATGGATGCTCCAAGCGCCTGAATGATTCGGGAGATCAGCAGCATGGGCAATGAATGGCTGAGACCGCACAGCAGTGAGCCAAGGATGAACACGATCGTGCCGAACTTGAATATTTTAATTTTGCCGACAATATCCCCAAGCTTGCCAAAAAATAAAATGGCTGTACATATAGCCATCAAATAGGCTGTTGTGACCCATTCAATCTGTGCTACGGGTAAATTTAGCGTGCGGGACAACACGGGTAGAGCAATATTGACGATGCTTCCATCCAGCGTGGACATAAACGTAAACAGATTCAATACAATCAAAATCATCCAACGTTTCTTCTGGATTTCGCTATTTTCCTGATACGTTGCAGTGGTTGTAGCAGTTGAACTCATGATAAGCACCTCTTTATCGTTGACGATGACTGTTTGGTTGCACGCGCAACTAAATGAATAGTTCTAGTGTATAGTAAATTAGTTGCGCACGCAACCATATTGTTGTAGAATTTGCTTGGGTTCTACCTGCGGATTTGCCATTTTAAGCTACTGGGGTGTAATTAATGAGAAAAAAACCGATTGGAAAGCTGATTTCCCACCTGTATCGTCGAAATCAAAAAATACTGTCCAAGAAACTGTCTCCTTATGGGATCGGCAGTGGCGGCCAGCACAGCTTTTTAAAGCTCATTTTGCAGCGTCCGGGCATTACACAGGAACAGTTGACGAATGAACTCAAATTTGACAAAGCAACCACTGCGCGCTCTGTAAAACAGTTGGAGGAATCGGGTTACATTGAGCGGAAACCGGACCCGAATGACCGCCGTTCCTATCTTTTGTCCCCAACGGTCAAGGCATTAGAATTTTCTCCTGTTTTGCAAGGAATTATGGATGAGTTCAATGCTGATCTCGTCCATAATTTATCTGATGAGGAAGAAGACCTTCTTATCACCCTACTGCAAAAGATTAGTATAGACTCGGGCGAATAAAGGTATACAGTGAGATCATGGGCCGTTCCCCCCGTACGGCTTAAAAATACATCTCCAATAAGATCAAGCCTGTTTCGAACCTTAGAGGGTGTTTGACCTGACCACGCTAAAGCCATTGAATATATTGTTATCATTCATGTTATTTAAGGGTTTTTTAAAAAATGGTCGGGGGGATTACATTGACTATCCGCTACAGTATCATCATTCCAACCTATAATCGAGCCCAGCAGTTGTTACTCACGCTCGCTTCATTTGAAACACAAACATATCCGAAGCATTTATTCGAAGTGATTGTAGCTGATGACGGTTCTACGGACGGGACAAAGGAAATGGTCGAGGGCTTCCAGGCATCCTATGCACTTCAATATGTATTCCATCAGGAACAACGCGGTCGATCTGCCATTAGAAATTTGGGGCTGCGCCATGCGAAAGGGCTATATATCATCTTCTGCGATGCTGATTTTTTGTTGTTACCTGAATTCATTAGAGTTGTGAGCCGTTATCACCGCAAATATCCCCAAGCCGTGCTTTCAGGCTTCCCTCACTCGTGGGATGATGCTTATACCCATTATTACCCTGACTTTTCCCCAGAGGAAAAAGAACAATGTCGTAATGCACTTACACAATCCAACTTATGGAGTCCGGACTTTGAAGCAGCGAATGAAATTATTCCGTTAATAACGCCAGAAGATATCCTTCATCAAACGGATGCATTGTCAAAAGTTATTATCCCCTCAAGAGTTCCCACCAATGTCAAAAAGCAATTTGCCAAAACGGATGTAGCTCCCTGGATGTTACTAGTTACTCGTTGTGTATCCATCAGACGCAGCCATTTGACTCGTATTGGAGGTTTCAATGAACGGTTTGTACTTTATGGACTCGAAGACTGGGACCTTGGCTACAGACTGCATCGATTGAAAATCCCTTTTTATTGCATCAAAGAGGTAGTCGGATATCACCAGGAGCATCCAACCCACCTCAGAGGAAACATTTTAAATACGGAAAATCTGAAAATCATGTTTGAAACCTATGGATTCAATGACTCCTCGCTAAATTTATTCGCCCTTGTACCTCCATCCCAGGATTTGGAGGCTTACAAAAATACGCTGCGGGTACTGCGCAGGGGAAGCCGATCCAAGCAAACACGTTCGTCAGCACTGTTATTGAGGAGAACATTGCGAATGGCAGCCAAGCAGTTCGTTCAACCAAACCATACCCATGCGTATAAAAAATCATTACGATGGATAAAAAAGAATGCAGAGGGCCGAAAAAGCCGAGTCGCTCAGGTTTTACGAGACATGGTGTTAAAGTCTGAAAAGCTGGTGGAGTAGCATTACTGGATGTCAACACGCAAGAACATAATCATTAAAATGGCTGTTCCCTTCTTTCTCTTGAAAAAACCTACCCATCTGAAATCTCCGATAGAACGTAAAATAAACAAACACGACAACAAGCCTGCTCCGTAGGAATAGAAGGAATCGAAAAACAATAATCGCCTAACTCCCCCCAGTTCAAAGACGAACCAGGCTGCTACAGCTAATAAAATGGCTACAATCGCTGTACCTGTTTTAGAGGGCTCAAAGAGCAAAGCCGTTCCTGTGCTCGGGATCGCTGCCTTAGATCCTCTTTTCCCGCCAACTGCCCAATATACATGCATGCCACTCAATATAAAAAGAACTCCGCCAACTGCCCATGTGAGAAACTCCAACATATGACATCCTCCTTAAATTGAAATCCACTCCGTCCAAATCATGTGAACATGTTGCTGAACCGTTTCGTCATTGAACGTCTCTTGTTTGTGGCGTTCATACCACCCTAAGTAATAATGGTACAACATCCATGATGTCCGAAAGGATTTCTCTGGCTGCATCCCTTTTTGGATAAATAACTGCTGCATAAACTCAATTCTCATCTGTTCCACTTCATCCAGAATGGAGTGATACGTATCATCCTTCAATGATAGTTTTCGTAGATAAAACAAGAAATCTCCTCGTTTCGTCGTCCTGAACATCCGAGTCAGCACGTCTCTGATTCGTTCGTCTGCGGTAGCATGGACAATGGACGATGCAATAACCGGTTGTGTTGTCTGTTCCTTCCACGTCTCAACAATCTGTCTAATATAGCTGCTGCGATTGCTAAAATACCAATAAAAACTGCTTTTGCTGCATCCTAAGGAAATGGCCATTTTTTCAATAACGAGCTGCTCAATGCCGCCCTGTTCAAACTGTTCGATTCCTTTCTGAATCCATTGATACATAAACTCCCACTTGAAATACCGGCGGATTTGATCTATAATGCTGTAGCATATAGTGATATTCAAGGCATTGACCAAAGACATGATTTCCTTGAAGGGCCGTTCAGAGAGAAAAGACGAGGCTGAGAGCTTTTCCGGCAACCGCATGTGAAGTTACCCCTTTGTAGCCGTAACGTTGAACATGTAGCTGTGCAATGTGACAGTGACATCAGTAAGCGCCTACCGATTTATCCCCGTTAACGGATACCAATGGAGGGTCACGCATGTCGTGCATGAGCATGTTTTAATGAACATGAATGTACACACAGGAGCGGGCCGAACTAGGGTGGAACCACGAGCTGAACGCACTCGTCCCTTGAGGGAGAGAGGCGTTTTTTTGCGTTCAATTTTGATATATAGCATGCAACCTACAATTTGAATGGAGGCTTTAATCGTGAGTATTCAAGTGAAATTACCGGATGGAGCCGTACGCGAGTACGAGCAGGGCGTAACGATCGCCGACGTGGCGGGTTCGATCAGCTCCGGGCTGAAAAAGAACGCAGTCGCAGGTAAAGTGAATGGGAAGGCTGTGGATCTGAACACCGTTTTGGATCAGGACAGCGACCTTGAAATTATTACGTTGGACAGTGCGGACGGTCTGGAAATTTATCGTCACAGCACAGCGCATTTGCTGGCACAAGCCCTCAAACGCATTTATGGCGAGAAAAACGTGAAGCTGGGTATTGGTCCGGTCATTGACAGCGGCTTCTACTATGACATTGATATTGAAAACCCGTTGTCCGTTGACGATCTGGCAAAGATCGAGAAGGAAATGGCGAAGATTGCACAGGAAAATCTGCCGATTACACGTCGTGTCGTTAGCCGTGAGGAAGCAACTCGTATTTTCGGAGAGCTGGAAGATCCGTTGAAGCTGGAACTGATTCGCGATTTGCCAGAGGATGCGGAAATCACGATCTACGATCAGGGCGAATTTTTTGACCTGTGTCGCGGGCCGCATTTGCCATCTACAGGCCGCATTAAAGCTTTTAAACTGCTGAGTGTAGCAGGCGCATACTGGAGAGGCGATTCCAACAACAAGATGCTTCAACGTATCTACGGAACTGCATTCCCGAAAAAAGCACAGCTAGACGAGCATCTGCACTTACTGGAGGAAGCGAAAAAACGCGACCATCGCAAGCTGGGTAAAGAGCTGGAGCTGTTCATGTTCTCCGAAGAAGCACCAGGTATGCCGTTCTACCTGCCGAAAGGTATGGTTGTCCGTACTGCACTGGAAGATTACTCCCGTGAAACACAACGTCTGCATGGCTATGAGGAAGTACGCACACCGCTGATGATGAACAATCGTCTGTGGGAACAATCAGGACACTATGAGCATTACAAGGAAAACATGTACTTCTCCGAAGTGGATGAAACTACATTTGCTCTGAAACCGATGAACTGCCCGGGGCATATGCTTGTGTTTAAAAATGAGCTTCATTCTTACCGCGATCTGCCGATTCGGATTTCCGAATTTGGACAAGTGCATCGCCATGAGCTGTCCGGTGCGTTGAACGGTATGATGCGTGTTCGTACATTCTGTCAGGATGATGCGCATATTTTTGTTACTCCGGGTCAGATTGAGCAAGAGATTACAGATGTAATCAAGCTGATTAACGAAATGTATAGTGTGTTTGGCTTTGATTTTACAGTGGAGCTGTCCACACGTCCAGATGACTTTATGGGCGAGCCAGCACTGTGGGATCAAGCGGAACAAGCTCTGCAAAACGTGCTGGATCACCTGGGTATCAGCTATCGTATCAATGCGGGAGATGGAGCGTTTTACGGTCCGAAAATTGACTTTCACATTCTCGATGCGCTCAAACGCAGCTGGCAGTGCGGAACGATCCAATTGGACTTCCAAATGCCTGAGAAATTCGAACTCACTTATGTGGGCGAGGACAACCAGAAGCACCGTCCAGTCGTTATTCACCGTGCCATCTACGGTTCGATTGACCGCTTCATGGGCATCCTGACTGAGCATTTTACAGGTGCATTCCCAATGTGGCTGGCCCCTGTACATGCGAAGCTGCTGCCGGTATCCGAGAACTATATCGAGACTGCCAATGAGATACGGGATGCGTTGCTGAAAGCAGGTCTGCGCGTCGAAGTGGATACTCGTAATGAGAAGCTTGGTTATAAAATCCGCGAGGCACAATTGGAGAAGGTTCCATATATGTTCGTTATCGGGGAAAATGAAAAAACATCCGGTACTGTAGCGGTTCGTAAACGGGGCGAAGGCGATCTGGGATCACTCAGCATTGCGGACATCGTTGAGAAAATCAGCACAGAGATCCGTGAGAAGCAGTAATATTTGATTGAAAAATGAGCAAAAGAGCCATCAAAACCATGATGAACGTGGTTTTGATGGCTCTTTTTTTGTACATTACAGAATACATAGGTTTTAGCGAAGCTGAGCCAAGGCGGTTGTCCCCCTGACCGACGAATTGCTCAGGTTATCAGATAAGTAGTGAAGCTCTAGCAGGTCTGCGGCCGGGATACGGCGTGATCTGTAGGCAGAGCGTGCTTCCTCGGAGCTGAAGCCGCAGGCGGTTGCGCAGACGATTCTTCCTGATCCTCGCTGAGCGACAAGATTTCGCCGCGCAGCTTTAGCATTTTCTGATCCAGCTCATAGGTTGCACGCGCAGCCTCGGACAGCCCATTGACGACATGCTCAGGCACTTTCTTATCGAACTTATAGTACAAAATATGCTCCATGCTGGCCCAGAAATCCATAGCCAGTGTGCGGAGCTGAATTTCAACCTTGATCCAGCGCGTACCTTCAAACAGAATTAGCGGAACTTCTACAATGACATGAAGGCTCTGATAGCCGTTGGGTTTGGGTTGGGCAATATAGTCCTTGACCTCCAGAATACGGATGTCTTCCCGTGTACGCAGATGATCCATCAGGCGGTAAATATCTTTAACAAAAGCACACACGACCCGCATTCCCGCGATATCATGAATTTCACGCAATATATTGTCCAGGGTGACCTCATACCCTTTGCGTCGAACCTTTTCCACAATGCTGTGAGGCTCTTTGATTCGGGTCTTGATATGCTCAATCGGGCTAAAGCCGTCCAACAGCTTCCATTCCGTCTGAATCAGCTTAATTTTGTTCTTTAATTCCTCCAGAGCCAGCTGATAAAGGACAGGGATTTTTCTCCATTCCTCCAGTTGCTTGGCGTTAACTCCGTTCTGCTCCAGCTGTAGCTGAAATTCCTGTAAGGGCAAAGGGACAGCATTCAAGTGCTTCCAATCCGGTTCATTCACAGGGCATTCTCCTAAATGAGGCTTACGATGTCCTCGATCTATTTCGTAAATATGCATTCCCGTATATATTGTACACTATGTCAAAACCTAGAGGCAAAGGAGAGAAGGTCAAAGAAAGGAGAAATAGGACAAGAATTTTTGTGGTAAAACCGAGTAATCCGATGTATAATTACAAAAATGCTGATTTGGAGCATTTAATTTTAAAAAAATAGCACGAATGTAGAGTATCCGTCATTAGATTAAAAATATAAATTACAGAAAATGAGGTTGAGTGAAATGGCAAAAGTAGAAAGTTTTCAATTAGATCACACGATTGTAAAAGCCCCTTATGTAAGAGCAGCCGGAGTAGAGCATGACGAAAAAGGAAGCACAGTTCAAAAGTATGACTTGAGATTTTTACAGCCAAATGAGGATGCAATTCCAACAGCCGCTGTACATACGCTGGAGCACTTGTTGGCGACGTATTTGAGAGATGAAATTAAAGGAATTATCGATATTTCTCCGATGGGATGCAGAACCGGGTTCTATTTGATTCTTTGGAATGAACATGAGCCCGAGGAAATTGCAGTCGCTTTGGAAAAAACCTTGAAAAGAATTCTGGAAACGACGGAGGTCCCGGCTGTGACGCCTTTGGAATGCGGGAACTACAAGGACCACTCTCTTTTCTCGGCGCAGGAATATGTGAAAATTGTATTGGAAGCTGGCATTAGCCGAGATCCTTTCGAAAGAGTTTTTTAAAATTTATGATTTCGATCGACTTATCTCATCAGACAGCGGTAGTGACAGGCGGCAAGTCAGGTATAGGCAAGGGAATTGTGGAACTGTTCATCCAAAGCGGGGCCAAAGTGATTTCTGCTGATATTTCTTATGAAGAGCCGTATCGAGTGGTCAATCCGCAGTTGGTTGAAACTCATTTGGACATTTCCAAGCCGGACGATATTGAGAGATGGTGTAATGTACTGTTCAGTGAAACGGGAGTCCCTGACATATTGGTAAACTGTGCGGGCACTTCCACGATGGACTATGTTATTGATAGCGAGCTAGCAGACTGGGAGAAGGTATTTTCTATTAATTCAACCGGATTATATGTGACGTCCAAACGGTTTGCCAAAGAAATGGTGAACGCTCATAAGCCAGGACGAATTATTCAAATCGCTTCGCAGGCTGGAAAAAATGGATATCGGGCGATGGGAGGCTATTGCGCCTCCAAGCACGCGGTTCTCGGATTAACCAAGGTCATGGCGATTGAGCTTGCGCCCCAAAATATTTTGGTTAATGCGGTGTGTCCCGGCATTGTAGAAACGCCGATGAAGCATCGGGAACGGATTGAGGGGGGCGTCATTCGTGGAATGACCGCTCAAGAAATATATGAGGAAGATTGTTCTCAGGTACCTCTGGGAAGAACGGCTGAGGTGGAGGATGTCGCCAATGTGGTGCTGTTTTTGGCAAGTCCGCTCTCCGCATATATGACAGGACAAGCGATTAATGTTACAGGCGGAATGACGATGCACTAGCAAGATCTGGGGGGAAGTAGAGATGAAGAAATCATTCGTTTTACTATTAGGAATCAGTTTATTATTAGTAGCTGCAGGATGTGGCAATAAAAGCTCTGACAGTAGTGGTGCCAGCTCCACTTCCGGTTCGGAAACACAGAAAATAGTCATCGGTTCCATGGGCTCGGACGCACAGATCTGGAAGCATATTGCCCAATCTCAAGCAGCTAAGGATGCCAAGCTGGATATTCAAGTGAAGGAAATTAACGGCGGGATCGAAACGAACAATGCCACCAAGGAAGGCGAAGTAGATGTGAATGCATTCCAGTCGTGGGCGTATCTCGTTACCTACAACAAGGAAAGTAAGGCGGATTTGAAGGCTATTGCCACAACCTATCTGGAGCCGATGGGCATCTACTCACAAAAATTTAAAAGCATTGATGAAGTGACGGACGGAGCTTTGGTGGCTTTGGCAGATAATCCGGCCAATACGGCAAGAGGCTTGAAGCTGTTGGAGGCTTCCGGCTTAATTAAGCTGAAAGCAGATTTTGATGATGCTTTAGGCACGGTCAAAGATATCACCAGCAACCCTAAAAACCTGAAATTCGAGCTGATCGACGATAAAACAGGACCGCGTGTCATTCAAGATGTGGGCTTGGTATTGATCGGGAATACGATTGCTCTAGAGGGTGGACTGAATGTGCTGAAGGATTCCTTGTTCCACGAAGAGATTAGTCAGGCGACTAAAAATAATATCAATGTCCTGGTTACCTCATCCGATAAGGAGAATGACAAAGGACTTCAAAAGTTGGCAGATCTGTATCATAACGAGGATACTCAAAAATACATTAAAGATGAATTTGGCGGCACCAAGGTAGAGGTTAAAGAGCCTGTAACTTATTTGGAAGGTAAGTGATACTCGGAAGTAGTTGTCGTTAAAATCATAGTTGAGCGGTAGAGGAATAACGGATTTCCTCTATTTGCCCAATTTATTGATCATAAACCCAAAAACACAATGTACCCAATATGCAAATAAGCGACAAAGGATAGAGCAGCCACTTGCTAACCCTATCTTTAGAAATGATTACCAAACAAACGGTGCACATCCACGCGATTATTAATTGCCAGAAACCCAATGAAACAACGCCTCCCCATAACAGCATCCTTCTACAAAGTGAAATTTATATCCTTCTACTTTTTTTTCATATGGAGCAAGAACTGCAAGAGTTCCAAAGATTCTGCAAGGATTATATAAAAAAGGTCGGCACATTGGCCGACCTGATTCACCGAGGCTCGAAAGCAGCGACGTGTTCCTTATTCGATTTTCCATGATACAAATTTACCACAGCAAAAGTCCAGTGGCGGGCCATAAAGCGGTCATTTTCCAGTCAAAAATATTACTAGTCCCATTGACCAATTGTGAAATTGCTTCTCCAACTCCAAAAATCGCCTAATCCAGTCCCAGTAATACTCACTGAACCTAAAGATATAGCGAATGGTACTTCACTATATGCATGAGCATAACTATTGGCAAAGCTACCTGTACTACCATCATGCGCTACTGGTATTCTTACTTCGGTATATAAAGTTCCGTATTGCTCTTTGATGGGTATTAAGCGGACTGACCCAATAGTTCCCAAAGTTTGTGACTGGTCAATATTACTAAATTCACCATCATGCCAGTTTCCATTTGCTGTCGATTAAAGAATTCGGCTTTTGACCCAATGGCAGTAGTATGGGATTGGAAAGCATGCGCAACCTTATCTGTTAAGGTAAACCAAGGGATGTTGCTCCAGCTAAAATGTGTTCCGTATGAATACTTGAACTCTCTACCATTTGCTGTTTTCCCCATATAATGAATTGAAGAAGTGCCTGAAAAAGTACCGTCGTTAACAGATCCCATCGCAGATGTGCTGAACTTATCACCTTTTATTTTTTTCAAATCAGCTTCTCTGATTTTGTTGATTTCAGCTTCATTTTCTGGTGTAATTATATGTTCCTTACCACTAAGATCAAAATATTTGTGAACCATTTCACTTTGGGTTACTTTAACTTTCACTCCACCCTCAGTAATGAGATAAACTTTCTCTGCCTCAGAGAGTTCTTCACTTTCTTTTTCGGTATAACCCATTTCGCTTAAGATCTCGTCTTGTTGTTTCTCCGTCAAAGATTTTGCATTCTCAATCGGCTCAATACGGCCATCAGAAAATTTTTTAACCGTTAGATTGTTGTCAATTTTCAGTGGAGTATAGTCCATTACCTCCATTTCTGCCGCACTAGCCACGCTAACTGAGCCTTGAGATAATGCAAGGAGTCCAACTACCACAAGCGAGAGTAACCCTGTCTTCTTTTTCATCTTTTACCTCCAAAGTGGAATAATATTGTAATTCTATTTCCAATAATACATAGATATAGTATAATGATCAATTATTGGAGGTGCATTCTAATGTCAGTAACAAAAAATAAAATTTCATCATTTATTCTAAAAATTGTATTTATTTCACTAATCATTGGTTTGATTTATTATTATTCAGGATCTCATCCAAGTGAAACCGCTAAATTAGTCGAAGTTAAAGATGATTACTTAGTCATCCAAAGCGATGCCTCTAACGGAGGCGAGATTAAAAAATTATATATCTCTTCAAAGTCCGTTATCCCTCCTCTTGTTGTGGGGAAAGAATATTACTTCGTGTCTGACCAAAGATATTTCCAACGTCCATATATCCGTTTTGTAGAAGATTAAAACATGAAGGTTCGCTGTAACACCTAATATATTGATGGCTTTGGAAATGGTATAAATAGAAAATGACAGATATATAATGAACAATAAGCACCGTCAAATCCATGTAGCTAGTGGTTTTGATGGTGCTTTTATACTTTTTCAGGGGAAGAATGATTTAGTTTATGCCTATCTAGCCGGGATGCTGCGTGTCCCCTCAGTCATCGGGGATGAGCAGAGGGGCACACCGGCGGCGTGCCTGCTCCAGCCGAAGCCGTTCGGCGGGCGCCTGTCGTATCACGCCGCATCCACGCCTTGCAGGCGTCGTCGGTGCATTTCCACACGGGCACGCTGATGCGTGGCTCCTCCCGTGTACTTGCCACCGACGAGGCCGTCCGCGCTGGCCCGCTGCCTGGTCCGGGCCTGCTGCTCACGCGGGTAGCCGTGCCGGACGCGTTCGTTCCGCTGCTGGGGCGGCTACCGTGCCCGGGCGCACCCTTCGGCTGGCCGAAGCTGGTGCGCCGCGTTTCCGGCTTGGAAGCCTCAGGGGGTGTGACCCCGTAGGCTTCCAGCAGAAACCGCGACACGGCGGCAGGCTTGCCATGGTTGGAGGCAGGGGAGGTGATGTACAGCAGCTCCTTCGCCCGGGTGACGGCCACGTAGGCGAGGCGGCGCTCTTCCTCCAGCGCCGCGTCGTTATCTACGGCTGCTGCGGGGGCTGCGCCTGCCCGCCGATCCTCTGGCAGCTCGCTGTGCAACGCGGAGCTGTGCGGCAGGATGCCTTCGCTTGCGCCGATCCAGTAGACGCAAGGGAACTCCAGTCCCTTGGCCCGGTGGATCGTCATCAGGCGGACAGCATCGCTGTCTTCCTCTCTGCGCAGCGATTCCATCTGACGGTGGCGCTCGGAAAGCTCGTCCGCAAAGCTGACGAACGCCTCCACCGTGTCAAAACGCTTCGCCGCCGTTTCCAGCTCCTCCAGACTTTCCTGCATCGTTTCCTTATAATGAGTCCACGCGCCCGTATCGCCGCTTTCCAAATACTTATCATAGAAGACGCGCCGCATTTCCTGAATGGCATAGGTCGGCTTCATCGTGGTGAGGCTGCGAATCAGCCGAATACGCTCCTTCACCTGTTCACGCTGAAAGTCGCGCAGCCGATCCCAGCGACTGAGATGGATTAACGGATATTTTTTAGCCTGCTGCTTTTCCTCGCGCATAATCCATTCCATCCCCGCTTCACGGGAGACATACAGCGGCCCAAGGGTACTCGGAATGGATTCCATCCGCCGGGGGTTCAGCGACAGACGCAGGTGATCCATCAAGGGGCGAATCAGGGATTGGTCATAAAATACCGCCCCGGCTCCATACTGAATAAACGGTACATCCCGCATGATTAATTGCTCAAAATAGAACGGCTTCCGCTGGCTGTCCGGTGCAAAATAGCGATATCCCGGTAGCGAAGCTGACCTTCCTCTACCTGTCCGAGCAGATGTGTAACAATATGCGCCGCTTCTTCCTCCGGCCCGGATGGCGTAGCAAACTGTGGGGCCAGGCCCTCACGTCCGGCAGCCGAAAGGCGCTTGGAGCGTCGGTGGACGTTTTTGGCGACAATGTTGGAGCCCAACCCCAATATCCGCGCATCGCTGCGGTAATTAATATCAAGGGTAATGACCTTTGCATCCTTATAAACCTTGTCAAACTCCAGAATGGATTCCTGACGCGCCCCGTTAAAGGTGTAGATCGTCTGGTCATCATCACCGACGACCATCAGATTGCGGTGACGGGCAGCCAATCGCTGCACCATTTCATATTGCAGGGCATTCGTATCCTGAAACTCATCGACCATGATGTGGGAAAAACGCCGCTGAAGCGGCTGAAGCACGTCCGGGTCACGCAGCAGAACGGAGGCACGCAGCAGAATATCGTCAAAATCCATTTTATTGCGCTCCTGTTTCCACGCTTCATAAGCGAGCATGGCACGTTTGGCATCCGATTCCTCGCGTACGGTTTCCGGCAGCTCGTCCGCGCTGCGGCCTTCCGCCTTCCAGGCGGAGAGGGCGGACAGCAGGCTTTCAGGCTGGAACGCCTCGCTAAGCCCGAGCTGGCGCAGCATCATTTTCATAACGGTGTGCTGGGCCTGCGTTTCGCCGAATACTTCATCCTGCACACCGCGATGCCGCAGCATCGCCAAAGCGAACGAGTGGAAGGTACGTGCTTGGACGGCACGTGCGGCAGCCGGGCGCACACCGGGCAATCCTGCGATGCGCAGCTTCATTTCGGCAGCCGCCTTGCTGGTGAAGGTGACCAGCAGGATGGACGATGCAGGAACATCCCGCAGCGCCATCAGGTAGCCTGCACGGGCGGCCAGTACTGTGGTTTTGCCGCAGCCTGCCCCGGCTAGTGTCAGTAGGGGGCCTTTACCATGGCGGACCGCCTGAATTTGCGGGCGGTTCAAGTGAATGCCCGCGTTCTCCAAAGCGCGAAAATAAGCCGAGTCGCGGTCACTGTCAGATACCAGTGTTGTGCTGGTATCCATAGAAGCACGGCGGGCCTGCGGGCTCGACGTTGAATAAGGAACCCCGATAGGTCGGGGGTAAAAAGCAGGATTTGGGTCCATGATCCTGAAACCCCTTTCGATTATAAAATCTTCCATTTTCACAAATGGGGGTAGTTTTTGGTATGATAGAGTTCTAGTCAGCATGAGCTGACCTTGAGAACAAGACAATAGACTGAAATATATGCTGAACGCATGCGGGTCTGAACAGATTGTTAGAATGTCAGAACGTTGCCGCGGATGCTTGCATCCTTCCAAAAGGCGATATGACCGCATTCCATTATACAGGAGTTCGAGGTTTGCCAACAGAAAAAAACTTGGATATATGCACGGTACGGGGAAATCCGGCTGGATATAGGGAGGAAATCACGATGAAGCTGATTCAACGTATTAAGGAAGGCGCTAATCGCGCTACAGAAAAGGCACAGCATGCTGTCGAGATTAGTAAAATAAACTCACAGATTACAGCGATTCAGCAGGAAATGGATGTTCATTTTTTGCGAATGGGTCAAATTTTTTATGAAGGCTACCGGGCATCCGATATGTCGGTGGCAGAAAAGGAAATGACACAGCTATCTACCGCTTGTGATGAGCTTCAGGATGAAATTGACGAGCTGCGCGGCAGAATTGCAGAGCTGAAAAATGCTCATTTATGCACCTGTGGAGCTGTTGTGCCACTGGATGCGAACTTTTGCCCGAAATGTGGGCGCAAGCTGAATGAGGGACAGGCAGCTTCCAAGCAAGTAGCTGCTGTGCGCGAAGAGGCGCCAACGGGCGTATATTCGTTTGATCTGCGCAAGCACGAAGAGCCAGCCAAGAGTGCTGAGCCTGCTTACAACCATTACGAAGAACATGAGCCGTATGATCGGCATGAACTGGAGCAGGATGAGCTGCATGAAACACACGAACCATCCAGCTTGGAACGCAACTATACGGTGTCCGACTTTACACCGGAAGAAAAGGCTGCCTTCGATGAAGAGTGGGAGCGCCGTCGTCAGGAAGAGCTGGAGCAAGAGCATCGTCGTTTGGAGGAGCTGGAACGTGAACGGGAGCGTCAGGAGGAGCTGGACGAGCGCATTCGGTACTGGAAGGCTAACAACTCCGAGGCAGAAAAGCCGGCAACTCCGGCTGCACAGGTACGCGAGAATGTGAAATGCCAAATTTGTACAGCCGAGCTGCCCAAAGGCTCCAAGTGGTGCCCGCGTTGCGGAGCTGAACAGATTTGACGCAGCCGAACAGGCTGCCGCAGGACATGGACAGAACGCCGGGCAGCATAGGGGGAACAGAACATATGGAGCGTTTGCTGCATCATCTGCGGAATCTGGGATTTACGGAAATGGAAGCCAAGGTTATGGTCGAGCTATCAAGGCAAAATGCGGCCTCCGGCTATGAAGTCGCCAAGCGTCTGGGTGCATCACGCTCCAATGTATACGCGGCTTTGCAGCGTTTGGCCGGGCAGGGGTATCTCAGGGCGAGTGCGGGAGAACCTGTGCGTTACAGCATGCTGCCATCGGGTGAGCTGACCCGGATGATTGAAGGGCAGTTACAGGAGTCCCTGCGTGCGGTCGAGAAGGAAATGCCGAGAGCAGAGCCGGCCAAGCCGACCTTTTATAACGCGGAAGGCGACCGGAATGTACTGGAAAGCCTGACACGTGAGCTGGAACGGGCGGAGCATGAGATTGTGCTGGATTTGTGGCGTGAGGAAGCTGAACTGCTGCGGACAGAGCTGGAAAAAGCCGAAAAACGGGGTGTGCGCCTGTTATGGTCCTGCGATAACGGAGAAAGTGTGCTTGGGCCATGGCTGCCGCGTGCGTCTCATGAGGCCGGACAGGAACCTTCGGGGCGCAAATTTTCTTTTGTCATTGATCGGCGCTGGTGCATGCTGGGCATGCGGGGAGAGAATTGCCCGACACAGGCGCTCATTACCGAGCATCCGGTGATGACAGGACTGCTGCTGAATCATTTTGCCCAGGATCTGATTCTGTATGAGCTGGAGCATGACATGGGCAGCGAGCTGTCGACCCGGTATGGCTGGCGGTATGAGGGCATTATCGGTAAATATATGTCGGCTGGAGAATAAAATAAGAATTATAGACCAGGAAGTTTCATCAGAGCCCGGCATATAGATGTAATGTATCCGGCCTTATGAGGAACGAATTGATCCGATGTAATCAGGCGGCGATATTGTTCGGGGTTCGGCCCCGAGGATATGCCGTTGGCTTCGAGAAAAGGAATACGTCCTTCAAAGAGGGCGAGTGTTTGTTCGAGGTCTGCTTCGTACAGCCCGGCCACTTCTTCTTGCTGGAGACGATAGTGCTCCAATGGCTGGTTCGACAGCAAACCAAACACCGAGCTGACCTCACGGTCCCAAAAAGATATGCCCTGTGCGGTTCCTTTGCTCTCATAACGAACGGTCATCAGCGGTGTCAATGAGGTAAAGGGAACGTGAATGCCCAGTTCTTCCTCCAGCTCACGCGCTGCCTGAGATACATCTTCACCTGCCGTTAAATGGCCCGCTGCCGTAATATCGTAGTAGCCGGGGAAGGTGTCCTTCGTATCCTGGCGCTGCTGAAAGAGCAAGCGGCGGCCTGTTGAGGTGTCTCGTGCCAGCCAGCAGTGAAAGGTATGGTGCCAGTATCCCTTGGCGTGTGCATCTTGGCGGGAAGCTGTGCCAAGGGGATTATCTTCATTGTCATAGATGTCCAGAAGCTCGCTAGTCATCGTGGTTCCTCCTCATTATAAGCAGATGTAAAAGGTCTATTTCACAGTATAACGTGTTTTCCATCCTGACGATATGAAGGCGGCTATGGAATGTGGAGTGGGGTTTGGGGTATGCTGGGAACATGGAGATTTACGCCATAAAATAGGTATACGATCGAAAGGAGCGATTTTACATGGAATGTATCGTACATTTTCGGGTCATGCATCCGGAAGAACCCAAGGAGCTGCGCGGGCTGATTATGCTGGAAAGCGGAGGCAAGCCAGGAATCGAGCAAATCACGGATATGTTCAAAAATATGGGTTATGATGTCCGTCCGGACAATCCGGAGGAACTGATTTTCAAGCCAGTCGATGCCAGAGCGAATTATACATATATCCGGGTTATTGAGCTGGATACGGGTGAGGAAGTCTATCAGGAAGACCGGGATTTACGTGCTATTCTGGAAACCTTGCTGAATAAGCATTAAGAGATCAGGAGGGCTAACGGATAGGATGAGATAAAGCTGTCCTGTTGTCATTTCATAGGAACGGAGAAAAGAAATATGAGATTGTATATCATTCGGCACGCAGATCCCGATTATCCGAACAATACCATAACTCCGGAAGGGCACTTAGAGGCTCAGGCATTGGCCAAAAGGCTGTCCAGTCACGGACTGGACCGTATTTATGCTTCTCCTATGGGACGTGCGCTGGATACGATGCGATACACCGCCGATTCTCTCGGTATGACTCATGAAGTGGAGCACTGGACGCAGGAGTTGGGCTTGAAGCTGGAGGAAACTCCCTACGGCCGTCTCTCTCATTGGGATTTACCCGGTGAAGTGATTCGCTCCGAGGTGCCTCTGCCGACTCATGACTCCTGGAAGGAGATTTCCTATTATCAGGGAACGCAAAGTCCTGAAACGTTCGAGCAGCTAAAGCTTCATTCCGATGAATTTTTGAATCGCCAAGGCTTTGAGCGGGTTGGGGGGAAATATCGGATTCTGAAGCATACCGAAGACCGGGTGGCCGTATTTTGCCATGGCGGCTTCGGACTGACTTGGCTTGCCCATCTGTTGGAGCTGCCACTGGCCCTGGTCTGGTCCGGTTTCTGGATGCCACCTAGCTCCGTAACCACGATCTTGTTTGATGAGCGTTCCAAGGAGTGGGCGACTCCCCGTTGCATCGGCTTCGGTGACGTCTCCCATCTATACGCAGAGGGCTTACCCGTCAGACCCCGCGGCATCATCACCAATTTTAGCTGATCAAGCCTTCAATACTATAATCAAAGCGGCTTAGACGTTGCATCGTCTAAGCCGCTTTTTGTAGTCATATGTGTTTTTTGGCCGACTAAACCGTTAGCGTGCTTCTACGTACCCTTCTAGCTTGGAAGTGCAATGTGCACAACGTGTAGCAGCTACAGGAATTTCCGACAGGCAGTGCGGGCATTCCTTGATCGTTTTTTCCTGAGGAGGTTTTTCTTCCTCTTTACGCTTCAGCATGTTGATCCCTTTGACCAGCAGGAACACGCAGAAGGCCACGATCATAAAGTCGAGCAGAACGTTAATAAACTGACCGTAGGCAAGAACGGCAATCCCTGCTTCTTTGGCTTGTGCCAGAGTCATGCGTGTGCCGTCAGCATTCAAAGGCTCGGCAGTTCTTAAAGCAGCATATAAGTCTGGAAAATTCATACCGCCCAGCAGCTTACCAATCGGAGGCATAATAATATCGTTTACTACAGAAGTGACAATCTTGCCAAATGCTCCACCGATGATAACACCGACTGCAAGATCAATAACGTTCCCCCGTACAGCGAACTCCTTAAACTCCTTAATAAAACCTTTTCCGCTCATGTGAGTGCTCACCTTCTTTACATAAAATCATTTATCTATAATACATGCTATGTCAATTGAGGGCAATTCCAGATTCTTTCTATTGCACTTTGTCACAAATCCACAGGTTCACTTGTCTTCTAGGTGTAAACCAATAATGGAGGCGATGTATCGTGAGTTTAAGATTGAATTACAGAGCAGTGAGTCCAAGTACGTTTAAGGCTATGATGGAGATGGAAAAATATATTTCCGGACGTTTTACAGACAAGGTGTTGTACGAGCTGCTGAAAATTAGAGTATCCCAGATTAACGGGTGTTCTTATTGTTTGGACATGCATGCCAAGGATCTACTGAAACTGGGGGACTATGGTGATCACATTTTGCAGTTGGCCCTATGGCGGGAAGTTCCTTTGTTCACGGAAAAAGAACGTGCTATGCTTGAATTAGCTGAAGCGGTTGCCCGCATTTCTGAACAAGGGGTACCTACGGATTTGTATAATCGGGTTAGAGGACATTTTAGTGAGGAAGAATATGTGGATTTAATTATGGCGGTTAACGTCATTAATGGTTGGAACCGGATTGCCATTGCGACGGGGATGTATCCGGGCAGTCTTTAATCGAACAGGAGGCCATACTTTGACTGGCAAAGAACATGGAATTGGACAAGAATCGGTAGCGTTAAGTCTGGAGGAGCTATATCAAAGATATCGTAAATATTCTTTTGCCATTGCTTATCGAATGCTTGGGACGGTGACGGATGCCGAGGATGTAGTTCAAGACTGCTTTGTCGAGTTGAAGAAAAAGCCCCTCAATGACTTACAGAATCCCAAAGCCTATGTAGCCAAAATGACGATGAATCGGTGTCTGAATCTTCTGAACTCTGCCCGTAAGCAAAGGGAGACGTATGTTGGACAGTGGCTGCCGGAGCCGCTTGGTGAGAGCGCAGATCTTCCAGCAGATTGGTTGGAGCGTAAAGATATGATATCTTACGCTTTTCTGGTTCTGCTGGAGCAGCTCAAGCCGATGGAACGGGCTGTTTTTGTGCTCAGGGAAGCTTTTCAATATGACTATAAAGAGATCGCGGAATTACTGGGAAAGACCGAAAGTAACTGTCGTCAACTGTTCAGTCGCTCCCGCCGTCTTCTTGCTTCCGAGGAATCTGCCCATGCCGATCCGGTAAGCAGTAATATAATGAGCCCTTCCAGAATAAAGGTACTGGAACGTTTTACAGCCGCCTTTCTCGCCTACGATGTTAGCGCTATGCTAGAGCTGCTGGCTGAGCAACCCGTATTTGTGGCAGATGGCGGAGGCAATGTGCATACGGTGATGAGACCTATGGTCGTGCGCAAGGGCGTCCTCGCCCTGCTGACCTCTCGTCGTGTATTAACCGTACTACGGGAGAGAGAGCTGGTCCGCACCGTCATCAATGGTGAGGTACAGCTCGTATTCTTGAAAGAAGGTACAGTGAGGGAGGTCTTATGCATCAGTCTGGCACCGGACGGGGAGCATATTCAGGATTTTTACTTGATGATCAATCCGGACAAGCTGGGGCATATTCGTGTATGAGCAGAAAAAGCCGACAAGCTACAAAAACCTTGATTCCTTCTCAGGATCAAGGTTTTTGCTGTTTTTAAATCTTGGTCAAATACACATACGTTCTCACAACTGCCGGGCTTGATGGAGGGCTAGATCACCCACCCAAGGAAGCTTGAGCCACTTGCCTTGTCCAGCATGAATGATCAAGACGATCCATAATGCGATGCCTGCCAGTGTCAGTAGGGAAGCGAGTAGAGGGCCGAGTAGCGGAATGAGTCCTGCAAGCGCATGCCCGATCATGAGGGCTACGAACAAAAAAATAGATTGCAGCGCGTGAAACAGGACGAATCTGCTTTTCTTTTCCAGCAACACGAAGGCTAGTGCACCAAGGAATGCGAACAGGTAGCACAGGACAGCCGCTATATTTTCATCCATTCCTGTGGAAGACTTATAGACTGACATGTAAGGCAAATCCCCCTTTATAAGTTATTCATGCGCAAGCTCCGTACTATACAGGGTATGAGGACAGGAATTAAGGTTATGCCAACCTGCGGCAGAAAAAGTTCAAGCCGAGCATGTGTATAAAAACACGAAAAAGGCCGAACGAATAGGTTTCGCTCAGCCCTTTTTAACGTTATCCACAATTTTTGCACATGTTGTACGCAATTTATCCACTGATTCATAATATTTATCCACAAAACAAACAGTTGTTATACACAATTTGTGCACAAGTTGTAGACAACAGAGAATATACCCACGCTTTATGCACAAATTGTGCACAATATATCAACAA
Source organism: Paenibacillus sp. IHB B 3084 (assembly GCF_001447315.1). NCBI lineage: Bacteria > Bacillati > Bacillota > Bacilli > Caryophanales > Paenibacillaceae > Paenibacillus > Paenibacillus sp. IHB B 3084. Next base: position 1,971,590 of record NZ_CP013203.1, on the reverse strand, counting down.
GATATACTTATCTGTGGATATTTCATTCAGATCCGTTCTTTCCCGTGTTAACGATCTCCGCGTTGTAAACGACGGCGTGGATGTGTAATTTTACCCTTTTTATCCTCGTCATCCTCTTTGGGGACAAGTCGTTCATCGGTACGTCCGTCATGATGATTGTCAAAGGCGTATTCGGTCATTTTCCACTCGGAATCGCCTAAAACAACATCAGAGGGAAAATGCTGTCCCCGATGTAAATGCTGCTCATGTCCGTCCTCATCGACATAAATACCGTCTACTTCTACCTTCTCACCCGTAAGCGGGAGCAAATCCTTTCCTTTGCGTTCCATTGGTATCTCCTCCGTCTGGCTTATTCTTCGTTAATTTGTCCGTATGGAAGGGGTTTTATCCACAAGCTGGTGTAAAATATCCTCGGCAATCCGGTCTGCGGGATGAGGTTTGCGCAGTTGCTCAATCGACTGTTTCATTCCTAGAGCGAGAGAGGGATTGGAGATCAGGTCGACGCAAAGTTGAATTAGCTCTTGCGTATTACGGGCAATGCGAGCAGCTCCTTTTTGCTCCAGATACAGGGCGTTATTCAGCTCCTGACCGGGTACAGGCTTGAACACAAGGATGGGTAATCCAGAGGCGATGCTTTCCGAGAGTGTGATGCCGCCGGGCTTGGTAATGACCATATCGCTTGCACGCATGAGTGCGGGAACATAGTCGATGAATCCAAAGATGCGGATACCGGGATGATCTGCATACAGCGCATCCAACTCGGCTTTTAGCTGCGGATTACGTCCGCAGACGATCAGTAGCCGCAGCTGCGGGAGACGGCTCAATTGCCGACAAATGTCCAATATGCCTGACATCACGCCATAGGCACCTGCCATAATGAGCAGTGTTGTCGTTCCCGGATCTGACGGAGGAATTGGATAATCCTCAGCAACATCAGCATCAGCATCTTCTGGATCAGTATCTTCGGCAAGCCTTTTATAAAACGAAGCATGAATCGGGATGCCTGTGGCGACAATCCGTTCGGAAGGGATTCCCCGCTGTGCGGCTTCCTGTTGTATATCCTCGGTTGCCACATAGTAACGATCAATATCGGGATGCAGCCAGCGCCCGTGCAGGTCAAAGTCTGTAACCACGTTCACAATGGGCAGCTTCAACCCCAATTTGCGGCGTAACGCCGGGAGAGCGAGCTGCGGGAACGTATGTATAACAAGTTCAGGCTTCTCCTCTTCCAGAGTGAGCGCGAGCTGGCGCATCCCAAAGGAATGCAGCACACTGCCAAAGGCCGATTTTGCCTGCATTCCACGGGTTATGTTATAGACCCAACCGTAAAGCCCGGGAATGGTTTTGAAGCTTTGCATATAGACAAATTTGGTTAAACCGTTCAACCAGGGATGGGATTCAGCCATCAGGTCGAGTAACTGAACCTCGCAGCGTCCGAGTCTCCGCAAACTGTCCATAATCGCCCGGGCGGCCTGCACATGGCCTTCTCCGTAGCTGGCATACAATATTAAAATTTTTGGTGCTGCGGCTTCCATTATGTCTAGCCCCCTATTATTCAATAAGCACATGTAGCTCATTTCAGGAACATTCCCATCCATTCTCCCTGTATGTTTATTTATTTTACCCCAAACACATACACTCCAAAAGCCGATAAATAGAGTATACTGTCCTGCACCAATCAAAAGGGACATCCAGATATGACGTGTAACGTAAAATTTGGGTAAAATATATGTAAAATTGCTGGAAAGCTGAAAGCTGTACCTGAATATGTTATAATGGGGAAGTGATTCAGCCAATAGAAATTCGGTTAATAATAGTGTCAGGTACACGCCTTACATAAGGCATTCCCGACCTAAGCTGCATTAAGACATACTACTTCACTGCATAAGGACATCAATACTTTTCGGCATTCTCTTCAACGGAGCACTTATTTTCAACGTTTTGGGAGGGAGTAACATGGCAACGAAAGGTCACAATGAAGTTAAGGAAAGTCTGCGGGAAATGACTCGAATTTTCCGGCCTAAGGATCCCAAAAAATTTGTAAAGGAATATGTGCGAAAATACCGGATTACAGGAGGGTATGAGGAAGAGTTGACCATGGTGGTGGAAAACGAACTCGGTCGCATAAATTCTTCAGTATCTTAAAGGGTTCGATTACCCGAAAAACTAGAAATACGACTTTTATAAACCGTCTATCCACAGAGGAGACGGTTTTTTTGTGTCCGCCCTGCATACAATGGGATAGGTTTAGTGAATTTGTATGCCTAAAGGAGGCGGATTCCAATAGAGATAGCGATACGAACACCGGAGGAAATCGGCTATATGAGGGAGGCCGGACGTATTTTGGCAGATTGCCATCGTGCGCTGGAAAGTCGTATTCTTCCGGGAATCACAACGCTTGAAATCGATGCTTGGGTGGAGCAGTTTTTAAGCAAGCGCGGAGCCACGCCTGAACAAAAGGGCTATAAAGGTTTCCCTTATGCCACCTGCGCTTCGGTCAACGAGGTGGTGTGCCATGGTTTTCCATCGGAGCGAGTGCTTCATGATGGGGATATTGTGACCATCGACATTGTCGTCAATAAGGACGGCTGGCTGGCCGACCGGGGCTGGACCTATGCAGTAGGTAACGTCAGTCGCCCAGTAGCGAGGCTGCTACGGCAAACGCATAAGGCACTGGTGCGCGGAATCGAAGTCGCCCGTCCGGGCAGGACACTGGGGGACATTGGGCACGCAGTGGAAAAAGCGACAGGATGGCGGCGGTACGGCATCGTGAAGCCCTTGATCGGGCACGGTATTGGTCGTCAGATGCACGAGCCGCCGGATGTTTTGCACTATGGCCGTGCCGGGACGGGGTTACCGCTGCGCGAAGGGATGGTGATTACCATCGAGCCGGTATTTACCCTCGGAACGGAGGGGGCTGTATTGTGGGGGGATGATGGCTGGACCATCACCTCGGCGGACGGCAGTTGGGGCGCACAATATGAGCACACGATTGCGATCACGAAGAACGGCCCGTACATTTTGACCGCATAAAGATCGGTACAGCCATAGGGAGTCCAATTTGCCTGGCATGGGCAAAGGGCTCTCTTGGCGGGCTTTTTATTCAGGATGACACGTTCATCGTATTCAGAGAGATTTTCCGGTAAAGCCACAGATAGATACCTAATTCGACGGGTGAGGAAACAGCCATAACGATTCCTGCCACCTGTCCGTCCAGCCCCGGAAAAAAGGAGATGCATAAAATGAGCGCGAGAATCGCAAAGAAAACGGAGAACAGCCTGCCGATGAAAACAGGTTTGGTATTGCCGATCAATATCGACCGTCCGATGAAATATTCTACCCATGGATAAAATGCAACATAGATTGAAAGTATGCGAAGCAATCCTCTCGTTTCCACCAGTAGTTCCCCTTCCAGTCCCAACACATTCCGCAAAATAGGGTCACCTGCAAATTCAAAGGACAGCAGCAGCAATAATAACGGCGACAGGGCGGACAGAACGCTCAAAAATATCAGTACCTCCCGACGCCTGCTCGTGTAGAATTGAATGACGATCTGATGCAGGGAACTGCAAAACCAGACGAACAGATTCAGGATTTGCAGAGCCACGGAGAAGGAGGCTACGGCCAATAATGGATCGGTTGTATTGTTCAGCGCAGCCTGTATGGACGGATTCAGAACAACCAGCACCAGCGCCGAATACAGCAAGGGGAGATAAAAAGGAAGCAGATGGCTTGCACGGTGGATGGTTTGCTCGCCGTTGTCGGGCGGCAGCTTTTTTTTCAAAACGCGGCCTTCCAAAAAGGTAACGACCAGTTCAATGAAGATGCCTGCAATAAAGATGGCAGCACCAATCCGTCCGTCATTCGTCCAGCCTGCACGAATTAGGAACCAGGATGCGATTAGCATCGCGACAATACGAATGGACGAGCTGAACGTCATCCAGGCCGTCCGGTGCTTGTTAATAATAAGCCCCTGATAGATGTTGCGGACGGCTACTAATATGTACAGTAAAGTAAGCACCTGAAACACACTCTTGGTGGGTTCGATCAAGGCAGGAGATACGCCGAATACATATTCAAAGACCAGGTTTCCAGCAGGTGTAAGACCAATGCTCCAGCCGATGACCAGTACAGCCGCCGCTACACACGCACATAAAATACTGATAGAACGAACGGATTTGCGGTCATATCCGAATTTCGTGGTCATCTGTCGTACGGCGGTTAACGGGGTTTCCAGCAGCAGGCACAGGCTGACTGCCACCGCATAGCTGCTCAATGTGAACGAAGGATGCTCCGAGCGCGCGAGCACGGCATTGACGATGACATGAGTCAGCGCGGCAATCAATGATGAGATGCCAAGCGGAACGTAGAATGAAATGATTTTATTCAAGTCCAATCCTCCAGTAATGAATGATGAGTAAAGGGATTGCCGTTGCATCGAGCTTCCGTAAACAATGGTAATTCTTATTATAGATCAAGAATGGGCTCATCGGTATAATAGAGAGCATAATATTGGAAATGGAAGTGGAGCCAACATGATGATCAGAGAAGCGACGATATCAGATACGGCAGGCATCGCCAAGGTACATGTGGATTGCTGGAGAACCACCTACAAAAATATCATACCCGCCGAGGTTCTGGAACGACTTTCCTATGAGCAAAGAACAGAGCTGTGGAAATCAAATATATCCAGTGAAGACGATCATCAGGTATATGTGGTAGAAAATGAGAAGGGGGAAATCAGCGGATTTGTGAGTGGAGGGCCGGAAAAGTCAGGTGAATATCCCCCGTATGAGGGAGAGGTAACTGCTATTTATGTGTTAAAAGAATACCACAGTCTAGGATGGGGAAAGCAATTATTCATGCGTCTTCTTCAACATTTAAGCAGTATGGACATACACTCTGCCATCGTGTGGGTGTTAGCAGATAATCCGGCTCGCTATTTTTATGAGCAACTGGGAGCCAAGCTTATAGTAGAGCAGCATCTTATAAAAATGGGTGACAAGAACCTGAACATGGTGGCTTACGGGTGGGAACATAAATAGCGGACTGTACAAATGGAAAGGAGTCTTTCTCTACATGTAAAGTGGAGAAAGACTCCTTTGATGTTAGCTGGAGGCGACAGGAATACGGTGAGTAATCTTTTTGTAGCGGATAATGATTACTCGGATAAAATCCGTTTCTGCCCTTCCAAGGCACGAATAGGTGCGATGTTTTGCGTGAATTCTAGCGTTCCCAGATAGCGGTCTTCTGCATCACGGATGGCAAAATAGCGGATATAGACAAATTTGTCCTTGATCGGAATCCAAAAATCTTCAGCATCCTTGCGGCCAGCCTTAAAATCCTCCAGCAGCTTCTCGACGACATGCACGCTTTGCGGCGGGTGGCAATTCTGCACGGTACGTCCAATGACGGCTTTCGTGCGAGCGAAGATTCGTTCTTTACCATGGGAAAAATAGCGAACGACATCATTTTCATCGATAAAAGTCAGGTCAACGGGTAGATGGTTCAACAGCAGTTCCAATTGTTGCACAGATACAATCCCCGTCTCGAATCGCACAAAGCCTTGGGGAGTTCCTGATGTTCCTTCCTGTTGCTCATCCATTTCCACAGGCTCCTCTGCCCGCTCAGGTATCCATTCCCGCTCGGGAGCGGTCAGGCAGAATCCGATTTCTGCACTTTCACGGGCTATTTTGAGCCACTCATCCTCTGTTAGCTTACCCAGTGCCATCGGCAGCAAAATATTCTCTTCCTTGAATATCATTTCGTTCACTTCGGTCATGATATGGGCAAGCGCCTTTCCAATCTGTTCACGATCTCCGTTATATTCGGCGAGCAGACTCTTCGCCTCCTTAATCGCGGCACGAATGCTGTCGTCTACACCCCACATTACCTTGGTTGGGCCGAAAATTCCATAGCGTTCTAAATAAGGAAATACCAAGTTTTCTTTACGGCTATAGTGCTTATCAAGATCCAGCAGCAGACTTAAATCCTCCAGCAGCTTGTAAATGATTTTGGGGCTATCATCCTTTTGAAATTGATCTGCGTGCAGTGCGAGCTGGAAGTTGACTAGTCGTTCGATCTCCCGATTTTCCAGTTTGAAGGTATGAACGGGATGTCCCGGTTGTTCCTCTGGCCCTGAAGGACGATGAATATCCTCAATGGAACCCTTGAATATCGATGTATGCACGGAACAAAGACGCTGCACTTCCGATACGGGAATTCCCTCCTCGGTCATCAATGCATGCTCCATGGCCGAAATTTCTGCCACGCTTACTCCGCCAACTGCCACTGCGAAGCGCGCTTTGACTTCATCCACGCTTTTCCCGTCATGTAGTTCCTTCATAATTTCCTTTAATATTTGCTGGCGTTCTGTGAGTTCCTTTGCTGTGTGTTCGCGGTTATTGATCAGCTCGCTCATGATGGTTAGCTCCTTTATTTTTGAATAGTAAAACCATGTTGCAAAAATGTCCGCTGCACGGTTTCCATAGCTACTTTTTTCAATGCAATACCTTTGGACAGTGTCATGAAACGACCTGCGGTTTGTAACATGCCAGGCTTGGCGATATCGTGAAAACTCAGTTCTACCATAATGTCCTTCACTTCGGGATAGCGGTTAACAAGGTTAAATATTGGCTCATCCCAGTGCAGTATCTTATCCATTTGTTCATCCCCTAGATTGAGAACGTTTATCATTTACAGAGTAGCATAGGTCCTGACGAGCTTTTGTGATTGTACGCACAATTTACATTCAGGTGTTGACAGTTGTAATTCACAGTTTATATACTGTGTATAAAGACATATACAGTAATCACACTGATTATTGTAATAATAACTTCGTATGAGAGAGAACGAGGTCGTCATTACAGGCAGTGCAGAAGGGATCAGGATAAGAAAATGACAATCATCAAGCAGGCATGGAAGATTACCCGTCAGGATTTTCGCAACAATCCATATGTCATGCTGTGGACATTGCTGTTTATTGCGTATTTGGGATTTACCATGAGTTTTGCTGTAAGTGTGCAATGGGGTGAACGTGGAGACTTGAGTCCAGCAGCCGATTTTGTCATGCTGGTGCTGATTCCGTTTCTCGGATTCATTTATAACCGACGTACATTCAAATATTTGCAGGAAGATTCCTATACGCATATGCTGGCTTTTCTCCGTCTATTGCCTATACCAGTGAGTGCGGTGATTATGAGCCGAATTCAACAGGCGCTTTTGGCGTTTGTTGCGAATAGTGTGATATTTTTTACTCTCTTGTTTACGTTGTCAGCTACGTTTCGGGTATATGCCAGTACAGGTTTCTTTGTATCGTTTGCACTTACCTGGATAGGCTACGGAATGCTGATTCAAGCCATTTATATTCATTTGGAATTTCTTAAAAAAGGAAAAGCCTACTTTTGGCTATCTATTGTCATCATGCTAATATGCGGGATTGTTACAATTATAGTTCGAGTATGTGGGACCAATCTGGTATCGATAACGGCATCTTACAGCAAGGAATGGCGGCTGTTGTCTCCGGTGATGTGGGGAGCGCTGCTGGCAGGAGCTCTGGGCATGTGGGTGTCCTATCGGGTGACACAGCGTAAGCTCATGAAACGGGATTTAGCTTAGCAGTATGTGTATAAAGATAACTATAAAGGGGGGGAAGCAGGTGAATATACCAGTGCAAATTGATGAGAATAGCGCGGAACCGCTGTATGCGCAGATTGAAAAGCAACTTCGTTCACTCATCGTAACCAGACAGATTGCAGCGGGAACGCTGCTTCCCTCCATTCGGGAGTTTGCAGGGACGCTCCGCTGCAGCGTCATCACCATCCGGCGGGTCTATCAGGATTTGGAGAACGAGGGCTTGCTTCGTACCCGGCAGGGGACGGGCACCTTCGTAGCTCTGGTCGAGGACGATAAGCGCTCAGGTTACCGCCTTAAAGCAGTGACCGAGGCGTTGGAAACGGCGGTTGACACAGGCATCGCTGTGCAGATGACAGAACAGGAATTGTTGGAGCTTTTCGCAGACATGGTGAAGAGAAAGTATGAGTCCAAGCGAAGGAGTGATGCCCGTGGAAACACCAATCATAGAGATGAGCCAAGTCTATAAAAAGCGGGGAAACCGGGAGATCGGACCAATTAATTTGACGATAGAACCGGGATATGTGGTCGCTTTGGCTGGACATAACGGATCAGGGAAAAGCACATTGCTGCATCTGCTAACCCAGCTTGTCCATCCGGATTCTGGTGAAATTCGCTGGTTCGGTCAGGCGTATCCGGATGGTATGCCCATAGATACGCGGCAGTGGGTTGGATATGTGCCGGAACAGCCGACCCGTGAGGAAGACCGACTTACGGCAGAAGCAGCAGCGGCTTTTCGGGCGTTGTGGTATCCGGGCTGGGACAAAACGCGTTTCCAGCGGTTGCTGGAACGCTTTCAGGTCCCGCAGCATACGAGATTATCGCGTATGTCCAAGGGAGAGCGCCGCAAGTTTGAGCTGGCTGCTGCCTTGGCGCCTCATCCCCGTTTGCTGCTGCTCGACGAACCTTCGTCGGGATTGGACCCTTTTGCATGGAAGATTATGCTGGAGGAACTGCGAGATTGTATGGAAAACGGTAAAACGACGGTCATTATCGCAACTCATATCATGGAAGAGATCAAGCGTTTGGCCGATTATATTGTCCTGATGCATGAAGGACGGCTGCTCGGCAAGCTGGAAAAGGACCACTTGCTCGAAAATAGCAAGGAAATGTGGTTTGAGGGGACGCCAGAGGAAGCATCGGAGCTGCCGGGGGTTATAGAGACAGAGAGCGATGGCGGATTGCAGCGGATTGTAACGTTGGCAGCCGGAGAAGCTAGCGCCATATTGGAGCAGGAGGGCATTCGTCCGATCCGTGTGCGGAGTTTGGAGCTGGATGATATTTTATGGCATTGGTCTGCGGGACAAATCCCGGGAGGTACTGAGATTTTAGGGGAGAAAAAGGGGGCTGGGGATTCATGAGTATGCTGCAATTGGAGCAGGTTGTGAAGCAATATGGCAACCACACGGCGGTTAACGGCATTTCGCTGGATGTGAGCGGCGGAGAGATTTACGGACTGTTGGGAGGCAATGGAGCAGGCAAAACGACAACGATGCGCATGGTACTCGGTCTGATTTACCCTGATGGCGGAAGCATTCAATATGAGGGCAAGCCATATAGCAAGGAGCTTCAACGGACGATGGGTTATTTGCCTGAGGAACGAGGGTTGTATCCCAAGGTAAAGGTGAGCGAGCAAATTAACTATTTAGGCAGGCTGCGCGGAATGTCGTCCAAGGATGCGGACAAAAGTCTGCGCTATTGGCTGGAACGCTTCGGCGTGCCTGAATATTACAATAAGCGGATTGAAGAGTTATCCAAGGGGAATCAGCAGAAAATGGGCTTTATTGCAGCCGTTGTGCATCGCCCGACGTTGCTCATTTTGGATGAGGCATTCAGCGGGCTTGATCCTGTGAACGTCGAGCTGCTTAAGGATACGGTGAAGGAGCTGCGGGACGACGGGGCTGCAATTTTATTCTCGACTCACCGGATGGAGCATGTAGAGGAGCTGTGTCGCCATATTACGATTTTGCATCGTTCGAATACAGTTGTGCAGGGAAATGTGCAGGAGATTAAAGGCCGCTACCCGCGTGAAAAGGTTCGTCTCATCACGACTGGCGAAGTGAACGGACTGGAACAACTGCCCGGCGTACGCCGTGTAGAGCGAATGGACCGGGGCTGGATGCTGCATATTGAACAGCCGGATGCGGCCAAGTTGATTTTACAAACGGCGTTGGAGCAAACGGATGTAGAGCATTTTGAAATTAAAGAGCCTACGCTGAATGAAATTTTCATACGAGAGGTGGGTGATTCTCATGAATAGACTGGGTACGGTTATCGGTTTTACGTTTCGCCAGAAGGCGAGAACCAAATCTTTTGTCATTACAACGCTGGTGCTGGCATTGCTCATTACCATTGGCATGAATCTGCCGTATCTGATTTCTTTGTTTAAGGGAGAAGGAATGGGTGGTGCAGGGGGTTCCGGTAAATCCGCTGCTGAGCATCATCGCCTGGGACTGATTGCCGGGAGCCGGACAGAAGTGGCGAGTCAGCTGGAGCAATTCACCAAGGAGCAATCCAACCCGGCAGCCATTTGGGTGCGTTATGACAACATACAAACGCCAGCAATGCAGCAAGCCTTGAAAAACGGAGAGCTGCAAGGTTACGTGCAGTTCACGGAGCCTACCGCAACGGGAGAAACTTTTCCCAAGGTAGAGTACGTATCGGTTGAAAAAGAGCCGTCCCCGGCTGTAATCACATTGCTACAAACCGGACTTCAGGAGGCAAAGGTCAAGGCTATGATCGGTGTGAATACCTTGACCAGTGAGCAAGTCCGTGAAATTAGTACGCCTGTTACCGTGCACAGTCGAGAAGTGAACAGTCCCTCTGAGGCAGGTCGTGCTGCCGGAACAGAGGACAAAGAAGCTTCCATGATTAACTATGGCTTGGTCTATGTACTCATGATTTTATTTTTCACCTCGTCGATGATGACGGGTAATATGATTGCCTCAGAAGTGACTTCGGAAAAAAGCTCACGCATCATGGAAATTCTCATCACGAGCGTATCGCCGTTGACCCAGATGTTTGGGAAGATCATTGGTATCTTTCTGGTGGGCCTGCTGCAAATTGCTGTTTTTGCCGCTGTGGTGAGTGCGAACCTCATGCTGCCGCATAACAGCGTTATCCTCAGCTCGGCCGGGCTGGATTTGTCGCAGTTGAATACCTCAGTGCTTAGCTATGGCCTGGTTTTCTATATCCTCGGTTACTTCCTGTACGCGGTATTGTTCGCCGCTGTCGGCTCTATTGTTAGCCGTACGGAAGAGTTGGGTCAGGCGATTATGCCAATTACTGTACTGTCACTGGCGGCCTTTTATATCGGCATCTTCAACATCGCCGCACCTGACACGATGTTCGTCAAGGTCGCCGGGTATATCCCATTTTTCTCGCCGACCGTTATGCTGCTGCGGATTGGTCTGGAGCGGGCGAGCCTGCTGGAAATCTGGCTGTCACTTGGTATTCTGGTCGCCTCCATTTTGTTGTTCGGTTGGCTGGCCGCCAAGATCTACCGTACGGGCGTCTTAATGTATGGCAAACGTCCTTCGTTCAAGGAGTTAAGAAAGGCCATGAAGGCGTACAAGGTATAAGATTGAATTTGATTTGTGTGTGTGGTGTCATAATTAATGGAATATTTTCAGATCAAATGAGAAAAAATTTTCACAATTGATGAGAAATGAATATTTATGCATTGATATACATTAGTGTGGAGTTGTTGTATGGTGTCTGAGTAGAAGAAGGTAGCAGAGAAATAAACTATTTGAAGAGACGGCCATGAGTACAACAGGTTCAAGCCACTCAAGGAGGAATGATGGGCTTGGAAGTCTTACGTGGGACTGTGGTCGTTCGGTAAAAGAAACTAAATAATATGTAATTTCTCCGAATGGGTGGGTTCAATTGTGAATCCACCCATTTTCCATTGAACACAGTTATGGTTCTTTCTGTAAACAAAATCACTAATCTGTCCGATACATACATAAGGATGATTTATTGTTAAATATACCCTTGAAAATTATGATTTCACATATCATTTATATTAGATTTCGGTTCAAGATAACCAGCTACTTTAATATGCACAGCATTATGTAATGCAACAACCAGAAAGGAGATGGAACGTGAATCGTGAGGAAATTCTTCAACATTTTGCAAATGAGGTCTACGAACCGCTTAAGCACCAAATGTTATTCGTGTTGGAAGCCTCTTTTCAAAATCATAAGCATGCTTTGGCCAAGACATTTCGCAATTCACTGGGGCAAATACTTAGGAAAGTCAAGCAGATGCAACAAGAAGGTACCAAACAGGCGTTGGGATATATATCTTACTCCATGCTCCGTACCGAATTAGCAAACGGAAGGGCGACCTATTTAGTGGAGGCGATGGATAAGAGATGGTTTATGGATCTCCATCCTTGCCGAGATACTTATGATGCGAATTGGGCATTTCGCTATTTGGACGAGTGGGAGACGGAATTAAGTAAGCACGCTAAGAAATATGGTGGAAGAATCGGATTAGATGATATTCAGAGGATGAAATTGCACGTGGCAGTACATGTTCATCAATATATCATTGCTTTGGCGCGTTTTAGTACAGAAGAATGGCTGGATGAAATACAGTTTGCTCATGAAATACAGTTGGAAGATGTGTTCGAACTAAGAGTCGGAGAGTATTTAGACCAAAGTGAAGTCGTTTATAAACGGGATATACGTGTCAAAGATTCCATCGTGATGAAAGACTGGCTAGAGGAAAAAAAGCCCTACGACTACATACATGAAGTTTTCCGCAGGATCGATGGGTCTCAAGGAAATTATGAGGGAATACGTCTACAATATGCCTATTTGAGTGAAAGTTCTTTTAACAATAGTGTTTTTACAGGAGGAAATTTGATCGGTTCCCGTTGGAATAAAGCCTGTTTACAAGAAGCGGATTTTAGCGGTTGTTTGATTCAGGAAGCCCGTTTTGAACAAGCCAACTTAAAAGGAGCATCTTTCCGGGATGCAATAGCTGTACCTGGAATTTACCAGTCTGAAAGATGGGAAAGACCCGGTTTTCAACCCGTAAGTTTTGCAGGAGCGGATCTTACAGGAGCCCAATTTCAGGGTGCTTACTTACAGGATGCGGATTTCACCGGGGCCATATTGCAGGGGGCAAACTTCATTGGTGCAGCTTTAGAAGGAGCCTGTTTCAAAGGAGCGGTGCTGGATGGAACCCGATTCAGTTTAGGCATGCATCCAGTTGCCCAGGATTGAACTTCATTTGGATGACACCATGTGGGACAGATGGAATGGAAGGGACGTGGCATAGTGGAGTATTTTCTTTGTCAGCAGGATGATCGGATGTTGCATTCTGCTGTTCCCGTATGGGACGAAGAGGCCAATGCAGAGATGGTAAATATAAATGATTGGACGGAATGGCCCTCTTCTTATGCTGCACAGTTTAAGGTCAAGGGTCACGAATACACGGTTTACCCTGATATTCTGATGGGTTCCAGGATGATGGTATCTGATTCTGTGCATGAGTTGTTACAGGTCTATACGCCGAGCCTGTTCAGTCGTATGGCTTTGTTTCGGGATATGGAGCGTTCGCAGCAAAAGTTGTACTGGATGATTCAGCCCCCTTTAGTGGATTGTGTAGGTGAGCTAAGTCAATTTCATCCCGGAGGAACATTGATGAAGTTGGTAGTAGATCGAGAGCGCACCGAGGGAAGGCCTTTATTGCAAGTTCAAGGTTTGCGTGAAACCTGTACATTAGTAAATCTGGCATTAGCAGAAAGTCTGTTGCGGAGGGGAACGAGCGGTATCTCCTTTCAGGAAGTCGATATGCAGTAGCGAAATGGGAGGAGATATTTGTGGAACATCTGGATAAGAAAATTGTTTCTTTGCTACATACAGTAACAACTGAAAATGCCGAAAATAATCCATCCTCAACTGAGGTTGAAGCTTTAAGTCACGCGCACGAGAAGGAGCCGTTTGGGCAACCTTTACAAACACTCATGCAGCTTAATGGGGAAAGTCTGGTTTTTGCTCAGCGATATGTATTGGATGAACGCATCAGTATTACAATGCCAAAGAGCTTTCGGGATATGCCCATTCACGAGCAACGATTAAAATATCCTTCTCACCATCGCCCAGATTTTATTTTCACCAATGAGGCAGGCACGATTAACTTAACCTTCAAGCATACCGAAAGTCCGTTACAAACAGAAGAGTTGGAGAACTTTACGGATGAGATGGCTCAGGTGGTCAAACAAACCCAGAAGTTGACTGAATGGTTTGGTCATGAAGTGCTGGAGAATGAAGAGTGTCGGATTGGATACTGCGAATTTATGACGCCTGTATGGAACGCCCGTGTGTATAATCTATCCTTTTTTACAGTGCTGGAAGAACGTGCGCTAATGTGTACTTTTAATTGTACGGATGAAGAGATGGCAACCTGGCAGCCGGTAGCCCGTGGTATGCTGCTAACTTTGAAAATCGAGTCTGATCGAAAGGAAAATAAACCCTTATGACATTAAACCACATTACATATGATCGGCTGCAAATTACACCATTTGAATTGGTGAGTATTCAGGAATTGCGTATGACCAAGCGGGTGAATGAGCACACCCGGCTCTCTTTTACGGCTATTTTACCTGAAGACTTACAGGACAGTTATGTTCAATTGATCGAAGCCGATTCCCCGGTTTGTGTATCACAATTGGATGAGGCAGGCACTCCAACACCGCTATTTAACGGAACGGTGCTTCATATGGAAGTCAAAGCTGTCCGAGATGTGTATTACCTGGAGGTCGATGCTATATCACACACGTATAAATTAGATATTCGCAAAAAAGACAGGTCCTTTCAAGATAAAAATATGAAGGTAGAGGAATTGTTGCGGGCTGTAGGTGCGGATTATCCCGGTTTTGACATCATTGATTCGGCTACAGGGGGAGCGGCTTTAGGCCGTTTAGCAGTCCAATATCGTGAAACAGATTGGGAGTTCCTTAAGCGGATCGCTTCGCGTTATCATACTTCACTCATGCCTGCCTCGGTGTTTGAAGTGCCGAAGTGTTATTTTGGTGTTGAGGAGACCCAGTCAGGACTTGATTTAACGAATTATCATTATACCGTCAGCAAACGAGTTGCGGATTATCGTTATTTTAACGGCAATGATACAGCACATGTAAACGAGCATGATTTTATTGATTACCTGGTTGAGGCGGAGCAAGTTTTAGAGTTAGGTAGCACCGTTACCTTTAAAGGTAAAAGCTTGTATGTGTACAAGGTAGACACTCACATGCAAAAGGGTGTGCTACAGCATGTGTATACCTTAACTTCTCACAAGGGATTGAGACACAAGGAAGTATTTAACGAACAGCTTATCGGTCTGTCTTTACCAGGTAAAGTCATTCAGGTAGAGCGAGATCGTATCCAATTACATTTGAATATAGATGCCGTTCAAGACCCTGCGAAGGCCCACTGGTTCACGTATGTTTCTCCTTATACTGCGGAAGGACATAGCGGATGGTACGTGATGCCTGAGTTGGGAGATACCGTGCTACTCTATTTCCCTGCCCATCGGGAAGAAGAAGGCATGGCAAGTACATCTCTGCGCCAAAAGAATCAGAGTGTAGAGCAGTATGCTCTTGCTAATCCCGACATCAAATTATTCCGTACGGCCCACGGTAAGGAAATCAAATTAACTCCCGATGAAATTGTAATCACCAGTAAGGAGGGAGCTGTGTATATACAGTTAAATGAGAAGGATGGTATTCATATTGTAAGCGACAAACAGATCCATTTCTCAGCAGGAGGAAATATCTCCATTCATTCCGGCAGTAAAGTGAAGATCACGGCAGGGGATGAAATTCAAATGACCAGCAAAGGCAGCACCGTATCGCTGGGCGGAATAACCAATGTTCTGGGTAGTGAAGTGAAGACGAACTAAGAAAGGCATGAAAGGGGGAATAGAAGAATGGCAGATAAGTCTCATTCCGATAAGGAACCTATTCAAGCTGGACGGGGAAGTAAACAAGGATATGTTGTTGCTGGAGCGATCTTAAGCTGCAGCTTTGGTACGCAACCGACACGTCTCAAACGTCCGTTCAGTCACGGTGTATATGTAAAAGAGAAAGCGCAAATGAACGTTGGAGATTACTTGCCCGGCACCCATATCAGCAATTTCGGTCGTTGCTCCTGTCCAGCTAATCCAGCGGTCAAAAGTAGTGACATGGTGGATATCTACGGGGTGAAAAAAGCGAACTGTGTTCCGGTCATCACCGGACCCTGGATCGGCGGCAAAAGTGATGTGCTTGTGGAGGGAGAACCAGCCTTGCTGGATCAATGCTCGAATGCGTGCCTATACGGGGGAATGATTCGGATTACAGACGATGGCCAGACGCTGGAGTAAGGAGGTACAAGTTGAATCACACACAAACGATGTTAACGTATACGGAGTTGGAATGTACAGGTCCGTATCCTCTTCAAACGATAAACGAACTGCGTATTGAACGAAAATTAAATGACCATGCCCGGTTAAAGATCAGTGGATGGTTAGATGAAGAACAGAGAGATCAATACATAGAACAGGATCAGGATAACGAACCGGTCATTATCCGTACCAAAACAGAGAATGGTCAGCCTGAACGCATTTTGTTCCATGGTTTACTGGTCCATGCAGAAACACGGATGGTGCGTGGCATCTATTATGTGGAGTTTGAAGCCGTTTCTCATACGATTCAGTTGGATATAACACCTGTAACGCGGTCTTATCAAGATACCTTAATGCCCTACGGAAATTTGATCAAACAAATCGTTCAAAAGTACAATCAAGCCGATGTTATTGATAACATAACAGATAGTACTATCTTGCATGGATTTACTTTACAATATCGAGAGACGGATTGGGCCTTTCTCAAACGGATGGCTTCCCGGTTTGGAACGGTGTTGATCCCAGAGATCTCATTGAATGGACCTAAATTCTGGTTTGGTATGCCTGAGGGGCAGTACGTTGAGATGAAGCATCCGGTTTACCGTACTCGACGTAGTTTTGATCCGAAAAGGATAGCGGAATTCAGCTATATGATGGAGAGTGAAACGCTTGCCCGGCCCGGAGACCTTACGAATTGGAATGGTGAGCAATGGATAGTGGCAGAAGTCATTTCTGAATTGCGGAAAGGGTTGCTGTTACACGAATATGAACTGGTTCACGAACAGGGAATTCAGCAAACAGAGATTTTGTGCCCTCACCTCACAGGAGCTTCATTCGAAGGACGTGTATTAGAAGCTAAATCAGGCCGAATCCGTGTTCATCTTACAGTGGATGAAAAACAAGATCGGGATAAGGCATGGTGGTTTTCATATGCCAGCAGTTACACCGCTGAAGGTCATAGCGGTTGGTACGTCATGCCGGAACGAGGAGATAGAATATCTGTCCGTTTCCCTACAGAGCAGGAGGCGGATGGATATGCGGAGAGTTCCATACGACAAGAGCGAAGCTCGTCACCCAAGCTAGCTGATCCAGCCACCAAGTATTGGGGGACGCCTCATGGCAAGGACATCAAGCTGAGTGCTAGTGAATTGAAGGTGACGGCTAAATCGGAACAGGTTCACATTCAATTGAATGGTTCAGGAATTCAGGTCGTCAGTGAACATGAATTGTCATTGTCGGCAGGTAAGACGCTCTCCTTGCATGCAGACGGGGAGCTGAATATTCAAGCTGTCGAGGCTATTTATTTCAAAGCAGGCAGCAGTAGCTTGGTGTTGGATGGAGAAACGGATATACGGTCCGCTAAGGTACAGCTGGAAGGCACGGTTAAAAGACCGGTTTTTGTTGCTGATTTAGCACCGATTTGGGAACCACCACTAATGTCTGTGAAAGCTTATGCGGAGGCGCAGGCGGCGAAAAGTGCAGCAAACAGCAGTACAGGGGGAAGCTCCAATTCAAGCGTTACATCGAAAGATGGGGGAGCCGTTAAGTCAGCCGTAAACACTCCGAATTCACCGAAGGCTAGTCTACTGGATGGCGTATTGGGATTAGCTCAGAAAGTATGTGATGTGGCTGCGTCTATTCCTGTATTGGGTGCCATACCGAAAGTAGCAAGTCAAAAAATAGCTTCGATCCGTTCCGAAGTGGCTTCCTCCGGACCCTCATCCATAGTTAAATACGCGGCAGCCGGTTTGTCCATGATTGCCAGCGTACCTTCTCATGGGTGGGGAGTGGTGCTGGGGAAGACCGCCAAGGTTGCTGCCCAAACCCTACATGCGCACGCGGAGGAACAGAGGGCCCGTGAACGGCATGCGATGATGGATTTTCTTGGTAAGGTATGGACGAGTGCCAGAGGGTATGGAGAAGTCCAATCCATACATGACTTCATCAACTATGTAAAGGGAGTCAATCAGGCTTCCGTCCAAGCCTATAGTGATATTCCTTCTGATATACGGGAACGCTGGTATCAAAGAAACGTGGATCAACAGTTTGAGGATGCGCTGAATGCTTATTATAATAATCAGGATCTCTCCACAGATATAGTCGCATTAATGGAACATCAGCGGCAGACGGACAACCATTTTCGATATAGTGACAGAGCTTTGATGAGCTCCAAGTATCGGGATGATATGAAAGGATATACGACGGAACAGAAGAAATATCTAATTGATTTTCTGAATTCAATTGACGATTATAGAAAAGAGTATGGGCCGTATAGGGAAAGTCCTTTTATGAAAGACCTGGATAAGACTGAGCGGATTGTGTTCAATGAAATCAAAAAATCTGCTCATGAAAATGTAGAGGCGACATGGGAGCGAATACGTAACTTTCCTAATCTAGATATTCGTCAAATGGTGGCCGATAACTTCCAAGGAAAACAAGACGTAGCAGATAAAATAGTTAAAGTCATAACGGATCCAGATGCTGCTTATGAAAAAGTAAAAAACAGCTCCAAACAAGAAAATGCTCATTTGTTAGTAGATGCAGCATTTACGTTTATTGTTGGAATGAAAGGAAAGAAGCATTCTAAAGATGACGGTGCTTCATCAGGAGGATCGCATAAGAAGGATGATCACACTTCTGAGGGGCCAGAATCTATACCACCTGAGAAATTATTAGGAATTGAACATGCAAATATACTAAATCCAAGAGATTCCTTAAACCAAAAAATTCCGGTAAGAGGCGGTATATCAGGAAAAACAGAAAGTCGTCATTTAACTAAACATGAGAGAATTTTAGCTAATAAAATTCTTGATGATATTTCAGCGCAAGCTCGGGGTGACAAAAGCGCTAGAGCGCGTTTAGAGGCATTAAACGATCATGTTCTTGATAATAGGCGTAATGGGCAGAATTACGCAGGGTGGAATTCTGTATATATACGAGATGAATATGGAAACAATGGTGTAATGCGAATTATTTATAAGCAAACTCCTAAAGGGATTGAGTGGCATGTAGTACAATGGCACTAAGTTTTTCTATGGTAGAATTGTTTTTTTATTGCTAGTAATCTGATATAAAGTCTGTAAAAAAGTTAAATTTAGTAACACTAACAATAGAAGGGGAGAAATTCTGGTGGATGAGAAAGTTAAATATATTAATGAGCTGTTCAAATATCTAACACAAAATAATAATACAAAAGAATATCAAACGTTTTTTGCTCTACTAGAAAAAATAAAATATAATCCTAGCTTGCTTGAGTATTACGGAGAAGAATTTGTAGAATATATGATAGATCTACTCCCGCGTATAGAAGATAAGTATGATCAAGCTTCACTAATAGAAACGATCATTGAATGTTTAGACATTTACACATTTAGTGAAAACTACCTCAAGAAAATCTTTGATAAATATATGTTATGTATAGCTGAAAAAGCTGTTAATGTGAAAGGGATGTCAGCTTGTTTAATAGGGTTTATACAAGCGGGAATTAGTGAAAAAGAAATAATTAAGAAGTTGGAGGAGAATTTAGAGAAAGAGCACTTAATAAGCGTACTCTCAAGAATGTACATCAGTTATCTTGCTAATTCTGTAGAAGCCAAATCTTACTTGATGAAGGAAGTGCAAGAGGCCTATTATTTAAGCCAGCGTTCTGGAATTGTTGCTCAATTTTTATTATTAGTACATCCACACGTTCGGAAATATGCGGGAATAAGTCAGATCACTTTCTTATATGATTCATACAGAGGTGTGTATGAGGATTGCTGGCCAAGAGGGTTACTTCCTAATATGAAAGACACGCTTATTAAGTCAAAGGTGTTGTCATCAAAGGAAGTAAGTATTTTAGAAGAGTTGGATAGGTTAATTAATATGCAAGGAGAAGAATTAGATTCGATGGAAGTCAGAAAATTGTATGAAGATTTTTTCGAAGGTAAAGATCCACTTGAAGTAATCTTTACTTTGCCGATGTAGAAAATTATGTAAAATGATTTTGCCTAACCACTTGATGGTATGTTCCTGGGGTTAAGCGGAGATAGCCCACCTTATTTAGAAGATGCTGGTTTTGTAATAAATACCAATTTCGAGTGAACCCAACATACAAACCAATAACACATATAAACCATGTAATATCTATACAATGATTTCTCCATTACTTTGTACGCACATCAATGCTTGAATTTTATATCCTAAATAATGCTATTCCGTTATATTGAACAGGTTGATTATGGTCAGATACCACCATGATTGACCTGTTTTTTTGCTATTTTCGCTTTCTCGCATTTTTAAGATTAATTGCAGCAATATACATAGAACAATAATTAGGGTGGAAAGAACATTAACCAAGTCTAAAGTATCGGGATGATATGAAAGGATATACGACGGAACAGAAGAAATATCTAATTGATTTTCTGAATTCAATTGACGATTATAGAAAAGAGTACGGGCCGTATAGGGAAAGTCCTTTTATGAAAGACCTGAATGAAACTGAGCGGATTGTGCTCAATGAAATCAAAAAATCTGCTCATGAAAATGTAGAGGCGACATGGGAGCGAATACGTAACTTTCCTAATCTGGATATTCGTCAAATGGTGGTTGATAACTTCGAAGGAAAACAAGACGTAGCAGATAAAATTGTTAAAGTTATAACGGATCCAGATGCTGCTTATGAAAAAACGAAGAACAGCTCCAAACAAGAAAATGCCCATCTGTTAGTAGAAGCAGCATTTGCGTTTGTAGTTGGAAGGAAAGGAAAGAAACATTCTAAAGATGACGGTGCTTCACCAGGAGGATCCCCACATAAGAAGGAGGATCATTCTTCTGAGGGGACGGATAATGGTGGCCCGAAACATAGTGGGGCTGAGCCGAATTTTAGCCCGAATTTCGATAAAAAATTAAAAAAACATGCTCAAGATATCTATGAAACTTCAAGGAATTTAGGTGTTCCAGTTAAAAAAGGGGATAAAGAAGGGATGAAAGAGTTTGTTTCCTCAATTGTAAATGACCCAAAAAATCTCGCTAATTCGAAACCTTTTGAATGGAATACAATCGAGTCTGTAGACGCTTTTGTTAAGGGGGATGCAGTTGTTTTAGTTAATCGACAAACAAACGAAATATTGACTTTCTTAAATAAAAAAGGAGATCGTTTATCAAGTAAGTTAAAATCCGAATTAGATTTGATTGGAGAGTGAGGACGACTATGAATAACTATATAATATCGTTTACAAAAAAGTTTGATTATTTTTTCGAGCAAAAAGAAATCTCAAATATTATTTATTTACATGATGAGGATGATAATGAGAGATTAGACCATGTCCTTTTCCTTGAGAAAGATGATGGTAATGTTATAGGCTTGTATATAAGAGGCATGAATCCGTTAATCTCAGTGAATAGAATTTACGATTTGGATGATTTTAATTTATTTGCAAGTTATGAAGGATTGGTTGAATCTAAGGAAAATATTAAACTCAGAATAGAGTATATAGGTTTGTTTTTTAGTACTCAATACAACGAATTATTGGGTTTCTATTTGGCGAATAACGATGCATCTAGTTCTATATTTATATTATTTTTACAAGATGAAATTTATGTGGAAAAGGATTGTAGTAAATATGAGGCTAGTAGGGCGCTTGAAAAAAGGTTTTCGACTGAAGGTTTTATAACATACGAAAAAAAATGTGAGACTGACTGGAAAAAAATAAACTTCTATATAAACCGCAATTAAGATTAAAACCTAATCAATAGGCGATCAATCGTTTCCATCGTTTGCTTATTGATTCGCTTCATAAACTGGCTGATGTGAAGCTTAATCTTATAAAACTTCTCAAAAAAAACGTTGTTGACCACATCGGATTTGAGCCACAACCATAATCCTTCGACCGGATTCAGGTTTGGACTGTAAGGCGGTAGAAAGACGAGTTGCAGACGCGGATGCTCCTTTAAAAAAGGCTGCAGCCCCGTGGCATGATGAATCCGGCTGTTGTCCAGAATCATAGCCATCTTCCCGATAGGGTATGCCGACAGAAGATCTTGGAGGAAGCGAATAAAGGCCTCCACATCAACCTTTTCTTCTTCACGGTGATACACCTGTCCGGTTTCGTAGTGGATCGCTCCAAACAACTTGGCGCCTTCATGTTTGCCGTACGTTGGCACTTGGCGTTGCTTTCCGCGCGGAAACCAGTTGTATTGAAGCGCTTGATAGGAACGAATCATGGATTCGTCTTCAAACAGCAGATGATCGATCTCTTCAGCTTCCACCTGCTTCTTGAGCTGTGCGAAGGTATGCTTGCGAAAATAAGCCTGCGCCTCCTCGTCGGCATGGGCCAGTGTATAGGTTGCTTTGGTGAAGCTGAAGTTCATCCGTTGTACTGTACTGGCAGGTGCTTCTTGCATTCTCGCGCAATACGCCGCCCTAGAGCCAAGGGCTTGCTCTACGGCCTGTACATGGCAAAAGTCTACAGATGAATTTCGTGAGCATTACAATGTAAAAGAGATTTTAAAAGATAGATACGGCTATATATGCGAGACAGCAATCCAGGATATTTAGCCCCTTTGTAAGCATATTGAGACTTGGTTTAATTTGGAGGATGCAAGACCTGTATCACCTAAAATGCTATGAGTGATCTTTATTAGGTGCGAATAAAGTTTAAAGAGAGGGACATTTATTTAGCGGAAGAGAATGAACATACCCGGGGCCATTATCACATTCAAATCACTAACATAGAACTTAACAAGACATACACCTGACTCATCCTCAAATAGATATTATCTTATGAGCATAATTTCTATCCAATGACAAGCATTAGAAACTGTGTGAGAGATCTACTGATTTAATTAAGAATCAAACTTTAACAGTGAGTGCAATTAGGGTATTATTTTTTACTCATAACCATCTATATAGAACGCAATTAATAAGCTACCAAATTCACTTCAACCGCCAAATCGGGTAATAAAGGGTAACTCACCACAAGGCGGCGATGAAGATGAACAATGAAGAAATCGAGTATTTGAATACAGCGATGAAAAAGGTATCAGACAAACGACTCTACGAAAGGTATCTGGCGGTCCGACTTCGTCTGGAAGGCCATACACTGGAAGAGATCGGTGATATACTCGGACGTGCACGTCAAACCATCAGCCTCTATTGGCACACCTACCAGAAACAGGGCCTGTCCGGTCTTAAAATGGATCACTCTCCTGGACAACCGACAAAACTCACGGAGGAGCAGCGTCGTCAGTTAGCCGCGATGCTGGAGCAGCATCAACCAGCCGATGTAGGTTTTGAAGCTCGGTATACCTGGACACTTCCGCTAGTGGCGGAGTGGATCAAGCAGGAGTTCGGCGTCACCATGAGCGTGCGTGGGATTAGTGCGATGCTGAAGCGGATGAACTTCAGTTTTACCAAAGCCACCTATACGCTAGCTAAAGCCGATGAAGACGCCCAAGCCTTTTTTAAAAAGCACACTTTTGCTGAGCTCAAGAGGCAAGTGGAAGCCGAAAAGATCAATCACTTGCTCTTTGAAGACGAGTCGATGATTCGCTCTTATCAAGCGTTGCAGTACAATTGGTTCCCGCGCGGCCGACAACGCAAAGTGCCTACGTACGGTAAACACGAAGGAGCCAAATTGTTTGGAGCCATTAACTATGAAACCGGTCAGGTGCATCACCGGGAAGAAGAAAAGGCCGACACAGAAGCCTTTATTCGATTTCTCCAGGATCTTCTCACTGCATATCCGAATGGAAAAATCGCTTTAATTCTGGATAACAGCCGGATTCATCATGCCATAGAGTTACAGCCTTTTTTGGAGGAACACTCGCGTCTGCAATTGGTTTTTCTGCCGCCTTACAGTCCAAACCTCAATCCAGTTGAAGGGCTGTGGTTGTGGCTCAAAGCCGATGTAGTGAACAACGTCTTTTTTGAAAAATTCTATAAGATTAAACTTCATGTCAGTCAATTTATGAAGCGAATCAATCAGCAACCGTTGGAAACGATTGATCGCCTGCTTGTCAGGTTATGATCTTAATTGCGGCCTATATATTTAAAAAATATTTAATAAATATACAGTTAACAGTTCTGCAAATCGATTATCTACACTCATAGCTTACCTTACGTCTATACAATTCGGTGAATTTAGTATTATCGGTCTACTCAGAGTTTAGTAGAAGCTGAATTTTTTATATTTTGATCTACCGCTAGTCATAGAAAACGTAAAGTCTCAACCATAATTATATAAAATACAAAAAGTCTCAAGTTACTATATAATTAATCTCATTTGTAACCATAAAAACAGCCTATTTTGTGCTTATTTAGTCTCATTTATAAGCATTACTCACAGTGTGTGTGGTGTCATAATTAATGGAATATTTTCAGATCAAATGAGAAAAAATTTCACAATTGATGAGAAATGAATATTTATGCATTGATATACATTAATTGAGTTACGGTGCGGCCTTAATTTTGACACCGATTGTTCTAGCGATGGTTCGGGCACTGAAATTTGATGAGAAAATGGTTTTCCCTTTCATCATAGCGAGCGGATTTATTGCGGACACGACGTCGCTTCCACTTGTAGTCAGCAACCTGGTGAATATTGTATCAGCCGATTTCTTTGGAATCACCTTTATGGAATATGCGAGTCGCATGATTGTACCTAATTTATTTTCCTTAGCGGCTAGTATCGTGGTACTGTATCTCTTTTTTCGCAAAAGGATTCCCAAAACATTTGATACTGCACAATTAATAACACCTGCAGAAGCGATTAAAGATCCAAAAATGTTCCGCATGTCTTGGATCGTTCTCGCGGTGCTGTTGGTTGGTTACTTTGCATGCGAATTTTTTAGCATTCCCGTTTCGGTGGTAGCCGGGATCATTGCCGTCTTTTTCTTGCTAATGGCGAGAAGAAGCCCTGCGGTCCCCATGAAAGAAGTCATTAAGGGCGCTCCATGGGCCATCGTATTTTTCTCCATTGGGATGTATGTTGTGGTGTATGGCTTGCGTAATGCCGGTTTGACGGATCTGCTGGCTCATGTGATTCAAACGGCTGCCGATCAAGGTATGTTTGTGGCCACCATGGGCATGGGTTTTATCGCGGCGGTTATCTCGTCGGTGATGAATAACATGCCTACGGTCATGATTGATGCGCTTGCTATAGATGCCACCCATACAACAGGTATGATCAAAGAGGCGCTGATCTACGCTAATGTGATTGGATCTGATTTGGGACCGAAAATAACCCCGATTGGTTCATTAGCTACATTGTTGTGGCTACATGTGCTTAGCTCAAAAGACGTGAAAATTTCCTGGGGAACTTATTTTAAAACAGGCATTGTTTTAACGATTCCTACACTTTTTATTACCCTGCTGGGCTTATATCTGTGGTTAATCATTTCATAATTGAACATTAAAGGAGACGTCTATCATGGAAAAAAAGACAATTTACTTTTTGTGTACTGATAATTCTTGCCGAAGTCAAATGGCAGAAGGATCGGAAGAAGAGAAATGGGGCGTCTTCCAGCGGGTTCGTGACCAGGTGGGAGAACGTATTAAACAATTTGCAGAAGCCGGAGAATAGTAGTTACTGCTATTAACTCGATAGAGGGAGAATGATTATGGCGAATTATCACGCGCTTGTTGAGAACAAAGTATATATTGGTGGAGAGAGTGCATTGCTTCAAGTTCTTCGGGAGCAAGAGATCACAGATGTTTTTGATCTGCGAGATAACGGCACAGAGGCAGAAGGATTTCCGGCAAAGGTAACGCGTCATCACTATCCGATTGTGGAAGATGAGACTGGCCAGGAGGCTTCTGTGCAAGCCGCTATTCAGGCTGTTAAAGAAGCGGTAAACAGGGGAAAGACAGCTTATTTCCATTGTGCCGGTGGACGCAATCGTACTGGAACCGTAGCAACTGGAGTGTTACTTGAGCTGGGTTTGGCCACCACAGTGGAAGAGGCGGAAACTTTGGCTAAAGAAAAACGTCCGGATATCCACTTCAAGCAAGAAATGCGTGATGTATTGAAGGGATTTTACCCATCCAAGTAATTAAATCTATACAGTAAAGGGGCTATTTCCTATGGGAGATAGTCCTTATTTTCTTTCAATAAGCATTGATTATGCTATTTTTAGCATTCGAGATTTAATGACAGACCCAATAGGGAATTATCTCTTCAAACGTAATACTTGTTGTCTGACTTCCTTTTGCAGCGATCTATGTTGTTCTTCCATTTCTAACGCTAATGGTATTTGGACCGCAGGTCCTGAGAGAGTAGGACGCAGCCAAGACTCAAAAGACATGCTCGATTAATTGCGGTCATAAATAATTATTATTTACCGGTCGTTCTCAATATGTTATATTGTTGTCGTAGGAGGAATAAACGGGTAAGAAGCCAAGAGTTATGAGAAGTGGTATATGATCTTGCCTTGGAGTTCTTATACGTTTATTAGAATGATCATTCTTATTATAACAGATGGAGAAGGGATGGATTGAACATGGAATATCGTGTATTAGGAAATACAGGCCTTAAAGTAAGCAGTTTTGTATTAGGTACAGGTACATTTGGTTTTTGGGGGAACAACACGGAGAAAGAAGCTGCAGTCATGTTGGATGAAGCTTTGGCTGGAGGAATTAACCTGATCGATACTGCGGATGTCTATTCAAGTGGTCAATCCGAAGAAATTCTGGGTCACATTCTAAAAGAACGCAGACAGGATGTTATTCTGGCCACGAAAGGCGGAATGCCCATGGGTAGTGGACTTAATCAATCCGGTAACTCGAAATATTGGATTAAGCGTGCAGTAGAGGATAGTTTGAGAAGGCTGCAAACGGATCATATCGATTTGTATCAACTACATCAGCCGGATCTCCATACCGATATTGAAGAGAGTCTTGACGCACTTACGGACCTGGTTCGTGAAGGGAAGATTCGCTATATTGGTACATCCAATTTTCAGGCATGGCAAGTGACCGAAGCTCAATGGACTAGCGAACGCAAAAATGTAGCACGTTTTGTCTCTGAGCAAGCCCCGTATTCCATTTTAAACCGAAGTATCGAATTCGATCTGCTTGCTGCCACAGCAAAATATGGAATGGGTGTTTTGGTTTGGAGCCCACTTTCGGGTGGCTTATTAACGGGAAAATACCGTTCAGGAGAAGCTGTCGCCCCGGATTCAAGAGCAGCCACCTTCGCTGGACGCTTAAAATCTGTTGTTGACCCTAGTCGAGAAGAAAACCGCACCAAGTTTGAAGCCATCGCCAAACTCCAAATCCTTGCAGATGAAGCAGGATTAACATTACCTCATCTTGCCATGGCATTCACACAAGCTCATTCGTCCATTACTTCTGCCATTGTTGGGGCAAGAACAATTGAACAACTCCGGGAAACGTTAAAGGGTAGTGACATCCGATTAAGCAGCGATATACTGGATGCGATAGATGCCATTGTTCCACCAGGAGTAACCCTGGATGCGTTGGAAAAAGGTTGGACACCCGATTGGTTACAAGCAGACAAACGAAGAATCCTGCGTTAAATATATAAGATAGGCATCATACCTGTATTCCATACACCAAGAATAAAATCAAGCGACTTATCGTTTGATTTTATTCACGTTCTTCTTTCCAGTTTGCCGATCGTTCACTTCAATGTATAACGATTATTCGAGGTGATTACAATGGCAAGATCCAAGGAATTTGAAGTTAATGAAGTATTAGATAAAGCAATACGCCTGTTCTGGGCACAAGGATATGAGAAAACTTCAATGCAAGAATTGGTTGATTTTATGGGCATTCACCGAAGAAGTATCTATGATACTTTTGGTGATAAGCATGCCTTATTTATGAAGGCACTCGAACGATATGAAACTAAGCAGACCAGCAAAATGAAATTTCTGGTTGAAAAACAAAAACCGGTCAAGGACTTAATTCGAGAAATGTTTGAGTCGACATTAAGAAATGAAGGAGAACCTCTAGGATGTTTCCTCGTGAATTCAGGCGTGGAACTGGGCGTGTTGGATCCAGAAGTTGCATCCCTGGTACAGAAGAGTTATACCCAAACTGAGGAATTATTGACTACCCTTATTCTGGAGGGTCAGCAAACGGGTGAGATCAAGGCTAACTTTGAACCTAGAGTTATTTCCCATTATTTAATGAATGCCTGGTTGGGGCTACGGACGTTGGTTAAGACAACAACGGATCAACAAAAATTAAAGGATATTATTGATATGACACTGTCCGGATTAGATTAAAAGTGTAATTACAACTTATCGGGCAAAAGGAGTCACCTAAATGGCTGTTTTCGCGATACAAGTTCTTGTCCCTCTAGCGGAGGAAAGAACTTGTATCTTATGCCCCAAACAAGACAAGAAATTCGGTCTCAAAATTAAAATTCTTAGCCGCGAAAATAATTCTTTACTGTTCGTTCTAAAATAGATATACTTAAAGCAAGTTAGATCTAACTTTTTTTTACCCAAATAAGAATGATTGTTCTAAATTTGTTTTTGAAATTCATGTACAATAATCTGCATTTTATGAAGGAGAGAATATTATGAAGTACACAGTTATCACAGGAGCAAGTTCAGGAATTGGATATGAGACGGCATTGGCGTTTGCTGCACGTGGCAAAAACTTAATTTTGGTAGCTAGAAGATTAGATAAGTTAGAAGAGCTTAAATCAACAATTCAGGAAATTGATCCTAATGTAAATGTTATTGTTCGTACAAGTGATCTGTCTGTTACAGATCAGGCCTACACACTGTATAACAATTTAAAGGAATACCAAATTGAGACCTGGATTAACAATGCGGGGCTTGGTGAAGCTTCATTTGTAGCAAAACAGAATTTAGATAAAGTTGAAACCATGTTACGTGTTAATATCGAATCCTTGACGATCCTTTCTACACTATTTGTGCGAGATTATGCTGATGTAGAAGGAACTCAGTTAATTAACGTATCATCCGCACTCGGATATGCCATTGCTGTTGGGAGCGTTGCTTATTCTGCATCTAAATACTACGTTAGTGCCTTCACAGAAGGGCTTGCAAAAGAACTAGAACTGAAAGGGGCAAAACTAAAGGCAAAAGTTTTAGCACCAGCTATAACGGAAACGGAATTCGTGAAGAAATCAATAGATGCTGAAGAATTTGATTACAAAGCAAACATGCCTAAGTACCACACTGCCAAACAAATGGCGGGCTTCATGGTAGATCTTTATGATAGCAACGAGGTGGTAGGGATTGTAGACCAGAACTATGATTTCAATCTGAGAGGCGAAATATATCCAATAATTTCAGAATTTTAAATCGAATTAATATATCCGTATAATTTCATTTGAAGAGGAGAGTATCAGAATGGAAAAGTTGTGGAGTAAAACGAAAATTGGAGAAATGGAGTTACCACATCGTTTAGCAATGGCACCAATGACACGTAGTAGATCGCAAGAAGATGGTACACCGGGAGAGCTAACTTCCCTTTATTATGCTCAACGAGCGTCAATGGGACTCGTTATTACGGAAGGTACACAACCTTCTGATGATGGTCAAGGGTACTTATGGTCACCTGGGATCTATACGGATAAGCATATTGAAGGATGGAAAAAGGTTACAGATGCAGTGCATGAAGCAGGTGGATATATGTATATCCAATTAATGCATGCTGGTCGCATGTCGCACCCAGACAATACACCACATCATCGTCAACCTGTTGCGCCATCTGCAATCGCGCCAGGTGTAGAAATGTTTACTGCTAAAGGTATGCAGGACATCCCCGTTCCGCGTGAGTTAAGTAAAGAGGATATTCAAACGACTATTGCAGATTTCCGAAAAGCAGCAGCTGCGGCTATTAAAGCAGGTGCAGATGGCGTTGAAATCCATGGAGCCAATGGCTATCTGATTAATCAATTTATCGGAGAAAATTCGAATACACGGACGGATGAATATGGGGGATCTATAGAAAATCGTGCTCGCTTCGCGATTGAAGTAACGAAAGCCATTGTCGAAGAAATTGGAGCAGAAAGAACAGGCTTCCGTATCTCGCCAGGGACACCTCTTGGTGGGATTCAAGATGGTGAACAAGGTCCTGAACTTTATCGTTATCTTGTAAAAGAATTAGCTCAATTGGATTTAGCTTACCTTCATGTCATGCATCTTGGAAACGAAAAACTGCTCCAAGACATTCGTTCAATCTGGACGAATCCTTTGTTAGTCAATCGTGCTGGACGAGCTCTGGAGGATCTTAGCGTGGATATAGATAGTGGCCTTGCTGATCTGGTGCCTGTTGGCGTATGGTCATTAGCCAATCCGGATTTAGTGGAACGACTTCAAAAAGGTGCGCCATTGAATGAAGCAGATCCGACAACATTCTTTGGTCTGGGAAGTAAAGGTTACACGGATTATCCTACGATGGAAGAATTAGAATCGCAAGAGGGGCTACAATAGCATAAAGGGTGAAACATGGCGTACAACTGAAAATTGTGCGCCATGTTTTTAGTCTAAGGATGTTCGATGTTTTCAAAAAAACGTATTTGATAAAAAATGGTATAGCGAGCGGGTCAACCTAAAAACTCGATTGCGTTCATGGTGTGCTACCCCAAAATTAGCAAAGGAAGAGGATGAAACATGAGAGCAGCACAAATACAGAAATATTCAAAAAAAATCCAAGTGGAATTAAATGATATTAACATACCACAGATCAATAGCCACGAGGTACTTGTCAAAGTAAAAGCTGCAGGTGTAAATCCACTGGACATTCTTAATTTGAATGGCAGCGTTCGGTTGATTGCCGACTATGAGTTGCCATTAACTTTAGGAAATGAACTATCTGGCGTTATTGAAGCCGTTGGTGATGATGTTTTGAATTTTAAGGTTGGTGACCCTGTGTATACGAGGTTGCCATTTGCTAAAATCGGTGCTTTTGCTGAATATGCGGCCGTGAATGAAGATGCTTTATCCATCATGCCTGAAAATCTATCTTTCATTGAAGCTGCTGCGGTACCCCTTACTGCCTTGACTGCTTATCAAGCGTTACACGAAGTACTCGATGCCCAGCCGAATAAAAAGCTATTCATTCCTGGAGGAACCGGAGGCTTCGGCGCTATGGCAATCCCCATTGCCAAATCAATGGGATTATATGTTATTACAAGTGGCAGTGAAAGAGGCAGATCACGTACACTGTCGATCGGGGCTGACCAATTCATAAATTATAAGGCAAAGAACTATGCTGACATACTGTCCGATATCGATTATGTGATCGACACCTTGGGTACCAAAGAGATCAAAGCTGAACTGGGCATTTTAAAACCACAAGGCAAATTGGTATCATTGAAAGCCGGACCTAATTATCGCTTTGCGGTTGACAATCATTTTCCGATGTGGAAAAAAGCATTGTTTGGTCTAGTGGGTGCTCGCTTAGATTCTTTAGCGCGTAAACATCAAAATGAATATCGTTTTTTATTTGTGCAAGCCAATGGAAGTCAATTACAAGAAATCACTAAACTTGTTGAAAAAGAAAATATCAAGCCTTCTATAGATTTAACTTATACGTTTGATGACATTAATAAGGCGTTGATTAAAGTGTCGACGGGCCACTCCCAGGGCAAAGTGATTGTGACCTTCTAAACTACAAGCAACTTAAGTGGTGTTGCTCGCGTGTTCTGAGAATAAACAAAGTATACTGTAAAACGAAGTAAGGGGGACTACGAGATCATCATTTTATTCAATGATCTTTTTTCTTGACAGGAGGGAATTCAAATGGCCAGAAGCAAAGAGTTCGAAGAGTCCGTTGTATTAGATAAAGCGATGAGACTTTTTTGGGAACAGGGCTACGAGAAGACATCCATGACCGATCTGGTCGAGCATATGGGAATCCATCGCAGAAGCTTGTATGACACATTTGGCGACAAACATACGCTGTTTCTAAAGGCAGTAGAGCTTTATGATAATAAAATTAGCACCGCACTTGCAGCAGGGGTAAAAAGCTCCAAAACTGCAACGGAAGCACTTCAGTTTATTGTTGGCTTCTTGATCTGCGGAGAAGAGAATCCAGCTTTTGGCTGCTTAATGGTGAATTCGACGGTGGAATTGGCGGCGCGTGATGCCGATATTAATAACAAATCAATTGAAGTGTTTTCGACTGCAGAGCAACTATTCAAGGACATTATTCTGTGGGGGCAGCAAGACGGTGAATTCACATCTGAGTACGACGCAAGGGAATTGGCGGAATATCTGCATAATGTGGGGGTTGGGTTAAGAGTGATATCCAAAACTTCGATTACAAAAGAAAAACTTCGCCGTATAGCTAATCTATCCATGCAGCTTATAGTAAAATGACAGTTTTTTTCATATTACTAGAATGTTCGTTCTCCTATTTGTTTCTACACCGTGCATTTCAGCGAGCTAAAAAACGGTATTAAATGGTTTAAATTTTAAAATAAAAAAGAGGTGGGCTACAAAATGAGAAAGACAGTTCTTATCACAGGGGTATCCGGTGGGATCGGTAAAGAGTTAGCAGATCGTTTTGCCAAGGGGGGACATGATATTGTACTGGTAGCTCGCAGTGAGGGTAAGATTTTGGAGCTTGCGCAGGAGTATGAGAGGAAATATGGCATTCAGGCGACGGTCATTGCCAAGGATGTTGCAGCACCTGGGGTTCCGGAGGAAATTTTCACGGAGCTTAAAGAGAAGGGGATCATCGTTGACTATCTTGTCAACAATGCCGGCTTCGGTTTGTTTGGGACTTTTATGGAGACAGATATGGAGCAAGAAATAAATATGATTGACATCAATATCAAGGCTCTAACGGTTATGACGAAGCTTTTCCTGCCGGATATGATCAAACGTGGGCAAGGCGGAGTGATGAATGTGGCTTCGTTGGTGGGCTTCTTCCCTGGACCTATGATGTCGGTTTATTACGCGACGAAGGCGTACGTGCTATCGTTCACTGAGGCTTTGGAGAACGAAGTAAGCGGCACAGGAGTTACTGTGACGGCACTGTGCCCAGGGCTGACATCAACCGGTTTTGTTGATCGTTCGGGTATGGGGGCCTCGAAGATGCTGAATGGCGCGATCATGGATGCTGGGCAGGTGGCTGAAGAAGGATATCGCGGCTTCTTGCGTGGCAAGACGTTAATAATGCCTGGTGCTCGAAACAGGTTCATTGCGTTTATGCCGCGGTTGCTGCCGCGTAAGATGATGACCCGTGTGATTAGATCCTCACAGGACAGAAGGGGTCATTAATCCGAATGAGAAACGATAAACACTGAACGGTTGAATCGATCTCGGTTCTCCGGTATCTGTTTTAACAAACATCCTAAAAGGAGCTGACCAACTTGATCTATTATGATTCCTCTCAAGGAAATTAAAAGAAATACGACTTTAACACAGGAAATGTTGCGAAGCAGCTTAACGATATGAGTCTGGGTCATCAAAAGGAAAGGAGTGTTATCCCCGGCGGTACGGAGGGCTTTGGTCAGATTGCCGTTCCTTACGCGAAGTCACAAGGTCTGTTCGTTACCGTGAGTGGTAGTGGATCCGCACGTGCCTTGTCCCAAAGACTCGAGGCAGATGAATTTATCGACTATACAACGCAAGACTATACTGACATGTTGACAGACTATGATTACGTTATTGATAATCGGGGAGCCAGCGAATTTAGCAAACAAATGAAGATACTGAAGCCCGGTGGTAAATTAGTGTCATTAAACGCAGGTCCCAATGCCCGCTTTGCTAATCAAATCGCAGAATTGTCTACGTCAAAGAAAATCCTCTTCAGTTTACTGGGAACACCTTTTGATGGGGTCGCCAAAAATGGCAAAAGAAAAGTAATGACTTTTTATATGTACAACCGAATGGTGAGCAATTAGCCGCTATCACACAGTATCTTGAAAAAACAACCATTAAACCGGTGATTGATACCGAGTATGCCTTTGACCAAGTGAATGCCGCGATTACTAAGATTGCGACGGGGCATAGCCAAGGGAAAGTCATATTGATAGTAGATGACAAAGAATGAAACAACGAGATTAGTGACAACTGGGACGTCCGGAATTGACTTGCAACGTTTTTCTCGAGAGGGGAAGTATCTAGATCATAAAAATGCATCAACGATGCAGTAAAGGACACCCCCTGACTCATTGGGATAGCGGCAGATGTATTCTATAAGCGTTGACCAGCTTGCGCGATTACTAGCGATCTGCTATCCCAATTAGAAATCGCCTTCATGAAGAAGGTATTATTTTTGATGAAAATATCACATATGTGATATTTGCTTAGAAATTACTGGCGCTCCAAGAGGAATAGGTAAAAGGATAGCTATAGACTTAACACAGTATGGTGCAAAGGTCGTTGTGAATTTCACGCCAGTGCAGAGTAAACTGCAGATGTCGTAGAGCATAAAGAAAGCTGGCGGAGAAGCGATTACTGTCCCTGCCGACGTCAGCCGCTTGAGCGAGCTTGAGAAATTATTTCAAGTAACTCTCGTAGCTTTCGGCAAGCTTGATATTGTTATTAATAACGCGGGAATCATTATTACTAAATCCATTGCAGAGATCACGGAAGCGGATTTTGACATGCTGTTCGCTACGAATGTAAAAGGGAGCTATTTCTCTTCTCAAGAAGCGGTGAAACAGTTGATACTGAGTTTTTCACGTTTGGTAAAACCAGAACGAATCCATGCGTTTGCCAATATGAACGCGTTTGGTGGCTTTTTTGTTCTAACGATGTAAGTTCTTGTCCCAAGCTAAGGACAAGAACATGTATCTAAGCCGATTTGATAATTATCTAATTAAATGAAACATGTTAAAAAACAGGATGCAAGCTTTATGTTGAGCTTTAGTTGCTCTGCACATGGAATTGTCGATCTTCATGTATGGGCGTTATCATCAGATGTTCTATTGCTGAACTATCATATTGTTATTCAAGATCCAATGTACAGTAGTGTTGTGATGGAGCAGGCACAAAAATTGTTCAATGAACAATACAAGATCAAGCATATTACGATACAGATCGACAGACCGGGAACCCAATGTCATATTGCACATCAATAGCAAAAAAACTTTGAAGAGATCTACACTATGTGGGTCTCTTCTGCTGTAACACGGTGTGTTTTTAAATAAATGATGATTTCTTTCGTTTACGAATTGGCGCTGCAAGGTCTATACTATGGTGTAAAAAAAGGAAGTTATGTATGTTCAGAACGTTGAATCGGAGACTAAATGCAGCTATGCCGCTGATCACGCCCATCAGCATTCTAATCGGCGTCCTGATCGGTACGCCGTTGTCGGAATACACCGGATTCTCTCCCTGGCTGTTTGCATTCATGACCTTCGCGGGCAGTATCAGCATGGGTTTCAAAGATTTCGTCCATGTGATAAAGCATCCCGGTCCGCTGATCGCCTGTCTGTTTATTCTTCACTTGGCTATGCCGCTGCTCGCGATGATGCTTGGACATCTCGCTTTCGGCGACGATCCTTATACGATTACCGGGCTTATTCTTGGTGCGGCCATCCCTACGGGCATTTCCAGCTTCGTGTGGGTCAACATCTACAAAGGCAATACGGCCCTGACGCTAGCCATCATTCTGATCGATACGATATTAGCCCCATTCGCCGTGCCCGGCATTATGTCCCTGCTGGTGGGAGCGGATGTACAACTTGATACTTGGGCAATGATGCAGAGCCTGTTCTGGATGATTGTCGTTCCTTCGCTAATCGGCATGGTGTTGAACGAATGGACCAAAGGGAAGATCAAGCAGGTGTGGGAACCTCGGCTGGGCCCGTTCTCCAAGTTGGCTATGGCTCTTGTCGTGATGATTAACGGATCTGTAATCGCGCCATATCTGGTCGATTTTAATCTAAAGCTTGTTGGGGTATGCCTATCGATAATCGCCCTTGCTTCCACTGGATATGTGATCGGTTACCTGATCTCCAGGCTGATGGGGTGGAACGATGCCGATCGTACGGCGCTTGTCTTTAACGGCGGCATGCGCAATATCAGCGCAGGAGCCGTGCTTGCTATCACCTACTTCCCAGCTCCGGTAGCGCTGCCTGTTGTGCTCGGAATGATTTTCCAACAATCCACCGCGTCTCTGGTCGGATTTCTGTTGAGCCGCCATGACCGAGGCAAGGCCAAGGAGCGGCGAATCGCCGCCTAGACCTACTCAATGGGAAAGTATTTTTGATATTTGGACAATAGGATAGTTTTTGAGTTTGATCTTGCCGCTCCTTCATATTCACAACGGCTTTCCCCTGAGTAAGGTGGCAGGGCTATAACCGATATGGTCACCGAAGCTTTAATAAATTTTTCTCCTGCTAGAAGAAAGATATCCAAGCTCTTCCCGGTATTTGGCCACCGTTCTGCGTGACAACTCCAGCCCTTCCTTTGCCAGCAGTTCTGTGATTGCCTGATCCGAAAACGGTTTTTGCTTCTCTTCGTCGTCGATGATCTGCTTAATACGCATTTTTGCGCTCTCCGATGAAGTGGCATCTCCGTCTTTCGAAACTAGGGCGGAGGTGAAAAAATATTTGAGCTCGAACATTCCACGGGGCGTCTGCATGTATTTATTACTGACCGCCCGGCTGATCGTGGATTCGTGCAAGCCGGTTATTTCAGCAATTTCCTTTTGGGTCATCGGTTTGAGGTAATGAACGCCATGCTCGAAAAATTCCCACTGTCTATCAACAATGGCTTGGGCTACACGCATCAGGGTCAGGCGGCGTTGCTCAAGGCTATGAATTAGCCATAATGCCGTATTCATCCTCTCATGAAGAAACTGCTTCTCTTCCCCCATCGTCTGCTCCCGGAGCATACGCTGGTAAAAAGGATTAATCCCGACGCGTGGGACTGTGATATCATTAACTGTCACAAGATAGTCGTTCTTGGATTTTTCAACCGAGATATCTGCTATATGATACTGGTGTTCATATTGGGCAAATGCCGCTCCTGGACAAGGATTCAACTTGCGTATTTGGTCGGTTATTTGCTGTACCTCACGAATGTTGATAGCCAGAGCATCCGCGATTTTTTGTATGCGGTTACATGAAAGGTTGACCATATGGTGTCGCACGATCTCTTCCAGGTAAACACCAACCTTGCCAGCATACCGTAGCTGCAAAAGAAGACATTCCTCCAGGCTGCGAGCGGCGATTCCTGCCGGTTCAAAGCCTTGGATCAGAGCGAGTATATTTTCAACCTCTTCGGTGGGGACGTCAAGTATTCCAGCAACTGTACTTACATCCAACTCGAGGTAGCCTTTTTCATTTAAATTCCCAATAAGAAACATGGCAATCATCTGTTGTAGCTTGGATAACCCGCGGACCATCCCGAGTTGCGCTTTGAGATGTCTATATAAATTATCTGCAGGGTTAGAGACAAAATCCAGAAGATCTACCGGATTATCGTTTTTTCGTGGTGAATATTCTTCCTCTTTACTCATTCTTTCGATGGACATGTCGATCTCTGTCAAATCAATAATTGGATTTTCATTCGCTTGCTCATGAAGATAGGACATTAGATCGGCTGAAGAATATTGAAGGATCGTGATGGCTTGTCGTAATTCAGGAGTCATAGCCAGCCTGAATGCTTGCTCTTGCTGTAATCCGTATCGTATCATTTTATCTCATCTCCTTGCTGGGCAGCAACAAAGCCTTTAATATGGTTTCAATACCAATTTATTCTTGAAGCTTATGCAATTATACTGCCAACCTCTGATTTTGGAAAATAAGTGAATTGAGTGGGTTGAGTATGAATTTTGGATAGATCTAATGAAGGGTATCACATTACTGATTATCTTGTCAGTTGCTTTTTTTGTAGAGGATTACTTCTTTTTTTATATACTAATTAAATGAGAACTCGTCAGGCTGGGGGAATACTGTGAAACGAATTGATGAGATTTTAGAGTATATTGCCAAAGGCACAAAGAAACTGTCGGTAGAGGCTTTGCTGGATGGCGATGGAATTACGGCTGCGGAAATAGCCGATCGTCAGAATATGCTAAGAAATAATGTAAGCAAGGAGCTTAATAGCCTACTTCGCGCTGACTTGATTATTAAAATCAAGGGAAGACCCGTCAAGTTTTTGCACAAGCAGGTAATCGAGGAGATTTTTACGGTTCAGCTTAAAGAGAGACAAATCCAAGTAAACAGCATTAATGAAATATTGCTGCCTGGAGAGCAAGTCGATCCGTTTCACGCCTTAATCGGTTTCATGGGCAGTATGAGAAATCAGGTTGAGCAGGGAAAAGCGGCAATATTATACCCGCCGAAGGGTCTGCATACGCTGATTGTGGGGCAGACTGGCGTAGGAAAAACGATGTTTGCCAGATTAATGTATAATTATGGAAAATATATGAAGCGGTTTTCGGAGCAAGCACCATTTATCGTATTTAACTGCGCCGATTATTACAATAACCCTCAACTGCTACTTTCCCATATTTTTGGACATGTGAAAGGGGCGTTTACCGGGGCTGATCGGGAAAAAGAGGGACTGGTCGAGAAAGCGGATGGAGGCATCCTGTTTTTGGATGAGATTCACCGGTTGCCTCCAGAAGGCCAAGAAATGATTTTTTATTTCATGGACACGAACAGTTACAACAAATTGGGCGAGTCGGAGCGTAAGCGGGATGCGAATGTGCTGCTCATCGGCGCTACGACAGAAGATCCCAGTTCTTCCATGCTTAAAACCTTTATCAGACGGATACCGATTACGATCAACATTCCTTCCCTGCAAGAACGAGCAGTTGAAGAGCGGTTTTTGATCCTGAAGCATCTCTTCGCAAACGAGGCCCATCGTGTTAACAAGCCCATTAGGGTTGAATTGGAAACTGTAAAAGCACTGATTGGCAGCGTAACCTATGGCAATATCGGCCAGTTGAAATCGAACATTCAGCTTGTATGTGCCAAAGGATTTTTGAACAGCATACATGAAAATAAGGAAGAGATTGAACTTGATTTTAAAATTTTGCCCGGAAATATCAAGGAAGGTCTATTTAATATGGGGAAAAACCGCAAGGAGATTGCCGAAATGGAAATGGTCAACTCCTCGCTGTATATCACTCCTGAAGGCAGCAAAGGAATGGATGAAGCAGACGCTTCTGAACTGCCGTTCAACCTGTACAAATTGATTGAAGACAAAATAGGTATGCTGAAGGAAGAAGGACTTGACGACAGCTTTATCAATAAGTTTATTACTACAGATGTCAATATTCATATCAAAAGCTTCTATAACCGATTTTATAACATCAAAGGGGGACGGGAACGGATCCTTAAAATCGTGGGTAGAAATATCCTGGAGTTTGCTGAACAGGTGCAGGAGATGGCTCAAAAAGAACTGAACAGAAATTACAGCGACAGGTTTGTTTATGCCTTCAGCCTTCATTTGAGTGCCTTTTTAAAGCGAATCCGAGAGAAGAAATACATCAGCAAACAAATCTATGACCCGATGAATGATCAGGATGAGGAATACAGACTGGCACTGATTATCAAGGAGTTGATCGAGTCCAAGTTTGAAGTCAGCGTACCCGATGCCGAGACTACCTATGTGGCGATTCTCCTGAAATCGGTGGAGGAGGAGCATCAAGGAAATGTGGGGATCATCGTAGCTGCACATGGCAACAGTACGGCGAGCAGTATCGTCGGCGTCGTCAATAGCCTGCTGGGAAGCTCAAATATTTGTGCAGTAGATATGCCTTTGGATGTTAGTCCCAGGGAAATTCTAGAGGTTGTTATTGATAAAGTAAAGGACATTGACAATGGCAGAGGCGTATTGCTGCTAGTTGATATGGGCTCCCTGCTCAACCTTGAAGCAACCATTATGGAACGCGTCGGGATCAAGGTGAAGACCATTGATATGGTATCAACTCCCCTTACGTTGGAGGCCGTGCGGAAGGCCAGTATTTTTGATATGAATATAGAGGAAATTTACCAATCCCTGAAGGATTTTCGTGGATATAACAATGGAAATGCCGAAGTGAAAGCAGAGAAGGTCAGTAATAAGGTGATCGTGACGGTTTGTTCTTCCGGCAAAGGCGCCGCAGTCAAGCTGAAGGAGTTTGTGGAGAAGGTCGTTTACGACTTAACAGAAGAGAAAATCGTCGTTGTACCGGCAAAAGTCAGGGAATTGGATAAAACGGTGAAAGATTTACGGGCCAAGCATACGATTCTTGCAGTGATTGGAGTTAAGCGGCCAAGCGAGCTGAATGTACCGTTTATTCCTTTGGAAAAACTGATCGAGGCAAGCGGTGAGCATGCATTAAGAGAACTGTTGCTGAACAATCAACTGCCTGTTATGCATGCTAACGAAAGCGTAGTCGTTAGAGAGCTATGTGAGGATACGCTAAAGGAGTTTATGACTTATTTGAATCCCCACAAAATTTTGGGGATCTTGATGAAATTTATCGAACAGCTGGAACAGGAACTGGAAGTCGATTTTCATTATGCAAAGAAAGTTCAACTTGCCGTTCATACGGCTCATGCCATGGAACGAATGGTCATTGGAGAAGGGTTAGTATATCAGGGGGATGTACCCTTGCTTGATCAACGAATTCTCGATGCGGTGAACCATTCCTGCAATATATTTGCTTCCAGTATGAACATGAAGCTGACCAATGATGAAAAATATTATATTTGTGAAATCTTAAGCGAAGTATATAACTGTATTCCCGAGTAATGGCGTAAGTGTATAAAACGCTTTCAGATGTGTATCAATAATGCGGATGTTGAAAATAAGCATATGGCGAGAAAAGACCAAATCCCTGGAACAGCCGAGGGGTTTGGTCTTTTCTTTGATGATTGAACGAATCATACAGAATGTTGGCACGAGACTTGCATATAAGTATAGGCGAAGGATGTAAGGAGGGGGTGAAACAAGTGATAGGTGTTATTGTTGGCACACATGGGAAACTTTCCAAAGAGATCCTAAGATCCACGGAAATGATTTTCGGACATCTGGAAAATGTGGTGGGCGTGACGTTTGAGCCTGGTGAAAGCGTTAACGGACTTGTTGAGAAGTACAAAGCGGCATTGGAAACGATTGATTGGACGGATGGACTTATCTTTCTCGTCGATTTGTTTGGTGGCAGCCCCTATAATGCGGCCAGCAGGATTGTGGCCGGCTATGAAAAAATGGACATTGTAACAGGGGTAAACCTGCCAATGATCGTAGACCTGCTGACAAATAGAGGGCTGGAGGAAGTGGAGAATCTGAGTGATCTGGCCATCCGTGCGGGTCAGGATTCGATGAAGTCTTTTCGTGTCATCCGGGACATACAAACAGAGGAGGAATTATAGATATGGAAATTTCATTTGTTCGTATTGACGATCGTCTGATCCATGGTCAGGTGGCTACTGTGTGGGTAAAAGAAACGAAGTGTAACAAAATCATCGCGGTCAGCGATGAGGTCGCTGCGGATACGCTGCGCAAAACCTTATTATTACAGGTGGCGCCGCCGGGAATTAAGGCTTATGTCGTCACGATTGCAAAAGCGATTGAAGCTTACAACAATCCTAAATATAACGATTTCAAGACCTTATTCCTGTTTACCAATCCGACTGATGTACTGCGGGTCGTAGAAGGCGGGGTACCGTTTACATCTGTAAATGTAGGTGGAATGTGCTTTAAAGAAGGCAAGACACAGATTACCGGAGCGGTGTCCGTAGATAAGCAGGATGTAGAGGCATTTCATAAACTCCACGAAAAGGGGATTGAACTGGAAATTAGAAAAGTGGCCAGTGATCCTAAAATCAATTTGATTAACAAGCTCCAGAATGTCCAGTTTTAACTGCAGGTTGGCACAAGAGCAGGTTGGCATAAGAGAGGGGTTTAAACATGAGTGTTTTTGAAATCGTAATGGTAACGCTGGTTGCAGCCATTTGCGGAATGGGCAGCGTTTTGGATGAAGGACAGACTCATCGGCCTCTGGTTGCGTGTACACTGATCGGTCTGGTCCTGGGCGA
Organism: Paenibacillus sp. IHB B 3084; assembly: GCF_001447315.1. Lineage (NCBI taxonomy): Bacteria > Bacillati > Bacillota > Bacilli > Caryophanales > Paenibacillaceae > Paenibacillus > Paenibacillus sp. IHB B 3084. The sequence continues at coordinate 1,929,633 of NZ_CP013203.1, read as the reverse complement.
TCTCAAAACGGGTATTATTCTAGGCGGTACGCTGGAATTGATGGCATTGGGCTGGATGAATGTCGGGGCGTCAATGGCTCCGGATTCCGCTTTGGCCAGTGTAATCTCAACCATATTGGTTATTGTTGGACATCAGTCGATCGGAGCCGGAATTGCTGTTGCGATTCCGATTGCAGCTGCTGGGCAAGTGTTGACGATTTTTGTTAGAACGATTACCGTGTTCTTTCAGCACTTGGCAGATAAATATGCCGAATCTTCAAATTTCAGAGGAATTGAATTATGTCATTTCATCGCCCTCCTTCTTCAGGGATTGCGCGTCGCTCTGCCTGCCGTTTTGGTGGCTATTGCAGCAGAAACCGGTCTGGTTACGGCTTTGCTTGATGCGATCCCGGAGGTCATTACAAAAGGGTTGCAAATAGCAGGAGGATTCATCGTCGTTGTAGGGTATGCCATGGTTATCAACATGATGGCAGCCAAATACCTGATGCCTTTCTTTTTCTTGGGCTTTGTCATTGCGGCATTTACGAGCATCAATCTGGTTGGCTTTGGGGTCATAGGAGCGGTTCTGGCTTTGCTGTATATCCAGCTCAGTCCTAAATATAGTCAGCGAAAAGATCAAATAGGTGAAATTGAAGAGCTCTAAAGAATACCTAATGAAAGAGTGGGGTACTATGGAAGAAAAAAAATTGACAAAAAGCGATCTAAACAAAATGTTTTTCCGTTCATGGTTCCTGCTGGGCTCGTTTAACTTTGAGCGTATGCAGTCGATTGGTTTTTGTGTCACCTTGATTCCGGCAATCAAGCGGCTATACAGCAAGAAAGAAGACCAAAAAGAAGCATTAAAGCGGCATCTGGAGTTTTTCAATACTCAACCGTTTATCTCAGCACCGATTATGGGTGTAACGGCGGCTATGGAGGAGCAGAAAGCAAATGGCCAGCCTATTGACAATGCTACCATAAGTGGAGTGAAAATCGGCTTGATGGGGCCTTTAGCCGGAGTAGGGGACCCTATTTACTGGGGAACGTTACGCCCGGTTCTGGCTGCGTTGGGAGCTTCCATTGCTTTGTCCGGAAGCATCATCGGGCCTGTCCTTTTCTTCTTGCTCTTTAACGTTCTTCGCCTGGCAACCAAGTGGTACGGGCTGAAATACGGCTACCAAAAAGGGACGGAGATTGTGTCCGACATGTCCGGAAACCGGTTGCAAAAGCTTACGGAATCGGCCTCCATCCTGGGACTTTTTGTCATGGGCGCACTCGTATCCAAATGGACTACCCTGAATGTGCCGCTTGAAGTATCCAGATATACCCGTTCGGATGGAGTAGAGGTGGTTACGACGATACAGATGATTCTGGATCAATTGATACCTGGTCTGTTACCTCTCTTGCTGACTTTTTTGTGTATGAGACTGCTCAAAAAGAAAGTGAATGCTATAGCTCTAATTTTTGCTTTATTCGCAATAGGAATTATTGGATACGCTCTGGGTGTATTGGCTTAAGCCGATTTTTAAAGTGATCCGGTCAAGTAGCCATCCTTGACCGGAAACCTGCTTTTTGAATATGTAAGCGCTTTACTTTCATTCCTCTGTAGTACCTCACCTTCCGCCATTACCCGTTCCCAATTATGCTTTTCGAGTACAGATCATAACCAACCCGTTATACAAAAATCATTCCGAAACGACTTACTCAGAATCCTGTCGGCATATTGCTGACAGGGATACTTTTATTGGAGAATGTTGATATGAATCGAAATGTTATTTAAATCCCGAGGCCCTTGCATTTTGCCAGTCTTCCTCATTTATATTATGAGAAGATGGAGTTCACCGACTAATTGTCGAATAACCTCAGAATTTGATGTATTATGGATTAAACAAGTTTTCAGGAACCAGGGAGGGTCATAGTTTGTCTACACCGAGAAGAGCCGAACATCGTCAAAGTAAAAAGCTAAGTCTCATATCGTTGCTTACGGGCTTGGTGACGCTGGTGGTTCTGCTAACCTCAAGCATTCTTCTGGTTGGTTCTTATGAGTCCCAAAAGAATTCATTGATGGAGACGACGCTCCATCTGAATTACTCCAACGCTGATCGCATTTCCAAGACGATGGATTCTTTATTTCGATCCATGCGCAGCAGCTTGGAATACAGTGCCGATAAACTTTCCGATGTTGATGCCATGACTTCGAAGCAAGTGTACGATTATTTAGATCTGATGCGCAAGAGCAGCAATTTCTTCAATTCCATCGCAGTGGTCGAAGCCAACGGGCTGATCCGCAATGTAGCGCCGGCTAGAGTGGGAACGGCAGGTCGGCGTATCACGTCTAAGGCCAGTCTGGAAGCTTTGGCACTCCAAAAACCGTATATTTCTTCCCCATACATGACTTCAAACACTAAGAGACTAATCGTATTTATGAGTCAACCGATTTTCAGCAGCGCCGGTAAATATCTCGGTATTTTGAGTGGCACGCTTTATCTTCAGGAGAACAATATCCTGTCTGATATTTTTGGCAACAGTAATGTGGACGATTCCGGTTCTTATTATTATATTGTGGATTCCAACGGACGCCTGCTGTATCACCCGGACAAGCAGCTCCTCGGGAGGATGTCAGCAGCAACAAGGTAGTACAGAAGTTGATGAAGGGGGAAAGCGGGGAACAGCAAGTTCGCAACACCAGTGGCGTCGAGATGCTTGCCGGGTACTCCAGTGTCCCGGCCAACGGATGGGGAATTGTGGTCGTTTCGCCGATTGGTCTAATCCATCATCAACTGATGGACCACATTCGGACAATTCTGTGGTATTCGTTGTTTCCGTTCATCATATTGCTGATGGGCGTCATACTCGTAGCATTCAGGTTGGCCCGGCCTTTTGTCTATCTAGCAAATCTGGTGAGCAAGATAGGCAAGGAAAAGATTGTAATGCCGGAAGCGAAGCCGCATTGGAGCCAGGAGGCCGATTTGCTCACCAAGGCCGTAATGCTTGCCATGTTGAATATTCAGAAGCAGACGGATCAATTGACGCAGGAAGCTGTGACGGATGTTCTGACCGGATTAATGAACCGAAGATCGCTTGAATATACGATGAGTCAATGGATGGCCTCTGGTCTGCCGTTTTCGCTCATTATGCTGGATGTAGACAAATTTAAATTCGTAAACGACACCTACGGCCATCTCATCGGTGACGAAGTGCTGAAACATGTTGCCGAAGTTATAGTTACCTCGCTTCGCCCGGATGATGTCTGCTATCGCTACGGCGGCGAAGAGTTCGTCATTCTGCTGAACCGACCTGAGGAAGCCTTCAACGTAGCGGAAAGAGTCCGTCGGGCTTTGGAACAAAGCAGGGCTCCCATTCCGACACGAGTTACGGTCTCTCTGGGCATCGCCCATTATCCTTTGCATGCGTCAGAGCGGGAGGAGCTGATAGAGAAGGCGGATCAGGCATTGTACCTGGCCAAGAGCAGAGGAAGAAACAGAACGATAGTCTCTGAGGGTTAAAGTAACTCCTCAAAATGCTTACAACCAGCAAATTTGCGTGGACTATAATCTATTTCTGACCTCTCAGCCGCCGCCTCTTCTTGTTATAATTTTATTGATAATAAATTAATTGATTGGTGGACCATTCAATTATCATCTTTTAATTAGGTATGCTGCCGGTCGTAGGGGATCATCCATGAGAATGGTGCATGCAGTGAACGGGGGCTCATCTATGGGTCAACCCTTCAGATTATTTCGGTATTCCAAAGGAGAGCAGCCCATTATTTTTTTGAACAGTCTGGAGAAGTAATAAGGGTATCGTCCGCCTCATAAGCATGCGGCATGTTCCTGGGAATGTACGCGAAGCTTCGCTCCGTCATGCAAATGGTTATGTTATCCTCCGTTCGTACCCAACCTTTTCCGCTGGCACATTAAATGAATATATGAGAGTCACAGCCGTGAGTTCTTCCGCGAAAATGATGGCGGGTATGGCTAAAGCAGCCTATATCCGTAATATATAGATTACTTGTAGGCGGATTCAATTTTAATTTATTCAACATTTAGGGTGGAAGGACATATAACCTTTCACCCTCAAATCCATCAGCTTTCTTATTCATAATCTATCCATCTCCTAGCCGAGTGCAGCTCTAATGATGAAATACGTATATAATCCATTCATGTACCTACTTTATGTAGCAAAACCTAACGTTCTACTTGGCTGATTATCTTGAAAAATGTGAGAGTCCAATGGGACAACTCATACCTAAGCTTCACCAAGATATTAAATTATAGTATGATACTCTTGTGAAAACTTTTACCAGAATGGATAGGGGTAAGCTGATGAGAAAACCAATCATTGCAGTCGATATGGACGATACCATCTGTCATCTCGTCAAACGAGCCATATACCATAACAATAGTGAATTTCCTACTCATCCGCTCCGTTATGAAGAAATGTTAGATTGGAACACCGATCATCTACGTCATCCGAAAAGCACGCTTGATGTATTTTATGGGCGACCGGGTTTGTTCGAGGAGCTTGAACTGTTTGACGAGTATGTTGTAGAAGAAATGGAGAAACTTTGCAATGCTTTTGATGTCATTATTGTGACAGCGGCAGAACCCAAGACCGTCGTGGAGAAATGGAACTGGCTTCAAAGGCATATGCCATTCATTCCGATCGAGAACTTTTTCCCATGTAAACGAAAGAACCTGATTAACTATGATCTCCTGATTGATGATGGTCCTCATAATTTAGTGCCTGCGCTAGAGGGGGGGAAAAAGGTGCTTTGTATTCCTCATCCATGGAATCTGAGAGCAAGAGAGCAATATGAGTTCCCCGTCATGACATCCTGGCAAGGAGCAAAAGAACGAATCGACTCCATTTTAGGAGTTCTGTATAAATAATAGAACCATTCGTAAAACAGCTGGTTCCTTTGGAACTGGCTGTTTTGCTAGAAAGAATAGCACCTATGATTGAAATAAAATGGTACAATTGATATGCATTATTCATGAGGAGGGGACGTGTATGACCATGACTATGGGTCAGATTGTGAATCATCTGACCAAGGGAATAAGCATACCCAACATCACCGTAGATCTGCTGGAACCAGGATATATAGATACTGAGGTACAAGGGATTGTAACCGCTTTCTCCGCTTCGCAGTATGTGATAGAACAAGCTATTTCTCTAGGCGCAAATTTTATCATAACGCATGAAGGCATTTTTTATAGCCATCGGGGGATGCAGGATTGTTTACTACATGATCCTGTTTTTTTGCAAAAATCTCGCCTCATTGCCGATGCAGGTATAGGCATTTATCGGTTTCATGACGCCATACATCGTTATCAACCGGATGGAGTGATGGTTGGGCTTCTTCAGGCGCTTTGCTGGCACAATTACATTGTGAAACAGCAGCCGGCTTTCGCCATTTTGACGATTCCCACTATGAAAGTTAAGGAGATCGCTGAATATATCAAAGCCAAATTACATATTCGTTATGTACGGGTAGCTGGCGAGGTTTCCATGCCATGTGAACGAGTGGGAATCTCAGTAGGATACAGGGGAGGTGGTGATCTAGCCATTCCATTATTTTTAAATGAAAATGTAGATTTAGTCATTGCCGGTGAGGGCCCAGAATGGGAAACACCAGAATATGTTAAAGATGCTGTCTATCAAGGACAAAGTAAAGCACTTATCATGCTGGGACATGCTGAAAGTGAAGCACCTGGGATGAAGTATCTCGCAGATGTACTTTCCGCCCAGTTTCCCATGCTTCCCGTACACTTTATTGAAGATCGCCCGGTGTTTCAAATATTGTAATGAGAACATGTCTTTTGTGATGGTCATCCCGCACTGCTGTTATATCCGTTCATCCACTTTATGAAATGGAGGCAAGATGATGGGAAGCAGAGTGATTATGCCGTTCAAAACAGACTGGAAATTTATAGAGGGAAATTACGCGGGTGCTGAGAAAATGGACTACAACGATGAGCATTGGCGGCTCCTTCAAGTCCCTCATGATTGGAGCATTGAAAAGTCCTTTGATCCACATATGCTGTATGGTGGCAATCAAGCTTATTTGCCGAGATGGTCTGTCGGATGGTACAGAAAGCATTTTAAGGTGAAGCCCTCCTCTCCAAAACAGCGCGTATACATACAATTTGATGGCATTCACAGTAACAGTGAGGTTTGGGTCAATGGGCATTATGTGGGCAAGCGGCCCTATGGATATGTTAGCTTTCAATATGATTTGACTCCATATATTCGGTGGGAAGAGGAGAATGTGATTGCTGTCAAAGTGGACAATACGATTCTTCCGCCTGACAGATGGTATTCGGGGTCCGGTATTTATCGTAATGTCTGGCTGATTTGTACGGAATATATTCACATAACCGAATGGGGGACTTACATCACCACACCTGAAATTTCGCCAGATGAAGCCAAGGTGAGTGCCAGAATACAGGTTACTAATCATCATGAGCATGCCGTAGAGTGTAATATGGTGACTAAAATTCTGGACTCACAGGGACAAATAAAAGGAAAAATTGAAAACCGAGTAATTCTTTCGGGCTTCGAGACGGGCGAAATGGAGCAAAAAACGCGTGTTTTAGAACCGGAATTATGGTCACCGGACAACCCGGTGCTTTATGAAGCCCAAACGACGATCTATTGCGACAATACAGAGGTGGATCGTTATTGTACCCCTTTTGGCATAAGAGAAGTGATCCTTGATGCCCAAAAAGGGTTATTTCTGAATGGAAGCAGCCTGAAGTTGAAGGGAGTTTGCATTCACCATGATTTAGGCTGTCTAGGGGCTGCTTACCATGATACGGCAATGAAGAGAAGGCTGCAGAAGTTGAAGGAAATGGGCTGTAATTCGATTCGTTTTGCTCATAATCCTATGGCGCCCGAATTATTGGCTCTTTGTGATCAGATGGGGTTCTTGGTGATTGATGAAGCTTTTGACAAATGGAAATCTCTTTCTTATGAGTATTTATATGATGAATGGTGGGAAAAGGACCTGGAAGCGATGCTCATAAGAGACAGGAACCATCCCAGTGTTTTTATGTGGAGTGTTGGGAATGAAGTGGAGAACCAGGGTCAGCCGTCCATGCTCAGGATGTTGGAGCAACTCGTTGCCTTTTGCCATAAAAAAGACCCAACCCGGCCTGTTACATGTGCGCTTGAGCCGCATAATACACCGATAAGCTTGCGTGAAGGTTCGATTCAAGCCAAGGTAGAGCATACCAAGCTGCTGGCACAACGAGTGGATGTTCTGGGGTTGAACTATCAGGAGCAGTGGTATGAGCACTATAGGGGGGCCATGCCAGATACTCTTATCCTTGGAACGGAGACTTTTCCATACTACCGTGGTAAAGATAATCGGGTTAAAGGTTATTTGCCCATGAATCCTTGGTTTGATGTCGCTAATCACGATTATGTGATCGGTCAATTTGTTTGGAGTGGAATTGACTATCTGGGAGAAACAAGCTATCCCTCCAAAGGGTGGTCCTCGGGCCTGATCGATACTTGTGGGTTCCGCAAACCTGTGTCCTATCTCCAACAAAGTTTATGGTCAGATCAGCCTGTTGTGCACATAGCCGTATTTCACGAACATATGAAACCGGAATACAATCCGTCATGGACGATGCACTGGAAATCCCCGGCCATGGAAGATCATTGGACATTTCCTGAATACGGTGGAAAATTGATACGGTTGGTTACCTTCACCAATTGTGAGAGCGTCGAATTGATCGTGAACGATGAATCATACGGTGTGAGGAAGCTGGCCGATTACCCTGATCATTTAATCATATGGGAGCTTCCCTATACACCTGGCAAAATCCGGGCTATTGGCAGCAATGGAAATCAAAAAGTTTGTGAGCATGAATTAATCTCTGCCGGGCTTCCTTATGCTCTAAAGTTGGAGGCTGATCGGACGGTTCTACCTGCCGATGGGCATGAGATATCCCATGTGGAAATAACCGTCACAGACCAAGATGGAATCATTGCACCTAATCAGGAATTTGATTTAACCTTTAAACTACATGGAGCTGGTCGTATCCTTGGAATAGACAACGGCGACCTCACCAGTGATGAACCCTTCAAGGGGAACCAGAGACGAACACACAGAGGAAGGTGTCTCGTTATTGTGCAATCCGGGCATCTGGCAGGTGAGCTGTTGCTTCAAGCTTCAGCAGATGGAGGGTTGCAGGGAGAAACCAGACTGAAAATTGAACATGAATACAAATGACAATTCAAGGTTGAGGAAGCGGTCGATCTGACACGTGAAGCGGATGTAGCCGTATGGGTACGGCAGCAGTGCCGCCAGTTCGGCGTAGCCTTACGGATACGGTAACGTCCGAGCTTGTGATCGAGCGTTCATGATAGGCCAGTACGAGATGATGGAAGGTGCGCGTTTTTTCACTCGTCTTTGTCCTTTGAAAAACAGTCGAGTTTAAAATTGAAAATGTTGTGTAACTCACAATATTTTCGGAAATAATTATGATAACTCCTTTATGATGAGCTAGCTTTTGTTAAGAGCTTTTGAAAAACGCATTGTGAAAGGTCCTTGCGTTTTTTGATGTTGAGATTTGTTAGTATAAACTTAAATAAAAACATCCTCTTTTTGTTTTGAATTAACAAATAAGAGGATGTTAACATAGATTTTTTGAGCTTTTCAAGCTCATATTTTACATATGGGAATGAGAATCCGGATAAAATAGTGTGACGTTTTAAGATCCTGTTTTTAAGAACATGAGGATTATCTCACTAATTTCTAGGGCATGTGTTTCAAGAGCAAAATGCCCAGTGTCAAGTAAATGCACTTCTGCGGAAGGAATGTCACGCTTATACGCTTGGGCTCCAGCAGGGAGAAAGGCGGGATCATTTTTGCCCCATACGGCTAAAAAAGGAGGTTGATACTTACGAAAATAGGCCTGAAAGTCAGGATAACGATCCACATTTGTTCTATAATCAAGGATCAAATCGAGTTGGATTTCTAGCCTCCGGGCGCGACATATAAGCAATATCCAGCGAGTATCCGTCTGGAGAAACGAGGCTGGCATCAGATCCATGAAGATACTGAAAATTGCGGATGGTTTCGGGAGTCAAGGAATCACGGCATTTTTCACGATTTTCAGATGTTGGAGAATGCCAATAAGTCTCCCAGGATCCCCATGTGTCACTAAATCCTTCGGTATAAGCGTTGCCATTCTGACTAATAATTGCTTGAACTCGTTCCGGGTGAGCTACTGCCAAACGATAACCAACAGGTGCACCGTAATCAAACACATAAAGTACATACTGTTTAAGAGCTAATGCTTCGGTAAACCCTTCAATAACTTGGAACAGGCTGTCAAATGTAAAGTTAAATTGACTGCGCGGCGGGGTTACTGTATGACCAAATCCGGCGAGATCAGGGGCAATGACACGAAGTGTTCAGCCAATTGGGGGATTAGGTTGCGAAACATATGACTTGAAGTTGGAAACCCGTGTAAAAGTAAAATAACTTGACCATCCTTAGGGCCAGCTTCACGATAAAAAACTTCGACATCCCCAACCTTTTGCTGATGATAACAAATCCTCATTTTCTTCATCCCTCTCTAGATTTTTTAATTAAGAGGCCAATATCATTTTCTTTCAATCTCCATCTCCTCAAGAACCAACATATTTATGTCTCCATGATGTGATGGTGTTACAACAATTGGCTTCGAAGTATGGTCATTGTATAATGAAAGTATATATTTGACTAATGAATAAATTAAATGTCTACTATTGCAAATTGAAATATAAAGGATGATCGATGTGATTGATTCATTGGAAGGTCGTTTTTTTCAAGCCTTTATTGCCTTGCTTGAAGAAAAAAGTTTCAGTCGTGCCGCGGATCGATTAGGCTATGTGCAGTCCACAGTAACAACTCATATTCAACAGTTGGAGAAAATCTGTGGACAAAAATTGTTCCATCGGTTTCCACGAGGGGTAGAACTTACGGAAGCGGGGAAGATATTTTCTAAATATGCTTATCAGTATATTCACTTAAGTCAATCCATTAAAGAAAGTATGAGTGAATTGGATCAGCAATGTGGAACAATACATATCAGAACACAGGAATCTTTTTTTCTTACACGAATGCTTCCCTTTATGCAGGAATATATGAAAAACTTTCCACGCGTGAATCTGCGTATAGAAGAGGGAACGCATCAAGACATCCTAAATGGTGTGCTGGATTATGCACTGGATTTTGGAATTGTCCCTCAAAATCCTAAGCGCCATGATATTCTCTTTTATCCAATCTTGGAGGAAACCATCGTTTTTGCTGCATCTGAGAATATAGCTCGGCAAGTGGAAAGCTCGGGAGTCCAGATTCTGAATGACGAGCTTTTTATCAGTAGCGGCACATCTTGTTTGTACCATACGACTGCCATAGATGTTTTAAAAAATGCTGGGATTCTGGTTAAAGATGCGTTAGAGCTATCGAGTCTTGAGATGATTAAACAAATTGTAAGTTGTGGGAAAGGTTTCGCTTTGCTTCCTGAAATAGCTATTCACAACGAACTAAAAACAGGCAGACTAGAGCATCTTCCTTTTAGTTCGAAAATGAGCTTTTCGCATGGTCTAATTGTTCATAAAAATCGTGAGCTTAGTTTTACCGCAAAAAGTTTTCAAACGGAACTCCTGCATTATTTTAATAGGTATTTGAGTTAGTGCGGGTTTGTCTACACTTCCGCTGAAACCTTCACATACGTAATTCCAATATGAACCTACTCTAACGTATGTCAGAACACTTACGACGACAGATAATGCCTGCTCTTCCTATGAGCATTTATACGATAAATGGTGGGAAAAGGATCTGGAAGCGATGCTCATAAGAGACAGGAACCATCCCAGTGTTTTTATGTGGAGTGTTGGGAATGAAGTGGAGAACTAGGGTCAGCCGTCCATGCTCAGTAAGCCGCTTCTGAAAAAAATGCAGGAGCGGCTATTATGATATAAGGTCTTCATTTTGGGTTGTGTGTTTTTAGAAGATACCCGCTTTTTTCGATTTTCTTTGATCCCATTGGCTCCGTTAACTATAGTTTTACCCCAATCAGTCAGACTGCCATTATGTCCTGTTACAAGATCAAGATAGGAAAGGCCGGAATGTTACATACCAGGACCAGGCTAACCAGCCTATACCTTTGGATTGGCCGTATCTCATGATTTCTGTCTCATCGACATCCGCTCCCTGATGGTAACCGCCAAATTCACCAATAATCAATGGAAGTCCTTTATTCAGAATGTTATCCATATTGGTGCGTACAGTTTGAGCATCTTTGATTTCCATTTTAATGGTTTTGGGAGTTTACACAATATATTATACAGACTCATCAAGGGAGGACTTCATTCAGCAGATGAACCTAAATCCGTAATGGATAACTTGACATCGAAAGTTACAGGTATTTTACTGAACTTATAATCCCAATCATCCTTTACTTTTTTCCACACCTGAGGTTTCTCAATATGCAAATGATCACCAAAACCGGCAACATCGACTTTATATTCTGACTGTAATTTGTGCATAACAGACTTAATCCTGCGAGTCACTTGTTTTTCAAACTCTTTCTCAGCCTCTTTCATGTTTCGTGTCTCAGTCGGGTCCACTTTCTCATCCCAGTTTTCGATTAAACGTCCTTTGGATTCAATTTTTACGTGAAACGAGATTTCGTTACCCTCGGTCACCTTAGCTGTTATTTTACTTTTTACCGACTTGATCTCATAAGTTATAGCTTCATTCCGCTTGTCATACGTTTTGACAGCTCCGCCCTCAACATCACCTTTAATCCATGCAATGCTCTCCACGTCTTGTTGTCCCAAACTACCGATCCAGTGACCGGTATCTCCTTTAATAATGCCAGCCCCTGAAAATTCTAATTCTCCATTTGATTCAGTAATGCTTTGTAATATATAGCTTTTTTAGAATGCATCAATCCATCCAACTCAGACAAATTGACTCCCTTCATTACCTTGCTGGTTCTGAAATGGTTACGAAGCATATACAAAATATGAATGGATGGGACCTCGTCCTCATATTTGGTAACTAAAGTGTTAGCTGCTCGTTCCTTGCTTAAGAAAACCAAACAACTCGGGCGAATATCATTATCACGTAGCACAAAATCCATTAATTGCTGCATCGTCTGTTCTTTCGCCAAATCGGTGGAAACCACCATGACCTTTAGATGGTGACCAATAATCGGGCGATCCAAACGGAGGGATAATTGCCGGAAGATTTCAAGTAAAGAATCCCCGGTGCCAGCTATATTGATATAGTTTGGCCCTTGTCCACCGCCGCCTTGCTGCTCTGTGCTTCCAGATGATTTTTTGGGGACGATTTGTACGCTGGCGGTAATTTTATTTTTCTTGAAGTAACGGCTGCCTTTCTTCTCCAGATCCTGCTCTAATGGAGTAAGCTCCCCCTTATCCAGAGCCAGTCCTGTATATATGCTTAGTTCCTCTACTTCTTTGCTGCTCCAACAGCCGACTTGAGTCACCAGAAGAATGAAGGCAAGCAGCAATGATAGGATAGGTCGTCTACACATTTTGCTTCATTCCCTTCTTCCTGATCATGAAAACGATGGAGAGAAGTACCGGGACCAGAAAAAATAAAATGATTCCCATGTATCCGATCGCATCGCCTAGACTAAACACTTCCATCATACGAACAGGAGTCATTGTGGAGATAAAGATAATTGGGATTAAGCCAAAAATCGCATAACGATATTTAAGGCCAAACACCTGTGAGACACCTAAGGATGCATTGAAGAAAAAACTGCAGAAATTACAAAACATTTGCATCATCCAGATCACCAGCAGCGGAAACTCAAGCCGTTCAAAAAGAAATCCGGGGATTTCAAAACTGCGCATCAAATTAATGGTGGGCCAAGTACTTGTCACAGTGGAGTCCATCGATAACCCGCCGATCACCATAACTACGGTCAGAAAGTACAAAACCAAAGGGATACTGATCCCTACTACCATGGCCTTAAATGCTTTTTCGGGGTGCTGCAAAAAAGCGACCAGTGTCATGATGACTTCACATCCAGTGAAAACAAGAACAGTCGATTTCAGACCCTTGATGACAGGTAAAATCCCCTCACTCAGTACAGGACGAAGATGATCAATTTCAAAAATCCTTAAGCTAAAGACAAAACAGAGCAGCAGAAAGAAGAGACTGATCGGAAGTACAATCTGGTATAGCCGAGCGATGGGATTAATGCCTCCAAAAACCAAATAACTCCCTACCCATATGAATGGAATGACAATTGCCCAGATGGGTGTCCCTTCGAGCAGGAAAAACATCGTCACCTCAGCTAAAACGCGAATCTCAAAGCCAGCAATGATAATAAAATATATAATTAATAACACGCTTAAAAATCCTCCTGGAATCGTGCCCACGATTTTTCTGGAGTATTGATACACGGTGTTTCCGGGGAACTGTTGACTTAATTTCACCATAAGCCAGACGACTAATATGACAATGCATCCTCCGATTAGGACAGAAAGCCATGCATCAGGAGTCTGTACCTTTTCAGTTACACCTCTCGGCAGTGTCAAAATCCCTGCCCCCAATACGGTATTGGTCAGGAATACAGCAGCTTGCTTAGTTGTGATCTTATCATCAGAGCGTGTAAACACATTAGCACCTCCTTCATCTTGGCATCATGGTCTACGCTTTTTTTGCTGGGTTTTCATCATAACAGGTCTTCGTTTCATCATAGATATAGGAGCACGAATGAACACATCCTTCCAGTCGCTTAGACGCATGGGCGAAAAGGGGGTTACATACGGTACGCCAAAGCTTTTCAATTTCGTCAGGTGGATACAAATTAACAGAAAGAACAATATGGTTCCTAACATGCCCAGGAGTGCTGCAAAGAGCATCCCGACAAAACGCAAAAGACGCAAGGTAATGCCCGTACTGTATGTCGGTATCGAAAACGAAGAAATCGCAGTAACCGAAACCACAATCACAAGGAATGGGCTAACGATACCCGCATTTACAGCAGCGTCGCCGATGACCAAGCCTCCCACAATGCCCATTGCAGGACCAATGGGTTTGGGCAAGCGAATGCCTGCTTCCCGTAGGATTTCGATAGAGATTTCCAAAATCATGACTTCTATGACAGATGGGAAAGGGACGCCTTGGCGGGTTTCGATGATACTAATGACCAGCTTGGTTGGAATCAAACCGGGATGAAACGATATAAAAGAGATATACAAAGCAGGCCCCATAAGCGCTATAAACGCTCCGCAAAATCGCAGCAGACGCAAAAGTGTTCCTGGAATCCAGCGCTCATAATAGTCCTCGGGTGATTGAAGCAGCATACTGAAGGTCACCGGAACAATAAGTGCGAAAGGTGTTCCATCCAGCAAAATGGCTATTCTTCCTTCCAACAAAGCGTTAATGACACGGTCGGGGCGCTCTGTGTTGTGAGCCTGCTGGAACGGGCTTAAATAATTGTCTTCAATAAGTTGTTCCACATAACCGGATTCAGCCAAAAAATCCATGTCTATTTTTGAAATTCTGCGGTTTACTTCTTCGAGGAGATCCAGATTCACAATATCCTTTATATACGCGACAACTAGATCTTTTTTGATTCGGCTTCCCACTTGGAATTTCTTCATTTCCAGACTTTTATTTAAGCCTTGGCGTCGAAGCATCGAAGTATTTTCACTTAATACCTCCGTAAAACCAATTCTGGGACCCCGAAGTAACGCTTCAGAGGTTGGTTCATTGACGGAGCGAATAGAGCCGTTAGGAGACCCGACTAGCAGTGCTCCCTTCATTCCTTCAATTAATAAGGCAGTATGGCCTAAAAGTATAGACTCCTGCAGGTCCTCCATATCAGCAACTTCACTAATTTGCGTAAGTGGCATCAAGCTATCTTTTATAAAAGAGTTACTTATACTTTCCTGCTGTTCCTGTGGGTCCTGCTGGCCTTCAAACATCAAGACCTGCAATACCTGCTTGTTCATAAGCTCTTCATCCTGCATACCTTCTATGAAGACTAACACGGACCGTGCATGAAATTTCTTTACTACAAACTCACGAAAATGCACATCACTATTTTCGCCTATAGCCTCTCGGATCGATTTTAAATCGGAATCATAATTCCCTGAAATTTTGGAGCTTGGTTCATGCTGTTGATCCGCGTGGCCTTCGTTATGTTCGTCCGAGAGCGGACGATCAGAAGAATGTTTGGGTTTTGCCCCTTACTGCCAACAAACGAATAAATCGATGTGTTTATATAATAAATTCCTAAAGGAATAATCAACGCGAGACCTGCTTGAAAGAGTGTACTCCAGCTTGGAATATAAGAAATTATTTTAGACCACATGATGATCACCTCCAAACGATTCAATTCATTTTCCCTTAAGATACAAGTTGTTCCTAAAGTATTCCTTATAAAGGTTGTATTTACTCATTAAATATGAAACGGGGATTCAAAGGCCGATGAAGTGGCAATGTGACTAAAAAACGTTTGACAAAGGTATCGGAAAATGATAATTTAATAGCGAAAAGGTAAACGTTTACCCAACTAATTCTCGATATTAATTATTAACGAGATGAATAGTTAATCCGATGAAATTCAAATCACGTATTTCTTCTTATTTTTTAGAAGGGTAATCGTTATCTCAGACATGAATTACGTCATTAGAGTAATCGTTTACCTTTAGGTTTTGGAAAGGGTGATTTTTAATGAGTATGCTATTATGTCCTTCTATGATGTGCGCCAATTTCAGATCCTTGGAGCATGAAGTAAACGCTCTGGATGAAGCAAATGTGGATATTTATCATATCGATATTATGGACGGTAAATTTGTCCCCAACTTTGGAATGGGGCTTCAGGATTTGGAGTACATCCGCAAACAAACCCAAAAAACAGTAGATGTCCATCTGATGATTGACAACCCTTCTGCCTATATTGATTTATTTGCTGATAAGGGTGCAGATATTATTTACTTCCATCCGGAGTCTGATATGCATCCGACGCGCACAATTGATCGAATGGTTGGAAGAGGGGTAAAAGCAGGAATTGCCCTTAATCCAGGAACGGCTATTGCTGCGGTGGAACCTTTGCTTGGCATGGTCGACTATGTGCTGGTCATGACTGTAAATCCGGGTTTTGCAGGTCAAAAATATTTACCCTTTGTGAATGACAAGATTCAAGCACTGCAAGCATTTAAACATGAAAAGGGATTGAATTATACAATTGTGGTAGATGGGGCTATCTCCGAAGAGAAGATCAACGAATTGACACACTACGGCGTTGAAGGATTCGTTTTGGGGACATCCACTTTGTTTGGTAAAGAAGAATCCTACAAAACCATCATTAACAGATTAAAAAATATCTAATTTGGGGAGGAATAGAGCCATGAAAATTGCCATCGGGAGTGACCATGTGGCTGTAGAGCTGAAAGCGATTATTTCAGCTTACGTTCGTGAGTTGGGTCATGAGGTCATAGACTATGGACCGGAAAGTTCAGAAAGAACCGATTATCCGAAGTATGGAAAAATCGTTGCAGAGGCTGTTGCCGGGCAGCAGGCTGATGCAGGTATTCTCATTTGCGGCACAGGCGTGGGCATATCCATCTCGGCCAACAAAGTGAAGGGAATTCGTGCCGTAGTATGCAGTGAGCCTTATTCGGCACAGTTGTCCAAGCAGCATAATAATACGAATATTCTTGCATTTGGTGCGCGTGTCGTGGGAAGTGAATTGGCGAAAATGATTGTAAAATCATGGCTGGAGGCTGAATTTGAAGGTGGCCGCCATGGTGACCGCATCAAGATGATTTCAGATATTGAAGAGCAGCATTTGTGCTGATAAACAACCACTTATAAAACATAAATGACTTGGAGGAGATTACATTGGCTAAAAGATTAATCGCGAGCACGAAAACGGATATTTTGAAATTTAGCGCAGCAGATCTAAAAGAGTCCATTCTGGCTTCTGAAGGGCGCGTCATTATGGGACAACATCTTGTAATGATAAACACCGGTTTGGTTGATGGTGTCACCAATGCGGAAATCCAGGCTGCCTACGGCGCAGATATGGTTATGCTGAACGGCTTTGATATGATCAAAGAAGAATCCAATATCGGATTGCGTGAAATGAAGCATGGCAAGCTGGCTGAGAAGCCGTACAGCCTGAAGCAAATCAAGGAATGGGCCGGTATTCCGCTTGGTATTTATTTTGAGTGTCCAAGCCCTGATGCACAGGTTGCGGGAGAGCAATATGTAGAGGCCAAAGAAGGTAGAGTCGCTTCCAGAGAGAACTTCCTGCGCGCCCTGGAGATCGGAGCCGATTTTATCGTATTGGGAGGCAACCCTTCCGCGGGTACAACCTTTGAACGGATCATTGAGGCAACCAAACTGGCAAAAGAAACGCTGGGAGACAAAATCTTGATCTGTGCAGGGAAGTGGGAAGATGGCACCATTGAGAAGGTATTGGGTGATCCGCTGAGCGAGAGACCTTCCAATGATATTATCAAGGATTTGATTGATTCGGGTGCTGACGTTATTACTTTACCGGCTCCTGGCTCCAGACACGGCATTACAGTGGAGCATGTTAGACAGTGCGTAGAGTTTGTCCATTCGTATAAACCGGGAACTCTTGCTCTTTCTTTCCTGAACAGCTCAGTTGAAGGGGCAGATGTTCAAACGATCGCCTGGATCGCACTCATGATGAAGCAGACGGGTGCAGATATCCATGCTATTGGAGATGGTGGTTATGCAGGAACACCTCTTCCCGAGAACGTGTACCAGCTTGCATTATCCATTAAAGGACGCAGACATACAATCAAGAGAATGGTAGGGAGAAGTCGGTAACGATTGACCCACGTAATTTAAAGACTCTATATCCTTTTCGTACTCCTTGGAGTGCGTGTAGAGTCTTTGGATTACTACCATTTATGTAAACGTTTACTTTCATAGAAATATGCCAAATGAGGATTAAAGGAGCGAGCATCATGTCCAATGAAAAACTGGCAAAAGACATTTTAGCGTCCGTTGGCGGAGAAGGAAATGTCTCTAGCTTGGTGCATTGTGCCACTCGGCTGAGATTTAAATTAAAAAACAGGGATCAGGCCGACAAGAACAAAACACAAAATATTCCCGGGGTTATTACAGTTGTTGAAAACGGTGGACAATATCAAGTGGTTATTGGGAATACGGTAGGTGATGTATTTAAAGAAATTTCCAAAATCAGCAGTATTGGTGACAATGCTGCCCAAGACCAGTCCTCCGCGTCTGAAGGTAATTGGTTTAACAAAACGGTGGACATTATTTCGGGTATTTTCACACCATTTTTGGGGGCACTGGCAGCTTCAGGAATTTTGAAAGGGCTTTTATTAATGCTTGCCTCGTTGGGGTGGCTCACCAAAACAGGTGGTGTCTATTCGATCTGGTTCGCTGCCGCAGACAGTATCTTTTATTTTCTGCCGATAGCGATTGCTGTGACCTCTTCGAAGAAATTTGGAGCCAATACCTTTGTTGCGCTTGCGATAGCAGGGGCTTTGGTGTACCCGAATATTATTACTTTATATAACGATAAAGCAGATATTACCTTCTTCAATATTCCTGTTGTTCTTATGAGTTATACTTCTTCGGTTATTCCAGTGATTATCGCGGTTTGGTTACTATCGATTCTGGAGAAATTCCTGAATAGAGTTATTCATGATAGCGTGAAAAATTTTATAACGCCACTTATCTGTCTTATGGTCATTGTTCCCTTGACTCTGATCGCGGTTGGGCCGATTGGAATATATGCAAGCTTGGGACTGGCTAAGGGTTACACTTTCTTATACAATTTGAGTCCAATTGTAGCAGGAGTCATCGTAGGTGCTGGGTGGCAGATGCTGGTTGTTATGGGGCTGCACTGGGCGTTTGTTCCTATTATGTACAATAACATTGCGGTATACGGTCATGATACCCTGAAACCATTATTTGCGCCTTCTAACTTTGCACAAGCAGGTGCGGCACTGGGTGTATTCCTTAAAACTAAAAATCCAAAAGTAAAAGCTATTGCAGGTCCTGCAACGATAACCGGTCTGTTTGGTATCACGGAACCGATCATCTACGGGATTAGTATCCGCTACAAAAAACCGTTCGTATGGGCTGTTATCGGGGGTGCTATCGCCGGGGCGATCACGGGTGCTTCGGGTTCCGTGGCCATTGCTCCAGGTATACCAGGCTTGGCATCCCTGCCGATTTTCTTCGGCACAGGATTCGCCGGATTCGTAATTGCCATTACAGTGGCTTATGTATTCACAGCCATTACCACGTATTTCTTTGGATTTAATGATTCCATGGAAAAAGAAATGGTTGCAGTCCATGAAGAGAAGAAAGAAGTTGAAACCCCAGCTCCTGCGCTGACGAATGAGAACATTTCCAGCCCGCTGACGGGTGTTGTCAAACCTTTATCCGAGATATCTGATGAAGTATTCTCCACAGGAGCCATGGGTAAAGGCGTTGCTATTGTGCCTGAGGACGGCAAGCTGCTTTCGCCATTCAACGGAACTATAGCTAATGCCTTCCGCACAGGCCATGCGATTGGCATTGTATCGGATGGAGGAACGGAGATCCTGGTCCACATCGGTATGGACACCGTCAAATTGAAAGGACAGCATTTTAAAACGCATATCTCAGAAGGGGATCGGGTTACCAAAGGTCAACTGCTAGTCGAGTTTGATATTGAGGAGATTAAAGCTCTGGGCTATGACATGACTACACCGATTATTGTGACCAATACAGCCGAATACTCTGATGTTAAGGTGCTGGGAAACAACCGAGTGCACACGGGAGATTCATTGCTGGAGGTCAAGCTATGAATACAATGGAAAGACTAAATCAAGTCAATGCACCTCTGGTCATTCAAGAGGTAATGAGTGAGGCGTTCCGCCCGTATGGGAGGCTGCTGACTCATTTCAATACGACAGGGCTTATCAAGTATGCAAAAGAAACCACTATCGTTCCCAATCAGGGAAATCATTATGTACCCTCGGTTGCAGAACTCGAAGCCTTTGGTGTAATTCATCGGATTCAAGATGAAGTGTATGGCCAACTCCCGATTCAGGCTGGCTTTTGTGCAGGGCAGAATACAGGACTAACAGGGCTGGAATATCATCAGGGCAGCGAGGTGGTGATTGCCGCGACGGACTGTATCCACCTTGTCGGCAAAGTACAGGACATTGAAAATAATACCTATGGTAGCGAAAATGTTCAGGCTTTTTTCCAGCCTAAAAACACAGTAGTTGAGCTATATTCAACGACACTTCATTATGCTCCTTGCAAGGTTGACAGTGAAGGATATTTGACGATAGTGATCCTATCGGCAGGAACGAATATGCCGCTTGAAATAAGTGGGGACCATCAGGGAAACCCATTGCTTACGAAGAAAAACAAATTTCTTATGGTTCATAGTACACAGACGGAAAAAATCGCGGCTGGGGTTCATCCCGGGCTGCACGGCAAGTTGATAAATATTTCATCAATCTGAGTCAAAGTCAATAATTCATAAAGCAAAGAAACCGCTTCTGGAGCAAGTTGAATGGTAGTTCCATTCTTCCAGAGGACGGTTTCTTTGTCGATTAATCTATAAAATATATAATGTGGAGTGCCATAGAAGTTAAGCTGTTCTGTAGAAAGGATTGCTGCGCGATTAATTAACGGATAGGGATATCCCTTGTACTTTGACGTTTATCATGCCAATGGATAGGCCCGTATATTTCTCAATGGCTTCCCGAACATTCTTCTGTAATTCTCTGCCTACATCGTACATTCTTGTTCCGTAATGAACAACAATGCTTAAATCGACATCCAGTCCTGATCCTGTCACATGAAGTTCAATGCCATTTTGCAGGCTTTTCCCACTTAACTTGTTAGTGATTCCTTCAACGACTCCTGTTGACATCGATGCAATTCCCATTGTTGCCGTTGCTGTCTTGCCAATGATTTTAGAAATAGCATCCTTGGAAATCGCAATACTCCCTAGTACGTTTTGAATCAACATGTAGATTCCTCCTCGCGTGGTACGCCTCTTCATAATCCAGTGTGATCATTAATCAGTTGCTTTGAATCCATGGTAAAAAGTATTTATTACCAGTGCCGCTGCAGAATTTTTCGCAATATTGCCGTTCCTTACTTGCTGCCATGTTAGAAAAAGCAGCGAGTAGAGGACATTCATGATCCAATCTTTATCGATATGCGGAAGAAAATAACCTTTTTGTTGCAATATTTCAATTACATGTAATATGGGTTCCCTTAGCTTCTGATCCGCTCCTTCAATTTCCTTGTTGAAGTTGACGGATGCATCATGAGCAAGAAAATAAATTTTATCTCCTAACGGAATAAGTGCCTCAATCAACTCTGGAATGTAATTTTCATAGTTTTCCTCGTCCAAGGGAATCCCTTTCATGGTTTCACTTACGACTTCGATGGCCCGAAATCCCAGATAAATCATCAGTTGCTCTCTGCTTTCAACATATCGATGCAATGTGGCAATACCAATTCCGGCATAATCGGCAATCTCATTCATGGAGGCGTTTGGCTTTTCAATAAGTAGCATGGTAGCTACATCCAAAAGGCTGTTAAGCCTCGCTTGCTTGATCGTTGTCATGTCTTTCTTCATTGGAACTCCTTATTTATTTGATATCATATATTATTAATTGATAGTTTTTTGTATCATTTAATTAAATTTTAAATCAAATATTGAGAAGAGTCAAATAGGAGCATCCACTTTTCAAAAATCGTCATTATAACTCAATTTCAATTTCAATTTCGGTTTCAGTTTCTTACCTTTATCCCTTGAATTTGAATAGGGAAATCCCTAAACATTTATAATTTGAACTACATTGTGACTGTGATCACATATAGCTCTATCTGCTGCATTAGAATAGAAGCATAAGCAATATTCATAGGAACGTAGGAGATGTCGTCGGATAGGAAGCATCGCCGAATGAATGGAGGAACCGGTATATGATAAACAGTAAACAGAAACTTGTGGTTATAGGGAACGGGATGGCTGGTATCAATACGGTCGAACAAATTTTGAAATTAACGGATAAGTATGAAATTACGGTCCTGGGAAATGAGCCGCATCCGAACTATAACAGGATCATGCTCTCTTATGTGTTGGAAGGTAGTAAAACGATTGATGATATCATACTGAACGATTTGCAATGGTACGCGGATCAAGGGATTACTTTATATACAGGAAAAATGGTGAAAAGCATCGACGGTGAGCACAAGAAGATTCACACCGAAGACGGACTGGAAATTGAATACGATGTGGCTTTGGTGGCTACTGGCTCACAATCGTTTATTCTACCTATTCCGGGCAAAGAATTACCGGGTGTCATCGGTTTCCGAGATATCGCCGATTGCTCGGCAATGCTTGAGGCGGCGAAGACCTTTAAAAAGGCAGCTGTCATTGGTGGAGGTCTATTGGGGCTGGAAGCAGCTAAAGGCTTGGTCAACCTGGGTATGGATGTTACGGTCGTTCATTTAATGGAGGATTTGATGGAACGTCAGCTGGACCGGGAAGCCTCTGCGATGCTGAAAGCAGAACTAGAACGCCAGGGAATCAAGTTTGCTATGCAAATGCAAACTTCGGAGGTGTACGGTCAAAATCGGGTACAAGGATTGCGGTTTTCAGACGGAAGCGAGTTGGAAGCGGATTTGGTCGTTATGGCCGTCGGGATCAAACCTAATATTCAGGTAGCTGTGCAAAGTGGTATGGAAACGAACCGTGGTATTGTAGTCGATGATTTGATGAGAACCTCTGTGCCGGATGTATATGCTGTAGGGGAATGTGTTGAACACCGCGGAACCTGTTACGGCTTGGTAGCTCCGCTGTTTGAACAGGGGAGTGTAATTGCCAAACATTTGGCAGGTGCGGATACTGAAGGTTATATGGGATCGGTGGTTTCCACCAAGCTCAAAATTTCAGGGGTGGATGTTTTCTCGGCTGGTGAATTCATAACCCAGCCTGAACATACGGTGATTGTGGCAAAGGATGAGTGGAAGCGCACGTACAAAAAAGTGCTGCTTCGTGAAAATAAGATTGTTGGAACTGTACTGTTTGGCGATGTGAGCGAATCTGCTAGCCTTCAAAAATATGTGCGTCAGCAAACGTTGATGACGGATGAGATATATGGACAGATCATGGGTACCGGATGCAGTAAAGACGGGGCTAAGACCTTATCCGCCGAGACCATGGCAGATGATGAAATTGTCTGTGGCTGCAACGGTGTGACCAAAAAGGCGATTGTCGATGCGATCAATGAAAATGGACTGACCACAGTCGACGAAATTAAGGCATGTACCGGTGCCACACGTTCCTGTGGGGGGTGCAAGCCGGTCGTTGAACAAATTCTCCAGTATGTTCTTGGAGACAGCTTCAAGACGACAGCCAAGCAAGGAATATGTGGCTGCACAACATTGAGCCGGGACGAGATTGTAGCGGCTATTAAAACCAAGGGTCTTACAACGACGCGTGAAGTCATGAATGTGCTTGGTTGGCATAATGATGAAGGATGCTCCAAATGCCGCCCGGCGCTGAATTATTACTTGGGTATGATTAACCCGGATACCTATGAAAATGAGGAAGATTCCCGTTTCGTCAACGAGCGGTTGCACGCGAACATTCAAAAAGATGGAACGTTTACAGTTGTTCCAAGAATGTACGGCGGTGTAACAACTCCAGAGGATTTGAAGAAAATAGCTGATGTTTCTCTTAAATACAACGTTAAAGTTGTTAAAGTAACAGGAGGACAGCGGCTAGATTTGATTGGTGTCCGTAAAGAGGATTTGCCTAAAGTATGGGAAGAACTCGATATGCCGTCGGGATATGCTTATGCCAAATCTCTTCGTACAGTTAAAACCTGTGTTGGATCACAATTTTGCCGTTTTGGCACACAGGATTCCATGGGAATGGGAGAGTTGCTGGAACGGAAATTTGAAAGATTGGATTTTCCGGCAAAATTTAAATTAGCGGTCAACGGGTGTCCCCGCAACTGTGCGGAATCGTGTACGAAGGATATCGGGATTGTAGGTAATGATGGAGGCTGGGAGATCTTTATCGGTGGAAACGGCGGTATAAAAGCACGGTTGGCTGATTCGCTCTGTAAAGTGAAGACGGACGATGAATTGATTGATATTGTGGGAAGCGTGATGCAACTGTACCGGGAAACAGGCCAATACCTGGAACGTACTTCGGAATGGGTCGAACGGACCGGCCTTGAAGAGATACGGAAGGCTGTCGTTCACGATGTAGATCATCGCAAAGCTTTAGTAGAACGGATCGAATTTGCACTGCAGCAGGTTGAAGATCCCTGGAAAAAGATCATCAACGATGCCGATTCACGCAAAAATTTATTTGAAGTAGTTACACCATCTGTTGTGTGAATGCTTTTTAAATAATGCCTTAAGAAGGGAGCAATCAAGCGAATGATCAAGCATGCTGAATGGCTTATCGTCGGTAACAGTAAGGATTTCCCCAATAGAATTGGGCGGACTATCCGGTTGGATGATAACGAAATCGCCGTTTTTCGCACTTCGGAGAACAAGCTTTACGCTGTTGAAAATTCCAGCCCTCATCCCAAAGGAGGGCCGCTTACCGAAGCGATGGTATCCGGTCATTACATTTATGATCCGCTATGTGATTGGAAGATTGATTTGGAGACGGGTATCGTTCAAGAGCCTGATCACGGACAAATTAAAACATTCACCATTCGGGAAGATGGAGACGAAGTGAAAATATCACTTTAATGCAAATAAGAAAAGGCTCGGCAGGAACAAGTCCTGCTGAGCCTTTTTCGTCTTGGATCAGGTAATGGTAATGCCTGCGCTCGCATAACCCACAACGGTATTCACAAGAGAAACTCCCGTAGCAGTCGCGGAGAAGACCAGAAGCAGACGAGTTTGTGCAGTTACCGGTATTGCTAATCCTGTTGTGATACCACTGGAAATTGTGCCCAGGGCAACGATGCCTGTGAGTGGTGGTGCCAGAGTAACTGAGGCTCCAGGAACCGCTGTAAAGGTATTGTTAGGTGTAGGCGAACTGAACAACTGGGCAGTAATCGTTGAGGATGAAGCTACTAGAGCAAGCGCGGCCGTTGTACTAAAATATCCGGCAATCGATGTAATGACGCCATCCCGTGGAACGGAGAAAGCAAAGTTGATCAGTGGACCGACAAGCGTACCTGTCAGGTCTATGGTTCCACCCACAAGGCTAATGCCTGTTGCCGAGCTTCCGAAGCCGATTAGACTGGTAGTGCCCACCAAGCCGCCAGCAATGGTTGTCAAAATCGCAGGTCCGCCAGAAGCAAACGGAATGATCGCTCCCGAACCCGTGGCTCCAGTAACGCCTGTAGCTCCTGTAGCCCCAGCGACCCCCGCTGCGCCCGTAGCGCCTGTGGCTCCAGCAGCCCCGGCGGCTCCTACTGGTCCAGCGGCGCCGATAGGCCCGGCGGCTCCAACAGGTCCGGCAGCCCCGACAGGCCCAGCAGGCCCAGCAGGTCCAACTGGGCCTTGTGGTCCTGCCGCACCCACAGGTCCTGGTCCACCGACAGGACCTGGCGCACCACCCGGCCCAACAGGTCCGGCAGGCCCTTGTAGCCCGGGTGTGCCTGACGTGCCTCCCAATGCAATACTGATAGCCGTCCCGGCACTTCTTATAGCACTGATCAAACTGTCTTTAAGGGCAGGGTCAATGGGTTCCTGCAAAATGATAGACAACAAGATATCCAGTAGTTGTTGCAATGTGGTTCCAACGCCGATCGGAGAGAAAGGGGTGGCTTCCGACGCTACGATAGCCAGTTCCAACGCCGCCAGTAAATCTGCTTTAATGGAGCCTTTAAGTTTTAAGGTATTCGCCAGAGCTAATAACCGGCGTAAAATCTGTTGCAATGAAGATACAT
Organism: Paenibacillus sp. IHB B 3084; assembly: GCF_001447315.1. NCBI lineage: Bacteria > Bacillati > Bacillota > Bacilli > Caryophanales > Paenibacillaceae > Paenibacillus > Paenibacillus sp. IHB B 3084. The sequence continues at coordinate 1,903,707 of NZ_CP013203.1, read as the reverse complement.
TAGCTGCAGAGGGATTAGCGAAAACCAGCGGGATGATCGCGATTAATTCCTGAATCAGCTTGAGAAGTTCTTCCGTTTCTCTGCTAATTTTAGGTGGTTTGCAATCCTCTTCTTTTTTTGAAGCACCACTGAACCTGAACGGTTTTCTGTGTTTCATGTTCAAATATCTCCTCCTCACATTTCTCCCTACTGTAGAGGTGACAAGTGGATCATCGCCCCCGTTTCGCAGATATTAACAATATATTTACTGAAGCGAAAAGGGTGAATCACCACACAAGAATTATTATTGGAGGCTTGTACATAAGCTTTAATATCGATTTTCTGTATTTCCAAACCGGGCTTCTAACTTGTAACGCTGTAAAAAATATTCGTTAATTGCAGAACAGTCGTGACCTCAATGTGAACTTCCGGATGCTCCTTCTTTAGTGAGACAATAACGTTGACCAGTGTCGCCATTTCCGCAGGCATAGTGCCCAAACGCAGTAAACCACTTAAGGCGTGCTTCCGATTTTCTGATTCCAGCAGCATGATACGCAAGGTTAGTCCATATCATTCATAAACAAAGCGCGGTCTCCGAATAACTCGGAAACCGCGCTGTTTTGCTTATACTCCACTAATATATCTAAATCCATTGGGTACTTAATCAGTCTTATTTGAAAATACGTACCAGTAGTTCAGCCATCTCGCCTCTGCTAATGGCTGCCTTTGGTTTGAGCGTTCCATCAGGATATCCGCTGATCCAACCGGAGGAAACAGCCTTTTCGAAGGCTGAGGAAGCCCAGGAAGCGATCTGCTGCTCATCCTTATAGGATTGCAATGTGACCGTGCTTAAAGCCGATGCCTTATCCGCCATCGCATGTGACAATATCACCATCGCCTGTTCACGGGTAAGACGTTCATCGGGGCCGAATGTCTGAGCATTTAACCCTTCGATCCATCCCTGACGATGAGCGGCATCCACGGCTGATGCAGCCCAGTGCCCTTTCATATCTGTAAATGAGGTGGGCACACTCTCATCTCCATTGGTTCCCAACGCTCTGGTCAGTATGGATACAAATTCTGCCCGGCTTACCGCACGCTCCGGACGCATGTTGCCATCTTTGTAGCCTTGCATCCAGCCTTTGTCTGCCAGCGATTGCAGGGACTTCGCCGCCCAATGGCCTTGGACATCCGGCCATACCGGAGCTGTGCCTTGCGAATCCGCTGAATTTGTTGTGCTGTCCTGCGCGTTTGTATTATCGGGTGGAGACTTTGTATCAGTAGAGACAGCAATCGCAAAGGTACTAAACCGGGTCGTATCGAAACCCACAGCCGACAGATTTCCTTTGGAATCCCTCACTGCCGTACCTTTCAGAATCTCATGCTCTCCATTGTCATGAATAACGAGAATAGAAAACTGGGGTTCCTTGCCCTGCAATTCACGGATGGATTCGGTATCCAGTGGCAGAACGATATGCGATGTGCCTGTAACGTTAGCCTTGAATTCTACAGACGCACCGATCAGCTTCAGATTGGATTGTTGTCCGGCCCAATCGCGTATTTGCTGTGCATGTTGTGCATCTGCCTGCTGGAATGACAACGTAACGTCCTGCTGACCCGAGGCCATGTCGGTTAAGGTATGACTGGATAGCATTAGTGTTCCATATTGGGATATGACCGAGGCTCCGATGGTATCCCATTTATTCAGCGAAGAAAAGGGAAGAATAACCTGACTAATATTCTTTTCCTGCTCCAGATAAATATCCGCGTAAGCCTTGCCTTCCAAACGGGCCTGATTGATTTGTCCGTCCAGAAATGCAGTAGAAGGAATATGGATGATGACTGCTTTTCCTTGTTCAGAAAATCCAGGCTGCTTTTGGATAACAGCGTTGTTATGGTCCTCGTCTTTTTTATTAGAATTGCCTGTGTCCACAATGACCTTTGCGGGAACGGTTACTTCGATTGGTTGTGTCAAGGCATGAGAACCATCGCTTACCTTGGTGACCTCCAGTATCACAGTAACCGCCGTTTGGGTTGCTGCCGGGAAGATAGCTCCATCTGTGCGAATCATATCCGGCTGGCTAGTGCTGCTGATGGTCAGGCGTAAGCCCTCGGGCACAGCAGGTAGCTTGAGCAGGGTATCACTGGCGGCAGGTGCAGCCAGGCTTGTTATGGAATCGGCTACACGTTGGGCGGTTAATCCCTGTGCATACACTAATCTGGAGGGAGCACTTTCCATACCATTCACGATCTGTAGCACGTAGTAGCTGACTCCTTCAGGAACAGGTGTAAATACATATTTCCCTTCTCCAGAAGCGGTTCCTTGCGCAATCAGCTCTTGCTGGGCATTGTACAGCTCAAGCCGTGCGCCCGGCCAAGCGCCTGTAACGATCACCGAGGCGGTAGCGTCATTGCCTGCTGCGGCTTCAATAGCACGGGGCAGCACGTTTATGTGGCGTTCGGCTGGCTCAGCCGACCAACCTGAATGATCGCTATAAGCATAGTTCAATACGTATACACCGGGCGTATTCGTATCCATGTTGCCGATACCTGTTAGTTCAGGTACCAGAACATTACCGTACACGCTGTCCAGCACGCTGGCTCCCGGATCGGTGAAGTTGCTGCCAGCTTCCAGTATGATCGGGTTGTTGCCGTTCAAACGTACATAGGGCGTATTCGGTAACGCCTTCAATACCGTGATCATGAATGATCTTTGTACGGAGGCTGAACCTTTGGATATAGTGGCCTTTAATTGTACATTCACATCACCGTCTATAAACTTCGGCCGATTTACTTGACCCGTACTGCTGAGAACATCCGGTTGATCCGAAGACCAATCAATACGTGTGTCGAATGCTCCTGTATTGGGCAAAGTGATGGAATCCTTAATCCCCTGTGGGTAATCCAGTTTCAGGGTATTTGCTGCCAAATTCACTGCTTCATCAGCACTTACGGGCAGTGCGGGCACGAGCAGGCTGAATGTTTTTCGAAGTTCAACTCCGCCTCTTGTCAGAACAGCTTCCAGCGTAATGGTTTGATCGCCCTGTACATAGCTCGGGAACGTGACATGACCGTTGTGATCCAGGAACTCGGGGTGATTCGAAGTCCACGATACCTCAACGCCGTTCAAGCCTTCTTTCGGCAAATATACGTCCCCGGTTACGGTGGTTACAGGTACATCAAGTGCCGCGTAAGCTGCGTTTACGGCTTCAATATCGTTCATCGGCAGACTGAGCACATGTGCAGTGAAATTCTTTGTTTTCGTTAAGCCTTCGAGATGCAGGACAGCCGTCAGGGTAACATCTGTATTTCCATCAATATAGGAGGGTCTGCTAAGTGTTCCATCTGGTGCGATAACAAGTGGATTGGCAGAGGACCATTCGATCTGGACACCACCATAGCCGGACAGAGGAAGAGACAAATTTTCTTTCACCGCAGACAAATCGCCCAGTGATAGGCTATCTGCTGCCTGATCCAGTGTATTTTGTGCAGCTACCTTCAATACGGTAACGTCAAAAGTTTGGGTATCCGAAGCGGTTCCCTTTGTAATCGTCGCGGTCAGCTTTACTTTCCGATCACCCGAATCGTAGCGCGGGCGTGTGACAGCCCCCTCATTGGTGATGACATCAGGGGTATCCGAACTCCAGCTTACCGTTGTATCGTTCAACCCGGTCAGCGGCAGTGTCAGCCCTTGTGATACCGTAGCAGCCGAATCTCCTGATGCGAAGCCAGGAGCCAGTGCAGCTTTAGCCTGTGCAACATAATCGGCATCGGTCAGAATATTCACCGTGACCTCTACGGGAGCACTTTCGCCCTTAACATTCACAGCCTGAAGGCTGTAAAGAGCTGCACCGGGAGGTAATGGCGAAGAATCTGTGAATTGGGTTAAGGGTCCTGTATACAAGGTGACACCATTTCGGATGACCTTGTATGAAGTCGCATAAGGAACAGCATCCCAGCTTAATTCCACCGTATTTCCTTTTTGGGTTCCTGTAAAATGACCTGGAGCCTGTGGAACGGGCAATCTTTCCCCATAAGCTTCAAATTCCATGACAGAAGCCCATTGGTTGTTTCTCGCATTTCCTTGATCAATATACAGACGCAAGTATCGTGCAGTCACCGGGGAAATGCTTCTGCTAAAATGAGCGTCAGCATTATTTTGAACAGTATCGGAAGTAGCCCAATTCGTTCCATCACTGCTCGTTTGCAATCGGAAACTGTAAGGATCGCGTTGATCCTGCCAGCCATTCATGATTCCCATGCCTGCTACACCATAGCGATTCACGATATACCAGTCTCCCAGATTCACCTGAAGCCATTTTTCACCGTTGCTGGCTTGATACCAGCGGCTTGTCGGCTCATAGGAGCCGTCCACTGCTCTGGCGGGTTCATAAGGTTGGCTGTAGCCGCTTGATGTTACCGGTTTGTTGAGTACTACATTTTCCGAGCCAGCAGCATGGGCTTCATTCGTCCCTATGAGTAGAACCGCACCGCCGATGATAGGCAGCAGTGGAATCAGCAAATGATAGGGTTTTATTTTGTTGCGTGTGAAGTTATTGCCTTCGAGCACGCGATCACCTCTTCTTTAGAAAAATAGCATAGCGCTTTGCACACTCATTAGTCACGAGGTGGGAATGTACCTTGAGTTGAAATGTAGTAGTCCACATTCGGCATCGGGGAGGCTCCGCGCAGGTCAGGTAAAGCAAAGGTGGTTGTTCCATTGCCACCGAAATTAGTGCCTAGCAGAGAGAATAACGGCTGATTCTGTGAAATAGATAAGACTTGGCCTTCGCATTTTAGCCATCCACTAGGAGCGAACGTGTAAGGATACATCGTAATTTCTCCGAGGTAAGGCATATCTGCGGCTTGTGCCTGTTTGGGGCTTACCGCGGTCCCTCCAACCAAAATGACCGCTAACAAACTCAACACAGCGGATTTCTTCCAAAAATGATTTTTCATACCTACAGCTCCTTTTAAATTCGAATAATGGACAATGAATTCAGTGAAATTGCGACATTAGTCATAGAATGAATAGATATTATCATGAAATTCCACTTTTTACACTACAAGTCCTCCATCAAATCAACCTTTTTATTCCTTTTATTCATCAATAAATTTATCCCATGAAATGGGCATATTTAGATGCGAGAATCACTTGTTATGTCCTTTATGCACAACTGAGGATGGATAAGTCACCCATCATGTATGCATCTTTTTTCTAATTTCGGTAAATATATATACAAATCGGATGGAAGTGAAGGAGGAATGGACGTGTGGCAGGCAATCGGAACTCATGTACCCAAGTGGGCCGTGTGGATAGAAGCCTTCTTTTTGTTCATTGTACCTTTGATTATTTTTCTGACGGTACGACAAATTAAAGCGCTGGATGGTCGAGAGAGCAGACGTATGGAGCGATTGAAGCTTCTGGAAGAACAAGACCGTTCGGAGCAATCAGATCTTAATCTCTCTGCAAGTGAAGAAGAGAAGGAAAGGGAGAGCTTTACCGAAGACTATGACGTCAATTTAACAAAAATTAGACAAGCAGCGGCGGATATGGCGGATGTGAACGAACGGTCGATTTTTCTGGAAAATCTGAATGCTGTAGGCACACTTTTTTTTGTGGATGGATTAACGGACAAGGTTGGCATGGACCAGAACATTTTAAAGCCGCTGATGGATTGGGGAAGCTCTGGGCTAGAGAGCGATGATCTTCCGAGGGGAGAATTGCTTCGGGATATGATTATTCGTCAGGTCATGCTGGTATCAGAGACACAGTACACGCTGGATGTTCAATTTTCTTTGCAAAAGGTGCTATTCGGTTCTGTCATACTCATGATTCAGGGCATGCCGGGCGCTTTTGTTCTCGGTACACCCAAGGGAAATACCCGGGGGGTGGAAGATCCAATATCAGAGTCGGTGCTGCGAGGACCGCGAGTCGGTTTTACGGAGACACTCAGCGACAATACGGCGATGCTGCGCAGACATGGAGAAAGTACGGAACTGGCTATGTCGTCCTTCAAAGTCGGCAAACGAGTGGAGAAGCAGCTAATGGTGGTGTATTTCAGAGATATCGCTGATTCTGAGCTTGTAGATGAGGTAAAGCGCCGGATAAAAACCATTGATATGGATGAAGTGCTGGAGTCGGGCTATGTGGAGCAGCTTATAGAGGATAACTTTCTTAGCCCGTTTGTGCAGATTCAGAATACGGAGAGACCGGACCGGGTCATGGCCGCTTTGCTGGAGGGGCGTGTAGCGATTCTGCTGGATGGTACTCCTTTTGCGCTCCTTATGCCTGTAACGTACGGGATGATGCTTCAGTCTCCCGAAGATTACTACGAACGATGGTTACCAGGGTCGCTTATTCGATTTCTCCGCTTCATGGCAACCTCAATATCTTTGTTCGCACCGGCTCTCTATATTTCCTTTATCTCATTTCATCCCGGTCTGATTCCGACCAAGCTGGTCATTTCCATTATTAGTGCGAGACAGGGGGTCCCTTTTTCTACGTTGATTGAAGCCCTGATTATGGAAATCTCCATCGAAATTTTACGTGAGGCAGGCCTACGGCTGCCTAAACCCATTGGTCCGGCCATGGGCATTGTCGGCGGTCTTATTATTGGACAGGCAGCGGTCAATGCGGGGATTGTAAGTCCGATTCTCGTCATTGTGGTAGCAGTTACAGCGATTTCTTCTTTTGCAACACCTGTATACAGCGCCGGGATTTCCATGCGTGTTCTTCGTTTTGCGGTTATGTTCACGGCGGCCACCTTCGGTTTGTATGGGGTGATCATGTTTTTTCTGATGTTGAGTATTCATATGGCGAAGTTAAAAAGCTTCGGCGTGCCGTTCCTTAGTCTAACGGCTCCCCGTTCGTTGAGGGACTGGAAGGATTACTTCATACGGGCACCGCTCCAGTTTATGAGAAACAGACCCATTCTATTGAAGCATAAAGACCCCAAGCGCAAAGACTGATTTCGACAATGAAGGGGGCCGAACGGCCGTGGGAAAAGAAAAGGCAGATAAAATTACAACGTTACAGACGACAGTAATTATTGTTTCTTTTATGCTGGCCGCCGGGTTGCTTACGCTTCCCCGGGTCATGGTAGAGGATTCAAGGTCGCCAGACGTGTGGATATCCATTTTTTTGGCAGGGGGGATCGTATTCCTGTCCGGATGGATTATTGTTAAACTAAGTCAACGATTTCCGGAAACTACCTTTTACCAGTATGTACAGCGGATCATAGGTAAAGCCGCTGGCAAAGTTATTGGCGTGCTGTTAGTCATCTACTTTGTTTGTATAGCCGGATTCGAAATTCGATCTGTAGAGGAAGTAACAGCGTTCTTCCTGCTTGAAGGGACACCGGCATGGGCGATTTCAGCACCTTTTATGTGGATCTCTCTGTATATGTGCATGGGGGGCATCGGGACGCTTGGTAAAATATGCCAAATCATTTTCCCGATTACGGCATCTATCTTTTTGTTAATATGCTTGCTGGGATTAAATGTTTTTGAATTGAATAATTTGCGTCCTGTCTTGTCGGAGGGGGTGATGCCAGTATTTAAAGTACTGAAAACTACAACGCTTACTTTTACGGGGACTGAGTGCATGCTTATCATTCTTTGTCGCATGGAAAAACCCGAGAAAGCAACCAGGGTGATCGGTCTGGCGATTGGAATAGCGGTCGTTTTTTATATAGCTGCGGTGATCCTGTGCATTGGCGCTTTTTCGGTGGAAGGGGTCATGACCAGAACCTGGCCTTTTCTGGATTTAGCTCGCAGCTTTGAAGTGGAGTATCTGGTATTTGAACGCTTCGAATCCCTATTATTGTCGATCTGGATTATGCAAATTTTTGCCACATTCAGTATCGCATTTTACTGCGCTTCGCTCGGAGTTTCTCAAATTTTAAATAAATCCTATTCCGCAACCCTGTTTATTCTGCTCCCAGTCATTTACATTCTATCTCAAATTCCCCAAAACCTTAACGAGTTGTTTTCTTTTGGAACGATCCTTGGGAATGCAGCTATCTTTTTATTCGTATTGCTTCCACTGCCGCTGCTGCTTATTTCTCGCTGGAGGGGTGTGCGGTCATGAAGAGAGTCCGGTTAGGATTACTCGGAATGGTGGCTCTCCTGATATGCAGTACACTCTCAGGCTGCTGGAGCAGCTCTCCGGTGGAGGATTTAAATCTGGAGGCAGGCATTGCTATGGATGTAGCGGAACAATCTTCGCAGGAAGAGCAAATCAATCGGAAGGGAGGAGATTATCCGAAGAAAGAGTTAATTAAAGGGACATTTCAATTCGTAGTGCCAGAGGAAAGCAAAGGTTCAGGAAACTCTCCTTCGCAAACTAAAAAATTTTTCAACATTACGGAAACTGGTGATTCTGTCTTTGAGATGCTGAGGGAAATTTCATTACGGACCAATCGTCCTCCTATCGGATTTCATTTGAAGACGGTCATTATCAGCTCCAGTCTGCTTCGTAAGGTTCCGTTGTATGAGTTGCTGGACTTTTTTCTGGGGGATAATGACATCCGACCCAGCGTCCTATTGCTGATCAGTACGGGCAAGGCAGGTGATGCACTTGAGGAGAAAATCCCCGGTCAGACCCCGGCCTTTATATTAAAGGATATTTTTCTAAACCGTAAACGGAATTCACGGATGTTAAAGCCCGTGTCATTGGCTAAAGTGATCGGACCCATGAAGGCTAAAAGCAGCTTTTTATTGCCAAATGTCATTACGGCGGATAGTGAAATCAAGCTCGCGGGCGCAGGAATCATCAAAGGAAAGACGCAGAAGTACGGTGGTTTTCTGAATGAGTCTGAGGTAGAGGGTCTCATGTGGATCAAAGGCGAACTGGAAGGAGGTCTTCTGAAAAGTATTGATCCCAAAACTGGTAAAAATATTGCTTATGAGATCAAATCGGTGAAAAGCAGCATCAAGGCCATAGTTCAGGGGGATGAGATATCTTTCCGCGTGAGAATGACTTCAGAGGGACGCATTTCGGAAAATTTTAATCCGAATGAAAATTTGAGCAGTAATCAACTGCTCGGACGAGAAGAGAGTATCTTTCAGGAGAAAGTCAACTCATTAGCAGAACAAACCGTAGCCAAAATGCATAAGCTGCGGGCGGATGTTGGAGGTTTCGGAGAAGCCCTGCGGATTCAGCATCCTAAAGTATGGCGCAAGGTCAAAAAGGATTGGGATACGACCTTTAGCACGATTCCAGTCCGATTCAGCACGGATATTCACATTGAGGATTATGGAGCTTCCAATACGACGGCAGATTAAAGTATTTAGTTTGCACGTGTTATGAAAAACCTTCAATACCACGAATCTACGTGGCGTTGAAGGTTTTTTAATACTTCTTATCGCTTTCTCCTAAAAGACTATTCAAACAGGGACAGCGTTTCTTTCAGCCATGTAATATAACTTTCTTCCCGATTGATAGCACGACTCAGCACCAAATAATGCCCGAATTGATGAGAGCCGGGAGTTTGGAGGTTCTTGTCCTGCAGTTGAAGGGATTTTTTGCTTTCGTACAAATACTCCAGCTTCTCTTTACGTTTGGCGATCTGATCCTCGAACAGCAGCTTGTTCTCTTCCTTGGGGAGGGTGGTTGAGAAATACAGCATGAGCATAAACTCATCCTTTTCCGTTTCCGGCAGCTCTTTGGGGCTCAACAGCCACTCGGTCAGCTCTTGGGTTCCCTTGGGTGTGATGCAGTACAGTTTCTTTTCCAGCTTGGCTCCTGTAATGGAGGTGCGATATTCAATTAACTCTTCTTCGGTTAGCCTTTTGAGCTCAGGATAAATCTGACTGTGCTTGGCACTCCAAAATTGTCCGATTTCCTTCTTGAATTGGCTTGTTATATCGTAGCCGCTCATTTCCTGTTTGTAGACCAGGCCTAAAATGGCATATTTTAATATACGTTTCAACGTAGCTCTCCTCGCAATGCGGTATTTGACATTAGTATACCACAGTGCTACAATTTATATGTAATAAAAAACATGTTTGAGTTTACATGTTTAAAATTCAATACTTATTATTTTCAGCATGATGTTCAAATTCATGAAAACTCATAATACAGAAAGAAGGATGCAAGATGGACAAGTTTATCGGCAGTCACATGATCTACACCTACGAAAATGGTTGGGAATACGAAATATATATTAAAAATGAAGATACCATCGACTATCGCATTCATAGCGGCATGGTAGGCGGACGTTGGGTTCGTGACCAGAAGGTCAACCTGGTGAAGCTGGTGGAGAATGTGTACAAAGTATCTTGGACTGAACCGACAGGTACGGACGTTTCCCTGAACTTTATGCCAGAGGAAAAACGGATGCACGGCATTATTTTCTTCCCTAAATGGGTTCATGAGCATCCCGAAATCACTGTACGCTATCAGAACGATTTTATTCCACTGATGGAAGAATCGCGTGAAAAATACGAAACCTATCCTAAATATGTTGTCCCTGAATTTGCAGATATTACATTCATTGAAAATGCGGGTGTAAACAACGAAAAATTGATTTCTCAAGCGCCATACGCAGGTATGACAGACGATATTCGTGCAGGTAAGCTGCAAGCATAATCAAACATTTGCTGATGGGTGTAAAGCCTGGGTCTGTGATAAGCAGTCTCAGGCTTTTTTGTGCTGATTGGAGAGAGGGCAGGGATTAATCTGTGAGCGGGATTTAGAATGAATAGTAGACCAGACCATGCTCGATCAGATAAGAACGGCTAATCCGTGGTTTTACGATGGGCGTTGCAGGAGAGAGACTTTGCAGGTTCACGTGGGTGGTCAGGTCGGATAAGGCGGACAGAGCCAGCTCTGCTTTGACATGTCCCCAGTTGTCAGCGTGGTGCTGAATATATTGGTGAGCCTCGGTAAAGGATAGACCCTTGAGCAAGGTGAACACGGAAGCCCATCGGACGAGGTCGAAGCTTCCTTTGATTTCAGGCAGCTCATATTCTGCCCGGCCTTGAGCATCGTTACACGACATGGTGAGCAAGCCACAGCAGCGGTGTTGATCATGTTTAGAGTCTGGAAACTGCCGATAGTCGTACTGAATGATTGCCATGGAACCAATGCGTAATTGGGTTGCTTTGGACGTTTTGGGCTGGGCAAGCGTCATGCTCATGCTAGAATGGCCTCCTTCGATTCACCGTAAATAGGGATGGGAGAATCATACGTCACAGCGGATGTAATGTAAATCACAAACAAGGGCTTAAAATGAGGATGAGTAACGAAAACCGACTTTTAATACTCATGAAAGCGGATACTTGCATCCGTTTCTTTTATTATCTTGCCGATAGTCCTTTATATTGAAAAAAAGAGAACCCCGGATATCCTTATCCCGGGGATTGTCTTTATGCTCTCTTAGGTCCAAAAATCATAAAACTGATCGCGGCTAGAACCCAGACACCAATACCGCCGTAGAGCATTATCAAGCCAAAGCCGTGCACAAGCGCTGCATGGACGACGGCTCCAGACGCATCCAGAGAGGAGAGTTCTGGCAAACTCTGCTTGAGAGATACAGTATTTCCGGCGGCTATTTTTTCGGCTACAGACCGCAATTGCACTGCATTGAGAGTCCCGGAAAGGGTACCCTTCAAATAAGACAGAATACCTTCCTGCAAGATGAATCCCATCGCAGCAATGTTGATGGCTAGAGTGATCAATCTGGCACTCATATCTATACCAGAAGCCATGCCTGCACGAGCACTCGGAACAGAGCCGGTGGTCGTGTTGGTCACAGGCGTGTTGGTTAAGCCAAGTCCAATACCAGCCAACAAGGAGCCAGGGAGCATGGTCAACCAACTGGCGTGATCGCTGCCGCTGCCATATTTCATCAAAATGAAGCCCATACCGAGGATGAACAGACCTGATGGAATGACTATGCGCGGCTGATAGCGGAGCGAAAAATGCTCTGCCAGAGGCGGAATTACCAAGGTAGGCAGCGCATAAGCCAAGAGAGACAGCCCGGCGGCTACGATGCCGTAACCCAGGCCACTCTGGAAATAGATTGGTAGATAGATCATGAACGGCCAAAAACTGAAGTTCATGCCGATAGAGCCAAGGAGAGCGCCGGAGAAATTACGTATCTTGAATACGGAAAAGTCAAACATCGGATGGGCGCTGAGCTTTTCCGCAAATAGAAAAACAATGAGACTTACTGCTACTGCAACAAGGATGCTGATGGATGCTCTGCTGGTAAAGCCGAGTTCCGGCCCTTGCGTGATAAAGTATGCAAGGCCAAAAACTGTCAACGAAAGCGTGATAATGCCGATAATGTCCAGCTTTTTCACCTGCGGGTCTCTGGACTCCTCTATGCCACCGAAAACAAGAATCAAAGTGAGGATGGTTAACGGAACGTGGACCAGGAAAACCCAATGCCAGTTCAACACGGCCACGATCATGCCGCCGATGATAGGTCCAAAACCGAGGCCGATACCGAACACGATCCCCCATATGCCAAAGGCTTTGCTGCGTTCTTGTCCTTCCTGAAACCGATGTGAAAGAATTGCTATCTGGCAAATCTGCATCGCACCAGCACCCACCCCTTGGAGAAACCGACTGATGATCAGAACCGATGTGCTTTGCGCCAAGCCACAAATCAAGGATGTAATACCGAACAAGACGAGGCTGATAATAAAAATACGCCTCCTTCCATACCGGTCAGCCAGCGTTCCAACAGCCATCAGAACTGTGGCACATGCAATGGTGTAAGCGTTCATAATCCATTGCATATCCTTAAGATCGCCATGCAATACTTTTTCCAGAGTTGGCAGTATCACTGGCACACTGGAAATTTCGAGGCCGAACATCAATGCGGACAAACATATAGCGGCCAATGCAATTATATTTTTGCGGGAGAAGGGTAGGCTCACTGAGAGGCCCCCCAGACTTTTGTTCACGGTCTGGACATCCGGCAGCGCAACTATAATATTGCGCCTCATTAAGCGCAACTCGTACAACAACACCAACCAGTCTTTTTCCGTCAATTGTACGATCAATAGCCTCTTCAATATGTACTTCTAAATCTGCTACTGTTCCTACCTTATTTAAAATGTATTTGCTCAAGGGCAAGCCATCCTCTCTATCTTTTCATGTTTCGTCTTATCGATGTGAGTTTTATTATATAATCTAAATCATTCATTTTACATAAGGCAATCAATCCATTATGATGATTATACAAAGCAATTAAATGAATTTCTCATAAAAACGTTAAATTTAAAGGAGAGCATTCAAAGTGGATCATGTAGACAAACAAATCCTCTTTTATCTTCAAAGTCAGGCAAGAATTTCAATGACGGAGCTAGGGAAATGCGTGGGTTTGTCCCAACCTGCTGTAACAGAACGAGTTAAACGAATGGAAGAAAAGGGGGTTATCAAGGAGTATCGCACTATCATCTCTCCTGAAAAAATAGGAAAGGATACGGCAGCCTATATATTGTTTCGGACTAGAGATTGCAATGCATTTCTTGATTTTGTCCATACATCTCCACATGTTGCCGAGTGCCACCGTATAAGCGGAGATCACAGTTATTTATTAAAAGTAGTGACCAACTCGACGCGCACCCTAGAAGAGTTTAGCAACCAGTGCGATAAGTATGGAACCTACACGAGCCTGATTGTCATGTCGTCACCGATTGATCATAGACTTCTCATTCATTCTCTGGAAGAAGCAAGTGGAGCTGCTCATTCAGAAAAAGATTAAGGATGAAAAAAAGACACCCTCGGGGGTGTCTTCAGGCTGTCGAGAAAGTCTCGACAGCTGTTTTTATGTTAATTTTATTTAAGACGACACCGCGTTAATGTTGTATAATATAGGTAACTATTGTATAGAACGGACGGTGTTGGTATGCTGCGATCTCATCGAGACAAACAACAATCCTTTGAATTGGTTTCCCTGGAAGAACTGGTGCCCCAAGATCATTTGCTTCGCAAAGTGGATACATATATAGACTTCTCCTTTATTCATGAGAAGGTAAGCCCGCTGTATTGTGCGGACAACGGGCGTCCTGCCATTGATCCTACCGTATTGTTTAAAATGATCTTTCTCGGTTATTTCTATGGCATTCGCTCAGAACGGCAACTTGAGCGTGAAATTCAGACGAACCTAGCTTATCGTTGGTTTCTGGGGCTGGGCTTAACCGATAAAGTTCCAGACCATACGACGATTAGCTGGAATCGCCGTACACGCTTTAAAGACACCACCATCTTTCAAGATATCTTCGATGAAATTGTGCTGCAGGCGATCTCTCACCGAATGGTGGGCGGGCGTGTTCTCATGACCGATTCCACCCACCTCAAGGCCAACGCCAATAAACATCAGTACACCAAAGAGCAAGTATTACAGAATACCAAAAACTATATGGACGAGCTTAACGAAGCGGTGAAGGAGGACCGGAGAAACCACGGAAAAAAGCGTTAAAATCTCGAGAGGAAGTGAACGAAGAAAAAGAAATAAAAGTGAGCAAAACCGACCCGGACAGTGGCTATATGATCCGTGATGGCAAGCCCGAAGGCTTCTTCTATCTGGATCACCGAACGGTGGATATGAAGTACAATCTCATTACCGATGTGCACGTGACACCGGGGAATGTACATGATTCCGTCCCCTATTTGTCCCGTTTGGACCGCCAAAGAGAACGTTTTGGTTTTCAAGTAGAAGCCGTGGCGCTAGACTCCGGTTATTTAACGACGCCGATTTGTCGAGGTTTACAAAACCGAAAGATTTTTGCCGTGATTGCTCACCGAAGATTCCATCCCAGACAAGGACTGTTTCCGAAATGGAAGTTTGAATACGATGCCAAACGTAATGTGTATAGATGCCCGGCCCAGCAAGAACTGCCCTACCGAACGACAGACCGTAAGGGATATCGGCAGTATGCCTCTGACCCAGCACAGTGCCAGCATTGCCCGCTGCTGGGCCAGTGCACCCAGTCTCGAAACCACCACAAAGTGGTGACTCGGCATGTCTGGGAAGACAGCAAAGAGTGGGTACGGAGCAACCGGCTGAGCCCATCCGGTAAAAAGCTGTACCGCAAACGAAAAGAGACGATTGAGCGAAGCTTCGCGGATGCCAAAGAGCTCCATGGGTTTCGCTATTGCCGTTTGCGCGGTCTTCCAAACGTCAGGGAACAAGCCCTTATGACGGCAGCCGTGCAGAACATGAAGAAGATAGCGATCCACCTGGATCGCCTGGAGAAACAGGGGTAACCCCCCTGTTTCTCCAGAGACCAGAGCACTATGATGTAAAAAAAAGAAACCCACGTCTCAAAATGACGGGGTTTCTCGACAATCTGAAGACACCCTCGGGGGTGTCTTCATCATGAAAATATATAGTTAAGCTGATTAAACGGGCGTTACGTCCTGAACCGCTTCTTCTTCTTTCCAAATCACATTCTCACGATAGTTTGATCCCCAATCGTACATCGCTCTCAGTACCGGAATCAGGCTTTCGCCATGCTCGGTCAGTGAGTATTCCACATGCGGAGGAACGACAGGATAGACCTTACGAAGAATGAGTTGATCCTCCTCCAGCTCGCGCAGTTGGTTGGTCAGCATTTTTTGCGTAATGTGGGGGATCAGCTTTTTCAGTTCACCGAACCGCTTGGTGCCTTCCATGCCGAGATGCCATAAAATAATCAGCTTCCATTTCCCGCCGATGACGGCGAGGGTCAATTCCTTATCACAATTAATCAGCTTCAAATCAATCCGGTCTTTTACAGTAGTGATGTTCATCGACCTCCTGTCCGTAGTTACTCCAAGTATACTATTTATGGCTACTATACGCAAAAGGGGATACATTCATTTTGGAAACTAACCATACTTTTGGATACGGATGGACCGGACAGTGACACGTGATGCTGCACGAACAGTTGAGAAGCCTGCGACGGTTAAAAAGGAATGACGATGGTGTTAAATGATTCCGGCTCCAGCTCGAAATGATGCGTAGCCTCTCCAGCGGACAGATTCAGCACACGGGATTCGTGGAACGGATTGGCAATGACCACTATCGTTTGTCCGTCAGCATTGCGGAAAGCAACGGCATTTCCCGTCCATGATCCACGGAGTCCAATGCGTCTCGCACCCGGCAATACAAAATGAGAAAAGTGCTTCATCACGTAATATTCCGGGTTCAGGGTACGCTTACGATCCGCCGGATCAACGGTGATCATCGAATTTTGCTCCCATCCCCATGTGCTCTTGCCTTTCGGCTCCAAAACCATGTTCCAGTAAATATAAGCATTCACGCCATTGGTGAAGTAGTGCTGGTACAGGTTATATACATATTTGGCGTAGTCCCACGAATTTTCTCCGTTCCCGCATTCATTTTCTGTCTGCATATAACGAAGCTCAGGGTAGCTGGCTACGGTGCGTTGGATAGCATTTTTGCCTGCCCACTGATAGCCCACGCCTTTAATATATTTGTAGGCCTCCGGGTCACTCAGTACGGTATGGGCATATTCATCGAATCCGGTCGAAGTCTTCTTCATTAATTCTTCCCACGGATCAGGGGCGTTAATGGTACCCAGCCAAATTTCCGTATCTAGTCCGTGTTCCTCGAAGGCAGGGCCTAAATAGTCGCGAATAAATTCTCGAAGCTGTTCACCAGTCCATACACAGGAAGGAAATTTTTGATCGGCAATGACTTCATTTTGAACATGGACCTGATGAATCGTAATGCCTGCCTCACGGTAAGCCTGCACAAATTTGACGAAGTATAATGCATACGCTTTCAAAATATCCTTTTCCCAGCGCAATGTGCCGTAATTGTAAGCCTTGGGCGAT
Organism: Paenibacillus sp. IHB B 3084; assembly: GCF_001447315.1. Lineage (NCBI taxonomy): Bacteria > Bacillati > Bacillota > Bacilli > Caryophanales > Paenibacillaceae > Paenibacillus > Paenibacillus sp. IHB B 3084. The sequence continues at coordinate 1,886,924 of NZ_CP013203.1, read as the reverse complement.
TTCATCCATGTCGGCGGGCTCCAGGGTGAAGCGAACAGCTTCAAGTCCGGGTTAAGTTGTAACGCTTCCCGAATGAAAGGAATGAGATACTGCTGATCACGCTCAATGGAAAAGTGCTTCATCTCCACGTCGCCATCCGTTTCATTATGACTGTACCATTCCAGCGCGTAGTCACTGGCTCCAATAGGGAGTCGGCAAATCGTGAATTTGTGTTCGCCCTCCGGGTGGAAGAGAGAATGAAGCACCTGCTCCCGTTCGTCCCTCTCCAAATGGTTCAAGGCTACATAGCCCAGTTCATTAAAACAGCCGCCAAAGCCTTCGACAAGCTGATACGTTTCCCTCGTAATGGTCAGGTTGACAGGCTCTTGGGTTTCGCTAGGATGATGAGATCGGGATTGCCAAGCTTTAGCTTTGGAAGTGGAAAACCACTGAATGGTCTGATTGCTCATATATTACCCTCCTGTTAACGCTTTTTGTATCTCTTCTTATTATAGGGTAGGATCATAAGAGATGAGATGGTCTGAGCCAAGACAAATTTGCCCTAATCCAAGGTAGATTCTGCTGATAAGAGGTGCCAAGAACACATAAAGAACACATGTCTTTGGTATGCTGATGTCCTAGAATGACCGAAAGAGGGAAGTCGATTGAATAAAAGGGTTCTTCTCGTGGAGGATGAAATACGTATCCGTGAAGTCATTGCGGATTATTTTAAGCAGAATAATTGGGAAGTCTATGAAGCAGGCAATGGAAAAGATGCGCTAAGCTGGTTTGATTCGGTGCAGCCCGACCTGATCATACTCGATATTATGATGCCGGAGCTGGATGGTTGGGAGGTATGCCGTGAGGTTCGCAGCCGTTCCGGTGTGCCGATCATTTTGCTGACCGCCAAATCTGGTGATGATGATAAAATATTGGGCTTTGAGCTGGGAGCAGATGACTACGTTACCAAGCCTTTTAGCCCCAAGGTGCTGATCGCCCGCGCGAACGCGCTGATGAAACGGGTGGAGGGCCATGTGCTGCCTGAGTCGCATGTCCTGCGGTTCGGCACGGCCATTCTCAATACGATGGCTCATCGGCTTGAGGTGGATCAGGCGGAAGTCGAGCTGACGCCCAAGGAGTATGAGCTGCTGCGGCTGCTTATACATAACAAAGGTATGGTCATTTCACGGGATGCGATACTTAGCCGGGTGTGGGGATCGACTTTGAAGGAGACACGAGGGTCGTGGATACGCATATCAAAAAGCTGAGAAGCAAGCTGGGCCGTGAATCACGCCATATCCGAACTGTTTTTGGAACAGGCTACAGGTTTGAGGAGGAAGAATGAACAAACGGGGAGTTACCTTTAAGTTGTTCATTATGACCGTTGTATTTTTTCTTTGTTTTTACGGCATGGTGATTTTGTGCCAACTGCTATTTTTTGAAAATTTTTATCAGCAACAGAAGATCGGGCGTGTGGAAAGCCGTTTGCAAAGCTTCGGTCAAAGCTATGTCAAGGAAGCCTGGGGCTCCGATAGGGTTTCACGAGAAGCAGCCCGTTTTATGTTTCAGAATAAGAACCAGTTGGCGATTGTCACGCTGGACGGCAAAGTAAAGCTGGATGACCCGTTCCATATCAATCTCCGAAAAGCAGACGGGCAGATCGTTAAAATATCGCTGTCTCTGTTTATGAGTCAATTTGGAGATGAACTGAGGGCAGCCCGGATTCAGTCGGGCGACTCATTAACCGTTGAAGGTGAAGTGTTGGAAACCGACGGCATCTCTTCTGCCAATTTAATTTATCCGACAGGCATTCAGAAGCCTGGCTCCAAACATATAGGAACGACCTCGGAAGAGTCGAGCACAGAGGGTAGTGTAAGGTTGTCCGGTACGGTGACAGAAATTGCGCTGCCGGATCTGAAAACCTGGAGCCAGCGGCAAGGATTGCTGTTTAGTGCTTTGGAGGAATGGTTTCCTTTGTCGCAGACCCATTTAGAGAAGCTCAAGAATTTTGAAGTGCTGGAGGAAGAGTGGAAGGAGCCTTGGACGGGTGTGCGTAATGCGGTCATTGTCCATCCTGTGCGACAAAGCACCGGAGAGATCGACCTGCTGTTCACAGTGACATCGTTGCAGGAAATCAGCGAGACGAATGAAGCTCTGCGCTGGTTCTATCTGTACCTGGGCATCGGGGTTTTGCACTGATTCTTATTTTGTCCTTGTTCTATTCCCGAATGGTGACCCGTCCGCTCATTGCCTTGAACAAGACCGCCAAGCGGATGGCAAAGCTCGATTTTACAGCCCATACACCGATTCGGCAAAATGATGAGCTGGGCAGCCTGTCCTACAGCATGTATACCTTGTCCCAGAACCTGGACACCGCTTTGCGCGAGCTTCAGGAGGCTAACCAGCAACTGGTTGAGGATATGGAGCAGAAACAGAGGATGGAGGCTGTGCAGCAGGACTTTTTTGCCAACGCCTCTCATGAGCTGAAGACCCCGCTTAGTATTGTTAAAGGCTTCGCCGAAGGGTTACAGGATGGCGTTAGTGCCGGGAAGCAGGACCACTATATCAAGGTGATTGTGGAGGAAGCGGACAAAATGGAGCGGCTGGTCAAGGATATGCTGGATCTCGCCAAGTTGGAATCCGGCACCCTCAAGCTTCGCAAAACGACTTTTATACTGAGCGAGTTGGTGGAGGAAGTCGTGGACAAGCTGTTCCATCTGCTAAAGGAAAAGCATCTGGAAGCGGTCATTATCCCTGCTAATGAGCTGCCGATTCACGCCGATGCCGGATGGCTGGAGCAGGTGATTTTTAACTTCGTCATGAATGCCATAAGGCATGCTGAGGAAGGAAGCTCGATTACGATCCGTATCGAAGGCTCCGGGGAAATCAATACCTTTTCCATTCAAAATAAAGGAGAAACGATTCCCGACGATCAACTGGAGCAAATTTGGGAACGGTTTTACCGGGCCGAGCTTTCACGCAGCCGTCAGACAGGGGAACGGGACTGGGACTGTCGATCGTCAAACGGATTTTGGATTTGCACGATTTTCGCTATATGGCGGAGAATACCAGGGATGGCGTTCGTTTTGTCGTCATATTTGGAGGTTAAGCTATGGCAAAGGAGTCAAGCAGTATGAAATGGAATTGGTTGCCTTCACTATGCACGATGGCAAATCTGGGGGCAGGGGTACTATCCCTGTTTTACACGATTCATGAACAATATACGACCGCTTTTATTCTGATTATGGTGGCTGCTTTGTGGGATGTGCTAGACGGTTTGCTGGCAAGGCTGCTGCATTGCTCCAGTGATTTTGGCAAGCAGCTCGATTCGCTGGCGGATGTGGTCTCATTTGGCGTTGCCCCTGCTTTCTTGACCTTGTTCTACCAACTGGGAGGTACACATTGGATGGGGCCGCTTGTGGCTGTTTTGTTTGTGATATGCGGTGCAGTGAGGCTGGCAAGATTCAACTTGATGGCTTTTAGTACAGGCTTCGTAGGTATGCCAATTACGGCTGCGGGTGTTATTTTGTCCTTTATGTTTTTATGGAGTGAGCATTTGCGACCCGAATTATTGCTTGGGCTCATGGTAGTGCTGTCTTTCCTGATGATTAGCCGTATTCCGTTCCCGTCCTTCAAAAAAAAACCGATCAGGAGGTAGCACCCTATGGAATGGGCTATGAGCATGATTACACATTACGGGTACATTGCTATTTTTGCACTTCTTGCTCTCGGGATTATCGGCCTTCCAGTTCCTGATGAAATTATTATGGTCTTTGTCGGCTATCTGTCCTCTATTATGGTACTGAATTATTCAATGTCTGTACTGGTCAGCTTTATGGGGGCCATGACAGGTATGATGATCAGCTACACGCTCGGCAAAAAGCTGGGACAGCCTTTGGTGGATAAGCACGGCAAGTGGGTCGGGCTGACACCGAAGCGGTTTGCAAGGGTGAAGGGGTGGTTTGCACGCTTCGGGCTGTGGACCATTCTGGTCGGTTATTTCATTCCGGGCGTCAGGCATGCGACAAGTTACTTGTCTGGAATAAGCGCAATGCCTGTTCGAAAATATATGCTGGTGGCAAGCACAGGCTCACTCGTATGGACCCTCGTTTTTATTTCGATTGGTTATATTACCGGAGCAAATATACACTTTCAATAAGGTTACACCAAAAGTAATGTAGCATTTTTCATGTATTCCGCCGATAATATAATAAAGAAACTGTACAACCAGTGAGGGGATCTATAGTGAACGGTTTTATGAAGCATATTGAAAAATTACCTAGTTTTCTGCAAATGATCTTGAATATCTCGTTGTTTTTGGTCGGACTGATTTTAAGCTTCTTGCTGCTGAGAGAAACATGGTCCATCTTTTCCTATGTTTTTTTGTCTACAGAGTCGGATAAGAATTACTATGAATTCACTGAGGAACTGCTTGTATTTTTCTTGTATTTTGAGTTCATTGCATTAATTGTTAAGTACTTTAAAACCAATCTCCATTTTCCCTTGCGTTATTTTATCTATATCGGTATCACGGCCGTCATCAGGCTCATTATTGTAGATCACGATGATGCCAAGAACACATTTTGGTGGTCCATTGCCATCCTGGTCATGGTAGGTTCTCTATTGATCGCTAACAGTAAATTGTTAAAAAGAGAAAGCTGATCGTTAGGACAGATTACAAGGTTGACAGTCAAGTGGGAAAGAGGGAATAAAGACGAATGGTAAGAAACTGGATGAATCATGCGGGCGTCAGGCGGGTAGCCGTCCTTGCGATAATCGTTTTGCTGTTGTTTATGTTAAGAAGCATGATGAATATTATGTTGTTAACACTGCTGCTTACGATCTTGATTGGTAGCATATATAACGGAGTGAATAAGCTGGTCAAGCGGTTCGTCAATGTGCCGTCAATGGTCGTGCTGCTACTGGTGTATGGGCTGCTAATCCTGATTATGGTGTGGGGCGTTTACCGAATGGTGCCGCTAATCAGCATACAGGTCAAGCAGGTGTATCTTATGATTCAGCAAGCGTATTTGCACCCTAATCTTAATCAATGGAATGAAACGATCATTGAGTTTATGGATACGTTGAATGTCCAGCGGCTATTTGAGCCGGGCTTGAATGCAGTGATGAAGGTCAGTCAATTGGGAACACAACTGCTGGTCTCGATTATTTTGAGCTTATTCTTCCTGATGGAAAAATCCTATATTACACGCTTTACAGCAACGTTTGTGGATAGCAAGCTGGGTTGGTTTTTCAAGGAAGTGGGCCATTTTGGTCGTATGTTCCTGGGCACGTTCGGGAAGGTGCTGGAGGCTCAACTGCTGATTTCACTGATTAACTGTATCTTGACCACGATAGCGCTCTGGATTATGGGCTTTCCTAATCTGCTGGGTCTTGCGCTCATCATATTCGTGCTGGGATTGGTACCGGTGGCAGGTGTGTTTATCTCGCTGGCGCCGCTCGGTCTGATTGCTTTCAGTGTCGGCGGCATTCAATATGTCATTTATCTGGTTATTCTGATTGTGGTGATACATGCCATTGAAGCCTATTTCCTGAATCCGAAGCTGATGTCTTCCAAAACCAATTTACCGATCTTCTTTACCTTTGTCGTATTGATTTTCTCTGAACATCTGATTGGAATTTGGGGCTTGATTGTAGGTATTCCGCTGTTTGTTTTCTTCCTCGATCTAATTGGGGTAAAACGCAAGCAAGAGAAGGATACTTAACTCAGCGCCACAGATTCCGGCCTTGTATATAAGGCCATTGGTTTATCACAAATGCCTGCGAAACCGCAGGCATTTTTTTATTACCCTTTTATGCATAGGAAGGATCGCTGACGCTGCATTATCATGCAGGAGGTGTCCAACGGTACGTTTCGCTTTCTTGGGGATAATGAATACCGTCAGGGTAGCTAATCAGTTCAATGATCGTTCCCCAGGGTGATCTTCCATATACAAACTGGTTACGTGCTCCTGCTTCAATTCCGGTTAGCGCATGTGGAGGGGACAAGAGTGTTCCTCCGGCTTGTTGAGGGCATCATAGCAGATGTCGGCCCCGAAGGCGTCCTGTAAAAAGGTCGTTGCCTGTTCCACGTCAGGTACCGTGATTCCAATATGGTCGATTCCGCGTTCTCACCTACTTTTTAATTCTCTTGTTAGCTAGTACACTGAATATGCAAGATTAGATCAAGTTAAAAGAAATGAGATGATACGGATGGAACAGAAAATTAAGGTATTGGCTATATCGGGTAGCCTTCGTCAAAAGTCCTCCAATACAGCGCTTATGAAGGCTACTATAGGGCTGGCTTCTGAAAATATGATGTTCACAGTCTATGATGGATTGGGGGATCTTCCGCATTTTAACCCTGACTTGGATGTAGATGAGGGGCCAGCTTCCGTAAGAGAGCTACGGGAACAATTGAAACAAGTGGATGGAGTGCTGATCTGTACACCGGAATATGGGAATGGTGTGCCGGGTGCTTTGAAAAATGCTTTGGATTGGCTCGTATCTTCAGGTGAGTTTGTAAATAAACCTACAGCGGTCATTAGTGCATCACCGTCTCCTATGGGCGGCAATCTGGCGCATGCCTCGCTGCTGCTCACATTGCAAATGATCAATGCAGAGATTGTGGAGAATGGAAAGGTCATTATTCCGCATATCACCTTGAAGCTAAATCAGGAAGGTGAAATTACAAACGCTGAAACTAGGCAGGAGCTAGAAGCATTACTTCAAGGGCTTGAGCAAGCTTGCTTAAGCACAGGAACTCTTTAGATTTTTAAAGTTTAATAAAGGAAAAGCAGCGGCAGTCTAAGATTTCATTTTCACCTTCGAAGCTGCCGCTGCCCCCTTTTAGATGACTTTAAAGTTTGAATTTTAGACGGTGACTAATAAGCTCTCATATACCTTTAATCGGGCATATACCGTTTCGAGTATGGGATAAACAGTATTACTGGCAGAAGCCAATGCAAGAAGTGAACCATGCAGGTGACTGGCTTCAATCGGAAGCTTTTTATACATATCACGTTGCATGGATGACATCATCTCTGGTTGTAAGGACTCCATCGTTTTCAGTGTATGAGCTTCCATCTCTGAATCAATCGGCATCCCTGCGTTGCGAGCAAGTGTGACAATCTCATGCAACAACTTTTCGTATATGGCACGTGACTCTGCCGTGGCAAGTATAGTCCCAACCGGGGCATCCATCAGTGTTGTAATTCCACTCAAGCTGGCAATAAATATATATTTCTGCCAAACTTCACGCTGGATATCCTGACTTCGTGCCACTGTGAAGCCTGCATGATCGAGATGATTCAGCAGCAGTTGTGTACGCTCTGATTGCACTCCGTTCCATTCACCGAAGACGATACGGTGGAACGGACTTGTCTGAACAACAGAACCATCATGATCCAGCGTAGTTTCAATATAACAAAGTCCGCCCAGCACTTTTTCAGAACCGAATTGCTTGCGCAAAAAGTCAAAATGTTCGTAACCATTAAGTAACGGAAGAATCATGGTATGATCACCGACATAAGGCTCAAGATCGAATTGCAATTGGGAAAGATGATACGCTTTGACCGAAATGATAATACAGTCGAACGGATCGGCAGCTTCACCATTTGTAATAGCACGGATTGGCGTCTGAAAATTCCCATGAACACTTTTAACAATTAGACCGTTCTCTTTCAACTGAGATTTTTTGGAAGGACGTACGAAGAAGGTCACGTCTTCTCCTTTTTGAACAAGAAGTCCCCCGAAATAGCCTCCAATCGCCCCTGCACCTACAATCAGAAATCGCATTATAGGGTCCCTGCCTTTCCTTTTGCATTCCCGTATAGTCCTTCTACTACGTTCTCATCTGCCTTAAAAACATGCTCCTCGCCCGGAAAAGAACGATTCTTCACATCTTCGACGTATTGCCCGACGCTGTTGCGAATCAAAGTACCTATATCTGAATAGGTTTTTACGAACTTTTTCTCTCGGTAAGGAGCTGAGTATTGCAGCATGTCATGATACACCAAAACCTGGCCATCACAGTATCTCCCCGCACCGATGCCAATGACCGGAATAGATACCTCTCGGGTAATGCTCTTCGCCACTTCCTCTGTCACCAGCTCCAATACGATGGCAAAAGCTCCCGCTTGCTCCAGGGCCCGGGCATCATTTAAAAGGCGCTCAGCGGCCTGTGAGTTTTTACCTTGAATGAAGTATCCGCCGATTTGATGCACAGACTGTGGTGTAAGTCCGATATGCCCCAGCAGTGGGACGCCGGATTGAACAATTCGCTTCACGGTGTCGCAAATTTCCATCCCCCCTTCTAGTTTCACGGCATGGGCATGTCCCTCTTGCATGAGCCTGCGCACATTAGTAAGGGCTTCTTCACTACTCCCGTGGTACGTCATAAATGGCATATCCGCGACAATAAAAGTATGTTCCGCACCGCGCACGACAGACCGTGTATGATAGACCATATCGTCCATAGTGACGGGCAGTGTGGAGTTATAATTAGATAACACATTACCTACGGAATCACCGACAAGGATGATATCGATCCCGGCTTCCTCAGCCAAACGAGCAGATGGATAGTCATACGCCGTAATCATACTTATAGGTAAACCTTCTCGTTTCATTTTCTTCAATTGCAAAATATTAAGTGCTTTCGAGGTTGCCATGGTTGCATTCAAATCCTTTCCTACCTTTATTTTAGATCACAAAAAAAACCTTTCAGCATATGGCTGAAAAGGTCCGAAAGGCAAAAAAAGAGTCAATTTGCGACCGTTCTTTTGTCTCGGTCCTTGCGGATCAGAGCAAAATCCAACGAGTTCACCTCCATAGGCTCACACATCTACATATTTGAATTACACTAACTAGAGTACCATTCGAATGTATCGATACAGCCTCTCACGGAAGTATACCAAAATATAGGGCTGTTGCATAACATTCTCTACTATATGAACAAAACAAGCCCCTCCAACTTCCTATTCGGAAGTGAAAGGGCTGTCAGCTTGGCAGATACACTAAATGAAATATCGCTAAATCTTTAGGACGTGTATGAGGTCACGGACGGTCGATAGATTCATATAGAAAGGATTGACCCTCCCGATAGAAACGCGGGTCATATACGCCCAGACGCTGTCCGTCGTCTACTACAACCACGAAGGGCGACCATTGCACAAGCGTTTGCGCCTTCGGATTGCCAGCAAACAGCGAATCTAGATTGGCCTCATCCTTGGATGGCAGCATTGCCACCGTGTGAAAGCCTGTCCAGAGGGAGCCTTTGCTCAAGGTGACCACGGAGTCCTTTTTGCTAATTACCGTAAACACACCGGGTACAAAATCGGCAGATAGCGCTGCCTGCTCATAAGGTGCTTGTGTCTTTTGCTGGTGCAGAATCAGCATACCTTGGGCAGTCTGGACGGCGAAATGCAGCGCCATCAGCACCCAGACGATCCGGTAGACAGCCATTGAGGATATCCGGGCAGAACGCCGGAAGCGGACATAGAGGAATCCCGCCAGCATCAACGCCCATAGAACAAGGTCCACAATCGGAATCGTTCCGAAGGTCACTCTCATCTGCGAGAAAGGCTCAAAATACCCTGTGCCCCAAGCGTTAAACAGGTCGCTCGTATCGTGAATGAACACAGCTAGCAGGGCTATTCCAAACCACCGCCAGCCGGATTGTCGGAAGAGCAAGCGCACCAGCAAGGCAATACATGCCGCCCATACGGGAACGAGGAACAGCGAATGGGTAAGACCCCTGTGCCACATCTGGTATCGCCCCGACACATCCCACAACGTAGAAATCACATCTATATCAGGGATTTGCGAGCCAATAACAGTAGTGAATAGCAGTGCGCCCTTTTGCTTGCGCGTCATGTCCGGCTTCTTGACTGCGCCGTATAAGGCCAAGCCGAACAATGTATGTGTAATGGTATCCATAATGACTCTCCTTTTGGCACAGATACCCTAATTGTAGCATGGACGTGGTGTATTTGAAGAGTGCGGAGGTGATATAATTAGGATCAAATACGACTTTAATAAGATTCATAGGATGATGACTAGAGCAGAGGAGAGAAGGCTAATGTACGAGCAAATTGTAACGTATGGTCTAAGCAAAAAAGAAGCGATAGAGGATTACCCTTTTGGTCCTGAGCCACTGGTGCTGAAGGTGGGAGGCAAAGTATTTGCTCTTCTGAGGCAAGCGAACGGTATTTGCCAAGTATCTCTGAAATGTGATCCGGTTATTGCGGAAAACCTGCGTGAGCAAAACAAGGCGATTAAGCCAGGCTATCATTTGAATAAAAAGCATTGGAACACGGTAACGGTTGATCCTACCTTCCCATTAGAGGATTTATATAGCATGATTGACCATTCATATGAGCTAGTGTTCAAAAGCTTGACCAAAGCGCAGCGTGAAGCGATTACGATGAGAATACGGGCAGCTGATCTGTGAAAGGTGTGTTTGACGATGATTCTATGTAAAATCCTTCTCATACGCGCTACAGGGTTAAGTACATATTTACTAACATTTTTTATAGTTTTACTTGACAGAAAGGTTTTGAAGATATATTCTTAATTTAAAGATAATTCATTTGAGAATAATATTGAGGAGTGGAACTGAACATGAGCGAACTGGTGAATATTATTCAAGAGAGAAGATCAGCTTCTAAATTTATCCCTGATGTTACAATAGATGCAAAAGAACTGGAAGAGATATTCCAGCTGGTGAAGTTTGCTCCATCGGCTTTTAATTTACAGCATGCACGCTATATTGTGGTACAGGATTCGGATACGAAACAAAGACTGCATGATGAGGCAAGTAAACAGTATAAAATATTAACGGCTTCGGCGACCATTGTGGTACTGGGGGATACAGAGGCATATACGAAAGTAGCTGACCTTAATGAGGGATTTCTGAACCTGGGCGTCCTGAGTAAGCAGGAGTATGACAGCACGGTGGAATCGGTAACCCAGTTTTATCGCGAGCGGGGACCTGTTTTCCAAAGAGAAGAAGCGATCCGCAATGCCAGCCTGTCTGCCATGCAGTTCATGTTGATTGCTAAGGACAAAGGATGGGACACTTGTCCGATGATCGGTTTTGACCCGGAGAAGGTACGGGAAGTATTGAATATTCCAGAAAATTTCGTGCCAGTTATGCTGATTACTTTGGGTAAAGAAGATGTATCTGGTCAGCGGGCGCGGGGATACCGCAAGCCGGTTGGACAATTTGTCAGCTACAACGGATTTTGAAATTTATAATATATGAGACTATCCAAAGGAGTGATTGAGATGTCATTGAAAACCGCAGGAATTCACCATATCACGTCCTTTGCAGCAGACCCGCAGGGTAATGTAGATTTTTACGCAGGCGTGCTTGGGTTGAGATTGATTAAAAAGACGATTAATTTTGATGCTCCTGAAGTATATCATCTGTATTTTGGTAATGAAGAAGGCAGCCCGGGAACGATCATTACCTTTTTTCCGGCTCCGGGTACACGCAAGGGCAAGCTCGGAGGCGGGCAGGTAGGAATTACAACGTATGTAGTGCCGCCGGGTACTCTGGATTATTGGGAAAATCGCCTGCACAGCTTGAAGGTATCCTTCACAAAATCAGCTCGTTTCGGCGAATCATTTATTCAGTTTCAGGATAATGAAGGCTTGCGTCTTGAGCTGGTGGAGCGGGAAGAAGGCCCGGCCAACACGTGGACGGCAGGCGGCGTGCCAGCGGATAAAGCGATCAAGGGCTTCGGCGGCGCAGTGCTGTTCAGTGCTAATTCCAAGCATACGCAAGGCGTGCTGGAGAACATTCTGGGAATGACTCCCATCGGAGAAGATGCAGATGCAGGCTACATCCGCTATCAGGCGACTGGAGATTTGGGCAACCTGATCGACATTCCAGTAAAAGATGTGCCGTGGGGTAACGGCGGCGCGGGTACAGTTCACCATATCGCCTGGCGTGCGCAGGATGATGCAGAACATCAGGTGTGGAACGAAACGGTTCGCCAGCATGGATTTGGGACAAGCGGCATTGTGGATCGGCAATACTTCAATGCTGTATACTTCCGGGAGCAAGGTGGTATTTTGTTCGAGATTGCGACCGATCCACCCGGCTTTACCGTGGATGAGGAGCTGAACGAATTGGGGCACAAGCTGATGCTGCCAGAGTGGTTTGAGCCTCAGCGTTCCGTGATTGAGTCTAATCTGGTTCCCATTGAAGTTAGAGTATTGAAGCAGGATTAACAAAAGGTCCAATTGCGGGGTGCTTCTACCGCAATTGGACCTTTTGTTTTAGATTTTTTCAGTGGCATCTTGCTTTATGACATCTGTATGGGGTTATCCCTCAATGTAGGTTTTGTTCAGCCTTACTAACAGCTCCCCGAATTTTTCCTGTTCCTCATCTGTCCAGCTCTCCAGCATTTCGCAATACCGGGCTACTCTCATTTTCTTGTCTTTCAGCAACAGTTTCTTACCCAGCTCCGAGATTTCAAACAGGCTGACGCGCCCGTCCGAAGGGTCGGATAGACGGCGAATCAGTCCCTTGGTTTCCAATGCGGCCGTTTGCCTGCTGACGGTAGAAATATCGAGCAGAAACATATTTGCGAGCGTTTTTACACGAGTGGGGCCATACTCCATGAGCTGCCTCAATAGCAGATACGTGGCGCGCTCCAAAGTGCCGATTTTGTGCTCAGACTGATCAATATATACTGCGCGGCGTATAAATGTTGTTAACTCATACTCAATAAGCTCCACTGCTTTATTCCTGTGAGAATCATGAAGAGGATGGTTCATTATAAGTTCCTCCTTAATGTGGTGGTTCATCAGATTATTGGAATAGTTATAATTTTAAATAAATGATTGATATGAAATTTTATAGTTGTACAATACAAATAAATATGGTTGCATCGAACAAGTAATTATGGATTATCTAAATTCTTATATAAATAAGGGTTTTTGGAGAGCTTCAACAACAAGAACATTTACGAATCCACATTGTTAATGTACAGCATCATTCAAATTAATCCACTATACTCAACTATGCAAGGTCCGTGGAATGTACCATTTCACGGGCTCTGGTTATGGTTTGAACATTGAAAAATATCCCCAGTCATTTCAGGTTGGAGGGATTGTGAAGAAAGAGGGACGGTCATTACTGATCGGGTGGTTTGTCTGATCACAAAAAATAACCTGCACAGCCGCGTGAGCCACACGGCGATGTGCAGGTAAGAAACATGAGAACATAGAATTCTTTCAGCGTCAGGCGGTATGATCCAGAAGTCTCTTCTATGAAAAATGACGCAGCCTAGATCATTAACAGTTCACGAATCTCCAGCTCAGTCAGTGCCGAAAGGGTTTCTTGTCCCGGTTGGATGACCTGATCGATGAGATTTTTCTTTTTTTGCTGTAATTCATACATCTTGTCCTCTACCGTACCTTGCGCGACGAGACGAATCACCTGCACGACTTTTTTCTGGCCCATCCGGTGTGCGCGATTGGCAGCCTGTTCCTCTACAGCTGGATTCCACCACAGATCATACAAAATGACGGTATCTGCTCCGGTGAGATTCAGGCCGGTTCCTCCTGCTTTCAGAGATATCAGGAACAGATCGCGTTCTCCTTCATTAAAACGGCTGCACAGCTCCACGCGTTCCAAAGCAGGAGTCTGCCCGTCTAGATAAAAGTAGGGCACTCCTTCCTGAGCAAGCTCACGTCCGATCATTTGAAGCATCGTCGTGAATTGTGAAAAGATGAGCATCCGCTTGCCCGAGCTAAGGCATTCCGTAACGATCTCAAGCAACTGCTCAAACTTGGCTGAGCTTCCGGTGTAGCCCTCAATGAACAAGCCCGGATGACAACAGAGCTGGCGAAGCCGGGTCAGACCCGCAAGGATCTTGATCCTGTTTTTCTGGAAGCCTTCCTCATTCAGATGCTTTAATGTCTCATGCTGGAGCTTGGCCAGATAGGCCGTATACAGCTTCTTCTGATCCGGCAGGAGCCGCGATACCTGAACGGATTCGATTTTTTCCGGCAGCTCCTTCAGGACGTCGCTCTTGAGGCGGCGCAGCAGAAACGGTCGTACCCGCTTGGCGATCACATCCCGGGTGAGATTGTGAAATGCTCTTTTGCCACCGGGAAATAGCTCGGGAAATACAACATCGAAGATGGACCATAGCTCTTCCAGTGTGTTTTCCACCGGCGTTCCAGTAAGGGCAAAACGATAACGGGCTTTTACATCCTTCACGCTCTGTGCTGTTTGGGTGGCATGGTTCTTGAATGCCTGCGCCTCGTCCAGAATCAGCGTGTGGAACGATAGCTTGCCGTACAAGTCCGTATCCCGACGCAGCAGAGGATAGGAGGTGATGATGACATCATACCGGGCTGCGTCCCTGATGATCCGACTGCGTTCATCCGTGTTACCGTCTGCAATAGCGACGCGGATATGGGGTGCAAACTTCTCAAGCTCATTCCGCCAATTGTACACCAGTGACGCAGGGGACACGATCATGGCTGGAAGCTGCTGATTGCGGATTTCCGGCAGCACAGAGACGAGGAAGGCGATACTTTGCAGTGTTTTGCCCAGTCCCATATCATCTGCCAAAATGCCCCCGAAACGGTAATGCGCCAGCGTCTTGAGCCATTGAAAGCCGTAGACCTGATAATCTCTCAGGATCGGAGCGAGTGTATCGGGTACTGGAAAGTCGAGATGATCGGGATTACGAATATTCTCCAGCAGTTGGCGAAACGTTTTGCCCAGCGTCAGATTCTTCCCTTGATCATGGGGATCTATTAAATACAGTCCTTGCGTAACGGGTATGCGAATTTGTGCGGCATCCAGGTCGCTTTTGCGAATTCCCGTTTCGTTCATGAACCGGATCAGTTCCTTGTATTCCTCTGTTTCCAGCGGCAGCAAAGCACCATTCGGCAAGCGGTGATATCTTCGCTTTTCCTCCAATGATTTTAGCAGCAGGCGGATTTCGGATTCCGGAATGCCTTCGATATCAAATTTAAATTCAAGCCAATCGGTACGTTCGTCTAGCTCTACTCGTACCTTCGGGGTGGGCAGGGTGTTGTTTACTTTCGATTTAACAGCACCCGTGGCATACACCTCTACCAGCTTTTCCAGCTGTGGCACCGTATGATATAGAAAATCATATTCCGCATCCTCATCTTCCATAACATATCCACTGTCTGTCTTGGCGAAGGAGCTATGCTCCATCAGATCCAAAATTTGTTGTTCCTGCTCTCCATCCCGTATCAGAATACGCTCGTTGTCAGGCTTCCGCTCGTCGGTTTCCAGTGGGTTCACGATGATTTCCCCGTATTGGAATTCCAGTCCTGCCAGCAGCTTGTCTCTTACACGATCCAGATATAGCTTCGCCTTCAATGGCTGCTGTGTGACCCGCTCAGAGACAGACCGTGTCATATGGACACGTCCAAGCTTCGTCAACCCGGGGACAACCTTGTCCATAAAAGACTCCATCTGTTCCGGTGCAATCTGAATTTTCCGCTTGTGGTGGACTTCCACCATCCGTTTTAGCTCGGACAGACGTCGCAGCGGATCATCCTTCTGCTTTACGAGCTTGCCATTGGCAATGACGATGCCGTAGTCCTCCATAATGGTTAGATCAGCCAGTCCCTGAATGCTTAGCTGGTAGCCTTCGGTTTCAGCCTCGGCCTTGTCGAATTCAAATTGCAGCGGCAGCATGTTGCCTGACTGAGGAATACCCTCGGTTGTGTTTCCATGAATCTCAAACTGGACGCCCTGTGCTGCTGCCAGCAAGGGGAGCAGCTTTTCCCAGGCCGCAGGTGGAATGAGCAGCATCCGTTCTCCACTCATGTGGCTGCCAGAGGATGAATATGTGCCCGAGGTTTCCCGGATCATCCGCTCATTGCGGCGAACTTGAACCAACTGCTGGAGAATGGCATCATGTTCAAGCCGAAATCGGTATAACTGAGGCTCGTATGAAAAGTTTCTCGTAAACATGTAGCTGTCGCCATGATCAATGCTGTCGAGAAATGAACGGATTTTCTGGACAATATACAACCGTTTGGGTCCGGCTTTCATCTCTATGCCAAACATGTACTTCTGATAACCGTAGGCAAAGGGCCGAATCACAAACTGAAAATCCAGAACAGCGCGAGTATCCAGCAGGGTAGGGGTGCTGCGTAGCGGCTTCTTGCTGCTGAATAACTTTAGCATACTGTCGGTCAGTTGGAGGTCACTTTGCGTGATGCCAGAGAAGCGTGCGGTCCGGGCGTGATCATGCTGAGCATCAGTAGCGGTGTAGGTTCCGTCTTTCTCAGTTCCTTTTACTGAATCCGGGGTCATGCCCGAATGGAGTCTGGAAGCATAAGAACGTACAGACAGGCTTTTTCCGTGCAGCATTTCATGGGCGTTAATGAGAACGGCAGCAATATGCTTACAATACTGTCCGGTAGTCTGAAATGTGTTACAGGTGCATTCCGCGCGAATACTGCCGTTGGGGCGGATCATAGCAGCAACGGCATAAAAGCGACTGCCTTTGACCGTGGCCTCATATACACCATCATCATGATCTATTTGCGTAAAGGCCACTCTTTTGGCCCGATAATAGGCATCCCCGTCGTCATAAGCGGCTTGACTGCATAGCTGTCTAATGACCCGCCGGGTAAGTTCAAAGCTCATGGTTCGCAATCCTCTCCTGAGTCATTCCGTTTTCTTTTATGATAACAGAACAGGCGTGATTGTGGACACATCGGATGGTTATTGAAATATATGGATAATATTATGCGAAAAATGAAACTAACAAACTATACGGGTGGAAAAACTTTTCCGATTTATTACTATAGGATGAAATGAGTTCTATGTCTAAAAGCTTATTGAATGAACAGGGGAACTAACGATACAATTTATGGAAAGAGAAAGGGCGTCGTGGATATAGATCAAGATGACTTCGTTGTGGAAAAGGTGATTAAAATTAGCTGTGGCAGATTTGTAAAGGGAATGATGTTGGGGATAGTCCTCATTTTAATACTCGGAGGATGTCAAAAGGTGAATACAGATGAAGATGCTGAACTGATCAGTAAAGCGAAAGCTACGGCAGTTCAGTATTTGAAGGAGAAATACAAGCTGGATGTAGAGATTACCTATGAACATAAATTACCAACGTATGTGGACGATGTAGTCACTTTCAAGGGGAATGTCATTGGCCATAAAGAACAGACATTTGGAATAATGATTGATTATAATAATCAGGAAATTTCTAATGTTGTTATAGAACCTGAATTGGAAAAGGGCTTGTTAAAGAAAGGACATAAACTGAGCTATATAAGTTGAACTTAAAAATTTCTTATCGTGACACTGCGTAGCCGGATGGTGCTTCTTATCACCACCGCTTCACTTGTACAGCATCATTCTGCCTACTTCGCTTTTATACTCATTTTTTGAGTTCGGCTTAAATCGTTGTTATGTACACGAAAGGATGATGAAGATTAGTCACCAATCTATAAAAGGAATACTGGTATTGATAGCCCTCATTTTAGTACTGGTGGGATGCCAAAAGGTGAATAAAAATGAAGATGCTGAACTGATCAGTAAAGCCAAGGCTACGGCAGTTAAGCATATGAAAGACAAATATGGTCTTGATGTAGAAATGAAATTACTGATGCAAAAAAAATGCCAACTTATGTGGTTTATAAAGTGAATTTTAAGGGCAATGTCCTAGGTCGTGAAGAACAGACATTTGGAATCTCCGTAGATTATAAAACTCAAGAAACTTCCAATTTTCTATACAGTCCTGAATTGAAAACTGTTCTTATGGAAAAAGGATATAAACCAAGGGAGTAGCTGATTTTTATTCTTATATCTAAATAGAGTTTTGGATATAAACGAAGACATCTACGTACTGAGAGAGGGTGATCGAGATTAGACAAGTGGGATTTTTGAGGGGAATGAGGTTATGTCTAGTCCTCATTTTAATACTAGTAGGATGTCAAAAAGTGAATACAGATGAAGATGCTGAATTAATTCATAAAGCTAAGGATACGGCTGTCCAGTATTTGAAGGATAAGTATAAATTAAATGTAGAAATCACATATGCAAAAAAGTTTCCAACTTATGTAACAAGTAAGGTCGATATAAATGGTAATGTAATAGGCCATGCGGAAGAGGATTTCACCATTTCTGTGAATTACGAAACTCAAGAAACTTCGGATTTTGCTATAAGTCCCGAATTAGAAAAAGTCCTTATCGAAAATGGAACCTATCCGAATACAAATTCATTAGACAAGTAATTAATAGTTGGAGGCGAATATTATAAGGGCATAACCGAAATTTTATTGAAAAATATGGATAATTTTATTATTGAACTGAAACTATTCAGCTAAGAACGTGGATTTTCTACATCCTTTTGATGCTGTAGACTTAATCATGTCTTAAGCCTAAAGGCGTATTGTTTGTTTCCATAGAGAAAAGGTACAATTCATAAAAGGGATTTTGTGGATATAAGATAGGACGTTGTGCATATGAAAGGAATGATTAGAATCGGCCACCGATATCTAAAAGGAATAATGGTGTTAATAGCTCTAATTTTAATATTAGGAGGATGCCAAAAGGTGAATAAAGATGAAGATGCTGAACTCATTAGTAAAGCGAAGGCTACGGCTGTCCAATATTTGAAGGAGAAATACAAGCTAGACGTAGAAATCACCTATGAACACAAGTTACCAAAGTATGTAGCTTATTCAATAAACTTTAAAGGAAATGTAAAGGGCCAAAAAGAACAGACCTTTGATATTTCAGTAAATTATAAGACACAGGAAACCTCTGATTTTATAATTAGCCCTGAGCTAGAGAAGGTCTTATTAGAGAAAGGATATGAACTGAGCTAGAGTTTGTAACTAATGTATCTTGTTTTAAGATGCGATGACAGGAGTTTTTATAAATGAGTATTTCAACTCGTGTAGACGATAAAACTTATAGAACAATGTCAAAAATAGCATATGAAGATCGGGAAGCAGGTGGAAAAGTAGAAGAGCTTCCAGGCTGGAGGGTACTGGACTCCATTAATCGTGAAGACTCAGGATTAGCGGCCACTACATTCTACAACGAAGAAACGAAACAGGCTGTCATTGCCTATCGTGGGACGGAAACGGATGATCCACAGGATTTGTATAACGATGCGACCCTCGCACTTCCTGAAATTAACCGAAAAATTCATGGTAGTTTAAATATTCATTCGGATGCTTACAACGAGAATATGAAGAAAATGGACGACGAGTTAGGGTTCACGGCATTTAACAACTGGATGGGGGAAAAAGAAAAGAGTGTAGATAGGGCTTTGTTCGGTAGCTCAAACCAGTTCTATCAGGCAGAGGACTATGCGAAGGATTTACAAAGCAAATACAAGAACTATAACTTCTCGCTAACTGGACATTCGCTGGGAGGAGGAAATGCACAATATGCAGCAGCTTACACGGGGTTGAGTGCTGTTACATTCAGTGCGCCTTCGGTTATTTCCAGCTTGACGCCAGAATACAGGGATAAAGCAGAAAAAGGCGAATTTGACCATCAAATTACGAATTTCCTTCATCCAGGTGATATGATAGCCAGCTTTATTGGGGGAGGATACGATCTTCACGTAGGATCTTCTTACCATATCAACAGTAATTATCAAACGGCTAATGACGGCATAGGGTTAAAAGAGCAAATTGACAACACGTTGGGCGGACCTTACTATCACTCCCTTGAGTATTATAAGTTTGATGAGAATGGCTATATCTCTAATCCGCTGTACGATCCCGTAACAGGCGAACGAATTGCGGATTCTCCGCGTATTCCATCTGACTTCAACCTGATGGATACGGTGGACGGGTGGATACATCAATTGGGGCAGACCTTAACTCAATTTCAAAAGGCAGCGCTGGTAACGGCAGCTACATCTGCTTCTGCGGGTACGATTCAGGTCATGCCGGAGCATTTACTTGCTGTAGCCGAAAAATGGAAGGCAAACGCGCAACAATGCGATGCGGATTTTCAGCGTGTGAGGGTAAGACTTTCCCGCTATATGCATACAAGTCAAAGCCGCCGATTACAACCGATTGTAACGCAGCTTGATTCCTCCATGACAGAATTCAGCCAATGGTACTTGCAACATACGAATGAATTTCTGTATTACCTTCAGCACAAGATAGAGCAATTCATCCAAGCTGACAACAGCTAGTAGCAAGGTACTGATAATGATTATATATTTTATAGTCAGTAGGATACATAGGAGGCGGACAGTAATTTGAACGGACAAATACGGGTGGAACTGGAAGAGTTATTACTTGCGGAAAAAGAGCTGACATGGCTGCTCGCTCAGCTTCGCACAGATGAACAAGCGGCGCGGGTGTTGTATGGTCGTCTGCATGAATGGAGAGGGCATTCGGCTAATGTGATCAGGGACCAAATCGAAGCTTTTTTTGCCGGGTTAACGAACAGGATTCATGTCCTGGAGCAGCAAAAGGCAGAGTTAATCCAGTACGTTGAATTGATGAAGCGAACGGACGCAGTACATTAATTGAAGCAAGGAAGTTTTTACAAGCCGTACATAGAAGGATACAATGGAGGTGTAGAGAAAGGGGGCAGATGCTTTTGCAAAAAGAAGATAAAAAGGCTAAGTCCAAATCCGGCTCATCCAAATGGTATCTAGGCAGTGCGGCGGCGCTGCTTCTTTTGAAAGGGAAGTCGTTGTTGGCTCTATTGAAATTCGGTAAATTCGGCGGTGTGCTGATATCTATGGCGATAACGATTGGCACATATGCGATCATTTATCCGTGGGGATTTGCGGTCGGTTTTGTGCTGCTATTGTTTGTGCATGAACTAGGGCATGTGTGGGCTGCCAAGCGCAAAGGACTTCCGGTGTCGGCACCGTTGTTTATCCCTTTTCTGGGTGCGCTGATTACGATGAAACGGCATCCGTTGGATGCGCAGACAGAGGCTTATGTGGCGATGGGCGGCCCGTTACTGGGGACGGTTGGGGCTATGGCGGTATACGCAGGAGCCTATGCAACAGACAGTCCCCTGTTGTATGCGCTGGCGTATGTCGGCTTTTTCCTGAACCTGATCAACCTGCTGCCGATTCATCCGCTCGACGGAGGACGGATTTCCACGGCAGTGACGCGTTGGCTGTGGCTGGTGGGCCTATTGGGTGGAATTGTAGTAGTAGTATATTTAAAATCCTTTTTATTTTTCTTGATATGGGCGTTTTTTGCCTACGATTTGTACAAAAAATATGTTAAACGCAATAAAGGAGAGGTCAAGGTCCAATCTCTATTGCTAAAGCCGCTGGTTAACGTACAGCATCTTTATGAGCAAGGATACCCACTGCCCGGACCGGAGCATACTCGTAGACTATCCTTTAATACCTACTCGGATCTGGAAGGGCAGCAATATGTGACGGTGTATATGGAAAGTCTTGATGTGGAGCAGACGCTTTTGCTGCCACAGCAGTGTCTTGTCCAGCATGTATGGCTGAATGGTGTGGAGCATATCCCGACACCGGATGCGTACCAGCTCAGATTGCTGTGTGGGATTGATTACATTCCGTTTGAAAATGATAAATATTACGAAGTACCCACGTCATCACGCTGGAAATTTGGGATCGGTTATTTGGGGCTGGCCTTGTTTTTGATGGGGATGATGTATGTGGTACACCAGCATATAGGGGATGTAAGGCTGTGACCCGAATACCCTGAAGGAGTAATCCTGGATGGAACACGTGTCGATAGCAATAAAATAGAAAGAGCGCGGCAACCGGGATGCTCGGTGTCACGCTCTTTTTTCACTATGAAAATAGTGAAGTCTCTGTTACCGTGTCTCTATTTAGCTACCTTGCTCCTGATCAGTAACTGGACTCAGCGTTTGGCGGTACTTAAGCGGACTGGTGCCGGTCCAGCGCTTGAACTGTCTGCTGAAATGGGCCAAGCTGGAGTAGCCGAGCAGAGAAGCTATCTTGTTCAGCGGCAGATTGGGTTGCTGGATCAGCACTTTCGCCTCGTGTAGCTTCGTCTCCGACAGGTAGTGACGCGGCGAATAGCCGTATACCTTGCGGAATACCTCCTGTGCGTATCCGGGACTGATCCCGAGGGAGGCTGCCACATCCTCAATTCGGAACGTCGGCTCGGCAGATTCATCATCCCGATAAGGCTTGAATCTGGATTGAATGGCCTCCATAATGGCCTTGGCATACTGAACGGATGAGGGCGAAAGCGTAGGCTCCATCCCGGTAGATATCATTTGCGAGAATATTCCGAACAGCTCAAACAAGGCAATTTGCATGCGAAAACGATCCGCTGTCGTATATTCTCCGTTCTCCTGCATCATGCCAATCCAGCTGTGCACGACCTTTTGCAGCTTATTGTTCGTTTCAGTACCGGCCGGAAAAAAAAGCTGATTGCTCTTAATCATCTCCTGACGGAACAACGGATCATCTATATTAAAATGGGTGCTGAAATAATACATCCCGTCTGGGGAAGCACATTGACTCACATGCTTGAATCCCGGTGGGATGATCAGAATATCGCCGACACCAACCGAATACACGTTATTTTCCATGATCGTCTCCTGACGACCCTCCAAAATCAGTACAATTTCAAAACCGATATGTGACTCTTCCGGCATACACCAGTTTGCTTTTACCCGGTGAATATGAGCGCCGAAAAACTTTACATTCCAATCAATGATAGGAAGCCAGTGGCAATTTTCGAATAGAGCTGGATCAACTTCAGAATTCAATATCATAAGATCACCTTCGATTAGGGCAAATTTTACACGGCTTAGACAATCTCATTGTACCTAACATGTAACTATAATAAAAGAGCGTTTACAAATCCTATAATATAAGCTTTTATATAAAAGAGAGTGCTTATATAAGGATCGGTTGAAAACGGTTCCATTTTGGAATCAGGAAGAGCTATGTAAACAACATCAACCCACATATGATATGCGCTGGCTGGCAATTACCCATAGCCGTTCAATCTCTGTCAAAACCGCATAAAAGCCACGGCATTTAAAAATAATGCGCATAGCACATGACACTCTACTACGAACATATTGGAGGACGACCTGATGAAAAAGCTACTGTATGGCGTTGCTTATTATGATGAATATATGCCTTATGACCGTCTGGACCAGGATATTCAAATGATGAAGGATGCGGGCATCAACGTGGTTCGAATTGCCGAATCCACCTGGAGTACACATGAACCGCAAAACGGAGTGTTTGATTTCACCTCCGTGGATCGGGTGCTGGACGCAATGCATAAGGCGGGTATTGAGGTCATCGTGGGCACGCCCACCTATGCTGTACCGACATGGCTGGTCAAGGAGCATCCTGACGTATTGGCGACAACTCCTCAGGGACCGGGGAAATACGGTGCCCGTCAGATTATGGACATTACGAACCCGGTGTACCTGTTCCATGCCGAGCGAATTATACGCAAGCTGATTGGGCGGGTGAGTCAGCATCCGGCGGTCATCGGTTTTCAGACGGATAACGAAACGAAGCATTACAACACAAGCGGGCCGAATGTACAATTGCGATTCGTTAAGCATTTGCGTGAGCAGTTTGAATCACTGGAAGCTCTGAACCGCAAATTCGGACTTGATTACTGGAGCAATCGGATCAATAGCTGGGAGGATTTCCCTTCCGTGGTCGGGACGATTAATGGAAGCCTGGGCGCAGCATTTTCCCAATTCCAGCGCAAGCTGGTCACGGATTTCCTCGCCTGGCAGGTTGCGCTCGTGAATGAATACAAGCGGGAAGATCAGTTTGTTACGCAAAACTTTGATTTTGAGTGGAGAGGCCATTCCTTCGGCATTCAGCGGGATGTGGATCATTTTGCGGCATCCCAAGCATTTGATGTGACGGGAGTGGATATTTACCATCCAACACAGGATGATTTGACCGGGATTGAAATTTCCTTCGGTGGTGATGTGGCGCGATCCACGAAGAATAATAATTATCTGGTGCTGGAAACGGAAGCGCAGGCTTTTACCCATTGGGTTCCTTATCCGGGACAATTGCGACTGCAAGCGTTCAGTCATCTGGCTTCCGGGGCCAATATGGTGGCCTACTGGCATTGGCATTCCATCCATAATTCCTTCGAAACCTACTGGAAGGGTCTGCTGAGTCATGATTTTGAACCCAATCCTGTCTATGAGGAAGCACAGACGATTGGGAAGGATTTTGCAAGATTATCCCCTCATCTGGTAAACCTGAAAAAGAAAAACAAGACAGCGATCCTCGTCAGTAACGAAGCGTTAACGTCGATTGACTGGTTCAAGTTCAATATGAATAGTCCGCTGAATTACAATGACATTGTACGTCGCTTGTATGACGAGCTGTATAAGCTGAATATCGGTACGGATATCGTTCATCCGGGTACGGAGTCATTTGACGACTATGATCTCTTGATCGTACCCGTTCTCTACTCTGCACCGAATGCGTTACTGGAAAAGCTGAACCGTTATGTGGAAAACGGCGGTCATGTGGTATACACGTTCCGAAGCGGGTTTACCGATGAGCATGTGCAGGTGAGAACCTCCCGGCAGCCGGGCGTGATTAGCGAAGCTTGCGGCATTCATTACAGCCTGTTCGTGGAGCCGAAGAATGTAACGCTTAAAGATAATCCTTTTGAGGTGACACCGGAGGACAATCAGGTGGATACGTGGATGGAGCTGATTACACCGACAACTGCCGAGGTGTTGGCCTATTACGACCATCCGTATTGGGGCAAATATGCCGCAATTACGCAAAACCGCTATGGTCAGGGAACGGCGATCTACATCGGCTGTGTCGTAAGCCCGGCGGTCATTCGTGAGCTGTTCCGTTCTGTCGCGAAGCAGGCGGGAGTGTGGGGAGTGGACCAGGAAGCGTCGTATCCGATCATTGTTAAATCCGGTACAAATGAGCTGGAACGGACGATCCGGTACTATTTTAACTATTCCGAACAAGCAAGCTCAGTTGTGTATCCGCATGGAGACGGCAAGGAGCTGATCGGGGAGCAGACAGTTACTCAAGGACAAACGCTTCAATTAGAGCCTTGGAGTGTTATAATTATCGAAGAAGCGTAAATGATGAGTAATGAGCTGAAATTGACATATGAATGAAATCATATATGTGTCCAGCCGGGAATACCCGGAAAATGAGCGCCCCTGCGTATAGCGGGGCGTTTTCGCATATGGCTGAACAGAGGAGAGCATCGCTATGCCAACCCGAGTAGTCCGCTGGTTTCGGGCACTGACAGCCCCGTATCGACGCAGCATTCAGCTCAAGCTGATTTTGACGATGATCGTCCTTTCTGTGCTGCCGGTTATTGCCGTCACGGCGCTGGCTGCGGAAAAAAGCAGAGCGTCGATGGAAACCGAAGTGGTGGAGACGAATATGTCCAACATGAAATGGACGGGGATCTATGTCAGCGACCAGTTAGATCGTCTGAACCACCTGATTTACAGCATTCAGATCAGCCCCGATCTGAGTGATTATTTGAATGAGCGTGAGCCTGGCAACCTTTCCAGCCAATTTAATGCACAGCGAAAAATGCTCAATACGCTGGCGAATGTATATTATTCGGCCGGGAGCCATGTAATCGGCATCCAGCTCTATTTGAAGCAGCCGCAAACGCTGTTTACCTTCAATGGTATGCAAAATGACATTACGACGGTGAACGGTATACCCCCTCAGTATGCCGAGATGTGGAAAGCGAATAAGGATTATTCGATTCGCACAAGTCACGCTGACCCGGAACGATTTACACTGACGCGCAGTATTCGGCGTTTTGAAGATCAGAAGCAGACGGGAGCTATTTCGCTGGATGTGCTGTGGTCCCAATTTGATCAGACGCTGGGTTTGCTGGGGCGGGGAGACCAGCATCAGGTTTTTATTACAGGTTCAGATGGAAAGGTGATGTATCCGTCGCAGGCCCACCAGTCGCCTCCTGCGGAGGTACTAACAGCACTGCGTGATGTTCGGTCGGGTCCGGGAATGATCAAGACAGCCGGTAATTATGTATTTTATAATGATTTGGATGTGGTAGGGCTGCGGCTGGTCAAAATCGTACCTACTTCCTCCATTAACCACAGCGCTTTTTCGACCATGCTGTACGGTATTATTATCGGCGGGATCTCCATATTGGTTTCGATCTGCATTGCTGTTTTTATTGCCTGGCGTACTGCACGTCCGATTGTCCATTTGGCCCGTTCGGTGCAGGAACTGAATATGATCAAGGGACCTGCCGGAGAACCCAGTACACGCCCGGATGAGATTGGGTTGCTGGAAAGAAGTCTGCATGGCATGGCAGGACGAATCCGTGAGCATATCCAGACGGAATACAGTATGAATTTGCAAAAAAAGACGGCTGAGCTAAAAGCGCTCCAAGCGCAGATTCACCCCCATTTTCTGCAAAATACGCTGCAAATGATCGGAAGCATGGTATTTTCCCAAAAGCCGGAGGACACGTATGAGGTGATTCGGTCGCTGAGTGAGATGTTCCGCTACGTGGTACGGGAGCCGCAGGATATGGCCTCTTTACGCGCGGAAATTGACCATGTAGGCCACTATATGCGCATCCAGCAGCGGCGGTTTCCGCAACGACTGGTGTTTCAGGTGGAGACGGATGAACAGGCGCTGGATGTTCGTCTGCCCAAGCTGTCGCTTCAGCCGTTGCTGGAAAATGCGTTTCAGCACGGTCTGGATCGTAAGGCTGGAGCATGGCGGGTGGGAATCCGGGTGGAGATTATGAAAGAAGACATATGCATTACAGTCTGCGATAATGGTAGCGGCATGGCACCCGACAGAGTGGAAGAAGTAAGGGCACGACTGGAAAATCCATCGGAGGAGCCGATCTGGGCGCAGGGTAGCCATATCGGATTAAGCAATGTGGCTTCACGCATACGGATGAATTTTGGAGTGAATTACGGGGTGACGATAGACAGTGAGCCGGGAATCGGTACACGTGTCACCATCCGCATTCCATTCACATCAGCAGAGGAGGGAAATGGATGATCCGGGTATTAATTGTCGACGATGAGCCGTGGAACCGGGATATTCTAAAGACGTTCGGCGCATGGGAAAGGCTTGGAATGTCGGTGGTTGGTGAGGCTGAGGACGGGGATGAGGCGTTCAGGCTGGCCGGGGAATTGTCCCCGCAGATTGTGATTACCGACATGCGTATGCCGGGCGCGGACGGAGTGGAGCTGCTGCAAGCGCTGAATAACCATTTTCCCGATATGAAAATCATTGTCGTGAGCGGCTATGACGACTTCGCGTATGCCAAACATGCCATTCGGTACAAGGCCGTTGATTACTTGCTGAAGCCCGTCAATCCCGTCGAGCTGAATGCAGTACTGCTTAAATGCAAAGATGATCTGGAAGCCAAGGCAGCGGAACAGCAGCAGGAGGCGGCGGAGCTGGACTATGAGTTCTTCCACAAGCTGTCCCGGTATAAGCAACTGCTGCGACTTTATTTTAATGAGCTGAACCGGGAAGGCGTACAAATGACATGTAAGCAGGTCTTGCAGGAGCTGGAGAGCTACGGGGAACCCGGTCCACATATGCTGGGCAGGCTGGTGCAGGAGCTTCTTTCCCAGCTTAAAGAGCTGGCAGCGTCCAACGAGCTGGATACGCCCACTGCCAAGGCTGGAATTCCGCTTTCGCAGGACACGCTATCCTCCGCGGATCGTGCGCTGGAGTTCGTGTCAGCATGTTATGTGCAGGAGCTGGAGCGGCTCATTCGGCAGCGGAAGTATAAGAACAAGCTGAATCTGAAGGAGGTTCGGCGCTATATGGACAGCCACTTTGCCGAGCAGATTACACTGGAGCAACTGGCGAAAAACTTTTTTGTCAGCAAGGAGTATATGAGCAAGGTATTCAAGCAGGAGTATGGTCAAAATGTAACGGACTATATCGTGCAGCGGAGAATGGAAAAAGCGCGCGAGTGGCTGGCAGATAAACAGATTTCGATTAAAGCGGTGGCGGAGATGGCGGGATATGAGGACGTATCGTATTTCTACCGGGTGTTTAAAAAGCATTTTGGCATGGCTCCCGGTGAAATGAGGAAGGAGCAATGATGTAGGCTGTTAACAGCCGTAGTTTAAAAAAATCCAACCCAACAGGCTAATGGTGTCCAATGGCAGAAGTGACCTCCCACTCTATAATGAAAGCGTATACAAAACAAACAGCACAAAGGAATTTAGCCTCTATGCAGCTCACACAGTGCATCATTGGAGGTTGAAAACCGACAGCATAGCTGTACTGAATAACAACTGATTAGCCAGTGGGTCACAGTTATTTTCAACTTAGAGGAGGTCATTTTGCATGAAAATGTGGAAAGGTGTATTGAGCACGATGCTGGTTGGCACGTTATTGGCCGGGTGTGGAGCGAATTCTTCAGGTAGTGACAGTAGCAGTTCCGGTGGAGACGGTAAAACGGTTAATCTCAAAATGTTTATCGCACAGCCCCGCTTGAAGGAGCATTACGATAAATATATTAACGCGTTCGTAGCGAAGGAAAAGAAAGATAAAAATATCGACGTTACGGTCCAATTGGAGATGCCGCCTTCCGACAATGCCGCACAAATTTTGAAGACAAGACTTGCATCCAACGATGCGCCGGATGTGTTCGCACTGCATGCAGTGAATGAAATTCCTCCGTTTTATAAAGCGGGCTATTTGGAGGACTTGTCCGGTCAGCCGTTTGTCGGCAAATTGCTGGATAGTGTGAAGCCTTCGGTGACGACGAAAGACGGTAAGGTCGTGGCTGTTCCTTTGGAAACGATTTCATGGGGGTACTTGTACAATAAAAAGATATTTAAGGACCTGGACTTGAAGCCGCCGGGAACGTTAACCGAAATGAAGGCTGTGGTTGAGAAGCTGAAAGCGAATAATGTGAAGCCGTTCCTGCTCTCCTACAAGGAATCGTGGATTCCACAGTTATTCGTGCCGCTGACGGCGGGTGCGATGATGAACACACAGAATAAGGATTTTATTGACCGGATGAATCAGGATAAGGGCTCTTTTTCCGAAATGAAGAGTATGTTCGATATTATTGATCTGGTGAATAGCAACGGTACAGACAAGGCGCTGGAAATTGGCGGGGATGATGGATCGGCGGCCTTTGCTGTGGGGAAAGCAGCGATGTGGATTCAAGGGCCGTGGTTTGCGGAAACGATTTTAAAATCTGATCCGAAGATGGATTTTGGAGTAGCCCCACTGCCAATCAATGATGATCCGAATGCGACATTGATCAATCTGTCCACTTCGACTTCGCTGGCTGTATCCTCTACAAGCAAGAACAAGGAGGTTGCACTCGATTTTGTAAACTATGTGTTGGACGACAAGGATTCCAGCGCGTTCTATGAATCATTGAAATTCAACCCAATCTCTAAAGTGCATACGTTCAAAAGCTATCCTTGGGTCAATGATGCTACCGAGTATGTGAAAGCAGGCAAGTCGTATCAAGATCCGTCCATCCCGCAAGCGGTCAAGGATGAGGCAGGCAAATCGCTGCAATCCTATTATGCAGGCCAGCTCTCGCAGGATGACGTGATTAAGGCGCTGGATAAGGCATGGAAATCGTATAACAAAGTGAACAAGTAACGGAAACCTACAGAAATACATCAGGAGGGGGAGACTCCATGCCCTTTAAAATCTATAAAAAATACGTGATGCTGCTGGCGTTTACCGCCCCGGCGCTGATCTTTTATGCCATCTTCCTGCTCATTCCGACGATCAGCGGCATGTACTACAGCTTTACAGACTGGAACGGATTGAATCCGAATTACAGCTTTATCGGCTTGGGGAACTTTGTGGAGGCGCTGAAGGAGGACCCGGATTTTCTAAATTCACTCTGGTTCACGCTCAAATATGTACTGGTCATGATTGTACTGCAAAATGTGCTGGCGCTGGTGCTGGCGGTGCTGATTGAATCACGTACGCGCACCAAAGGATTTTTTCGGACGATATTTTTTATGCCCAATATGATCAGTACCATTATTAGCGCATTTATGTGGACGTTCGTGTTTTCCTCCGTGCTGCCACAGATCGCCGAAAAGACGGCTATCGCCGTTTTGGGCCAATCGTGGCTGGGCGATCCGAAGGTATCTTTCTTTTCCATCATTATTGTATCGCTCTGGAATGGTGTCGGCTATATGATGATCATTTATCTGGCTGCGCTTCAAGGTGTACCGCAAAGCTTGAAAGAGGCCGCTATTATTGATGGGGCGAACGCGTTCCAGACGTTAAGAAGTGTGACGCTGCCGATGATTACCCATGCGATTACCATCTGTTTCTTCCTGACGCTGAACGGTGCCTTCAAAGTCTACGAGGTCGTCTATGGACTGACTGGCGGAGGGCCGGGGCGCAGTACGCAGGTAATTACAATGAACATTTATGAGGAGGCGTTTTCCAACAACTTCCGTTATGGTTATGCAAGCGCTAAATCCGTTATTTTGTTCGCCATCGTGCTGATCTTCACGCTGATCCAGTTACGTGTGATGAAGAAGAGGGAGGTGGAGGCATGAGTCTGAAAAAAGCCAACTCCTTGTTGATTACCCTGATCCTCTGCGTGGGCGCTGTGGTGTCCTTCTTCCCGATCTACATGGCGGTGATTAATTCCTTTAAAACGCAAGGTGAGATGTTCGCATCCTTTACGTCGCTGCCGACGAAGCTTCATTTTGAAAATTACAGTCAGGCTTTTCACCAGACTCATTTGCTGAACAGCGCCCTCAATTCCACGATCATTTCTTTTATTGGAATAGGCGGCATCGTGATCTGTTCGGCGCTGGCGGGCTACAAGCTCTCTCGTACACGGGGAAAAATGAGCAGTGCGATCTTCTTCCTGTTTGTCGCATCCATGCTGGTACCGTTTCACTCCATTATGATACCGCTTACACGGATGGCAAAGGATTTGTCTGTCCAAGGCAGTACGTATGGTTTGGCACTGATCTATATCGGTTTGGGTGTGAATATGGCGATCTTTTTGTATCACGGATTTGTCAAATCCATCCCGCGTGAGCTGGAGGAATCGGCGCAGATGGATGGCTGTAATGAGTTCCAAACGTTCTTCCGGATTATATTCCCTTTGCTGCTGCCGATCACTGTTACGATTGCGATTTTGGATTTCCTGTGGATTTGGAACGACTTTTTACTTCCTTTGTTGATGCTGACGGATGTGAACCACTACACCCTGATTCTTTCAACGAATATGCTGTTCGGGGAGTATAACAAGGACTGGTCGCTCATTCTGGCTGCACTTGTACTGACCTCCATCCCGGTTATCCTGATCTATTCGTTCTTCCAAAAATTCATCATGGAGGGCATCGCGGAGGGAGCGATTAAGGGATAAAGTGGAAAGCCTTCCTATCAACAAGGAAGGCTTTTTTTCTGACTCAGCTTTTTTTGCGCCAACGTTTCAATAAAAAGATAGGAAGGGTTACAACCAGCTCCTTGATCAACCTACCCAGGATTGTTCGGATTTAATGTGATAAAATAAAAGCCCTCCGTTAAGACAACTTTCACTTTGAGAAATTAGCTTATAATTAAAAATAAAAGCGTAACTGTTATCAAAGTTAGATATATACTAGAAACCAGTTTTCCCATTTCAGCTCCAAATGCTTTAGGATTTTTATATCCAATGATTAAACTGGGAATAAAGAAAATAATGGATAGAAAAAAGGTGTAGTGAAACCCAGTATTATTAACACTGTTAGACCATGCGGGTAATCCTAAAAGGGAAAGCAACTGATCCCCAAATATGTAATTGCCAAATTCAAAAGAAACAAGCATACCAAGAAGAGATAAAAGCAGTGAAAGTGATCCCCAACCTACTTTTTTTTCGTTTTTCTTTAGAAAATTGAATATAATTAGTAAAATCGCAATGGCTTGTATGCTGTATGTCAATATTGATGAAAAAGATTGTTCCATGAAGCACCTCCTTGGGCATTGCGGAGAGAGTAATTAAGGGATAAGGTGGATAGGTAGTTAAGCTGGTTGTACATGAGGTGACACTGCGCAATCAGATGGTGCTTCCCATCGCCCCCCATGACATATATCAAAGCCTTCCTATCAACAAGGAAGGCTTTTTTTATGATTCAACTTTTTTCTCGCCAACGTTTCAATAAAAAAATAGCAGTAATCACAAACAAGATTACAAAGGAGAATACAAAAGCTACAATGATCCACCATTGAGGGTCGATTATATACAACACGGCTCCGATAAGCAGGACTGTTGTTATTATTGCAATTCTCACTTTCAACATTGTTCTCTTACTTGTCCGAGGTTCCAATTTTCGTATCGTTATAAGAATTATTATAGTAAGTGCAGTGAAAAACATTGGGGTAAATGAATTATAGATAATACCAACTCCTTGATCTACCTACCCAGGATTGTTCGGATTTAATGTGATAAAACAAAAACCCTCCGTTAAGGAAGGCCCTTGTTTTGGACGCTATAATAGTGCGTTCAAAACAATTCAATTGTAAGTACGATTATAGAACAAAGTCAAGAGGCTCTACGGTCTTACATTAGTAACAAGCTGATAGTATTCTACAACAACCAAGAAAACTATAACTACAACGTATCCTAAGGCTGAGAAGCCTGCGATTTTCCAAATCCTCTTCTTATTCATTGTCTAAGTTAGATTCTAGGAACTCGATCCCCTCAGCAGTAATACTTATCGACAATATTTCATCCATTCCTTCTCCATCCTTTGGTTTAATATGAATGAACTTCATGCCAAACAGATAATGGAAAGCTAAGTGGCGTTCGGTATTTCGTTCTTGATATATATCTCGTTTTGTACCAACTAAAGACGAACTCTCACCGCCAAACCAAAGCTGATATAACTCTGCTAGTATATCTAATCTTAATTTTTTGCGCTCTCTCACTTGTTCGATATCTATCACCTTAAAATCCCCTTTCAATCAAAATGACAATAGTCAGGAACATAGATGATTACATTGTCTCTAAAGTCCTGACCATTGTCCATTTATAAAGTTTATACTTATTTCAATTCAATTTTATCTGGATCATTGGAAATAATGATTTTCGGATCATACGCTCTGGATCCAGAAAACATTTGGATGTTAGTAAACCCTGGAGTGTGATATACGTTACCAGACACAAACACTCTATACGTTCCTTTTTGATCAGGGTAGAAAGTACGTTCATTTTGTTCTGTAGCACCAAGACCACCGGGGTAATCAAATCTTACAGTGTCTACTGTCTTCCAAGCATGTAGAAAATCCTCTCGGTATTCTAAAGTCATTATTAAGTCCACATCAGTAATAACCTTACCCGGATTTTTATAAGTCCACTTAGCAAGTAGTCCTCCGTACTTTTGTACAGACAGATCAACGTAAAAATTTGCTTTTTGAGGACTTATCACATTAGTTTCATAAGTATCGACGGTTACGGGTGTACCTGACTGTGCGATACTGTTACTCGATTGGACTTGTGTTGTTATCTCTTGCGCTGACACTAAACCGAATGGCGCAATTGTAAGCAATAAGGCCAACACAGCGAAAACGGAAAAAAATTTCTTCATCCCAATCTCTCCCTATTATTGAGTATTTTATGTAACGATAGAAATATAACATATATATTCCAATAATTGCGCTGGATTTCTAGAATAAAATGTAAAATCATACTAAGGTACCATACTACCACATTTATCCTTTCGTTTATAAAATTTCTCTCACTCAAGGCATATATTTCTATCTTTATGAAAATAAGGATCATATGTCTTGGAGGGGTGTATACAATGAATGATGCGATAATGAAAAGAGATTTAGATAGCCTAGGGAGAGTTGTAATCCCAGTGGAAATAAGAAATCGGTTGGGTATCAACAAGAACACAGAAATGGAGTTTTTCATAACTGAAAGCGCTATTGTTATGCGTAGATTAGAAAGTGAATCATGTCTCCTATGCGGGGGAAACAAACAACTCATTCGCTTCAAAAAATCTTATGTATGTATCTATTGTGCAAATGACCTCAAAGGGTACCCAATCCCAAAAAATCAGCTACCCTCTACATCAGAAGATATTAAAAATTTGTCTGATGCAGAAATGGTTAAGCTCCTGCTAAGCCTCATGAAACAGTATCCCGGTGCTTCCATGAAAACCTATGCGCAGCTATTGAAGATTTCACCAACTTATGTCTCTCTCCTTAAAAGTAAGACGACTGAATTAGATCCCCCCTAAGTAAGACTAGGTGTTACAATAAATAGGCGAGCGACCTCACCACAAGTTTCTCACCCAGAACCATGGATTGTTTGAGTACACTAGAGTGACCAAAGCCATGTTTATTTTGGAGATCATACAGTTGTTGTCTAGCTACTTCTACCGCAAACACAAAAGACCTCCTATAATTAAGGAAGTCTTTTGTGTTTGACCGCTGTGATAGAGCCTACAATAATTCAACTGTAAGTACGAAAAAGCATAAAGTCAAGTCCTATGGTGTTACGTTAGTAACAAACTGAGAAATTCCTACAATAACCAAGAAAATGTAGATTAAAACAATTCCCAAAACAGAGAACCCTACAATCTTCCATACTTTTTTCTTATTCATTAATCTCCTTGACTATTAGTTAGGGACAACACGAATGTTATTGACCACCCATACGTTTAAAAAGAAACAGAGAATAAAGATCGCTAAAATGACTCCGACAATGATTAAAATAGTTTTCTTTTTCATTAATATTAGTTAATTAAAATCCCAAGTATGGTTAGCTAATGTCTCCTGTGTACTGACCAGTAGTACCCCAAGCTTCGCCTCTAACTTCGTTACCGTTGGCTCTGAATTGAATTACATATTTTCCTGAAGGCATCCCATTAGGGAATGAATTAACGCTAGTCCACGTTAATGTGTCTCCTTTGCCAACAGTTTTATAGACATACTCTTTCCCGTTACCTTGCAAGCTCCAAGTGAGATTTGATGTTCCTGCATTCCGAACTTTAATCCTTACATGTCCATAACCTTTTTCAACAATTAAGCTCATCGTCGGACTTGTCCCACCAAGAAGCTCATGTACCTCTTGACCAGTTTGTTGGATACCTATACCTCTACCATCCTTCGATACTTTGATTCCCGCAGTAGGAGCAGCAGAGGCTGCCAGTGGAACTACTGCCGTAAGAGCTAAGACCCCCGTAAGAATTACTGCTGTATTTTTCAATGTTAACATACTAACACGTCCATTTCTATTTTTTGTATTACCACACAAGAGTAACATATATAAGGTATCATTTGTATATTTTTATTGAAAAAAATGTAAAATGATGCTAAAGCATTATATAACCACATTTATCCTTTATATTATAAAATTTCATTCATTAAAAGCATATATTACTATATTTATTAAAATAAGGATCATAAAAATTGAAGGAGTGAACACATTGAGTGACGCGTTTACTCACCCAAATCAGCTACATTTAAACAGTCGGATTTTTTTTACGTCTATAATAAGTGTATTGATATTGATTGATAAGTTCGTCCAGAACCATGGATTGTTTGAGTACACTAGCGTGACCAAAGCCATATTTATTTTGGAGATCATGCAGTTTTTGTCTAGCTGCTTCTACATGGTGACTCAAAATGTTGTCGGTTTGCATCACAGTTCCCCCTTTGTACTCTTATTTTAGGGATTCATGTGGAAACCATTGAAAAGTATATGTTTGGTAAGCGTTCTATATATTCCAAAGAGAAAAGACGTACTCTAAGAGTACGTCCCTTAATTCACTTCATCTAAAATGGGTTACATTTCGCCGTGGTATGTCGGTTGATAGCTGGACCCTTTATCTTGAAGTTGTAAGGGAACAGTTACAAGGGATACTAACATAAAGCTGGTTACTAAAAAGGGTCTTACTCTTCGTCTTCACCCACAGCATTAGCCAATTTTCTGTAAAATGCCCTCGTATTAGAAGGTGCATGTTCTTGAAAAGAAACGAAAAGCCTCATACACCTCATTGCTTGTATCCTGTTATTGATTGCAATAGATATTTCCATGCAAATCAACAGAGATCTAAACCCATCTGAAAACATACTTTTACGCAAATAATAGAGCGCTAACTTTCTTGAAAAATGTATAAAACGCTCTGTTAATCGTTGAGTATAAAAGCTTTCAACTTTTTGTTGCCCCAGATAAGATGAAATATCTGCTTCGAATTGCTTTAGAATATCATCTACATCAAAATGATATCGGTTAGCAGCCTCAAGGATGTTATCAAGCGCGGGAAGAACCTCATCTTTTCTTGAAGAAATATAAGCTACATAATCGGGAAGCACGTTCCTGTCGCCCGAAAGAAGCTTATTTACATACATATTTACTACTGCCCAATCCTCATAATTCTTTTTCCATTTCAAGGTTTCTTCATCCGTATCCGTTACCCAGCCTAAATTTGCATATTTTTTAATATGCTGAAGTCCCTTTTCATAGTCTTTCCTCTCGTCATAGGCTTGTGCGCGAAGTAAATGTGAGAAAGCCCAGTAAGCAAACAAAGGGAAGCTTGGTTGCTTTGAATTTTCTTTTTTTGCTCGATGTTGCTGTTTGCTCAATTTGTATTGAATCTCAGCCTTTTCTCCCAAAGCTTTAGCGAATAATTCTACTTTGTCCCATTTACGCAACGAACGATATGTATTCGCTAAAGCTTTTAGCCCATCTAGTTGGTCTAGTTCGTCCAAACGATCAACGTAGGTCCCAAACTGCACGGCTGCTTCATAGTTTTTTTCCTGGTTATCCCCTTGCCTGCTCTGAAACAGACGGTACTGACATAGAG
Organism: Paenibacillus sp. IHB B 3084; assembly: GCF_001447315.1. Lineage (NCBI taxonomy): Bacteria > Bacillati > Bacillota > Bacilli > Caryophanales > Paenibacillaceae > Paenibacillus > Paenibacillus sp. IHB B 3084. The sequence continues at coordinate 1,850,158 of NZ_CP013203.1, read as the reverse complement.
CCAAGCGCTCCGAGTGCTGCTTATTCTCACTTAGAGCCACGTTTTCATAAAGTATAGCTGCTGCCTCATACAAACCGTCTTCAAATAGTTTCTCAGCCAGTTCAAATAATGGAGTAGCATAGCCCAACTTATCCAATAACATATTCACGACTTGCTGAATACAATCCAATTTATTCAATTTTGCACAACTTTCCAAAAAAGGACTCATTCTTCGCCAGTTGGGGTCGGCATCGGCCAAGTACTCAGAAATATAGTGCTCATAATAATAACCAATAGGGTGTCCCATCGTTTCTGTGATTCGATCCAATTGGTAGACTGAGAGCTTGCGATTTCCATTGACGAAGCCGCTAATTGTGCCGGGATTCATATTGCATGCCCTGGCTAAATCGCTAACACCTAATTTTTTTTCTTTCATGTACTTCATCAGTTCTGCGAGTATCGTGGTTGTATTGGACAAAATAAACCACCCCTTTAAATAAATAGGATATCAATCATTTTAAAATAAGAACATCAAAATCAAATGATAAAATGTCAATTTCGGAAATGAGTATACCATCTTTTGGGATATTTTTGTATACCTTTCAATGGTTTACTTTATATATATATAATAATTTGGGGGATTTTTCGAATTCAACTAATCTTACGGCGTTTGGTAGTGCATCGGTTGATTTGAATCTGCAACAGCGATCGTAAGATCAAATGGAACGCGGAGCGGCCACAGCCATACAATATTTCATCTGAATGTCAAAGGGGATGATTATGTTGGCTACCTTCTCGGCCGCCCTTCAAGTGAAAAAGCGGATGGCCAAGCGAGTCTTAAAAATGTCCGGTGTCCACGGCATCGGCGTAGGGTATAGGGACCCTGCACATCCCAAAAAGGGGGCCGCTGTCATTGTGTACACAGATCGGCTGGCCACGGCCTCTACCGGACTTCTGTCGGCCACAGCACTAGGCAAGCAAACGAGCGTTCCTGTCCGGATTGTTAAATCCGGAAAGATCAAAGCCAATGCCACGGACTACAGGGTACGCATACGCCCGGTCATCGCCGGCTACAGTGTCGGAACGATTGAAGGCTCCGGTACGACCGGGCTGATCGTTGCCCCAACTGGAGCGCCGGCGACGCGTTATCTTTTTAGCAATAATCATGTCCTCAATCCCTCCAATACAGATAACCGAGAGGCTACAATACAGCCAGGCGGAGCCGATGGGGGGACGGATACCCGAGATCGTATAGGGCGGTTGTATCGTTACGTACGCTTGAATCCCACCGGTACGAACCTGATTGATGCGGCTCTTTCGCTTCCGACACGTAACAACCTGCTCAATCCGCGTTATGCTACAGTAGGAGCGATTCCAGGTCATGTTACCGCTTATCGCATAGGAGAAAGATTGAAGAAGGTAGGGCGTACGACCGGGCGGGTCAATGGCACGGTAGAGTCCGTCTATACGGACCTGCAAATCAATTATGGCGGAGAGTTGGGCCTGCTGACCTTCGAAGATCAGACGGTTATTAGAGGTACGACTCCTGTATCACTACCTGGGGATTCCGGCTCTGTATGGCTCAGACAGTCAGATAATTATGCAGCTGCGGTCAACTATGCAGGCACGGCAGATGGCCGCTTATCCATAGCCTTTCCGGTGCAGTGGTTCATGCAGGTATTCAACACACGGGTAGCCCGCCCCAACGGGGCAGGCAGGGTGCTCAGGGTCGATACAGGATCTTCCCCTCGCTCCTATACTAGGCAACTCACCAGTGAGGAGCTGGTTCGCTTAAGACCAAGAACGACACGGATTAGACGGAGCTAATGTCCCATAGGTGGAATAACTGCTTTCTCACAAACTAATCGTAAAGCTGCGTGTGAACGGCTTCGCCAACTCATCATAATCCCGAAGCTCGATCGTAAAGGTGTAGCTGTTTTGCGACTGGCTGGCGGATACAGTGCCGCTGATCGTTCCGGTAAAGCGGTCGAGTGTCAGCCCGGTAGGCAGATTGCCGCTTTTCAGTGTCCAGTCGTAGAAGGGGACTCCACCCTTGGCTATAAGTTTTTGGCTGTAGCTTTGTCCTTTGACGGCTTTGGGCAAGGAGGCTGTGACGATTTCCGGTTCGAGGAAAGGTGTCAGCTTGCGGTTCAGCTTCCAGCCTGCTTTCTCGGCAATGAGCAGCGTCAGCTTGTTCAGCATCCAGCGGCGTACCGGGAATTCTGCCACCCAGCCTGCGCTTTGTCCGCTGAGACGGTCCCAGTATTGCCGATCCGCCGGGATGTGATAGCTTCCATCCAGCGGAACCCGGACGCCTTGGTACGCTTCAACGACGGAATCGGCGCCGCCGCTGCTATGATAAGCCTGCATCCCCGACCATGTATCACTGAAAGCGACGGCATGGCCAAACTCATGCATGATGAGTCCGTATACGTCTGTTACCTGAGTCAGATCAGTTTTGTACCAGTCGTCGTCATTCAGCGAGGTAAATACCTGAGCATCTGGATAAAAATCGAGCGCAGTTCCTAGCGAACGGTGGATAGGACCCGGAACGCGGACGCCGTTTTTCGTGTGGTAATAACCACTGTTACCGGGCCATCCGGTCGAATAAGGGCCATCGATACCACGCAGGAAAATCCATTCTCCATTATAAGGAGCGTTATTCGTGCCAATCGTATGCCCGTTCCAGTCGTTGTTCGGAATATAGTTGCGTTCAGCTCCGGCGGGAACAGTATCGAACGGCTGGACATCAAAGAAATAGAACCAGTCCTTAATCGCCTGCTCGGCCGCCTTACGAGTACCTAGATCGTCAAAATAGTGATTGACTGTATCGTAGCGATAATCGAACACCAATGGGAATTTGGTATCCTGATTATCGTCCTGATCCCATACCCGGATTGGAATCGTATGGGTCCGCGTGGCTCCCGCGCTGTCTGCAATGGTGAGATACAACGTATAGTGTTCAATCTCGTCCGGGCCACCGTTGCGGTCAGGTGCAACCTCCAGCTTAAAATCCTTCCTCTCGGATGCATTGTTAAAATTCAGCACCTTCGTAGCGCCAGTGGCAGATAACGTACTGGGCAGATTCATCATAAGCCGGGACGTTCCCTGCGCCTTGAGCGTGATGCTGATCGGATACGCCGCACTGGCAGGTGGCTTCACGGTCAGATTGATGAACGGATTGGCGATATAGCCTTGCCAATCCACCAGTTCAACGCCGTACCAGTTAATAATCCGTCCGAAGCGGTCAATCACCTCGGCATCGCTGCCAATCGCTTGCGGGGATACGCCGGAAGCTGAGACTTGTGCAGTTATGGATTCGAGGAGAGTCTGGTTTGTAGAAGCAGAAGCAGAAGCAGAAGCAGTATAGCTTGAATCACAGTCAACACTTGCCAACAGGGGTGGTCTTGCATGTTCTTTACACATGGCGGAATCCTCCTCATAAGCCGGACGGCCTCTAAACCGGGCAGCAACAAGGCTTCCACGTGAGCCGCCCGCCTTTTTTACTCAAATGAATAGGGCATAAAACCATTCATAGCGTGAATGATTCACGATACAAATCATTCACGACACGAATCATTCACAACTTAAAAAGTTAATGGTATAAAATAATTACATCTGCTTAATCTGCCCCTTCGGCATACGAACTGGCTACCTTTTTATGGTCTGCAACAGTACTGCTTACCGAGGCCAAGCTGCGAATCTCCTGAGCTGTGAGCGCTCTGTTGTAGATGATCAGTTCATCTACTGCCCCGTTCAGATAAGGATCATCGAACTGGGATTTTCCAATATAGTTCCGGTCCGTCAGCCCAAGGCTGGACGGCTTTAACGTCATGTTCGTATTTCGCGTCGCTTCTATACCGTCTACATACATAATTCCCGTGTTGTCCGACAGTGTCACGGCCACATGTTTCCAGACCCCTGTCGCCAGTTCCGGGGCATTTAACTGCTGTTCCTCCCCGTTACCCGAGACGGTGATGGCAAAGCGCATACCTGTCCCTTCGGCCTTGGGTGTCAAAAACATATATCGATCCGTGCCTGCTCCAAAATCAAACAGGCGAGCCCAGCCGTTATGGGTGTTCACCCGCACCCAAGTCGCAATCGTAAAATCGTTAACGCTGCTGACCAGTCCACCGGGCAGGCTGGCATAGGCGGCTGTGCCGTTTAAGAGCAGGGCGTTGCCGTTCCGTCCGACGCCCCACGAGCCGCCGTTCACATTGGCCTGCTGCCCATTGCCTGACAAATCGGCTGCGGTAGATCCGCTTGTTTCATTAAAATCATAGCGGGCTACAACGTCTCCGGCTGGAGTCGGATTACCTGAGCCTGTCTGAATACGGATATCGTAGGAGGCTGCCGTACCGATACTCAATCTGACCGTAGCCGCTGAACTGTTAATAGCCGTGACGGAGCCAGTTTTCGTTCCGTCTACGAGCACGTCATACGTACCTGCGGCCAGTCCGGTCAAGGTCAGAATGGTAGTGTGAGCTGTGCCTGCTGTTGTATTTTTCAGCGTGAAGCGAACGTTGTTCCTGGACTTGGACACGATGGCTGAGCTGTATTGGTCCCGATTCAGCTCCAGACTCAGCTTTTGGGTGATCAGATGCAGCCGCTGGAATACACCGTCCTTGGGAGTGATTGTATAGTTGTTACCGCTTTCTGTAACGTCACAGCCATAGCCATACAAGCCGAAAATGGGATCGACAGCAATGTCCGAGCTTAGAACTTTAATCGCTCCGAACAGCCCCAAATCCGCTTCCCCGGACATGCCGCGCCAGCCGTTGAAGAGCGGACCGCCGTCCAGACCAAGAGCACCGTAATTGCCCTTACCCGCCTGATACGTCCACGATACCGCGCCGATATTGGCTGGGTCGGAGCTAATCTGTCCCGAGTTAATCGCCCCGATGTTAGCGAGCTTGGCGGCATAGGACAAGCGTTGATCCACTTCGGGCTTGGATGAATAACGGCGTGTCCAGTCATCCATCGCATAGCCTGCCAGCGAGGTGGTGTACTGGAAGTTCCACCAATTTTCCCCGGTAATCGTGACCGGATCGGCGTAGTAATACCACACAGGCATATGACCGCGTGCGGCACGTGTTTTGGCGTTGATTTTACTCATCATCGTCGTATTGCTGTTCATTTTAGCGAGCGTATATACCGCCTCCTCGCCTGTATTGTCATAGTTATACTCGGAGCCGTAGGGATAGGTGGTGTTTTTGAAATTGTTGTACTTGGTAGCCATTTTGGCGATCAGGTCGTTAGCCTCGGTGGTCAAGCCTTCTTCCTGTAGCGCTTTAATGATATCCGGCGTGGTCAGTTCACCCATGAGCCCTGTGTTCCAGTTGTAGGCGACAGGGCCTTCATACAATGCCTTGAAAATACGATAAGCGCGCAGCAAATACGTGTTTTTGCTATTGCGGTAGCTAATCAGGTTCGGATACAGCTTGGCGAGCTTATACATGCTGAAAAACGTGTTGTAAATATGCGGATAGGCATAGCCCCGGTACGTCGGTGTTGTGTTGGGCTGCGGCATCAGGAAATCGGGAACCAGATAATCGGTATGATGGCCTTCCATCAGATTTGTCCAGACAGCAACCTCCAGATAATCATCGACTGCTTTAATCTCGGATGCCACGGGCTTCTGAACGTTTTTCTCAGCCAGGAACTGGCCATGGGTTAATCCCCAATCGTCACCCCAACCCCAGTAGCCTGCAAAGCTATTGCGCTTGGCCTTATATTGCATCATCCAGTCGTCAAACACCTTATCCCGCAGGTCGCCCGGCATGTTCCATTGGGTGCTGTTGACCATGAAGGTAGAGTGGCGCTGAAGTGCAGCGTCGACTGGCTCGATGGCATAGAATTGGAGAACGGTTTTTTCGCCGTTACCGTAGTTCACGGTAATATTGTTGTGTCCCAGTCGTCCCAGTGTAAGTTCATATATTTTATGGTTTGTAGGGGCTGTTTCCAAATAGCTGATGGTCGTTTCGGACGGGTATTGCGCTGTGACAGAGGTAATGGATTTGCTGGTATGCAGATCGAATTTAGCCTTGAGATTCGTAGGGAAAATCATGCCCGGAACCACGGTCACATCCACATGTCCCTCGCTGTACAGCCTGTCCTTCACGGCCTGCTCGTCCGCTACCTTGTAAAATTTAAAGGCATACGTTTTGCTTTCGCCTGGAGCCAGCGACAGACTGGTGTTGGAAAGATAGCCACGGTTGGTACTCTTGATGACATTGGAGTGGATATAGAACACATTTAGTCCTTCGGACCAGCCGCCTTGCTCCATAGCCCACGTGCTGCCCGGGTGCTCCTCGACTCTCCAATGGTCCTGATATTCGAGACCTGCGCCTGTAGAGGAATCAGGGACAAGCAGCAGATAAGGCCCGATGCCGCTAGGCCGTCCAGCGGTAATAAAAGAACTGTTATGCCCTACAAAGGAGTGGGAAAGTACCCTTGTTTCATAGATTTGTTCGTTATTGCCGCCAGACCAATACTCGTTAAAAGTCAGCGGCAGCCCCCAATCTCCGATTTCCAGCGTTTGATTGGAAGTGTTCGTTACTTTCATCTGCCAATGCAGGTAATCATTAACCAGTGAATATGTTTCATTTAATGTAAAATTACGTATTCCCTGATTGTTTGACGAATTTTGGTATGATACTTGAACACTACTGCCGGATGAAGTGATCGTGCGTGCATCCGCAGAGCTGCTTGTCCATGCCCGAGTCCACGCCCCGTTACCGAGACGGTAGGTAAACATGAGTTCACCAAGCCACTGATGATCCACCGTATTCTGTTTGGGTGCGTTGGAGCTGTTCATGACATAGTTCGTATTGAATGTGTCTCCTACCAGACGTAAGGAAGAGATATCGCCGTAATCTCCGACTGAGATGGAGAACACATTATTGGATAGCTGTACTGCCATGCTATCAACCTCCTTAAAAAAAGGTTCGTGAGTATACTCACAACGTTAATATATGTGACAGACATGCTTTTGCTACGCTATGTGTGGAGATTGATAGAAAATAGATTCGTATATTAGGGTGCATAGATGACAGATTCGAAATCCGGTGACCCTCTGGGTAGCGCGGCTTTTCTCATTTTACAGGTACGTGTATAAAGCCATTGTTACTGCGTCGCATCATCATATAAACTAGACATATGCCGGAATAAGCACTCAGAAGGTGGAGATAGCTATGGAAATTAAGATAGAGTTGCCGAAAATTCCTTCAGACTTACCTGTATTAACCGATGAAATGTACTCCTTACGATCCAAGGATGAATTTAACACGGGGTCTGTAGAGGATATGACCATGGATAATGTGGAAGCTACCAGGGTTTCGTTTGAGAAGATGACTTTTAAAAATGTTACGATTATGGAATCGTCATTGCCGGAAAGTGAATGGACAGATGTTATTTTCGATAAATGCGACCTGTCTAATATTAACTTTTCCGGTTCCTTTATTCACCGGGTAGAGTTCAGAAATTGCAAACTGCTCGGAACAGACTTCTCCAGAAGCAGACTCCAAAATGTTCGTTTTCTGGATTGCTTAGGAGATTATTCAATGTTTCGCTTTGCCAATTTCAAGCAGGTTGGTTTTGAGGATTGTTCATTGATAAGCTCTGACCTTTATCATTTGACGCTACAAAAAACCTTTTTTACCCGTTGCAATATGGATCAGGCCATGCTGTCGGGGTCCAAGCTCAAGGGGATTGATCTGAGCGATTGCGAATTCGATGGACTACAGGTGGATATCGAAGACCTGGATGGGTGCATGATCTCTCCGCATCAAGCTTCGTCTTTTGTGGGGCTGTTAGGGCTAGTGATTAAATAAGGGGGATCATTATGTTTCAGTATCAAGAGCAGCAATATGAGGGCATTGATTATAGTGGGAAAGATTTAAGGGAGGGTGAACTTATTCGTTGCACCTTTGAACGTTGTACTTTTACGAACGGTTCGTTGGAGGAAATCATGACCAGCGAATGTCGTTTTATCGAATGTGATTTTCAAGGGGCGCTGTTGAACGGTTCTATTCATACTGAATCAGCTTTTATAAATTGTAACTTTATTGAAGCCAATCTGTTCGTCACCAAATTCAGCAATTGTAAAATGACGGGTTCGGACTTTTCAAAAGCAAAAATAGACGGCATTACGCTCGTTCAGGGGGATTGGTCTTATACCAATCTGCGGCAGGCCCGGCTGGAAAAGCAGGATTTGAGAGGAGTACGCTTTTATGAAGCGGATCTCTCGGATGCCAATCTGCAGAAGGCAGACCTCAGAGATTGCGACCTGACCAGAGCTATTTTAGCTCATGCCAAGCTACAGGGAGCCGATTTACGTGGTGCTACTATGGATGGAGTCGATTTTAAAGCACTTGTTGTCAAAGGTGCACGGATGGATCGAGACCAGGCGCTGGCGTTCTTGCGTTCATATGGTGCGAAGGTCGATTGAGGCGAAGGTTCCACTCATTTTTTAATACTATCCCAAGCCTGGCGCAGACGGTTAATGCCTTCAATCATTTGGTGTTCCGTTAAATGGGCAAAAATAAAACAGGCGGATGGGGGGCCTGGCGTCAGTTGGTAATCGGCTGCATCACGCCATGTGACTCCGAAAGACCGGGCCGCCTGCATCAATTGCTGATACTGAGCAGGCTCATGCTTCCAGACCGCATAGGCATGCAGGCCGCAGTCAGTCTGATGCCATTGAAACAGTCCACTCAACTGCTGCATTTCGCGCTGGAACACCTCGTAACGTGATCTGTACATCCGGGTCATCCGACGCAGATGGCGAACATAGTCGCCGCGTATCATAAAGCGTGCCAGTGCGCGCTGTTCCAGACGGGCAGGAGGCAGCGGGTCATATAGCCGTTTGGCGGCTGTTAGCGCTTGAGCCAGTGCAGCGGGCAGAATAGCGTAGCCCAGTCGAAGACTGCTGAACATGCTTTTGGAAAAGGAACCGACATAGATGACACAATCCGCGCGATCCAGTGCTTTCAGCGGTTCAATCGGTCGTCCTGCCCAACGGAATTCGCTGTCATAATCATCTTCGATAATCCACGCGCCTCTGGACACCGCCCATTGCAAAATATGTTGACGGCGGGCTAATGGCAATACAGCTCCGGTTGGAAACTGTCGTCCCGGTGTAACAAATAGTAATCTGGAATCCCAATCCTGCGGAATAATTCCTTGTTGATCCAGCTCAGCAGCTTGCACCTGTCCGCCCGATGCGGTAACCGCACGGTGAATACCGGGATAACAGGGATTTTCCAGCACGATGGGATCTTGCTCATTAATAAGCAACTGGCATAATAAGGTGATCACTTCCATGGAGCCACTGCATAATACGACTTGATCCGGGTGGGCCATAATTCCCCGCGTTCTTCCAACATGCTGACAAATCGCTTCACGCAACCATTCATCGCCATTCACGGGTGCTGTCATCAAGGCAGACGAAGGCTTTTGCAAGTCTTTGCCAGCGGCAGCCATTGCGCTTTTCCATGCGGTCAGTGAATTGCCTTCCAACACCACTTCTCCTGCCTGAAAAGAAATCAGGGGTTGTTGAGCCGCATCTTCATTTACACCAGAAGCAGAAGACGGCCGTGACTCTCTTTCCATCTGCATAATCCGTTGTCCCCATGTGGACAGAGCTGGGGGTGTTTGTTTAACAGAAGGTGCTTGTCGGGTCTGCTTATCAATCGATGATGTGTTGGGTAGCAACGCGGTTTGTTCAATGACAAAAGTCCCTCTGCCTACCGCCGTTTCCACGTACCCTTCTGCCAACAACATATCGTAGGCTTCTGCAACACTGCCCCGCGAAATTCCATACATCACAGCCAGATCACGACTGGAAGGCAGGCGCGTACCGCTGGCAAGTGATCCGTTCAGAATTCCTTCCCGAAGAGCATGATACAAGGCCAAATATTTATGATGATACAGTTGAATAGCACGCTGATAAGCAATCGTAATATCCATAGCCTTCTCCTTCCATTGGACTACTCATTTTCGATCATATTGGATCTATTCATTGATCCATTTTTAACATAATCTGAAATGTAGCGCTGGTCAATAGACGAAAGGAGCATGATCCATGAGAAGAAAAGAATTTACGGTGGCAGAAGAAGAGGAAATAGAGCTATTTCTGAGCGAGGTCAGTTTCGGTTTTCTGGGCATGAACAGCGAGGATGGATTCCCGCGGGTTGTACCCTTGAATTTTGCTTATGGAAATGGTGTTTTTTATATTCATGGCAGCCGTGCCGGAGAGAAGATGGAACGGATGAAGGAGGACAACCGGGTTACTTTTTCCGCTGCCAAAGAGTATGCGCTCATCCCGTCTTATTTTACGGATGAACATATGGCATGTCCGGCGACATCATTTTTTAAAAGTATTACCGTGCGAGGTCATGCGGAACAGGTAGTGGAACTGGAAGAAAAGGCATCTGCCTTTTCCATTTTTATGAGTAAGCTGCAACCGGAGGGCGGCTATGAACCTATCGATGCCAGCGATCCCCGGTATGCTTCACGTCTGAAAGGGGTTGCGCTGATCAAGATTGTACCGGATGAGTGGACCGCAAAATTCAAATTCGGGCAGAATGTTAAAGAGCAGGAACGTCAACAGATTATCGACGGTTTGCAAAACCGAGGGCGGGATGATGATCTGACAACCATTGAAATGATGCGCAAATATTGTCCTCACCACTGATCCGGCGTCATCATTCTTGCTTGCTCACGGTCTAATTGGTTAATACTACCTTAAAGAGAGATGCCCTTATATATTCAAAACCTTCATTTCTTCTGTATTAGGACTTTGGAAGGACAGGCATATATCATCCTCAAGCCCATTGTTCTTACCGCAAGGGAACTTTATAATACGATAGATTTGTGGAGTAAGGGGGCAGGGACCGTGACGAGAGCAGGAGTCAGAAGTCGGGAAGGTCGACGGTTGTTACTGGAGGCGGGGGCTGAGGAGTTCGCTCAGACCGGTTTTTATCAGACCAAGGTAAGTTCGATCGCGGCGCGTGCGGGATTGACGCAGCCGGATTTTTATATTCATTTTGAGAGTAAGGAACAAATGTATGAGGAGCTTGTTGAGAGCTTCCGAGTGTTGGTGAATGAGACGGTCCAATGCATGAAGGTGGAACCGGATCAAAGCCAAGCTGAAATTTTGAGCCGGGGGCTAGTGTTTCTGGAATCCATTTTTCGTATGTTATCCAATAATCCGGCGATAACCCGTGTCGGATTTTACCAGGCGTCGGACTCGGTGCGTATCAAGGCAGAAATGGCAGGTCATATTAAAAAGCATCTGCTTGCGGCACAACGATGGGGTTCTTGCCGTGAGGAATTGGACCCGGAGCTGACAGCGGAATGCGTCGTTGGTTTGATTGAACGGTTGACGTTAACCAAACTGCTGACTGGCAGCGAAAGTCCATCCGTGCTTGCCAAGCAGACGCGAAACCTGTTGTATCACGGCATGCTGGCGCATGAAGGATAACGGAACCAAAGCGAATGACCTACATTTGGGCGGGAGGCGCGGCATCTGTACCTATCATGGTTGGCAACATACGCATAAGATGCTTTTGTAAACCATGAAGGGAGGAATCAGTATGTCTGGAGTAGGCGCTGGTTATGGAGCTTTCACATCTACAGGAGCGATTCTGGTACTTTTCATTTTGCTCGTTATCATCTCTAAAGCATTCGTTATCTAACTCGTTGTTAACAATCTGAATTGAATTCAGGCGATGTATTTGTAATCAACGGAGGGAGGAGGAATTTGAGATGGGTGAAGTAGACAGAGGTTGTGGCGGTGGTGGCTACGGCATGTGGACTTCCACTGGTGTTATTTTGGTACTCTTCATTTTGCTGGTTATCATCACTCGCACTATTTTCATCTAAATTATATATTTCATGGGCTTGAGCGCCGATGCTTCGGGCCTATGAACATGCAAGTCGAAACAGGAACCGTCTCTAATAGGAGCGGTTTCTTTTTTTTCTCCAAAGTTAACGTTGACGTTAATGTTAGATAGGCGTAGTATTTATATATAAACTTTTTCATAAGGTGGGTGTCATGGTTACGTATAAAATTGATGAGGTCGCCAAGCGATGCGGTTTGACCAAGCGAACCATTCGTTATTATGAGGAAATCGGTCTGTTGCCCTCCCCGCAGCGTAGCGAAGGAAATATGCGGCTGTATACGCAGGAGGATGTGGATTTACTGAAAAAAATTGTGAGTGCCAAGGAAGTGCTTGGTTTCTCCTTGCAAGAGCTTCAGCGTTACATGTCCGCAGCGGAAATGCTCAAGGGTCAGCGGGAGGAATATCGTGAGCGAACGGATATCCTGCATCCTGTTGAGCGCCGGGCCATGTTGGAGGATATGGAGGTAACACTGAACGAACAACTGGAGCTGATGGAGGGAAAAATCAACAGCATCCGTATGCTCCAGACCGAGCTGGAGGAGCTGCGGGTCAGGGTTCGCGAACGAAAGGTTCTGCTTGATAAGGAGCTTGGCAGCGACCCGTCATAAGCGAATCATTTTACATTTAGATATGGAGGTTACATCCTACTATGAGTTCACAACACGCATTACCTGATGAGTTAAAAAAACAGGCAGGCTTGCTGTCTCAGCCCAAGGCGGTATGGGCGGTTGCTTTTGCCTGCGTTATTTCATTTATGGGACTGGGATTAGTCGATCCTATCCTTCCGGCCATCGCCGATCAGCTTCATGCCACCAAGAGTCAGGTGTCACTGCTGTTCACCAGCTATAATCTGGTGACAGGCGTAGCTATGCTGATTACGGGCGTAGTGTCCAGCCGATTGGGTGTCAAATGGACGCTGCTGACCGGGATATTGTTGATTATTGTGTTTGCCGGGTTGGGAGGTACAGCCGATACGGTTGGCGGGATTGTGGGCTACCGGGCAGGCTGGGGTCTGGGGAACGCCCTGTTTATTGCAACGGCGCTGTCTGCGATTGTAGGTCTGTCCACTTCGGGAACAGCCAAAGCCATTATTTTGTATGAGGCGGCCCTGGGTCTAGGGATTTCGGTCGGCCCGCTGCTTGGCGGTGAGCTAGGCTCCATTTCTTGGCGCGGTCCGTTCTTCGGTGTAGCTGCGCTGATGGTCGTGGGATTTTTGTTCATTACATTTATGCTGCCTTCGATTCCGAAGCCTAAAAAGCGCGGTTCGATTGCTGATCCGTTCAAAGCGCTCACTTATCCGGCCCTGCTAACGCTGGGCATTGTGGCTTTGTTGTATAACTTCGGATTTTTTACGCTGATGGCGTATTCTCCATATGTGATGCATTTGGACGAGCACGGTTTGGGCTATGTCTTTTTCGGCTGGGGGATTATGCTGGCCTTTACCTCGGTGTTTGTAGCACCGAAGATTCAAGCACGCTTTAGCGTGGTATCTTCCATTAGTGTCATGCTGACGCTGTTTGCCATTGATTTAGGCGTTATGGCGATAGGAACGGTCGCAGGATCACCGAAGACTGTCATTGTTGCGGTGATCGTGGCTGGTATTTTTCTGGGGATTAACAATACATTGATCACAACGGCTGTGATGCAGGCAGCTCCGGTGGAGCGCTCCACGGCATCTGCGGCTTACAGCTTTATGCGCTTTTTGGGCGGGGCGATCTCGCCGTGGCTTGCAGGGAAGCTGTCCGAGTGGTATACGGCGGAAACTCCATTTTATTTTGGCGCATTGATGGTACTGCTGGGTGTAGTGGTACTGATCGTACGTCGTCGACATATGCAGGATATACAGATTGATGCTCACTAACAATGAACTTCTGAGGAGGAAAAGAGTATGAACGAATACAAGCATATTCTGGTCGCGCTCGATGGTTCGGAACAGGCTATGAAGGCGTTGGAGACAGCCAAAGCGCTGTCCAAACAGCTTCAGGGTGAACCGCGTCTGACCGTATTGCATGTGAACCCGGCTTTATCCATGAATGAGCCCCCGGTTGGGGTGGATGTGGATGAGCAAATTGAGGAAGAAGGGCGCCATATTTTGGAGCCAGCATCCGATTATTTGAAGGACGGGGGTATTTCTTACCGCATGCTGGCGGGTCATGGTGATCCGGCGAGTATCATTTGCAAAAGTGCAGAGCAAGAGCAGGTGGATCTGATCATTATGGGAACACGGGGCAAAGGGCTGGTTTCCGAAATGATCCTGGGCAGCGTCAGCCATCATGTGATCCAGCATGCACCTTGCCCTGTGCTGACGGTAAAATAAACGGTAGAATAAACGTTAATATAGGGAGAAGGAGGCCATAAGTATGCAGCAGCATTTATTTATTGGCGGTGAATGGAAAGCAGCACTATCGTATACAGCAATCACCTCACCGTATTCCGGTGAGGTGATTGCTGAGGTGGCAGAGGCCACAGCAGAGGATGCTAAGGTTGCCATTCAGGCGGCATCTGATGCCCGCGCTGAAATGCGGGCTATGCCTGCGCATCAGCGGTCAGCCATTTTGGAGAAGCTGGCTGATTTGCTGGACGCGCGGCGTGATGATGCGGCGCGTATCATTGCACGCGAAGCGTCCAAACCGTGGAAGGCTGCGCTGGCAGAGGTTGACCGGACGGTGCAGACCTACAAGTTTGCAGCCGAGGAAGCCAAGCGGATTCACGGGGAAACGATCCCGATGGATGCCGCACCGGGGGTGAGGGGCGTATGGCCTACACCCTCAAGGAGCCTGTCGGCGTTGTGGGAGCCATCACGCCGTTTAACTTCCCGATGAACCTGGTCGCTCACAAGGTGGGTCCCGCTTTGGCGGCAGGCAATACGGTCGTATTGAAGCCAGCGGAGCAGACGCCGCTGTCGGCTTACTTGATCGCGGAGCTGCTGGAGCAGGCAGGATTGCCTGCGGGCGCTCTTAACGTGATCAGCGGCGACGGCAAAACGATCGGCGACGTTCTCGTTACCGATCCGCGCGTCAGCTATATCACCTTTACCGGTAGCCCGGCGGTAGGTACGGAAATCCGCTCCAAGGCTGGCTTGAAGCGGGTCACATTGGAGCTAGGCTCCAATGCAGCGGTCATCGTCGACAGCGATACGGACGTGGACGCAGTCATTGACCGTTGTGTGAGCGGAGCTTTTGCCAATCAGGGACAGGTATGTATCTCGGTCCAGCGTATTTACGTCATGGACGAGCTGTATGATACTTTTGTATCCCGATTCATAGAGGCGGCCCAACGCTTGAAAACAGGTGATCCCCTTGATCCGGACACGGATGTATCTGCGCTTATTTCAGCGAAGGACGTCAAACGTGTTCGTGAATGGCTGGATGAAGCCGTTCAGGCGGGCGCAAAGATCGCTCTGGGCGGTCAAGCCGCAGGCGGGATTTTGGAGCCGACCGTTCTGTTGAATGTGGACCCGACTTCCAAGGTGTCCTGCCGCGAGGTGTTTGCCCCACTGGTGCTGATTCATTCCGTAAGCTCCATAGATGAAGCCGTTCATCATGTGAACGATTCGATCTATGGCTTGCAGGCGGGGATTTACACCCGTAATATAACGACTGCGCTGGATGCGGCGGACAAGCTTCAGGTCGGCGGTGTGATGATCAATGATATTCCGAGCTTCCGCGTCGATCATATGCCGTATGGCGGTGTGAAACAAAGCGGTACCGGACGCGAAGGCGTGAAGTACGCTATGGAAGAAATGCTGGAAGTGAAGCTGGTCGTGATTAAAAGATAACAAAAGCCTGTCTGAAAAGGGAAGGAGATACACGTAATGTGTACCTACCCAGATTCAGCGGGCTTTTTTAGTAAGGATCTTTAGCGCAAAATTTTCCGAACCCACTTGAGTTTATCGCCGTAAGGCGGGTAAGCACTTCATGTTCAACCTGTTTATCTTCTGTAAATAAATACAGTGCCAGTGGCTTCAGATGATCCATTACCGTCTGGATGGCCTCTTCCACTGTTCAAATTCCAGCATCGGCAGATCGGACCGAATATTACATCCTGCATCGCAGCATCAGACCAGGATTGGGACTCCAGAAGAGTAGTTTGCTTGTTTTCCCATATCTATAAGTTCTCCTTAAATGTTTAAACATTTAAACCTAATGGAAGGAGTATAGGGGTCTGGATAAGATTTTACAAGTTGAAAAAGTTATTATTCTTATTATTTTCATAAGACGAACTAGTGTTTAAGCTCTTATAATTTATTTTCTTATTATTAATATATATGGTGAATATAATACGTAATAATATACATTTATTCACATAGTATTTATTTAATCATGGTGTAGTTTTTGTTAATATAATCCTTCTTAAGGAATTCGATGAATTTGCACATTAGCATTTTTACTAATAACTCATTATATTGTTTTCAACTTTATTCTGTTACTATTGTTAAAGATAATTGTTGGATTAATATAGTGTGAAAGGATGCTTCAAAATGAACCGTTCGCGTTATTTTGATTATATAGAAGAGAAACTGAACACTCTTGCAACAAGGATAAATAGTAGAGGTAAAATAAATATATTAGATTTACATATACACTCTGAAGACTTTTATCTAAATTTCATGAACCTACTTTATGGATGGAAATTGGTAAATCTGAATAATGTTAAACAAAATGTTGAAGGAATTGATCTGATAGATGATACAAATAAGTTAATAGTTCAAGTCTCTTCAACATCAACAAAACAAAAGGTTAATAGTGCCCTGAATAAAGAGATTCTATCGCAATATTCCGATTATCGATTTAAATTTATATCAATTTCAAAAGATGCCACTAGCCTAAGAAGCAGCGTTTTTGAAAATCCATTTAGTGTTGATTTTACACCTGAGAATGATATTTTAGATACACAAATAGTACTTAGAGATATACTTTCCTCTGATATAGAGGTTCAAAAGAGAATTTATGATTTCATAAAGAAAGAATTAGGTAGAGAGTTGGATATAGTTAAGTTAGATTCAAATCTAGCTACTATAATTAACATTTTATCAAAAGAAAACTTCACTATTATGGACAATTTGAGTACTATAAATAGTTTCGAGATTGATAACAAAATAGTATTCAATGAATTGACTGTAACAAAAATGATAATTGATGATTATAAGATTCATTACGGTAAATTGGATAAAAAGTATAAGGAATTTGATAAGCAAGGTTCTAATAAAAGTTTCGCTGTTCTTCAATTTATTCGTAAGCAATATATAAAATTATGTAGTGATAAGAGCTTTGAAAATTCCGACCTAATTTTTTTGAAAGTAATTGAAGAACTAAACTGTTTTATTAAAAATAATAATGAATGTGCTGATATTTCTTTTGAAGAATTAGATTTGTGCGTCAATATACTCGTTGTAGATGCATTTATACGTTGTAAAATATTTGAGAATCCGGAGGGGTATGATTATGTTACTTCCAGATAATATGCATCCTGATGACAGCATATATTTTAATGGGGCTATTGTTTTGAGAGAACTACAAATTAACCCCTCACAGGGGCTTTTAGATTTATATCAGAATGTAAAAAGAAAGAAAAAAATGTCATTTCCAGTGTATATTTTGTGTTTAGATTGGCTATATTTGATTGAAATTGCAGAGATAAATAGTGAGGGGGAGATTAATTTATGTTCTTGAAATTGTTGAAAATTTCAACTGCAGATCAAATCATAAGAGAAATTAAATTTCATAAGGGGCTTAATTTAATCGTAGATGAGACTCCGACTCAAGACTACCAAAGTACAGGAAATAATGTGGGGAAAACGACAGTATTAAAACTCATTGATTTTTGTCTAGGAGCCAAACCGTCTATTATATATGCTGATACTGAGTCAAAGCGTGATACGTATAAGGCTGTTAAGGATTTTTTGATTGATAAAGAAGTTTTGGTAACTCTTATTTTAACATGGGATTTAGATGATAAAGATTCAAAAGAAATTAAAATTGAGCGCAACTTTCTGTCCAGAAATAGAATAATTCGGAGAATTAATGGCGAGAATCTAAAGGAAGATGATTTTGAGCCTACACTATTAGAATTGATATTTCCAAACTATCATTTTGGAAAACCTACATTTAGACAAATTATTTCTCATAATATAAGATATAAAGATTTAAGCATAAATAATACTCTAAAAACCTTAGATCGTTTTACTTCGGATGCAGAGTATGAGACTCTGTATTTGTTTTTATTAGGCTGTGTTTTTGCGGAGGGAGAAGTTAAACAAGAAATTCTCACTAAACTGAAGCAAGAAGAAACATACAGAATACGTTTGGAGAAAAATCAAACAAAAACAGCTTATGAAGCCGCTCTTTTGCTAATTGAAGACGAAATATTAGAATTAAATAAACGTAAGACAAACCTAAATATAAATGAAAATTTTGAGAAGGATTTGGATAAGCTAAATAATATAAAATACCAAATTAATAGAGCCAGTTCCACTATTAGTAATCTAAATTTGCGTAGAGATTTGATTATAGAAACTGAGGAAGAACTTGATTCTAATATTTCTAACATTGATTTACAACAGTTAAAATTGATTTATGAGCAAGCTACAAATTTAATTGGTGGGATTCAAAAATCTTTTGAAGAGCTAGTTAGTTATCATAATAACATGATTGCTGAAAAAAAGAGGTTCATTGCTAGTGAACTTCCACATTTAGAAGAAAAAATAAATGAAGAATCTGATAAACTTAAAAAGTTTTTATCTCAAGAGAAAGAAATGGCAGAGATCTTGTCTAAAAGTGATTCATTCGACGAGTTAGAAAAATTACTTGCAGAACTTAATGAGAGATATAGAAAGAAGGGAGAGTATGAAAGTGTGATCTCCCAAATAAATGAGGTAGAGTCTAATATAGTTGATTACAATGATCAACTAAAGGGTATTGATGATGTCTTGTTTTCTGATGAATTTGAACAAATTGTTAAAAATCAAACATTTAAGTTCAATAAATTCTTTGCAGCAATTTCTAATGAGCTTTATGGAGAAAGGTACGCCTTAAAATATGATAAAATAACGAATAAAAACAAACAAACGTTATATAAGTTTAGCTCATTTAATGCGAATTTAAGTTCAGGAAAAAAGCAAGGTGAAATCTTATGTTTTGATTTGGCATATATACTTTTTGCTGATTCAGAAAATATTCCTTGTCTACATTTTTTACTTAACGATAAAAAAGAACTTATGCATGATAATCAGCTACTTAATGTCGCAAGATATATTGGTGACAAAAATATTCAGCTTGTAGCATCAATATTAAAGGATAAACTTCCTAAGGAAATAAAGAATGAAAAGTACTATGTTGTGAAATTATCCCAAGAAGAAAAATTGTTTAGAATTGAAGAAAACTGAAAATTAGATATAAAGAACCACCGGATACAGGTTATTCGCCTGGCGTCCGGTGGTTCTTTATGCCTAGTATGAAATTCTCGTCATGTTGGTCCATGGATTTTGTTGGTTAGCTATGATGCTGCGTATCATGGTTCAAACGTAATTGTACATGGAATTTGTGATGTATACCTATGTAGGGTAGCAAGCTGTAGTTATAGCAATTTTTTGAGCTGGGATATACGGGCTTGGGAAACCTCAAGTATCTTTGCATATTCGTGCTGTGCTGCATTGGGTTGCTTCTGCATCAATTCTTTTAGGCTTTCGATCATTTGTTGCGTCGAACGGCGCAGACGTTTGGAATGCTTCATTGGCCTTTCTCCGTTGGAGAAAGTCGATTTGGACGGCCTTGTGATAGGGGTGGAATTTGTACCATTCTTCAAATTATGAATACATTCCCCACAAATAAAGCTGTCTCTAAAATAAGTCAATTGCTCCGTAGAACCACACATTTTACACGTCACCCCGGTATATTTTCGTAAGGCGAGAATACCCGTTTCCTCATCAGCAAAAATCTCAACTGGATCACCCATATTGTAATCCATTGAAATACGCATCTCTTTGGGAATGACGATACGACCTAACGAATCTAAGGGACGTGTCATACCTGTACTTTTCAAATGATAACCTCCTTTTTTTATATCCTTATAATACTAAATAAAGAGGAGAAAAAAAAATAGGCTTAGAGGAGCAATCGCATATATTAAGTAAACTGTTGAAAAGTATACAAAAAAATTCTATAAAATGGTATACTATTTTGTAGAAAAAACAATGATTCTAGTACAGCTTGCGTCTAATACCAGATTGTAATCGGATTTGTTGCCATAGAGCAGCATCGTAACTTTATCCTATGAACGTTAAAGGGGTTGTTTATTGTGAACCATACAACCACGATTCGAGCAGAGCTTGATACATACATGAAGACAAACGGACTGAACATTACCCGACTTGGACGAACAGCAGGACTAAATGCAGGTACGGTGAGTACCTTGGTAAATGGAAATCGTACGTTTTCCGTCGATCAACTGGATCGGATTACGGCAGTTATGGGGCATCCCAGAGGGCATTATTACAAGCAATATATGCAGGAATATTTAACGGATATCACGCCTAACTGGCGGAGGATCAGGCCTTTTTTGTATAATTGCGCTGAGTTGGACAAGCTGGACTGTATCCAGCAAATGGCCGATTTGTTAATGGATAATCTGGTGTATTCCGTGTTGCTGTTTAATGTGGCGGAAGACTTCTTCAAAGACGGCAAACATGCGGCGGCAGCCATTCTTTACGAGAGCGTGGCGATCAGCGAGAGAAAGCAATATTCGGAACGACTGGCCCTTTGCCAGTATCGTTTGTTTACGATTAACATCGGAGATGACCAAAATCAAAATTTCGAGGCAGCATGCCATTTTCATCCCTTCGTAGAGCGGCTTGATGAAATAGACCAGCTTGATGCGCTGAAAGACCTGGCGAATGTATATCGTTCCTTGCGTCAGTGGGCGAAGGTTGATAAGACAGTTCAAAAAATGCGGGATAAAGCGAAAATTCAATACTCCCTAGACCATCGTCAGCATAAGCGAAAGAAAAGGGGAAATGAAAGGAAAACAAGGGGTCCATTGTTCGGATACATCGCCTACGCTGATTTGCTGTGCGCAAGTGTCTGTGAAGCACATGGAGATTATGAGCAGGCATTACAATATACTTACGCATACGCTGATTTAAGCTGGGTCAAAGAAACGGATGAAGATACGCGGCATTGGATGGAATTATTTCAGCATTGGGCACAAGTTAATATCTATGTAAACAAGCTTTTATCTGGAGATGTAAGCGTACTTTCTGATTATGTGGAGTATATTTGTGCTCCTCCGGATAAATCCGAAAAAGAATTGGTTACAGAGCTTTTGAATATTATGATGGCGGCTAACCGCTATCAAATAGATGTGGATGATATACTTCAACGATTTGAAACAGAGATTGATTCTTTTGCTCATCAGCAATCCTCTACTGATATGTATACTCAACAAGTGATACCGGAGCAGTTTGCGCGTCTTGGATATGAATTGGCATATTACTATTTATATAAAGGGATGTATTCTGTTGGCTTTAAATACTTAAGAGATGCTTTAGTAAAAGCGAATATACTGAATAATAAAATATACTTCATAAACTGTACGGGACTATTTGAACATTTTAGAATGTACTTTGTTCCTGAAATACATGCTCAGTATCAAAATTTGATTGAAAAGGTGTGGTTAGAAAATGTTAAGAAAAGTGGCTCTTCTAGTAGTCGCAACTAGCTTTCTGTTCATAGTGGCTATACCTGGACAAGCTCATAACCACTCCCATAGTATACGACCTACCGACCAAGTTGGAGGGTTTTAATTCAGATCCCTTTTAAATCAAGATAGAATTTCCCAGATCAGCTCTCTGAGCTGGTCTTTTTCGTTATGAATAAACAAAATTTCTGAATTAAACTTTCATCAAATATAGTCATAATATTCCAAAATGAGGTTAAATAAGGAGGGGGAAGGATGGAAAAACAAGAACTTTTGAAACTAAGATTAGAGAAGGCAAGACAAAAGCTCTGCGATCTGCAAGCGAAATACGGATTAGAACATGCACTTGTGCTCAATCAATCTATGATTCTGGATGAGTTGATTAATCAATACAATCGAACATTTTATAGGCGAGTCAAAAAGCCACCGGCTTAAAGTAATTGACTCTGGGGCGAGAAACCTTCGTGGGTCACTCGCTCTTTTTTAGTATATTTCTCATTACTTTGCACTCTTTTCTATGAAAACTTATACTTATAGTTAAAGCTGACTTAAAGAAGTACAACAATAACGAGGAGGAGAATGAGAATGTACTCCATCAGAGAAGTTCAAATCAAGAGCGGACTGCCTGCATCTACACTTCGTTATTATGAAAAAGAGGGGATATTACCTGAAGTGGGGCGGGATGAGGGTGGAAGAAGAGTATATACGGAAAAACAAATTGACTGGTTAAGGTTTGTTATGGCTATGAAAGATACGGGGATGACGATTGAAGAGATTAAGGCATACCTTGAGCTTAATGCAAAAGGCGAAGCCACCGTACATGAAAGAAGAGATCTTCTCGTAGCTCATAAGAAAAAGGTAGAAGAACATATGGCCCAAACACAACACAATTTGGAGAAAATCATTCAGAAGATTGCCTATTATGATCATGTGGTTATGGGAAAAAACTTCTCTTAACCAAGTATTTGATGCAAAGGTAAAAAAGCCAAAGCCGTTTGCTTAAAAAGCAAACGGCTCTTCGGAGGGAGCAGGGCACTATATATTTCTGGTAACCTCATACGCATCCCAGACAGCGTACATAATATTTTGTACTTGCTTGGCATCACCGATTAAGTAGGCTTCGGAAACGTCATTTTGGATGTCTTCATAAAGCGATTGTTGAGGAGTATATCCTACAGCTAGAATCGCTGAATCGGCCTTTAGAATCGTTTCTTCACCATTTTTGTTTTTAAGAACAAATTCTTGATCGTTGGCATCGACAATTTTGGTGTTGGTCAGGAGATGGATATCCTTAAATGCAACAAGGTCACGCAGCATATCTTCATTTGCATGGCACAGGGGTCCGCCTACAGTTAAAATATCTTCTTGCATCTCCACCAAGGTTACTTTTTTACCTTGATCAGCAAGCCAGAGTGCAGTTTCGCATCCCACAAGCCCGCCCCCGACAATCACAGTGGAAGCACCGGGATCTTTTTTCCCAAGCAGAACCTCTTCTGCGGAATACACCTTGGTAGATGTACCGATGGAGAAGGTTTTTGGAGAGGAGCCGGTAGCAAAAATAACGGCATCTGCTGCATATTCCTTTACGGTAGTCCGGTTAACCTCGGTGTTCAATCGGACGTCAACTTTTAAATCCTTTAATTCCCCTTCGTACCAGGTCGCAAGTAAATGATCGTCTTCCTTGAAGTCTGGAATTCCGCCCGGGATTAGATTACCTCCCAATCGGTTATTTTTATCAAATAAGGTAACGTGATGTCCCCGTATAGCAGCTACACGGGCAGCTTCACATCCTGCCGGCCCTCCACCGATCACCAAAACTTTTTTGGACTGGTCTGCTTTTCCAAGTGCGTAGTCTTTTTCTCTGCCGCAAGCCGGATTAACGGCACATGAAATCGTTGCAAAAGATGCCAATCGACCCATACAGCCCTCCTGGCAGGAGAGGCAAGGACGAATCTTTTCTATTTTCCCAGCCTTGATTTTATTGGGGATATCAGCATCAGCTAACAATGGTCGACCAAGTGCAATCATATCGGTTTTTCCTTCACGTATAGCCTTGCTGGCCAAATCTGGATTATCCAATCTGCCAGCAGTAATCACAGGTACCTTTAGAATGGTTTTTAAAATTTTGTTGTAAGGAAGATAAAGTCCTTTTTCCTGATACATGGGTGGATGTGCCCAATACCAAGAGTCGTAAGAACCGACATCGCCATTGAAAGCATCATACCCGGCTTCCTCTAATATTTTGGCAGCTTCAATCCCCTCTTCAATATCCCGTCCCTGCTCCTTAAACTCTTCGCCTGGCAATCCGCCCTGACGCCAATCTTTAATAAAGCTTTTGATGCTGTATCGAAGAGATACCGGGAAATCCTGACCACATTCGGCTTTGATGGCTTGAACGATCTCTATGGCAAATCTTAAGCGGTTTCTCAGACTTCCTCCGTATTCGTCTTTCCGATGGTTAAAGAAAGAAATCGCAAATTGATCCAATAAATAGCCTTCATGAACCGCATGGATTTCAATACCGTCAAAGCCTGCCTTTTTGGCAATAGCTGCGGATTCCGCAAATTTTCTGATATAGGTGTGGATTTCGTCAATGGTCAGCTCACGACAAGTGACATCGGGAAGCCAGCGATGAGGAATGGGAGAAGGGGCGACAGCCGTTTTACCAACAATTGAAGGGATACTTACCCGGCCAAAACCTGCGGATAATTGTAGAAATATTTTTGCGCCGTATGCATGAATCCGCTCTGTCATCATTTTACCCGTTTTAACAAAATTCAAGGGATTTAGAGTAGGACAGGGCATGGACGGCAGGGCACATTTCTCAATTTCATTTTCAACCATCGTTACACCTGTAATGAGTAGACCTGTCCCACCTTTTGCCCGTTCAACATAATATTCGACGCCACGTTCATTAAAAGTACCATCGGCATCACAAAGCCCACCAGGACCCATGGGAGCCATGACAAAGCGGTTTTTAATTTCCAGTTTTCCAATTTTCATAGGCTCGTATAAAATTTGATGTTCTTCTTTCATAAGAATACCTCCTAAGTATGGATCATTCGTTTAACTGAATACATTCACCGAATGGGTTCAGTATAGAATAGGAGTAGGTATTATTATGTGATTATTTTCACAATTAAACAAAATAGCATTTCCTATTATAATTAAGTAATATGAACAAGGCACCTGAGAAAGAGAAATATTTACAATAGAGAGGGAGAGTAAGTGAGTGTCAAAAAAACAATTGAATGGACGCAAGCTGCAAAGTCTGCAGACTAAAAAAAATATATATAACAGTACATTAGAGCTAATGCATGAAAAGAGCCTGGAAAAAATTAAAATTGAGGATATCTGTCGGAAGGCCGGCGTGTCAGTAGGGTCATTTTATAATCATTTCAAGACTAAAAGTGATATTTTGGTGGAGATGTATGCACAGGCGGATGGCTACTTTGAATTGAAATTTAAGAATGAACTACCATCAGAAAGTATTATGCAGGATCTTATTCAATATTTTGAGGTTTATGCGGAATATAATCAGAATGTTGGTTTAGAGACGGTCAAACAGTTATATACAAGTAATAACAAGCTTTTCATTACTAAGGGTCGTGGTATGCAAAGTATACTTCAACAGATTATAGAGAGAGGGCAAGCCGTGGGAGAGTTGGATCAAAGCATGACATCCGAAGAGATAACAGACTACTTATTTATTGCAGCTCGTGGAGTCATGTACAACTGGTGTCTTCATGATGGCGACTCGGATTTAATTGTAAATATGCGTAAATATATGAGTCGCCTGATCACGATCTTTAAATAAAGGAATTGATTTTATCCTAGTCACAGGGACGGTTCACCACAAGCTTAACGGGTAAAAGGTAATACTAGGACAATAATGCTGGGTTGACTCTCACGCCACGTGAGGCTGTAGACTGTGTAACAAGGGAGGTGAAGCGGAATGGCTTACACGGTGAAGGAAGTATCCGGTCTGTCGGGAATCAGCGTACGAACTTTACATTATTATGATGAAATCGGATTGCTAAAACCCCATCATGTCGGGGATAACGGGTATCGCTATTACGAACAGGAGCAACTGTTGAGACTACAGCAGATTATGTTATACAGAGAGCTGGAATTACCATTATCCGACATTGGCGACTTGCTGGAGCAGACGAAGGAAAAAACGGCCGAGGTTTTGTTGGAGCATAGAAGCAAGGTGCAGAACAAAGTCTTCCGCTTGCATACTCTCCTACAGACCATCGACGAAACGGTGGCTCATGTGAAAGGAGAACAGACGATGAAACCGGAGCAATTGTACCAAGGGTTTGACCCGGAAAAGCAGGAAATGTATGAACGTGATCTGACGGAACGTTATGGTCATGAGGCAGATGAAAAAATTCAGGAGAGCAAAACAGCAACGAAGAATTGGTCCAAAGAGGATTATTTGGATTCTCAGGCAGAGGCGGATCAAATTCATCGGCAGTTGGCAGAAGCTATGAATAAGGGATTGAAGCATAGCAGTGAAGAAGTACAGGCTTTGATCCGCCGCCATCTCCAATGGGTAAGCAGATTCTATACACCTACAGCAGAGATTTATAGCGGGCTGGGAGACTTGTATGTGGAGCATGAGGACTTCAGAAAAATGTATGAAGGATATGAGCCCGGATTGGCTGAGTATTTGCGAGACGGGATGAAGGTGCTGGCAAAGCGGGAATTAAAATAACACTAGCTGGTGAAAAAGGCTGTAAGAGGTATGAAAAAAGGATGAACAACAACCCAATCCGATGGCCTGCTGTTCACCCTTTTTGTGTGTAAAGCAGCTTTACATGCTGCTATGTGTCGCTCTCATGCCTTGCTGACTGTTGTTTCCGTACTGCTGCATGCTACCACTGCTTGCATAATGCTGCCCAGCCGTACCCATGTGTTGCGGAAAGCTTTGGCTCATGTGGCTTCCCGTACCATAGGAGGATGGCTGCATACTGCGGGAGGCGTAATTATCGCCAAATCCGGGCTGAGTCATTTGGCTGCTGGAGCGGATAGTGTTTTCCAACTGACTACACAATTGAATGACTTGTTGGTATTGCTCCATAGCTTGTTGGTGGTGCTGGATTGCGGTTTGGATCGTTTGAGCTGCATTACGTTCACGTTGCACCAGGTTTTCAAGACTGGATGCATTTTGTTGCTCCTGTTGCAGCAACTGTTGATACATCGTTGTCCCTTGCTGTGTTTGTTGAACCAGTTGCTGCATAATTTGTTCACATTGACGAAGCTGCTGTTGTGGAGCCATGGTGTTGTTGTACATTGTCATTAATCTCCTTCACCGGATGGTTTCGGGTTCCAGACCCTTATATATTGTGGCGAAGGAAGACGATGATTATACGCGGATTTTGATTACAAACTGGCTACCAGAATAGCCGTAAATTCCTCTAGGAATACACGATCTTCGTGGTCAAAGCGGGCTTTTAGCGGGCTGTCAATGTCCAGCACTCCCAGCAGTTCACCGTTCTTGATGAGGGGGATGACGATTTCGCTGTTGGAAGCCGCGTCACAGGCGATATGGCCCGGAAACGCATGGACATCTTCTACGACAAGGGTCCGTCGCTCCACTGCGGCTGTACCGCATACACCGCGTCCCAGCGGAATTCGTATACACGCGGGCTGGCCCTGAAATGGACCGAGTACAAGCTCGGTTCCATCATAGAGATAGAAGCCGCTCCAGTTAATATCCGGTAGAAAATGACCAAGCAACGCAGAAGCGTTCGCCAGGTTTGCAATAGTATTGGGTTCATCATGAATGAGTGCCCGGAGTTGCCCGAGAACCGATTCAAATTGTTCGTGACGTGTGCCTTCATAAGGAATAGCCTGAAACATGTAGTCCACGCTCCTATCAGTGAAATTTTTTACCATTATCTGTTGTATATGTGGGCAGAAAAAGGTAATTCTGCAAGCTACTTTTACCATTGGTTAATTAATTTAAGATATAACGATTGTATATATTCAGTCAAGAGGAAAATACATCTGTAACCTTTTCAGCGACCTCCGTACTCTAATCTTTGTACAGCGTAATTTCAGGAGAAGAACAGGAGTCGTCAGGTATGAAAAAGGTACATAGTGCAATCAGCTCAGCGGTGGTGACCAGTCTGATTCTGACGGCAGTCGTACATTTTATGAAAAGTGGATCGCCTTCGCTGCTTGGTTTCTACAATTCAAAAGGGTTGCCACTCATTTGTTTCCGGCTTGTTTCCTATGGGTAAAAACAATATAACGATGTTGGCCTTAAGCCGGGAAGGAGCTACAACCATGCATGCAGATGTTCAAAATTTGTTTATCCGTATACAGATGCTTTCCTATGCACATCAAAACGATTTGACGGTGAGAGATATTCAACCTGTACTCGAAGAACGCGGGTACCGCGTAGGAGAACGTGAGGTCAAGCAGGAGCTGGAGAACCTGACGCAGGAAAACTTCCTGACCCCGCATGAAGATTTGTTCAGCATTACCGGTGCAGGGATCGAGGAATTGAAGGAAATTCAGTCGATGCTGGGCGTATTGTACAAGGATGTTGTGAAGAAACAGGCCCGTGCCGCTTCCCGCGCCTCCTCCTAAAGTGGCATTGGAATGCAGAGTATAGTCAACATTCATGTCTGCCTAACTACTTGGAAATGAGCGGCTCAAAACATACCCTCCTTTTCTCATGGATGCCGGATCGGCGCATTTGTGGAGCAGGGGGGTGTTTGCGTTTGTTGGAGGGGTATGCTTAAATGTAGCGTATATTTATTGTCACTTTGATGCTGGAAGGATGATTGAACATGTGCGCATATGCATGTAAGGGGCATATACCACCGCTGGAAAGCCCGCGTCTTCGGCTCCGAAAGATGGAAACCGGGGATGCGGCTACGATGTTTGCCTGCTGGTCTGATCCGGAGGTTCACCGTTATATGAACCTGACGGGGATGTCCGGACGTGAGGATGCGGAGGATATGATCGAGTTGTTGAATGAGCTGGCGAGGACCGAGGATGCGTTGCGCTGGGGCATAGAGCTGAAGGAGGACGGGAAGCTGATCGGCAGCTGTGGCTTTAATTATTGGCAGACCGAGGGAGCCTATAAAGCCGAAATCGGCTACGAGCTAGCTACGCCCTATTGGAGAAAGGGCTATATGTCGGAGGCGCTGCGGCTGGTGTTGTCTTTCGGGTATGACACGATTCGGCTGAATCGGATGGAGGCGCTAGTGGACCCGCGAAATACGGGATCGCAAGCTCTATTGTCCTCTATGGGCTGGACGCAGGAAGGGCTGTTACGGCAAGTGCAGCATACGTCTACAGGCTTTAAGGATATGCTGATGTACTCCTTGCTACATGAAGAATGGCTCAGACTGGAGGCAAAGCGAAATGCTGTTTCAGTATAACGGAGGGGCGTCCCCGCTGCACAGGCTGGGGCCATTAAGTAAACTGATTCTGGTGGGATGCTTTAGCCTGCTGTCGATGGCATGGGATTCAACACTGCATGAAGCGGCACTGCTGGTTGTATTGATCGTTGCAGCTTGGTTTGGGGCAGGCATAACGTTGGCACGTCAGCTTCGGGCCATGTCATTTCTGATTGGTCTGGGTATTCCGTATTTTATATTATCTATTCTGGCGATTCGGGAAGGACATATCGTGGCAGCCTGGGGGCCGATTTGGATTACAGCGGAAGGACTGGATATCGCAGGGGCGTTGACGCTTCGCATTTTTGTGCTGTTTTTGGCCTCGTATATTTATTTGTCGACAACCGATCCCAGAGATTTTGTACAGGCTTTAAATCTGCGTTTGCGTGTTCCTTATCGGTTTGCGTTCGGTATTTCTGTGGCGCTGACGTTTCTCCCCTTATTGGAAGAGGAAGGACGTACTATAATGGCGGCACGGCGTGTGCGTGGACAGGAACCGCCGCGAGGGCTGCGGAACCGGCTATTATGGTGGGGCGGGTATGTCGGTGCTATGCTGGTGAATGCCGTGAGGCGAGTTCAGCAGACGGCGCTGGCGATGGAGGGCAAAGGCTTTGGTGCTTATGCTGATCGTACCTATCTCCGTTCGCTGGAGAAGGGGCGCTCCGGTTATGTATGTGCTGTGGTTGCTGTATTAGGTACTGTTGTTTTATGGTGGAGCTTATAGGGAGCAGCCTCTTTTTTCGATCTCATTGTCAACCATATAAATAAATTTAGGTTGACAATGAGAGCTTGTATGAATACATTTAGAACGTGCTCGTTTATATTTGGAGAGGAGATAGGGAATTACATATGAAGGAATCTCGTATTTTTGCAAAGTTTACGACGCTGGATATCGTATTGATGGCGATGCTGGCAACGCTGAATGGAGTCATGACGGTTTATTTGTCGATGATTAACAAAACATTAAACAGTCTGGGAGGGCCTATCGCGACTTCCTCCATTGTCGGGCTGTACATGATATATGGTTTGCTGGCCTATTATATTATTCGTAAGCCGGGAACGGCGGTAATTGCCTATTCATTTGGCGCAGTGGTGCAGTCCTTTATGGGTTCAGTCTACGGAATCGCATCTATCATCGCGGCTGCGGTCTGCTATATGATTGTCGCTGAACTGGTATTTGCTGTACTGCGCTATCGACGCTGGAATGCCGTTTCGCTGATGCTGGCAGGCGGGGCTATGGTGCCGTTATGGTTTATCGTGGCAGCCAATATGTTCGGATATATGCATTGGGGGTGGAAGGTGCTGACGATTGCACTGGTCGTGCGCATCCTGAGCGGTATCGTATTGTGCGGTCTGCTTACTAAGTTGTTGGGCGATGCATTGAATCGGACAGGACTGTTAAAACGTTTTGAGCTGGGGCGCGCTTCACGTACATAGCACTTGCCATGGCGAGATTGTATTCTTCAAGAACAGGGATAGAGGGTATTTCGGTTATGAATGAACATAGCGATAATGGTTCTGGATGTAAAATAGCTGTGTCCATGAAGGATTTTGGCTATCGATATGATGATCAGGAGGAACACGCGTTACATGGCTTGACGCTGGATATTGCGGTAGGTGAGCATGTTGCGATTGTCGGGGCCAGCGGAAGTGGAAAATCTACGCTGTGCCAGCTTCTCCACGGCGGATTGTCCCGCTCCGGTGAAGGAGAACGGGTTGGGGAGCTGATCGTGTACGGGATGGACCCGGACACGGCTGACCTGGCTGCTGTCGCCTCCACCGTCGGCGTCGTGCTTCAGGACCCGGATGCCCAACTGGTGCAGGGAATCGTCGAAGACGAGATTGCCTTCGGGCCGGAGAACTTGCGCGTGCCTCCGGCGGAAATAGCGCAGCGCCTGACGGCTGCGCTGGAGGCCGTCGGCCTTGCCTCCGAGCGCGGCTCCTTCGTGCGCCGCCTCTCGGGAGGCCAGCGCCAACGCACCGCTATCGCTGCGGTGCTGGCGCTGGAAGCGCCGCTCGTCGTGTTCGACGACGCAGCGGCGCAACTGGACCCGCCGGCCCAAAGCGACTTCGCCCTGCTATGCCGGCGGCTCCATGCCGCAGGCCGGACGGTGGTCACCGTGTCCGGCCGCATGGACGATGCCGCGCGTGCAGCGCAACGCGTCATCGTGCTGGAGGGCGGGGCTGTGCAGTTGCAAGGCCCGCCCGACAAGCTGCTGCGCGAGCATGGCGCGCAGCTTGCCGCCTTGGGGCTGCTGCCCTCTCCCGCAGGGAGGGGAGGCGTGCCCCAAGGGCCGGGGGCGAAGCCCGGTCTGCCGTTGTTGGAGGTGAAGGGGCTGACCTTCACCTATCCCGGCAGTGGCCGGGCAGCACTGGCAGGCGTGAGCCTTGCCCTTGCCCCCGGCGAACGAGCCGTCCTGCTGGGCGAGAACGGCTCCGGCAAAACAACGCTCGGCAAGCTGCTGATGGGCCTCCTGCCTGCACCTAAGGGGTGCATGTGGTGGGAGGGTCAGGATATGGCGAAGCTGCCGATCCATCAACTGGCCGCCGGGATCGGCTACGTGTTCCAGCAGCCGGAGCATCAGTTTGCGGCTACAACGGTATGGGACGAATGCTTGTACAGCGTCCGCGTCAAGCTTGGATTACGGGCTGGGGAGGCGATTCCTGCTGCGTATGAGGAACGGGCGCAGCGGTTGCTGACAGCCGCCCGACTGGATCACAGGCTGAATGCCTCTCCGTACCTGCTGAGTGGCGGTGAAAAAAGGCTCTTAAGCTTAGCCGCGCAGTTCATTCTGCCCAAAAAGCTTTACATTCTGGATGAGCCTACTGGCGGAACGGATTATGAAGGAGCGAACATCCTGCTTCGCATGTGCGCTGAACAAGCGGACCAGGGAGCAGCCTTTCTGATCATCACCCACGATATGCAGTTCGCTGAAAGCTTTTCCAGCCATATGCTGTACATGGAAAAGGGGCAGATTAAGGAAGCGGAAAGTGCCGGGGATTTATCATACGATTACAGTTGACAAAATTTAAGTATATGTAGACAATAATATATATACATCGTATAAAACAGGCGGCCTATATAGGCCGCCTGTTTACGATTATGCAGTGCGGGTAATACCAATCCTGTGCAGTCGAATTGCACAGGTGCAGCCAGTTTACACAAGGAAAGGATTTGTGATTTGCTTGGGAAAAGATAAACCCATAAAGCGCGGGCTCGTGCTGACCGGTGTTCTGTTGGCCACCTTTCTGGCCGCGATTGAGGGAACCGTCATCGGTCCTGCCGGACCGACTATTGTTAGTGAACTGGGCAGCGTGAATTTGCTCAGCTGGATTTTTACGGCCTATTTGCTGACGATGGCTGTAACTACACCTATTTTCGGCAAGCTTAGCGATTTATTTGGTCGCAAACCGATTTTTCTGATCGGCTGTTCATTGTTTATACTCGGTTCTTTGCTTTGTATGCTGGCTGGTAGTATGGAGCAGCTTATTTTGTACCGGGCTATTCAAGGGATTGGAGCGGGCGGCGTGATTCCCGTTACCTTTACCATTATCGGAGATATATACAAAATGGAGGAACGCGGAAAAGTTCAGGGAATGATCAGCTCGGTATGGGGGATTTCTTCCCTGATCGGGCCTTTGCTGGGCGGTTACGTGGTCACTTATTTTGGCTGGGAATGGATTTTCGGTTTTAACGTCCCTTTTGGACTGCTTGCAATGTTCTTCATCGCTCGTTACCTGCGGGAGCAGGTAGCCAAGCGTACCGCGCGCATCGACGTACCGGGAGCTGTTACCTTTACCATTGGAATGACGGCCCTTTTGCTCGTATTGGCACTGGGCGGACAATATATCGGTTGGGCTTCTCCTGAACTGCTGGCCTTGGCAGCCGTTGCTATTTTATTCCTGATTCTGTTTTTGGTTATCGAAAAACGCGCTCAGGAACCGATGGTGCCCCTAAAGCTGTTTCGGATACGGGATATCGCTTTTTCCTGTGCCGCAGCACTGCTGGTCAGTTCTCTGCTGATCGGGCTGACCAGCTACCTGCCACTTTGGATTCAGGGCGTACACGGTGGAGATGCCGCTTCATCCGGTCTGGCGCTGGCTCCGATGTCAGTAGGATGGCTGTTCGGCTCCATGATCGGGGGACGCATTTTGCTGACTTTGGGTTCGCGTCGAACCTCATTAGTCGGACTGACCCTGATTGTACTGGGTGCTTTCGTGATGACCCTAATGGGCGAAACGGCGCCAATCTGGCTGCTGTTCCTATCCACATTATTGTATGGATTGGGCTTTGGTTTCTCCATGACTGTGTTTACCATTATTGCCCAGTCTTCGGTCGGGTTCCAGTTGCGTGGTGCATCTACAGCATTGAATACGTTCCTGCGAACATTGGGGCAAACCATTGGTGTGGCAGCCTTCGGTTCATGGCTGAATTATCGCATTGCTGCCCAGACAGCAGATGGACAGCTTACACAGCAGGGGGTTACGCAGGAGGATATTAACGGCTTGCTTGCACCTCATGCCTCACAAAGTTTGAGTGACAAAACCGCTGGCTTGCTCCGTTCCGTGCTGGAAAACAGTCTGCATTCCCTGTTCATCATCATGGTCGTTATTGCAGTCATTAGTTGGTTTGTCGTCCTCGGGTTGCGGAACCGTCCACCGGGTACGGAGGAAGAAGCAAGCAAGCCTGCAAAGGCAGCACAGGGAGGAACTGCATAGGAATAAAGGAATCGTAGATCGTTTCCTTGTTACATGTGGTGCTTACCAACAGAATGTTTATTGCTTGTATAGCGGTATGAAAATACAGAATATATAGGAAAATAGCGGTAGCTTGGGACAGGGAAATAGCGTCCAGAGCTACTGCTATTTTTTGGAATCCCCCCCCTAATCACAGGCTTTTTTCGAGAAATCCGAGGGGTGGTGGCGATGGGAAGCAACATCCGACTGCGTAGTGGCACCATAGGTAACTTTTAAGTTCAGTTTATATAGTTGGGCTAATGAGCATCAAAGGTGTATTTTTTATGTCAGAAATACTGTATGTGAATAATTACATAAGTAAATTAATGGTAGAATAGTCTTATTACATATGTATCTAATATTTTTCTCAAAAATTAAAGGGGCCCTAAAGTACCATTTTTCTGAATTCGTTTGCAAATGGATTTTTTGATGAATGTTTCTGAATGATTTTGAAGGAAAATAAAGCGACCTACCTAGCAAAATTGAATATGCAAAAAAAGCAAGGAACGAACTTATTTAAATGTAAATGAAATGAAAGAAATGGTATTTTCAGAAAATAAATAGGAAAATATGAGGATAGAGTTTCGACGTATCTCCTTCTTTTAGCCTTGAATAAAAGGGGATATCTAGTCTATATCAATCGTTTGACATACAATATAAAATGGCCCTACCAACCAAAAAGTTGGGTTTCTAATCTAGAAAGCATAATTAGAATAAGGGAGATGGAGTACTTGAAGTTTAACAACTTGTTCAGAAAAGCAGCTACCGTAACAGTAGCAACTACCTTGCTGTTAGGGGGCGGCTTTCAAGCTTTTGCGAAGGAAAAAGACAGTGGTGATCTCGAGGATGACAGCAGATTTACTCAAATCACGCGTCATGATATGCTGAACATTTTCAAACAGCAGGGCAAGGAAAAATTCGAAGTTCCATCCTTTGATGCATCTTCCATCAAAAATATTCCTTCGGCAAAAGGCCGCGACGGGTCGGGCAAGCTCATTGATTTTGATGTGTGGGATACTTGGCCGTTACAAAATGCCGATGGCACGATAGCTAATTACAAGGGGTACAATATTGTGTTTGGATTGGCAGGCGATCCTAAAAGAGCAGAGGATACGTTTATTTATCTGTTCTATCAAAAAGCAGGCAACACCTCGTTGGAAGGCTGGAAAAATGCCGGAAGAGTATTTAAGGATAACGATAAAATCCTAGCCAATGATGCGATTCTGAAAAATCAGGCGGAGGAATGGTCCGGTTCTGCTACTTTAACATCGGATGGAGAAGTGCGTTTATTCTATACCAGCAGACAGCCTTATGAGCCGGAAAACAAACTGTACGGCAAGCAAACCTTGGCTACGGCCCAAGTCAATCTCTCTCAACCCGATGATGAAACCCTGAAAGTGAATGGTATAGAGGACCTCAAATCGATTTATGATGCTGGAGACGGGAAAATTTACCAGAATGTCCTGCAAAGCGTGGGAGTAAACCTGGATAATCACACATTCAGGGACCCTCACTACATTGAAGATCAAGGGAAGAAATATATCATATTTGAAGCAAATACCGGTACAGAGACGGGTTATCAGGGAGAGGATTCCCTTCATAAATCTGCGTATTATGGCGGGAATAACGAATTTTTCACCAAAGAGCTACAAAATCTGCTGCAAAGTCCTAAAAAAAATGGGGCCGAAGTGGCGAACGGTGCTCTGGGAATCGTGGAATTAAATAATGACTATACATTGAAAAAAGTTATGGACCCGCTAATTGCATCCAATCTGGTAACAGATGAGATTGAGCGTGCTAATGTTTTCAAAATGAACGGTTTGTGGTATATGTTTACAAGCACCAGAGGTTCTAAAGTTACCGTTGATGCCGTTGGAGACGACGATATTTACATGCTGGGTTACGTATCGACTTCTTTGACAGGGCCTTATAAGCCCCTGAATGGAACCGGTCTCGTTCTTCACCAAAATCTGGATCGTGATGATATTACCTGGACGTATGCCCATTTTGCTATTCCGCAAGGCAAAGGAAATAACGTTGTGGTAACCAGCTATATGACGAACCGTGGACTGTTCCCGGATCACAAATCCACTTTTGCGCCAAGCTTCCTGCTGAACATTAAAGGCACCAAAACTTCTGTTGTGAAGAACAGAATTCTGGAACAAGGGCAAATCACAATTGATCCAACGGACGATAAGGAAGTACCACCATATGACTATGGAAAGAAATAAGTAAGTATTCCGGTGGGACGATATCGGGGACTGAGACTGAGATACATACGTCTCTGAGTAACTTGGTGAATTAAGGGTTACCTTGATTCACCGAGCCGTCCCATACCGGACGATACATATCGTGCAATGAGAGGATGGGAACCGACCATTCCCGCATGCTCGTCAGACTATCCAGACAAAGAGAGTGGGGAGGATCGTCATGATGAAAAACATAGCTTCTAAGAGCATTTGGATACGATCCATCGTGGTCATCGTGGGCCTGAGTATATTAATAGCCATCGGCTGGAGCCTTTATCACCCGGCTAAAAGTGAAAGTCTAGAAACACAGAAGAGGCCAACCTACCGGGCTTCCTATCATTTTACCGTTCCGGATAAGTGGAAGAATGATCCTCAACGTCCCATTTATTTCGATGGAAAATATCATTATTACTATTTATATAATCGTGACTATCCCAAAAAGAACGGTACAGAATGGCGACATGCCACATCAACCGACCTGGTTCATTGGAAAGATGAAGGGGTGGCGATTCCCAAATATACGAACCCGAATGGAGATCCTTGGTCCGGTTCAGTCGTGATCGACGATAATAACACCGCAGGTTTTGGAAAAGGCACGCTGGTAGCCATTGTGACACAGCCCTCCGCAGATGGAGGAAAGCAGGAACAATTTTTGTGGTACAGTACGGACAAAGGCAAGACGTTTACTTCTTACCGCAACAAGCCTGTGATGTCCAACCCCGGTACAAAGGACTTCAGAGATCCCAAAATCATCCGAGATATTCAACGTAATCAATGGATGATGGTCATGGCGGAAGGAACGAAGATTGGCTTTTACGAGTCTGATAATTTAAAGGATTGGCGTTATACAAGCGGCTTTCAAACGGAAAATATCGGGCTTGTGGAATGTCCTGACCTTTACCAGATGCGGGCGGATGATGGAAGCTATCAATGGATTCTGGGCGTGAGCGCAAATAGCAAATCGAC
The DNA here is from genome assembly GCF_001447315.1 of Paenibacillus sp. IHB B 3084. NCBI lineage: Bacteria > Bacillati > Bacillota > Bacilli > Caryophanales > Paenibacillaceae > Paenibacillus > Paenibacillus sp. IHB B 3084. Next base: position 1,813,207 of record NZ_CP013203.1, on the reverse strand, counting down.
AGGTGGACCCAACACGTATGCCTACTGGACGGGAGATTTTAATGGAGAAGCATTTCTCCCTGATCGCAGTGAGCCTGAGTGGCTGGATTATGGCTTTGACTGGTATGGTGCAGTTACGTTCGAGGATGGGAAAGACAAAGATAAATACAGTCACCGTTATGCTCTGGCCTGGATGAACAATTGGGATTATGCCAATAACACGCCTACCCTGAAGGAAGGCTTTAATGGAATGGATTCGATTGTTCGTCAAATTCGGTTGAAGCATACAGCAGATGCCGGATATCGCTTGGTTTCACAGCCGGTAAAAGCTTTGGAGCAATTCCAAACCTCAACGGAATCATTTGGACAGATCAAGGTAGAGGGTGCTCACCCGCTTCCGGTAGCAGGCGATGCCTATCAGTTAGAGGCGGATGTATCTTGGTCAATGATCAAAAATGCGGGATTCAGGCTTCGAGAGTCAGCGGACGGCAAGCGTCATGTGGATGTCGGTGTTTCGGTGGATGGGCAATACTCTTACGTAAATAGAGCCAACACCGGGCAGCCGGATCAGAGTGGAAAATATATAGAGAGCAGGGCGCCTTTTGATGCCACTAAGAAAAACGTCCACCTGAAAATTCTCGTCGATAAAACCAGCATTGAAGTCTTTGTAGATGACGGAGAAGTAGCGTATTCCAGTTTAATATTCCCGCGATTAGAGGATCAGGGAATTACTCTTTTTACCGATGGCGGCCCGGCTATGTTTAACAATGTAGTGGTCAAACATTTTAGTCGTTAGCAGGTACTTATGATGCTCGTAAGCTTGGGCATATTTCGCTCCATTCAGGTATATAAAAAGTCCACCCATGAATATAAGGGTGGACTTTTCTGGTGTAAATCTAATTTTCGTTTAGCACAGCTATAAGATTGTTCGTTTATTCACAAACTATCATTTGCTAAACTACTATTCATTCTATTTATGATAAGGTGACAGGTTATCAGCGCTACGGCCCAATTTTTTGAGCAAGCCGATGAGTTGATCTCTTTCGGTTTCACTGATTCCGCTAAAGGCACGTTCAATCTGACGTGTATAATCAGGATAAATTTCGTCCATGACACGTTGTCCTTCGTCCGTCAATTCTGCATATATAATCCGACGATCCTGGTCGCACGGGTGACGGTGCAAATAACCGCGGCTCTCCAGCTTGTCAATAACATAGGTGACATTTCCACTTTGCAGTAGCAGCTTTGCTCCAATTTGCTGGATCGGCTGCGCGCCCTTGTGATATAAAACTTCCATCACGGCAAAGGCCGTTGGGTTAAAGCCCACCGTTTTGATGCCAGCAACCGCATGTTCATTTACACTTTTGAATGACTTGCCAAACACGCTATACAAATGCATGGATTGCTGTGTCACCAATGTTCGGTAATCTATCATCTTCATTCCGCCTTTATGTATGGATTTGGGCATCCTTTGACCGCTCGGCTTGGATGACCGGGCAACCATACCCTTGTTACTAGCATAAAGGGATTTACGTAGCGAAAACATGCGATTTGTCACAGTAGCTGCTTTTTTAACTATTTAATTTCAAAGCTTTAAAGTAAATTTTTGAAAAATAAAGGTTTTGAATGTAAAAATACTGTTCCGGTTGGTTATATTAAAAATAACATACCTAACCTAATGAACCCCAATTAACAAAATAAGCTACTTCAGAGGAGATGAAACACATGGATACGGGTTCTTTCCGTTTTCAATTTCGTGATCCGCAGCAAGCCGCCCAAGCCTGTGAGACATTAAAGGAAATTGGATACTCTGCCAGCACAAATGGTGACACAGGTCTCAGTGTTCATATTGAGAACCAGGATGTGCTGTCTGCATTGGAGATTTGCCAAGCCTATGAAGGAAGTATGATTGAGGCAGGGACTCTTTTCTCTAGACCGGATGCAATTCCCGATCTGCAAGGAAATGTCGGTGTACAAAATCCAGGTTATAGCCCAGAGGACTGGATTATCCCAGCGCACACGATCAACGAGGATTGGAGTGAAGCGTATAAAAACGGTTCCTCTCGAACGTACAGCAACACAACGGAGGAGCACAACGTCAGCTCTGATCAACAACTGGAAGACGAAGTGGATGGATTTTCTGGAAGCATCCATATTTAGCTTTTGATTTCAGTCCTAAAGTTTAGGCTTTTCTTGAAATGGAGAAGCGCCTTTCAAACCACTATTTATGGTTCAAGGCGCTTTTCCTTATATGTTGGATTGTTTTAATTATTCCAGATATGCTTCACCTGAACACCATCATATATTATATCTACTAGATATACATCGGGATGAGTAATCTCATTGAATTCCTTGTAACCGATGTTTTTGTTATATTGCTGTAATAGCAACGTCATCGTCAATCGATGAGTAACTAGAATAATGGGTTGGTTAATTAGGTTTGAATTAATATTGTGAAGCACTGGTTTAATGCGTTCAATTACATCATAGTTCGATTCACCATTAGGGAAGAACAATGTAATATCATCAAACTGTTTCTTTAGTTCATTAGATAATTCTTCCTTATGCAACGCCCCGATATCTCCCAAATTCCGTTCTTTTAACCCACTTTCCTGCCTAAAATCCTTATTCAGAACATTAGCAATTTCTTCGGCAGTTTGAATAGCACGCATATAAGGGCTTGATATAATTTGAAGTTCTCTTCCTGCAAGACGTTGTCGCAGGAAGGCAGCGACCTGTTTTGCCTCTAGGCATCCTTCTTCAGTCAAAGGATCATCGGGGAGATTCCCCTTAGCAAGTCCATGGCGAACGACATATATTTGTTTAGGTTTCATAAAATGGCCTCTTAGGCGTGTACCAATGAGGTAATACCTACTTCCTCAAAGGCGCTTTTTACAGAATCAATTGTTTTTGCTGGCAATTTTCCTTTCTCAACCAACGCTTCTGCTGCTTTTAGAATGGCTTTGAAGGCTTCAAGGAAAGTAGCCCTTGGATGAATATTCTCACGATCATGCCAAGCGGTATACCAAAGAAAGGCAGCTGCATCTGTGCCAATGTCCATCGCTACATGGAAGAACGCTTTATTGGGAATACCGCTGTAAATGTGTACTCCACCATTATCCTTACTTAACGGTAATTTTTTATAATCTCTCATATGGTCAGGCTGATCGTCAATTTCACTAGCAGTTCCAGGTGTTTTCATGGAGCGGAGCGCTTTTCCCGGCCAAGCTGGTCCCACAATTTCATCCCCGATTAGCCAATCTGCCGTTTGGGCGTTTTGTCCTTTGACATACTGCTGTACAGCAGTACCGATCACATCGGAAAAGTGCTCATTCAGTGCACCCGATTGACGCTCATAAATAAGCTCATTGACAGATTGAGTCACACCGTGAGCAAATTCATGAGCGACAACATCAATGCTACGTGCCAAATTGATAAACGTTCGACCGTCGCCGTCGCCTAAGGCAAGTTGGTCACCAACCCAAAAAGCATTATTCAATCCCTTTTCTGAAGGATCATCGTTAAAGTGAACGTTACATATTACATCCATACCTTGACCATCTATCGAGTTCCGGTCTAGCTTATTTTTGAAATACTCAAGAGTCTTGCCGCAAAAGTCATAAGTGATATTGACAACTTCATCTTGGGCAGGAAGGTCACCTTCTTTACGTTCCAGCTTTCTTTTAAAGTTGGGCGTGTTTTCGCTATTGTAAATAAAACGTTTGGATTGATCGGAGACATTGGCTAGAAAAGAGTTACTTTCTATTCTGTTTTTTTTTATTTCCTCGATTTTTTTTCGATTTTTTCTGTTTGTACCAGCGTTCTCCTTGCGTCTTCATTACCTCTTTCTGCTAATTTTTCAAGTAGATATTTCGGGATAAATCCATCTTTATGCTCATGGTAATGATGTTCGCTCATGCGTAATACCTCCGTTTAATGTGATTGAAGTGTTTCGAAAGGTATTGTGCACCATATTTTAAATTAATAATAAGTTAATTAATTACTCAATATCATTTTTTTAGATAAAGAAGACTCATTCACATGAAATATATTGGAGAGGGCAATCTAAAGAATGGGGAGAGATCTGTCCCAAAATTCAGGATTAGGGTGATTTTTTAAATGGACAAATCGTCAGATATGCAAAAAGAAAAAAAACTAAAATGGTGGCAACTTAGCTTGTTAGGAGTTGCAGGTACTATCGGTACAGGATATTTTCTAGGGTCCGGCTTAGCGATTTCAATTGGCGGTCCAGCCGTACTGATTGCATATTTTTTGGCAGCAGTGGGAACGTATATAGTGTTTGATGCTCTTTCGCGAATGACGGCAGATCATCCTGAACAGGGTTCTTTCCGTTCCTATGCCCAAAAAGCATTTGGGAGTTGGGCAGGATTCGGCAGTGGCTGGGTATATTGGTTCTCGGAACTACTTATTAATGGGAGCCAGTTAACCGCGCTGTCTATATTCTCACGCTTCTGGTTTCCTCAGGTACCGATGTGGATCTTTGCGGCAGGCTTCGGGATTTTAGGGCTTGTGATTGTTTTTTTTGGTAATAAGGGTTTTGATCGAGTTGAAAATGTACTGGCCATCATTAAGATGGCAGCTATTGTTATGTTTCTGGTCTTGGCCGTTGCTCTTTTGGCAGGCTGGATCGGAGGAGGAAAATATAATCCAAAGTTCCCCATCAGTTACAAAGAATTTTTTCCAACTGGGGGCATGGGATTGTGGTCATCTTTTATTTTTGCCTTTTATGCATACGGAGGTATTGAAGTGCTCGGAATTATGTCTAATCGGCTTCAGAAACCGGAGGATGCACCCAAAGCAGGAAAAGTGATGCTGATGACGCTGGTTGTAGTGTATGTGCTTTCGATTGGTCTGGCTGTGTCTATGGTGCCATTAAGTGCCTTTAACCCGAAAGAGAGTCCTTTTGTGCTTGCGCTCAGCAGCGATCATCTGGTTTTTGTGCCTCATTTATTTAATGGAGTGCTTATTATTGCAGGGTTCTCAACAATGACAGCATCTCTATATGCAGAGACATCTATGATGCTTACGCTTGCACAGGAAGGAGATGCGCCCAAATTGTTTTCACGGAAGTGGAAGGGCAAATATCCTCTTTATGCACTTAGTTTAATCTCCGTTGGATTAATCTCAGCCATCGTAATGTCGTTGCTGCTACCGGGAAAAGTATATGAATATATCACTACAGCAGCGGGTTTAATGCTGTTGTATAATTGGTGCTTTATTTTGCTGTCTTCAGGTAAGCTACTGGAATCGAGCAGATCAAACAATATTAAACGTTGGATTGGATTGTTGTTGATAGCTATGGCCGTGGTCGGATCATTTTTTCATAAACTTAGCCGCCCGGGGGTCTACATCAGCTTACTGCTTGTTTTGTTAATTGCAATATGTGACCTCATTGTACAATGGGTTCGCCGAAAGCATACGAAGGCGTCTCGGTAATTTTCCAAGAAACCAAGAGTCAGCGGAAAAAGAGTAATTGAAATGCTTGTACACCAAAATAAAAGCCAAAACCGATAAGAGATAATCCGGACATCCAAGAGATGGTTTTAAGCAATCCGGTTTTTAGAAACCTCCGGAAAATACTTGAAGCGGCTGCCATGGTCACATCCCAGAGTAACACGCCTAATACAATCGCTCCGCTAAAGATCAATAGCTGTTGTACTGGATATGTATTAGCGACGTTTGCGAGTATGGATCCGTAAATGCCAAGCCAGAAAAGGATGGAGAGAGGATTGAATAATGACATCAGGAAGCCCGCTAGAAATGAGTTGGTTAGGGTATTACCATTTCCCCTTAATTCAGACTCTGAAATCACACCTGCATTTTTGATACTTTCAATACCTGTATACACAAGTACGAAAAAACCAAACATCCATAAAAAAGCTTTGACAAACGGGGCATTAAGAAGGTGGATCATTCCCAAATAGACAAGCAGCATATAGATTATATCTGCGGTTATTGCCCCAAGCCCGATAAACCAAGCATGCCAAAACCCATTCTTAATACCTCGATCCAACTGTGCAGCATTAATCGGTCCAATGGGGGCCGAAAGTGACAGACCAAGAAAAATATAACTGATAAATGTATTAATGGTGTTTTCCTCCTTGATTTTTTATTGGATGTTATGTATTTGTCTATTTTAGTTTATTCGGACAAACCCATGGGTAAGACCAATTTTTTGCGTATATTGTAGGAGTAGCCTCGTTATGACCAAACACTCAATAAATTAAATCCCAATAGGAGCTCTAATTCTTCCACAAAAGGATTAGAGCTTTTTTAATGACTTGTTATAAAAAAAGTATCTACGCTGTAGTGATCATAGGTCTCGCCGCGGAATTCTGATCATCGCCGAGCAGGGTATGATCATCGATACCGTATTGAATTCACTCGCAAACATCCTGGAAGGATTGCCAAGTTATTTGTTCACTACTATTATGTTGCTTGCGCATAATATCATTACTTTCCTAGTACCCTCTTCTTCGGGGGAAGCTGCACTAACCATGCCTGTACTTGCACCGCTTGGCGATCTTGTAGACATTAATCGTGAAGCCGTAGTCACAGCGTATCAATTCGGTAACGGGTTAACCAATCTCATTTCACCGACGGGTGGCGTACTGCTGGCAGAATTGGCCATTGCCCAGATCAGCTTTGGACAGTGGCTAAAGGTAATCTTCAAGCTATTCCCGATTCTGTGGCTAGTTGCTGTTATTTTTGCTGCTTTTCGGCTGCGGTGGGTATCTAATAAATCAAGCACAGAACCCCTGTCTTTTAGAGACAAGGGTTTTTTTGTTCACTTCTTTCCCTGTATGGTGCATAAGTTTGCGGGGAAAATGAATAATATGGATAGCATTTTCCTAAGGAGGAAATAAACTTGATGCTTGCTGATAATAGATTACTCATTGCTGCTCTAGGCGGTGTTAATGAAATCGGGAAAAACATGTATTTCATCCAATACGATCAGGATATTGTCGTTATCGATTGTGGCTCCAAGTTTCCTGATGAAAATTTGCCTGGTATTGACCTCATTGTGCCCGATGTCACCTATCTGCTGGAAAATCAGGATAAAGTCAGAGCGCTCATTGTAACTCATGGTCATGAGGATCACATCGGGGGTATTCCTTATTTACTGAAGCAGATCAACATTCCCGTATTCGGGACAAAGCTCACCATCGAATTAATTAAGATTAAGCTAAAGGAACACAACCTTTTACGTGATGCTGAGCTTCATCTTATAGATGCGGATTCAACCGTTCAAGCGGGAACGATTCAGGCATCCTTTTTCACCACGGTCCACAGTATCCCGGATTGCCTGGGTGTCTTTTTTCAGACACCGGAAGGAAATGTGGTCCATACCGGCGATTTCAAATTCGATATGTCCCCCGTAAGCGGACCTTTTCCGGATCTTCATCGAATGGCTGAAATAGGAAAGAAGGGGGTAAAAGTGCTGCTCTCTGAAAGTACAAATGCGGAAAGGCCAGGATTTACCCCTTCAGAACGTTTGGTTGGCGGGCATATTCTAGATGCATTTGCCAGAGCCAAGCAGCAGGTATTTATCTCCACGTTCGCTTCTAATGTGAACCGTGTCCAACAAGTCATTGACGCGGCTGTGGAAACAGGTCGCAAACTGGTTTTACTCGGACGCAGTATGATAAATGTGGTATCGGTGGCTAAGGAGCTGGGCTTCTTGCATATGCCTGAGGATTTGCTGATTGAGCCGGGGGAAACAGAGCGGTTTCCCGCAGAAGAAATTGCTATTTTATGTACAGGAAGTCAGGGTGAGCCGATGGCTGCACTGTCCCGACTAGCCAATTCCTTGCATCCCAGAATCGAAATTTTGCCTGGTGATACGGTCATCATTGCTGCGGGAGCCATACCGGGGAATGAGCGAAACCTTTCCCAGGTCATTGACAACTTGTATGTGCTGGGTGCCCAGGTTATTTATGGATCAGGCAGCTCCACAGGGATGCACGTATCCGGTCATGGCAGCCAGGAAGAGTTAAAATTAATGATGACCCTGATGAAACCCGAGTATTTGATTCCCATACACGGTGAATTCAGGATGTTGTATCAGCATCGTCAGCTAGCGGAGTCTGTGGGGATACCGATGGAGAATGTATTTATCGTCCATAACGGTGACACTATTCAAATTGAAGAGGGAAGGGCATCCCTGGGGCCCAAAGTACCAGCCGGCAATAGCTTGGTAGACGGGTTGGTAACAGGGGACGTAGGTAATATTGTACTGCGAGACCGTAAAAAGCTTTCTTCAGACGGAATGCTGATTATTGTGATGACGTTGAGCAAAAACGAGAAGCAAATGCTCGCAACACCAGAGGTCATTTCAAGAGGCTTTGTATATGTTAAGGATTCCGAAGAGCTCATGCGTCAGATCCACGACACGATTATGTCCACAGTGAACGAGTTAACAGAAATCGAAATGAGTCAGTGGGGACTGATTAAGCAGATGTTAAAAGATGATGTTGGTCGGTTTATTTACGGTCAGACGAAGAGAAGACCCATGATTTTACCTATCATTATTGAGGTTTAAGAAAATGGCATAGATTTTGGTCGTTACGCCTTCAATTAAAAAAAGACTTAAATCAGTAATACGAATGATTTAAGTCTTTTTTTAATCTCCTTTTCCTACCTCCCCCAAAAAACGAGGATGTGGTGGCGGTATGCAGCGAAGCGGAGGATTTGAATCTGGAGAAGCGACAGCGATTGTAAGATCAAAGCCTACGCGTAGCGTCTCCACACTCCTAAAGAATTTCGTTTAAAGCCGCCTGTGTTCCCGCCGTATGCCCCGTGGTAAACGCCGCCGTAATATTATAGCCGCCCGTATACCCGTGAATATCCAAAATCTCGCCGCAGAAAAACAATCCCGGCATCAGCTTGGACTCCATCGTTTTCGGATTAATTTCCTTCAAATTTACACCGCCTCCGGTAACGAACGCCTCCTTCAGAGAGAGCGTACCGTTCACCCGAATCGGAAATGCCTTGATTCGATGGGCTAACTCCTGCCATTGCTGCTTTGGAATATGATCGTACGTTAAATCCTCACGCAGCTCGGTTTGCTGGAGCAGCAGCGGAATCAGGCGTTCCGGCAAATAAGGCTTGAGTACGTTTTTAATTGCTTTTTTGGCATCTGCTGCCGCCAGCTCCAGTGTTTCACGGTAGACTTCATCGGCATGCTTATGAGGCTGCAAATCCAGAGTCAGCAGTACCGTGCTGGTCTTATCCTTTTTCATCCCTTTAACGACAAACTGGCTGCATCGCAAGGCGGAGGGACCAGACAGGCCAAAGTGTGTAAAAATCATGTCTCCCTCGTGGACGACGACCTTTTTTTGCTTCGCATTCCACACGGTCAGGCTGATGTTGCGCAAGGATAGCCCCTGTAGCTCTTTCGTCTGAATAAAGGTCTCACCTGATGTCAGCGGTACCTCCGTTGGATACAGCTCGGTAATCGTATGTCCTGCTTGCTCGGCCCATGCGTAGCCGTCACCTTCCGAGCCTGTATGCGGAACAGATTTGCCGCCGACCGCGACAATAACGTTGCGGCTGCGAAGGGTTTCACCGGAACGCAGTCTTACCCCGGCAGTGTGGCCTTCTTTGTAAAGAACCTCCTGTACGGGACTTCCTGTCCGAATGTCCACTCCTTGAGAACGTACCTTGTTTACCAAAGCATCGACAACCGTTTTGGCCTTATCCGTCACGGGAAACATACGCCCGTTGTCTTCTTCCTTTAAGGCTATTCCCAGTTGTTCAAAAAAGGCGATGATGTCCCGGTTGCCAAAGGCAGCCAGCGCACTGTGCAGAAAACGGCCATTGCCGGGGATGTGCCGAATCAGCTCGTCCAGCTCTTTTGCATTCGTGACGTTGCAGCGCCCTCCACCGGAAATACCCAGCTTTCGTCCGAGTTTATTTCCCTTTTCCAGTAAAAGCACCTTGGCGCTCTCACCGCTGGCTGCCGCAGCGGCCATTAATCCGGCTGAGCCGCCTCCGATCACAATAACGTCGTATTTCATGAACCTCTTCCTTTTTGTAGAAAAATTTTTCGAAAACCCAAAATGGAGTAACAGGATTTTCATCATATCGTAATACCGTTATCTTAGATACACATTATCGCAGTATTTTTGTATAAAGATATAGCATACCACAATCTTGGGTATTCGATTTCATTTGCTCTAGAATGCAATATATAGATGAATAAAATTATCTCAGTCCATATATAGATAGTAGAAGCCATCATCTCGATTTTTCCAGAAAATACGTAAAGCCGTCATCTTCATATCTATCTGGTGTTTCGCAGAATTTGTCGTTCTATACCGGGATTTTAACACATATATTGTAATATATTGTAGCCTGTGCTTTAATTCAACTAACGGCGTCAAGGAAAGATGATGAGGGGGAGAAGTCCTTGTTAATTGCGTTGAAGGAAAGTGTGCTTCAAGTTCTCCTTGCCGTGATGTCGGCGGGTTTTTTCTCTATATTAACGGATTGTGGGGATAAGAAAAAGGTTTGGGGTGGCAATCTGCTTCCCGGATCTAATCAAGGGATCCTTTATTTGTGTTGCTTGCCGGCCATACTGCTATGTTCGCTCTTTCAATATCAGTCTCCTTATGGCCTGCCTTCCAACCTGGGAATTATCCCCCTCGCTGTTGGCATCATGTACGGCAGACGGCGCACCGCATTTGTTCTTGCCGCTTCTGCGCTGGTCAGTGTTCTGATTATAGCGCAGTCTACGGCAATGTCGCCAATGTATGTGGGTACGGGTTTTATTCTTTTTCCTTTTATGCTGCTGCACGTCAAGTTCTTTCAAAGAGGAACATTGTTGGACAAAAAACTTCTGATTTCTGCCTATGTTGCAGCTGATATGCTGTTTAAGGCGTTATTCCCACTACTGTGGGGCAAACAGGATGTTTGGGTATATGTTCCTGATCTCCTTACGACGCTTTGGAACATTGCAGTAGGTGTGCTGGCAAGCTTTATGGTCGTCAGTCTGATGCAAAATGCCTTCGAGAAGATAGCGTTACGGCGGGATGTGACCGAGTTTACGAGCAAATATTTAATTGAAGCCGATAAGCTGCGTCAAGTTATGGATCTGATGCCGTTAGCTCTGGTCACTCTGGACAGCGAAGAACGGGTTATACATATGAACAAAACGATGCTGGAACTCTATCGGGACGTCGATCCGTTTATTACGCTCCCTGAGGTGGTGGGTCGTCCATTGACATCGCTGTTTGGTTTTAGCACTGCACCAGTGGTCAATGAGCGGGTTGCGAGGGCTCTTGAAGGGGAGGCGGGTGCTGATTTTATAAATGTGTCTCCCAAAGTGTTTTTCTCAAGCTTCCTTCCCATTCGTGATAAACATGCAAGCAAAACGACAGGTGTCATTATCGCCTTGCAGGACATTACAGAGCTGGAGACACTGCGCAGCGAACTGGGTAATTTCGAGAGGCTTAGTCTGGTCGGACAGATGGCGGCAGGCATTACTCATGAAATACGCAATCCAATGGCGGTTGTGCGCGGATTTTTACAGCTCATGCGCGAAAAGAGTCCCGACTCCCTCGGTCATTACTACCGTATTGTGATGGAGGAGCTGGATCGGGCGAACGGAATTATTAACGATTTCCTGTCACTTGCCCAGAACCGAATTGTCGAGAAGGAGCAATGCCATCTTCATGACATTATTCGTGAACTCACTCCTCTGTTGTGGGCAGATGCCAACCTGAGAGGACAGACGATTGAACTGAAGCTGGAGGAGCATATCACTATGCTACATTTGAACCCTAAGGAAATGAAGCAATTGCTGCTTAATCTGTCGCGTAATGCGATGGAGGCTATGGGGGATAAAGGCGTGCTGACGATTTCGACTCATGAAGAGGGCGATTTTGTGGAGCTGGAAGTGAAGGATACGGGTCCCGGTATTCCGCAAAATCAGCTTGAAAAGCTGTTCCAGCCTTTTTACACGACCAAAACGAAAGGGACAGGTCTGGGCCTGGCCTTATGCCAAAGCATTGTGGAACGTCATCACGGTACCATTGCCGTAGATTCGGTGGAAGGAATGGGAACGCAGTTTAGGGTTCGATTGCGCAGAACTATTCCTGCTTACAGGGAACATTCTGAATCCCCTTCCATGAATTCCATACAGAAATAATTGTACAAATATATGTCTGGATTTTTGCAAACTGCGTGAAAAAGATTGTATAATAAAGATTAGATGTCCATGTCTTTAACACGGCAGAGGCTGAAATTAGCAATGTAATATACATGATTTTTCGAAAAGGAGTGAACGAATATGTCAATGTCTTTTGATCAATATATGAAAGATTCTGTTCAGCCGATGCGCGATGAACTGACAAGTCTCGGAATTCAGGAGCTGCGTACTCTGGAAGATGTGGAGGCCAAGCTGCCTGATGCCAAAGGTACAGTGCTGGTCGTTGTGAACTCGGTATGCGGTTGTGCCGCAGGTCAATGCCGACCGGGGGTAGCCGAAGCGCTGAAGCATGATATTACACCGGATCACCTGTACACGGTTTTTGCTGGTCAGGATAAGGAAGCAACCGCGAAGGCACGCGAATTTTTCGCACCGTATCCTCCATCTTCTCCTTCGATCGCGCTGTTGAAAGACGGCGAACTGGTTCACTTCATCGAGCGTCATCAGGTGGAGGATCGTTCGGCAGATCAAATCGCTGCTGATTTGACCAGTGCATTTGACCGTTTTTGCCGGTAAAACTGCTCAAGCTATGCCCCCGCATTTTTCGCTTGCGAAACTTGCCGGGGCTTTTGCATGTTGGCTTGTGAAGGAAATTCCTAAAAAAGAGGTGCTTATCTGATGAGTTTGCAGGAACAGATTATTGCTGAATTGGGAGTACAGCCTACCATTAACGTAGAGGCTGAGGTCCGCAAGCGTGTGGATTTCCTCAAGACGTATGTCACGAAAACGGGAAGCAAGGGTTTGTTGATCGCCATCAGCGGCGGGATCGACAGTGCCGTAGCGGCTGCCTTGTGCAGGCAGGCAACGGACGAGCTGACGCAGGAGCAAGGTGAAGAGTACAAAACGCTTGGAGTATTCCAGCCGTATGGCAAGCAGGAAGATATCGAGCACAGCTACGCAGTAGCCAAAGCGTTCAACCTGAAATTTGCCGGGGAAACGAACATTCAGGAAGCGGTGGACACGATTGCTGTGGAAGTAGAGCGTTCGTTGAAGGATATCGGTCTTGAGCGTTCCATTACTCCGCAGGTGAGAGGGAATGTGAAGGCGAGAACACGTATGGTGGTTCAATACACGCTTGCGAATGAGCTGAATCTGCTCGTTGTGGGCACAGATCATGCCTCGGAAGCCATCACAGGCTTTTATACCAAATGGGGCGATGGTGCCGTTGATATTACGCCGCTCAGCACGCTGAACAAACGTCAGGTGCGTTTGCTGGCGAGTTACCTGGGAGTTCCGCAGGCCATTCTGGACAAAGCCCCTACAGCGGGATTGTGGGAAGGCCAGACGGATGAAAAGGAACTGGGTATCTCTTACGAAGCGAACAGCGACTATTTGGAAGGCAAGGAAATTGACCCGGCGGCACGTGAAAAGCTGGAAAGCTTCTTCACACGCACAGCGCATAAGCGGACAAGCATTCCAGGCATTTAAACAGCGAACAATTATGGAATTGTAAAATAATAATGCGGCGATCCGCCCGGCGGATCGCCGTTTATTTTGGCGACAGGTTGTAGCTTAATTAGTGATCCATTCAATAAAGCGGCGGGTTTCGGTAATCGCCTGATCCAGCGGAAGACTGCTTCCCTGGAACGGATGAACGGTATTGAAGGTATGATTGCCCCCTTGAATTTGCACCCATTCAATATCAGGACGAACCGAGGTAAGCAGGGCAGAGCCTTCACGCAGGCGTTTGGAATCATCGGTACCCTGAATGAGTACGGCAGGCAGTTGGCTGTCTTTAAGCCTGTCCACGATGGCAAAGCGCTGGCGATTTTGCTCCATATCTTCCAAAATAACAAGGTCCAGCGGAAGCTGCTGTCCGGTTCTGGCGTTTTGCACGTAGCTGCGTCCCTTGGTCCGCATTTCTTCTTTTTGTGGCAAGGTGAACAGGTCCAGGTCAGTTACGCCATTCCATGAAATGACGCCGGATATCTCGCCGGGATGATCCAGACCGTATATGAAGCAGCTTCCCGCGCCACGACTGTGTCCTAACAGAAACAACGGCAGCTCTCTGAACTCGTGGCGTGCTCGCAGATTTGTCAGCAATACGTCCAAGTCCTCTTGTTCCCGGCTGTAGGTATTCCGTGCAAACTTTTCCAGCTCGGTAAAATTCGTCAGATCCTCACCTATGCCATTATGTGAAAAGTTGAAGGTTACGACATGATTGTCTATGCTCAAGGCTTCTGCTATATAGGGGAACATGCCCCAATCCTTAAAGCCCTTATAGCCATGAGCGATGACGAGCAAGCTTTTGGCTGTATTTTTGGCGGGAAACCAGGAAGCCCGGATTACCGCATCTGTTCCTGCTTCCGTACCTGCTTCAATAACGAGTGATTCTGACATCCTATCCTTCCTTTCTACGGGAATTTTTAATAGGCATATAAGCTAAATCAACATGCGCATATAGCCTCTCTTATTTTAACATATTTTGGTGCTGCTTTTACGGCTTTGTGACTCGCCATGTTGTGGACACGCTGTTACAATAGGTGCAGTAAAGTATAAAAGGACGGGGAATACCCAATGATCTACGGAATTGGACATGATGTGCTGGAAATAAGCCGGATGGCTGACATATTGGCAGGCAAGTATGCAGATGCTTTTTTAAATCGGGTGTTGACCCCGGCTGAACGCGACCTTGCTGTGGAACGAAAGGGCAGGCTGACGGAGTTTGTTGCAGGGCGTTTTGCCGCGAAGGAAGCGATAACGAAAGCCTTCGGCTGCGGAATCGGGCAGGTGATCGGGTTCGGCGATATGGATATTTTACCGGAGCCAGGGGGCAAGCCGACGGTTTATTTATCTGCCCCTGCGTGGGACAGACTGGGGCTGCCAGGTGCGGGCGGCTCGGATTACAGCATTCACCTGAGTATTACACATCAACCTAACATTGCCTCTGCTTTTGTGATTGTTGAATATAAGGAGACGTGATGTGATGACTACCCATACATTGGAACAAAAACGTTATTTCAGCTTCGAGCTGCTGAATTGGTATACACGAAGCAAGCGTGATTTGCCGTGGCGCCGCCACCGGAATCCTTTTTACATCTGGATTTCGGAAATTATGCTCCAGCAGACGCGTGTGGATACGGTGATTCCGTATTTTAACCGTTTTATTGCACGCTTTCCTACGATTGAGGCGCTGGCGGAGGCGCCTGAGGAGGATGTGCTTAAGCTGTGGGAAGGGCTAGGTTATTATTCACGGGCCCGGAATTTGCAAACTGCAGCGAAACAAGTGGTTGAGCTTCACGGCGGGGAAGTGCCGGATGATACGCAGGCTGTCGCCGCTCTGAAAGGCGTAGGCCCGTATACGACGGGAGCGATTATGAGCATTGCCTTCAATCGGCCGGAGCCTGCTGTGGATGGGAATGTGATGCGGGTGCTGTCACGATATTTCCTGATTGAAGAGGATATCATGAAAGGCAGCACGCGAGCGCATATGGAAAGTCTGGTAAGGGAGCTGATCCCCGAAGGGAGAGCCTCCGACTTCAATCAGGCACTGATGGAGCTGGGTGCCCTGGTCTGCACGCCGAAGTCGCCCCAGTGCCTGACCTGCCCGGTCATGGAGCATTGCTCGGGCCGATTGGCAGGACGTGAGGAGACGCTACCGGTGAAGACCAAGGCGAAGCCGCCGCGGCTGGAGCCGCGTTCCGTCGCCCTCATCGAGGGCAGCGGCGCGAACGCAGGCCGCCTGCTCGTGCGTCAGCGCCCGGCCAAGGGCCTGTTGGCCCGCATGTGGGAGCTGCCGCACGAGCTTGTCGGGCCGGAGGGCTACAACGGCCCGGTGCCGGATGAGCCAGCCATGGATCACCTGGCGGCTCATTTGCTGGCGGAGGGCGTGCTCGCGCGTCCGGTGCGGTTTGTACGTGAGGCGGAGCACACGTTTAGCCACATCCACTGGAACCTGCGTGTGTTCCAGTGTGAAGAGGTCGCCAGCCCTGCCGGAGAGGCTGGCGGACAGTCGTTGGCTGCCGAGCAGCGGGCAGGCTACAGCACTAGCGGTGCGAAGCCGGGTGCGTTGCTTGCGCTGGCGGAGCAGGAGGAGCGCACGGCGCCGCTGGCGGGGTACCGCTGGATCAGCGAGGCCGATATGGACACCTTGGCGTTTCCCAAGGTGTTCCTCGATCTGATCACTGAATATTTTGCAAAGCAAAAAGGGACCTTGATGTAGGTCCCCAAGCTGTCGGGAGAAGTCCCGGCAGTTTTTTTGTGTTCTTTTTTTATTAAGCCCGACATCTCATTTAAATAACGGTACGTATAGGCAATACCTATCCATAGTCGTAGCTGAGGTTTTAGGCTAATTCTTTATTTACATCGCCTGTTCAAAAATGTCGATCACTTCTTGTTGCGTAGGCTGAATCGGATTCGTTGCACCGCAGGCATCTTTGAGTGCGTTAGCGGCGAGAACAGCGAAATCTTCGCGTTTGACGCCGAGTTCTTCCAGCCCGGAAGGGATGTTGACCCGTTTAGCCAGCTTTTCGATAGCGTGCAGGGCGAGGTTGGCACCTTGTTCCGGTGTAACACCGTCCGTTTTTTCGCCAAGTGTACGGGCAATGTCGGTGAGTCGTTCGGCGGAAGCCTTGGCATTATAGCGCTCTACATGCGGCAGCAAAATGGCGTTACAGACCCCGTGCGGCAGATTATAGAAGCCACCCAGTTGATGCGCCATGGCGTGAACAAAGCCTAATCCGGCGTTATTGAACGCCATCCCTGCGAGGAACTCGGCGTAGGCCATTTGGCTACGGGCTTCCACATCATTTCCGTCATCGACGGCTTTGACCAGATGATCCCGAATCAGCTCAATTGCTTTAAGCGCGCAAGCATCTGTGATCGGTGTGGCATTTGTGGAAACATAAGCTTCAATAGAGTGAGTGAGCGCATCCATCCCCGTTGCGGCAGTTAATGATTTGGGCATAGCCATCATTAGATCAGGATCATTGACGGCAATGAGTGGTGTCGTGTGCTTGTCGACAATCGCCATTTTGATATGACGCTCTTCATCCGTAATAATACAAAACATAGTCATTTCACTAGCTGTTCCTGCCGTAGTGTTAATGGCAATCAGTGGGAAGGAAGGCTTCCCGGATTTATCCACGCCTTCGTAGTCGCCGATCTGTCCGCCGTTGGAGGCCAAAAGAGCGATTCCCTTGGCACAGTCATGCGGTGACCCGCCTCCGAGCGAAATAATAAAATCACACCCGGATTGTTTCAGCAGCGCCAAGCCCTCGTTGACATTGGAAACCGTGGGATTCGGCTGTGTGCCGCTGTATACGACGGATTTTACGTTATGACTTTCCAGCATGGTTGTTACTTTTTCCACAATCCCAATATCAACTAAAGGCTTATCGGTTACGATCAATGCATTTTTAAAGCCCAATTTTCCGATTTCTGTACCTGCATCCGCCAGTGCGCCTGAGCCCATAAGACTCATACCCGGCATCATGAATTTGGAAGTTCCCGTCATAAATATGCATCCACCTTTGTTATTATTTTGAGGTAAATCAAGGTATAATGATGGAATTAAAGGATCTTGCAACCATCCTTATATCCTTATCATACTGCCCTATATTGGCGGGAACTAACGCATTTTATTATAAAATATCGTGATTTTTAAAAGGGTGAGACGGATGGAACATTCCAAGACTTTAGGCGACTTTAATCGTTATAGCGAACTGCAATATGGATATGAAACCGATCTGATCAGAATTTTGTATTATGATCTTCCAGAAAATTATTACGAGAAATATGCTTCATATGAATGCCCGAAGCTGTGTACGATTTTGGAGGGGAGAAAAGAAGTCAAAATTAATGAAACGGAGCATTTTGAATACGATTCTCAGGAGATTATCCTGCTTCCTCCACAGTCCAGCGTTGAAATGAAAATCAAAGAACACACCAAGGCACTGGTCTTTGAATTAAGCGATCAGTTGATGGAACGGTTAAGGAACGTGGTAGAGGAGGAATTTCAGGTCCCGGAGAGTTACCCGACCCATTCGGTGGTTCGCTGCGAGCTGAACGAAAAGGCGGATTCACTTACCGCATCGATGGAGCGGATCAAGCAATATATGACACATCCCGCTGAAAGAAAAAATTTCCTGATTGATCTGAGCGCTCAGGAAATGGCCTATCATCTGCTACAGATGCAGGTGCTTGAGCAGAATCTGCTTACGAACCATCGGCATCCTGTGTTTCGAGCGATCCGGGATATTCAGGAGCAGTTGCCTGGCATTAGGCATGTGAAGGATTTGGCGGATAACTATAATATGTCACATGCGAATTTCACGAATCAGTTTAAAAAAATAACAGGATTAACCCCGCTTGACTATATAACGAATCAAAAAATGCAGCTCGCCAAGCAATGGCTCCAGCACCGGAACGTGACGGAAGTCGCTTTTGATTTGAATTATAAGAGCGTTTCCTATTTTATTGGACTTTTTAAAAAGAAGTATGGCGTTACGCCCAAGCAGTATCAGATGAGTGTGCAGCGGCAAGCAGTTCTTACGTAATGCGAAACATATCCAGAAAGTAAAAGAGTCCGTCCTCAGCAGTTAAAAACTACTGAGGACGGCCCTGTGTTCACATGGATATACGTTTACGCCGTTAAAGCTAATCGACACCACGATCACTCTCAATCAGCCCTTTGCCGATTACATTGGCCGAAACCGGAGGCTTGCCGAGCTCCCGGGACCATATGGACAACTGCCCAATATGGTGGATTTGGTGAGCAATGACATGGCGCATCACCTCGCCCCAGGCATCAATCACAATCCTGCCGTCCGGGAGGTGATCTTCAAACCTTTTTCGTTCCAGACCTTCATGCCAGGAGAGCACGAACGGCTCGACATCGATTCGAAACTTCGCATCCAGCTCGCGAACCTTGTCCAGCGTATCATACCGCGAGAAGTCCTCCTGAAAGTCGGGTTTGCCCTGAATTGTTTGAACCCAGCTCCACTCTACATCGACGACATGAAACAACGTCTTCAGAATGCCGCCAACCCCGCCGACGCGTTCTTTCAGTAGTTCCTCCTGCGGCACCTCTTCACACCAGCGGTACCATTGTTCCCGAATCATCCAGTTGTAACGAAAAAAGGTCTGCATCCATGAACCTCCAGAGATTGTATTTAAGAAACGTCTCCACCAGTTTACCATGGAATGCCAAACCTTTTTCAGCTTCACTCTGGCGGCTCCAGTAGGGCTCGAATGGACAGAATCTTTTGTGCACCAATTTAAATTGGGCTCTTCGCTCTATTGGATGGGTAACGCCGTATAGAAATAGGTTCATAGTCAAGCTTGTTTCAGTAGATTCTTAAAGAAATGGTATAAAGGGAACGGGGTAAAAATGGGTTTAGGGCCTGTGTGCTGCAAGTGCTGGAAGCCGATGTTTATTCGCGGTCATGTAGACCATAGCTATTAGATTATGGACGTTTCTGTACCCACGTGCTTTTCGTTTGGCTGCTTGCACTAATCCATTTATGCCTTCAAGCAGACCATTGGTCATCCGGCTGTGAAACCAACGCAGAATGCCTTCTTCATGTTGTTTCACGGTCTTTGCCAGATCCATCATCGCTCCCAACTGTGAGCGCCTAGCCCAGCCTAACCACTCCCGTAAATAGACGTCAGCAAAGACGTGCGGGGTCGTCCATAGTTCCTGCATGGCTAATTTTAAGCGGTAGGCTCTGCCTGTTTTAGGTTTTTGTCCTTCAGGCTTTCCAAGGTATCTCGCTGCTCTGCCTTCAAGTTCGTTTTGTTCTTTAACCATAGATATTTGGTTCGCTTGAGCCCAGGTTCTTCTTTCTGCTCGGCTTTACGCACCTCATCCACGGCTTCATTCACCATCTTCATGACGTGGAACTTATCAAAGGTAATTTCGGCTGTGGGGAACTGCTCTTCAATACCTCGAATAAAGGCGGGAGACATATCGCAGCAGATTTCCTGTATTTGTGCCGATTCTACGCCTTTTTGTAGTAAATACTGGTTGAAACGCGCTAAGGTATCTTTGCCTTTTCCTTCGGTTGCAAAAAGTACCGTTTTGGTGTCCACATCCACAAACAAGGTAATGTAGCGGTGACCCCGACGCGAGGACGTTTCGTCGATGGCGATCCGCCGAACTAAGCTGACGTCCAGTTCGGTCATGGCTTGATTGACGTAGTGATGAAAAATCCGCCACATGCGTGTGTCATGTTCTCGTAATTCACGCGCTGCTGCGTTGACGGGCATTTCAGCCATTAAACGCATGGCCCAGGCCTCAAAATCCAAGGTGAAATGCGACAACGGCCGGGACCACTTCACGGGAATCAACGTGATTTTATTACATTGTTTGCAGTCTGTTCGGGGAACCCGGGCATGTAAATAGGTTTTCCATTTCCAAATATCGAGATGGCGCCACTGTTTTTTCTCTGCATCGTAGGCCTTGCAAGGTGCTCCACAATGCGGACAGGCAAACAGGGCTCCTCGTTCAAAATCAATAAATAAGTGCCATGCTTCTTCTTGCGGGTCATACTCAATATCAGCTAATTTCCAGGGTTCTTCAAGGTCTAACATGAACTTGAACACATCATTCATTAGATTATCCTTTTTGCTTAATGGGGTCCACATGTTCCATCCCGTCCTCTTCCTATTATTACTAGACAGTATGGACACTTTCTCTATTAAACAGACATCTAACATTTACTTTAGCGAAGAAGCTTAAATTGAAAAGGGCTGTCTCACTCGTAGAAAATCTACTTTTGAGACAGCCCTTTATTATAGGATAGAGATGTTGTTACTGGCTTATTTCTTCGCAGCCGCGTAACGTTTGTTCACTTCATCCCAGTTGATAACATTGTAGAATGCTGCAATGTAATCCGGGCGTTTGTTTTGATATTTCAGGTAGTAAGCATGCTCCCAAACGTCCAGTCCAAGTACCGGAGTCAGACCTTCGGAGAGTGGGCTGTCTTGGTTAGGAGTGCTGGTGATTGCCAGTTTGCCGTCTTTGCCGACAACCAGCCAAGCCCAGCCGCTACCAAAGCGTGTTGTAGCTGCTTTTGTAAAATCTTCTTTGAATTTGTCATAGCCGCCTAGCTCGTTGCTGATTGCTTCAGCAATAGCGCCAGTTGGTTGTCCGCCGCCGTTAGGGCCAATAACTTCCCAGAACAGGCTGTGGTTGTGGTGTCCGCCACCGTTATTGCGAACCGCAGTGCGGATGCTTTCAGGAATGCTGTCCAGATTGGAGATCAGATCCTCCAGACTTTTACTTTGCAGTTCAGGAGCGCTTTCCAGAGCTGCGTTCAGGTTTGTTACATATGTGTTATGGTGACGATCATGGTGAATTTCTACTGTCAGCGCATCAATGTGCGGCTCCAGTGCGTCTTTCGCGTAAGGAAGTTCTGGTAATTGAAATGCCATTGTAAAATCCCTCCTGATTATATGGTTTGGGTAAGGTATTCCTATGTAATAATACCCTCTACAGTTATATTAAACCGCATTCAGGCTATTTTATCAACATTTTTGTTTGTAAAATAGCAAACTGGGCATTACGACCTGGTAGCTATCATGTCCAAAAACCCGCTTGGAATACATGGTGTATAGGTAATAAGAGGCGAATTATACAGCTCTAAATGTAAACGCTTCATATACAGCGCTTACATGAGAAAAAGGGATGTATTCCATCTAAAAGTGTGGTTTAATGGTCAAGGAAGCAGAAATTTCGGCTTTTTTGTCGTCTGCTATATCTTGTCATGTCTGCGGATATGACGAACTTGAGGGCATATACCCTTTTCCTGTTCTTCAATTCATATATAGCAGATCGTATTTTTATCATAATGCCTTGTGATTAACACCATGCTAAGAACTTTAAGGATTTATGTAAAAATGACGGTGCTGTCTCAAAATGTCTTATTAAGCTTACGAAAAGGGAGATATTACTTATGCACGTTCGTTCCTTTCAATTGAGTGATGTGAATCCAGTAATGGAACTCATGCAGATTGCCTTGTCTGAGGAGTGCTACAAAGAGACGGTGGGCGCTTTTGCCCGTCAGCTTTCGTGGGATTCCGGCTTGATCGTCGTTGCGGAAGAAGATGAAGAGCTGGTTGGCGCTCTAATCGGCACGATTGATCAGAATCATGGTTGTTATTATCGTATTGCTATTCACCCGGACCATCGTCGGATGGGAATTGGCAAATCGCTTGTCGAGTCTATGGAGCAGCGTTTTCAGCAACGTAAGGTTAGCCGCATCTGGGTAGCCGGAGACAAGCATAACAGCGCGGCCATGCCTTTATATGAAGCGATGGGCTACGGGGCAAGTCAGATTTTACAGACTTTTCAGAAGCTCAGCATTTTGGCTCCTCATTAATCGGCAATGGATATAAAGAGAATCGAATATTTTTAAAGCTAATATTTCCATTTAGAGCATATCTGAGTAACCGTTGCAATCGGGTACGGGATATGCTTTTCTATTTATAACAGGGTTGAGGAGGTTTATTATGGACACACTGGCTCCTTCGTCAGGCCCGCTTCCTTCGCCGGAAACGTCCAAACATGCAGGTCGTTGGAGTTACATACGCGATTGGTTGGTGACTCTTCTGATCGCGATGACCGTCTTGCTGCTGCTAAACCTGTTCGTGTTTAATTTGTCTACGGTCAGGGGACATTCAATGCAGCCGACGCTGATGGAAAGCCAGCATTTGTTCGTTAACAAGCTGGTTTACAATTTTCATGATCCGGGCAGGGGTGATATTGTGATATTACAAGATCCCGACTCCAAGCCGTCCAGTCCGAGATTTTTAGTGAAAAGAGTCATAGGCACTCCGGGGGATGTAATCCGGGTTGAGCATAATCATCTATATGTGAACGGCAAGCTGCAAAACGAGCCTTACACCGACTCTGAGATTGAGGACGGTGATTATGGTCCTTTTACAGTGGAGCCGGGGCACTTTTTTGTCATGGGCGATAACCGACACGCCGCGGGCAGCAAGGACAGCCGATATTTTGGCAGCATTAAATCTCAGGATTTGCTGGGGCGTGCGGAGCTTGTATTTTGGCCGTTATCCGAGTGGAAGTGGCTGTAGAGCAGCCATAGTCTGTATGCTGAAAATTAATGGGGAACGTGTGCAAATCGTCAGGACCATGACGGGGCAGGCGGTGACCGATCAGGAAGGAAAGAGAAATATGAAAGAAGTGATGGTATATACCGACGGCGCTTGTTCGGGAAATCCCGGTCCTGGGGGCTGGGGCGTCGTTTTACTATATGGAGAGCATCGCAAGGAGTTGTCCGGGGCCGAAAAAATGACGACAAACAATCGCATGGAGATCAAGGCCGTGATCGAAGCGCTCAAGCTGCTCAAGGAGCCTTGCCATGTAAAGGTACACAGTGATTCCGCCTATGTTGTAAACTGCTTCAAACAGGGCTGGATTAAGAATTGGCTTCGTAACGGCTGGCGTAACAGTAAAAATCAGCCAGTTGAAAACAAGGAGTTATGGGAAGAACTGTGGGAACTGATGAGCAAGCATGAGGTTGAGTACGTGAAGGTCAAAGGTCACAGTGACAACGAGCTGAACAATCATTGTGATTTCTTGGCGACCAGCGCTGTTAAAAATTTACGGTAGCATCTGCTGCTATATTCTGTTGAAATTTGAGATATGGGGATTTTACAGAAATCCTCATATAAGTGATATGAAAGAGAGGTGAGTATCGGATGCAACGCGGACAGACACCAACGGCTGCTGGAACCGCTTTGACTTGGGCATCGCTCAAGCAGGAGATTATCGAAGCGGCTCCGGGGCTGGGCATCGACTCCATCGGGTTCGCATCCGCCGATCCCTTTCTGTCTCTGAAAGCAATATTGGAAGAGCATCGCGCCAAAGGCTATGAATCCGGTTTTGAGGAGCCGGACATTGATAAACGGATCTACCCGGAATTGTACGGTTCGCAGCCTGCATCCCTGATTGCCATTGCGGTGGCTTATCCTTCCAAAATGAAGGACCCGCCGAAGTCGGACAAAGGCAAGTACCGTGGCATTTTGGCGCGTTCCGCTTGGGGTAAGGACTACCACTTGGTGCTGCGCGAGGCGATGGAAAAGCTGGAGGCTTTTATAGGTGAACGGGTTCCCGACGCGATTATGAAAAACATGGTGGATACCGGAGAGCTGTCGGACCGGGCCGTAGCGGAACGGGCGGGTATTGGCTTTAGCGGCAAAAACACGATGATGATTTCACCAACACTGGGATCATGGATTTATCTTGGTGAGCTGCTGACGAATATCCCTTTTCAGCCGGATGAGCCCGTGACGGACGGTTGCGGGGAGTGTACGAAATGCCTGGATTCGTGCCCTACGGGGGCGCTTGTCGGACCGGGGCAGCTTAATGCCCAGCGGTGTGTGTCTTTTTTGACGCAAACGAAAGGTTTTCTGGATGAGGAATTTATGCTAAAAATCGGGAATCGGTTGTACGGATGTGATACCTGCCAAATCGTATGCCCCAAAAATCGGGGCCTCAACTGGGATCATCATCCTGAGCTTACACCCGATCCCGAGATTGTGAAGCCATTGCTGCTGCCGTTACTGGATTTGAGCAATCGTGAATTCAAAGAGAGATTTGGTCAAAGTGCGGCAGCCTGGCGAGGAAAGAAGCCGATTCAGCGCAATGCGGTTATTGCGCTCGGCAATTTCAAGGATATTAGCGCCGTGCCCAAGCTGACGGAGGTTCTGTTGGATGATCCGCGTCCTGAGCTTCGGGGTACGGCAGCATGGGCTTTGAGCCGAATTGGAGGAAAACACGCAATGACAGCGATCGAGCAAGCATCTGAGAAGGAACAACATGAGCAAGTACGCGAAATGGTCGCGCAGGCGCATTCCAAACTTGAGGAACGAGAACAGGCTGAACAGCAAAAGGTCTCAGAAGGACCGACTACCATTTATTATAATGAAATGGAGACACCTGTGGGCACTTTGACGCTGTGTGCTACGGATCGGGGGCTGTGCCGAATAGACTATGGCGTTTTTCATGCGAGGGAAGCACTGCTTCAGCAATGGGCCCGGACATGGATAGGGGAATATGTCTATGTGCAGGAGCCGGAAAAACTGCGCGAAGCCGCAGATCAACTGCGTGAATATTTTGCGGGAGAACGACGGGAATTTAGTATAGCCTATGATTTGAGAGGGACTCCTTTTCAAGAACAGGTATGGCGTGCACTGCAAAATATTCCGTACGGGCAAAGTGTGTCTTACAAAGATATTGCGGAATCGATCGGCCGAGCAAAGGCGGTACGTGCTGTCGGGGAAGCAAATAACAAAAATCCGTTACCCATCCTGTTTCCATGTCATCGGGTATCGGGTGAAAACGGAAGCTTGGTTGGGTATGCCGGGGGCCTGCCGAACAAGATGAAGCTGCTGGATTTGGAGAAGCAATGAGGACATACGTTTGCAAATTGTGATTTGCTAGCTGTCCCATGTTTTGCTATGATAGGTTCGTGTATAATTCAAGAGGTTTCATATAAATATACAGAGGTGACGACTTCGTGGTGTGGAATATTGTCATTCCGATCATTACCCTGATTGTTGGTTTGGTTGGGGGATTTTTCATCGGTGCTTATTATCTTCGCAAACAGCTTGAAAAGATGCAAAACGATCCTGATACGCTGCAAAAAATGGCCAAACAGATGGGTTACAACCTGAATGGGAAGCAAATGCAGAAGGCCCAGCAGATGATGAAGAACCAGCAGTTCTCCAAAAATCAGCCAGGTCCGCGTAAAAATCAGGGCCGTCGGAAATAATGAGCAACATAAGCACGGATGCCGCATGAGGTTGCACAGAGGAGGATTACTGTGGCTGGCGTAAAAGACTATATTAACCGCAAAGCTGCGGATAACCGGGATAAAATCGAGTACCATGTGGAACAAATTCTACAACTGATCGGTGAGGACCCCAAGCGTGAAGGCTTGCTGGAAACACCGACACGCGTAGCGCGCATGTATGAGGAGATATTTGCAGGTTATGAGGTTGATCCCCGGGATGCGCTGGGTGTAACATTCGACGAAAATCACGAGGAGCTTGTGATCGTGAAGGACATCGTTTATTACAGCCAGTGTGAGCACCATATGGCTCCTTTCTTCGGAAAAGTGCATATCGGTTATGTACCCAGCGGCAAAATTGTAGGACTAAGCAAGCTTGCCCGTTTGGTTGAGGCTGTGACGCGCCGTTTGCAGGTGCAGGAGCGCATTACGGCACAGATCGCAGATATTTTGAATGAAGCGGTCTCCGCTCACGGGGTTATGGTGGTCGTGGAAGGCGAGCACTTGTGCATGTGTTCAAGGGGCGTCAAAAAGCCTGGCAGCAAAACGGTAACTTCTGCGGTACGCGGAACGTTTCGTGATGATGCTGCGCAGCGTGCAGAGTTCCTCTCGCTGCTCAAGGATTAACCGAACAGGCGTGACGATGATGGGATGAATAAAAAAGGGTGGTTTACGCATAGGCGTAGCCACCCTTTTTTGTTAACATCAGATTAGAGACGACGGGATAGCTACTTTGAAGGAGGATAACGTATGGAGAATGTACATATGTCAGCAGCCAAAACAACGGTTTTGCCTGATCTGCAATGGTTTGAAGCGCCACTCGCAACTACACAGACGAATGTTTTGTCTCCACTGGCGTGGGAGGAACTGGCCTGTCGGCAAGTAGGGCAAGGAGCTGCGCCTGTTTTGCATCTATGGCGGCACCCGGCTGCGTTGGTGATCGGCCACCGGGACCGCAGGCTTCCGTACGCGCCGCAGGCGATGGAGCGTGTGCGGAATGCGGGAACCTCGGTATGCGTGCGTCCCTCGGGCGGAGCGGCCGTCATGCTGGACAGGGGGTATTGAACCTGTCCCTGATCCTGCCGAATCCGCAGCGGGCAATCAGCCTGCATGAAGATTTTCGGCTTATGGCGGGGCTGATTGCCGATGCGCTGGCCCCGTGGTCCGCCGAGGCGCAGACCGGGGAAATCGCCGGGTCCTTCTGTCCCGGCGATTACGATGTCAGCGTCCGAGGCCGCAAGTTTTGCGGCATTGCGCAGCGGCGGCAGGCCAAGGCCTATATCATCACGGCTTTTGTGATGATTGAGGGCAGTGGCGCGGAGCGCGCACAGGCGGTGCAGCGGTTCTATGCGGAGGTAGCCGGAGCTGCGCCGACGGGCGTGCCGAAGCCGGATTATCCGCAGGTGAATCCGGGAACGATGGGCAGCCTGACGGAGCTGGCCGGGGTGCCGTCTGTTGAGGCGTATACGGCATCGCTGCGCCGGGTAGTCGAAAGTCGGGCGGCGATTTTGCCTGCCGATGGCTCACTGATACACCCGCAAGGACTGACGGAGCAAATGGCATCGCTCAGAGAGCGATACGATTCACAGGTGTAGTGGAAAGCATATTCTTGGTACAGATGAGTCTTGGTTTAGAACGGCTGCCATCTCAGCTTCGAGGCTTGGGTGTAGCGTTTTTCGACCTCAGGCCAGTTGACGACATGCCACCAGTCCTCGATGTATTTGTTGCGCTCGTTCTGATGCTTTAAGTAATAGGCATGCTCCCACACATCAATCGCCAGTAGCGGAATGGACTCCCATTGAGTCAGGTTCTGGTGCTTTTCGGCCTGCAAAATTTCAAGCCGTCCTGCACGTGGACTCCACGTCAGGATAGCCCAGCCGCCGCCCTCGACCTTCTCAGCTGCTGAGCTGAATTGCTTCTTGAATGCCTCATAGCTGCCAAAGTCCTTTTTGATCTGCTCCGCCAGTGGCCCGCTGGGTGTTCCGCCGCCCTGAGGACTCATAATCGTCCAGAAAAGAGTGTGCAGATAATGGCCCGCGCCATTAAACGCCAGCTCGCGTTCCCAATGCTTCACAAGGTCAAAATCACCCGTTTTCCGGGCTTCCTCCAGCTTTTTCTCCGCTTTGTTTAAATCATTTACATAGCTTAGATGATGCTTGTCATGGTGGATACGCATCGTTTTTTCATCAATGTACGGTTCAAGCGCATTATAGGGATAAGGAAGCGGCGGTAAACGATGTCCCCCGATAGGAACAGGTCGGCCGGGGGAGGTTTTTCCGTAGCAGAAGGCTCTTTCTGGTTGGATTGAACGCCTTTGACTTTATTCGCCCACGGGCCTTCCCATCTCGAACCGCCTGTCTGTCCTGTCTGACGCTCTCGCAGCGCATTCTCGGGGTAATTCTCACCTTCTGCCGCCACATGATACAATGCACTGGCCCGCGCAATGGAGCCGGGCTCCTGAAAGGGATTGGTGGAGATCAGGAAATACTGACTCTCATGTGCTGCGTGCAGCACAACTCCGGTGGATTTCGGCTGCTGCCGTAACGCATGGCTGTGCTCGGTCAGCAGACTGAGCTGCCGTACATACTCCTGTGACTGGCGGTTTGCGGTTTGCAGCAATTCGTCCAGACGACGATTCAGCTCTTGTGAGACAGGCTGTGAATCTGATGTCACTTCTGCCGTTGCCTTAGCTGATTGTAACGCTTCTGGCGCTGATCCTGGCCCCAAATCTCTCGACTGCCCCGATTGCCTGGCTTGTGCTTGTGCAGCAGCCGACGTTTGCTCCCATTGACGATGCCACGCCTGATCTGCCGGATCGAGGGCGCTTCGCTGCTCTTCTAGCAGCTCTATAGCGGTGCGTTCCGTCTGTTCGAATACTGTCCTCCAGTCATCCAGCAGCCGCACGTAGGCAGGCTCCAGGCCCTCTGTAGCGGACTTAATCACTTCCACATGCCAGCTTTCCTGCTGCTTCCAATGCCGGATTTCCTCCAGTACACGCAAGGGCAGGAAAGACCCGTAAGTACTCAGCATCATTTTTACCTCCCGTATCCCACTATGGCTATCCGGGCTGGTCCCAAGAACCTGACCCGGATGCATACGTACCCAGTATATTCGCCGTCTCATCGGGAATATGTCTACAAACTCCCCGGCTCCGGCGCGATATGTAATGTGGGGCAAATGGATACATAGTTGGATGCAAAAAAGAAGCCACGCTGCGGCACGGGTTAAGTGTCCACAGACGGGCTTCTCCAGGTTGAAAGGAGTATGGCTACTAAAATAGAACCATTACTGCGTAGTCGTTTGTTTACTGGCATTAGCGATAGTTTTCTTGTCCTCCAACTCTTGTACACCGCTTAAAAACGTCGATACCCGCCGCAAATACTCACGTGGATGCTCCCTGAAAATAAGCTCATGCAGCCCGTTTTTGACAATCCATACACTGGAAAGCGGGTTGGTTTGATTGGCAGCGAGCTTTTCCGCAATCGGGTAAGGAGCTTTTTCATCCTGCGTCCCATGCACGAACATGATCGGGAACGGATAGTTTTCCGCTTTGACCTCTTGATATGGAATCTGATGCAGGCTGGTACCGTTCAAGACTGGAAACAGCAGCTCCAGAATTTCCAGAGACGGATGGCGAGGCAGATCAATTTGATTATGAATGTTATGGTACAGCGTATCCGGCTCCAGCAAGAAGGTGCTGTCCAAAATCATGGCGTCCACATCGTTGGTTTGCAGGCCCGCCTGAAGGGCGGTCCCTGCCCCCATCGAGAAGCCCCATACGATAATCTCCGAGGAGCCGCGTTGCTTCGCAAGCTGGATGGCCCCGAGAAGCTGCTGGGATTCCGCTTTGCCTCCGGTTGCGACGGCTTTGCTATTTTGTGATGCGAATCCGTAATCGAACATGACAACGTTAAAATTCAAACGGTGGGCATAATGCGCCAGATCATACATCGGAATCCAACTTTCTTCGCGGTTGGCCCCATAACCGTGGCTGAAAATAATCGTTTTCTTCGATTGATCTGCCGGGATATACCAGCCCTGCACCACCCGGCTGCCGTCCTTGGCGGGGAAGCTGACTTCCTCGTAGGGCATGCCTTTGGCCTGCATCGGGTTCGAGTACAGTGGCGCGACGGTTGGATTCGTCAGTACCCATGCGATATAGGCGTGCAGGGTAATAAAGCAAAACAACAGAAAAAATACGACCGACAGCAGCAAGGCAATGACAACATGCTTGATCCGCAGCAGCCGGGGGTTGATCAGTGGGGTGGACGGCTCCTGGACAGCATGCTGTAGCTGAGAGCTGCGCTGGGATGTCGAAATCATGTAAGAGCCTCCTTCTATAAAAATGAACTTCGTTTCATAGAATTCTAGGTACAATTCCACTTGAAAATGATAGTTTATGTCCGTATAGATACCTATTATCGTATGATGCGTGTTATCCAAAGTCAACGGCTGAACCGGAAAAGTAAAAATGATGCAAAGATTTGTCGATGTTTGTTCTCGTTCTGTAATATGGCTGTCATAAAAACATTGGTTTACAGTAGCCGCGACTATTCTATATAATTTATGTAACCATGTTTCATGGTGTGAAACGAATATGGAACAAAGAGGAGCGGTTCACAATGGAAGACCGTAAATTAACGGTTCGCGCCGTGGAGCGTGCGCTTGATATACTGATGTGTTTTACCGGAGATTCCGATCTGGGTCTAACAGAGATTGCTTCCAAAATTGGTTTACATAAAAGTACCGTTCATCGGCTGCTGACCACGCTGGAGGATCGGGGCTTTGTCGTTCGGAATCCCGCAACGGAAAAATACCGGCTCGGCATCCGGATATGGGAGCTGTCCACCCATCTGTCGCAAAGCGACGAGCCGGCGATCCTATTACAGCCAGCGATGGAAGGATTGCGTGACCGTCTGGGTGAAACGGTCAGCCTATACCTGCGCGATGGCAGCATGCGTATCCGCATTCAGGCCGTGCAGAGCAATCAGGCGATCCGCCGCGTTGCGCCAGTGGGTGCAAGCATGCCGCTGGCTGTAGGAGCCTCCAGCAAGGTGCTGGCGGCCTTTATGCCGCCGCAGGAGCTGGAAGCCCTTCTAAGCGGGGATGAATGGCCGCCCTCGGTAGACCCGGAGGTCTATAAGGCTCAATTGCAGGATATTCGTGAGAAGGGCTACGCGACCAGCTATGAGGAACGGGAGCCGGGCGCTGCTGCTGTGGCTGCGCCTATCGTGAATCGGAAGGGACAGGTCGCTGCGGCCTTATCTGTATCTGGTCCGGTCAGCCGACTAGCGCCCGAGACGCTGCATGATTTTGCACCGATTTTGATTGAGGCGGCAAAAGAAATGGGGCTTATGCTTCCGTAGCAAGGATTGAGAGGAACCGGGGCAATCTAAGTGAATGATGCAGGAGATCTTGGAAAAAGGGACCAGAGAAGGGTTGCCAAAGCCGTAAATTTGAAGTAATCTGATGGGGATGGCGGGTTGTCAATTATAGCCGCCTCATGCGAATAGAATTATCACAGTTACTGGGGGAGCCTGTAATACCGGGCTGAGATGGAATTGCACTAGATTCCGAACCCTTTGCACCTGATCTGGATCATACCAGCGTAGGGAAGTAATCGGCCATTGAAATGTATACGTAGCCGCTGTCTACGGCAATGCATCGGAGTATGTTTCCGCGTGCGTAGCCGTCTGCATAGCTGTTCGTTAGATTAGCCGGTTCCCTGGGGAACCGGCTTTTTTGCATAGATAGCCAGCCTGGGGATGGTTCCGGATCGGTGTGTCATTTCATCGAAACGGGAGGAATGGACAATGAAACCGACAGAAACAGAAGGAACAGTAGGGAACGCAGTGGATGAACAGACAGGAGGGGTGAAGCCCTTTCCAGGGAGCCGCAAGGTATATATTCAAGGCTCGCGGCCGGACATTGCCGTACCGGAGCGTGAAATCGCCCTGCATCCCACACATACGCCGCAGGGCACGGAGCATCATGAGCCGTTGCGTGTGTACGATACGAGCGGTCCCATGACCGATGAAGCCTATCAGGTCGATATCCGTAAGGGGTTGCCTCCATTACGGCGAGCCTGGGCACTGGAACGGGGTGATGTGGAGGTTTACGAGGGGCGCGCCGTCAAGCCGGAGGATAACGGGTTGAAGCCCGGCTCCAAACGGGAGACGGCTGAATTTCCCGGCGTCACCAACCTTCCGCTCCGTGCGCGGCAAGGGCGTAGTGTAACGCAAATGCATTATGCGCGGCAAGGGATCATTACGCCCGAAATGGAATTTGCGGCCATCCGCGAAGGGGTGGAGCCTGAGTTTGTGCGGCAGGAGTTGGCGGCAGGACGAGCTATTTTGCCTTCAAATATCAATCACCCGGAAAGTGAGCCGATGGTGATTGGTCGTCATTTTCACGTGAAGATTAATGCGAACATTGGTAATTCTGCGGTTACGTCCTCCATCGAGGAAGAAGTGGAGAAAATGACCTGGGCTGTACGCTGGGGCTCGGATACGGTCATGGACCTGTCCACAGGCCGTAATATCCATACGACGCGTGAATGGATCATCCGTAACTCCCCTGTGCCGATTGGGACTGTACCGCTGTATCAGGCGCTTGAAAAGGTGAACGGCGAAGCAGAGGCGCTAACATGGGAGCTGTATCGTGACACGCTGATTGAGCAGGCGGAGCAGGGCGTGGACTATTTTACAATTCATGCGGGCGTGCTGCTGCGGTATATTCCGTTGACGGCAAGCAGAATGACGGGAATTGTGTCCCGTGGAGGGTCGATCATGGCGGCTTGGTGTCTTGCGCACCATCGGGAGAACTTTTTGTACACACATTTTGAAGAAATATGCGAAATTATGAAAGCCTACGATGTGGCCTTTTCCCTCGGAGACGGTCTACGTCCAGGCAGTATCTATGATGCGAATGATGAAGCACAGTTTGCTGAGCTGGATACGTTGGGCGAGTTAACGCAAATTGCCTGGAAGCATGATGTTCAGGTTATGATTGAAGGGCCGGGACATGTCCCGATGCACAAAATCAAGGAGAATGTGGACCTGCAAATGGAGATTTGCAAGGAAGCTCCCTTTTATACACTGGGACCGCTCACGACGGATATTGCACCTGGCTATGATCATATTACCTCGGCGATCGGGGCAGCGATGATTGGTTGGTTCGGGACGTCCATGCTGTGCTATGTTACGCCGAAGGAGCATTTGGGTCTGCCGAACAAGGATGACGTTCGTGAAGGTGTTATTACGTACAAAATTGCGGCACATGCTGCCGATCTGGCGAAAGGCCATCCACGGGCGCAGCAGCGGGACGATGCTTTGTCCAAGGCACGCTTTGAATTCCGCTGGCGCGACCAGTTCAATCTGTCGCTCGACCCTGAGCGGGCCTTGTCCTACCATGATGAGACGCTGCCAGCAGAGGGAGCCAAGGAAGCACACTTTTGCTCGATGTGCGGTCCCAAGTTTTGCAGTATGCGTATCACGCAGGACATTCGCGCCTATGCGGCGGATAAGGGGCTGAACACCGAAGAAGCGGTAGCCGCCGGGATGCGTGAGAAGGCAGAGCAGTATCGGGATGCCGGGCAGTAAATCCTTAAACTTATGAACGTATGAATAACAAAAGCCGTGGTTCTCTACAGATGATGTAGGAAGCCACGGCTTTTTAGCTTATGTAAAGCGAGATCATGCAACCGGATAAACGGCGGCTTTATTTTTTACCCATTTTCTCATTCAAAATGTCCTGAAAGCTGAGCTTCTTCTCCGAGCTGTCTTCTTTCTTCTGCATACTCACCGCGTTGGCACGTTGGTATTGGTGATGGAAAGGCATCAAGGTGTGTACAGTTAAATTCATTGTATTCATGTGGGTTGTTCCTCCAATTCCATTTTGTCAAATTCAGATTGAGTTGCTTAGGACGTCTGTATAGGACTATTCGTATGTACTTGATGTCGTAATACCGGGTAGACTGCTTGGTAATGTTTCAATCATTATAAACGCATTTTTTCAAATTAAAACGTTTTTGACATAAAACAGGAAAATGGTCATACGTGTCCAAAATTTGGATTAGGCGGATGGTCATTTTGAGGGGAAATGTGCCTAGTTCCAAAACAAGGGCCAGAGGCCCGTTTTCTTAGTTTAGTAGTCGGGATTGTGTTTTTTTGTCGAATATCCTTATATAAGTCAATATGAAGTCAGTCTGGTGGCGAATTAAAGTGTCAAAGTTGTATTGACTTTATGTTTGGGAGTGGATACCATGAACTGGTTGTAAGCGTGTTTTAGCTACTAGAATCAGCCAATCCATCTGGCGATTCATCCGTTGAAATGTTTGAGAAAGGACCAGGACATATATGAAAAAAGAATTGCAGACATTGCATTTATTATTCTGGGTGCGTTTTTTTTCGCGCTGGCTGTTAATCTGTTTGTTATCCCGAATGAGTTTGGCGAGGGGGGCGTTACAGGGGTCACGATTATTTTGTACTACCTGTTTCAGTGGTCCCCTTCGATCGTCAATCTGGTGATCAATGGCTTGCTGCTGATTGTCGGATATAAATTTTTGGATAAGAGAACAACCCTGTACACTGTGATTGCGGTTGCTTTTAACTCGCTGTTTTTACATTTAACGGCCAACTGGCGGATTGATTCACATGAGCCGACGATTAATGCCGTATTTGCCGGGGTTTTGGTGGGGATCGGAATTGGTTTGATTGTGCGGGTGGGCGGTACAACAGCAGGAACGGTCATTTTGGCCCGGATCGCCAACAAATATCTGGATTGGAACATCAGCTATGGCTTGCTGTTTTTTGATCTGATTGTTGCGTTTTCGTCCTATTTTATTATTGGCCCGGAAAAGCTCATGCTGACTATCGTTATTTTGTATGTCGGCACGAAGGTTATGGATTTCATGATTGAAGGACTGAACCCGAAAAAAGCGGTCATGATCATTTCGGAGCATCAAGATAAAATTGCGGAGATGGTCATTACGCAAATGGATCGGGGAGTTACAGTCCTGTCAGGCCACGGATATTACACGAAAAACCCGAAAGAAGTTCTATATATCGTCATTAGTAAACAAGAGGTGTCGGCGCTTAAAAAGATTGTGAAGGCTATCGACACAGCGGCGTTTATCACCATTCATGACGTGCGGGACGTGTTCGGGGAAGGCTTTTTGGATATTTCGAAGTAGCTGGTGGGAATAAAGGTAAGGTTAGATGTGAAAATGGTTAGAAGTCGGTCCTGAGGGAGCGGCTTTTTTGTTGTTGTGATGTTTTTCTCCTGGTTGGTTTTTGAAAAAATGCATAATAAAAGTAAATCGTATGATTCCTGCTATAGGGAGGTTCGAAGATGGGGATCTGATTTACCTTGCTCTCATGCTGAAATATTCAGGCAAGTTTCTGTTCAGCACTTTAAATATGGTCTTAATCCTATCGTCTATATTACATTTAGCAGTAGGGATAACATTCACTACATTAAAACCTAATCGTCTAATCGGTTTGAGGTTTCCATGGTTGCTTTCGAATGAAATTGCGTGGTGGACGACGCATCGCATCTCTGCTTATATTTCAACCCTATCTCAGCCGCCAGTTCAATAGTGAAGAGGGTTCAATAATGAAAAGTCTGCCTGGTCTCTTCACAGTTCTTATAACCCTCGTATTTTCAATCATAGGCATATGTTTTCTCCTGAATGCTTCGAGTATGCATTTATAGTTAAAAATCCCCTCTCAATTTGCAGTTTTTCACTGCATTTTGAAGGGGATTTTTATTATTCATTCGCTCTTTATTCTTGAATCATCTGACGCAATACGGTTTGCAGAATGCCGCCGTTATGGTAGTAATCAATATCGACGGTGCTGTCCAGACGGGCAATTACCGGGAACTCGAACTTTGTGCCATCCTCGCGTTTGGCTACAACGGTAAGCTCTTGACCCGGCTTCACGTCATTGTCGATGCCAAGAATGTCAAATGTTTCACGACCGTTCAGACCCAGGCTGGACCAGCCGTAGCCTTCCTGGAATTGCAGTGGAAGCACGCCCATGCCGACCAGGTTACTGCGGTGAATCCGCTCGAAGCTTTCGGCAATGACGGCTTTGACACCCAGCAGAAGCGTACCCTTCGCTGCCCAGTCACGGGAGCTGCCTGTGCCGTATTCCTTGCCGGCAATAACGATCAGGTTTTGATCGGCTGCCTGATATTTCATAGATGCATCGTAGATGGACATTTCCTCATCCGTCGGCAAGTATTTGGTCACGCCGCCCTCGGTGCCGGGAGCTACGTTGTTGCGGATACGAATGTTGGCGAATGTACCGCGCATCATGACCTCGTGGTTACCGCGACGGGAGCCGTAGGAGTTGAAGTCCTTGCGTTCCACGCCATGCTCCTTCAAGTACAGTCCTGCCGGGCTGGAAGGGGCGATGTTGCCTGCTGGTGAGATATGGTCCGTAGTGACCGAATCATTCAACAGGGCAAGCACACGGGCATTACGGATTTCCTTGATATCCTGCACGCCATCCTGAAGTTTTTCAAAGAATGGTGGATTTTGAATATAAGTTGATTTTTCATCCCATTCATACAGTTCGCCTTCAGGAACCGGAATGGAGTTCCATTTTTCGTTGGCAGTAAATACATTCTCATATTTACGACGGAACATATCCGGGCTGAGAGACAGGCTGATCGCTTCCTTAATTTCCTCGGAAGTTGGCCAGATGTCTTTCAGGTAGACCGGCTGATTGTCCTGATCGTAACCGAGCGGATCATTCACCAAATCAATGTTCACCGTACCTGCCAGCGCATAAGCAACAACCAGTGGCGGTGAGCCGAGGTAGTTGGCTTTGACTTGCGCATGTACGCGGCCCTCAAAGTTCCGGTTGCCGGAAATGACTGCGCCAACCGTCAAATCGTGGTCTGTGATGGCTTGACTCACTTCGTCAGGAAGTGGCCCGGAGTTACCGATACAGGTTGCGCAGCCGTAGCCTGCCACATGGAAGCCGAGGGCTTCCAACGGACCGATCAGCCCGGCTTTTTGCAGGTATTCCGTCACGACAAGGGAGCCCGGCGTCAAGCTGGTTTTCACATAGCCCGGCTTTTTGAGCCCGCGTTGTACTGCCTTTTTGGCGAGCAAGCCTGCGCCCAGCATAACGCTAGGGTTGGAAGTGTTTGTGCAGCTTGTGATAGCCGCAATCACGACTGCGCCAGTACCCAGCTCGCTGGTGGAGCCGTCCGGGTGGGTCAGCGGAATCTTCTGCGCGATCTTTTCATCACTCAGTCCGTAGCCGCCTTTGTCCACAGGGGTACGGATAATGCCTTCAAAGGTTTCCTTCATGCGGCTAAGCTCAACACGGTCTTGCGGACGTTTGGGACCCGCGAGACTTGGTACAACCGAAGCCAGATCCAGCTCAATCGTATCACTGAACGCAGGGTCCGGCGTGTCGGATGTGCGGAACATGCCTTGCGCTTTGTAATATTCCTCTACAAGACTCACTTGCTCATCAGAACGTCCGGTGCTGCGCAGGTAGGCCAGCGTTTCCGCATCGACCGGGAAGAAGCCAACCGTTGCGCCGTATTCCGGTGCCATATTGGCAACCGTTGCACGGTCAGCCAAGCTGATGTTAGCCAGGCCGGGTCCGTAAAATTCCACGAATTTGCCGACTACGCCTTTTTTACGCAGCATTTGGGTTACGGTGAGTGCCAGATCGGTGGCGGTAGAGCCTTCCGTCAGACTGCCTGTCAGCTTGAAGCCGATAACATCGGGAGTGACAAAATACAGCGGTTGCCCCAGCATTCCCGCCTCTGCTTCAATCCCGCCGACGCCCCAGCCTACAACACCCAGGCCGTTAATCATCGTCGTATGGGAATCCGTTCCGACGAGGGAATCCGGGAAGACGACGGTTTCGCCGTCAATGGTTTTGGTGGTGGCCACGGATGCGAGATACTCCAGATTGACCTGATGGACGATACCGGTGGACGGTGGCACTGCACGGAAGTTGTTGAACGCCGTTTGCGCCCAGCGCAGAAAACGGTACCGTTCCTCGTTACGCTCAAATTCTACATTAATATTATAGTCCAGCGCTTCGCTGGTACCGAAGGCATCGACCATAACCGAGTGGTCGATAACGAGATCGACGGGTACGAGCGGGTTGATTTGTTTCGGATCGCCGCCCGCTTTTTTCACAGTATCGCGCATGGCTGCCAAATCGACAACCACCGGAACACCGGTGAAATCCTGAAGTACGATGCGTGCAGGGATGAACGGAATTTCCTTGTTGGTGTCACGATCCTCTGCCCAGCCTGTAAGCTGTTGCACATGCTCCTCAGTTATTGCGCGTCCATCGAATTGGCGCACAGCGGCTTCCAGCAACACTTTAATGGAGAAAGGCAGCTTGGCGATACCGCTTTTTCCTTGTTCCTCCAGTGCCTTGAGACTGTAGTAACGGTAAGGCTTGCCGTTAACTTCGAGACTGCGGGCAATGGAGAATTGATCTTTTCCTGACATAAGTATTACCTCCTTGAAGTGGATGCTTGGGGAAAATAGGGATGTCGTTTTTTCGACGTCTTGCACAGTTGGTTTAATTTGGTTACGCTCTCATGAAAGCAGCATGGCTGATTTGAAGAATAACCGATTAACCTATGGATAACCGTTATTTTCATAATAGAGGAGAAGATGATTTTAATTAGTTTCATTAGATGAAACCTAATTTCAAAATATTGTTTCTGTATTAAGTATACCGTTTTCAATCGATTACGTAAAGTTTTTTTGGCCTAATTTGTACACCGAAGCCTGGAAAATAAAACGTTCCTCTTTCTCGTGTTTCCGTGTTCATACCAAGCTTTAGAGATTCATACTTATAGATAGAGAGCCATATCAGGCTATAGAGGGAAGTAAGAAAGTTATTCAGTATCCCGGCTATTCCCAAACAGGGATGGCGGGACGGAAATGGAGGGACAGGGATGGGGGAGCGGGAATGGAAGCAGGCCCTTTTTGCTTATGTGAACCAATATAACCGGAGTGAGGTGAACAGCGCTCCACAGCCGGATGAATATCTGGAGGTAGGTCAGCGGATGGAGCGTGCGGCCCGTACGGCCAGATTGGAACGGTGGTATAACGAGCGGAACACCGTTCCATTACGTAGCGAAACACGCGCCAAGCCGCTGCGAATTGTGCAGGATACGCCGGAAGAGGCTGTGGTGGATGTACAACTGCATGTCCGGCTCTTTTATGAAAAAGGCGGAATGACCCACCGGGAGGATCGTATTGAACGGGAACGTCTGACGTTCACGCGCGAGGGTGAAGCCTGGCAGGTGGCAAGAATCGAGCGTGATCCGGCAGAACGAAAGCCAGCGGGGGAGAGGTTCCTTTTGAACAGGCGTCGTTTAATCAGGGAGGGAATCTACCGCTGTTGAATCGCGGTGTACTGGGTTTTGGCTCATCAGCACGCCCCAGCCGATATCGCCGGGAAGAGGCGGCAGCCTATGCGGATCAGTGGTGGGATAGCTTCAACCCGGAGTTTGAAGGTTTTGATGTGGATTGTACCAATTATATCTCGCAATGCCTCTTTGCAGGGGGCGCACCGATCCACTATACTGGTAAAAGAGAATCGGGCTGGTGGTACAAAGGACGGGTCGCTGGACATGAGCTGTGGAGCTACAGTTGGGCGGTTTCCAACAGTCTGGAGCGGTATTTGGGCTCCAGCTCGTGGGGGTTGACTGCCGAGCAGGTGAGTCGTCCGGAGCAGCTAATGTTGGGGGACGTCATTTTTTATGATTGGGATGGTGACGGCACCTTTCAGCACAGCACGGTGGTAACGGCCTTTGATGCGGGCGGGATGCCGCTTGTCAATGCGCATACAGTAAGCTCCAGACATCGTTATTGGGACTACAAAAATTCGTATGCGTGGACGGACAACACGGTGTATCGCTTTTATCATATCGCCGACTATTTTAAATGAAATGTTTATAACAGGTACAGTGACGCAAATCAGGCACAATGACGAAAGCAGGAAAGCGGAGGATAGGCATGGCAAAACAAAAATTGACCGTAGGGCTGGTGTACGGCGGCAAATCGGGCGAACATGAGGTTTCGCTGCAAACGGCGTATGCGGTACTGAACGCTTTTGATTATGAGAAATACGAGATTATTCCTTTTTATATTACGAAGGCTGGCGATTGGCGCAGAGGGTTGCTGCTTGACGCACCTTTGGCTTCCGTAGAGCAATTGAAGCTGGAGCGCGCAGAGGGCGGTACGAAGGCGGCATTAGATACGTTGTTTGGCAAGCTGTACGGAGAGCAGACGCTGGATGTGCTGTTCCCGCTGCTGCACGGCACCTTTGGTGAGGACGGAACGATTCAGGGCTTGTTCGAAATGGCAGATATGCCTTATGTCGGTGCAGGTGTGCTGGCTTCTGCCGCAGGGATGGACAAAGGCGTCATGAAGAAGCTGTTTGAGCATGCAGGATTGCCGCAAGTGAAATACTGTTATTTTAACAGTACACAGTGGTCACAAACGAGTCATGATTTGGTGCGCCACATGGAAACCGAGTTAGGGTACCCGTGCTTCGTCAAACCGGCGAATCTGGGATCAAGTGTCGGCATTTCCAAAGCCAATAACCGGGAAGAGCTGGAAAAAGCAGTCGAGCTGGCTCTGCAATTTGATCTGAAGGTCATTGTGGAGGAGTATGTCGATGCCCGCGAGGTCGAGGTCAGCGTACTTGGCAACGACGAGCCGATTGCTTCCGTACCGGGGGAAATTGTATCGTCCAGTGACTATTACGATTATGCTGCCAAATACACGGACGGCCAATCAGAAATGCTCATTCCGGCACCGTTGGACGAGGAAGTGGCGGATCGTATCCGTGAAGCTGCATTGCAGGCATTCCGCGCTCTGGAGGGCTGCGGGATTTCCCGAGCCGATTTCTTCGTCAGACGTTCGGACGGACATATTCTAATTAATGAAATAAACACGATGCCGGGCTTTACGCCGTTCAGTATGTATCCATTGCTGTGGAGAGAAACGGGCGTATCCTATCAAAGCCTGCTGGACCGCATGATTGCGCTCGCACTGGAGCGTTATGAACGCAGGTCTGCGCTGCACTATGAGAACTCATAAAACGAACCAGGGGGAGCTGATCACTCCCCTTTTTGTTCATATACACGGTTTACAATCAGGATTTGCAAATCCTTAATCACGAAAGGTGGCGGCTAAACATGGGCTTTCAAACGGAATTTAACTCGGTGTGCAAATTCAAGAGCGAACAGGAATTGTACGAACTGCTGGAATACGGACGCGGTAAAATGGTTAAATCCGGACTGCGTGTGTTCCCGACAGGCCAGAAGGTCATCGCTTACAGTGCGGACAATGTGGCAGTTGCCATCGTGCAGATTGTCGGCTGTATTGCCGAAATCAATTTTCAGGGCGACGAAGTGACCGAGGTTGAAATGATCCTCATTCGCAAACTGAATGAAGAGGAAGCAAGAATTCAGACCGCCTTGGCGGATGAAATGTTTTTTGGAGCGCAATAGGCAGGACAAGAACTGGTTCACGCCGAATCAGAGGGAGCTTTTCCGGGTATGATCAGTAGAAAAGGGATTGAGGTCACAGAACGAAAGCGGCCTTGCCATTTACTGCGATCTGCTGAAAGGAAGGACACCCTATGATAGTAAGGTTCGGCTATGTAGCCATGTCAGTTACCGTACAAAATGCGTCGCCCTCCAAAACGATGACGCTCGCCAGCTTTAACAAAATTGGAGATCGAGAGGCCGCGATTCGCAAACTGGAGCGGATTGCAGCCGAAAATCTGCATAATACACTGCGGCTGCTGCGTCATAATCGGGCGAGCGATATCAAGGTGTACCGTTTTTCATCCAAGCTGATTCCGCTGGCAACTCATCAGGATTTGCGTGACTGGGACCCTTTTCAGGCGCTTGCCGCTGATTTTGCAGAGGTCGGGAATGTTGTCAAAGCGAACGGGATGAGGGTATCGTTTCACCCGGATCATTTTACAGTGCTGAGCACTCCCCGCCCGGAAGTGCTGCAAAGCTCCATTAACGATCTCAAGCATCATAAAGCGATGCTGGAGGCGATGGGACTTGGTGCGGAAGCCAAGAACAACATTCATATCGGCGGCGCGTATGGAGACAAGGTGACGTCGAGTCAGCGTTTTGTAGAGCAAGTGGGTGCGCTGGAGCTTTCGTTAAGGGAACGAATGACGCTGGAAAATGATGATAAAACGTTTAATGCGATGGAAACGCTGGATGCGTGCAAGCGGACGGGGCTGCCGATGGTTCTCGACATTCATCATCAATGGGTAAATAACGAGGGCGAGAAGTCGTGGGAGCTGTGGCCTGGCATTTTGGATACCTGGAAAGGGGAATTGGCTCAAACGGGATCTTCTCCCGATGATCCACTACCACCCAAAATCCATGCATCCAGTCCCAAAAGTGAAAAAGACCCCCGCGGTCATGCGGACGGTGTCCAGGTGGAGCCGCTGCTTACTTTTTTGCGCAACATTGCCGGATATACGGATCGGATTGATGTCATGCTTGAAGCCAAACGCAAGGATGAAGCGTTGTTCAGACTGATGGACGAACTGCGTACACGGGAAGGTGACGGAGTGAAGGTGCTGGATGGGGCTTCGGTAGAAATTACGCCTTAAAGAATAGTGTTCCGCGGATAATGCTCCCATTTAGAGAAACTTTATGAAGCTTATTGTGTATACTAGAATGTGTAAACTAGATGTGTACCTTTAATAGAGATGGTTAAGAAACTGTGCTGTAATGCAGCTTCGTAAACCACGTAACAATGATATAGAAAGTAGAGTGAACACGTTGAATGAACATGAAAACGAAAAGGTTCCCTATATCGTATCAGGAAAAAGCTATACCGCTGTGGCCATTAACGCAGCATCCAAAGCCGGGGAATGGATCAAAAGCAGACTGGGTACCGTTGAGCAGTTAAGCACCAAGCAGTCTTCGACGGACCTTGTGACCGAAGTGGATAAAGGTGCGGAGCAAATGATCCGCAGACTGATTCTTACCCATTTTCCCGACCATGCCATTCTGGGCGAAGAGAGTGTAGAGCCGGGGGCTGAGGCTTCGGCCCGTGCGTTGGAGGCTGCTCGTGAAGAGGAATATTTGTGGATTATTGATCCGGTAGATGGCACAACTAATTTTGTACACAGCCTGCCGTACTACAGTGTATCTATCGCCTTGGCCCACCGTGGAGAGGTGATTGTCGGTGTCATTTATGATCCGTCCCGCGACGAAATGTTTGTGGCTGAAAAAGGTAAGGGCGCGTATGTGCATGGCAATCCAATGAGAGCATCCAGAGAAGAAACACTGGGAGATAGTCTGGTGTGCATCGGCTTCCCGCCGGACCGCACTTTTGCACAGCCGCTGAATATGAAGATTACACAGGCACTTACACCTCAGGTGAGAGGCATCCGGGCGCTTGGCTCGGCAGCATTGCATTTGGCCTATGTGGCTTCAGGACGGCTTACAGCTTACTGTGAAATCGGTCTGAATGCTTGGGATGTGGCAGCGGGCGCTTTGCTGGTGCAGGAATCGGGGGGAACGATCACAGATACGCTCGGTAGACCTTATGACCTGAGTGTGCGACATATTGCAGCGACCAATACGGCTATTCATTCT
This sequence comes from Paenibacillus sp. IHB B 3084, assembly GCF_001447315.1. Classification (NCBI taxonomy): domain Bacteria; kingdom Bacillati; phylum Bacillota; class Bacilli; order Caryophanales; family Paenibacillaceae; genus Paenibacillus; species Paenibacillus sp. IHB B 3084. Next base: position 1,769,593 of record NZ_CP013203.1, on the reverse strand, counting down.
CAACTCATTCAAGTGCTGAAAGAAGCAGACGCAACCGGGTTATAATAAAACGCAGATCATTCTGAAGGAGGGTAGCGTGATGAGCCAATCCGAAGAATTGGAACGCGAGCTCAGTGAAATGCTGATGGAAGGCGAAATTCGTGAGAATGAGGCCAAAAAACGCGAACGGCTCACTCCTAAATATGAGGTGCGGATTCAAACCCATATCGACCCTATTGTGGAGGAGACGCGTAAATACCGCAGCATGGCACGGGAACTGGATGACCGATACGATGAATATATGAGCAAGGCGGACCCATCGGAACCAACCGACAAACGCTAAGCGAACACAAATACCTCTTGCCGAATGACCAAGGCTTGGGGTATTTTGTATGATGTACAGCTTTATCAGGCAATCTCCATTCCAGACTGGACCGGACAGGACGAGCGAAGGAGGCGACATCCACTGATAACCTATTTTAAAAGCGCTTTCAAAAATGCCGGAATCCATCATAAAATGGTGCTGTTGATTACAGTGCTCATGCTGGTTAATTTTGCGGTTGTTGCAGTCATACTTAAATACGTATTTCATATTTATGATAATCAAATGTATAAAAAGACATCCGAAGTGCTCAATATTTCCTCAATCGGTATTGAAAATGAGCTGAAGGATGTTGAAAAAGTTACTTTCAAGGTGATAACAGATGAGCAGCTTCAGCGTTATCTGCTACAATTGGAGAAGGAAACCTCACCTTATGCCAAAATGGTGCTGCGTAAAAAAATAACGAACAGGCTTATCGCCTTCGCCGGCTCTGAAACCTATATCTACTCCATGATGGTGATCGACAAAGAGGGGCAAGTCATGAGTGCGGGCAACCGCGAGGGCATTCCTCAGGAGCTTCGCTCCACCCTGTCGATGCTGGCAGACGAACGTGACGGCTCCAATGCATGGTATGTGGCGGGTCACTCCTCCCTGCTGGCTGCGAGGCAGTTCAAATCCTTTACGGATTCCAACTTTACCCTGAACGGACTCGGAACGCTGGCGATTCGTGTACGGATTGACCGGATTGTAGCCGACCGTGTGCAGACTTCTGGTGATGACGGACAGCTAATGATCACCGATGGAAGACGTATGATCTATCCCGAAACACCGCTGTTGAGTGACAGCGATATTCAGGCCGAGCTTGGGCGAAAGCAGCCTTATGGTATTGCAACCTACACAGGCGGAACCTTTTTCGCAGCTCAAACCAAATCCTCCTATACGGGCTGGACGTATTTGCATATGACCCCCTTCGACGATATGTTTCGCAGTATTACGATCATCAAAGAAATTGTAAGCGCAATTTTTGTAATTATGCTTCTGATCGCGCTGGCACTGGGGGCCCGACTATCTGGCAGTATTACGAAGCCGATCGTTCAATTAATCCAGAACATGCGTAAAATTGAAAAAGGCGATCTGGATCGTCTGGAGGAGGAAGCTCTCGGCGCGGTTCCGCTTTCCACACAGGATGAGGTGGGCTTGCTGCACCGTACCTATAAGAAGATGATCCGCCGTATCCGTGAGCTGATTAATGAGAATGTTGCAAAGCAGCTATTGCTGCGGGAAACGGAGCTTAAAGCGCTTCAGGCGCAGATTAATCCGCATTTTTTGTATAACACGCTGGAGTCCGTGAACTGGCTCGCCAAGGCGAATAAGCAGGATCGGATTTCGGAAATGGTGGAGGCGCTGGCCTTTCTGCTACGCAGTGCCGTCAGTTTTGAAGAACAGCTCATTCCACTTCGAAAAGAGCTGGATATTGTGCGAAGTTATGTAACGATCCAAAAAACACGCTTCGACGAGCGACTCATTTTCCATCTGGATGTACCGGAAGAACTGATGGACGTACAAATTCCGAAGCTAACGCTCCAGCCTTTGGTAGAGAATGCGATTCATTACGCGCTGGAGCCGCGAATTGAGCCATGTCGGATTGCTATCATTGCCCGGGAGCAAGAAGGTGCGTTGTTGCTGCGGGTGGAGGATGACGGGCCGGGCATGACTCAGGATTTTTTGGAGCAGCTGCGGAGCGGGCAGGTCGCTACACGGGGGCAGGGTATTGGGCTTGCCAACATTCAGGAGCGGATTGACCTGACGTTTGGTACACCGTGGGGCATAGAGCTGCATAGCGAGTCAGGAACAGGAACGTCGATTCATGTCTGTATTCCATATGTGAAAGGGGATCAGGATCATGTACAAGGTGCTGCTGGTTGATGATGAGCGTATGATTTTGGAAGGTATATCACAGGTGGTCGATTGGGGCAAAGCAGGTACGAGGCTGGTCGGTACGGCACGTAATGGGATTGAGGCGTATGATCAGATTCAGGCCAGCCCGCCTGATTTTGTCATTAGCGATATCTCTATGCCCGGACTGGACGGAATCGGACTGGTGGCGAGAACGACGGAGCATTTTCCGGACGTTCGTTTCATTCTGTTGTCTGGTTATAAGGATTTTGATTATGCCTGTCGGGCCATGCAATACGGGGTAAAGCACTATTTATTGAAGCCCTGCAACGAGCGGCAAATCCATGAGGCGCTGACCGAACTGGGGCAGGAGCGGGAGGAACAGGATGAACGCAAGCAGTTCGTGAACCGGATGAAGCTTGATTTTCAGCGTATGCTGCCTCATGTGAAGGAGCATTTTTTGAAAGAGTTTATTTCCTATAAAACTTACGGCAGTCGGGATATCGCTTTTTATGAGCGGTTGTTCAGTCTGGAGCTGCAAGATAAGCAGGTTCGGATGCTCCTGCTGCGGGTCGAGGAATCCCATGAGCCGGAGCATCTGTTTGCGCTGCAAAATATTGCGGCAGATTTAATGGACGATGTATTGCTAGGGACGACCATGCAAGGACAACTGCTCATCGTGCTGGAGAGCGGGGATGACACGTCACGGCTGATGAAGCAGATTGAGGCGGTGCGTGCGACGTTTCGTCGCTTTTACAAGCTGGAGGTAACGGTCGCGGTTAGTGAGTCGGATAGTATGCAGCATTCACGGGGGATGTATCGGGAGACGCTTCATTGTATGAATCACCGTTTTTACACCGGGGAGGGCAGTCTGATCACCAAGGAGGATCTGGCAGCCGAAGAACCCCGGGAGATGGCAGACTTGGAGCTGGACGAAGAGAAGTTCGGCCTGCTGATTAAGGCGGGGAATACGGAGGAGGTAGCGCAGGAGATAGATCGGCTATTCGGCATCCTGTCCCGTATGAAGCTGGAAATTTCCGTGACCCGCTCCTATGTGCTGCAACTGTATGCAGCCATGATTCGCATATGTCCCGAGGAGGAACGCGCGGCATTCACCAGCCGAATGGTCGTGCTGGCTGAGCAAAAAACACTCGCTTGCCTCAAATCTTTCGTACAGGAAGCCGCCGGACGAATGACGGCGATCTACTATAAAAGCAATGTGTCCCGGCAGTCCTCCACCGTTGATAAAATGATCACTATCATCGAGCAAAACTACAGAAAATCCGATTTGTCACTGAACGGAGTGGCGGGTCAAATGCTGTACATGAATTCCGACTACTTAGGGAAAATTTTCAAAAAGGTGACGGGTGAAAACTTTTCGCATTACGTCAATCGCTACCGCATCGAGCGTGCAGCAGAGCATATTCGGGAGACGGGAGACGTGAAGGTGTTCGAGCTGGCCGAATGGTTCGGCTTCGGCGGAAACGCCCAATATTTCAGCCAGGTGTTCAAAAAATGGGCGGGCATGACGCCATCGGAGTATATTAAATCACAGGAACGGGGATGAGCTGATGGAGTCCCTCTGTTTTTTGAACCCAGAAAACCTGATTTGTGTATTCCAATGTTTCGCTGCTTTTGGGAAAATAACAGCAGGAGCAAATGTAAACGCTATCAAATTAGCGTAAATACGTTGTCACTTGTATTAAGGCTCCTTTCAAGAACAGCGAAAAGGGGAGAGATAGGTGGGCAAAAAAGGATGGTTTCTGATCATAGCTATGCTGCTCGTTTTGACGACGGCATGCAGCGGAGCAAATGGCGGCGGCAATTCGGGCACAAGTGCAGACGGGAAGGTAAAGTTGCGGATCGCTTGGTGGGGATCGGATACGCGTCATGAATATACGCAGAAGGTCGTCGACCTGTATAAGCAGAAAAATCCGAATGTGACGATTGATGTGGAATACGCCTCTTTTGATGACTATTGGAAAAAGCTCGCCCCGCAGGCTGCGGCAAACCAACTGCCGGATATTGTACAAATGGACATTTCGTACATTAGCCAATATGCGAAGAATGGCCAACTGGAGGATCTAGCGCCTTACTTGAATCAAAAAATTCAGGTTGCTGATGTGACCGAAAATGTACTCAAAACCGGCGTAATTGCCGGAAAGCAATATGGTATTCCAACAGGTGTTAATGTTCTGGGTTTCCAGTATGACCCGGCGTTGCTCAAAAAAGCGGGCATAGATAAAATTCCTGACAACTGGACATGGGATCAATACAAAGAACTGGCCTTGAAGGCAGGCTCCAATAAAGTATACTTTGACAGCTCCATGGCTGCCGATATTTTCTTCCATTACTATTTGCGTACTCAAGGAAAGTCCCTCTACAATGCGGAAGGAACAGGATTGGGGTATGACGATGACAAGCTGTTTGTCGATTTCTTCGACGGATTGGCTGATCTGATCAAGAAGGGGGCGACCCCGTCTCCTGAAATTATGAACCAAACGAAGGGGATTCTTGAGGAATCCGATATCGTAAAAGGAACGGGCATCGGCATTTGGCAGTGGTCCAATCAGTATGTGGGCTTACAGCAGGTCGTTAACCGCCCAATGGCGCTGGCTCCGATGTTTGGGCCGAATATGGAAAAAGGTATCTACATGCAGCCTACGATGTATTGGACGGTCGCTGCCCGTTCGCAGGTGAAGGATGAGGCGGCCAAGTTTATTGATTTCTGGATGAACGATGTGGAAGCCAATAAATTGATTAAAGGCGAACGGGGCGTACCGATTTCCGCCAAAATAAAGGAAGCTGTAGCTCCTGAGTTGAGCGAGGCTACGAAGCAAGTGTTTGATTTTGTGGCTTCCATGGAGCCGAAAGCTTCTCCAATGAGCCCACCGCCGCCAGTTGGATCACCGGAAGTGATTGCAACGCTGACCGATTATATTGAGCAGGTCAATTTCGGACAGATGAAACCTGAGGATGCAGCGGTCAAATTCCGCGCAGATGCGAATGCCATTCTTGCGAATAATAAGCAGTAGGCGGTGCAATGGAAGCTTATCTTTGAGTGCCTGAACCAACTTTGGCATTTGGGCGAATGCAAGTTTCGTTAAGTTAACCGTGCGTAGTGTATAGCTTGATTGCGTACGGTTAACCCGACGAGCAAATTGCATAAGCTACCTTTGTATTATCATAATAAAATACACATAACAACGAATATGAAATATTTTTAATCTGATCTATTTAGGAAATTGTAACCGAAGGGAGGCTTGATGAGCTTGCGAAATCATCAGAGCTTGAGAGCCAATATGACCGGATATGCGTTTATCAGCCCGTTTATTGTGGGCTTTCTCGCGTTTACGTTAATTCCGATGTTTATTTCACTGTATCTGTCCTTTACAAGCTACAATCTGTTCACCCCGCCCAAATGGATTGGTCTGGGAAACTTCGAGAAAATGTTCACAGGCGACCCGAAATACTGGAATTCAATCCGAGTCACGTTTACGTATGTACTGGTTGGCGTACCGCTGCGACTGATTTTTGCGCTGTTCGTGGCTATGATTTTGAATACCAAATCGCGCATGGTCGGCACGTATCGGACGATGTACTATCTGCCGTCCATTATCGGGGGCAGTGTTGCGGTGTCCATTATGTGGCGGAACATTTTCAGTAATAACGGCATTGTGAACAGCCTGCTTTCGACCCTGGGGGCGACTCCGGTGAAATGGTTTGGTGATCCGGATGCTTCGCTGACGATGCTGATCACCTTGTCTGTATGGCAATTTGGTTCGTCCATGCTCATTTTTCTGGCAGGATTGAAGAATATTCCTGTTGAATTGTACGAGGCGTCCGGCGTAGATGGTGCTTCGCCAGTTCGAAAATTTTTCAGTATTACGCTGCCGCTGCTTAGTCCAATTATTCTATTTAACCTGATTATGCAGACGATCAGTGCCTTTATGACCTTCGTTCCGGCGTATGTTATTTCCAAGGGCGAGGGCGGTCCAATGGATGGAACGATGCTGCATTCGTTGTATTTGTTCCGGCAGGCGTTTATGTTCAGCAATATGGGATATGCGGCGGCCATGGCCTGGGTCATGCTCATTATGATTGCGATCCTGACAGCGATATTATTTATATCCTCCAAATACTGGGTATTCTATGAAACGGAAAAGGGGCGCTGATACCGATGGCATGGAAAACGTTCAAATGGCCAATTTATCACATTCTGGTCGCTGCACTGGCGCTCCTGATGCTGTATCCCGTGTTTTGGATGCTGTTCAGCTCGTTTAAAGAAAGTCGGACGATATTCGTCACGGCATCCTCGCTTTTCCCTACAGAATGGATCTGGCAAAACTATGTAACAGGCTGGAAAGGCACAACTGGCTACAACTTTGGCACATATATTATGAATTCGCTCACTATCGTAGTGATTTCAACGATTGGAGCTGTGCTTTCCTCCTCATTGATCGCATTTGGCTTTGCACGTTTGAAATTCAGAGGGCGTAACTTGTGGTTTGCCCTGATGATGGTAACGCTCATGCTGCCGGGGGATGTGGTGCTGGTGCCACAATATATTATTTTCACCAAGCTCGGCTGGATTAACACGATTTTGCCGCTGGTGGTACCGTCGTTTTTCGGAATGCCGTTCTTCATCTTCCTGATGGTTCAGTTTATACGGACGATACCGGCAGAGCTGGATGAAGCGGCTACGATAGATGGATGCGGCAAATTCCGGCTGTATTTCCGAATTATTTTGCCCTTGCTTAAATCGTCACTGGCTACGGCGGCAATCTTCTCTTTCTACTGGAAGTGGGAGGATCTGCTCGGTCCGGTGCTGTATCTGAACTCTCCGGAGAAATATACCGTTTCTATTGCACTCAAAATGTTCCTCGACAGCGAGTCTGCCTCCAACTGGGGTGGGATGTTCGCCATGTCCATCTTAAGCTTGCTACCGGTTATCGCTGTATTCTTCGCATTCCAGAAGCAGATTGTTGAAGGAATGAGTACGAGTGGATTGAAGGGATAGGGTAGGGCTAAGGGCTAAGGACTATTGCGGAGAGGTGAGTGGAATGTGGAAGTTCGATTTTGGTCCGGGTGAGCCTGCGGATGGCTACACGGGAGTACCCCCGGATTGCCTGTATACTGCCGAGCACGGCTACGGGTTTGAAGACGTAGACCATGTGTATGGCCGGGAAAGGCAGATGTCCGACGTATCCGCACCTAAGGATATGCTCGCACGGCTGCGAAGCAGCTTTTGCATTCCGCTGGGGGCTGTGTTTGTCGCCGATGTACCGGAGGACGGGACGTATCTCGTCACTGCGCTGCTTGGCGATCTGCTCGCAGAGACGCTCACACGCCTCAAAGCGGGCGAGGGCAAGCATGTGCTGCCCCCGTTATACACGCTGCCGGGCCAGTTCACAGAGGCCCGGTTTGCGGTGCCCGTCAGGGGCGGCAAGCTGCGCCTCGCCGTATCGGGCCCCGCCCCGCGGCTCAATGCGCTGGAGATTGCGCCAGCGCCACAGACCGTCCGGCTGTTTCTGGCCGGAGATTCCACGGTTACGGATCAGGATGCGTCCGGCTATCCGTATACAGGCTGGGGCCAGGCTTTGCCAGCCCTGTTCAAGCATGATGTCTGCGTGGATAATCATGCCGTATCGGGAAGAAGCTCCAAAAGCTTCGTGGACGAAGGACGGCTGGACGTCATTTTGACTGAAATGAGAGCAGGAGACTTCCTGTTCATCCAGTTCGGCCATAATGATCAGAAGTCGGACCCGGAACGGGCTACAGAGCCTTTTACGACCTACAAGGAGCATCTGCGCCTCTACATTGACGGAGCCAGAAGTCATGAGGCTACTCCAGTGCTGGTCACACCTGTACACCGCCGTTATTTTAACGGGGATGGTACGCTATCCGACACACATGGTGACTATGTAACAGCGGTTCGTGAGCTGGCGGAAGAAGCGAACGTGCCGCTGATTGACTTGGCTGCCCGCACACAGGAGTTATATGAGCGGCTGGGTCCCGAGGCAAGCAAAGAGCTTTTTATGTGGCTGCTGCCTGGTGAATATTTGAACTTTTCCAGTGGCTTGGAGGATAATACACATTTTCATGAGAACGGTGCGGTCTGTATTGCAGACATGGTGGTGGATGCTGTGAAGGAGCTGGATTTGCAACCCTTACGCATGTATTTACGATAGACGGACGGATTGTTCTCGAACAGGTGTCAAGGAGGCAGTTAACGTGAAATTTACTAAAGGGGGAGACGAGGAAATGCCTGCATTGATTTTTGATGAGGAACAAATTAAACAGGTGATCGACCGGGTGGTGGAGCGTACGTTTCAAATGCACTATAGCTGGGATTGGCCTGGTGGTGTAGCCTTTTACGGGGTGTGTGAAGCCTATGAAGCAACAGGGAACGAGGAGTATTTGACCAAATTAAAGGAATGGGTCGATGAAAATATTGCGGATGGACTTCCACCGCTCTCGGTGAACGGTGTGTCTGTGGGACACTGCTTGCTGACGCTGTATCAGGCTACAGGTGAGCAAAAACACCTTGATATCGCCATCGAGATGGCAGAATTTTTGGCCAAAAAAGCTGAGCGGTTTGCCGACGGCATTTTCCAGCATACCGTGAATTCACTTCATGACGTATTTCCGCAGCAGGCGTGGGTGGATACGATGTTTATGGCGGGCTACTATTTGCTGCGCATCGGCCATCTGCTGGGCAACCGGGAATATTGGGAGGACGGTATCCGTCAATATCACGGGCATGAGGAATTTTTGCAGGACCCGGATACGAATCTGTATTATCACGGCTGGGATCATGCGAACCAAAGCCGGATGTCGGGGATATACTGGGCGCGGGGAAATTCATGGGCAGCACTCACAATGGCAAAAGCGCTGAAATTCGTGGAGGTGCAGCATCCATCCTATATGATCATCGACGGTTCGCTGCGCGATCAGCTCAGTGCGCTGGTGCGGCTACAATCCCCGGAAGGGCTGTGGCATACGGTGCTGAATGATGAAACCTCCTACCTGGAAACCTCGGGCTCCGCAGGCATTGCGACAGCTTTGCTTATGCAGGGACGACTGTTTAACAAATACACGCAAAAGGCAATCGACGGTATTCTTTCCCGAATCAAGGAGGACGGCACCGTGACGGGTGTATCCGCTGGAACCGCCGTGATGAACGATATTGACGGCTACCGCAACGTGCCGTACAAACGCATTCAGGGCTGGGGTCAGGGATTGGCTCTTGCATTTCTGGCACAACTGCTGCGTACCAAGGAGAATCCATTCGGGTAGAGGAGTCGGATAGCATGAGAAATACTGAGCTTACTCAAGAAAAAGTAAACCTGCCGCGGGGCAGCTTATTCTGGGTCATCCCCGATGGGTATATTCCACCCGAAAGCCGGGGAGAGCTGCTTAGTCATGAGAGTATATGTGTGCTGAACTGTGGAACCCGTGCGGCCAAGCTGAGTATAGACATCTATTTTGAGGACCGCGAGCCGCTGGAGGGATTGATCGAGGTGGTGGAAGGAAGGCGAACCCGCCATATCCGTACGGCCTCCTTGAAGAGGGATGGCGAACGGATTCCGGCAGGCATTCCCTATGCGATTACGGTCACCAGCGATGTGCCGGTGATTGTGCAATATAGTAGACTGGACACGACACAGCCGGAACTGGCATTAATGAGCGTCATGGCATACCCGGTTGAAGGCTGAGATATTGGCTTGAGCGGGATATTTAATCTCAAGTGAACCATTCTAAGTAAAATAGATGAACTAAAAAAGATACCCTCGGGCTGTCATTTATTCCGGCTCGGGGATATCTTTTTTGTGTCAAAACCGTGAGCATTTATGTTACTTCAGTCTACTTTTAGTGGTTTTGCAGCAGACGCTTTTCGCGGCTCGAAGCTTCTCCGACCTCCAAAATTGGTGCCCAATACCCCGATAATAATAATAACGGCCCCGACAATGTGATAGTATGCGAGCTGCTCCTTCAAAATATAAGCACCCGCAATCATGGATATGAGAGTGGACAAATTACCGATGACACTCATTTTGGACGCCTCAATTCGCTTCAACGCATAGCTCGATAGCAGCGAGGTTATAAGCGTTGACAGAATGCCCAGATAAGCCAGTGCCAGCCAGTAATCAGGCTTTACCAGGGGAGCGATATAAGTGCTCATGGAGCCGTCTATGGCATGATATCCCAGTGCCACCAAGTTAAAACGACACATCCCAGAATGGAGGTAACGTAGGTTAGTTCCAGCGGATTGTATTTTTGCGTTAATGGACGTGCCAATACATTATAGCCGGAGAGGCATATCGCAGATAGCACGAGCAGAAGAATACCTCCGAAGCTGTTCGAAGCCAGCGACGCTCCGCTTTTCATCACGAATATAAAAATAACGCCTGCTACAGAGAGCAGCAAGGAAAGCTTTTGGACAACCGTTGTACGCTCTTTAATAAAATAGGACGCCAGCAGCAGCGTGAAGATAGGAACGGTCGCCTGAATAATGCCGCCTTCCGATGAAGAGGTGCTCATCAGCCCGAAGGCTTGCAGTGGAAAATACACTAAAGGCGAGAGTAGCGCCAGCGGTAAAATACGCAGGATATCACGCCGCGTGATGTTAATCTTGATCCAGCCCAACAGTACCGGAACCGTCAAAACGATAAAAGACAACGCAAAGCGGTGGGCGATTACATCCAGGGGGCTGGCCTCTGTAACCGTCAGCTTCACAAACAAAATGAAAAACCGAGTATAGCGGCATAGCTGAGAGCAGCCAGATAGGCGGCTCCCGTTTTGGAACGACTGTGCATGATAAACCTCCGTAATGGCTCAGGCATTTGTTTTCATTAGCCTATCCTGAATGATTTCAACATGTTGCTCCTCTCAATATACCCGGTTGGCGTCACTTGATACAATCCATAAAACGTACAACTGTACGGGTACAGTTTGCAAAATAAAAAAGCCGGAAGGCAGTCTCAAAGGTGGGATATCCCAGTCCTTAAAGCTGCTTCCGGCTCTTATCCTATCAGCATTCCATCATTTATTGATCTGCTTACTTGCCTTGCGCCATCGCACGGAAAGAATCGTCCGCCGCTTCCAGCGTAGCATCCACGTCTTCATCTGTGTGCGCCGTTGTGAGGAACCACGCTTCGTACTTCGATGGGGCCAGATGAATACCGCGATCCAGCATATGGCGGAAGAAGGAAGCGAACGCTTCGCCGTCCGTATCCTGCGCCTCATCGTAGTTCGTGATCGGATGATCACAGAAATGTGTCGAGAATGCCCCACGGATGCGGTTAATTGTCAACGGCACGCCATGACGTGCGGCTGAGGAAGCGATACCATCCGTCAGTCTCACAGCGAGACGTTCCATCTCTTCATACACGCCTTCGCCTTGAAGTACTTCAAGACATGCAATGCCTGACGAGATGGAAGCCGGGTTGCCCGCCATGGTGCCCGCCTGATAAGCAGGGCCGAGTGGAGCAACCTGCTCCATCACATGCTTGCTGCCGCCGTAGGCACCGATCGGCAGGCCGCCGCCCATGATTTTACCCAGCGCGGTCAAATCCGGCTGAATCGCATCATGATTGTCCAATCCGGCGTATGTTTGGGTGGAGCCATAGTGGAAGCGGAACGCGGTAATGACCTCGTCATAGATGACGAGCGAACCGTTTGCCCGTGCCATCGAGCATAGCCCTTCCAGAAAACCGGGCTGCGGCATCACCATGCCGAAATTGCCGACAATCGGCTCGACCATGACCGCTGCCACATCGTCACTCCAACGCTCCAGGGCTTGGCGCAACGCGTCCAGATCATTGAAAGGCACGGTAATAACCTCGCTCGCAATGTTGGTCGTAATTCCTGCGCTGTCCGGTATGCCCAGCGTGGACGGGCCGGAGCCTGCGGCTACGAGCACCAGATCCGAGTGACCGTGGTAGCAGCCTGCAAATTTGATGATCTTATTTCGCTTCGTGTAGGCCCGTGCAACACGGATCGTCGTCATGACCGCTTCTGTGCCGGAATTCACAAACCGGACCTTGTCCATGGAAGGAATGGCTTCCTTTAGCATCTTGGCGAGCTTGATTTCCAATACCGTTGAGGTTCCGTACAATACCCCGTTCGCCGCCGCCTCACTAATGGCCTTGGTAATATGAGGGTGGGCATGTCCGGTAATAATAGGGCCGTAAGCCGCTAAATAATCAATGTACCGATTATCATCCACGTCCCAGAAATGAGCGCCTTTGGCGCGTTTCATAAATACCGGAGCACCACCGCCCACAGCCTTGAAAGAGCGTGAAGGACTGTTTACGCCCCCGACAATATGCTCCAGTGCTTCTTTATATAATGCTTCGGAGGTTTCCCGTTTCATCATCCAAAACTTCCTTTCCGTTCATTAAAATAGGATATACACACACCAAAGGGCAGCGTTCACGGCTGCCCCCTGCATACATCATTATAGCTCTTTTTGTCCTGTCTTTGTTGTCGATTGTGTGGCAGCAGCATCACTACTGGTATTGCTGCCACCCGTGAAAGAAGCCTTATCCGTCTTGGACGATGATGCACTGTCCGGTTGCTTCGTTTTGTTTTGATCCTTTTTTTGTTCCTGTGTCTGTACAGGAGGATTGTTGAATATATCCTGCACGTACTTTTTCAATTCTTCCGGATCACGGACGGTAAGAACCTGCGCGCCGCCTACATTTTCTTCCCCAAGCAGCTTCATCGGCGGAACCTGCTCACTGCCAGCAAAGTTGCTTTGGTAGCCTACGTTTGCCAGCCTCCACATATCGTTGACACTAAGATTCGTATCAATAAACGGGTTTACCTGCTGCAAAATGCTCGGCAAATTGGCAATGGAGGTCGTGCTCTGCATTTTCTGTGCTATAGCCTCCAAAAATGCACGCTGACGTCCTGATCGGGAGAAGTCCGACATGGCGTCGTGACGAAACCGCACGTATTGAAGCGCCTCTTTGCCGCCCAGATGCTGCATGCCCTTTTTCAAGTCAATATCGTATTCATGCTTATCCGCATTGCTTGTATAGTGCATATCCTTCTCCACTTCAAGATCAATGCCGCCCACGGCGTCCACCAGCTTAATAAATCCTTGAAAATCGGTATATACATAATATTGCACCGGAATCCCCAGCAGGTCGCCAGCCGCCTTCATGGCCGTGTTGGGGCCGTGAGTAATGGCGGTGTTAATCCGACTTTTATTGTAGCCGGGAATATCCACGTACGTATCACGCAAAATAGAGAAGAGGTGAATCTTTTTCTTGACGGGGTCAAGCGATACGACCATCATACTGTCCGACCGGGGGACTTCCCCTTTTTGGATACCACGACCATCGACACCCATCAGCAAAATGTTGACCGGGTCCGTACCTTCCCACTTGGGCGGGTCTGGTGTGCGCACCTGATCGACCTGCGTTACATTTTTGAATGGGGAGTTTGCACCCTCTTTATGCAGATTGTCCAGTTGATTATAAATGGATGAAAAATAATACACGGCAAAGCCGACAATCGCGACGATAATCACGGCTAGAACCGACCATATCGTCCTTTTGGTTCTGCTTGTCATGGATGCTCTCCCTTTCGCTTTTCAATTCTTTACATTATAATTTCTTTTTGGAGCACAATCAATTTAACTATGGATTTTTCAAAATCCTGAATGTGAGGTATGACATGCTGGCAATTGATGTGCAGGATCTGCGCAAAACATTTAAAGTGCAAAAAAACCGCGAAGGCCTGAAAGGAGCCTTCCTTGATTTATTCGCCCGCGAATACAACGAGGTGGCCGCGGTCAAAGATATTTCCTTTGGTATTCCTCAGGGAGAAATATGTGGCTATATTGGTGAAAACGGAGCTGGAAAGTCTACTACGATCAAGATGCTGACTGGCATTCTCGTGCCGACCTCGGGACATCTCAAAGTGGGCGGCTATGTTCCTTACGAGGAACGCGAGAAATTCGTAAGTAATATCGGCGTTGTTTTTGGACAGCGCAGCCAGCTATGGTGGGACATCGGCGTGATTGAGTCCTTTCAACTGCTGCGCAAAGTATATCAGGTTCCGGCTACAGACTTCAAACGCAGGCTGGATGAGCTGGTAGAGCGGCTCCAATTACAGGACTTGCTAAGCCGTCCGGTGCGCAAGCTTAGTCTTGGGCAGCGGATGCGCTGTGAATTAGTGGCTGCGTTGCTTCACAATCCGTCCATCGTTTTTCTGGACGAGCCGACCATTGGACTCGATATTATGGTGAAGTCTGAAATCCGCGAGTTCCTGAAGGACATGAACCGGGATTACGGTACGACGATTTTGCTGACAACCCATGATTTGCAGGATATTGAAGCGCTGTGCTCGCGCGTCATTATGCTGGATGATGGGAACATCATCTATGATGGTGGTCTGGAGGATCTGAAAGCACGTTGGGGTACAGGAAGGGAAGTACAGTTTCAGTTCGGCGTGCCCACCCAGCTTGAGCAATTACAAGCGTGGACAGCGGACATGCCGCTGACTTGGACGGCGGATAATGATTTGGCTGCCAAGGTGTGGATTCCGCTTCATATCAACGTATCAGATGTCTTGGCCAGCGTAGTCGGGCGTACGGACATTACGGATATCAAAATCATTGAAACGAACACCGATGATATCGTGCGTAGCATCTACCAATCCGGCTCGGCGGAACGCAAGGGCAATCCCGTGCTTCCGGCAGTGGAGGCCAAAGTCCATGCTTAGCGTATATACCGATTTTATTCGTATCCGGTTTCTCACCATGCTCGCTTATCGTGTGAACTATTATACGGGCATATTAATTTATTCCATGAATATCGGTGTATATTATTTCACGTATAAAGCGATTTATGGAGATGCGGGCAGCATCGGTGGCTTTTCCGCAGCCCAAATGACGACCTATGTAGCGGTATCGTGGATGGCGAGGGCCTTTTATTTCAACAATCTGGATCGTGAAATTTCGACAGAGATTCGTGATGGCAGCATTGCCATCCAGATGATCCGGCCGTATAACTATGTGCTGGTCAAAGTCATGCAGGGGCTTGGCGAGGGGATGTTCCGTTTTCTGCTGTTTATGATCCCGGGCATGGCGATTGCGATGCTGCTGTTTCCAGTGACATTGCCGAAGGACCCTGTAGCATGGATCAGCTTCCTCGTGATGCTGTTTTTCAGCTTTCTGATCAATACCCAAATCAATATTATTACGGGGCTGACGGCCTTTTTTGTTGAAAATAACGAGGGTATGATGCGCATGAAGCGGGTGGTAGTAGACCTGTTCTCTGGCTTGATTCTGCCCATCAGCCTGTTTCCAGGCTGGCTGGCGACTTTCGCTCAGTGGCTGCCATTTCAGGCGATTACGTATTTGCCCGGCTCCGTATTTACCGGACGAGTAAAAGGCGTTGGTATTTGGAATGTGCTGGGTATCCAAATCATTTGGCTGGTCGTTCTGCTCGTGCCGATGATCATCATTTGGCGACTGGCGCGCAGACGTCTGTTCGTGCAGGGAGGGTAGGCCGATGATGTACTATTTGGGACTCATTAGCGAATATTTGAAGAATTATATGAAATCGCGGCTAACCTACCGCGCTGATTTTTGGGTAGAGGTCGTTTCGGACCTGCTATTTCAGGCCACCAATCTCATTTTTATTTTGGTCATTTTTATGCACACGGACAGTTTGGGCGGCTGGAGCGAAAATGAAGTCGTATTTGTCTATGGCTTTTTCATGGTTCCTTACGGACTATTCAGTTGTTTCGTCAATCTGTGGAACTTTAGCGAGCGCTATATTGTAAAAGGAGAACTGGATCGGGTCATGACCCGTCCTGCGCATAATCTGTTCCAGATTTTCCTTGAAAACGTGGACCCGCCCGCGTTGGTTGGATCGGTGATTGGTCTGATTATTATGGGGATCAGCGGAGCGCAGATGGATTTGCAAATGGCGTGGTGGTTCATCCCGGCGCTAATTGTCATGACCCTGAGTGCCGTGGCGATTTATACGGGGATCTACACCATATTGACTTCAATTTCGTTCTTTTCAGATGCCCCGACAGGAATTATTCCGCTCATGTACAATATGCAGAGCTATGGACGTTATCCGGTGACGATTTATAACCGTGCGATTCAAGTTGTGCTGACCTGGATTCTGCCGTTTGCTTTTGTTGGCGTATACCCGGCATCCCTGTTTCTCCATCGGGAGGATATGCGGCATATGGCGCTTTTGACTCCGGTCATGGGAGCTGTATTTCTAACCTTGGGATTACTGGCATGGAATTTTGGTATTCGGCGTTACAGAGGTGCAGGTTCTTAGGTCGGATCACATGAGAACCCTACAAGATAGGAGATGATGAGATGTCCACGACATCTACCGCTATTGGACAACCCGCGCCGGACTTTGAATTGCCGGGAAGTGAAGGGAAAAACGTCAAGCTGTCTGATTTTAGAGGCAGCAGGGTTTTACTGTATTTCTATCCGAAGGATTTGACTTCCAGTTGCTCGACACAGGCTTGTGATTTTCGGGATAAACACGGGGAGTTCGAGGGTTTGAACACCGTTATTCTGGGAGTAAGCCCAGATCCACTCAAGCGGCACGACAAGTTTATTGCAAAATATGGGCTGCCTTTTCAGCTTTTGGCGGATGAGGAGCATGAAGTGGCGGAAGCTTACGGCGTATGGCAGAAAAAGCAGATGTACGGCAAGCAATACATGGGAATCGTACGCTCTACCTTTCTCATTGACGAGAATGGTATTCTGATTCATGAATGGCGTGGTTTGAGAGTCAAAGGCCATATTGATAATGCGTTTGAGTATATTAGAGAACTGGCAAAATAATAAACATCCATACACCCTTTGGGACACTGCTATTCTTCAGTCTCAGAGGGTGTTTTTGATATGTAATCTCCGGCTTATTCTTACTTCAGGATGTTGTATAACCCATGCCCCACAAGCTCAAAGGAATGATGACCGAGTTGGTCAAATCCCAATCTACCCAGAAGGGAACAAGGGTATCAAAATAGTAGATGACATTAGGTGCAACTATGCTGCTCAAGCCGTAGATGAGTATCCCCGCAGGAGACCCTTTACTTGACCTTGATTTGGAGGCCACCTCCGAAGGTACGACCACCTGTGCCGACACACGGATTTGGTCGCCGTCCTTATCTACACCCAGTCCTCCGGTAATTCCGATCTCGTTAAGCTCTCAGCGGTATCCATCCGCATAAATGAGCGCAGTACGGAATCATGCAGCAATTGAGTGTTGATCAGACCGTCAATATAAAACACGGCTGCTGGCCATTTCTGCATCCACAGTAGCTCTTTTACAATCAAATCCCCGCTGTTTCCAATCGAGCTTTGGATATGATTCACATTATCCCGCAAGCAAGAGGATACGTGAGTGAGTGGACAGCTTTTATTCTCATTTTGCATACGTAAAATCCTCCGATATTGGAGTTAGTTGGTTTAGTATGCTCTGAATATATGAATTTATGCTTGACGTTTGTATAGTCATCCCTATAAATTAGTTATATAGCTAATTAGATTAATATATAATTAGTGGATCATATCGACTTGGAGCTGAAGCACATGGTAAACAAGCAATACAGAAAGTTATTCGCGGCCGGCATTATTAACGGAATTGGAGACCGCTTCTGCCAGATCGCTTTGTTAGCCTTGATGTATCGGCTTACCGGCTCGGGACTCAGCGTGGGGATTATGCTTGGACTACGGGTGATTCCTTTTTTAATACTGTCGCCCGTGTCAGGTGTGCTTATCAGCAGCATATCCAGACGCACACTTATGATGACTACGGATCTGCTGAGAGGTGGAGCAGCCCTTGCCTTTTTAAGTGTTCACAGCAATAAGGATATGTGGATCGTTTATGTAGTCAGTACCCTGTTAGCCTGTGGGGAAGCGCTGTACGCTCCAGCCCGTAAGTCGTCCATCCCGCTGCTGGTCCGACCGTCGGATTTGTTGCGGGTGAACAGTCTGGAGCAGGTGATGAGCGGACTGGTATTGGTGATTGGCGCCGCTGCTGGAGGCATCGTATCCGCGCTTTTTGGACCACAGGCCGCATTTATGCTCAATTCCGCCAGCTTTTTCGTTGCAGGTCTGATCGTCTGCAATATCGCATTCCCGCCCGTGACCAAGGAGGAAGTAAATAGGGAGGATGCTCATACTGAATCACGTGGAAGTCAGACGTCTTTCGATGATCGAATCCTCGGTAGGTCACAAATACTGCAATGCATCCGTATGTCGCTTCCGCTCCAAGTCGTAATTGCATTCGAGCTACTGGTTCCATTCCTCAATGGGATAGATAATGTGCTGATCAGTGTATTTGCCGTGCAGGAGTTTAAGCTGGGGGATGCCGGGATTGGACTGTTTTACGCCGCTTTGGGTGCGGGTCTGGTTGCCAGTTATGCACTGGGGCGTCTATTCAGCCGTTCTTTATTGAGCGGAGGACTGGTATGTCTGCTATTGGAGGGAATTTTGCTCATGGGGTTAAGTGGAATTGAACATGCATGGGCGGCGGTCGGCATTTACTTTTTCATTTCGTTGGCTGGCGGGGTCGGAGCAATCTGTTTGGATACACTATTCATGCGAGAGACTCCGCTGCATGTACAGGGGCCATTATTGGGCATGCTGACAGCGTGGAGTCAAGGGATTATCGGCTTATCCATGTTTGGAGCCGGGGTTGCAGTGGAAATCATAGAGCCGCGTATGTTAGGTTTGATTGGCGGCGCTGGATTTATCTTGATATCTATCATGATATCAATTTACTATATAAGGGCTCGCAGCCGTAAGGCAGCGGGAATCTAATTATTCCGGATCTTTTTTGCCACTGGTTTTCACCGATTTGTCGGACTTGCGGAAAGAACTAAACAGGAAGGATCTCCAGCGATAAACGATATATAGCAGAAGGATAATGCCGATGATGGCGACGATTCGCAGCGCATACAGCTCCACCAAATGAAACATGGCATCCCATTGCGGACCGAACACCTTACCGATGCCTAGAAACAGGATGACCCAGAACAGAGCGCCGCTGTACGCATACATGGCAAATTTACGCAGGGGAAGGGCAATAATACCCGCAAAATAGCCAGTAAAATGCCGAACGCCGGGAATGAAATATCCGAGAAAAATAAGCCAGTACCCGTAACGTTGAAACCATTTTTGTGTTTTTTCAAGCTTGTCCGGCGATAACAAAACCCATTTGCCGTATTTCTGGATAAAGGGGAGTCCGGCCCGTTTTCCGATAAAGTAGGTAATGGTCATTCCAATGGTTGTGCCTAAAAAGGCCAGCAGCACCAGTTTTCCAAAATCCAGCCTACCCGAATAGGAGAGATATCCCGCATAAGCCATCGTGGTTTCCCCGGGAAAAGGTAAAGCAATAAATTCCAGCAGCAAGCCGAAAAAAAGGACGCCGTATCCGTATTCTTCGAACAATTGCGTGATCCATTTCAGCACATCCATCGTTTACACTCCTACGAACAGATTCATAATTTAGAATTAATTCATTCTAACAATCTTTTCATGTCCGCTCAACTCCGGGTGATTTCTTGACGTCTTGTTTTATCGTTGCGTATAATGAAACGAACAATTGAGGGAGGCACGGTAATGAATAAGCCTAATGAAATCGTTGTAGTTCTCGACTTTGGAGGACAATACAACCAGTTAATCGCAAGAAGAATACGGGATCTCGGTGTATATAGCGAGCTCCTTCCATACAATACGCCTGCGGAGAAGCTGAGAGAGCTGGCACCGAAAGGGATTGTTTTCTCAGGTGGACCTTCCAGCGTATATACAGATAATGCTCCTCAGGTGGACCGGGCTATTTATGATCTTGGAATTCCTATTTTTGGTATTTGCTATGGTATGCAGCTGATGGCTCACCAACTGGACGGTAAGGTAGAACGTGCAGGCAAGCGTGAGTACGGTAAAGCAGATGTACAATTCAATGAGGATACCCTACTGGCTAAAGGTCTGGAATCCCGTCAAACCGTATGGATGAGCCATGGGGATCATGTTACAGATTTGCCATCTGGTTTTAAACTGGATGCAGGAACGGAGAGTGCGCCGATTGCTGCCATGAGTCATCCGGAACGGAATCTGTATGCGGTACAGTTCCATCCAGAAGTACGTCATTCCATTCAAGGTAATGAGATGATTAGTAACTTCCTGTATGAAGTGTGCGGTTGTGAAGGCAACTGGACGATGGAGTCGTTCATTGAAGATCAGATCCGTGAAATCCGCCAGCAGGTAGGCGACAAAAAAGTATTGTGTGCTTTAAGTGGCGGCGTGGATTCTTCCGTCGTAGCGATGCTCATTCATAAAGCGATTGGCGATCAATTGACATGTATGTTTATTGACCATGGACTGCTGCGCAAGGGTGAAGCCGAAAGCGTAATGGAAACATTCGTTGGCAAATTTGATATGAAGGTTGTCAAAATTGACGCGCGTGAGCGTTTCCTGTCCAAGCTGGCAGGAGTCGATGATCCGGAACAAAAACGTAAAATCATCGGTAACGAGTTCATCTATGTGTTCGAGGAAGAATCCAAGCAATTCGACGACTTTACATTCCTGGCACAAGGCACGTTGTATACGGATATCGTAGAGAGCGGAACAGCCACGGCACAGACGATCAAATCGCACCATAACGTAGGTGGCTTGCCGGAAGACATGAAGTTCAAGCTGATCGAGCCGCTGAATGCACTGTTCAAAGATGAAGTGCGTAAAGTTGGGGAAGAATGCGGACTGCCACCTGAGATTGTATGGCGTCAGCCATTCCCGGGTCCGGGTCTTGCCATTCGCGTGCTGGGTGAAGTCACAGAGGACAAGCTTACGATTGTTCGTGAATCAGATTATATTTTGCGCGAGGAGATTGCCAAAGCCGGTCTGGATCGGGAAATCTGGCAATACTTCACCGCTTTGCCGAATATGAAGAGTGTTGGTGTTATGGGCGATGCCCGTACGTATTCTTACACCGTAGGTATTCGTGCAGTAACCTCCATCGACGGTATGACCGCCGACTGGGCGCGTATTCCTTGGGATGTGCTGGAGAAAATTTCAGTACGTATCGTTAACGAAGTGGATAACGTCAACCGAATTGTCTACGATATCACCTCCAAACCACCAGCAACGATTGAGTGGGAATAGGTCATCTGGCTACGACTGCATATTGTTAAATCGAAAAAGCTCCCTTTGATCTCTGCATATCGCACATCAAAGGGAGCTTTTTGATTATCTTAAAATGTACAGGGTTTTAGTAATGTCTAACTAAAATAAATACTCAATAGACAAGGTTTTGTTTTTATTGTCCCAAAGCGTTTTCGCGCCTGGAAGTAGCATTGGAATTTCACGGATTTTGACGTAAGAAGTCGCTGCGAAGATTTTGGATTGTGTTATGGCTTTACCGTCCAGAGTAGGGAGTTTTCTGGATGCATCGTAGCCCATAGGGAGTACGAGCAGATTCCCAAGCGAGCGGAGAGGCACATACACACTGCCATCGACCAAAAGTCCCTGCTCAGCGGCTTTCCCATTAACGGTGACCTGAACTTTTGGAGCACTATGGGAAATGTCGGAGGAAGGCACATGCGTAACCGTGACTTGAAAACCGGGCTGGGCATTCCTTTCCTTCTCGGTCATGGAGCGAACGATCGCCTCATGCGTGCCAGCAAGAGATCCAACCGTTACAGTAAGGGATGTCGTTCCATAGCTTATGCCTCTGAGGCTGCCTTTCCCTGTGACGGTCACAACGTCCGGGTTGGCGGATTCCCATTTCGCCATTTCGGTGACATATGTGGTGTCCCCGTTGGCGAAACGGGCCAGCGCGTTCAGCTCCATGCCGTAGTTGAGATCCATGGAGATAGGTTGGCTGCTTGGCGGCTGTGTGCCACGAACGATCTCAATTTTTTTGGGAAGGCCCACATGGATTTTGGCGCTTGTGCTAGCATATTCGTTATTCGTTGTGCCGCTCTGATCTTGCAGCCGCGTATCCTCTGCACGGACAGTTACGTTTGTGTTGACATCGGTGACATTGGTTTTGGCAATCAGGGAAAGGGCTACGAATGGAGCGCCTGAATCCGAGGACAGCCATTTGCCATCATTTCCGGATACGTAGAAAATTATTTCCTGCTTTCCGTCACCCGGAACGACATCGGTCGGGTAAGGATTATCGATCCGGTAATCCCTGTCATTAAAAGCTCTGGTAAGGGAAAAGCAATCGTCGCGCCAGATGTACTTGCCCAGATCATCGTCAAAGCGCAAAAGACTATCGGTCGTAAACACGTTCTCGTCATAACTAAGCGTAATTTTTGCCGCCTGAATGCCCTTTGTATCCGCGAGTGCAATAGAGGAAATTCCGACTTCGATAAAGACGGTCTGGCCCGGCAGTACGCTGGCATCGCTGCTGGTAACGTCCACGTATACCTTTTTTGATTCTGCTGCGTCTGTCATGTCCGCTGCGTACGCCGTACTCACCATGAGCACAAGGAGTGCTACAATTGTTTTCTTGAATTTCAACATCGTTTGGCCTCCAGTATGTAAAATAACAAATCTTCGAGCATCATGGATCAATTTTGATGCTGATGCTATATATCGGCAAAACGGTTCGGCGATTTAGCGATCAGGCCTCACCATAACGACAGATCAGCGGTCTGCCGAAAGCTTCTTAGGGGGTTAGCCGTTCCTTGAACCTGCATTTGTGTATCGGTGAAATGATGGAAGATAAAATCAATAGAAGATAAGCTAAAGATTGTGCGTGTTTTATTCATTATCCTGCGCGAAAATGGCAAAGCCCGTCCAGAAAGCGAAATCTGGCAATACTTCACCGCCCTGCCAATATGAAGAGTGTTGGTGTTAAAAGCAAAAAAAGGCCTTAGAAATCCTTTATTATAAGGGTTTCTAAGGCTTTTAGCTCATAATCAGCAATTCCATTTACGTAGAACGGATCTTGCTTTATAATTTCCAATGCTTCATCTGTTGAATCACTTAAAATAATGAAAACTCCCTTTTTATTCTACCAGAAGCCAATTTTTTTGTAAATAATAGTCTTCCAAAAAAGAGATGTGTTCAGATAGAGATACGGATATAATATCTAGAAGTAGTGTGCTTTTTACCATACGATCTTTTTCCCAGTTGCAGCCGATTCCTCAATGCGGTCCAGTAGTTGATGTAGCTTCACGGCATGGGTAAAATCAGGAGCGAGATGAGTGTCCGTCAAAATATCCCCGGCAAATACATCATGAGCCTTGGCTACATTCAGGGTTACCCCTTCTTTTGGGAAATCCGGTCCACCATCAGGCTCGGCAGTTATACTTATTTGTTCAAAAGCGTCATTAGGCGCATAACCCTGCTTACTGCTTGGATCATACACAAGTTTTTGGAGCGTCAGATTGCCAAATTGAACATGCCCAAGCGAAGGATTCTGTGTCAAACGCAAAATGCCCTTTTTCCCCTGAATCTCCAGCTCGAATTTTGGATTCACTCCACCCTGAATGTGGACAGATACCGTTGCTCCCTTCTCCAATGACCCCTGAATCAGAATCTGATCCGCAGTATCCTTGGGAATGACTTCACCCGTTTCCTGAATAGTGGCTTCGTTATAGCGAGATGATGTGATGGCCGATAGCTCACGGAATTCACCAACGATGTATTGCAGCGCGTCCAGAGAATGTCCCCCGTTAATCGTCAGCAGATTGGCGCCATTGGCTCTATTCAGCAAATAAGCCGTATCCTGATCTGTTCGTCCTCCTTTGCCGCGAGTAGCTACTTGCATATGACAGGACACAATTTCACCAATCGTCCCGTCTTCCACCAACTTTTTCATCGTTTGCACTTCAAGATCCTGCCGTGCCTGCAAGCCGACGGTATGATGAATGCCCGCCTGTTCTGCTGCCGTAGCCATTTCAGCGGCTTCCGCAGTGTTTGCCCCCAAGGGCCATTCACAAAAAATATGCTTTCTCTCTTGAATTGCCGCCATCACCGCTCCGTAATGATGGGGAACTTTTACGCTCACCACGACCATGTCCACATCCTCGGAAGCTGCGAGCTTTTTGGCATCATCAAAAGCCAGTGCCGCCCCTACTTCTTCTGCGCTTTGTCGCGCGCTCTCCATACGGGAGGTGCCGACGGCAGTGATATCCAGGTTCGGATGCTTGAGTAAAGCCGGAATATGCGTTTGACTCGCCCATTTGTTATTCAACGAGCCTCCTACAACACCTGTACGAATCTTCTTTTTGACCATGTTGCATACCTCCTGAATTTTTAAAATGAGGGTGGAAAATAGCGTCTAAGGCCAATATAATACACTTAACTCATAAATAATAATGTTTGTTTGTGATGCAGGTATCATTTTATTTGATGGTAGGTGAAGGGATGGATATTGAAAATATGCAGGCATTCGTTTCGGTGGCAGAGCTGAGAAGCCTGACAGAAGCTGCCCAAAAGCTGAATCATCTGCAATCGAACATGACGGCCAAAATAAAAAAGCTGGAGGCCCATTACGGCACAGCGTTATTTTATCGAAAGCCCCGTGGCATGGAGCTGACACCCGCAGGAGAAACCTTGTACGCTCAGTTCAAACAAATTTTGTTGCTATGGCAAGACACAGAGATGAAAATGAGACCGCAGGAGGAAAAGCTGCGCATCGGCACGATGCAGTCCATCGTAGCGGGGGAAACAACAAGGGCGCTTACGAAGGTATATGAGCTGTACCCGCAGGCTTCTGTTACCTTAAAAACCGGAACCACTACGGAAATGGAGCGATTGATCCTTGACGGCGAACTCGATATTGCTTTTGTTACAGGGTATCCCGCCAACCCGTATATTCATTATCAAAAAATATGCCGTGAAGAACTGGTGCTGGTGGGAAAAGGCATACATGAAGGCTCAGACCTCAAACAGGTGCTGCAAGGAGCCTCTATTATCGTGCTGTCGGATGGCTGCCTGTATCTCACACATCTGGAGAAGATGTATCAGGACATGCAATTGACTCATGGCGAGGTGGTGGAGGTCGGTGTGTTTGATACGATGGTGGAATTCGCCTTGATGGGAATGGGAATCACTCTTATGTCCAAAAAGCTGGCGCGGCAATTTAAAGTAACATCCTATTTGCCCGCCCCCCCAACCTTCGGCTACATGGATACGTATTTGATAACCCGGCCCAATCATGAAATGACAGCGATTGAACATAAATTTATCGAAATCAATAATACGATCTAAATAGATAGGAGAGACATCAAATGACAATCAATCAAGGCAAATACCAAGGTAGCCATGCCGTATTTCTGGGCGATAGCATTAAGTTTGGATATGAATTGCGTAATGGAGAAAAGCCTTACCCCCACCTCGTCAGCAACGCACTGGGATTCCAAACCTTTGAGAATCACGGCATATCGGCAGCAGTGTAGCCAACGGCGGTTTTGAACCGATGTGTGAGCGTTATGAGAAAATAAACCCTTACGCGGATGTGATCTTTTTATGGGTGGAAGAAATAATTTTTCCATGGGAGAAACGCCGTTCGGTCATTTTGGCACAACATCGACGGAAACGCGAACATTTTATGGTGCGCTCAAGCATATTGCCGAGGGATTAATTAACCGTTACCCGGACAAGCTGATCATCTTTTTGACGCCGCCCCACGGATCAAGTGATGCGGTTCCTGAACATTTGCCCAATGCAGTCACGGGACAACTGTATAGCGCGTATGTGCAGGCTGTGAGAGATGTGGCCTCACTGTATTCTTTCCCGTGCTGCGACCTGTGGAATATCGCCGGAATTCAACCGCTGCTGCCTGTTCACAAACAGATGTATTTTACCGGGGAAAACGGTATTCCTGACGGTCTGCATCCAAATCAGGCAGGTCATGAGCGGCTGGCAGCTCGTATTATTGGATTTATGAACACGCTATAACCTATAGAGATCATTGCCAGCTGTGAACAGATACACCACGACTCTTTTTCAATTGTATTACTTCGAACTATAGCAGGACACCGAAGTGAAAATACTCAGGCGGGTCGTTTAGCTTGAGTATTTTCTATTATTGTCTGAGTGTTTACTATAAACCACCTGTCACAGAAAACCACCCATCACAAAGCTTGAATATTTTCAATAGAGGTGTATAATAATTGACATATCAATTGATAAGTCAAGTAATTGCGAGGAGGAGCTACCATCGAACATTGCTCTGAAAAAAGCCAATTGTTTTACCGCATGCATCTTTTGTGTAAAGAAATGAATACAGCTTTTGAAGCGCAGTTAAAAACGAGCTTTACCAAGGTCGAAATTTTGTATCACATTGATCAACGGCAGGAATTGAGTCAGTTGGAGCTTCAGCATTTGCTGGTTCTGGACGGAGCGGCGGTAACCCGGCATCTGAAAAGGCTGGAGGAGGAAGGTCTGATTATCCGCAGCAAAAAAGAACAGGATAAGCGTGTGACCTATATTTGTCTAACAGAATCAGGGGTTCGAGAGTTGCAAGTTTTGTCAGAGGAAAGACAAGCCTTTCAGGACAAGCTGCTACGTGAGTTTGCGGATGAGGAAATTGTTTCTTTGACAAATGTATTACAGCGCATGTCTACCAATGTGAAGAATATGTAAAATACGCGAGGAGGAACTGAATATGAAAGCTATCGTCATTGAACGCTACGGAAGCAAGGATGAACTGAAGGAAAGAGATGTACCCAATCCTAAGCCACAGGCCCATCAGGTCGTTGTGAAAGTAGCAGCTACCTCCATTAACCCGATTGACTGGAAGCTGCGTGAAGGTTATTTGAAGCAAATGATGGATTGGGAGTTTCCGATTATCCTGGGCTGGGATGTTGCGGGGACCATCTCGGAAGTAGGCAGCCAGGTAACTGATTGGAAAGTAGGAGACGAAGTATTTGCTCGTCCGGACACGACACGCTTTGGTACTTATGCGGAGTATACCTTAGTGGATGACCATTTGCTGGCGCGTAAACCTGTCTCGATCTCATGGGAGGAAGCCGCATCTGTTCCGTTAGCGGGACTGACAGCCTGGCAGGCACTCTTTACACATGGTCAACTGGCCAAAGGTGAAAAGGTATTGATCCACGCAGGCGCAGGCGGTGTCGGAATGTTCGCTATCCAGTTTGCCAAACAAGCTGGTGCCTATGTCATTACGACAGCCAGCGAGCGCAATCATGAGCTGCTTGCTTCAATAGGAGCCGATCAAATTATTGACTACCGTACGACCCGTTTCGAGGATATATTGTCTGATGTGGACGTTGTATTCGATACGATGGGTGGAGATGTTCAGAAAAACAGCTTTAAAGTTCTGAAAAAACACACAGGACGGATCATATCCATCGTTAGCAATTTTGACGAAGAGCTGGTCAAAGAGCACGACGTAACGGCCAAAAATATATGGCTGGAGCCCAACGGACAGCAGCTACAGGAAATTGCCGACCTGTTAGAGCAGAAAAAAGTAAGGTCGGTGGTAGGAGCTACGTTTCCATTTTCGGAAAAAGGTCTGTATGACGCACATGCTCTAAGCGAAACCCATCATGCTGTTGGTAAAATTGCCATTACCTTTTCATAAGAACGCATATAACGAGGCCGCAACACGAAAGGAATTATATAACACGATGAAGATCCTGGAAGATTATTTTTACTATTATGATTTGGCAAGAGATGATGAGAAAAGCAAAGCGCAATTAATCAGCCTTTTCTCCAACGAAATTGAGTTCGTGCTGAACGGTGACCGGAAACAAGGTATGGATAGCTGGAAAAGCTTCTTGGACATGTTCTTTGAAGGAACACTCGACATCAAGCATATGTATGAGGGCTGGAAGCCGGTTCCCGGAGAATCGGGTGCCTATGAAACCAAATGGGCGGTATGCGGCAAAAGAGCAACAGGCGATGTGTATACACTTACTGGAGTGGACAAAGCTCGGCTGGATGCAGAAGGGAAGATCGTTTATCTGGAAAATATACCGGACACCGCGAATGCCTTTGATAAGTACAAAAATATCTGATTCGCCTAATTGATAACCCGTCAGCTATATAACAGCTTGGCGGGCTTTCTATTTTCCGAACAATACATATGTGATTAAATTACAACATTCGCTTTTTGTGTTGACAAGCAGTAGGGGACGGCCTAAAATAACGGATGTAATATAGCGATTATGAATGCGAATATTACAGCAAATGAACGATAACAATACGAGTATGCTTTACGTAGGAGGAATTACGACTCATGGAGCGTTTCTTTAAATTAAAGGAACATGGAACGAACGTCCGCACAGAAATTATTGCGGGTATTACTACTTTTATGACCATGGCTTACATTTTGGTGGTCAACAATACCTTTTTGGGGCCGACTGGAGCAGGGATGCCCAGCGAAGCCGTCTTCTTTGCCACTGCGGTAGGTGCAGGACTGATCACTATTCTGATGGGATTGTTCGTTAATGTGCCCATCGGCATGGCTCCGGGTATGGGCTTGAATGCTTATTTTATGACTGTAGTCTTGGGTTCCAACGGTATGATTACTTGGCAAGCGGCACTTGGCGCTGTATTTATATCCGGTATCGTCTTTCTGATTTTAACCGTGACACGAGTGAGACAGATGTTGCTTGTTGCAGTTCCGGAAAATCTAAAGACAGCTATTACCGTAGGGATCGGCTTGTTTATTACCATTGTTGGTTTTAAGCTGTGTAATCTGGTTATGGTAAGTATCGTTCCAGGGACGGATGTAGGTCAGCCTGTTCCGGGTCATGCTTTTAATCTGATTCTGGGTAGTCTGGTTCATCAGAAGGATGCGCTGCTGGCGCTGATCGGTTTGCTCATTATCGCAGCGCTGATGGTTGTTCGGGTCAAAGGTGCTTTGCTGATTGGTATCGTAGCTACTACATTGTTTGGTATTCCGATGGGCGTAACGAATTTGAGCAGTTTGACAACAGGTCACTGGATTCCTGATTTTAGTAATCTGGCAGTGGGCCAGTTGGATTTGAAGGCTGCTTTGCATATCGGTCTGTTTGATATCATTTTCATTTTCACATTTGTAGAGCTGTTTGATACGTTTGGTACACTGGTGGGTACGGCTACCCGCGCAGGTATAATGAAGGATAAGAAAAAAGGTGAGAAAATCATCGGTAAAGCTATGCTGGTGGATGCTGTTGGTGTAAGTACCGGTGCAGTATTGGGTACAAGTACTATTACAGCATTCGTGGAAAGCTCGGCAGGGGTAGAAGAAGGCGGGCGTACGGGTCTGACTGCTGTAACGACAGGCATTTTATTCCTGCTCGCTCTCTTTATCGCACCGCTGGCACTGGTTGTGCCTTCCGCTGCTACTGCTCCAGCGTTGATTATCGTTGGTGTGCTGATGATGAGCCAGGTTCGTAACATCGATTGGGATAATTTCCTGCTGGCGTTCCCGGCGTTCCTGACCATCGTTCTGATGCCTTTTACAGGCGGAATCGCTAATGGTATTTCTGCCGGCATTTTGTCTTACGTGGTTCTGACTGTATTCAGTAACCTTTTTACCAGCAACAAAGTTAAAGTTCACTGGCTCATGTGGGTGCTTGCTGTTATTGTAGTGATCCGGTTTGCCTTTATGGGCTCGGAATAACAACTAGATATCACCTGAAAAAGCTTTTTGCAGTAAAGAACCTCCTTCCCTGTTGTTTCAGGGAGCGAGGTTCTTTTTTTGTTCTGGTTATTCATGATGCGAAAGAGGGTGGGGAGTATATATAGAAGAAGAACGAATAACAAATAGAGATTTCCGAGAATTAATGAAATAAATGCTTGCAAACTTATTTCGTCTATGATATATTCTATTTCCGGCCAAGAAATACAATATTGCGAGCGAATGTTACAAAAAAAGATTTTAAAAAAATGCTTGCAAAGTTGGTTCGGACATGATAAGATATAAGAGTTGGTAAGGCGACAAGCTGAGTCAACGAAAAAGAAATGTTTGATCTTTGAAAACTGAACAACGAGTGAGTAAATGATTTTGTTCGCAAAATCAGCCACGAAGATTTCGGTGCATACCGCAAGGTTGTATGAAATCGGAGTGTAAAAGAGATATTTTATCTCGTCAGTTTCAAAATGAGCATATCGCTCTTTCTATATACCAACTTCGGTTGGTCTTTAATGGAGAGTTTGATCCTGGCTCAGGACGAACGCTGGCGGCGTGCCTAATACATGCAAGTCGAGCGGGGTTGTTGTAGAAGCTTGCTTCTACAACAACCTAGCGGCGGACGGGTGAGTAACACGTAGGCAACCTGCCTATCAGACTGGGATAACTACCGGAAACGGTAGTTAATACCGGATACATCCTTTCCCTGCATGGGGAGGGGAGGAAAGGCGGAGCAATCTGTCACTGATGGATGGGCCTGCGGCGCATTAGCTAGTTGGTGGGGTAATGGCCTACCAAGGCGACGATGCGTAGCCGACCTGAGAGGGTGATCGGCCACACTGGGACTGAGACACGGCCCAGACTCCTACGGGAGGCAGCAGTAGGGAATCTTCCGCAATGGGCGAAAGCCTGACGGAGCAACGCCGCGTGAGTGATGAAGGTTTTCGGATCGTAAAGCTCTGTTGCCAGGGAAGAACGTCTTGTAGAGTAACTGCTACAAGAGTGACGGTACCTGAGAAGAAAGCCCCGGCTAACTACGTGCCAGCAGCCGCGGTAATACGTAGGGGGCAAGCGTTGTCCGGAATTATTGGGCGTAAAGCGCGCGCAGGCGGCTCTTTAAGTCTGGTGTTTAATCTCGAGGCTCAACTTCGGGTCGCACTGGAAACTGGGGAGCTTGAGTGCAGAAGAGGAGAGTGGAATTCCACGTGTAGCGGTGAAATGCGTAGATATGTGGAGGAACACCAGTGGCGAAGGCGACTCTCTGGGCTGTAACTGACGCTGAGGCGCGAAAGCGTGGGGAGCAAACAGGATTAGATACCCTGGTAGTCCACGCCGTAAACGATGAATGCTAGGTGTTAGGGGTTTCGATACCCTTGGTGCCGAAGTTAACACATTAAGCATTCCGCCTGGGGAGTACGGTCGCAAGACTGAAACTCAAAGGAATTGACGGGGACCCGCACAAGCAGTGGAGTATGTGGTTTAATTCGAAGCAACGCGAAGAACCTTACCAGGTCTTGACATCCCCCTGACCGGTCTAGAGATAGACCTTTCCTTCGGGACAGGGGAGACAGGTGGTGCATGGTTGTCGTCAGCTCGTGTCGTGAGATGTTGGGTTAAGTCCCGCAACGAGCGCAACCCTTATGCTTAGTTGCCAGCAGGTCAAGCTGGGCACTCTAAGCAGACTGCCGGTGACAAACCGGAGGAAGGTGGGGATGACGTCAAATCATCATGCCCCTTATGACCTGGGCTACACACGTACTACAATGGCCGGTACAACGGGAAGCGAAAGAGCGATCTGGAGCGAATCCTAGAAAAGCCGGTCTCAGTTCGGATTGCAGGCTGCAACTCGCCTGCATGAAGTCGGAATTGCTAGTAATCGCGGATCAGCATGCCGCGGTGAATACGTTCCCGGGTCTTGTACACACCGCCCGTCACACCACGAGAGTTTACAACACCCGAAGTCGGTGGGGTAACCCGCAAGGGAGCCAGCCGCCGAAGGTGGGGTAGATGATTGGGGTGAAGTCGTAACAAGGTAGCCGTATCGGAAGGTGCGGCTGGATCACCTCCTTTCTATGGAGAATCGTTTCCTGCAACGGAAACATTCAAATATGAAGCGTAAGCTTCAAAAAAACTACTCACTCGTTGCTCAGTTTTGAGAGTTCAATCTCTCACATAGCGTTTCCAACATATACTTGTATTCAAGTGTTGAGGAATTTGATATGATATTCATTCGGCCTTAAAAACCGGAAAAGTGCACCTTGAAAACTGGATACCGAAACGAAATTGCGTTTTAGAATATTCCTTTACGCTGATCTTGTGTAAACAAGTGAAATAAAGGTAGCAGGTAAGGAAAGATCTTTTGCCTTTGGCAAACATCATTCTTTATCGAACATCGATATTTTCTTTCTTTGAAAGAAAAGTCTAGGTTAAGCTACAAAGAGCACACGGAGGATGCCTAGGCGCCAGGAGCCGACGAAGGACGTGGCGAACAACGATAAAGCCTCGGGGAGCTGTAAGCAAGCTTTGATCCGGGGATGTCCGAATGGGGAAACCCGGCTGTCTTCATCGACAGTCACTTTCTGCTGAATACATAGGCAGAACAGAGGCATACCAGGGGAACTGAAACATCTAAGTACCCTGAGGAAGAGAAAACAATAGTGATTCCGTCAGTAGCGGCGAGCGAACGCGGATTAGCCCAAACCAAGGAGCTTGCTCCTTGGGGTTGTGGGACGTCTCACATGGAGTTACAAAGGAACCGGTTAGATGAAGAGGTCTGGAAAGGCCCGCCAGAGAAGGTAAAAGCCCTGTAATTCAAAACCTGTTCCCTCCGAGACGGATCCCGAGTAGTGCGGGGCACGTGAAACCCCGTATGAATCCGGCAGGACCATCTGCCAAGGCTAAATACTCCCTGGCGACCGATAGTGAAGCAGTACCGTGAGGGAAAGGTGAAAAGCACCCCGGAAGGGGAGTGAAATAGATCCTGAAACCGTGTGCTTACAAGAAGTCAGAGCCCTATGTATGGGTGATGGCGTGCCTTTTGTAGAATGAACCGGCGAGTTACGTTCCCGTGCAAGGTTAAGGTGAAGAGCTGAAGCCGCAGCGAAAGCGAGTCTGAATAGGGCGAATGAGTACGTGGACGTAGACCCGAAACCGGGTGATCTACCCCTGTCCAGGGTGAAGGTGCGGTAACACGCACTGGAGGCCCGAACCCACGCATGTTGAAAAATGCGGGGATGAGGTGGGGGTAGCGGAGAAATTCCAATCGAACCCGGAGATAGCTGGTTCTCCCCGAAATAGCTTTAGGGCTAGCCTCGGAAAAGAGAGTCGTGGAGGTAGAGCACTGATTGGGTGCGGGGCCCGCAAGGGTTACCAAGCTCAGTCAAACTCCGAATGCCATAGACTTAGTTCCGGGAGTCAGACAGTGAGTGCTAAGATCCATTGTCGAAAGGGAAACAGCCCAGACCATCAGCTAAGGTCCCCAAGTGTGTGTTAAGTGGGAAAGGATGTGGAGTTGCACAGACAACCAGGATGTTGGCTTAGAAGCAGCCACCATTGAAAGAGTGCGTAATAGCTCACTGGTCGAGTGACTCTGCGCCGAAAATGTAACGGGGCTAAACACGCCACCGAAGCTATGGCTTGATGCTATGCATCAGGGGTAGGGGAGCGTTGAATGCGGGTTGAAGGTGTACCGTAAGGAGCGCTGGACTGCATTCAAGTGAGAATGCCGGTATGAGTAACGAAAAGATCTGTGAGAATCAGATCCGCCGAAAGCCTAAGGGTTCCTGAGGAAGGTTCGTCCGCTCAGGGTAAGTCGGGACCTAAGGCGAGGCCGATAGGCGTAGTCGAAGGACAACAGGTCGAAATTCCTGTACCACCGTAATCCGTTATGAGCAATGGGGTGACGCAGTAGGGTAGTGACGCGGACTGATGGATGTCCGTCTAAGCAGTGAGGCTGGTGTGTAGGCAAATCCGCACATCGTAAGGCTGGGCTGTGATGGGGAGCGAAAATTACAGTAGCGAAGGTCATGATCTCAGACTGCCAAGAAAAGCCTCTAGCCAGGAGAAGGTGCCCGTACCGCAAACCGACACAGGTAGGCGAGAAGAGAATTCTAAGGCGCGCGGAAGAACTCTCGTTAAGGAACTCGGCAAAATGACCCCGTAACTTCGGGAGAAGGGGTGCCTCGGTAGGGTGAATAGCCCGAGGGGGCCGCAGTGAAAAGGCCCAAGCGACTGTTTAGCAAAAACACAGGTCTGTGCGAAGCCGCAAGGCGAAGTATACGGGCTGACGCCTGCCCGGTGCTGGAAGGTTAAGGGGAGTGGTAAGTCCTTCGGGGCGAAGCTATGAACCGAAGCCCCAGTAAACGGCGGCCGTAACTATAACGGTCCTAAGGTAGCGAAATTCCTTGTCAGGTAAATTCTGACCCGCACGAATGGCGTAACGACTTGGGCGCTGTCTCAACGAGAGATCCGGTGAAATTTTAATACCTGTGAAGATGCAGGTTACCCGCGACAAGACGGAAAGACCCCATGGAGCTTTACTGCAGCTTGATATTGAATTTGGGTACGATCTGTACAGGATAGGTGGGAGCCTAAGAGACTTGAGCGCCAGCTTGAGAGGAGGCATCCTTGGGATACCACCCTGATCGTATCTAGGTTCTAACTTGGTACCGTGATCCGGTGCGAGGACAGTGTCAGGTGGGCAGTTTGACTGGGGCGGTCGCCTCCTAAAGAGTAACGGAGGCGCCCCAAGGTTCCCTCAGAATGGTTGGAAATCATTCGAAGAGTGCAAAGGCAGAAGGGAGCTTGACTGCGAGACCTACAAGTCGAGCAGGGACGAAAGTCGGGCTTAGTGATCCGGTGGTACCGCATGGAAGGGCCATCGCTCAACGGATAAAAGCTACCCTGGGGATAACAGGCTTATCTCCCCCAAGAGTCCACATCGACGGGGAGGTTTGGCACCTCGATGTCGGCTCATCGCATCCTGGGGCTGAAGTAGGTCCCAAGGGTTGGGCTGTTCGCCCATTAAAGCGGTACGCGAGCTGGGTTCAGAACGTCGTGAGACAGTTCGGTCCCTATCTGTCGTGGGCGTAGGAAATTTGAGAGGAGCTGTCCTTAGTACGAGAGGACCGGGATGGACGTACCGCTGGTGTACCAGTTGTTCCGCCAGGAGCACCGCTGGGTAGCTATGTACGGAAGGGATAAGCGCTGAAAGCATCTAAGCGTGAAGCCCCCCTCAAGATGAGATTTCCCAATTAGTAAGACCCCTTGAAGACGACGAGGTAGATAGGTTGGGGGTGGAAGTGCAGTAATGCATGGAGCTGACCAATACTAATCGGTCGAGGGCTTATCCTAAGGATAAGACGCAATGGAGTTTCGGATCCAGTTTTCAGGGTGTAACACCTTGAAAGTATGTAGAAGATACATACGTATAGGCGAATTTACGATGTAAATTCATGTTTGGTGGCGATAGCGGAGGGGTTCCACACGTACCCATCCCGAACACGACCGTTAAGCCCTCCAGCGCCGATGGTACTTGGACCGCAGGGTCCTGGGAGAGTAGGACGTCGCCAAGCAAAAGTAAGAAGAACCATGATCTCCTTGAGATTGTGGTTCTTTTTTGCGTTGAAAAGGTAAAACATTTATATTTTACTTAAGAAAAGTACAAATGGAGACTAACTCATAACTATTGAAATTATTTTATAATAAATTAGTACCAGGTATTAGTATCAGGTGTTATAATGAGAACAAGGATTATAAAGGAGAGTGATCAGATTGTTGAATTCTAAAGCAAAGCTTACGGCCCTGGGTACTTATGTACCTGAACGGATTTTGACGAATGCCGACTTGGAGAAGCTTGTGGATACTAGTGACGAGTGGATAGTACAACGAACGGGTATGCGTGAACGGCGAATTGCGGCTGAAGACCAATATGTATCTGATTTATGCATTCAAGCCGTTACACGTATGATTAACCTCTATGACGTAAATATAAACGAAGTTGATATGATCATTGTAGCGACTAGTACGCCTGATTACTACTTTCCAAGTACGTCTTCACGAATTCAGGCCCATTTTAATATTCCGGATACGGGATCAATGGATGTAAGTGCAGCATGTGCAGGATTCACCTATGGACTTCATCTAGCTAATGGCCTTATTACGGGTGGTCTACACCGTAAGGTTTTAGTGGTGGGAGCAGAAACGTTATCCAAAATTACGGATTATACGGACCGGACGAGTTGTGTACTTTTTGGAGACGGCGCAGGGGCTGCTCTTGTTGAATATGACGAGGATGAAGGATCTTTTTTGACCGCAGATATCGGAACTTATGGGCAAGGGGGAGTTCATCTCTATCGGGCAGGTTTATCTGATTATTTAGATGGAGAAAAGCTGCAAGCTAATGGATTTCTTGTTCAAAATGGACGTGAGGTTTATAAATGGGCTGTTCGCTCTGTCCCAGCGGGAGTAGAACGGTTATTGGAGCAGGCTGGAATGAAGAATGAGGACCTTGACTGGTTTGTACCGCATAGCGCCAATCTGAGAATGATCGAATCCATATGTGAACGAGGGGCAATACCTTTGGAAAAGACGCTGACAAGTGTAGAGTTTTATGGCAATACATCGGCGGCATCTATTCCTTTAGCTTTACAGTGCGGTTTGGATGATGGGCGTTTACGGTATGGACAGCGGGTATTGTTATATGGGTTCGGAGGGGGCCTGACTTATGCAGGTCTGCTGTTAAAATGGAGCGTGCCTGATTTGTAAGCTGTCCGGATGGTATAATTAACAATATAAGAGAAAGGGGCGTAACATGAAGGTATTAGTATTAGCAGAAAAACCATCCGTAGCCAGAGAGATTGCACGTGTGATGGGAAGCCGTGAGAAACATAAAAGCTATATAGAGGGGCCTAAGTATGTTGTGACGTGGGCGTTAGGACATTTGGTTGGACTGGCAGAGCCGGAGGATTATGATTCCAAGTATGCAACCTGGAATTTGGAGGACCTGCCGATCCTTCCGAAGAGTACCAGGCTGAAGGTGCTACGGGAAAGCAATCATCAGTTCAAGGCTGTGCAGCAGCTCATGAAGCGACAGGACATTGGAGAACTTATTGTGGCAACGGATGCTGCACGTGAAGGGGAACTGTTGGCACGTTGGATTATACAAAAGGCGAACTGGAAAAAGCCTTTTCGCCGCTTGTGGATTTCATCGCAGACGGACAAGGCGATCAAGGAAGGCTTCGCGAAGCTGTTGCCTGGGCAGCAGTTTGATCGTTTATACGAATCGGCTCGTTGTCGGGCTGAAGCAGACTGGATGATTGGGCTGAATGTGACCCGCGCATTGACGTGTCGCTATAACGCTCAGCTTTCGGCGGGAAGAGTACAGACACCGACGCTGGGGATGATTATGGAACGTGAGAAGGAGATTACTCAGTTTCGTTCTCAGGAATATGATACATTGACGGCAGACTTTGGTGATTTTCAGGCAACTTGGCGTGCAGAAAATGGCGACTCACGCATGTTTGACCGTACTCAAGCAGAGGCTTTGCGCCGCAAATTGGAAGGCGTCAAAGGTACGGTTGCCAGTGTCAAAAAAAGTGAAAAGAATGAGCCACACCCGTTGGCTTATGATTTAACCGAGCTGCAAAGGGATGCCAACCAGCGCTACGGCTTTTCGGCCAAGCAGACGTCTAATGTGCTTCAACGTCTGTATGAGCAGCATAAGCTGGTCACGTATCCACGTACAGATAGCCGTTATCTGACATCCGATATGGTGGATACCCTTAAGGAACGGCTCAATAGTGTGGCTGTAGGTCCGTATGCTTCCTTGGCACGCCCGTTACTGCGCAAGAGCTTGACGATCTCGAAGCGAATTGTGGATGACACCAAAGTAACAGATCACCATGCGATCATCCCTACAGAGCAGACGTTGTTGCTTAATCAGCTAAGCCCGGAGGAACGTAAGCTGTACGATCTGATTGCGCGGCGATTTATCAGTCTTTTCTATCCACCTGCTCGTTATGATGCTGTAGCGGTTTCGGTAACAGTAGAGCAGGAAACATTTCAAGTCAAAGGCACGACGATAAAAGATAGTGGCTGGCGTGCGGTATATGACGGAAATCTCTATGATACGGACGACGAAGCAGAGGAACGTGAGGACAACGGAAGTGGTGTTATTTTACCTGAACTGAAAAAAGAGGATTCTGTTCGGATAGAGCGTTGCCTTGTGCGTGCTGGACGAACGATGCCGCCGAAGCGGTATACGGAAGCGGCGCTACTTGCTCAGATGGAGAAGCACGGTTTGGGTACTCCTGCTACTCGCGCAGATCTGATTGAGAAGCTGGTTAGCTCGGATACAATTGAGCGTCAGGGAAATGTAATGCATCCAACGGGGAAAGGCAAGCAGCTGATTGAGCTGGCAGCTCCACAGCTAAGAACACCGGAGCTGACGGCACGTTGGGAAGCGGAGCTGGAACGAATCGCCCGCGGTCAAGGGCAACCGGGACCGTTCTTGGACTCGATTCGTGCGATGGCGAAAGAGCTGGTTTCCACTGTGAAAAATAGCAGTGCCGAATACAAGCCCCATAACGTGACGAATAGCCATTGCCCGGATTGTGGTACAAAGCTTTTGGAGAAGAAAGGCAAACAGGGCAAGTTCCTTGTATGTCCAAGTGCGGATTGCGGTTATCGCCGTTCGGGAGAAAAACGTCTATCGAATCGTCGTTGTCCGCAGTGCCATAAAAAAATGGAAATGAAAGAGGGCAAGGCGGGTTTGTATGTCAGATGTCTGCCTTGTGGCATTACCGAAACACTGGATAAGGACAAGCAACGGGTAAACAAACGTGAACAGCAGAAGCTGGTAAGACATTATGAAAAGCAGGAATCTCTTGGCTCCAGTCTGGGTGATCTGCTGAAAGCAGCCTTGGAGCAAAAGCAGGGAAAATAACGGGCAGCTACAAGTAATCCATTATCAAGTCAACAGCAAGGGCGATAAGCATCAGCAAATCAGTATAAAACCTCTCGCTCCTTGGCATGGTAAGCCGAGGAGGTGAGTAGTTATGCCCAAGCATAAGTCGCTTAAAATCAATAATCAGCAAAATAAATCAAGTATTTTGGAGGAAGAAATCGCTCCACATCCAGAGAAGCAAGCGAAATATCCTCCAAGCTTGAATGGAATTCCTAAACAGCAGTCTTGATACGAAGTGGCAGGAGCAATGGATTGTAGCAAAATGGAATCAGTTATCCATTGACTGGTATGGATTTAACCATCCGACAGGCAAACTTAAACTTGAAGCTATATTAAGGCTAAGACAATTGGGCTCCGTATGAAGTTGTAGGTTGTCATTGTCTTGCGAAAAAGGAGCAACAGTTACGGTATATCACCGTTACTGCTGCTCCTTTTTTTGGTGAGCTGGCTTTGATATCTTATTGTTCATTGAGAATGCTTATTTGGATTTTCACAAATCCTCATTTATTAGTATTCATTAAAGAAGGACTGAATTTCTTTAACATCATGCGTTTGAGTCAAAGCAAGCATGAGCAAGATCCGTGCTTTTTGCGGATTGAGCGAGTCAGTGGAAACAAAGTTGGACGCTGCGTCTTTGGTAGACGGAGAGACGATCCCGCTGCCTACTCGGCTGGAACGTGCGATGATAACTCCTTTTTTACCTGCTGCCTCAGCACCTTCTGTAGAGGTCTTGGACAAGGAACCATTGCCGGAGCCTGCCACAACGATACCTTTGGCACCTGCCGCTACGGCTGCATCATACAGATAGCGCCCGTTATTTTGGTATTCGTATAAAATATCTACCTGAGGCAGTTGGGTCAGAATGGAAATATCGAACATAGAAGCAGTTGTATGCTTGTGTGTAGATTTGTTGTAGTAGTACACTTGATCTCCCACAACAGCTCCCAGGTATCCCTGCTCCACAGACTTGAACGTATCGACTGTTGTCGTGTTCGTTTTGGTAATGTATCTCGCTGCACCGATACGGTCATTTAGCAGTACGAGTACGCCTTGACCTTTGGAGGCAGAAGCCCCGGCGACTTTGACAGCATTATAAAGGTTAAAAGGACCATCGGCGCTGATTGCTGTAGCTGGACGCATGGAGCCAACGACAACCACAGGCTTATCGCTATTGACGACCAGATTGAGGAAATAAGCGGTTTCCTCCAGCGTATCTGTACCATGAGTAATAACGATTCCGTCTACATCATCTCTGGCGAGCAGTTCATTCGTACGTTTGGCGAGTTTTAAAAGGATATCATTATTAATGTCAGGACTGCCCACGTTGACAACCTGTTCACCGCTGACGTTTGCAATACTTTTCATTTCAGGAACGGCGTTAATCAGAGTCTCGATACCCAACGCGCCTGCTTTGTAGTCGGTTGTATCGGTGTTGACGGCAGATGACCCTGCGATGGTTCCCCCAGTAGCAAGTATTTTAATGTTGGGTAGATTATTGGTTTGTGGTTTCTCAGATTTATCGGTGATGGTAGTGGCAGATGGAGGTACAGTCGTGCTGGTGGTAGCTGCTGCCGCAGCGTTAGCGGTAAAACCACCACTCCATAAGGTACTTCCGAGAATAAAGCTGGCCAGCAGGGGAATCATTGTCATTTTTTCATGTTAGTCATATAAAGCTCCTCTCCAATGTGCAAACCATAGATGTGAATGATAGATTAACTGACAAATATTTTGTCGAATTACGTTAATATCACGAATTATAGAGGCTGTAATTGTTTTTAGTCAATATATATGTCACATAATATGACGTTATAATTTATTTTTCATAAATGTAATCGTTTTATTGTTTGTATAAGGTGTGTAGTAAGATGATAGCTATTACTTTCTATATGATTTTGTATAGAGTTCATTAGTAGGATGATAGGGGGAGTTAACTTTATGTAAGTCATACGATTACACAGGGTAAACCGAAATCGACCGGTCTTCCGGCCGTTCTACAATATACAGTATTCAATGAATTAGATGCTATCACTCGTTCTGTACGTTTTGAAAATATAGGCAGTTCAAATGTGACGCTTCGACGGGTTTTAAGCTGTAATGTGGATTTCGTGACGGTGATTATGATAAGTGCAATTGTCTGGTTCATGAGGTAGGAAGAGTCATTCCAGACGCCGGAAGCTGTACTGGTTCGTTCCTCGGAAGAATTGTGTGATATGTCGCGCACCTATCATCGCTTATATCGAACAAGACTGTCAAGAGGAGGATTCCGTGATCAGGTTCGTCCGGTGCTGATTAAAAACTGGGAAGCCACGTATTTTAATTTTAATGCGGATCGGATTAAAGAAATTGCTTCGGCTGGTCAGGAGCTTGGGATTGAGCTATTTGTACTGGACGATGGGTGGTTGTCTGGGTAGACTGGGAGAAGAGATTACTGCGACAGGATGGAAGTGAACATCGAAATTACAACAAGCAGACACCTCAAAGGGAGCCTGCTTGTTGTTTTGCATAATCTAAAAGAAGGCAATGTATCTGGTTTTTGCAACATCTAAAGTAAATACATTGCAATCCAAACTGACATTATACGTGAATAACATGGTTTTACACCTTATACAGCAGGGTACCTGCAATTAAGGATTGTTGGTATGTTGTTTGGTTGGCAAGCTGGCGCTGGGAGTTCCTTTTCCTCTTTTACGGTTGCGTTCTGCCTTTTTTGCATTTTCCCGCAGTTTTTCGACGTATTCATGGGTGCTTTCCATCGTAGTCCCTCCTTTAATTCAAGGATATCCGTCATACAACGTTACTATATCCGCAAAAGCGGTATTTCAGTCAGGAGAAGGCGTTGTTTCTGCAAAAGGGGTGGAGTTATAATGAAGGGGAGAGGGCTATAGAGGGGCTAATGCCTGGACTCGGTACGGTGTGCAAAAGGAGGGGAGACATTGCAGACAGGCTTGTTGGTATGGCTGCTGTTTATAAACGCAGTAGGCTATCTGGTAATGTCGGAAGACAAAAAGAGGGCGCGTAAGCACCGTGATCGTGTACCCGAACGGACGCTGTTTTTGCTGGCCTTGATCGGGGGAGCGTTGGGCGTGCTGATTGCGATGTACCGCAAACGCCACAAAACGCGGCATATGAGCTTCAGACTCGGTATTCCTGCGTTGCTGTTCGTTAATGCATTGCTATACGGATATTTTTTACGGTAAAGCCGTGGTTTAGGCTCTCATGGGGATGTTTAATGATGAGTAGGGCGGCTATGCCAGCGTTTGGCAATGTGAATGTACGAACGCCCAAAGGAATACATATTTCAGGCTTTGTTCTAACAAACTGAATAGGAAGAGGTGCATATGTATGTTATTTTCGAAAATATTGCTTGCTTATGACGGTTCCGAGGCATCCAATAAGGCTTTGTTGAAGGCGGCTGAATTAGCCAAAGCTTCACCATCCTCAAAGCTTGGGGTCGTAACGGCGTTTGATTTTCCGCGTATTTTCATGGGTGAAGGTTTGGCCCCGATTCCAGCTTCGGTGAATAAAGAATATTACGATTTGGCGGAGCAAACCACGGATGAGGTCAAAAAACGGCTTGCCGACCAGGGCATTGACGCCAAGGTGGAGCTGATTCAGGGTTCGCCGGCTGAAGTTATTTTGGATTATGCAAATGAAAATGGCTTCGATGTGATTGTGATCGGCAGCCGTGGTTTGGGTGGTATTCGTGAATTTGTGCTAGGCAGCGTCAGTCATAATGTGGTGCAGCATGCGCGCATTCCAGTGCTGGTCGTGAAGTAACAGAATAGAAGGAATAAAAGTCGGATTACTGCCTACACAGCAAGTACCGGCTTTTATTTTTTTGTGGAGCATAGAGCCAGTCTATGATGGCAGTCTGAGGCAAAGAGTCGGCTAAATGTATAGCTATTGTCCCGGCTTGCGGGTAGAAAAGGGTTTGTGTTTTGTTAAACACGAACATTCAATTGGATGATTTTAATAATGTTCGTTTTCAAGTTGACATAAGGTGTAGGGAATTGTTAAACTATGAAGTGTATTGTCGATAAAAAAGAACTTTAGGTAAAATTTAATAAGGTACACATGTTTGAGCCGAAACAGACCACGATCATGTTTGTTAGAATATCGTTTGGGGTCGCTTGGGCACAATGCTGACTCGTATAATGCCGGGGATATGGCCCGGAAGTTTCTACCTGGAAACCTTAAATTTCCGGACTACGGGAGACATACGGCTGAAGCCGCATTTGTTGCGGTGAAACAGGCTTGCTTTTGGCATGCCTTTGTGAGGCTTTGTCGTTTGTTTTTCGTAGTCCGGTGTCTTGAAAATAACGTTATTTTCGAGTGCCGGATTTTTGGCGCTTATTGATAAACAGGGAGTGAAGGACATGTCAGTGCAGGTCGCTGTCATTATGGGCAGCACATCGGACTGGGACACCATGCAGCATGCATGTGCAGTGCTGGACGAGCTTGAAATCGGATATGAAAAAAAGGTGGTCTCAGCCCATCGAACGCCGGATCTGATGTTTCGTTTTGCAGAGGAAGCCGCCGGGCGCGGGCTGAAGGTTATTATTGCCGGAGCGGGTGGCGCGGCGCATTTGCCGGGTATGGTGGCGGCCAAGACGACATTGCCAGTCATCGGTGTGCCTGTCCAGTCGAAGGCGCTGAACGGTCTGGACTCCCTGCTTTCCATTGTGCAGATGCCGGGAGGCATTCCGGTCGCTACTGTGGCAATCGGTAAAGCAGGCGCTACGAATGCAGGGCTGCTGGCAGCACAAGTATTGGGTGCTTTTGATGAAAAAGTGCGTCAGCGGGTCGAAGCAAGACGCGACCGTATCCGTGATGAGGTGCTGGAAGGCAGTGACTCGCTATGAATGAGGCATGTGAACCCGCAGGCTGTGTTCGACCTCCCGGTACAACGATTGGACTTTTGGGGGGCGGACAGCTGGGAAGAATGCTGGTACTGGCCGGAGTAAAGATGGGATACCGTTTTGTGACGCTGGACCCGACACC
Source organism: Paenibacillus sp. IHB B 3084 (assembly GCF_001447315.1). NCBI lineage: Bacteria > Bacillati > Bacillota > Bacilli > Caryophanales > Paenibacillaceae > Paenibacillus > Paenibacillus sp. IHB B 3084. Next base: position 1,725,828 of record NZ_CP013203.1, on the reverse strand, counting down.
GGATAGTCCGTGCGGGCAGGTGTCAGAGCAGATTTTCGCTGCCTATGATGATGAACATGCGGCCAGAGAGTTGGCCGGGCGATGCGATGTGATCACGTATGAGTTTGAAAATGTGGATGCGGGTGTAGCCGCGCTTTTGGAACAGGAATCAAGTGTGCCGCAGGGCAGCCGTTTGTTGTACACAACACAGCATCGGTTACGGGAAAAACGCTCGATTGAAGCCGCTGGCGTTCCGGTCGCTCCGTATCGTGAAATCGGCAGCGCTGCCGATATGGTTCAAGCGGTAGCCGAGTTGGGCGTGCCATGTGTACTCAAGACAGCAGTCGGCGGTTATGACGGCAAGGGACAAGCGGTTATTCGCCAACCCGAGGAAGCCGTAGCTGCTTACGAAGGGCTGGTTGGTAGCGGTGCGGAACTGGTGTTAGAACAGTTCATTCGTTTTCGCTGTGAAATCTCGGTAATCGTAGCACGCAGCACGAACGGGGAAGCCAAAGCCTTCCCACCTGCGGAAAACATTCATGTGAACAATATTTTGCACACGTCGATTGTACCCGCGCGCGTGTCACAATCCGTGCAGGAAGAAGCACGCAAGCTGGCTTTGGCTGTGGCGGAGTCGTTAGGCGCGGTGGGTCTGCTCGCTGTAGAAATGTTCGTTACCGAAGACGGACATTTGTACGTCAATGAGCTGGCACCGAGGCCGCATAACTCCGGTCATTACACGATGGAGGGATGCGCAACGTCGCAATTTGAGCAGCATATACGTGCCATTTGCGGCTTGCCGCTGGGAAGCACGAAGCTGCTGACTCCGGTCGTTATGGTCAATGTGCTAGGTGAGCATTTGGAGGACGTGGTTCAACGGCTCGTGCAGCCGGATGCCGAAGCTGAAAGATTGGATGTTGTGCCCAAGCTGCATTTGTATGGAAAAAGCGAAGCCAAACCAGGCCGAAAGATGGGACATATGAATCTACTGTGCCAGGATGCGGAACAAGCGCTGGAATGGATTGAACAAACCAATATTTGGGGGAATAAATAGTTATGATCGAACGCTATAGCAGACCGGAAATGAGAGCGATTTGGACGGAAGAAAATAAATTTAAAGCATGGCTGGAAGTAGAACTGTGTGCCTGTGAAGCTTGGGCAGAATTGGGCGTTATTCCGAAAGAGGACACTGTGGCGCTGCGTAAGAACGCAAGCTTTGATATTGACCGGATCTATGAAATTGAACAGGAAACAAGACATGATGTCATTGCTTTTACCCGCACGGTGTCCGAAAGCCTTGGCGATGAGCGCAAATGGGTGCATTACGGCCTGACCTCCACGGATGTGGTAGATACCGCACTGGGCTACTTGTTGAAGCAGGCGAATGAAATTCTGGAGCGCGATATCTTGAATTTTATTGAAATTTTGAAGGAAAAAGCACAGGCTTACAAGCATACGCCGATGATGGGCCGTACACACGGGGTACACGCTGAACCGACGACGTTTGGCCTGAAAATGGCTTTGTGGTACGAGGAAATGAAGCGCAATTTGGAACGTTTCCGTTTTGCGGCTGACCAGGTTGAATACGGTAAAATGTCTGGTGCAGTCGGTACGTACGCTAACATTGATCCAGCGGTAGAAGAGTTTGTATGCCGCAAGCTGGGCACCAAGCCTGCGCCAATCTCCACACAAACGCTCCAACGTGATCGTCATGCCGAATACATGGCGACATTGGCCCTGGTAGCCACATCGCTGGACAAATTTGCAACAGAAGTCCGCGCGCTGCAAAAGAGTGAATTCCGTGAGGTGGAAGAAGCCTTCGCGAAGGGTCAAAAAGGTTCCTCTGCGATGCCGCATAAACGCAATCCAATCGGTAGCGAAAATATTTCCGGTCTGGCGCGTGTGATTCGCGGGCATATGGTATCCGCGTATGAGAACGTAACACTGTGGCATGAACGCGACATTTCGCATTCTTCCGTGGAACGTATCATTTTGCCGGATGCAACGATGCTGTTGAACTACATGCTGAACCGTTTTGGCAATATCGTGAAGAACCTGACGGTATTCCCTGAAAATATGAAGCGCAATATGGCGCGTACGTATGGCGTACCGTTCTCTGGCCGTATTATGACGAAGCTGATCGACAAGGGCTATAGCCGTGAAAAAGCCTACGATACCGTGCAGCCGCGTGCTATGCAGGCATGGGAAGAGCAACGTCAATTCCGCGAAATCGTCGAGGCGACTCCGGAAATTACCGCAGTGCTCAACGCGGACGAAATCGAGGATGCTTTCAACCCGGCATGGCATCTGAAAAACGTAGATACGATCTTTAAAAAGCTGGGATTAGGGGAATAGGAGAGAGGGGTGGCGCTTGGTGAGGCCGCTGCGCGAACGGATCATTCTTCCGATTGCTGTTGCCTCTGGATTCCTGTGATTGTATAAGACCAGGTAATGGTTGGAATCCAGAGGCAAAGGCAAGCGCTGACGCTTCTTCAGAACGATTCCGTTCGCTCCGCTGCAATCCAGCACCAACCCTCGTGTGGGAGCAGGAATAGGGGGCGGTACGGCACATAAGATGCCGCACACCCCAAAGAGTGATAGAAAAGCGTGTTCCACTGCTTTTCTGTCGCGAAGCAACGTTCTTGGGAGAGCTGCCGAATTTGCGTAGCAAACTGCCTGCAGCCCTCCCAAGAACGCGCAAGGCTCAAGGAGCGAAGCCTTGAGCCAACGTATAAGTGCGCATGCGTAGATATGCGCACGACAGGCGAAGCCTGAAGGCTCGGCGGCATGACGTGCCGAGCTACGGCCACGGGCCGAATGGTTTGGCGGTATGTCTTACGCCGAGCCATGGTACAACCGTAAGCTGCATATAAAGTTGCAAAGTTGATACGAAGCGAACGCTCGTAAAAACGTCGATATGCGCCAACGTAAAAGCGTTGCTGGATTAAAGCTTGTGCCAACAAGCCTTAATCCAGCGGAACGCGCTCACACCACCCCAGCTACAATAAACAGCCCCGCCCACTCACTGCGCCAAACCCTTGCGGGAGTCCCTCGGGCAGCAGCCCTGGGGGTCCTCCCCGAGGGGAGGATTTAGGAGGGGCAAGGTTCGATTTAGGAGGGGCAAAGGTTTGAGGGGCCATACTCTTTTGAAAGAGGTGTAATGAAATGTCATTGTCTACCGCCGAGGGTCTGATCCATGCGCCGTTGCTGTACAAAGGCAAGGTGCGTGAGCTGTATGATCTCGGAGAGCATTTTCTGATTGTCGTGACGGATCGGATTTCGGCCTTTGATTATGTGCTGGAGCCACCCGTGCCCGAAAAGGGGAATGTGCTGAATAAGCTCAGCGCTTTCTGGTTTGAACAAACGAAAGACTTGTTGGAAAACCATGTCGTGCACACCGATGTGAACAAGCTAGGGCATGTGATCGACGAACAGAATAAAGAGTTGCTGAAGGACCGGATCATGGTCACGCTGAAGGCTGAACGCATTGACATTGAGTGTGTGGTGCGCGGATATATTACCGGAGGCGGCTGGCGTCAGTATGAGCAGAACGGTGAGGTGAACGGCATTCCATTGCCGAAGGGGCTACGTAAAAATGAGCGTTTTCCCAAGCCTTTATTTACACCGGCTGCAAAAAATGATGTTGGACACGACGAGGACATTTCCCTTCACCAAATGAAAGAAATGGTCGGGGTTGAACTAGCAGGTGAGCTTGAGGAAAAGAGCTTGGCGTTGTACGAATTTGCACGTGCTTTCTGCGAGAAGCGGGGAATTATTTTAGCCGATTGCAAGTTTGAGTTTGGTCTTGTTAACGGTAAGGTGATTTTGATTGACGAAATTTTCACTCCAGATTCATCCCGTTTTTGGGCGCAGGAAAAGTATGAGCTGGATGTTGAGATTGACAGCATGGACAAGGAGCCGGTACGAAGCTATTTGGCATCATCCGGTTGGGACAAGAATAGCAAGCCCGATCCGTTGCCTGCTGAGGTCGTAGGAGAAACAACTGCAAGATATACGGATATTTGGCGGCGTCTGACGGCACAGTAAATAGTAATCATAATTCAACCAATAGGATTCACTCATTCGGAGGAGGAACTGAAGGAACATGATGAAAGCAACAGTCTATGTCACGATTAAGCAAAGCGTTTTGGACCCGCAGGGGGTTGCGGTGCAAGGCGCACTGCATTCTATGGGTTTCGGAGAAGTGGACAGCGTCAGAATTGGTAAGTATATGGAATTGAATCTGGATACAACAGACCGCGAGAGTGCTGAAAAGCGCATCATTGAGATGTGTGAAAAGCTGTTGGCCAACACGGTCATTGAAGACTACCGCTACGAACTGGAGGGCTAATTCCATGAAATTTGCAGTTCTGGTTTTTCCGGGCTCCAACTGTGATATTGACTGCTATAAGGCGGTAGAGGACACGGTCGGTGAACCTGTCGATTATGTTTGGCATACTGCGACGGATCTGTCGCCTTATGATTGTATTCTTGTTCCAGGAGGCTTCTCCTACGGGGATTACCTGCGTTGCGGCGCGATTTCCCGGTTTGCTCCGGTGATGAAGGAAGTTGCCAAAGCGGCTGCCGAGGGCAAATATATTTTGGGGATTTGCAACGGATTTCAAATTCTGACCGAAGCCGGGTTGTTGCCGGGCGCCTTGCGCCGTAATCTGTCGATGAAGTTCCTATGCCGGGATACGGTGTTGCAGGTTGCGAATAACCAAACACCTTTTACAAGAGATTATGCTGCTGGTGAAGAGATCATTATTCCGATCGCCCACGGTGAAGGCAACTATTACTGTGATGATGAGACGCTGGCTCGTTTGCAGGCGAACAATCAGATTGTATTTAAGTATAAAGATAATCCTAATGGTTCCGTGACGGATATTGCAGGGATTTGTAATGAGCAAGGTAACGTGCTGGGCATGATGCCCCACCCGGAACGCGCGGTGGACGCATTACTTGGAACGGATGACGGCAAACGTATGTTTACATCTATTTTGAACGCTTGGAGGGATCGTCATGGCGCAGCAAGTATCCGCTAAGGAACCAACGGCAGAGCAGGTTGCCGAGCATAAACTGTATCAGCAGATGGGTGTGTCGGACAGCGAATATGCGTTGATCTGTGAATTCATGGGGCGTCAGCCGAACTATACGGAGATAGGCGTATTCAGTGTCATGTGGTCAGAGCATTGTGCTTACAAAAACTCCAAGCCGTTGCTGCGACGTTTTCCAACGAGTGGCCCACGAGTTCTGATGGGACCGGGTGAGGGCGCAGGGATTGTAGATATCGGTGATAATCAGGCAGTTGTATTTAAAATCGAAAGTCATAACCATCCGTCGGCTGTGGAACCTTTTCAGGGGGCAGCGACAGGGGTCGGTGGCATCATCCGTGATATTTTCTCCATGGGCGCAAGACCTGTGGCGGTGCTGAATTCTCTGCGTTTTGGCAAGCTGGAGAGCGACCGTGTGAAATATTTGTTCGAGCATGTGGTATCCGGTATTGCCGGATATGGGAACTGTATCGGTATTCCGACGGTCGGCGGCGAGGTTGTATTCGATGAAAGCTACGAAGGCAATCCACTCGTCAACGCGATGTGTGTCGGACTGATTGACCATGATAAAATCCAGCGTGGTGTTGCTAAAGGGGTCGGTAACCCGGTGTTCTATGTGGGACCGCCGACAGGCCGTGACGGGATTCACGGAGCGACATTCGCATCGGTTGAGCTGACCGAGGAATCCGAAGCGAATCGGACTGCGGTTCAGGTAGGCGATCCATTTATGGAGAAGCTGGTTATGGAATCATGTCTAGAGCTGATCGACAGCGGTATTGTGCTGGGTATTCAGGATATGGGCGCGGCAGGACTTACCTGCTCCAGCGCAGAGATGGCGAGTAAGGCTGGCAACGGTCTCGAGCTGTATCTGGATCAGGTACCGCAGCGTGAAGAGGGTATGACACCTTATGAAATGATGCTGTCTGAATCTCAGGAACGCATGCTGTTCGTAGTAGAACCGAAGGATGAAGCACAGGCGCTTGAAATTTTCGAGCGTTGGGGTGTGATTTGTGCCAAGGTTGGTAAGGTGACGGATGACGGACGTTTGCGTTTGTTCCATCACAGTGAAGTGGTGGGTGACATGCCAGTGACGGCGCTGGTTGACGAGTGTCCGATTTACGACAAGCCTTCTGAAGTTCCTGCTTATTATGAGCAGAACGCTACCATTGACACACTGCGTTATGCAGAAGTGACGGATTTGAACGGTGCGCTGAAAAAGGTACTGTCTTCGCCAAGTGTAGCTAGTAAAAAATGGGTATATGAGCAGTATGATTACATGGTTCGCACCAGCACGGCCGTTCGTCCAGGCTCGGATGCAGCTGTAGTGACTGTGCGCGGAACTCGTAAGGGACTCGCCATGACGACAGATTGTAACGGACGTTATGTATACCTTGATCCAGAGGTAGGCGGACGGATTGCAGTCAGCGAAGCAGCGCGTAACATTGTATGCTCCGGCGGCGAGCCGTTGGCAATTACGGATAACCTGAACTTCGGTAACCCTGAAAAGCCGGATATTTTCTGGCAAATGGAAAAAGCCGTGGACGGTATGGCAGAAGCTTGCCGTGTACTGGATACACCTGTCATCGGGGGCAATGTCAGCTTGTACAATGAAAATGCTAAAGGCTCCATCTATCCGACGCCTGTTGTCGGTATGGTAGGTCTGGTACATGATACAGATCATATTACGACACAAGGCTTCAAAGCCGAAGGCGACGTGATTTTCCTGGTGGGAGAAACGAAGGCCGAGCTGGGAGGCAGTGAGTTTCAGGCTGTCGTACACGGTGTATCCGAAGGACGACCGCCTGAGCTGGATTTGAACGTGGAGAAAAAGCTGCTGAATGCGGTGCTTAGCGCCATCCAATCAGGCTTGGTACAATCCGCGCATGATCTGGCAGAGGGCGGTTTGGCTGTAGCGCTTGCGGAATCTGGAATTAGCGGCGGATTGGGAGCACAGGTCAACGTAGAAACGACCTTACGTCCTGACCATGCTTTGTTTAGCGAAAGTCAGTCCCGCATTTTGTTATCTGCATCGCCAGATAAAGCGTCTGTGCTGGAAGCACATCTGCGTGGTTTGGAAGTGCCAGTTACCGTATTAGGAAAAGTTGAAGGATCACAATTGACAGTTGAGGTGAACGGACAACCCGCTTTGAACGAGGCAGTCGCCAGTTTGAAGCAAATCTGGGAGGATGTCATTCCATGTCTGATGAAATAACAGCACGGACGTTGTGGACTGGAGATTATTATAATGAAGGCTCTGGTAAAGAGGGGCTGTTTGATAAATTAAAAGAGGAATGCGGCGTATTCGGGGTGTACAGACACTCCGATGCTGCTTCTCTAGCATATTACGGATTGCATGCGCTCCAGCATCGTGGGGAGGAAAGCGCGGGCATCTGTGTGAGCAGTGGAGACGAGTTCCATTATCATCGTGGAATGGGCCTTGTAAAAGAAGTGTTCAATAAAGATTTGATGGCTTCGCTGACAGGCGACATTGCGATAGGACATGTGCGCTACTCGACAAGTGGAGACAGTAAGCTGACGAATGCACAGCCCTTGGTTTTCAAATATCGTGATGGCGATCTAGCGGTAGCGACGAACGGGAATATCGTGAATGCCTTGCAAATCCGGCATGAGCTGGAGCAGGGCGGGTCTATTTTTCAAACGACAAGCGATACAGAGGTCGTTGCGCATTTGATCGCACGATCGTCCAAGGATTTAGTGGAGGCTGCGAAAGATGCATTGAAGCGTATTGTCGGCGGGTTTGCTTTTCTTATTATGACCAACGACAAGCTGCTGGTCGCTTCCGATCCTAACGGCTTGCGTCCATTGACGATGGGTAGACTGGGAGATGCATATTTGTTTGCTTCCGAATCCTGTGCTTTGGAAACGATTGGAGCAGAGCTGTTGCGCGATATCGAGCCGGGTGAGCTATTGGTGCTGGACAAAAACGGGCTGCATGAAGACCGCTACAGTGAAGGCAAGCATCGTAAAGCACTGTGCGCGATGGAATATATTTATTTTGCCCGTCCGGACAGTGACTTGAACGGAGCCAATCTTCATGCTGCACGTAAAAGAATGGGCAGCCAAATGGCGTTGGAAGCTTTTGTCGATGCTGATTTGGTTACCGGGGTACCGGATTCCAGTATTTCTGCGGCGATTGGTTATGCAGAGCAGACAGGTATTCCTTATGAATTGGGCATGATTAAAAATAAATACACCGGACGTACCTTCATTCAACCGAGTCAGGAGCTGCGCGAGCAAGGTGTGAAAATGAAGCTGAGCGCCGTACGCCGTGTTGTCGAAGGTAAACGGGTGATCATGATCGACGATTCCATTGTGCGGGGCACCACATCCCGTCGAATCGTGAATATGCTACGGGATGCGGGGGCGCTAGAGGTACATGTACGCATTACCTCGCCGCCTTTCAAAAACCCGTGCTTCTACGGCATCGACACGCCAGATCGCCGGGAACTGATCGCGTCGTCCAAAACAGTCGAGGAAATCCGCCAGGAGATTAACGCCGATTCGCTCTACTTTATGAGCGCCGAGGGTTTGATTGCCGCTGTAGGTGGATATAACGAACAGGATTACAAAGGCGGTTTGTGCCTGGCCTGCTTCGATAATGATTATCCCACTCAAGTGGATTTCAAGGGCGAAGAAAAGCTCGGATGTAGTTGTTGAGAAAAGGGAACAAAAGAGGTGCAGCGGTGCATGGCAGGTGTGGGGATGGCGGTTCTGAGGGGGCCACTCCGCGAGTGGAAGGTTCTTACGATCGCTGTTGCCGCTGGATTCCTGGATTAAAATGCCCCCTTACAGGGTTGGAATCCAGCGGCAAAGGCGAACGCTTCGCTTCTCCAGAATCCTTCCACCCGCTCCGTTCCTCAGATGTGCATCCTTTTTGCAGCAGTGCCTGCCCTTCTTTTGTTCCTACGGGGGGAGAGGGACAGGTAAGGTAGTTAAAAACTCATGGCATAACTATTTCATGCCATGAGTTTTTAAAGGGGCAGGTAGCTCAAGAAAGCCACCTGTTCACTTAGCAGTTTAGCAGCCAGTGCGCGCTAAGCGACTAGCCGTACAGCAGGCTGGGAGAAGCTGCCTGCCTCAAACCTGAGGGCAAAGAAGTATGCCAGCCACTTGGCGCTGCTCACTTCTTTGCCCGGCACATCCCCGCCTTTGCGAAGCAAACAGCCCGGGATGTGCCGGGCCGCCGCTGCGAAAGGCGGCCGCGCACTAAAGCGTATCCTTTCTATTCGCGGGTTATGCCCGCGAATAGAAAGGATAACACGCGGCTCCCAGCACGAACCAATCACCAAGCAACACCAACCCTACGCATCTGACCGACTCTTGAGGGGTCCAGGGGGAGCAGCCCCATGGAATCCTCCCTATTAGGGAGGACTTAGGAGGGTCAATCATTTGAAGGAGTGTTCATGAATGTCCGAAGCATACAAAAACGCAGGGGTAGATATCGCTGCCGGTAATGAAGCAGTAGAACGGATGAAAAAGCACGTCAAACGTACCTTCCGTCCCGAAGTGCTGACGGATTTGGGCGGATTCGGTGCGTTGTTCGGCCTGAATAAGGATAAGTACGAGGAGCCTGTACTCGTTTCCGGTACGGATGGAGTCGGCACGAAGCTGAAGCTTGCTTTCGCGATGGATCGTCATGACACCATTGGTATTGATGCGGTTGCGATGTGTGTGAACGACATTGTCGTCGGGGGCGCAGAGCCGCTCTTTTTTCTCGATTACCTCGCTTGTGACAAGGTTATACCTGAGAAAATCGAAGCTATTGTTGCCGGAATCGCAGAGGGCTGCCATCAATCGGGTTGTGCGCTTGTCGGCGGTGAAACCGCAGAAATGCCGGGGATGTATAGCGAAGGTGAATATGATATTGCCGGATTTACGGTCGGAATTGTAGATAAAAGCAAGATCATTAACGGCAGTTCCATTGCCCCCGGAGATACGGTTATTGGGCTGGCCTCCAGCGGAGTACACAGTAATGGCTTCTCACTGGTTCGCAAGCTGTTATTGGAGCAGCAAGGATACAGTCTGCATGATGAAATCGAAGGCTTGAACGGAAAACTGGGTGATGTACTGCTGGAGCCAACGAAAATTTATGTGAAATCCGTTTTGGCTTTGCTGGACAAGGTAAAGGTAAAAGGCATGGCGCATATCACGGGCGGCGGTTTTATCGAAAATATCCCTAGAGTGCTGCCGGATCACGTTAATGTGAATATAGAATACGGCGCTTGGCCGATTCTGCCGATCTTCCAGCTCATGCAGGAAAAAGGTGCAATCTCCAACAAAGATATGTTCACAACCTTTAATATGGGAATTGGAATGGTTATCGTTGTAGGCGAAGAGCATGCACAGACTGCACTGGAAGTTCTGAAAGAACAGGGCGAAGCCGCTTATGTGATCGGAAAAGTAACGGAAGGCAGTTCTATCGTGACCTTTACGGGAGCCGAGGTGTAATGAACGAGTACCGGGTTGCTGTTTTTGCATCAGGGGAAGGAACGAATTTTCAGTCATTGGTGGATGCGGCTGTGCGGGAAGAACTGGGCGGGGCAACGGTGGAACTGCTGATCTGTGACAAGCCTGCAGCTCCTGCCGTAGCCAGAGCACAGAAAGCCGGAATTGCGTGTCACACTTTTCGACCCAAGGAATATGCTTTCCGCGAAGATTATGAGCGTGAACTGGTTGCTTTGCTGGAGCAGAAATCCATTGATCTCATCGTGTTAGCAGGCTACATGCGTTTGTTATCCAGTGTCATGGTCGATGCCTACGCCGGAAAAATCATCAATATTCATCCGTCGCTACTTCCTGCATTTCCAGGGAAAGATGCTGTTGGACAGGCATTGGCCTATGGGGTCAAGGTAAGCGGGGTCACCGTTCATTTTGTGGACGGGGGGATGGATACTGGAGCAATTATTGCCCAGCGTATCGTAGAAGTACACGACCATGATACAGCGGAATCCTTATCCGCAGCCATTCAATCCGTGGAACGTCAGTTATATCCAGAGGTGGTTGGCAGACTGGCTCAAGGCAAAATCCAATTGGATGGCCGTAAGGTGATTTCACTTCTCTAAAGATGATTGTAATTTGTCATATCATTGTCATATCAAGGATGCCGTATAGGCATTTTCCGATATTTCTCGGGAAATAAATTGATAAAGAGCTAAAGGAGGAGAAATGGTGAGTATTAAAAGAGCGCTTGTCAGCGTATCAGATAAACGGGGGATCGTGGAATTTTGCCGCGAGTTGTCCAAATTGGGTGTGGAAATCGTTTCGACAGGGGGAACGAGCAGCTTGTTGTCGAAGGAGGGTATTCCTGTCATCGGCATTTCAGAGGTAACAGGATTTCCTGAAATTATGGACGGACGTGTTAAAACACTCCATCCTGCGGTACACAGCGGCCTGCTGGCTGTTCGGGATAATGAGGAACATCAGCGTCAGATGAAGGAGCTTGGACTGGATTATATTGATCTGGTCGTTGTGAATCTGTATCCTTTTGCGGAAACGATCGCCAAACCCGGTGTAACCTATGAGGACGCGATTGAAAATATTGATATCGGCGGTCCAACTATGCTGCGTTCTGCGGCAAAAAACCATGCATTCGTAAGTGTGGTAGTAGATGCGGACGATTACAGTACAGTGCTGGACGAAATCCGCAAGGATGGCGATACCGAGCTGAATACTCGTAAGCGTTTGGCAGCAAAGGTTTTCCGTCATACAGCCTCATACGACGCGCTCATCTCCGATTATTTGTCGAATGTGACAGGCGAGCCTTTGCCTGAGCGTTACACGGTAACCTATGAAAAAATTCAGGATTTGCGCTATGGCGAGAATCCGCATCAGCAGGCAGCATTCTACCGTCAGCCGTTGGCGGCCAAGGGTACACTGACGACAGCGAAGCAGCTTCACGGCAAGGAACTGTCCTACAATAATATCAACGATGCTAATGCGGCCCTGCAAATTGTTAAAGAATTCAGCGAGCCAGCAGTGGTAGCCGTTAAGCATATGAATCCTTGCGGCGTGGGAATCGGCGGCAGCATTTATGAAGCGTATAGCAAGGCGTATGCGGCTGATCCAACTTCCATTTTTGGCGGCATCGTAGCGGCTAACCGGATTATTGACGGCGATACAGCGAAGAAGCTGAGCGAAATCTTTTTGGAAATTGTACAGGCACCGGGCTTTACGGAAGAAGCACTGGAGATTTTGACGAAAAAGAAAAACATCCGTTTGCTTGATCTGGGCGAGTTATCCACATCTGAACAGGCTGAAAGTCGTTTCGTAGTTACTTCGATTGAAGGCGGCATGGTTGTTCAGCAGAACGACATTCACGCTGTAGACCCGGACGCGCTTACTGTAGTGACAGATCGTGCGCCTTCCGAGGAAGAACTGAAACAGCTTTTGTTTAGCTGGAAAGTGGTTAAGCATGTGAAGTCCAATGCGATCGTACTGGCAGCAGACAATATGACTATTGGCGTGGGCGCGGGACAAATGAACCGTGTCGGAGCGGCTAAAATCGCTATTGAGCAGGCTGGAGAAAAAGCAAAGGGTGCTGTGCTGGCATCTGACGCATTTTTCCCGATGGGCGATACGCTGGAGCTGGCAGCCCAAGCAGGCATTACGGCAGTTATTCAGCCGGGCGGCTCCATCAAGGACGAAGAATCCATCAAGGTTGCTAACGAACACGGCATTGCGATGGTCTTCACAGGCGTGCGTCATTTCAAACACTAGCTTGTATTAGCTGAGAATGCAGCAGCATTCTCTCACACGAGGATTTTGCAAAATCTTGACACCATAATGGGAGCGGGAGGAATCACCTGAATGGATATTTTGGTTATCGGTGGTGGCGGCCGCGAGCATGCGATTGTGTGGGCACTGAAAAAAAGCCCCAAGGCCGGACAAATCTACTGCGCGCCGGGCAATGCCGGCATCGGGCAGTTGGCGGAGTGCGTACCGATTCCGGTGAGTGATTTTAACGCGTTGACAGAGCTGGCGGAATCCAAAAAGGTCGGACTTGTTGTGGTTGGCCCCGATGATCCGCTGGCAGACGGAATTGTGGATGCTTTTGAGGCGAAAGGCATTCCGGTATTCGGACCGCGTAAAAATGCAGCGGAAATTGAAGGCAGCAAAATCTTCATGAAGGATCTGCTGCACAAATACCATATTCCGACAGCGACCTATCGCAAGTTTTATACCTATGAGGAAGCACATGCCTATTTGAAGGAACAGCCGATTCCTGTGGTCATTAAGGCGGACGGACTGGCAGCGGGCAAAGGGGTCACAGTCGCCTACTCTATGGAAGAAGCAGAAAAGGCTTTATCCGACATTATGGTAGCAAAGGTGTTCGGCGAAGCTGGGGCGCAGGTTGTGATCGAGGAGTTTCTGGCCGGACAGGAAATGTCAATTCTTTCCTTTGTGGATGGTGAAACGGTTCGCCCGATGGCAGCGGCGCAAGATCATAAGCCTATTTTTGATGGTGACAAAGGGCCGAATACGGGGGGATGGGCACGTATTCCCCATTACCTCATATAGCCGATTCGATTATTGAGGAAGCCATTGAGACCATCATTAAGCCGACGGCAAAAGCGATGGTGGCTGAGGGTCGTCCGTTCCGGGGTGTTTTATTCGCGGGATTGATGATTTCTCCGGACGGTAAGCCGAAGACGATTGAGTTTAACGCACGCTTCGGTGATCCGGAAACGCAGGCTGTACTGCCACGGCTAAAATCTGATCTGCTTGATATTTTCCTGGCTGCTGTGAATGGCACGCTGGATCAGGTAGAGATTGAGTGGAAAGATGAAGCGGCGGTATGTGTGGTGTTGGCTTCCGGGGGCTATCCCGGTACGTACACCAAAGGGGTGCCGATCCACGGACTGGATCAGGCGAATGAAGCCACCGTGTTTCATGCCGGTACAGGCATCAATGAACAGGGCGAGTGGGTCACAAACGGAGGACGTGTGTTGGGCGTGGTCGGCTTGGGACGTGATATTGCCGAAGCGCGGGACAAGGCGTATGAACAGGCGGCACGTATTACCTTTGAAGGCAAGCAAAACCGCACGGATATTGCGGCAAAAGCACTGCTATAGAAGCGTTTTTACAAGATAGAGAGGACCTCTTCGGAGGTTCTCTTTTTTTCGTTTGACAAAAGTATACTTATCCTATAGGATTAAAAATACAAAACTGACTGACTGATCAATCGGGAGGAGGAAACCCATGCAGCCAAGGAAGGCGAAGCAGTCCGAGACAGCCGCGAATGGACCATTGGTTGATCACGCGGGAGAAGAAACAGCCGAAACCGATCGCAGAACACAGCTTCTTCACATTGCATTGAAGCGATTCGCCGAGCAAGGGTATCATCAAACGAAGATTTCAGATATCGTGGTCGAGGCCGGAGTGGCCCAAGGCACGTTTTATTGGCATTTTAAAAGTAAAGAAGCGCTGGCACTGGAGATTATCGCTACAGGCCGCGAACAACTGCTGGCAGCAATAGGACAAGGATACCGCCGTGATGCAGGCACGCTGGCTGATATGGTTAAAGCATCCGAAGCGCTGTTTGTCCGTCTGTTTGATTTTGCATTGGAGAACCGCTATCTGATGGGATTACTCCTGATCGGCAGCGGTGTTGATGAACCGGTACGCCAGGGCATTCGGGAGACGAGAATCGCGATGGAACTGGCCTTTCGACGCAATATGGAGCGGGCGATAGAGCTGAACATGCTACCCGCCGGATTGGATGTCGAATTACGGGCAGCGCTGCTCATGAGCATGATCGAAGGTGTTATTACACGCTGGCTATTCGGTTCCGAGGGAACACATGACAACATTACGCAGGTAACGGCTAAACGATTGGCGGCAGAAGCGGCTAATTTTGAATTTTACGGGCTGTTGGGTCAAGGCTAGGCGTGTGGTAGTCCACATCGCATGAATTGGCAGTAAGAGGCGAATAATAGAGCCAAAATACACATATGTACTCAATCATTTACATCCAGACAGGAGAGAACGATTCATGAAAACACGTAAAAGAGGGTTCCTGGTAACTACACTGATGGCTTTGGCCATGTTCAGTCTGGTGCTGAGCGCTTGTGGAACGAAACCGGAAGCTGCCAACAGCAGCAACGGAGCGGGCAGCAGCAATGAGGCGGCAGCGGGCAATCAGCTTGAAGCAATCAAGAAGGCTGGAGTGATCAAGGTTGGAATGATGGGTACGTACCAGCCGTACAATTTTTTGAACGATAAAAAGGAATTGGACGGGTTTGATGTTCATATCGCGAATGAATTGGCGAAGCGTATAGGGGTCAAAGCGGAGTTCACGGCACAAGAATTTTCGGGACTCATTCCAAGTCTGCAAAAGAAGAAATTCGATGCGGTGATTAGCCAGGTGACGATTACGCCAGACCGTGAAAAGGTCATTGATTTCACAGAGCCGTATATCACAAACAATGTAAATATTATCGTAAACAACAAAACAAACGATATTACCAAGCTGGAGGATTTTAAAGGTAAAACGATTGGTGTCGGCTTGGGAACAAATGATGAGTCCTATCTGCGTAACGAAGTGCTGCCGAAGGTTGGCGATTTCGAGATTAAAACGTATGATGATGTCATTACTTCCTTGAAGGATCTGAACTCTGGTCGCATTGACGCAACAATCAACAATCTGTATGCGCTCAAGCCCATTGTTGATAAAAACGGCTTCCAGATTAAAGCGGTAGGTGAGCCAATTAAATCCGACCAAGCGGGTGTGGCTATTAACAAGGATACTCCTGAGCTTAAAGCAGCCTTGAACAAGGCTCTGAAAGAAATGAAGGAAGACGGCACCTATAAAACGATTTTCAAAAAATGGTTCGGCGAGGAGCCAAAAGAATAACGAAAGCCTGTTACAGGCGTCTGGCTCCGGTCTTGGCTTTCATGCTGACATGGAGCCACTCGTCTGAAAGAAGGGAATATATACGATGCTTGAATTAATGTGGGAAAACGTTCCTTTTTTATTGAAGGGCGCTTATTATACGCTGTATATCACGCTTGTTTCCATGCTATTTGGCCTTATGATCGGCTTGGTGGTGGCAGTCGCCCGGTTAAAGGGAAATCGTCCGGTTCGTTGGCTGGCGCGCAGTTATGTATCTATCATTCGGGGAACGCCAGTTTTGGTGCAGATTGCGGTCATTTACTATGGACTGGATGATTACGGAATATCGTTCGGCTCGCTGACTGCTGCTTGTCTTGCACTAAGTATCAATACAGGGGCGTATTTATCGGAGACGTTTCGTGGGGCTATTTTAGCGGTGCCGAAGGGTCAAACCGAGGCGGCCTATGCAGCCGGAATGTCACCGGGTCAAACGATGTGGCGCATCATTCTTCCGCAGGCCGTGCGAATTGCGATTCCGCCGATGGGCAATACATTTGTCGGTATGCTTAAGGAAACGTCGCTCGTTTCGGTGATTGGAGTAAGTGAGCTGATGCGTCAGGCACAGCTTTTACAGGCACAGTATCTGCACTATATGCCGTTTTTGCTCGAAATTGGCATCATGTACTGGATCATGAGCATTGGGTTCTCCGCTATACTGGAGCGGGTGGAAAAGCGTCTGGCTCGAGCTTATTAAGGTGGAGATGATAGAGGATGATAACAACAAGCGGTTTGGGTAAACGCTTCGGTCAGGTGGAAGTGTTAAAAAGCATTGATTTTCAGGTGGCCGCGCGTGAAATCGTCGTGTTGCTCGGCCCGAGTGGTTCGGGTAAAAGCACCTTGCTGCGCTGCCTGAACGGTCTGGAGGAATTGTCCTCCGGCAAGTTTGAGGTGAACGGGATCGAGGTAAATGCTACGGCTCCTCTTCGTACCCGGCAAGCAGCCATTCGTGATATTCGCAGGCAGACGGGGATGGTATTTCAGCAATTCAATCTGTATCCGCACAAAACAGCAATCGGCAATGTCATTGAAGGGCTGCTGACAGTGAAAAAAATGCCGCGCGACAAGGCCATGTCCATCGGACAGCGGCTGCTGGAGCGTGTGGGTTTGTCGGACAAGCAGGATGCTCATCCTGCGCGTTTGTCCGGTGGACAGCAGCAGCGGGTAGCGATTGCGCGTGCGCTCGCGATGGACCCGGCGATCATGCTGTTCGACGAGCCGACATCAGCGCTTGATCCCGAGCTGGTCGGGGAGGTGCTGGGCGTTATGCGGGAGCTGGCCCAAGACGGGATGACGATGGTCGTCGTCACTCATGAAATGAAATTTGCCCGCGAGGTGGCGGACAAGGTTGTATTTATGGCGGATGGTGTGATTTTGGAGGAGGCTGCGCCACAGGCGTTTTTCGAGACTCCCCAGCATGAGAGAACACAGAAATTTTTGCGTCAAATCAGTGAGTTTTGAAGCGAGAATAAGAACAGATTATAGATTATTAAGATGAAAGAAGGCCTTTGAACATGAAAGTATCTACAACTTGGCACGGCAAACGCGCGTTTACTTCGGAGGGACCGTCCGGTTATTCCGTTGGGATGGATGCTACGGCAGCTTATGGCGGCGACGGCAAAGGTATGACACCGATGGAACTGCTGCTGGCGGGTCTGGCGGGATGTATTGGCATTGATATTACGATGATTCTGGATCGTTTCCTGTCGGACATTACCCGTATTGATATTGACGCAGAAGGTGAGCGTAAGGAAGAAATGCCGAAGGGCTTTACAGCGATTGATCTGACGTTCCATGTAGATGGCGATGTTCCGGATTATCGCGTGTGGAAAGCGATTCAGATGGGTAAGGAAAAATATTGTGCCGTATCCGATTCCTTAAAAGCGGAGATTCGCATGCACCTGATCCTAAACGGAACAGAAGTACCACATCCAGCGTAAGGGTGGAAGGTTAGTAAGGAGAGTCAACCTGTGTTATATGCAGGGAGGCTCTCCTTTTTGAATTTATTTTCAAATATTACATGTAATGAAACTTTTTGTGCTTTGTTTTCGTTTACAATAGAAACTGAAGTATAAAAATGGTAAAATAAACCTGTATGCTGAGTGTATACGGGGGGAGGTATATAGTGAAACGAAAGCAGCTTGTGATCATAGCGGTGGGCTTGGCTGCGGTACTCATCGTGATTGGTATGGCTGTGGGATTGCCATCATCGAAGCAGGACAGAATGGCTAATACCCCGGATACTATTCGGCCCGCAACTGCCATTGCAGCTGTCGCTAAGGAGGAAACGATTGAGCAGGATAGCGCCCATCGCGTGCTGCGCTTTTTAGAGGAACATCCAGAGAAAGCATCCATTACGATTCTGAGGGATGGGAAGAAGCTGGCAGGTCGTGAGGAACACCGGATGATGCCCTTGGCGAGTACGGTCAAGACGGTGATTGCGGTGGAATATGCCAAGCAGGCGGCGGCAGGTACAATCAACCCGGATGAACGGATCAAGCTGACTGCGCTGGAGCGATTCTATCTACCGCGTCTGAATGGTGGCGCACATCCGGCATGGTTGAGGGAGATGGAAGCCAAAGGACAGTTGAAGAACGGAACCGTGTCTATGCGCGAAGTCGCTAAAGGGATGATTCTGTTTAGCTCCAATGCCAATACCGAGTATTTAATGGACAGACTGGGCTTGGAACAGATTAACCAAACGAAATCTGACCTGGGACTCCAGGATCATGATCCGATTTATCCATTTGTATCTTCCATTCTGATTCCTTATGAATGGATGAGAGAGACCCAGGGACGGGCATGGGATGGTGCAAAGTATAGCAATTCTGCCAAAGCAGCCGTTCAAGCGATGTCTGATGCGCAGTTCCGCCAACATGCCCAGATGATTCATAACAAGCTGGCTCGTGATACGAGCGGTTCTTATAAGAGAAATGCCGCTATCGCGACATGGTATGATCGGGAATTTGATCGAATGAATACGGAACGTTTTATAGCTTCGACGACGGCGGATTATGCGTCCTTGATGAGTAAGCTGAATAGCCGTCAAGGCTTTACTAAAGCCGAGCAAAAATTATTGTCTGAGGTCATGGAACAGCTGATGGATCATCCGGAAAATCAGGAATGGCTACAACATTCCGGACAAAAGGGCGGATCTGCCGAATATGTCCTCACCCTGGCCATGTATGCGACGGACAAGGAAGGACATTCGACGGAAATGGCGGTCTTCTTTAAGGACCTGGACCCGTTCACGAATGCCTCCTTGCAAAATATGATGAATGAATTTAAAGAACGGCTATTGCGTGATGAATCGTTCAGAAAAGAAATCAATCAGCGCATTGGTGTACAGGTGGAAATGTAACCCCTACCCGTTGCCTTTTTGCTTGCGTTCCCGTAACAGCAAATACAGATAGTACGGTGCGCCAATAATGGCTGTCACGATGCCTGCGGGAATTCATACAGGGCAGAGGTGAGCATATTTCGAAAGGATGATCCCAACAGCCCGGTGACCACCAGCACTAAAAGGGATATGAAAAGGATTAGTTTTGTCTGAAAACGCACGTGCATTCACCGCCGTCGAGCAAGATATAGGAGGGGCCGATCGCCTGATTTTCTCTCCAACACGATCCATTTTACTGTATTACAGGAACGCCCGCACTTTTAATCTGTCGAATGAATGGTCTATAATAGAAATAGTTACATAATGTGAGGAGGAAATATCATGATTATTATTCATGCTGATATGAAAGTTTTACCTGAAAAAAGAGAGGCTTTTCTGGAACAAACCAAGGGTTTGATTAGCGCATCACAAGCCGAAGAAGGTAATGTACGCTACACGCTGATGCAGGATCTGAATGATCCCAACGCTTTTACCATGGTTGAAGAGTGGAAAGATGCGGCTGCTGTAGATTTCCATAACAAGTCTGCCCATTTCCAGGCATTTGTTGCCGCAGCTAAAGAATTGCTGGCTGCTCCGCTTCAAGTCAATGCTTTTCAGGATGCAACAAAATTGTAATCAGCCCGTTTTCTAAATCATAATGGAACAGGAGGAGATAGACATGGGGAACATTGCGGATACAACTGTACTGAATAATGGAGTTCAGATGCCTTGGCTGGGTTTTGGTACGTACAAGGCGGAAGGCAATGAGGTCTACGAAGCAGTTAAAACGGCTATCGAGGTGGGCTATCGTCACATTGATACGGCGGCGATCTATGGCAATGAGGAATTGGTTGGACAAGCGATCCGTGACAGCGGGGCGGATAGAGAAAAACTCTTCATTACCACCAAGCTGTGGAATGAGGATCAGGGCTTCGACTCAACACTGCGTGCCTTCGATGAAAGCCGTAAGCGATTGGGTCTGGACATCATTGATCTGTATCTCATTCATTGGCCTGGCAAGGACAAGTACAAGGAAACCTGGAAGGCATTTGAACGTCTGTATGAAGAAGGAAGCGTACGCGCTATCGGAGTCAGCAACTTCCAAGTTCACCACCTCGAAAACCTCCTAAAAGACAGCAACATCGTACCTGCAATCAACCAAGTGGAGCTTCACCCGCGTCTGACACAGCAAGAGCTGCATCAATACTGCCGGGAGCACCAGATTCAGCTTGAATCCTGGAGTCCACTGATGAAGGGTAAATTGACCGAGCAAGCGGATATCGTTGAGATTGCTGCCAAATACGGCAAAACCTCGTCGCAGGTTATTTTGCGCTGGCATCTGGATCGGGGTATCGTGACGATTCCCAAATCTGTAACCGCACATCGTATCCGCGAAAATGCCGACTTGTTCGATTTTGAACTGACGGAAGAGGATATTAACCGAATCAACGCACTTCATCTTGATGAGCGTGTGGGCACTCATCCCGATAAGCTGTTGTTCTAGTTTTAGAATGAAAAAGAACCTTCAATTCCACGTGTATCGTGGTTTTGGAGGTTCTTTGTTTATCCCTACTTTTGATTTAATTTGCGATAAAGGAGGAAGGAATAGAGTATGGGGGCGACGACGGATATAACCAGTCCAGTGAGAAAAATGACCGTTCCCGCCACTCCATCGACCCATGCCGCCACCAAACCCGAAGCACCACCGAGCATCATCATAGGGCCCCCGAAACGGTGCGTTTTACGCCATACCTCCGGGTTAGACAAAGTCCACGGCGTGCGGATACCGAAGGTATAGTTTGGCTGTACCTGAGTCAAATAATTACCGAGCACCAGCAGCATCAGGCCCAGCACTCCATAAATGATTGTAACCATCTGCAACCGATAATTCAGGCTATACAGCAGCATTCCCCAACCGGCTATAGCGAGAATGAGCGAAGTGCCTACACGCGTAACCTCATAGGCTTTAGCAAATTTCTCGAAATTTGCTCTGTTAGGGTCCATGTAGCGGGATAGCCGAAGGAGCAAAGGCACCAGCCCCAACAGCACCAGCATGAGAATAGAACTGTTTTTATTCATATACCCGTCTGCTGTATTGTCAAAGCTAAAATGGGAGGCCAGCACATCGGGAAGCCGGTTATACAGCAGTAAAGCGCCTATAGCAGGTGATAAGGCAATCAAAGTCGTCAAAACATCCGTAAAGCTCCATTTCATTCGAGATTTCATTCAGATTCCTCCGTATCCTTGATGTCATTCGCATTTTGTTTCGCAGGGGCATCGGAGTGGGCAATGCTGAACATCCAACCGATGACATCCGCGACAACCGTCGTATGCAGGGTGTAAATAATGTTTTGCCCCTGTCGCTCATCCAGCACTAGCCCAGCTTGCTTCAAGATATTCAGATGGTGGGATATGCTGGGCTTGCTGATTTGAAAATGCTCAGCCACTTCGCCTGCACTCATGCTTTTCTCTTTCAAGAGCTGTAATATTTTACGCCGGGTCGGATCAGCTAAAGCTTTGAAGGCATCATTCAAAATCCATTTCCTCCTTTAGATATTTAGATAATATTCTAAATATCTAATACAATAGTAAAATAGAGTTATGATACTTGTCAAC
Source organism: Paenibacillus sp. IHB B 3084 (assembly GCF_001447315.1). Taxonomy (NCBI): domain Bacteria; kingdom Bacillati; phylum Bacillota; class Bacilli; order Caryophanales; family Paenibacillaceae; genus Paenibacillus; species Paenibacillus sp. IHB B 3084. Next base: position 1,703,891 of record NZ_CP013203.1, on the reverse strand, counting down.
GGATAAATACATCATTTTAGAAAAAAGGTTTAGAGCAGGTTTGCTGATTTCGATTGTAAAAGGTCGGGAAGTTCGTTATAATTAATTTATATCAAAAATAAGAATCTTAATTTAAAATAAAAATTAGAGGAGGAAGTATATGAAACACGTATTCCGTAAAGGAAATCATCCGCAGGCCCCGGTTATTTTGCTGTTGCACGGTACAGGCGGGAACGAACAAGACCTGATCCCTTTGGCTGATTTGGTAGCGCCGGGAGCGTCTGTATTAGGAGTAAGGGGAAATGTGTTGGAAAATGGGATGCCGCGTTTCTTCCGTCGTTTGGCAGAGGGGGTGTTCGACATCGAGGATCTCGTATTCCGTACCAAGGAACTGAGTGAATTTGTGGATACGGCTGCGGAGCAATACGATTTTGACCGCACCAACGTTGTGGCTCTTGGCTATTCCAATGGGGCGAACATTGCGGCCAGCATGCTCTTTCACGATGCCAAGGCACTGCGTGGAGCTATTTTGCACCATGCGATGGTGCCGCTGCGTGGATTGAATCTGCCAGACTTGAATGGTGTTCCTGTCTTCCTGTCTTCCGGTGAAAATGACCCGATTGTTCCGGTTGCGGAATCCCGTGAACTGCAAACCTTGCTGGAAGGCGCAGGCGCGCAGGTAGATGCACATTGGGAACGTAATGGTCACCAATTGACCCGTACCGAGGCCGAAGCCGCGGGCAAGTGGTTTGCAGAGCATTTTGTCCTGAATGACCTGGAAAAATAATAGAAGTTACTCCGTTTCATTAATAATGGCGCAGGAATGCATAAAATGGTCCGATAACGATCAAGCTACGGATTAGCGCTCCAGTGAGCGATCCCATTATTAGGAGGAGAGAAACGAAATGGCAAAACCAGATAATCGAGCCGATAATGTTGAACATTTGCAACAAAGTATCCAGAATACACAGCAGAACCTGCATGAAGCTGAAGGGTATCTGAATGAATTTTCCTCTGAAATCAGTGACGAGGAGCGTAAGCAAATCGAAGAAAAGAATGATCGTCGTAAAGAAAGTATTAGATCGTTTCGTGAGGAAGTTAAGGACGAAGCAGCACATTCTCAAGAGTAGTTAAAAAAACGCGACCCAACTCCGAGTTTCAATTCGAGTTGGGTCGTTTTTTATGCAAAAATCATCATAACCCCATTCAATTCATTTTCCCCCTATAATGCAATGTAGGCGCTAGTTTTGCGCTAAAAATGAATTTCTTATAAATAATGTTCTTGTAAACTAATTTGGCTTGATGTTAAATAGAAAAGAAAGCGCAATCATTTTAAGGAATCATCTTTTCATCATGCGAAGGGGGAAGGATATGCTGCTGCGAAGAAAAAGCATGGCGTTGATGCTCATGGCGGTGGTTCTGCTGGCTGGACTGCTGCAAGGCTGTTCTTTCAAGGCCGACGAAAAGGATGGGTCGGGAACTGAATTGGTATTGTGGACGTTTAATGAATTGCATGAGAAGTTTTTTCTGCAAATGGCCGACCAATGGAACCAACTGCACCCTGATGAACCGATTATTTTGAAAGCGAATACATTCCCTTATGATAACCACCACAGCAAGCTGTCGATTGCGTTGCAATCAGGGGTGGGGGCACCGGATATTGCGGATATCGAGGTGAACAAGATCGGTAATTTCCTCAAAGGGATACCGCAACTCGTTCCGCTCAATCCGGTGATTGACCCGGAGATGAAAAACATTGTGCCTTCCAGAGTACAGATTTACGGTAAGGACGGTAAGTATTACGGTATTGATTTTCATGTCGGAGCCGAAGTGATGTATTACAATAAAGAAATTTTGGATCAGGCGGGGGTAAACCCGGATTCTATTGTGACATGGGCAGATTATGCTGCGGCGGGTAAGCAAGTGCTGGCGAAGACGGGCAAGCCGATGGCGACCGTGGAAACGAATGACCTGTGGAATTACTGGCCGATGATCTCCCAGCAAAAATCGGATTTCCTGGATGAGAAGGGTGAACTGACGCTGGATAACGATACGAATATTAAAACACTTGAATTTCTCCAGCAGATGGTGAAGGACAAAATCGCCATTCCCGCTCCGGGCGGTGGACACCATATGGAGGAATACTACGGGTTTATGAACAAAGGCGGAGCCGCTTCGGTGTGGATGCCGATGTGGTATATGGGACGTTTTACGGATTACATGCCTGACCTGAAAGGGAAAATCATCATCCGACCGTTGCCAGCGTGGGAAAAAGGCGGCTCTCGTTCAGCGGGGATGGGCGGAACCGGTACGGTGGTCACGAACCAATCGAAACATCAGGATCTGGCGATGCGTTTTCTGGCTTTTGCCAAGCTGTCCAAGCAAGGGAATGTAGAGATTTGGAAGCAGCTCGGCTTTGATCCGATCCGCAGTGAAGTATGGACGATGCCGGAAGTCAAAGCGAAGAATAAGTTTACGGATTATTTCGGAACGAATATTTTTGATACGCTCATTGAGGTAAAAGATGAGATCAATGCGGTGCATATCGGACCGAAAACGCCTGATATCGCCAGTGCAGTTCGCAATAAAATACTTTACCGAACACTGCTGAATGGCGAAGATCCGGCCACGGTGCTGCATGAGCTGGCAGATGAATTGAGATAGACCTCAACAGGAAAGGGAGTGAGATTCATGGCAACGCCCGTTCATACGAACGCAAATGTACCGACAGGTCAGCCGCCGAAGCCTCAGCGTCCGACCAGAAGCCGATGGAGCCGCTTTATTCATTCCAGCCGCACGGCGCCGTATGTGTTTGTCCTTCCGTTTCTACTGTCTTTTGCGCTGTTTTTTGCGTACCCGGTCATCTCGACAGTCATTATGAGCTTTCAGGAAGTGCTGCCTGGCATAACGACTTATGTCGGTCTGGAAAATTATAAAGATTTGATCAATCCCACGTTTGGAAAAGCGATTCTGAACAGCGTCCTGTATACCTTGCTTACGCTGGTGGTGCTGATTCCGCTGCCGTTGGTGCTGGCGGTCCTGTTGAATTCGCCTAAAATGCCAGGCAGAGGTCTGTTTCGCTCGGTGATGTTTATACCTGCACTGACCTCGGTCGTGGTGGCGGGGACGATTTTCCGGCTCATGTTCGGGGAATTGGACGGTTCGCTGATGAATTCCTTGCTTGGTGTGTTCGGTCTGGAGCCGTACAAATGGCTGATGAACGCCAACACCGGATTTTTAGCGCTGATCGTACTGGCCTTGTGGAGATGGCTGGGTGTAAATATGCTGTATTACATGTCGGGACTGCAAAACATTCCCCCCGAGCTGTACGAAGCCGCGCAGATTGATGGAGCCAGCCGCTTTGATTCCTTTTGGCGGATTACGATTCCGATGCTGAAACCGGTGACGATCTACGTATTTACGATTAGTATCTATGCAGGGTTGTCGATGTTCACGGAGAGCTACATGCTGTGGAACGGGAACAACTCTCCGAATGATATCGGCTTAACGATTGTCGGTTATCTGTACCGTCAAGGTCTGGAGCAGAACAGTATGGGCTTCGGAGCCGCAGTGGGTATTGTGTTGCTCGTATTTACGCTGCTGCTGAACCTGATCCAGCTCAAATTTTTTGGCTTGTTTCGGAAGGAGGACTAAGCGATGGTTCAGAAGCAAAAAGGCGCGTTATCCGCACTGCTCGTTGTTCTGTTCATCCTGTTTGCCGGGTTTGCCCTGTTTCCGCTATTTGCCGTGACGCTGGCCTCGTTCAAGCCATCGACGGAGCTGCTGCGGTACGGCTTGAATCTCAAGCTGGAGTGGAGCATCATGTCCTTGAAAAATTACGCATTCATCTTTCAAGGGACGACGGATTATTTTCAATGGTACTGGAACAGTATTGTCATAACCGTTTTATTCACGGTGCTATGTCTGATATTGTCCGCGATGGTGGGCTATGGACTGGAGATGTATCGGTTCAAGCTGAAAAATGTGATTTTTACGCTAGTGCTGGTCGTGATGATGATTCCAGTAGAAATTATTATGCTTCCACTCTATAAGCTGATGATCGGCATGAAGCTGATTAACACGGTTTGGGGCGTCATTCTGCCATTTGTCGTCGCGCCGATTCCGATCTTTTTCTTCCGTCAATATTTGAGCGGGGTCCCGAAGGATTTTATGGATGCTGCACGGGTTGACGGCTGTTCGGAGTATGGCATTTTCGTGCGGATTATGATGCCTCTGATGGCGCCCGCGTTCGCAGCGATGGCTATTTTGCAGGCTATGAATAGCTGGAATAACTTCCTGTGGCCGATGATCGTACTGCGTACCAACGATATGCTGACGCTGCCGATTGGTCTGTCCAGTCTGCTTACGCCGTATGGCAACAATTATGATGTGCTAATCGCCGGGTCGGTGCTGGCTATTTTGCCAATTCTCGTCGTGTTTCTGTTCTTCCAGCGTTACTTTATTGAGGGAATGACCGCAGGCGGGGTAAAAGGATAATGTTCCATGCTATTAAGGGAACGATTGAATAAAAGAAGCGTGTAACGTCAGGAAAAGCAGGTCGGGGATCATCCCGGTCTGCTTTTTTTGAATATAATTGATTTTCATTCTCATTTTCATGCTCTATGACCTGCACAAGCTGTAGGTAAACGTGGTATGATATTTGAAAGATTTCAAATACAGACATATTCAGGCGGAGCGTGGAGAACCTATGGAACCAACAGAAACCCAGAAAACCGATCCGGCCCCGATGACGTCAACCGTCAGCATGGAGGATATTGTACGGGCGCATCATATGCTGCGTGAGGTCATTGTACGTACACCTTTGCAGCGGGATGCCGTCCTGTCGGCCAAATATAACTGTAACGTGTATCTGAAAAGAGAGGATCTCCAGGTCGTGCGTTCCTTTAAAATTCGTGGAGCCTACAACATGATTCGCAGCCTGACCCCTGAGCAAATGGAAAAGGGCATCGTGTGTGCGAGTGCGGGGAATCATGCGCAGGGTGTGGCTTTTTCATGTAATGCGCTGGGCATTCACGGCAAAATATTTATGCCGAGTACAACACCCAATCAGAAGGTGAAGCAGGTTCGTCGCTTTGGCGGCAACAGTGTGGAGGTCATTTTGACCGGGGATACGTTCGACGATGCTTATGATGAGGCCATAAAGGTGTGCAGCGAGCAGGAGATGACCTTTATTCATCCGTTTGATCAGCCGAAAATTATAGCGGGCAACGGTACGATTGCGATGGAAGTGATGGAAAGTTTGGATACGCCAGCAGATTATGTGTTCGTGACCATCGGCGGTGGCGGTTTGGCGGCAGGCGTAGGTACGTATTTCAAAACGGTCAGTCCGTCCACCAAGGTAATCGGTGTGGAGCCACTTGGCGCAGCGTCAATGACGGAAGCGATGCGTTTGAACAAGGTGGTTACGCTGGAGCAAATAGACAAGTTCGTTGACGGAGCTGCTGTTAAGCGTGTCGGTCAGTTAACGTATGACATTTGTACACGTACCCTGGACGATATTGTGAAGGTGCCGGAAGGCAAGGCGTGTACCGCGATTCTGGAGCTGTATAATGAAAATGCGATTGTTGTGGAGCCTGCGGGTTCGTTGCCTGTAGCAGCATTGGATATGTATCGTGAACAGATTCAGGGCAAAACGGTTGTCTGCATCGTCAGCGGTGGCAACAACGATATTGACCGTATGCAGGAGATTAAGGAACGGTCCCTGATTTACGAAGGACTGAAGCATTATTTTATGGTGAATTTCCCGCAAAGAGCAGGGGCGCTTCGTGAGTTTCTTCAGGATGTGCTTGGACCGGACGACGATATTACAAGGTTTGAGTATACGAAAAAGAACGACAAGGAGAACGGCCCCGCGCTGGTCGGCATTGAACTGTTTCATAAGGAAGACTATCTTCCTTTAATTGAACGAATGAGCCGCAAGGGGATTAAATACACAGAACTGAACAAAAACGAAAATCTGTTTAATATGCTAATTTAAGAAGGGGCCTGCGGGCTCCTTTTTTTTTGTATGAACAACATTATGCGTAGTTTGGGAATTTCCTATGATTTGAAATAAAGCGTTTACAAAACTGAAGTTAATAGGTTAATATATGGGTAACTTCGTAAGTATAAACACTAATGTAATATGTGTGTCAAATGATTTCTATCATATGGAACTATTTCGGAGGTGCGTAGAATGTTGGAATCTTGGAAAAAATCAGTGCGGGGTAAAATAGCCCGAACGGCGTTTGCTGCCGTAACTTCGGCTGCATTATTGCTATCCGTGATGCCGTCGGCATCGGCAGAGCATTGGGCGTTAACTGGTGATGTCGCGGTACATGATCCGTCCATCACGAAGGAAGGCAATGCATGGTATATTTTCTCCACAGGGCAGGGGATACAGGTTCAAAGGTCGGATGATGGACGTAATTTTTACAGATTACCGCAAATATTCCTGTCACCGCCATCATGGTGGAAATCGTATGTACCTAATCAAACCCCGAACGATGTGTGGGCACCGGATGCTCAAAAGTACAATGGACGAGTATGGGTTTACTACTCCATATCTACTTTCGGGTTCCGCACTTCGGCCATCGGATTGACTTCTGCAACGAGCATAGGAGCAGGGAGCTGGCGAGATGACGGGCTGGTGCTGCGTACGACGCAATCTGATGATTACAATGCCATTGATCCGAATCTGGTCATTGACGCTTCCGGTAACCCGTGGCTTTCCTTCGGTTCATGGAATTCAGGCTTGAAAATTACCCGTTTGGACAAGAATACGATGAAACCTACGGGCCAGATCTATTCCATCGCTAAGCGTACCGCTGGTGGTTTGGAGGCTCCGCATGTTATATATCGTAACGGCTATTATTATCTGTTTGCTTCTATCGATAACTGCTGCAAAGGCGTAAACAGTAATTACAAAATCATTTACGGCCGCTCCACCAGTATCACTGGACCTTATGTGGACAAGAGTGGTAAAAATCTGATGGATGGCGGTGGAACCGTATTGGATGCGGGGAATGACCGTTGGAAGGGACCGGGCGGTCAGTCTATTTATAACAATAGTGTGATTGCGCGTCATGCCTATGATGCGACTGATAACGGAAATCCAAAGCTGCTGATTAGTGATCTGAAATGGGACTCCGCAGGTTGGCCTACGTACTAAAAAATGTGGCTTGCATGGAGTCATCCATATAGCGATCTTACCTAGGTATATCCAAAAACTGTTCCTCCATAGGAGGAACAGTTTTTGGCTTGCAATGTCATAGAAACATGCTATTATAAATCAAGTTGATAATAATTATCATTATCGCCATCGTCATGAGCGTTATGGTGGTTTTCAGGTATGGAGGGAGTGACCTCACGAATGCAGTTTAAAGGCAAAACGGACAAACATGCGGCTCGGACAGAAGGCACAGCTCCCGAAGTAGCCTTGGTAGCCCGTCCTTTACTCCGGGCGGGCCGGATTCGGCAGGCGCTGCTATTCATAGGTTCTGCTGTGTTGCTGGCCTTGGCCATGTTTGCCGCGATTTCCCTTGGAGCCAAGGACTTGACCTTAGGCACGGTATGGGCGGCGATATTTCACTATGATCGTTCATTGATGACACATCAGATCATTCATGAGCTAAGATTACCGCGTGTGTTGGGGGCGGCTGTCATCGGAGCTGCACTGGCGGTAGCAGGCTCTCTGATCCAAGGTATTACGCGCAATCCGCTGGGAGATACAGGTGTGCTGGGCATTAACGCAGGAGCGATGTTCGTGGTCGCTGTAAGTTTTGCCTTTTTCCCCAACCTTCCTTATGGGACGTTAATCGTATTGTCGTTCCTCGGGGCGCTGATGAGCACCTTGCTGGTATTTGGTCTGGGAGCTTCCGCGCCCGGGGGATTGACGCCGATGAGACTGACCGTATCCGGAGCAGTGACGGCTGCTCTGCTAGGCTCTATGACTTCGGGAATTGCGATTTATTTTAACCTGAGTCAGGATTTAGCTTTTTGGTATGCGGGCGGTGTCGCAGGGATCAAATGGTCACAGCTTGAGATTCTTGCGCCGATTTTGCTGATTGTGATTGCCTGGTCTATGGGGCTGGCACGCTCTATTTCACTGATTTCGATGGGCGATGAGGTGGCGCTGAATCTTGGATTAAATCTCAAGCGTATCCGGCTGCTGGGTCTGTTGACCGTGGTGGTACTGGCCGGATTGTCCGTGTCCGCAGCCGGGGCCATCGGTTTTGTAGGGCTGGTTATTCCGCATATCGCCCGCAAGCTGATTGGTGTGGATTACCGCCAGATCGTACCGCTGTCTGCGTTATTGGGAGCTGTGCTGCTGGTGTTGGCTGATTTGGGGGCGAGAATGGCGAATCCGCCCGAGGAGCTCGCTATTGGAATTATGGTGTCCTTTATCGGAGTGCCCTTTTTCCTCTTTCTTGCCCGTAAGGAAAGGAGGGATTTGTAATGAGTCGCTCTTTAGGAACCGGGGATGCAAGAAGGACAAAGGCTTTGATCGTCTGCTTGGCTTTGGCGGCGATCAGCTTTGCCGTCATTGTATTGAGTTTGAATACCGGAACGATTCGTATTCCACCGCTGCGTGTGCTGGATACACTGTTTGGTGGTGGTAGCGGGCGTGATCATATCGTCCTGTTCGAATACCGTCTGCCGCGTATCGTTGTAACGGTATTGGCCGGGGCCGGATTGGGAGCAGCCGGGGCTGTTATGCAGGGCTTGTCGCGGAACGCACTCGCTGACCCGGGGGTGCTGGGGCTGCACGCGGGGGCTGCGTTAGGACTGGTGATGTTCGTCAGTTTCTTTCGCGATCTTGAAGGATCGGCAGCCGTGCTGATCCCCCTGTTTACTTTTGCAGGAGGTGTCGTGGCGGCGGTACTGATTGTGCTGTTGTCCTATAACCGGAACAGAGGAATCGTGCCTGTGCGTCTGATCCTGTCCGGCATCGGTGTAGCCTCGGGCCTCAGCGCGATAACGCTGTATTGGTCCTTGCGACTCGATGAGGATACTTACGCGTTCACCGCACGTTGGTTGGCTGGCAGCGTATGGGGCCGGGACTGGATACATGCGGCGGCTTTGCTGCCGTGGATTGTTATTGTGCTGCCCTACGTTCTGTCACAGACGCGCAGCCTGAACAATCTGTCGCTGGGCGACGAGACGGCGGCTGGAATCGGCACGAGTGTGAAACGGCAGCGTCTGTTGCTGCTGGGAGCAGCCGTGGCTCTATCCAGCGCCAGTGTGTCTATGGCCGGAGGCATTGGCTTCATTGGGCTGATTGCGCCTCATCTGGCTCGCCGTCTGGTTGGGCCAATGTATCAGCATTTGCTGCCGGTTGCTTGCTTTGTCGGAATCGTCATTTTGGTTACTGCGGATACGATTGGACGTTCTGTGTTTCAGCCGAATGCGATTCCGGCGGGTGTGGTGGTTGCTGTGGTAGGGGCTCCGTATTTTTTATTTTTGCTGTCCCGTACGAAATGACAGATGGAATAGGTACATAAACCAACAAGCAGAAGCTTTCTATATGGATCATTTTAGTTGGAGCTTCTATGACATAGGAGGAATAATTATGAAAAAAAATGGATTCAATCGTTCATGGGTGGGCATGGTTCTTATTTTATGTATGGTGATGCTGTCCGCTTGTGGACAAGCAGCAGACAACAAAGCTGCCGATACGAAAACGGCGGACAACAGTGAGAAAACGGTCAGTGCGGATTCGCGCATTGCTTCCATGTCCATTCATTTGACGAACAATCTACTGGCGCTGGGTATTACTCCGGCTGGCTCGGTCATCGGTGGAGATGTTAAGGACTTTTTACCCCATGTAAAAGATCGTCTCCAAAATACCCGCAAGCTGGGCGTTGTCACAGACCCGGATATGGAAGCCGTGCTGGAGTTGCAACCTGACCATATTTTTCTAGACAAAAAATATTCGGGAACCGATGTAGCCAAGTATGAAAAAATCGCGCCAACCGAGGTCTTTGATCTGGACGAGGGCACATGGAAGGATCAACTGAAAAAAATAGCTGTTATGGTCAAGCATGAAGCGCAGGCGGACGCTTTCCTGAAAGATTACGATGCCCAACAGGAACGGGTTAAAAAGCTGATCCATCAAAAAATCGGCGACGGAACCGTGATGGCTATTCGTGTTACGGCGAAGGAAGTCCGTGTGATGGGCATGAAGCGCCCGGTAGGACCGCTGTTGTATCAGGATTTGGGCTTGAAGCCAGCCAAGGGTGTGGAAAAGATCAACAAGGCATATCAGGTCGTATCCCAGGAGGTTTTGCCGGATTATGATGCCGATGCGATCTTTGTCATTATCAGTAAAGGAGCGGATGCCCAAAAGGTGTATGCGCAACTGGAAGGAAACGCGGTATGGCAAGGACTCAAAGCAGTGAAGCAGGGCCATGTCTACATGCTGGACGGACAGCCTTGGCTGGACTATTCGGCAATGGGACACAAAATCGCTCTGGATAATGCAGAGCAACTCTTTTCCAAATAAGCTTTAACGTACATCAAAGCCGTATTCCCAATGCACTTATTGCAGGTGGGGAATACGGCTTTTTGGCGAACACCTAAGCTGCAAGTCGGATGCCAGATCGTTCCCAGGTCAGCCGACAGCCGCTTTCTTTTCTGATATTATTTACGTAATTGGGAGTTGTAAAATAACCAAAAGAGCCGCCGCGAACAAAAATCGGGCAGCTTCGGTATACATGAGAATTGCGAGTTATGAACGTTTTTTTCGCAAAAAAATCGGCTTGAGTCCAATAAAGCCGATGGCGGCAAGGATCAGATTCACCCAGGGTGAAATGCTGAACACGGGCAGTGCGCTGCGCAGGGCCAACCCTGCGACCAGAATCACCACGACTAACACGACATACAGCAAGATGGACTTGAGGTCTATGCGGGGCTTCACGGGCGTATAGTCTTGCTGTGCTTCCTCTCCTTCCTCCGGGCGGTCCATAAAATTCATCAGCGCTTCAACCAGCAGAATGGCCCCTGCGGCGATGATGATCAGGGTGGACAGGTTAACTTTTTCAAAAGGAGCAACATCTCCGCCTGTGAACGTTACAAACCATCCGATGATCGCCTGTGTCAAAAAAAACATGGACAAGGCAATCCATGCAATAAGCGTATAATTTTTGGCTTTATTCATTTCTTCCTCCTGCTTTGCGGGCGTATTCCGTCTTGCGGAACCGCCAATACGTAACAAAAACAGTATACGTGAGTAAGCTGCGGATGGCAAAAGGCTTTATCTGCGTAATGTATATTACCGCTGCATTCTCCTCAAACTGGATAAAGGGTGAGCACGCGGAGCATCCTGAATGTAAATGTGGAGAGGATGTGGCATTATGAAGCTGGATAAGCAAGCTGATTATACGGTTAATAAACGGCTGGAAGCCGCTCCAGTTAGAAACAGCGTGGAGACCTTGCCTGTGAACGTGAGTCATCGGAGCGTTCAGGGGACATTCCCGACGTACCGTATTCTGGACGATGCTGAATGGGCTCAGGATACCGAGTTTGCAGGTGATCTGGGCGAAGAGAGCTACCGCAGCTTATGGCATGAGGATCAGAATAGCGGTGCCTCTTGCAGACTGGAATGGGAGGGGCGCACGGAGACCCACGAAATGTTCAGGAACAGCTACGAATAGTCTGCTGGATGAAGTTAATTTTCCCACCAAGTAATGCAATATGGCGTTCTTCGTTATCGTTGCGGGGAGCGCCATTTGTACGTTTTTTCTCCGTTATAACTGACAGGTTGACAAGGAAGCAGGGCAATGATAGACTGACTTTACTATAAAACTTATTAAACTTATCGGAATTAAAGTGAATGGATATTTTGCTGAGCATCCATGTTACAATATACGTTTGACATATTCGCTTTAAATCATTAGTTATCAATCAGTAATCATTACAAGAAGCTTCGCAAGGTAGGGTTGCCCATGCAGCATAGCAGCTTGGTGACGGTGAAGCTTGAAACAGGGGGACAATCATGATGGAACGGCAAATTGGAATTCGCTTTGAAAATGAGGAGCTGGCCGCAACGATTCATTATCCGAGCAATCCGAATGAAGGAGACCGTCAGAGACGGGTACCGCTCGTAGTGATATGCCACGGATTTGTGGGCAATCGTATTGGGGTAGATCGGTTATTCGTAAAGACTGCACGTGAGCTTGCGGAAGGGGGATATTTTGTCCTGCGCTTTGATTTTGCCGGTTGCGGGGAAAGCACGGGTGACTACGGCAAGCAAGGGCTGGAGTCGATGATTAATCAGACACGTACCGTGCTCGATTATGCCGTGAATTGTGCAGACATCGACCCGACCAAGGTGACGCTGATCGGTCACAGTTTGGGTGGCGCGGTCGCCCTTCTCACAGCGGTACGGGACAAGAGAGTACAAAATCTGGTGCTTTGGTCGGCGGTCGGCTACCCGTTCAATGACATTGTTAAAATTACGGAGCGGAGCGTGTACGATGAATCCGTGAAAAGCGGTCAGGCCGACTATTTGGGCTACAAGTTCACACCTACTTATTTTGAATCGCTTGCCCAGTTCCAGCCGTTTCAGGAGGCCGTCAAGTTTAACGGGGATGTGCTCGTTATTCACGGAACCTCGGATGATATCATTCCTGTGGACTATGCGTTCCTGTTTCAAAAGGTATTTTGGATGCGTCCAGAGGGACGTTGCGACAAAGAAATTATTTTCAGGGAGATCACACCTTCTCTTCTGGTAAAGAACGGCAACGGTTGATCGACCGGACGCTGGAATGGCTGGATAAGCAGGAGAATATTCAGAGGGATTGGCAGCACTGGATGATCTGATTTCAGGCTGTAACGGATTGTATTGGAAATTGCGCCTCCACCGGAGTAAAATGGAAGAGTAACACTATACTGGCGTGTGGAGGTTGGCAGCGATGACATTACCCTCAATTTTTGTTGCGCATGGTTCACCGACACTGGCTTTAGAAAACAATGCATACACCAGCTTTCTTGCAGAGCTGGGCGCGAGCCTGCCCCGACCCAAAGGAATAGTCATTTTTTCCGCGCATTGGGATAGTGCTGATCAATGTATCGGCGCGGATGATCAGCATGCTGCGCTGCACGATTTCTATGGCTTTCCTGAACAAATGTACACACTCGATTACCCTGCACCCGGCGATCCGAAGCTGTATGAGGAGATAGAGCATCTATTCAGTCAGCATAACCTGTTCCACCAGCCGGTTCGGAATCGGGGACTGGATCATGGAGCATGGGTAGTTTTGCGGCATATATATCCTGATGCGGACATCCCGGTCGTCCCGCTCTCCATTGATTCTAGGCGTGCTCCGCAGGAGCAGTATGAGATTGGGCGGATGCTGACACCGTTGCGTGAACAGGGCATTTTGATCATCGGTAGCGGCGGGTTGGTCCACAATTTGCGAACACTCAAGCAGACGAATGAGCCTGCGGATTGGGCGGTTCAATATGATGACTGGATCGGTCAGCAGCTTCAGGACTGGAATTTGCGTCATTTGTTCCAATATGACAAAAAGGCTCCTTATGCCAAACAGGCGGTTCCCTCTTATGGGATAGAGCATTTTTCACCGCTGTTTTACGCGATGGGGGCTGCGGATGACCAGCGCTCGGCGAAGAAGCTTTTTCAGTCCTATGTCCTGGGCTCACTGAGTCTCAATTGTTGGGCTTTCGGTCAAGAACGTGATACGTAAATGTGAAAAAGAACTTCCGAATCCACATGGCTAGTGGGAATGGAAGTTCTTTTGTGTATATAACGGGAGTTACTGTAGGGTGTGTTCCTGTAAAACTTGATCAGGAAGTGGGTACGTTCTTTTTCAGCCAGTCGGATACCTGTGCAGTATGTTTATCCCCGTTTTGATCCAGTAGCGCCACGAAGGCTTTTAGTTTTTGTACATAAGGACTAGCTGAGCCACTGTTGCGTTGAATTACCAGTTGATATCCTTTTTTGGCGTTTGTATGAATCTTCTTGGTATCGTAATCGAATAATGGCGTATTGTTTGTGCCGTAGAAGGTATAGAAATAGTACAGATCATGCAATCCTTTGACAGCTAGTGTACGGTTGGAATGAGGATATTTGTTTAAAAAGTCTTCCTGTGCCAGCACCCGTCCAGACAACTGTTGATATCCGATATGCAGCGCGGCATCCTTGGTAGCCGCCTGTCCAGATTCCACTGCCATGATGTCAATATAGCTGTGGATATCTGCCGTGGTGTGCGTTCCGAAAACTTTATATTTTTCATAGTTTATGACAGGATAATACATACCTTCTGCGGTTTCCAGTTTGTATCCGGCATCTCTGGTTTGGGTCAGTAATTTCTTCAGGTTCGTATCTTTGGTGCGGCTAATTACATTTGTGAACGAATCGCCGGGTTTATAAATAGTATTGATTTTGGTCTGAACAGAAGCTGGGTATAAGGCTTGTGAATAAGAAACCAATTGCTTGGTCTGTGCATTTTCCAGATGAAGCGTCATGATGGTGGCTTGAGAGGCTGGAATGGATTGAATGTGTTTTTGCAAATAAGCGAATGCCTGAGGTAGCTTGCCGGGTTGACGCAGCAGTTGCTCGAAGGTCTTGGAGATACCTTGAACACTTTCCGATTGAGACGTTGTTGTAGTCGATACTGCTGCTTCGGCTTGTGATGGATATCCCAGCCCCATAGTTTGTACTCTGTCGCGAGCATGAGGTAGGCTTTGGTAATTTTTTTCATGATATAACCCTCCATGGCTCTCTTTGGTGTAACTTATAAGCCAGAATGGAGCATCGTAGCTGCACAAAGCTGAAACATATAAAACAAAGCAGCATTGCTGCACAAAAAAACAACCATTAGCCCGGAGGGTAACGGTTGTTTTTTGGGTAGCTTAAGCTATTTTTCGAGCGGGATCTGCTGGAAAGGTATCTTTATTTTTACGGAACAGTCCACGCAGGAAGGGCAGTACCCAACGATCCAAGCCAATCCGTCCAGCGTTTGCGCCAGCAACGACAAGGAAGATTTCAAACAGCAGGTAGATTGCATTGGTGCTTACTGTGCCCGAGAACAGGAACGAGAAGTTCATGACCATTGCCATCAGAGCAGCTAATGTAGTCAGTGTACCAAGAAGCAGGCCAACTCCGACCAGGAATTCACCCAGTGGGATCAGTACGTTGAACAAACTGACATTTGGCAGGGCAAAGGCTTCAAGGAACGATCCCCACCAGCCTTGTACAGCGGGATGTTCTCCGCCTGTTTTAGCAATGGCCCCCGAGATAAATCCGCCTGCATCGAATCCGCCAGTCAGCTTCTCAAGTCCATGGGTCATCCATTCATATCCCAGATAAACCCGTACTACAGTCAGCAGCCACATTGCTACTTTATTTTCACGCAACCAGTTGTTAAACATTCAAACCACTCCTCTTTCGTATCTTATATTGTTGTTTGTATTTCATTTGGTTTGGGATGATCATCTCTGCTACACCCTTATTGTATTAGGTTCAGTTACAGTTATTTGTGACGAAAATCACAAAGTCTGAATATTTTTTAAATTTTAATGTCTTCAGATAAGTATTCTATAGAGATAAGGTGTTTCAATCAAGACAAAAACAGGAAATAACGCTTATAATGAGAAAAATGTCTAACTGGAGGGATGAACTTGTCCGGGCCCATTTTTAATCGAAGACGATGGTTGCGTGTGATGACCTCGGTTTTGCTATGTATGACCATGATGTCTTGTTCTGCTTTGTCCAAATCGGGTGAATCAGAACCCGCACCTCAACCGCTTAAGCAAGAAACACAGCCGGAGGCGCTTGAGCCGCCCAAGGAATCGACTATTCCGGCATTTACAGCTCCGCTTACGGGTCTTCCGGTGCAGCATCCTGTTCTGGAACGACCGCTTGCCATTATGATTAATAACGCTCCAGCCGCACGGCCTCAGGCGGGACTTAGCGAGGCGGACATGGTATATGAGGTTCTCGCGGAAGGTGGAATTACCCGTTTGGTAGCTTTTTTCCAAAGTCATGGTGGAGATGTGAAAATAGGTCCGGTCCGCAGCATCCGGCCTTATTTGATTGAGCTGGGTGAAACTTATGGGGCATTGCCGATACACGCCGGGGGAAGTACAGATGCCTATGCGATTTTACAGCAGCAACGAAAGGAGCATCTGGATGAGATTTCGAATGGGGGAGCTTACTTCTGGAGAAGCAAGGATCGCCGTCCTCCACACAATCTGTACACAGATGTGAACAGACTTCGCCAAGGAAGCGAAAGCAAAGGCTACATCAGGCAGACTGTGGTTCCGGTATATAACTACCTGAAATCCGGTGAAACCTCGGTCATGGGAGACGAGGATGCAGCATCTTTACAAATCCGCTTTTTGCTTAAAAGCTACAAGGTATCTTACACCTACGATCCGTCTGATCAGCAATATAAGCGTTTTGTGAACGAAAAGTCACATGTGGATCAAAACAATAACAAGCAGCTCTCTGCGGCCAATGTCATTGTGATGAGCACCAGGCACCAAACGCTGGATGATGTAGGCAGATTGAGCGTTGAGTTGAATGGCAGTGGAGAGGCCATGGTGTTTCAACAGGGACGGCTGATACATGCTGAGTGGCAGCATACGTCCGGTGATGCGATTCGTTTTATGAAAAATGGAGTTGAAATTCCGTTAGTACCAGGTACATCCTATATACATGTGGTTCCTGCGGACGTTTCGTTGAACGAGCATGTAAGTGTAGAAGCAAAGTAAAGTAGATGAAATTCACCTTTTAAGGTATATATTGTCGGATAATGCACTTCCTTGTCGGGCAATGTATACTTAATATTGTGAAATTTGCCTTTACAAACTTTACAAAAACATTGATGAGTGTGATAAGATAGCAAAGGTTGTCTAATGCAGTCGAAACAGGTTGCGGATATTTTCGTAAAGGGGTAATCGTTAATGAGATTGAAGAAAAAGGATATATTCTTCGAGACGTTGGAAAATATGGCAGATACAATCGTGCAAGCAGCCGATTATTTTGCCCAACATACTTCAAATCTTCAAGATGTGGTTCTGTTTACTAATGAAATGAAGAAGTATGAAAATAAGTGTGATGATTACACACACACGATTATTACTGAGCTGAACAAGACCTTCATTACGCCGCTGGAACGCGACGACATCATGGAACTGACAACGACCATGGATGATGTGCTGGACGGTCTGGAAGCGACGGCCTCTCGTTTTTATATGTACAACATTACGGAGCCGGACGAGTATATTGTGCAGTTCGCTGATATTTTGCGTCAGTCGGCTTATGAAATTCAGAAGGCTGTACATTTGCTTTCACAGAAGAAGCTGCTGGCCATCCGTGAATACACCATTCGCCTGAATGATTTGGAAAATCAGGGGGATGAGCTGTTGCGTATTTGCATCAAAAACCTGTTTGCAACTGTGACTGATCCCATTGAACTGATTAAACGCAAAGAATTGTACGAACGCCTAGAAACGACAACGGATTCATGCGAGGATGTTGCAAATATGCTGGAATCCATCATTATGCGTAACTCGTAAGGGAGTCCTTTTACATGGATACAAGTTTACTGGTATTGGGTATTGTTATTTTTCTTGCTCTGGCATTTGATTTTATTAACGGTTTTCATGATACAGCGAACGCTATCGCAACCTCGGTATCTACCCGTGCGTTGACGCCGCGTCGTGCGATTATTATGGCTGCGGTCATGAACTTTCTCGGAGCCATATTGTTTACAGGGGTTGCCAAGACGATTGGTGGCAGTGTCGCTGACCCTACCAAGCTTACGAACGGGATTGATATCGTCATTGCGACGCTGATCGCAGCGATTATCTGGAATCTGCTCACATGGTGGTTCGGTATTCCTTCATCCTCTTCCCACGCCTTGATTGGTGCGCTGGCCGGGGCTGTGTATGTAGGTGCGGGATCAGAGAAATTGAACTGGAGCGGCTTCATCGGGATTGTTGAGGGACTTATTTTCTCCCCGCTGATTGCTTTTGTAATTGGTTATATTGTAATGATGATTTTAAAATACATCTTCGCTCGTCGCAGTCCGCATACGGTGAACAAAGGTTTTCGCACGATGCAGGTCATTACGGCAGCGATTCAATCGTTTACTCATGGTACGAATGATGCCCAAAAGGCAATGGGGATTATCACGTTTGCACTCGTTTCGTCGGGTTATCAGGATCATCTGGAAGTGCCGATGTGGGTTAAAATTTCGGCCGCAACAGCAATGGCGCTCGGTACGTCCATTGGGGGCTGGAAGATCATCAAGACGATGGGCACCAAGATTTTTAAAATCGAACCGATCAATGGCTTCGCCGCTGATATTTCCGGTGCTTCGGTAATTTTCACAGCCACGTTGCTTCATTTACCGGTAAGTACCACTCATGCTATTACTTCGGCTATCTTGGGCGTTGGTTCTGCGAAGCGTTTTTCCGCTGTGCGTTGGTCGCTGGCTGGTCGCATTGTCATTACTTGGGTTATTACGATTCCAATTGCTGCCTTATTGTCAGGTTTGATTTTCAAAATTCTTTTTTAGTTCATCATTATTTCTTGGAAAATAAGTACACACTATAGGATACACAATAAGCTTCCGTCCGCTTTTTGCGGCAGGGGCTTATTGGCATTCAAGGAGTAAAAACAGGTCTTTTAAACCTTACCCGACCAGACAGATCCATGAAACATTATAAAAAAAATATCTGACATCAAAGTAGTCAATTTTTGATAACTCCTGTAGAATAAACAGAAAACTTTGAACCGTTCAACTGACTGGAGGAACTTATGCAAAAATCTAGAAAACGAATAGCACTCATGATTTGTCTGTTTTTTGTGGTTGCCCTGGCCGGTAATTTTGGCGTAGTGGCACATGCAGAAAACAAAACAAAATATGATATTGGCACGGATTCAACGTTCGCGCCTTTTGAGTTTGAAGATGTAGATGGTAAATTTGTCGGAATCGACATGGATCTGCTAGCTGCTATTGCCAAGGATCAGAATTTTGACTTTACCATTAAGCCTCTTGGCTTTAATGCGGCAGTGCAGGCCCTTGAAACGAATCAGGTGGACGGCGTCATTGCCGGCATGAGTATTACAGATGAACGTAAGCAAAAATTTGATTTTTCTGAACCGTATTTTGATTCAGGTGTGGTCATGGCGGTCCGTAAGGATAATGATACGATTAAACGCTATGAGGACCTGAAAGGGCAGCGTGTTGCTGTCAAAACTGGAACAGAAGGCTATACGTTCGCAGAGTCCATTAAGGCCAAATATGGCTTTACTACGGTTCCGTTCGATGATTCCTCTCAAATGTACGATGAGGTTAAGACTGGAAACTCAGTTGCATGTTTTGATGACTATCCGGTGCTGGCATACGGAGTGACACAGAATAATGGACTCAAGCTTGTGACAGATAAGGAAAAAGGCGGTTCTTACGGTTTCGCTGTCAATAAAGGCAGAAACCAGGAACTGGTGGAGAAATTTAATGCAGGGCTTGTGAATCTTCGCAACAGCGGGGAATATGACAAAATCATGTCCAAGTACCTGGGCGAATCCGGCAAAGGTGCGGCACCTGTAGAGCGTGGTCGTTGGGAACTCATTTCCGCTTCTCTGCCTTCGCTGATCAAAGGAATGGGAAATACGTTGCTGTACACGCTTGTATCCCTGCTGGTAGCTTTTGTGCTGGGTCTGGTGTTCGGCTTTATGAAGGTGAGTCACAATAAACTGTTCCGTGGTATTGCAACAGTTTTTGTCGATGTTTTCCGTGGTATTCCGCTGATCGTACTTGCTTTCTTTATTTACTTTGGGATTCCGCAGGCACTGGATTTCAAAATGCCGCTCTTTGTTGCAGCCGTACTGACGTTGTCTCTGAATGCGGGAGCTTATGTGACAGAGATTATCCGTGGCGGTATTCAGTCCATTGATCCGGGACAAATGGAAGCGGCTCGTTCGCTTGGCTTGCCATACCGGACGGCTATGCTCAAAATCATTTTGCCGCAGGCTGTGAAAATCATGATCCCGTCGTTTATTAATCAGTTGGTTATTACGTTGAAGGATACGTCAATTTTGTCCGTTATCGGTCTGGTCGAATTGACCCAATCGGGTAAG
Organism: Paenibacillus sp. IHB B 3084; assembly: GCF_001447315.1. NCBI lineage: Bacteria > Bacillati > Bacillota > Bacilli > Caryophanales > Paenibacillaceae > Paenibacillus > Paenibacillus sp. IHB B 3084. Next base: position 1,683,799 of record NZ_CP013203.1, on the reverse strand, counting down.
ATCATTATTGCGCGGACGTTCCAATCCTTTGATATTTGGCTGGTGGTTGCGGTGATGTATCTTATCGTCATTACAGTCCTGACCAAAATTTCCAACCGTCTCGAAGGGAGAGTTCGCCGTGGGTAAAATTATCGTCAAGAACCTGAAAAAAAGCTATGGCAGTAACGAAGTACTGAAAGGCATTGATATGCAAGTACAGGAAGGCGAGGTTGTCTGCGTCATTGGCCCCTCGGGTTCGGGGAAAAGCACGTTTTTGCGTTGTATTAACATGCTGGAGGAAATTACCGCAGGCGAGGTCATCGTGGATGACTACAACTTGAGTCACAAGAGTGTGGACATTAACAAGGTCCGTGAAAATATAGGCATGGTGTTTCAGCATTTCAACTTGTTCCCGCATATGACGGTGCTCAAGAACATTATGTTCGCGCCGACAGAGCTGGGTAAACAGTCCAAGGCAGAGGCACGGGAGACAGCCTTGAAGCTGCTGGAGCGTGTGGGCTTGTCCGATAAGGCAGATGCATTGCCAGGACAGTTGTCCGGCGGTCAGAAGCAGCGTGTAGCGATTGCACGCGCGCTGGCCATGAACCCGGATGTTATGCTGTTTGACGAGCCAACCTCGGCGCTTGATCCTGAAATGGTCGGAGAGGTGCTCGGCGTCATGAACGATCTGGCCCGTGAAGGCATGACGATGATGATCGTGACGCATGAGATGGGTTTTGCACGCGAAGTAAGCGACCGTGTCGTGTTCATGGACGGCGGCTACATCGTGGAGGAAGGAACGCCACAAGAGGTATTCGGTAATCCGCAAAATGAGCGGACGATTAGTTTCTTAGAGAAAGTATTGTAAGTGGGGCAGGGTTTGTGGATGTCGTCGGGGATGTGCTCGTGTGAGACGCTCCGCGGTCCATTTGATCTTACGATCGCTGTTGCCCCCGGATTTCCTGAATAAGCTCATGGCTGGAGAAATCCGGGGGCAAAGGCGAGCGCTGACGCTTCTTCAGATTCAAATGTACCGCTGCGCTACTACTCGCTGATCCCTCCTTTCTTCGCAAAAGCCTGCCCCATTCTTTTGGGGTGGAGCAGGAGGAGGGAATTGGCGCAGCGCTGTGCTTGCTGCGCTGGGGGAATAACGAGGTAAGTATTATATTCTGGTAGTAGATCCATTTTGTTTTTTTTAGAAAATGAACTAAAGAATACAACGAGTTGAACGAGAACGAAGTGGGCGGAATGGTGCTGTACAAGCGCTAGCGTTCGCCTTTGTGCCCGGATTTCTACCTTTAAAACTGATTCAAGAAATCCGGGCGCAACAGCGATGGGAAGCACCATCCGACCGCGGAGTGGCACTTCGTGGACGCAGGTGGTTGTTCTTTTATGTTGTTTATTTTCATAAGTGGAGGGCTTACTTTGAAGATCAGGACGGCTAGAGAAGAGGATATTCCAGCCCTAGCTTATTTGATGGAGGAATTGGGTTATCCTACATCTGTAGAGGAAATGAAGTTGAGATATGATCGTATCGCTTCTAATCCTAACTATCATACCCTGGTTGCCGAACTTGAAGGGGAAGTGGTGGGGATGGTTGGGTTACACTCTGATATCTTTTATGAAAGAAATGAAGATTATGCGCGTATCGTTGTTTTTGTGATGGATTCAAAACATCGTAATAAAGGCATCGGCAAGGCGCTAAATCAGGAAGCGGAAGCTTGGGCCAAAGAGAATGGTTTGGTTGCCATTGCTTTGAACAGTGGTAATCGGAGTGAGCGACAGGATGCGCATCAATTTTATCGACGGTTAGGCTATGAAGCGACAAGCACAGGCTTTGTGAAATTAATTGAAGCATAGTTATCATTATAAGTTAGCTTCTTATCAGATAGAGATATGGAACATATCGTTTGAGTTGGATTTATATTTTATAAGGATATCTTGGGGGATTGTGATGGCCCGGAGATATCCTTTTCTTTATTTGGCTGTATGAAGCATGAATATGGGGCTTGAGATTTGTATAACGCTGAATAGCTTATATACAATGTAAATAGAATCAATGACAGTAGTGTTAGGCGAGGGGGACGTACGGTGATACGTACATTGGTTATAGGCCATGATCATCAGGTGACGGTGGGGCTGCCACTGGATCAGATCGTCATGGAGGATTATATATGGATGTGGGTGGATTTTAGCGAGCCTACCGATCATGAATCGGAGCTGCTAACGAGTTATTTTCATTTTCATCCGTTGGCTGTAGAAGATTGTTTGCATGTTCTGCAACGTCCAAAACTGGATTACTACGAGGATGTGCAATTTCTGGTGGTACATGCGCTGGATGTAGATACATTGGATGCGGAAGAAGTGGATATGTTTATTAGCAGCCGTTTCTTGGTGACATACCATCATCATGAACTGGAGGAGCTGGATCAGGCTTGGGAACGGATTGTCCAGCATGCTAACGAACGCAAAATTTGGTCGCGTGGGCCGCTGGCTGCGGCTTATACCGTGGTGGACAAGCTGGTGGATAACTATTTCCCGAGTTTGTTCATGATTGAGGATGAGCTGGCAGAGCTGGAGAGCCTGGGCGGGCGTGAGTCGGTGGAGGACTTGATGAAGCAGGTATTTGCCCTGCGAGGCAGGCTGCTCAAGCTGCGCCGTACGATTGTGCCGATGCGGGATTTGATGTACCGGGTTCTTAATTCGCAGCATGTGCAGGGGAAAGGAGAGCATATGGCCTATTTTACAGATGTTTATGACCATCTGCTAAAGCTGACCGACATGCTGGAGGCCGACCGCGAGATGACAGCCGACCTGAGAGACAGTTATATTTCGTTAAATTCCAATCGTATGAATTCGATCATGAAGACGCTGACCGTCATTACGACAGTTTTTATGCCCCTGACGTTGATTGCGGGTATCTATGGTATGAATTTTTCGTATATGCCCGAGCTGGGCTGGAAATACGGTTATTTTGGAGTACTGTTCTTTATGTTCATATTAAGTGCGGCGATGGTAATCTGGTTTATGCGTCGGGGCTGGTTCAAATAAAATAGCCTACTTTCTTTTGCGCTTGCGCGGACGTCTGCGCGGGGTAGTGGTGCTTTTGCGCTGCGTCTTTTTCCGGCGTGGGCGCGGTGGTGTGTATTCATCCAATTCCTCGGCGATTTCCGTTGCAGAATTTTTGCCCGCGGATTTGCCGAATGCTGGGAGCGCGCCCATAATCAGCTTCGCCATCGGAGCAAACTGCTGCACGCTGGACATGACCTTTTGTACCTTGCCGAAAGTAGCGACAATCCCGTCAATACCGCCCATACGGTCAATGATGCCTTTAATTTCGCCGAGATTGGGAAGGTTACCAAGGTTGCCGAGACCGCCGAGCAGTCCTCCTTTGGCCGGGACCGGATCAGGTGTGACCACGGCGGCGGATTCTGTAATACTTGATGGCGCCTCATAAGGCACGAGTCCGGAGGAATCGACTTGCGGAACATCGCTGTACGGGTCGAGTCCCGGATACGAAGATGAATTATACGGATCGGAAAGGGAACGCTGTGGCGGCCTCCGATGATAGTAGTGTCCAGGCATGAGATCACATTCCTTTGCAGGTTGATACTCTACTGTATGTTACAAACGCACAGTGGGTTTAGGCGCGTGTCCCGAAATCAGGTATAAAAGCGGATTTGGGCTCAAGCACAGTACGATCCTGCTGAAAAATAATGCTGTTCTGTGATGCGTGAAATCGTTAACGCTTGAAAAACCGACTATTCCTCGGGTACAATGGGGATAGATCGTAACCTTGGGAGATGATAATCCATGCAGCTCAAAAAGCTTAATGATAAAAGTATTGATCAATTGTTCGAAGCCATCCTAACTTTAAAAAATTTGGAAGAGTGCTATGTATTCTTCGATGATTTGTGCACAATTAATGAAATTCAATCTCTCTCTCAACGTCTGGAAGTTGCCCGTATGCTGGGCAAAGGCAGTACGTATAACCAGATTGAAGCAGAGACGGGTGCCAGCACAGCTACGATTTCACGTGTTAAACGTTGCTTGAACTACGGGAATGACGGGTATAAATTGACACTTGAGCGTCTGGGGCGCTAATGCGAAGCCCTGGGGTACTGGTCATTAGTCATGGCTCAAGGGAGTCGTATTGGGTGGAACAGGTGGATCAGGCAGCCGCAGAGCTACATTTGCCGAAGGACATGCCGTTAGAGGTTGCATTTTTGGAAACGGTTAAAGGAAGATTGATCCAGGATGGTATTGACCGTTTGGAAGCCCGAGGTGTGACAGATTTGCTGGTTGTGCCCTTGTTTATGTCGTCCGGCAGCACGCATGTAGACGAGATCAGTTATGCGCTGGGAGTCAAGGATACGCCAGACAAAGAAACGGATTTGGAGCCTTTTCGTGTCAAGGCGCGTGTGCATTTTGGCAGTCCGCTGGATGATGGAGAAGATGTGGCTCACATGGTTTGGGACAAGGTTAGCCCATTGTCGGTCAACTCTGCGAGAGAGACTATTTTGCTTGTGGGACATGGAAGTGTGCATGATGGCTTTTTTCAGCGCTGGGAGCGAGGGATTTCTTCGTTAGCCCGTACGGTGCAAAGGGTGAGTAGTATCGCAACGGACTACGCCTTGCTGAATCCTGAGAGTGTATATGATAAAGTAGCGTATTGGAAGCAGGAGCGGGGTCATGATGTTATTGTGGCGCCGCTTTTTTTAAGCTCGGGATATTTTACAAGTCATATCATTCCTGGACGATTACAGGGGCTTGAATACCGTTATTCAGGAGATCCTCTGCTGCCGCATCCCCTGCTCACAAGCTGGATGAACGGGCAAGTTCATGAACTGCTGCAAAGAATGCAGAAGCAAGATTGAGCAATAGGCCGCTTGTTTCAGCTACAGCTTTATCATAGCCTGAAATTTCCGTATTTAGGTAAGCGTTGGCTTCTTTTATTGTAAAAGAGGCCTTTTTCCAGTATGATGATATTTTGTATAGAGTGAATATGATGAATGAGAATATAAACATAAATATCATTAAATATACGGGTGGCGTAACGGGAATGAAAAGTGCTAGATTGATCTATAATCCGACCTCCGGACGTGAGGAAATGAAGCGTCGCCTTGCGGACATTTTGCAGCGTCTGGATGAAGGTGGTATTGAAGCCTCTTGCCATGCAACTACGGGCGAAGGGGATGCAACTCGTGCGACAGCAGAAGCCATTGAGCGCGGGTATGATATGATCATCGCCGCAGGCGGGGATGGTACATTGTACGAAGTTATTAACGGGATGGCCGAAAAGGAAAACCGTCCGCCCTTGGGCGTATTCCCGCTAGGGACGACGAATGATTTTGCAAGGGCCTTGGGCATTCCCAAGCAATGGGAGGACTATTGTGATCTGGTCATTCGTCAAAATGCGAAGCCGCTGGATATCGGAAAAGCTAATGACCGCTATTTTATTAACATCGCGGGTGGCGGTACTTTGACCGAGCTTACGTATGAAGTTCCCAGTAAGCTGAAAACGATGATTGGACAGTTGGCTTATTATTTTAAGGGTGTGGAGAAAATGGTTAGCCTTGCCCCGCAAGAATTGATTATCAAGGCATCGGGTCAGGAAGTGATCCACGACGAGTTCATGCTTTTCCTGATTGCTAATACGAACTCGGTAGGCGGATTCGAAAAGCTGGCGCCCGGTGCGACCATTGATGATGGGCTGCTCGATGTGATCGCTGTGCGCAAATGTAATTTGGCGGAAATGATCCGGTTGGTGACACTCGCGCTGCGTGGTGAGCATTTGCAGGACAAGAAGATCGTTTATTTTAAAACGGATTACATGGAAGTAACCTCGCCCGGCTATGTACAGCTTAATCTGGATGGCGAACTGGGTGGTACCCTGCCAGCGACCTTCCGCAATTTGCCGCAGCATTTGAATGTTTTTCGGTAAGGAATGACGGTGAGTGTTTTCGCTTTTCGTCGCAGGACAGTACAGTATATGGAATGTAGAGTTGGAAGTTATTTTTCGCTGTGACGATATCGGTTCTTGCCGTTCTCCGTGGGGAGTAACGGCATTTTCGAGTTCACGGTACTGGTGTTAATGTGTAGAGCGATGACCGTATGATTATATATGGGGTTGTATGCCAATCATGAGCATAAACAGGTTTGAAAAGATTATCAGAAAGAAGTGACATCTATAATGACGACTAACCGTAGCGGACGTGGAAAAAGCCGCCGGAATGCAGCAGCTTCCATTCAAGGGAAGCCACAGAAAAAGACCGTGCCGATGAACAGTGAAAGAGGACAAGGACAGCTTCGAGCTGGAACAGGAAATGGAAGTGCGAGTGGAAGTGCGCAGGAAAGGGAACGGAAGACATCGGAAAGGGGACGTGGATCGCGTCGTTCTTCCGGTGGTGGACGGAGTCAGGATGCATCCAATCGTAACCGAGTCAGCGCAGAGCGTACCGATCTGCCTGTGCAAAAAAACGATGAAGCCGTGATGGACATCATTGGCATGAACCATGACGGCGAAGGTGTGGGACGCGTTGAGGGTTTTACGCTGTTCGTTCCAGGCGCGTTGCCGGGTGAAAAGGTGCGGATAAAGGTGCTGAAAACGAAAAAGCAGTACGGTTATGCCAAGCTGCTGGATATCGTGCAGGCAAGCCCTGACCGGATTGCAGCTCCCTGCGCCATCTACGATCAGTGCGGCGGCTGTCAGATCCAGCATATGAGCTACGAAGCGCAGCTAGGCTGGAAGCGCCAGCATGTCGTGGACGTGCTGGAGCGTATCGGGAAGCTGAGTGTGGAGGGAAATGAAGGTTCCATCGCAGGTGAAAAAACTGCCGTGAAGGTACTTCCTACGCTGGGCATGAACGAGCCGTGGCGGTACCGTAACAAAGCCCAAGTGCCGATCGGCGTCATCGAAGGCGGACTTGTCGGCGGCTTCTACGCACGTGGCAGTCATCGTATCGTGGATATGGACACCTGTCTCATACAGGACGAGCGTAACGACGAGGTTGTCGCGCGTGTCAAAGAGATTGGACGGACGCTGGGCATCAGCGCATATAATGAAGAAACCGGACGCGGACTACTGCGCCATGTTGTCGTCAAGACTGCTTTTCGTACAGGTGAAATGATGCTGGTCCTTGTCACGAATGGACGAGATATCCCGCACGCAGATGCCTGGATCGGCAGTATTCGTGAGCATATCCCACACGTGGCAAGCATTTGCCAGAACGTAAATACCAAGCGAACGAACGTTATTTTTGGCGACGAAACTCGTGTACTATGGGGCCGTGACGTGATCTACGATTACATCGGAAACGTCCAGTTTGCCATTTCCGCGAGATCCTTTTATCAGGTAAATCCCGTCCAAACGGAAGCGCTGTATAGCAAAACTGTCGAATATGCCGGACTCACAGGTAAAGAAACGGTGATCGACGCATACTGCGGTATCGGCACCATTTCCTTGTTCCTCGCTCAACATGCGGATCAGGTATACGGAGTGGAGATCGTCAAAGAAGCTATTGAGGATGCACGGAGTAATGCGCTGTTGAACAATATGCGCAATGTGAAGTTTGAGGTAGGCGCGTCCGAAGACGTCATCCCCGCCTGGAAAGAGCAAGGCATCACCGCCGACGTCATCGTCGTCGACCCGCCCCGCAAGGGCTGCGATCCTCGCCTGCTCGAAACCATTCTGGAGATGAAGCCAGAGCGCGTGGTCTATGTATCCTGTAATCCGAGCACGCTGGCACGGGATTTAAGAATACTGGAGGATGGCGGGTACCGCACATTGGAAGTGCAGCCCGTGGATATGTTTCCGCATACGGTGCATGTGGAGTGCGTGGTAGTAATATATCGAGATGAGAAGCATTGATGTACGAGGGTTTAAGAGCAACTTGAATATGTTCCTGCATTCAAAAAAAGCGTTAGGGTTGAGTGTGGGAACATATATTATTTACATACACATGGAAGACGAGAAGCGAGTGATAGTAGTATATCAGGTGAATGTGCTGGTGAAGGTAGAGTAACTGTTCCACAGAAGAATTTATAGTAAGTAAGTTCTATTACAAGTTGAAGGATTCTTATATCATTTAAAGGTATTTTTATTCAAATTATTCTCATAACAACGATTTTACTTAGTGATAGTTGTTTGTTATTATGATATTCGTGAGGCTATATAATCTGGTAAACTGACCGATTTACATTTTATATATGAGTATGGGTATATCAAGGTAGTTGGATATTAATAATACAATGATCTGCTAGTTGTTGTAAGGAAACACTTGTATTTGGTTCGGTTAAGGTATTAGAAATTTTAAGTAGGGGCTATCAAAAATGTTGACTAGTCAAAAAGAAGAATCGCGTATTTTCGAACTTATTTCTAAATGGGTAAGTGATATAAGAATAAGCAACTACTCATCATATTTAGATATTAACAAAGCTTCAGAAGGACTGGCATTAAGACTGCTAAATTTGGTGTATGATTATGAGCTTGTTGATTTGAATCATGAGAAACAAAATTTTCCTGGAATTGACTTGGGAGACCGAACAAAAGCCAAAATAGGCATACAGGTCACCTCTCGAGCAGATAAACCAAAGATTGATGAAGCCTTAAAACTGTTTCATAAATATGATTACCATTCAGTATACTCTAATGGATTAAAATTGTTCATATTAAGCACAGATTCAATTAATTATAAAAGGGGTGTTAAGGCTCCATACAATCGTTTTTTTTCCTACCAAGAAGGAATCATCACTCCTAGTTCTTTAACGCGTCATATTAAGCTTCATGCAAACGACAGTAAGCGATCACAGATTTTATCGTTATTGGAGCAAGAATTGGGAGAAACAAGTCATTTGGAAAGCATTTTGAAAAAGATAATGAAAAATATGACGTCAACGACGCTTGATGCTAATCTTCGTGCGATTGGACATTTACTCGTGGAACGGACGAGCCGACGAATTAGCAAGTTTATTGAGCTTGAGCAAGAAAGTTGGCAACATGGGTACAGAAGCGGGGAAGAGTATATAAACAAGTTTCGAGCCTTGTTTAGACTTGATGAGGATTATAAAACTAAAATAATACCTGTGCTGACAAGTGCGCAGGAAGGAACTGTAGCGAGGATTCTTTTTGATGAGTATTTGGAATTAGAAAAATTACAGTTTAATATGCTTGCTGAAACCTTCACTAAAGATCAATATCAAATTTTAATGTCAACTGGTAGAGCTTTTCAATTTATATTGCATTCGTTACTTGATGCACTGATTGACAAATATAACGAAAACTTATTGATATTAAAAACTTATTTTCATATAGATGTCCCAAAAATTGAAAACCAATATAAGATTATCAACGAAAGCATACTCTACTCTGATATAGATGATAAGCAGGACAAGTTAAACAAACTTCTTGATAACTTTAGTGATCCCTTCGGTCTATATATTTTTCTAGATAGTAAAGAAAATATGAAATTTGAATATTCAGCAACTCCAATGGCTAAGAAAATATATGGTGACTTGATGGGTATGGAAATCATCAATAAGTATTTGACTGGAGTATTGGAGACCGTAAGTTTAGACGGAAAAGTGTTTACTGGATTTAGAAATCGACGGCATGTTATCTTTCTTATACCTGTAGACGACTCTACAAAGAAAGCCTTATCGATTCTTCAGCAAAGAAGTAATTTCGGTATCTATTATTTCGAAGAAGTGTAGTAAGATTTTCAGGGACTTTACCTTCCAAATCAAAAATAGTTTTTAATGGTTTTATTTAATAACCTCTTTCCATAATCAAACAGTAGTTATGTATTAAGATGAAACTAATTAGGTCCTTGGTATTATTCAAGGGCCTTTTTTGTTCCATATATCCCCATGAATATGCTATAGTGTAAGAAATAAAGAAGATTTATGCAGATTTCAGTAGAATAATGAGCTGAGGCATTTCCTTGGTCTTGGGTACATAGTCCTTTCATTAAAGCTGGGGTATTCCAATGAGGTGAAAACGGTTGGCAAGAACATATTATGCAGAAGGCAGACAAGTTGCTTATGTATTGAGAGGACTATTGTGTGAGAATATAGGAGCAATTAAGACATTTAATAATCTTATTTATAGAATGAGGTGTAATGATGGATACCTATCTACCAGATAGTAGTGGGATATATAGTTTGAGTGGTTTTTCGTTTCAAATAAGAGTTTTTGTTTGCTATATGCTTACACTTGAAGCGGGCAATCAAATAGAGTTTGAAACCATTGATGATGTAAATGTTAAGAAAATTAAAGCTGATGAAATAGATGATTATGATGAGAATTTTCATAACAAAATATTAGGCATTAACTCTAATCGGGCTATTCAAGTCAAAAGAACTAATATTACAGAAAGTAGCGCTCAAAAAATTCTTTTGAATTGGATTTTACTTGAATCTTCTGATAATGAGATAAGCGAATATGTGTTATTTACTGATAATGAATATGGGAATAAAGATATTTTGTTTGATAGATCTGCAAAAGAGCATTTTGAATTAATTAAAGAGTCAAAAAAAAATTCGAAAGCTATAATTACAAAAGTAAAAAAATATATAAGGATAATTTTGAGGAATTTGAGGAAACATACAACTCTATTTTTAAAAAATATAGTTTTGTTTCTGAAGAAAATATTAATGAAAAAATCAGGGAAAATTGTTCTATGATTTTTAGAAGAGCTGGTATAAATAAAGTTGTATTTTCTCAGCGTATTAATGAATTACTTCAACATGTTACTGTACAAATTATGAATACAATCAATGATAAGAAGCCATATATTTTAAATTATACTGAGTTCATGAAAATAGTGGAGGGTATTTCTTCTAGAATAACAGAGGAAATAACTCTTCCTTTGTATGCTGATTTCAAGAAAATTCATAAGATTGATTTTAATGATATGAATTTGTCTAATTCTAGAGAATATAAACAATTACTTGCTTGTAAGTTGAACACACGTTTGCTCGAACAACACTTAACTTATTGTGCATATTATAATAACCTACGCTTTAGTTATATGGAATCAAATAAATTAGGAAAAATAGAAGATATTGAAGTAACTACGCATGAAAACTTTGAGGACTCCAAATTTAGGTTACAGAGGCAGGGATGTGACGAAGCATACAGTAGGCTGGATGAAACAAAAAAAATGGGCAATTCACATGCAGCTAACGAACAAATTCGATACGGATCTGGAATATATTTAACTAAAGATGGAATTGATGATGATTTTCAAATTTCATGGGAGGACCAAGACAATGAGCAAACTAAAGCTTGAGGCCGAAGTATTTCAAGTCAGTATTTATTGCGATATTATTTTAAACATAATAATAAAGCATAAAATATTAAGTGTTAATAAGGTGCTCATGTTTTCTTATTTAATTAAAAAGGATCGTTTGATTCCGAATAATATATACAATGGAAACAATACACAAGATATTATTTATAAATGTATTTCTGTGCTTTCTGGTGATTACGTTGAATATTGTAATAGCATTCCATATATTATAAAGGCTATTCACCTTCTTAATATAAAAGGGCGAATAGGTCTGGAAAATAATCAATTACATTGTCTATCAGAACCAGAAAAAAGTACAGATAAACCTGTATATGGAGAAAGTTTATTTATAGAAAAAGCTATTGAGGAGAGTAGGAAATTGTCCGAAAAACAATTTTTGAGAGAGGTTATGAATAATGTTTAAGATAACTAGGTTGATAATGTATGGAACAGATGGAAATGAGTTTACTTACAAATTCAAGTCAGGAATAAACTACTTCAAAGGGAAAAATAGCTCTGGTAAAACTGAATTTTATGGCTTTATAGATTTTATGTTTGGATCATCTGAAGATATTAGAAAAAAGCCATGGTATACAGATTCGTTAGAGAAAGCAACTCTGATATTTGAATACAATTCTATTGAATACAGTATATCTAGAACAAGGAATCCTGAACTTAACTATTTGAATTATTCTGATGAAGTGGAATCAATGGGCATTAATTTTAGAGAATACAAAGAAAAACTGAATGCTATATTTGTGAAAGATATAAATCAGCTAAAAGAGATAAGAAGGTTTACAGAAGAAGAATTAACTTATAGGTCATTCACAATGTTTAATTTTCTTGGTGAAAAAAGGCAAGGTGCAATTCATGATTTTTTTGATAAATGTAGTGATGTTAGATATTCAATTAAGCTAGCCCCTATCTTAAATTTTATATTTAATAAAAATCTTGGAAGAATACATGAATTAAAAGAAGAGTTGAATAATTTATTAGAAGAAATCAGGGTTCTAGAAGATAATTTTGCAAAATATGAATTTATATATAATCGAGTGAACAGCAATCTTCAAAAACTTGGTTTGAACATTTGGTATAATGGTAAGAATGTAGATGAAATAAAGCAGAAAATTGATGAAATGAAGGCTATGCATGTTATTTTTAAGAAGAAGAATGAAAAAAATGTTGCAGATTTAGAAGTGATGTATAACAATATTTCTGAACAAATAAAAATTTATGAAAATAGCATTGCCGATTCTAGACAATTCGAAAAGGATAATAAAAACAGAATACTGCTCCTGACAAAATTAGAAGGACTGCTTGATGAAAACAATACATTTGATTATTTAGTTTCCCCGCTTAAAAATCTAGTTACTGAACTTGAGAGCACAATTTCCTTTAGTAAATACGTGATAAGTGACAATACTGTAAAGGAACTAAAAAAGCAGCGAGAAATCTTAAAAGCTAAAATTAAGAGCAATGATGCTAGGTTTAAATTATTTACATTAGAAGAAAAGTCAAAGGCTATTGTACTAATTGAAGACTGTTTATCGACAAGTATTCAATCTCCTGCGGAGGAACTTAAGACAAAAAGAAAAAAAATTAAAGAAATAAAAGACGAATTAAAAATATTACAAAATTCTGATAATAGCCAAAAAATAAAAGAATTATCGCAATATATTACAAAACTTTATGAATCGGCTAAGGATATCTCTTCAGTCGTAAATGATGACCTGGAACGAGACGGGTTTAAAATACAATACTTGAAAAAGGGTAATATTTTACAACCGATGGTAGTTGAGCCTATTTCTGAAGAAAATAAAACAGAAGAACGAAAAATAGTTAATTATTATATAGGAAGTATGGCGAGACACACGCTTATACAACTATGTGGATATTTAGGTTTTCTCAAAATGCTCTTGAAAGAAGATATATACCCATTAATCCCTATATTAGTTATAGACCATATTTCAAAGCCGTTTGACCAAAACAATAGCAAAGCTATAGGGAAAATAATAACTACTGCCTATGAAAGTATAGGAAAAGATAGATTACAATTGTTTATATTTGATAACGAAGAATACGAAAATTTAGCTATAAATCCTGATCATTCAGAAAACTTAGTAAACGAAAGTAAAACGGGTTTTAATCCATTTTATGTTCCCCCATTAGCCAAAACTGAGTTTGAGAATATTAATGATGTAAACGATGATTAGGGTTTATAAACAGTTCTATTGATTCATCTACTTGAAGGATTGTGCTATACATTAAAATGTTCGTTTCTTCTTGCTTACTATTTAGATTAATAGTAGGTAAATCAAAGTTATTTTTTAATGCTGGTATAAAACTATAAATAGTCCTGTAATCTAATCAAACGAACAGAGAATAATATATGATTAGTACTGGTATAGAATTTAATAAAAGGGACTCAGCAAACCATTGCTGGGTCCCTTCATCATGCTCTTCACGCTGGATTTAAAACATGAGCTTCCTTCCTCTTTAAGAACGATTTTTCCAAAGCAAGCTCTTTTAATAAGAACACATATTCGGTATAATGTTTAGGAACATTTGTTACGTATATCAAGAAACAAAATTATCGGAGGATAACGTATGATCAAAAAAAGACAGTACCACATATGGCAATATCAACTTGGCGATGTAAGAGAGCAAAATGGCGAATTTTCACTGGTCTATACTCAAGCAGAGGCTAAGCAAACAAGTGAAACTTTCATGTATTACATTTTACACGAGAAAATAATGAACAAGAAATTCGATGCTACAACAGAGTACATAACCAATCAAAATACTCCCAATCCAAAAAACAATAATAGCAAGCCGATCAAAAAAAAGAAGAATCTCCTCCCAATCATGACCATCGAAACGGGACGTGGACGTAGCGAAGAGGATAATAGCAAACTCAAACGTTTGCTGGAAAAGGGCTTTACCGCCATCTATACAAAGTCAAACGGTCAAGAGATTACTCGGCATAGCTATGTATTTTTGGATAATGTTCTTTCCGGTGCTCAAAACAAAGAATGTCGCCAGCTATTTGTACTGGAGAAATACGCTGAAGCATTGAAGGCACATGTTTCCCTTGGAACCGAACCGACCAAGTGTACCGTATCAAAAAACTTGACGCGCAATGCCCTAATGACGACAGATGTGTATCTCTGCCCTGTAGATATGAAGCAGCTAACCATCTGTATTCTCCCCGACAAAGAAATACCCATAACGGAAGACGTAGAGATGATTCTTCCATATCATCGTACACCCGAAGAAGAGGACATGTACACTAAGCTCCAAGCCTATATGGAAGAAGAAAAGCACTATGAAAAGCAGCGCCAAAAAATCAGTCAAAAGGTCAAAGATCATAAAATTGAACTTCCTATCGCACCTAACGATAGAGAGCAATACAAAACGACTGGTCGCTGGGAAAAAGAGAATAGCAGACGAGTGTCTTTAGAGTACCTTAGTAAGCCTGCATGGAAAGTCGAAAAGAAAGATGGCGTTTCGGTTCCCGTATGGACAATCGGCCAAACTGAGCCGTATGAGAAAAAAGAACTCCCCATCACACCATGGTCAATGGGCTTGCAATTAGCCGAGGTGAAAAATCATACGGTCATGGAAAATGTGTTTGATGGTATGGGTTTGGTCTCAAAAGAGTTAGGACGGCAAATGGAGTGTTTCCTTGAGGTAGACTATACGATTACAGGTTATCAATTACGCTTGCCAGCAATCAAAGGTTTCTTTCCCTGTGTAGATTTTCATGGATATTTCCATAAGCATAACGTGAAGCGGATTCAGGATATATTCGGAACATGGCATGATGTAGATAAAATTGATATCTTGACCACCGAGTCTACCTTTAAAGCGAAGCTGCAAGTGGTCGGAGAAAAGCCAGACGGTTCAGAGGAGAAAGCCTGGTTATTTCCCTCGATATCCGCATATCAGTCTAAATTGATCGAGTATGGCTATGATGCGATTGGGATCTCCAATATTGCTAAGCCAGTACATGAACAATACCGGAAATCATCATATCAGTTATTGCTGGCACTGGATCTGCAAGCAAGAGATGTCATTTGCTTATCCCATGTGCAGGGTGATCTCATATATCAGGCATTAAGCATCTATCGCAAAGAGGAACTAGATTGGAAAGATCTCCGCTATTTGCAAGCATTTTTGCACTTGGTGTATCGGGAAAATTCAGATAATGGAATTGGTAAACAGTGTAGCGATGCCATCCATGCTCTACACCTTAATAAAAAATTGGCATTCGACCGTAAAGTTAGGCAAACAATCAAGGAGGTAATCGATCATAAAATAGATGAAATGGGCTTGGGGAAGTTTTATGTTGAAGCCAAGTATCTGTATGTGACACAAGATATTTTAGCGTTTTTGTCTTACGCTGCGGCAGCGGATCATCACACCTGGGAATATACAGGGTTTTTGTCTGCCAAGCAGAGTTACTGTGGCGGTGCGATATTAGGCCAGAATCTATTTGCGAGGAACCCGATCATGTCCTTCAGTGAAATCACGCGAACCACATTTGTGGATTATGAAGGTGAGGATGCTGAGTTTATTCGTCATATCGACAATATTGTGCAGCTTCCTTTGGGGACAGAGCCAGATCGTCTTGGCGGCGCAGACAGGGACGGCGATGAATTACTAGTTCTGTCTACAGAATTAAATTTGGTCGAGACTCAGATTGAATATCTACAGCAGTACAATTTTAAGGTTAATAACAAAAAAGTGAACACCACGGTAAAAATCGGCTTGACCTGTTGAATGAGAATATCCAGCAGCATTTTGCGGAACGTTTTCCCGCTCAGGTTAAAGTATCGTTGGCAGACTATGTTATTGATTCACTGGTACAAGTCAACGATGCAGATAAATCCACCGCTCCTTCACAGGAATGGAACAAGGCAAATGTTATTGATTTTATTATTCGCTCTGAAGATAAAACGGGAGAAATCACCGATATCAATACGACGATAGAAAATATCGCTAACGCTCAAGAAAGGTTATTGCAATACAAGTTTCCAATTGCGATCATGAAGCATTTACAAGCCCTATGTATAGATGCTTCCAAATCGGGTCTGTTCGACCAAGTTGTCATTCCAGACGTGATTCGGCATTGGTTTGGAGTGTTGAAACCACAATTTACATTTTTCAAAGACGGAAAAACTTACAACAAGGATCGTAAGCACACCTCGGCTTTAGATCTGCTTGCCGAGTCCATGTTTTCATTTAAGAAATATATAAATCGAATCATGATAGACGATACGGATCGGAAAATTCGGAAACATCAGTTTGAGAATATCTATCAGTATTTTCAAAATTTCGACCTAGACACAGTGTATGTGGATCAAACCATCAATGCGTTAAAGACAACTTATGATACGTTCCTGCAAATAAATAGAGAGCTAACGCAAGAGAAGCAGAGCCTGAATCCATTCGCATCAGATGAAAGGCAAAAGCGATTGCGAAAAGAAGTGGATGCTAAATTTGCAGAGCTATATCGGGAAACGAAGGCAGCAGCAGAACACATATGCGATTGTCCTTCTCTATTGGCAACGGCTGCTGTTCGGATGACTTACGTGGACTCCAAAGCGAAAAATTCCAATGAAAATTATTCTTTCTGCTGGGTGGTCGCCAGTGAAGGAATGCTGCAAAATGTACAGCTTCATTATGAAGACAAAGATAAAGTATATATCCAGCAGGTTAAAGAGAGCGATGAACACACCTTTGAGTGGCTAGGCCATAACTATACCACGGTGATGAAACGAGAAGCCTACACATTACAATGGCCTGAAGGCAAAGATATGAGTATCCCTGATAAGTACCTCAAACGACAGGATGCGAAGCTCGATGATCTCATCGACTACAAAATTTCCTTGGTAAGCAGCGAAAAGAAAGCATGGAATCCCAAAGAAGTAGCTGAGAAAATAGTGGGGCAAACGTATACCCTGTTCGATGACCGAGGATGGCTTGGCGTAGCTGAAGGATTGAGTATTGCTCGCAAAGCAGGAGATTCCATCCTCAATTGCTATATGAACAAGTCGATCACCATTAAACATATTGTTAAGACAACGAAAGCTTCCATCACTTGTCTAGCAGACTTCCGAGCTTAACGATGCGGCTTGTCAGCCGGTAGAGAGGGATGTGGGGGGATTTTCCTTTCACATTCCAATCACTTATTTATATGAGGAGGTCAGATATGGCAAGCCATACAATTGTCATTACCCAGTCTCGAATGGCAGGATGGTTGATGTTTAATCGGTTTCATAAAATGGATGAAAAAATAGATTTAAAGGATTCGAATCGGAAAGTATTTATATTCAAGGATTCGCCTCCGTTAAGGAAAGCCATGGAGCAATATAACGAATTTAAACATGTAGTCGATAACATCTATTAATAAGGGGGATCATAACAATATGACAACAGCTTTAGAGAAGCACGATGATAAACACAAGTATTATACCGACCAATTTACCATTAACGGAAAACGGGTGGATGTACGGAAGAATAGGAATAGCAAACAAGTAGAGGCTTGGATAGATGGTATGTGGAAGCCGATCACCAAGGAAGATATCGATAAACAGTATCGGATACAGTTTGATTATTCTCCATATGAGTTGGAGTTTTCGTATAATGGTGGCAAAACGTGGTGGACATACACGGACGAAAAATATATGACCGATTCGGAACGAGCGTATTTCAAGAAGGAGATCGCGTTTTTTGAGAATTGGGAACTTGAACAACGGATTGCAGAGGAAGAACGGAAAGCGAATGATCCTGTATATCAAGAGTGGCTTGCCGAACAATATGAAGAATGGTTAGCTCATGAGGAAGAGTATTACCGGAGTCAAAGCAATTCTAAGCTTACATCTTATGTCGATATTCCAGATGTGTTCAAACGTGATAATGAGTCAGCAGGAGAGAATTCTCCAAAATCAATTGAACCTAATTATATGAAATATTTTGAGATTCATGGAACCCATAAGAAATTTCAGCCTATCTGGTACGGCAAAGATATTTTAGATCAGCATATGAAATGTTTTTCTGACGGTACGTTTTTGTATCGATATGATCAGGGGGTATATGTCAATGATGGTGAGCGTCACCTGGAGCAATTATCCGTTACCCTGCTGGACAATGAATTTCGCCATAGTCGGATTAAGGAAGCACGTTATTACATAGAGGCCCAAAGTTATATTGCAGGAACCCAAATGAATCTGTTGGACGACTATATTAATGTTAAAAACGGTTTGTTGAATTGGAAAACGGGAGAGTTAAGGGAGCATACGCCTGATAGACGGAGCACCATTCAATTTCCTGTTCTATATGATCCTACGGCCAATGATCCTGCTATGCTTCAGTTTATCGAATCTGTGCTTGAACAGGATACGCATGCAACTTTATTTGAAATGATTGGCTATTTCCTGATTCCCACCTTGGAGTATGAGAAGATATTTTTATTCACAGGTACGGGAAGCAACGGGAAATCGGTATTGATTAAAACGATTGAAGCGATGATAGGCAAACCTAATATATCCAAAGTTAAAATTCAAGATTTAGAAGGAGACAGATCAAGGTTTAAAATTGCTGAACTTTATGGAAAAGTGCTGAATTGCTTTACAGATATCCCTGCGGATGCATTGAACTCAACAGGTAACCTCAAGGTGCTTGCCAGTGGCGAAGGCTTAAACGCAGAGAAAAAGGGGAAAGATCCCTTTAACTTTGAGCCATTTTGTAAATTGTTGTTTAGTGCGAATGAATTGCCGAAGAGTAATGACCATAGTGATGGTTTTTTCAGAAGGTTGATGGTGTTTCCTTTTACTCGAAAGTTTACGGATCAACAAAAGGACACGAAGTTAATTCATAAATTGACGACTCCATCCGCTTTATCGACACTATTAAATTATGCGCTTGAGGGATTAAGACGACTCGAACAACAAGGTGGATTTTCATATTCACAAACGATCAAGGATCAAGTTAAAACGTATCAAATGGAATCGGATATTATTATGCTGTTCATAGATGAAGAATGTGAAATTGAAAGTGAAGGTTCAAAACAGGGTGGAAGTCGCATCGAATGCAAAAGGTTATATGCGATGTATTCTGCATGGTGTAAACAAGGTGGATTTAAACCTGAAATGGTGACTCAATTTAATAAGCATATCAAAGCAAAACTTAAGGATAAGGTTCAATGGAAAAAGGCGAGAACAACAAGTGGCAATTCAGTTCCGTGTTGGTTTGGTATCAAAATATAATGTTTCCTGTTTGCGGCATCTGTTTCCTGTTCGTTTTCTATTTTAAATACAATTGGAAACGGAAAAATAGTTTGTTTACATAGAGAATCATGAGTTTGTTTCCATGTTTCCTGTTTTTTTAACTCTTGAGAGAAATATATAAATAATATTTGATCAAATATTATGTGCTGGTGAGGAGTATATATATGATAAGGAGTGCTCAAAACTGGAAACATGGAAACAGCTTTTAAAAATCCGCTATTATATTGGAGAAATTGAAGTGAGGATAGGAATTTGGCGTTATAAAATTGGAAACAAACGGAGGGAGAATAGGAAACATGTTTGTATATGAGTTTATATGGTGGGCTTGTCAGCCCGTAGGGAGGCTATGATGGGATTGAATATATTTGTCCAGCCATGAATTTTAGAGTAAAGGGATGATTGGAGTTGCGAAAGTGAACTTAATAAGCCGCAAAGGGGTTGGGTGTGGGAGGGGAAACGGCGGCAGCAAATATTTGTCCGAAGTGCAGCTCAAGCGAAACGAAGGAAAATATTTGGAGAGTTTCCCCTATCCCACAAATAGATTATATATACATTCAGCAGAATTCATACACGTAATCAGGTCATATTATTAACTGGCTAGGAATATCGTTTTAAAATTTTTGATTTACATATACAAATTAATCTTGCTGAATGTAGGCTGATATTTTTAAAATTTTAAACTACATGAGTGGAGGCTAGAGCTTTCAAGTTTGAGTGTGTCACGTGACACAATGAGCAGTTTTACAATTATAGAATCATAACACGGGAACTCTGGCTATGAGCTAGGGTTCCTTTTTCATTTAGAGAGGAGCAACAAGATTGCTATTAATTTTACAAGCAATAATCATAGAAATATTACGATTTATTACTGTAGTTGGTGTGTTTTTCACCTGGATGTGGATTGCAGCCTTTTTAAAAATGAAGGTAGAGAGAGGGATCAAGTGGATTGGAAATCAAATTCGTAAACGTAGAAATGCCCATACCATACATAAAAAAATCCAGAAATAATGAGAAAGCTGTAGAAATAAAGGAGAGAATCTTATAAATGAAGTGGATGAAATTGAAGATCGATCAACTGGTACATGCCGAATATAATCCAAGGAAGGATTTAAAAGCGGGTGATCCAGAGTTTGAAAAGATCAGGAATAGTGTAATGGAATTCGGTTATTGTGAACCGATTATTTGTAATAGTGATTATACCATTGTAGGAGGCCACCAGCGTGCCAAAGTGTTGAAGGCACTCGGATACGATGAAGTCGATTGTGTCATAGTGGATGTGAACAAGTCGAAAGAGAAAGCTCTGAACATAGCGCTCAATAAAATTACAGGGGAGTGGGACTTTGACGCACTGGCTACATTATTAGATGAGTTAAAAGAAGCAGAATATAATATTGAGTTAACAGGCTTTGATTGGTCTGAAGCAGAGAAATTGCTCGATACATTGCACGAAGATACAGCCGATGATGAGGATGGTTTTAATGTAGAAGAAGCATTACCTGTGCATTCGATCACTCGTAAAGGTGATATTTGGCTACTTGGTAAGCATAGGCTCATATGCGGTGACTCGACGAATCCACAGGATATCGCAACATTGATGGATGGTAAGAAGGCTCAGCTTATTGTAACTGATCCACCTTATAACGTGGACTACACGGGTAAAACGAAGGATGCATTGAAAATAGAAAACGATAAAATGGATAACGACCAATTTTATGATTTCCTATTGGCTGCCTATACTCAAATGTTTGAAGTAGCAGATGACGGAGCAAGTATTTATGTGTTTCACGCAGATAGTGAAGGTTTGAATTTTAGGAAGGCATTTATTGAAGCTGGATTCAAACTGGCTCAGTGCTGCATATGGGCAAAGCAAGCGATGGTGATGGGCAGGCAAGATTATCACTGGATGCACGAACCCGTATTGTACGGTTGGAAGCCGACAGGTGGACACTACTGGAACAGTGATCGTAAGCAAACGACATTATGGCAATTTGATCGTCCCTTCCGGAATGAGTTTCATCCCACGATGAAGCCGATTCCCTTGATTAGCTACCCGATTAAAAATTCCAGCAAGCTTGGTGATATCGTGTTTGACCCATTTGGCGGTTCAGGCTCAACGTTGATTGCTTGCGAGGAAACGGATCGGATTTGCTATACCTGTGAGCTTGATGCCAAATATGTAGATGTGATTGTGAAGCGATATATTGCCCACGTTGGTAGCGATAGCGATGTATATTTGATTCGGGAAGGTAAGCAATATAGCTATCAAGAAGTAGTTGCTGAGTCGGCAAGGTCAGAGGTATCATGTGCTGACTAAACCGAAAGGGTGATTTGATTGGGTAAGGCAAAAGTGAATATGGTGATTCGATTCCTGAAGGGCATGCAAGCCGAAAAGGTAAATGTGCTTGGGACTGAGGAAGCTATGGAGGACAATGAGTTGATTCAGAAGGTGATTGAGGATATCGAATTGTTTTACGAGGCTGAGTTAGAAGGATAAGCTGATACATATGGGGAATGGCCGATAGTTGGCTGTTCCCTTTTTCGTGATGGAGGTGAGTTAATGAGCAAAACTTATGAAAAACTAAAAAGGAACAAGCCTAAGATACTGACCAAGTATGATCAATTTGTTGTGCCAAGGCTCAGGGATGTTCCCGTTTGGGTACGTGAAGGGGCAACAGATGAGGAAATTGCGAAGCGACTTAATATTCATATTTGGACATTAGGCGACTATCGTAGGAAACACCCTAAATTTGCTGAAGCATTGGAACGTCCAACCAAGTGGGAAACCCATGTATATCCTAGACTAGCGGAGATTCAGCAATGGTTTGAAGAAGGCATGAACGCGGAGGATATTATCAGGAAACTCGATATTGGTAAAACGACTTGGTACGAGTATATAGATAAACATCCGATGCTGGCTGAACTAGTCAAATGGAGCAGATCTGTCCCTATTTCACACGTGGAAAATTCACTTTTGAAAGCTGCTACGGGGTATGAATATGAAGAAATAAAAACGATCATTGAAGAGGACAAAAATGGGAAAAAGAAGACACGTATCGAGAAGGTAAAACGATATCAGCCTCCAAATCCGACAGCGATGATCTTCTACTTAAAGAATCGCGCACCCAACGAGTGGAATGATCGGCGTGAATTGCTGGTGAATACGAAAGCACTGGAACAGGAACGGAAGCAGCTATTCTTGGATATGATTGAAGCCGATGTAGTGGATGCTGAATATGAAGCTATTAAGGAATCGGTTGAGATTGAGGAAGGATATGTGGAGCAGGATGCTTCGCAGCCATAACGTTATGCCGTCAGTATTTGTATAGATAAACGCCAGTTTCAGCCCTGAATTAGCCCCAAAAGTAGCCAGAATCAGTGCATAAGATAAGTTATGTAATCAGTGGACTTTCCCTCGAATCAACGCTATGATGTGACACACAAGCGAAGGGTGGGGGAAAAATGAAGTATATTCAAGGGTTTGAAGCCCATTTACGGAGCAAGGATCGGAGTGAAAATACGGTTTCCTGCTATATTAGGGATGTATTACAGTTTATAGTCTGGTATCAAAGGAAAACAGAATATGGACTGGACAAGTGGATTGAACTGGATGGGGTAGAGTACAAGAAATATCTGCAAAGCACCAATCAAGCTATACTCACCATCAATCGTAAAATCGCCAGCGTCAACGTATTTGCTCAGTGGATGCACCAACAAGGATATATTAAGGAAGAAATACATATCGAAGCGGTCAGGAATAAGGTTGTTCACCAATACAAAGGGTTAGCGGAAAAGGATTTGTGGAAGCTGCGGAATGAAATTCACCGGATGGGCAATCGGATGCATATCTGTATGATTGAATTGTTGCTGGGAACGGGAATAAGAGTAAGCGAACTGGTTAGCATCCAATTGAAGGATATTGAAATAAGCGAACGTAAAGGATTATTGAAGGTATTCGGCAAAGGAAACTCCTTCCGCATCATACCATTGAATAAGGATGTGCGAAAAGCCATTACCCGATATCTTGAAGTCAGACCACAAGTGGAATCACAATATCTATGTATGGGGCAGCGAGGGTCATTGGAACGGAATGCAATCAACCTGATTCTGAATAAATATGGGGATCGAATCAACGTGAAGGTGACGCCACATATGCTTAGACATACACTTGGCTATAAGCTGGTGAAAACGACTCCCTTGACGACCATCCAGCAAATCCTTGGACATGACCACGTAGCGACCACCAATATCTATACACTAACAACACAGCAGGATATGGTTGAAGCTTTGGCAAATATCGAGTGGTGAGAAGCCACTCTTTTTGTCGTGGAGGGAGGGGTACTTCTATGTAGATAAACGGAGCTACCAGCAAAGGGTGCAGAAATTTTTGTGATGATTTTATAGTGAATATGAGAAAGGAGCTATACCCATTGAAACGATAAATCAAGAAGAGCAGCGACAGGCTGAGCTGCTTAAGCAGTATATGGAGAAGCATTTTAAGCCGCCCAAAATGAAACAACTGATTGAAACGTTCTCTTTCTCTGAACTCCGCAAGCTTATCGGTGAGATGGACATTGAGTTTTTCGCCTTAGCCTATTTCCCTAAATATTTTGATCGAGCATTTGGTAAGTTTCACAAAGAGCTATTCACGGAATTAAGACATATGCTTGCGAATACAGGACTGATTACAGCTTTCGGACTCCCAAGGGAGCATGGAAAGTCAACGATCAGTTCTTTTTTATTTCCGCTGTATGCAACTTTATATGATAAATCACAATTTACATTGATCATATCAGCCACAGAACAAATTGCATTGCCCTTCTTGGACATGATCAAAGATGAGCTAGAAACAAATCAGATGCTGATTGAGGATTTTGGGATTCGTAAAGGAAGCCGCTGGAACAACAATGAAATATGGCTCAAGAGTAAAGGTGGGCTGGACTCCTGCATTATGATTCGTGGGATTGACGGTAGCTTGAGAGGTATTCACTACAAGCATCACCGTCCTACGCTGGTTCTGATGGATGATTTGCTCAAGGAAGATACGGCACGATCCGAAGCTAAGCGAGAACAAATTAAAAATACGTTTACGGATGTCATTCTGCCTATTGGCACAAGGGATACCAATATTCTGATCTGCGGAACGATTCTCAACGAAGAAGATATCATGGCTGATCTGCTCAAAGGGAAGATACCAGGTGTGAGAAGTGTCCGTAAAGCAGCCGTGCTTCGGTTTTCAGAACGAGATGATTTATGGTCAGAGTGGGAGCGACAATATAATAACTTGCAGGATGAGGATAGGATGAATACGGCCTTGTCTTTTTTTATGGCTCACGAAAAAGAAATGCTAGAGGGTACGAAAATCCTGTGGAGCGAGTATTTGGATTATTACTATCTCATGTGCAAAAAGCAAGCCATGGGGGAAAAGAGCTTCTATAAAGAGCTACAGAATGATCCGCGCTCAACCGATGAGTACATTTTCCAGAATCTCATGTATTGGGACAGGTTGCCTGAGTTTGGGGACATGGAACTTGCCATGTACATTGATCCAGCCATTAAAGCTGGGAAGAAAAACGACTATTCCGCTGTCTCCATTATTGGGCAGCACAGGAAGACGAAGCAAATGTATGTCATCGACAGCGAAATCTATAAACTGTTGCCGGATGATTTGTTTCAAGTGGCTATTGAAAAATTAAAGCTTTATCCTGTAGATAAGCTCGGATTTGAAGTCAATCAGGCACAAAGCTATATGAAGCAGAAATTTGAAGAAGAGCTATGGAAGGCGAAGATACATACACCCGTTGAAAGTGTCCATTCCAAGGGGCAGAAGCATGAACGTATTATTAGCTTGGAGCCGGAAGTGAAGAAGGGTCATATTCTGTTCAATTCAGATAACCTCAGATATAACCATCAGGTGAAGGACTACAATAGAAATTGTACATATGATGACGCGCCAGATAGTTTATATGGGGCTGTTCAATTGATTCAGTCGGTAAAGAGTCTGAAATTTTATGATCGCAGTTTGTTATTTTGAGGATCTGTTAAAACTCAATCTTTATTCTAATCCCATTAGCTAATGGGGAAACATAAAAGTTGATAATTTAACCAAGATAACAAGCGGTTATGGCACTCGTCATGCCTAAATTATTTTAAACTTTACAGACATGTGAATCAAATGTATTATTATATATAAAGGAAAATTATAGAAATTGCAACAGGGGGATTTCTATTGAAGAAGGGCTTAAAGTGGACGCTGTGGGTCGTGTTGTTGTTGATTTTAGGTGGTATTTTTTTAAACTTCTATTTGAATTATTTTACATTCGCCTATGCCTTAATGAGTGTGCTTCTACTTGTATTCTCAGGTTGGGGAGCTGTGGCCAAATTAAAGAATGACGTACATGAATATAAGAACCAACTGAGAAGAGAGTCGGATATAGATGATATTGAGCGATACACCAGATAGCGTTCCAGACTGCGAGTTTGATTTTTTATAACTATTAATAGATGTAAGATAGAATTAAGTACTATAAAATACGGGGGTCGGAGTATGCGGATTCACAAGAAGAGATTGCTTATTATGGCAGGATGTATTGCTCTATCCGTAACGTTAATAGGTTGCGGGGAACCAACCAAAGAAAACAAAGACAGCGATAATGCTGTAGAGACAATAAGCACGGTTGAATCAACTGCTGCAGATGAAGCTGTGACAGATACAGAAAGCGGTAAGGCTCCTGAGCCAGTTAAAGATCAAGGCACTAGTATAGAACCCCTGATCACCAAGACAGGAGGACTTGGGGATACGAAGGAGGCTATCGAACAGCTCCGCGGGGTAGATGAGAATGGACAGGATGCCGGCATTAGTTCTTATCAGAACAATAGTTTTCTGGCTATCTATGCCCAAGATGAAGTTACAAAGAAAAACACGGCTTTGAATGTAACCCTGTCATTTGAAGCTACGGATACGCCAAGGCGCTCTGAAAAGGAAGCTATACGCGAGGCTTCTTCTGTAATTCCAAGTGACGCTGTTAAGGTCAAGGAGTATAAGGTAGACGAGGGGCGAGATGTTATCCAGTATGAGAGCAAGCTCCTTTCAGAACGGTTGAGGGGTTGGTACGATCTGGATGCAGCGAATAATCCTAAATCTAAGTCAGGGGCCTTTATCGTCATCTTGAAGCACGATGAAGAGGGGATTTTCTCAGTCGTGGTTGGTGCTGGTAATAATCCGTAAATAAGGCCAACTGGTAACTAGAATTGGACTACAAATAAGGTTAATTGCTCGCCTGAATTTCAATAATTTCATTTGAAGAGATTAAACTAACAAAGGCT
This sequence comes from Paenibacillus sp. IHB B 3084, assembly GCF_001447315.1. Classification (NCBI taxonomy): domain Bacteria; kingdom Bacillati; phylum Bacillota; class Bacilli; order Caryophanales; family Paenibacillaceae; genus Paenibacillus; species Paenibacillus sp. IHB B 3084. The sequence continues at coordinate 1,656,915 of NZ_CP013203.1, read as the reverse complement.
GTATCCAACTAAACAAATTCAATAGGTGCTTAGACCATGAAGAAAAAGACAAGAAAAATAATTGTAGGTGAAAAGGAATACTTATATGTGATTAATCAAAAGTATAATCAACATTTAAGTAATATTTCTCTAAAGATATCTTTAAAGAGCTTGAAAAATTTAACGTGTACATTCCTGTTTTGTACTTGGGACGATCCTATTTCAGGAAGCCCGCTATTAGTTGGTGTCTCCTTAAAGAATAAAGATACAAACAATTTAGAAAATTATAATTTACATTATCCAAGAACTATTAGGGAGTTCATCTTATACGGCTTAGAAAATGGATGGACTGGAGAAAACATTATAGAATTCCAAGACGGACTCAAAGATTATTAGTAATATGGGATATGACGTTTCATGGCTTAAATCATAGAACAGACATGGATAATTCTATAAAGTAACGTTACGTTAACGAAGAATGCTAGTGCAATAAGGAACTATCTTATTAAAGGTGGTTCTTTTATTTATGCAACAATACCATAGTCCATTTTGAAAGGAAGGATGTATTTGCAAATTACGGAACAAATCATTATAGAATGCCTAAATGAACTCCAATTGGCTGCATTAGCTAAACAGAAATATACAGATTACTACAATGGTCAGCATGCCATTCTCAAGAACTATGCGATGCAAGAAAGTCGAAGTAATCAAAAGCTTATTTTTAATTTCCCTCGTAAGTTCGTAGATAATGAAGTGGGTTATCTGCTCGGTAAGCCAGTAAACTATGTGTCCAAGTCAGATCAGGATGAAGCCATACATAACATAGATGTACATATGAGTCATTGGGATAAGGAGCATAATCTACAGCTTCGGAAACAATCCGAAATCTTTGGTGAAAGCTACGAATTGAACTATATTGACTCGGATGGTCAGTTTTCAGCCACGGTGCTATCTCCTTTGAATGCCTATGTACTGGAAGATGGAACGGCAGAAAAAAACGTATTACTTGGCCTACATAAATTTACGAGACGGTTTGATAAGCAAGTGTATTTGGACGTATATACCGATCATGAAATTCTACACTATACAATCGGCAGTGATAATAAAGGCAATCAAATGAAGCAAAATCAATCACCTGAATTAAAATATATCGGCAAACATAATCACATCTTTGGAAGAGTCCCGCTTATCTCCTGTCCAGCCAATACGGAGAGAAAAAGTGGCTTCCATGATGTGATTTCTTTATTTGATGCCTATAACGCTTTGAACTCTGATTTGGTCAATGAAATCGCAGATCATCGCAACGCCTATCTCGTGATTGAGAATGCCAAGTTGGAAGCTGAGGACTTATTGAATATGAAGAAGATGGGCATTATTCAGGTTCCGGCTGGAGGGAAGGTAAGCTGGCTTACGAAGGAGATTAACGATTCTTTTGTGAAAAATGAGTTGGACAATATTGAACGCAAAATCTTCGATATGATGGATCAGGTTAACTTCAATGAAAACTGGGCCAGCAATACCTCCTCCTTGGCGTTGAGAAATAAGCTGCTGAATTTGGAAAATCGAGTGGCAATGAGGGAAGCTTTGATGGAAAAGGCGATCAAGCAGCGGTTATGTAATTTCTTCACGTTCCTGCACATTAAAGAAGGCGTTCAATATGATTACCGGGATATTGCAGTGAAGTTTACTCGTAACTTGCCGACGGACTTAGTTGGGATGGCTGATGTGATCGTTAAATTGCAGCAAGTTGTTTCTCAGGAAACATTGCTCACGTTACTTCCGTTTGTGGAGAATCCCAAGCTGGAATTCAATAAATTTCATGCGGAGCAGCAACGATTAGTTGGTACGGATAAGGTGGTATCAAATGCAGAATAAACGGCATGTGAAAAATAATTGTGCTTGTTATCTCGGAGCGAAGCACGGTATTCAAAACTATTGCTGTTTACAGGATTGTCCATGTTTATTTTTCGCTCAAGATGATGGTCTACCCCGGTGTACCTATTTTGAAAATGGAGTGCTGCCAATAGACGAGAAGCTGGAGCGAGAATATAAGTCTGAACGTAATGTAGAGACTGAGCCTAAGACAGCGAAGCCGAGGGTGAACTGTACACGTTGTGGAGGAACATTTTCGGCAAATTCGAATCGGCAAAAATGTTGTGAGAAGTGTAGAGGTAAGAATGCGAACGAAAAGTCGAAGTTACGGATGCGCCAGATGAGAAAAAGCAGGCTCGATGTTACGCTTTAGGCTATCCAAAAGCCATATAAACAAAGGTTGAAAAACAACCGTAAATGGTGAGGGAGTATGTTGTACCTATTTCTCATTTTTGCGGTTTCTAATGCGTAACATCATTGTGTCAGATATGATGTTAAACGAATTCAACATACATATCGTGTTCTGAAGCTCGAATCCCAACAGGCTCAGTGTTACGCTTTAGGCTATTAAAAATCCGCATAAACAAAGGTTGAAATATAGGTAAAAGTGGGGAGTTGGTATGTTTGTACCTTTTCCTCGTTTTTGTGATTTCTAAAGTGTAACATCCCTGTCCTGAGCATGACATAAAAAGGCTCAAACATACATAAGCGTGTTCGGTTCTGAGGAGTCGGATGGGCAATAAAGGAGATTAACGAAAATGAAATTAGAACAAGTGAAGCAGTTGATCGAAGAAAACCAAACGAATGAGGAATGGCAAGCGTATCTTCAGGGTTTGAATCCGTATAGCGTGGAGGGGATGGAGCAATATATCCAATCTAATCAGCAAGCAAAAAGTTGGTTCGATAGCACCGTGGACAAACGATCAGCTAAATCGCTGGAAACGTGGAAAGCCAATCATTTGGAAAGTGCAGTGGATGTTGAGATCAAGAAGCGATTCCCGGCAAAGGATGAGAAAGACATCGAAGTCGAAAAGCTACGTGCCGAAGTGGAAAATATGAAGCTAGAGAAGCAGCGTGAACGGTTGACCAGCCAAGCGATCAAAATTGCATCCGAGAAGAAACTTCCACTCCCGTTAGTGGATTTTTTTATTGGTGCAGATGAAGAAGGGACGACAGCGAATTTAGCTATGTTGGAACAATCGCTGCAAATGGCTATCCAACAGCAGGTCGAACAACGGCTCAAAGGTGATGGCTATACCCCTCCGGCTGGTTCAACAGGTAACACATTTACATTGGATTCAATCAAAGGCATGTCGCCAAACGAGATTAATCAGTATTGGGATCAAGTCAAACAAGCATTACAAAACAAACGATAATAAACGAAAAGGATAGGGTGAATAAATATGTCAGTACAAAATTTTATTCCAACCATTTGGAGTGCACGTTTAAATGAGAGTCTGAAAAAGAACCTCGTATACGGAAATGTGGTCAACACTGATTACGAAGGTGAGATTCAAGGTCAAGGTTCCACCGTGAAAATTAATTCCATTGGAGCAATAACGATTGGCAATTATGATAAAGTTGCAGGGATCGGTAATCCACAGGAACTGGATGCTACGCAAAAGACGTTGGTGATTGATCAGGCGAAGTATTTCAATTTTCAAGTCGATGATGTCGATGCTGCTCAAGCGAATGTGAATCTGCTGGATGGTGGAATTGTGGAAGCTTCCTATGGACTGGCCAATGTAGTGGATCAGTATCTTGCTGGATTTTACACGGAGGTTAAAGCAGAGAACGCGATTGGCAATGATACAACGCCTGTTATTCCAACGAAAGATACAGCCTATGATTTGCTGATTGATCTTGGCGTGATGATGGATGAGAACAATGTACCTGAAACGGAACGTTTTGTGGTAGTTCCTGCATGGTACTATGGCTTGCTTTTGAAGGATGCACGCTTTACCAAAGACCCAAATATTATCCGCACAGGTTATGTGGGAGATATTGATGGCATGACTGTTTATAAATCCAACAATGTGCCAAATACAGGAGGAGCTAAGTATAAAATCATCGCAGGTCATAAGAGTGCGATTTCGTTTGCCGGGCAAGTGGATTCGGTGGAAGCCTTCAGACCAGAGAAACAATTTTCGGATGCAGTAAAAGGATTGCAGGTATTCGGAGCTAAATGTATCAAGCCGGAGGCTCTCGCTGTACTCACGGCCAATAAGTCTTAATTGAAAATAGGATCATATGCAAACACATTATAATAGAAGAAACACGTTTAGGGTGTCCGTTTTGGATGCCCTATTTTTCATTTTTTGGAGGGTGATAAGATGTGGTTTTTGAATCAGGAAACAGGCTGCACATGGGAAGTCACAGATCAGGAGTTAATGCTGCGGTTACAGTCTAGTGGGCATTATCAGCAAGTGGAGGAACCTAAACCAGATGAGACTGAGAAAGATGAATCTGTAACGAAAACTCAAGCTACTAAGATCATGAAGCGTACCGAGAAGGCACAGGTAAAGGAGGAACAGGAGCCAGCACATGAGTGATTCATTGATTTTACTTAAACGGTTATTAGGCATGGAACCAACAGACATATCAAAGGATGATATCCTGATCCACTATTTGAATAAAGCGAGAAGTAATATTCTTGGTTATTGTAATGTGGCAACACTGCCTGTGGAATATGATGATGTTATGGTCGATTATGCGGTGTATCTCTATAAAAATAGGGATTCGGTTGGATTTATAAATAAGCAGGAAGGTGAACGCTTAGCCACCTATGAAACAGGCATTCCGACAAGTATCCGGCTTGCTCTTCCTTTACCTAAAATCAAGGTAGGGACGGACTGATGTTCTACGATACGAAGCTGGAGATTTTGGATGTTACTCACTTCAACCCTGTTCTGTTGATGATGGCAGATGTACAACCTTATCGCAAAAGTTTTTCATTTGAAGATGGTTACATACTAGAGACGACATATCGAGCTTTCTGTCCATTGGAATCTTCATTGCTGTCGAACTGCTATATTCGAATTAGCGAAGATATTTTTATTATTTTGGATAAGAAGAAATGGAGTGATTATGTGGAGTTGTACCTGTATCGCTGCAAGCAGGATTTTGGTTTGGAGGTGGAGGAGTGACAAGGAGCCTAGAGCCGATGATAGATTTCTTCCTGCGAGAGAAAGGCGAGCTTGTACACATAAACGGTGTAAGACAGCTTGGTCTGATTCGAGATGCGACAAATAATATTCAAATGACCGATGAAAAAATTATTCGAGCAGCAACACCTTTACATACAGGAGATATAGTAGATTATCGCTATGAACGTTATCTGATCACCAGTCAGGTGGATCGGAATGAAAAGTCTTTTCGAGGCAGAATGAAAAAGTGTAAACAACGGCTAGCTTTAAACTGGAATGGAGAGGTGCAATGGTTTGATGCTGTGGTAGAAGCCAGAACGTTTTCAACGGAAACAGGTAAAGTTATCTCCATGCCAGAGGGAAACATTCTGTTTACTGTACAGGACAACGCAGATACGAAGGGCATTACATTAAGTCAACGATTTTATATGACTCATCAGTCGTTTAAAATAGTTGGAATTGACCGCACGATGAATGGCATCATCCAGTTAAGCTGCACGTTGGATAGCATAAATACAGCTTATGATGACGTGGAAAATAACATTGCAGACCGATGGAAATATGAGATTGCTCATACATACGCATTACATATCAATCAGGGAACGATAGCTCATGCGCTGCTCAACGAAACGTTATCTTTGAATGTGACCGCTACGGATAATGGGAATGAGATAGCCAATCCGGCGATTACTTATATATCTAGTGACCCAAGTGTGGTTAGTGTAGATCAGCAAGGTCAGATTATGGGCATCGCTTTGGGACAAGCAAGCATCACTGCGAAATTAACGTATCACCCAACAGTACAAAGTACCATTGAAATGAGAGTTATCGAAACAGGAACACATTTCTATGTGATAACCATAACGGGTAATCCTACGCTTAAAACAGGCCAAAGTACCTCATACGTCAGTCATATCTATGATCAAGGAACAGAAGTGTTTGACCAGTATGTAGAGTGGAGCCTACGGAACCAAGATGATTCAACTCCTATTATGGGAAGCATAACAGCCAGCACAGGAAATAGTGTGAAGGTAAAAGCTGGAAGCAGTGGTAGAGCGATTAATAGAGCACTTGTACTGACTGCTACCTTAGTAAGCGATCCTAGCATGACAATAGAAAAGACCATTAGCCTTAAAAATTTATTCTAAGCATTATATCTATTGGCTTGCCTTCGTGGTGAGCCATTTTTATTTCAAAGGAGCACATACATATGCAACGAAAATCTATTGATTATCTACTGAGTCTAAGCCTATTGAAGCAATTGAGATTACAAAATGTCATTACAGAAGAAGAGTTCATAGCGATTGATAAGCTTAATAAAAAGTCTTTCAAGTAGCTATAACATGGGCAGAAATGGACTTGATGATGTGCCGAAAGCATTATACCATGTGACCGTATAAAGAAGATATCGAAGGGAGAAACACCTATGGCCCAAGCCGCAACCGCAAAAAAGGTCGTCGTTGTTCCCATTAAAACGATGGACATCGTAGAGGGAATCCAATCTATTCAAAAGAAGAAAGTCGCTGCCTATTGCCGGGTCAGTACAGATTCCGAGGAGCAAAAGGAGAGCTATACTAATCAGGTGAATTACTATACCCAATACATTCAAAACAACTTGGAATGGGAAATGGCGGATATCTATGCCGATGAAGGGATCACCGGAACCAACACCAAAAATAGAACGCACTTTAATCGCATGATACAGGATGCTCGAAATGGTAAACTGGATCTGATTTTGGTCAAGTCGATTTCAAGATTTGCTAGGAATACACTGGATTTATTGAAATATGTACGGGAACTTAAAAGTCTCGGAGTGGCTGTATTCTTTGAACGAGAGAACATTAATACACTGGATACAACAGGTGAAGTATTACTGACCATTCTGAGTTCTCTTGCCCAAGACGAGAGTCGAAACATTTCTGAAAATAGTCGATGGGGCATATTACGAGGCTTCCAAAACGGCAAAGTCTTCTGCAACACCACTCGCTTCCTCGGCTATGATAAGGATGAACATGGTGAATTGGTGATTAACGAGCCAGAAGCAGAGATTGTGCGGCGCATATACGAGGAGTATTTGGATGGAAAAAGCTATCAGGCGATAGCCAGAGGTTTGATGCGAGATCACATTAAAACAGTCACGGGTGGCGATACGTGGTGGGATTCCTCCATTACATTAATATTGACGAATGAGAAATATTACGGAGCTTTACTTCAACAAAAGACGGTAACGGTAGATTTCCTAACTCACAAACGAATAAAGAATCGGGGACAAGAACAGCAATATTTAATTGAAGACAACCATGAACCGATTGTATCCAAGGAAATATTTGAAGCGGTACAAAAAGAGAAGGCACGCCGTGCCAAGCTAAAAGGTAATGTCATGGGGGAGAGTAAAAGATACTCCAGTAAATACGCACTGAGCAGTAAAGTATATTGTGGATGCTGTGGAGCCATTTTTAAACGCCGAACCTGGAACAGCAATAATCCATCCAAAAAAGTGGTATGGCAATGCAAAACGTATGTCAATGAAGGGAAAGTAGCATGTGATGCCAAATCAGTCGATGAACAAGTTTTACATTCCGCATTTGTGCGATTGTTCAACCGGATGTATGAGAACAAGAAAGAATTCATTAAAACACTGAAAGGCAATATTGAATCGATACTATCGAGAAAAGTAGAGCAAAAATCGTTATTAGACATCGAAGGACAGATGCAACAATTGAAATCCGACTTGAAGGAATTAGTGAATCTCAAGCTGCGGAATCAGATGGACGAGAGCGTATATGATGAAGAGACGAACAGACTTTCCAGTGAACTCAACGAGCTACGGCAACAGATGGTGATATTAGAGGAGGAGCATGAGCAGCAAGCGAAAATCAAGGAACGAGTCGATGAGATTATTCAACTTTTAAGCTCACGGCAAGATATACTGGAACAATTTGATGATAACCTATTTAATGCGTTGGTGGAGAAGATAACCATTCTCTCACCAGCGCATTTTGTTTTTACCTTGAAAAGTGGAATGAGCATAGATGAAATATTGGACTAATAGAATCATAGGCTAAAGTGATCAAAAGCTAACAAGTAACTGTGGGTTGCATGACGGGAAGGATCAATCGAATCCCGTCTTTAACTCCTTCCATATAGATGGACTGTTTGTCCTGACTTAGCTGATCGCCTATGGCTTCTTCCCATTCGGATAGCAGATGCTGAATATCCTCGTTTTGATTCATTTTGAATTGATCCATTTGCGTGAATAGATTTTTGTCCTCTGGTAAATTTGAAGCCTGTTGTTCACTGGCTAGTTCTAGTTGATAAAATCGTTGGCGTAACGCTTCGAGAAACCAATCTGGCCAATTTGACATAAGTAAATTTTCCCTCCCGTTGTTGAAGTGTGTGTATGTTAACTCTGATTGGGAGGGATGGCAAGTCATTGTTTTAGTTTAGCGGTTGGCTCGCTATGTTATTGAGTTACTGATCTATATAAATTGAACTAAAGAAACAACCAGCTAGAACCTGACACAAAGACGGTCAACGATCATCAAAGGTACTTTCATAATCTCTTCCATAAACCGTTGTACGTTGGTACGAATTTCAGCGACCGTGTGGTAAAAGACGTTGTTAATCACATCGGATTTAAGCCATTTCCACAACCCTTCGACTGCATTCAGTTCGGGGCTATAGGGAGGCAAAAATACAAGTTCAAGTCGATCCTTCATCTCGTTTAGGAACGATGCCAGCAGCTTTGCATGGTGAATTCGCGCATTGCCCAGGATCATCGCAATTTTACCTGTCGGATATTCGGTTAACACTTTTTTCAAAAAGATCAAAAATGTTTCGGCTGTATAATACTCATCTTCCTGCCATACGATCCTGCCTGTCACATAGTCGACGGTAGCCAGCAGTTTGACACCCCGATGTTTACCTGTAGTTTGAATGATACGCTGCTTGCCACGAAGAAACCACGTTTTTTGAATGGCTTGGTAATCGCGAATCATGGATTCGTCTTCAAATAATACATGGTCGATTTTTGCCGTCATGTATCTTTTTTTAAATTTGGAAACGTGACTTCCGAAAAAATTCGTTGCTTTTTTTCGTCCGCCGCTGCCAAGGTATAGGTTGGCTTGGTATAGCTTAGCCCTTGACGATGCATCATTTTAGAGATACCCCGAAGCGAATACGTCTGACCAAACTCCCTTTTGATGAAGGCTGCAATGATCTCCAGTGTCCAATTGTGACGCGCGGTAAAGCCTACATCATGTGGAACGGAGTCCACGATCGTTTGTTTTAACTTTTCCAGTTGTTCTTTCGTTAATCGGACAGGTGCTCCTGGCGAATGATTCATTTGCAGTCCGGAAAGCCCGCGTGTGTCATATGCTTGAATGTACCCTTTTACGGTTTTGGGGCTTCGGTTAATGATATGAGCAATTTGCTCGACTTCTGTTCCTTGTAGATACAAATACAGCGTCTGATAGCGTTCAAACATCCGACGATCTTTTGCTTGCTTCATCGCGGTTTGGATCTCTTGAAATGATGCTGAATGTTCCATGCGATTCCCCTGCCTGTCTAAAGTTGTTACTTTATTACTTCGACATGCAGTAGCGAATTCCTTACCATAGTTTTCTAATCTTTAGTTCAACTTATATAGAACATATAAAAAGCTTATTCCTCCTCATGAATCAAGTTGAAATAAGCCTTTAAGAATATATCAAGTATAGCTGGATATCAAATAAAAAATCTCAATTTTTAGGACGGTGATTTCGAATTAAATTCCATACTCCGAGTGGATTATAGAATGGATCTTCTTCCTCAAACATTGTGCACTTTTTATGCTTTAATAAATATATTGGAGAGTTTGGATCTGTACTAAATGTTTCTCCGTCAGTGATCTTTGGCTTTTCTACAATGTTATATAAACAAAATATCCTGAATAATGTGGACACTTCCGAGCCTGTTATGTTTTCAGATGTTGTTTCTACATCAGGATAACCAAAGCTTTGCATACCAGTAGTGTAAAATGTTTTTTCTTCGCGGGACATTTGGATAAACGCAGTAAATACTTGAGCAATGTCCTTACTGCTTGTTATTTCTAACCATTCCTCTTTTGTACTTGCTCTTCCAGAAGATTCAACATTTACTGCAATTCCTCCTGCATGTAATACTGCACTAGCAACCTCCATAATATCCAAAACCTTTTCTATAGAACCACCCTCACCCAAAAGATAAATGATACTTTTATGTTCATTTAATTGATCGATGTGTTCCCTTTTAAATGAGCCATTTCCAGCTACTTCGAAAGCTTCTGCAACATAAGGATTATATTCACTTATGTTCACATCAAAGAAATCTTTTGGATTTTTAAGGTTTCCGATATGGTTACCTGCATATATATAACCGTTTCCCTCTCGAGCCATTGCCTCTATAAATTCATCTCTTGTTTTCCAATAACCAGGTATTCCTAAAATAATCTTTGGTAAATTCATAGCAATATCACCTTATCTCGCAAAAATTTATACTCAACCATATTAATCTTTATTCATCTTAATTTTTCTAAAAGGAAATTAGCTTTTTCTAAATATAAATCTGGATCGTCATCCTTAATCATCATTAAAATTTCTTTAAGCGTCTGCTTAGTCGAACTTTCTAATTTGCCCAAAACTTTACCGTAAGAAATTACCAAATCTTTTGAATTTAAAAGTGTCCGATGGATTCTCTCTGCCCAAAATTCCGCATGGGGTAACATCTTGGGAGTACCCAAAGCCAATTTGTATAAGCCCTCTTCTAAATCATCACGTTCTGCAATATAAAATATGGTTTCGATAAGATAGTCATCAGCTGTTGGTTCAGCAACTTCATCTTCGAAGATTGTACAGAGATCAAGAATTATATCATTCGTTCCTTCAAGAGACAATTCATTCAGAATATTCTCAAATACCTCTATATTGTCTCCCTCTTTTTCCATAAAGCGCATTTTATATAGTATATTAATTTTATCATTCAATATAAGGTTTCTCCTCTTTATTTGACATAACTGCTATTTGGGTTTTCCAAAGATCTTTAAACCATTGTGTTCATAATTTTTATAATAGTCAATATATTCCTGAATCCTTTTTCTAGTCGCTTTGTTATACAAACCATCTTCTTTAAGAATCCGCCTTAAATCATTAATATCAAATGCTAGGCCATCACGCTGCATTAAAGATTTATATAAAGTAAAATCTCCTGGTCTGGTTGCTTTACTTAGTCCATAGGTAAATGTTCTTCTATGTCTACCGCCCTGTCCTGGATGTGGATGCTCTAAAAACATAGAGTAGCTATCTTTAGTCTTAATACCAAACTCATCTTGCATGTATTTATTAGACGGCATATGGTGTCCTGTTATATTATCGCCAGTTACATTAGGTAATTTACCATATTTCCCATGATTCAATTCGTTCGGGAGCAAATCTTTGCTTGTCTGAGGTATATTTTGTTTCTTATCATTAGCAAATTTTTTGTAACGTTCATTGAGCCTTTCCTTTAGTTTATCATAATCTGTTTTAGGTTTTCCCGTCCCATTAGAACCTTTCCCTGTATACTCTCCTGATTTTAACGCATCAATCTGTTTTTGTCTCTCTGGTGTTATTGGCTCATGTGGCCCATTCGTAGATTTACGAACATCAAGTCGACTTTGGTCTGGACCATCATGTGCAAACTTGAATGGACTCTTTCTTGCACCTTGTCTGTCCATTTTTTTGCCCATTTGTGCTATCCAACCCCCTAAGGGCTGAATCGGTTTAGGGACAATACTCGAATTCGTTTTAAACTTCCCAGCACTTATAGGGGCAGAGGAAATACTCGATTGTTTGGAAGACTGACTTGAAAATTCGGTAATGGGTATTTTTTTAGACTTGACTATATTTCCAATATTTTTGAGTGATTTAACTCCTTCAACTAGTTCTGCAATATGGATAATGGTTTCCCCTACGCGTGTAACACCATGATATTGAGAAACACCTGCATAATAATTTTCATCGGCTGAGGTAGTAAGCTTATCCATACTAAGGGTCTCTGCGCCTTTAACCATAGGATCAACATAACTTTGTCCAACTTGCTTTGCATCATCTATAACAGTATCCCAAGATTTATTGAATTGGATAAGATCTTTTGTATATTGAATTTGGTGTCGTTTCTGTTCTTCAGGGTAATCGGCACCATATTTAAATCTATCGGCAGTGCCTTCTCCCAAAACATCATCTATTAACAATTCTATAAAGGATAAGGTTACTGCATCTCTTACACCCTTCCAGCGAGAATCACTATTTGCGTCCATTCTGTTCTGCTTCACTTGCTCCAATCCGTGTTCGGCTACCTGTGCTTCAAATGCTGAAGCCAGTGGGGAGTGCATCTTATGTGTAGAGGCTTTTAATTCAATTTTGGAACTAAGTGCATTGACATCCTCTTTCAACTCAATCGCATCAGATGATGTGTTTACATATAATCCTTCTGTCCCCTTTAACGTAATGGATTGTGCATTTAATCCTAGATGGCCGCTGGCCTGAATCTGTACACTCTGCGTGCTGCTTATACTTACGCCATGGGAAGCATTCATGGAGATATACAGCATGCCTTCCTTGGCACTCATATTCAGTTCGGAATCCCCCAGCGTAAAAGATTTGCCTTGGGGGTTGCGGAAGGATTTGACTCCCGGATCTGCCATAGTCTGTTCATGGTGTTGTTGCATGGAGCCAGAATCTACTCCTTTTGGAGAAGCAACAGACGCCGAATGAGCGGATGGAGGGTCAAGCCGTACTGACTGTACTACCATGGCATCGTCTTCATTTGCGCTTGGGAAATACAGCTTTACTTGAGCGCCTTTTTCCGGCATCAGATACCAGACCTGATTACCTTCTGCAGAATAGGGAAACCACTGGGCATCTTTGGGATTTTGATGTTTGTCCATATCCAGATGTAACCGAACCTGATTGCGACTGACTTCCAGTATTTTTCCTTCAATGGCTGCGCCAGTAATAGTTTTATTATACGTTTTTGCGATGGTTACACCCTGTGGCAAGACACATTCGTAGGACCATGTCATTAAGCCGTTTGTCATGATGCCTGTCCTCTTGGTAATCACATAGGTAAGACCAGAACGCTTGACTTCATCGCCCAGTTGCAGCATTTCAGGCCATTCGAAGGTGTAACTGGTATAGTCCTCTGCGGAAGTATTCGCTCTCCCGTTCGCAGCATTGTTTAAATACGGGGCAATCTGTCGCCGCATACGAAAAGGGACATCTTTTAAAACAATCTGTCGACGTCCTTGAGGAATACCGATCCAAACTTGAATGCGATGAGCGGTTATATTCGGGACAAGTACAGCCCCAACATGAGAAGCCAGACGTTTCAAAAAAGTCCAATCCGTCTCCTGATACTGCATGATGAATTGCCCCGTTGGCTTCTTGCCAAAAGCTTCATCCAGCATATCCGAACCTTGATAATCGGAAAGCACCTCTTGCGCGATATCTGTATAGTTGCGATTAACTTGCTGAAAGGAGCGATTCTTTAATTGTGTATCTAAAGTAAAGGTATGGGATATGGCTTCAATCGTGACATACATGTCTTGATGTACGTGTTGAACTTCCACATGATATAATTGTCCTCTGAATAAGGGTTGCTTTTTTCCGTTTTCATCTTTAAATAACAATTCAACGGGATCGTCACTGCTGCTTTTTTGGATGATGGTGTCTTCCTGCTCGGGGTTCATTTGCCCCGTCACGATGAGTCTGGCGTGATCACCCAATTGCTGGTTCACCTTCACTTGTTTCAGGCGTACAGAACCGTAAGGCCAACTGAATCGAATATCCTGATAGGTGAGTAAACCTGTTGATATTTCTCCCATAAATGATTCCTTTCTACGACAAAATAGCTATCCTTCCTGGCCGTCTTGCTCAATGGAAATCATGCCCCCACAAGAGCATACCAGCGTAGATTTACTTAACAGTGCATGCTCTCCTTCGATGAGGACATCTTCCTTCCCATCACTCCATTTGGAACCAAACGGAATCGTTGGTTTACAAACGTCTCCTGTCACTTTACAAAAGCCAAAGGCTCCTTCTTTACTGATATTGGCACCACAGACGGCATCGGCAACATTCAATAACGGTTCATTTTGACTGTATATGCCATGGTCGATCATCAGGTTGAGGACACCAGGATCGGTTCCTTGAGTGCATTTCAGCGTTGCCCCCCGTGTAACAAAGGAGTATTCGCCACTTAACATACCGGAGACTAGCGCTTGGAGAATGATCGGCAGAAACATAGACTTTCCTCCTTATCTAACTCATTTCATGATTATGCTCTACAAAATGGATCAAGCGGATGATCGCATATGATAGCGGATGCCATAACGGAGCGTCCTCCAGCTTGAATTGAATACTTCCTGTGAACGCACGTCCTTGCCATGAACGAACGAATACGATTTGATAGTAGGGATGAGGATCGACGATAAATAAAGCTTCATAACAGGCGATAAGCCCCTGTTCTAGTTCTAACGTGTTTTCTTCAATTAGTTGCATGTCTGGCTGAAGCTTTTTGGCTCCACGGGCCAGTTGTTGCTGCAACCATAACACTTGTTCCTGATGAAGCAGCTCTTCCCGCCAATGTAAGCCCAAACTAACTCCTTGTGCTTGGTCTCGGTAGATGACCCGATGAGGATTCCGACCTCCTTGTTTGTCGAATTCTGTTGTTTCTGTGAAAGAGCAGGGGAGGGGAAACGTCATTTGATCGGCAAAAGCTGCTCTGGCCTGTATTGGTATCTTTTGATCGTTATGTAGCACCAAGCTTCCCTGGGATATTCCCTTGATGCATTCATCTACCGATAACAGCATCCAATCTTCTTCTCTCGCAGCCTGTAACTGTTCTTGTAACTTGCGTTCGTTAAATTGATCTAGAAAAATCTCGTCCCAATATGTCGTTGTCATGTTGTTCCTCCTAAGCAAGCTCCACGGGTTGGAGCCTAAATCCACTTAAATTACGGCGAAGCAGACTTTCAGCTACCTCGATACTGATGATAAAGAAGGGTTCCCTGATGCCTTGCACCGTAAAGAAATGGTTTCCTTTAACTTTCTCATGGTCTAACACGAGCCGCTTGATATATTGACCCTGTAGGTCGAACTCAGCGTAAGAGGAAAGTACATCCATGGCCGGGGCATGAGGCATCCAATATAGTGCCGATTGGTTGTCTTTTCGGTTGATCAAATAGACTCGTTTGAAGCGGGCTTGCACATTATATTTCTCCAGGATACGTTTCATTGGGTTGGACAATAAAGTTGTAGATACAGACAACCAATCCGAAAACTCCCCATGTACAGGAATGGTCATGTCCAATACTTGTACCGGAGGAAATTCTTCAAAGGACGTGTTTCTGGGTAAGGAGGAAGGTTGTATTTTGTAAGGAATTCGGGTATCTTCCAACATTACATAATAGCGTTGCATTTTATCGCCCCCTTGGTTAATCCACCCACTGAACCGTCTGTAATTGCGACGGGCTGAGTTTGAAATGTTCTTGATCTGATTTGGAAAGCATTGTTCCTTGCATGGAGGCATCCTTAAAATCGACTTGATCCCCAAAATGAGCTCCTACTAAGCTGGCACCATCCAGATTGGCGTTTGTAAAGCGAATGCCTAACAGCCCCGTTCGATAGCTACCTTCCCGAAAAACATTGCCTTTAACCGCATCAAAACGGACACCCCGTAGATCGCTACCTGAGAAATCGGCATCACTTAGGATTGAACCGCTAAAATCTACGTCTCTAAGGTCGGCGTTTCTCCACGTTGTACCTAGCAACACACAGTTCCTAAATTGGCTGTTTGAAAAATCCCCCATGCCAAAATCACTGTAGCGCAGATCTTTTTCCACAATTCGCAGATCTCGAAGTGTAGTGCCTTTTACATTTTCGAAAGGATGCTCTGTTTCGCCTTCGTCCAGTAATCGTTGTTTTAAGTCATTCTCATGTAGCGGTGTGAGGTCTTCGACGTATACCTGTTCACTTTGATCCTTGAACTCACCAGTTCTGATGAATAAGAACTTCGCCTTTTGGATGGACTGATACTCTGGCATTTCAATCATCTGGTAAACGGCTAAGCGCAGGAGAGTGGCAACAAACTGATGAAAATAGTGAGATGAGCTCAATATTATCCTTTCTACATCCGCGCGATTCAGCAGACCGATATAGGGTTTTCGTTTCTGGTCAAGTACATCGATGATGGAAGCTATAGAACGGAAGGCCCATGAGGCATCGTATGTTACTGTGCAGTCGACTTGATCGAAATACCATTCGTCCGAATAGGCTTCGATAACATAGAGGTACGTCTGATCTAAAATAGATGTACGCAACATAGAAAAATGAATATAACCGATGGGGGCTTTCTCATTTCTGTCCTGCATGTTCTTAATGAGCTGACACATTTCACGAAACGCGGACACTAGGTCTACTGTGAGGATGGTTTTATTTCGTTGAAATTCAGCTTCAAGAGCCTGTAAGTTTTCTTCCAAAAGTGGTACAAAATCATGTTCATAAATCTGTTTTAGCGCCGCTTGTTTATCCACTTCCCTGATTCCCTCCTTTCATTAATTCATTTTGATTTCCGTGCCGGATAAGGTAGTGGTATCCTCCAGCGTGATGGTGTTGCCTTTACCGGATAACTCGATTTTTCCAGCGGAAAGCTGGATACTGCTAGATGCCAGGACGATATCAGAGCCTGCGCTGATATTTACATTTTTTCCGCTTACGATATCAATGCCGGTTTTATCGTTAATTACAATGGACATCCCATTACCTGAGATGACGATTTGATCCGGGGCTAGCATGATTTCTTTGCCATATTTCGTCCGCAACGTCTTAATAGCAGGGTCAGCCATTCGATCTGGTGCAGGGGTTGCTGCGGACAGAGCCGAAGAAGATACAGTCGAATGCGCTAAGGTTGCTGACGCATGTCCAGAAGCAGAGGATCTCTCTACCGAATGGGGCGGTTCTCTTTTAACTGAGCTGATCGCATACCCTTCTTCCTCTTTATAGCTTGGAAAATAGATACGAATGCTGTCTCCGTCTTCAGGCATGCAATACCAGCCTGTGTTATCCGCAGATGCATAAATCGTAGAGTAGGGGAACCAGTAATCGGTATTTGGGTCCTGCTGGTCATCCATATCGAGCTTGGCACGGATTTTGTCCCGACGAACGCTCAGCACTTTGCCCTGAATGGAAGCGCCGATAATAGAGCGATTGTAATCTTTAATAGGACGTAAGCCGCTTCGTGGTGACAGCTTGGCGGTATGGGTCAGCACCCCGTCTTTCATCTCCGTTAGCACCTCAGCGACCAGCAAAAGGTGGCCTTTAAAAGTCACTTCATAGCCAGGCTCCAGCAGCTTCTCTGTTTCAACTTCATACTGGATGAAATCCGCATCACGCACGCCGGGGATATGGTTCTCCGAGGCCGTTTGATAATCCGCTACCCGTTTAGTGACTTTATAATTGGTAGATTGTATTTCTCCTTTGCTGAGTCCCATGGGCAGGCCAAAATAAAACTTCGGCACTCCATAGCCCACCGCAGGAATGAGTGGAGAGTAGAAGTGGGAAGCCATCCGTTTCAGAAATTGCCAGTCGGTTTCATCGTATTGCATGATAAAGGTGCCGATGGGTTTCTTGTGGGACACGACATCCATGGCTTCGGCTTTGGAGTAGTCCGATACAATACTTTCGATCAGACCCGTATAGGTGAGCTTGGGGTTCTGGAAAGAGCGTTGATGCCGCTTAATATCTAACTCGTAGGTATGAGATATGGCTTCGACGGTTAGGTAATGAACCCCGTGAACGACTTTTTCCTCCACATCTAAGGCAATACCTCGAAACAAGGGCTGTCGATTTCCATTTTTGTCTATAACAAAAGCTTTGACCTGAGTTTCTTCATCCGAAGCACGTACATAAAGCTCTCGCATTTTCTCCGAGATAATGCCTGTACAGATCATTCGGGCATGGTCATTGACTGTTTTTAAAATTTTAAGTTCATGAAGGCGAATGAATTCATAAGGCATGATTTCGATATGACCGTAAGTCACGATATTTTCCATAGGTGTCTCCTTCTACAGTTGTCTTTGGTAAATGTTATTATGAGATTCCCAGCTAGCATATATTGTTATAGCTAAATCCAGCATATGTATTTATCGGTTAAAAGAGAGATTTAGTTTACAGATTGACCCATTGGTTGGGGAATTTACAATGTGTATTTTTGGAAGCAGGTGATATGGGAGGGAAATGTAGAGTAGAAAAAAGCATATAATAGGTGGTAAGAGGGAGTATATCCTTACCATCGTCTCGACACATGTGGAGTGCGTGGTAGTGATATATCGAGATGGGAAGCAGTAATCCACGAGGGATTAAGAGCAATTTGAATATGTTCCTGCATTCAAAAAACGCTTTAGAGTTGAGTGCAGGAACATATATTTTTTCATACATAAGGAATGTGGGTGTATGGTAGTGATAGTGAGAAATAGTTAATGTTGTTGTATTTACCTAATTGCATACGAAATGCTCATGCTGTTTGTGCGTATTTTTATTTTTGTATAGCAAATTGTAAAAACAGGAAAAGATGCAAAAGGTGTCGAAACATTAAATATAATATGTTTTATAGGATGGGATACTATGCAAAACTATGACTTCTTAAATTTATCTTCTGTGGAATTTGAAGATTTAGTTAGAGATATACTTCAGAAGCACCTTAATATTTATCTGGAAAGTTTCACGGAAGGTAAAGATGGAGGAATTGATTTACGAGGAAGTATAGATAAAAATAAAACTCTATTGATTCAATGTAAGCGGTATAAGGATTTTAATTCATTAAAAGGCAATTTAATCAAAGAATCCTCAAAAGTTAAAGATTTAAAGCCCGAGAAATATATTTTGGTGACCTCCGTGGGGTTGACACCAAAAAACAAAGCAGAAATTAAAAAATATTTGAACCTTATATATTGTCTTATGAAGATATATTTGGGAAAGGCGATCTAAATAATTTATTAGGGCAGTATAGTGAAATTGAAGAGAAGTATTATAAGTTGTGGCTATCAAGTACCGCTGTTTTAAAAACAATACTGCAATCGAATATTAAAAACCGTTCTGAATTCTTAGAAGATTCGATTAAGAACAGTATTAAGTTATTCGTGCAAAACAAAAGTGTAAATGAAGCAATTGACATTCTAAATGACGTTAACTTCACCATTATATCAGGTAATCCAGGTGTCGGAAAAACGACTCTAGCTAAAATGTTGATACTGCATTATATGTCTAAAGAATTTGAATTAATCGAAATATCTGAAGACATTGAAGAAGGAAATAAATTATTTGCAGAAGATAAAAAACAGATATTTTATTATGATGATTTTCTAGGAAGTAATTTCTTAGAGAGATCGATATCTAAGAATGAGGATAAGCGACTTTATTATTTTATGGAACGGATAAAAGCGAATAAAAACAAAAAGTTAATAATGACCACAAGAGAATATATTCTCAAACAAGCTCAACAGAAATACGAAGTTTTAGGACGGACAGATATTGATTTAGCCAAACATATTTTAGATCTAGAAAGTTATACTAGAGTTGCAAAAGCTGAAATTTTTATAATCATTTGTTTTTTCTAATCTATCGGAGGATTATATTAAAGCAGTAGTGCACGATAAAGGTTATTACAAGATTATTAACCATCCTAATTATAATCCGCGTGTTATTGAGTTAATGACAATCAGGCTTAATAAAAAATAATTACACCAAATAAATATTTGGAGCATTTTCTTAATTCACTAACTAATCCTAGTGAGATATGGAGATCTGCTTTTGAAAATCAAATAAGTGAATTATCTAAATATTTGCTTTATTCTGTTCTAATATCTCACGGGCCAATTAAAGAGGGAAAATTAATTCACTCTGTAAAAGAGATGATTAATTACGATTCTCAGAGGTTCAATTTATCATTAAGGAGAGGAGGATTTCTCAATTCTTTAAAAGAATTAGAAAATACATTTATTAAAATAAAGAAAGGTCTTGATACTGAAAACTATATAGAATTTCAAAACCCATCGGTAAATGACTTTTTAATTCATTATATTGAAAATGATAACGATTTAATTAAAATGATTATTAATAGTATGGTATTTTTTAATCAACTTTTCACCATCTTTAATCCTTATAATAAAACAGAAAATTCTTTTTCTAATTATCCACGTTCCATGAATTTAACCCATAAAATTGAACTAAAAGATAAATTGAAAAAAACTTTAGAAAGAAAAATAATCCGAGATTTTGATAAAATGAAAATAAGAGAAGGGATATATGAATATCAAATAACTGATAAGATCATGTATCTGAATCAATTTTATGACTATAAAAGTGAAGATCTAAATCACTTTCTTGCTAGGAAAATTGAAGACGTTAACATTAATTTATTAGAAGCTGATGAGCCGGAAGAGTTTGTAATGATTATCCATAAACTAAAAAGATATTTAAGATTAAATGTTAATGATTTAATGCTCAACTATATTGAGCATATAGACTCTTTAAGTGGTGTAAGGGGATTAATCGAACTATCTAATATTTATCCAGAGGAATATCAATTATATATCGAATACAATAAAGATATATTGATGGAAATAATTGAAGGTGCTATTTATGCTGATGCTGATAATGTAGATAACAATGAGGATGACATAATAAGTTTTAAAAGTGAGGTTGAAGATGTGTGTGACTTTTTTAATGAAAAATTTAAAAGCACTTTTGATTTATTGGATGAGAAATTGAAAGATGTTAAACATGAATATTATGAAGATGATTTTAGACTGCCTATAAAAAAAGAGGAGAGTCTCAGCAAAAAAGATGAGGACTTAAAAATAGATAGTATGTTTATTTCACTTTTAGGTTAATAGTCAAATTAGATCAGGTCTTTTTTTGATCGAATTATAGAGCATGACTTGCCCTCTCCTTCATTCAGAGTTAACAATACACACACGCTAATGATGGAGAGGTGTACGTTATGTCAGACTGGTTAGAATGGATTCAAATTGAAATGTTCAAAGGCGCTACAAAATCGAACAGCATTAGAATACTCTAGTTTTAGAAATGATTAGGCCCTTGGTATTACTCAAGGACTTTTTTTGTTCCATATATCCCCATGAATATGCTATAGTGTAAGAAATAAAGAAGATTTATGCATATTTTAGTAGAAAAATGGGCTAAGGCATTTCCTTGGGCTTGGGTATATAGTCCTTTTGTCCTTAATGGCAAATTCATTTAATCATTTTAGTGAAATTGGGGGTGCAAGGATGCATATTGAGTGTGTAGAGATTCAAAATTTTAAAAAATTAAAATCTTGTCGAGTAGAATTTACAGACAAAACTACAATATTTGTAGGAGCGAATAACAGCGGAAAAACTTCCGCTATGGATGCATTAAGAAAGTTTTTAGATAAAAAAAGTGACTTTACTATAAATGATTTTACATTATCAAATTGGATTGAGATTAATAGAATTGGAGAGCGCTGGTTGTCTAAATGTGGGGAAACGACTGATTTTCTTATGGAGGACATAGAAAAACTAATACCTACTTTGGATGTGTGGTTACAAGTATCAGAAAACGAAATTCATTATGTAACTCATTTAATTCCATCCTTAGATTGGGATGGAGGATTACTAGGGGTTAGGTTAAGACTGGAGCCCAAAGACATTGAGTATCTGTATAAAGATTTTGTTGAATCAATTAATTCTGCGAAAGAGACGCTGTCAGCTGCAAAGTCTACAAGCTCGTTTTCCTTGTGGCCAAGAAATCTTAAGGATTATCTAAGTAAAAAATTTCATACACATTTTATAGTTAGAGCATACATTCTTGATCCTAGTAAACTCTTAAATATTGATCCTGAAAGTGGTCTAGCACGACCTCAAATTTTGCCTTTTGATAGTGATCCTATAAATGAAGACCCATTTAAGAAACTCTTTTTAGTACATTATATTGGTGCACAACGAGGATTTTCTGATTCAGCTAAGACAAGTGAAGAAGATGAATCTACCAGTAGTCTAGTCGGGGATCTCTCCACACAACTGCGTAGATATTATAATACTCACTTGAATCCAACTGAATCACCGGACCCAACTGATATTGATGCTTTGCAAGCTATTGAATCAGCTCAGGATATTTTTGATTCCAAGCTACGCGATGGTTTTGAAAATGCACTTATTGAACTGCAGAGTTTAGGTTACCCTGGTTTTTCCGATCCTAAGATAACTATTTCAACAAAATTCAAACCAATTGATGGTCTTAAACATAGTTCCGCCGTTCAATTCGATCTAATGCCGGAGAATAAACAATTTAAGGAAATGCATTTAAGACTTCCTGAGCATTATAACGGGCTAGGTTACCAAAACTTGATATCGATTATTTTTAAAATGATGCAATTTAGAGATGAATGGATGAAGGTGGGTAAATTAGCCAAGAGTACTCCGAGCACTAAGAATGATTTTTTTATACCTCCACTACATATTGTATTGGTAGAAGAACCTGAAGCACATCTTCATATACAAGTTCAACAAGTTTTCATTCGTCATGTATATGATATTTTATGTAATAATGATCGTTTAAAAGGGCAAGACTTCTTTAAAACTCAATTAATTGTAAGCACACATTCAGGACATATTGCTCATGAAATACCCTTTTCAAGTTTGCGTTATTTCCGTAAACAATTTTCGTTATCAGATAATGAAGTCCCAATATCAACTGTTGTTAATCTCTCGAATGTATTCGGTGAAAATAATGAAACAGAACGTTTTGTAACTAGATATCTTCAAATAACTCATTTTGACTTGCTTTTCGCTGATGCAGCCATATTAGTGGAAGGGCCAACTGAACGAATGCTGATTCCGCATTTTATTCGAAGACATTTTAACGTATTGAACCAAAAATATATTTCTTTATTGGAAATTGGAGGGAGTCATGCCCACACTTTAAAACCTCTAATAGAGAGCTTGGGTTTGACAAGTTTAATTATAACTGATTTGGATTCAATAGATCGTAAAAGTAAATTAGCTAAGCCTCCTCTTCGGAACAAAAGATATATTACTGGAAATGACACGTTAAGAACTTGGGTTCCATGTAGAACTGAAATCGATGAATTATTTGATTTAAAGTGTAATGAAAAAGTAAAAAGATATCAAAGGGCTGGTTTCTCAATAAGAGTTGCTTATCAATATCCCATTAAGATTTTAATGGTTCCTGATGGACCCGAGGTTGAGGCTCTTCCGTATACTTTTGAAGATGCTTTAGTTTTCGAAAACTTAACATTATTTAAAAGTCTTGAAGGAACTGGTTTAATAAATAAGTTCAAAAATGCGATTACTAAAAAAGAGACAATTGCTGGGTTAGGCAAGCAATTTTTTGATGATTTAAGAAAAGGGAAAAAAGCGGAGTTTGCTCTCCAGCTAATTTATTTAGAAAATCTTAAAGATATCAAAGTACCAAAGTATATTAATGAAGGATTGGCTTGGCTAGAGGAACAGTTACAAAAGAAACAACCGGATAGTATTATTCATCAGAATTCTGTTGATATTTTAGTGGAAGAAATGGTGATGAACTAAATGAACGAAATAGAGGAGAATAAAGACAATTGTATAGATAATCATGTAGATGAAGAAATCAGTAGTTGTTTGAATCTAAAAGAGTTGAGGAGTTTTTTCTTATTCGCAGGAGCTGGATCGGGAAAAACTAAATCGCTTGTATATGCTCTGAATCAAATTCGAGAAAAATATTATCATCAACTGCAGCATAGAGGACAACAAGTATCAGTTAT
The DNA here is from genome assembly GCF_001447315.1 of Paenibacillus sp. IHB B 3084. Classification (NCBI taxonomy): domain Bacteria; kingdom Bacillati; phylum Bacillota; class Bacilli; order Caryophanales; family Paenibacillaceae; genus Paenibacillus; species Paenibacillus sp. IHB B 3084. Next base: position 1,633,063 of record NZ_CP013203.1, on the reverse strand, counting down.
TACGTATACTAATGCTGCATGCAATGAGATTAGTCGCAGGGTTGATTACGACCACTTATTTAATATTTCTACTATTCATGCATTTATATGGGGGTTGATTAAGGGGTTTGATGCAGACATTAGGGACTGGCTATATACCAACTTACAATCACAAATTGAAGATTTAAAATTAAAACAAGAGAAAGGACGTATGGGTACCAAAACGTTTATTGAACGCCAACAAAGTATAGAGGCAAAGGAAAACCGAATTCAAAATATTAAACATATTAAAAAGTTCACTTATAATCCTAATGGCCTTAATCAAGAAAAAGCATCTTTAAGCCACACTGAGGTAATAAGCATAGGAGCTTATTTTATAACTAACAAGACGTTAATGCAAAAAATCCTAACTAATCAATATCCGATCTTATTTATAGATGAAAGCCAGGATACTAATAAAGATCTAATTAATGCACTGTTTGAAGTTGAACAAAAAAATATCGGTGTTTTTTCACTAGGTTTGTTTGGAGATACGATGCAAAGGATATATTCCGATGGCAAAGTAGATTTAGGAGTGGATTTACCGGAAAACTGGAAGAAGCCTGTGAAAAAAATGAACCATCGTTGCCCACCGAGAATCATTAATCTGTTAAATAAAATACGTTTTACAGTTGATGGACAGGAACAAAAGGCAAGAACAGATAAGGAAGCGGGTTTTGCTCGTTTTTTCATATTTCCTTCAACGGCTGAAAAAGGTAAGGCTGAGAAAATGGTTGCAGATAGAATGTCAGAAATTACTGCTGATAAAGAATGGTCTAGTATCGATGCAAATTATACATCTCTAATTCTTGAACATCATATGGCTGCCAATCGACTAGGTTTTTTGGAGTTTTTTCGGCCACTTTACCAGATAGATAGATTAAGGACGGGATTATTGGAAGGTACACTTTCTGATTTATTTTTATTTACACAAATTATATTGCCTATAGTAGAAGCAAATAAAATTGGAGATAAATTCGCCATAGCTAGTGTTGTGAGAAAACATTCTCCTCTACTAAAAATAGCAAAAAACGAAGTTGGTCAACAGTTAAAAATCAAAAAGGCTCAAGAAGCGATTAATCAGTTACTCTCACTTTGGAATGCAGATGTAGAGCCACGTTGCATTGATGTCTTACAATGTGTGGAAAAATTAAAATTATTTAATATTCCAGACACTTTTTATCCGTTTGTTACCAATAGTAAATATGATCAGACGAATAAAGAAGATATAAAGGAGGAAAATGAATATAGCTCTATGGAAGCTTGGGCTGAATGCTTAAATGCCCCCTTTAGCCAAATTTCGGCATATGATTCTTATATAAATGGTAAGTTGAATTTCATGACTCATCAAGGAGTAAAAGGCCTCGAATTCCCACGTGTACTAGTAATTATTGATGATAGCGAAGCGCGTGGCTTTCTGTTTAGCTATGAAAAGTTATTCGGGGTAAAAGAAAAAACTAAAACAGATATAGAAAATGAATCTGTAGGAAAAGATACAAGTATTGAGCGAACAAGACGTTTATTTTATGTTACATGTAGCCGTGCAGAAAAAAGTCTTGCTATCTTAGCATATTCAGAGAATCCAGAACTAGTCAAAATGCATGTATTAAATGAGAAATGGTTCAAGGAAGAGGAGGTCGAAGTTTTTCTATAGAGAGGGAATTATATTTTATATAACAATGTCTTCAATGTCTTCTTATTTTTTCATAGAAGAAGCATATATTCTCAAGAGTTTTTAAGTATTAGATTAAAAATTGAGGTTGGTGACTTATTATATTTAGTATCAAAGATTTTTTATATGAAAGAAATGTGGCATCTTATTGTTTGAAAACCTTAATTATTTTTACAAGTACATCGATGGTTTACCTTTTAATTTCCAAATCTCCATTTCTATTTGAAAGCAATATACTATCAATCAGCGTATTTTTATTGCTTCTGTTTTTTATTATAAAATCTAAGAAGAGAGAAAGAGCCGGAGTTTTTTTTAGTATTTTTATGTTTAGTTTTTTTATCGTTTTTCTTCCTTTATTTATATATATGCAAAGCTTCAATGTTATTAATTTAGTTAAGCCATCTCTTTTTTATGAGTACGCTTCAAAAGGACAAGTCAAAAAAGAAATTATTTTTACAAAAGAAAACTTAGAAAACAATGGGTTAGAAAAAATTATAACGGACATAGCGAAAAAAACATCAGACAACAATAAAAAACTTTCTGATAAAAGATCTGTCTATATGCTACTAAATGAGAACTATGATATTACATTTCAAGAGTTTGAGAGAAACGCTAAAATTCAAAAAAAATTTCTGAAATTAAGTGGAGCACTGCCGATGTAATGGAATATATTAAACGGTTAGCATCCCTAGATTTTGTTATCTTTAAAACATCGTTTTATATTTCATTATTACTAATGGGATTATACGGGCTCCATAAATTTAACGTAAGATTTGAATTATATATATGTGCTGGAGTTATTTATACTGTATCAACTTTAGGGATACTATCTAACGATTTAACGTCAATTATTTTTTTCCCTGGGGCATCAAAGCAACAAATTTCTGATAATGCTGAATTTTTAAATGTTATAAAGGAATCTATATTAACACTTATTATATTTGATACCCTTAGAGAGATCATAAAGGCAAGAAATGAAGAACCAAAAGCAGAAGAACCAAAAGTAGTAGCCATAAATTCTAATGAACGAAGAAATAAAAGAATTTGTATTGGAAATTTTCCACATGGTAAAAGAACAAGAAGAAAACGTGTTGCACCTAAAAATTATAAATAAAGTACAATGTGATGTAGAAGTTTCATGACCTAGCAAACAATGCTGGGTCTTTTCGGCATCATTTCACGTACTATTCTAAACATGAAGCCCACATCCTTAAAAACAAATTTTCGAACTTAACTCTTGAAATACGAACATATATTCTATATAATAAAAAACGACGTTTGTTTCTGTTTATGCAGATACAAAATCCATCAAACTGGAACGTTCACAACCATATCACCCAATCCGACAAACAGGAGGCCAAAACTTGTCCAGTAATCCAACAAGAAATCAATATCAAATCAAACTGTTCCACTTTAACGAGATCACTATTGTAGACGATCAACTTTACGCACCACAATCCAGTACTCGTACCATCACCGTATCCGACAGTATCTATCTTGATCAACTCAAACGAGTCGTAGCAGAACGTGATCCTTTCACCGATGTTACCGATGTTATCTTCATGCTCAAAGCTGACCAAATTGATGAAGATGATCCATCCCAACTTGCCATGTTTGAACGTATGCTGCGAGAGGGCATCTATTATAATGGAGAGAGATATGTCCGTTCGATCAAGTCACCTGCGATGGGACGTACACAACGAACAGAATTTATCCAAGAAAAGTATGTTGATGATCTGTATAATCACATCACACTTGGTAAAATGCCACCTCTCACCAACATCCATAAATGGGAAGCAGCACTTGGTGTGAGTCGTTCAGCGGCGCAACGAGTGCTTTATATCCCTCGTATTGTCGTCATTCCCGATTATGAAAAAGATACGATCATCGAGGATGTTTGGAAAGTGGAAAAGTGTGTTGAGGACTCCAAGCAGCAGAAGTTGGTATTCGATGAAAAGGCAAAGCAACGTGAATATTTCAAAGCGAAGAAAGAATTAAAGCCATCTAAGGAACAATTACATAAGTTAGAACGTATACCGAATAAAACGATCTCGTGGAATGGCCGTACAAAGTCTGTTCCTTATCAATCAGAGTTCAAAACTTTCAATGGATGGAATAAACAAAATCGTCGTGTGAAGCTAGAAACAATTCCTTTTCCTGCTCGTTCGGTTATGTATAATGACGAACTATACCCTTGCTATTCCATCGAGCAAACAGAAGAAATCCCAATCATAGCAATCAATGAAGAGTCCATCGGATTTAAGCGAGTGGAGTACCCGAAGTATGAGAATAAGAATGTCCAGTTTTTCGATGGTCAAGGTTTAATGAGCTTTCAGTTTGCAGAGCGCATTGGACAACACCTGAATCTATTCTATCCACCTAATGCAGTTCAGGGAAGACTGCCATATATCAAAGGTAACTTTATCCGTTTCGATCTGATGAAATGGTTTAACGAAAACAACGTGACAGAGATAAAGGATGTTTTTGGTGAATTACAGCCGATCATCGACAAACAGGGTCGTCCTATTGATCTCATCCTCACCAAATCCTGCTTCAAAGCATGGCATCAATACAGTGAGGGAGAAGCTAAGCCTAAGTGTTTATTTGAAAATATAACGGAATATGAAGCATTACTGAAAGTACATAATCATAACAACTTTTGGATCGCGAATTATGCGAAACCAGCATACCAGATGAATGCCTACACACCATTGACATACCAATATATTCATGCGTTGAATCTTACACTGAACGACTTATATCAATTAGCTACGCCTCTAATGGATGTCATCAAACGTGTACTACATGGACAAAAGAATGACACCCATGGAAAGTGGCTTCGAGATATTGCTTACACGAAAGCTTTCCTACATATGCTAGTCCAAGAAGACGATGAACCGAAAGATGTAGATGAAGAACCTGACGAACAGGAAGATGAAATAGAACGAGGTCAGAAGAAACAATTTATCAATGAAATCATTCAAGCTATTGATTTGAATGAACTAATGTTGTATGACGGAAACGTCCGCAAATTCATCGTGAAGCAAGCGATGCAGAAAGTTCAGGATATGTTGAAAGGTCGTATCCCGATTCGTGGCAGCTACTTTTATCTAACTAATGATCCGATTGCATTCATGGAGCATGCCAGCGGATATCCAGTTACAGGTGTGCTGAAGAAGAACAAGGCTTTTATGAATCGGAAGCAGGGAATGCATGCGCTATTCCGATCACCGCTAACGATATTTAATGAAGTCGGTAAGCTAGATTTTATACAAGTACATAACCAATATATTCAACATCTGGACAATGTGATTGTTTTGAACTGTTGTGATTTAACACTCGCAAGACTTGGACTTGGTGACGTGGACGGAGATACAGCTCTATGTACCAATGATCCCACCATACTCAAGGCAGTGATTGATGCGCCTACGATCATAAATGAAGATGATAAAAAAGTGGCTGCACCTGTACTGAATAATATGGACAGTATCATCAAGATGGAGCTAAAAAGTCTACATAATCTAACGGGTAGATGTACGAATGTGAATACGTATTTTCAGAATCTGGCTTTGGAGGAAGAGAGCCTTCAAGCACGCGTTTTGGAAAACTCAGTTTTAAAATTTCTCCAAGGTCAAATCATTGATGCGACCAAAAATGGGCTGGAAGTAGAGATTCCATATGTGCTGGATCGTCTGGCTATCCAGATGCCATATTTCTTTCGTTTTGTTAATGGTGGCAAAGCAGAGGATTATCAGTACTCGACAAAATCGCCGTTTAATCAATTTTGTGTCAAGGCAGAAAAGTACATAGATGACACGTTTAACATGAAAGATGGGAAATTGGATCAGTCTATTTTCAGTATCGAGAGTACGAGACAACTGTTACAGGATATGAGGAAGGTTAGCCAGCCTAAGTTTCTGAGCTATCTAGCCCGTATTGAGCCACTTTATAAAGAATACAACGAGCAGAAAAATAAAATTAATCATCGCCAAAAGCAGTTTAACGAACTGAAAAAATGGGAACGGGATAATGATACCCGAAAAGCAATCAGCGCGGAATTCGCTAGGTTACGAGAGGAATACAAAACTCGGTGTGAAGAGATCTGTCCTTATCCTTCGGTACTTGCCAGTGTTGCTGTTGAGATCGCATATCAAAACTACAGAACGTACTCCTTTGCATGGCTGTTTGTAGATGGGCTACTGGAAAATCTAAAGCAGCATGAAAATGTTTTGAAGAGGGAAGTACGAAAGGTGAACAGGCTCACGAATCGTAATGTAGAAGGTAAGAAGCTTACCGTGCACACTGGCATCGCTACAATAGATGATCTGGAGTTTCCATTGAATGTGCTGGATGGTGTGTATTCATTATTTGAAATCATGGGGCAGTATTTTATCGGGTATGAAGCTGAACGAGAAACCGTAGTACAAATCAGTAATACGCCTTCTCTGTTGGACGAGAAAAGTACAAGACGAATATTGAGGAATTATCCGCTCGGCTTCAGCACATTGAAAAAGTCTCAGGAAGAATCGCAGTTGGTAGCTGACCAGGTATTAGGCAAGAAATTACAGATTCAGGTGGTCGAGCATAACTATGTTCATATTGTAGATGAGCAGGGGAAATTGAAGTGTATCATTCCGAGAGATCAGGCCATTCGTCGAGATGAGGGATTATCCTTACTGGATTTTGATGGAGCAGCAATTGAATTTTTAACTATTGAGAAAGTCACGAAATCAAGTTTTAAGGCGATAGTCCATATTGAGTAAAACTAAATCATAGGTCTGTCATGATAGGCGCCTGTTAACACGGGCGCTTAGGTGACACCTGCTGTATGGGTGTGATTCCACAATGACAGGAGTTAATCGTATGAGCTATTTTTATTGTTATGATATCCATTTGTTTAATTATCTGACGAGTAAGGGATTCTCGTTTATAACGAAGGCACGACACTATAAGACGAATGTTTTATTTTCCATGTATCTGAAAACGCCAGAACTATCTGCAGCTATTGATGAATGGAAAGCAACAAATCATTAAAATGTAGATGTTAGAAATGATGTGAGGAGCATTTGATGAGAATTGATGATTATAAGCCAAAGCAAAATGTAACTGAGAAGATAAACGGGGAGGAAGTTGAATGGAAAAATGGAGATATCATTTTAATAAGCAGTGGGACAGCATCAGGTAAATCCTATTTTATTCGAAATAAGCTGGAACAATTAGCGGATCAGCAAAATGTGAACATACTTTTATTGGTCAATCGAAAGAACCTGTACGATCAGAATAAGGAAGCTATCGAAGATTCCTCAAGAATCAAAGTGGAATTATATCAAACGATTGAAAATCAGCTTAACGAAGGGAAAGAGTACGATTTTTCTCCATATAAATACATCGTGTGTGATGAGTCGCATTACTTTACTACGGACAGTGGATTTAATGATAATTCGGATGATTCCCTTCAAGCCATCCTTAATTTACAGTCACAGATCAGGATTTTTATGTCCGCAACAGGTCATGTGTTATTCTCTTACATCAAGGATCAGTACAGACATAAACTCAAACAAAAAGGTAATAAAATATGGACGTACTCCATTCCAATAAAATTCAATCAGATTGCATCGTTATCCTTTTATACAGACTTTTATGCAGTAGAAAAATGGATTAAGCGCAAATTCAATAAAGCTAACGATAAAATTATATATTTTGCAGACACGATCCAAAAGGCTTTTGAGCTTCATGTGAAGTATGACGATTCATTATTCGTATGCAGTAAAAGCAGCAGCAAAAACAAAAAGTATCTCAAACATGTAGATGATGATCAAGTGGAGTCCATGGTCAAGCAAAATAGGTTTGACTGTAAATATCTATTCACGACGACTGTGCTTGATAATGGTTTTGATTTGAAGGATGAACAAATTAAATTAATTGTGTGCGATATATTTGATGTGGATACGATGCTACAGTGTATTGGGCGAAAGAGATTCAAGAATGACCAGGATAAGGTTCATGTGGTGTTACTGAATCGAAGCAATCGAGATTTGAATAATTACTTGAGATCAGTCCAAAAGAAACTGGATGAAGCAGATGCTTTTATTCATGGTGGGGTTGAAGAATGGAAAAAGCTAGTGGGTAAATTTTCGAGGCAATCCAATTACATCATTAAAGACAACGCAACAAGTGATGGCAAATATAAATCGAAGAAGACAGTTTCCAGAGTTAAATATCTTCAAGCTGTAGCTACGAAAAATCGGATTAAAGCAATGCTGGATCAGAACAGAGAAACCAATAATTTCAGGGAAGAAACTGGAGGGAAAAAAAAAGCGATGCCTATATGATGTACATTTCGAATTTATTACATAAAAATAAAATCACGTTGATTGAGAAACTATTTGAGCAAGAAGAATTATGTAGCTATTTAGAAACAATAGTAGGTAAAAGAATATACAAAGACGGTCAAAAACAAGTTATTGAAAAATTTGATATCAAGGATTATCGAGGCAGATTACAAAAGGATATTAGCCAATTACAATCCTACCTCCAATCGAATCAATTAAAATATGCGATTGCTAGTTTTCCAGATAACCGAAAAAAGTTAGAAGATGGAAGCAACAATCCCCATAAAGGGAAGCGATATTGGTTAGTTAGCAAATTTACGGATAGTCGGTTGTAACAAAAAAATCAAATTTTTCTCATTTTCGATATCGCCAAAAAGGTAGTACATATAAGGATTTTTTTAATCTTGGACCGCAAATTGTGGAGTAATGATATATATAACATATATCCATGATTTGCTGTCTAGAAGATAAAAAAGTAAATAAAATCAACCGTTTTTAGAGATAGGGAAAGATAGAAATTTGCGAACAAAGTATTTATAATATGCCGCAAAGGGGCTGGGTGTGGGAGGGGAAACGGTGGCAGGCGATACTACCGTTTACGAAGCGTAGCGAAGTGGTTTTATCGCGGTTTTAGTTTCCCCTATCCCACGTATAGATCATACATAGACTTGGTAGGATTCATGGACAATTCAGAGTCATATTATTATTGGCTGTATTTATCGCTTTAAAATTTTCGTATTTCATATTGAATTTTACCTTGTTGAATACTGACTGCTATTTGCAAAATTTTAAACTACACGAATTGAGGACTTGAGTAAAATGTGTCACGTGACACAATGAGCAGATTTACAAGTACAAATTAGATTATACGGGAACTCTGGCTATGAGCTAGGGTTTCTTTTTCATTTGGAGAGGAGCAACAAGAATGCTATTAATGTTACAAGCAATAATCATAGAAATATTACGATTTATTACTGTAGTTGGTGTGGTTTACACCTGGATGTGGATTGCAGTCTTTTTAAAAACGAGTTTAGAAAGGGGGATCAAGTGGATTGGAAATCAAATTCGTAAACGTAGAAACGTTAATTCCGTACATAAAAAACGCCAGAAATAATGAGAAAGCTGTAGATTATGTAGCAACAAGTATTCAGAGTTATGGTTTTAAAAATCCCATTCTGATTGACAGTAATCATGAAATCATAGCAGGACATACTCGTCTGTTAGCAGCCAAGAAGCTTGGACTGAAGGAAGTCCCAACAATACTGGTGGATGACTTAACACCAGAACAGGTCAAAGCTTTCAGAATAGCTGATAACAAAACGGCTGAGTATGCAGATTGGAATTTTGAATTGTTAGCGCAGGAAATGGAAGAATTAAAACTGGCTGATTATGATCTTTCTCTAACTGGATTTGATATGAGCGAGTGTGAGAAATTGCTGGATACATTACACGAAGAAACTGTGGATGAGGAAGATGATTTCAATTTAGAAGAAACATTGCCCGAACATCCAATAACTCGAAAAGGTGACATTTGGCTACTTGGTAAGCATAGGCTCATATGCGGTAACTCGACTAATCCACAGGATATTACAACATTGATGGATGGTAAGAAGGCTCAGCTTATTGTAACTGATCCACCCTACAATGTAGATTATACAGGTAAGACCAAGAATGCTCTGAAAATTGAAAATGATAAAATGGACAATCACAAATTTTATGATTTCCTATTGGCTGCCTATACTCGAATGTATGAAGTAGCTGATGACGGAGCAAGTATTTATGTGTTCCACGCAGATAGTGAAGGTTTGAATTTTAGGAAGGCATTTATCGAAGCTGGATTCAAACTGGCACAATGCTGCATATGGGCAAAGCAAGCAATGGTAATGGGACATGCTGATTATCACTGGATGCACGAACCCGTATTGTACGGTTGGAAGCCAACAAGTGGACACTACTGGAATAGTGATCGTAAGCAAACAACATTATGGCAATTTGATCGCCCCTTTCGCAATGAGTACCACCCCACCATGAAGCCGATTCCCTTGATTAGCTATCCAATTAAAAATTCCAGTAAGCTTGGTGATATTGTATTTGATCCATTTGGCGGCTCAGGTTCAACGTTGATTGCTTGTGAGGAAACGGATCGGATTTGCTATACGAGTGAGCTTGATCCCAAATATGTAGATGTGATTGTTAAGCGATATATTGCCCATGTTGGTAGCGATAGCGATGTATATTTGATTCGAGGTGGAGTGAAGGTGAGCTACCAAGAAGTTGTTGCTGAGCCAGAATTAGAGAATCGTAGTTAACCTTTTCTCAATAAAAGTGTAGATATAAATACAATTGCAGCGAACAAGGAGACACTGAAGCTAACTATTGCATAAGTTTTTCGATTTGCTTTAAATTCGGAGATGCCAGAAAATAAAAACATGAGGCTGAGAAAAAGCTGTGTAAGTGATGGCGAAAATCGATTGTTACCAGGATAAGCAAGAGACAAAAGGGATGTGATTATAACAACAGCAGCACATGAAAATTTAAGAATTTGATATATATTCATTTTTTTGATCATAGGTCTACTCCCCTTTCCCATTTAGTTTATTATACGGTGAAATCCTATTATACAGTATTATACAACTATTTGATTCGGGATGGTAATCAGTATGACTATCATGAAGTTGTTGCTGAGTCGGCAAGGTCAGAGGTATCATGTGCTGACTAAACCGAAAGGGTGATTCAATTGGGTAAGGTAAAAGTGAATATGGTAGTTCGATTCCTGAAGGGCATGCAAGCCGAAAAGGTCAATGTGCTAGGGGCTGAGGAAGCTCAGGAAGACAATGAGTTGATTCAGAAGGTGATTGAGGATATCGAGTTGTTTTACGAGGCTGAATTGGAAGGGTAATACATATGGGGAATGGGCTATTATAGTCTGTTCCCTTTTTTTGATGATGGCGATATAGTTACTACTTATAGGGAAAAGAAGGAATTACATTCAAATTTGTTGAATTAAATCTGATAAGATAAATCAACATGTTCAACAGCATGAAAAGGGGAAGCTAGATGATCTGGAATATAAGAAATCTTGTCACATTTGTATTTGTCATTGTCATGTGGATGATTTTGGATCGTTTACACATCAATAATGCGTTAGCTTTTATAATCATTTTCATCCTGATGTTTTTGATACTATATGTGCCTATTTTTTTTACTGTATTATGGGATTCTAATTTGAAGAGAATTGAAAAGTTTTTAATGTCGCGAAAGAGTAAGCCAGAATACCATCTATTTTATGCTCTAGCCCATGAAATCGATGAAGAAGTAGAAGACTCAATCCGACTATTGCTCCAAAAGTATAAGGGAATTCACAAACAAGCGTTATATAAAACCGTTTTTGCTTTCTATAAAAAAGAAATTCTGACGGTTAAAGAAGAAATCGAATTGATCAAACCACCTGCATATAAAAATTACTATCGAGCTATCGTGTGTATAGAAGAAGGAAATAATACGGAAGCTCTCAAAATCATTCATGAGATTCCAACGCCATGGATGAAAAACGCGCTTCTTTCCGAATTGGAGTTGAAATCAAATCATTATGCAGATGCCATTGAACTAGCACAACAAGCCTTGCATCAATCCAAAGGTTTACAAAAGTATGTGTTATTTAAAACGTATCAACGGAAATTCCCAGAGATGCAGCCTGCTAAGGAATGGTAACCTTAAAAACAGGAGTCTATGCACATTCGCATAGGCTTTTTTTCGTGATGGAGGTGAGTTAATGAGTAAGAATAGTAACAATCCAAAAAGAAATAAACCTAAAATACTGACCAAATATGATCAATTTGTTGTGCCAAGGCTCAGGGATATTCCTGTTTGGGTACGTGAGGGGGCAACAGATGAGGAGATTGCTAAGCGATTAAATATTCATATCTGGACGTTAGGTGACTATCGCAGGAAGCATCCCAAATTTGCGGAAGCATTGGAACGTCCAACCAAGTGGGAAACTCATGTATATCCTCGGTTAGCGGAGATTCAGCAATGGTTCGAAGAAGGCGTGAATGCAGAGGACATTATCAAGAAACTCGACATTGGTAAAACGACTTGGTACGAGTATATTGATAAGCATCCGATGCTGGCTGAACTAGTCAAATGGAGCAGATCTGTCCCTATTTCACACGTGGAAAATTCACTATTGAAAGCTGCTACGGGATATGAATATGAAGAAGTTAAAACGATTATTGAAGAGGACAAAAATGGAAAAAAGAAGACTCGTATCGAAAAGGTAAAACGATATCAGCCTCCAAATCCGACAGCGATGATTTTCTACTTGAAGAACCGCGCACCAAATGAATGGAATGATCGCCGTGAACTGGTGGTGAATACGAAAGCACTGGAACAGGAGCGTAAGCAGCTATTTCTGGATATGATTGAAGCCGATGTCGTGGATGCCGATTATGAAGCCATTGAGGAATCGGTTGAGATTGGAGGACGGATACGTGGAACCGGATGATTCACAGCCATAACGTTATGCCGTCAGTATTTGCATAGATAAACGCCAGTTTTAGCCTTGAATTAGCCCCAAAATTGCCCAAACTCAGTGCATAAGATAAGTTATGTATGGAGTGGACTTTGCCCCACATCAACGGTATGATGTGACACACAATCGAAGGGTGGGGCGAATATGGACTATATTCAAGGGTTTGAAGCATATTTACGGAGCAAGGATCGAAGTAAGAACACAGTTTCGTGCTACATCCGGGACGTGTTGCAGTTCACAGCTTGGTATCAAAGGAAAACGGAATATGGACTGGATCAGTGGATTGAACTGGATAGCGTAGAATACAAGAAATATCTGCAAAGCACCAACCAAGCGATACTCACCATCAACCGCAAGATTGCCAGTATCAACGTATTTGCTCAGTGGATGCACCAGCAAGGCTATATTAAGGAAGAGATACATATCGAAGCAGTCAGGAATAAGGTCGTTAGGCAATACAAAGGGTTAGCGGAAAAGGATCTGTGGAAGCTACGGAATGAAATTCACCGGATGGGCAATCGGATGCATATCTGTATGATTGAATTGCTGATTGGAACAGGGATACGGGTAAGCGAATTGGTTGGCATCCAATTGAAAGATATTGAAATAAGCGAACGCAAAGGAATATTGAAGGTATTCGGTAAAGGGAATTCCTTTCGTACTATTCCATTAAATAAGGAAGTACGAAAAGCCATTACCCGGTATCTTGAAGTCAGACCACAAGTGGAATCAGAATATCTATGTATTGGGCAGCGAGGGTCTTTGGAGCGAAATGCGATTAACCTGATTCTGAACAAATACGGGGATCGGATCAATGTGAAGGTCACACCCCATATGCTCAGACATACACTTGGCTATAAGCTGGTGAAGACAACTCCTTTGACGACCATTCAGCAAATCCTTGGACATGATCACGTAGCGACAACCAATATTTATACCCTAACAACACAACAGGATATGGCTGAAGCTTTGGCAAATATCGAGTGGTGAGAAGCCACTCTTTTTGTCGTGGATGGAGGGGTTCTTCTATGTAGATAAACGGAGCCGCCAGCAAAGGGTGCAGAAATTTTTGTGATGATTTTATAGTGAATTTGAGAAAGGAGTTATACCCATTGAAGAGATAAAGCTAGAAGAGCAGCGTCAAGCTGAGCTACTTAAGCAGTATATGGAGAAGCATTTTAAACCACCGAAAATGAAACAACTGATCAAAACGTTCTCTTTCTCTGAACTACGTAAGCTTATTGGTGAGATGGATATTGAGTTTTTCGCTTTAGCCTATTTTCCTAAATACTTTGATCGAGCATTTGGCAAGTTTCACAAAGAGCTATTCACGGAATTAAGACATATGCTTGCCCATACTGGATTGATTACGGCTTTCGGCCTTCCTAGGGAGCATGGAAAGTCAACGATCAGTTCTTTTTTATTTCCGCTGTATGCCACACTTTATGATAAATCACAGTTTACATTGATCATATCTGCGACAGAACAGATTGCATTGCCGTTCCTTGATATGATCAAAGATGAGCTGGAAACCAATCAGATGCTGATTGAGGATTTTGGGATTCGTAAAGGGTGCCGCTGGAACAACAATGAAATATGGCTCAAGAGTAAAGGTGGACTGGATTCGTGTATTATGATTCGTGGGATTGACGGTAGCTTGAGAGGTATTCACTATAAGCATCATCGTCCTACGCTGGTATTGATGGATGATTTGCTCAAGGAAGATACCGCACGATCCGAAGCGAAACGAGAACAAATTAAAAATACGTTTACGGATGTTATTCTGCCAATTGGCACAAGGGATACGAATATCCTGATCTGTGGAACGATTTTGAATGAAGAAGATATTATGGCCGATCTGCTCAAGGGTAAAATCCCAGGTGTGAGAAGTGTTCGTAAAGCAGCCGTGCTTCAATTTTCAGAGCGTGATGATCTATGGTCAGAGTGGGAGCGACAATATAATAATCTACAAGACGAGGATAGGATCAATACTGCCTTGTCTTTTTTTACGGCTCATGAGGAGGAAATGCTGGAGGGTACGAAAATCCTGTGGAGCGAGTATTTGGACTATTATTATTTGATGTGCAAGAAGCAAGCCATGGGTGAAAAGAGCTTCTATAAAGAGTTACAAAATGATCCGCGTTCAACAGACGAATACATATTTCAGAATCTCATGTATTGGGACAGGCTACCTGAGTTTGAGGATATGGAACTAGCCATGTACATTGATCCAGCCATTAAAGCCGGGAAGAAAAATGACTATTCTGCGGTTTCAATTATTGGGCAGCATCGGAAGACGAAGCAGATGTACGTGATCGATGGCATTATCTATAAATTGCTGCCGGATGATTTGTTCCAAGTCGCTATTGAGAAGTTAAAGCTTTATCCTGTAGATAAGCTCGGTTTTGAAGTCAATCAGGCACAAAGCTATATGAAGCAGAAATTTGAAGAAGAGTTATGGAAAGCGAAGATACATACGCCAGTTGAAAGTGTCCATTCCAAGGGGCAGAAGCATGAACGCATTATTAGCTTGGAGCCGGAAGTGAAGAAGGGTCATATTCTGTTCAATGCAGATAACCTCAGATATAATCATCAGGTGAAGGATTACAATCGAAATTGTACATATGATGATGCGCCAGATAGTTTATATGGGGCTGTTCAATTGATTCAGTCTGTGAAAAGTTTAAAGTTTTATGATCGTAGTTTGTTGTTTTGAGGGTCAGGCAGTTTAGACTACGGATTGATAATGAACTGCAAGAGATAATATTGATTTCAAGCATAAATAATATCAGAGTTATATCATAAAAATACCAATTTCAATGTAAACTTGAGCCTGAAGCCCTGTCATAATAATCTGAGTACTGGCGCATTCTCAGTCTTATTTAGGTTGGGAATTTTTGTTTTAAGGGAGGAATTAAATTGTTAAATGATTCTGAAAGAGAAGGAATATTTAAAGCCATTTTTGAAAGGAGAGATATTCGATCATTTAATGGAAAACCCATATCCAAAGATAAGTTAAACAACATATTAAGGGCTGGTCATCATGCACCTTCCGTTGGTTTTATGCAACCTTGGGATTTTATTGTAATTGACTCTCAAGAAGTTAAAGAACGATTGGCGCATGCATGTCATAAAGAAATACAGGCCTTGTCCATACACTATGAAGATGAAAAAAAGACAAGATTTCTCTCGTTAAAATTAGAGGGTATAAGGGAAGCACCTATAACGATCTGTATTACATGTGATCCAACAAGAGGTGGCGGACATGTAATTGGGCGAAATTCTATTCCTGAAACAGATATTCTATCCGTCGCCTGTTGTATCCAAAATATGTGGTTGGCGTCTTATGCAGAAGGAATAGCTATGGGATGGGTTAGTTTTTACAAGAAAACAGACGTACGGGAAATACTAAATATTCCACCACATATTGACCCTATTGCTTTGATTTCATTAGGTTATACGGATTTTTATCCTACAAAACCAATCCTAGAGCAAGTAAATTGGGAGAGACGTCGAAATCTAAATAATCTAATACACCATAATGCTTGGGAATGATTTGAAATATAAGTGAATTCTCCTTTTTGGATATGATGCTAACGGAAACGATTGTTTCATAAGCATCAAGATTAAGCTGTTGGTTTAGTCGACAGATTGCTACGTTTAGAAAGACTGCAATATGGTAAAAACCGCTGAAGAGAAAGGTAGGAGGATTATGAAGCAAGGACAAATGAAAAAGATAAATTTATTCGAGGTTACAAAAGACATAAACGATTATGCGAACTTTGTGGTCAGTGAAGTTAACGATCATGTTTTAAGAGCTGCTGTAATCGATGGTGAATTCCATTGGCACAAACACGATGACTGCGATGAACTCTTTATTGTAATTGAAGGGGAATTAATAATAGATTTTGAAGACCAGACTATAGTTTTGAACCAAGGAGATGTGTATACCATTCCCCAAAATGTCATGCATAGAACACGCTCTAACGGAAGAACTGTAAATCTTTGTTTTGAGAAAGCAGAAAATAATATTAAGGGTAACTAATAGGATAGAAATATACTCAAGTACGCCATGTAGTTCGTTAATAACTTAACGTAGAAGGAACTGCCTTATTAAAGGTGGTTCTTTTATTATTACAATCAGCAATTAAATGACCCATTTTTGAAAAGAGGCAAAGGTATGAAAATAAATGTAGAACTTATTTTTGAATGTCTAAATGAACTCCAATTGGCTGCATTAGCTAAACAGAAATATACAGATTACTATAATGGTCAGCATGCCATTCTGAAGAACTATGCGATGCAAGAAAGTCGAAGTAATCAAAAGCTTATTTTTAATTTTCCACGAAAGTTCGTAGATAACGAGGTGGGTTATCTGCTTGGTAAGCCAGTAAACTATGTGTCCAAGTCGGATCAGGATGAGGCCATACATAACATAGACGTACATATGAGTCATTGGGACAAGGAGCATAATCTACAGCTTCGGAAACAATCTGAAATCTTTGGTGAGAGCTATGAATTGAATTATATTGACTCGGATGGCCAGTTTTCAGCGACGGTGCTATCCCCTTTGAATGCCTATGTACTGGAA
This sequence comes from Paenibacillus sp. IHB B 3084, assembly GCF_001447315.1. Taxonomy (NCBI): domain Bacteria; kingdom Bacillati; phylum Bacillota; class Bacilli; order Caryophanales; family Paenibacillaceae; genus Paenibacillus; species Paenibacillus sp. IHB B 3084. Next base: position 1,615,919 of record NZ_CP013203.1, on the reverse strand, counting down.
GACGGAACAGCAGAACGAAATGTATTACTTGGCTTACATAAATTCACGAGACGATTGGATAAACAAGTATATTTGGACGTGTATACCGACCATGAAATTCTACACTATACAATCGGCAACGATGACAAACTTAATCAGAGTAAGCAAAACCAATCACCCGAACTGAAATATATCGGCAAGCATAATCACATCTTTGGAAGAGTTCCGCTTATCTCCTGTCCAGCTAATACGGAGAGAAAAAGTGGCTTCCATGATGTGATTTCTTTATTTGATGCCTATAATGCGCTGAATTCCGATTTGGTCAATGAAATCGCAGATCACCGTAACGCCTATCTCGTGATTGAGAATGCCAAGCTGGAGGCCGAGGACTTACTGAATATGAAGAAGATGGGCATTATTCAGGTTCCGGCTGGGGGAAAGGTAAGCTGGCTTACGAAGGAGATTAATGATTCTTTTGTGAAAAATGAGTTGGACAATATTGAACGCAAAATTTTCGACATGATGGATCAGGTTAACTTTAATGAAAATTGGGCCAGTAATACGTCTTCCTTAGCGCTGAGAAACAAGCTGCTTAATCTGGAGAATCGGGTGGCGATGCGGGAAGCATTGATGGAAAAGGCGATCAAGCAGCGGTTACGTAATTTCTTTACCTTTCTGCACATTAAAGAAGGAATGCAATATGATTACCGGGATATCGCGGTGAAGTTTACTCGTAATTTGCCGACAGACTTGGTCGGGATGGCTGATGTGATCGTTAAACTGAAAGAAGTGGTTTCACAGGAAACGCTGCTCACATTGCTTCCGTTTGTCGAGAATCCAAAGTTGGAATTCAATAAATTTCATGCGGAGCAGCAACGATTAGTTGGTGCGGGTAAGGAGATGTCCAATGCAAAATAAAAATACAATTAAACGGTTAGTGAAGAATAATTGTGCATGCTATCTCGGAGCGAAGCACAGTATCCCAAACTATTGCTGTTTACAGGATAGTCCATGTGTATTTTTCGCTCAATATGATTCTCTTCCCCGTTGTACCTATTTTGAAAATGGAGTTTTGCCAATGGACGAGAAGCTGGTTCAAGAATATAAGTCTGATCGGAATGTAGAGAATGAGCCTAAGACAGCGAAGCCGAGGGTAAACTGTACACGTTGTGGAGGAACATTTTCGGCAAATTCGAATCGGCAGAAATGTTGTGAGAAGTGTAGAGGTAAGGCGAGAAAAGAAAATATTAGGATACGTGTTCGGAAGTTCAGACAAAAAGACGGCTCGATGTAACGCTTTAGAGGTGGGAAAAGCCCTATAAACAAAGGGTTAAAAATAGGCAAAAATAAGGAGTTGGGATACTTGCACCTTTTCGTCACTTTTGCGTTTTCTAATGCGTTACATGATTGTCTTGAGCATGATATTCAATATGATACAGTTTCAGCATACATATACGTTTTTGAAGTTTAGGCAAACAATAGGCTTGATGTAACGCTTTAGGCTGTCAAAAAGCTATATAAACAAAGGATGAAAAATAGGTAAAAGTGGGGAGTGGGTATGTTTGTACCTTTTCCTCGTTTTTGTGATTTCTAAAGCGTTACATTGCTGTCCTGAGCATGACATTAAAAGGCTCCATACATACATAAGCGTGTTCGGTTCTGTGAGTCGAATGGGCGATAAAGGAGATTATCGAAAATGAATTTAGAACAAATGAAGCAGTTGATTGAAGAAAACCAAACAAATGAGGAATGGCAAACGTATCTTCAGGGTTTGAATCCGTATAGCGTAGAAGGGATAGAGCAATACATCCAATCTAATCAGCAAGCAAAAAGTTGGTTCGATAGCACGGTGGGCAAACGATCAGCTAAATCGCTGGAAACATGGAAAACCAATCATTTGGAAAGTGCAGTAGATGCTGAGATCAAGAAGCGATTCCCGGCGAAGGATGAGAGAGAAATCGAAGTTGAGAAGCTACGAGCCGAAGTGGAAATATGAAGCTAGAGAAGCAACGTGAACGGTTAACCAGCCAAGCGGTAAAAATAGCATCCGAGAAGAAACTTCCACTCCCGTTAGTGGATTTTTTTATTGGTACAGATGAAGAAGCGACGACAGCGAATTTGGCTATGTTGGAACAATCGTTACAATTGGCTATACAACAGCAAGTCGAGCAACGACTTAAAGGAGATGGCTATACCCCTCCGACTAGTTCAACGAGTAGCACATTTACATTAGAAGCGATTAAAGGCATGTCGTCGAGTGAGATCAATCAGCATTGGGAGCAAGTCAAACAAGCATTACAAAACAAACAATAATTAACGAAAAGGACAAGGTGATTAAATATGACAGTACAAAATTTTATTCCTACCATTTGGAGCGCACGTTTAAATGAAAGCCTGAAGAAGAATCTGGTGTATGGCAATGTCGTCAACACTGATTATGAAGGTGAGATTCAAGGCCAAGGCTCCACCGTAAAAATCAATTCGATTGGGGCGGTAACGATTGGCAATTATGACAAGATAGCAGGGATCGGTAATCCGCAGGAACTGGATGCTACGCAAAAACGTTGGTGATCGATCAGGCGAAGTATTTCAATTTTCAGGTGGATGATGTAGATGCTGCGCAAGCGAATGTGAATCTGCTGGATGGTGGAATTGTGGAAGCCTCTTATGGACTGGCCAATGTAGTGGACCAGTATCTTGCTGGATTTTACACAGAGGTAAAAGCTGAGAATACGATTGGTAGCGATACAACGTCTGTAACTCCCACGAAAGATACAGCCTATGATTTGCTGATTGATTTAGGCGTACTATTGGATGAGAACAATGTACCGGAAAGCGAACGTTTTGTAGTGGTTCCTGCATGGTATTATGGCTTGCTCTTGAAAGATGCTCGTTTTACCAAAGATTCGAATATTATCCGCACGGGTTATGTAGGGGATATCGATGGGATGACGGTTTATAAATCAAACAATGTGCCGAATACCACAGGAGCCAAGTATAAAATTATTGCGGGTCATAAGAGCGCCATTTCGTTTGCATGTCAAGTGGATTCGGTGGAAGCGTTCAGACCAGAGAAGCAATTTTCAGATGCGGTGAAAGGGTTGCAGGTATTCGGTGCTAAATGTATCAAGCCGGAAGCTCTCGCTGTACTCACAGCCAATAAGTCTTAATTGAAAGTGGATGATATGAGAACACATTATAATAGAAGAAACACGTTTAGGGTGTCCGTTTTGGATGCCCTTATTTTCATTTTTGGAGGGTAATAAGATGTGGTTTTTGAATCAAGAAACGGGATGTATATGGGAAGTCACGGATCAGGAGCTGCTGCTACGTTTACAGGCCAGTGGGCATTATGAGCAAGTGGAGGAACCTCACCCAGATGAGACTAAGCAAGAAGCAACCCAAACGAAAGCTCAAACTGTCAAGAATATGAAACGTACCGAGAAGGCACAGGTAAAGGAGGAACAGGAGACAGCACATGAGTGATTCATTGATTTTACATAAACGGTTATTAGGCATGGAACCAACAGACATATCCAAGGATGATATCCTGATCCACTATTTGAATAAAGCGAGGAGTAATATTCTTGGTTATTGTAATGTGGCAACACTCCCTGTGGAATATGATCATGTCATGGTCGATTATGCGGTGTATCTCTATAAAAATAGGGATTCGGTTGGACTTATAAATAAGCAGGAAGGTGAACGCTCAGCCGCATATGAAACAGGGATTCCGATAAATATTCGACTGGCTCTTCCTCTGCCTAAAATCAAGGTCGGGACAGATTAATGTTTTACGATACGAAGTTGGAAATTTTAGATGCTGAATTCATACCTATTCGGTCAATGATGGCAGATGTACAACCTTATCGTAAAAGCTTTTCATTTGAAGATGGTTACACCTTGGAGATGACACATCGAGCTTTCTGTCCATTGGAATCCTCATTGCAATTAAACGACTATGTTCAAATCTACACGAGTATCTTTATTATTTTGGACATCAAGGAATGGAGTGATTATATGGAATTGTATCTATTTCGCTGCAAGCCAGATTTTGCACTGGAGGTGAAGGAATGACAAGGAGTCTAGAGCCGATGATAGATTTCTTCCTGCGAGAGAAAGGCGAGCTTGTACACATAAACGGTGTAAGACAGCTTGGTCTGATTCGAGATGCGACAGATAATATCCAAATGACCGATGAAAAAATCATTCGAGCAGCAACACCTTTACACACAGGAGATATCGTGGATTGTCGTGATGAACGATATTTTGTTACCAGTCAAGTGGATCAAAATGAAAAGTCGTGTCGAGGCAGGATGCGAAAATGTAATCAACGGTTGGCTTTAAACTGGAGTGGACAGGTGAAATGGTTTGATGCTGTGGTAGAAGCCAGAACGTTTTCAACGGAAACAGGTAAAGTTATCTCCATGCCAGAGGGCAACATCTTGGTTACCGTACAAGACAATGCAGACACGCGAAACATCGCATTGAACCAACGATTCTATATCACCCATCAGCCATTTAAAATAGTTGGAATAGATCGTATCCTAAATGGAATCGTTCAGTTAAGCTGCACATTGGATAGTATTTCACCTGCTTACGACGATGTAGAACATAACATTGCTGATCGATGGAAATATGAGATTGCTCATACATATGCTTTACATATCAACCATGGAACGATAGCCCATGTACGGCTCAACGAAATAATACCATTGAATGTGACCGCTATGGATAATAGAAATGAGATGGCGAATCCAGTCATAACTTTCATTTCAAGTGATCCGAGTGTGGTTAGTGTAGATCAGCAAGGCCAGATTATGGGCATCGCTTTGGGACAAGCAAGCATCACCGCGAATTTAACGTATCACCCTACAGTACGGAGTACCATTGAATTGAGAGTCGTTGAAACGGGAACGCATATCTATTCGATAGCCATTACTGGCAATCCCATTCTCAAAACAGGCCAAAGTGCATCATACGTCAGTCATATCTATGATCATGGAGTGGAAGTGTTTGACCAGTCGGTAGAGTGGAGCCTACGGAATCAAGATGAATCAACTCCTATCATGGGAAGCATAACAGCCAGCACAGGAAATTGTGTAACCATAAAAGCAGGAAGCAGTATTGGAGCGAACAATAAAGCCTTTGCACTGACTGCCACCTTAGTAAGCGATCCTAGCATGTCCGCAGAAAAGAACATTAGCCTTAAGAATTTATTTTAATCTTTATTATCTATCGGCTTGCCCTAGAGGTGAGCCATTTTTATTTCAAAGGAGCACATACATATGCAACAAAAATCTATTGATTACTTGCTCAGTCTGAGTCTATTGAAGCAATTAAGATCACAACAGTTGATAACAGAAGAAGAATTTATTGCGATTGATCAGCTTAATAAAAAATCTTTCAAGTAGCTATAACATGGGCAGAAATGGACTTGATGATGTGCCGAAAGCATTATACCATGTGACCGTATAAAGAAGATATCGAAGGGAGAAACGTCTATGGCACAAGCCGCATCCGCAAAAAAAGTTGTGATCGTTCCCATTAAAACGATGGACATCGTAGAGGGAATTCAATCTATACAAAAGAAGAAAGTCGCTGCCTATTGCCGGGTCAGTACCGATTCCGAGGAGCAAAAGGAGAGCTATACGAATCAGGTGAATTACTATACCCAATACATTCAAAACAACTTGGAATGGGAAATGGCGGATATTTACGCCGATGAAGGGATCACCGGAACCAGCACCAAAAATAGAACACACTTTAACCGGATGATACAGGATGCTCGAAAAGGTAAACTGGATCTGATTCTGGTCAAGTCGATTTCGAGATTTGCAAGAAACACACTAGATTTATTGAAATATGTACGGGAACTCAAAAGTCTCGGAGTCGCCGTATTCTTTGAACGAGAGAATATTAATACACTGGATACCACAGGTGAGGTATTGCTGACCATTCTGAGTTCACTTGCTCAAGACGAGAGTCGGAATATTTCTGAAAATAGTCGATGGGGCATACTGCGTGGCTTCCAAAACGGCAAAGTCTTCTGCAACACGAATCGCTTCCTCGGCTATGATAAGGATGAACATGGTGAACTGGTGATTAACGAGCCAGAAGCAGAGATTGTGCGGCGCATATACGAGGAGTATTTGGATGGGAAAAGCTATCAGGCGATAGCCAGAGGTTTGATGCGAGATCACATTAAAACAGTCACGGGTGGCGATACGTGGTGGGATTCCTCCATTACCTTAATTCTGACCAATGAGAAATATTACGGAGCTTTGCTTCAGCAAAAGACGGTAACGGTAGATTTTCTAACCCACAAACGAATAAGGAATAAAGGACAGGAGCAGCAATATTTAATTGAGGACAACCATGAACCGATTGTATCCAAGGAACTATTTGAAGCGGTGCAAAAGGAAAAGGAACGGAGGGCCAAGCTGAAAGGGAGTGTGATGGGGGATAGTAAAAGGTACTCCAGTAAATATGCACTGAGCAGTAAAGTATATTGTGGATGCTGTGGGACCATTTTTAAACGCCGAACCTGGAACAGCAATAATTCATCCAAAAAAGTGGTATGGCAATGCAAAACGTATGTTAATGAAGGGAGAGCAGCATGTGATGCCAAATCGGTTGATGAACAAGTTTTACATTCCGCGTTTGTACGAGCATTTAATCGGATGTATGAGAATAAGGAAAGATTTATTAAAACGCTGAAAGGCAATATTGAATCGGTACTTTCCAGAAAAGTAGGACAAGAACCGCTATTGGAAGGAAAGATGCAACAATTGAAATCCGACTTGAAGGAATTAGTGAATCTCAAGCTACGGAATCAGATTGATGAGATTGTATATGATGAAGAAACGAACAGACTTTCCAATGAACTCAACGAGCTACGACAACAGAAGCTGACACTGGAGCAGGAGCATGAGCAAAAGGCACAACTTAAGGAACGTGTCGATGAAATTATCCAAGTCCTAAGCTCACGGCAAGATATACTAGAACAATTTGATGATAACCTATTCAATGCGTTGGTGGAGAAGATCACGATTCTCTCACCAGCGCATTTTGTTTTTACCTTGAAAAGTGGAATGAGTATAGACGAAATATTGGACTAACGAAATCATAGACTAAAGTGATCAAAAGCTAACGAATAGCTGTGGGTTGTATGACGGGAAGGATCAATCGAATCCCGTCTTTAACTCCTTCCATATAGATGGATTGTTTGTCCTGACTTAGCTGATAACCTATAGCTTCTTCCCATTCAGATAGCAGTTGCTGAATATCCTTGTTTTGATTCATTTTGAATTGATCCATTTGAGTGAATAAGTTTTTTTCCTCAGATGAACATGAAGCCTGTTGTTCACTGGCGAGTTCTAACTGATAAAAACGTTGGCGTAATGCTTCTTGAAACCAATCTGGTCAATTTGACATAGCGTATTTTCCCTCCCGTGGTTTGAGTGTGTGTATGTTAACTCTGATGGTGAGAGATAGCAAGTCATTGTGGAGGGATGTTTGATATAGAGACATTTCTATTTGTGCATTCTGGCGAAGCTTTCGGCTAATCGTGGCAGGATCCCTGGGCAATGACCCTTGCACTTTTTCTCTGCTGATACGGTTTGGTACACCGTCACAACGAGAAAAGACGCACGGTATGTATATACCTGCGCCTTACTCGCGTGTAGCATAATCAAGATTCTCTGATAATGTTGATTGGGTTTTCTAATATAAAAAAAGTTTACGATCAAGCAAGATGCGATAAAAAATTCAAAAAAATTTTATAACTCCAGTTGGGCAGAGCTACTAGCTTGAGTCCAGTATGGCCAATTTCTCCAATATTCATTTTTTACATTCTTCCCCTGTAAATCATGTACTTAATCGTAGAAAACACTGGGATAAGGTTCTTTTTATTACAATTCATAAATGTTGAAAGCAGGAATTAATGAACATTAATCCATGTCTGCATATGATTCCAAGGAGAACTTGTGGAATCAACATCACCTACAAATTGTCCGCCTTCACTAGGGGATTCAAACATCCAAGAACGGACAAAAGCATCTATCATACCATCACTATCCAAATCCAAATTTTGAGTCCAATCATTTTTCATACTTATGCCATTGAGTTTACCAGAGCGAGTACTATAATTACTATAACCAATCTCGAAGGTAACACACTGAATCCAATCTCCATGGTGATCATTTTTAGTGCCATACGGGTTGCTATTGAACCCATATATCTCTTGACCGCCATAAGGAGATGCTACAGCGTATACATTAAAGTGAGATACCGGTGGAACAGCTGCCTGGAGAACTGGGCCATCAGCGTTTTTAGATTTCTGGGATTCAAATGAAGCCTTAGCCGCCTCCACAGCAGCAAGGAACTCATCGGAATTAACAACCTCTTCTTTTGTCAAGGGCTGGGTCTGAGTAACGTCACCCTTTGCAAAAGCAGTAACATTAAACGAAAGAGCTAGAACAAGAACAAGAGCCAAACCATACAACTTTTTCATGGTAATAGATCTCACCTTTCTCAGTTTTGATTATCCCAGTACTGAATCATACGATTATGACAAAATTATATCTACTTGCGATAAATATCCTCCTCTCTTTTGAAAATTGTCCTTCCCTTTTTATTAACTGTAAACAGCAACAAAAGAGGTAGAACTACCACAGGCTAAAAAACTCTATGATGCAGGAATGTATATGTAAAAAGAATGCCTGCTATCGATTATATATTGCAGACAAAATGAAAACTCATTAATGACTCACTAATATCTTAGTTTGCGGTAAGAGCTAATATCTATCTTAAAAATTGTTCTATTCCAAAATAAATATAAAAATTACTTAATTATATTATAATTGAAATATATTACATATTACCTGAATACAGAGTACACCTTATTATCATTATAAGTCAAGGTTTTTCATGAATATTATGATTTGTTAAAAAACGCTTAAGCTTAGAAAGGATTTGATGATGCAAAAGTTCTGCGAATGTTGGGGTGCAAGCCGAGGTAAAACAACCGTTACGAGCAGGCATTGAGCATCGACTTGGAGACGTTCAATTCGCGACAGCTTTCTGTTCGTTCCGGGCTTTGCGGTCAAGACTTATAGCTGAGTACAGCCAGCAAGGATGCAGCGAACTCCACGATGCCTCCGAACCAAGACACATCGATCAGCTTTGCTTTCGTTGTCACCCATCCGCCGAGAGCCGATCTGACCACAAGCCCAGCAAGACGCTGAAAAGAAATATTGTATCGGTACTTTCCAGAAAAGTGGGGCAAGAACAGCTGTTGGACATCGAAGGGCAGATGCAGCAATTGAAATCCGACTTGAAAGAGTTAGTGAATCTGAAGCTGCGGAATCAGAACGATGAAACGGTATATGATGAAGAAACGAACAGACTTTCCAGTGAGCTAAACGAGCTACGGCAACAGATGCTGAAATTGGAGCAGGAAGAGGATCAGCAAGCGAAAATTAAGGAACGTGTAGATGAGATTATTCAATTTTTAAGTTCTCGACAAGATATACTAGAACAATTTGATGATAACCTATTCAATGCGTTGGTGGAGAAGATAACTATTCTCTCACCAGCGCATTTTGTTTTTAGCTTGAAGAGTGGAATGAGCATAGATGAAATATTGGACTAACAAAATCATAGGCTAATGCGATCAATGGCTAACGAGTAACTGTGGACTGCATGACGGGAAGGATCATTCGAATCCCGTCTTTTACTCCTTCCATATAAATGGACTGTTTGTCCTGACTTAGCTGATAGCCTATTGCTTCTTCCCATTCAGATAGCAGACGTTGGATATCCTCGTTTTGGTTGGTTTTGAATTGATCAACTTGAGTAAATAGATGCTCGTCTTCTGGTAAATTTGAAGCCTGTTGCTCACTGGCAAGTTCTAATTGATAAAAACGTTGGCGTAATGCTTCGAGAAACCAATCTGGCCAATTTGACATGACATATTTCCCTCCCGTTGTTTGAGTGTGTGTATGTTAACTCTGATGGGGAGGGATGGCAAGTCATGTTTGTGTATAGATTTTGCCTTGCTACATTATTTGGTCACTGATCTTGAACATATAAAAGGCCCACTCCTCCTCATGGTTCAAGTTGGAATAAGCCTTTGAAAGATTATCAAGCTTGTTTGTCAATTTTTTAAGTGTTGGATTGTTGTATTGTACGATCTTGTTTCAACGTGTAAACCCGGCCTTCATTAATATATGAGTACTGGGTTCAAGGGGCAGTGGTGGCCCCCATTTAAACTTATAAGATTAATCGTATCTTAAATTAATCAGCCTTTAAGCCTAAGATGTAATCTACTCCTGCTTTAGTGGAATAAGTTGTTTCCAAGACCTTATATTTATTATCATCGATTAGTTTTTTACAAATTTGAATGTCTTGTAACAGTTGTTCAACGTCATTTTTTTCTATAGTCTCTTCAAATTTTGTATTCTCCAAATAACTATCTAGTTTAGAATAGATAAAATCTGCAATTTTATTGTATTTTAAGCTCTCTATTGCAATAGAAACAAAATATAACGTTTTAGTAAACAAACTAACGTTTACTCTTCTCCAATCTTCTTCTAAAATTTTCGCTGCAACCTGTGCCACACTTAACCCCTCTTCTTCAATATATTCCTCAAAGTCCAACACTACAGAATTTTTTATTCTTTCATAACTTGTCATGCTCATATTATCAGTCCTTATCTCATATTTTCAGAATAAACATTAAGCTTAATATTAGGGTAATTACGTCTAAATTCCATAATTAAATTTGTGCAACTTTGACAGGCGTCTAATTCTGTATATAAATTTACTTGACCATAAACATTAGGGTCTTTTATCTGAGAAGACATATCTTCAAGAATTTTAGCCTCCGTATCATTGAAACGAGGAAATTTATCTTCAACATAGGTTTCAAACGATTTTGTTTCTTTTGAATAAGAAAAATCCCCCAAATCATTGCCCAAACTATCAGAGGAATGAATTTGACTATGTGCTTGAAAATCTTTTTTAATACCAGGAATGTTTACTTCTGCTACGGCAATGTTTCCATTAGTTAACTTATCCAATTTTCTATCAAGTTTGTTTCTCTGTGTTTTTGAAAGGTTTTTGTATTCATCAGAATTTCTTATTTTTTCTACTTCTTTGTTAATATCAATTCTAATATTTTCAGTTTTCTCATAAAAATTATCAATTATCTTTTTAGGTAATCTATTTACACCCGTCCCCTCAATCCCTGTATCTTTATTGGGCTTTGGGTTTGAGAGTTGGGGTGACTCTGTTTTTTCATTTATAATTTTAGGGCCTGCATGAACAGGTTCTTTAACTGGTGAATTTAGTATGGTTTTGGGCTTGAAAAATGAACTGGCTCCCTCAGTGATCGCTGCTACACTAATGATATTGGACCAATGGTCTGGTGACAAAGGATCTTCAGGTGTCAAAGCTCCACGTATAGCCTCTGTTACTCCGAATGTAGCAAAATTTATAGCGTTACTACCAGATTTGCCTTGATTACGTGCACGCTCCATATAAGCCTGATACAATCCTTTAGGTATACCGTACGACAAGTAATCCAAATATGCGCCAACCGAATCGTATCGTTTTTGGGTTCTTTCTGCTGTAGCATCATAAATTCCTTTTCCTATTTCAGTTAGACTATCTGTCGACTTCACAGTCACATTTTGTGCTGTGTGTGCCTGTTCCATTGCTATTTGGCTTTTTATCATCGCACTGCTACCCGTATGATCCAGATAGCGATCCCACAAGGACTTAGGCTTCTCAACTTGTGGTTTCGGCTGCTGTTCCATGTGGCTGTCGGAATTTGCTTTCCAGCGTTGTCTCAGATCTACAGGAACCTGCTGATATGCATGAACTATGGCATTCGATTCTTTTAATAGATTCTGCACCAGCTCCAATGGGCCACCGGAATCCGCCACATGACGCGCACTCGTGTACACTTTCCCCAGTATCCACTTGCTATAGTAGGCTTGTCTCGCTTGCTCATGCTCATATTGACTAATCAGCCCCTCAAGGGCTAAACCAGCCAAGTGTTTGAGCGGGTGCAACCCCGTTTCTTTACTGCCTCCAACCGTTGGCGTTCCTTTACTACGAATAGGGATGGCTCCAGTTGCTTGTAACACTGTTGCTGCCACTTTACCTGCTGGCCCACCAACAGCATTCAACATCACACTGGCTACGTTTCCAACTACGGGAATGGAACCTAATAGCTTGGATATCGTACCCATCAAAGCATTGGCCTGTTGAAGTGCTGCTGGAGTCGTAATTTTTGCTTTAGGAGTAGGGGCTTGGCTGCTCTTGGCTGTTGCAGTTTGTGCGGCCTCATATGCTTTGATACTCATCAAAGGTGGCTCAGGCACAGGAGGGAGGTCAGCCACGAAAACAGGAGCTTTCACCGTACCTTCCTGATAAATTACTGGGGCTTTGGTGTCCGTCTCGCCATCCAGTACCATGCTACTTTCTCCACCTTTGAGATGAAGGGCTGTTCCAGCTTCTAACGACAGTTCCTTACCTGCATCCAGCTTCACATGACCACCCTGAATCTGCACATTCCCCGGACTGTTGATGGTGATGCCACCATCTTCATTTAGTGTAATTGAAAATCCATCGGAGGTGGACAGGGTCAATTCATGCTCAGACATTTCTACCCCGCTACCTTGCACATGTTGCCAGGCCTTCACATTCGGCTGTCCATTTGCGTGGCGTTGTTGTCGAAGTGAATCCGTCACATAGGCATCCTGTTCGCGGTGTGTAGGCAGATACAGTTCTACTTGTTCCCCGATCTCAGGCATATCATACCAACCGCTATGTTCTTCGGCTACATATCGAGTCGCCACGGGAAACCAGCAGGCTTTGGCAGGATCTTGCTTCGGGTCGATGTCCAGTTGAAGCTGCACAAAATCCTGCTGAACCTTGAGCACCGTTCCTGTCAACGAAATCCCGGTGGCCTGATCGTTTTCATACCGGGCATAGCGAATATTCTGTTCCGCTTGGAGATCATAACGTGTACGCAGTAAGCCATCCGCTAATGTTGTCACTGCCCGAACGACGACCAACTCTTTGCCTTGTCCGATGGGTAACGTGATGAGATCTCCTAGCGCATAGTATTGCAGACTTTCAATTGTATAGGTGACATACGAGCCAGCACGTTCTCCCGGCTTTTCGGCATCCAGTTCATGAAACGTTTTCCGTACCCGATAAAATACATCTCGTTCCACTTTGTGCTGTTTGCCTTCTGGCATCCCGAAAAAAACTTTGGGTGAGGCTGCGGTTACCTCTGGCACAAGTACGGAGCCAAAGCGGGAAGCAAGACGCTTTAAAAAAGCCCAATCCGTCTCCTCATATTGTAAAACAAAAGTATCCAGTTTGGCATAATTAGTTACGGTATCAATGGCGTCTCCATACTCATATTTACGAACCATCGAGGTGACCAGATCATCATAGGTACGGTGAATATCCTGATAGGAACGTTTTTTCAGCTTGATATCCATTTGATAAGAATGGGAAGCAGCCTCCAGTTCAAAGGTATATACTCCCCGTGTACAATTCACAGACATACGCGTAACAATCCCGTGGAACAGCCTTCTCAGCGATTGTCCCTGATCATCCAACTGACGAATCACAATCGGCTCTTGCTCCATATTTTGTCCGATGCATGCGGCTCCCTGTTCTTCGGAGAGCATACCACGGATATGTAAAAAGGTATGATCATTAATGGTACGTGTTATTTGAAGTTGATCGATGTGTTGCGGCTGAAAGGGACCATAAAAGCGTAGGCTTTCATATCCGATCCCATCTGATAATAGGCTCAAGTGAGTTCATGACTCCTTTCTAGATGTGATGGCTGATTACAAAAGTAAAGTGCAGCAATTTTAATTCGAGTCTGACGAATAGAAGAAATGGATGAATACAACTTTGAGTCAAGACCCATATGTATCACTGAGTTTGTAGGTATAAAGTTACGAGATGTGATATTTAAATAACAGTCCAGCATATGTATTTATCGGTTAAAAGAGAGATTTAGTTTACAGAATGACCCATTCGTTGGGTAATTTTCAATGTGTAATACTGGAAGCAGGAGATATGGGAGGAGGGAAAGCTGAAAGTAATTTTGAGCAATTATCTTTCAAAGTCAAGAACTGAGCTAATTTAATTGTGATTATGGATTCGGGTAAATTAATACAGGCTCATATGGAATTAGCGGGATTGATAGAAGTGAAGGGAGAACGGGCATTATCTGAGAAAAGGGGGTGTTGTGGGAAGGAGTAGCTTTTGATAGTATAGGTAATATATATAATAAAAAGGAATATATCCCTTTCGCGGTCTCGACACATGTGGAGTGCGTGGTAGTGATATATCGAGATGGGAAGCATTGATGTACGAGGGATTAAGAGCAACTTGAATATGTTCCTGCATTCAAAAAAGGCTTTAGGGTTGAGTGCGGGAACATATATTATTTTCATTCACAAGGCATGTGGAGTGCTGTTCACTATTGGTCAGGGAAAACTAATAGTTGAGATGTATTGGCGTATACAGCAACGGAGCAACAATTGTCACTACAGGTAGAGACTTGTGGAGGCGGTTGTATCGCTCTCCCGCAAAACACATGATACCAATAAGGTAGATATGATTAAGAATGCCTTAAAGCACTTTCAAGTAATTTAATATTGGATACGAAAACAAAAAGTTGTTTGCTCTTTAAGAGGGTAGGCAACTTTTTCTATATAAAATTTACTATCACACTATCACTATGATTTCTACATAAAAAAACGTAATTTTTTAAAATTAATAAAATTATCGCTTGCATTTTCAAAAACAATCTTATAAAATAAAATAATAAAAGTTAATTTTAGAAAGGCACGAATTTTAATGAGAAGATTAGAAAACGTAGTAGAGTTCGTGAGTGGTTCACCGCAATTTAGGATTATAGAAGTGTTTGATGATAAAGCACCACTTTACACCTATTATGGACAACAAGATATTGAAGATGATTTGGTTGGTATTGATTCTAATGGTAGTGACAGCAAACAAGTACGAACTTTGGATAAGGTCAGTACGCTATGTCAAGGTGATATTGTTTTTAGTCTGATATCGGGAAAATCTACTATAGTTGGTGTGAAGCATCAGGGATATCTATACACGCAAAACTACGTTAAGTTAGTAACTGATGAAAAGGTCGATTCAAAATATCTTGTTTACTTACTTAATGAAGATAAACTAATTAAGAAACAGTTTCAAATGGGGTTACAGGGGTCTCAAGTTCTAAAATACACGCTGAAACAAGTGAAAGAACTTGAGTTGCCGGATTTGCCAACAATAGACAGACAGCGGATGATCGGTGAGCTTTATTTCAACCAATTACGGTTGGAAGCATTAAGAACTAGAGCGGCAAATTTGGAAACTACCATAGTATTAGAAAAGCTTAGGGGGGCAATCAATAAATGACCGAGAATCAATTTGAAACAGAATTAATTCAATACCTGACGAGTGGCACAATTACAAAAACAGAACATCTTGAAGGGATAGGCAACTTTGTTGTCAAAGAATCAAATGTTGATTACATAGTGAAAACTAAACTGTGGAAATATGAACCAAATATTAAAACGACAGAACAACTCTGGGATAACTTCAAGGCGATCTTGGAACAACACAATCAGAACACGCTTGACCATCCTTTAAGTGTTGTGGAATTTAATCAAGTTAAGAAAATTATCTCTGATATTCAGACCCCTTATGAAGCGGGGCAGTTCTTGTATGGTTTGAATGGGGTGTCGCAAATCGAAATTGATTTAGACGATGGACGACATGTGTTTCTTACTGTTTTTGATCAAAAACAAATAGGGGCTGGAGATACCGTTTATCAAGTGGTCAACCAAATTAAACGACCAGCAGCCATCACAGGAAAGCAAACTCGATATTTTGACACGACTCTTCTGATTAATGGTCTGCCAATTATTCAAATTGAAGAAAAGCGTGACACCCGTAATGTCGATGAAGCGCTCAATCAAATGAATCAATATGCTGATGAACATCAGTATCGTGATATTTTCTCCACATTGCAAATTCTGGTGGCAATTACACCGAACAATGTGAAGTATATGGCAAATACTACGGCAGATAAATTTAATAAGGATTTTGCTTTTAACTGGCAACGCAAGAGTGACAATACCGTCGTGCGTAACTGGAAAGAATTTGCTGACTCTATGCTTTCGATTCCAATGGCGCATCAAATGGCTACCAACTACATGATTTTGGACGGAACAAAGAACAAACAAATGTTGAAAGTGATGCGTCCGTATCAAGTGTATGCGACACAAAATGTGATCGAGGGCTTGAAACGTTCAGATTTTGAGCTTGGCACCAATAAAATTGGTTATATCTGGCACACGACTGGATCCGGTAAAACAATCACAAGCTTCAAAACGGCATGGCTTGCAAGTCGTATGCCGAAAGTGGACAAGGTTGTCTTTGTTGTGGATAGAATTGCTTTAACTAAGCAAACCAATGAAAATTACGAAGCCTATGACCCTGATGCGACAGAAGACACATTTGGTAGCGTTCAAAACACAGACAATACGACTGATTTGAGTCGTAAGCTTAAAAGTAAAGACAATAGTATCATTGTTACTTCTGTTCAAAAACTAGATACTTTGGTGAAACGCAAAACCTTTAAAGCTCCAGATAAAAATATCGTTTTTATCGTGGACGAAGCCCATCGTTCAACAGGCGGTGACTCATTCAAGAATATCCAAAAAGCTTTTAAGAAATCCGCTTGGGTGGGCTATACGGGAACACCGATGTTTGATGAAACTACCACTGGACTTCGAACAGAAGATATTTTTGGTCCACTATTACATGCCTATACCATTCGTGAAGCGATTGCTGACCGTAATGTGTTAGGATTCAAGGTGGATTTTGAGACAACAATTGACGAAAAACAAATGAAAGAACAATATCTTCCTGCGTTCTACCGTGAACGTTATCCAAAATGGAACGAAGAACGAATTCAAGAGAAAATCAACAATCTCTCCCAGGAAGATATGGATGATGCTGTTGAACCAAGTTTCTACGATGAAAATCCGGATCACATCAAATTGGTAGTACAAGACATTTTTGGAAATTGGCGTAATCGTTCTAATGAAGGAAAGTATAATGCTTTGTTTACAACTCACGTGGGTGGTGGTAAAGCAAGTACGCCAATGGCAATGATGTATTTTAATGAGTTTCAACGTGTCAACGAAGAAAATAAGAAGAATAGCGGACAACGGTTAAAAGTTGCGGTGACATTTAGTCAAAACACTTCAAACAATGACGGTATGCTTGCCGCCAATCAAGGTTTGTACCATGCCATTACAGCTTATAATGCTGAATTTGACACATCTTTTGGAATGGATGATATTTCTGGCTATACGCAAGACGTGACTTCACGCTTAAATAAATCGGCCGCCGATCGAAATTTTCTGGATTTGGTTATCGTGGTTGATCAATTATTAACTGGTTTTGATGCACCTGAACTTAATACGCTTTATGTGGATAGAACCTTGAAAGGTGCTGGGTTAATTCAAGCCTATTCAAGAACGAACCGTATTGCAGATATGCAAGAGAAACCATGGGGACGTGTGGTAAATTACCGATGGCCTGCGCAAAATGAGAAGTTGATGAATAAAGCGCTTGCTGTTTATGCCAATAAGGACTCAGCCATTTTGTCTGAAGAAGAACAACGTGAATCTAATCAGAAAGATGGTATCATTGCCAAACCATTTGAAGATGTATTTAATGGAGTGAAAGAAGTGGTTGGGAAGCTAGGTAGCTTAACGACTGATTTTCAACAGTTGCCACCATCTGAAAAGAAAAAGGACGAGATGCTCGATTTGCTCCGTGAATATAACAGAGGAATGGCAAAATTAAAGCAATATGATCCCGATGAAGTTGATGGTGAAAAAGTTGGATTTAACTATGATGATCCTGATGAGTTAGTAGAGAAGCTGGGAATGACTTCAGAGCAAGAAGTCATGTTGACAACCGTCTTAACCAATGAATTGAAGTCACATATTGCTAAAGAGAAGAAAATCCCTATCTATCAAATCGAACTGCGGATGACACATGTGAAGGATGTTAAAGTAGACTATGATTATCTTACTGAACTCGTGGAACAATTATTAAACCGAGTTCACGAAGGCAAAGATGAAGAAGCTAAAGAGACACAAGAAAAAATTAATCAATTTGCCAATGGGTTGGATGATCGTAATTATGCGACTAAAATTATGAATGCAGCTGTTGCAATTATTAAAGGTCACTTCCCACCTGCAGGCTCTGACTTCAAGTATCCTGTGAAGCTGAGTGACAGTGAACATATTATCCAGCAAGCGAACAATGTTAGCCTCGATAGAATGTTTCTTGACTTCCGAGTGAAGTGGGGAATTACGGATATTATCACAAGTGCTCAAATGCGGGAGTTGTTTAGTCGCCATCGCTACGGCTTGCAAGATTTGGATGATACGGGTCAAATTCGTGACATTATCGCTCAAGCCAGTTCTGACTATAAGACACTTGCTCATGATGAAGAAGTACAGTCCTTACCTAAAATGAAATATCGAAACGGTTTGCGCGACGCGATTTACGAACTAGCGGATGAATTGGCAGAAAGGTAAATGGGTCGAAACTGTTCAACAAAGTACGTAGATTGGAGTTCAAAATGAACGGAATACATTCTTTAATGTATGATGCCGATGAAAAGGTGGTTAGTGCAGAGATTGCACATACCACTCAACACGGAGCAATGGAAGTAAAAACACAAACAAAGCCAGTGAAGTATTACAACTTAGATGCCATTAATCGCTATGAAATCTTGGATGGAAATGGACGCATTTCACAAAGTGCAGCTAAGGAAAAGGCTATTGGCGAGTATAAAGAATTCAACAAACATCGAAGAATAGTTTCTGATTTTGATCGAGTCATTAAGACCATACAGGGAGAGCAGAAATGAGCGAACACAAAGAAAATGTACCTAAAATAAGATTTCCTGGATTCACTGATACTTGGGAACAGCGAAAGCTATCTGACTTGATGTTTTTTTCTAATGGTATAAATGCTCCAAAGCAAAGTTATGGTAAAGGAAGAAAAATGATTAGCGTAATGGATATACTTTCAAAAGAGTTGTTAACTTACGAGAAAATTAAGGGTTCTGTTAAAGTTGATAACAAAATAGAACAAAAAAACAAAGTAGAAAAAGGAGATTTAGTTTTTGTTCGTTCTTCTGAAATTCGTGAAGAAGTGGGATGGGCAAAGGCTTATTTGCAAGAGGAATATGCACTTTACAGTGGTTTTTCAATTCGAGGAAAAAAGAAAAGTAGCTATGATGCTTATTTTATTGAGCTTTCATTAAACCATACCCACAGAAATCAGATTGAACGTAAAGCTGGTGGGAGCACACGATTTAATGTTAGCCAGGAAATTTTAAATAATATTATTATCTCTGAGCCAACTCTCAAGGAACAAGTGAAAATAAGTGAATTTTTCAGGGGATTAGATAATATTATTACCCTTCATCAGAGTATGTTAAATAAATTTAAAAACTTAAAGACTGGATTGCTTCAAGAAATGTTCCCGAAAAATGGCGAAGAATTTCCTGAAGTTCGTTTCCCTGGATTCAATGACGCTTGGGAACAGCGTACGTTGGGAGAGGTTTCCCCCCTTCGAGGTGGATATGCTTTTCAAAGTTCATGCTTTAAAGAAAGTGGTGTTCCAATTATAAAAATTTCTAATATTCTTTTTAACGAAGAAGTTGGGGGTGAGTATGCTTATTACGAAGAGCAATTAAATGACAGTAAATATACTTTGCCAGATGGAGCGGCTCTGTTAGCAATGTCTGGAGCGACTACAGGAAAAGTTTCTATATTAAAGAATAGTAACAACAAAAAAATGTATCAAAATCAACGAGTAGGTTATTTTTCTGATTTGAACATTATTGATTACACTTTTATTTCTATAATTACGCGCTCTCAACTTTTTACTAATCAACTTAAATCTGTATTAGTAGCTGGTGCGCAACCGAATATTTCCTCAAAAGAAGTTGATAGCTTTGAATTTTATTTCCCTACTAATAAAGAAGAGCAAATTAGAATTGGGGGCTTTTTCAAAGAGTTAGACCACCTCATCACCCTTCATCAGCGTAAGCTGGAACACTTGCAAGAGCAGAAGAAAGCACTACTACAACAGATGTTTATCTAGGAGGAAAATAACAATATGAGCAATAATCTACAAACGATTACAACAAAACTGTGGGCGATGGCAAATGAGCTTCGTGGAAGCATGGATGCCGCTGAATACAAGAACTACATTTTAGCCTTTATGTTTTATCGTTATCTGTCAGAACATCAAGAACAGTATTTAGTTAAAAATAATGTGATTGATGTTGCCGTTGGTGAATCAATTAATAAAGCCTATTTAGAACAAGCGAACGGTGACGATTTGAATGACTACTTAGAAGATATTTCTTCAAGTTTAGGCTATGCCATTGCACCGCTTGATACTTGGGAATCTTTAGTTCAAAAGATTGAAAATAGCATGGTGATTCCAAGTGATTATCAAACTATTTTTGATAATTTCAATAAGAATGCTGAATTAAACAAAGAAGCTGCGAAAGATTTTCGTGGCGTATTTAACGACGTCAATCTTGGAGATTCGCGTCTAGGTTCTTCTACCAATGAACGTGCGAAATCACTTAATCGAATTGTAAAGCTTGTGAATGGCATTGATTACAAAGGTGTAGACAACAAAGATATTCTAGGCGCCATCTATGAATACCTCATCGGTCTATTTGCAGCAAGTTCAGGTAAAAAAGGTGGAGAGTTCTACACACCTCATGAAGTTTCTAAAGTTTTGGCTAAAATCGTAACAGACGGTCTAGAAGAATCGGAACATACTTTTTCGGTATATGACCCGACTTGTGGATCTGGGTCATTGCTGTTAACAGTTCAAGGTGAGCTTCCTGGTGGAGATAAACCAGGGGCGATTAAATTTTATGGTCAAGAAAAGAATACGACAACCTACAACTTGGCTCGTATGAATCTGATGATGCATGGTGTTTCATTTAACAACATGACTCTCTCTAATGCTAACACACTTGAAAGCGATTGGCCTGATGGACCAGATGCAAAAGGAACTGACCACCCACGCTCATTTGATGCCGTGGTTGCGAATCCTCCTTATTCTGCTCATTGGGACAATAGCGAAACGAAACTCAAAGATCCACGTTTCAGGGAATATGGTAAACTCGCTCCTAGAACTAAGGCGGATTATGCATTCATTTTACACAGCTTGTATCATCTGAATGATACTGGCACCATGGCGATTGTATTACCGCATGGTGTCTTGTTCCGTGGTGCAGCAGAAGGTGCGATTCGCCAAACGATCATTGAGAAAAACTATCTTGATACAGTTATAGGGTTACCTGCCAACTTGTTTTATGGCGTATCCATCCCAACTACTATCTTAGTATTCAAGAAAAATCGTAAAACAAAAGACATCTTGTTTATCGATGCAAGTAATGAGTTTGAAAAAGGTAAAAATCAAAACAAACTTACTGATAAAAACATCAATAAGATTATCGAAACGTACCGAAATCGTGTGGATGTTGATAAATATGCTCACGTGGCATCACTTGAAGAAATCAAAGAAAACGAGTTTAACTTAAATATTCCTCGCTACGTGGATACGTCTAAAGAAGAACAAACCATTGACCTTGCCGAAGTGAGTAAGCTATTAGAGCAAGATAAACAAGAAATCGCTGATCTTGAAGCTAAGATCAATGAACAGTTGAAAATATTGGGTATTAATGTGTAGAATTGATGGAAAAGGGTCAAGGATATTTCTTGGCTCTTTTTTAAACTTTCGCTTGGGAACAGCGTGAGGCTAAAGATATATTTAATTGGTTATACACCCCGGTAATTTTGTAATCTGATAAGTTAGGTATTGCTAGTCCTATCGAAAGGGCTATGTATACGGCAACTACTATAAGCATGGTAAGCACGTTTGCAGTCAGCATAGCGTCAAGGAAAAAGAACTCAAAAGCGTAATCTGGATGATATTCGTAACATGGCTGAATCCCTCAGTGAGAAGAAAGTCATGGGGCGGGTAGAGTCCAAGGCGGCGCAAGCAATAAAGCAGTCAGAGAAGCACTTGCAGTCTTTACAGGCAAGTGGTAGTACAGTGGAGAGTATTGTCCGATTGAAGAAGGAACTCAAGCAGTTTATGAAGTTAATGAATGTAGGATACAAAGTTATTCAAATAAACTGTCTCATCTTTCAAAAAGAAAGCCTGACAACCGCAAATACTGGTAGTAGGCTTTGAGAACATAGGAGGATACATGTCCTGGAGCAAATTGAAGCAACAGCTGGAGAGTTTCCTCTGTCCTGCGTTATATGGAAGGGTCGAATACCGGGCAACCAGTTACCGTTATTTACTTGATAAATCGGGAATTTGTTATATTGCCGTAGATAAAAAGAACATACTCAATATGAGTGATATAACTAGCCCAATCAGGTGGTATCAGTCGGAGCAGGAAATTAAGAATGATCCAGATATCCAAGTGCCTATCAACAATGAAGAAATTGAAGCGATCAGAAAAGATACCAAGGGGATCGTTCCGGAGGATCGTCTAAAAGTAATTGCAAGAAGTAGAAAAATATCAGAATATGCAAAGGATCTTTTGTCAGCACAGGCCTCATTAAGTAAATCAAATTTTATCGTTGTTGCTAATAAGTTTTTATCTATTTCTATAGAGGAAAGCTTAGAGAGTAATGATATCTTATTGAATATTCTAGCTTTAGTGGACAGACGAGTTGGAAAAAAGCGAATATTAAATATGACCGAGAAGATGAAGTTAAAGCATCCAATTGTGCAGTATTTTTATGAACTGCGGCGTAGTACATTATGAAAATAAATGCTTTGTTGGTTAGAGATGGTGTAACAAACTAACATTAGGGCATTTGTGACAAACTCGTGCTGAAGACATGATTAAGACTTGAAAAAAATCGGGGAATAGGTTGAATGGAAAATGGGACAAGCCCGCTTCCATCATGTCTTTTCCCTGTTTTTTTATATTCGGCTATTCAATGCAACCATCACCTATCGTAACTTCAAAGTTTCTGTTGTCTTGCTCCGGTTTGACAATTCTAAGCCACTGAACTACACTAAAAATGAATGAATTATTCATTATTGAATGAGGGTGCTCATTATACAGGCGAAAAAAGATGAAGTGAAAAAAGAAATTGAGTCAGCCGCTTTAAAGGTATTTTTTCGAAAAGGCTTTGTAGATGCCAAAATGAGCGATATTGCGGATGAAATCCAAATTTCTGTAGGAAATATTTATACTTATTTTAAAAATAAAAAGGAGTTATTTTTTTCGGTTGTTCCGCCGTCTTTAGTGGATTATTTGAAGAATGTGTTAGTGGAAAGCATTCATATCGATAACCAGACTTTTTTTGAAGAAACCCATAACGAAAAAAAATCGGCCATTGTTCAGGAGCAAATCAACCTATTAACTCAATATAGCATGCAGATCGTCATTATTTTCGAAAAAAATAAAGGGACGATTTACAGCAATGCAAAAAACGAACTGATCGATCTGATGATCGAAACCAAGAAGCCCTATTTGAAAAATACTTATAAAAGGTATGAAATCGGAACCGATGAAAATATGATTTTGCTGAACATCATTGCCAATAATGTCATCAATATGACTTTGGATTTATTGAAGAGGGATATGAGCGCCGATAGCCGGAAACGGATTTTTGAAGCACTTAGTCTATACAGGCTGCATGGACTAAAAAGCTTGAATGAATAATTGTCGACAAGTAGGGATGATTATTTGCGGGACGGTCCATCATTTTTTTTTTGCATCAAGGCAGTCCCCATATTTTTTTTTCTCAAAAATGAATGTATAATTCATTATTAAATAGTATGAGCGTAAACAGGAGGGAGAAACGATGAAGACAGGTTATGCATTTAAGAACTGCAATGTGATTTATGGTGATGCGAAAAAAGACGTTGAAAAAATGATGACGATTTTAATTGACGAAGACGGGTTGATTCTGGAGATCGGGAAGGTAAGCGATTTGGCTATCATGAAGTTGTTGCTGAGTCGGCAAGGTCAGAGGTATCATGTGCTGACTAAACCGAAAGGGTGATCCAATTGGGTAAGGCAAAAGTGAAGATGGTAATTCGATTTCTAAAAGGCATGCAAGCCGAAAAGGTAAATGTGCTAGGGGATAAGGAGGCTCAAGAGGACAATGAGTTGATTCAGAAGGTGATTGAGGATATCTAATTGTTTTACGAGGCTGAATTGGAAGGGGAAGCTGATACATATGGGGAATGGTCGATAGTTGGCTGTTCCCTTTTTTTGATGATGGCCATATAGCTACTACTTATAGGGAAAAGAAGGAATTACATTCAAATTTGTTGAATTAACTCTGATAAGACAAATCAACATGTTCAACAGTATGAAAAGAGGAACTTGCTGCTTTAATTTGTTCTACGAAAATATCCACATTTTCTGGTTCGTGATGTAATTTGATTTCTCCATTTTTGATAGCTTCGTTATAGGCAAGAGAAGCTTGTGCAGCTTTCTGATCGGTAACTCCATTTTTACTGAGGACCCACATAGTACCCATAAATTTTTTATCATACTCATCAAAATTATAGGATACTTTTGCTTTTTCAGCTGCCATGTAGCTATCGTGCTTGGCCCTCCAACGTTGTCTCAGATCTACAGGAATCTGCTGATACGCATGTACCATAGCATTTGACTCTTTCAGCAGGTTTTGAACCAGTTCCAGTGGGCCACCGGAATGCGCTATATGACGCGCACTTGTATATGCTTTTCCTAAAATCCACTTGCTATAATAGGCTTGTCTCGCTTGCTCATGCTCGTATTGACTAATCAGTCCTTGAAGGGCTAAACCAGCCAAGTATTTTAACGGATGAACTCCGCTCCCCTTGCTGTTTCCTCCAGTCGTAGGTGTTCCTTTGCTCCGAACTGGGATCGATGCAGTTGCTTGCAAAACAGTTGCTGCTACTTTACCTGCGGGTCCACCAACTGTATTTAACATTACACTAGCCACTTTCCCCATCACCGGAATGGAACCTAATAGCTTGGATACTGTCCCCATCAAAGCATTAGCCTTCTGAAGCTCTGCTGGACTGGTGACTTTTGCTTTAGGGGGTGAGGCTTGGCTGCTAGATGAATCCTTGGCTGCTGACTGAGCTGCTTCAAATGCTTTGATACTCATCAATGGGGGTTCCGGCACAGGAGGGAGGTCAGCCACGAAAACAGGTGCCTTCACTGTACCTTCCTGATAAATCACTGGAGCTTTGGTATCCGTCTCACCATCCAGTACCATACTGCTGGCTCCGCCTTTTAGATACAGCGCCGTTCCAGCCTTGAGCGAAAGTTCCTCACCTGCATCGAGCTTCACGTGACCACCCTGAACCTGTACATCCCCCGGACTGTTGATGGTGATGCCCGTATCCTCGTGCAGTGTAATAGAAAATCCATCCGAGGTGGACAGGGTCAATTCTTGCTCAGACATTTCTACGCCGCTACCTTGCACATGCTGCCATACCCTTCACATTCGGCTGTCCATTTGCGTGACGTTGTTGTCGGAGCGAATCCGTCACATAGGCATCCTGTTCGCGATTTGTAGGCAAATACAGTTCCACTTGTTCCCCGATTTCAGGCATATCGTACCAGCCAGTATGTTCTTCCGCAACATAACGGGCGGCTACGGGAAACCAGCAGGCTTTGACAGGATCTTGCTTCGGATCGATGTCGAGTTGAAGCTGCACAAAATCTTGCTGTACCTTCAGCACCGTTCCTGTCAGCGAAATCCCGGTGGCCTGATCGTTTTCATAACGGGCATAGCGAATATTCTGTTCCGCTTGGAGATCATAAAGGGTACGCAGTAAGCCATCCTCTAACCGTGTCACTGCCCGAACGACGACCAACTCTTTGCCTTGTCCAATGGATAACGTGATAAGGTCACCTAGAGCGTAGTATTGCAGACTTTCAATCATATAGGTGACATACGAGTCAGCACGTTGTTCTCCGGGCTTTTCCGCATCCAGCTCATGGAACGTTTTCCGTACCCGATAAAATACATCTCGTTCCACTTTATGCTGCTTGCCTTCTGGCATCCCGAAGAAAACTTTGGGTGAGGCTGCGGTCACTTCTGGCACAAAGATATTTATAAAATATTGAGGTTTAATGAAAGATGAGGGTTCATGTTATGCCAAAAAACGATAATATGCTGGCGATTCTATGGATGCTGAATTCGGGTGTAAAAATGACTGCAAAACAAATATCCGAAAAGTTAGAAATAAATATAAGGACAGTTTATCGGTATATTGATGCACTATGTGCCAGTGGAGTGCCTATAATATCCGACACAGGTCATAATGGTGGGTATAGCTTGCTGAATAATTTTATCAGAGCACCTCTGCTATTTGATATTGAGGAAAAAAAGGCACTCCTTCATGCGAGGTCACTGAAAAACATGGTTCTTACAGATAGCTGAAAGAGAATCCATTAAAAAGACGACATTCATTCCTTTGTTTTTGAATGAGATGTCGTCTTTTTTTTGCTTCCTCATGTCTACGAGTGCTCCTCTTTTTAGCTCATTAACTTCAAGATCCGCTTCAGATTCACCGCGAAAATCGCCATCGCTCCTTGCATTTCCATGCCAATCAGACCCGAGGAGGATGCCACATCATACCCGTGTCTGTGCTTGAGTTCACTGTTCTTGGCTTCAATTTTGTATCGCTCTTTGGCCTTGGTCTTAAAGACCTCACTCTCCTGAAATACGGCTTGAGCCAGATGTTCGTCGCTTTTTATACTTACAGAATACGTCTTGCTTTTTGCCCCGTCCTTGTAGCAGCCTTCCCGAAGAAGGCATCGCTTGCATGTTTCTACGTCAAAGTAATAGGTGTCGGTTTGGTTTTCTCCTCGGCCTTTTTTCCCCTGCCGCGCCCGGCGAGTTGCCAGATGACCAGCCTTGCACACATACATCCCTGCATCTTTATTGAACTCAAATTCGTCTTCCTTCTTTCGGTTTCCCTGAGTAATCAAAGGATGTAGTTTTGCGACCAGTTGGATGTTTTCTTGCGCACTGTAGGCGAGGTTATCTTTTTCTGAATAGGCTGCATCTCCAATCACCGTTTCCACTTTCATTCCTACCGCCTTACTTTTTTCAATCAAGGTTTGGAGTTGCTTGCCGTCGTGTTTTTCCCCGGTGGTAATTGTTGCCGCTGTTATGATTCGCTCTTCACTCATAGCGATGTGGGTTTTGTAACCAAAAAACGAGAAGTCCACACTTTTGTGACCCATTTTGGCATCGGGATCCGCAGACGTTTGCAGATGCTCCACATCGTCGGTGACGGTTTCTTTCAATAAATTCAACGGTTCTGTAACCTTCGGCAGTCCGGTAAATCGCCCATCCTGTTCAATCACAGCGACCAGTTGCTGGCTATACTGGATTTCATCTTCTAGGACATCCGTGGCGGGTTTGGCGGGAAACTTACTTTTCATGGATTCATCCAGCGTGTAGATGGCCTTTCTGAGACGCTTGGAACGTTCCCGTAGCACGGCTTGCGGTGTTTTTTGAGTGTAGCGGGCTTGGGTATGAGTTGCGTCCACAATAATAGATTTACTGTGAATAACGCCTTTTTCGATGGCGATTTCCACCGTTTTGCCGATGAGCAAATCTAACAACTTCATACCTTTGAGTCGTAATTTGCGAAACTTGGTGAGTAGACTGGGATCAATGACAGCTTCTTCTGGAGCCATATGCAGAAAAAACTTGAATGACAAATCCGTTTTTGAGCGCTCAACCAGGTCGATGTCAGACAAGTCAAAGATGGACTTGAGTAGCAAATATTTAAACATCCGAACCGGATCTACAGCTGTACGTCCGTTGTCATGACAATAGTTGTCATGCAGTTCCTCATACACAAAGCTAAAGTCCACCAGTTCGTCCATTCTCCGCAACATATGATCTTTGGGGATGAGTACATCGTAAAGTTCTGTATACGGACTCAACAAAAAGCTCTGCTGTTTCGGGAGCACAGGGATCACCAACCTTGGATAAGATACTTCAATTATACCGAAAAAAAGAGACAGACTCTTCAAAAAAATGAGGAACTGTCTCTTTTGGTGAGCTGGGAGACTTTTTCAGTGGCCTCCTTCATGCTGCTGTTTTTGCAAAAGAAGCTGGATACCCTTTGAGTGAGGCATTAGGCAATGCGACATCAAAATTGAAAATGTATTCGAATCAGGAGCAGGAAAGTATACTTAGCCGTCATTTAGCCGGATTTGAAGTTATTAACCGCATGGGAGACCCTTCTCTTCAGCCGGTATTGGCAGAATTGGAGCAGGCTGTAGCAAACGAATCCTCTGTAGAAATGGATTATCGCTCAAGCCATGAAGAACAACCCAAGAATAGGGTGATAGATCCCTATGGAATGGTCTACTGGAACAATAAATGGTATACTGTTGCATTTTGTCACTTAAGAAATGAGATCCGTAGCTTTCGGGCAGATCGGATTTTACAGACCAAGCGTACTCAAATCATATTTAAGCGTCCCGAGGCTTTTTCGGCTCGTGAATTTTTTATGCAAAATCTGTTACCTGATTTAGTGGGCAAGGACGGTTTAATTTCTTTAATTATCGAAGGCAGGACAGAGGCATTGGATGACTTATGCCTGCATTGGTTTTTGGGGCATCATCTGAAAGAGCGGACATCCAATCAAGCAATCTTTTTGCTTGAGGAAAAATCAATTCATACGTATGTCCCTTATTTTCTCCTATCCTACGGGAAATCCATTCAAGTAATCGAACCACAGAGTTTGAAGGAAAAACTTGTTGCTGTTGCGTCGGAGCTAATGGAATATTATCAACTTTAATAGCTTCACTGACAGCAGATGTCAGTGAAGCTATTTTATAATGATGATAATCATTGATTACCGATGGATGGTTGGTATCACTTGATGAATTGTAAAATAAGGAGAACGTGCAAATGAATAATACGGTATATCTTTATGTGTTTGACACAATGTCAGATTGGGAAATAGGTTACTTAACTGCCGAACTGAACTCGGGAAGATATTATAAAAAGGGGCTGGCCCCATCAAAAATAGTTACCGTGGGAATTGAAAAGACTCCTGTAACTACAATGGGCGGATTGAAAATACTGCCTGACATCAAACTGGATGATTGCTGCATTGAAAGCGCGGATACATTGATTTTACCCGGTGGAGATACATGGACAGAAACAATTCACCAACCCATCTTAAAAATCGTTGAGAGGTGTTTAAAGGAAGGTATATTGGTTGCAGCGATTTGTGGTGCTACAATGGGACTTGCCCAGACAGGATTGCTGAATTCACGTTGGCATACAAGCAATGATCTGGAATACCTTAAAATGATCTGTCCCACTTACACGGGCGAAAAGTATTACAAAATGGAGTCTGCTGTAACGGATGGAAAACTGATCACTGCATCTGGAACAGCTCCGTTGGAATTTTCTGTACACGTCTTAAGAGCTCTGGGTGTGTTTTCTTCAAAAACATTAGATGCCTGGTACAGTCTTAATAAGACTCAGGATTCCAAATATTTCTATGAGTTGATGAATTCAATCCAATGAAGATATAAGCATAAAATTGATATGTTATGATCATTTAAAGGAGGAGTAACAATGACTGAAACAGTGAAGAATCCTTCTGAGGCAATAGAGTTCTATAAAACTGTTTTCAATGCAAGGGTTAAGGATATTACTGAATATCCTGATGAAATGGAAATAAAATAATTGTTCATGTGGAATTAGATTTTGGAAATGGTTTTTTGCAGCTGGGAGCAGCGAATCCGACATATAAATTGGCCTTGCCGCCAGATGAGGACAATTGGATCCTTTTGGAGGCCAAAAGCTTTAGTAGAGAATAAATGCAATAACTTTTTTTGATAATAAGTGTTAAAAGTGACTATCTGCTTAAATGACGTAATAGAAATGCTGGTGCCAAATAGTTGGCGAAAATAGAAACTTCAAAATTTTAGGATTGAAAAAGCAACCCTTCGAAAAATACCGTGTCGTCAAGGGACTACCAGCTTCATACGGCATCATGATCACCGCCACAAGGCATGTGGAGAGCATCGCTCGCTTGGTATAAGAGTGTAGCCGATCCAGTAGAGGGGTTCGTTGGGGACGAAATTCAATCTCAATATGTTATTGTCCTTACATTTAAACAATTCCCTTGTTGCCTCGCCGGGGTCTTGAATAGCCCGAATCAAAGCCACATCGTCCACGTACTGCTTGTTCTTTGGTATGAGAATTCATGATGTATTGCATTAACGCTGTTCTGAATTTGCGAAAGAATGGACTCAAACTTTTCCATTACAGATTGATCTGCTGAACGTAGAGCAATAAAAGTCAAGTGAAATATGGGGGTATGAGTATTTTGTAGTTTCGAATGGCGGTTTTTCCATACTCGAAGGCCAGTCAAATTACGCACGGAAATATACGCTAAACCCTTGTTTTTAAATATAAGAAAAGTCCATAATCTGTTGACACAGAAGCGTAACCCATTTGTCGTAACATGGCTGAGATATTACCACGGTGATATGTTCCATGATTCACAATGTGAGGGACAATTTCGGATACCCTTGTTTTCATGAGGTCGGCAGAAGGATTCTCAATGACAAGAGGCTTGTCTATATTTCCTTTTTGGTTCAGGAACGATTTGAATCGCTCGGATAACTCAAAAAACATGGTCTCCATTTCCTCTAATCCTTTTGACTCTGTTTGTTCTTTTAGTTGTTCAGCTAACGTCAATGCATGGTTCATACTTTTACCAGAAAAAACTTCTATCCACCCCAGATCGGAAAGATAAACATGGGCCAATACATTCGATAACGATGAAAACACACTTTGAACTTCTTGACGATAAGCATCCTTGGGCAGCTCTTTTAATCGCTTGAAAATTTGTTCATTTGCCCATACGTTAAAATCATAAAACTGTAATGAAAAATCTGTCATATGAATCTCCTCTTTTCATGTGGAATATATTTTCCAACCCATTCATTGTATACGAACATAAGTTTTTATTAAAGCTAGTACTACTCTAACTAAAAGCAAGAGAGCCGGAGCATCAAAAGCTCAATTTAACTTTCCATGTAAGTTCGTAAATAAAGAAGATGGTTCGAGATATGAAGAAGACCTGCAAGTATGTTATATTTAACAAACGGCAATCATGATGAACAGCAAATGTAGTGATTTTTTTAGTAAAGCCACAGGGTCGAAGAACAGGTGAACAAAGTGTTCTAATGGTGGAACCGCTACAGGATCGAATATAGATTGACTCAGTTATAGAAAAGGATGAGATTATTTTGGAAAACAACGAAACTCAGCAGGAATTTGCAGAAGTATATGAGCAGCTTAAAGTAGCTGTAAACCGAACCTCCGATTGGAAAGCGCGTCTAGCTGCGGTAAATGATCTGGGTGCATGGAAGAACCAGCAGACGATTGACGTGCTGACACACCGATTGAATAATGATACGGTATATGCCGTTCAGCAAGCCGCTTACCGCAAGCTTCAGGAATGGGGCGAGAATGTACAGCCACCTGTGCGCAAAGAGGGTGAGCTTGTAAAGGGCCTGACGAAGATCCTGGTACGGATTAAAAAAAGCCTGCCAGCCGACCATACCTATAACGATTTTCGCGAGAAGCTGCACAAGATGAGGGTCGACATCTACGACGTCTATGAAGGTGACAAGGGTGCTGAGTTTGATCAGTGGCTGGAGCAAAAATGGGCTTCGTTATCCACAAGATAATGTCAGGACCGTTACAGTTTAAGACAAGACCTTAACAAAGACAAGACCTTAACAAAGACAAGATCTTAACAGGGATAAGGAGTTATCTTTGCTAAGGTCTTTTTTTTGGTGGTTATGGTGCAAATAAAATATAACTGATGACCTGTTCGACAAGCTACTGAGCAAGAATATTCAGCGTATGATTACTCGCATATATGAAACTTCTTTACATCTGACGAATGCCTGCGGAGGCTGGGAAACGAACAGTTGGTATTGGAGTTAATAATGTCAATGTATGCTTTGGCGAAAAAATCAGGGATACGTTCCAATACGATAAGTCAGTGGGTGTCTGACTGTGGGGCTGACGTTAAATCCATTACATTGGATACACTTGACCGTATTTGTGCTGCGCTGGATTGCCAGCCTGGAGAATTGCTCAAGTATGTGAAAGATACAAACCAATAAAATTTCTTTTCTATAACGTTAAAAGAATACTTTTTGAGCAAGCTATGAAATACATATCAGGAATGCAAAGAAAGCAACTAAGAATTATTTGTAGATAAATTGTAGGAAAATGATCATTTTTGATGGAGCAATATTGAAGTTTGTCGTTGATAAACACGTTTCCGTGAAATATATTAGCTCTAAGCGTGGTCATAGTGAATAAGCTGTCGCAACGACAAATTTGGTCCTCTATTTTTTACCATTATTCTTTAACCATTGGTTAATTAACAAGTGTTGATTTTCCGTTTTTTTTGTCATACAATTCTTTCATTGCTACAGGGTCGGACTCAGGAACAGCAAGGCTTGATTCATATTTGGACGTGATTTCCTTGTACGCACTCGGATGATGAAGTAGCTCTGTATTGGCAAAATCAGCATCACGGCAGACCGATATCTCGATATCCTTTTTGGGATAGGGGCTGTTTTCCATATCTTTCAGTTTGATGATGAACATATACGAAGGGGAGCGTTCTTTTGGAATCGAAACAATTAACGAGAGGGCTAAAGCCACGGCATGTTGAGCTGATTGCGCTTGGAGGCACCATTGGCGTTGGCTTGTTTATGGGGTCAGCAAGTACGATAAAATGGGCGGGGCCTTCTGTGCTGTTGGCCTATCTCTTAGCCGGGATTATTATGTTTTTTGTCATGCGGATGATGGGAGAAATGCTGATTCTCGAACCGGTGACAGGTTCATTCGCTACTTTTGCACATAAATATATTAGCCCTTTGGCCGGTTTTTTGACCGCTTGGAGCTATTGGTTTTTATGGGTTACTGTAGGGATGGCGGAGGTTACTGCGATTGGGGTGTACGTGGGCTATTGGTTCCCTGACATTCCGCAATGGCTGCCAGCCTTGGCAGGTGTCATCATTATTGCGTTAGCCAATTTGGCGGCTGTGAAATTTTATGGAGAATTTGAATTTTGGTTTGCCATGATTAAGATTGTCGCCATTATCTTTATGCTGATTATTGGCACGGGTATGATCTTCTTTGGCCTGGGGAACGGCGGGCAACCGATTGGTCTCTCCAATCTGTACAGCCATGGCGGTTTTTTTGCAGGTGGTTTAAAAGGTTTTCTATTTGCGCTCTGTATTGTAACGGCCGCTTATCAAGGTATAGAGATGGTGGGCATTACGGCGGGTGAAGCAGAAAATCCGAAAATGACGCTGCGAAAGGCCATTAAGAATATTATCTGGCGTATTCTGATTTTTTACGTGGGTGCGATCTTTGTCATTGTTACGATCTATCCATGGAATCAAATTGGCGAGATCGGCAGTCCTTTCGTTCTGACCTTTGCCAAAGTAGGGATTGTTGCCGCTGCGGGCATTATCAATTTTGTTGTTCTCACAGCTGCGATGTCAGGCTGCAACAGCGGGATTTACAGTGCGGGAAGAATGTTATATACATTGTCTAAAAACGGACAGGCCCCCAAGTTCTTTGGGAAAGTATCCGAAAGCGGTGTTCCCAGAAACAGTATTATTGCGACCATTTCCTTGCTGCTGGTGGGAGTGCTGTTTAATTACTTAATCCCTGATTCCAAGCTGTTCCTGTATATTTATAGCGCCAGTGTCCTTCCAGGCATGGTACCGTGGTTTGCAATGGCGATCAGCCAATTTAAATTCAGGAAAAAGTGGAAGAACGAAATGGAAGATCATCCCTTCAAGTCTCGTTTTTTCCCGATTAGCAACTACATCACCATTATCTTCTTATCCCTGGTGATCGTTGGAATGTGGTTCAATCCAGACACGCGCACGCCATTGATTGTCGGAGCATCATTCATGGCGATCGTCATTGCCGGCTATTTTGTCTTTGGCATAGGAAAGCGGCAGAGAATTGAAGAATTAGATAAGAAATAGACGGCTGCTAAAATGCAGAGATCATGACCGAGCGAGATTCAGGTTACGTACTGAGTTCGCTCGGTTTTTCTTTTGCCAAGGTAAAAGCAGCTTACTTCGGAAACAGAAAAACGGCTCAAGCTTTAACCCTATACCAATACGTATAAACTTCCGAGTATCCTAGTTTGGCATAAAGCCGTTGTGCAGGTTTATTATCGGCTACAACGGCTAAATAGCTGTATCTGGCCCCGTGTTCTTGTCCCCATTGGAGCAAATGTAATATCATTTGTTCCCCGAAGCCCTGATTTCTGTAATTTAAATCGGTCACAATATCGTATAAACCTAGATACTCTCTTTCTATAATTCCAAGACCGCAAGCAATAACTTGATTGTTGTCATAAAGCGAGATAAACCCTTTCTTCGTTATGATATTAGATAACATGCGTTCCATGATGCCCTTATGATGATCTTTCACATGATTGAGTCTGCAAAAATGCGCTAACCATTCTTCATTCATATGTTCATCTATTTTCACCGAATTTAGTTGGGGGCTGCTTAGGTTATCCAGCTTCAAGGTTTGAACACTTGTTGGGTCAATGAGGGAATAGCCCTTTTCCTCTAAAATGCGATCTAAATGCTCAGGATGGATAAAGGGAGTGATTTTATAGGTTGCGGGCAAGTTACGATCTGAAAATAAGTTCTCACACTCTTCAATTTTATGATCGAGGTCAAAGGTTGAATAATGAATCGGGTTAATCGAGTTGGCACGTTTGGTATAACCATCTGCAAAGCGCAAAATCCATCCATCGTAAAGCAAAGTGGACAGGGGCTGCCAGTTGTTCAAGGATAGCTCTTCAATCATTTTAAGGTTCATAGGTATCCTCCATATAAATGAATAATAATACATACTAATGAATAATAAACCAAAGAGAAATAGAAAGAAAGTACTAATTTTGTTTAGGTCTAGCCAATTTACAAAGGACATAAATTATCTATACTTTCTTCTAAATTTTAACTGTTAATAGAATTTTAGAGAAGCTATAATTTTATTAAATAATTGGAGTGCAAATGGAGAGGGGTTAAGGGGAAGATGTTGAAAAAATGGTCATTGCTCTTGATGTTAGCCTTGCTAGTAGTAGCATCATTGGGCTGGAACGGCGGGGTATCTTACGCAGCTACCACAGAATATACTTGGGACAAGTACAAGGGTACTGAGGTGAAGACATATAGATTGACTGCAGTACCTGGAAGAGTAGAATATATGGATCAGGAAAGGTTTTTTGCCGCTTTAAGCCAAACCCCAAATGTGTATGGAGATTTCAGCGGCTATAAAACGGGGAAAACAACTGGAGTTGTAACCGAAAGCATAACGGATGCGGTTTACAAATTTACAGTTACTGATTTTCTTCGCGATCAGGAGCCTGAGGTTGTAGAGTATATCAATCCCAGAGGTGGAATTCCTCATAGATGGAATGGAACTAGTGATATTCGAATTTTTATGAGAGGGTCAGAAGCTACTTCTTTGTCTGAGCTGTTTTATGAGGGGACGCCAAGTGAAGGACGCTTTCAATTTAATCCTGACGATATATATTTAGTTACATTCTGGTCCAGTACAGTAAGACCTATCAGTGGTATGTCTGCTGAAGCGCTAATAGAGGAAGGATCTCACACGTTTATAAATCGGGAGCTTGTAGGTCAAGTAACAAGCGAAGATCCTGCAGCTTATCCGCAAGATGGGATTTCAGAGGGTTACTATTATGTTTATCAAGGTGCTGCTACAAAAGAATAGCCCAGATGATATAGAATGGCTAATACGTGATCCAAATAACGAGCAAATAAGTAAGTGAGAGTGATCTGCAATAGTAGAGATAACAGAGTGTATACCCATCTGGGATTATATACATTGTTATCTTTTTTATTTCTACGCTGGCAATGAGAACATACAGTGATGGAAGAAAAGGGGTGAAAATTTGATTTCCAATGAAAACCATTTTAAATGATCGGGATATATGGCTTTAAAATAATGACGATTTAAAGGATAATTCAGCATACCTAAAGCGACTTTTTTTACAGTCTTTATTCAAACCTAGGGAGATTATTCCGATAATTCAAGTATATACAGTTTGGTGTCAATTGTTATGAAAATTCGTTTGAAAACAAAAGAGAAAATTTTCACAAATGAACAGGAGTACATGGGGAAGTGATCTGGTATTACATCATAAAGGAGGGGAAATGCTCTAGAATCTTATGAAATGTAAAAAGGAGTTACAACAAATTAGGCTGTACATGGCTGGTTTACTAGCTGTTTGGTTGTTCTGCGTACATACTGTACCTGTTTTTGCAGACAGGGCCTTTAACGATATTGAGCATTCCTACGCTGCTGATGCGATTGAAGCCATGGCTGCTCAAGGGGTTGTTACTGGTTATCACGATGGCAGCTTCCGGCCCATAGATTTTATTTCGCGGCAGGAGTGGGCGAGTATCTTTGCTAAAACCGTAAAACGAACGTCGAACACCAGAAGTGTTGTTCCTTTTACAGATGTGTCGCCGTGGGCTCTATCTTATGTGCAGACCCTGCAGGAAGAGAACATTACCAAAGGAATTAGTGATCAGTTATTCGGTGCAAAGCACAATATGACTCGCCAGGATATGGCAGTTTGGTATGCCAGGTATTTCGGTGTTTCTGAAGATACCCGCGCTTCCAGTATATCCAGTTTTGTGGATCAGTCTGATATATCAGACTATGCACAAACGAGCGTATGGCTGATGGAACGGTTGGAACTGATGGAAGGGGATACAAATCACTATTTCCACCCCAAAGAGTCTGTGAGACGGCAAGATGCTACACTGGTTGCTTATCGGATATGGCTAGGCGGTGACGATCTGAGAGAACGTGCCAAGCGTTTGCTGGAGTCATTAGGAAGTGTAGCAGCAACGACAAATCAGCCGATCAGCCTACCAGAATCGAAGAAGGTAGTGGTAGACTTGGCGCCTGAAATTAGCCATCAGCGGGCGAATCCGGAAATCGAAGAGCCCAGAAGCCATAGTCCAAGGCCGGATCCACCGGACTCGCCGATAACACCAACAGAGCCGAAGCCGGAACCGCCAGTTAGACCATCAGATCCTAGTCCTAGACCACCAGTAATACCGCCAGTAACGCCGCCACCAGGACCGAAACCGAAACCACCGGTGATTCCACCGGATCATTCTTCGGATTTTGTAGTGGATGAGGTTGTAATCAAGGCGCCGGAGTTGGTAAATCAACCGGAAACGTATCCTGCGTATCAGCTGTCCTTTCAGCTATACAATGAAGGACGCTTGGTAAGCATTCCCGATGTCAGCGTCACAAGTGTCACTTACACATTTAGTGATACATTAGGTGTTTTTGATGAACAAGGGAAAATCGCGCGTTCCGAAAATATTCCTGCTGCTGATGGTTACATTCCTGTAGAGATAGAAGTCACAATTGCCAAACCCTATCGGGTACTTAAAGCACAGACCAAGCTGATCGTGAAAGGGAAGACTCCTCCAGTAGAGGACCCGAGTGTAATCAGGTCCGTATACTTGGCGACGTACACCATTTCACAGGCCACTACTCTAGACCCTGTAGCCTGGAGTATGCCCTATGTATTTCACAATGCAAAGGGAGAGGTCATACCGCCAGGTTTGTTGCCGTCAGACTTGAAGCTTCGGATAGAGGATTCTAGGGGGATATTTGACGAGGATGGGCATATTGCCAGTCTGCATCTGATTCCAGCAGTGAACTCTGTCATTCCATTCAAGATCGAGGTTGAATCACCATCTCAGGGAATTCACTTCATATCCGATGCCGAGTTAACTGTAGTACCGGGAGAGCGCAAAAAGCAATATTTTGCTGTCTCGATGATGCTACAGGGACAAGATGCGGGCAGTACGACCACGGTAGAGCAAATTGAGCAGGCTCGTCAATTGCTGATGGATCACTTTGGCCCCAACTTAAAAGTGACCTGGGCCATGGAAAATAGATTTGTTTTTGTAGAAACGAATCGCCCGCAGCTTAAAAAGGTTTTGGAATATGTGGATCAGTATGGTGATGAAGTTGGGATTTTGGACGGGTATCCGAATAATCTGTACGAACTCCCTGAATGGGAAGCACGGATGAACGAGTGGTTGTATATGTATCGTTATAATGCACTCAATGAGCTGCACCAATCCGGTTCGTTGGGATCACCTTCAGTGTTTGAAAGCATGGATACAGACCAATACCGGAAGTATCTGCCTAAATCACTGACCAGTTTTACGGTGAACCCTGAGCAGGCCCAATGGCTTAAAGATCATTTTAAGATCACTTCAGCGATGGGGTGGTCGGCTACACAGTATAATGTGAACAGCATGTATGGTGAAGGTTCACCTTTGATGCCTTACTGGTCCAATAAGGATAATCCGATTGTTCCAGCACAGGGGCTTACAAATAATAGCGGTATCGTGTTTATGAACTCGATTACGATTGATCCCATTGGATCACGCTATACAAAGGATTCCTCACGCTGGACTCTCCATCCAGGTGACCCATATGTGACTGAAACGGATGCGGCACCACAACTGTATATAGCACAGCAATATTTAGATAACCCGTATCAACGTTTAAATACGGTAAACTACATGTCTATTATTTTGGACATCAACTGGCTTGCCAAAAACCATAACATGTCTCAAATATGGGAGAACTTTGTGAATCACTTCCCTGCTGACCGTGAGGTCGAGATTGTGGGAGTGGATGGGCTGAAACAGATTTATGAATCGTTAGCTGGATCGAATAATGATCATACGGAATTTTCGCTCATGTTTAGGGGTTCCGGCATTAAGGCAGTTATGGACTCCAATAATTCACCGGCCAATCTGCGTTACTTGTGGACTGAAAATGCTTCACAGCGGATCATTTTATCCAAGGAGGATGGAGATATGGCATGGTCCATTATTGATTTTACCGACTATACCCGAAATCCGGTTCCAAAAACACCATTCAACCTGGATAGGAACACGGATGTAAGCTATGTCACCGGAAGAAACTTCAAGCTAAAGCCTACGGCTCCGTTAACAGCAGAGGAAATTCAGCGCGTTAAGGATCGTTTGAAGGAGATTTACTTCGCAGAAGAAGTGAACTATCAGTAAGAACAAGAACCGAAGAATCGAAGAACCGAGAGCATATCGCTTTCGGTTCTTTTTGGTCTTCTCGTCCTTTAGTTATACCCATTCAATAACTTGATCCGCAGGTCGCCGAGTTTTTCCACGCAGCTCATTCAGACGGTATCCAAAAGCCACCATGCAGGAAATGCCGAAATGCTCGGCATCCATGATGCCTTCTTCGGAAAGAATTTGTTCAATTTTGTTTTTATTAAAACCTTCGATCGGACAGGAGTCAATTCCGATTTGAGCTGCCGCTGTCATCATATTGCCCAGTGCGATGTAGGTTTGTCGGCAACCCCACTCGAACATCGCTCTTTCATTTTCCTCCAGCCCAAAATCCGATTTCAGGAAGGCGTCATATACCTTTGCTTTGCCTTGAGCCACTTCAGCAGGCAATTGCTGTACGTTTTCCATTACACCCTTGATAT
The DNA here is from genome assembly GCF_001447315.1 of Paenibacillus sp. IHB B 3084. NCBI lineage: Bacteria > Bacillati > Bacillota > Bacilli > Caryophanales > Paenibacillaceae > Paenibacillus > Paenibacillus sp. IHB B 3084. The sequence goes on along the minus strand of NZ_CP013203.1, from coordinate 1,576,121 downwards.
AGTCGGATGAGGCCAACATGTCTTTAGGCAGTCTGGAGAGAATGAGTACAAAATGGCTCGCTGTAGGTAGCTGTTTTTTGGCTCCCCAAGAGTACGGGAGCAGCTTCTCACGCATGGCGTTACTTTGGACGACAACGAACCTCCAGGGTTCAAAGCCGAACGAGCTGGGGGATAAACGACCTGTTTCAAGAATAAAATCGAAGTCCGAATCGCTGATTTTCTTATGGCTGTCAAATTCTTTGGTAGCATGTCTGAACTCATATGCAGATAAGATTTGATTTTTAGTTGTTGTTACGGTGTCCATAGTTTACTCACTCCTTGTGAATTTTTATTGAATTTGACGCTTACCAAGTGGCATGCTTAATATTAGAATATACAGGACTGTTTTAGAAGTACGCACATTAATGTGCTGTAGTATACAAAATGATACCAAGGGGGAAAAATACCTATGCGAAATCGGAAAGGCGGCTTTGGAGAATGTCCCGATGGAAAGGATCAGGCCTGCCCGGTGGAGTACACACTGGATGTGATTGGAGGCAAATGGAAAGGGATACTCTTATATCATCTAATGTATGGAACCAAGCGGTTTAGTGAGTTTCGGCGAATCTGTCCGGGGATCACTCAGCGCATGCTGACGCTCCAGTTACGCGAGTTGGAAGAGGATGGTGTAGTTCACCGTGAAGTCTATCAGCAGGTTCCTCCCAAAGTCGAATATTCTCTAACCGAATTTGGAAGAACTCTGACTCCGATTATTAACTTAATGAAGGATTGGGGAGAAGAATATAAAACCAAGCATCGTTCATCAGAAAGCTGCATGGAGCCATCCAAGCCCAGCTTGTAGAGGATGTTCATCTTTCAATACAGGTACGCACAAAAGGCACTTACGATCGTATGCTAGAGCATATACCGTAGGGCCTTTTGCGGTTTATCTATAAGAGTATTTTGCATAAATCCAGTGAGAGACTGGAATCAAATGATTCATAAGGCTGAACCACTCATCGGATGATTTGGTCAGGTATTCTCCAGTTCCCCTCTTTTTTGAAACTTCGATTTTAAGTTGACAGCAGGGAGGCTGCCTGATATATTTCTTACGATATTGATAATCATTATCATGCAATTGAAAAGATCATTTTTACAATACATAGGGGGCTAATATGTTGAAGAAAAAATCGTTTTTTATTTTGGCTGCTATGATGCTCGTATTGTCTGTATTCATTAGCGCTTGCGGCGGAAACAGCAATGGTAATCATTCCGCTTCATCTTCAGGAGATAAGCAAGAGTCAGCTTCCACTGGAGAGAAAAACGCTGATACGACAGACGGTCAGATGCGAAGCTTTAAAACGGTCAAAGGGGAGATTCAAATTCCGGCCAAACCGCAGCGTATTGTGACGGATTTTTACGGCGGAGAATTACTGTCCGTAGGGGCTAATGTGGTGGGTGTGGAGCCGACGGCCTTTCAAAATCCTTTCATAACTGATTTGCTCAAGGAAAAGGGGACCAAAGAAGTGGGTGACCCGACCAATTTGGAGAAGACGCTGGAACTCAAACCCGATCTGATTGTGGTGATGAAGGATACAAACTATGAGGCTTTATCTAAGATCGCCCCGACCTTGTATATTCCGTATGGCACTACGACTAACATTTATGATACGGTCAAGCTGTTTGGTGATATTACCGGAGAAAAAGAGAAGGCCGCACAATTTATTGCCGCATTTGATAAAAAGGCTGCGGAAGGCCGCGCACGACTTAAAGGAGTTATTGACGAAAAGGCTACCTTTGGTTTGTATGAGCTAACGGACAAGAACGCCCTTTGGATATTTGGAGACAATGCAGGCCGGGGCGGACAAGCCGTATACAATGCGCTTAAGTTGAACATGCCGAAGAAAACGGTAAACTCCAAGGAACAAACCGTACAGCTTTCGCTGGAGGTATTGCCACAGTACGCCGCAGATTATATGTTCCTGACAACCTATGACCCGGAGAAAAAGGGAGACGCGCTCAAGCAACTGAAATCGTCAGCTGTGTGGGGGAACCTTCCTGCGGTGAAGAACAATAGAGTGTTCTTTAACGATTTTGATACGTACTATCGCTATGATCCGATCGCCATTAACGGACAGATTGATATGATCGTGGATATGCTGATTGAAAGAGAAAAAGAGAATAAAGCTAAACAATAAGTGTATGATCCACTGATAAGCACTTCACTACTTGGGAATTATGGCCGGAAGTGAGGTGCTTTTTTTTGTTGAAATCATTCAGATCTAATGGAAGCATTTCATCGATTTTTCGATTTAAATATAATTGAAATCTGTTCCCATCCAACGAGGTTGGGTTAAATCTAAAATGGAAAATCACCACGAACAAGGAGACTTTTCTGGTTAAACGACGGGACGCTAGGGAGCAAAAACACCCCGAAATTTGTGCTCCCCAGCCGTAAGGAACGTTTAGCCTTTTGGGATTCAGTATCGAAATAAGCGGAGGAAGCTGATAAAAAAGAGCTATATGCTGATATCGAAACCTAGCGTAAGGCAACAGAAATGATACATGCCGAGATGATGGATGCACTTCCACCCGGTTGGGTCCATCGTGACCTTTGGACGGACAATGTTCTATTCAACGATGATAAGCTAAGTGCAATTCTAGATTTTGACCGCCTAGATTATGACTATACACAGTTGGATATTGCTTGATCAGTCATACAGATTCGCTAAAGAAATGGACTGGCTCGCTGTAAATTATAAAGATTTACCTGATCTATTAGGGGATATGTAGAGGTTACGAATGGGCTATTGACAGTTATTTTGTTAACCAGTAAACTTAAATTATTAACCGGTTAACAAAAAAGGAGTGGAACTATGAATCATATAAAGCAAGAACAGACATTTGAAGCCGTTCAGCATTTTCTGCTGGCAAGAGAAAGAAGTGTTCAGAAACGTCAAGCTTTGTTAGATACTTTGACGGAAGAAGTAAATAAGGAGAATCGAAGATGGACGACTACCCAGCTTCATATTCTCTCTCTGATCAATAGTAGTCAGGGAGGCATGAATAATGCATCATTGGCTGCTGAACTGAATATATCCAAGCCAGCGGTCACCAAAGCCGTGAATATTCTTATTGAACATCATTTAGTACTCACGTCGAAAAAATCGGACAATCATAAAGAATTATATTATAACGTAACGGATGAAGGTAGGAAGTTAGCTGCTGTACATGATCGGATGCACCAACAATTAAAGGAACGATACAATCAATTATTTGATGCTTTTTCTGAAGAAGAATTAGACGTAGTCATTCGGTTTCTTAATGCATGGTCCCAACTACTATAAAACTTGGAGTGAGCAGAATGAACAGAGCAGAGGCAAAAGTATTTCTAACCCATATGTATAATGACATTGTTGTGAGGTTAAAGGTAGAAAAATTCCTGATTATTTTGCACCCGAGTATATCCAGGTTACGGATGGAGTCACTACGAATATGGAGGAATTTGCCCAGCATATTGCTACATTACAAAAGCTGATCGGCAATATCATGATTTCACCGTTTTATGACTTTTTGTATGATGATGAGCTACAAAGCGCTACTTTACGGTATACCGTGGATATTATAAAAAAGATGGAAAACAGGGGCGGGTCGAGCTTATTGCTATTTTTGAATTTAAAGATGGAAAGATTCTGCGCTGTAACGAATTGTCATGCCCCCTGGAAAGTGACGAAAGCTTTAAAGAAATTGCGAGCGTCAACCAAAACGGATGGAGAATGTAGCTTGTAATACAGACCTTAGCAAAGCCATAAAAGAACCAGTCAAAACATGAATCATATTTCGACTGGTTCTTTTTTAAATTTAAATTGCTGGGTCTGGTTTTGTTTGCAGCACATTCGACATATCAATTTTCTTATTTCGTCGTAATGACGATAGTATCTTCTTTTTGCATCCAATCTACCTTGGCCCCCAGCGTTTCGCTGATCAGCCTCAGTGGAAGATAACCAATACCGTTCACCGTGAAGGGAGGATTGGTGAGTTTCACAACGTTACCGTTCAACGTTGTCTGCCCGTTTTTAAGATTAATTTGCAGAGAGACGGGATTGGCTCCTGTCTTGGACTGATTAATTTCCGCTATTTTGCTGTTAAAATCATAAGTGACCTCGGCCCCCAGCTTGTCAAAAACAGAACGAAGGGGAATAAACGCCTGCCCGTTGCGGGTAATGACACCGTTACTTAGGGGGACAGGTGTATCATTGAGACGAACGAGAATCGGCTTTTGTACCGGAACCGGCGTACTGTAGAGAAATTCATAATCCCCTATGCCAAGCTGCGTATGTTTGTTGACCCCCCAGCCCCATAGGGTGCCGTCTGTTTTTTGCATGATCACATGCCGTAATCCGGCCTGGATGCTTTGAATATTTTTGGCGAGTAATTTAAAAGGGACAGTGGACGATAATTTCTCACCTTCCAAGGACGCTTCATATACATTCCCGCCTGTCGTCAGTGCAAGGATAGAGCGTTCAACGATAAAGACGTCTTTGACATCCTTTATACCTGTTAACAATACAGGGTTATTTTCGTTGTGATAGGTTGTACTATCCGAGTAACCTGTGACCGTTTCACCCCAGAACCATAACCGTCCTTGTCGATCAATCGCGAGATTGGAACTCCCATTGGTCTTAATTGTTTTGATGTCCGATAAGGCTTGAATCTGCGATGCAGATAAAGCTTCGGATGGGGTAGCATTTTTTTCAAATACCTTGGGCCATGTCCATACAGTACCGTCTTTCTTTAAGGCTATGTTTTTGGAGATAGCAGTAATATCCTTTAATGATGGAACAGGCTCAAAGCCCTGCAAGGACCTTGTATTTTTCCATACACTTCCATCCTTCTTCAAGAAGATCCAGCGTTCCTCATATTGCGGTCTTTCTTCATAGTAACTATCCAATTCTGTAACCTCGTCGATGCTGGAAAGAGTTTGAAAAGGGCCAAAGTTGCTATCATTCTCGATTCGATCAGCAGATGATACGGTTCCTTCGGCGCTTAGGGCGAGTACATGATCATTCATAATACGCACGTCTATGATGTTTTGTAGTCCTTCCAGAGGAATGAATTTCACGGATTCAGAAATGTTGTTTCTTGGCACATACCAGGCGGAATGATCTTGTAAGGTAAATACCAGATCGCCTTCCTGGATTATATTCGAAAATGTTCTTACAGCGTTTGGCTTATCCTCTACACGAGTCGGTACGGATTGATTATAGCCCCATAACCACAAGCTCCCATCGGATTGAATCAGACTCCCGGAATCATAGGAGCGAATACGGGACGTCGATTCATGCACTGGAACTGAACAATAACAACGCGATCATACTGATTAACAGAGTACGTCTTTTCATGCGTTTTTCCTCATTTCTTCATCAATGTATATAAGGTGAAAATAACGCCTTGGGGAATATCTCCTTATCAATAGACGAAGAATTTATAGAAAAGTTTTCCAAAACACATCTATTCGAATAAAACAACCTCCAGAAACCCACGCTTAGAGTGGATTTGGAGGTTGTTTTTTTAGCCTGTTATTCGGCTGCGCACGATCAATAAGGTTTGAGCTTTGATTTGTCCAATTTCATCGATGAGTGCAGCCGTTTTCGCTTCATAGGCGTGTTTGGCATCCAAATCTTTCAGTGAAGCAAGGTTAATTTCAACGGTGAGCAGGGCGGATTGGGCGGCAGCCTCGAACAGGATCGCGCCTATGCCGAGATCAGAAATGACATTTTTGTTGGACAGTTCCACAATACTGTAGGCACGCTGCATTCCGTCCCGGCATACTTCCAGCAAACGCATCGGCACCTCAATGGCGGCGATCACCGCGGTCTGTAGGGAATGGGTGCGATAGCGTTTTTCTTCGTCTGTTTCTTTGGGCAAGCGCAATGCGGTCATGTATTGTTCAAAGGATTGAATATCTGCGGTCATCAGTTCCTCACAGCGCGCAGACAGATTTTCCATGCTATGAATCACTTCAGTGATTTGACCATGAACATGCGCGTATTTTTCTCCTTGGGAAAGGTTGGCGGTCATGGAGGTCATAGCCACGCCCAGTGCCGCTGCCAGTGCGGATACACTTCCTCCGCCGGGGGTAGGCGCTGCGCTTCCAGCTTCTTTCAGAAAATGTCGAATGGAATCATTCCACGACAGTTCACTCATGAATAAACCACCTCTCGGGAGTATTGTTGCAGATCAATCGCTTTGAGCAGATTTTTGTACAAGATGGCAGTCGTTAATGTGCCGACACCGCCGGGAACCGGAGAAATCGCATGTACCTTTTCCCCAACGTCCGAAGCGGCATCCCCCACTATTTTTCCCCCCAGCGTCTCGTTAATTCCTGCATCCACCAGAATCAGGCCGGGATGGACCATATCCTGCGTAATCACATCAGGGCAACCGACTGCCACGAAAGCAATGTCCGCATGACTCAAATGCTCTGCAATATCACGGGTGCCTGCATGACAGGCGGTAACGGTGGCATTTTCTCTTTGCAGCATGTGAAAAAGGGGGAGTCCCACCGTCTGTCCTATGCCGACAAGGGTGACATTTTTGCCTGCCAACGTGTGACCGTAATGCTTGAGCAGCTCAATACAGGCTTGAGGCGTAGCGGGATACAATCCGGCTTCACCTGTAACGGTAGCCAGCTTGTTACCTGGGGTAATTCCATCAATATCCTTGTACGGGGCGATGGATTGTTTAATGACGGAGGCGGATAGATGCTGGGGAAGAGGCAATTCCAGCATAATACCATGTATATGGGAGGCTTCATTCAGGCTGCCAATCAGGTGAAGGAGTTCGGCTTCGCTTACATGGCGGTCAAAGGTATGAAGATGAAAGGAGATGCCCAGCTTCTCCGCTATTTTCTGCTTGGTCCGGGCGTAGTAGGCAGAGGCAGGATCGCCTTCTACCAACAGTGTTGCCAAATGAGGGCGATGCCCTTGCTGTTTCATTTGTTCTACCTTGGTACGGATCGTTGCATACACTTGCTCAGCTGCTTCTTTGGATTTCATAATGATAGCCATAGTTCGAACCTCCTCTAAATTTATCGCATGATGGAATCAACAGGGTGTTATGGTCTTTTAAAACGAAAAAAAGTATTTGCACAAGGTCGTCACGACAGACGAATCCTCTGCAAATACTTCTCCCAGGCGAACGGCACGCTTTCATTGTATGCTCCCTCGTGGTTGATTCCACTGACTTCGCCAGTCACATACAGCGTTATATATCTTATATTTTAGCAAATAATCTTCCGAAAAGAAAGCCGTGAACATTTGGCAAAGAGGTCATGTTATTTGTCTATATGACAAATGTCATATTCCCGAAATGACGTTTATGACTACAGCGAACACAGGTATCCCCTTATACTGAGGTTAGATCAACATGTACGCCTGACGAGATCAAGATACGGGCGTCATTTTAAAGGAGGATCAACATTAAGTATGACACAACTCCCATTAGCCCAATTGAAAAAAAACATGGCTCCCTATGAGAAAATAAACACGAAATCCAGCGTTCTGCAACTCATTAATACCCTGGGTCCACTGATCCTGCTATGGTATGCCGCTTATCTTAGTCTGTCGGTATCGTATTGGCTGACTCTTCCGATTACTATTATTACTTCCGGATTTGTTATACGAGCATTTATCATTTTTCATGATTGTGGTCATCAATCGTTCTTCAAAAGTCGCAAACTGAATGACATTGTGGGCACGATTACAGGTATTATAACACTTTGCCCGTATGAACAATGGAAAAATAGCCACGCGATTCACCATGCAACCAGCAGTAATCTGGACAAACGGGGCACAGGTGATATGTGGGTGCTTACGGTGGAAGAGTATGTAGAAGCTTCCGCATGGACACGACTGGCTTATCGTGTATACCGAAGTCCAGGGGGTATGTTCGGACTCGGTCCGATCTACACTTTTTTGATTTCCTATCGCTTTAACACAAAGAAGGCAAAACGCAAGGAAAAAATGAACACCTATTTGACGAATGTATCCCTCGTCGTATTGTACGCTCTGTTGTGCTGGGCCATCGGATGGCAGAATTTTGTTTTGATACAGGCACCTATTTTTTTTGTATCAGGTGTGCTGGGAATCTGGTTGTTCTATGTACAGCATCAGTTTGAGGATTCGTATTTTGAGCATGATGAAGAGTGGAGCTATATTAATGCAGCTGTAGAAGGCAGCTCTTATTATAAGCTTCCTAAGGTGTTGCAATGGATTACAGGTAATATCGGCTTCCATCATGTTCATCATTTGAGTCCGAAAGTACCGAATTACAATTTGGAGAAGGCGCATGATGCAACCCCACAGCTTCAAAAAGCGACGACTATCACGGTGAGCACAAGTCTGCAATCTCTGAAGTTCCGGCTTTGGGATGAAAGCACGAAAACCTTTTTGACCTTTAAACAAGTGAAGCCGTTGCTCAGCAAACGTGCTGCCGTTACGAAACCCGTCCCTACACCTGTTGTGAGCACGGAAAGAAAATAACTTTGTACGAAACACGGTATGATAAGATAAGGGATATAAGCTGAATTAGTGAAATGATAAAGGGTGGGCAGGATGCAAAAATGGTATCAGATTTTCCAAAGAAATACGGGACTTAACCCTTATGTATGGGTTGTCTTTTATATCCTGCCCTTCTATTATTTTAGCTCCTCATCTACAAGCCATATTGTGCTGGGTATCGCCATTATTTTAGTGTTTTTTGCTTGTTATGTACTGGCTTTTGTCTCTCAAGGCTGGCTGATCTACTTCTGGACCAGTGTACAGATTGCGATATCCATAACCATGACGCTGTTATTCAGCTATATGTATTTCTCGATATTTATCGCTTTTCTGATTGGTAATATCAAAAGCAAGGCCGCATTCACTACACTGTATATTGTTCTGATGGTCTGTACCATTGGATTGATCAATTACGGCTTCGTAGCTCAAGATCCTGTTTTTATTAAGCAGCTTCCTTTTATTCTGCTGAATCTGCTTGGTGTAATCTTGATTCCGATAACCACTTTTAACCGAAATAAAAGTGATCGGCTTCAAGTGCAATTGGAGGATGCCAATAAGAAAATATCGGAATTGATTAAGCTGGAGGAGCGGCAAAGAATTGCGCGCGACCTGCATGATACTCTCGGTCAAAAGCTGTCACTCATCGGACTGAAAAGTGATTTGGCTGGCAAGCTGATGGATCAGTACCCGGAGCGGGCTCACGCTGAAATTAACGATGTTCGTCTTACGGCGAGAAGTGCGTTAAAAGAAGTGCGGGAAATGGTCACTCAGATGCGAGGTATGCGATTAGAGGATGAATTACTGCGTATTCGGCAGATTTTAAAGGCTGCTCACATTGAATTCACCTTGGAGGGCGATCCGAAGCTGGAGCATACGTCCTTAATGAACGAGAATGTGCTCAGTATGTGCATGAAAGAGGCGGTGACCAATGTGGTTAAGCACAGTGGCGCTACAGCCTGCTCCATTGCCATTGAGCCGTCTCGTAAGGAGCTGACCCTTCGGATTCAGGACAATGGAGTCGGCGTTACGGGAGAAAATGCAGCCTTTCGGGGGAATGGTCTGAAAGGGATGAAGGAACGGCTGGAATTTGTGAACGGGTGTATGGAACTGCGTTCAGATCAGGGAACGGCCCTGATCATAAAAGTGCCGAATATCACTGAAAAGCCAAATGAGGAGGTGGGGCCATGATTCGAATCGTCATTGCGGAAGACCAGCGTATGCTGCTGGGTGCTTTGGCCTCCCTGCTGGACTTGGAAGAGGACATGAAAGTAGTCGGAAAAGCAAGCAACGGGGAAGAGGCTTTAGAGCTGGTCAAGCTGCATCAGCCGGATATATGCATCATGGATATCGAAATGCCAATCAAGAGCGGATTGGATGCGGCTGAGGAACTTAAGGGCTTGAATTGCAAGGTGCTGATCCTGACCACGTTTGCCCGTCCCGGATATTTTGAACGGGCCATCAAGGCAGGCACGCACGGTTATCTGCTCAAGGACAGTCCCAGTGAAGAACTGGCTTCTTCGATTCGAAGTATTATGGCAGGCCGTCGCATTTATGCTCCAGAGCTGGTCGATGATGCTTATGCCGAAGTTAACCCGCTGACCGAGCGTGAGAAGACCGTCTTGGCGCTCATTGCTGACGGGAAGAACACCAAAGAGATTGCCGGTGAGCTGTACCTGACGACAGGGACGGTGCGCAATTACATTTCAGTCATTCTGGATAAGCTGGGTGTCAGCAACCGGATTGAGGCGATTACGCGCTTTAATGAAAAAGGGTGGTTTAAATAAGCGGGAGACAGAAATGTCCTAGGAGAAACAGGGTAGCTATGAAGGAAGACATAGCCTCTCTGTTTTGTTGTTTTATTGGAGGATACATAGGAGAAAGTATATGCCTTTAGCCTACTTCCTTGTGATACAATAGGATAGCTATCCATGGGATGGACCGAAGTACAAGGAGGAACGGAACCACATGAAACAAGCCCCATTTATAGCTGTTGAAGGGCCGATCGGAGCAGGAAAAACGACTTTGGCTTCGATGCTTTCAACGGAGCTGCATATGCCGATTATTAAAGAGATTGTCGAGGAGAACCCGTTTCTCGATAAATTTTATCAAAATATAGATGAGTGGAGCTTCCAACTGGAAATGTTCTTTCTCTGCAATCGGTACAAGCAACTGGAGGATACCGGCCTGCAATATATCGAGAAGGCACAGCCTGTTATTTCCGACTATCATATTTATAAAAACCTCATTTTTGCTGAGCGGACCCTAAAGGGTGTGAAGCTTGAAAAATATCGCCAAATCTATCATCTGCTCACCGACGATATGCCTAAGCCGGACGTGATCATTTACATTAAAGCCGATCTGGATACGTTGCTGGGCAGAATTCGCAAACGGGCGCGCTCCTTTGAACAGGAGATGGACCCGGCCTATCTGGAGCAACTTATTTTCGATTATGATAAAGGCATACAATTTCTCGCCAAACAGGCTCCTTTTCCCAAGATATTGACCGTTAACGGGAATGAGATTGATTTTGTAGAAAACCGAGCACAATTTGAACTGATTGTTTCCGATGTAAAGGAGCTTATACAATGAATAATTACAACATCCCTGCGAATGCCCTGATTACGGTAGCGGGTACGGTAGGTGTGGGTAAATCCACGCTGACGGGGGCTCTGGCTGAACGCCTTGGCTTTAAAACCTCACTGGAGAAGGTAGATCATAATCCATATCTGGAGAAGTTTTATCATGATTTCGAAAGATGGAGCTTTCATCTGCAAATTTATTTTCTGGCCGAGCGCTTCAAGGAGCAAAAAAACATCTTCTTGTCCGGTGGAGGCTTTGTGCAAGACCGTTCGATTTATGAGGACACAGGAATTTTTGCGAAAATGCATGCCGATCAGGGGACGATGAACCCTACGGATTATGAAACGTATACCAGTCTGTTTGAGGCGATGGTGATGACGCCATTTTTCCCGCACCCGGATGTACTGGTCTATCTGGAAGGCAGCTTGCCATCCATACTGAGCCGGATCGAGGAGCGCGGTCGTGAAATGGAGATCCAGACAGAGCGATCTTATTGGGAGCAAATGTATCGCAGGTATTCCAATTGGATCAACGAGTTCGATGCCTGTCCTGTGCTGCGTCTGAACATTGATGAATATGACGTGCATGACCCAGCTTCCATGGATGCCATTTTGGTAGAGGTAGGCAAGGTGATTTCTAAAAAATAGAGGTATAAAACCCAATAAACATACAAGGACTGTGGTACAATCAGAATGAATTTGGCTGATGACCGCAGTCTTTTTTTGTCGAATAGATTATCTCTAAGGACGAAGTATGCTCAACTGTATAGTGGACAAGCTTAGGCTAGAATGCGAGAATGGATACATATTTTAAATGTAAATTACTCACGGGGAAGGATGGGATACTGTGATACGTTTTGGTATTGTTGGAACCAACTGGATAACGGAGAGGTTTATTCAAGCTGCGGTAGAGACGGACGAATTTGCACTGACGGCGGTATACTCACGAACAGAGGATAAAGGCAAAGCTTTTGCTGCCAAGAACAACAGCCATCCGGAGGTATTTACAGACTTGGCGCAAATGGCTGCAAGTGATCAGGTGGATGCCGTATACATTGCCAGTCCCAACTCCTTGCATGCGGAGCAGGCGATTGTGTGTATGAATCACGGAAAGCACGTACTGTGTGAGAAGCCGTTTGCCTCCAATGCAACGGAGGTGCAGAGCATGATTGAGGCTGCGCGCAACAATGATGTTTTGCTAATGGAGGCCATTAAATCTACGCTTATGCCAAACTTTAAAATTGTTAAAGACCATATGTATAAAATAGGCCGTGTTAGGCGTTATTTTGCAAGTTATTGTCAATATTCATCACGTTTTGATGCTTTTAAGCAAGGAAAAGTGTTGAATGCCTTTAATCCGGCTTTTTCGAATGGCTCATTGATGGACCTTGGGGTTTATTGCCTGTATCCTATGGTGGCATTGTTCGGCAAACCGGAGGAAGTTCGCGCGGTTGGTGTGCTCCTGTCCTCTGGTGTAGATGGGGAAGGCAGCATCGCTATGCGATATCCGGATATGGATGCCGTCGTGATGCATTCCAAAATTACCGATTCATATTTACCTGCCGAAATTCAGGGTGAAAATGGAACGATGGTGATTGATAAAATTAGCCAACCGTATGAGGTGAAAATTCATTATCGGGACGGCACAATTGAGGATTTGACGAAAGCACAGACGCGCGAACCGATGTATTATGAAATTCAGGAGTTTATTGATCTGATTAAAAGCGGAGAACGCAATAGCTCCATTAACTCACTGGAATGTTCACTCGCAGTCGCCGAAGTGATGGAGGATGCAAGACAGCAGATCGGCCTTCGCTTTGAAGCGGATTTGAAAGATACGACTGCACGTTAGTTGGTTAGTGATTTAACGATACTCTTAAACAGTGAACAGGGCTGCCGGTTTTGCAAACTTTGCAAACATCCGGTCGGCCTTATTTGGTTTTGTATGCCCAAAAGTGTAAGCGGCTGTGATCACAGGAGGATGAAGGATGTATTCATTTTTATTGACAGATTCTCCTTCTTGTCTTAAGGTGTTAACCATACGGTATATAGTTAAATAATCCCACCTTCGGTATAAACGGAGCCAAGGGAGCTTTTTTTAGGCTATAATTCCGATTATTTCAACCGGATTACTAAAAAAAGTGGGAACGCAGAGGTGCAAATGTAAGGAGGTAAGCAGGTTTGATTAAGTTTGAACAGGTCAGCAAAATATTTTCTTTGCCCAATCGAAAGGTAAGTGCTTTGGAAAACGTTACGTTATCCGTTGGAAAAGGAGAGATTTTCGGCGTCATTGGCTTCAGTGGAGCAGGTAAAAGCACGTTGTTACGGCTTGTAAATTTGCTGGAGCGTCCCTCAGAGGGGCGAATTGTCGTGAATGATCAGGATATTACCCGGATACGCCCCAAGGAGCTAAGGGATTTAAGAAGGCGGATCGGGATGGTGTTCCAGACTTTTAATTTATTCAATTCGCGTACCGTGTATGGGAATTTGGCTTATCCACTGAAGCTGGCTAAACTGCCAAAGGTGCAGATTGATGCTCGTGTTAAGGAACTACTGCAATTTGTAGGGCTGGAGGATAAGGCAGATTCGTATCCAGAGCAGCTATCTGGCGGTCAAAAGCAACGGGTTGGCATTGCCAGAGCGCTGGCAAATTCGCCGGATATTCTGATATGTGATGAAGCGACCTCGGCGCTCGACCCAGAGACGACAGAAGATATATTAAAGCTGCTGAAAAAAGTCAATGAGGAGTATCAGATTACGATCTTACTCATTACCCATGAAATGAACGTGATCCGTAGTATCTGTGACCGTGTCGCGGTGATGGAGAATGGCAGGGTGATAGAACAGGGCAATGTGTTCGATGTATTCGCCAATCCACAGACGAAAACGACGAGAAATTTTATTCGCTCAGTGCTGAATGATCAGCTTTCACCCAAGCTGCTGAGGAAGATTCGGGAGCACCACGCCGGACGACTGTACAGACTTATTTTTCGGGATGGGGCGACAAGTGAGCCCGTGCTATCGAGGGCTACACGCAAATACAATCTGGATTACAACATCGTATACGGCAGCATTAATGAGCTACAGGGAGCACTGTTCGGCAGCCTCATTGTGGAGTTGATCGGGGCCGAAGACGAGGTTGATAAGGTCGTGGAAGAACTGCGAACGACGGTGGAAGTCAGGGAGGTCGTCGATCATGAGAGTTAATTGGGATACATTTTGGCTGAAGGTGGTGGAGGCTACAGGAGAAACGCTTCTGATGGTTGTCGTCACGCTGGTTTTCGCCAGTATTTTGGGGCTTGCCATTGGTTTGTTGTTGTATGTGACACGCAAAGGGAGCCTGTTTGAAAACAAATTTGTATTTATGCTTTTGAATTTGCTGATTAATATCATCCGGCCGATTCCGTTTATTATTTTCTTGGTCGCGATTAGCCCGTTTACGCGCTTAGTCATGGGGACCACCATTGGAACCTCGGCGGCTATTTTCCCCATGACCATTGTAGCGGCCTTTGCTGTAGCGAGGATTGTGGAAAATAATCTGGTTTCCATTGATCCGGGGATGATTGAAGCAGCCAAGGCGTTGGGGGCGACTCCTTATCAGATCATCACGGGTGTGCTGATTCGGGAAGCGTTGGGACCTTTAATTCTCGGGCTGACGTTTATTACAGTGGCATTGATTGACTTCTCTGCCATGGCGGGCACCGTGGGCGGGGGAGGTCTGGGGAATCTGGCGATGACCTATGGTTATCAACGGTTCGATACCTCGGTAATGATTGTCACGATTGTTTTGCTGATCATTTTTGTACAGATTGCCCAGTATGCGGGGAACTACCTGTCACGTAAATTTTTACGACGCTGATTTGAAAACAGGCATCATACATAACGATTAAAGGGGAAATGGATATGAAAAAAATAATTCGCTTGGGTTTGCTCGCTATCCTTAGTGTATCTCTTCTTTCTGCGTGCTCGGCTAACGGTTCAGGCTCAGGTGCAAATGACAAGGTGCATGTTAAAATCGGGGTTTCCGGGTCGGAAGACACATATTGGGATGTGCTTAAGAAGAAAGCAGAGGCTAAAAATATTGAAATCGAGCTAATCAGCTTTTCGGATTACACGTTGCCCAACAAGGCGCTTGCCAATAAAGAGGTGGATTTGAACTCCTTTCAGCACTTGGCTTTCCTCAGTCAGTTCAACGTGGAAAATGATCTGAACATTGTTCCCATTGGTGCAACGGTCATTGCTCCGATGGCGCTGTACTCCGAAAAATTCAAAAATGTATCGGAACTTCCTGACGGCTCCAAAATTGCTATACCGGATGATCCCTCCAATCAGGGACGTGCTTTGAAACTGCTCCAGTCTGCCGGGCTGATTGAATTGAAGAAGGGTGCAGGCTTGTATCCAACCACGGATGAGATTGAAGGCAATCCGAAAAAGCTGGAGATCGTTCCTGTCGTCGCCCAGCAGACGCCGCGTGTGTTGTCTGATGTAGCAGCTTCGGCTGTGAATAGCGGTGTCGCTACAGATGCTGGGCTCAAGCTGGACGCGTCCATTTACAAGGATGATGCAAGTAGCGAGGAAGCGAAGCCTTATGTTAACGTATTTGCCGCCCGTGCAGAGGATAAGGACAATGCAACCTACCAAACGATTGTGGATTTGTACCATGATCCGGAGGTCGCGGAGGCTGTAAAACAGGATTCCAAAGGAGCCAACGTAGTGGTAGACCAGTCTGCCGAGGAGCTACAGGCTACATTGGATAAGCTGGTGGCGGATGTCAAAGCGCAAAAGAAGTAAGGGCATTTGAAAAATAGGATTGAAAGCATATTATTCTAAAAAAGAGGAGAGATTGCGATGAGTGCAACGAATACGGTGGATACACACAAGCAGCGGATTATAGAACAAATCGAGGGTTCCCGGACGCTCTATACGGAGACAAGTCGGTTTATTCATGCTAATCCTGAAATCGGCAATCAGGAATTTCAAGCTTCCAAGGTACTGACGGATATTTTGCAGCAGGCGGGTTTTGAGATAACTCGTAACGTAGCGGGTCACGAAACGGGATTTGTTGCTCGTAAGGCTTCGACCCGACAAGGTCCTAAAATCGGATACCTGGCGGAATATGATGCGTTGCCTGGCCTGGGCCATGCTTGCGGTCATAACATTATCGGGACGGCGAGTACGGCTGCCGCCATCGCTTTGGCGCAGGTGATTGACGAGACGGGAGGCGAGGTGTATGTATTCGGCACTCCGGCAGAGGAAGGTGGGCCTAATGGCAGTGCGAAGGGAAGCTTTGTAAAGCATGGGCTGTTCGAAGGGATTGACGCTGCGCTGATGGTTCATCCGTCTGGTGTAACCCGGCTGACTTCGCCAAGCCTGGCGGTTGACCCGCTGGACTTTCATTTTTACGGCAAAGCGGCTCATGCAGCCGGATCACCGGAGGAGGGGATTAATGCGCTGGATGCGGTTCTTCAATTGTTCAGCGGCATCAATGCCTTGCGTCAGCAGCTTCCCACCGATGTACGGATTCACGGCATTATTACGCATGGGGGAGACGCGCCCAATATTATCCCGGATTACGCATCGGCGCGCTTTTTCATTCGGGCAAGCACTTGGCAGCGCACGGAGGAGGTTTCCGCGAAGGTTCGCAATATCGCAGAAGCTGCTGCATTGGCAACAGGGGCTACTGTGAAGATTGAACGTTTTCAAAATGAAGTGCGTGATTTCATTCTGAACGATACGCTGGATGAAGTTGTAGGCCGGGAGCTGGAAGCGCTAGGGGAACAATTGGATCGTGGACCCCGTGGCGGAATCGGCTCGACGGATGCGGGTAATGTGAGCCATGTCATTCCGACTGCGCATGCCTACATTAAAATCGGACCGGATGATCTGATCGCACATACGGTGGAATTTCGGGAAGCGGCTGGCTCTGCCAAGGGAGAGGAAGCCTTAGTGACTGGCGCGAAGGCGTTAGCCTTATCGGGGTTGCAGCTCCTGGTAGATGAAGCGCTGCTGGCCGCGGTAAAAGAAGATTTTAAACGTACGCATTCAGCGGCACAATAAGCATCATCGATGATGTAAAGCAGAGCGATCTATATGAATAGTATAAAAGGATATCCTACAGTCTTGTTGGCTGCTTGGGTATCCTTTTTCATTTTTTATGGGACGTCTGCTGCTGTGCTTGTAATACTTACGCCCTGTTCGGAAGCTGGTAAAACGTACATAATGCTATTAACAGGTTCTACGTTTAAAAGTATATGTTGCAATAGTATAACTGAGGGACGGATAAGTGGCTAGAAATTTCCAAGCAAAATATAGGAGGCTGAAACGATGGCTTATCAAGAAATCAACGGAGTGCGCGTGTGGGGAGTACCCGATTCAGGAGCGTTATCTCAAGCCCGTACTTGTGCCGAGAAAGGTAATGTGATTCAAGCGCTGCTGATGGCGGATCATCATAAAGGCTACAGTCAGCCGATTGGTGGCGTGATGGTATATGACGGACAAATTTCACCTTCGGGTGTCGGGTATGATATCGGATGCGGAAACAAGGCGGTTAGGACCAAGCTGTCCGCAGCAGATATTTTGCCACGTATTTCATCCATTATGGATGAGATTGCACGTCATATTTCCTTTGGCGTAGGCCGTATAAATGCGGTTCAGGTAGACCATGAGCTGTTCGATGACCCGGATTGGGCGGTATATGCTGCGATTGGGAAACAGGAGCATGACAAGCTGAAATCCTTGGCAAGAGACCAGTTGGGTACGGTGGGGAGCGGCAATCATTTTGTTGATGTATTTGTGGAGGAAGCGACAGGTCAGGTCTGGATTGCGAATCATTTTGGAAGCCGGGGCTTTGGGCACAAAACAGCAAGCGGATTTCTAAATTTGGCGGCAGGACGGGAGTTTCTCGGAAAAGCGCCGGGAGAGCATATGGATCAACCGCCAGTGCTGCTGGACATGAATAGTGAGTTGGGGGATATGTACTACCGTGTGATGCGGCTTGCCGGACGTTATGCTTATGCGGGACGGGATTATGTGATAGATCAGGTGCTTGGTATAATGGGCACCGAAGCGGACTTTGCCGTGCATAATCACCATAATTACGCTTGGAAAGAGCAGCATGATGGACGTGACACGATTGTAGTCCGCAAAGGTGCTACTCCCTCGGCTCCTGGTCAAACGGGTTTTATTGGCGGAAGCATGGGCGATATTTCGGTGATTGTACGTGGGAAGGATACGGTAGAAAATCGCGATTCCTACTATAGTACAGTTCATGGTGCAGGACGCATTATGAGCCGTACGCAGGCAGCCGGTAAAATGAACTGGAAAACCCGTACGCGCAGCGGCGGGCAGATTACGGACTTGCAGATGAAGGAGGCCGTTCAGAACTATGGTGTCGAGCTGCGCGGAGCGGGTACGGATGAAAGCCCGTTCGTTTACCGCAAGCTGCGCGAGGTGCTGGACGCTCATTCCGAGACCGTGGAAGTTATGCATGAACTGAAGCCTATTGGGGTATGCATGGCTGGGGCGAATGAGTTCGATCCGTATAAGGATTAATAAAAAGACTATGCATGGCAGAGTGTTCATTCGCCGAGCATAGTCTTTTGAGTACATAAATGAGTATATAATAGAAGGAATTCATTGCTTGATGCGTTTGTTAGTAGCTCTATGTTTACAGCTTGTCAGCAAAAAGCTGTTCTTTAATATAAGAGACTGGCATTTCCTGGCCTGTCCACAGCTCGAAAGCAAGTGCACCCTGCCACAGCATCATTCCAAGACCGTTAATGGCGGTTGCGCCTACGGATTCGGCTTGTTCCATCAGCTTGGATTTAGCCGGGCTGTATACTACATCGGTCACGATCAGGTCGGAACGAAGCATGGATACATCTTCAAGCACGCTTTTTCCTTCCAGTGGTTTCATGCCGACACCTGTACCGTTAGCGAAAATATGACTTGTGCGGATCTCTTCACGCAGTTGTTCTTGATCTTCCAGAGGATATATATTCGCTTTGACTTGGGTGTGTTTCATATCTTCATTAATAATACGGACATTTTCTTCTGCACGGGCAAAGAACTGATCATTACGGGCAAAAATTGAAATTTCAGCCAGACCTGCTTGAGCCGCTTCAATAGCAATGGGTGTAGCTGCACCGCCAGAGCCGACGAGTGTCATTTTTTTGCCTTTCAGATCAATACCGTGTTCACGCAAGTTACGAACATAACCAGATCCGTCTGTGCTGTAGCCTTTCAGCTTACCATCCGTGTTCACGACGGTGTTGACGGCACCTGTAAATTTAGCGCTGTCGTCCAGTTCGTCAAGGTACTGCACAATGGCTGTTTTGTTTGGCATGGACACGTTATAACCGCGTATGTTCAAAGCACGCATCCCCCTTACCACTTCTTCCAGTTGTTCATTTCCTACTTCAAAGGCCATATACGCGTTGTTCAGGCCCAGCTTTTCAAACGCAAGATTATGCATAGCCGGGGACAAAGAATGTCCAATCGGTGTAGCAAGCAATCCGATTAATTGTGTTCTTCCGTCAATACGCCCAGCATTTTTCATGATATAAGCCTCCAAGTTATCTGTGTAGTTTAATGAAACACTTTTTTATATCGATAAGCAACAAACACGGCCAGCAAAATACTGACTACGGCAATCGCAATATCCAGAATGAACACGGAAGTAATTCCGAGGCTCTTGGACATGCCCCCGGTGGCTAACGGCATCAGGATGAACGAAAGACTGGCTGCAATGTTCACGAGAGAAGTCGTAGTTCCTTTGTTTTTGCGGAAAAATTCCGTCATAACGGTGAGAGCAATTTGGAATATACCTGCGGTAGACAATCCGATTAAGAATGAACTGATTATCGTAGCGACAGGATTGTGCCATGTAATTAAAGCCAGCAAGGAAAGCAGTGCAATAAACGGATACACAATCATGACGGTAATCGGTTTAATGAATCTGCCAAGCACCATGGCTAACAGAATAACGGAAACCAGCGAACCTATACTATAGTAGCTTAGCAGTTTAATGGCACTGGCTTTCTCCATGCCCAGGGCCTCTTGACCAAAGGTAGGTAGCCATAGCTGTACAATCATGAACAATACAGTGGAAGTAAAGCCGATAATGATCAGAGACAGACCCTCTTGCCAAAACTTAGGTTCGGTGCGGAATGTATCTACTGATTGAGCAGCCTCGATTGTAGCTTTTTGTTCCTCAGCTTTGTGATTGGGGAAGGCTGTCATCGACAAGAAGATACCGCTTAGCAGATAAATACCTGCCGGAATAAAGAAGGAGTAGCCATAGAACATATTGTGATCGATAAAGAATGCAATCATGAACGGAATAACAATGGCACCGATAGAAATGGATGCTTTGACCAAGACGGTTGCAGAGCCGGCTTTTTTTCCGAAACCTTCAATTAATGCGGGATACGTTCCCGAATCCATCATGGAGTTACAAAGTCCTGCGATAATGGCAAATACGAATGCCAACGTATAATTGGGTGCAAGGGGAATACCGATCAGGAAAATTAAATAAGCAAATGATGCAATCACAACGAGCGGCTTTCTTCCGTATTTGTCTGACATTTTCCCGGCTACCCCGAGAGCCAGCAGCTTACCGATCCCGATGGCTGACACCAGATAACCGATGGCTGCTTTATCCGTGTTCAATTGCACGGTCAGGAAGCTCATATTCGAGGAGAGGATAACATTGATCATACCCAGAAGAAAATAGTTGATGTAAAGCCCTGTTGCCATTCTGATATAAGGATTTTTCATGAGTGTAGCTCCCAACTTAAGTTTTAGATCCATGGTTAATAGTGAAAAAATTCACATTGTTTCTATGTCTTTATTATATAAGGAGTGTTATTATAAATCCAATGCATATTTCTGTCGTTTTCCATAGTTTAGGTCTATAATTTAAAATATAAATTAAAGAAGGGAACGGCATAATTATGAACCTGAAGCACTTACAATATTTTCGTGTACTTGCAGAGATGGAGCACTTTACACAAGCAGCTTTACGACTATGTATTACTCAACCCAGTTTAAGCCATGCGATTTCAGAATTAGAAAAGGATCTGGGGGTTCGTTTGTTTGAAAAGCAGGGGAGGAATATTCGGCTGAACAAATACGGACGATTTTTCCTGAAATATGTGGAGCATGCGATGGATGAATTGGAGAAGGGAGAGCACAACTTGCGGGAATTGGTTAGTCCAAGCCATGGGAATGTGGATCTGGCGTTCATTTACACGTTAGGCTCGCACTTCATTCCAGCGATTATTCAGGCCTTCTCCGCCTCGGATGCCCGTAAAGATATATCCTTTTCTTTTCACCAAGGGAACACGAACGATATTATCCAGGGCTTGAAGCAGGAGCATTACGATGTGGCGTTCTGTTCTCACATGGAAAATGAACCGGACGTTGAATTCATTCCGCTGGCTCAGCAGGAGCTAGTCGTTATTGTTTCACCAGATCATCCGCTGGCTTCGCTGGACCAAATCGATCTCAAGGATACGGCGGCTTATCCTTTTATCTTTTTTAACAAGAAAAGCGGTATACGTCCCATTATTGAAAATCTATTCGCCAGAGTAGGAGTTACTCCGGAGATTATTTGCGAGATTGAAGAGGACACGGCGATGGCAGGGCTGGTATCTGTGAATTATGGAATTGCGGTCATGCCCCGAATTTCATCGTTGGATTATTTTAACGTCAAAATATTGCCTATTGTTAATCCCGAATATGAGCGTTTTATCTATCTGGCGAGCATCAAAAACAGGTATTTATCCCCGGCTGTAGTGGACTTTCGGAACTTTGCGCTAAGCTACGGTGAGGAATTTTATTTGAAAACGCATCAGCGTGTCTAAATGTGTGTCTCGCAATATTTAAACTTGATAAATTTAAAAATGTGTTCTATACTTCATCATCGACACAGATGATGTGAAATGATTCACATTAGTGACACCACAAGACTTACTCACAAAAGCAGGTGAATTCACGATGAAACGTTCTTCTTTTCCAGTGGCGACCGGCCTTTATGTAAACTATCTTCTGTTCGGTATGTTTAATATAATGCTAGCGTCACACATGTCCTTTTTAACCGAGCATTTGCATACAGATCAGGCGGGAATCAGTCTTCTGGTATCCGCAATGGGATTTGGCAGGCTGTTTACGCTGTACATATCCGGGGTACTTTCCGACCGTTATGGTCGCAAGCCGTTTATTATAGCCGCAGGGCTACTAATGGCCGTTTTTTTGGTTGGTATACCGCTAAGCCCCAGCTTTGAAATTGCGATGATGCTGGCTGTGCTGGCAGGTGTAGCGAATTCTTTTCTCGATTCAGGCACCTATCCAGCTCTGATCGAAGCTTTTCCTCAATCTTCCGGTTCGGCTACTGTATTGGTGAGAGGTTTTATATCCATCGGAGCGGCGTTTTTACCGTTAATGATTATCTTTTTTATGAACCATGATATTTTTTACGGGTTCTCGTTCTTTTTACCTGCACTTATATTTGGTCTGAATGCGATTTACCTGTTCAAAATGAAATTTCCAGACATGCGGGTTCAGGCGCCCAAGGAGCCAGTTCACGATACATCTGTATCTAACGTGGAACAAACGGTAGAGCTAAAAGCAAATGACCGGAGCAAGCCGCGCTTCTGGCAGGAAGGGCTTTGCCTTATTGTTCTCGGCTTTACCGGGCCTACCTTGCTGTATATTGTTCAGTTGTGGCTGCCTACTTTTGGACAGCAGTTTATCGGTATGACTGAATCAGAGTCCCTGAGATTATTAGTCTATTACAATGTCGGTTCTCTCGTATCCGTGTTCGTATTGGTGATTGTGTTAAGAAAGTGGATCAAACCGGTTCACATTATTCTCATTTATCCATGCATTTCTTTGTTGGCTTTTGGAGCATTGCTCCTTTTCAAATCACAGGCAGCGGCCATTATTAGCTCATGTGTCATCGGATTTTCCATTTCGGGTGTGCTTCAGCTGACATTGACCGTGATGAGTGAATTTTTCAGTCAACGTAAAGGACAGATTACGGGATTTATTTACACGGCAACTTCTCTGTCATACACGGTCATTCCTGTGTTTACAGGCTTTCTTTTGAAGCATTCTCAAATATCCAGTGTTTTTATGCTGGCTCTGATTGTGAATGTGGTGGGTATTGTGCTGGCCGTGTTTGTTAATTTCCGGTACAGTACCATTTTTCCATCAAGTCGCAAATTGTCCCCTAAAATCGCGCTTGATCCGGAGTAAGCCAACAAACCGGGCCTAATCATCAGCAGGCTTATTCAGAATGCGTTATACTATGAAATATTGTAAATGTTCGACTTAAAACTGTTATTTAGGAGTGAGTTAGATATGGCAAAAATCGTTAAGGTAAAAGATGTTCTGATCGGTGAAGGAGCGCCTAAAATCTGCGTCCCGATGGTGGGAGAAACGTTGGAGCAACTGAAGGAAGAAGCTGCCCATTTGCGTACACTCGACCTGGATATCGTGGAGTGGAGAGTCGATTTTTTCGAGCATGTAGAGGATTTGGAGAAGGTTAAGGCTGCCTTGATTGAAATCCGGTCCATCTTGGCGAATATTCCGCTCGTCTTTACGTTCCGCAGCGCCCGGGAAGGTGGGGAAAAGGAAATCAGTACAGCGAGTTATGTGGAGTTGAACCGCACGGCAGCCGAAACGGGACAGGTAGATATCATTGATGTGGAGCTTTTTAATGACGAAGCCGATGTGAAGACGCTGGTGGAAGCTGCGCATAAGCATAACGTATCCGTGATTATATCCAACCACGATTTCCAGAAGACACCGCCGAAGGAGGAAATCGTATCTCGGTTGCGTAAGGCGCAGGAGCTGGGAGGCGATCTGCCTAAAATAGCGGTCATGCCGACAAGTACAGCCGATGTGCTGACCTTGCTGGATGCCACCCGTACCATGGCTGAGGAATATGCAGATCGGCCTATTATTACGATGTCAATGGCGGGGAAAGGTGTCGTGAGCCGTCTGACCGGAGAGCTGTTTGGTTCGGCTTTAACCTTTGGTGCCGCTAAGAAAGCTTCCGCGCCGGGGCAGATTCCTGTCACTGAACTGAGAGAGATATTGACGGTACTGCATAGTCATTCTTAAAAGACGCATGGCATTACTGCCAGCAAGCAAGGTACCGCAGTGAATAAAAAAGGAAGGCCCCCATGTGATAAGCAACTGGAGCCCTCCTTTTTTGTAACTCTAATTCAATCCACGGGTAGGTTCATACAACTCCCAACCCAGATTTAGAGTTTGGATAATATAGTCTGCGACTTCTTCCGCATCCAACTGATCCGTATCGATCTTGGAGTGGTTCACCGCGTAAATGTCCTGTCTGGAACGGAAAAGAGCTTCGATTTCCTCCAAATTCTTGTTTTGCAGATTGGGACGGGTATCGATGAGCATCTTGAGCCGATCCTTCCAGGATTCCCAATTTAAATCTAAAAAGAAGACGATAGATGAAGCCAGACAAGCCTGTTTAACCTCTTCTTGTAAAAAAGCACCGCCGCCAACCGAAATGACTTTCAATCGAGTATTGCTGCATAGTTTGAGAATATGGTCTTTTTCAATCTCGCGGAAACCTTTTTCTCCATATGTTTTGAAAATTTCTGTTGTCGGCATGTTGTACTCTTGTTCAATCTCCTGATCAATATCCACAAAGTCCCGATACAGCTTGCGCGCGAGATGGGAACCGATCGTTGTTTTGCCTACACCCATAAAGCCAATGAGCACAATATTCTGTTCTCTTAATGGAATCTCTCTTTTGTTTTGCACCATAACCACTCTTTTCTCACCAGTAATGTTGAGATGTAACGCTTCAAAGCGCTAAATACATAAATACATTATACGTTTATCAAACGTGTCATTCAATAGCATAGATCACTTTAGGAGAAAGGTACAAGATAAAAATGGTGTTCATCACCATATGGATGATATTGAACATGTAAGACGGACGGATTAGTTCATAAAGTAATTTCATGCGTAATTTCTCGAAAAAACAAACTTGTACAAGCATAAAAAAGGCAATATTGTGTACTTAATTGAAAAAAAGGACATATTTTACCGAAAAATATATTGAAATTACTGGAAGTTGGATTATAATAAAGTTATGCAAATTGTAAATGTAATCGCTGTATTTACAATTTGTGTTTAATTGAATTTGTGTGGCTTGACAACTTTGAGCCTAATACCAAGTATACATATGTAAATAATAATATATATTTCACAGACGTGTATCGGTCAATGGGTTCATTGTACGAAGGTGGTGATACGGTCTACGCGCTCTAGTCAAAGAAGAATTGTGAGACAGGAATAAAAAAATATCTTCGAGAGGGATGAATTGAAATGAACACAAGCACAGCTAAAGTATTGAAAAAAGGAATGGGTATCTTTTTATCAGGTATGTTGGTCGCTTTATTCGTCGGTAATTATTCTGCTCATGCAGCTCCAGAAGTCGTTAGTAAAACCATTCTTGTAAAAGCCGGAGAAGTATACGATGGTAAGGGGAAGACGGTAGCCGCTGATCCAAAAACCTTGGGTGACGGAAGCCAGGCTGAGGCCCAAAAGCCTATTTTCAAGCTTGAAAATGGTGCAACTTTGAAAAATGTGATCATTGCTGCGCCTGCTGCGGATGGTGTGCATGTGTATGGCAACGGAACCATTTCCAACGTAACGTGGGAGGATGTAGGTGAAGATGCATTGACGCTTAAAGAAAAAGGTACGGTAAACATTACAGGCGGTGGAGCGTTCCATGCATATGACAAGGTGTTCCAAATCAATGCCGAAGGTACGATTAACATTAAAAACTTTAGAGCCGATGATATCGGAAAACTGGTTCGCCAGCTAGGCGGCTCTACTTTTAGAGTGAATATGACTTTGGATAACTCGGATATTTCCAATGTAAAGGATTCGATCCTGAGATCGGACGGTCCTAACAGCACAGCTAAAATTACGAACACTCGTTATCACAATGTGCCACAATTGTTCAAAGGCTTTAAATCCGGCAATACGAGTGAGTCCGGCAATACTAAATATTAATCGGAACAGGATAGGAGCGGGGATGGAAATCGATAGATTTTGATTCTATCCTTGTATAGATTGAAAATAGGGGCTGTCCCACAGATCGTCTGGATCTGATGGGACAAGCCCCTATTTAGCTTTTATTTGTTTTTCACGCCGCGGGAGGATACCGTTGGAACGCTCAAAAGACAAGCCGGGCTTCGTTCAGAACGAGTACTGTGATATGATCTTGCTATTACATTTTATACAAAAAAGTTGGGAAGTTATGAATCTATTTCATCCATATGTGAATGTTGATGGTACTTTGAATGATACGCAGGTGTGGAGTCGGGAAGTTTTATATACAGGTACAAATGGTCGGCATGTTGAACGTTTTTACGTGTCACCTTCTGAGAGCTATGTGTTCAAGCCGTTAACCAATGATGAGCAAGAAGGCCGAGAAAGATGGGTATATGAGCATGTACTTCCTTCACTACCGACGGTTTATCCCCGATTGCTTGCCTGGTCTGATTCGGGGGAAGATGGCAGTGGGGAGTGGATGATTTTTGAGGACCTTGGTCCATTAGATCATCTGCATGATGAAGAAGTCATGTTGCAAGCGGTTGGACTTGTAGCAGGGTGGCATGCTTTGCCGCCGGATGGTTTTGTTGGAATGCCACTGCGCGGCCCGAAGCCGCTTATTCAAGACTTGGTTGCTGAGCTGTACATGCGCCAGCTTGATGTGTTGAAGCTTTGCAACTCGTTAGGGTTTCCTAAACAGCAGGTTCAGCGTATGTATGCACAGCTGGATCAGTTCTCTTTTTCACCGCAGCTAGTGCTGTCTCATGGTGACCTTCATCCGGGTAACTATGCGCTAAGTGGGGATCGGCTCGTGGTGCTGGATTGGGAGCATACCCATTTGAACACACCGCTCTGGGATGTGTATCATCTGATCGACATGTCCCATCCGTTGTTTCCCCGGCGTATGACGCCCGACTTGCGAATTTGCTTGCTGGACAGGTATTTGGAGCAGATGGAGCTGCTGGGAGCAGGACTGGAGCGGGGCACATTTATGCAAGAATACAGCATGTTTGCTGTGGTATTTTCGCTGTGGATGCTGTTGTTAATTGAAAGTGATTTGCGAAGGATCGGAACGAAATTGCATATAAACGATGATAAATGGTCAAAAGAGCAATTAGAAGCCCAACGGGGCGAGGCGTTAGCCTGTTTGAACCAATGTGCAGCGATGCTGGAATGGGGACAAGTCAGAAGGTGTGAATAAAGAGTTTGAGCTACAGCGTGTGTACAGATCGTAAACAAAGGTGGGAACATATATGAAAAAAGTCGGTTTGGTCATGAGAAAAATACAGTTTGCCGAAGCGCAGGGCCCGCGTATTTTTGCGGAACGTCTGAAGCAGATCGGGCTGGAGTTGGGCGTGGATATCGTATTTGTGTCACCGGAGCGCCATGTTAGCAGCCATGACTGGCTTCCCGGTTATGAGCATGAAAAGGGTGATCTTGTTAATTATGACGTGGTACTCGACCAGCTTCATGAGCAGCAGATTGAGGATGTTATTTATACGGTATCCGGCTTTACATATTTGAAAATGTTTTTTAAAAACAGCGTGCTTTTTCCGCACAGTTTTCCTGATCCGGCGCTTACAGGCTATGAGATGATGAAGCCTTTTTATCAGATCGTGGACAAGGCTATTGTGCAGACTGATTTTCTCAAGCAGGAGATGGCATCCAAATTTGGTGTAACCGATGTGACAGTCATCCCGATTGGATTTAATGAGCGGCTGGTGGAAAAGCATTTTGACCCTTCGCAGGTCGTGGAGAATCGGGTGATGTGGATCGGAAGGGATGAAGAGAATCGGCGTCCTGATCTGGTATTGGAGTATGCACGGCATAATCCCGACAAGGAAGTTTACATGGTGTTTGGCGGAGAACGCTATAAGGAAAGCATGAAGAAGTACGGTATCCCTGACAATGTGAAGCTTCAATTTGCGTTGACGCAGGATGAGGTATTCGCGCTGATGAATACGGCCAAAGTATACTGGAGCTGCTCCAAATTCGACACGTTTGCGATGCCGCTGACCGAAGCGCTGGCTATGGGTAAAATCGTCGTGAAGCCTGAGCATCCTTGCTACGGACATATCAGCTCCACGCACTCTTTTTCGGGCAATGAGAAAAACTGGTTCGAGCTGGTCAATATGGCTACCGCCTCACCCCGTCGGGTTTCCACGGAAAATCAGTCGTATGCCATGGAGAAGTTTTCGAGCAGGGTGATGAAGCAGGGGTATCGGGACTTTTTCGAGAATTGGTTAAGCTGAGCAGGTAACGTCGCAGTATTTAAAAGCCATCGTTTGAATAAGTAAAAGGAAGAGGGGGTTACCCTCTCCTTTTTGAATTCTAAATATGTGGTTTGTTGGGGATAATATGAAATAAAAATATACCTTCTACTATGGCAAATAAGCTAGTAAATGAATGGTTAGCAAAGCGGGTTTGGTTCGTTAACTTTGAGTACTCAGGCGGATGAATGTGGTAGGGCTCTGTTGTAGTTTGATAATCCTCATCTTGATGTGGTTCACAGTGGAATTTAGCTAGAACCTGTTTATCGTCTTTGCTAATCCAATCGTAGTAATAGTGTGTAATCACACCGTGTCGTATATGTTCAGTTATGTATAACTTGGAGTCATCTACAAAAACAAGGGTCGCTCGCTGGGCGTAGGCGGTGCTTGTCTTGCCAGTGCTATCTGTATCTCGAACAAGCGAAATGGCATCCCCGAAGGTTCTTTTCAATAACTCCAAGTTTGAAGCAGGATTTCCTATCAATTAGGGCTGATTTCTTGAAGAAAAGCTCGCCACTCTTTACCTTCTCTTGACCATTTAAAATCATTAGACATACTTGGTTCTCCTTTCTCTTTAAGCACATGTTCGAACGAATTACCATATCGTTCTTCATAAAAATTGATCATATCTACAGAATAACGAATGTGATTTATTTGAGATTCGGTCTTATCCATGTTTAACTTGGTTTGGTTTTCTTTGTATAATGTAGCTACTTCCTTCAAGGAAATGTGTTCTCCTGTAGGGGAAATCCACAAGGTTCGAGCGTTAATTCGGGCCTGTTTATTTTTTTCCTCTCTGACGAATCCTACAAATCGCTTTGCGGCAATCCAGTTGTTAATAGTTGATATACTAACTCCAAACATTTTAGCTAACTGCCCTGTCGAATATGAAGGTGATATTTCTTCCTCCGCCAGAGTAAGTATACTAGCGCTTACGCCCTTTAAACCTTTTGTAAGGATATCTAAGTTCTCATCGCCTACACGTCCGAACTGAATGATTTCAGTAATTTCTGATTCCAAGTTTGCAGGTAACGCATTAAATCTCACAGCGATGTTATGAAAAACCTTCAAGATAACTTCTGCTTTCTCCGGGGATCGTGAAGATTCAGTTATGAAGTTTTCGAATATTATTTTATCCTCTGTTGATAATGCCACCATATTCACCTCTTTATGCCTCCATTCTAAATGAACTGCAATCAAACTGCAAGTTAAACTGCAAATAAACTACAACTTCCTATATTTCCATTGTATCTGTCCCCTTTATTTGTATACCTAAAAGATTTGAAAAAAATTAATATCGAAAGTGCGATAAGGTTAGTTTTTATTGGTTTAAAAATCAAAAGAGATCCCTGTGTGACTTATCACAAGAATCTCTTCGATGTTTTGCAGTGCTGATATCAAATGGGTCCAAACTCAATATCTGTAGCCAAGGTTTCTCTAACGAGTTAATCCAATTTAGGATTGTACCCCCGCTACGGCTTCAGATTGAGCAGTTCTGCGGTCGATGACGTAGCTGACCAGCATGAGAAGCAGGCCACCGACAGTGATAAGAGATGCGACCCATGGGATGGCGGCGAGTCCCATTTGATTAATGACGACCCCGCCGATAAAGGCGCCTCCTGCATTGCCCAGATTCAATGCGGAATGGCTGGAGGTAGAAGCGAGCAAAGGAGCCTCATAGGCCAGATTCATGATGCGAACCTGAATGCCGGGCATAATGCCGAACGCGGCAATGCCCCAGATAAAGACAGTGATGACGGCCAGCACCGGGCTTTGAAGCGTAAACGTCAGGATGGCCAAAATAACTGCCAATACGGCATAGTTTGCGATCAGCGACGGCAGCAGTTTCCAATCTGCGAGCTTGCCGCCGACGATGTTGCCGATGGTTACGCCGAGGCCAAACAGGACAAGAATCCACGTGATGCTGTGCTCGGCAAAGCCGCTAATGTCGGTCAGTAAAGGCGTGATATACGTAAAGACGGTGAACAGGCTACCGCAACCGACAGCACCCGTGAGCAGCATCAGCAGTACCTTCGGATTAAACAGGCTTCGGACTTCTTGTTTGAGACTGGAAGGCTTGTCCTGATGCATGACCGGAATGTACCGGATGATGCCAAAGAGAGAAATCAGGCCGATCACAACGATGGCTCCAAAGGAAGCACGCCAGCCGAGCTGCTGTCCGATAAAGGTGCCAAAGGGCACGCCGATAATGTTGGCTACGGTCAGTCCGGTCAGCACCATGGAGATGGCACCAGCCCGCTTATCAGGACGGACCAGCCGCGCCGCGATCAGGGAACCCACTCCCAAAAAGGTTCCGTGCGATAACGCGGTAGCCATACGGGCTACAATCAGAAGCTCGTAGTTGGGAGCAATGACGGAAAAAAGATTGCCTAAAATGAATATAATCATCAGCAGGCATAACAGCTTTTTTTGCGGTACCTTGTGAGTCAATACAGTGAGCACAGGTGCGCCAATAGCTACACCAAGCGCGTAACTGGTGATTAGCTGTCCGGCTTGCGGGATGGTAACATGAAGATCCTGGGCTACATTAGGCAGAAGCCCCATGATGACGAATTCGGTCATGCCGATGGCGAAGGCACCGAGTGTCAACCATAGCAAGGAGGGTGGAAAGCGATGGGCTGCCAAATTTTCTTGAGTACTCATAAATGTCTTGTATCCTCCTGAAAAATAGTAATGCGAGTATATCATTAGAAACCACATCTGGCGACCCATTTGCAAGAATTTTACATACTAAGCAGATAAGATTTATGTATTTTACAAAAGCGGCAGGTATGAGCGGGTTAAATATGTTATTTTTATAATATGGACTCATCCAAGGAGGATACAATGATGACGCTTAAAGTGGTACATAGTATTACAGATTTAATTGGAGATACGCCTTGTGTGCGGCTTCAGCGGTTAACCGGACCGCAGGATGCGGAAGTGTATGTGAAGCTGGAATACTTTAATCCCAGCGGCAGTGTTAAGGATCGGGCGGCGGGTAATTTGATTGACGAGGCGGAAAAGGCTGGACACTTAAAGCCGGGTGGAACCATTATTGAGCCGACCAGTGGCAACACGGGGATCGGTTTGGCGATGAATGCGGCTGCCCGAGGCTACCGTGCGATTTTGGTGATGCCGTCGAATATGACGAGGGAACGAATCAATATTTTAAAAGCGTATGGGGCTGAGGTTGTGCTGACACCAGCGGAAGAACGGATGTCAGGAGCGATTCGCAAGGCGCTGGAGCTGGGGGCTGAGATTGAAGGGAGCTTTATCCCGCATCAATTTGAAAACGAGGCCAACCCGGATATCCACCGTACAACGACTGCACTTGAAATTTTGGAGCAGACAGAAGGCAAGCTGGACGTGTTCGTCGCTTCTTCGGGAACAGGCGGTACGATTACAGGAACGGGTGAG
This sequence comes from Paenibacillus sp. IHB B 3084, assembly GCF_001447315.1. Classification (NCBI taxonomy): domain Bacteria; kingdom Bacillati; phylum Bacillota; class Bacilli; order Caryophanales; family Paenibacillaceae; genus Paenibacillus; species Paenibacillus sp. IHB B 3084. The sequence goes on along the minus strand of NZ_CP013203.1, from coordinate 1,544,207 downwards.
GTACTGCGCCAGCATTTGCCGGATCTGCGGGTTGTCGTGGTGGAGCCGAAGGGTTCGCCAGTGCTGTCAGGGGGCAAGCCTGGTCCGCATAAGCTGGTCGGTACTAGCCCGGGATTCGTTCCTGCCGTACTGAATACGGATATTTATGACGAAATCATACAGGTTTCGGATGAGGATGCGATTGCGATGACACGGGCCATTGCTGCTCAGGAAGGAATTCTTGTCGGACCTTCCAGCGGAGCTACAATATGGACGGCAATTCAGGAAGCTCGGCGCTTGGGAGCGGGCAAACGGGTGCTTTGTATTGCCCCGGATACAGGAGAGCGTTATTTGAGCATGGGGATTTTCGGATAAAAAGAGTGAAGGAGGAACAATATGAAGATTATGCCTTTACAGAAACGTGGAATCTCCGATAGTCGTCTGGTTCTGGGCTGTATGCCTTTTGGCGGAGAATGGAGCCAGGCGCCATTTACGCAGGAGCATATTGTTGAAGCAGAAAGAGCGGTGGAAGCCGCACGTTCCATCGGCATTACGATGTTCGATCATGCAGACATCTATCGTATGGGGAAAGCTGAAGAAATTTTCGGCCGGATTTTGAAGGGACAGCCTGGTTTGCGCGAGCAGATCGTTATCCAGTCCAAATGCGGCATTTTCCTGCCAGATGGTACGCTCCCAGGGCGATTTGATTTCTCATATGCTCATATTATGGAGTCTGTGCATGGTATTCTGAAGCGTTTGGGCACCGAATATTTGGACATCCTGCTGCTGCACCGTCCCGATCCACTGGTAGAGCCGGAAGAAGTGGCGGAGGCGTTCAGCAAGCTCAAGGAATCCGGTAAAGTACGGCATTTTGGCGTTTCCAATATGAATGTAAGCCAAATTCGGTTTTTGGAACGCAGTTTAGCCGGTCCGCTGGTGGCTAATCAATTGGAGATGAGCCTGGCGCATTTGCATTTTGTAGATCAGACGGTGCATGTGAATCAGCAGGCAGGGACGAATGTCCATTTTGGCGAAGGCTTGCTGGAATACTGCCAAACGGAGGATATTCAGCTTCAAGCGTGGGGTCCGCTGGCACAGGGACGTTTTAGCGGTGGTTCTTTGGACGGGGAGCCGGAGCATATACGTCAAACAGCAGAGCTGGTGCAAAAGCTGGCTGTTGAAAAGGAAACGACACGTGAGTCCATCGTGCTTGGCTGGCTCATGAAGCATCCGGCACGGATTCAGCCCGTGATTGGCAGCGCCAATCCTGAACGGATCAAGGCGTGTCAGGACGCAGAGCGCCAGAGTGAGCTGATGACCCGTGAGGAATGGTATGAGCTGTATGTGAGCGCACGAGGACAAGCTTTGCCGTAACTTTGGAATGCTTCTCAGCTTGTTATAGCAGGCACATTTTCATGAAAGAGTATGACTTGGTAATACAAACCGTAATTGAATAGGCCCGCCCTTTGTCTTATGGACAGAGTGCGGGCTTTTTTTTATTGGACGTATTCATATTTTTTCAGCGGCTAATCCTCTTCGTATCTTGCAAGTGCCCTGGCGGTTGTTTCCTTCATTCGGGAAATGAGCCGGGAACCTTGGACGACCTTGACGCGTTTGCCGAGGAAACGGATTTTGGACAGTACATATTCATCTTCGTCTGCCTGAAAAGTGAGCGTAATACGATAGGTATCCACATCCTGAACATACTCCACCTCTTTCTCAAAGCAGGAAAAGGCATATAAAATACGGGACATTTCCCCGTTGTAGACAGGAATAATTTCGATGATGCCCTGTTCCTTGCGTGACTCCAGAATACCGAGTATAAGTTGGGTGAATTTCTCGGTCTCTTCAGGTGGAATTTCCTCTTCGGTGATGGTTACGATGGTAGACAGCTTGGTGGACATCAGCGCACGGTGTTTGCGATTGTACCAAAGCAGGCTCCATTCCTTTTTGACCATGGAAAATTCCAGTTTATACGGAAAGCCGGACATACGCTCATGAACACGCCCGTTGCGCATTCTGTAGCTCATACAGATACCTGAGCGTGACCGCAGGATGGGACGAAATATACGCAGGAGCGGATGATAAACCGGGGAGGCAGGGATGCCTGCTTTTTCCCTTAAGCTGCCGTCGACTTCCAGCGGCTCGTCATCTGCGAGCATCAGCCGAAGCTTATCGAGCGTAGACGGGGTAAAAGCTTCTGCCGCCGCTGGATCTGCCAGCATGGACTGGAGCCAGATTCTTTCCTGCGATGTAGTAGCAAAAGCGCCCGATTCATCCAGCCGCGAGACGATCTGATAGTTAAATATTTTCTCGAATAGGCTCATAATAGGCTTGAAGCTCCTTCCATTCCTGCTTGAATTCCTGACGCAGCCGCTTGGGTTCCAATACCTCACAGCTTGATCCAAAGCTGCGTAGCCATGGTTTAATCTCGGTGATTCCATTCACTGTAATTTCATAGATAAAGGATTCACTTTCTTCCTCCGTGATCGTTCCCCATTGTCCCTGCAACAGCACACGCTCCCGAATAAAGTTGCGTTTGGCACCTTCGGGATTGAAAAAACGTACCCGCACCTTCACGGTGCGCCCGGTATCCACAAGCCAGCTATACCGCGTTCTTTCTTCCAACACGGCCAGCAGGTCGGCAAAACGCTTCTCCGACACGGGTTCGCCCTCCGCCAATTGTGTCATGCCCTCCATGCGGAACTTCATGATTCCTTTGCCCCCCACCTGACCCAGCACATACCAACGCCCGTATTGATGATCATAGATGACTTGCAAGGGAAGAATGGTGTGTTCACGGCCTTCGGTTTCTTTTTCAAACAGCAGATTTGTGTTCTGTGACCCATACATGCTTCGTTTGGCCGCCGAAAAGTACAAAAAAGTCACACAGCGACGTTGCCGAATGGCGTGAAGAAGCGGATGAATATGGGCCTCATCCAGAATGCGTGAGTAATAGTGGTATTTGTATAAAAAAGGTTCCACCATTTCCTGATCTCCGGCTTGACGACGCATGGCTTTTTTTAAAAGATCGCGCAGCAGATATCCCTGTACAGAGGGGAGGTGCGTATTCGCCATAATGTCCACAAAGTCATACAGGTCCAGTAATTCCTCGTCCGTCAGTCCAGTGACCAGATCATTGCGAACAGCATAGCGGTAAGGTCTGCCGCCGGGCTCCTTGCGAACCACGCCGACTTCGACCAGATATTTCAGGTCCGAACGGATCGTTTTCTCATCCGGGAGCGTACTGTCGGGAGGCAGCCCGTCGCAGCAGGCATCCAGCAGCTCCATGGTGGTCAGTGGTTGTAACTGTAGCGCTGTCAACAGAAGGGCCAGGCGGACGCTTTCCGACTCCTTGAGCGATTTGGCCCGAAACAGGAATAGCAGTAGTGGATCAGCGGATTCATAGTAGTTGAAGCGCAGCATTTCATTGAAGTCATGTCCTTGCTCCGCTGGTAACTGCTGCTGCACGGACTGAACGATTTCTTTGAGACGCCAGATCGTTTTATCAAAGGTATGTACGGAAATGCCCAGTCTGTCTGCAAATTGCTGCCGATTATAAGCGCCGCTCGTCAGTGTCAGCATGCGCAGAAATTGAATTTCTTTATCAAAGCTCTCTCTCGCCATGGAGGATTCCCCGTTTCTGTTGCCGTTCTCCGAAAATAAGTATCCCTTTATTCTAACAGGGAAGAGATGCAGGAAAAAGGGAATTTATTCATCTTTGTAATACTTTCGCCATGTTCGCGGCAAGCAAAATATAGGATGATATACATACCAAGTAGAATCCGTCAGCCAAGACGGGGTGTAGAATGAATGAGGAGCATTCAGGAAATATCAAGGTATAAAAGGGCGGTTAGGGAGGGAATAGCATGACAGATATAAAACATGAGCGGGATTCAATCAGACCGGAAATGCGTGAAACGATATTGCATGAGCTACGCGTTTTGGAGCAGGAGGAGCAGGTGCGGATTGTATATGCCTGTGAATCAGGCAGTCGGGCGTGGGGATTTCCTACACAGGATAGTGACTATGATGTACGTTTTATTTATGTAAGGCCGGTGGAGTGGTATTTGTCCATTTTTGATAAACGGGATGTGATTGAGCGTCCGATCAGCGATTTGCTGGATATCAACGGCTGGGATTTGAAAAAGGCGCTCAGTCTGTTTCGCAAGTCCAATCCGCCTTTGCTGGAATGGTTGCAATCCCCGATTCCCTATCTGGAGCCATATTCAGTGGCAGAGCAAATTCGCGCTATATCGCCGTTAACTTTTTCGCCTAAGTCCTGTATGTATCACTATCTAAATATGGCGCGGGGGAACTATCGGGATTATTTGCAAGGAGAACAGGTGAAGATTAAAAAGTATTTTTACGTGCTACGCCCGTTGCTGGCCTGTGGCTGGATTGAACGCTATAACAGCATGCCTCCGATGGAATTCGAGGACTTGCTGGAGGAATTAATTCCGGCAGATACAGAGCTTTATCAGGTGATCGGACATTTGCTGCAACGTAAAAAAGCGGGCGAGGAACTGGATATTGAGCCACAGCTTTCTGTGGTCAATGATTATATCCAGCAGCAAATGGCTTATTTTGAACAAAAGGCACCTTTGCTCCAGCATATGGAGGGTGGACGTGATCAGCAACTGGATGATTTGTTCCGTGCTGCGGTGAAGGAAGTATGGCAAGCATAGGCGAGCAGTCTGCGTGAATTTTCCGATTGTTGCCGTTATGTGTATAAGGAAGGACAGGGTGCGGACGGCAAGCCGATCTGTAAAGACTGGTTCGTTGACTATGAATCGGGAGAAATAATGGTATGGGAACATGATCCGAGATTATCGTTTTATAAAGGAGGAACTGAAATGGGCACGTCACTGATTGATATTGGTGTAAATCTGATGCATCGTTCGTTTCATGAGGATCGGGAGCAGGTGGTGGAGAGAGCGGCAGCTGAAGGGATTACACCGCTGATTATTACCGGGACAAGTGTCCGCAGCAGCCGGGAGGCTTCTCAGTATGCGGCACGTTATCCCGGCAAGCTGTATGCGACGGCTGGTGTGCATCCCCATGATGTCAAAGACTGTACCCCGGATACGATTCAACAGCTCCGTAAGCTGGCGGGTCAGCCGCAAGTCGTAGCCATCGGGGAATGCGGGCTGGATTATAACCGCGATTTCTCTCCGCGTGATGTGCAGCGTCAATGGTTTAGGGAACAGATTAAGCTGGCTGGCGAGCTGAAAATGCCGTTATTTTTGCATGAGCGGGATGCGCATGAGGATTTTGCGGCTATGCTGCGGGAGCATCATGGGTCGGTAGATAAGGCGGTGGTGCATTGCTTTACCGGAACGGCACAGGAGCTGCACACGTATGTAGATATGGGATTGTACATCGGTATTACAGGCTGGATCTGCGATGAACGACGCGGGAAGCATTTGCGTGAACTGATCAGGGATATTCCGCTGGACCGTCTGATGATTGAAACGGATGCTCCATTTCTCACCCCGCGTAATTTACCTGTAAAGCCGAAGGAAGGGCGCAATGAGCCGATCTATCTCGCACATATTGCCGCTACGGTTGCAGAATGTACAGGTCGAAGCATTATGGAGATCGAAATCGCGACGACGGAGACGGCAAAACGTTTTTTCGGATTATCTGTAGAAGAATAAATGGTTATTGAAACCAATATTAGGATTGTCAAAGCAATAGATGTGGTGTACATTATAGTGAATTAAAAAGCATTGTCGGGAGCTTGAGAAAGTCAGGCTGAGAGGGTGGCCCTTGCCATCGACCGTGAAATCTGATCTGGGTAATGCCAGCGTAGAGAAACCTAGAACACTATACAGGAATGCCGCTTGTTTTGCGGTTGTCGATAGATTCGGTTCATATCTTATAATCAAGCTAGACGGCTGCGCTTGGGCTACTGGTTATATGAGGCATATCGACGAATGATGTTTTGTATGGTGATCCACCTTTTACTGCGCATAAAGCTTGCCTGGAGATTCAGCTCCGGACAAGCTTTTTTTCATGGCCACGAGGCCCATTTTAAGGGAAAAGGGGAGCACATCATAATGAATATTGCTGTAAAAGCGTCTAAAGGATTGAAGCTGACGGATATTTTGGTCACGATTGTGATCGCCGTCGTGTTCGGGTTGGTCTATAAAATATGGGGGCCTGCGTATGATCTGGTGAAACCGCTTGGGCTGAACGCCGAGCAATTGGTGTACGGCATGTGGTTTATGGCGGGCACATTCGCATACCTTATTATCCGCAAGCCGGGAGTTGCGATTTTGGCAGAGGTGGCAGCGGCAACGGTCAGTGCTTTTTTGGGAAGTGAATGGGGGATGTCTACCTTGTACTATGGCTTGCTGCAAGGATTGGGAGCAGAGCTGTTTTTTGCGGTTTTTCTGTACCGGAACGCCAATCTGTGGGTCACTTCCCTGGCTGCGGCTGGATCGGCTATAGCCTCCCTGATTTTAGACTTCAGTTACGGGTATATTGATCAGCTTTCGACCTGGAACTATGTTTTGTATGTCGGATTTCGCATGATTGGCAGTATTGTGATTGCCGGAGTGTTCGCGTTCTATCTGGCTAAGGCGCTGGAAGTCACCGGGGTGACACGTACCTTGAGACCCGCAACGGAACAGGACTATAAGGGGCTGGACTAATGAGTTGGGTAGCCGAAGATGTAGTGGCGTCGGTCACTCGTCTTCGTTTGAAATTTCCCGGTGAGCAGGAATTGATCTTCCACAATATGTCTGTATCCGTCCGCAAGGGGGAAAAGCTGCTGCTGCTTGGACCGAGTGGATGTGGTAAATCAACGCTGCTCCAGGTGCTGAGCGGTCTGATTCCACGCACGATAGAAGTGCCGATGAAATGTGATGCTGCTGTCATTCCGGCGCGTGCGGGTGTCGTATTTCAAGATCCAGATACGCAGTTTTGTATGTCGTATGCGGACGAGGAACTGGCTTTTGTATTGGAAAATAATCAGGTTCCCCGGGAGCAAATGCCTTCTCGTATCCGCGAGCTGCTGACGCAGGTAGGTCTTTCAACGGATGAAATACATATGCCGATTGGCAGCATGTCTCAGGGCATGAAGCAACGGCTGGCGATTGCGTCTGTGCTGGCGATGGAGCCGGAGGTGCTTTTTCTGGATGAGCCGACGGCTTTGCTGGATGAAGAAGGAACCGCACAGGTGTGGGATACGATTCGCCACATTTCAGAAGATCAGACGCTAGTGATTGTGGAGCATAAAATTAATGAAATTGTCCATGATGTGGACCGGATTGTGGTGCTTTCTGCTCAAGGGGAAATCATGGCGGACGGGACTGCGGAGGAGGTATTTCATAAGCATCGGCAGGAGTTGTCTGATTATGGTGTCTGGTATCCGGGCGTATGGGATGAGGCATCTTTACCACGTTGGAGTGAACAAGGGACACAGGAGCATGGAGTGGGGAATGACTGCGGGACGTTCATCTTGGCAGCGGGTACTCCTATACTGGAGCTGGAGCATCTCAGCGGCCTTCGGGGTTCGAACTCAGTCATTTATGTAGAGCAAGCGCAGGTGAAGCCGGGGGACTGGATTGGTGTGGTCGGTGAAAATGGGGCTGGTAAAAGCTCGCTGCTGCTCTCCATGATGCGCTTAATCCGAACGCAGGGAAGTTACAGCGTGGACGGAATAGAGGCTGGCGGTACGGAACAGCTGGCAGAGCGTATCGCGTTCGTGTTTCAAAATCCGGAGCTGCAATTCGTAGCGCACACCGTTCGGAAGGAACTGGAGTATTCGCTGCCGGAGGACTTGTTTACGGCTGAACAGCGCCGGGAGCGAGTGGATCGAATGCTCGTACAGTTTGGGCTGGAACGGCTGGATGAACGTCATCCGTATCAGCTTTCGTTGGGGCAAAAAAGGCGGCTGAGCATTGCCACAGCCATTATCCGTGAGCCAGCGGTGCTGCTGCTGGATGAGCCGACCTTTGGGCAGGATGCGCGTAATACCTTTGTCATGCTGGACATGCTGGAACAGCTTAGAGCGGCAGGCACGGCGATTGTGATGGTCACGCATGACCCGGAAATTGTCCGTCGATATTGCACGGATATATGGCGGATACAGAAGGGGGAACTGCGGCATGAACCTGTCTTTTCCCCATCATGAAACATGGCTTCACCGGGTTAATCCGGGATTAAAGCTTGTTATGTTTTCCTTGTTGTTCGTGGTCGTCATTCTGATTCACAATCCGAACGTGATGTTCAATGTAGCGTGCGCTATGCTGCTGTTGCTCGTCTGGTCAGGCCATCCGTGGAAGCGACTGCTGCTGTATGGTTCTCCCTTTATACTGGTGTTTATTTCAACCTCCACAGGCATGATGATGTTCGGCAAAGGGGTGACGACCTGGTGGACATGGGGCCTGATCCATATCACGCAGGAAAGCTTTTATCGGGGAATGCATCTTGGATTTCGTGCACTGAGTATGGCGGCGGCAGGACTGTTATTTGGTTTGACGACCCGCCCGGTGAACCTGTTTTATTCGCTGATGCAGCAATGGAGGCTTCCTCCGAAATATGCGTACAGCTTTTTGGCGGCGATGCGGATGATGCCGATGATGCTGGAGGAATTCCAAACGTTGAGACATGCCCACCGCATTCGGGGTGTACATCAGCATGTGTCCAAATGGAATATGTATGCTACGCTACGCAGATATGCGATTCCGCTGCTGGCTCAAAGCATCCGGCGCGCCCAGCGAATTGCTATTGCCATGGAGGCCAAGGGTTTTGCCAATGAGACCAAGCGCACGTATTATTATGAGATCCGTCATTCGGCTGTAGATATCGTGTTTATTTGTTATTTTGTGGTGATGATTGCACTGGCTTGGGGACTTGGTATCCAGTTTCCTTATGTGGGGACATGGGATGTACGCTAATTGTTGCCAAAAGGCTTTGCCGGGTTTCTGCCCTGTGGTATATTAATGCAATGGGAAATGACGGCTCGCATAAACCCGCCTGGTCTGGCGGGCTTTATTACGTATTCCCTGAGAAATGGATCATCAGGAGGCCAGGTTTCATGATTACGCTGCATCAGGCAAGCAAGCATTATACGACCTCAAGCGGCCCATTTCAAGCGGTTCAATCCGTGTCCCTTCATGTGGAGGAAGGGGAGATTCACGGTTTCATAGGCACCAGCGGCGCCGGCAAGTCTACATTGCTCCGGTTGATGAATGTATTGGAACAGCCGGATGAGGGAAATGTGGTTGTAAATGGAGACGAGCTGACCCGTATGCCGGAAAAACGTCTTCGTGAAGCGCGGCGATCCATCGGGATGATTTTTCAGCATTATCATCTCGTCCACAACCGTACGGTTAGTGGCAATGTGGCAATGCCGCTGGAGCTGGCAGGCGTACCGAAAAAAGAGAGAGCGCTACGTGTGCGCGAATGCCTGCAATTCGTCGGCCTGGCTGACAAGGCGGAGCAGTATCCAGCACAGTTGAGCGGAGGCCAGAAGCAACGTGTGGCGATTGCCAGAGCGCTGGCGAATCGACCTGCGGTGCTGCTTTGTGATGAGCCGACCTCGGCGCTTGATCCGCAGACAACGGCGGATATTCTAGGCGTGTTGCGGGAGATCAACCGTGAGCTGGGCGTTACGATTGTGATCGTGACGCACGATATGGACGTGGTGCGGAGTATTTGTAGCCGTGTTTCGGAGATGCGGGATGGGCGACTGCTTTCAACGCAGCCTGTAGGCGGTCCATCGGACAGCTCAAAAGCGGGAGAAGGTGAAGCCCATGAATGAAACGCTGAGCATCATTGCGCAGTATCAGTCCGAGATATGGAAGGCTATCGGAGAGACGTTTATCATGGTGGGCATTTCCATCGCAGCAGCCGTGCTGCTGGGACTTCCGGCAGGAACGATGTTGTATTTGTGCGGCAAGGGGCAAAAATATGAGAATCGGCTGGTGTTCACCATATTGAACAGTTTGGTCAACGTCATTCGCTCGTTCCCGTTCTTGCTGCTGGTCGTGTTTATGATTCCATTTACACGTCTCGTGGTGGGTACGGCGCTGGGTACGATGGCAGCTACGGTTCCCATGTCAGTGGTAGCCATTGCCTACTATTCAAGGCTGGTGGAGCAGTCACTGCTGGATGTGCCCAAGGGTGTAATCGAAGCTGCCACTTCTATGGGGGCGTCTACCCTCCAGCTTATTTTTAAATTTTTGTATGTGGAAGCCCGTTCCGGGCTTGTACTGGGGTTGACCACGTCGACCATCAGCTTCATCTCTTACTCTACGGTGATGGGCATTGTGGGCGGCGGCGGCGTGGGCGATTTCGCCATCCGCTACGGTTATCAGCGTTTTGAAACCGGATTGATGGCGTTCACCATCGTCGTCATGATTATTTTCGTGCAAACGATCCAGTTCACCGGAAGCACCATATCCCGCCGGATCGACAAGCGATAGTATATGCTATAGCCTGCTACGTTAAGACGGATGCTCTATCGACGCCCTATTTGCTCAAAAGTAACAGCAGCCTGCGGCAAGGAAAGTAAGCTGAGGGGAATCACTCAGCACCTAATGCTCGTAAGCACTACATCTGCACCACCCACCATGGGAAATGAGAATGACTTTACAGTGCCTCAAAAGCGTAGCGGGCAGAATTGTTCTAAAGAAGCGATAGCGTTCGCCTTTACCCCCGGATTTTTACCTTATAATGTTTTACTAAATGAAAAAAATCCGGGGGTAACAGCGATCGGAAGAACAATCTGCACGCGAAGCGGCTCCCCCTCTGTAACTCACTCTCCTCTTCCCAATCACAAATTTACTTGGAGGTTTCTCACCTAATGAGTCGGAAAAACAACCTGAAAACTAACCTGAAATTACTTACACTATTCGCTGTCGTCATGCTGCTGGTTGCCGGATGCGGCGGTCAAAAGCAGGCGGCACAAGAAACACAGCCTAAAGAAGCGACTTCTCAAAAAGAAGTGACTTTGAAAGTGGCGACGCTGATTCCCCCGATGACGGATGTATTGGATATCGTAAAACCATTGCTCAAACAGGACGGAGTTAATCTGGAAATCGTCGTGCTGTCGGACAATATTCAACCCAATAACGCACTGGCAGCCCATGAAGTGGATGCAAACTTCTTTCAGCATGCTCCTTTTATGCAACAATACAATGAAAGCAACAAGTCTGATCTGGTAGCAGTCAAACCGATTTACAACGCCATCTATGGCGCGTACTCTAAAAAATACAAGAACATTAAAGACCTGCCCGAAGGTGCGACGATTGCGATTGCCAACGACCCAGCAAATACCGGACGTTCTCTCGTAATGATGGAGCAAAACGGTCTGATCAAGCTTAAAGAAGGTGTAGGCTATAATGCCACACAGGCTGATATTATTGAAAACAAGAAAAAGTTTGTGTTCAAAGAAGTCGATCTGTTAATGCTGGCGCGGTCGCTGGATGATGTGGACATGGCTGCCATGTATCCCGCTTATGCCAAGCCGTTGGGCCTGACACCGAAGAAGGACGCGTTAATTACTGAAAAGGACGATACCCACTTTGCCATTAATCTGGTAGCGCGCAAGGATAATGCGGATTCGGATGCCATTCAAAAGCTGGCGAAGCGAATGACTGGTCCGGAGGTTCGTAAATTTTTCGAGGATAATTACAAGGACAGCGTTGTCCCAGCATTTTAAATAAATACGAGTGTTGAAACGTTGTTTTATGATTAGTTGCGGCCTGTATAAGGTAATGAAGTCTGTGATGAGCAGATGGAGTTCCTTGTGCAGGTCTTTTTCTTTTCTATCCTTAATATGGATATTCTTTATCGAAAACAGGGTAAAAAGTCTTAGTTTTTAAGTTTACTGGGCGTGATATGGCTGTGATTTTTGGTCATATAGGGCGATGGAGTATTGCTTGGGAACATATTAAAATAAATATACGAACAAACATTCGTTTTCGATTTCGTTAACGGTGTCTTTGTATGGGTGGAAAATTCAACTGACAACGGGTCAGAAGCGGGAGCAATAAGGAAGGGGAACGACATGAAGCTGGCTGTAACTGTAAAAAGTTTGGGAAAACGAAAGCCGGAACTCGCAAAACAGGAAATGGAGCTGAATCCTGTCCCTGAAACTTTGCGAGAGCTAATTGCTGCTACCGTCGCCCTGAATGTCCGCAGACTGCGTGAAAAGCAGGAGAGTGTCGCATTGATCCCGTTCCTCACAGGGCAGGAGGTTCAGGCGCAGGGCGAGACAGGCAAGGTAGGATTCGGCTCCATCTATAATGATGGTGTTCCTGATGTGGAGGATGCGGTAAACACGGCGATGCAGGCTTTTGAAGACGGCTTGTACAGGGTTTTTGTACGTGACGAGGAAGCTACTGTGCTGGATGCCCCTTTGTTGCTTGAGGATGGAGACGAGATTGTATTTATACGGTTCACAATGCTGGCCGGAAGCCTATGGTAGAGGGGGAAATGAAATATGCATCAGGAGAAAAATGAGCAGGAATATTTCACCGAACTGAAGGGGCGCGCGGCGCAACTGGATGGACAACAACAGGAATTGGCCCAACATGTTATGGAACTGGGTCGAATTCATTACATACGCGAGGATGAGGAGCCTTTTAACGAATGCCAGCGCATATTAAAAGTACAGGCAGAAGCAAGCGGAGAGCCGCTGTTCAAGCCACTGGCAGAGGTACTGCGTCAGTTGATTGGAACAACGGCCGGGGATGTGTTTACATATATAACGGAGCATGTGACTGAATATCCTTACAGTACAGGGTATGAGCGTAAACCGTTCCGTACCTCGGATATCACATTCCATACTTCGCGGATTTATAAAAGAATGGTGCAGCTTATCCGAATGGACTGGATCGGCTTCTCGCTTATAGATTATTTAACGAAAAAGGATTATGAACATGGGAATGACTATCGGATTCAAGAGACGATTAGTGATTGGATAGCCTATGAGTTGGACAACGGTAATCCGCAGGTCTTGGAGGCGCTAAAGGGTATTGTTTATGGCGATAACCAGACTGCGCTTCTTACGCGTGCCATGATTAAAGGAATGCTCTTGAGCCATCAAGAGGAGAATTACCATATGATCGGCGAGCTTTTGGCAGCTGCCAAGCTTCAGGAGGGATTGCGCCAAAGCATCGTGGAGCAAATGGATGAAGGAACCCCGGAGGCTCTTGTATATCTGTTGAAGGTGATTATCGACCAAGGTTTCATTCGTTACAGCTCGGTGGTACGGGCGCTTGCGGTATGGACAGGCATGGGCTTGGAGTCTGCTAATCAGCGGGTGGTTCGCCAACTGATCGAGCAGGCGTATGAAGCATTGACGAAAAGCGAGCTGCGTCAGGAATGGCTGACTAGCGCGAATGCCAATGAGGTATATATGAGCTTGTGGGCTACCGCAGTACATGAGGAACGTGATCTGTATGGACAAGTTCGGCAAGTCATGGAACAGGGAGCGCCTTATCAGAAGATTGTAGCGCTTTATGTACTCTCTAACAGTGAAAACAAGGATGTGCGTCTGGGGATTGCCAGAGAATATCTGAATGAGACGGACCCGGAGCTTCAATACTGGGTACTGACGAACTATACAAGTAATTATTTTTACGAATGGGTAGAAGGAGGGACGGTCGCCGATCGGATCGTTAAAGTGGTGCGTACTCCATTACTGAAAAATAAAGAAGAGCGGCGTAAGGATTTTGAGCGACTTCATGCTCTGTTTGAACAGATGAAAAAAGGCGAGTCTACCGAGCCCTCCAAGGTACTGGATTTTGTAAACGTTTATCACCGTTCAGATGCGCCAATTCAAAAAATGCTGTATCTCGTCAGTTATGATATGGACGCGACCTGGATCGGTGAAATCGTAGCTTTGAAGGATCAGATTAGCCCTGATCTGCGTGGCGAGCTGCTGAATCATTTTGTGCAGAACCCGGATGATACGGTGCAACGTGAATTTATTTTCTCAAGCCTGTCCGACAAAAGTATGAGCATTCGCGAGTTCGCTGTTGCCAAGGCGCACAAGCTGACGCTGGCGGAAGAAGAAATGCAGCAGATGGAGGGGCTCTTGAAGCTCAAGACGGGTTCCCTGCGGCAAAGTGTCATTGGTGTGCTGCTGGTACAGCCGGATAAGTCTCTGAATGGCTCGTTGGAACGGTTGCTTCGAGCAAAGGCGGAGCTGCAACGATTGGGCGGACTGGAAATATTGACGAAGATCTATGCAGACCCCGAGCGTGCCGAGCAGTATGAAACCCTCCAGCCTTTAGCAGATATTATCCAGCAGCCGACGGCTAAGGAAGAACAACTGCTGTCCAAGCTGGGGCAGGAGGATGCTTATACGGGGACAAACGGCTTTGGCTTGTACGAGCCTGCTGCCAAGGAGGCTTGGTTGGAGCAACAGCCGGATCTGGGGGATTTCCGGTTGAGTGATGTTTTTGTGGGTTCACTGGAGAAGATGAAGCAATTCCTGAGCGGACTGAATGAGCTTGTCCACCAGCATCGTGATGTAGAATATACCGCTGAGTATTATTCGGGTTACAAAGAAACGCTGCTAATCGGCGCTAATTTTCGTACCGTGCGGTTGGCTCAGCCTAATGAGGAAGCAGTTTCCATGCTGTCTTTATATCCTCTTCACGAGGAATGGAGTCGTTATTTGCAGGAGAGCGACATGGAAGCCAGTGAACTGCTAGAGCTTGTTTTATATGACCGATTGGAGTCTATGGATCAAACACTTGACCGCTATTACCGTTATTTCTCCAATCATAACATGGACTATTCAGAACTGAGCAAGCACAAGCTGCTGGAAGGATGGCGTAAAGATTTCGCTGAACAAATGTATCCTTTAGATCGAATTAACGAGATGCAGCGATGGATAGCAGAGTTGACGTATAACGATCAGGTAAGCACGCTGATTAATGCTTATTTTCTGGACACTCCCGGTGATAAAACCTTTGATACCATTGATTTCTCGTTGAATACATTGATGCAAGCTATGTCGAAGGACAGACCTGCTGAGGACATGGGAATGCTGCACCTGCTGTCCAGCCCGTGGATCGGGTTGGAGAAAGGGCGTGTATATGATGATGAGTCCTTTAAACGTTTTTTCCATACCTTTGTAAACTATAATGAGCTGGCAGGCGTATTAAATCACTTTTATTCACCGCTGGAGCTGGAGGATTATTTTAAAGCGTATGAAAAAGGGCTGATCGGTGTAGGAGAAGTGTATCGGGAACTGTTGGCTGGCAGTGACAGCAGAAGACATATGAGTTCCTTAACGAATGCCCGCAATACATGGATTGCCAGCAATCCGGAATTTTTGGAAATACGGCGTACGGTTATTGACCGACTGCTGGAGGTTGAATTGGTTCGAGGTGATTTGCCTACCGAGGCCACGCCAAAAGTGATGGGATTGAGCCGAATTGAAGGCATGGATTATTTCCTCCGTATTCTGGATGGACTCGATAAGGAAACGTTCGTGCGTGGTTATGTGTACGGCTACGGCGATCGTATTACCAAAAAGGAATCGTTCAGCCACTTGCTCAAGGCATGTTATCCGCGTGATGGCGAGGATTCTTTTTTGCTGAAGGAAAAGCTGAGTAACGCTAAAATTACGGATAAACGTCTGCTGGAGGCGGCAATGTATGCTCCACAGTGGATTGAAATTGTAGCAGATTACCTCGGATGGGAAGGTCTTCGCAGTGCTGCATGGTACTTCCATGCGCATATTAATGAAGGTTTTTCCGCCGAGAAGGAAACGATTGTAGCTCATTATTCGCCGATTGCTCCGCAGGATTTTAATGATGGAGCCTTCGATATTCACTGGTTTCATGAGGCCTATGAGACGTTGGGCGAGGAACGTTTTGATCTGCTGTACGACTGTGCCAAATATATTTCGGCCGGAGCCAATCATCGCCGATCCCAGTTATTTGCGGATGCGACGCTGGGTAAGCTGAAACTGAATGAAATGAAAAAGTCGGTGGAAGACAAACGGAACAAGGAACATTTGCTGACCTACAGTCTGATTCCTCTTGTCAAACCTCCTGAACCAGATGTACGGGAACGTTATGACTTCATCCAGAAGTTTCTGGAACAGAGCAAAAAATTCGGGGCACAGCGTAAGGCCAGTGAAGCTCTGGTTTCACGAATTGCGCTTGGGAATTTGGCACGTAATGCAGGCTATGATGATGTAACCCGGCTCGTGTGGGACATGGAAGCCCGTAAGCTGGAGGATCTTCGGTCTTATTTTGAGCCACATGCTTTGGAAGAGGCCACAACGATACAACTGGTCATTGATGAAGAAGGAACGGCAGAAATTGAGATTGTCAGCAAAGGGAAGGCGCTGAAATCTATTCCGGCTCGCTTCAAGAAGGATGAGTATGTTGCTGCGTTGAAGGAGCTTAAAGGCGATCTGGTGGATCAGTACCGTAGAGCCCGCAAGGAATTGGAGCGCTCTATGGAGTCCGGCACGGCCTTTATGATGAAGGAATTAACGGGATTATTAGGCAACCCTGTGCTTGCTCCGTTGGTGCGAACGCTAGTTTTCAAGGCTGGAGATCGCTTGGGATATTTCAATGAAGATACATCAGGGTTGGCCGATCCTTCGGGTCAACAGTATCCCGTAGGTGAAGAGGACAAGCTGATCATTGCTCATCCGCTCCATTTGTACGAAAGTGGTCGTTGGAGCGACTTCCAGAAGGATTTATTTGACCGCCAGATTCGGCAGCCGTTTAAACAAGTGTTCCGTGAGCTGTATTTGCCGAATGCAGATGAACGTGCAAGTGCCATCGTTTCCCGTCGATATGCAGGACATCAGGTACAGCCGAATAAAACGGTAGCCCTGCTGAAAGGTCGCCAGTGGACGGTCAGCTATGAGGAAGGACTCCAGAAGGTGTATTATGCCGAAAACCTGATTGCTAACCTGTACGCGATGGCAGATTGGTTCTCACCAGCCGATACCGAGGCTCCTACACTGGAGATGATACAATTCTTTGATCGGACAACGTATAAGAGTGTGCCGTTGGAGGAAGTTCCTCCAGTGCTGTTCTCGGAAGTCATGCGGGATGTAGATTTGGTCGTCAGTGTCGCCCATGTGGGCGGTGTTGATCCGGAAGCCAGTCTTACGACCATTGAAATGCGCAGCGTTATTGTGCAGGAATCGCTGCGTTTGCTGAAAATCAGTAATGTACGCTTGGATGGCAATTATGCGCGTGTAGACGGCAGTCTTGGTGAATATGCGGTGCATTTGGGAAGCGGCGGTGTCTACAAGCAGGCGAAAGGAGCGCTGCATATCATTCCGGTGCATTCGCAGCATCGTGGGCGCATCTTCCTGCCGTTCCTGGATGAAGATCCAAGAACAGCCGAGATATTATCCAAAATTGTACTGCTGGCTGAGGATCAGAAAATCAAGGACCCGCAAATTCTTACGCAGCTTCAGGCGTAGGATAGAAGCTGTGATATAGAGATTCATTTTGAAGTAGCGTGAAGCCCCGTCCATGCAGATCCGTGTGGCGGGGCTTCATCATTTGCGTCAGATAATTCTTTTGTTCCTGGCAGGCGTTTGCTAGAATAAAGGAGGTTGTAAGTCAACGTTGACCATATTGCAGGGAGGGACACGAGTATGAGTAAGAAGATCAAATGGGGAATTGTCGGCACGGGATGGATTGCAGATCAATTCGCCGCGGATTTGGCGCATGTTACGAACGGGGAAGGGTACGCTGTTGGATCACGCACTATTGAAAGCGCTACCGAATTTGCAGCTAAGCATCAAATTGCACGCGCTTATGGAAGCTACAAGGAACTGGCTCAAGATCCCGAGGTAGATGCTATATACATAGGCACTCCTCATCCTTTTCATAAAGAAAATGTTCTGACGGCTCTTCGGGCGGGTAAAGCCGTTCTGTGTGAGAAGCCTTTCACTGTGAATAGCGGGGAACTGGAGGAACTGATCGGCTTTGCGCGTGAACATAAGCTGTTCCTGATGGAAGCGATGTGGACACGCTTTTTGCCTACGATTCGCCAAGTACGGGAGTGGATACATGCGGGACGAATTGGTGAGGTGAAGCTGGTTAAAGCGGAGTTTGGTTTTCGCGTAGATTGGAATCCCGAGGGACGGCTACTGAACCCCGATTTGGGCGGAGGTGCTTTATTAGATACGGGAATTTATCCGGTTTCTTTTGCTTCGATGGTGTTTGGTCCTGAACCCAAGCATGTATGGAGTACCGCTCATATCGGGGAAACGGGCGTTGACGAGACGTTCTCCATCCTGCTGGATTACGGAAACGGGCGCACGGCTATGCTTAACGGGGCAGTTCGTCTCGGACTGACGAATGAGGCATACATCCATGGCACAAAGGGATATATCCGTATCCCATCTTTCCTGAATAGCACATCGGCTACTTTACATGTGGACGGCGAAGAGGCACAAACCTTTCAGGATGACAGAGCTTCCACAGGGTATGCCTTTGAAGCAGAAGAAGTGGGGCGTTGCCTGAATGAAGGCTTGCTCGAAAGTACCACGATATCTTTGGATGAATCACTGGGTATTATGAAGCTGATGGATCAGATTCGCGCACAGTGGGGGCTTCGGTATCCTTTTGAGTAATTGAATTAAGAATTGAATAAAGAATAAACTACTTAAAGTCCAGAGAGCTTTTGAAGCTCTTTGGACTTTTTTGTGTACACCGTTTGGAATTAATGCAATCCCCATAAATTGGCTCAATAACAACTTTGGTCGCAGATTAGAGTTCTTCATATGAGCACTTGAATGAGTGGGTCATATGAATCATTTTTTGTGATTTAAATTAGTTAAAAAATCGTCATATAAAAGTGACAAAAATGTAATTATATCGTCAGTTAACTGAATTGTTAACGCTCTCTTTCTATGAAAATAAATGATGGTCCTAGGGAGTGGTTTCCAGAATTTTTCAATGAAATTTTCAGAAATGTACGGTAGGGTGTTGTACATGTCACTTGAGCCAGTGCGGCTTTTGCTGACTTGCTTGCTTATCCCGTGGATTTTGATTCTTGTCGGAGCTCGCAGGATCAAGAGCCTTTGCAAGCCTATGAGAGTTGAATTGGCATTCATCTCATGACCTAACATCAAGGAGGAATTACAAACGTGAAAGTGAAATCAACATGGTTGTTTCGTATGATGATGATGACCGTCATTGCGGCTGTTGTGATCGGTCCGATGAATATTGCAGGAGCGGCAGGAAGCCGGACAGACCGGCCCTGGATGAATACGTCCCTTTCGGCTGAAGAACGAACGACGCTGTTGTTGAAGGAAATGACGCTAGAAGAAAAAATAGATTTGGTGACTGGCAAGGTCAACAATTATTATGGATTTTACAATGATCCGATTGAGCGTTTGGGTATTCCGGCGCTGACGATGGCAGATGGTCCTGGCGGGGTGCGTATCGCCAATCCGGACGTTCAGAACAAGCAATCTACTGCACTGCCAGCTCCAATTGCGTTAGCTGCAACATGGGATACCAAAGCTGCCAAACAGTACGGTGATCTGATCGGAGACGAGGCTTTTAATACGACTCATAATGTCGTGCTCGGACCGGGAATGGATATTGCCCGCATTCCATGGGGATCGCGGAACTTTGAATCTATGGGTGAGGACCCGCTGCTGCAATCGCAAATGGCGACCGCTTATGTCAAAGGTGTACAAAGCCATCCTGTGTTGGCCACAGCCAAGCATTATCTTATGAATAATCAGGAGACAGAGCGCTTCACGACGAACGTCAAAGTTAGTGACCGTGCGCTGCATGAAATTTACATACGTCCGTTTCAGGAGGTTATTGCCAAGGCTGATTTGGGAGGGGCGATGTGCTCTTTTAACAAGGTCAACGGCGAGCCTGCTTGTGAGAATAAGACCCTCTTGACGGACCTCTTGAAGAAGGAGCTTCAATTCAAAGGTTTCATAATGAGCGATTACGGCGCGAACCTGAGTACAGTAGAGTCCGCTAATGCGGGCTTGGACCTTGAAACACCGGGTACACCTTTTGGTAAATGGGGAGATCAACTGCTGACTGCTGTCAAGAACGGCAAGGTAAGTGAGAAAACAGTTGATGATAAGGCTGGGCGTATTTTGGTGCAAATGTTCAGTAAAGGGTTGTTTGATCATCTGGTTAAAAATAAGCAGATTGATGCCCGTGACCATGGCAAGACAGCCCGCCAATTGGCTGAGGAGAGCATGGTGCTGCTGCAAAATAAAAATAATACTTTGCCAATTTCCAAGGATAAGCTCAAATCCATTGCTGTTATCGGTCCCGATGCAGATAATGGCACTGTAGCAGGCGGAGGCAGTTCGTTGGTGAACCCAACGTATACTGTAAGTCCGTTAGAGGGAATCCGCAATCGTGTCGGCAAAGGGGTTACCGTCCAATATGCACCGGGTACGGACCCGATTTCTGCAGGAGACATTATGCCGGGCCCATCGGCTGTACCATCCTCATTGCTGACCACATCCGACAAAAAAGAGGATATCAGCGTTGGGTATGCCACTTATGGAGATGACGAGCAGGGACTGCGGGGCGAATACTGGAAGAACAACAAAATGGAGGGCAGTCCGGTTCTTGTGCGTAATGATGGTCAGGTCAACATGAACCTTGGATTTTATAATTATCAGGGCTTTAATGCGAAGTCCCCTAAAGTTCCAAATACGCCAACGACACTTAACGGCTTGATATCGGCGCGCTGGACGGGAGCAATTGCAGCACCTAAGGATGGCGATTATGCATTATCTTTAACCAGTTTGGGATCAAGCAAGCTATATCTCGATGACAAGCTATTTGTGGATAATCAGGGCACGAAGCTGGGTACCACGAAGAAAAACATCTCGCTCAAAGCAGGTGAAAAGCACAAGGTGCGGATCGAATATCGTGCCGATTATCCGACAAATGGCCGTGATTCCGGTGGGATGGTTCGTTTGGGCTGGGAACCTCCGGCAGATACGTCAGACAAGCTGATTGACAATGCTGTGAAGCTGGCGAAAAAGTCGGATGTTGCGATTATCGTCACACGTACTTATGAGAGCGAAGGTTATGTTGAGCGTTCCGATATGGAACTGCCGAACAATCAGGATCGGCTGATCCGTGCGGTTGCCGCGGCAAACCCGAAAACCATTGTTGTGCAAATGAGCGGCAGAGCTGTACAAATGGACACTTGGCAGAATAAAGTTCCCGCCATCGTACAAGCATGGTTTGCTGGTCAAGAGCAGGGGAATGCCATAGCACGCGT
Organism: Paenibacillus sp. IHB B 3084; assembly: GCF_001447315.1. Taxonomy (NCBI): domain Bacteria; kingdom Bacillati; phylum Bacillota; class Bacilli; order Caryophanales; family Paenibacillaceae; genus Paenibacillus; species Paenibacillus sp. IHB B 3084. Next base: position 1,522,991 of record NZ_CP013203.1, on the reverse strand, counting down.
TCTGTTCGGGGATGTGAATCCTTCCGGCAAGCTGCCCGTAACCTTCCCGGTTAACGAGCAGTCCACGCCGGTATCCTCACCGGAAAAATTCCCGGGTGTGAACGGAATAGGTGACTATTCGGATGGCATTTTTGTAGGCTACCGGGGATATGAGAAATCGGGAATTCAACCCGCATTTTCCTTCGGATACGGCTTATCCTATACGACGTTTGGCTATAGCGATCTGAAAACAAAACAGCACGCAAGCGGAAAGAAATCCAATCGTACGAATTCCGTCGAGGTCTCGCTGAAATTGAAAAATACCGGAAAAGTAGCTGGAGCAGAGGTTGTACAGGTATACAGCGGTAAGCTTCCGGCGAATGTAGAAACTCCATCGCGGCAATTGGCAGGCTGGTCCAAGGTCGAGTTGAAGCCGGGCCAAGAGAAAAATATCCGCGTGGAGCTGGACCCGAAAGCCTTCTCCTACTGGGACGAGAAATCTAAAGCATGGGTTATGCCATCGGGTGAAGTACCCATTTATGCAGGTAGCTCCTCTCAGGATATCCGTCTGACAGGAAGTGTTACCATTCCGGCAGCATCTACAGGAAAGACAGCGAAGTAACCCTGTTACATTTGTTCTAAAATGGTTATATTCAAGAGAGCGCGGGCATATGCACCGGCTCTCTTTTGCGCTAGGTATGCAAGGGGATTCCAAGTGAAAGCTGAAATAGAAGGAAGGCTGAGGACGATGAATAAACCCCAAAAGCAACGACGTTCCAACATGTGGCTGCTCGTAGCTGCAACTGCGATTTTGGTCTGTGCTATTCTGGTCAGTATTGCTATACGGAATAACCCTGAGCCGAAAGCAGAAAGTGACGTCAGCATGTGGCTGACGTCACCGGACCCGGCGAATCGCTTGACCCAGCAAGCTCCGATACATTGGAGTAACGATAATGCTAAAGGCAACACAGCGAACTCGAACGTACTGACGGTTGAGGTGAAGCCAGATATTCGTTACCAGACGATGGAGGGGTTCGGCGCAGCGGTATCCGGCTCGTCCGCTTATCTGATGATTCACGGCATGTCTCCGGATCAGCGTGACCAGTTACTCAACGATTTGTTTACCGCGAGCGGTATTCAATTGAGCTATATTCGCCACACCATCGGGGCATCCGATTATTCGGTGGATGAACAGGGACAGCCCAGCAGCTATACCTATGACGATGTGGCATCAGGCAAGGACTATGATCTGAACCACTTTTCCATTGCCAAGGATCGGGACGTGACGGATGTGCTAAAGCAGATCGTACGAAGAAATTCTGACCTTCGGATTATGGGAACCCCGTGGACTGCGCCGCCTTGGATGAAATATGGGGAGCAGACCTACAATGGCTGGTATTTGGACTATAACGATCCGCGCGTCTATTCCGCGTATGCTGACTATTTTGTACGTTATATTCGGGCTTATGCGAACGAAGGCATTCCGATTCAGGCGATTTCCATTCAAAATGAGCCGGAGTTCACCACGTCCAAGTATCCCAGCATGAGTATGGGGGCAGCCGAGCAGGCAAATTTTATTAAGCAATATCTGGGTCCTGCCTTAAGTCGGAACAAATTGTCTACCCAGATTATTGCTTTTGACCATAACTGGGATACCGGGAGTGACTATGCCCGCATGGTGATGGGAGATGAGCAAGCCCGAAGCTATACGCATGGCACGGCCTTTCACTGCTACAAAGGAGAGCCCACAGCGATGACAGACGTGCATAATGCCTTTCCGAATAAGGCCGTTTACATGACAGAATGCAGCGGGGGGCAGTGGAGTCCGGATTTTGGAGATAATTTGAGCTGGGATATGTCCAAGCTGATCATCGGCGCACCTCGCAACTGGTCGCAAAATGTCCTCTTCTGGAACGTGGCGCTGGATCCATCCGGCGGCCCGACAAATGGTGGCTGTACCAACTGTCGCGGCGTGGTTACCATTGATCCGTTGAGCGGTGCCATTACGAAAAATGTGGAATACTATGCGATTGGACATGCCAGCAAATTTGTCCGCCCGGGTGCGGTACGTATTGATTCCACGCAGTACAGCGGAAGTATTGAAACGGTCGCCTACCGTAACCCCGACGGTACCCTTGTCCTGATTGCTGCTAATACGGGAGCGGACGAGCGGACTTTCAAGGTTCGGCAAGGAAGCAAAGTCTTCACTTGCAAGCTTCCGGCCAAATCGGCAGCTACCTTTCAATGGAACTCTTCGGCTTCATAAAAAGGCCATTCTTCTGAATGCTTACAGTAGATTTAGAGCGCTCAGCCTATACGGCTGGGTACTCGTTTTTGTGTGTTTCAAAGTTCAAGCCGCGAAAAGATAAAATTTTAGTATTGTTCTGAAATGGTTCGGCCGACCATCACTCCATCGTTCAAAAAGTGAGTGCAGTCACACAAGTACAATGATAAGCTTAACTATAATGTATATATATACATCGTTTAAATTTCGCTCTTTTGGAATCACGGTTCCAAGTATTCATGCATAAAGGAGAAGAATAGCCTCATGGATATACAATTACAGTTGGACTCCTTGTCAGTTGAACGATTAGCAAGCGCACTTTTAGCACGACCGGGAGTATTTAAGTTGTTTTATGACACAGAGGGCTGTGGATGTAACGGCGTAATTGTCATCTTGGTGGTCACTGCGCCCGATGCTACCGATATAGTCATTCAGTCCGAGCCCTATTCTTTTTTTGTAGACCGGCAGCAGGAGCAGCAATTCGACAGCAGAATGAGGCTTGAGGCAGACCCTAATTATCCGTCGTTTAAATTGAGCAGCGATGCGGGCCTATTCAGCAGCAACATTAGAATTAAAGATGTGCGTGTCAAGTCGTCTACTTGAAGAGTAATGGGTGGCTAGGGGAAGTATGTAATGTAAACGGAGACGACTATTGCGAGTATGAAATCCGTTTTTAATAAGTTGGTAATAATACCCAAATATGGATTAGTTTTAATGGAGAAGAATAATCTTGCCCAATTTCAAAAATATCAGGAGAACAAATTTACCAAACGCATTATTCATAAAGAAGCATGAACCCGAAACCAGTAGCGAATCCCAAAAGACGAACCTCATCCACCAAACATGGAGCGAAGTTCGTCTTTTTGGACGTATTCACTTAGCTCTCCAAAGAACTAAGTTATGTAGTGGCCTCCTTGTAAGTGGTACAATAACCATTATGATCATTCGAGAAGGACGTTGAGATGATGAAAAACTTGCTCGTTTCGGGCTACCGCGCTCATGAATTGAATATTTTCAACCAAAAGCACGAAGGCATTCCATATATCAAAAAGGCGATCACAGGCAGGCTCATTCCCCTGATTGAAGAAGGACTGGAGTGGATTATTACTCCTGGTCAGTACGGGGTGGATCTGTGGGCCTGTGAAGTGGCAATTTCACTGAAGCAGCAATATCCTCACTTGAAATGCTCCATTATGGTGGCTTATCAAAATATGGAGGAAAAATGGAAAGAGGACAAAAAGGAGTATTTTCAGCAGATCTGTAAGGGAGTTGACTATGTAGGAGTCGTCAGCCGCCAGCCTTATCAGGGAATATGGCAACTCAAGGCACGGGATGAACTGCTTTTCCGCAAAACCGATGGTTTATTGCTCGTTTATGACGAGGATGCCGGGGAGGGCAGCCCACGTTTTATGAAAGAACTGGCATTAAAAAAACAACAGGCAGAAGGCTATCAATATATCAGCATTAGCTCTGAGGATATCCAAAGCATAGCCGATGAAGAACGACTATTCATGGACCTCTGATTTTTAAAGCATTAGCTCGGATTTTTGAACAAAAAGGGCGTGTTCGTCCCTTTACTTTTATGTAAGCGCTATCATAAAATTTAAACAACAATAATTTATCAGTCAGATAAAATAAATTTATTGAAAAAACAAATTATGAAAGGAGTTAAGGATTTAGATGAAAAAAAGATTTCGGTATACCGCGTTGCTCTGTCTCGGTGTCATTTTGTGTGGAACAGTCACCCCGATGGATAGCCAGATCTCTGCTGCCTCCACGAGGCAAATGGAAAAGCTGAACCGGGGAGCTGTCGCGGTCAAGGTGCCAGAGGGTGTATTGGTGAGCTGGCGCTTGCTGGGCACGGAATCGGATTCGGTCAGCTTCAATCTGTACAGAGGGACAAGCAAGGTCAATGATACGCCGATTACGTCGAAAACCAACTTTCTGGACAAGGCAGGCGCAACCTCATCTTCGTACACGGTTCGTGCCGTAGTGAATGGAGCAGAACAGGCTGCTTCTCCAGCGGTAAAGGTATGGAGCAACAACTATCTGGATGTTCCCATCCAGCAGCCTGCAGGCGGTACAACCCCGGATAATGTCAGCTACACGTACAATGCCAATGACGCCAGTGTAGGTGACCTGGATGGGGATGGCGAGTATGAGATTGTGTTAAAATGGGACCCTTCCAATGCCAAGGACAATTCACAATCCGGCTACACGGGAAATGTATTTTTGGACGGCTACAAGCTGGATGGAACACGCAAATGGCGAATCGACCTGGGCCGGAACATTCGGGCTGGAGCGCACTACACGCAATTTCTCGTCTATGATTTTGACGGAGACGGCAAAGCAGAAATCGTATGCAAAACAGCAGACGGCACTAAAGATGGCACAGGGGTGACCATCGGCAACGCCTCGGCGGATTACCGCAATGCCAGTGGCTATATTTTGGACGGGCCTGAATTTTTGACCGTGTTCTCGGGCGATACGGGCAAAGCACTTAGCACGATTGACTATGTGCCGCCACGGGGAACGGTATCCAGCTGGGGAGATAATTATGGCAACCGGGTGGATCGTTTTCTCGCCGGAGTTGCTTATCTGGATGGCGTGCGGCCCAGCATTGTGATGGCACGGGGTTATTACACCCGGACGGTTCTGGTCGCGTACGATTGGCGTAATGGTAACCTGAATCGACGCTGGACCTTTGATAGCAATAGCTCCACCAATGCCGGAACCGCTGGACAGGGCAACCATAGCTTGAGTGTGGCGGATGTGGATGGAGACGATAAGGATGAAATTGTGTACGGTTCGCTGGTGGTGGACGATAACGGAGCGAAGCTGGCTAACACGGGCATGGGACACGGGGATGCACTTCATGTTGGAGATTTGGACCCGGACCGTTCAGGCTATGAAGTGTTTAAGGTAAACGAGGACAAAAACGCGACCTACGGCGCTGCCATGTATGACCCGCGTAATGGAAACATTTTATGGGGCGTAAATACAGGCAAGGATACCGGAAGAGGTATGTCGGCAGACATTGACCCTCGTACCAAGGGCAACGAACAATGGGCACCGGGCATCGGCGTACGTTCTGCCAAAGGAGAGCTTATCACGAATACGCTACCATCCTCCATTAATTTTGGAATCTGGTGGGATGGCGATTTGCTGCGTGAGCTGCTGGACCATACCTCGTCTAGTGCTGGCAAAATTGACAAGTGGAACTATACCAACTCAACCACTTCCAATTTGCTTACGGCGACGGGCACCAGCTCCAATAACGGAACGAAAGGAACTCCGTCCTTGCAGGCCGATCTGTTCGGAGACTGGCGCGAGGAAGTGATTTGGCGCAAAAGCGACAATTCGGCGCTGCGTATCTACACAACACCATATGAGTCAGAGTATCGTTTTTATACACTTATGCATGATCCGTTGTATCGCCTGAGTGTAGCGTGGCAGAACGTGGCCTATAACCAGCCTCCACACACTGGGTTTTATCTGGGAGAAGGGATGTCCAAGCCCGCGCAGCCGAATATATACACCCCTTGATTTGCAGGTCAATTTGCAGGTCGAAATGAAACGCGAATGAACAAAAACGGAAAGGGTTCCGGGTTGATCGGAGCTCTTTTTGTCATTCCAACAAAGAAGACAACGTATGATTTTCATAAAAATGGGAACATTAGTTCTTATCAGTGAAATCCACGCATGAAAAAGGAGGCGGGATATGTGACTTCTCTAACGACGGAAGGTATGATTGCGCTCGTAACCAATGTCGGATTCCCTGCTGCATTAAGTCTGATTCTGTTAAAATATATCCTTGTCACCCTTAGCCGCAGATTGGAGCAGCTTGACCAGTCTGTTAAGCAACTGTCACAATCCCTGGAAGAGGTGGAGGCAAAGCGAGTGAAGCAGTCAGAAGAAACGCACCCGGCAAATACGGACAAACTTCGTGCAGAATGAACAAATAAAGCCAAATAGAAACAATTTAGCAACCCAATTGTGGTGCGGAATTCTTATAATAGAAACGTGTGCAGTTTATGCAGGTATATGATTATGGAGGTGCATCGAATGATGAAAACAGGTATGAAAATAAATACGAAGCTATCCGCGCTGTGCATCGCAGCTACGCTTATGAGCGTAGCACAGGCCGCCGCCGCCGCTCCCGCCGTGACCGCTCCAGCGGAAGCGACGCAACCGGGCATTGCCAGTCCGGCAGTATCCGCCCCAGCCAAGGTGCCAGCACCAGCAGCATCTGCGTCTGTTACGACGCCAGCCCCGGCACAAGCGCCGTCGGTTCCAGCAGCATCGGCCCCGGCCACAGTTGCGGATTCCGCCAAAGCCGCTACACCAGCAGCTCCGTCTGCACCAGCACCGCGTCCATCCGCGTCGGTAGCGCCAGCGGCTGCTCCGTCCGCACCGTCGACTGCGAAGCCGTCCAAGCCACAGCAGCCGTCCACTTCGGGGCCAGCAGCAGCCGCTGCTACCAGCGTGAAACCAACGCAGCTGGACAAGTTGAATCACGAGAGCGCCATTCCGCTCGTGCTGGAGGCGCAGTCGCGTTATCTGTACGCGATCAGCGGTGGTAGCACCGTGGGCCGATCGTTCCAGTGGAACGGCAAAAGCTACCGCTATCTGTCCGAGGACATCGGCACTAAGACCAAGCTGATCAGCTATCTGACGCAGGCATACACCAAGCAGGCCAGTGAGCAATTTGTTGGAAAATTTTTCGCTGAAATTAACGGAAAACTGGCTCAGCTGGACGCAGATGGTGGTAACCTGCTAGAGTTCAACCGGGCTACAGCGAAAATGGTGACGATGACCCCGGTTAAGCGCAGCTATCTGCTGACCGTGCCTTATCCGGCAGGAACCAAGCAGGCGAACGAGAAAATCACCGTAAATTTTGAAAAGGTCGGCAGCTACTGGAAAATCAGCTCCGCACCGCATGTCATTTTTTAAATTAAGATTTTGCAACATGCTTCATATGGGGTAAAGTGAAGTTAAGACTTGTTTCGTAAGTCCCAATTCAAGGCAGGGGAGTGCTGCGCAATGATGACACCCATCAAGGTAAAAGACGTTAAGGATATTGAAAAAATCAATCAAATCGTTTCGAATTATACCTATGACATTTGGATTCATGGCAAAAGCGGCATGGCAGATGCCAAATCCATTTTGGGCATGTATGTGCTAAAGCTGGATGAACCGCTGACTCTGGTGGTGCCCGACACCGTCAATCCCAAAAAACTGTTCAAGGAGCTGGAGGAATTTATTCATTTTCCTGCTCAAGAAGGATAACAGACAAGTAAACACCTGTAGACGCTGCATACTCTAAATTAAAAATGTTCTAATTAATAATAACGCAAAGAAGCCGTGGAATACTTAAATCCCACGGCTTCTTTTTTAATGCTCCTCCTCGTCCAAAAACGGGAGATTCACCGAATAGTACATGACTCCCATCAGCAGCACACCGCCAACCAGATTCCCGAGCGTAACCGGAACGAGATTATGGATCACACCAGCGACAGAGACTGTACCCGGATGGTCCAGCACGAGGGCAATGGCGAAAGTACACATATTAGCCACGCTATGCTCATATCCCGAAATGAAAAAGCAGAACACGAACAGCATCATGGCAAACATTTTCGCGCCATTTTCCTTCATAAACATGGGCACGAAGAAGGCAAGGCAGACCAGCCAGTTACATAAAATAGCCCGGAAGAACAGCTGCATTGCAGGCGCTTCCATTTTATGCTCCACCACGTTCAGTAGAAAGCTGTTCACGCTGGAGGAGTCAAACAGCCCGGTTAAGTAAATAAGGAGCGCGAATACCCCCGCACCCAGCAAATTACCGCCATAGCTGGCAGCCCACAGCCGAAGCACCTGTCCCCAGCGCAGCTTTTTACGGAGCGCAGCATAGGTGTAATAAAAGGTGTTGCCTGTAAACAAATCCCCGCCGCCGTAAGCGATCAGAATGATAGCCGCCCCGAACGTTAGCGCCGCCATGGGATAAGTGAATGGAGAATGCTCCATGTAAAAAAAGTTGCCCGTCTTGAACGCTACAATAACACCGAACCCGATGAACATACTCGCCAGCATGGAACGCGCCAAATACCGGAGCAGGCTTTGCTTGTAAATTTTGTACTTCTTCATGGCTAGCTGTTCGACATTGCGTAAGCCTTCCGTCTCCATATCCAACGACAACCTCCTATTTTCTCGGATGTAAGTCTTTAAACAGACCTTATTTTTCCCGAAACATTGCCCAGTCAGTCAGCAATCCTGTTAGCTTAACAAACCAAGCTTTTGCAGCCCGTACAAAATGCCGTCTTCATCTGCGCGTTTTGTGACCATTTTAGCTGCCGCTTTGGCTTCATCACAACCGTTACCCATTGCGACACTATTATGTACAGCCGTCAGCATTTCCACATCGTTCAAACCGTCGCCAAAAGCGTATTGATTTTCATCGGCAATGCCCAGTCTGGACGTAATTTCGCGGATGCCCTTTGCTTTGGAGCCAGCGTGAGGAACAACGTCCACAGAACTCGGATGCCAGCGTACAAAGTCAAAAGCTTTGAATACCGCTTCATAGAAGGGTTCTTCTTCTACCGTACACATCAACAGCGTCTGATAAATATCTCTTCCCTGGAAATAAAGCGGATCGTATCCAACCGAAAGTTTGGCCTTAAACGTTTGAACCGATTTTTCTACAAGCTCATCGTTAGGAATATTAGCCTTCATATTGGCATGATCCATATATACGATCGCATGATTATGTGTGAGGGCCAGATCAGTCATGGATTGCAAAGCTTCTCTGTTCAGCGGATTTGTAGCAACCACTTCCCCACGAAGCACGACATATTGCCCATTAAAGCTGACATAAGAATCAATTTCAAGCTGCTCACGGATTTCCTTGAACATAAAAGGTGCGCGTCCTGTGGCAATAGCTACCTCATGGCCCTGCTCTTTCAAAGCAAAGACGGCCTTTTCAGCCGTAAGTGGCATTTTTTTGTCATCGTCCAGTAATGTACCGTCGATATCGAAAAAGATAATTTTTTTGTCTGACATGTTCTTACACCTGACTTTCAATAATGTATTGTCGAAATTAACTCATATGGATTCATTATATCAAAGGAACTGCTTCTGAATACACAAATACGTATAAATCCTCATGAATGTCTGACTTCTATAGCTTACAATATGAAATAAGGATTACTGTAAAATATAATGCCTATCTCCTATTTTCATAGACGGGATGTGATCATCATGACGAAAATCCAAGTCACACCGGAGCAGTTGGATAGCGTGGCCTCCCAATTTGCCAATGCCCACGGAACACTGTATAACCAGTTAAACGGCCTGGATAACACAATGAACAACCTTCACAGCCAGTGGGACGGTATGGAGAGAAATCGCTTTTATAACGACTATCGGACGGCTAAATATACGCTTTCTTCCGTGTTAAACAAGGTTCAATCCATTGAAATTGAGCTGAAAAGCATTGCTTCGAAGTTTAGAAGTACGGATGACAACCCGCGTGGCTTCTGGACTGCATTAGCGGCGGCTATGAGCGCTAGTGCAGCGTCGGCGGGCGGTGGAGAAGCCGGGAAACAAGCTGGAGATGCCTCCAAGCCTTCTAAAAACATAGATGACTGGGATCGGGCCGACGCCGATAAATACCATCAATATGAGAAATTACTGAAAGATGCCGAGGCGATTGGAGACAAGCAGGTTATGCAGAAAATCCACGACCAGATGAACGTCCTGCGGCTGCAATATGAGGACTCGGTGACCCGTACAGATTACAATACAGGAGAAACGTCCAAGATCACGTCTGATTCTCTCGTCGCCGTCACCGAGCTGACGGGTAAGGATGGCACAAAAACGGATATTTCCATAGATAAAAAAGGTAACGTCGTCAGCTACCAGCAAAATACCGACAAATACGATTACTGGGTCCAAAAGCATACCCAATCCGCCGGAGAGCACGCTCTGGGTAAAACGGCCCAGACCGTCACCGGATATGGCATAGGTCTTATATTGTCGCGCGGAACTGGCGTTGGTGGAGCAGGTTCAGGTGCAGCCTCCGGCTGGGGAGAGCACGTCGTCGGCATTGGCGGTGGTATGATCAGTGACAAGGTACTATTCTCCGTTCCCGATGAGGGCGAAACCCGCACCATGATCTACCGAACCAACAAAGAAACTGGACATATCGAAAACATGATCATCGTCACCAAGGGTGAGAATGAAATGGAGTACCGCTACTGGGAGGATTATAACTAGAAGCGGCCATGAGCTGGAAACGATCATACTCAATGCGAATAGGAGTATCTATAAAATCTACAGTCTTTTTTTTCCGGAACAGGTGAGTGGCAGTTGGAAACTGTAAAACTCGCTAGCTGGAGAAGTCTGTAGATTTTTTTGTTTACCAAAATTTTCTGGAAACCGATATATTAATAGATGAGTTACATATTTCACTTTCTTCCGAAAATATTTAAATGATTTATTTTGGTAAAAAAGCTATTTTTAAAGTTGAACTAAGTGAGATTGAGACTATCAGAGAGATCATGGCTTGGAGGAATTATTTGAAGATGATGGATGCGTTCATTAAGCATTATCGGGAAAAGGTTGCATTTAGTGCTTTATTATTTAGACATATGAAATTTCAGTATTTAGTTACACGTTGGGGTCTTGTCTTGTTTGTCTTTTCCTCAATATTGTTAGTTGGAGGCGCACTATTAAGTCTACTAGCCTTACAAATGACTATTGGAATAGTTAGTCTCGCCTTTTGGTTTGTGTGTGCGTGTATTATGTATACATTGGCTTATGTTTTCATCAAAAAAGCAAAAGTAATCATTAAGACACGTTACAGTATTCAACCTAAAAAAGGAGCTTGGCAAACGAAAGAATTTTATCAATATCAGTTCAAATGCTTCGAAAATCAACTTCATTTATTTAATCTATACGATGAGAAAAAGCTGGAATTTCTGATTAACTTGATCGAAAAGGAGATTGCCCGAGGAAAGCCCAAGGAATATCTCGCCTCAGGCGTATATCTCGCACTCTTTGTTCCCTTGTGGGTGCAATTTTTGACGGCCATATACAAAGCTGTACATGTAGAAGTTTTGAGTGTGGCACAAGAAGTGCTCATTTTTCTTGGAATTGGATTTGGTATTCTTATTGCAATACGAATCTGGGGAGGGTACAAAAAGATGTTTGCAGAGACGGCTGAATTGTTTCAGAATAATGATTCACAGACGCTAAGCGAAATCATAAAATTGTCAGAAAGTGCTTTGCTTAAATTGAAGAGTGAAGAAAGAAAAGCATAATAAAAGTAGTTGAAGTGCGTTTTATACAAGCTTGAAAAAAGCTGTGGTGAACCGCGGATTATAGAAAAAAGCGCAGTGACTTCCGCTGAATTGGAAGGCTGCGCCTTTTGTTTTTTGAATTAAATTTACTGAGCCTCCCCGTTCAAATAACGATAAAAGGGAGTATCCACCCAGAAGTGGTAGCTTTCCACCTCTACACCTGGCTTGATCTTACGTAAGCCATCGGTAATGGAGGAAGCCTTGTCCGTCAGCGAAAAGGACTGGGCGTAATAGCGTCCTGCGCTGACCCGGTTGTTCGCAATCTCCGTGTAGGCTGAGCCGGGGGAGGACAGGGAGTAATAGAGCGGTTGCCACCAGGACTGAGCGATCAAGCCGGCTGGGTCTTTGCTGTTCTTTTTGGCGTATTGGTTGATGATAGTGTCAAAACGGTTCTTCTGCCCGATCGTCGCAAATTCGAGGGCAAGGTCATACTCCTTGGAGTAGGCGATATAGTTATCGTTGTTGATTTGTACGACTCTATAGTTTTCGGTCTGGACAGGCTGTCCCCATTCTTTCAAGTATACAAAAGCCGAAGTTTTTGGTTCCAACTGTACTTTGGCTTGAATACCCTCGCTGCGAAGCAGCCCAATCAGTTGGATCGCGTGCTTGAGATCGCTGTGTCCATAAGTAAGGGACAGCTTCGGATCAAAATGGGCATCATAGCGGCTGTCCTTGATATTGTAGCCTGTGAACAGATTTTGCTGAAGTCCTGCGTCGAACAGGGCTTGCAGCTCCGGGGATTGGACGAGTATCTGTGTATCGTAGGCCTGATGGATTTTAGCAAAAATATCGTCATCCTGTACTTGACCGACGGTATTTTTGTATTCGCCGTGGAATGCCAGCACACGGCTTAGCACCTCGGCGGTGAATGACGCATCGGCTTGTTCTTCCGGCTGGAAGGAGGACAGCTCGCTTTGCGGCAGCAGTCCTGTTTCTACAGCGACTGCCAGATCCTGCGAGGCCGCCAGACGGGTCTCAGCAGTTCCAGTCAATGTACGAATCCCCGATTTAGTCAGCACAGCCTGCGCCTTATCCTCAGAGTATGTAGCAGCCAACTCAGTCAATCCGGCGGCTTTTACAGCTATACGGATCGCGTCATTTTGTGACAGGGGAACGGACGGTTTTACGTCAGTGTTATCCAGTATACCTTCTGCATACAGTGCTGCCGCTTGGGCATACAACGGGTCATTTGAGTTTAAGCCTCTGAAGGCGGTGTTTTTGTCCGCAGAAGCTGTACTTGAGCTGTTCAGGTTCAGCACGGTGGCAAGTGCGACGATATATTCCCTTTTTGTCGGGGTTGAGGATAGTTGGATGTTAAAACGGTCCTTTAGATAGGTGAGCTGGTTGTCCGAATCGGTAACAGTGCTTGAAGCGGAGCTGTTTACTTGCCGGACGATCGGGGCCGCCGCGGGTGCGGCATAGGAATCAATAGGATTGGAAAAGGCAGCGATGAATAGGGCGGCGGATACGGGAATCATTTTCCAAGAGGATAGTCTTAGGCTGGCAAAAGGTGCGGTCATGTGAAATTTCCTCCTAAATAGGCTATACTATTTTATATTATTCCTAGCGAAATACTTATAATTTGATAGAATGATAGCTTGTTCCTCTCAAACTGTCAATCCATCTTAAATGTATTTAGCCACATATCCATATGAACGTACCTGCGCGGTATCTATGGACTTGCAATTAGGGTACCAAATGATAGATGATGGAAGAGGGCCTTTTAGCAGAAAATAGGGCTAAAGATAGAGAGGATACCGATAAAAATAGATCGTATTTACCGTATTTTTGTATATTATTGTAGAAAAAGATCGTAATTCAGGTTATAGTAAAGGAAGAAATTAACTAGGATGCGTTTCACCCAAATACGATTTTGTGGAGGGCAACATGAGTACATTTAAAAATTGGCTGAATACAACTAAAAAGGGTCTTGGAGACCAGGTTAAGAAGTTTAAAAATAAAGATTTCATGGAAGCTGTTGTGGCGGGTTGTGCGCTGGTAGCCTTTGCTGACGGTACCATTGGTCCGGAAGAGAAAGCGAAAATGGCCGGATACATAAATCTCAGTGAGGAACTGAAAGTGTTTGATATGGGAGAGGTCATCAATCGCTTCAATCACTATGTAGCGAACTTTGAATTTTCGCCTGAAATCGGCAAACAGGAAGCACTCAAAGCGATTGGCAAATTGAAAGGCAAGCCTGAAGTGGGCCGACTCGTCGTTGGCGTATGTAGTGCCATTGGTGCTGCTGACGGTGACTTTGATGCAAATGAGCAGCGAATTGTCGCTGAAATTTGCGGTGCTTTGGGTTTGAATCCGTCTGAATTTAGTCTGTAAATTTTACGGAAGGGAGGTGTGTTAATCAGTGGCTGTAATTAATCTGGTTAAGGGCCAGAAAATTGATTTGACCAAAGGAAACGCAGGTCTAACCAAAGTTATTGCCGGATTGGGATGGGACCCGGTGCAGTCCAAAGGATTTTTTGGCATCAAGAAGCAACCGAATATTGATTGTGACGCTTCTGCCATTTTGCTGGACGCAAACGGAAAACTGACTCAATCGGACAATGTAGTATGCTTCCATAATAAAAAAGCCCATGCGGCTCAGTCGTTCATTCAGGTGATAATCTGACCGGACAAGGTGACGGTGATGATGAACAAATTGCGATTGACCTGGCACGTATTCCTGCCAATGTCGACAAAGTGCTTGTTGTTGTGAATATATATGATTGCGTAAACCGGAAACAGGATTTTGGCATGATCGAGAAAGCGTATATCCGCATTCTGGATGGTGCTAATTCCAAGGAACTGGTGACGTTTAATTTATCTGATAATTATGAAGGGCTGACTGCATTGGTTTGTGGAGAACTCTATCGTCATAACGACGAATGGAAGTTTGCTGCCATCGGTGAGGGCACTCATGCCGTACATATTGATGTGCTGGCTCAGCGCTATATGTAATTTATTTTACGAATACAAAACTTAATTATGGAAAAGGGGTTCTTATCATGGCAATTAACTTATCCAAAGGTCAAAAGATCGATTTGACGAAAACAAATCCAGGCTTGTCCAAAATCACGGTTGGTTTAGGTTGGGACACGAACAAATACGACGGCGGTAAGGATTTTGACTTGGACGTATCCATATTTTTGGCTAATGCAGAAGGTAAAGTAGAATCGGATAAGAACTTCGTCTTTTTCAATAACCCACAAAATGAGAACGGCTCTGTTGTTCATACCGGTGATAACCGTACGGGTGATGGTGACGGAGATGACGAGCAAATTAAAATTGATTTGGGCAGCGTGCCAGCTAACGTTGAAAAGATCGCTTTTACGATTACAATCTATGAAGCACAAGAACGCAGCCAAAACTTTGGACAAGTGTCCCGTGCTTATGCTCGTATCGTGAACGAAGCAAACAATGAAGAATTGATTCGCTTTGATCTGGGAGAAGATTTCTCGATCGAAACAGGCGTTGTTGTAGGCGAACTGTATCGTCATAGCGGTGAGTGGAAGTTCAATGCCATTGGCAGCGGCTACCAAGATGGTCTTGCAGGGTTGACTCGCGATTACGGTTTGGCGTAACTAAAATCTATACAAAGAAAGCAGGTATGCAGTATGACCATTAGTCTTTCCAAAGGACAACGTATTGATCTGACCAAAACCAATCCCGGCTTGACCCGTGTTGTCGTAGGTCTTGGATGGGATACGAACAAATACAGCGGTGGCGCGGACTTTGACCTGGATGCTTCGGCTTTCCTGCTTTATGAAGATGGCAAAGCGAAAGCTGCGGATGATTTTGTATTTTACAACAATCCAACAGGCGGAGCAGAATCTGTGATCCATACAGGCGATAACCGCACAGGTGAGGGCGATGGGGATGACGAGCAAATCATCGTTGATTTTTCGAAGATTCCTGCGAACATCCACCGTATCGGGATCACGGTTACCATTTATGATTACGAGGCACGCGCGCAAAACTTTGGTCAAGTGTCCAATGCTTTCGTACGTGTGGTAGACGCAGCGACGGATCGTGAAGTGCTGCGCTACGATTTGGGAGAGGATTTCTCCACCGAAACGGCCGTGGTATTCTGTGAATTTTACCGTCAGAATGCGGACTGGAAATTCCAGGCGATCGGCAGTGGCTTTGCTGGTGGATTGGGTGCGCTTGCTAAAAACTATGGCTTGGACGCTCAATAATATCCACTTGGGGTGGTGTCCATAGGGCGCTACCCTTTCTTTTTAAGCCATTGAATGGGCGTACGCTGACACATGACAAACGGACAGAAAGGTGACACAATCATGGCTGTTATCGTAGTAAAGGGACAGAAGGCGGATTTGACCAAAACGAATCCGGGTCTGACCCATGTCAACGTAGGGATTGGCTGGGAGTCCCCAGCGTCTCTGGAACTGGATACTTCGGCATTTTTGCTGGGTCCTGGAGGAAAAGTATCAGGCGATGAGGATTTAATTTTTTATAACAATCCGACCACGCCCTTTATCACATATTCAGACGGACAACAGTCCAGTGACAAAAAGCAATTTGCCCTTGATCTGACGCGAATTCCGGCAAACATCGAGAAGATTGCGTTTACGCTGACGATTTATGATGCGGATCAGAAACGGCAAAATTTTGGACAGGTTCAAGGTGGATTCATTCGTTTTGCTCATCCGGTTAGCGGAGAGGTTTTGCGGTTTAATTTGGACAGCGGATTTACAGTGGAAACGGCCATTGTCATTGGTGAACTGTATCGTCATAACGGGGAATGGAAATTCAACGCGATTGGCGCAGGTTTTTCCGGTGGATTGGATGCGTTGTGCGTTAATTTTGGGATTGAAGTGGAAAATAATCCGGCTCCTCCGGCGCCAGTGCCTGCACCACCTCCAACTCCTCAGCCAGCACCAGCACCTCCTGCTCCGAAGCCAGAGCCATCTGCAACACCGGTGAATCTGAATTTGCGCAAAATTGAGCTGAAGAAGAAGGGCGACACCATCAACCTGAAAAAAGGCTCGGGTGGATTGGGTGAAATCCTGATCAATCTGAACTGGAATCAGGTGCAGCAGAGCAAGGGCTTTTTCAGTCGTGGCTCCAAGGGTGTCGATCTGGATCTGGGCTGCTTGTATGAGATGAAGGACGGGGATAAAGGTGTTGTTCAGGCGCTAGGTGAAGCTTTCGGCTCGCTGAATCGCTTCCCGTACATTGCTTTGGACGGCGACGACCGTACTGGTTCTGTGAAAACAGGGGAAAATCTCCGCATCAACGGAGCTAAAATTTCTGAAATCAAGCGAATTTTGGTGTTTAGCTTCATTTATGAAGGGGTCACGAACTGGTCGCAGGCGGACGGGGTGGTCACGTTGTACCAGAAGGACGGACCGGATATTGTCGTTCACCTGAATGAACATGACAACCGCAAGGGGATGTGTGCGATTGCCATGCTCCAAAACGTGAACGATGAAACGTTCAGCATTGAAAGACTCGTGCAGTTCTATGGCGGTCATCGTGAGTTGGATCGTGCACATAACTGGGGCATGCGCTGGTCGCAGGGTAGCAAATAAACTGAATTATCGGAGGCACTCTTTTCATGTTGAATGATTTATTTAAAAATATCAGCGAGAACTACGGCCATTTCTTTTCATGGAGTGATGTTGTAGCTACGCTTTCTGACCCGGTGAGCTGGGGGATTATTGGAACTCTCATTTTGCTGGAAGGTCTTTTGTCGGCGGATAACGCCTTGGTTCTCGCGGTTATGGTTAAGCATTTACCGAAGGAGCAACAGAAGAGAGCCCTATTTTACGGGATTTTGGGTGCGTATATATTCAGGTTCCTCGCCATCGGCTTGGGTACGTTCCTGATTAAGTTCACGCTGATTAAGGTCCTGGGTGCGGCCTATCTTCTCTATATTGCTTATAAGGGCTTATTCAAGTCCGAAGGTGATGGAGAAGTGAAAAACAAACCTACTTCTTTCTGGAAAACGGTATTAATGGTCGAACTGATGGATATTGCCTTCAGTATTGACAGCGTCATTGCCGCTTTCGGTGTGAGCGAGAAAGTATGGGTTCTGTTCCTGGGTGGTATTCTCGGCGTTCTGATGATGCGCGGTGTTGCTCAAGTGTTCCTCAAGCTCATTGATAAATTTCCGGAACTGGAACAGACAGCCTTTATTATGATTGCCATTATCGGGGGTAAAATGTTGGCTGCTGCTTTTGGCTTTCATATGTCGCAGGTCTTGTTCTTCGGCATTTTGATTGCCGTCTTTGTAGGTACAATGGTGATTAGCTCGGCGAAAAGAAAGAAAAAGGCCGACGAAGAGGCTTAATGTACAAAGTATAGCGAAATCCCTCCTGAACCTAAGGGGGATTTCTTTTATACCCGAGGCACAGGGCTTCAGTCAGGCAAGAAAGAGCAAGAGGAGGAGAAGGCCCTGAAATATTTTAATGATTTGACCTCTGAGGAAGTAGAAGCGATCTTTTATACTCCACCGTTGGAGTTTCATAACCGTTCTCCCAAAAGTATATTGGCTTATGCGATAGGAGCAGCTTTGTACATGCCTGCGACCCGTTCGGAAGTAGCGGAAGAGATCAAGAATGGAAAACATGAAGGATTGACGACGGTCATGCTGGATTTGGAGGATGCCATTGGGGATCAGCAGGTCGGGCAGGCGGAACAGTCGCTGGCACAGCAGTTGCTTCAACTATTTTCGTATGTACGGACGGGGATGATGAGTGAACAGAGTTTACCGCTGCTGTTTGTACGCGTCCGCTCCGTGGAGCAGTTGGAACGACTGCTGAACGGTTTGGGAGAATCTTTGTCGCTGCTCACGGGCTTTGTCTTACCCAAGTTCTCTTCTGATAATGGACGGGCGTATTTTGCACTCATTGCTGAATATAACCGGAATATGCATACAGGGGCAGGAAACGAAAGCAACATGCCTGTGCTGTACGGATTACCGATTCTTGAAAGCTCCAAAATCATTTATCGGGAAACCCGCTGGAAAGAGCTGCTGTCGATTAAAGAAATTTTAGACGAGCATCAGGAATATGTGCTGAATGTACGAATTGGGGCAACCGATTTCTCCAGTCTATATGGCTTGAGACGCAGCCCGGATATTACGATTTATGAAATTGCCGTCATTCGGGATTGCATCGCAGATATTATTAACTTGTTTGGACGCGTGGGCTCAAATTATGTCATTTCCGGTCCTGTATGGGAATATTTCTCTCACCGAGAACGTGTCTTTAAACCTCAATTAAGAGTGTCTCCTTTCGAAGATGCACTTGGAAAGCCGGGACGACACTTGCGGATGGACTTCATCTCAGATGCCGTAGACGGACTGATTCGAGAAGTCATGATGGACAAAGAGAATGGGATTATCGGCAAAACGATTATCCATCCCTCCCATATTAAACCGGTACAGGCTATGTATGCGGTGACACATGAAGAGTATATGGATGCACTTGAAATTGTTGAGCGTAACGACGGTAGTCTGGGTGTATTCAAAAGTACCTATGCCAACAAAATGAATGAAATTAAGCCGCATTTGAATTGGGCTCATCGTATTATAAATAGATCAAAAGTATACGGGGTGTTACATGAACAACAACATTTTGTCAGTCTCTTACCCAACCACGAAAACACATCTGCTGCCAATCCTGGAGCAGTTCAGCGTTAAAATTACGGAGACACATAATCCATTCCGCCTTCCTGTGGACAAGCTGTTTGCGATGGCGGCACGGGTCAACAAAAAGCGTTCGTTTTTATTTGTCAGTAAGGTGCTGGGCAAGCATATTCCGGTGAGCCCTTACACCTCTCTGCTGAGTGGTGCGGCGCTGGCTATACTGCTGTACAAGGAGCTTGTCCCACAGGCGGGACAACAGATGGATGAGCTGATTGGAGAGGCTGTGAAGGGACTTCTGGATTCGGACTATGCCCAAGAAGCCTATCGTAAGCTGATGGACGAACGTTTGGCTTTTGCGGAGCCGATCAAGTTTGTTGGCTTTGCCGAGACGGCTACGGCGCTGGGACACGCCATGTATCAGGTGTTTGCGGACGGTGCTTCGTATATTCATACGACGCGCGAGGATATTCCGGGCCTTCGGCCTATTATTCGGTTTGAAGAAGAGCATTCGCACGCTGTTGATCATCGTTGCTATGCACTGGATGAAGATGCTTTTGCGGGAGATGGCCCGATTGTGCTGGTAGATGATGAAATTACGACGGGAAAAACAACGCTTAATATCATACGGGATATTCAGGAGCATTTTCCGCGTAAACAGTATGTGATTGCTTCGTTATTGGATTGGCGGACAGACAGCGATGAGCAGGCTTTCACTGATCTGGAGGCAGAGCTAGGCATTACGATTACGCCTTTAAGCTTGCTCAAAGGAAAGATTGAGGTACAGGGAGTACCGATACTGGATCACGCAGAATATGCTGGACAGGCTGGGCACCCAGAACATGCAGCCACTAGCATGGCAGAGGTTAATAAATACGCTTCTGGAATAATTGACCACCGTTTTGAAAAGGATACTTCCGGTTTTGAGCGGGTAGTACACAGCTCCATGTCAACGGACGGGTACGCCAATACAGCTCCTTATCTAAAATATACAGGCCGTTTTGGTCTACAATCCGCTGACAATTCAGCGTTGGATGCAGAAATCACGCGTACAGCTGAACGACTGAACCAACTTCGTTCTGGGCAACGCACGCTGGTTATGGGCACGGGAGAATTCATGTACATTCCAATGCGGATTGCAGCAGAGTTAGGTCCGAATGTGTATTTTCAATCGACGACACGCAGCCCGGTGTATCCCCACCGCGAAGAAGGGTATGGAGTCGCTTGTGGTGTGACATATCCATCGCCTGAGGACAGTACGATACGCAATTTTATTTATAATGTAGCCCCTGGTCAGTATGACGAGATCTTTGTTTTGATCGAAAGGGAGTCGGATGAGCAGCGGATGAACCCCATGCTGGAGGCTTTGACCCGTCTGGGCTGCGATAAAGTGCATGTCGTTTATTTTAACGGTTTAACTAGACAGGAGAGTAAAGGAGCGCGGATATGAAGCAAGCACTCATGGAGCAAATACAACAGAAGAACATTCATCCGCCCGAGCCGCTGGGCAGTTATCCTGCCTCGGATGTCACTTTTTTATTGAAGGATTTGAGCCGGGTTACGCTGGAAAAAGGGACGGAGGATCGTGAAGAGGCGATTCAGTCAGGAGTCCATTATTCAGAAATGCTGCCAGTGGAATACGAGCCCACAGCAGAATATATTGTATTGTTTCACGAAACGCTTGCCCAATCTGCCGAAAAGGTTGCATTAGCGGCAGCTTCTGTGGCTGAGATGATTGTGAGAAAAAGAGGCCTAAACACGGCGATTGTTTCTCTCGCCAGAGCGGGAACGCCCATTGGTATCCTGATCAAGCGTTACATTGACTGGAAGTATGGCGTATCCTTGCCGCATTACAGCATTTCTATTATTCGTGGCAAAGGCATTGACCGGAATGCGATTTTATACATTTTACAACAGCATGGACTGGAGATTGAACTTCAGTTTGTCGATGGCTGGACGGGGAAAGGGGCGATTCGCCAGGTATTGATTGAGGCCTGTCGTGAGATGAACGCGGATTACGGGTTGCGTCTAAATGATGATCTGGCGGTGCTGGCCGATCCGGGCAGATGTTCAGAAACCTTTGGTACACGAGAAGATTATTTGATCCCAAGTGCTTGTCTGAATTCGACTGTATCAGGTTTGATGAGTCGGACGGTATTACGCGACGATCTCATAGGCCCTGACGATTTCCATGGAGCTAAATTTTATGAATCCTGGCGGTCAGTGGATCAGTCCAATACGTTTGTGGATACGGTATCCGGGTACTTTCAAGACGTGGCCGAAACGGCCGTTGCATATGCTGACCAAATGACATTGAATCCGCCTGCGGTGACATGGCAGGGCTTACGGGATATTGAGGCGATTCAGCAGGCATTTGGCATTCGGGATATCAATCTGGTCAAGCCCGGAGTGGGGGAGACGACTCGTGTACTGCTGCGCAGAGTGCCGTGGAAAATTCTGATTGACCGCGAAGATAATCCGAATCTTCAGCATATTATGCTGTTGGCAAAGGATCGTGGAGTGCCTGTAGAGGTATTTGAAGGATTGACTTATTCCTGCTGCGGAATTATCAAGCCGCTCAAGGGGGACAAGAATGATCTACGCAAGTGATCTGGATCAGACACTGATTTACTCCAAGCGTTCGCTTGGCGTACCGCTGGAGTCCCCTGGTCTGTTGCCTGCGGAACAGATAGACGGGGCGACGTCGGCTTTTATTTCTGAACAAGCCCTGCAATTGCTTAAGACACTGCCAGAAGATGTGATGTTTATGCCCGTGACGACTCGGACGATAGAACAGTATAGACGAATCACTGTGTTTCAGACGGAGTTGGCTCCCGCATATGCCGTGACGAGTAATGGCGGAAACATCATCGTCGGGGGCGAGGTAGATCGAGAGTGGAATCGACGTATTCACAAACAAGTACAGCGTGATGGTGCTCATGCGGAAGAAGCACGTCAGGTGTTCGGACAGGTGCTGCATGAAGACTGGGTGGTAAACGAGCGCTTTTGCGACGAGTTATTTTATGCTTTCGTGATTGAACGGGATCGTATGCCGCTGGAACAGGTGCTGGAGAAGGCGCGGATTATGCGTGAAATGGGCTGGGAGGTATCCATTCAAGGTCGTAAGGTGTATCTGGTGCCTGCGGCCGTGAATAAACAGGCAGCCGTGGAACATATCCGTAATCTCACGAATGGAGGGGCTGTGGTTGCGTCCGGTGACTCTTTGCTGGACCGTTGTCTGCTGGACTATGCCGATTATGCGATTGCTCCCCGTCATGGTGAATTGTATCGGGAACAGTTGCGGGATAAGCTGGAGGTCAATTACCGTTTTACAGAAGTGTCGGGGGTTTATGCAGCGGACGAAATCATGGCGTATGTTCATGAAATACACCGGAGTGTGTTCGCAGCTCAAACTTCATTTTCAGAATAGATAGGGGACGTGGCTCTGTGAAGAAGGTTAAGGTGTATTTTAACCGCTGGTTTTCAGTGGCGTATCATTATATGAATGCTATTCGTAACAATGAGGACGGTATTCCGTTCGAGATCTATGCGACGCACTCGGACCCGCAGCATATGGCACTACAGGCCAGTGATGTGGCTGAGGTGGAGCCGCGCACAAGTGGCGTGGAGTATGCACGTTATTGTGCGGATTTTTGCCAGCGTCATGGAATTGATGTATTTATTCCACGGTGGAATATGCTCGATATTAGCAAGAATCTTCATCTGTTCGACGAAATTGGAACGAAGGTCATCGTATGCCGGGATACCGAACTGCTGGTACAGTTGATGGAAAAGGATCTGTTTTACGAATCCATTCGCCAAAAGGACATTGTCACGATTCCCGATTATGCCATTGCCAGCAATGCAGAGCAGTTTAAACACGCTTATGAAACGTTAACGGCACGCGGGCATAAGGTATGCTTCAAGCCATGTAATGCAGAGGGCGGAATGGGCTTTCGCATCATCGACAATGAACGTAACCCGCTGGAGGAGCTGTTCGGTCATGCGCTGAACCATATTTCGTTCGAGGAGGCATATCGTGTATTGTCATCCACAGAGTCGTTCCCCAACCTGATGGTGATGGAGCTGCTGGAGGGCTATGAATACAGTATTGATTGCCTGGCTGACCGAAACGGAAAGCTGCTGACAGCAGTTCCGCGCAGGAAGGCGGGAGGGCGATTACGGTTGCTGGAGCACCATACCGAGCTGCTGGATGTGGCGCATAAGGTCGCTGAGGCGTATCACATTCCGTACAATTATAACATTCAGGTAAAATATAACGGCGAGCGTCCCAAACTGCTGGAAATCAATCCGCGGATGTCTGGTGGACTACATGTGTCATGCTTGTCCGGCATCAATTTTCCTTATTTGGCGGTTAAATCGGCTTTGGGTCACGAGGTGGGTCCGCTTTATCCGCAATACGACATTTTAGCCAGTCATATCGAGCAGCCAATCACCATACGTAAATCCTTACATTGACACATGTAGAGTATATTTTCTACAATATGGTAAGGGTTTACGTCAGGAGGTACAAGCTATGACGTCAAAAATGTGGGGAACCACGATTGCCGTGGGCAGCTATCTGATTGCGCTTTTGCTGAGTTTTTGGTTGCCATTTTTTGTGTGTTTGGCGATTCCGATCATTGGTTTAGGGGGATACAACGTCGTTATGGCTATCCGCCATCCCCGACCCAATCTGACGGGTTCTGTTATACCGGTAGAGCAGGCACAAGCTGTTGAGACACAAAAGATTGAAAAGGAATCCTCGGCACCAACAGAGCCTGTAACTGAGAAACCACGCTTATCGGAACAGGTGAGCAGCGAATTTGCTCAGGTCATGGAGTATCTGGAGGTATTGGAGGATATGGTAATCTCCGAGGGGCAAAAGGATGCGCTCGATAACGAGATCGTCGAGAAGGCATTGGCTCTGTTCGCACGTTTACAGCGGGTGATTCCGCTTTTGCATGAATTAAATAACAGCGAAGTAAACCACACTGTTCGGAGGCTGATTTTGAAGGACCTGAATGGACTGATTAATCCATTTCTCCGGCTCAGCGGTGATGCCAAGCGAACCAACCGGAGAACGTTATTAAACGGTTTGCGGGATGTGGATAGCAAAATATCGGTGATTGTATCCACGGTGGAGCATAAGGATCTGATGGAATTACAAAGCAAAGCCGAGCTGATTCACCAGCGGTACAGCAGTTCCGAATTGTAGGCTATTTTTATAAAAATAAAAAATCAGCAGTATAGCTGCTCTGAACAATAACTATTAGCCGTTGGATTTTAAAATTAAAAAAAGCAGCATAGCTGCCCTAAACAATAACTATTAGCCTTTGGATAACAGTTATTGTTTAGGATAGGAGGTAGCGTTATGGCGACCCCATGGGCTGAATTGAAAAAAGAAGACGAACAAAAGGTGACCGAGGAGGCTTCACAGCTGATTCAGAAGGTGTCACAGAGCGATGTCATGAGCCTGGATACCTTAATGGACGACATCGGAAAGCTGGGGGTTAAAACGCAGGAGCGTGCGGGACAGACTCTTAAAATGCTGGATCGTCCAGTGAATGACCTTATGTCCGGCGACCGGGCCGAGGTATCGAACATCATCTTAAAGCTGCGGGATGAATGCGAAACGCTCCAGCAGAGCAAAAATGTGAGCTTTTTCGGTAAGCTTCTGCGGAAAAGCCCGCTGAAGAACTACATTTACAAATATCAGTCGGTCAAAACAAACATTGAGCAAATCATTACAGCCTTGAGAGACGGTAAGGACAATCTGGAAGAAAACATCGTCGGTATGAGACAGTTGAAAAAGGCTTCCATTGAGGAAATCTACAATTTGCAAACGAAGATCGCCTTTGGCAATCGGTTGAAGGAGCTGTTCGAGACTGAGATTGCCAAGCCGGAGAATGAAACGCGGAAGCCTCATCTGGAACGGGGACTGCGCAAGGTGGTTACTCGCACGCAGTCGATGACCGAAATGATTTTGCTCTACAATCAAGCGATTGCAGCAACGGATATCATTAATGATAATAATGATAAACTGATTGATTCCGTAAATAATGCGATTGATAAAACATCGAATCTGATCACTGTATCGGCTATGATTGCGATGGCGCTGGCGGATCAGGACAAAATCATTTCAGCCGTGGATGCCACGAATCGTACGATTGAGAATCAATTCAAGGAAAATGCCAAGCTTCTCAAAACGACGACGGAGAGAACGACGGATCTACTTAGCAAGCCTTCTATGTCACTGGAAGCTGTGAATCAGGCGATTGGGGATTTGGTATCTGCTTTGGATTTGTCCGAAAAATCCAACCGTCAAATTATTGAAAGCTGTCATGATTATACGAGCAAAATGACAGCAATCAACGCCAACCTCAGCCAACGTTTGGGGATAGAAGGGAAGGAACAGCCGAAGAGTTTGAAGGATAACGATTCTTCCGAAGGACTAAGCTCGTTTCTGAACTGATTTTACAAATGTGAAATAATGGACCTAACCTATTGAAAAGACGCCAGGGCGATCCTGAAAGGCGTCTTTTTTTGGTTTGGGGGCAGCTAATAAAGGACATGATAATCATACATAGCAATCTCGTGCATAAACTCTTAAAAAGTGAAATAACAAAGGAGAGAACGAGCGTATGATGTCCTTTATTTTGGGGTGTGTGATTGTCTATCTGCTTGTAGCTGCCAGTAGTGAAAAAGCAGATTCTATCGTGGAATTAAATGAGACTGTGAAATAAAATTTTTTATTGAAAATCATGCATTTTCTGATAGGATAGAGTTAAATATTGGAATCCCAAAGGAGAATGCATGCTGGAATTTTCATTTGAAATCATCGACGAATCGAAAATCAACATTGTGTATCAGTATGGGAGCAGCAGCTTTAATTTCAATTTGTTTTTTAATTACGGTGTATGGACACTGCATCCTTTTGACGGAATTCTGTTGCAAAACAAGGAAATGTGCCGTCTGATCGTGGCGGATCTGTTTAAGAACAAGGATTTTCATGTCATGCTGGTACGGGAAAATATTTTGTTGTCAGCCTTGCGTACCTCTATTGATCTCAATCCCGAAACCCGGGGAGAGCGATATCAGGAACAGGAATTTGATGAGCTGTCTGAATTTGCTGAGAAACACAGCTTTGAAGATGTGCTGCAAATCGAGCAGGATTCCGTCCGCGAACGTATGGATTTTTTCCAAAACATTATTCAAAAAATGTATATGGAAGGATTCGGCCCGGAAGACAGCGACTTTAACAAGGTACAAGCTATGATCCGAATTTACAAAGATGCGCATGACCAACTCGGAGATTTGAGCGACTTTCCCCTGAGAGGCGACGAACGCCGCAGATGGTAGATTTATTGAGACAAAAAAGAGAGAGTCCCACGAATTAACTCCGCGGAACTCTCTCTTTTTTGTGTACCTCAGTCAAAACAAGGTAGGCCAAGTTAAACCACTTGGCCTACCCCTCTCTCCACCTTACATACCACTAAAACGTATAGAAGCTCTACGGCGGCTGCACGCGCAGCGCCCACCAACCGCAAGAAGGCTTTCATACGCCCTAACTAACTTATTCCCATTAAAACCATCGAACAAAGCACAAGCCCCGTACCGCATCCCGAGGTGTACACCTTGAGATGACGGAACACGGATGTTTTCCAGGCAGTTAGAGACTCATCCGAACGCAAGCGTTCGTTTTCTTCCTGTAATGCCTTGGATTGTCGGATGAACAGATGTCTGATGTCGGCGAATCCCCGCAGGAAGAGGGTGAGAAACCCGCTTTGCAGGACGTGGAAGATTGCGCCGATCACCAAGCCCAGCAAGCCTAACAGAAATAGCAGATTCGCTGTTGCCACATTTTCATGACCATCCAACAGATGAGGTGAGGCATACAGATAACCAAAGGTACCGACGATCAGGGCCGTTATCCCGAAACGTAAAAACATTATTTTTCGACCCGTTTGGCAAAACGAAGATCCGGGTTCGAACGGGCGTCAAATACGATGCCTTGAACTTTAGGGCTGATCAATGCCGTATCCGCAGAGAACTGGATCGGAATAATTGGCAGGTCCTCCATCAATACGTCCTCAGCCTGATGAAGCTGCTCGAAGCGTTTTGCCGGATCAAGCTCGAAGGTAGAAGATTCGATCAGCTTGTCATACTCCGGGTTGCTCCAGTTGGTAAAGTTGTTCGAGTTTTTGGCAGTATAGTGTCCCAATACGCCGAGCGGATCAAGGAAGTTTCCTTCCCAGCCCATACGGGCGATCTGGAAGTTCTTCTGTTTAAAGGTATCAATATACGTTTTCCATTCCTGATTCTCCAGCGTCACTTCAACGCCCAGGTTCGTTTTCAGCATTTCCTGAATCGCTTCAGCTACTTTTTTATGCTTGTCCGAAGTGTTGTATTTGAAGGTGATCGGTGGCAGTTGGGTCAAACCTTCTTCTTTCAGACCTTCGGCCAGCAATTGTTTCGCTTTCGCAGCGTCAAACTCATAGTATTTTTTCGGTGCTTCATCACGGAAGTCCTTGCCGGATGGCGTTGTTGTTCCGTATGGAACATAACCGTAAGCCGGAGTTTCGCCACCTTTGGTTACGCTGGTAGCCAGTGCTTCGCGGTCAATCGCGTAGGCAATGGCCTGTCTGATTTTTTTATTGTCAAACGGCTTTTGTTTTACGTTAAAAGAATACGTGTACACACTGAAAGATGGATGCGACAGGAATTCCTTGTTGCTCTTTTCCTGATCCAGTGTATCTACGGGAAGGCTCAAAATCAGATCCAGATCGCCCGTTTTATACATTTGATAATAAGTTGTGGAGTCTTGAACCATTTTAAAATTAATCGTTGCCATCGTAATGGCATCCTTGTTCCAATATTGATCGTTTTTTGTCAGTGTAATTTGCTCATTATGCTTCCATTCCTTGGCTACATACGCGCCGTTGACGACAATGGTGTTGGCTTCTGCCGCCCATTTGTCGCTTTTCTCAACCACGGATTGGTTTACGGGCAGATACGCATGACCCACTGCGATCGTTGGGAAGAAGCTCAGCGGTGATTTCAGCTCAACTACAAGGGTTTTATCATCCTTGGCTGTAACACCCACGTCTTCTACTTTACCTTTGCCTGTGTTGTAGGCTTCGGCTCCCTTGATGTAGTACAGAGCGGAAGGATCGTAGGCAGCCGTTTTCGGATTCAGGACCCGTTTCCATGAGTATTCAAAATCCTTTGCAGTAAGCGGATCGCCATTCGACCATTTCGCGCCGTCGCGGATGGTGAAGGTGTATGTTTTGCCGTCAGGAGTTACGTCTACTTTGCTGGCAGCACCCTCAACGATTTTACCGGCTTTGTCGTATGTATACAGTCCTTCGTACAGGTTATCAATAACAAAGTAGGACGTTGTATCTGATGCAAAAGCAGGGTCCAGTGTATACGGCTCGCCACCTGCCAAGTTAGCTGTAATTTCCTGTGGAACATCTGCTTGCGGAGCAGCGGTTGGATCATTGCTTGCTGTTTTGTCTGTATTGCCAGAGCATCCGGCCAAAGCCGTTACTGCCAAAAGTAAAATGACAGTCATCCAATGCATTTTTTTCATCGTATAATTCCTCCATTAAGTTTGTTAGTTGTCCAAAAGATAAGGTGCACCGTACCGGGATTTATTCATCCTCCTTTCCGACAGGTATGCCGCGTGTGCGAAGTTCCATAAAGGAACTGCCGTTGGTTCTGCTGTTGGGCGAGAAATTGCGGATCATAGTAGACACCCCTCCTTGTTCCATTTGTAAATCCCTGTTTTTAATGCTGTGAACGTGGATCAAGCGCATCCTGAAGCCCGTCTCCGAGCGTGTTGAACGCCAGCATGGTGAGCGAGATCATCAGTCCGGGGAAGAACAGGCGCCACCATTGTCCGCTTAAAATGACCCCGAGTGAATCGTTAGCCATCGTCCCCCAACTGGCGGAAGGAGATTGAATCCCCAGACCGAGAAAGCTCAGGAACGATTCAGCAAAAATAGCCGAGGGGATGGTGAACGTCAGATTCACGATAATGATCGCTGCTGCATTCGGCAGCAAATGCCTGAAAATAATGCGCGAATGGGAGGTTCCCAAACTACGGGCGGCTAACACATATTCCTGCTGCTTGAGCTGTAAAATTTGCCCCCGAACGACACGGGCCATACCCACCCATCCGGTGATGGATAGGGCAATAATCATCGTGAGCAGCCCCGGCTTCATAATGACCAGCAACAAAATGATGACCAGCAAATAAGGGATGCTGTACAAAATCTCAATGATACGCATCAGGCTGCTGTCAATCCGGTCGCCCGTTTTGCCGCGTCCCGCACAATATCCGGCTATACAGCCGACGAGAATGCCAAGCACCAAATCAATGGCGGCAGCGGCAAAGCCGATCATCAGCGAGATTCTCGCCCCGGCCCAGGTCCGTGCCCATACGTCTCTTCCCAGATCATCCGTACCAAACCAATGCTCTCCCGAAGGAGGAAGGTTCGTCTTTAATAGGGATTGGTCGCTAGGGGCATAAGGTACCATGGAAGGTCCGGCAATTGCCAGCGCGATAATAATGATAAGTAAGGTAAGCCCCAGTAGAGAGAGCTTATTGTTAAAAAGTCTGCGAAGCCGATCCCGCCATAGTGATTCTTTGGGTCTGGACAATGTGGGGGCGGGTAACTGGCTGCGGTCAACGGGACTGAACAGGCTGTCCCTTTCGACAGTGGGTGCTGCTTTCATGTTAATCTCCTTTGCTGACTAATTTAATTCGCGGATCGACAAGACGATAGGAAATATCAATTAAAAATAAGGTAACGACCAGAATGGCACTGTAAAAAATGGTTGTGCCCATAATGACCGGATAATCCCGGTTAAATATACTGTCTACAAAGTATTTACCGATGCCGGGAATGGCGAATATCTTTTCCACAACAAAGGTACCTGTAATGACGGAAGCGAACAGGGGTCCGATGAAGGACAGCACGGGAATCAGTGCGTTGCGCAACCCGTGACGGATGACTATGGCCCAAGAGGATAGCCCTTTCGCCTTGGCGGTGCGTATGTACTCCTGATGCATCACTTCAAGCATGCTTGTCCGCATGAAGCGGGCAATGACGGCGAGAGGGGAAACGGCGAGAGCCAGCGATGGAAGCACCGTGTGCTGCCAGGTTCCCCAAGAGGCGACCGGGAGCAGATGCCATTTGACGGCCACATATTTGATTAAAAGCGGTGCCAAAATGAAGCTGGGTACGGAAATACCGACAATGGCAATAAACATCGAAATATAATCCAATGGTCGATTATGATGTAAAGCTGCCAGCGTTCCGAGCGCAATACCCGCAATAATCGCAACAACGATGGATTGAATGCCGAGCAATGCGGAAGGTGGAAAACCCCTGGCAATGAGCATGTTCACGTCCGTCGTTTTCGATTGAATAGATGGGCCCATATCCAGCACCAGCAAATTTTTCAGATACAATACATACTGCACGGCAAGCGGCTTGTCCAGATTATATCTGGCGCGCATGTTTTGCAGCACCGCTTCCGGAATCGTTTTAGAATCGTTCGAGAACGGGTCCCCCGGAATGATGTGCATGATGATAAACGTTAAAGTGACGATAATCCACAAGGTAACGAGCATCGTAAAAAGACGTTTTAAAATGTACATGGGGCTTTATTTCTCCTGTCTATCAAGCTGATTTACATACTATTGCTGCTAAATTTATGAAATAAATAAAAGTATATAAGAATACTAGGAAATGATAAAACGGTTTTGGCAACGTGTCAAGGTAAGGTTTTACATTATAGAACATTGGTCAAATTTCCGTCACAGGTTTTCCATTATTATAAGGCTAAGAATCCACTCCTTCCTCTCGACGAGTATCTTGCGGTATGTTATGATGATACTCTGATAACGTGTTAACGAACTAAAGCGTTTGCCGCCTGTCCTTTGGATAGGGAGGTTACCATTGCTGGAGGGAATAAAATGAAAAAAACAGCCATGTTCACAATGATGATTGGATTGATTATGATCGTTTTGGCCGGATGCTCCGGCGGCAAGGATAACAGCAAGCTGATTATCGGAATTGATGATAAATTTGCACCGATGGGTTTTAGAGATGAAAATAACGAGCTGACTGGCTTTGATATTGATTATGCCAAAGCGGCTGCGGAGCAAATGGGCAAGCAAGTGGAATTCCAGCCCATTGACTGGTCTGCCAAAGAATCCGAGCTGAACAGCGGCCGTATTGATCTGATTTGGAACGGATATACGATTACGGATGAGCGCAAGGAAAAGGTGCTGTTTACGAAGCCGTATCTGAAAAATAGTCAAGTAATCGCGATTCCGGTCAAGTCCAATCTCACGAAGCTGGACGATCTGGCGGGCAAAAACGTGGGTCTTCAAACATTGTCCTCGGCAGCCGATGCACTGGATGCGAATCCGATCAAGAGCAAGGTGAAGGTGTCTGAGTATCCCGATAATGTGCTCGCTTTGACCGACCTGAAAACCGGACGTCTGGATGCGGTTGTCATTGATGAAGTGGTAGCCAAATACTACATGTCCAAAGAGCCAGGAACGTATAAACTGCTTGGCGAATCGCTGGCCCCTGAGGAGTATGGTATCGGCGTGAAAAAAGGGAACGACGAGCTGCTAACGCAGTTACAATCCGCTTTGGATGAGCTGCACAAGAACGGCAAAGCCGCTGAAATTTCGAAAAAGTGGTTTGGTGAAGATAAAGTTTTGAATTAATATGTAGCGTATTGAACTAAGGGTTTAGGAGTCGAAGGTTATGAGTATGGATTATATTTTACGAATTATGAAGCCTATGCTCGAAGGGGCGCAGATGACGGTTATTTTATTTTTCATCACGCTCATCTTGTCCATTCCGCTGGGATTTATCGTTACGTTGCTGGCGAAAAGCCGAATTAAGCCTATTGCCTGGCTGATGCATACGTACATTTATGTTATACGCGGCACACCGCTTTTGCTGCAACTGCTGTTCTTTTGCTTTGGTCTGCCGATGTTGCCTGTGATCGGGGAGTATCTGGTTCTGGACCGGACAACGGCTGCGTTGCTGGCATTTGTGCTGAATTATGCGGCTTATTTTGCTGAGATTTTCAGAGGCGGGATGTTGTCGATTGATAAGGGACAATACGAAGCTTCACAAGTGCTGGGCCTGAGCAAGTCGCAGACGCTGATTCGAGTTATTGTGCCGCAAATGGTACGGATTGCTTTGCCTGCGGTCACGAATGAGGCGACAACACTGGTGAAAGATACGGCGTTGCTATATGCGGTAGCTGTACCGGAGCTGCTACATTTTGCGAATACGGCTGTGAACCGTGATTTTACGATTGTGCCTTATTTTGTAGCGGCTATGATCTATTTGTTGTTGGCTTTGGTGCTGACGCTATTCTTTAGAGCGCTGGAAAAACGTTTTAAATTCGAGTAAAAGGAATGTCGGGATATGAATACTAACGCAATAGAAGTAATCGATTTGAAAAAATCGTTCGGCAAGCTCAACGTTCTGAAAAGAGTGAGCTTTAACGTCAAGGCGGGTGAGGTCGTTGCGGTCATCGGCCCTTCTGGCTCGGGGAAAAGCACCATGCTTCGCAGTCTGGTTCATCTGGAAGATGTGACGGGCGGGACGATCCGCATCCATGATAAAGCATTGGTGGAAAATGGTCAGTACGCCCCGGCAGGCGACATTAAGGGCATTACCACCGGGATGGGCATGGTATTCCAGCATTTTAATCTGTTCCCTCACTTGACGGTGCAGGATAATCTGGAGCTGGCTCCAAAGCTGGTGAAAAAAACGAGCAAGTCTGAGCTGCGTCGCCAAAGCGCGGAACTGCTGGCTAAAGTCGGCTTGGCGGATAAAGCGGATGCGTATCCGTCCCGACTGTCGGGCGGACAGAAGCAGCGTGTGGCGATTGCCCGGGCAATGATGATGAACCCCGATATTTTACTGTTCGACGAGCCGACCTCGGCCCTAGATCCCGAGCTGACGGGCGAGGTACTGCGGGTTATTAAAAAGCTGGCTGAGGAGCATATGACAATGGTCATTGTGACCCACGAAATGAACTTTGCGAGAGATGTGGCGGATCGTGTCATTTTTATGGACAATGGAGAAATTGCGGAATCCGGTACACCGGAGCAGATATTCGGCAATCCGCAGCTAGAGCGGACAAAGGTATTTTTGAATCGGGTGGGGGATTAAAAATATAGTTGTTCTCAGGAGAGGCGCTGCGCGTGCAGATTGTTCTTCCGATCGCTGTTATCCCCGGATTTTTTTCATTGGAATAGAAATTTAAAGGTGAAAATCCGGGGATAAAGGCGAACGCTCCGCTTCTTCAGAACAATTCTGCCCGCTCCGCTCACCGACCACCTGTGCAAGTAACATATTTTTAAGCAGGTAGTATAGGCACGTATCAGGTCGTTAAGTCGACCCCGCCGTGGTCAAGGAACGACTGGCCCAATATCGAGCGGCAGAAGCGAAATAAAAGGATTCGTACAAAGTAAAGCACTTCAAGGCAAAAGATGACTTCTGCCGTTTGAGGTGCTTTTTTCTGAACTCATATACCGGGAGCAATTAGAAAACTGGATTTAATTATTTTGGTTTTTTACTCCCCACTCACATAACCCTTCCAAAGTAGGTAATAGTGTTTCCGCTTTATCTGTGAGACGGTACTCGACTTTAGGGGGAACTTGGGGATACTCTTTCCGATTCACCATACCATCTGCTTCCAATTCTTTAAGCTGTGAACTCAATGTTTTATAAGTAATAGCTCCTATCTGTCTTTTCAGATCATTAAAGCGAACCGGTTGGTTTTCTGCTAGGAGGTAAATAATAACCATCTTCCATTTCCCACCAATAACTGACAATGTATAACCAAAAGGGGTGTCTTGAATATTTTTAACTTTACCTTTATATTCAGCCATACTCATATTTATACTATCCTTTCCGGTAGTATCTATCAAAATAGTGCGTACTACTTTTTTATTTGCGTTCATTTTATACTAACATTACTTTGAAATAAAGGAGAGAAAAAAATGACTAATGCCATAACCTACAATCACGGTGTTGCATGGGAAGAAGCTTTCGGCGTCACCCAAGGCTACAGCGTCAACGGCACCATCTACATTTCGGGACAATTTTCCCACGATATGCAGGGCGCGTTCGTTGGCGAGGGCGATATCGAGGCACAGACCCGGCAGACACTGGAGAATCTCGATCTCGTGCTGGCGGAATTTGGTGTCACGAGATCGAACATCGCTGAGGTCGAGATCTATCTGACAAACCCGCAAGAGCATTTCGAGCAGTGCGTCGTTCTGTTGAAGGAGTATGTGGGAGACCATCGACCAGCCGCCACCCTCATCGGTGTGTCGGGTCTGGCGTTCCCTCACCAACTGGTTGAAATCCGCGCCGTCGCACACACTGACTAATTCGGCCACTGCGGTCGGCGCAGCGCCGGGCGGTGGGCTTCGAGAAGGCGCGACCGCTATTGGTTAGAAGCAGAAGGGGCGTCGGATACTGAAATCCAGCACCATACGCTGGCGCAAAACTGCACTGCTCGCGGGGGAGTTTTACGCCAGAAAAACATTTAATTTAAAGAATCTGTCTGGAGAGATATCTATTTTAAATAAACTCATAAACAGAATTACAATGGAATAAAGATCGGCTTAATCATAAAAATACCCTCACGCACTTTATGTTCGTGAGGGTGTATTTTTATGTGGCAGCAAGTGCAACTATTCTGTTATACGCTTCCTCGTTTAACTAAACGAATTTAGTAGAAGCCGTCTGTCCTCATGAGAGTTTTTGCATATGAAGGGGCGACATAAGAATTCAAGGTAATTGTACGTTTTCCTCTTTATGTGTTTTTAATGAAACCATCCATTAAATGGTACGTTTATAACTGAGGACATTGTCAATCTTCACGGTTTATTACCATCCCCAAATTCCTTATCCCTGCTAAATACTTCAATCATCGTTAAGGCTCCCGTTTGATACCCGTGGATGAATGCTGCTGCGGAGTGCAGGGAGGTTGACTCGTTTAATAAATCAAATATGACTTCCATTTGCTCAAAATCGACTTCTGATAATTTATTTTTCAGCATCTCCATATGTTCACTAATTTTTTGATTCACTTTTTGAGACTCAGGATCGGTTGACTTTATTTGTTCATTGGGACGCCAATTCCCATAATACATATCCTCCAAAATCATTTTCATCATGCCTCTCTATGAAAAGTTAAGTGTTTTGTCCTCACGTGAATCGAGAATTCCCTTATGCGCTGTTCATCCCTTAAGCACAGTTTACAGCATACGATGGATGCATATTGATATTTATGCGTTATTCGCATAAAGTTTTTTTAGTGTATAAGCTGAGTTGCAAATGTACATGAGGCGCCACTACGCGGTCGGATGGTGCTTCCCATCGCTGTTATGCCCGGATTTCTTAATCAAGCAAGAAGGTTGAAATCCGGGCACAAAGGCGAACGCTATCGCTTGTACAGAACCATTCCGCCCACTTCGTTCTTGTTCAACTTGGTGCTGACTTCTTACAAATCTCACAAACAACCTATTCCCGATATGAAAATGGGAACCTGGACGTCCCAAGTGTTGTCTTGATCAAATTGGCGGATTTCCACAAGGTGAGTATCGACTTTATTCTTGATCAGACAGATAATCCTAAACGTTACAGGTAAAAAGGCATAACATGCACAGCAAAAAAGCTCCCGTGATGATTCACAGGAGGTTTTTTGCTGGAATTATTCATTAAGTCGTCCCATCATAACTGTGTTGTGGTACTTACCGTCGGCCAAAATTTTGTCCTTTTTTAATATGCCTTCGTTCTCAAACCCCATTTTTTTATACTGAATTGCACTCCTTAAAATAGACATTGGAAAAGCCCGTATGGGAAACCGATGGGATTCCCCCCAGTTGCCAATGGCAACTTCTTTAGTTTTACGATTAAATGAATATCTAAAAAATCCGACATAAAAATAGATTCGCATATTGCTCGAATTAATTAAAAGCAGCGAAGACCTTCTTCCAACGTTACGAAACCCGATTACCCTTCAACGGCTTCTATAAATTTCAAAGAAAGCTAAACATAATAGAGTTAAAGCTTTAATTTGCTAGGTTTTTATGTAAGCGCTATCATTCTATAATTTACTCAGAAAGGAGGTAAAAGTAAAAAAAACGGGATATGGCACGGATAAGTGATGTACTGCAAAGAGAATCAACCAACAAGCAGGTGTATGGGACAAACACAAAAATTTTAGGAGGTAAAGTATGTTTAAGTTTAGTACGAAAATGATGACAGTAGTTCTTGCAGCTTCCATGAGTTTTGGGTTATTTGCAACAACCTCAAGTGCAGCGACAGACTATTGG
The DNA here is from genome assembly GCF_001447315.1 of Paenibacillus sp. IHB B 3084. Classification (NCBI taxonomy): domain Bacteria; kingdom Bacillati; phylum Bacillota; class Bacilli; order Caryophanales; family Paenibacillaceae; genus Paenibacillus; species Paenibacillus sp. IHB B 3084. Next base: position 1,486,365 of record NZ_CP013203.1, on the reverse strand, counting down.
CAAAATTGGACCGATGGCGGCGGGACGGTCAATGCTGTTAATGGATCAGGCGGTAATTACAGCGTGACATGGCAAAATACCGGGAATTTTGTTGTCGGCAAAGGCTGGACTACCGGATCACCAAACAGAACGATTAACTACAATGCTGGCGTCTGGGCGCCGTCTGGCAATGGGTATTTGACTCTCTACGGGTGGACGAGAAACGCACTCATCGAATATTACGTCGTTGATAGCTGGGGGACTTATCGACCTACCGGAACGTATAAAGGTACGGTGACCAGTGATGGGGGCACATATGACATCTATACGACAATGCGATACAACGCACCTTCCATTGACGGCACACAAACGTTTGCTCAGTACTGGAGTGTTCGACAGTCGAAGAGAGCGACCGGGGGCAACTCCACGATCACTTTCAGCAACCACGTGAACGCATGGGCGAGCAAAGGAATGAATCTGGGAAGTAGCTGGTCTTACCAGGTGTTGGCGACAGAGGGGTATCAGAGTAGCGGGAGCTCTAACGTAACGGTGTGGTAACCAATCAACTGCAAGCTGTTCAACGAACAGGCGCGGTTGGGACGTCTCACGGGATAAGCGGGTTTTGAGAGTTGTCTGATAGATAGGGTTTAAATGAATCGATCATGGAGGACTCACCGAGCCCTAAGCATTGTAGACAGGCCGATGACCGTTCCCCTCCAGTCTATCCGTCAGTGCGGATGCGTTGTGGGCCGTTTCCTGCCAGGCGAACGGCCTTCGACGCTGCTGGAGGCGAGTTGCAGGCCGTTATGGCCTATCATTTTTCCTATCAGCTTAAAGGAGATATATCAATGAGAAAGCTATTCATGTTCCTTGTAATAGCAACAATGGTTGTGATCAGCGCTTGTTCACAAGATAAGCCTGAAAAAAAGGATGACCTTGTATACGTGGAAGGTGGGACTTTTCAGAATAACAAGTCCAACAACTCTGGAAAAAGCGTGACTCTATCGAACTTTTATATCGGCAAATATGAGGTAACTCAAAAAGAGTGGGTTGAAGTCATGGGAAGTAATCCCTCAGCATTCAAAGGCGACAATATGCCGGTAGAAATGGTGAGTTGGTATGACGTTGTGGAGTACTGTAATCAAAGAAGTATACGAGAGGGTTTAAAACCGTATTACAACATAGACAAGGAAAAGAAAGACCCGAATAATAAGAATGATAACGATAATATAAAATGGACAGCAACGATTAATGAGGGAGCTAACGGTTACCGATTGCCTACAGAAGTGGAGTGGGAATATGCTGCAGCTGGAGGTCAGGCGAGCAAGGGGTACACATACAGCGGAAGCAATAATGCCGACGAGGTTGCATGGTATTGGAAAAATGCCGGAGACAAATACTTATCTGGAGACTGGAACTGGCCTATCATAGAGAGCAACAATAATAAAACAAAATCGATCGGTACCCGAAAACCCAACGAGTTAGGAATTTACGATATGTCTGGCAACGTAAGGGAATGGTGCTGGGACTGGTACGGAGACTTGGATAGTCAAAGCGGTTCCTTCCGGGTTGTGAAGGGCGGCGGTTGGATCGGTAACGTCAGCAACAACGAGATATCTTTCCGAGGCAAGTTCGATGCGAATGGCTTTGGTCCCGATCAAGGGTTTCGTATAGCTCGTAGAGAATAGTCTAAACAAGGACAACAAACGAAGGTTAAACTAACGGGCAGTTTAGGTTAATACAGTTCTACCCCACCGAGTTGAAAAAAGAATAAAGTCGCTAATTTACCTAGAGTTCACTCTAGGTCTTATTAACACTCCTAGACAGACAAATAATTTCTTTGGGAATGGAGCGTTGAAAAGTGAAATATAAGGGACTAGGAGGCACGGGTTTGCTCGTCTCGAAGTTTGCGGTGGGAACGATGATCTTCGGAGGTAAGAACTTTCCGATGAGTGTGGCGATGGGGCGCTGGATAAGCAAGATCCTGCAGGTAGGGGGCATTTTCCTTTTTTAAATGACAATAGCCCTATTCCCCGTCCATGTACCTAAAAAAGAGAGGGTCGGGGAGTGTCCTTATCCTGCCTTCTTGCGTATTATATGTTTTCTACTGTACTAAATTATCCAAATCAGGCTGCAATTTGGTCCGCAGAACATACAGTATGATGGCACCAACAAGGAACGCGACGGCATCCGAAATGACAAGGGACCATACCACCCCGTGAAAGCCGTTCATTTGATTGGCGATAAACAACACAGGAATCAGAGTAATTCCTTGAATAATTGACATAATAAACGCGGCGGTTCCTTGCGCTGTTGCTTGGAAGATTCCGGTAAACAATGTGGTCATTCCTGTAATGAACAAGGATAGGAACGTCACATGTAGAATGTAGCTGCCCATTTCAATTAATTGCGAGTCATTTGTAAATAAACCAATTAAGTGGTCGGAAATCAAATAGACGATGATGCCGAATACGACTGCTAACGCCACAATCACTTTGATCGTAAATCCAATGGTTTGCTTCATGCGTAATTTATTCGCTGTAAAAGAGAAGGCAATCAACGGCACGACTCCCTCGCATAAGCCCATCAGAATAAACTCAGGAAATTGCAATAAACGTGATGAAATTCCATACCCAGCTATGGCCTGATCCCCATATTCGACAAGAAAAAGGTTAAGGATGAGCGACATTGCACCCAAGAAGACACTCATAACAAAGACGGGAACTCCGATTTTGAATACATTGCTCAGAATGTCCTTGGTAGCCTTAAACCATTTTATCGAGACGGTTAAGAATTGGCTCTTATATCCCATATGGAAGGCGTAAAATGCACTCGCAACCAAGTTAGAGATGACCGTAGCAGACGCAACGCCGATCACGTCCCAATGGAAGACAAAGATGACTAGCGCATCGAGAATAATATTTACAACAACACTGAGAATCATACCGATCATCGACGTGATTGCTGCACCTTCCGAGCGCACGATATTCTCCAGCGTGAAGAATAATATGACGAAAGGTGAACCAATAAGCATAATCGTCACATAGTCCTTTGTAAATCCGAAGGATTCAGGCGTTGCCCCCAGGCCATGAACGATTGGATCGATCAACGGGAGGCCAACGACCATCACAATAAGACCGAGAACTAAACTGCTGTAAAAGGCGAATGAAGACACATGCTTTACATCATCATATTTTTTCTCTCCTAGCAAACGGGAGATGAATGTACCGCTGCCCATGCCAATCAAATTGCCTAGCGCCATAATGATTGCGAATAACGGCAGGGTTAGTGCGAGTGCGGTTAACATAGCAGTATTGTGAAGTGTACCAAGGAAATAGGCATTCAAGATGGAATAAATGACACTCATTGACGTGCCTAGCATCATTGGTATAGCAAAGTGAGCTACGGCTTTTGCGACCGGTGCTTTTTCAAAGTAATGGAGGTTTTCTGCATCCATGCGAATCACTACTTTCTTTATTTATTTTGCCCTTCAGTCTAACACTGTTAGGTTGTGCCTTACAGTGTTAGATGGTATCATGAACCAATGAACCTGTAAAGCACAAACTTACACTGTTAGATAAAAGGGCGGATACCGATGAAAAAAAAACAGCCTCAAATTTCGGAGGATAAGATTTTGGAAACCTCGTGGGAGCTTCTTGGAGAGGAGGGCATCGAGAAATTCAGCATGAGACGATTGGCCGACAGGTTAGGGATTCAGGCTCCCTCTCTGTACTGGTACTTCAAGAGCAAACAGCATCTCTACCAGCGTCTGGCCAACCAGGTATCGAAAATGATTCTGGAGGAGTTCCACTCCGAGGGGGACTGGAAGGAGCAGCTGACGGGGCTTGCGGTAACGGTACGGAGCGTGCTCAGCCGATATCCCTGCTCCACGCAGCTCATGATGATGACGCTGCCCCACGAACCGGACATCATCCGGTTCACCAACCGTATGCTGCTCTGCGTGGAATCGACGCCGCTTGAGCAAGAGCAGAAAATGCAAGTGGTTACTACGCTTGTGAACTATGTCTTCTATTTCGTTCTAGACGATTATCAGCATGAGCGCAATGTCTCCGCTATCCTTAAGGACCAGGAAGCGCATCCGGGTGAGGAGATGATTCGCCTTCTGGACTCCATGAGCGAGACGGATGCGGGACTGTTTCGGAGGATGTTCACGAACGGGCTGTTCGAGCTGATGGGGACCGACGGAGCGTTTGAGTTCGGATTGAAGCTGATTCTGTTGGGGGTTGAGCAGGTGATAAAGGAGCAGGAAAGTAGTATGTAAAAACCGCCCATCGGGTTATTGGATGGGCGGTTTCAATTAGGTTTACGTTTACCCTAAATTGTTAGTGAATTTATAATCTTCTGCCTGTCTTTTTGTCCTTTGTAAACGTGATTTACTTGTATTAATCATCAAGATAGGAAATATGTATCTTTTTCTTTAGTAAATATCTTAATTTGATTAAAAAGCAGCCTATCACTACGGTAAGCTGTATTTATTAAACTCCCTCAATATGATTTAGTTTTCTCACTCAGGCTCATGAATTCGCAGGATTTCACCCTTAGCTAAGTGTGAGGTAAGAAGGAAACAGAGAAGGCGGTGGCTTGGAACAACTGTATGGGCATGCAAGAATAAAGGTGAGAGTATATCACCCAATTTGTTCCATATCCTGCACGTCTCCATGTCGCCCCTAGCGATTTTCACTCCCATGTCTCAACGGGTCTCATGCCCTTTCATTCCTTCGTCACATCTAACTAAGGGGTGGAGGTCGGTTTTTCTAACGGAACGGGTCCGAGCCCTTTTGCATAATGCCTCCCGATACTCCGTGCTTCTTGTCCATCCTGCGAATGCATCAACTGGCGAAAAATAACCTGTTTAAGCGGATTGCGGAAATACTTTAGCCGAACTGTAAGCTTCGCTGCTCTTAGCCAGGCCAACAAGCATTCGAGCCACTTTACCACATAATTTCATAATGGATTTCATTTTCTTGAGCTTTTTCACGTCTACATTGTAGTGGTGCAGGGCTCTAACATCCGGATTGGTCATGACCATACACATTGTCATGAGGTAGATAAAGCGCCTTAGTCGCGGTCGACCGCGCTTACTCAGCACCATTTTCCCACGCCATTTCCCGGAACTAGCCTCAGCCAGATTTAGACCCGCATGACGAAGCAAGGCATTTCCGTGTGCATAACCACTAAGATCACCAGCTTCTACTAACACACCGGCTAGACTGGTTACATTTACACCCCGAATGGTAAGTAACTTTTGGGCATAGGGAATGCGTTCTAATACGAGATGTGCTTCATGTGCAATCTGCTCAAGCTGGCGCTGAGCCAAATCATATTCTTCGAGAAGTTGATCCAAGTGAATCTTGTAGGCGTGTAGCGCCTTTGTTGCACCTACGCTGCGTTTAGCAAATGTAATAAGCTGCTCAGCCCGCTGCAAACCCGCATGACGCTTCACATATTGCTTCCAGCCGGCAATGACTTGCTCTGTCGTTAATCGGCTAATTTCCTTGGGGAGAGGAAACAGCCTTAACGTGGCAATGGCACTGGTACAAGTGAGGATTTTAAAGACATGCCGAAGTTCTGGGAAAACAATATCTACCCAGCGATGAATCTGGTTAACAGCGCTGTTAAGCCGTTTAGTAACCGTGTCACGATTGGCCATGAGAATCCGCAGCTCCTCGTAGGCTTCCGGGTTGAATCTTACGGGGGAATAGTAGCCGTTCTTGACCATATCCGCGATGACGAGCGCGTCTTTGCGGTCGCTCTTTGACGGGGTATTGTCTCGGTTTTCCTTATTCTTTTTGACAAGGTGGGGATTTACGAGGACGGCTTCAATTCCACGAGAAGAGAGCCAGCGAGCCAGGCTCAGCCAGTAGTGGCCGGTCGGTTCCATACCAACAATGATTTTGCTCAGCTTGTAAGACTTGAGCAGATCTTGAATCCAACGACCGAATAGTTGAAAGCCCTCGTCATAACTACCAAACTCTAACGGCGATCCCAAAGCAATTCCTCGAAAGCTGACCGCACGAGCGACGTGAGACTCCTGAGCAATATCTACGCCGACTACCAAATGTAATGAGGAAATGTTTTCAATGAGTTGATTTTGCTTCTCCTGAGCCTTAAACTTCATGGTAGAGCGACCTCCTGGATGATGGGCTTTTTGAGGCAATGACCTCGTGTGCAACCCCATCGTACCGAGGCGCTCGTTTTTGTGCAAAGGCCAAATTATTCATTCTACAGGAATTCTAACGGGTAACGATAGTTCAATAAGCATGAGTAGACGGTAGACGTAAAGTGGCTGTCGTTTTCTCAACTAACGGGCAGGATAGCGTAATATTTTGGTTGTAGTTATAATGTTTAATAGGGACATTTAATGGCTCCAATTCATCAGGAGTTACCAATGACCTGTGTCGAAATATTCGTAAAGGGGCAAGTTGTGTGAAAAAGACTGAAAAAATTTACAACACTGCAGTTGAGGCGACTTTAGAGGTAATTGGTGGGAAATGGAAACCTGTTATTCTCTTTCATTTGACATTCGGTAAGAAACGTAATAATGAATTTAAGAGCTTGATTCCCGCAATTACTCAAAAGATGTTAACGCAGCACCTTCGGGAGCTTGAAGAAGAGGGCGTCATCTTACGTATTTCCTATAATCAGGTACCACCTAGAGTTGAGTATGAGTTGACAGACTACGGCTGGAGTCTAAAGGAACTCCTACATCTGATGTGCCGTTGGGGGATTCGCATATAGAGAGAAAGTACGAGGGAAAGGCTACTGTTCTGGCTAATCCAATGCTTACAGACGTATATAACAGTTAAGAAACCGACCCAATACAAGGTCGGCTTTCTTATTTTATACGGTAGTTTACGGGATGACTTTACGCTTGCGGAAGTCGTTGAAGATGTTCATAAACATTGCTTCGGTATCGACGAATTCGTGAAAGCCTAAACGACGAGCCTTCGTTCCGTCGGCAAAAAAATCGTAATCCCATGCAAACACGAAATCGCCGAATGGCCAAGAGGATACATCTTTATAGGAATTCCGAGCAAGCCCATGTTTCTCAACCATTTTGTTCCAAAGCTGTTCCTTGTCCGCCATGACAACGTCCAGAGACATCTGCAACGGAGGCGCTGTTTCCATGCCAAAGTATTGAGCGATCTTCGGCCATAACTCATTCCAACGAAACAGATCGCCGTTCGTAATGTTGAATGCCTGATTCGCACAGCGCTCGTCGGTCGCCGCCCATACTGTTGCCTTTGCGAGAAGCCCCGCGTCTGTCATCTCCAAGAGGCTGTTGTAAGCTCCCGACTTACCTGGAAATCGCAAAGGGATTCCAAGTTCCTTCGAAATTGAAGCGTAAATCGCTATGACCATTGCGAGGTTCATCGGATTTCCAAGCGAGAAGCCGCAGACTACTGAAGGACGGAGTGCCGACCAAGTCCAAGCCTTACCTTTTTGCCGTTGTTCTAAGAAATCTTGCTGATCAATATTGAACTCAGGAGGCATGTGGTTGGCGTCTGTCTCACGAGCAGGAGTTTTGAACGGGCCGAGATGTGCGCCGTATACCTTGTATCCCTGCATCAGACTGACATGTTTCAAGCCCGACGCGATTGGTTCGATCACTTCTACGATGTTCACTAACATGGCAAGATTCGGTGGAACAAGTTCAGCCCAAGTTGGACGGTCTTGGTAAGCAGCATAAAAAATGTGTGTTACCCCAGTTAAATCGCTTAACTTCTCGTGAAGATCGTCTATATTGAGTAGATCCGCAGCCACATATTGAACATGGTTGCTAGATTCTCCACCGCGACGCGATACACCGATCACGTCCCAATCAGGAAGAGAGATGAGGTGATCAATGAGGTTGCGACCGATAACACCATTCGCACCTACGACCAAGGCGACTTTACGTGTTGTTGTAGATTCATTATTCATAGTGTTTCAGCTCCTTCTGTACTATTCTTTGTACAACATTATTTTGCATCAACTAACCATACATAGGAAGTACACACTTTTAAAGTGACATAAGCACTTTAAAGTAATCAAGGTATATTCAGACGAAAAGAAGTCAGTCAACTCTCTCTTTTCTTTCTTAATCATTATGGTAGATGGTATACTCGACTGCAGGCATGATTCGGCAGTCTATTCAGCTAACGGGCGGGTTAGTTTCAATATGTTGTAGTATGCTGGTGTATAGCTACATTTATTGATTTTCTTAACTTAGGAGGTTATCAAGAATGCCTTATCCGATGGTCCATTTTGCGATAGCTGGGGTATTTTGCTCATATCTATGCGGACATAAGATGGACGGAAACAGTTTATTCGAATTTTGAACGTGAGTACCGAGGAAAAAAAGATGAAATAAGAAAAGTTTATAATATTGAGTCAAATCAGGTGGAATTTAATTTAATTAGGAGAAAAGAATGGGCTGAAGCCGTTCTCAACAAGCTCTATGTAGGAAATGCGTATAGTATTGAACCATTGTTAACTCAAATTGAAGTAAGCCAATACCGAGATATACAACTACAGTGGCTACGCAATAAGGACAATGAACCCCAGATTACCCCAATTTATTTAAAAGAAGATGTGGTTAAGAGTTTTGTTACAAAGACATCACATGAGCTTAACGACTTATATAAAGAATGGGGAATCGAGTCTCTCTAAGCAAGATATATTTGAGCTAACGGGACACGGTAGTTGAATATCACGCATTGTTGAGCAGGCGTTACAATCTGCTCTTTTTATTAAACTAACGGGCAGGATAGTTTAATAACATATCGAATTTTTTAAGAGTGGAAGGGTATACGAGGTGAGGCGTTGCTTAACTGAAGCGTGAAGTAGAGGTAATCAAAAAGGAGATACCCAGATGGAAACAAATCAAAATATTCGTTTAGCAATCGAAGAATCTATACAGTTCCTTGAATCTACTCCGCATTTGGGGATGACTCACGGCGAGTGCAGCCGTCGAAAATGGGATGGAGCTTGGTGGCATATGGGTGCTCTTTATGAAATGGGAGAGGTGAAACTAATTCCCGAGTCTGCTATTGTCGGAGCAAAATATTTACTCGAAACTCAGGTCTGGCCGACCTTCATCATATCCGCCGATGACCATCCAACAAGTGAAAGTGATAAGATGAAGATGGATTGCTGCCATTGTGAACTTGCCGTATACTATAAGATTCTAATGGCGTATGGCTGTGATTTGGACAAGGAACTGCCTTGGATTCGCGAATGGCTCTTAAAGCATCAGTTACCTGATGGCGGGCTGAACTGCGACCCTGAAGCTTATACTCATTCTAAAAAGAGCTCTATTGTTTCAACACTTCCTCCGCTTGAAGCTATCTTATGGCATACAGACCGTGAATTTACTGAACAGGAAGCCGTTTTCTTAGATGAAGGCGCACGTTATTTAATTGAGCATCGTCTTGTATGTTCTAAACAAAATAGAAGCGTCATCGATATGGAATGGCTGAAGCCTTGCTTTCCGAGGTTTTTTGAATATGATATATTACGCGGCATGTCCTTCTTGGCAGAATGGTCCCGACGTAGGAACAAAACGCTGCCGGTCGGGCTGCTTATTGAAGGATTGGAACGATTGAACATCTTCAAGGAAACAGGAGGCTTGCGAATCGGTAGACAAGTCTTTGATCCACAAGGCCCGTGGGGTGGGCAACCCTTTCCCTTGTTAGAAGCAGTGGCTGGCATTGGTGACGTTTCGCCTTATCTAACCAGACAGTTGGATCGAGTTATCGAACGATTGGGACCGGAGTATACCTATGCATAAAGACTTCCTTTAGAAGGGAGCTCATGGTGGAAGAGGAACGGACCAGGATGAGGAAGGCTTAGAGGGGAAAGTTGCAAATTTCAAATATGTAAAATGATTGTCTAAACACTGATTGAAGCCGTAAAACGGGAAGCAAAAGAAGAGGTCTTTGTTGAGGCAACTCAATAAACTAAACCATGAGGCTGCCGTGGATTGAATGGCAGCCTTGTTACGCTAACGGGCAGATTAGCTTAATAAATACATTGATACCGCAAACGAAAAAGAGAGTAGATTTCCTTAGGGCATCTACTCCATGCTTTTAACGTTATTGTTAAATTGTTGGTTCTTTTGGCGTAATCAAAACCTACGGGTGATCTTTTGAAAGATGGTTAGATATCGAGTTTACGGGTACCGATCCATTTCACCATGTCAGGATCGCGATGTGAAAAGAACAGGCTTTGTTTCGTATCTAACGTAGTAATCGACTCCATATCCTCTTGGCTTAACTCAAAGTCAAAGATATCGAAGTTTTCGATAATTCTCTCTTTACGAACAGACTTTGGAATCACAACAACTTCTCTTTGTGTCAACCAACGTAAAACCACCTGAGCAACGGATTTATTATACTTTTCAGCTATGGATACCAATATTTCATTCTGGAACAAGTTATTTTTCCCTTCAGCGAAAGGTGCCCAGGATTCGATCTGAACATTATTCTCTTTCATGAATTTTGCATTTTCGATTTGCTGGTTGAATGGGTGCGTTTCAACCTGGTTTACGGCAGGAACTACTTCATTATGAATAATCAAATCGATCAGGCGATCCTCATGGAAGTTACTAACGCCGATTGCACGGACCTTTCCTTCACGATACAATTCCTCCGTAGCGCGCCAAGAACCAAACACATCTCCATATGGCTGGTGAATTAAATACAAATCCAAATAATCCAACTGCAATCTTTCCAGTGATTTTTCAAATGCCTTTTTTGTACGCTCATAACCAGTATCCTGAACCCAAAGTTTCGTAGTGATAAATAACTCCTCTCTTGTCACGCCACTACGTTTGATTGCTCTGCCAACTGCTTCTTCATTTAAATAAGAGGCAGCGGTATCAATCAGCCGATAGCCTGCCATAATAGCGTCATAAACGCTTTGTTGACATTCATTTGCATCTTGGATCTGATAAACACCAAAACCGAGTATAGGCATCTCAACCCCATTGTTCAAAGTTACTTTTTGCATATAAAATCCTCCAGTATTTTTAATTATTATGTGTAAATCAACTCAATCCATATTCAAAACAGACACCTACTTCACATCCTTATTATGCACCAGATGACAAAGCGATCGTTATCCCGTTCGTGTCAAATGTTTGCCTAATCCTCTCACTACCACTTATTTAACAGATAAATATGGACTATAATCGAACTATAAAGAATGACGGCATGGGGAGGACCAAATATCTGAAATAATCACTAAGCAGCAAAATGAACTTGCCAAAATGATTAAACGTTATGCAGAAACCGATGGTGTTCACGCTACTGTATTCCGTCATTAGTTTTCATACGCGACTCTAATGCATCCGTGCCACGTCATGGAGTTTACAAACCTTCCTTTTGGTTTTTATACGCAGACTCCAAATTCTACTTTATGAGCCAATCTATTTAAATAAATACCTTCGCATCTTGAAAACCCCATGATTCGATCACCCACTACAGCAACTAAAAAAAAAATTCTCGGTTTCACGGTGTCCGTTTGTATAATCTGATCAAACCCCGGTATATCTAAAAATGCCTCCCTTGCTCTCTATCTAAATTTCCTGTCTCTCCATCATCTGTAATCTTAATTCAGATAAATCTGTCGTAGCTTTGTTGATTGCCGATCTAACAGTATAATGCAGCCCATTCACATAAAATTCTCACTAGTTTATGACCATGATTTACTCCATTCCTTTTGAGTTGATGTGTTCGACTTTTTCTGTACAAACCAAGAAGCTGTAAGCCTTCTTGCCGCTCCGCACTTGCAGCTCCCTGTCACCCCAATTCCCTAAAAAGGGCGATGACTTTACGGTGGTTGGTCAGCGGAGCGGGCAGAATTGTTTGGAGAAGCGGAGCGTTCGGCTAAAAGCTTTCCAAAGGAAAGCTCGCATCGTAAGCATAAGCTATCCCCGGATTTTCCCCTTTAATTCCTATTCCAATGAAGAAATCTGGGGATAACAGCAATCGGAAGAACCATCTGCACGCGTAGCGCTCGCTACTCACTGCTGTAACTCCTCCCCCTATTAGGTTGAAATCCTATATAAATCGGTTGAAAATGTTGATTTTACCAATGGACAAGGATTTGTACAATGGAGTTGTAACGCTTACATTGCCGAGGAGGTTGCGATGAAATGAAAAGAATTCAGGCGATTGGCAAGCAAATCAGGACCCCAAGATCCAAAAGGAGGCCGTGTTGATGAAATTTAAAGGAATATTGTCGGTATTTTTGTTTTTAACCGCGGCGTCTGTGCTATTTGGGACGCATACGGCGGAGGCCCATGAACTATCCAATGACAAGCTGACGATTCAGACAGGTGAGCATGGCGAAATTTCATCCATCCGTATCAAGGGAGATGCTTTCCCAACGGAGTACGTGATGAATGCAACGGTAACACCCGAACAGAATACCGCAGATCATCAATGGCTGGGTGAACTGATGTTCACGTACCGACTCGACGATGGTAGCTGGACGAAGGCATGGACGAACAAGTCGGCAGACGCGCGTAAAATCACGACCAGTGGCAACCGCGTCACCGTCACGTATGAAAACTCAAGCAATGCAGAAGGCATTCGCAATTTTAAAGTCATCGAAACGTATTCAGCGGAGTCGAACGGTTCGGTGTTGTGGAATATACAGGTACAGAACACAAGTGGAAAAAAGTTGGAGATTGGCGATTTTGGCCTGCCTTTGCCATTCAATGAGCAGTGGACGAACGGTGATGCGATTTACGAGACCAGAGTCGTAACGCATTCTTTTGTCGGCAACAACAGCTCCTATATTACGGCTGGACGTCCCAGCGGCATTGGTTCTTCACTGCTGCTGATTCCTGATTCCACGACAGGTGCGGGTTTTGAGTATCAGGATCACTGGCGGGATGAGGAGCATCCGGGCAGCAAATGGGCCTGGAATCCGGCAAATGAAGGCAAATGGCTGGAGGGACTGAATGTATTTTATATTCACTCCAATGTGATTAAGTCCACAAACCGTGGATATTTGCCCAACACAAGCCTGATCCTGAATCCCGGTCAAAGCCGCAACTATGGCTTCAAGTTTCTGGCGGTGAAGGACGAGCATGATGTGAAAGATACGTTGTATCAAGAAAACTTGGTGGATACAACGGTTGTACCGGGGATGATCGTGCCTACGAATCAAAAGGCGAAAGTGGATCTGCGTACCAAGCAGGCGATCAGCAAGGTGACTTATCCAGACGGAACCGTCATTCCGCAGACGGACAGCAAGACTGGAGGGCACCACATCTATGAACTGAAATTCACCAAACTGGGTCCAAACTTCATCACAGTGGAGTATGGAAACGGCAACAAGACGGTTTTACAGTTCTATGCTATTGAGCCGATTGATTTAGCATTGCAACGGCACGCTACATTTATGGTAGATAAAACCCAGTGGAATGTACCGGGTGATCTGCGCGACAAAGTCTTTGACGATTGGATGATGCATACCAAATCCAAGCGTAACATTTTCAACGGATACTGGGGCTGGGGGGATGATTGGGGTCTAACCCACGGACAGTTCTTAGCTGAGAAAAACACACTTTCTCCAGTTGCCAAAGAGGTGCGAGCGGTAGACGATTATTTGGAGACGGCGATCTGGACGAATCTGATGAACGGGCATCATGAGGATTATTTGATTCATGATTTCCTGATGCCGGAGCCGAACGATACACCAACCTATCGGGGGTACGCTTACCCGCATGTGTATAACACGTATTTCAGCATGTACAAGATTGCCAAGGAATACCCGGATCTTGTCACTTACAAGCAGCCGAAGGAAACGTATTTGCTGCGGGCGTATAACATTTTCAAAGCATTGTATGAAGGGCCAGTCGCTTACAACTGGGAAACGGGCTTGATGGGCGAACTGACCACACCGGATATTATTCAGGCACTTCATGATGAAGGCTATGATGATGAGGCGAACGATCTCAAGGAAAAAATGGATCGCAAATATAACAATTTTAAAAATACAAAATATCCTTACGGCTCCGAATACAGCTACGATAACACTGGGGAAGAGGCCGTATATACGTTAGCCAAGCAGAATATAGATACAGAAGGCGAGCAAAGCAAAGCGCTGGAAATGATGAGTAAAATCAATGCCAAAACCCGTGCAGCACGCGGACATATGCCAGTATGGTACTACTATACTGATCCGGTGACGATTACCGGGGAGAACTGGTTTAACTTCCAGTACACGACTTCGCTTGCAGGCTATGCGATGGACGACTGGATACGGCACCATGAGGACAATCACCGCGAGGGACAACAGCGTCTGTCCTATGCAGCTAAAATCGCCAATGTGGGGGCGATTAACTCCGGGCAAATCAGCTCCGACCCTGACAACATCGGGGCAGTCGCATGGACGTATCAGGCGGAAAAAGGCAACCAGGGAACGAACGGCACCGGCGGCGGTAAAAATGTTCCGCTCTTTAACGGCTGGCGGGGCATGAGCGGCGAGGCGGATCTTGGACTGTTCGGTGCACTCAAAACGCTAAGTGCCGACATTGCAGTGGACCCGATCTTCGGATTGACAGGCTACGGTGCAGAGGTAAGCAAAAGCGGCAACGTGTATACGATCAAGCCGCTGGATGGCCTGTTTAAGCGGGTCAACCTGATCACGGAAAAGCTGTATATCGAGCTGGACAGGGATCAATACACAGAAGCCAAGCTGGCAACATCCAAGGATTATGTATGGCTCCAACTGAAAAATCAGACACCTGGTCAAGCACATTCCACGTACGTTACGTTCGATGGTTTGAAGAAAGGAACGTATTTGGTTAAAGTAGGTGGTCAATCGCAAGGTAAATTTAATGCGTATGCACCTACCAACAAGCTAAAATTGGACATTGGCACAGCCTCTTCCTACACGGTGGAGCTGACATCAACGACGCCTGATCCGAACAAGGCGCCTGTCGTAGATGCAGGTAAAGCTTCCAAGGTGAAGCTGCCGGATCAGATCATTCTGAAAGGCACGGCGACGGATGATGGACTTCCACAAGGCAAGATTACGAGCGAGTGGAGTCTGGTCGAAGGGCCACAAGGTGCGAAGGTTACGTTCAGCAGCAAAACATCGCTGCGTACGAAGGTGGACGCTTCCGAGCCGGGTACGTATGTGTTCAAGCTGACATCCAGCGACTCGCTGTTATCGGCTGAGGCCAGAGTAAGCGTGATCGTAGAACCGGCGGCTCCGTTACTTGAACAGCTTGCATTGTATAAGTTTGACGAAACCAGCGGTTCAGTCGCTACGGATTCGTCGGACAGTCGCAATGATGCTGTCGTGAAGGGCACGGCTGCATGGGCTGCGGGAAAAAAAGGCAATGCTGTCAGCCTGAATGGTAAGGACAGCTACGTGCAGCTCCCGGCGGGCATCGTAAGCCGGGCACAGCAATTGACCGTATCCGGTTGGGTCAAAGCGAACAGCCTGAGCGATTATGTACGGATTTTTGACTTCGGCTCCGGGACGAATGAATATATGTTCCTGACGCCCAAAGCCGGAAATACGATGCTGTTTGCGATTACTAACCAAGGCAACGGGCAGGGACAGGAACAGACGATTGAGGCTCCTGTGCTGCCGACAGGGGTGTGGAAACACATTGCGGTCACGCTCTCAGGCTCCACAGGTATTTTATACGTGGATGGAAAAGAAGTGGGACGCAATACCAGCCTGACGTTGAATCCTACCAGCCTGGGTCAAACCAAAAACAATTTTATCGGTAAGTCTCAGTACCCTGACCCATACTTCGACGGTCTGGTGGATGAATTCCGCATCTACAGCCGCGCTCTGAGTGCTTCCGAGGTGGCAGGTCTCGCCTCCGGTACAGCACAGAGCCTGACGGGAGCCGAGAAAATCACGGCTTTAAAAGAAGTAAACGTGATCACTCGCGCGGGTGAAAAACCCGAATTGCCAAGCGTAGTGGAAGCAACGTATGGAGAAAACTCCACTAAATGGGTAGCTGTAGAGTGGGAAAATATTGATCCTGCACAATATGCTACTCCGGGTTCATTTGAATTAAAGGGCAATGTAGAAGGAACAGAATTGAAGGCGATTGCCAAGGTGACTGTGATCGAGGCGGGAGCCCCCTCAACTCTGGAACTCCGGAAACGCCGACAAATCCGGTTAACCCGGTAACACCCGAAACACCTGCTCCTGTCAGCTCTGCTAAATCAGCAGGGGTATTACGATCTGGAGGAAACATTGAATAGCTCTTGTTAAATAACCTTTCCCACCGTCACTTTCTTCCTGCAAAGGGGAGAGTGGCGGTGGGTATCCTTACATTTGGAGTACAAAGCTGCGAATACGAATGTGAATGGGGGAAAAGGCATGAGCAAGATTACATTTCTGGGTGCAGGTAGTACGGTATTTGCTAAAAATGTGCTTGGCGATTGTATGCTGACACCTGCTTTGCAGGGCTTTGAGCTGGCGTTGTTCGATATTGACCCCGGAAGGCTGAAGGATTCGGAAAATATTTTATCCAATTTGAAAAAAACGACAGGGAGCACCTGTGTGATCCGCTCCTACACCGACCGTAAGGAAGCGCTGCGCGGAGCAGCCTATGTGGTAAATGCCATTCAGGTTGGCGGCTATGATCCGTGTACGATTACGGATTTTAAAATCCCCAAAACATACGGTCTGCGCCAAACGATTGCCGATACGGTCGGGATTGGCGGTATTTTCCGCAACTTACGGACGATTCCGGTGATGCTCGATTTTGCGGCAGATGTGCGCGAGGTATGTCCGGATGCATGGTTTTTCAACTACACTAACCCGATGGCTGTGCTGACGAATGTGATGAACGTACACGGCGGTGTCCGTACGGTGGGGCTGTGTCATAGCGTGCAGGCGTGTATACCGGAGCTGTTCAAAAGCTTGGGACTGGATCAGGAAGGCGTAAAGGCGAAAATCGTAGGCATCAATCATATGGCGTGGTTGCTCGAAGTGAGCAAGGACGGTGTGGATTTGTATCCCGAGATTAAAAAGCGGGCCGCCGCCAGGCAGCGGGAAAAGCATAACGACATGGTGCGTTTTGAGATGATGCTGAAATTCGGCTATTACATTACAGAATCATCCGAGCATAATGCGGAGTATCATCCATATTTTATCAAGCGGGCATACCCTGAACTGATCGAACGGTTCAATATTCCTTTGGATGAGTACCCGCGTCGCTGTGTGAGCCAGATTGAACGATGGGAAACGATGCGCGAGGAGCTTTTGGGCAATCAGGATCTTCGCCATGAAAGGTCGAATGAATATGCTTCGTATATTTTGGAGGCGATCGAAACGGATCGGCCTTTTACCATTGGCGGCAACGTAATGAATACAGGTTTAATTACCAATCTGCCGAAGGAAGCATGTGTGGAGGTGCCTTGTCTGGTGAATCGTAACGGGGTTACGCCGACTTATGTCGGAGATTTGCCGCCCCAATGTGCTGCGCTCAACCGGACGAATATTAATACACAGCTATTGACGATTGAAGCTGCGATCACCGGGAAAAAAGAGCATATTTATCATGCCGCACTGCTGGACCCGCACACGTCAGCCGAGCTATCTATGGATGAGATTGTTTCTCTGTGTGATGAACTGATTGCGGCGCACGGAGAGTGGCTTCCAGCCTATGTGTAAGGGAGGCAGATGAATGGGAGGCCGTGGTCGTCAAAAGTTTACCGGGATTCCTACGATCCGTGGGAAATTCATTGTACTTACGCTGGTGCTTACCGTCATTCCGATGGTGGTGCTGACCTTTACCTTTTACCGGATCGCGGCCCATTCACTTGGTGAGAAGTCGGAAGCGCTGGCTATGCAGTCCCGACAAATGAGTGAAAATTACGTCAATGCGACGCTCTCTGATTTGAACGATCTGACCAATGCCATTCTCGGCAATCCCGATGTGCAGGCCACACTGGAGACCAAGCCGGAAGACGATTATGAATACTTACGGAACGATGAAACACTCAGCATGGTTGTCCGGGCGCAAACCCAGACCAAGCCGTATATCACGTCCTCTCTCATATATGCCGCCAATGGCGGGCCCAAGCATTCACTGTATCAAGGGAATGTTTCGGTCCGCTTTGGCGGCCTTCCTACATTAGAGGAAGCACGTGTTTACTATCGTCGCTTGCTCGCGGATCAGCCCATGTTGTGGATGGCCCATTCACCGTTCGAATCGGGACGAGGGATGGAGGATGATCGTCTATACGTCGGGAAACTGCTTCGAAAAACGACCGGAGACTATGCACCGCTTGGATTTTTGCTGCTGGAAATCGACAAGGCTAGTCTGTTTCGGGGGCTTGCTTTTCATGAAACAGACGGCAATACCCAGATGTGGGTGCTGGATCAGGAGGGCGAGCCTGTATACCGTTTGCCGGAGCAGGGTGTTGCGGATCAAGCGCTATTGCGGCAGATTGCCAAATCGGCTGTAGATAGGCCTGTGCTTACGAAGGACTGGAGAACATGGAACGGCCGCCAGACGATGATCTCTTACGGACCGTTGAATGAAGGACAATGGACGCTGCTGCAAAAGGTCGATCAATCCGTGCTGTTCGAGGATGCGCGGCAGATTGGGGCCTGGACGATCTGGACTTTTTTAATTGCACTGTTGTCGGGCTGGGTGCTGTCTTATCGGCTGAGTGACACCATTCGTCGTCCGCTGCTTCAGTTGAGCCGATTAATGGCGGTGGACGGCAGTACGAGCGCCACAGGCTCAGCCAAAGATTCCGAGGGCCACGTCCCTGTTTTTTTTAATCCCAAGGATGAAGTGGGGCAGATCGGGGAGCGTTTTCTTCATATGATGCAAAAAATCATGAGCTGTACGGACAAGTCTATGAAGCATTACTGTCGCGCAAGCAGGCAGAGTTTCGTGCGCTTCAGGCGCAGATTAATCCTCATTTTCTGTACAACACGCTGGAGTCGCTCAAGGGAATGGCGCTGGCAAATGGGCAACGGGATATGGCAGAGGTGATCGGGGCTTTTGGTAAATGCTTTCGCATCTCGCTAAGCTATGGCCGGGAGCAGATTAGCTTGGGGCAGGAAGTCGAGCATGTGAGCGCCTATGTGAAGGTGCAGCAGTTCAGATTTCGGGATTCGTTCGAGTGGATTTGCGAGGTGGAGGAAGATATTTGCGGGTTTTACGTCCCCAAGCTTATACTCCAGCCGCTCGTTGAAAATGCCATTTATCACGGCTTAAAAGGGCGTACCGACCGTGGCTACATCATGCTGTCCGGTACAAGGGAAGGCGATGCGTTGCGTTTAACGGTCAGTGACGATGGAGGCGGTATCGGAGCCGAGCGGCTGGACGATATTCGGAAGTCGCTGGATGCCGGGCGGGAAAGTGCCATTGGCTTTGGGCTGCGTAATGTACATGAGCGTCTTCGTCATTATGGCCCACAATATGGACTGTCCGTGACCAGTGAGCCGGGCCTGTACACCTCGGTTACCTTGCTGGCACCCATTCGAACCGAATAAGGAAGGGAGAGGATGGCATGTACCGGCTGCTGATTGTGGACGACGAATATCATATTCGGGAAGGACTGAAGCTGATGGTGGCG
Source organism: Paenibacillus sp. IHB B 3084 (assembly GCF_001447315.1). Taxonomy (NCBI): domain Bacteria; kingdom Bacillati; phylum Bacillota; class Bacilli; order Caryophanales; family Paenibacillaceae; genus Paenibacillus; species Paenibacillus sp. IHB B 3084. The sequence goes on along the minus strand of NZ_CP013203.1, from coordinate 1,466,797 downwards.
GAAAGCGGCCTGCCTGTGGAAGTCAGTGATGTGGCGGGTGACGGCGAAACGGCATTACGTTTGTATGCGGAGCGGCGACCGGACATGATTTTATTGGATATTAATTTGCCGGATATGAGCGGACTGGACATTGCAAAAATCATTCGGGAAAAGGATCAGCGTACACCTTTGCTATTCCTGACAGGGTACGAATCTGTGACGTACATTCGTCAGGCGGTTTCGCTTCAAGCGGTCGATTATTTGCTCAAGCCTGTGACCAGCGGGGATTTTGAAGCAGCCCTGCGACGGGCCGAAGACCTTATTGTGCAGTTGAAAAGGAGCGAGGAAGAAGTCATTCACCGTCATCGTTCATCGGAGCCGTTGTACAGGGAGCATCTGCTGCTGGATCTGCTACAGCAGCGGCGTACCGCGGCCGAGGTCATCCGGGAGATGGACGGGCTGGAGTTTTCCGGCGAGACATCCGGGCCTCCCTATACCGTGCTGTGTTGCGAGCTGGAAGAGCCGCAGCAGCAGGAAGCGGCCGCCACGAGCGAGCTGCACGGCTGCAAGGAGGGAAGCAGCAATGTATTCGCCGGACTGGCTTGGGAAGCTGCGGCAGCAGCCGGGGCGAAGGCACACGGAGCGGCGGTTTCCCGGGATCGGCGTGTCGTGCTGCTGGCAGCAGCATCTTGCAGGGCGGCGGAGCGGACAGCACAGCTTATCCGGCAGGCGGTGCAGGAACGGTTGAACCGGACCGTTTCCATCGGGATTAGCCGGCCTGTAGGGCGGATGGAGCAGCTACCCGAAGCGTATGAGGAGGCTGTCCGGGCGGCGGAGCACCGGGGCTGGGTCGGCTATAGCCAGATCATCCCCTATGAGAGCATTCAGACGGCTGAGCTGAACAGCAGTCATTTGCTGGAGAAGGAGCTGCTCATGATTACGGAAATTCGGGCCGGTAATGATGCCGCTGTACATGCGATTTTACAGGAATGGTCAGGACAATTGGCAGGTCTGCCCGTCAAGCAGGTAAAAATGATCGTCACCCAGCTCGTTCTGTTCGTCATGCGGATCGTCCAAAGCGACGCATCCGTAGGCCAAACGTCCATGCAGGAGCAGGACCCGTTGCTGGAGCTGTCCCGATTGCGGCACGGTCCCGAGATGATCGACTATGTATCCCGCTATTTTGTGCGGGTGGGTCGCCATGTCCGAGAATCACGCGAGAAGGGTATTCCGCGCAAATTTCAACGGGCCAAGGAGTGGATTCGGGAGCATCTTCAGGAGGATGGCGGGCTGAACCGTCTTGCAGAGTACATGAATATGAGCCCCAAATATTTGAGTGCCCGTTTCAAGCAGGTTACGGGAGAAAGCTTTGCCGACTATCAGACGCGTGTCCGCTTCGAACGTGCCCGCGAGCTGCTGCTGGACCCGAATCGAAAGGTTGCTGAGGTGGCGGAGCTTGTGGGCTTTGCAGATACGAACTATTTTAGCATTGCCTTTAAAAGGCATACCGGACTGACCCCGACGGAGTTTCGTAAAACATTTTTGTAAACGCGCTGTTAAAAAAATCATACCAAAACAAAGAGAGTCTGGAGTCGTTGGGTAGTCGGCTCCGGGCTCTCGGCGCATAATAGGCTTGTAAGGAGAATCCAGTTCAGGAAGGGGCCGATTGATTTGCTGAAACGAAGGTTACGGACATGGATGGCTCTCGTGATGACGGCGGTTTTGACAGGGCTGACGGCTTGCAGCGGCAACGGTGGCGAACCGGTCAACCCTAATGCGGTCGAACTCAAGTTCATGTACTGGGGGAGCAATGACGAGAAGCAGGCAATGGAAAAAATGATCCAAAGCTTTAATGCATCCCACCCGGATATCCGAGTGAAGGGCGAGCATGTCCCGGGTGATTACACGACGAAGATTAACACGTTAATGGCCGCCAATCAGCTTCCCGATATCGCCTACCTCGGCGATTCGCTTACTATGAAATGGGCAAGTGAAGGCAGACTCCTGGATTTATCCTCCTATTATGATGAATATCCCGAATTAAAAAACAAGCTTAAATCCTCTTATCTCTACAGCGAGCCCGGCAAGTCTATCGGCAATTACACCGCCATGGAAGTGATGCAGTTATTTTACAACAAGGAGTTGTTTACAGAAGCAGGGGTGCCCATCCCTCCGGCTGATCCTGAAAAAGCGTGGACATGGGATGAATTTCTGGAAATTGCCAAAAAGCTGACCAAGGATCAGAACGGCAAGCATCCGGGAGACAGTGGATTTGATCCGAAATATATTGTGCAATACGGCTTTGCCTTCGGCAATGACCGCAGCTCCTGGGGACCGCTTTTAGCGAGCAACGGCGGAGGTTTGACTGACAAAACGGGTAAGAAGTACACCCTGAACAGTCCTGAGTCGGTGGAGGTTTTTCAGAAGCTGCAGGATTTGGTTTTCAAGGAGCATGTTTCTCCTGATTTGATCCAGCAGCAGGACATGCCGTCCAATACGATTCGGCTTCAGACAAGAAAGGTCGCCATGGTGGTGGACGGGACATGGTCCCTGCTCGATTTTTCGAACAACAAGCAGCTCCAATGGAGTATCGGCGTTCTGCCGAAGCTAAAAGAGCCCAAAACGATGATTGTTGCGGGAACCACGGTTATTTTCCAGAGCACCAAGCATCCGAAGGAAGCACTCGAATTCTATTTGTACCATAACAATCCCGAAAAGGTGGATTTGTTCAAGTCCGGTCTGTGGATGCCTATCGAGGAAAAATATTATACCGATAAGCAAGCCATCCAATCATGGACAAATAATGCTGCACATCCGCCGGAATTTCAGCAGGCAGGCATCGAGTATGCCAGAGATTATGCAATCAAGCCGTCAACTTCTACCCTTCGCAATTGGCCTGATATCGGTTCCAAGCTGACCCCGGGGCTGGACCTGATCTGGACGAATAAAAAGACGCCGCAGCAGGCGCTGGATGAGCTGGAGCCCATCATTCAGCCATTGCTTCAAGGAGTATACCCTGATGAATAATGCGGCGGGACAGCTGCGAAAGGAGAACGGCCCATGAAGCGACCAAAATCAGGAATGATGCGCATGGAGCGAAACTGGGGTCTGCTATTCGCGCTTCCTGCTATCTTGGGATTAATGATATTTACGATTGGACCGATCGCGGCCTCGTTCGTATTCAGCTTAACCGACTGGACGATTGGTGGGCAGATGACCTTTATTGGCCTGGATAATTACCGGACGATTCTGACGGAGGACACTACCTTTTCCCAATCCATGTTCGTGACCACATATTACGCGCTGGGCAGCGTGCCTCTCGGGTTGGTGGCGGCATTTATCATTGCGCTGCTATTAAATCAAAAGGTGAAGGGTTTATCGGTGTTCCGCACGATTTATTATTTACCTACCATTGTGCCGAGTATTGCCAACACGATGCTGTGGCTGTGGATGTTCAACCCGGATTTTGGTCTGTTGAATTCGCTGCTGGAGAGTGTTGGACTGCCGGGGAGCAAATGGATTTATGACGAGAGCACGGCGATACCCTCACTGATCATGATGAGCACCTGGGGGATCGGGAACACGGTCATTATCTTTTTGGCAGGGCTTCAGTCGGTTCCCACCCATCTGTATGAAGCAGCTGAGGTGGACGGTGGGAATAGGTGGCACAAATTTTTTCATATTACGATTCCTTCGATGACACCGACCATTTTCTTCAATTTGGTCATGTCTTTGATCAGTACCTTTCAGGCATTTAATCAGGCGTATGTCATGACGAACGGGGGCCTAACAATTCGACCCTGTTCTATGTATTCTACTTGTGGCGCACGGCCTTTACGGAGACCAAAATCGGCTATGCGTCGGCGCTGGCCTGGATCTTATTTTTCGTCATTATGGTGCTGACTGTCCTGATTTTCTCCACGTCCAAAAAGTGGGTTCACTATGAAGGGGGGAACGTTCATGAATCAAGTCGCTTCTTCTGTCAACGATTCACCAACACCGAAACAGCCGCATCCACAGCCTGAACGCTCCCGTAGTCCCGCCACCACCACCCGAGCCAAGCCGCTCAAAATCAGTCGTGTTCTGCTATATGTCGTTTTAATCATGGGCAGTATCTTAATGCTGTTGCCATTTGTATGGCTCATTCGCAGTTCTCTGATGGGCACATCACAAATTTTCGTGTTCCCGCCAGAGTGGATACCGTCTCCTTTTCAATGGAGCAATTACCCGGAAGCACTGACTTCTGTACCGTTCGGCAGGTATTTTATGAATACGTTCATGATTGAGGTATGTGTGCTGGCAGGAGTGATGATGACCTCAATTGTATCGGCGTTTACCTTTGCCCGCCTGCGCTGGCCCGGACGTAATCTGATTTTTTCACTGCTGATCGGGTCGATGATGCTGCCTTACGCGGTGACGCTGATTCCAACCTTCGTTATGTGGCGTGAGCTGGGTGGGCTGAATACATTCCTGCCGCTGATTGTTCCCGCATGGTTCGGTGGAGGGGCGTTTAACATCTTTTTGATGCGACAATTCATGCTGACCATTCCACGTGATCTGGACGAAGCGGCATATATGGACGGGGGCACACCTCTGACCGTACTATGGCGCGTCATTATTCCATTGTCTTCGCCCGCGTTGATTGTGATCGGGATATTTACTTTTATTGATGTGTGGAATGACTTTTTAGGCCCGATTATTTATTTGAGCGATGAAAAGCATTTTACGCTGGCGCTGGGCTTGGCGACTTTCCGGGGGCTGAACAACACAAATTGGCCTTATCTGATGGCGGCTTCCAGCACGATTTTGGCTCCCATTGTCCTGATTTTCTTTATCGGACAACGCTATTTTATTGAGGGCATCACATTGACAGGTATCAAAGGCTAGAAGGAATTGAAACTACAATTCAGGAGGCGGCTGTAGCTTTGGAAAAGCAAATCGGTTCGGCAAAGCGGGTACAGGGTGTTCCGGGCAGATTGGCCCGATTGCGGTCGGAGTTTTCGGCGCTGGGTATAGATGCCCTGCTCATTACACACGGACCCAATCGGCGCTATATGTCGGGGTTTACAGGCTCGGCAGGGATCGTGCTTATTACGGAGGAAGATGCTTTTCTGGTGACGGATTTCCGCTATATGATGCAGGCAACGGATCAGGCACCGGAATATTCGGTCATTCGGCATGAGGCACAAATTTTCCAGACGGTGGCTGATCTGACAGACAAACTGGGCGTTCACAGACTGGGATTGGAGAGCCGCCATGTCTCACTCCAGCAATCGAGTCAGCTTCAAGCCGTACTGGGTTCGCTGGAATATGTGCAAACGGAGGATATGATTGAACGACTGCGTGATGTAAAGGACGATGAGGAAATTCGCACGATCAGCGAAGCGGCGCGTATCACCGATGCCGCTTTTGCGGAGGTGTTGAATTACATTCAGCCAGGGGTTACAGAGCGGCGGATTGCGGCGGAGCTGGAATATCGGCTGCGGCTGGCTGGCGCGGAATCGGGCGGTTTTGCATTTATTGTCGCTTCGGGTGAGCGTTCAGCGCTGCCGCACGGACTGGCCAGTGACAAGGAAATTGGTCAGAACGAGTTCGTCACGATGGATTTTGGCGCAAATGTGCGCGGCTATCTGTCCGATATCACGCGTACGGTTTTCGTCGGCAAACCGTCAGAACGTCATGAGGAACTGTATGCCATTGTGCTGGAAGCGAACATGAAGACGATTGCAGGACTTCGCCCCGGAATAAGCGGCAGTGAGGGGGACAGTCTGGGGCGGGATGTGATTGCCTCATACGGCTATGGGGAACATTTTGGTCACGGATTGGGCCACGGTTTTGGTCTGGAAATTCATGAGCAGGTACGCCTGTCCCGCGAAAGTAAGTCGGTGCTCGTACCGGGCCATGTCATTACCGTGGAACCAGGCATTTATATCCCCGGCTTCGGCGGGGTTCGTATTGAGGATGATGTGCTGATCACAGAAGATGGTGTAAAGGTACTGACCTCTTCGCCAAAAGAGCTGCTTTTATTGTGAGCATTTTGCATACATCCCAAGAGCGTTTTCAAATCAGCAATATTATATTGATCGAAACGGTTTAGTTCGTCTATATATTGTACTTTCGAGCGTTGGGAATCAAATGATGCAAAATGCTGTAAGAACATGTCTGTCTGCCAGTCATCCAAAAACGATATGGAGGGATCGCATGAACATGCAAAAAGACGCACGAAAATATGGCTGACCGCGCTAGCGGCTTCTCTCATCGTTGCTTTGACCCCAGCCATTCCGGGTCAACAGGCTTATGCCGAGGCGGAATCGGATGCAAAAGTCATCGACATCTTTAGCCGGATGGTGAACGATTACGGTATAGACCTGGTCGATTGGCAAGGATATCTTGCGAACCCGTATGTGAAGCTAAAAGTAAAGCCGCCTGCGGACGCCGCTTTTCCAGTGACGGTTACGCTGAATGCGCAGGGCACGTCCCGGCTGATGATGGATTTGCCAAGTACGTTGTCGGCCCAAGGCGCAAGCAAGACCTTAACCTTTAACAACGCGCAGGAGGAAAAAGAATTCCGACTAGCCATCCATCCCGACCGGATCGGAGGAAACGGCGAAATAGAGCATTATACGCTCTCTATGTCTATTGCCGGACATGATGGGCAGACGAAGGTCCAGTTCATTCCAATCCGGGTGTTGGATCAGGACGACAATGAAGAGCCGAAAGTACCCATACATTTTGACTACCGCTTCGATACGATTATGCCCTATTTCAATGATGCTTCTACCAGAAAAGCCGCAGAGCTGGCGGTGAAGGACTGGTTCTATTACTTTGATCTGGATTCCTTCGACGAGGTTCCTGCCAATGCAGAGGTAAACCATCTGCCGGGAGACGACTGGAAAAATGAAATACAGGTGACGAATGACAAGCCTTACAAGGGCATGTGGGTGTTTATGAGAGGTCTGAACGGGCCTTATTCTACAGGCTTTCCGGCAGACAACGGCAATTATCATACACGCAATGGTGTGACTGTGCCGGGGAACTTAAACCGTTCCTACAGTCTGATTCTGGATTTCTATGATGATGCAATTCCATTCACATCGGTGGACGATGAAGAATGGTATCAATCCGATCTCTCCAAGGTAACTGATGTGCATGGGTTGATCATGCATGAATTTGGTCATGCGATTGTGTTCAGCGACACGTTCCCGGGCGTCAAAGCACTGAAGGAAGCGGCAGGAATTGACCCGGACATTATGGCCTATCAACACAGAGCGGCCTCGTTGGACGACAGCTATCATCTCTCTGGGGAGCTTGCGGAGGTTGACAGACTGAGCGGACAAAACGGTGGCTGGCGGCATATGTTCCCGACCCGGCGCTGGATGAACACGAAGCTTTCGCTGCTGGTAGCGGAAAAGGCAGGCTGGCCGCTGCGTAAGAATCTGACGCCGTTCCTTGCGCCGGAAATCATTACGAAGGAACTGCCTGAACCCGCCAAAGGAAAGGCGTACACGGTCAAGCTGGAGGCCAAGGGGGCGTACCGTTTTATGACTGGACTGTGACAGGCGGCGAACTGCCCGCAGGCTTTAAGCTGGATCGCTTCACAGGAACGATCAGCGGGACAACAGACAGCGGAGCAGAGAAGAAGACATATACGTTCACTGTACAGTTACGGGATTATGACGAGCTGAGCAAGCCTGTGACCCAAAGCTTTACGCTCAAGCTGTAACTGAAAATAATCCAGTAGCAACTTCATGATTTTGGATTTTATTATGATGTACTCGGGCTTGAGTGGTCGGAGGGAGGGGAAATGAATGAAACACGGTGCAGCGGATCTTGCCGTTGTAGGCGGCGGGATCATCGGTGCTGCCATCGCTTATTATGCAGCAAAATCCGGTTTGAAGGTTGTGCTGGCTGAGCGAGGGGAGATTGCTGGAGGCACTTCGTCCCGTTGTGATGGAAATATTTTAGCCATTGACAAGGAGCCGGGATTTGACAGCCGAATGTCGTTGGTATCGCAGGAACTGGTAGCAGAGCTGGCTAGAGAACTGGAGGATGAATTTGAGTATCGTGCGCCGGGCAGTATTTTGGTCTGTGAAAATGATCAGGAGATGCAGGCGGCAGAGCAGTGGGTGGCCCGCCAGCAGCAAGAGGGCCTTCCGTTTCGCATGCTGGATCAGCGTGATCTGCAGGAGGAATGGCCGCATTTGGCTAAAGACTTGCCGGGCGGACTGGAATGTGCGACAGATTCAACCGTGAATCCGGTACTGATGACGTATGCACTGGCCGGGGCCGCACGCCGAATGGGAGCCAGACTACTGCCGCGTACGCCGATACAGTCCGTCCTCAAGGACGAAGGGGAAACGTTCGGGGTGTGGAGACGCCCCATGGCGTTATCCATGCTGGAGCGGTGGTGCTGGCGGCAGGCGTGTGGACACGCAGCATCGGTCAATCACTCGGTCTTCACCTTCCGATTAAGCCGCGTAAAGGACATATTCTGGTGTCTGCCCGGATGCCCTCGATCGGGAACCGCAAGGTGATGGAGTTCGGCTATCTGATGAGCAAGTTTGGCGGGCAACGGAGTGTGGATGAGGTGTATGAAAAATACGGTGTAGCACTGGTATTCGAGCCGACCGCATCGCAAAATATCCTGATCGGCAGTAGCCGCCAGTTTGTCGGTATGGATACAGGTGTGGATCAACAGGTAATCAGGCTAATCGCCCGCAGAGCGATTCGCTTTTTTCCAGACTTGGCAAATGTGCCACTGATGAGGGCGTATACTGGATTGCGTCCGTGGACGCCTGATCACTTGCCGATTGTATCGGCGGTGGACGAAATACCGGGGCTGTTTATCGCCTCGGGCCACGAAGGAGACGGTATTAGCCTCGCAGCGGTTACGGGGAAGCTGGTGACCGAAATGGTGCGCGGCGAATCGACTTGCATTCCGGTGGAGCCCTTGCGGTATGACCGGTTTGGAGAGGCTTTTAGCAGCAATCAGCTTCACGGGGAGGTAACCGGATGAGTGTGCTAGGCAAAATCACTACGATTGATACCCACACGGGAGGAAATCCGACGCGGACAGTCATTCACGGTGCACCCAAGCTGGTGGGTCATACGATGCTGGAAAAGATGACGTATATGGCAGAGCATCATGATGATTTTCGTCGTCTGCTCATGTTCGAACCGCGTGGGCATGAGGTTATGTCGGGTTGTATTTTAACAGAACCCTGCCATCCGGGTGCCGATATCGGTGTGGTCTTCGTGGAGACAGGCGGCTACTTACCGATGTGCGGCCACGATACGATTGGCGTATGCACAGCGTTGGTGGAAGGCGGATTGATTGCTGCGGACAAAAAAAAGATTTTGCTGGATACCCCGGCAGGCCCGGTTCAGGTGCTATTAGATGTAGCCGAGGGGAAAGTACGCCAGGTGACGTTCACGAACATTCCTTCTTTTGTTTACCGTCGGGAGGTAGAGGTGGATGTAGAGGGGATCGGTCAAGTCACGCTGGATATTGCGTATGGAGGTAACTTTTACGGCATGATCGAGGCTGCTTCCATCGGCCTTGGGCTGGAGCAAAGCAATGGGGCAGAGATTGTACGAACGGCGGTGCGGATTCGGGAGGCGGTGAATGCTGTGGTTGAGGTGGTGCATCCTGAAAATCCGGTCATCCGGGGACTGACGCATATTGAATTTTACGGGGAACCCGTGGCTCTACAGGCAGATTGTCGCAATGTCGTCGTCATTCCGCCGGGAGGTATCGACCGTTCACCTTGTGGCACAGGAACCTCGGCCAAGGTAGCGGTGCTGCACGCCAAGGGAAAGCTGGGTTTGCATGAGTCGTTTGTGCACGAAAGCATCACCGGCTCCATGTTCCGGGCTGAAATTGTGGGGGAAACACAGGTAGGCTCTTATCCGGCAGTGATTCCGCAAATTACCGGATCGGCTTGGGTGACGGGGCATCATCAATTTGTGCTTGATCCGGAAGACCCGCTGAGAGAAGGATTTTTACTTATGTGAGCATTTTGCATCAATCCAAAGAGCGGCTTTCCATCAGCAATAAATAGATCGGAATGATTCTATCCGTCTATATATTGTACCCGCGAGCGACTGGAATCGAATGATGCAAAATGCTGAATATCAAAATAAAGATGGGAAAGGGTTGGTGAGCATATGGCACGTTTTGAAGGTGTATATGTGGCGTTGGTTACACCGTTCACGGCAGAGCTGGAGGTCGATCACAAGCGTCTGACCGAGCTGTGCGAGCATCTGATTGCGAACGGCATTAGCGGACTGGTTCCTACGGGATCACTGGGAGAATATGCAGCTTTGTCCGCGGAGGAACGGTCGCAGGTTGTGCATACGGTAATTGACGCTGCGGCGGGGCGAGTCCCGGTCGTTGTCGGCTCGGCGGCTCCCTCCACCAAGCAGGCGGTGCAATGGGTACAGCATGCAAAGGATGCCGGAGCAGCCGGTGTCATGGCGCTGCCGCCCATTAATTACAATCCGCTGCCTCATGAGGTAACGGCTCACTATGAAGCATTGTCGGAGGTAGGCTTGCCCATCATCGCATACAATAATCCCCATGATTACAAGGTCGATATGACCCCGGATATCCTTGCGGACTTGTCACGCATTGAAAATATCGTAGCGGTTAAGGAATTCTCAGGTGATGTACGACGTATTCACGCTATTTTGGAAAATACAGAGCTGGAGGTCATGGTGGGGTAGATAATCTGGCTATGGAGGGGGCGTTATTCGGCGCGACAGGCTGGATTTCGGGGGTACCTAATGCGTTACCCAAGGAAGGGGTAGAGCTGTTCCAGCTTGCACAAGCGGGAAATATAGCGGAAGCTTCCGCTTTGTATCGCAGGCTGCTACCGTTGTTCCGCTATGATGCCAGCCCGCAACTCGTACAGTCCATTAAATACATGATGGAGCTGGCTGGTTTTCCGGTCGGCCCGACACGTCCGCCCAGACTTGCGCTGCCGCAGGCGGATTATGACCGCATTCGCGAAGCTTTTGAGGTGGCGGTTCATCCGAGCGGGGTTTCATCCTGAATGGAGGTGAAGACGATGGAGAGCCGAAATTGGATCGGCGGTGAGTGGCTGAGTCCTTCAGGCGAAGAAATGGTCATTCGCAATCCTTCCGTGCTGAAAGAGGAGGTGGGTGTCGTCCATTTTTCAGATACGGGCGATATTACACAGGCTGGGGAGGCTGCACGGCTTGCACAGGCGGGATGGTCGGCATTAAGTCCGGCAGCTCGGGGAGCTTATCTGTTCAAAGCAGCCGGGTTGCTGGAAGCGAGTCTGCCCGAATTGGCTGAGCTGGCCAGCCGTGAAATGGGAAAGCCGATTACCGAGATGCGCGGAGAGGTCATGCGAGGTGTCCATCTGCTCCGATACTATGCGGCAGAGGGCGTTCGTTCCATCGGTACGGTTATCCCTTCGAATGAGCCGGGAGTGCTCCAGTACACGAAGCGCATTCCGCTGGGCGTAACGGCTGTCATTACGCCGTGGAATTTCCCGGTAGCCATTCCGCTCTGGAAAATCGCTCCTGCACTGCTGTGTGGAAACACGGTCATCTGGAAGCCTGCCGAACATGCGTCATTAACTGCGGTACGGGTGGCAGAACTGTTCGAGGCTGTACAGCTTCCACCGGGGGTATTGAACCTTGTCGTCGGGCAGGGCAGCCGCATAGGTGATGTCCTGCTGGAGCATCCGGCATTGGATGCGGTCAGCTTCACGGGTTCTACCGCTACAGGTTTGGGCATTGCCGAGCGATGCGCGCGCCGTAACATCAAGTACCAGACCGAGATGGGCGGTAAAAATGCCGCTATTGTGCTAAAGGATGCAGATATAGCGCAGGCGGTGGGGATGATTGCCAGCGGAGCTTTCCGATCAGCCGGGCAAAAATGTACAGCAACCAGCCGGGTGATCGTAGAACGGTCTGTCTATGAAACGTTTACGGAAGCCTTGCGCCAAGCGGTGGAAAAAATTCAGATCGCCCCGGCGCTGGACCCCGGCGCGTATCTCGGACCTGTGGCATCCGCAGGTCAGTACGAGAAGGTCATGTCCTATGTCGCGCTAGCCCGCCGGGAAGCAGATATTTTAGCCGAGGGCGGAGCCGCCGCTGGGACGGATAACGGGTATTATGTGCGTCCGCTGGTGGCAGCCGGGCTGGATTCGTCACATCCGCTGATTCAGGAGGAGATTTTTGGCCCCCTGATCGGTGTCGTGCAGGCGGACGACTTCGAGGATGCGATTCGACTGTGCAATGATTCTATTTACGGATTGAGCGCCTCGCTATTCACCCGCGATTTGCGGCTCGCCCATCGATTTCTGGATGAAGCGGACGCCGGAATGGTACGGGTTAACCAGGAAACGGCTGGTGTCGAATATCAGGCCCCGTTCGGCGGTTTGAAGCGATCCAGCTCACATACCCGGGAACAGGGGCAGGCGGCACTGGATTTTTATTCAGCCATTAAAACCTGCGCGATCAGCTATGAATAAGCGGGTGGCGGGCCAGAGTGAGACGGTTGATGCGTCAGGTCATTTGCTCGTATGTCGCTGCGAAGAAGTGAGTATGGCGCAGTTGGAGCAGGCTTGCCGTATGGGAGTGGATACGGTGCGCCAGCTTAAAATGGCTACGCGAGTGACGATGGGGGCATGTCAGGGCAGGGTATGCAGACAATTGGTCGAGTCGTGGTTTTATAGCCAGTGTCCTGCCGCTCGCCGCGAGGCGGAGCTGTTATCGCAAAGACCCCCGGTGCGTCCCGTGACGTTCGGTCAGTTGGCAGAGGGAGGTTCCCTATGAATCGTGCACGTATTTTGAACCATCCTATTTTGGGGCCGAAGCCGGAGCGGCGACAGGTGTCTTTCGTTTTCGACGGCCGCCCCATGCAGGGCTTGGCCGGAGAGCCACTCGCGGCTGCGCTGCTGGCAAGCGATGTCCGTTTGCTGAGAAGGCATGAGGAATCCGGTACAGCCAGAGGCATATATTGCGCCATTGGGCATTGTAACGAATGCCGCCTGACGGTTCATCCGCTCGGTACCGTCCGTTCCTGTCTGACCAAGCTGGAGGAAGGTATGGTGGTGGAAACCGGACGGCAGCTTTCCAATGAAATCACAGGGAGAATTGTGACATGAATAAAATGGCGCATCTCATCGTCATTGGCGCGGGTCCCGCCGGATTGTCCGCAGCGGCATCGGCTGCTGAACAAGGATTGCCAGTCACGGTACTGGATGAGTTTACGGAGCCGGGTGGACGTATGCCTGGACAATATCATGAGGAAGGCAGCAAAGGCTGGTGGGTCGGAAAACACGTTTCGGATGAACTGGTTACCCGTTGCGTGGAGCTTGGGGTGGGCATCCGCTGCGGCGTATCTGTGCATGGCATGGAGTATACGACAACGTGGGAAATTTCCACCTCCTGTGGATTGTTCACTGCCGATTATGTATTGCTGGCAACTGGAGCCGCTGAAATTCCCGTTCCGCTGGACGGCTGGACGCTGCCGGGCGTGATGTCCATCGGGGCTGCGCAGGTAATGACCAACGTTCATTACGTCAAGCCGGGAGAACGCGGCATCATTGTAGGCATGAATGTACTGTCCATGGCGATTGCCCGGGAGTTATCCGTCGCCGGGGTGAAGGTGGCGGCGATTACACTGCCGTGCGCCAATCCGCTGGCTGGTACGGCGGCAGATCCGACAGCCTCCGCCAAGTTGCTGCTACAGTTGTCGGGGCTGGCTCCCGCTGCCTGGATGCGTGCAGGCGGCAGGCTGGCAGCAGCGATGCGGATGGAGGGCCTCATCGCGCGCTGCTATCCCCACAGAGGTTTCCGTCTGTGGGATATCCCGATCCGTTTGCGGACGGCAGTGCTGTCCGTCAACGGGCAGGATCGGGTCGAATCTGTGACCCTGGTCCACGTTAAACCGGACGGCTCGCCTATTCCCGGCAGCGAGCGCGTCGAACCCGCCGACTTCGTGGCGCTGAGCGGCGGATTGTATCCGCTCGCCGAGCTGGCGGCGGTAGCCGGGTGCAAATTCGTGTACAGCCCCGAGCTGGGCGGGCATGTTCCACGGCATGGTGAGCGAATGGAAACCTCGCTCAAGGGGCTGTACGTTGCCGGAAATATTACCGGCATCGAAAGCGGGCTGGTCGCCATGGCTCAAGGGCGATTAGCCGCCGCCTCTATGATCCATGCCGCTGGCCTTAGCGGAGCCGACGGGGAACAACGGATACAGGAGGCGATCCGTGAGGTCCATTTTACACGAAAAAACGCTCTGATCCAGTTTCATCCCGGCATTACAGAGGCGAGAACGCAGTTGTACCAGCAGTGGAGGCAAACCACTGGCAGCGGGGCTTAACGGCTGGCTGTACTAAATACGCGCTTTCTTTTTTTACATCCTTAATTCGCCTTAAAGGAGGAACGGAAAATGACGCTCAAAGCAAAGGCCCATATGAAAGCAAGACCGTTCGCACTGAACGAGGTGGTGTTGGCTGAAGGTCCCTTCAAACAGGCGATGGAGCTGAACCGATCCTATCTACTGGAGCTTCAACCCGACCGTTTGTTGGCGCGTTTTCGGGAATATGCCGGACTTACACCCAAAGCGCCTCAATATGAAGGCTGGGAAGCCATGTCTATTTCCGGTCATACACTGGGACACTATTTGTCCGCTTGCTCTATGATGTATGCTTCGACGGGCGACGGCCGTTTTAAAGAAATCGCACATTATATTACGGATGAGCTGGACGTTTGCCAAGAAGCGCATGGTGACGGGTATGTATCCGGCATTCCGGGGGGAAAGGAACTTTTTGATGAGGTGTCTGCCGGAAATATTCGTTCGAAGGGCTTTGACCTGAATGGTGCCTGGGCTCCCCTGTATACATTGCATAAGTTGTTCGCTGGTCTGCGTGATGTGTACCATTTGACAGGCTGTGACAAGGCATTGGCAGTAGAACGCAAGCTGGCGAACTGGCTCGGGGGTATTTTGAAGCCGATGAGTGATGAGCAGATGCAGCAGATGATGTTTTGTGAATATGGAGGCATGAACGAGGTATTGGCGGATTTGTACGCGGATACAGGGGAAGAGAGCTACTTGCGGCTGGCTGAGTGTTTCTGGCACAAGCTGGTGCTGGACCCGCTTAGCTCGCAGGAGGATTGTTTACAGGGGATTCACGCCAATACGCAAATTCCGAAGCTGATCGGGCTTGCCAAGGAATATGAGCTGACGAATGATACGAAGCGCCGGGTGACGGTGGAGTTTTTTTGGGATCGGGTGGTGGATCATCATTCGTATGTCATTGGCGGCAATAGCTTTGGAGAATATTTTGGAGCGCCGGGTGGTTTAAATGATCGCATCGGGCCGCATACGACAGAGACGTGCAACACCTATAATATGCTTAAGCTGACCAGCCATCTGTTTCAGTGGAATGTATCCGCCAAG
Source organism: Paenibacillus sp. IHB B 3084 (assembly GCF_001447315.1). Taxonomy (NCBI): domain Bacteria; kingdom Bacillati; phylum Bacillota; class Bacilli; order Caryophanales; family Paenibacillaceae; genus Paenibacillus; species Paenibacillus sp. IHB B 3084. Next base: position 1,451,376 of record NZ_CP013203.1, on the reverse strand, counting down.
GAGGCAGATTTTTATGAGCGGGGTTTGTTTAATCATATTTTGGCCTCTCAGGACCCGGTTCAGGGGGGTGTAACGTATTTTCTGTCGCTGGCGATGGGTGGACACAAGCATTTTGAAAGCAAGTTTGATGATTTTACATGCTGCGTTGGCACAGGGATGGAAAACCATGCGAGCTACGGCAGCGGCATTTATTTTCACGATCACGATAAGCTGTATGTCAATCAGTTCATTGCTTCCACGCTGGAATGGAAAGACACAGGCGTTACGCTAAAACAAAGCACGTCCTATCCGGATACCGATCATACGACGCTGGAAATTCAATGTGATCAACCTGCCAAATTTATGCTGCTCGTCCGCTATCCTTATTGGGCTGAAAAAGGGATCACCATCCGCGTAAATGGCAAGGAACAAGCGGTCGTATCGGAGCCGGGCAGCTTCGTCTCTATCGCCAGAACGTGGATTGACGGCGATGTTGTAGAGGTGACGATTCCGATGTCGCTGAGACTGGAGCAGATGCCGGATAACCCTGACCGGGCGGCTGTTATGTATGGACCGCTGGTGCTGGCAGGGGACCTCGGTCCCATAGCTGATCCCAAGGCCAAGGATTTCCTGTACACACCGGTATTCATTCCCAAAACGGATGAGCTGGATGCCTGGATACAACCCGTGGAGGGCAAAACGAACACATTTCGCACTTTGGATGCAGGCCACCCCCGGGATGTGGAATTGTCTCCTTTGTATAAAATGCATGACCGCACCTATTCCGTATATTGGGACATCTTTACATCGGAAGCGTGGCAGGAGGCAGAAAAGGAATACACGGCGGCACGCGAAAAGCTGGCTATTCTGGAGCAGTGCACGATCGACTTCGCCCAACCCGGAGAAATGCAACCGGAGCGGGATCATAACTTCCAGGGAGATGCTTCGGCTCGCACCGGATATGTAAACAACCGACCTTACCGGAATGCGGGCATTGACGGCTGGTTTTCTTTTGATCTGAATACAGATCCGGCTGCTCCGATGCTGCTGGTCATTACCTACACAGCTACGCTGGAAATGCCAAACTGCGGTTTTGATATTTTGATTAACGGTCATCCGCTGGAGCATTTTAGTGAAGGCTTCGATGAGGCCGACAAGTTTTACAACGTAAATGCCGCCATTCCGGCTGCATATCTGGAGGGCAAGGATAAAGCGACAGTGACCTTCAAAGCCAAGCCGGGACAGCGTATTCGCAGATTGTTTGGACTGAGAATGGTTAACCAGGACGTGTATGAGCGGCTATATCAGGATGGCAGTTCAGGTGTGCATGAATGATATTTGAGATGTTTCGTGAGAAAAAAGTAACGTTTGATTTTTAGTCAGTTATGATTTATGATGTAAGAAATATTGGATGATGCTGGAACAATCATTAGGGTATGAACTGAGATATTCATCGTTTTTTGCGCGTGAAGCACACGGGCTGTTTCTTCCTTACAGGGGAGAGGCAGCCCTTTTTTGTTGAGATTTTTGGGAAATGTAACTACTTGAAGGAATTAGTCTCCTGATATTAGGGGAATAAAACTTTGGTCAACGTAGTCTGTTTTTTTTAGAATGCTTTATATTAGAAGTTTTTCTTATAGATTTTGTGATAGGGAAACCATATAATATATAAGTTGTATCCAGTATTTTCCGAAAGTGGGGGATGCGATAAGTTCATGGGATCTGGGCTGATATACATAGTTTAAGCAGACAAAGGGGATAGAGAGATGAGTATGAAAAAATGGATGTTGAGTTTGACCGCAGTCACGTTGCTATGGGGAGCAACCAGTACAATTCCAACGACGGAAGCAGCAAGTAGCTCCAAACCGATTGAAGTATTATTGAATGCGAAAAAAATACAGTTTCCGGACGCTAAACCATTTCAGGATGATAACGATTATGTGATGGTTCCGATTCGTTTTGTATCCGAAGCGTTGGGGGCTAAGGTAGGCTGGGAGAAAAATGGCGGTCAGTTGGCCGTGTCGATTAAGAATGACGCGCATGTGGTCAACATGACGGTGGGACAGAACACGGCTACCGTGGATGGACAGACCAAGACGTATGAAACGAAGATTATTTTGAAGCAGAATCGTACTTTTGTACCGCTGCGGCTAGTAAGTGAAGGCTTGGGTCAGACGGTAGAGTGGGATAAGGTTAGCCGCTGGGTTTGGATTGGGAAGAAGGGGATTGCCGCGCTGGAGGATAAAGGACTCCAAAAAGTCAGCATTGAACCGTACAAGAAACTATTTGCTAAAGACCCGTTTTTGCTTAAAAATCTAAATGGTCAAGAATACACAAAAACTATAATTTTTAAGTATTCGGATCTTCCGATCAAATTATTGCGTGATGTGTATTCAGTTGAACCATACACCTTAAAAGGGGTTCCTTACTTGAAAGTCAGAATTAAAACTATATCTACAGCAAGCCCATTGTTCTATGTCACTAAGAGTAATGATACGAGATACCGTTATCCTATGGATGAACTTACCCAAGATAACGGGGATGGGACAAAAATGATTTTCTATAAAATTTATTCTTCGGCTGACGAAATGTACTATGGCATCAAAGATTACAAATCATTTAAACTCCAAGACATTCAATACATTGGTTTTTATGGCGCATCGACAGATTATATACCGCTAATGATCAGCCCTTGGAAAGGTAACTAAAGCACATGAAGACCGCACAACGCATTCTGGCCGTATTGTTGGTGGGGGTACTGCTATTCTTGCAGCTCCCACCTTTTTCTTTTCCTACCAACAAGGCAGCAGCCGATACGGAAATTACGCCACTGTCCTACTATCCAGACAAGAATGATCGCTACTTTGTCGGCATGATGTACTTCGATATGTGGAAGAATACCGCAGGGACTTGGGTCACAGATGGTGGTAAGCAACCCAATAAGGATATGCAGGGTGAAGCCACATTTACCTACAAGTTTAATTTTCCAGGTCGTAAGATTAAGAATGTCGAAGCAAAATTGTATGATCCAGCAGCAAAAGCTAACCAAGACAATCCTGATTATATAAAGTATTTTACAAAATCTCGGTCAGATACCTATGGAGACTATCTGACTTCAATAAGTGGCGGCCCCAAAGGGGGTACTAAGGATTCGGATGTTCGACCTTTTGGAAAAAAGGGAATAGGAACTGATACAACGATAATCCCAATCACAGTAAATATACGGCTAAACGCTGATAGACCTAGAGATATAAAGCTGGAGAGCTGCTCTAACTGTGCGAAGGAAGTAGAAGCCTACCGTATTTTCCAGCCGATCCTGTTCAAGATCGAACTGGAAGGCGGCCTAACCGTGAAGCATTATACTGTAACAGACAAGCCGCTAGATAAGGTGTTTCCACCACGCCACGAAGACCTGAAAGTTGGTCAAACGTATGACTTCACTCCAGGAAGTGATGAAAATTACGAGTACGTGGGCTACAAGAAAAGCTCCACCGGAGCGCCTCCAAGTGGCAACATTACGCCCGGCCAGCTCAAGCCATTGACGTATGACGGCAAGTTTGAGCAGTACACGGTCAATCTTTACTACAAAGAGAAGGGGCCGCCTCCTGACACGAAATGCACCCGACCTACGCCTAGCGGTAGCCAGTCGGACAAATACCTCGACCCAATGGCTTCAGGTGTTATTAAAGCCGATCAACGAGGTGCGTCACGTTTTGATGTAGCCAAGGGTATTCCAACTTCTGAAAGCCTGTACGGAAACGTGCTGGCCCGAAATTACCTGTTTCAAAACACTTTCCAACAGCTCAAAGGCGAGTGCACCTACAACGTCAAGCTGAAGCGTGCCTATGATCTGGAATGGGAAGGACCTACGGATACCTTGCGTATGAGAATCGTGGAGTATTACAAATACGAAATTGTAAAACCGTACTCTTACTGGACGATCGACAACCTTGAGGTGTACGGTATCAAGAACGCGCAGCTACGAAACTATGCACTGCCGGGAGGTAGTATTACGATTCCGCCGAAGGATTATGCCCCTCCTGCTTTAGAATCAGCGAACAACGGTAATTATTATCCGGGGCCAGATCCGGGCATCATCGACGGGGGTTCACTTTATATTTATGGCGGCAAGAGTATGCCTAAGGTGCCCAATGAACAAAGGTCACTGGAGCCTGTGGCCCAGAAGGCTACACCAGACGTGGAAGTGGAAAACGATACTGTGAAATTCAACGGTCAAACGATCATGGACCACCAGCGTGTCAAGGAAAAGGGCCCGACTCCTGGCAAAATCCCTGAACCCGTAAAAATCGGGTCGGATACCCTGTACAGCCCGGGCCATGTGATTGAAAAGCACAAGATCAATAAACCCAATACGTCAAGTAGCGGTGACATTACCTATGCGATTTTAAAAGGAAATATCAATGGCGGTGCAGATAAGACTTTGCCGATCCAAGGGATCAACACCGTGACCGTCCATACGCCCGTGGTGAATCTTTCAAGTGTGTCAGACGATGCGGCCCACAACCAGAAAACCCAACCGACGAAAGGTCGATCAGCGCTCATTCTGGAACGTCCTTTCCGCGTGACGATTTCAACGGCGGGCCCGCATCTGAATATTCCCGGCTATGGTGATCGGGAGTATGCCAAATATGTGCGAACCAAGCAGGTGCGATTTCCGTTCGATGTGTACGACAAGGGGAAAACTCAATTCTATCCGCATGGAACCTGGATCGACATTCCGGTAAGGCAACTGGACACAGACTTCTATTTGCCCGTATGGGTGGATGAAGGGAATTATACCGTCGAGTTTCGGACTATTGCGGAAAACGCACCGGACGGGTTCACTGAGCAGCGTCATGCCAATACGGACCTTGCCGATCATGTCGCCAATGATGTGGTAGAGATCGAGGTCATCGGACGGATGTATGATTTTCATATCACGGATATTGCCGACTACCATTGGGAGCGGGTGTTCCGACAGCGCAAAGGAAGTCCGGTACATAGCGGACTGTCCTATTGGACGGGACTAGGGAACATCGACGGACTGCCAAGGGGGAATCAGGAGCCGTTTACCTTGCCTGTCCGCCCTGGCAGTCATCCGCATGAAGGCTACCAAAATGTGGCGATCAAGACAGGCTACCACTTCAAGTTTGACCTCAAAACCAAAGGGAATATGTTCAGCGCCAAGGATGGTATCCGCATCACGCCATCATTCTATTGGGTAAGCAAAGATGGTCGTCAGCGAGAAGAGGTGGAGCTGTATACACATGCGGGAAGCCGCAAGTTCATCCGCTTGGGATCGGCGGAGGATCAGGAGAAGCGATATGTCATTTTAAATGAGCGGCTACGCAATGTACCGACGGAGGAAATGCAGGATACAGCAGCCTATCAATACAAGCAAGAGCTGAGTGAAACACAGCGAAGCCAGTCGACGCTGGAACGCTATGTTTCCCTCTATGCCCAGCGTATCACGCGCAGCAAGACGTGGATCGGCCGTTACGATTGGCTGGTGCTGCCTGCGGCGGTCCGTACCTTGATCGGTCCGAAGACGGACCTGCCGGATGGAGTCGATGTCGACCGTGCCAATGCGTCGATTCAGCGCTGGTATGGCGAATATAGCCTGCCTGCTGATGTATACGTGGTTCCTAAAGGGACTGATTTACGTGAAGAAAGCCGTCGCCGGGAGCTAAACGAGCATGCGAGCATATTTAAGAAAACGGGCTACATCATTGTTAACTTCAATTTGGAGTCGCTCCGTCAGGGGGATACCGAGCATCCACATTTGCAGTATATTAACGGCCCGCTGCTGAACCAGTGGCAACTGGAAGGCTACCGGAGAGAAGTAAAAGACCCGTACCAGCATACCTTTCGTTTACAGGATGGGGATGTAGTGTTTTATCATGCGGATCAGTCGAGCCGGGATGATTTTAGTTCCTTTGTTCCACATTAAGAACCCAAAAGAAGCTCACTTGATGGGAGATGCTTTTCATCCTTCGGTGAGCTTCTTCTATGCAAGCTGAACTGAAAAAATGTACATGTAAACGAAGTAGGCGAATGGTGCTGTACAAGCGAAGCGGTCGCTTTAAAAGCGAGTTTCTTTTGCAAAAGTGGATTGGAGATGGGACGGGGATCATTTTGCCGGATTTAACCGGGTCTTTGCCCATGCCCTTCATGCGGTATAATAGACCGATACGTCTGTGGGCTTTTTTCCTGCGGAGAACACGAGAACGGATGAATAAGGGAACAATATAACGAAAGGAGTGGCGATGATGGATGAAAAGGATTGCCTGATGTTGTGCTACATTGCAGAAGAACATAGTCTGAAACGTGCCGCCGAGCGTTTGTATATTACACAGCCCGCCTTGACCTACCGTCTGAACCAATTGGAAAAGGAGTTCGGGGTGCCGATTATCGTACGCGGGAACAGGGGAACGAAGCTGACCATGGAAGGGGAAAGATTGGCTGAGTATGCCAAACGAAATTTGAGAGAATTGACCGAATTAAAAGAAGCCGTTATTCATCTGAGAGGTGAGGTAAAAGGAACGCTTCGTTTGGGGATTTCAAGCTACTACGGGCATTATCGGCTTCCGCCGATCTTAAAGAGCTTCAAGGATATTTATCCTGACGTGCAATTTTCGGTTACCTGCGGACTCAGTGCAGAAATCTATGAAATGCTTCGCGGGGATGAAATTCATTTGGGTGTCATTCGCAATGACTACCCTTGGTCTGAGGGGAAGCATCGTCTTTCCGAGGAGCATATCTGCGTAATCTCCAAAGAAGCTGTAGAGCTTGAACAATTGCCGGAGCTTCCGCTGATTCGTTATAAGGACCCGGGCAAACCGCAGCTTTCCGGTCACATGTACTCCTCGTTTAACGAATCGGTGCAGGCGTGGTGGAGTGAGATGTTGGGCAGGCCGCCGCGGGTTTCCATGGAGGTGGACAGCTACGAAACCTGTAAGGAAATGGTCCGACACGGACTGGGATATTCCATCGTACCCGAAATTTTTGTCTCTCCAAAGGATGAATTGTATGCATTTAATTTGATTCGCAAGAATGGGGAGCCTGTGCTGCGTCGAACATGGATGTTGTATAAAAATAAATCCAGCCACCTTATGGCAGTGGAAAGATTTGTAGAATGGATGCTCCAGTCTTAACCTGATGAAGGCAGCGAATATACGTAATTATTGGCGAATAATGGCGTATTTCAAAAAAAGTCATGTTATATATAAAATAATTTTAAGTATAAAGCCAAAAAATATTAAATTTACTTCACTGGCATTCGCTTATACAATGTTGAATATTGATTGTATATTTATTCGTTATGACGAATGAAAGGCGGCATTCCATTGATGAACTCAACAGCGAACGGACATAATGGCAGAACGCCATCCCATGAAGAGATTATGAAGGCTGTAGATGCAAAGGACCACGAATTACGGGAGCTTGCCCGAACAATACATAAACATCCTGAGCTAAGCTTTCATGAATATCAGGCACAAGGCTGGCTCACAAATACACTGGAACAGGCAGGTTTTGCTGTGGAAAAAGGTATTGCCGGCCTGGAAACCTCCTTCCGTGCGGAATGGGAAGGGAAGTCCGGCGGACCCACAATCGCTCTGCTGGCTGAATATGATGCACTCCCAGCGATTGGACATGCCTGCGGACACAACCTGATTTGTACCGCATCAGTGGGGGCCGCTATAGCCCTGAAGGAAGCGATGCCGGATCTGCCCGGACGCATCGTGGTGCTAGGCACACCAGCCGAGGAAGAGGGTGGTGGCAAAATCATCATGTGCGAGCATGGAGTGTTCGACGGCATTGACGCCGTAATGATGGTGCATCCGCAGAGCAAAACGATGGTTTTGCGAGGGGGATTGGCCTGCGTGGATGCCACGTTTACGTTTCATGGCAAGCAGGCCCATGCCGCTTCCTCCCCGGAGAAGGGCATTAGCGCACTGGATGCCATGATTAATGCCTTTGTGGCGATTAATTCGGTTCGCCAGTTCGTCACCAGTGACGTGCGTATCCACGGCATCATTACAAAGGGCGGAGACGCCCCGAATGTTGTGCCGGAGCTGTGCGAGGCTGTGTTTATTTTGAGGGCGCAAACCGTCGTCGGCTTGGCTGAGGTGCGGAACAAGGTGTACCGCTCTGTTCGTGCAGCGGCAGAAGGCATGGGCGCCACCGTGGATATTGCCGAGGGACTTATTTATGCGGAGCGCAATACGAACAAGAGATTAGCCGCTTTATTCCAGAGCAATCTGGAGCAGCTCGGTCTGGAGGTACACGAGCCACCTGCACAGGGGGGGATCGGTTCGTCGGATATTGGCAATGTCAGCCAGATTACCGCAGCAATTCATCCTTATATCCGACTGGGTGACGCGTCCACGCATACACCGGAATTTGCTCAGCTTGCGGGAGCGGAGGAAGGCATGATTGAAATGAACTATGCCGCCAAAGCGCTGGCCTTGACGGCTTATGATCTAGTGACCGATCCGATGGCTTTGAGTGAGGTACGGACTGAATTTGAACAGTGGCAAGCGCAGAGAAACGGGGGAGCATCCGAATGAGTAGCAACACGACCGTACCGAGCGGCCCCAAAAAATGGCTGAAAATGCCGCATACCTTTGTCATTCTTATTTTTCTGACCTTAGTGGCCGGGATATTGACCTATGTCGTGCCCGCTGGAGAGTTTGAACGGGTTAAAAATGAAACAACCGGCAAAACGCTGCTCGTTCCCGGTTCGTACGCTCATGTCGATCCGAATCCGGTTACGCTGTGGGATATTCCAAAATCCATCGTATCCGGTCTGGTCGATTCTGCTGATGTGGTCTTTTTCATTCTGATCATCGGCGGTGTTTTTCAGATTATTACGTCCTCGGGAACGATTGAGGCGGTCACGGGAAGAGTCGCGAGGTCTTTTTCCAACAAAGGCATATGGGTGATTCCGGTATTTATTACCCTGTTTTCCGTGGGCGGTTTTACGATGGGCATGTCCACCGAGGTTATGGTATTCGTGCCGATTGGTATTGCTATCGCCCGGGCGTTGAAATTTGATGCGATGACGGGTACGGCCATGATTTCACTGGGGGCTTCCTGCGGATTTACTGCCGGGCTGCTGAATCCGTTTAATGTCGGCTTGGCACAGGCGATTGCACAAATCCCTATTTTTTCAGGGCTGTGGCTTCGTGCCATCCTGTTGGTTATCTTGATCGTCATTACGAGCTTATATATTATGCGTTATGCCAGTAAAGTGAAGAAAAGCCCGGAAAGCAGCCTCGTTTACGAATTGGAAAAGAGCGCTGAAGACAAGCCGGTGGATCTATCCAATCTGCCTTCCATACAGCTTAAGCATATCCTGATCATTTTGACCGTTGTAGTAAGCTTCGCGATGTTGATCTGGGGAGTGTCCAAAAAGGATTGGTGGATGGAGGAACTGGCTGCCCTGTTTCTTTCGATGGGAGTCATTTCCGGCTTTTGTGCAGGCTACGGGCCAAGTCGCATTGCGACAGAGTTTGCCAAAGGGGCCAAAGATATCACCTATGGTGCGCTGATTATCGGTTTTGCACGTTCCATCGTGGTTGTACTGGATCACGGCAATGTGATTGATTCCATCGTTAACAGCCTTGCTATCATGGTGGGACATTTGCCTGAATCGGTACAAGTGCTGGGCATGTATGTGTTCCAAAACATTATGAACGTATTCATCACCTCCGGTTCGGGAATGGCCGCAACGACGATGCCGATTATGGTGCCACTGTCCGATCTGCTCGGCATTACTCGCCAAACGACGGTGCTTGCCTTCCAGCTTGGAGATGGATTTTCGAACATGATTTTGCCTACTTCCTCAGCCTTAATGGGGAGCTTGGCCGTATCGGGTATTCCGTATCAGAAATGGGTTCGTTTCTTTTGGCCGCTACTGGCTGTGTGGTTCGTACTGGGTGCAGTATTCGTGGTTGTCGCTCAAATTATCGGATATCACTAAACTATAAAGTATGATCGGTCTTTATATGGTTTAAAGTTTCATGGCTAATTCATCAGCAATATTTTTCAGCCCTCATCTTGCCGTGTTCGTACAGGCTTGGTGGGGGCTGTTTTATGTGAAACGGCAAACAACACGGATTTGTGAAGAGAAATCCCCGGATATTTAAACGCTTTTGGGAGAACGGCAAAACTATAATAATAAGGAATTTAAATTATGTAAGCGCAATCATTTTGGGTATTTGCTTGTCATCACAACACAATTGAGGAGGACGACTTGGATGGCTCAAAGGAAAGGCGCATGGCGAAAGGGAACCTTGACCGCCGCGTTGGCAACGATGCTGGCGATGACGGGTACAACTGTGGGGATGGCGGCAGAAGCTCCATCTGAACCGGAGCTTCAGGCAGCATCGGCTGTTGCTGTCGACCAGAACCGGAGTGGCAGCATCCAACTGGAAAAGCTGGATCGGGGACTGGTGGCTGCGGTGACACAGGAGGGTGTATTTTTAAGCTGGCGACTGCTGGCGCAGGAAGTGAATGGTTACAGCCCAACGGGGCTGACAGGCGCGAATTTTAATGTATACCGTGACGGTAAAAAGATCTCGACGGTGACCGACAGCACCAACTATGTGGATAAAGAAGGAAGCGGAAAAGCGGTGTACAGAGTAGCTTCGGTTGTGAATGGACGGGAAAAGGATCGCAGCGCCAAAGTGACGCCGTGGCAGCAGGGTTACTATGAACTGCCTCTTCAAAAGCCCGCCGATGGAGTAACGCCCGCAGGAGAATCCTATACGTATTCGGCCAATGATATGAGTGTGGGGGATGTGGATGGAGATGGACAATATGAATTTTTTGTAAAATGGGACCCGTCGAACTCCAAGGACGTTTCTCAGAAGGGCTATACCGGAAATACGTATGTTGATGCATATACGGTTGAGGGCAGGCTGTTATACCGGATCGACCTGGGTGTGAATATTCGGTCAGGTGCGCATTATACACAGATGATGGTGTACGATTTTGATGGTGACGGCCAAGCCGAGCTGATGTTCAAAACGGCTCCAGGTACCAAAACGATTTCTTTTGACAAGAAGGGCAAGCCGAAAAAAGAAACCTATATTACCCTGCCCCGTGAGGATCGCAAAGCAGGAATTACGCATAAGGACGATTATCGTTTAAGCCGCACGGATTATTACGAGCATGTGGTGAACATGTTCATGAACTGGACGAAGTATGAAGAAGTGGTCAAAGGGCAATGGCCTGCTACGCTGGAGGAATGCTTCGGCATCGCTCCAAAGTATAGCTATCCGTTATCCCGTAAGGATGCGGAAAGTTTGACGGACTACTTTATGGATGTATACGCCCCTGCGCGGAGTGACAAAAACAAGCTGAGAGAGTTCGAAGGCTTCATTGTGGATGGGCCGGAATATTTGACCATTTTCAAAGGAAAAACGGGTGCCGAGCTGGACACCGTCCGCTATGAGCCGGAGCGTCATGACGATGGCCTCATGTGGGGCGATTACGCCATGGCCCGGATTGAACCCGCCAACCGGGTGGATCGTTTCCTGGCAGGCGTGGCTTACTTGGACGGCCGCAAACCGTACGCCGTGTTTGCACGCGGCTATTATACGCGTTCCACGCTGGTCACCTACACATGGAACGGTCGCCATCTCGAAAAGCATTGGATGGTGGACAGCGGCTGGGCGCCGATGACGAATCCGTTTAACGATAGTCCGCACGGGCGCGGTGGAACAGACCCGAATTTCGGCACCTTGACCACACAGGGAGCCCATTCGCTGAGCGTGGCGGATGTGGATGGTGACGGCAAGGACGAAATCGTATACGGCTCTGCCACCATCGACCATGATGGCAGCCTGCTGTACAGCTCGTTTGATGTCATGCCTCCAGAAAGCGCGATTCCGGGCCAAACAGCCAGACTGGGACACGGCGATGCGCTGCATGTGACGGATATTGACCCTGATCGGCCGGGAAAAGAAATCTTTATGGTGCATGAGGGCGGCACCTATGCCCCTTATGGTTATTCGCTTCGGGATGCCAAAACGGGCAAGGTCATTTACGGCGGATACTCTGGCAAGGATACGGGCCGGGGGATGATCGGTGACGTAGACCCTGAACAGCGAGGACTGGAAACCTGGGCTATGGGCTTATGGACCGCTGCGGGCAAGCAACTCGATACCAAGATGCCAGGCACCAATATGAGTATCAAATGGGCGGCGGACATGACCACTCAAATCGTAAATGGGGCGATTGACGTGACCCCAACTATTGAGGACTGGAAACGAGGCACATTGCTGACCGCAACAGGCACTAAAACGAACAACTATACCAAAGGAACGCCATCGCTGGTAGCCGACATTTTCGGAGACTGGCGGGAGGAAATGCTCGTCCGCACAGCGGATAGCTCGGCGATCCGTATCTATTTGAGCACTGAGCCTACGACGCATAAATTGTACACACTGATGCATGATCCACAGTACCGGGCGGACGTGGCGCGTCAAAATACGGGCTATAACCAGCCATCTTATACCAGCTATTACTTCGCATCTGATATGGATTGGGCGAACGTGCCGATTCCCAAGCTCTACACGCCAAGAGCCGTAATTCAGGAAGAGAGCGGCGATGAGGTGGATGAGGTAGAGTCAGCAGTATCAGCAGAGGAATAATGAACTTTGGGGACGACAAGTAAGTTGATTACAATGAAATCGCAAGGAGAGCCGTATTTACGTGCTCTCTTTTTTGCATAATTTTAATTCCTGCAACCGGAGTCTCCAATTTGCTGGTTAAACGAAGTCGTTCAGAAGGGTATAATAAAATATAGTGCTGTATAAAGTGCGTATATATGGTTTTACAGCAGGCTTGATTCATATAACCATTACACGCTGATCTGGAAGGACGGCTATGGGCAATTGGAGGAATGCTTGTGGTAATGATGTTTTCTTTTCTAAAAAAATATCGGGTTCCAGCCATCGCAGCGCTCGTGATGATGCTGCTGGAATTGACGGTAGAGCTATCGCAGCCATATTTGATCTCTAAAATCATTGATGAGGGCATCCGGCAGCAGGATTTGTCCGTCGTCTGGTTATGGGGCAGTGTACTGGTAGGGAGTGCAGTTATCGCTTTTATAGCGGGTATATCCAGTTCCTTTTTTGCTTCCCATGCCAGTCAGGGCTTCGGCTATGATTTGCGTGAAAAGCTGTATCGTAAAGTGCAATCCTTTTCGTATCCTGTGTTTAAACGTTTTGCCACTTCGTCGCTGATTACGCGCCTGACCGGGGATGTCACGCAAGTACAGGATACGGTGTTTATGAGCCTGCGGTTTATGACACGGGTGCCGCTAGTGGTGATTGGCAGCATCGTGATGGCGCTGGTCGTGCATTTCAGACTTGGACTGTTGCTGGCGGTCATGGCCCCGGTGCTGTTCGTGTTTGTGCTGGTGATGATGCGACGGACGGTCACTTTGTTTAAGGGTGTCCAGCGTCGTCTGGATGATGTTAACGGGGTGATTCAGGAGAACCTGACAGGTATCCGGCTCATTCGGGTTTTTGTGCGGATGCGGCATGAAATCGAGCGTTTTGCCCACTACGGGGGTGAACTGATGAAAGGGACGGTTTCCGCTCTGCGCTGGACAGAAACGACGATGCCGTTCATTTTGTTTACGATGAATGTTGGAATTATTGCCGTACTTTGGTTCGGACGCGGCCAAATTTCCACTGGGGATGCCAGTGTAGGACAGGTGGTCGCTGTCGTCAATTATTCATTGCGGACGATTGGAGCCTTATCTGCCTTGTCGGGGATTGTTGTTGTATTTTCCCGGGCTACTGCATCTACCGGACGGATTCTTGAGGTACTGGAGACACATCATGAAGACTATGGGGAACGGGAGCCTATTCCAACACATAACACGCGAATAGAGGGACAGGTGGAACTGGATCGGGTGAGCTTTCATTATCCGGGCAGCGATCTCGCGGTGCTAAAGGATATTTCCTTTATGGCTCGACCGGGTGAGCGAATAGCTATTATGGGGGCCACTGGCTCGGGCAAATCCTCACTTGTGCAGCTGATTACGCGTCTGTATGAAGAAGATGAAGGTCATGTGCGTTTTAACGGAAAGGACGCTCGTGAACTGGATGCGTCCATATTACGAGAGGCTATTGGCTATGTCCCTCAGGAGGTACTGCTATTCACCGGCTCAATTCGGGATAATATTGCTTGGGGGCTGGAGAATGCCAGCCTGGAGCAAATTAAGGAAGCCGCACGTATGGCGCAAATCCATAATATGATTGAACGCTTGCCGCAAGGCTATGACACGATGCTCGGGCAGCGTGGCGTCAATCTGTCCGGTGGACAGAAGCAGCGGCTATCTATTGCCCGCGCACTGGTGCGCCAGCCGACAGTGCTGATTTTGGACGACAGCACAAGTGCATTGGATGTAGGGACAGAAGCAGCACTACTGAATGCACTCGATGGCCTGTCATGCACGACATTTCTCATTACGCAAAAAATCAGCTCGACGGCCTCAGCAGATCAGATTTTACTGCTGGATGAGGGTCGCCTGATGGCAAGTGGAAGTCATGAGCATCTCATGGATAGCTCGGATCTGTATCGGCGTATCTATGAGTCACAATACGGAAAGGAGGAGTCGCATGTTCAAGGAACTCATTGAACCGTTCCGTCAGCCTACACCGCCGTCCGGTGTGCTGCGAAATCCGGCGGGAGCTGAAGGACGCCGCAAGGCCAAAGCGAAGAACTGGTCTGGCACGTTAGGACGGATATGGGCTTATCTGGCCCGCCGTAAGGCCAAACTGATGCTGGTACTGTTCATGGTACTGCTCAGCTCCGGGCTGGCTCTGCTGGGTCCGTATTTGGTCGGCGTCGCAGTGGACGATTTTCTGGAAGGTCCGGGCGGACGCACGTGGATTTATTTTCTCATTGGGCTGGGGGCTGTGTATTTGCTTAATTCGCTGACCTCCTGGCTGCAAAATATCTGGATGATCGAAATCGCCCAAGAGACGGTGTATCGTATGCGTTTCGATCTGTTTTCACATTTGCATCGGCTACCGATTCCTTTCTACGGCAAACGTCAGCAGGGAGAGATCATGAGCCGTCTGACCAATGATATCGAAAATGTCAGCTCTACGCTGAACAGCTCGGCCATTCAGATTTTTTCGAGCATATTGACGCTAATTGGTACACTCACGGTGATGCTGTGGTTAAGCCCGCTGATGACCCTGCTCACCTTTATTGTGGTGCCGTTAATGGCAGCCGGGATGCGCTGGATTACACGCCGTACCGGGCCTTTATACAAGGAACGCCAGAAGAACCTGGGGGAACTGAACGGTTATATTGAAGAAACGCTGTCCGGGCAGCAGATTATCAAAGCATTTTCGCAGGAAAAGAGAGTTATTCGCGGCTTTGGCGAACGTAATGATCGTATCCGTCTGTCGGGCTTCTGGGCACAAACGATTTCCGGTTTTATTCCGAAGCTGATGAACGGGCTGAATAATCTCAGTTTTGCCATTGTAGCGGGGATCGGCGGGATTTTGGCCATTCACGGCTCTATTACCATCGGGACAATCATCATCTTTGTGGAGTATGCTCGTCAGTTCACCAGACCGCTGAACGATCTGGCTAACCAGTGGAACACCCTGCTGTCCGCCATTGCCGGCGCTGAGCGTGTATTTGAAATATTGGATGAGGATGAAGAGTCCAAGGATGAACGCGGCGCAGTGGAGGTAGAGCATGTAGAGGGGGCTGTGCGGTTTACGGATGTTTCCTTCGGTTATGATGAGGGAAGCGCTACGCTGAAAGGTATCTCTTTTGAAGCCAAGCCGGGTGAGATGATCGCGCTGGTCGGTCCGACCGGGGCCGGAAAAACGACGCTGATCCAGTTGATATCCCGTTTTTACAGTCCCGACAAGGGAATGATCACGTTAGATGGACGAGACATTACCACCATACAGCGTGAAAGCTTGCGCTCCCGCATGGCGTTTGTGCTACAGGATTCTTTTCTGTTCCAAGGGACAATCCGCGAAAATATCCGCTTCGGCAGACTGGATGCCACCGATGAAGAGATAGAGGAAGCATCGAAGCTGGCGAATGCCCACTCCTTTATCATGCGGATGAAGGACGGATACGACAAGGTGCTGGAGGCTAACGGCAGCGGCATCAGCCAAGGGCAAAAACAGCTGCTGGCTATTGCACGCGCTATTTTGGCCAACCCTTCAATCCTCGTACTCGACGAGGCAACCAGCAGCATCGACACGATTACTGAGATAAAAATACAAGAAGGACTGGAGCGGCTTATGCAGGGGCGAACAAGCTTCGTCATTGCGCATCGACTGAATACCATTCGTCAGGCTGACCGGATTCTCGTTTTAAAGGATGGACGTCTGGATGAGCAAGGCTCACATGATGAACTGCTGGCCCACAAAGGATTTTACAGTGATTTATATTATGGTCAGTTGAGAAAGCAAAGCTCTTAAGCCGGCTCTGGATAAGCAGATTTGTAGGCATGATGTAGAAGCTTTATGATGCTAAAAAGGACTACCCTGGGGCAGTCCTTTTTAAGTAAGCCTTTTTTACAGGTACGTACTATTAAAGGTTTACAGGGGCAGATGTTTGAAATTAAGATACCTCGGTCGAGGACAGAGGATTTTACACTGGTAAGTTTTCGCAATATTTTATATACCCATACCCCCTATGGGTATGTTAGTATTGGTGTGTAAGAAAAAAATCCCACATCAAAGGAGAGATCATCATGAAAATCGCAATCATGCTTTTCGATGGAATCACAGCATTAGATGCAATTGGTCCATACGATGTATTTGCTGCTACACTGAAATGTGAAGTGAAGTTTGTCGCTAAGAAAAAGGGTTAATCAAGCTGGACTCAAATATGGGTTATTTGCATGCCGATTACAGTTTTTCTGAAGTTACTTCAGCTGATATTCTTGTTGTTCCAGGTTGCAGTCCGCCAAATTATAAAACTCCAATGAATGACGAAGAAACGTTAAATTGGATTCGCCAAATACATGAAACTACGAAATGGACCACGTCGGTTTGCAACGGCTCTCTGATTTTGAGCGCCGCAGGCTTGTTAAATGGAACCGTAGCCACCAGTCATTGGGGTTCCTTAGACCTGCTCCAATCTCTTGGAGCCATTCCAACAGATGAGAGAGTGGTTCGTCAGGGCAAAATCGTTACAGCAGCCGGTGTCTCCTCTGGTATTGATATGGCACTCCAGCTAATGGCATGGGAATTGGGAGAAGATATGAGTAAAGGAGTCCAACTGATTTTGGAATACGATCCTCAGCCTCCGTTTGACACGGGTTCACCAAAGAAAGCACCTGCTATATTGGTAGAACAAATAAGAGGGATGTTACAAGAGTTTGCAAAACAAGAGCCCAATGTGTAACTCAAGAATAACAAGATCTCTTTCCGGTATTAGCTTGGCTAAATAGGTTTGTAATTTTATTTACAAGGGTCCCTATTTCAACTAATATAGTTTACACATAGTAAAGGATTACATAGTGTAAATGGTTGGAGGGGGTTACAAACATGAGCAGCTTACCTAAGTCTGCTACATTTCCACTTTTCATTCTGATGCTGAATTTGTTTATTGCTTTATTGGGTCAAGGTATGGTGATTCCCATTCTGCCTGAATATCTGAAACAATTTAATGCGGCAGGAGCTGCTGCGGGGTATCTTATTGCCGCTTTTGGAGCAGCACAGTTTATTTTTTCGCCCCTAGGTGGGCAGCTTTCGGATAGATGGGGTCGAAAATCCATGATCATCACCGGTCTGTTTTTAACCGTTATCTCGGATCTAATGTTTGCTGTATCTACGACACTGCCTCTTCTATATATTGCCCGATTTATCGGGGGGATAGGTATTGGATTAATGGTTCCTTCCAATATGGCCTACGTCGCTGATATTACCACTTCTGAAACCCGAGCTAAAGGAATGGGATACTTGGGTGCCTCCATGAATTTGGGTATGGTGCTTGGTCCGGGGTTAGGTGGTATGATTGCTGAGTTTGGCATAAGGGTGCCCTATTTTTTTGCTGGTGGACTTGGACTTGTAGCTACGCTGCTTAGCTTATATATGCCAGAGACACTACCCAAGGAAAAACGAAAATCCGCTAGCCAATGGGTTCGCCGAGAGCCAATTCGCAACCAAATCCTAAATTCATTTCGGACATCCTATTTTCGTTATCTTCTCCTCATTCTGATAATGACATTAGGTTTGATGAATTACGAAACAGTGTATGCTCTTTTTGTGGAACGAAAATATGGTTTTGATGCCACTAAAATCTCAATGATCATTACGGTTGGTGCAATTATAGGCATCGTTGTGCAGATATGGCTACTTGATTATCTCATCAAGAGACTTGGTGAAATGAAGCTTATACGTCTCTCTTTGATCATGACAGCCATCGCTTTACTGTTAATGATAATTAAGATCAATTTAGGTTATCTGCTGGCGGTATCGGCTCTGTTTTTTGCTTTTAATGCCTTCCTAAGGCCAACCGTAAGTACAATGATCGCGAACTCAGCTGGTGATCGCCAAGGATATGCCGCCGGATTGAATACGACGTATACCAGCCTAGGCAATATATTAGGACCCATTCTAGCAGGTTTGTTGTTTGACAAACACATTCATATTCCTTATATTTTTGGTGCACTTATCCTTGCATCTGCCCTTTTCTTAACCTTACAAAAATCGAAAAATGAGAAACGGATGGTTGTTAATGACTGAGAACTGGCACCAGAATTTGAAAAACAAAAATAGGGAAGAACTCATTGCGGCTGCCAGGGAACTTTTTATGAAGCAAAGCTTTCTCAAAGTTAATATTAAGGATGTATGCAACGTGGCTGGTGTAAGTCGAGTCACATTCTATAAGCACTTTCAGTCCATGAACGAACTGATCTTTGAGGTCCAGATGGAAATCCTTGAGAGCATGACCGAATTTGTTAGAAGGGCACCTTCAGCCGAAATGAGTGGTAAGAAGATGCTTACTTCGATGCTTGATGCGTGGATTGATTACGCTTGGCAACATCCGGAATACATCAAGTTTATTCTTTTATTCGATCTGCATTACGAAGCTTATGATTCAAATCAAGAACTCAAAGAACAGTACAAAAATTTTGTTAGCCGGGAAAAGGAACGACATTTCCTGATGGATGCTCTGGAAGTTGGATTTCAAGATGGATCATTAAAGTCCGACACGGAACCCTTAAAGACCGCTCATTTTATCTTCACGTCTATGATGGGTATACTCCAGAAAATGAGTCTGACGTCCAAGGACGATTGGAATAACGAACTTGATGATATAGAAATTGCTAACCGATTTGTGGGAATGTTGATTCAGTATTTAAGTCCAGAAAGTGATGAATCCCCTACCTTTTAGGTAGGAGTCGCTGCCGTCCAAAGGATTTCAGATCGTCCGATGGAGTGAAATAGAATAACACGGCTCAGTCTGTTAAACTGTGAAAATAGTGGAGGTGCTGCGGGGATGAACGGAAGTCTGTTTGAGCCACGGCTACGTGACGGGGATTATATTCCCCGTTTTTTTGCTTACTATTACAAGCAATGGCATGACTATACCATGTCTTACCACGAACATCATTCCACCGAAATCATGTATATGATCTCAGGCTTGTGCAGAGTGGATGTACAAACGGGAGGGAATGCGGGAGAAAGCATCACGCTGCGTAAAGGCGAGTTTATTATGCTGGACGCAGGCGTACCGCATCGACTGGTGGTGGAAGGAGAACAACCCTGCCGGATGCTAAATGTAGAGTTTGGTTTTACGGAGGGGGTGAGGGTAGGGCCGTCTATCCGACAAATGGCAGCGGAGGAGCAGGAGGTCACGACTCTCATGTCGCGTCCATTCCCGTATCTGGTACTATCGGACCCGGAAGAAGTATATTATGCGCTGAAAAGTCTCGTGCTGGAACTGGATCAACGAAAAGAACAGCCGGGTGCAATGGCAGAGATGCTTTTTATGCAATTGCTAGTACGAATTGCACGTCTACGGGAAGAGGCAGAGCGCAGCAACACGCAGCAAACGGATATGTACATTAAACGATGCATTGAATTTCTCCATCTGAACTATGACCGAGATATTGTGGTCAAGGACATGGCAGCAGCCGTGAATCTGCACCCAGGTTATTTGCACCGTATTTTCAAAAAACATACTGGACTAACGCTTACCGCGTATTTAACGATGCTGCGAATGGACAAGGCCCGTATGCTTCTTCAGCAAACGGACATTCCCATTCAAGAAATTGCCGATTATGTAGGCGTGGCCAGCAGGCAGTATTTTCATATGTTGTTCAAAAAGCACACAGGCAAGACGCCTGTTGAATACCGCTCTGCTGTGGAGCGCCATGTGTGGAACTATGCGGAGGAGGATGGGAACTGATAATAAGAAGCCTCTGAACCATTGCCGATTTAGGTCGGTATGACTCAGAGGGCGTGTGTTTTGAAGCATTATAACATGTGTCCGGGCTTCTTGAGAGCTAAAGTCAGGTCATTTCCCGAGCCACATATTTTCCATCTGTTCAAGTGATCTCCCCTTGGTTTCGGGAACCTTGCGCCATATAAAGACTACGACGAACAACGAGATGGCTCCGAATAACCAGAAGGTATTGGACGGACCGGCTGAACTCAGCAGAGGAGGGAATGCCTGCGATACCAGATAATCGCCGGCCCACAATGCCATCGAAGCGATGGCGACCGCTTTGCCGCGAATGCGGTTCGGAAAGATCTCCGAGATCATAACCCATACGATCGGCCCAAGCGATATAGCGTAGGAGGCCACGTAGATCAAAATCATGATGAGCACGAGCGGTCCGGTGGTCAAACCCATTTTGAATGCGGCTCCGATAATGACCAAAGAGAGGGTCATCAACGAGGTGCCGATTATCAGCAGGACTTTTCGTCCCGCTTTGTCGATCAGCCATACGGATACGATGGTGAACAACACATTGATCAACCCGATCCAAATGGTCTGGGTCAAAGAGGCGTCCGTACCGAGTCCCATTCCTTTAAAGATAACCGGCGCGTAATACAAAATGGCATTGATGCCGGTAATATGCTGCATAATGGCGAGCATGACACCGATAAAGAGAGCGACCCGAATACCGGGAGCGAACAATTGTTTCAATGAGTTGTTCTCATTTTTGAATGATTCCTTGATATCAAGCACTTCCTGCTTAGCGGCTTCTTCACCGTGAATTTTCAGCAAAATCGGCAGCGCTTCATAAGGCCGATTCTGTTTTATAAGCCATCGCGGACTTTCGGGTATGAAGAGCATCAAGAGCATAAAGATCAGTCCCGGAACGGCTCCCACTCCGAACATCCAGCGCCAGGCTGTTGAGACACCCCAGGCTTCATCCCCCATGCTGACGATCCACGAATTCTGAAAATAAACCAGGAAAATCCCTGTTACGATCGCCAACTGATTTAAAGCAACCAAACGACCTCGGTATTTGGCGGGAGCGATCTCCGCGTTGTACACCGGACAAACGGTGGAAGTGATTCCTATGCCAATGCCGCCGATCATGCGAAAGATAACATACCCGGTGAACGTGTCTTGAAGCGCAGAGCAGATCGAGCCGACGACGAATAAGAATCCGGCGGCCAGTAATACCTTTTTTCTGCCGATCTTTTCACTCATGTAGCCGGAAAGAGCCGCTCCAGTGACACTCCCGACAATCAGACTTGACACCGCCCAACCAACCTGAAATTCGTTCAGCGAAAAACGCTGCTGCAGGAATTCGACTGCTCCCGAAACAACCGCGATATCAAAACCGAACAGGATGCCTCCGAGCGCAGCTACGATGGATACCAATGTCACAAAAAGCATATTAGGTTTTTCTGATTGAAGCGCTTTCTGTTGAGCGCTTTCATTATTGATGATTACTGCCATATGATCATCTCCCCTCCAGATCTCTGGAACCTCATTCCGTTCTTCGAGGAGAAGTATAACATGCGCTTATAAAAGAAAGGTCGGTTATCGTCTTCAATAAACGGACCTTTTCATGCACGATTTTGGCTTCCATTCCCGAATCGGAGATGGAGGGGCTGAACCTAGCATTACCTTGTCATTCAAGCTTAAAAAAATCCATGCCGATGGTCGGCATGGATGAATCTCTACTATTTTTGGCCTTTGAACTCAGTGGGAGGAACGCCCGTTATCTTCTTAAAGACGCGGCTAAAATAGTTCGGGTCCTTATAACCCACTTCAAAGCTGATTTCCTTAAGAGCAAGGTTGCCCTCCTTGATCAGAGAAATAGCTTTATCAATCCGTAGCCGGGTTACGAAGTCGATGAACGTCTCTCCGTATTCCTGTTTGAAAATTTTACTGAAGTAGTGGGGATTCAAATGGACGAAATCAGCCACTTCTTCCAACGAAAGCTCATCGTTGAATCGTTCCTCGATATACATTTTCGCCCTACCCAGCATAGTCAGTGTTTGGACCTCCCGCTGTTCTCGTATCCGTTGCAGTGCTGACATGACGTACGTCTGCTGAAGCATTCCATTCTCCGCTTTGACGGCAAGCACAGAGGCGTTTCCAGCCTCTGACGACTTCAGTTCGTCAAAGTGGCAGTAACCTCCATCCCGCTTGCGTAGGGTGGAGGCAAAAACGGCTTCGAAATAGGACTTGCGAAGTCCTTCCTCGCCGCTATGCAGCGAGCCGATTCCAATAGCCGTCTTAATGCCAAGTTGCTGCTGGACAAGATCGGAGAGCTGCTGAACAAGGTGTTTAACCAGCTGCCGCCAATCGTTTTCGCCGGTGGCAGGCGGCTTGCATAAAAAAGTGGCTACATGATGGTCGATTAAGGAGCTTACAATCGAATTCGGGCCATGCGTTTTTATATAGCTTCGGAAATGGTCGTAAATTTTCTTTTTATCCTGCTCGTCCGTATATCCGTCAAAAGCGGCAATGATGGCGCTTCCCTGATCAAGAGGAAAGTCCAGCCATTCTGATAGCTGAGAAGCGCTCGAATCCACGGTCTGGTCGACCATAAGCATTAAAGCCAGCTCATTTTCTGCGAGCGGCATCAGCTGTGAGATTTTGTGCCTAAGCTCCAATTCTTCTGTACGTGCTCGCTTTTCGCACTCAATTTCTTCAATCAGTCGTTTCAGTGTACCGATGATCAGTTCTCGCTTCGCCGGTTTCAAAATATATTCTTTTACGCCTAAAGAGAGCGCCTCTCGGGCATAGGCAAAATAATCATAGGCAGTGACGAGCACGAATCGGGTATCGGGAAGCCGCTCCTTTAATTCACGAAGCGCTGCAAGCCCGTCGATTCCGGGCATATTGATATCCAGAATGGCAATATGGGGACGGTGCTCTTCCGCACATTCAATTGCCATGCGGCCGTTGCCGGCATGAATAAACCGAAATATCCCCGGCATCGCCCGTTCCACTGTCAATTCCAGTCCTTCCCTCTCCAAAGCCTCGTCATCCGCGATCAACAACCGATACATCAGTCTGCTCACTCTCCTTCTTGACTGGAATTCGTATTGTTATAGTAGTACCTCGTCCGGTACTGCTACTGATTTCAACCATTCCTTCTTTTCCGTAGAACAACTGCAGCCGCCTAAACACGTTTTGCATTCCAAGTCCTGTTGAACTGCCGCTTTCGACTTCGCCTTCAAGACGGAGCACGGACAGTCGGGTTTCCTCCGTCATACCCTTTCCGTTGTCCGAGATTTCAATTTGCACATCCTCGTTCGCTCGCGACAGTGTCAACGCGATAATGGCTCCGTCTTCCATATCTGCCACACCATGAAGAAAAGCGTTTTCAATAAATGGCTGGATCGTCAGGGCCGGAATTTGCTGCTGAAGAACGGAAGCGTCAATGTGAAGCTCAAAGCGAATTCTGTCCCTGAAGCGCGCCTGCTGGATGGTTACGTATTCGCGGATATGATCCAGTTCCTCCTGGAGAGTTACGGGTTTGTCCAGCTTCTGCAGGCTGTACCGTAGCAGATTGGACAGCGAAACGATCAGGTCGCTGGTTTTCTCCGCCCCTTCCAGGATCGCCAGCTTGGAGAGCACATTTAAGGTATTGAATAAAAAGTGCGGGTTAATTTGATTTTGCAGAGCCAGAAGCTCCAGTTCCTTCACAAGCCGCCGCATTTCCAGACTCTGTTTATCCTTCTCGATGAGGATGCTCAAATCGGCGGACATTTGCGAAATGGCGTCCGACAGTACGCCTAGCTCGTCATCCCGTCGCGGTTGGGGCTCGATATTCAGATCGCCTGTGGCGATTCGCTTCGCCAGTCCGACAAGTCTGCCGACAGGGCCAGTAATGCTGCGCGAGACCCAGACTGCAAGCAAAACCCCCATCAGCGCGTTCATGCTGAACAACGCCACTCCCCATCCGTTCATTTGCTCATTCTTGTTCCGGATGTTCTCGATGATCGGCCGGTAATAAACCAGTTCTGCATCGATCAGTCGCTGTCCCTCCTCGTGGATATAGCTGACGGTTTTCTCAGCTTCAATATAATGTTCAAAAGCCGATTGAGGATCTTGTGCATTTGCGTCCAGAACTGCGGCTTGTTTCTGTTCAAGAAATGTGGACAACAGATTCACGTAGTCCTCCTCGGCGAAAGAAGGGTCGGTCGAGTCGGAAACTTCCTGAATTCTGCCTTTCAACAGCTTCAATTGGCGTTCTGTCGGGCCCTGCACAGCCTTATCGTCTCTCGGATTAAGCAGATAGGCGTATAGGAGCTTTAAGTTGCTCTCCGCCGATTCGGAGGTTTGCTCGATGAGCAGAATTCGGCCAAGCATTTCATCGTAGCTCTGTTGTACGACCTTTCCGCTTTGGAATACAAAATAAGCGATGATATTGGCGAACACAACTAGGAGGGGGATGAACAGAAGCAGCTTCGTTCTGATCGTCATCGTCCGTCAACTCCGGGCATGTTGTTGGGAGTGTCCGCATGCACTTCATATACCCTGGTGTATGTTAATTTCTGGGGATCATTCCCCTTTAAATAATCATTCAGCAGTTTTATGGCCTTAGCCCCCATTTCCTCTGGCTGTTGAACAAGGGTCAGTTCGATTTTGCAATCTCTAATGGCTTCCAACGTCTCGGCCATATCGTCAAAAGCGAAAACCTGCAAACTCCGCGCGCCGCGCCGCTCCGAGGCTTCCAGAATGCCAAGGCCGTCCAGCGCACTGAATCCGACCATGTAGCGGATCTGCGGATACCGGGCGAGCATGTTCTGAGCTTGCTGTGCTGCCTGAAGCCGTGAAATATTTGAGGAGCGAATCTCCACAATGCGGAGCTTGGGATAGCGACCGATCACGGAACGAAATCCAGCAAGCCTGAGTCGCTGATTCTCGACGCGCTCGCTACTGATCATAACTCCAATGTCGCCACGCTCTCCAGAGGCTTTCGCTAACAGCGCGCCCATCCGTTTTCCTGCTCCTTCGTTATCCGTTCCCACGTAAGCTAGTCTACGGGAGTCTGGTTCATCCGTATCGATCGTGATGACGGGTATGCCAAGTCCGGCTGCTTTATCGATTAATCGGCGATACTCTGGATCATTTATCCCTTGAACCAGAATTGCATCCGCCTTACTGGCGATCGCTTTATCCAGCAGTTTGACCTGCTCGGACGGATTAATGCGGTCCGGCCCGATATAATCGAGCCGCATACCGTACTGTTCCGCTTCCTTTCGGGCTCCTTGTTCGATTGACCGCCAGTAATAATTATCCAACTCCTGTGATATCAGTACGACTTTTGTATCGGAAACCCCGTCTTTTGGAGAAACCGTCTTCAATAACTCTGCAAATTGGTGAATTTGAAAAGAAGACAGAGTGAATTGAAGGAGCAGCCAGGCAAATAGCAGGAAGACGGGGATAAGGATAAATGTCCATTTACGGTTTGACATGTC
The DNA here is from genome assembly GCF_001447315.1 of Paenibacillus sp. IHB B 3084. NCBI lineage: Bacteria > Bacillati > Bacillota > Bacilli > Caryophanales > Paenibacillaceae > Paenibacillus > Paenibacillus sp. IHB B 3084. Next base: position 1,425,481 of record NZ_CP013203.1, on the reverse strand, counting down.
TTGCTCCTTTGGGAATATTTAGAGACTTAACTCATTATACAGCAACAAAAGAAGTGTAGGCAGCTATCGTCAGCGTAAGCGCGGTTATTGAGGAGGAATTCCATATTGTAATCAAGGTACATGCCAAAGTAGAAGTCTTGAAGGGTAAGCAACAACAGACATTTGAAGAATGGTTTGCCCATCTTACAAGTAGTGAGGAGATGGAAGCTGGGCAAGCACTAAGTGAATTCCGTGGAAAGATAGCATTGGAGATAGGCCCCTACCAGTAGGATTAGGACATTTTTAAGTCCAGAAACTGCTGCAGGGGCTTAAGTATAAAAAAAATAACCTCACTAAATCAGACCATGCTTTTTAAAGCTGTGAAACAGTCCATCTTCATCCACAGCATCCGTAATGTCATCTGCAATGGCTTTGAGGCCCGGTTTGGCATTTCCCATGGCAATTCCTAGCGCACAATAATCAATCATTTCAGCATCGTTCATCCCGTCTCCGATAGCAATGGTGTCTTCTTGGGATCTTCCCAAATGCTCAATAAGCTTTTCAATAGCTACGGCTTTGTGAATACCGGGAACCATTAGCTCACCACTGTCTTGCCCGAAAGCAGATACAGTACATTGAATAACCTCAAATTTCCCTGCGAATTCCTTTTTGATCTGTTCGAAAGGAACATTTTTGTTTTCCAAAAAGCATGCTTTGTTCACGTCACTACGGTACAGGTTGTCCTCTCCTATAGTTAGGCCAGTGATAAAAGGATGCGGGCGTTGTTCTTTTTTTTCTCTGGCTACGGGATCATTGTCCACATCTCCATAGATAAGCCGTTCCACATGGGGCAAAAAGTTTTTACTCGCAAACAGTCCCCCGTTCGACTCCAAATAAAAGTCCAAATCATGTTCATCAAAGTAATCGACCATATGTCTAACATCTTCATCCGATACTTTGTGGTGATATAACATCTCGCCTTCGATTTCTACAAAGCCCCCGCCAGCTCCAATGATCCCGTCAAAACCGACCTCCATGATAAAATCATAAATCTCCGCTTTGGATCGGCCAGTGCATAAATAAATCAGATGTCCGTTCTTTCTCGCTTCGATACATGCTGTTTTTGCAGATTCGGGAATCATACCATCATCATCCACTAGCGTTCCATCTATATCTAAAAAGATAATCTTTTTGTTCATCTTAGGCTGCTCCTTGCTCTCCAATGTTTTCTTTTATGTTACTACATTTACCGCACTTAAAGTACATATTGAGCTGAAAAAACACTAGATAGAAAGAGAGAAACGGGATGGAGCGAAATGGAAATGAGCAACCCTCTATTAACACGAAAGTTAGGATTTTTGACACCTAAATACGAAACTGGTCATGATTTTGATAACGCTTTCCACAGGCCTATTGCTACAATGACGGTATATACCAATTCTAATTACCGGAGGTTGAATGCCGTGTCATTTAAAGTAGCTTTTATTGGAGCAGGAAGCATCGGTTTTACCCGTGGAATTTTGCGTGATCTGTTATCGGTGCCGGAATTTAATGATATTGAAGTGGCTTTTACGGATATCAGTCAGCACAATCTGGATATGGTTACTGAGCTGTGCCAGCGGGATATTCGTGAGAATAGTTTATCCATACAAATACAGTCCTCTACGGATCGAAAGAAAGCTCTAAAGGATGCCAAATATGTGATTTGTACGATCCGGGTTGGTGGGCTGGAAGGGTTTGCGACCGATGTAGACATTCCGCTGAAATATGGCGTGGATCAATGCGTGGGCGATACACTGTGTGCAGGAGGTATTATGTATGGGCAGCGTGGTATTGCTGAAATGCTGGACATCTGCAAGGATATCCGCGAGCTAAGCGCACCGGATGTGCTGCTGCTGAACTACTCGAATCCGATGGCGATGATCACTTGGGCTTGCAACAAGTACAGCGGCGTACGTACGATTGGGCTGTGTCACGGTGTACAGCATGGACATCACCAAATTGCCGAAGTATACGGCTTGGAGAAGCAGGATGTGGACATTGTGTGTGCCGGAATCAATCACCAGACGTGGTACATTCAGGCTTCACATGAAGGCAAGGATCTGACAGCCGGACTGCTGGAGGCTTTTGAAAAACACCCTGAATTTAGCCGCACCGAAAAGGTACGCATCGACATGCTTCGCCGTTTTGGCTATTACAGCACTGAATCGAACGGCCATCTAAGCGAGTATGTTCCCTGGTATCGGAAGCGTCCGGATGAAATTCTCGACTGGATTGATCTGGGAAGCTGGATCAATGGAGAAACGGGAGGCTATCTGCGTGTATGTACGGAAGGACGTAACTGGTTTGAAACAGATTTTCCAAACTGGATGAAGGAAGATCCACTGGAGTACAAGGCAGAGAAACGCGGTGAAGAGCATGGCTCTTACATTATTGAAGGACTGGAAACAGGACGTGTATACCGGGGGCATTTTAATGTCGTCAACAACGGAGTGATTTCCAATCTGCCGGATGACGCGATTATTGAGGCGCCCGGATATGTAGATCGTAACGGTATTTCCATGCCTCATGTGGGTGAACTGCCGCTCGGCCCTGCGGCTGTCTGCAATGTCAGCATTTCCGTGCAGCGTTTGGCAGTTGAAGCTGCCGTGCATGGGGACGACAAGCTGTTGCGGCAGGCGTTCATGATGGATCCGCTGGTGGGTGCAGTATGTAATCCGAAGGAAATCTGGCAAATGGTCGATGAAATGCTGGTAGCGCAGGAGGCATGGTTGCCGCAATATGGAGCAGCGATTGTCGAGGCGCGCGAACGTCTGTCTGCTGGCAACCTGATCCCGACTCGCGATTACGAGGGAGCGGCGCGGATCAAGGTCAAGACGGTCGAGGAAATGCAGTTGGACCGGGATGCCGCGAACAAAAATGCTGGTGAGTCGGACAAAGGCAAGGACCGTGAAAAGGTGCAAACTAGCGAAGCCTAAACGCCCAGAGCATTTTTCAATAGTCGTAGTGGTAGAAAGGGTATTTTCAGTGCCGTGATGGCCTGGAAATGCCCTTTTTTGATATGAGCGCTAGGCATAGCCGCCCCTCACATTTCATACCTTCAGGTTTATGGTTGTCGATTCGGGTCGACGGAAATTAAAGAATACAGCCTTGTTATTACAAATCTCTTCTCCCATGTCGATGCCCCAATTCGCCCAAAGGGCTTGCCACAGGGCGGATATTCCTTTAAACAAGGGAACCGGTTCCTGGGAAATATAGCAGTAAAAAAGACCGGCAGAGTGGCAATTTATAGCCTAACTAATAATTTAATTCTTGATTTATTCAATTTACAGCGGATTTCCAGCTCTCTATAATCTAACATAGGAGGTGAATTAAAGAGCAAGATAGAAGCGCAGGATAAAATAGAAAGCGCTTACCTTTTTTGCATCTATGAACGCCGATTTTTGGAAAAAAAGAGCGTATCACACATTTAATGATGTAACGATCAGGTGCCGACATAGGAAGATTCAACAAAATTTACGGAAAGATAGGTGAAGCAATTGAAAACCAAGCAAGTGCTTCGTAAAGGCATGAAGTATGCTTTTGCGCTATCACTCGTCGCAAGCAGCTTTCTACCAGGTGCAGGATTTACGGATAAAATACATGCAGAGTCCCATGTGGACAATCCTTATCAAGGGGCGACAAAATACGTTAGTCCTGATTATGCGGCTAGTGTCGACACATCGATTGCCAAGATTACTGATGCCAATCTGAAAGCTAAAATGCAAACTGTCAAAACATTCCCGACAGCCGTATGGCTTGATCGCATCGCTGCCATTAACGGCGGTGGAGGCAAGCTTGGCCTGGAGGCGCATTTGGATCAAGTATTGGCGCAAAAGAAAGGCAGCACACCGATTACTGCTGAGTTCATTGTTTATGATCTGCCCGGACGGGATTGCCATGCCTTGGCCTCCAACGGTGAGCTGCCGCTGACCCAAGCGGGTCTGGAAACGTACAAAAAGGATTATGTCGATAAAATTGCTGCTATTTTTGCCAATCCCAAATATAAGGATATTCGCATCGTAGCGATCATTGAACCAGATAGTTTGCCAAACCTCGTGACCAATCTGAATGACCCCAAATGCGCGGAAGCTAAATCTACAGGAATTTATGAAGCCGGCATCAAGTATACAATTAATAAGCTGAACGAGATTCCTAATGTCTACAAATATGTAGATATCGGTCACTCCGGCTGGCTGGGTTGGGATAACAACCGCTCAGCAACCGTATCGTTGTTCACGAATGTTTTCAGAGACACGAGCAAAGGACTGTCCAGTGTGGATGGCTTTATCACGAATACAGCCAATACTTCACCGCTGACAGAACCTAATCTGCCTGATCCAAACCTGAATATCGGCGGACAGCCGATCAAATCTTCCAAATACTACGAATGGAATCCTAATTTCGATGAATCTGATTTCGCAGAGGCATTGCATAGAGACTTTGTGAGTGCAGGCTGGCCGAGCTCACTCGGTATGTTAATTGATACGGGTCGTAACGGATGGGGAGGACCTAACCGTCCGACTGCCGCTGTCGGCAGTGATATTAACTCCTATGTGAACTCAGGCCGTGTAGACAAACGCTCGCATCGCGGCAACTGGTGTAATAACAGCGGAGCAGGTATGGGTACGCCGCCGCAAACAGCTCCAGCTTCCCATGTCGATGCTTATGTATGGGCGAAACCTCCGGGTGATTCCGATGGTTCCAGCTCGCTCATTCCGAACGATGAGGGTAAAGGCTTTGACCGATACTGTGATCCTACCTATACAACCAAGGATGGCACATTAACAGATGCTTTACCGAATGCACCTATTTCAGGAGCTTGGTTCCATGATCAGTTTGTTATGCTTGTGCAAAATGCATATCCAGCGATTGTCCCTTCATCTGGTGGCGGAACAACTCCTACACCAGCCGCTCCAGCAGTACCAGCGGGCTTAAAGGCGACAGCGGGTAATGCGGAAGTGAAGCTGACCTGGAATGCGTCCACTGGGGCCGACAGCTACACGGTAAAACGTGCAACCAGCGAAGCAGGTCCTTTTACAGCCGTTGCGCCTCTTGTTACTGAGAAAGAGTACACAGATAAGGGGCTGGCCAACGGAACCACTTATTTCTATGTTGTAAGTGCTACGAATACGAAAGGAACAAGCAAGGATTCCACTGCGGTAAGCGCTGAGCCAAAAGGTACACCGACAGATCCAACGGACCCTACAGATCCAGCGGGTGATCTGGTTGTAATGTATCGGGCCGGGGACACCGATCCAGCTAATAACGCAGTCAAGCCTTTCTTAAATCTGAAAAATAAAGGTACAACACCCGTGAAGCTGAGTGAGCTGAAAGTCCGGTATTATTTCACGAAAGATGGCAGCCAGGAGCTGCAATCCGCAGTAGACTATGCGCAAGTAGGCAATGATAACGTGTCGCGTACATTCACAGATAAGTATATTGAAATTGGTTTCAATGCTGCTGCCGGCACGCTTGCTGCTGGAGCGCAAACAGGTGATATTCAGATCCGCATCAACAACAGCGACTGGTCTAACCTGGACGAATCCAATGATTACTCCTTTGATCCTACCAAAACCTCTTATACAGAATGGAATAAAGTAACGTTGTTCCATAACGATAAGCTGGTGTGGGGAATCGAGCCTTAAACAGGATAGAATGCGCTTGAATAATTTAGCAACGTTGAATGATAAGCTACGGCAAAATCTGCCGTAGCTTTCTTCATTTTATGGAAGATTACAGAAGCTCTATGTTTCCCTCTACTGAGAAAAGGGAGGGAATATTCATTTAAATTGAGTATAATGAAAAAAAAGAATGCTGTTCTACTGTGGAGGATCATCATGAGCAAAAAGTTAATTTTAGATGTAGATACTGGCATTGACGATGCGCTTGCCATTGCGTACGCGGTCCATTCGCCGGAATTGGAGCTACTTGGCATCACAACTACCTTTGGCAACATCGCGGTTGAAGAAGCGACACGCAACTCGCTGATCTTGTTGGAAAAGCTCGGTGCAGAAGCTCCGGTCGTATCCGGCGCACAAAAGCCGTATGCCCGTGAACTGTTCAAACCGTATTCCCGGCATATCCACGGCGAGGACGGGATTGGCAACCAGTTGCAGGGCTCGCCTTCCCGACAGGCTGCATCTGGTGATGCTGCTGATTTTATCATCGAACAGGCTCGTCACTATGAAGGCAAGCTTACCCTTGTTGCGGTGGGACCACTGACGAACCTTGCGATTGCACTGGATCGCTGTCCCGAACTGCCGCAATTACTTGACCGTCTGATCATTATGGGCGGCGCAGTCACGGTAAAAGGCAACGTAACCCCGACCGCTGAAGCGAATATATATGCCGATCCTGAAGCCGCAGCTAATGTGTTGGGAGCGGGTTTCCCGCTTACGCTGGTTGGGCTGGACGTGACTATGCAGACGCTGCTTCCTCAGCATGAGGTGGACAAATGGCGTGAGCAAGGGACCGAACTGGGGAGGTTTATGGCAGATATGACGGACTTCTATATGGAAGCCTATCGTAATTTCAGACCCGGTATCGCGGGCTGTGCTTTGCATGATCCGTTGGCCGTAGGGCTAGCGATTGATTCCAGCTTTGTGGAGACGCGCCCGATGCACATTGCCGTCGAGGTGGGGAATTCCGTCGAGGTTGGTCGTACCCGTGAAGTAACGGACAAGGATCAAGCTCATTCACAGACTAGTATTGACGTGGCACTTGAGGTGGATGCGGAGCGGTTTTTGCGTCATTTTCTGAGTCGGGTGGTATAAAAAATAATTCTAAAGATTGCCGATGGATCTGCATCGGCAATCTTTTGTGCATGTTAGACTGCGCCCTCATAAACCACAAAGGAGGAGATTTATTGTGTTTTCTGCTGCTCAACGACTGCCTTTGCTGGAACACATGTACAATCATGCCCCGACAGGGATAGCCATTTTTTCGAGGGACGGAAAATGTCTGTACGTCAATCCCGCCCTTTGCCTCATGGTCGGATACAAGCAGGAGGAACTGCTGAAAACCCGATATTATCATTTGTTGTATAAAGGAGACAAAGATCGACAAGCGTTGCGGGACGCCTATACGGGCTGGCTGAAAGCTACGGATCAAGTGTACAAGGCAGAGCTTCGTTTAAGACATCAGCGGGGGACATCCGTCTGGTTATCGCTGGAATTAACGATATTTGATGACCCGGCTACGGGTCAAACGTATCTGATTGCCTACGCGATGGACATCACAGAGAAAAAAGACATGCAGCAGGTACTCTCGGACAATGAGGACTTGTACATGCTGATTACAGAAAATACGCCAGATGTGATCTCGTTCAGCACGCCGGACGGCAACCTTCAATATGTTTCTCCTTCGGTAGAGAAGCTTCTTGGTTACACCAGGCAGGAAATGCTCGGCAAAAAACGGCTCGAATTTTATCATGCAGAAGATGTCGATTATATGCGCGTACATGGAATCTTCCAGGAAACAGGTATTATGAAGCGGCGTGTGCGTCACAAGGACGGACATTATTTGTGGCTGGAAGTGTCATACCGCATTATTCGGGATGAGGAAGGTCAGATCAAGCGGGTTCTGTCTATTGGTCGCAACATCACGGAGCGCCAGAAGAGTGAGGATAATCTTGCAAAAGCCCAGCGACTGGCGATGTTTGGCTCATGGGACTGGGATTTGGTTAACGACGTTTTGCATTTTTCCAAGGAATTCCGCAGCATTTTCGGCTTTAGCGTAAAGCCGGTCGAGACAAGTATTGATTCTTTTCTGGATGCTATTCATCCAGAGGATAAAGAGCGAATGATCGAAATCATTACGAACGTCATTTTAAAAGGGATTCATCAAGAAACCTTTTATCGGATTGTACTGCCTAATGGTGAACAGAAAGTGCTGCGTTCGACCTGGGAAGCGGAAATGGACGAGCGAGGACAGCCGATTCAAATTGTCGGTATGATACAGGATGTCACGGAACACCAAAAGATGGAGCAGCGTCTTCGTGAAAGCGAGAACCGTTATAAATCCCTGTTCCAGCATAACCCGCTCGGCATATGCGCCATGAATATGGAAGGTCAAATCCTGAGTGTAAATCCCAGTCTGGAGGAGCTTACCGGTTATACGAGGAAGGAACTGCTCGGGGCTGGAGTTATTGCGATGGCTTCTTCCGAGGAACAGGACAAGATTAGGCATCATATGGAGCTGGCCAAACAGGGAGAAACGCAAACCTATGAATCAGAGTTCATACATAAGGATGGGGAGCGCCTGTTTATCAAGGTAACCAATATCCCGATTTTTGTGCATGAGCAAATTGTCGGCTGCTATGGCATCGTCGAAAATGTCACCCCGCTCAAAAGCTACATCGCCCAAATCGAAAAGCTCAGCAACGAGCATTCACTCATTCTGAACGCGGTATCTGAAGGCATTGTGGGCTTGAGCACCGAGGGGCATGTCCGTTTTATGAATCCGGCGGCGGTCGAAATGTTTGGAGTGGGATCGGAAAATCCGCTGAGCGGGACACGTACGGACATGATCCGCCATGTCGATGAGATAAGCAGCCATTACCCGGATGAGCAGCCATCCATTCTTCAGGCGATCCGCAGTGGTGCTTCTTATCAGGCTGAGGAAGCCGTATTTTGGAAAAAAGACGGGTCCAGCTTCCTCGTCTCTTACCGGATCAGTCCCCTGATGGATAATGGGGAGCGTAAAGGGGCCGTAATGGTTTTTGTGGATATGACGAATGAGAAGGAAATCATCCGGGCCAAGGAATCCGCCGAGCGGGCCGACAAGGCCAAGTCAGAATTTCTTTCTGTGATGAGTCATGAGCTTCGTACACCGATGAACGGAATTATCGGAATGGCCGGGCTGCTCGCGGACACTGAATTGGATGAGGAACAGCGGAGTTATATCGATATTATTACCAATAGCAGCAGTGCTTTAATGCAGATATTGAATGAAATACTGGATTTAAGCAAAATTGAGGCTGGAAAAATGGCGTTGCTACACGAGCCTTTTGAACTTGAGGATATGATGGGCAATGTGGCGGACCTATTTCTCAAGCAGGCTATGGAAAAAGACATTGAGCTGGAGTGGCACGTGGATCAGGAATTGCCGGGGGTCCTTGCCGGTGACCATGTGCGTATCCGGCAGGTGCTGGTGAATTTGGTGAGCAATGCAATCAAATTTACAGAGCGAGGGCGTGTAAACATCTTTGCCGAGAGCAAGGCTTACAGCAGCCGTAAAAAGAAATGCTTGATTGAGTTCAGTGTAACCGATACCGGCATCGGTATTCCCGCAGATCGCCAGCATTTATTGTTTCAGCCTTTTTCCCAGCTCCATCCGGCACTGAATCGAAAATATGGAGGCACAGGTCTGGGGCTTTCCATCTGCAAAAACCTGGTCAGTCTGATGGGCGGCTCCATTGGTGTGGATAGTGACGAGGCCAGAGGAGCCACGTTCCGGTTTCAGCTAGATCTTATGCTACCGGAAGGGGAAGCACTTGCGAATATAAGTCGTGACGAGCCTCACGAATCGACGGAATGCTAAAAGAAATAGCCAGCCGTGGTGCTTAACGCATCACGGCTATTTTTATGTTCAAGTGAAGTGTATGAAAGAATGGCACAACACACAACAGTCGATGCTATATTATTGAAATAGATATTTACATATCTAAAACAAGAGATATAATGAGGTTTATGGATACTCTAATGATTTTTAAAGCTTTGTCGAATGATACACGCCTGCAAATTTTGGATTGGTTAAAAATTCAGATGAAAATTTCGGACCGCAATTGTTTTTACCAACGGATGCTAACTTTAAAGGAGGGATTTGTGTAGGTAGCATTCAGGAAAAAACAGGATTAGCACAATCTGTTATTTCCAGTTACTTAACGCTCATGAAGAAGGCTGGGCTTTTGGAATCCAGGCGATTTGGACAGTGGACCTATTACCGAAGAAATGAAGAGAATATTTGCAAATTCGCTGAATATATCAAGAATGAAATGTAGGTAGCCACAAAATAATGAACAAGGTTACCTACTTTTTTGTGTATATTATATCTATAAATATAGATTTTCGAATATATGAATTATGAGGTCAAGGAGATGGAAATCGTGAACAAAAACAGTCCATTATTTTTTATTGCATTAGGTATATTTGGCATTATAAATACGGAGCTTGGAGTCGTTGGGATTTTGCCAATGGTGATGGATAAGTATAACGTTACTGCACCACAAGCTGGAATACTGGTCAGTCTTTTTGCACTCACTATTGCCATTTTTGGGCCATGGGTAACTCTGCTATTTTCAAAATGGAATCGTAAATGGTTACTGATGAGCATCATGATTATTTTTTCCATCTCGAATGTGATATCAGCTTTTGCACCGAACTTTTATACACTTGTCGTATTCCGAATATTCCCCGCCTTTTTTCACCCAGTGTACTTCTCCATTGCCTTCGTACTAGCTGTTGCGCTATCGAAGAAAGAAGAGGCTGCTAAAGCAAGTGCAAAGGTATTTCTTGGAGTTAGTGTGGGGATGGTATTGGGAGTTCCGCTTACTTCTTATATTGCTGATCAATTCTCTCTTGGCACTTCATTTCTGTTCTCTGCTGTTGTGAATATTATTGCGTGTGTTGGAATAGGGCTCATGGTTCCTTCCAGATTGGAGCAGAAGGAAGTACCTGTCAGGAACCAGCTTAAAATATTGAGGAAACCCACATTGTGGTTGAATATCGGTAGTGCATGCTTCATATTTGCTGCGATGTTTTCTGTATATAGTTATTTTGCGGAGTATCTAGGAGAGAAAACGCATATGAGTGGAGAATGGATTAGTACGATGCTTGTGCTTTTCGGGATTAGTGGTGTGGCTGGTAACTGGTACTCGGGAAAAATGTTAAACCATCATATGTTGAAAACGGTGTTGCTTTATCCTGTTGCTTTAGGGGTTTGTTATTTACTGCTTCAATATGTGGGTGCAACTCTTCTTCTCACAAGTGGGATTATTATTGTCTGGGGAGCTGTTCATACGAGTGGATTGATTGTAAGTCAAATTTGGCTTACCTCGGAGGCTCCAGAAGCCCCGGAATTTGCGAATAGTCTGTATGTTTCTTTTTCAAATTTGGGTGTCACCATAGGGACAGCGATGGGAGGCTGGTTTATTTCTCAATTAGGAACAGGAGATGTTGTTTGGAGTGGCCTACTTTTTGTTGTATTGTCTCTTGTATGTATTATCGTGAAATCTATGTTTTTTGGGATACATACGAAGTCAAAAAATATGTAACAAACTTTTGCCGAAATCATTACAGGTTAACGTTGATTTCAAGACCAGCTTTCTGAGTTGGTCTTTTTTTCTGTAATAAATAACTAAAGAAATGATTGACAAACTGTTCTAACTGTATTATTAATAATAGTACAGTTAGAACAGTTGAAAGGATGCAGATGAATCTGATCAAGTCTTGAAAGGAGGAAGTCCATGTTCGAGCTGGATATCCGCAGTCGTAAGCCGATCTACGAACAGTTAATAGAGAAGGTAAAGGAAATGATCGTATACGGATCGCTTCAGCCGGATGAGCAATTGCCTTCTGTACGGGTTTTATCCGCTCAGCTTACGGTGAATCCCAATACGATTCAGAAGGCGTATCGAGAGCTGGAACGCGAAGGATACATCTATTCCGTCCAGGGCAAGGGCAGCTTTGTCACCCCTGCCGAGCATCAGCCGCAGCAAATGAAGCGGGATGAGATTCGGGCGGCGCTGTTGAAGCAGATGATCGAAGCTGTCCATTTCGGTTTTACGCAGCAGGAAGTGGACGCCTTATACGTGGAAGCTACGCAATTGAAGGAAAGGGGGATGTCCCTTGATTGAATTAAGGGAAGTCACAAAAACATTTACAGAAGAAAAGGCTGTCGATCAGCTCGCCCTTAAGGTGAAGAAAGGCTCTATTTTTGGACTTTTGGGCTCCAACGGAGCAGGTAAAACGACGCTGCTCAAAATCATCGCCGGGATTTACAGACCGGATACTGGCAAGGTGCTAATCGGTGGACAGCCGGTGTATGAGCAGCCAGAAGTCAAGCAGCGCATTCTGTTTATGCCGGATACCCCTTATTTTTTCCCGCAAGCGACGATTCGCCAGATGGCCCGGTTTTACCGCTCCATTTATCCGAGCTGGAGTGAGGAACGCTACATACAGCTTACCGACATTTTCAAGCTTGACCCGAAGCGTAAACTTCACCGTTTTTCCAAGGGGATGAAGCGTCAGGCCGCTTTTTTGCTTGCCTTGAGCTGCATGCCTGAGCTGCTGATTTTGGATGAACCGATTGACGGACTGGACCCGGTAATGCGACGAATGATCAAAAATTTGCTGTTCCAGGAAATCGCCGCACGTGAGATGACTGTCGTGATTTCATCCCATAATTTGCGTGAAATTGAAGACATGTGTGATCATGTCGGCATTATGCATCAGGGACGTATGCTATTGGAGAAAGAGGTTGACGACCTCAAGTCCGATACGCATAAGGTGCAGGTTGCCTTTCGTGACAGCACGCATGAGGAAGCCGTCTGTGGACAACTTCCGGTTGTACATAAGGAGCGCAGAGGCAGTGTTCTGCTGCTTATTATCCGGGGTGAACGAGAGCAGATTACAGAAACGATTCAGGCGTATGAGCCGCATGTATTCGATTTGCTGCCGTTGACGCTGGAGGAAATTTTCATTTATGAAATGGAGGACGCAGGTTATGACATCCAACCGATTCTTCTGTAGCGGCGGCGTGATTCGCCAAAGCCTGAGACAGCATGGCTGGATCGGTCTGTTGTACTTGGCGGGATTATTGTTTACAGTGCCGCTGCCGTTAATTATGAGCATCGGAGACGAACGGGTGCACGAGGTTTTGAGAAGCTTGTTCGATAGTGCAAACTCAGGTAATGATTTGCAAAATATGATTTTATTGACCGTACCGGTGCTGGCAGGTGTGATGATGCTTCGTTTTATTCAGCGGCAGGGGCCATCTGATTTGTATCACAGTCTGCCATTACGCAGGGAACATCTGCTAACGGCACATTTGATCAGTGGTCTTATCCTCTTGCTCGTACCCGTGTGGCTCACGGCGGGAGTGACGGCTTGGGTTAACGCGACGAATGATCTGCCTTATATTTTTCACATGAATGATGTTGGATCATGGGCATTGGTCGTCTCGGTCATTAGCATTTTTCTTTTCGCCTTTACTGTGTTTGTAGGTATTTGCGTAGGGCAATCGCTGCTGCAAATTGCTGTAGTGTACGTTTTGATGGTGCTCCCCTTCTTTCTGTCATCCATGATTAGTCGCTTTCTGGGGCATCATTTGTACGGTTACTATCAGGTCAGTGGAACAATAGTTCGTTATAGTGATGGCATGGAGTTACGTAGTAACAATAATATTTGGCATTCTTTATCGCCGTTTATTCGCTTTACGGAATTGCTAAGAACTCCATTTTCATATATTGAACTGCTTGTTTATATTGGTGTTTCTCTGCTGTTTGTGATCTTGAGCTATGTGTTGTATCGCAAACGGCTGGTAGAGAAAGCAACGCAAGCAATGGCATTTACCTTCTTCCAGCCCTTATTCAAAGCAGGTGTGATGCTGTGCGCTATGCTGCTAGTAGGGGACTATTTTAATGGCGTAGGCGGACAAGGTAAAGACTGGTCTATCTTCGGCTATATACTTGGAGCTATTTTGGGCTATATCGCTGTGGAGATGGTGGTTCGCAAGACGTGGCAAATTGTACGTGTACGTGCTTTGCTGGAATTGGTCGCTTACACCGCAGTGTTAGGTCTGGCAATGTACATTCCGACTTCAAGTTGGGTAGGTTACGAAGATCGAATTCCAACTGCGCATTCCGTGGAGCAAGTTTATGCCGGACCAAGTTTGTATTTGGATGGGGGCATTACACGAAAAGATCTTTATTTTTCGCAAGATAAAGCTTATATCGCTTCTGTGCTAAATTTACAGCGTGAACTCGTGCGGACCCATTCATCAGGACAGACGTCCATGACCAAAGGTGAACCTCTTCAAATGATAGCCATTGCCTATCACCTTGACGATGGTTCAATTATGACCCGAAGCTATACATTTCCCGAGCAGCCTTTCCGGGCAGAGCTGGCAAAGGTCATGGTGTCTGAGCCGTACAAAAAAGTAGCATACTCGTTGGATAAGCTATATGGTGCAGCCGAAACGATCAGCATTAAATCAGGGGATGATGAGGAACGGAGGGTGATACTGACCGATCCGAAAGAAATTCGCGAATTTGAAGCTGTGCTGAAAGAAGAAATTTTGGATATGAGCTATAGCGAAATGCAGTCTGGAAGTTATCAGCTGGGGAATATCGAGATTCTGAATAAAGCTTCCTCTATCTCCAAATATGAGCCGGAATGGGCTCGTAATGTTGCATTTAACTGGCGTTTATCCTTTCACAAACTGGAAGGTTGGCTGAAACAGAAGGAATATGCCGACAAGGTAATGGTCACCTCGAAGGATATACTTTCTGTGCGTGCTGTTCCAATTATTTCTCAGGAGATGAAACCTTATCAATCTGGTCAGTATATCGAAGACGTCAATTTATTCAGAGATATACAGCAGAAGCATAAAGCAATCGTCATTGAAGATATGAAGCTCTGGAAAGCTATTTTGGAAAACCGCAGATCCTATAACTATACTCCAGATATGGAGAAAGGCACTTACCTGATACAGATCAAAATCAAACCTTTATATGGCTTAAATGCTCACACAGGCTATTATTTATTAACTCCAAAAGACATGACACCTGAGCTTGTAAAGGCTCTACCCGCCACTCCTTAAAACGGCACCGAACGGCAGATAAGAAATTCCTCCTGGTTTGGGCAGATGTAGAGGCGTATAGAGATAGAACGGTAGAACATAAAGAGTATAGCGTTCGGTAAATGATGTCAGCCCAATTCAGGAAGGAGCAGCACGATATGAAATATACAGAAGATCGTGAGTTTATACAGTTGTTGGAGCACATTCACTTCCATTTGATGATAATGGGTTCGATCTCGTGCTGAACAAGCATGAGGCATTTTCTCCAGCGGAAGTGCGGCGTATTTTGCATACGGGCGGGATGTTTTTGACCCAACAGGTGGGGGGCTGGATTGTGTGGGCATAACGACCGTTTGGAAGCGCCTTATAGCGAGTATGCGGACTGGTCCCTTTCTCAAGCGATTACCGGTCTGAAAAGCAACGGCTTCGAAATCGTGGAGCAGCGGGAACAGTTTCCGATACAGCGGTTTTACGATATCGGAGCGCTTGTCTACTACTTAAAGGCGATTGAATGGCAGATTGCTGATTTTCAGCCAGAGAGATATATAGAACAGCTGTATGGTCTACATCTGGACATTCAACGTGATGGGTATTGGGACGTGAAACAGCACCGTTTTTTGATCCAAGCAAGAGCGATATAGAATTGTTGAATTCAATACCAAGAAGGTCTTCCTCTAGGGAAGGCCTTTTTTTAGCATACTTCTTTATGGTAAAAACAAAATCAAAAGCCATACGGCGGTTGGCAGTGAAATACCGACGGCGATGGCAATATAGGGCAAGGGAGTTTTCAGGTAGCTTTTCAAGTTGCTTTTCCAATCCGCAGCCTTATGCTTTTTTTCATGATAAATCTCGATTTGTGTTGAAAAACTGTGAAGCAGCTTGAGAGTGTCCTCGGTCGGAATATGTTGTAAGGATTTCCAGAGGTCATCATGCGTTTTTCGGAGCAAGGCCATATCGGATGTGTTATCCCGGTGATCGGATAAGGACATTTTTACCATCTCCTCGTATACTAATCTTTACCATAATTGTACAATGAAAAAGCAGTGGCTTAAAGGCTCATTTCATTTAAATGATATAGGGGGATGTACATGTCAGATCCAAAGGGAGTTATAACTGAGCCGGAAAAAGGCCCTTCCATGCGGTCAGCATGGTTTTGGTCGTGGTTGGGCGGTACATTTATGTTTGGATTGTTTTCAGTCATGTTTAATGTATTTTGGAGTATGGCTGTGGCATCTAATGTACAGCTTCTGTTGAGGCGTGAGGGTGTGACGGATACTGCGGTCATTGTGATGATGATTTTGTACGCCTGGATCGTGGGCCTGATTTTTGCAGCTTACGGTGCCTGGAGTGCGCGTATTTCCAGTCTGCGCAAGCTTCCGCTCATGCTGACCGGGCTGCTATCATTATTAAGCGGCCTGGGTTTATGGATTGTGGGGTTACAAGGCTCTGGCGGCCAACCGTCCGAGGTGGGCGGGAGTTCGTGGCAATTGTTTTCAATCTATCACGCGTGGGCGGAGCCTGTGCTGGAGGTATTGGAGCCGTACACACAGCATGGTGAAATCTGGTTTCTGCTGACTGTACTGCTACCGATCGCCGGAATGGTAATAGGAGTTGGGGTGGATCGTTATCCGGCGGTGATAGGAAAGAACGGAAAGGTGGATCGTAGATGGCAATGGATCGTGGCCGCTATGTCTGCCGCACTCGTCATTGTGCTGACCATTACGCTGATGCTGCCTCATCGCCCGTTGATTGCAGAAAGGGATTTTCCAGTGGTCGATGGGGCTACAGCGGCGATTCCGTTCGCACAGGATATGCTGCATGAGCTGACCGGAATGAGCAAAGCACGTGCGGCGCACGAATTGAAATTCAACACAACGCATCTGGCGTATGTAAATCTGATCGACAAGAAGGCGGATCTCATTCTGGTGGCCGGACCATCCGACGGGGAGCTGCAACTTGCGAAAGATCGGGGAGTGAAATTGAAGCTGACTCCAATTGGGCGGGATGCGTTTATTTTCCTTGTTCACAGTGATAATCCGGTTCATAATCTGTCTTCACAGCAGATTCGTCGTATTTATGAAGGCTCCATTCATAATTGGAGTGAAGTGGGAGGCAAGGATCAGCCGATTGTAGCCTATCAGCGGGAAGAAAATTCGGGAAGTCAGACGTATATGCAAAAGAAAGTGATGGCAAACCATGAGATGGCCGAGCCGCCCCGGGAGCGCACAATTGGCATCATGGGTGGTATGATTAATGCAGTCGCTGATTTTAACAAGGATCACAATGCGCTCGGGTATTCGTTTTATTATTTTGCCAATGTGATGCATAAGCGGCAAGAAGTTAAATTCTTGTCCATTGACGGAGTGGTGCCGAACAAGGAACATATCCGTTCGCAACAGTATCCGTTCACCGCTCAATTGTTCGTGGTCACACGGGAAGGAGAGAAGTACAGCCCTTCGGTTCAGCGGCTACTCCAGTGGCTGCAAAGCGAAGAAGGAAAACGGATCATTGAAAAAGGCGGCTTTGTTCCTGTAAATCCGTAGACGAGGTTTTCCATACAGTCGATTTTGGGTTTCCATCCGTCAAGAGTGAAACGAAGACAGCAGGGTAATACATAGGATATACCTTGCTGCGGTTACATACCCGCGCAGCATTGTACTAACACAGTAAGGGGATGAACGAAAATGAAGAAAAAATTATCGGCATGGGCGCTTTTGCTCGCCGTATCCATCATGACAGCAGGTTGTGGAGCAGATACAACACAAGCAGGACAGACCGGACAGAAAGAGCAGAACGGACAAACCGTTCAGGATGGACAAAAGGGTTCTGCTTCCGCGCAACCGGGTGCTTCGGGAGCCGCTGTAAATACACCTGGACAGCAGACCGCTTCTGACGGGAAAAATGGCACAACTGGCGGTACAGGCGTTGCATCAGGGGCTGGTGGACAAGCATCCACAGATGCGAATGCGGCGAAGGTTCGCATGGACGATGTTACCGCGCTGCGCCTGATCGACGGCAAATCCGGATGGATCGGCGGGAAGGGATGGATTGCCCGGACAGACGCAGGCACATCCGGTTCAGCCGGAGCGGCATGGGATGTGCAATATCAGGGTCAAGGAACAGTGCAGCAAATTTTTGCCTTGAATGGGCAGCAGGCATGGGCCGTCATGGCAGACAGCGGCTCGCTGCTGGCGACTCAGGATGGAGGCAAGCGCTGGGAAAGTATCGGGACAGTACCGAAGCAAGGACAAGCGGGCTTTCTACACTTTGTATCGTCCAAGGAAGGATTCACCGGAAACCAATATACGAAGGACGGCGGTCAAACCTGGTCCGCGCTTCCCGTACCTGATCACACCGTTGGACAACCTTACTATCATGATCAGCACAACGGTTGGGCGGTAACGCAAAGCAAAGAGGGCTCGTTCGGTATCTTACACACAACGAATGGCGGCCAGAAGTGGACCACCGCTTTGTCCCGGAAAACCCAAGCCCCTCTGAACGGTGTAATCATTCGCTCGGTAGAACGCGGAAACGCATGGATTGAGCTGGTCGGGGATACGGGCATGAATCAGACCTCATATTCGCTCTGGCATACCGCCGATAGCGGCCAAAGCTGGCGTGCTGTGTTGGCCAATGCCACCGCTGGCGCAGGTCCGGCTCCCGGCATTAGCCAGCAAGACCATCAGGTTCCCAAGAATGAAGGGACGGCACCGGGTATGCTCTATGCAGTAAACAGCAGTACCGCGTTGATGGGCGGCTATTGCGCACCGTGCGACAAGCCTAATACCATTGGCTGGACGAATGATGGAGGCAAGACGTGGAACAACGGCAAGCAAAGCTTTGACGGCTATGGCAGCCAGCAAATCGGGATGGCCAATGCCAAGGAAGGCTGGGCTATTTTCTCCGATTCAGAGAAGGCTCCGGTAATGTATACCACCTCGGATGGTGGACAGCATTGGACGCAGAGCCATGTCTTTGACAAGCCTGCGGCATCAGGTTCCTGAGCAGATGTAGTCCTTAGAAGATAAGTCCTGAGCAGATATAGTAAGGAGGGAGAACAAATGAGCCAACAGAAGAAAAGTGCAATCACATGGGCTGACGGCCGTGAAGTGCCTCTGATCGGACAGGGCACATGGCATATGGGGGAAAAAGGTTCGCTTCGGCAAGAGGAAGTGCGCGCGCTTCAACTTGGCTTGGATCTGGGCATGACGTTGGTCGATACGGCTGAAATGTATGCTGAGGGCGGTGCAGGAAGCTTTTCCGCCGCCTACGTGGAAGCAGCCGCTGGATATCGTTTGAGGGAGGGGCGTGCCATGGCAGAGAGAGAAAAAGGAACAGGAACCAAGGCAGAGCTGCATAAGGTAGATGATCATCTGGATTACGGATTATCTGTCGTATTTATTGGCTTCAATCCCAGCTTGAAATCAGGCGAAGTGGGGCATCATTATGCGAACCCGCGCAACCGCTTTTGGCGCATACTGGAGGGAGCGGGTTTGACCCCTCGCTTATACGATCCATCGGAGGATGGGGAACTGCTCAAGCTTGGCTATGGTTTTACGAACATTGTTTCCCGGCCCACGAGGGGAGTGGAGGACATTGCCCGCGAGGAATACGCCGAAGGACGTCTGGAGCTACATGCCAAGCTAAAGGAATACCGACCCAAGGTAGCCTGCTTTGTAGGCAAAGGTGTATATACCGAATACAGTAAAAAATCCAAAGTAGATTGGGGATTCCAGCCCGAATCGCTGATCCCCGAGATGCATGAATTTGTAGCCCCTTCGTCCAGCGGATTGGTTCGCATGTCGCTGGACGAGATCACAGACATTTACCGCCGTCTCCAGACGTTTCTGACGGCAGAAATCGTCTGATATGCAGCGAGAACAATGGATTCAGCTAGAAGAAAAAGAACCACACAGTTCATGCCCTGAGGGGAAGAACGTGTGGTTCTTTGAACTAACGCAGACTCTATTTTAAGGTTTTTGCCTGCCACGCCTGATCTACCGGAACGTAAGGATATCCCAGATCACGGGCTACCGCCTCGTAGGTGATATGACCGTTCAGGACATTTGTGCCGCTACTTAGCGGCTTGCTTTTGCGAAGGGCTTCCTGCACGCCCTGATCCGCAAGCTGGAGGGCAAAGGGAAGCGTCGCATTTGTCAAAGCAAGCGTCGAGGTTTGCGGCACTGCGCCCGGCATGTTCGCTACGGCATAGTGAATGACGCCATGCTTCACATAGGTTGGCTGATCATGTGTCGTGATGTGGTCAATCGTCTCGACAATACCTCCCTGGTCGATAGCGACATCCACAATCACAGAACCGGGCTGCATCGTCTGCACCATAGCCTCCGTTACGAGACGAGGGGCTTTGGCTCCAGTGATCAGGACAGCACCGATCAGCAAATCGCTCTGCGCTACGGCTTCGGCAATGTTGGACGGTGTAGACACCAGCGTATGGAGCTGATTGCCGAAAATATCGTCCAGCTGGCGCAGCCGATGCAGGCTCAGGTCGATCAGCGTCACGTCCGCGCCGAGGCCGATGGCGACCTTCGCAGCGTTCGTGCCGACGACCCCGCCGCCAATAATGGTCACTTTGCCGCGCTTGACTCCCGGCACGCCTGCCAGCAGAATGCCTTTACCGCCCTTCGGTTTTTCCAGCAGCTGTGCCCCGATTTGCACAGCCATTCGACCTGCGACCTCGCTCATCGGGGTAAGCAACGGAAGGCTTCCCCCGACATCTATGGTTTCATAGGAGATGGCAGTTACGCCGTTGTCCATCAGCGCTCGTGCCAGTACCGGCTCGGCAGCCAGATGGAGATAGGTGAACAAAATCAATCCTTGCCGAAAATATCCGTATTCTGCGGATAACGGCTCCTTCACCTTGATAATCAGATCCGCCTGAGACCACACATCCGCTGCATGCTGCACAATCGTTGCACCCGCCGTGGCATAATCTCCATCCGTGAAGCCACTTTCAACCCCTGCATGACTTTCCACAAATACGTGATGTCCGTGCTGGATCACCTGAGCTGCACCGGCAGGGGTCAAGGAGACGCGATTCTCATTGTTTTTAATCTCTTTCGGAATTCCAATTTTCATTCTGTTCACCTCTCCTGAAAATAATTGTTATCCACCGGCAAATAATTGTTCTTCAGGGCAGCTACGCTGCTGTGTTTCTGTGTTTCTGTGTTGCAATGTTGCTGCACCAAACGGATTCAAAAATTGCATTATCATTTTTGTGCAGCCTGCCAATTAGTTAAATGGACTCAAGCCGACAAATGCAATTCATGTTAGATTAGGTACAGTTTACAAGTGGAAAAGCTCCTTGACATCATACATTTTGTCGGATTATCTGCCTTCAAGGCTCGACTTTTTGATGAATAGGTGTCATATAAAATGACATTAAGACATATACATAAGGAGAATTCCGATGAACGGTAAAAAAACCTTTACCATTGCCGATGTGCTGGAACGTCCGGTATTCCGGCGGGCTAAGCTGGCGGCCGGGGAGCAGGGCACGAGTCACCGGGTCGGCTGGGTCCATGTGCTGGAAATCACAAACGTAACCCCCTTTGTGAGTCGTCATGACCTGATTTTGACGACCGGCCTGTGGCTAACCCGAGAGGGGGAGGAACGCGCTGAGTATATGGAGCAGTTGATCCGTTCCGAAGCCGCAGGACTATGCGTGGAGCTAGGTACGAGCATCCATGAGATTCCGCCGGAAATTCTGGAGCTGGCGGAATCTCATCATTTTCCGGTCATCGTATTTGAAAAGCCGGTACGCTTTGTTGAAATCACGCAAGATATTCATTCCCTGCTTATTAACCGCCACCACGAACTACTGAAAGATCTGGAGCGTTTCTCGCGCCAGCTTCAGCAGGAGACGCTGCGCAGCACGGATATGAGTGCCCTTTTACGGGCACTTCATGATTATACCGCCCGACAGGTCATCTACATGTCTTCCATTGATACCAATCGGTTCGTGCCTTCCATCCAGCCTGATGTGGCTGACCGCATTGCGAATTTCTATGCCAATGAGGTGGAATCCAGCATGACGTCTGATCGGGAGGGTCACTTGCTGTTCCATCTTAATGAATCCACCGCCGTCTTGTTTCAACCGGTTGTCTGCTTCGGGCAGGTGTTTTCCGCAGTAGGTCTGGTGCTGCATGGCGAAACCCCGACGGAAGAACTGTCACTGCTGCTTGACTACACAGCCAAGGCAGCCGCTACGCTGGTGCTGAGAACTCAGTTCCTCGAAGACCGGTTGTTACGCAACCAGAATGAACTGATTCAGGATATGCTGAACGGACAGCTTCCCAGCGAAGAACAGGCTCAGACCCGGATGGGGCTACGTCTGCTGTCCAAGGGACAGTATTTATTTTGGGCCGGGGTTATTGAGGTGGAGCATCAGGATAAGGAAGCCAGTCAGGTGCGCAAGGAGTCCATTAACCAGGATATATTGGTACTACTCCGTTCTTTGCTGAAAAAGGAGACGCTGCACAACCTGCTCATGATGAAGGGGAACCAGTGCTACATTCTTTGTGCCAAGGAGGAATTGACCCTGCGTTCCGCGGCGCAAATGAAGAAAGTGCTTGCCCATACCGTACAATATATTCAGAACTATGCCGCAGGGCAGCTTGACAAGGTGCGCATTCATGCAGGTTTCGGCAAAGTGAGATACCGGATGACCGGAGCAGGCCGTAGTTTTGAAGAGGCTTATCAGGTTATTGAAGTGGCGCGAAGCGTTTCGGCCATGAGAGATCGACTTTTTTACGACAGTATCGGAATCTATCAGTTGTTGAAAGCCGTACCCCTCACTCCCTTTTTACAAGAGTTTGTACAGGACCATTTGGGCGGGCTGCTTGCGCATGATCGTGAGCACCATATGCAGCTTCTGGATACGCTGGATGCTTATTTTCGATGCCATGGCTCCAAACGCGACACTGCTGGAATCCTGTACATTCACAGGCAAACTCTCTACAATCGGCTGGACAAAATTAACGAGATCATAGGAGGAAATCTGGCAGACCCGGATAAACGTCGTTGTCTGGAGATGGCATTGCTGGCTCACCGGATGCTACAGGCCGAAAAATGATCCTAAATGACTACTTCTATTTTCCAATCTACTCATTTACAATGCGTGCTAACACTGAGATAATAGAAGAGATAACGGTAATATCTTTGAAAGGGGATTAATATGAATATAAAAAAATGGATTGCCGTCCCTCTTATTCTGCTAATGGTAGCTTTGACGGGTTGCGAGGCAGTAGGCGGATTTGATGTAAGTAAAAATCTTTTGGGCACACTTGATGTGAAATCCCAGCAGTCAACGGAGAAGATATCTCTTAAATTGACTCCAAAAGAAGGCATTACGCAAGGAGATCAGGAAATTGTTGATCTAATCAATTCTATTTCCGTAACAGTGGATGAGGCCAAGGTACAATCGGAGGAACTCGCTTCCGCCAAGGGTACATTACACATCGACAAGTATAATTTGCCGTTTGAAATTGCTTTGGACCGCCAAGGTGTGGCTATTCAACTGGAAGGTGCCAAAAAACCTTATTACATATCTTTGAACTCGCAGGAGAGTTTGAGTGGTCTGCCTGCCGGATTTGATCCTTATGTATACTCCAAGGATGTAAGAGATCTGACGAAAACAGCCGCAGCACTTGTACTCAAGCATGCTCCTAACCCTTCGACCATCTCTGCAACGTCTGTAACCGAGGAAGTTTATGGTGAGAAGGACAAAGTGAAGCTGACTCGTTTGCATGCTGAACTTCGTGGCGATGAGCTGGTCACATTGGTGAAACCGTTCCTGACCAATCTGGCGAAGGACGAGGCTGGCTTGAAGGAACTGATCGGGCAAGCGATTGATTTCACTAAAAATATCGCTTCCAGCATGAATGTTGATGGTGCTGATCAAGTCACAAGCGAACTGAACACGAACAAGGAAAAACTGGTCAATGAGGCTTATACCGAAGTTAAAAAGTATTTGGATCTGGCCGTTGCTCAATATGATACAGGCGTAAGCACTTTATATGCACAATCTCCTGAAATCAAAACGGTTCTGAGTTCCAATACGGTTCTGAAAACCGATATGTATTTTGATGAAAAAGGAAATGTTCGCAAATCAGTGTCAGACCTGACGGTTGCTTTGCCAGAAGTAGATAGTCTTCCAGTGAAGTCCTTCTCGATTGTTACGGAAGTTCAATCCTGGAACGTAAACGGTAGTGTAACAGCCGACAAGGTAGATATCTCCAATGGTGTTATCGACCTGAATAAACAAGCGGAACTTACGCCAGGAGCGACACTTCGCAATTTTGAAGCAAACTCTCCGATCTACAATATTTTAAAAAATGATTTGAAAATTACAAAAGTAGAAACCACTTTCGATCCTAAAGACGATTATTATGTGCTGGTGAATCGTAAAGGTACGGCCTTCATTCCACTGCGTGAGCTGACGTATGAACTGGGTTCCGAATTAAAATGGGATGCAGCAGCCAAGCAAATTACAGTTGTGGATGATATTACAGGTAAGACCATCAAGCTGAAAAGCGGTTCCAAACAGGCTGTACTGGAAGGAAGCACATTAACGCTGCCACAAGCTCCATATACGGATGAATATGGTACGTTGTATGTTCCTTTCAAATCGGTTGCCGAAGCGCTTGGTGCCACAGTAACCCGTAACAGTAATGGTGAGTACGTATTGAAACGTGACTAAAAAGACATTCCACATATCTGTGTCCAACTGCACCGCTGGTGCATGGAACATGCAGGTATAGACACAGGAACCGGCCCGTTCAAGGGTCGGTTCTTTTTTTGCATATCCTTATGAATCTAATCTATCGTAAAATAAGGAAGCATTCTCACAGAAACGATTTAAATAAGCGATTACAGATTAAAATAGTACCCTATTTTTGCACAGGGAAAATTGAGATAATTATATTGTTGTTGCGCTATATATATATTTGCGGCCAGGCGCCACGGTGGAAATTACCTACAACAGGGGGATATAACGATGAAAGATATGGAATTGTTGAACTCTAGTGAGGGACAAATTGTACTTGCTCGAATGTACGGTCAACAGCAGGTTGCAGAGCAAACGACGCGATATCAATCACTTCTACAGGCGTACCGGGAGCACTTCGGCGTCGGGGATATTGAATGGTTTAGTGCTCCGGGAAGATGCGAAATTGGGGGGAATCATACAGACCACAATCACGGGAAGGTGCTGGCAGGCAGTATTACACTGGATACCATCGCTGTAGCTGCTAAAGTGGAGGAGCCTGTAATTACGTTCTTTTCCGAAGGCTACAAAACGAAATACGTCATTGATTTAAATGACTTGTCATCACGACCGGAGGATGACGGTACGATGCTTCTGGTTCGCGGTATTGCGGCTGGCTTGCTTGAACACGGCTATCGCATCGGAGGATTCCAGGCTTATATATCAAGCAATGTGTTCTCTGCTTCAGGATTAAGCTCTTCTGCTTCATTTGAAATGTTGATTTGTACTATCATCAGTCATTTTTATAATGAGGGAGCGTTGGATGCTGTCGCCAAATCCAAAATCGGCCAGTACGCCGAAAATGGCTACTGGAACAAGCCGTCGGGTCTGCTTGACCAAATGGCTTGTGCATATGGGGGATTGGTTGCCATTGATTTTGTAAACCCCAAGGAACCGATCATTAATCCAGTTCACTGGGATTTTCAAGAAAACGGATATTCCCTGGTTATCGTCAATACAGGTGGAGATCATGCTGATTTAACGGACGATTACGCGGCGGTGCCCAACGAAATGCGTGCAGTGGCTCAGTCCTTAGGTGCTTCTGTTTGCCATGACTTATCGCCGGAGGATCTGTATGCCAACCTCAAAATGGTCAGGGAAAAAGCAGGAGATCGTGCAGTGCTGCGTGCGTTGCATTTTTTTGAAGAAAATAGGCGTGTAGATGAACAGGTGAAGTCGCTGGAGGAGGGACGTTTTTCTGATTTCTTGAGGCTCGTCACCGAATCCGGTAATTCTTCATGGAAATGGCTTCAAAACGTATATAGAAGTGGAGTTGACCGGGAACAGGACGTATCTGTCGCGCTTGCATTAACGGAAATGTATTTGAAATCAATAGATGACAGCGCATGCAGGGTACATGGTGGTGGCTTTGCTGGAGTTATCTTGACGATTCTTCCCAATGATCGTGTTGACGATTATAAGACGTGGATCAGCGGAATGCTGGGAACTCCGGTACTCGTTGTCAACGTCCGTGAGCAGGGTGCTGTTAATGTAAGTGATTTGATTCATGCGACAACGAAGGATTGAAAATGAAGCCAGAGTTGGACGGATCTTAGGAGTTATTGCGAATAGACTATACTAGACCGTTGAAGGCTTTAACCTCTGGGTTAAAGTCTTCGTTCTTTTTGGACGCTGCAGTCCAGGCTTGCGGTATAATAGAGCATGGAAGTTCTAACGAAGGAGGGCCTATTCATGGCTATGTACCCGTCCTGGTCCTATTCACAATCTAGGGCCCAAACGTTCGATGAATGCCTACGCAAATACTATTATCATTATTACGGCTCGCATAACGGCTGGAACCCTACACAGGGCAGTGAAGAGCAGGTTACGTTGTATCGGCTCAAGCAGTTGAGCAACTTATATATTTTATTTGGGAATATTACGCATCAAATGTGTGAATCGGTCATACGTGGTTGGATGGAAAAAGGCGCTGTTCCACGTCCGGCGTACCTGGAGACAGCGATGAAGAACATGCTGAATGACAGCTACAAGGAATCGCTGCAACAACGTGAGCTATGGCAGCAAGACCCCAAAAATCGCATCATGCTCGCTGAAATTTATTATGATGACGAAGTGCTGCCGGAACGAATTACCCGGATTAAAGAGCGACAGCATGCAGTTGTACATAATCTGTACCGTACTGCGGTTTGGCGTGAGCTACAGCAGGCTGAGGCCCGAATTGTCGAGGTCGAGAAGTGGGATACGATGCTGCTTCATGAGACGAAGGTCTATGTCAAAATGGATTTGCTCTACCGCAGAGGTAACGGAGACATGGTTATCGTAGATTGGAAAACAGGCAAGGAAGGCGACTTCTCCGACCAACTATTTTTGTACGCTTCCTATGTGCAGGAGCATTATCAGCTTCCGCTGGATAAGATCGAGGTGCGTGTGGAGTATCTAATGACGGGAGAACATGAGGTGTACCGTCCCACGCAGGAGGATATCGACAAGGTCGTTGCCAATGTCGGGCGATATATCGAGGAAATGAAATCCTGTCTCGATGATGATTATTATAATCGGCCGAAACCCGAGTCCTTCTTCACGCCCATGCCTTCACGCAGAGCGTGCGGCGGCTGTAATTTTCGGGAGGTATGCAAGTACCGCGCGGTGTAAGGTGGAATAGAACAAAAGAAAGACACTCCATTAATTAAAAGGAGTGTCTTTCTTTTGCCCTATTAAAGTAAATGTCCAATTCTTATTAAAAATTCTGCATATATTACAAATAGAGTTCGTGAAGTACTTTAAGGTTTAACTGGAATTTAGCCATAATATCTGAATTTAGGAGGTTTCATTTAAATGGCCATTTTGTCAACTGGACCTATTGATAATAGTGCTGTCAGTGGTGTTAGGCCCACTCAACAGGTGACGGTTAAAATCGATAACCGGGATTCGGTCAATTTTTCGACTGTATTAATAGAAGGCTATCTACTAAACGGATCGAGAACGTTATATGTACTTGAATCTTTCTCTGTCGCTCCGAATCAAGTAGTTACAAAAAATTATTTTGCCAATTTTGATGCATTTGAATTTGTTTTTACAACGGGAGGTGTTGCCCTAAGTCAGACTGAAATTTCCGTTTGGGGAAAAAATGCAGCCGGACAGTTAGTTACAGCCCATCGGCTTGTATCCTCTGAGCTCTTAGGAGCTGTTTCAGAGTCTGTACCCCTATCAATCAATCGCATTTTTGTAGCTAATTTTAATAGTAATGATGTTTCTGTGATTGATGGGGCGACCAATACAGTGATCGCGACCATTCCTGTTGGTGTTAATCCAGCCGGAGTAGGAGTTAATCCATTCACCAACCGAATTTATGTGGGGAATTTGAACAGTGACGACGTTTCCGTCATTGATGGAATAACCGATACGGTGATTACTACTATTCCTGCTGGAGATGGAGCAAGTTCAGTTGGGGTTAATACCGCAACCAATGCCATATATATAGCAAATTTTAATGATAGTACAGTTTCCGTAATTAACGGTTTGACCAATACGGTGATCGCCACCATTATTCCTGTCGGAGGTTTGTCTCTTCCAACAGGAATAGGTGTCAATTCATTAACCAACCGAATTTATGTAGCGAATTTTAATTTTGATGTCGTTACGGTCATTGATGGAGCAACAAATACTGTGATTACCCAGATTCCAGTGGGGGTTAATCCATTTAGAATAGGTGTCAATCCATTAACTAATCGAATTTATGTGTCAAATTTCACGAGTAACAGTGTTTCTGTCATTGATGGAATAACGAATACGGTGATTGCTACCGTTCTAGTCGGGACTACTCCAGGGGAAGTGGGTGTCAATACTTCTACGAATACTATTTATGTACCCAATCGTGACACTGATAATGTTTCCATTATTAGTGGGTTAACGAATACAGTGATTGCAACGATCCCCGTCGGGAATAATCCGAATGGAGTAGGTGTTAATCCAATAACTAATTGTATCTACGTAACAAATCAGGATGATAATAATGTTTCCATAATTGATGGAGTAACCCAAACTACAATTGCTACCGTTCCGGTGGGCGCTCGTCCATTCGCAGTAGGAGTGAATCCTTAGGATGCTTAGTGATTAGCCCGTCTGACAACGGGCTTTTTACTTGCGACTACAGATAACAAGGTGAACAGAATTTCATATCATAATGCAAATCTGACATTCTTCTATTTATTGAAATCGCTTTCTAATTTGGAGAATACAAGGTATGATAAGGGTATTATTGGAAAAGTCGAAGGAGGAAGTTTAGGAATATGACGAGTACAGAGCACGCACGTATTCTTTTTCAGGGGGATTCCATAACAGATGGAGGAAGAGGACGGAATGAGGACGCGAACCATTGGCTGGGTCAGAGCTATGTGTATCTGATCGCAGGTGCACTGGGGAGCCGTTTGACTGCTACGCAGCCAGAATTTGTGAACCGGGGGATTTCGGGGGATCGGGTTTCGGATTTGTATGCGCGCTGGAATGAGGACACGTTTAGCCTGAAGCCGAACCTGCTCAGTATTCTGATCGGAGTGAACGATGCCTGGCGGATCGTGGAGCAGGAGCCGTCCGGGGTGACAGACCGATTTGAACGAGCCTATCGCCACATTTTGGAGGAAACGTGTGAAGTGCTGCCCGATACCGGGCTGGTGCTGTGTGAGCCGTTTATTTTGAAAACGGGAGCTACCGAGGCACGATGGGACATTTGGCAGGAAAAAATAACGGGCTATCAGCGTCTGGTGCGTCAGCTTGCAGACGAATTTGGGGCCGTATTTGTGCCGCTCCAAAGCCTGCTGAACGAGGCTGCTACCAAGGCGGACGCCTCCTATTGGCTGCATGACGGGGTACATCCCACAGCGGTTGGGCACCAGTTGATAGCGGATCAATGGATAGATATCGTGCAAAAGAGTCCGCTGGCGATTCGCTAATAGGGTCAACCATAGTCTACTCCTTGTCATTTTTGGGTAATACACGATTATGGACATAATTACTTATAGGATCTGTCCATCCAAAAATGAACGTCATAAGGGGGTGCTTCTTGCTTCGTATGGCGGGGCAAGAGAGGGCTGTGGAAACTGTGAATATCATACTGGTCATTTTACTGATTGCGTTAACTGCGTTTTTCGTTGCATCCGAGTATTCCATTATTCGCGTGCGGATATCCCGTATCAATCAGCTTGCATCCGAAGGGAATAAAAATGCCAAAGCTGTCAAAAATATTTTGTCCCGCCTGGATGAGTATTTATCCGCTTGTCAGCTAGGGACCACGTTAACCTCGATGGCGTTAGGCTGGCTCGGGGAGTCTACGGTTGAAAAGCTGCTGCATCCGCTGTTTGTGCTGGCGCATATTCCGGCCGGACTCACGGGAGTATTATCCTTTTTGCTGGCTTTTCTAATTTTGACGTATTTCGAGGTGGTTATCGGGGAGCTGGTTCCCAAAACATTCGCTATACAGATTGCGGAGCCGATGGCTTTGTTTTTTGCGCGTCCCATTACGGTCTTCTATAAAATGACGTATCCGCTGAACTGGGTACTCAGCCGTTCCTCGCGTGTCATTACGGGACTTTTCGGACTGAAAAAGGTTTCCGAGGAAGATGCCGCTCTCAGTGAGGCGGAGCTGCGTTTGGCATTATCCGAAGGATACCGCAGTGGTGAAATTACACCGACAGAATATCGCTACCTGAACAATGTATTTGATTTTGACGACCGTGCGGCGCAAGAGATTATGGTACCGCGTATCCATATCCGCTCTATTTCTCATCTGGCAACGGTGGCAGAGTTTATGGAGCTGATCGAGGACAAGGTCTATAATTTTCTGCCTATAGCGGAAAACGGGGATCGGGATCGGATCATCGGGATGATCCGTGTGAAGGAAGCGCTGCATGATTTGGCCCGAGGGCACAGCACAGGGAATACCACGATGGCTTCCTATATTCATCCGGTGCTTCAGGTGATTGAAACCATTCAGGCCCGGGACCTGCTGATTCAGATGCAAAAGCGGCGTATTCCCGTGGCAGTGCTGGTGGACGAATATGGCGGCACATCCGGACTGGTCACACTGGAGGATATTATGGAGGAGATTGTAGGGGACATTCCTTCCTATACCGATACCGAAACTCCTGCGGCGCTAACCCCTCTCATTACAAAAACAGATGATCATCGTTACATACTCAAATCGCAAGCGCTCATTCATGAAGTCAATCGGCGTTTGGAGACGGATATTGAGGCCGGGGACGTATATACGATTGGCGGCTGGATGCTTTCAGAGCATTTTGATATCCGACAGGGAGAGAGTATGACTGTAGGTTTATGGGAGTTTACCGTACTGGAAAAAAACAGTCACCAAATAGACACAATTGAAGCAGTCAAAAAAACAGCTAGTGAACAGGAAAATGACAATAATTCCGAATGATGGAATGGTTGAGTGACTGCAAATCAATGGTTTAATATGTGACGAATGGCCTGTAAAGCAAGCAGCAGTGCGGTTCGTCCATCTTTTTGATGTACGCTGATGCCCAATACATGTTATTTTGGCTGTTAAGGTAGAGGGCCTAAAGTCTCTCTATCTTTATACTCATAAATAAGGTTGTCTGTGAAAAGTACTACTAGAATTGTAGCAATTATATGGTAAAATGGAATCAAATTTGAGTTTTTTGGGGTGGGCTACATTACATGAAAATGTCACTAGGTACGAAAATGGTTGCTGCATTTGTCGCTATTTCTGCAATAACCTATGGAACAAGCGCTTTTTTTATTTTTGTACTCAAGGATTGGCTTGCTCAAGGTACACAGGAATGGCTATATATCTCAATCATTCTGCTAATGGGCGTTCTGTGGAGTGGCATTTTGGGGTGGTTGATCTCCAAATTTCTCACACGTCCGATTGTTAGACTGGCAAAGGCGGCAGAGGAAGCCTCGGCAGGGAATCTGTCCGTAGTCATTCCTGATCGTCGTTCAGATGACGAAATCAAGGTGCTGTATGATGCATTCCGGAGTATGATGCTAAACATCAAGGATATGTTTAACGAGATATCGTATAGCTCAAGAGCGACTTCGCAAAACGCGGAAAACCTTAGTTCGGCTATTGTACAGGCTACGACACAGATTGAGTCCATGACTTCGGTGGTGGAGGATATTTTGGAAGGCGTAGAGCAGCAAAGGGATGCGTCTGTCCAATCTATTGAAACAGCGGATCGAATGTTGGGCGATTTTAAAATGATGCGCAGCAAATCGGGCCATATGCTGGAACTGTCAGGCCACATGGAGCATTCGGTCGAATCGACGCAGACGGTATTTTCATCCCTGATGGAGGGAATGGGGGAGCTGACGGCTTCGCATAGTCGTTCGCAGCAGGTCATTGCACGACTGGAAAAAGAAGCTTCCCAAATTGAAGCGATTACAAGCACCGTCAAGGATATCGCCGAACAAACTCATTTGCTGGCGCTGAACGCCTCCATTGAAGCCGCACGTGCCGGAGAAGAAGGTAACGGATTTGCCGTAGTCGCTCACCAGATTCGCGCATTGGCTTCACAAAGCACGGAATCGGTGCAGCAAATCAATGCCATCGTTAGCCGTGTGCAGTCGCAAATTGTGGAAACGGTACAATTAATGCACCAGCAAACATCACTGGTCAGCGCTGAGGCGGAACGGACAAGCTCGGTGGATCAGACGCTGAGTCGTTTGAACTCGATTGTGCGTGAATTTGTTGAAGGTATTCGCTTAATGGAAGAAGCTGTGACAGAGCAGACGAATCGAGTAGATCAAACCTTCGAGCAGATCAATCGTATTCAGCAAATGTCAGGGGCCTTCTCGGAAGGTGCGCACAAGATTTATACAGCCGCTCATGAGGAAACGGCTATTATGCAGGAAATTTCGTCTTCTTCCGAGGACTTGAAAGTGCTTACGAACAAGCTCATGATGAAAACTCGTGGAATGCAGTTGTAGAACGTAACGTGTCAGAAAAAGCAAATGTAGCCGCTATATACCGGAAAACGAAGCAAATTGGTTCTCCGGTGTGTTTACGGTTATTTTTTAA
The DNA here is from genome assembly GCF_001447315.1 of Paenibacillus sp. IHB B 3084. Lineage (NCBI taxonomy): Bacteria > Bacillati > Bacillota > Bacilli > Caryophanales > Paenibacillaceae > Paenibacillus > Paenibacillus sp. IHB B 3084. The sequence goes on along the minus strand of NZ_CP013203.1, from coordinate 1,392,860 downwards.
TCTCGAAAAACTCACATTGTTTCCTGGGATGGTAGGCCAGATCACTGACACTGGATTGCACGACTATAGTTTGATCGTCAAAACGGATAATGACTCCGCCCGAACCAATCAACTGGTCATCCTGAAAAATGCGGACACGAAGATGTCGTTCCAACGCCTCGGTGAAGTCCTGATCTGTGATCAAACGGCGATTAATGGGCATGAGGGGTCTCCTTTGAATATGATATCTTTTATCATAAAGGCTAAGGTGTCGAACAAGCAAGAAAGAGAAAAAAGATTGAAGGAGGCTTTTGATGGACAAGCCGTGGTCATGGTCATGGTTCTGGTTCGATGCTGCTGCACCGGAAGGATTCGAGGCTTTTACTTCGTCACATTGGGTGGCTGTACTAGGGCTTATTTTATGTGCTTTACTGCTTTGGCTGACTCGGGGCCTGATTCAGTCGCATAAGCTGTTAAGTGAGGGGATTCGCTGGCTCCTGGTTACCATACTCATACTGTCCGAGGTAACTCTGAATATATGGTATGTGACCCAGCACATTTGGGATGCTCAGACATCATTGCCGCTGGAGCTGTGCAGTGTGACGCTGCTGCTGTCGATTCTGCTGCTGATTTTCCGTAGCCGCTGGCTGTATCCGATCATACTTTTTGCCGGAATTGGAGGAGCGCTTCAAGCGGTACTCACGCCTAATTTGGCATACGCTTTTCCGCACTATCGTTTTATTCATTTTTTTGTGGCTCATAGTGCCATTATATTGGCTGCCTTGTACATGACATGGATCGAAGGGCTGAAACCGACGTGGAAGGGCGTTGGGGGAGCAATGCTTTTCCTCAATGGCTTGGCGCTGATCGTTTGGCCCGTAGATGATGTACTCGGAGCAAACTATATGTTTCTTGCCGGAAAGCCGTCAACACCGTCGATATTGGATGTTTTGGGACCATATCCGCTGTATATTTTGGCAGAAGAGGTCATTGCGCTGTTATTCTTTTCTCTTATGATGTTGCTGTTCGAGGTGCTGCCTGGAGGCAGGCTGTATGCCCGCTTACGCAGAGGAGCTGTGCACAGAGCTGAACGTCTTGGGGAAGATCATAGCACGGAGAAAACACCGCGCTGAGAAGGCATCAAAAAGCCAAAGCAGCCTTTTCCGCAAGTATGATAACCAGGGATAAGGCCGCTTCGAGTGTGTAAATATTTAACGCAGCAGAGATTCTGCCCCGTCTACATAAATTTCCGTACCTGATACATGAGACGATTCGTCCGAAGCGAGAAACAGTACCAGATTGGCGACCAGGTCTGGCTCACCAGGAGCACCCTCCAGCGGATGCTCTCCACCCTTCGGAAATTCGACTGGAATTTGTACCTTCTTCAAGTCTTCTGATGGATACGTATTGTCATCAATTTCAGTGTCGATGGCACCCGGACAGATGGCGTTGACCCGAATTTTGTAACGTGCCAGCTCCAGCGCCGCCATTTTCATAAAAGCAACCTGAGCCGCCTTGGACGAGGCGTAGGCGGAGAACCCAATACCCGAGAAGGTCCGGTTACCGTTGATAGAGCTGGTAATGATAATGCTGCCGCCGCGTTCTTTCAGGTAAGGAACGGCATATTTAACAGTGGCAAAGGTGCCCCGTAAATTGATGTTCATCGTGCGGTCCCAATCCTCCGGCTCCAGCGTTTCGATGGGAGCCATAGTGCCGTTAATCCCTGCGTTGGCGAACACGACATCCAGCTTTCCGTATGTTTCCACGACTTTAGCGAAGCCTTGCCGAATCATTTCCGGCTTGGGAATATCACATTCCAGCACAAGGGCTTCACCGCCAGCCTGTTCAATGGCTGCTTTCGTTTCCTCTGCGTGCTTGGGCGTGCGATCCAGCATAACCACTTTGGCACCTTGCTCTGCAAACCGAATCGCGGCTGCCTTGCCGATGCCTGAACCTCCACCACTGACCACCGCTATCTTTCCTTGCATCTGCTCTGCCATTGACTATTCTCCTCCTCCGCTCATAAGCTAACCTGACTCGTTATTCCAATACCTCTGATTGATGATGGTGAAACAGTATGTGCTGCATTTCCGTCTGTAAGTCTGCATTTCACGGAATTTGCGAAGTATGGTAACATAGGCGAACCAGCAGGAGTATATAGCGAAGAAGATGGGTGCGGAGGTGGATTCAATTGAGCTATAACAGAAATGACGGGACACAACCAACAGAATCTATAGCACTGACTGGAAAAATAAAGCCGTGGGCGTTGAGCGGCCCCAGTATTCAAATAGATCCGTTGTTTTCCTATTACGCGAACCGTTCGCGGGACAGTATAGCCGATGAAATCGCCCTTGCAGGCTACCGGACCGTTCATTATTTTGTTGTGCGTGAAAATGAAGTAGATGGGGCGCTCGTTGCCGCCTTTCAACGCAGGGAAATCGCCGTATGGGCGATGGTGCTTGGCAATGGTTCCTTTGGCGTGTCACAGTTGCCGCCAGAGTGGAAGGGATGGCGCATGGAACTGCTGCGCGAACCGAATGACGGGTTTCAGCGGCTTTCGCATTTTGCACAGGAGTATGTGGAGTGGAAAAAGAAAGCCGCTGCCCGGCTGGTCACCGACATTCCGTTCGACGGGTTCGAGGTGGCGGAGCCTTATTTCCCCGAATGGAACGGGCTGCGCAGTGGAGTGTACGGGGATATCGGGCCGCATGCCCGGCGGGCCTTCCGCGAGCGCAGCGGCGAGGACATTCCGGAATTCCGCGACAAGCATGCGCGAAATTACTACCGGAAGGTCCCGAAGCTGTACGCGCAGTGGGTCGATCTGCGCGTGGACGCCGTGAACGCGCTGATCGGCGAGCTGGTGAATGGCGTAGGCGGCGTGCGTGATGTCCGGCCGGACATCTGCGTGGCGACGTGGTCGCTGGCCGTGAACGGACGCGGTGATGTCCCCGGCCAGCTACGGGAATGGCAGGGTCTGGACGCGGTAGCGATGATCGGGTGCGTAGCCCCGGATATGCATGTGCTCCAGACCCATTGGCCGGACTGGATGCGCCGCCGCCTGCCGCCGCATTATATTGGCGGCTACGCCCGCATAGCGCAGGCGGTACGTGCCATTTATCCGAATCTGCCCCTCGGGGTGCAGGCGGATATCGGTTCACTCGCGAGTATGGTTCGGGACCGCGAATGGACCCGGCGGTTTGGGGCTACCGCCCTGGAGGGCGGTTATAACACCTGGACCGCCTACGAATACCATCTGGGCGGCTATATGTACGATGAGCCGCCCATCCCGCTCCGTGCGGATAGGTCGACTGCAGATGAGGTGGTCGTTTCTTTCAGCAAGCGGATTGCCACGCCGTCTGTGAATGAGCTGCGTGTCTGGAGCCGGGAGAGTTCGACTGGTGCAACGGGTGATCTGATTCGCACAGGCGGGAACGATTCATTGAGGCCATTAGAGCTTGTGGATGCAGCGGCAGACGGTAACCGTCTACTGCTACGTATATGTAATTTGCCGCCGAGGGCGTTCAGCCTGAGACTTGAAGGGGTACAGGATACACCGGAGCTATGGCTGCTCAAGGGAAGGAAGGCACATCACAATCTGCCGGAGCATGAAGTGCAAGTTCTTTAAAATTTGGGTAATAACATCTGTTCAAGAAATAAAATGTAGTGGAGTGAACAAGAGTATGTGGGATTGGGATTATTTGATTCGCGTTATGTTCGCTGGCTTGTGCGGCGCGTTAATCGGCTATGAACGTAAAAGTCGGATGAAGGAGGCGGGCATTCGCACGCATTTCATTGTCGGTATGGCGCGTCGCTCATGATGGTAGTATCCAAATACGGTTTTCAGGATCAAACAGCTTGGTCGAACCTGTCGCTGGACCCTTCCAGAATAGCGGCACAGGTCATTAGTGGAGTCGGATTTATCGGCGCAGGGATGATTTTCACACAAAAAAATAGAATCAAAGGTCTGACCACTGCCGCAGGTAATTGGACTACCGCCGGGATTGGTATTGCCGTGGGTGCTGGTATGTACGGGCTTGGCGCAGGGGTAACCCTTTTTATTTTGACAGCACAGTCCTTGCTCCATAGCCGTTTTTATCAGCTTGCTACTCCGTCTACGCGGCAAGTGATTGTCCAGGTCGAAAATGAGCCGGGCGTACTGAATCGGATTAAAGAACTGCTGGAGCACAAGAAGCTGACTATTCACAGCTTTCACGCCGAGCGCATCAATAACGGCGAGCAGTTGATTATTCATATGGTTTTAAAGCTGTCCCGGTCAGAGGGAGCGGAGGAGCTGTTGTCGTTGCTTCAAGAGATGGAGGGTATTCGTTCGGTAGAGACCAAATCCAATTAGACGGCTGTACTGTTCATACAGTATGTCTTTCAGTGCCTCTTTTGTCGAACGTTGACGGGTCCTTGAAACAGTAAAAAAGCTTTAAAAATAATGATTGAAAACGCTTCCTTTTGTGTATATACTCTTACTACATCACAGAGGCAGCACCAAGTAAACATTACTGTGGAGCAAGATAAATATCTTTGTATAACATGGTATAACATGAAAAACGACCCCATGCATATGCACAGGGCCGATAAGATCTTACTTTACTTTGACTGGAGCAGGATATTTCTTACCCAGCGTGTCCACAGTTACTTTTTTCATCGTAGCTGGTTTGATCGGTTTATCATTGCTGTCACGCTTGGAGTTCACGATGGCATCCACCACGTCCAATCCAGACGTTACTTTGCCGAAAGCAGCGTATTGACCGTCAAGGTAATCCGCATCGGCAACCATGATGAAAAATTGCGATCCGGCTGAATCCAGATCCGCTGAGCGGGCCATGGATAGTACGCCGCGCGTGTGCTTGAGCGTATTATTGACACCGTTGCTCTTGAACTCGCCTTTGATGCTGTAACCGGGGCCACCTGTACCGTTACCCTGCGGGTCACCGCCCTGAATCATGAAGCCGGGGATGACACGATGGAAGATCGTACCGTTGTAAGCGCCCTTTTGCACCAGGGAAATGAAATTGTTAACCGTGTTCGGTGCTACTTCCGGGTACAGCTCAAGTTTAATCTTTTTACCGTCGTTCATGACAATCGTGACGACAGGATGGGAAACAGGTTTGCTTTTTTCTTTAGTCGCGGCAGGGGTTGTACTGCTTGTCCGGCTTGCGGCTTCAACATCTGTCGCTTTTGTGCCGCATCCAGCAACCAGCACGAGCATGGTAGCCAGCAGGCACAGCATATACCAGGGACGTATCGTTTTTCGGATCATTTGTATTCCTCCTGAAAGGTTAGATGTGTAAAATCCTAAATTATAGTTTGGGACAGCGCAGAGCACTTTTCCGTTTTCTATCATACCTTTTTTTGTGGGGATAAGGAAATACGGGTTTGAATTCCGTATTCTTGGCCCATACTGCTGCTATTCCCAAGGAAAGGGGCAGAATCATGGTGGAGGTAGACAAAAAGCTGGCTAAAGGTCTCATATGGGGTATGGCGTTCAGTCTGCCGGTTTGGGTAGGGGTGCTATATTCGGTACAACACATCCGTGACTGGCTATAATATAATCAAGCGTGGAGATAGGCCAAAACCGGGATGGTTTTGGTTTATTTATATTTGTGCCAGTCCAGATTGCTGTTATTCAGCAGATGCTCGAAGTTGTTGTCCAGCTTCTTCTGTTCTGCTTTTTTTGCTTCGAGGGCACGCTGCCGTTCGTCTTCCTTACGTTTATCCTGCTCTGCCTGAGCTTCATTGGCCTGAGCCTTGAGCTTATTCAGCACGTCCTGACTCAACAGATCCTTTAACGTTGCAGGTTTGTCCTGAGCCGCAGGAGCAGGGGAAGACGAATTTCTTTTTTTAGCCATGTCATCAACTCCATTCCATTCGATTATATCAGCTTCTGCATGGTTGTTCCACGGCTGAAGAGTGAGGTTTGCTGTGGACTTTTCAAATTTAGAGGTTAATAATGGAATGAGGAGAAGGGGCGTGTAGCATCATGCATCTATATTGGAAGCGAAACCTGGTCGTTTTGTGGATCGGTGTATTTTTTTGCAGCATGGCCTATTCCGTATCTATTCCGTTTTTACCTATTTTTCTAAATACGGAAATGGGTGTGACCGATCATCTGGAGCTGTGGGCTGGGATCGCCTTTGGGGTTACCTTTTTAGCCAGTGCGCTGATTGCCCCGTTTTGGGGTTCGCTCGCAGATAAGTATGGACGGAAGCCGATGCTGATTCGTTCAGGCTTTAGTCTGGCGGTATTGTATTTGATATGTGCCTTTGTGACTGATCCGTATGTGTTCGTAGGGGTACGGCTGTTTCAGGGCCTGCTCTCCGGGTTTATTCCTGCCGCCATCGCATTGGTCGGAACGGGTTCGCCTGAGGATAAAACGGGTTATGCACTCGGCATTATGGCAACCTCCGGGGCGACGGGCAGCATTATAGGTCCGTTGATTGGCGGAGTGGTAAGCCATTATTACGGCAATCGAAATACCTTTCTATTTTCTGCGGGGCTTGTGCTGGTCTCTGCGCTAATTGCGACCTTTGCCGCTAGAGAGGACAACTTCAAGGGAACCAGTACCCGCTCGCATGTCCGTGATGATCTCAAGGAAGCTATTGCTAATCGGCCGTTGTATTTTTTGCTCATACTGGCTGGATTGAGTACCTTTTCCATCATGATCCTGGAGCCGCTGATTACGGTATATGTTCTGGAAATGGGAATTGACCGTAGCCGAGCGTCTTTAAGCTCCGGAATTGTATTCTCAGCTGTAGGTATTGCGGCTGTGCTGATGGCCCCCCGCTGGGGACGGATTGGTGGCAGGATTGGATTTGCACAAGTGCTGCTGATCGGGCTGATTGGTTCGGGAATCGGCAATATTTTGCAATTTTTTGTATCGAATTTTATCGGCTTTGGTGCGCTTCGGTTCGGTTACGGATTGTTTTATGCGTCTGTCGTTCCGGCTATTAATGCGATGACTGTGGAGGTTACCAAACCGGAGTTTCGCGGACGAGCCTTTAGCTTGAATCAGTCAGCGACACAACTGGCGATGATGGCAGGGCCGCTCATTGGCGGCTTACTTGGGAGCTGGATACCGATCCGCTGGATCTTTGTGTTTAACGGTGGAATGTTGCTGGTTGCGGCGTTGTTGCTATGGGTGAAGGGAAGGGGAGTTTTCCACGCCTCTGCCCCAAATAACGCAACGGATCGGGATGTTCGTCCTGCCGGATAGGTGTATTGTAGACAACGGTTCGATGTGCATGAACATATTTAATTGCAGACCTGCTCTTTCAGCGGGTCTCTTTTTGTTTGATAATAGATAATTATCCCAAACCTTTACTTTTAGTAAACTTATTCATAACCCTCTAAACTAAGAATACGACAAAGGAGGTTATATAATGATAAGGGACGACATTTTGCGACAACGGTTGGAGAAAGCTCGACAAAAGCTTTATGTTTTGCAAGCAAAACATGGCTTCAGTCACTCCAGCGTGCTCAGACAATCTATGATTCTGGACAAGCTCATTAATCAATATAACCGCCATTTCTATGTGAAAGAAAAAAGCCGACTGCATGAATGCAACCGACCTGGGCGAGAAACATGGTAAGGTCGCTCGCCCTTTTATTGTGGCACATCGTTATATATTTTAGTTGAAGTCTTAGTATTCGGAAATAGCGTTACCTTTACCTCCTTTACGATCCCCCCTGCAAAAATCACAAAAAAGCACGATACATACCGTTCGTAATATTATCCATTATATTGGACAAATGAACTTCTATAGGTATTAATTTTATTGTACTGTAATTTGAAAAAATTTAGCTTTATGTTATTAGAAAGCTCCTCTAAAGTGGATTTTACTAATAACTCTCTCAAATCGTATTTATCCTTATAATATTTGTAAAAAGTTGAACGATTAATTTTCGCCTCATTGATAATATCGGTTACTGTAATCTTAGTAAAGGTTTTCTGCTGAATACAGACCATGAAACTTGAAAATCATAAGGAAGGGCATATTATGACTCTTGTAAGAGTCAGAGGACAACAAGATATATTCATAAGAGGCGCGTAAATCGCGTCTTTTTGTTTTAAGGATATATGTTCTTAACCCTAGCGGAAGATGAACAAAGAGCATGAATACTATTGTGCTATTTGCTGCTTGGTTGCTGTGCACTGAGTAGGACACCTAGGATAACGACCAAACCGCCAATGATTTGTCGCCATGAAATGGTTTCCTGCAACAATAAAACAGAGAATAATACCCCGAATATGGGTACCAGGTTCATTAAGGAAACGGAGCTGCTCGGTGACAGCTTGATTAATCCGTAATTGTAAAGCAAAAATGCGATAACGGAACAGAACACGCCCAGATATATTAACAACATAAACGATCCCGTTGTCGGAGCTTGCCAGCTATCTTTTTCAATGAGTGCCAGAGGTATAAAGAAGATGCTGCCTGCAATAGTTTGATAAAAAGATAAAGTCACGGGCGGGTATTTGTCCACGACCTTGCGCGTCATGAAAGTATAAAATGCCCACGCAAAACCAGTTCCAATCAATATTAAATTTCCGATCAGTTCATTCTTTCCATTCGAGCTTCCGCCTACCGAAGTCAAAAAATATACCCCGATCATAGCCAGTGCAATGCCGATAATTTTATATTTGGACAGTTTCACTTTATATATCATGAGTTCAAGCAGCGATGTAATCGCGGGATAGGAGGCGACAATCAGTGCTGCGTTGGAAGCGGTGGTCAGGCTTACCCCTATATTCTCCATTGAAAAATAGATAGTGATTCCCAAAACACCGCTAAATGCAATCATAGCTAAGTCCTTTGGCTTAATTTTGACAAATTCCTTTCTTATAAGCAAAACAATACCCAACACGGCGGAGGCTATCATAAATCTGGATAGTCCCAACGTAAGAGGGGGGAATGTGGTATACGCTGCTTTTGTGGCGATAAACGATGTGCTCCAAATCAGCAGAGCCAGAATCGTAGCGCTGTAGTAGATGCGATTGCTGTTGCTGCTGATAGCTATGACTTTGTTCAAGTGAAATCCTCCCTGACATGATCTCATATCAAATAAAATATTAGTAGTTACTAGAGTAGCTACTTAGGTGACTACTAATAAAAAAGATAGTGCGTATATCGGTTTTTGTCAAGGGGAAGTGATATAGTAAGGTTGAACATGAATTTGAGGAGAATGCATCATGAAACCAAATGTGTTAGAAATTCTGCGGGATCTGAATTTTACGGAATATGAAGCTAAAGCTTATGTGACCTTGTTGGAAAGCTCTCCACTTTCGGGATACGCTGTGTCATTGAATTCCGGCGTGCCAAGATCTAAAATTTATGAGGTTTTATCAGGGATGGTTAACCGTGGGGACATTATGGTCAGTCAGGATAATACACCGCTATATGTACCACTCCCGCCCCATGAATTGATTGCCCAGAGAAAACGCAAAGCAGAGCAGATTTTTAATGTAGCGCAAGAGACATTGGAGCAGTATACAGCATCGTCCCAAAACAGAGAGAATATTTGGAATATATCGGGTTATGAAGCCATTATAAGTCGCATCAATGAAGGGATTAAGGGAGCCAAACACCGAATCTTAATGGAAATTTGGAAAGAGGATGCCGAGGTGTTCAGAGCTGCTCTAGAGCAAGTCGCCCGGGAAGGCATTGAGATTTTCATTGTAGCGTACGGAGATCTTAAATTTGATTTCGCCACCATTTATCACCATGATATGAGTGAGGAAATTACGTCCGAAATTGGGGGACGGTGGATTGTACTGAGCGTAGATGACCGGGAGGTTGTAGCCGGTATACTTTCGCTCGGGAATGACAGCCGTGCTGCATGGACGATGCATCCGGGGCTTGTGATGCCGATCACGGAAGTGATTATTCATGATGTTTATATTATGGAAATCATGTATGAGTTCCGTGAAGAGTTGGAAGCCAAATTTGGCCCTAATCTTATCCATCTTCGCAATAAATTCGCGATGGGTCCGAATGGCAAAGGATATTATGTCCCTTTACCTGAAAAGAAGGCTTAAACGCGAATATGCGCTGGTCCAAAATGCATAAATAAAGGCCCATGGAGTGTTAATTCCATGAGCCTTTTTCAATGGACGTTCCGTCCTTTATTTTACAGTTACAATCACACGTTGGTAATGTTTTAGCTGATGCTTTCCATTGTCCTGTACTTCTGCGATGATATGAATCGTATTTCCGGACTTGGCATCGGCGGGAACTGTAAAACTTACTGCATTGGTATCGCTGCCTTGCAAGTCAATCGTATTTACTTTCTCACCCTTGGCGACTTCTCTATGAAGTCCAAGCTGCATGTTACCCAGCATTTCAGGTTTAACTTCCGCGGGTTTTACTTTAGAATCTTCATACGTATCGGCTTCAAAATATCTCCACCATTTATAGGTTAATGGATCGCCGTCCGGATCTGATCCTTCTCCATGCAGTGTTATTTTCTCTCCGGGACTAGCTGCTACATCTACTCCTTCTTTAATGCTTAAAGTTGGATTATGATTGGCATCTTTATAGTCGGATGCAATAGCCCAATCTGCACGAGCTGCAAAGTCATTTTGAATATCATCAAACCATCTCATCAGAGAATATTCTGCTTCAAATTTTTTCGTATACACATCATAGTCTAACACGGTATTTCTAAATAATTTATCGTTAACCACACCGAAACGACCGCCCCAGCCACCATAGGTTGGGTTTTCCATACTCCGCAAACCGTTATCAATCAGATAAAAGAATGATGGAGAGTCTCCTTCAGAGATAAAATCATATTTATCATATTGTGGATTTTTCTTCAAATAAGCGTCACTGCCTCTTTGTTCTTCAGCCAATTCACCTGGAATCATCTTTCCATCGCCCATCAAAGCGTACATATCGAGCAATTTGCCGTGACCATTTTGGATATTCTTGAAATTCCAGTCCCCGTGTAATTTGCTGTTTACTTCTTCCGTGTGCATTTTCCAAGCGTATGCAAAATGCCAGAAGTTAGATTGATCATTGATAATTCTGATGTCGGGCCAATTTTTTGCGATGTATTTATTGTAGCTGTCATCCTGATCCAAAATGATATAAAGAAGGAGCTTATCACTTACCTTTTTTTGGATATCAGCCCATTGAGCTGTATTTTTGTATTCGTCCTCAATGGATTTTAAAGCTCTGGCTGTCGTATTTGTGCCACCCCAGGTTTGTACATATAAATCTCTTTTGTCATCATCCAGGAAGAGATTTTTAAGGAAATTAGATCCTTCTGTTTCTTTGTCCATCTCACCTTTGTATGAAATATTGCCTATCTTGGTCACGCTCTTAATATATTCAGGCTTTGGATATCCTTCGGCTTGTTTAGTTAGGTTAGGGTAAATCTCTCCATAAGCATCGATCATATCCGTTACCCATTGAGTTCCAGTCCATCTGAATGGCTTTATGCCTGCTTTTTCATCACCTGCATAATGGTACACGGAACTGGTCAGTACGATACCGGACAAGTCCATTTCATTAGAATAGAGGAGGAAGCGAATAACCGAATTCATATCATCGACTTCTCCATCGGTCGTAATAACGGTTCTAGCCTTCGTCGCTTTAGCTTCCACTTTATTGTCCACTTGTTCTTTGGCTGGAGTAGCTTTTTCATCCTTTGCAACAGCAGGAGCCTTTCCGCCACTGCAACCACTGATGACCAAAATACATATCATACCTAATAGAAAAACGTTTAACCATTTTCTCTCTTTCATTTTCTTTTCCCCTTCCTGAACTTTCACATGATGTTTTCTAGGATTAAGACTGTGAACACAATTATGGTTTTATATCTAATTTTAGGTATAAAAAAACCTAAATACATTATGCATCAAAAAGAAATTGAGCATACATGTATCTAGGTTTTGCCTGCATTATCAGTCACAATCCTGATTAGATGTTACATCATAATCCGAGAAAATGAAAGCGATTTATTTCACTTTGAACAAACCGGATTCTTTTACTTCGGACATGAAGTTGTGGAATTCAGGAATATTCAGCTGTTGCTGGGCATCGGACAAAGCGACTGCCGGGTTCGGATGGACTTCCACCATGATCCCGTCTGCTCCGGCAGCAAGTGCGGCCTTGGCACAAGGGGCGAGGATGTCCTTACGTCCTGTGGAGTGGGTCACGTCGACCAGAACAGGCAGATGGCTTTCCTTTTTCAAAATCGGCACGGCGGAAATGTCCAGCGTGTTACGTGTCCATTTTTCGTACGTACGAATACCGCGTTCGATCAGCATCACTTGCGTGTTGCCACGGGAAACGATGTATTCCGCAGCATGAAGGAACTCTTCCATTGTGGCTGCAAGTCCGCGTTTAAGCAGGATCGGAGTTCTGGTTTCGCCGGCAGCTTTGAGCAACTCGAAGTTATGCATGTTACGCGCACCAATCTGAATGATATCGATGTATTGGATCGCTTCCTCCAAATGTCTTGGGTCGACGATTTCACTGATTGTAGCCAGTCCCAGCTCATCGCCTACGCGTTTGAGAATTTGCAGACCCTCAATGCCCAGTCCCTGAAAATCATACGGAGACGTACGCGGCTTGAACGCGCCACCACGAAGAATCGGAACGCCCGCCTCTTTCAGAGCTTCACCGACTTCACGAGTTTGCTGGTAGCTTTCCACCGAGCAGGGACCTGCGACCATAACGGAGGCTTTGCCACCAACGAGCGTGTCCTTAACCTTGATGACTGTGCTATCCGGCTGATTTTTGCGGCTAACGATCAGATGCTTTTTGTGTTCTTCTTTTTGATAGTTCAGGGAAGCCTTGAAAATATTTTTGAACAACTGGCGGATCGTAGCGTCGTCGAAAGGTCCACGGTTAGCGGCGATCAGCTTGTCCAGCATTTGTTGCTCGCGTACCGGATCAAAATCAGGCACCCCTTGAGCTTCTTTTAATTTACCAAGTTGTCCGGCCAGTTCAGCACGCTGCGACAGCAGCTCCAGCAATTGCAGGTTGGTAGCATCAAGCTGTTCCCGCAGCAGCTCCAAAGAATTTTCATTTGTCGACATAAATAACATCCTTTCCCGAATAAAAATTGTTTTTTCTGTCAATCGATAGATATTTTTTCAGAAAATAACACAAAAAGGCATTCGCCGCAAGGGACGAATGCCGTGGTACCACCCTAATTACAGAAGTATACATACAAGTCGTCAACGCCATTCCAGCCGACAGTAGCTCCTTCTGAGCTTGATGCCCGTAACGGGGGCTTCCGGAAACCTCTAGTGCAGATAAGAAATGAATCCTTATGCTGGTTCAAGGCTCGACTCGGGAGTGAATTTCAACGCGGGATTTCGGTACGCTCTCAGCAATTCGTACCTTTCTGTGGAAATCCGGGTAGACGTTTACTTGTCTCCGTCCATGTCTTTGTTCATGTGATTCAAAAGAGTTGACCTTATTTTAAACAAAGTAGGTGCAGAAGGCAAGACCTGTTTGTCAGGTTCTGTTCTCGCCCGGTTTTGAATCGGTTATAATGTGAACAGCAACGGGAATCCCTTGCCATCTAAAAGACGTTATGTACAAGGAGGAATTATGAGCAAAATCAGAGTGTCGGCGGTTCAATACCATCTGCATACGATTGATTCGTTCGAAGAATTTGCCCTTCAATCGGAGCATTATATCAAAACAGCCGAGGAATTTGGTGCGGAATTTGTTCTGTTTCCCGAGTTTTTTACCACCCAGCTCATGTCCATTGGTGACAGTCAAGGCAAGGCCCTGACCATTAACGATCTGCCGGATTTTACAGATCGTTACCTTGAATTATTTACTTCATTCGCCCGCCGGACCGGGATGCATATCATCGGCGGTACCCATGTGGTGCAACGAAACGAACGTTTATATAATACGGCGCACTTGTTTTACCCGGACGGAGGCGTAGTCACACAGGACAAAATTCACATCACACCGACTGAGGTGCATGAATGGAATATGGCTCCCGGTGAGGGGCTAAATGTGTTTGAGACGTCCAAGGGGAAAATAGCAATGCTGACCTGCTATGATATTGAATTTCCCGAAATCGTACGCATGGCGAAGGCGAAGGGAGCAGATATCATTTTCTGTCCATCCTGTACGGATGATCGCCACGGTTTTTACCGGGTACGGTATACAAGCCACGCCAGAGCGGTTGAAAATCAGGTGTATGTAGTTTTGACAGGCACGGTAGGCGCTTTGCCTACGGTTGATTTTATGCGGGCCAACTATGGACAGGCGGCAGTCATTACACCGAATGATATTCCATTTCCGCCACGCGGCATTATGGTAGAAGGTGAGCTGAACAACGATATGATCGTCACCGCGGATCTTGATTTGCAGCTATTGTATGATGTACGCGAGCGCGGCTCAGTGACCACATGGCGTGACCGCCGTACAGATTTGTACACAGACTGGAGCTAACGAAAGGAAGGGCGTCATGTATCGCAAAGAATGGTTTGTCTTTGACGGGGATCGTCCGCTGCGGGCGGTCATCCGTAATTATTCGATAGCCGATTATGAGGGGCTGCTGTGTATTCAGCAGGAGAGCTTTCCGCCCCCCTATCCGCAGGAGCTGTTGTGGAGTCGGGAGCAGATTGCCAGTCAGGTTGAGCATTTTGCAGAAGGAGCGCTGTGTGTTGAAATCGAGGGGGAACTGGCCGGCTCGGTGACCAGCCTGCTGATGCACTACAACCCCGAGCATCCCCAACATACGTGGGAGGAAGTCGCAGATGACGGTTACATCCGTACCCACCGTGAGGACGGTAAGGCACTGTATGTCATTGATCTGGCTGTCCGTCCCGCATATCGTCGACTGGGTCTGGGCAAATGGCTTATTTTTTCCTTATACCATCTCGTCATCGAGCGCGGATTGGATCGTTTGCTGGGCGCGGGACGTATGCCCGGTTATCAGCATCATGCAGAGCAGTTAAGCGCCGAAGCGTATGTAGATGCCGTGGTATCCGGCGAGCTCAAGGACCCGGTGTTAACGTTCCTGCTTCGTTGCGGACGGGTGCCTGTTGGCATCATGCCCGATTATCTGGATGATGAACAATCGCGTAATTATGCGGCCTTGATGGAATGGAGAAATCCTTTTCATACCGATCACTAAATCACTACATCTCAAAATAAAAAAGGAGTATGCCATATGGAATATCATCGCATTACTCATATTGAAGACCCGCTGTTTGCGAGCATGCATCAGTTGATGCAGGAGGTATTCCCACCGGAGGAAGTGCTGGAGTACAGCTTGTGGAAAGAACCGTTGGAAGACCCGGGCATCCGTGTTTTTGTCGCCGTACAGGACCATAGAGTGGTCGGTGCAACCGAATATCGCTACTATGAGGATTTTAATGTCGCCATGACGGACTTTACGATCATTGGACAGCCGGGACTCGGTATTGGCCGTTTTCTTTGGAAGCATCGTCAAGCTGATTTGCATTCGCTTGCTCAGGCCAGCGGACAGCAGTTGCAGGGGATGTTTGCGGAAATTTACGATCCTTACCGTGGAAATGATCATACCTTTGGCGGCGTCAAGCCGATGGACCCGTATGTGCGGCGTGAGGTGCTATCCCATCTGGGCTACAAGCGACTGGATCTGGACTATGTACATCCATCCTGGAATAACGATGGTGTCGCGGTAGAAGGGCTGAATCTGGGCTATATGCCTGAGGATGACAGCGTAAACGAGGTGAGCGCAGCGTTAGTGGCTGCCTTCCTGCGCTGCTATTACACGGTGTTGTCGAACAAGCCTGCGACATGGAATAAAATGGTCGAGGGATTGGAAGCCCAATTAACCGTAGCGCTGCTGCCTTTGTAACAAATACACATACAAAAAGGGTACTCCAAGCCAGCCATTCATCATCTGCGTGGCTTGCGAAGGCACCCTTTTTGCATTCCCATATTTGTTCCCTGATCATGCTTGGTCCTTGGGCACGGGCTTTGCCGATGCGACGCCTCGCGGAATGTCTTCGACAAGATGTTGCTCGGTATCATCTGTATTTGACTTGTCCGCAGACCTGCGGTCGTCCTCTTCCACAGGATTCAAGGCTTTGTAACGTTTATACGCCATATCCGCCTGAGACATAGGATCTTTATACATATGAACACGTCAACTCCTTTCGGTTATATACTTCATTACCCTTTTGGAAGGCTCGATAACCGCTCGTCCTCGTCATCCCCATCGGTACCATTCAGTAAATCCGTGCCATGTATAAATTCCGCCGGAGCGGAAGGGTCAACAGGGCTGTCCGGGGATACATCATCGGCATCTGGAACGTTTTCCAGTGGAGTATCCGGTCCTTCGGTCAGGTTTTCCCAGTTCGTTTCTGCATTTTGCAGGGAGGGCTCAAAATCGTTGTCATGAAGCTCATCGTTTCTATGATCTCTTTTTGCCATCGTGCTTCAGCTCCTTTGTTCGTTGATTGCTTATTCCGACCTTACCCAAAAGGCAGAACGACTAAACCTGGGGTTAGTGTGTCTGTACGAGGTTGAAATCATGCGAAATCGGAATGTTGCCATTCCTAATGAACGTTTTTTTCGGTAACTGCTGTGATATGATAAAGAGGATATGGAGGGATAGGAATTGGAATGGTATATGTTTAGTCCGATGATTAGCCGTATCCGAGTAGGACAAAAGGCATCTACCCCGGGATTTTCCCGTATCCTGATCCGACGTCCGGAAGGCTTATACTGGTCAGGTGGCAGTCAGTCTGGAAAAGTGGTAGAAATACGCGATTATTTATTTTCGGATATTTGGACGATATATGAGGATGAAGAGTGCGAACCATGGATTGGCCTCAGAGAACAGATGGAGCCACGTGAACAGGACATGATCATAAATCAATATGAAGATTTGACAAAAAATGAGTAAAAAGAACATGATACCCTTCTTATGAAGAAGGTATGAACATCATCGTATAGAATAATATTATTTCAGGACGTTGAAAAATGATAAAACGTATACAAGCTTGTAATCCTACTATGTAACTTTGAGGTGCTTAACATGAGGCTTGTGCCCAAAGCTGTCGCCGCTCTGCTGGCGGTCATTGTAATACTGTTGTCGATAGGCCTACCCGCCTATGCGGCTAAAACGACCCCGGAAATGAAACACCGGATACCTTCTTGGGATATGAGATGGGGAGTGGAAGGGGAGGATGGATCACTCGATGAGGTGCGGGACCCAAGCAAAGTTTGGATGCATATTAATGATGAATCAGAGTTGCCCAAGCAACCCGCGAACACCGGCTCTGCCTGGATTCGTATTCGGCTGCCATCGCTGATTGATGAAACGCCGGCGGTGCTTTTTGAAAATATTTATGGCAGACATATTACGCTGTATAAGGACGGCATCAATTTTTACGAGTCCTATCGCGGGTACAATTATGAAAACAATCGTATTCTGATCCCGCTTAGACCGGAAGACGGCGGTAAAACATTATACATATGGACGGAAAGCAGCAAGAACAGACTGGGCATTATCGGAAATGTGATGACTGGTGATTATCGTGAGTTGCTGGGGACCTTGGTCAGAATGGATGTTCTGGATATCGTACTGGGCAGTACCTTTATATTTATAGCTCTGGTGCTGCTGATTTGCTCATTTTTTCTGTTCCGTCCGAGCATGGCAATGTGGCTGTCCCTAAGCGCAATTGTGCTGTCTATTGGTTTGATGA
Organism: Paenibacillus sp. IHB B 3084; assembly: GCF_001447315.1. Classification (NCBI taxonomy): domain Bacteria; kingdom Bacillati; phylum Bacillota; class Bacilli; order Caryophanales; family Paenibacillaceae; genus Paenibacillus; species Paenibacillus sp. IHB B 3084. The sequence goes on along the minus strand of NZ_CP013203.1, from coordinate 1,375,189 downwards.
TCGTGACGTATTCACCTTTCCTGTATACGTTCTATCGCAGCTACGGCAAGCTCTATTTACAGCTTTTTGATGTAGGAATGTTTATTCTCCTTCCTTCACTAGCCTACTTTTTGAGCAAAACATAAGTTCAATCATACTGATTCGCAAATTTAGAAAAGTGCTGACATTTTACTCTTTGTTCTGCTTTACGATGATGATTGTCAATTTGGGAGCACAGGAACGTTTAAACGACGTATATTATTTTTCAGTGTATCCGTGCTGAGCGTATTGCTCGTGGCTTTACTCGTACTGCTGGTGTTTGCTTCGGTTCGTATGGCGATCAAAGGGGATCATGAAGCGATCATTTTATCGATAGGCTTTGCTTTTTTCGCAGTCATTTCCATTGGTGAACTGACCTGGTTCTTCCTCAGGGACGGACACTACAATATGTTTCTGTGGAAATGGGGCGTGTTCGGCTTTGTGCTGGCGCTGATAGCAATTTTGGGCAGAAGGCTGGCAGAGAAGCATAAGCAGGTTGTTCGCTATTCCAGAGAGCTGGAGATGTTCAATAATGAGCTTCAGCGTTCGGAGAAAATGGAGATTATTAGCGATCTGGCTGCATCTGTGGCTCATGAGGTACGCAATCCGCTTCAGGTTACCCGTGGATTTCTCCAGTTAATGAGCAAGCAGGAGGATGGTAAGAACAAAGAATATCTGCATATCGCACTGGAGGAGCTGGATCGGGCTTCCGCGATTATTACCGATTTTCTGACATTTGCCAAGCCTGAATTTGAGCAAACCAAAACGTTATCTATCCTGGATGAGTTTAAACATATTGAAGGAATCATTAGTCCGATGGCTAACTTGCAAGGTGGCAAAATTTCTTTGGATATTCCCCAGGAAATCAAAGTGCGCGGGAATTCCTCCAAGTTCAAGCAGGCGTTCATCAATATTATTAAAAACAGTATTGAAGCGCTGCGAGATCAAGGGCATATTCATATATGGGCTTATGTAGAGAACGGAGAAGCTGTTATTCATATTCGGGATAATGGCGAAGGAATGGACGCCCAGACTTTATCGAGACTGGGTGAGCCTTACTTTTCCAATAAGACCAAAGGCACAGGTTTGGGCATGATGGTAACCTTTCGGATTATTGAGACAATGAACGGCAAAATATCCTTTACAAGTGCAAAAGGGGTGGGAACAGAAGCGACCATCCGCTTCCCCGTAGCCGGATAATATCCGGCTTTTTGTGCTAGGGAAAACGGAAGGAAGTTTGCTGAACCCACCCGCATGGTGTTTAAGGAATATAAAACAAGTTTGCTACAAAAACCAATTTACCACATGGAGCGTGGTTTCTGGGATGAAGCGAGCACGCCGGAAGGGTCTGGAGGAATGACCAGATAAAACTGATCGGCTGTTTCCTCTAACGTTTTGATTTGGATATGATCGGGGATCACGACTCCTAACACATCACGAATTGCTGATTTGGGATCGGTCATCAGTTTTTCTCTGAAACTGGCATCCTCCCACGCTTTTTGAATGACTTGTGTTTGAAGAACTTCAGTAGCCATCAAAAATCACCCTCTCATTCAATTGGTTATATTTACCTAGTCAGTATACCACGAAAGTCTCATCAAAATCTAGCATTATTTCATATTTTTGGAGAGCCAAAAATCCAGACCGCCTCTTCGCAAATGCGAACGTCCGGCTTCAATCTCCGCCGCTTCCTCGCCCAGCTCTTCTGCGATCGAACGTGTGAACATACGCAGGCCGGGGATGTCCGGCTCCAGATTTTCCAACTGCTGCACCGCTTGATCAGCAATACTTACGTAACTGGCAAGCGCGCCGCGTACATAAATCGCCTCCCGAATCTGTTCCGGTCCAAGACCTTCTCGATAAGCGGTCTTCTGCTCGGCGCTGATATGAGACAAAAGGCAGTTGTAGCTGTTTTCCTCCAAGTCCTCCGACCAGTCGGCCCAGTCATCCGACATTTGAAGTACAATCAGCGCTGTATCTGTCATGTCCGTAATGATCTGGATCAGGTCGGACCGTCCTGCGAGCAGCAAAGCACCCGTCCCAGCCATTTTTAACGGACTGGCTTTCAGCGCCACCAGATGTCGTTCCCCCTGAAAAAAGTCCTTTGTTCCTTCAGATGTCACACTAACAGCCCATTCACCGATATACGTTCGGGCATACGTCCAAAAAGGAGAGGACGCGGGAAAAAGGTCCCGGTATACGTCCAAACATTCGGTATAGAACAATTGGCTTAAAGCGAGTTGCATTTTTCGGTTGTCTGCTGCTGTATCCATCACATCGTCCTGAATCAAATAATGAGCCATGACGAACACGTTGCCGAGTGACAGCTTACGGCAAATTTCGGGAGCCAGCCCGGTGAGTTCCTGCAGCCAGAACGGAAGCAAATAGCATATGTAGTTACGCGTGCTGTCTTCCCGTAACGGATTAAAACGGGCCAGATAGTCCAAGCCCTGACTCTGAAATGGAGCAGGAAACGCGGCTGTCCGTTCTTCCGCTTGACGAAAAACTTTTTCCAATTCATCTTTGTATGCAAAATACCATTCCATCGCTATCACCTGCATCTCTTATAGATAATTTTATAGCGATATCTAGTTGTTACCCGCCATTATAAAACAGATTGCAATTTTCAACATTTTGTTATTTTTACATTAAGGATTTTGCAAAAATATGTAGGATGAATAAAAAAAGCAAAAAGAGAAAATATAGAATGAAAAAGAATGAAAGAAGGGTCTGCATCATGAAAAACCAATGGAAATTGACCGCTGCTATCCTATATGGAGGAGTGATGATGTATGGGACTGCGGGTGTCGCCGGAGCTTCCGGTGCTGAACCGGGTAACCAGCTGCAAGCTCCCGTTCCCAACGCTTCAAGTCAAGGAGAAGCCTCACAGCGGAATGCTGAGCCACAGGGCCGTCATGAACATGGGCATGTTCACAGACATGGACACGGCAGAGGACCTGGCGGCTGGAACCACCATTTGAATGAGAAGGTCGCCAAGCTTCTGGGTATCACTCCTGCCCGGCTAGAGAATGAGCTGGGACAAGGAAAATCGTTGGTCGATATCGCCAAAAGCAAGGGCATCAAAGAGGAGCAACTAATTGATAAGCTGAAAAATGAAATGACCGTGGATCTGAAACGGCTGGTTAATCGCAAAGGGCCGATTACATTCGACCGAAAGTCTGGAGCACCGCATGAAGCGCAATTGAAGCAGGAGCAGGGGGGAGGGACATCCTCATCCTCGGCTGACGAACATTAGACTAAAAAAGAGATGCCGTTTTACTTCTTTCAAAGAAAGACGGATTGTCGCACTTGGTTTGACAATCCGTCAATAAAAAAACACCCATAAAGGGTGTTTGAAGAATAATCTATTCAAAACAAGCTGAGTATATTTGCCCGATACTGAAAAAGCCTACTGCAGCACTAATAAGTTCAGGACCGGCATCTTTAGCTGAGTATGTTATGGCAAAAGTTAGTGCGCGAGTTACAGTATAGCCATCTTCTCGAGCCATTTTAAATGCTGGGACTAAATTCCCAATAAACTTGGTAATTCCCCCCCCTGCTTTAATCACATCTTTGATTTTAGCAATTTTAGCAAAGGCAAAAGCATTTTCGGCAATAGCTAAGCCCACTTCAGCAATACAACCTACAACCCCTTGAGGAGTATAAATATTTTCCCCATCCGTTACAAATGTCTTCCCAGTTCAAAATTTATGGAGGTTATGTAAAAATGAACATGAAAATGTTATTTTCGCTTATTGTGTTGCTTATTGCTATTGTTGGACTCATTTTTACTCAGTTTAAAAATGAAAATATCAATATTATTTACAGTTTAGCTGGGATTATTTTAATTGTGATATTCTTTATACTTCTTTCAAAAAATGAAAAAAAGAAGAAGTAGACCATTGTTAACAAAATTCTAAGCCGATCCAGGTATGAGGACTGCCCCGTATGTCTGATAAGGACCAGAACATTTAGCAAGTTTAAATAACCAGTCGCCCTGTAATCAATCAGCGACTGGTTATTTAGTTGCGCGTGAGTATGAGCTGAGCGGCACCTATAACAGCTTTTTAAGCTGGGAAATACGGCCTTGGGATACGCCAAGCCATTCAGCATAGTCGCCTTGCTTGGCTGTTGGATGCTCACTCATGAGTCTTCTTAGTTGTGCAGCCAATTTTTTTGAAGACGACCGATTTGCTCTTTTTTCTTTGTACGGTTCCTTAACAGCAGGAGCAGGAATTTGACTCACACCTATGTTTCCTTTCAGGTCGAGTATGCATTTTTTACATAAAAATGAATCCCTGAAATAGGTTAAATCCTTAACCGAACTGCACAAGTTGCAGGAGACTCCAATATACTTCCGCATACTCAAAAATCCTGTTTCAACATCTAAATAAAATTCTAAAGGATCGCCAGCCTTAATACCCATAGAGGCCCGCATTTCTTTAGGAACAACAATCCGGCCTAACGTATCCAAGGGACGTGTCATACCTGTATTTTTCAAGTGATCTTCTCCTTTTATTTTCTTAACAGGTCACCTGCCTGATCGAACATTTTTGGTATGAGCTGACTTACACGGGCTTTGGATGACTCTTAAGCATATATCTACAGCTTGTACATATAAGGGAGCCCTTAAAGTAACTTAATCCCTCGGTAGATTGACAAAACTTACAAGACTGCCCAATGTATTTTTTTAGGGATAGGATACCTTTTTCTTCATCTGTGAAAAATTCTACAGCGTCATTTGAACTAATATCACAGGTTATGAGTATTGCTTTGGGAATTACGAGTCTACCAAAAGTTTCTAAATTCCTTGTCATTTTTACGGCCATCATCCAATACTCTCCTATTAAAAAGATAAAAAGCAATAAAATAATAGTATTTATTTTTGTGCCAAAAGATGGTATTGTCATGGATAGACAAAATATTAAATTATACTATACATTCCCAAACTATAATTTTTATTGAAATTGGAATCCTATGAAAACGCTGAAAGGGTGGTTTATCCATGGAAATCACACCTACGATACGAGCAGAAATTCAAACCTATCTAAAACGAAAAGGCTTAACCATGACCGAGTTTGGTCGCATTATTGATTTGAATGTAGGTACAGTTAGTAGCATTGTGACGGGCAATCGTTCTATTTCTGTTCACCAATTGGATTGCATTACTGCGGGAATGAATTTACCACTGGATTATTTTTACGAACGTTACATTGAAGAGTGCATTGAAGAATCTCCACTCAACTGGAAAAAGATCTGCCCATTCCTATACCGATGCATTGAGCTAGGGCGACTGGACTGCTTGCAGCGAGTTGTAATTCTGTTGTTGGATAATCCTAGTTATCCGCCGTCGCTCTTTGAAGTTGCAGAAAATGTGTACAAAGACGGCTACAATGAAGCAGCGGCATACCTGTACAAAAAGGTGGCTGAAAGTGAGAAGCACCAGCATTCAGAGCGATTGGCGATCTGCCAATATCGCCTGTTCCAAATCAACATCGGACAGGATCGGGCTGTCAATCTTCAAGCTGCCACTGAATTTGCCCCTTTTGTTGATCGCTTGGACGAGATAGAGCAATTAGATGCTTTGAAAGATTTAGCGAACGTGTGCAGATCATTAAGCCTGTGGGACAAGGTTCAAGAATTTGCACATCGAATGGGTCGATTGGGACAGCTCCAATATCATTTGGTTCACAACTCCAAGCGAAAAGGGAAAGAGCCACGAAAAAAGCTAAGTAGGCCGCTGTTTGTATACATAGCTTACTCCGAACTTCTGTGTGCTAATGCTTGCGATGCAAAAGGAGATCATGAGCAGGCATTAAAACACATTCGTCGTTATACCGATCTAAGTTGGGTGAAGGAGAAGGACCCTGATACGCTTTATTGGCTAGGTAAATTCCAGCAATGGGCTAAAATTAATACCTGCGTTAATAAGCTTATGTCTGGAGATATTAGCGTGCTGCCGGATTATGTTGACTATATATCAGGAGAACAACATATTTTTTCTGAACTGTTAAACGTTATAGAAGTAGCTAATCGGTACAACATCGACATTGACCATATTCTTCATCACTTTGAACCTAAAATTGCAGCGTATAGAAATCAAGCACATTTAAATACACTGACAGAGCAACAAGTTATACTCGAAGAAACTGTACGATTCTGGTATAAGTTAGCTAAATATAACCTATTTAAAGGAAGATACATTTATGGGTTTAAATGCTTAATAGACGCATTGAAAAAAGCTGGTACAATTAACCATGTACTACTTATTTCTAATTGTGCAGGCTTATTTTTACGTTTCAGTGAGTATGCCGATCCTAATACGCAGGCACAATTTCATTCTGCTTATGAGGAGGTGTGGGAAAAAAATGATCAAGAAGATGGCTTTAGTTTTGGCAACAACTAGCTTTTTACTGGTATTTGCACTACCAGTTCTAACTGGAATTCCAAGCTCTAGTACAATCCAAACTCAAGGACATATTGGCACAGCTTAATCAATTTTTAAATTTTCACTGCTGGACCAGCTTATTGCTGGTCTTTTTTTTGGATTATTTTGTGATTTCTTAGCTCAAAAAAGAACATGAAGTATTTGTTCATTACCTCCTAAAATGAGAATCACTAGGAGGTATGCAGGATGAACAGGGATGAAACATTAACGTTAATTCAACAGATGGAACACGCCAGACAACACTTGCATGATCTTTACGAAGAGTATGGCTTCGGACACGCTTGTGTACTTGAGCAGTCTATGCTTTTGGATGAACTGATTAATCAGTACAACCGTATGTTTCAGACCAAGAAGCAATCTCACTATGTTTTGGGTCAAATCATTGACAAAGACGATGCTATATTCAGTCCATCCCCCCATTCTTTTTATTGAAAACTGTGACTTCTCCCTCATAACGTTTATCATTATTCTATATAATGACTTATTTTAAAATAAAATACATGTTCATGGAATAATATGTTAATAAGTTGGGGAGATGCATACTTTGCATTCGCAATAGTAGCCAGGCTGACATATAAAATGTAGAAAGTATAGCTGCTAAATGATATTGCTGTACTTTTGGAAATTCTTTATTAGTCATATAGCAAAATTGGAACTTATACATACTGGGAGTTGATTAATAAAGACCATTCCTGTCTTGGAAAGAGGTGGTCACTTATTATTTATTCCATTTAATTAGAGTGAGTTCAGATTAGTTTAGGTAAAACAAAATTTCATGAGAGAGAAGGCTATGAATATGACAAGTATTAAAAAAGCTTCATTATTATCTGTTTTGTCTTTAGCCGTTGCCATTCCATTAACTGCTTCTGCCGCAGCTACGACCGATCTTGCACCAGCTACAACAGACTCAGTACAAGTGACTCAGTCTGCAAATGAATCGACAGATGTGAATACGCCAAAAGTGGGGGATCATGTTATTACTCCTCAGGAAACTAAATCGGTAGTCAATAGAACTCTTCGTAATACAGAGCTTACAGAGGATTTTGAAATTCCTTCAAGATATGGATATGTTAAAGTATGGATACGTAATGACGGCGACCAACCAATTAAGTTTTCCGTAAATCAAGGTTCACCATCAGGTACGCAGAAGCTTTCTGGAACTGTAAAACCTGGCCAGATTTATAGTGAAGTTAGCTCGAATGCTTGGTCTACCGGTAAGTTTTATGTGAGCCTTACCTCAGGTAATGCTTACATGTCTGGTGAACTCGCAGTTCGTATAGGTACTTCACGGGGAGAATTGTAATTATCTCATAGTTGTTTTGAAGATGGATCAGGTCGGCCAATGTGTCGGCCTTTTTCATTAGAGAGGGGCTACCCTCGAAGTATACTTTTTACACCCATGAGTGTAATTCAGCCAGAAAAGGATAATTGTTTTTAATCTAGCTTAGAGCAGGACATTCCCGGAATGAATCGGGAGGCCACTGAAAAACATGGTTCTTACAGATAGCTGAAAGAGAATCCATTAAAAAGACGACATTCATTCCTTTGTTTTTGAATGAGATGTCGTCTTTTTTTGCTTCCTCATGTCTACGAGTGCTCCTCTTTTTAGCTCATCAACTTCAAGATCCGCTTCAGATTCACCGCGAAAATCGCCATCGCTCCTTGCATTTCCATGCCAATCAGACCCGAGGAGGATGCCACATCATACCCGTGTCTGTGCTTGAGTTCACTGTTCTTGGCTTCAATTTTGTATCGCTCTTTGGCCTTGGTCTTAAAGACCTCACTCTCCTGAAATACGGCTTGAGCCAGATGTTCGTCGCTTTTTATACTTACAGAATACGTCTTGCTTTTTGCCCCGTCCTTGTAGCAGCCTTCCCGAAGAAGGCATCGCTTGCATGTTTCTACGTCAAAGTAATAGGTGTCGGTTTGGTTTTCTCCTCGGCCTTTTTTCCCCTGCCGCGCCCGGCGAGTTGCCAGATGACCAGCCTTGCACACATACATCCCTGCATCTTTATTGAACTCAAATTCGTCTTCCTTCTTTCGGTTTCCCTGAGTAATCAAAGGATGTAGTTTTGCGACCAGTTGGATGTTTTCTTGTGCACTGTAGGCGAGGTTATCTTTTTCTGAATAGGCTGCATCTCCAATCACCGTTTCCACTTTCATTCCTACCGCCTTACTTTTTTCAATCAAGGTTTGGAGTTGCTTGCCGTCGTGTTTTTCCCCGGTGGTAATTGTTGCCGCTGTTATGATTCGCTCTTCACTCATAGCGATGTGGGTTTTGTAACCAAAAAACGAGAAGTCCACACTTTTGTGACCCCTTTTGGCATCGGGATCCGCAGACGTTTGCAGATGCTCCACATCGTCGGTGACGGTTTCTTTCAATAAATTCAACGGTTCTGTAACCTTCGGCAGTCCGGTAAATCGCCCATCCTGTTCAATCACAGCGACCAGTTGCTGGCTATACTGGATTTCATCTTCTAGGACATCCGTGGCGGGTTTGGCGGGAAACTTACTTTTCATGGATTCATCCAGCGTGTAGATGGCCTTTCTGAGACGCTTGGAACGTTCCCGTAGCACGGCTTGCGGTGTTTTTTCAGTGTAGCGGGCTTGGGTATGAGTTGCGTCCACAATAATAGATTTACTGTGAATAACGCCTTTTTCGATGGCGATTTCCACCGTTTTGCCGATGAGCAAATCTAACAACTTCATACCTTTGAGCCGTAATTTGCGAAACTTGGTGAGTAGACTGGGATCAATGACAGCTTCTTCTGGAGCCATATGCAGAAAAAACTTGAATGACAAATCCGTTTTTGAGCGCTCAACCAGGTCGATGTCAGACAAGTCAAAGATGGACTTGAGTAGCAAATATTTAAACATCCGAACCGGATCTACAGCTGTACGTCCGTTGTCATGACAATAGTTGTCATGCAGTTCCTCATACACAAAGCTAAAGTCCACCAGTTCGTCCATTCTCCGCAACATATGATCTTTGGGGATGAGTACATCGTAAAGTGCTGTATACGGACTCAACAAAAAGCTCTGCTGTTTCGGGAGCACAGGGATCACCAACCTTGGATAAGATACTTCAATTATACCGAAAAAAAGAGACAGACTCTTCAAAAAAATGAGGAACTGTCTCTTTTGGTGAGCTGGGAGACTTTTTCAGTGGCCTCATGAATCGGGAGTGTCCTTTTTTAGGATGTAGCATCTCTTTTTCTATTAGCCAAGCTCCTGCGTGCTTTTGGAAGCGCGTTTGGAGGAAAGCGGCTGGAACCGAAACGGCCAGGTCAAGCGCTGTCTGCCTTTTGAGCCGACAATCCAGTTACCTCCCGGTAGATGGGCGAACAGCCAACTGATGCCGAGAGAAACACTTGCCACGACGACAAACGTAAGCAGTGTCGCCGTAAAATGATGATCGCCCAGTGAAAGCGGGCGGGTGAAGTAGGATATGAAGGCCAGCACGAGTGCATGGGCCAGATATCCCCCGAAGGAATAACGTCCGATCCAGTTCAGCATACGGCGGAACGGCTCGGAGCGCTGGTCTTTTTGCAAATGGAGCAGCAGTCCATATAACAAAAGCAACTGTGAGACAATCAGTACAAAGGTACTTGGCTTGAGGTAGGTGGAAATATTGAGATTGATCGTATCGCCGGACTGGATCAGCATCGTGTGACCCATAAGCATGAACAGACCAATAAAGACAAATACATTCCACGGTAACGTCTGCTTAGCCAGCCCCCGCCATGTGTCCGTCATATAGGCACATACGGCGCCCAGCATAAAATAGAAGAAGTACATGACAAAGTTGTAGGTGCGGTAATCCAGCAGAGTCTGCCAAAGGGACGGTAACTTGGTGCTCCATGTAGACATGTCATAGTAGGACCATTGCAATAGCAGAGCATAAGCCGCCGCTGCTGTGAGCATCACAGTCAGAACGAGCTGTTTTCGTTTTTTGGTGCTGTAGCGACGGAGAAACGTTTGCACATGTCCGGCTGCTTTTGCAAATAAAGGAAATAAAATATAAAACTGAAAAATCATTACTACAAACCATAGATGATATCCGCTGACAGGTATAATCATTTCCTCGAACATGCCCTTGTAAAAATAAATATTTCCCCACTGCGCCGTTGACCAGTTCTGGTTACACACCCAATAAACGACCGTCCAGCAGAGAAATGGAACATAAATATCTCGAAACCGTCTGCCAATGTAACGGGGATAGCCAATCGGTTTGTTACCATTATAAAAAAGCAGCGCCGCAGACAGGAAAACGAACGTCGGTGTGCCAAATCGTGTCAAATGGTACAGCATCGCGAGCATAACGGAATCCGGCTGCTGGATATCGCTGCGGTAAATATATTCGCCAATGCAATGCTGAAGCACGACAGCGAGATAGGCAAGACCCCGCAGTTCTGTCCACTCCGCGATACGCGGCTTGCTCATCCATATCACTCCTTTTCCCAAAGAAATCGTATACCTTTTCCATAACACAATTTAGGTATTGTAACGCAGGAATATTAGTGCAGGATTAACGTTACCTGAAAGTTGGAAGAGTGGAAGTAGTTCCAATTTGATATGATTGCGTTTACAATCTAAGTAAAATCACAGTAAATTCACAACTTGAGGATGCGCACGGAAGAGGTGGGAAAATGAAAAAAACGCTATTGGTATATATGCTGCTGATTGCGGCCTTTGCGCTCTATGTGTTCAGGTATGAACAATCCGGGCCGTTGAATGGCACTTGGGAGGAAAAAGGACTGCGTGGCAGCATCGGAGAAACGTATATCATGATTACGTTCCAGTCCGGCTTGGAGTATTGGAAAAGCGGGCTTAAGGGCTTTGAGGATGCCGGGGATGCCATGGGCGTGACCGTGGAGTATCGGGGGGCTACCCGTTATGATGCGCAGGAGCAGACGACCGTGATTGAGCAGGCGATTGCCCGGAAGCCCGCAGGGATTGCGATTTCTGCGATTGATCCGCACTCGCTGATCCCGGCGATTAATAAGGCGCTGGATGCGGGCATTCCTGTGGTGCTGTTTGATGCAGGAGCACCGGGGAGCCGGGCGTATTCTTTTTTGGGAACCGATAATTATAAGGCGGGTGTGACCGCTGCGGATAAAATGGCGGAGCTGTTGGGACGGGAAGGTGAAGTCGCCGTTCTGACCCTGCCCGGTCAGCAAAATCATGAGGAACGCTCGCGCGGCTTTCGCGATACCATTCAGCGACAGTATCCTGCCATGAAGGTGGTGGAAGTGGCAGATGGTCGCGCAGACGCGATGGTATCCCGGGATGAGTCTCTTCGGCTGATGAAGGCTTATCCGAAGCTGGCGGGAATGTTTGTGACCGAGGCGACGGGAGGAACAGGTGTCGGTGAAGCGGTGTTGAGCCAAAAGAGCCGTCGTCCGCTGAAAATCATTTCTTTTGATACCAATAAAGCGACCTTGGACATGATCAGAAGTGGCACGATCTCAGCGACCATTGCTCAGGGAACGTGGAATATGGGCTATTGGTCGCTTCAATACCTGTTTCATCTGCACCATCATTTGACGATTCCGGCCCCTTCCTCCTCCGGTGACAATGCCCCGCTGCCCGTTCGGGTGGACACAGGAATATCCGTTGTTACACGGGCGAATGTAGATGATTATTATGCGAAATGATGATCAATGGAAGCGTATACGCGCATGGATGGATCAAAGGATGCAGCGTTTGCGCTTACGCAATATGCCTTTGCGGTATCAGCTTATGTTGTTATTCCTGTTTTTTGGCATCGTACCTTCACTGGGACTAGGTCTGCTGGTCAACTGGACGGTGGAACGGATTATTGAGCGGCAGGTGGAAAACCATACAATGCAGCTCATTGGCAAGGTAAATGAAGCATTGGATACCAAAATGGAAAATTTGCAGAATATGACGTATCTGATTGGATTTAACCCGGATATCGGGGAGTTTTGGCAAGGACGGACGCTGGCTGACGGTCACACGGGTAAAGTAGCGCAGTCGGTTACGCAGGAGAAGCAGCAAGGCGAGCGGGAACAGGATACGCTGTATGGGATGAAGCAATTTTTGCAGGGCTTTACTACGTTATATCCCGAAATTGCGGGTATTCTGATCGTGAACGGACACGGCGACTATATTAGTAACGAAGTGTATGCTCGAAGCACGCACAGCCTGACCGAAGAAGACTGGTACAAACAGGCGGCGCAGCATGCAGGTATTTTTACCGTGCTGGGACAACCGAGCCACCGTAATGTGACGACTCATGTTCAGTACAAGGATAGCGAAATCGTGTCTGTCGTCCGGTCGGTGACGGATTCGGAGACTGGACGTGTGCTAGGCGTGATTATGATTGATCTCAAGCTACGGGCCGTATCGCAGGCTGCCAGAGATGTAACCTTGGGCAAAACCGGGTATTTAATGGTGACAGATGCGGAGGGACGTAGCGTGTATATGCCGGATATGCCTTTGATTGAGCGTATTCCCCCGGAATGGTTTGGGGCAGGTGACAGCGGGATGTTTACCCGTGAAGCCGGAGGTCGGGAACTGCTGTTCATGTTCCGTGCTTCCGAATTTACGGGCTGGAGAACGGTAGGGGTATTCCCGGCAGGGGAATCGACACTGGAGGTACGGCAAATTCAATTTTATGTCGTCTGCTTTGTCTTCATTGTATGTCTGTTCGGGCTGACGGCATCCTTGCGATTGTCGCGCTCGATTGCACAGCCGATATTCCGTCTGATGTCCTATATGCGGACAGCAGAGACGGGGGATCTTACGGTTCGGCAATGGAGTGACCGCGGGGATGAAATTGGGATGCTCGGCAGGAGCTTCAACCGGATGCTGGAGCAAATTCGCCGTTTGATGTCGCTTAGCGAGCTAAGGGAGCGCCAGAAGCGGGATGCCGAGCTGCGTAGCCTACAGGAGCATATTAAGCCTCACTTTTTATACAATACATTGGATACAATCCATTGGATGGCTCGTAAAAACGGGGCAGAAGACGTGTCCGACATGGTGGGGGCGCTATCGAGATTGTTTCGCGTCGGGTTGAGTAAGGGGGATGACTTTATTCCGCTACGCAGCGAGCTTGAGCATATATCGAGCTATATGCAAATTCAGCAAACCCGGTATCGGGACAGACTCCGCTGGGAATTAAACGTACCCGAGGAATTAGGGGAGCTGTTCGTGTTGAAGCTGATGCTTCAGCCTGTGGTGGAAAATGCCATTTACCACGGCATCAAGGCCAGACGTGGTCCGGGCACGATTGGGGTAGAAGCGCGGATTAAGGGAAATAAGCTGCTGCTGACGGTACGTGATGATGGCGCAGGGCTGAGGGTGGAACGGTTGCGGGAGCTGAGGGGTTTGCTGGAAGCACCGCTGGAGGCGATGGAAGGGCAACAGAAGCCAAGCGTTACCAGTGCGAACGGCAGAAGCTATGGCATGCTGAATGTACAGGCGCGTATACGGCTATCTTTTGGTGAGGAATATGGAATTGTATTGGACAGTGAAGAGGGGGCAGGTACCTGTGTTACGATTGTTCATCCGTTGCTGCGGGATATGACGCAACTGAAGAATTCTCATGAAAAAGGAGCGGATCAGGATGACGAAATCAAACGCCACAGGCACCTCGACAACGACGAGTCTGACGGACAAGGCCATGACAGAAGTGACAACGATGACGGCAAAACGTTACACCAAAAAACGTTATCAGGTGCTGATCGCAGATGATGAGCCGATCATTCGTGAGGGCATACGAGATTGCGTAGACTGGGCGGCTCTCGGCATGGAGGTTGCGGGTGAGGCGGAGGATGGCGAAGAAGCGCTGGAGCTGGCAGTACGGCTTGGCATCGACATTTTGCTGGTCGATATGAATATGCCGTTCATGGACGGCATTGAGCTGATCCGGCGGCTGCGGGAAGAACATCCTGAATGTCGTTGTTTAATCGTTTCCGGTCATGATGAATTTGCTTATGCGCAGGAGGCTGTCCGACTTGGCGTGGAGGATTATATATTGAAGCCGGTAGATGCAGGGCAGCTTCACGCTGCGCTGTCGCGACTCGGTCAGCGGCTGGAAGAAGAGCGCAAGCGTGCTGCCTATGTAGAACAGGCCGCCGGGCAGATTGAGCGGAATATTCCGCTGCTGCGCCAGCGCTTTTGCCTGGAATGGCTGGAAGGACAGAACACGGGAAAAGACGTGATGGAACAACTGGCGTTTTTACGTCTTCCATCTCGGTCACCCGTTCAGATCGGCGTTGTACGGTGGCCTGCGGCAGAGGCGCGGCAGACGATTATGCGTGAGAATGACCGCCAACTGTTTCTTTTTGCCGCTGAAAATATCATTGGCGAGCTGCTGGATGGCCTGCCGCATGTATTGTTCCGCGATGCAAATGGACTGATCGGCATATGCCTGTGGCAGGAGGCACCCGAAGCCATCGGCGCAACGATGGAGCAGGCTATCGGGCGCTACCTGAATATATCGGTTCATACGCATGTGAAACGAAACGCCGGGGGCTTGGAAGGCGCGGTTGATGCGTTCCAAGTGTGCCGTGATCGTGTATACAGCGAATCGCAGCTATCTCCACTCGTGCGTAGGGCGCGACAGCTTATTCAGGAAGGCTTCGCAGACCGGGAACTGACACTGGAATCCCTCGCCTCACGTTTACAGGTATCCGCCGTATATCTCAGCCGTGTGCTCAAAAAAGAGCTAAACGATAGCTTCGTGACCCTCGTCACGCGCGCCCGTATCCGCAAAGCGGTGCAACTGCTCGACTCCACGACGTTGTCCATCTACGATATAGCAGAGCGTACCGGATACGATAGTCAGCATTATTTTAGCACCGCTTTTAAAAAGACCATGGGTGTTTCCCCGGTTCAGTACCGCAAAGGCGGTGGAATCGGGGTCAGCGTGTCGGATCAGGAGTGACCTGAAAAATGTGTGTGTAATCACACCAGCGCGTTTGGGGGTCTGTTAAGCTGTGGATAACGAACAAGTATCTATCAATATTTGGAGGAAAACGATATGTTTTGTTATCAGTGTGAACAGACGCCGAGTGGCGGGTGTACCGTAGTTGGGGTGTGCGGCAAGAATGAAACGATAGCGAGCTTGCAGGATACGATGATTTTTGCATTAAAAGGCATTGCGGCCTATGCGACACACGCTCGACAGTTGGGCTATAGCGATCCTGAGGTGGATCGTATTACACATGAAGCGTTATATATGACCTTAACCAATTCTAACTTTAATTTACAAGAGCATTTGGACATGGCGATGAAGGTCGGAAATGCGGCTGTACGGATCATGGATGTGCTGGATCATGCGCATACGGATCGTTTTGGCATTCCGCAGCCGATTACTGTTAGCCAAAATAAAATCGAAGGCCAATGCATCGTCGTGACCGGACATAATTTATATGCGCTGGAGGAATTGCTGCGGCAGACGGAGGGTAAAGGCATCAACATCTATACCCACTCAGAAATGCTGCCTGCCCACGGTTATCCGGCATTGAAGAAATATGCACATCTCAAAGGGAATATCGGCAAAGCCTGGTACGATCAGCGCAGACTGTTCGAGGAATTTCCAGGCGCGATTCTCGCCACGACGAACTGTGTTATGCCGATTAAAGGCACGTATGCAGACCGCTTCTTCTCTTATGAAGTAGCCGGGCTGGAGGGCGTCGCCAAGATCATGGACGACGACTTTTCACCATTGATCGAGCGTGCGTTAGCCCTGCCAGCCGCAGATGTAGATTCGGAGCAGGTGCTTACGACGGGATATCATCACGAGACGGTTATCGGGCTGGCTCCTGAGATTATTCAGGCGATTAAAGACGGACATATTCGCCGCTTTTTCGTTATTGCAGGCTGTGACGCACCAGGTAAGGGTGGCAACTATTACCGAGAGTTGGCAACTTCCTTGCCAAACGATACAGTTATTTTAACCACGTCCTGTGGGAAATTCCGCTTTAATGACGTGGACTATGGCACCGTGGGGGACACGGGGATTCCGCGTTATATTGATCTGGGGCAATGCAACAATTCCGGCTCTACGGCGAAAATCGCTCTGGCGTTAGCAGATGCTTTCGGTTGTACAGTCAACGAGCT
The DNA here is from genome assembly GCF_001447315.1 of Paenibacillus sp. IHB B 3084. NCBI lineage: Bacteria > Bacillati > Bacillota > Bacilli > Caryophanales > Paenibacillaceae > Paenibacillus > Paenibacillus sp. IHB B 3084. Next base: position 1,358,631 of record NZ_CP013203.1, on the reverse strand, counting down.
GCCAGTCAGCATTGTATTGTCCTGGTTCGAGCAAAAAGCAGTGGCGATCCTGCTAGGCTTGTTCAGCCTCGGCATTCAGGATATTCGCATTGGACCGAAGCCGCCTGAGTTTATTTCTTCTGGCGTACTGGATGTACTGGTGGAGATGTTTGGCTTGAAGCTGATTACTACAGCGGAGGAAGATATGAAAGCAATGCTGGCGTTGTCGTAGGGGCGACAGACATAACGGTTTGCTTAATTCTTTATGGAACTGTTCGCCTGTAATTCTTTGCTTTATGAGAGGTCGTGTGATCGCACGGCTTCTTTTTGTTTCTATCTTAGAAGTGGATTTTATATATTTGTGAATCCATTTTTTAAGAATAAAAAACCGATTATAACTACCTAATTTGTAGTCTAATCGGCTTAATCCAAAATAAAATATTTAAAATCGCTCTTCATATTCAACAACGGATGGTAACATCCCTTTTCTCATCTCATCAGCCAAAATCGAAACATTCATTTGCACGCTAGAAGCGGTGTACTCATCAGAGCATCCCGACTTATGGCAACATAGGAAAGGGACATTACGAATAACATATTTGTTTCCGCCAGACTCGCTCCAAGAGATGTTTTTCATTTGTTCTTCCATCATTGTTCCGCATCTGCAACGAATCTTATCTGCCACAATAGCCATCGCAACCCTTCCTTATTCAATAACAATATTATAGCATATCGGTACAGCTTATAAACATAATCAGGAATCCATCCCCCCTAATTCTTGTTTGAAAGCTCTAAGCTTGTCTCCAATTTCAGGAAGATCCATTAGTGACGTTGTAAGCTTACTTATATGTTCATTAGTCACTGTGATGACTTTAATATGTTCTCGATCAACCATCTCAAACGATACCGTAATTTTAAATTTCTCCCCATATCCAGCATGAATCAGCGTGTAGGCAAGGTTTGTGAATCCTTTCCATTCGGCCTGATGATCCACAATATCACTTTCAATAACTAATTGAATAACAAGTAATATACTATCGAAGGTTGGGGGTGCTTCCTTTGGCAATTTATCTACTCGGACAGCAATTCTTTCTCTTGCATGTCGGGAGAAGATGATAATATCACCCTTAACTAACTCTCGGTTATCCTTAGAAGCTACCAAGCCATTTTTCAGTCTTAATACAGTTTCTCGTTGTTCAATAGTTAATTGAATGTTCAAACCTTTATCAAGCATCATCCATTCTTCAAATGTTTTACTTGGAGAAGCTTCTAATATTACTGTTTGCTGCGCATCTGTTAAATTAACGATGTCTTGAAAATGAATTGTTTGGTCACGTAAAGGAATCTCAAAGCTCACACCGTACACCCTTTCCAATCTAACGTTGAATCTTTCGGCTTTTACACTATTATACAATAATCGATAGATTATAACGTAAAAACATCGAAAAAATAACGTAAAGAGCTATTTCCTTTATTGATGACTTCATCTCATTCCATTCATGACAAAAAGAGTGGTTCATCACCACTCTTTATTAATCTTTCCAAGATAGGCTTAATGTTCATCAATTCTCATAAATATGTCCGTAAGAATCTTCAAAGCCAGCTCAGTATCTTTGGATTCACGCGTTCTTAGCAGAGTCAAAATACTTTTTACACTCGATTCTTCTTCGGTAAGCTCATCATCTTCCTTAACATATGTAAGCAACTGATAAACACCCACGTTCAATGCCTTCGCTATTTTCTCCAGATTTTTCAAAGATATATTTCTCTCTGCGCGTTCAATAAAACCGATATAACTCGAATTGAATCCTGCTTTCTCGGCTAAAGCTTCTTGGGAAAGCCCTTTGGACTTCCGAATATCCCGAATGCGTGTACCGACTAAATCTAAAATTTCGGACATGTTTACACCTCTCTATAGTAAGGATTTTACAAAATTCGATTCCAATCGCTCCAAAGTGCAATATATAGACGAACTAGACCCTTTCGATCTATATATTATTTATTGGAAGTCGCTTATTGGATTTTTGCAAAATCTTCTAGTTAGAAGTGTAGAGAAAGAGTTACTTCTAATTAATAACTGTTAATAAGTAAATTGAATTAAAAACTACTATATAGTAATATTTATTATAAAGCTTGTCCGATAGCTAGAAATTTGTACATTGTGATCGTTCCTTATTGGTACTACGATGCCCTCACTGTTCATTAAATTAAAATTCAGGAGTTGACTCCCCGTGAAAAATTACTCCTTAAGCAACCACCTACATAGTGATCCAGATTCCATACAGCCTAATCATAGCGACCCCAACATATTGAATTGCATGATGGATTTTCAAAAGCTGGCCCAATATCAGATAAAGCTTGCACAGATCATGCGTGATTATCATCAATTTCACAACTGCCTCATTCTTTGTGACCGGGCGATGTTTTCTATGGCTAAGGCCGTTTATGTTCATCGAAATCAAATCATTCTATCATCTATTAGCCTATCTATAACCGACCTGCCAACTTTAATCCACACGGATGCTGAGCCGAGTTTGGATATGGTGCTGTTTATAAGTACAGTGCATTACCTTATTTCCGCAGAGGATCATGCACATAACAAGCCGATGAAGCTGGAGGAGGTCGATAGGCTGCTTTTTAGAACGGACCATACTTTAAACCGTTTATCTCGGCGAATTATAGCTGATCCTGCTGGGCGGTATCAATCTATTTTTAAAGAAAATCAGTCCATGAAGTAGTTCAGCATTTTGCATAATTCGATTCCCAACGCTTAGAAGTACAATATATAGACAAACTAGACCGTTTTGATCTATATATTGCTGATTTGAAATCGCTCTTGGGATTTATGCAAAATGCTCAGTTAAATCATATGTTAATAACACCCAACCTTTTCTCACGAATGATATAATGGAAAAAAGGGAGATGTTGGCTGCGGCCTAAAGGCTCCACAACAGAAAGGGTGTTATTTTGTATGCCTACATACAACAAGCTGGTGCGGGATCGGATTCCGCACATCATTACGTCTCAGGGCAAGGGATGCCGCACGCGCATTTTGGACCCGGAGGAATATAAGCAGGAGCTGAGAACGAAGCTTCGTGAAGAAGCAGAGGAATATTTTGAAGCGGCGAAAGATAAGGACGCGCTGGAAGAACTTGCGGATATGCTGGAAGTCATCCGGGCGCTGGCAGAAGTACATGGGGCGAATGTGGCAGAGCTGGACAAGCTACGGGCAGACAAAGCCGAGGCACGAGGTGGATTCCAGGAGCGGGTGTTCTTAATCGATGTCAACGAAGCTTAATGTCAAGCTCATTACAGATAATTTAGCAGATGAGCTGATCGCCGGGATACAACATGCCTCTGGGATTTATATTATGACTTCATTTATTATGCTGTCCGGGGTGAATCGCTGAGAAATTGACTTATCTGCTCCAGTACGCTTAAAGTCTAGCCAAATAGTGCACATGGAATAAGCATATTATATTATCTATTAGGTATAGTTAACGTTTGATGATTTTTATGTACATTCCGCTAATGCGATGCCCGTGTGAATTAATTATTCAAAAAAGCTTCTGCTGAAGTTTTGGCGGGAGTTTTTTGTTTGAAAGTATAGGATTAGTGATCGTCATATTCTTCCATTTGATGATACAATATAAACATGATTCAAAAGGACTATTTCAAATACGATGTTTCGTTTAATCAATTGTATTTCTTATATTTACGAACTTCGTGAATATTACGTTATGTGAAATACATTAGGCGCCAAGGAGAGTATTTATGAGGATATTAGAGAGCCATCCAAGTGACTGGAAAGATTTAGAGGTGAAAGTTGGAAAGATTCTAAACGCTTCTGGATTCATAGCAACAGTAAATAAGCAAATTAAAACAGTTAGGGGACGTGTAAATGTTGATGTATATGCAGAAGATGTTAAATCTATTCCAAAGTCAATAAATTTATTCGAGTGCAAGTATTGGTCAGCAGATATTCCTCAAGCAGTGATTCATTCTTTTAGGACAGTGTTGAATGACTTTGGAGCCAATAGTGGATTCATAATTGTTAAGAACGGTTTTCAATCAGGTGCTTATGATGCAGTTAAGAACACAAATGTTCATCTTTTAAGTTGGAATGAATTTCAAGATGTATTCATAGAAAGATGGCTTGAATGTACACTAGATATACTTAATGAAATTGGTCTACCGTTAAGGGAATATACTGACCCATTAGATATGGATAAGTTTTACGAAAAAGCTTCAGATGATGATAAAGAAATCTACAAGAATCTCTGCGTTAAATATGTAGGAGTAGCACTTTACTCTAGTAAATTTTTTTACCAATTTCAAAGTGGAGTAATGCAAATTAAAAAAGAACAAGTTGATCAGTTAATAGATAAAGCAATAAAGGAAAAATTATTAGGTATAACACGGTTTCATTCATACTCCGATTATTTTGAATTTTTGCAGGCTAATTGTTTGGAAGGGATGAGAGAGTTTGAATTACTATTTGAAAAGTATAACTAAGAAGGATGTACTTCACATAACATAATATTCACGCTGCGGACATTCGTCCTGGGTCCGGCATCGCCGGCCACCCGGCATACGCCGGGTCGTGAATACAGGAACGTTAACTGAAATTACTTGTAAACAATCAAAAATGAAATATTCGGAGGCACATACATTGATAAAAAGACTTATTGAAATATTCGAGAATGCAAATAGAGACTTTTTAGAAAGTGATCTTGACTTATTAATATCTAAAGTTTCTGAGAGGACACTTTGTGGTGCGCTAATGTTACATATAAATAATATAATAAAAAAATCTGAATTTGCAGAATACAAGGTAGACGTGGAATATAATCGGAACAAAAATGGTAAAATTAAAACAATTGTAAAAACTATTTATGGACCTAAGGATGTTGGGGTTAAGATAAATTGCGATCTTATTGTTCACAGCCGGGGAAATAACATTAACCAAGACAATTTAATAGCGATAGAGATGAAGAAATCCGATAGAACAAAAGAAGAGAAAGAAGGTGACAGAATCAGACTAATTGCTTTGACCAAAGACAGTTATGATGATGTTTGGTCTTTTGATGGAAAGACATTCCCAGAACATGTATGTAGATATGCATTGGGAGTTTATTATGAAGTAAATTATAAGAAGAGAAGCATTAATATTGAATATTATAAAGAAGGGCATATATTTGATGAGAAGGAAGTCAAATTTTAAGGTGGTATTTTTAATATATATGTAACTCAATGATGTAAGCAACTTCAGTTAACATAATATTCAAGCTGCGGCTCCTGATGGAGCCTTGGTCTACGAGATGGATCTCGGAGGAGGTGTTTCAGCAGACAGCCCCTACGAGGTTCATGAATACGAGAACGTTATGTGTAATACCGGAAATCACTTATTAAAGAGGGTGAAATCATGCAGCAAGTGGATAGAACCAAAACCCTCGAAGAACTTGAAGGCGAAAGCTGGGGTGAACCGAGTTTTAATTCGAGATTAGTCATCCGAGCACATGAATTAAGAAAGCAACCCCTCAATGAATTTAGTCATGAAGATTTAAGGCTGTTGATACTCCAACAAATTAGCTTGGATTTCCTTTTGCCTTTAGCATTCGAGAAGTTAGTAAAGAATCCGTTAGGATCAGGAGATTTATACGTTGGAGATTTATTTTGTTCCGTGCTTCAACTAGATCAAGAATATTGGGAAGACCATATTGAATTAAAAAACGAATTAAATGAAGTGATCAGAATATATGAAGAGGCTAGAAAGACAGTAGAAGATCACATAGGCAAATACAGAAGTAATGACTTGTAAGTAGACTCAAGAAGCCCGGTACATCACATAACATAATATTCGCGCTTCGGATCCTTTGGAGCCTTGGTCTGCAAGATGGATATCGAAGAGGGATTTCAGCAGACAACCCCTTTGGGGTTCATGAATACAGAAACGTTAAGTGAAATCTGTGTATGGAGGGGACGGTTATTAATGACATATAGCTATTTTGACACCTTTGATGAAAAACTTAAAAACATAATCGAAATTGGGTCAAAACATTATGATGAAGCCTGCATACTAATATTTGTTTATCTTGATTTCTTAAGTAATTTCGTGGAAAAGCCATACTCTTCAAACAATGCAAGATTTAATGGATCAAACTTTAGATACTTTTTGCAACACTATTCACATTTTCAAGACACATTAAAATATATTCAAGTTGACAGGTTCATTAATGATTTCTCAAAAGGCAGAATAAGTAAGGATGAATACCAAAAATATTATGACAAGATAGAGGAAGAACTCGAAAAAGTTAAGAATGGAGTAGAACTTCCGATATCATCATTTTTCAGTTTGGATAATATTGATTTAGAACACAAAGAATATTTTCAGAAGATTACATTGTTTAACTTGATTTATAGTTTAAGAAACTCGGCAGTGCATGGTTATAATAACCTGATAGAAGCGGGAAGTGAACTTTCAGAGCCTTATCTCTCGTATACCTGGAATATAGAAGAAGGGAATGAAGGATGGTTTACTACATATATACCTTTTGATTTCATGTATAGAATGGTTGATAATTGCTATTTAAAAGTTAGAGAGGAATACGGGAGTTTAGTTGAAAGGTTTTTTGAGGAAGACACAGACATCACCTAACATAATATTCAAGCAGCGGCTCCTTTGGAGCCTTGGTCTGCGGGATGCATTTCAAAGAGGTATTTCAGCAGACAACCCCTTCGGGGTTCATGAATACAGAAACGTTATGTGAAATATCCGCAAGGCAAACTTAAAAATAGAGGTGTCCGAATGTTAACTTACGAACAGATTACTAGTCAAATAATTAATTCGATGAAGGAAGCAGGACTTAATCCATATATTATAAAACATAACCTTGAATTGGTTACTCTAATGAAAGAATTTGAATGTCTTTGTGTAGTAAAGGATAAAAGATCTCCGTATATTACAAGAGCAGAAATTAGTTTTAGCTGGGATAGTACGATGACGACTGAGTCTATCTATGGAGGAAATTGTGCATTATTCCATGATGAAACTGAAGAATGTTTCCATGTTGAAGAGAATAGGGAAGCAGTGTTGGAACTTGAAATTAAATATAACATAGAGGCTAAAGAAGGGTTTAAAGAAGAGTCGAATTTGATAAATACAGAATTAATAACAGTTATTAATACAATAATGGAACATCAAAATAAACCTCAGATAACATGGGAAATAACACTTAATGATAATGGAGTACACTTTGTGAGATCAATTAATTTGCATCATTACTGGAATATAGATATCAATGATGAAGACTTAGATTTAGATTGGGTTTTTGAAGAAGTACGCGAGATGCTGATAAATATCGATAAACTTCCTTTTATTGGAAATAAATTGTAATTAGCTCAGAAAGCGAATACATCACATAACATAATATTCACGCTGCGACTCCTTACGGAGCCTTGGCCTGCTGGATGGGTATCGGGGAAGCTGTTTCAGCAGACACATCCGACTACGTCGGACGTCGTGAATACAGGAACGTTATGTGAAAGAAATGAAAAGATATATTAATTTGAGGTGATACTATGGAGAAAGAAGAAAAACTCTCATTTATTAAAAGATTTATTGAGGAAGTGAGCACCCATTTTCTCAAGGAAGAAAGTCCAATGATTATCCAAGAAGATTATGAAAATGTACGTGATATTATATTATTATACGCTAAGCAAACAAATCTGCTTAATGGATTACTGGTCTTACTAGAGAATAACTATACAGAAGAATCTTATATACTCCTGAGGTCACAAATTAATAATTATATGTTGATTGAATACTTATGTCATGATGATAGTTCAAAATCAAGATACAAAGAATTCATAATGCAACCGCTTAAATCTGATTATAAGTTTTTGAAAGATCTGAAAAAAGCTATTGATAAGGGATGGTACAGAGATAGTGAATTTCCAGATAGGATCAATAAATTAAACAATATAAAAAGAGAATTAAGAAGAAATGGATATGATCTAAATAATACGAGAACCTTATCGCCAATTACTGTAGCAAGTTTAGCTAAAGAAGATAAATTGCAATTTGGCATTTATATATCTTTGTACAGACAAGCCAGCAAGTATGAGCATTCAGATCCAACTTCGTTAGAGGTTTATCGAACACAGATTTTAGAAGAATACTCCTCAAGTGTTGTATTTAAGATGGATTTATCAAAATCAAATACTGAAGATGAATTGAAAATTCTTGACATGGCAAGCAACACTTATTTTTTAACTTTGTCGCATTTGCTACAATACTTAACTCAAAACTATCCCCATTTACTTGAAACTTATGACAAAGCAAAATTGATAGAAATAACAGCAAATGCTGTTATACGTCATTCTTCTATTAATAAAGTAGAATTTATTGAAAGTCTGATAAATAGAACAGAATGATTGTGAGTATATCAAGAGGCCATTTCCTTCACATAACATAATATTCACGCATCGGGCATACGCCCTTGGTCCGGCTGAAGCCGGACACCCTAGCATTCGCTAGGGTCGTGAATACAGAAACGTTATGTGAAATATATTTTTTAAGCTGAGGTGAAATTAAGTATATGGATAGTAATTCAAGTAAAAATAAAAAGCAAATGATACCAGCATTAATCATCTTATTGATTCTGGTCTGTTTAGCTTGGCTTGTAATTAAGTGGTTCATTTCAATATTTAGTGCTGTTCCGAAAGAGGTTGCTGCACCTCTAATAGCGGCATCTGCCACAATAATTGTTTCAGTTCTATCAATAGTTATTGCAAAATACTATGAGAAGAAAAGGACTATTGAATTGGAGCATAGAAATAAAAAGATTCCTATGTACGAAGAGTTTGTAGAGTTTTTATTTAAACTCTTGATGAATGAAAAAATTGAGGGACATCCTATGACAGAACAAGAAACGATAAAGTTCATGAGTGGATTTACTCAAAAGTTGCTTGTTTGGGGTTCAGATGATGTCATAGATCAATGGTCTAAATATAGAAGTATGTTTATAAAGGAAGAAAACGTAGATACAGCTAAAACAATGTTCCAGATGGAGGAACTACTAATTGCAATTAGAAAGGACACTGGTCATAAAATTAAGAAGTACAACAAAGGGGATATCCTAAAACTTTTTATTAATGATATTGATAAATATCTTTGAGTACAAATGTACATCACATAACATAATATTCACGCATCGGGCATACGCCCTTGGTCCGGCAGAGGTATTTCGAGGGAAGCAGAAGTAGCCGGACACACCTGGCATTCGCCAGGCGTCGTAAATACGAGAACGTTATGTGAAATTTCAGCAAACAGAGGAGAAAATATAATTGCTTAATCAAGAAGAAATTTTAAAAATGATTAATAGTGAAGAAAACAAAGAAATTGAGTTCAAAGAATCGATTTCAGGATTAAAGTCAGAAGATATCGTTGCTTTTGCCAATTCTAAAAGTGGTGGAGTGATTTTTATTGGTGTACGAGATGAGGCAGCTCCCAACGGAAGACAAATTGGATCTATTATTGGCTGCAAGATAAACGACTCTTCAAGACTTACTATTTTAGATAAAGCACAAAGCTGTAGGCCAGCTGTAAATCTTGATATTAGTAGCCGTGTAATAGATAGTAAAAGTATTTATGTAATTGAAATTCCAAGCGGAGAATATAAACCTTATTGTACTGAAGGAGGGACCTACCGGATAAGAGCAGATGGAAGAAAGCGTTCACTGTATCCTAATGAATTATTATCTTTGTTTATGGAGAGTGAAAGAGAAAAATTTATTATGAGTTTTAAAGATGCGACAAGTTCAATTGAAAACCAATTAGAGAAAACAAGAACTACAATAGTAGAAGAAACAAGTAAAATGATAACTACACTTACTAACTTTGAAGAATCGGTTTATTCTACATTAGATAGCATAGAAAGTAGTGCATCTAGTGCAGAATCGAGTTCAGATAGTGTTGAAAATACAATTAGTAATATTGAAGATAATATTGAAGATATATGGTCGGTTTTATCATTATCGCTACATATACTACCTTCAATTAGGTCTCAATTAAATAAAGAGGATGATCAAGATTCTCTTGAGTTAATAGCCGTTAAAATTACAGAGAGGTATTTACATAAATACATTGATAACAAAAAGAGCTTAACGGACAAAAAGATAAAGGATCATATTTTCTTTCTTAGAATACTGTTCCCTGGTTTAAGTGAGAAGGTGATTGTAGATGTATGGAATAGATCATTGAAAAAATTAATTGGTTCTAGATAATCGAGGAAGGCTGAATCATCACATAACATCATATTCAAGCAGCGGCTCCTGACGGAGCCTTGGTCTGTGGGAAGGATTTCGATGGGCATTTCAGCAGACAACCCTTGATGGGGTTCATGAATACAGAAACGTTCATGAAATCAATGATTCTAATAATACCACACCTGTTGATTAACCACTAAATGGTAGAAAAAGAGCGGTCAACTCGGTAAAATGTTTGTACCTCTACAAACTTAACCGAAAGGTGACGACTCCATGAAAAAGTCTATCACGATCCCATTTATCCTTCAATCTATTCTGACACCAGAAGAAGTACAAAACGTGGCCAAGGAAAAAGACTATGAAGATAAAGCCCGTAAATTCACAGTAACCCACTTACTTCAATACAGGTGTGTAGCTGCCTTAGAACAATGGGACAGTTATCGTTCCGGTGTGGATCATGCCGCTCGCAGTGGCTTACCTATGGTTCATTATTCGTGTTTTTCCACCAAAGCGGCCGAAGTCCCCTTTGCTATATTTAAGGAGCTTCTTCATCGAGTCATTCACAAGTGTAGCCGAGAAACACGCCGAAAACTTACGTTTCCCAAAGAATTAATTACTCCTCATCGATTCGACCACCATAACAGTGGGAAAAACACGACTTTCCTAGGCTCCTTATCACGGGGAGCGTGTAGGCATTAAACTCCATTTCGCTTTGCGAGCCCAAAATGGGTAACCGCTTCAGGTGGTCGAAACGCTGGGTTCCAAGCATAATGGCCCCGTGAGTGAAGCGTTGGCTCAACCGGGCTACATTGTGGTGATGGACCGTGCTTATGGGAAACTTGAGCGTCTGGACTACTTCAAAATCCAAGGACAATCATTTGTCATTCGGCTTCGCGACAACGTCCATTTGGAAAAACCTCATGCCCTTTCCCGTCTCCAGAAAGCAGATTCTTCTGCCATTCGGGATATCACTTGCCAATTGGGGACACCGCAGTGTCGTTCCAAGCAACATCATCGTGTGGTGATGTTTCGGGATTTTGAAGGTCGAGAAATTCGAGTCGTTACCGATTTAATGCAGGTCACAGTGGAACAAATCGCACATACAGCAAAAACAAAGGACAGTATTGAAATACTATCACCATGATAAAGATATAAGAAAATATTGGATAAAAGTAAGGTATTGGATTATGAGTTTTCAATGCATTATATGATCGAGTGATTCAATTAGACCCAACCATCATTAGAGATATTGAATTACACAATCATAGGTACAACGACACGAAAGCTATAATTGAAATGAAAGAAGCGGAACTACATAAAGAGAATCGGGCATTAAATAAGCTTTATGAATCATACGAAGAGGATATTATTAGCAAGCAAATATATATTGAGCGAAAGGCAGTTAGGGTAAGAAAGATTCAAAAGCTGGAGGAGGAATTGAATGATTTGCGGAAAGTGGTAGTGGATGGAAGTAATTATCCTTCGGTGGAGCAGATCGTTGAGCGAATAGGACAGTTTAGGGAGTTATGGAATGAAGCAGTGACAATTGAAGAGAAGAATCGGGCATTGAAGAAGCTGGTGGAGCGGATTGTGTATAATCTGGAAGGAAATCGAGTGGAGTTGACGGTTTGTGTTATAGGTGATGTATAAAAATGTTATTTAACGTTATACCTGAGAAAAGAAGTTGCTATCCTCACTTTAAGTAGTGGTTTTGGTGCTTCTTTTTCTTTATTAGTCAGTATTCTAACAGGATAGGACTTTTGAAATGGGACTTGAAACAAAATATGACAATAAAGTGCAATATACTCCACTTATGAGTAGATATATGTTATCATTACTAGGAAGAAATACCCAACCAAAAAGGGGGAAAGTTCTTGAAAATCAGTGATATATATAACTTGGAAGCAGATCAAGTACAGCTAGACTTTGTAGATATAGAAATAAATAAAGACTACCCGTTATACATCGATCCTTATCTTATTTCCACTAGAAGTGATCCATGGTCAGTTGAAGTAGATGGAACAATAAAAAGTTTTTTTTCCAAGGTCGTTGAGTATATTAGAAATTCTGAACATTCCATGGCTATTGAATTGTTTCGTTTTATGTCTGAACCTAAAGAAACTTGTCTTGGAATTAGTAAGACGGGCACAAAAAATGGCCGAGGAGTGGGACAAGGTAATGCTACTGATATTATTGATGAAATAATTAAGAGCAAAGCGATAGAAACAGGGGTCGTACAGAATATCGAAGATATAGTTGTATTTGTTGATGATATAGACAAAGATAAGTTATCTGATATGACTACAAATATAATAAGAAAACATCTAATTGATTATACCAAAGCACAATGTAAAATTTGGGGAATTCCTTTAATTAATCAGGAATCACTTCCATATTGGAATAGATATACCGAGGATTGGGAAAGCTCAGAAGAAGATTTGTTATTTTATCAAGGTAGAGAGTTGCTTTTGGTTCCTAAAGCTATAGTGTCATATATATCAGAATATAATGCTCAAAAGTACGGATGGCATTTTGTCGTTACCAATGAGCGTGATGAGCAACTAGCCAGAAGATCATCTCTAGTGAAATTTAAAAAATATAAAAATGGAAAAGGAAAATATTATTTACCCAAAAAAGATGTCGATAATCAAATTACTAACCAAATTAATAATGGTGATTTTGAGAGTAGGAAAGATTATTTGAGACAGTATACTCAAAAAAACCTGAAATATTTGATCGATTTCGAAAGTCGAAATCAAAAGAAGTAAGATCATTAACAAACGAAGAATTTATGGAACATACAGGATTAGTATCTATTGAAAAACTAGTAGATGCATTAATAGTTAGTTTGAAAAGTATACCTCTAGGTACAAAAAATGCTTCTGAGTATCAGAAATTCATTAAATCAATTCTTGAAATATTGTTTTACCCTCATCTAAATAATCCTATAATTGAAGAGAAAATTCATCAAGGAAGAAAAGAGTAGATATTGTAATGAGTAATATTGCTTTAGGTGGCTTTTTTCATCGTCTACACAATATCAACAAAATTCCCTGTGGCTATATATTTATAGAATGCAAAAATTATAGCAAAGATGTTGCTAATCCTGAAATCGATCAATTATCTGGAAGGTTTTCTTTTAATAAAGGAAAATTCGGGATATTAATGTGTAGAAATATTGATAATAAGGAACTTTTATATCAAAGATGCTCTGATACGTATAAAAACGATAATGGCTTGATAATTCCTTTAGACGATAATGATATCATTTTTATGTTGGAATCTATAAAAGACGAAAAGGATGAAGTTGAAAATTCCTTGGAAATAATAAAAAAGAAAATAATTCTAAATAATTAAAATAAGATCAGAAATTTAATACCTCGTAAATCTAAACTTATTTTACCTGTCAAAGGAAATTGAATAGTGCAGTGATATTAAAGGGATTTTATGACCCTGTTAATTACTTTAATAGAACTCAAGAATTTAAGGGTATTTCAACCTAACTAACTGAGGAGAAAGAGACTATTATGGAAAAGAAAATATCAGCTGTTGCTATTGAATTATTAAAAGAAGCGTTATGCAACATATATTGGTATAAGAACAATCTTAAAAGTTTTTTAAATAATTGCATCAATGACAACTCTATAATCAACCGTCCAGATTGGAATGGATACAAAAGACAAATAGTATCGGATATTGTTGATGATTTATGCAGTAATCAGGAAAAATATCTTGGTGATATAAGACGCTTAATATTTGAAGTAACAAGAATGGAAAGTTTTCGCCATCTTGAACAATTAGAAGATGGTAAGAGAAAGGTAGAAAGAGCAAAGCAAGCAGTTTCTGATTTAAGACGAGTAGTGGAGGATCAGGCACAGAAGTTTAAAGAAGAGGAAGAGATAAAGAAAAAGAGATTGGATAACTTGCTTCGAATCAGATCGAGCCAAGCTGTTTTAAGTCGTTTAGATGATATAAAAAGCAACTATTTTAGTTTGGTTACCTCAAAGGACTATCAAAAAAGAGGATTTGAACTAGAAAAAGTTCTGTATGATCTTTTTGAGCTATTTGATTTAGATCCAAAAGCATCTTTTAGAAACACTGGTGAACAAATTGATGGTGCTTTTACTCTTGAGGGCACTGATTATTTGTTTGAAGCTAAATGGAGAACTCAATTATCTGATGCATCTGATTTAGATAGTTTTACAGGAAAAATAAAAAGAAAGTTAGATAACACTTTAGGATTATTTTTGTCAATAAATGGTTTTTCTGAGGATGCCGTAAGAATTCATTCAGTAGGAAGAAGTACTATCCTTTTAATGGATGGAACAGATTTAATGGCTGTACTAGAAAACCAAATTGATTTTGTATCTTTAATAGTAAGAAAACGTAAGCATGCAGCACAAACAGGGAATATCTATCTGAAAATTAATGATATACTGAATGAAGATTAAAAAGTGGCAAAGCTTTATTAGACTTCTGGCTGTATTTTTTATAGATGTCACTATATAGGGGGAGTTTGTATGCCGATATATGATGCTGTTTATAGAATTGGGGAAACTGAAGAGTCTATTTCAATTAGTACAATTGAAAGTCATCCAGAGTTTTATGAAGTGAAAAAAAAATTTATTGTGCATACGAAAATTGTTTGGCCAAGTTGGAGTATGTACCAAAAGGCAAAAACAAAGCTCATTTTAAAACTTGGCCAAAACAAGATCATACTACTGATTGTTTAGATTATTTTGAAAGAGAAAAAATTGCAAGAAGTACTAGAAACTCAGCAACCTCTACCATGGCGCTCTCGGATAAGCATATAGCTGATATCCTTAATGATATCAAACGGAAACGTCAGAATGCAGATAACAACAAGACGAGCGGAACAGGTAAACAAAAAGAGAGAAAAAGAATCTGCGTGTAGACTCTGATCTTCCTGAAGCTTCAGCTATCAATATTAATCCAACTACTGGTGCTGACGCGGATGTGAAAGAGGGCGATACCAAAACAAAGGCTCCCTCTGTTAGAAGAAGAACATTGTTACTATTAAATGAAGATGATGTGGGGTTTACACGAGCCTTATCAGATGTATATATTGATTCTGTTGAAGTTGCTCCTAATCGTGTGGTTATTAGAGCTTACAACGGTTCTAGGAATTGTGATATTTACTTTGAGGAATTTTTCTTTACATCTTCACCAGTTAACTTTATCAATAGGTTTGTTGAATTAAGAGATATTATAAAAACTAATAAGAGGTTGTCTTTCAGTTGCGTTGGTGAAGTTATAAATAGAGATGGTGTAATTTCTATGTTAGTAAATAAACATTCTGACTTTCGAGTGGAGGATCTTTACCTAAGTATTTTCTTGGTTAATTTTAAAAGTAAATAAGAAGATTAAGAAAATGAAGGGTGACTTCGTATATCTGGAGTCACCTTTTTATTCCACTCTTATACTAAAGGAAGGAAGCCTAAATTGAATAGTACTATTGAAGCAATAACAACTCCTTCGATTGCTTTATCTGGATTTCTTGGAACAATTATATTTGCTATTATTTCAGCACAAGCTAAAATCAAAAAAAACCCTTTGCGACTTTTTATTCCACTTGAAGAATTTCAGTTTATGAGCAGTTCAATGAAATTATTCAGATTTACTTATATTGCATTTTTAATCTTTACATTCTCTTCTGCATACTCTTTATTAATAACTTCTGTGCCATTTGATTCAAAAAATTCTCACTTAATAATTCATTGAATTTTTTATTTCTTAATATGTATTCATTAGTCATTGCAACACTATTTTTAATAATTATGCAACTTTTATCTTTAAAAAGTATTCAAAGAAAAATAACAGCTTTTATGTATTCAAAAAAAGGGAAAAGAAAACGTAACTTTATACTTCTTTCAATGATTTTTTCGTTTGTATACTCACTTTTTTTCTCGTTGGTATATGGTTGGATATGTAACCAACTATTAATTGATCAAGCTAAAATATTAAAAAAATCTTATGGAAATTCTTTGGAAATTATATTTTCAATTAAGTCTTTCGATAATTCTATTTTAATATTTCTTCTATTTTTCACTGTCATATACTGTCTAATTCTCTTTCGTGCAAGAAACTTATTTGTTTATTTAGGACACTCTAAAATCACAACTAATATCACTCTTAAAAATGGATTAATACTTGCAAATAAAAAATACTTCATATTGATATCGAGAATAGTTACTTGATTTCGGATTCTGAAAGTAATTATGAACCTAATAAATATTTAATTCCTAAAGCAAACATTGAATATATAAGCTTTACAAATATCTATTGTAGCTTAGGGAAAGATATACCTATAAATAATCCTACTATCGTTACTATAAAAGATTTCAATCATGAAGAATTATCTTTATTAAAATCAATAAATAGAAAAGATGAAGCATTGAATAAAATTGTGGAATAAGATGCGAAGGGTCAACTTCCCAGTACTGGAGGTACCCTTTGTCTTTCTTCTGCTGTTCCTGGGACTTCCCCCACCAATTTGGGTAAACTAACTCTAAGCACAACTTTACCCAAATCCAACCGAAAAGAGGTGATGCCCCATGACAACTCAAAAAGTTCCCAATAGATTAGCCAAGGAAAAATCGCCATATTTGCTTCAACATGCACATAATCCGGTGAACTGGTTCCCTTGGTCGGAAGAAGCTTTTGACAAAGCTAATAAGCAGGAGATTAAACTAGTCTTTTTATCTAATAGGTATAACTAACATTATTGACCCACACGTACTTCTCATTGATGAAATGTCAATAAAAGTGTGAACTCTTTAGATAGCGGATTTAATAATTCTACAAATTGAGACTTTGCCAATCGTAAGAAGGCTAAAGTCTTTTTGTGTTTTCAAAATATATGAGCGATCTCCCGACAATCTTTATTCCTCCTCAAATCACTCCCCCCACACAAAGGTTAAAATTTTATAAAAAAAGTTCAAAACCAGCAAAGACCTTTCCCGGCTTGGAATGATACCATGTGGTTGCACATAAAAAAAGGAGAGGCACTCGTTGCCTCACTTATGTAAGCGCTATCTCATCTCTACTCTAATCAGCACTTACCTTCAAAATGACCCGCATCACATGAGGAAAGGGGAACTTCATATGAAAAAAGGAGCTGTTGTCGTCTGGCTTCTGGTTTTGGCCTTGATGCTTTCGGCCTGTAATTTGGCGGAGAGTGGAACGGGCAGCAAGGAAAAAGGTTATGTGGGCATTTCCATGCCGACCAAATCGTCCGAGCGTTGGGTAGGGGACGGAGAGAATATGGTCCGGCTGTTTCAAGAGCAAGGCTATAAAACAGATTTACAGTACGCCGAGGACGTGGTGGAAAACCAGATTGCCCAAATTGAAAATATGATTACCAAGGGCGTGAATGTCATGGTGGTTGCTTCCGTGGATGGGAACACACTGACGGATGTAATCCAGAAGGCGCACGACCGGGGGATTCAGGTCATTTCCTATGACCGTCTGATTCGGAACACGCCGTATTTGACGTATTATGCGACCTTTGACAATTTTCAGGTGGGCGTGCTACAGGCGTCATATATTGAGAAAAAGCTGGGACTCAAAGAAGGCAAAGGCCCCTTCAATGTAGAGCTGTTCGGCGGTTCACCGGATGACAACAACGCGTATTTCTTCTTTAACGGCGCGATGTCTGTCCTCAAGCCATACATCGATTCCGGAAAACTGGTTGTGCGCAGCAAGCAAATGACGATGGCACAGATCGCTACGCTGCGGTGGGATGGAGCTTTGGCCCAGTCGCGAATGGATAATCTGCTGAGCGCCTACTATTCGGGGGAGAATCTGGACGCGGTGTTATCTCCATATGACGGAATCAGCATCGGTATTATTTCATCCCTCAAAGGGGTTGGCTACGGATCAGCGAACAAGCCGCTGCCGATCATTACGGGGCAGGATGCGGAGCTGGCTTCGATCAAGTCGATTGTGGCCGGGGAGCAGACGCAAACCGTGTTCAAGGATACCCGCAAGCTGGCTGAGCAAACGGTAGTGATGGCCAACAGCATTTTACAGGGCAAGCAAGCGGAAGTGAATGATGCCAAATCGTATAACAACGGAATAAAAGTAGTTCCTGCTTATTTGCTTGATCCGATCTCGGTGGATCGGACGAATGTCGAGAAGGATATTGTCGGCAGTCATTATTACACCAAGGAGCAAATCGGACTGAAATAAGAGCAGGCTATTCAAACCGAAAGGAGCGTATCCCATGACTGGAATCATTTTGGAAATGAAGGGAATTACCAAGACCTTTCCCGGCGTGAAGGCGTTGGAAAATGTAAATCTCAAGGTCAAGGAAGGCGAGATCCATTCCCTGTGCGGTGAGAACGGTGCGGGCAAATCGACGCTGATGAAGGTACTGAGCGGTGTATATCCGCATGGAACCTACGAAGGGGATATTGTTTTCCAGGGTAAAACGTGCGAGTTCAAGGATATCAAGCAGAGCGAGGAATTGGGTATTGTCATTATCCATCAGGAGCTGGCGCTGATCCCGTATCTCTCGATTGCGGAAAATATTTATCTGGGCAACGAACGCGCCAGCGGCGGCGTGATTGATTGGAAAGAGACTTTTGTCGGCACCCGCGAGCTGCTGTCCAAGGTCGGCTTAAGCGAAAATCCCAATACATTGGTTACGAACATCGGGGTCGGGAAGCAGCAACTGGTTGAAATTGCGAAAGCGCTCTCTAAAAAGGTAAAGCTACTCATTCTTGATGAACCGACAGCGGCGTTGAATGAGGACGACAGCGAAAATCTGCTTCATCTGATGCTGGAATTTAAAAGACAGGGCATTTCCTGCATTCTCATCTCCCACAAGCTAAATGAGGTCGCCAAGGTATCGGATTCGATCACGATTTTGCGGGACGGGAAGACGATTGAGACGCTGGACATGAAAAAAGATCAGGTCACGGAGGACCGGATTATTAGCGGGATGGTTGGACGTGATCTGACCAGCCGTTACCCGGAGCGCCATGCGGAGATTGGCAAGGTCATTTTGGAAGTGAAGGATTGGACGGTGTATCACGAGCATCATGCGGAGCGCAAGGTGCTGGATCAGGTGAATTTGAATATCCGGCGCGGTGAGATTGTTGGTATTGCCGGACTGATGGGAGCGGGACGGACCGAACTGGCGATGAGTATCTTTGGCAAGTCGTATGGACGCAACATTTCCGGCCAACTGATCAAGGAAGGCAAGCCGATCCAGAACAACACGGTAACAGACGCGATCAACAACGGCTTTGCCTATGTCACGGAGGATCGCAAGGAGTATGGCCTTATTCTGATGGACGATATCAAGCGCAATATTTCGCTGACCGGCCTGAACAAGCTGACGAAGGGCATTGTCGTCAATGAGCAGGAGGAAGTGATCGTTGCCGAGGATATGAAAAAGAGCATGAACATCAAAGCGTCGAGCATTTTACAGAAAACGGGCAATCTGAGCGGCGGTAATCAGCAGAAGGTGGTACTGAGCAAATGGATTTTTGCCGGGCCGGATATTCTGATTCTGGATGAACCGACGCGTGGCATTGATGTAGGTGCCAAATATGAAATTTATACGATTATTCATCGACTTGCCGCCGAAGGCAAGGGTGTGCTGGTCATTTCGTCTGAGCTGCCGGAGGTACTGGGCTTGTGTGACCGGATTTACGTCATGAACGCCGGGCAGATTACCGGAGAGGTTAGCCGTGAGGAAGCGTCGCAGGAAACGTTGATGAGATATATGACCAAGTCGGGAGGCGTGAAGCATGGAAACCATAACTAAACTATTTAAAAATAACATCCGCCAATATGGCATGATGATTGCGCTGGTCGTCATAATGATCTTGTTCGAGGTACTGACGGGCGGCCTGCTGTTGAAGCCGATTAATATTACGAATCTGATTCTGCAAAACAGCTACATTCTCGTGCTCGCCATCGGGATGGTGCTGGTCATCATCACGGGACATATTGATTTGTCTGTCGGCTCGATAGCCGCTTTTGTCGGCGCGGTTGCCGCCATCATGATGGTCGATTGGCAGCTTCCGGCGTGGATCGCCGTGATTGCATCCTTGGTAGTCGGAGCGCTGATCGGCGCGTGGCAAGGCTTCTGGGTCGCTTATGTACGGATTCCGGCGTTTATCGTGACGTTGGCGGGGATGCTGCTCTTTCGCGGCTTGACGATGATCGTGCTGAAAGGTCAATCCATCTCTCCTTTTCCGGGGGGCTTTCAAAAAATCAGTTCAGGCTTCCTGCCGGATTTCGCTTCTTCCGGTTATAATCTGGTATCCGTCATTGTCGGCATCGCGCTCACGGTATGGTTTATCGTCAATGAGCTTCGCGAACGCCGTTCCCAGCTTAAATATGGATTCGAGGTTCCGTCACAGACTCTATTTGTACTCAAGCTGATTGTGGTGGCTGCTGTCATCAATCTGTTCACCTTCATGCTCGCGAGCTACGCGGGAATCCCGAACATTCTCGTTCTGCTGTTTATTCTGATCGTCGTATACTCCTTCGTGATGAACCGCACGGTTATGGGCCGTCATGTGTATGCGCTGGGCGGAAATGAAAAGGCGGCGGGTCTATCCGGTGTCAAACGAAAAAAGTAACGTTCTGGGTATTCGTCAACATGGGCGTGCTGGCCGCCATTTCCGGTCTGATCTTCGCTGCACGCCTGAACGCGGCTACGCCGAGAGCAGGTACGAACTTTGAGCTGGATGCCATCGCAGCTTGCTTTATCGGCGGGGCTTCGGCATCCGGCGGGATCGGAACGGTTTTCGGAGCGATTATCGGTGGTCTGGTTATGGGCGTACTGAATAACGGCATGTCCCTGATCGGTCTGGGCATTGACTGGCAGCAAGGCATCAAGGGCTTGGTGCTGCTGCTGGCGGTAGCCTTCGATATTTACAACAAAAACAAAAGATCGGCTTAAACTTCATATTCCATTATCGTATAAAAGGAACCTCCAGTCCCACTTGAAATGTGGATGCTGGCGGTTCCTTGTTGGTTCGTTTTTGAGGCTAGCGGATCTATTTATCAGATAAGCTTTCTCCATCTACCGGAATATGCACACGCTCACTCAATCCTTCGTTGCGTATATGTTCGGTTAGCTCAGTTCGGGTGAGCAGACAATGATTGATCGCCTCCATGTGGACAGCCACTACTTGTGTATAGGGGGCGTGTTGCGCAACCGTCGTCACATCCTGTGCAGTCATCGTAATTGGATCACCAACCGTGAACCGCGCTCCTCCGGCATTCACAATCGTCCACTCCGGATGGTACTTGTCGAGTGCTTCTGATACTTCACTGCACCAGATTGTGTCCCCGGCCAAATAGACAACAGGCTCGCCTGGAGCCTGAAATACAAAGCCTGATACGGGGCCCATCTTTTCCCCGATTTCTCCAGTACCATGATGCCCGGTTGTGCGGATAATCTCAATTTCTCCCACAGAACCTACCACCCAAACCGGAGTCACCTGCGTAAAACCGTCAGCGGCGATCTGCTCTTCATTTCCGGGCTGGCAGAGGACAGGAAGCTGTTTGTCCAGCCATTGCGCTGCTGCCGGGTCCCAGTGATCCGGGTGCAAATGCGTAACGATAACAACGTCAGGCTGTCCAAGCGTTTCCCATTGCGGCGGCAATGGAACCAGCGGATTACGGCGGTCATTTTCCGTATTGGGAATAGGCGGATTTACGCCAAGCTCGCTCAACATCGGGTCGATCAGGAATTTTACTCCGGCGTACTCCAGCCATAGGGTTGCATTGCGGATTAGTGTGATTTTCATATTTGGAAGCTCCTTTTATATTGATTAATTCATTTTTTAAGCCGAATATATTCGACAGTTGTTTGTTTCTGTTACAATCATATCTGATGCAAGAAGATACAGGCTACGGCCTGCTGAAAGGAAAACAAGAATTCTCGTTTCATCATGAAAGGAAAAATGGCTATGGAACTATTCGTACCCGACGACACCGATCTGCGCATTCTTCATCATCTGATTGAGGACAGCTCCTTATCGCACAAGGAAATCGGTCAGCTCGTTCATTTGACAGGGCAAGCCGTAGGAGCGCGTGTTCGAAAAATGCAGGATGCGGGCGTCATCGAGGGCTACACGCTACGCTGGAACCCTGAAAAAATTGGGCAGACCATCCATGCCTTTATTACGGTGTTTTTGAATTCGGGAACCGTTCACAGTGCTTTTCAGGCTTTTGCACGAGAACATCCTTATATCGTTGAGATTCATCGGGTTAGTGGGGAGGGCTGTTACTGGATGCGCTTGCGCATGTCCTCGCAGTCAGAGTTAGCTGCTATGCTGGATGAATTAACTAAATTCGGAAATTACAAACTAAGCTTTTCGATAGGAGAAATTGAATGATAAAGGACTCCCGGCGCTTATGCCGGGAGTTTTTTTGTTTGGCGAGGACATAGAAGTTAGCTGGACAGGCTCATTTTTAAAATATGCTGCAAGCCGTGCGATCCCATCCTGGTGTCGTCCTCATCCTTAAAGCCGCATTTGAGATACAGATTGTAAGCAGGCAGATTACGAGCGTTGACACCCAGCACGACTTCAAGAATATTCGGGAAGTGCCTGGAGATATATTGGGGCAGTTGAAGTAACCCATTTTTAGCGTACCCTTGCCCTTGATCTGCGTAATGAATAGAGAAGGCGCGCAGCAGTAGAGCCGCGGAAGTATTCGTATAGTCCGTTAGCTCATCTCCATCGTACAAAATGAAAAATCCGACTGGTCTTCCGGTAGCAGTAATCACGACAGGATGGCGGTGCGGGTCTTGCTTGGCCAGTACCAGCATTTTATCCGGCATTCCGGTAAACTGCTGCTGATCCTCAGGTAAATAAAAGGTATGTAAAATGGCGTCATGCTCACAATGGTAAGGGACGAGTTCCACGTCAGTAGTAGAGGAAGGCTGTGAGGTGAATGCAGGTTTGTTCATGGGTAGACTCCGATCTGTACGTATTTTTGTACATATTAGGAATTATTGTTACGTAAAACGAAGCTTCGGTCAAGCCTGCAATTGGCTAAAACGATGTTAACATCTAATTGGCTAAAAAAGAAACCTGAACTCATCTTACTTACGTATTACCCATTACATAAATAAGCATGGTTTAAAGGAGACGTGTACTTCTATGAAGCAGGTTACAGCATTTCGGGAAAGTCAGGAACGATTGCGTCATGAATTGAAGACCATTGAGGCGTGGGAGAAGGCGCAAAAGGATATTTTTTTCTGGGAAAAGCTCGGCAGATGGCCTTTTATGCTACTGGATCGACTGACGCCCAAAATGATTAAGGACAAGCTGGAACAGCTGCTTAACGAGCTGGGAAGCTTCATTCAAAACGGCGGTAAATATCTGGTGAAAGAAGAAACGGTTCTGAACAAGCTGAAAAAGACGGCCCGTGAACATGTGATTCGGCAAAATGGCGCGGATTCGGACGTTAGCCCTGAACCGACGTGGGGATTGAAGCAGGCGGCTGAGCTGCCGCTAACGATCATGGATCAGACCGCTGACGATATTACGTCAGGTCGCATCACCTTTGCCACCGCTCAGGGAGCAACAACGGGGATCGGCGGTGTGTTTACCATTGCGGCGGATATTCCTATTTTGCTCGGATTGTCACTCAAAGTGCTTCAGGAAATGGCCTTATGCTACGGCTTCAATCCTGATGAGAAGCAGGAACGCATATTTATCATTAAATGTATGCAATTCGCTTCATCCGATATTGTGGGCAAAAAGGCTGTGCTGGAGGAACTGGCCTTATTTGATGATCCTTCACGTCAGGCGCAGGTCTTTTCCCAGATGCAGGGATGGAGAGAAGTCGTTAATACGTACCGCGATCAGTTTGGATGGAAAAAGCTGCTCCAGATGATCCCGATTGCAGGCATTTTGTTTGGCTCCATTGCAAATCGAAGTGCTATTCGTGATGTAGCTGAGGCGGGTAAAATGCTATACAGGAAGCGCCGTATTTTGATGCGTTTGGTGGAAGAAGAGAGCTGACTGGATGATTCGGGATACAAGAGGGGATGTTTCTAGGCTTGCTAGGGGGAATCAGGTTAGGCAACTACGAAGGTGTGAAGCGGCCGGGATGGCCGCCACACGGTTACCTATTACACTTCGGCTCCGTTTTCTTCCGCCCAGCGGTTTAAGGTTTTATCTGTAGGAAGCAGGAAGGTCAAAATACCGAGCAGAGGCAAAAAGCCGCACAGGAACATGATATTGGTGATGCCTACCTTATCAATCCAGTTGCCGAGCACGAGCGCACCTACACCGCCAAGGCCGAAAGCGAGGCCCGTGATCAGACCGGAGACGGTTCCGATTTTGCCGGGAACGAGCATTTGCGCATATACGACCGTAATCGAAAAGCTCGACAGCATAATAAATCCGATGATCGGCAGCAGGATAGCGGTCCAGAATTGGTTGGCGTAAGGCAGCAACAGTGCAAGAGGCGCGGCCAATACCATGGACAGGAAAATCATGTTGCGTTTACCAAAACGGTCCGCCAGCGGGCCGCCAAAGAAGGTGCCTAGCGCACCAGCTCCGAGAAACAGGAAAATGTACAGTTGTGCATCAGCCAGAGGCATTTTAAACACTTCCATCAGGTAAAACGAATAGTAGCTGCCGACCGAGGTCGAATACCACGAACGGACGAATACCAGCAGAATGAGAACAACCATGGCAAACATAATACGGTTGCGTACTTCGGGCTTCATCTGGCGTGCCGCCGCTTTTTTACGTGCATAGCCTTCCGTGCGCAGCACGTTACCATACCAGCGAGCGATGAACGACTGCACCACAATTCCTGCGGCAGCAATACCTGTGAACCAGATGGCGCCAAATTGCCCTAACGGGATAAAAATCCAGCTCGTAAGCATGGGTGCCAGCGATTGGCCCGCATTGCCGCCAACCTGGAAAATGGACTGAGCCAGCCCCCGACGAGGTCCGGCCGCCATGTGGGATACCCGCGAGCCTTCCGGGTGAAAGGCAGCCGAGCCCAGGCCCACGAAGATGACCGCGATGAGCACTGCTTTATAATCGGCAGCATAGGCGAGCAGCAGCATGCCTGTCAGCGTAAAGCCCATGCCGATCGGAAGGATCGCGGGCGTAGGTCTCTTATCCGAAAACAAGCCAATGACTGGCTGCATGATCGAAGCTGTAAAATTGATGGCGAATGAAATCCAGCCGATTTGCGTGTAGCTCAGGCTCATGGATTCTTTTAAGATTGGAAAGATCGCAGGAATGACCGATTGAATCGAGTCATTGAACAGATGGACGAAGCTGATGGCAATCAGTATCGCAAAAACGGTGCCCTTCGCTTGAGGTCCCGGCAAAGGGAGCGATTGGCCCGTTTCTTTTTTTGTAGCAGATTTAGTAGTCATGGCAACCTCCGGTTATGTATGTATATTTTAAGATATAGGAAGCGATCCGTTTGCAGCAAATGTCTGAAAGGGGCATAAAGGCCGCCTTTACTCGGTGGTTCTTTCTCATCCTGCTGCATACTCGCAATTGCTTGACTTAGTTGGATATTCTACACGTCACATGGAAATTCAAATGTTTATCATTTTTGAAACCGATATATATATGAGCATGGGGAAGGAATTATGCAAAATGCTATATGGAAATAGGGAAAGAAAAGGGGAGCAAGCATGAGAAAAACAGGGATAATTGTACTGGCTGCAGCGATGATCTGTGGAGTGACAGCAGGCGCTACACTAAACAACGGCTCAACAGCGGCAGCGGCAGAGAAAGCGACGAATGTAATCGCGAACAACTCTTGGAAAACCGCTAAAATCATTGATGTGGTCGACCGGGATAACTACTTACTGGATGACGGTTCTTTATGGAGAAAGAGTATTGATGGCCCCGTTATTGAGAAATTGAATTTGAAGGGAATTATAGGCAGCAAGGATGAAAGTGTAGACTATTACGGCTGGACTCAGGACGGAAAGGTAGCCAACTGGGATAATTATTCTGACCATGCAACAGTAGCGGCTCAATCCTCAGGAGTTAAAGAGATCACCGGAGAGGGCTTGGCTATTAAAAACGATGGGACGATCTCTTGGGGAAGAGGAGAGGTCGAGGGAATATCAGATGCCATTGACGGCGATAAGGTAAGCACCTACTTTACGGTTCTTACTCGATCCGGTGATGTATGGTATTCCACAGGCTATGCAGAATCCAAGCCGCGCAAGATAGGTCATGTAGATGGTGCGCTTGATATCAAAATGAGTACGGCTTATGCCGCGGTGCTGAAGGAAGACGGTCATGTCACGATGCTGGATATGCTGACGAATGAACCGCCGCGTGAAGTGGGGAGTGATATTGCTTCGATATTGTGGAAAAAAGGTACGCATGTCTTGATTACCGTACATCGCGGCGGGACGGTGTGGAGCTATGATCGGCTGAAAAAATATCCGGCGGTGCAGATTAGCGGATTGTCTAATGTTGTACGGCTGGTTGATTCACCTGACGAGCTTTTTGCACAATTAAAGGATGGTTCTTGGGTCGGCTATAAGGATGGTACCACGACTCCATTGAGTTTACCTACATTAACAGGGATGACCCTGTTGACGACCTCCAAAGAGGCTGCGATCGGTGACAGCATTCAATTGAATGTACAGGAGACGTATTCCAATGGCTATCGACTCACACGGCATCCCGAAGCCAGTGAAATTGAAGTAGAGAAGCCCCAGGTTGCCGAGCTACTGCAGGACGGCTCAGGCAAACTCAAAGTACGGGGCATTGGCAGTACAGCCGTATCTCTGCGGACCGAAGGTATACCATCATCTTTTACCTTGAAAGTAGCATCTGATCAAACATTGACCGGGGCGGCTATGCTGAACGGCAGTGTGTATTTGCCTGTGCAGTCTGTGTTCAAGACGCTGGGCGGATCGGTAACCGTGGCAAATCAGACTTTTACGATCAACCTGGGCAAAAACAATATTGTACTCCAAAAAGGGAGTTCTTCTGCGATGGTGAATGGCAAACCTGTTGCGTTGAAAGGCAAGATACAAACAGTCAATGGACAGGTGGTATTCCCGGGAACATTGTTGACCGATCTAAAGCTGGGAGGATTTAAGTGGAATCGTGATCGGCAGCAAGCGGAACTAGCTGTGGGTGTTACCAAGCTTGTGATTGAGACGCCGGAAACGGCAAAAATTATCAAAGCCATTGATCTGGGCAGTCTGTCCAAACTCATTGGCAAAACCTATTGGGTCAATAACTTCTATAGCGCCGGAGAGCGCTTTGGCAAAGTAACAGTTAAAGATATCGAGGTCAGTACGGACCCGAATGGCGTTAAATCGTATGAAGTTATTTTTCAGGGAGCCAATGGCGTAACTTATAACACGTTTTCCATGGTTGGAGCTTCACGCATCCCGCAAATGCTGTCCGATTCCGATCAATTCCTGACTTACGATCCCTACAAGAAATATCAATGGTCGCAAGCCATTTGGAACAAGATTAAAAATAATGAAGTCAGCTTGGGCATGAATACGACGCAAGTGCAGTTCGCATGGGGAAACCCAACTGTCAGAGAAAAGGGATCTGCTTCAAACGGAACCCAAGTCGAAGCCTGGGTATACGGCAACCGTAGTCTTTATTTCAAAGCGGTGGGTTTTGTAAATGGCAAAGTTATAGAGGTATGGCTGTAAGGTTAATGACGTTCCATAATAGCTTGAACGAGGGTGTCTCAAGAGTCGCATAAGCGGCCTTTGAGATGCCTTTTTTATTTTAACAAAACCAAGCTCTTTATTTAACAAATGTAAGCTATGATTTTTATGCCATACAACCTGTTGTATGGATGACACAGAGGAAGCATGAAGAGCACAAGAGAGGATATGATTTGAGAATGAAATTGTTAAGGAAACCGTTATCAGTTGCTTTATTATCTGTACCCTTACTTATAGGTTCCCTGGGTGGAAGTTATGCGAGTGCGGCAACCCTACCAACAACGGTAACTGCGCCAGAGCCTTCTTGGGGATATTTCGTAGATCATTACAAAAATAATAATTCTGATAATAAAACGGAAAGTTCAAATCCGACACTCGGGTTGCTTTCCGGATTTAATAAGCTTTGGACTCCCGGCACTACCTGGGATACAGGTACCAAGCTGAATAGTAGCGTACTGGACGCCAATATTCAAAAGGTTATTGATATGGCTGCCCGCCGTACTTCCAGTGAGGCAGATGCGGCTTATTTAGATGATCGCAGAAATCAGAGCTACAGTGTGATCGACGGTCTGGGTTCGCTTACCGATGTATATCGAAAGAATGCAGGGGCAACTACAACAATCAATGACATTCCGGCAGATGCCTTGACTAAAAAATATGAAGATGCCGGAACCAATGCAGGCAGTACGAGTTCCGCTCTTGGCAATATCGTGAATTTGGTCAATACCTTGCGTGGTGATTACTCTTCGACGAGCTCGGCCAAGGCTTATTTTAGCTATCCTCGTCCGTTTCGTTGGAGCAATAATTCAGTCGTGGTTCCAACCCTGCTGCCCGCGCAAAATTCTGATCCGAGCAAGGATGGCGGTTTTCCTAGTGGTCATACCAATGCCGCGTATCTTAGCGCTATTGCTATGGCCTATGCCGTACCAGAGCGTTACCAGGAGCTGCTGACACGAGCTTCGGAGCTGGGTAATAATCGTATTGTTGCCGGTATGCATTCGCCGCTTGATGTTATGGGAGGGCGCGTCATGGCAACTGCGACGGCTGCTGCCATCCTGTCTGATCCGGCCAATAGCAGTTTAAAGAAAGCAGCTTATCAGGATGCTCACAGTAAATTGCTAACGCAAACGGGTACAGCCTCGGATCGGTTCAGCAATTACTCTGCCAATAAAAAAAGCTATACTGAACGATTGACATACGGATTTAGTCCAATTAACCCGACCACGACTGCAATGACGGTGCCTAAGGGAGCTGAGGTGCTGCTGGAAACACGTCTGCCTTACCTGGACAGCACACAACGCCGTTGGGTTTTAGCAACTACAGGTCTTCCTTCCGGGTATCCCGTACTGGATGATGCTGAGGGATGGGGACGGCTTAATCTCTTTGCCGCCGCAGATGGTTATGGGGCTTTTGCCAATAATGTTACCGTGACCATGGACGCTTCCAAAGGCGGTTTCAATGCTTTGGATCGCTGGCGCAACAATATCTCCGGCGTTGGAAAGCTGACTAAAAAGGGAACAGGTACGTTGAAGCTGATGGGCAACAATACGTATTCCGGTGGTACACAGCTCGACCAAGGCAGACTTGAGGGGAATTCGGAAACGGCTTTCGGAAGTGGGGATGTTACGAACAACGGGGGTACCCTCACTGAAAATGTTGCTGGAAAGCTGATCATCGGCGGCAATTACAAACAATCTGCCAAGGGCACACTTGAGCTCAACCTTCAGAGTAAAAATGATTTGCTCAAAATTAAAGGCACTGCAATACCTAATGGGAAATTGCGTCTGAATTTTTCAAACAAATATGTACCAGCTAACGGTGCCACGATCATGAATTATGGCAAACGAAATGGAGCATTTACTTCCATTGAAACCACAGGCTTACCAAGCAAGTACAAAGTGAAGGTTGTCTACAATGCCGACAGCATTCAGTTAAAAGTCACAAAGTAATAAACTCGGTATACAACAAGTGAAGTGCACCTTTAGAATTCATCGGATAACGGAAGGGTTATTCCAATGTCTATTCTAAGGGTGCGCTTCACTGTTTAATGAGGGGCATATTAGGTTTTAAGTATCTTTACAATAGCAAATCATTGATTAGTGAACTTGTGTAAAATGTTAACGATTATCGACCTTTTCCGGGTACATATCATGATTCATCATGCGATGTTCTGCCATTTGCTCATATTTGGTTCCCGGTTTGCCGTAGTTTGTGTATGGATCAATGGAGATGCCACCGCGCGGCGTAAACTTGCCCCACACTTCGATATAACGCGGGTCCATCAGCTTGATTAAGTCATTCATAATGATGTTGACGCAGTCCTCATGGAAATCGCCGTGGTTGCGGAAGCTGAACAGGTACAGCTTGAGGGACTTGCTTTCGACCATTTTAATATCGGGAATGTAGCTGATGTAGATGGTGGCAAAATCCGGCTGTCCTGTAATTGGACACAGGCTGGTGAACTCCGGGCAATTGAACTTTACAAAATAATCGCGGTACGGATGCTTATTATCAAAGCTTTCAAGAATGGCGGGATCATAGGCAAAGGTGTATTGGGTGCCTTGATTGCCAAGTAGGGTAACGTCGGTCATTTCTTCGGGTGATCTTCCGGTCATAGTGGTGAGGCTCCTTAAGTTTAGTTTGGTAAACGAGATGGGAGTTATAGTGATGGGGAGGTTAGGTGACGCTCTGCGAAGGATTTGAGCTTCCGATCGCTGTTGAAATGGGATTCTTTTGGATTAGGTAAAAGATGTATAGGTTAGAATCCCATTTCAAAGGCGAACGCTAACGCTTCTCCAGCTTCAAATCCTCCGCTCCGCTGCCGACCGCCGTCAACACCATAAAGTCCCTACTCGTTTACATATGGGTGAGTAGTGTCAAAAACGCTTGCTCCTTGATTAAAGGAGCATTATTATTATTGAGAAGCCCCGTCCTTTGGACGAGGGTTTCTCTTCTTTTATTTCACACTCTCAAAGAAGCAGCTCTATTGATTTTAGAGTGCATATACAGCACAGACGATATAAATATTGCATATAGTGTTATACGCCGCGTTTGTTGCCCCATACGAGGGTGTGGAGCTGCGGGAGTACCCGTACGTCGTTCAGACGTGAATCGTCCATGACACGGTCAATAAGCCATTCATAACGGTGTAAAAGGGACTCCGCGATCTGTCCGGTGTTCTCCGTGTTCACATCTGGATTGCCGGTCTGGAGGAACAGCGGTACATGTGGATAACGCTCGTGAACGGTGCATGCATATGCGAGATCAATGTCATCGAATATGACGACCTTCAAGCTGCATGCTCCGTGGTAGAATCTCACTGATTCATTAGCAGCTTCCTTCGTGCACGTTGCGGTAGAGAAGTTGGACGCTGACGAGGGTTCTCCAGCCGCCTTCCAATCAGTAATCTTCCGATTTGACAGGCGGGCTACGATGTCATCCAGCACGTCCCAGTTGGTCGTCATACCAGAGCTGGGCGGTTTGGGTGACAGGGTCACCTCGTCGATATCATACAGCCATTCCTGCCAGCGGGAGCCTTGAGTTTCGACGGCGGTGGCAATGCTTTGGCTTCGCAGCAGGGTAATCAGCTCTCCAAGCTGCGGGAGCAGGGCCGGGTTGCCCCCGGAAAGGGTTACATGTGAAAACCGTGTGCCACCGATGGCTTGAAGCTCCTGCCAAATGTCTGCGGCGCTGAGACGACGGATCTGATCCTTGGCGCTGCCGTCCCAGGTAAAGGCGGAATCGCACCATGAGCAGTGGTAATCGCAGCCTGCGGTACGTACAAACATCGTTTTACGCCCAATAACCATGCCTTCACCCTGAACGGTAGGACCAAACACCTCCAGTACAGGGATAGGGGCTGTTTTCATTCCCCGGGAAGGTACGGCTGCTTGGTGAGTCGCCGTGGTATTACTCATCCAGCATCCACTCCCGTCGGAATTCGGCGTAGCTAGTAGGTGTTTCGAACAACCGCACAAATTCAGTGCGTCCGCCTTCCACACGATTGCGGTATACTTCCGAGGTCAGGGCGGATTCCATTTGTTCGAAGATCCAGACGACCATATTTTCCGCCGTTGTATTCATCGGGGGCAGTGTCTCATTCAGGTAGCGGTGATCCAGGTAAGGTTCGATCCGCTCTTTCCAGATTGTTTTGATATCACCAAAATCAAGGGTCAGGCCGGTTTCACCAGGTATACCGCTAATGCCGAAAACGACGATATAAGTATGTCCGTGCAGATTTTTGCATTTGCCTTCGTAGCAGTGCAGATGGTGTGCTGCATCGAACGTAAATTGCTTGCTGACCAGTACACGTTTACGGTGGTAACGTAGCTGGGAGCGTTCAATGTCCGTCCCGAACTGCTGGAGCTTTTCGACGATACGAAAGGTGCCCGGCTCACGCATGGCCTTCAACTCCTTGAGACGAAGTTTCGCGTACAGCCAGATACTGTTCCAGCCCGGCGCGGCGCAGTTTGCAGGCAGGGCATTCGCCACAGCCATCTCCAATTATGCCGTTATAGCATGTTAGTGTCCGTGTTCTTACAAATTCAAAGGCCTCCAGCTCATCGGCCATTTGCCAGGTTTCGGCTTTATTCAACCACATGAGCGGGGTATGAATGACAAATGGATAGTCCATGGAAAGATTTAAAGTGACGTTCAGTGACTTAATAAACGAATCACGGCAATCGGGATAGCCGCTAAAATCCGTCTCGCATACGCCTGTAATGATATGGCGGGCTCCTTTTTGCTTGGCGAGCACCGCTGCGAAGCTGAGGAACAGTAGATTGCGGCCGTCTACAAAGGTGCTGGGCAGCTCGCCTTCCTGCTGAGTAATGTCAATGTCAGTGCGTGTAAGTGCATTGGGGGCTAATTGATTGAGCAGGCTCATATCCAGTACCGATTGTGGAACACCCAGCTCGTGGGCAATCCCGGCCGCTACTTCGATTTCCTGCTTGTGGCGTTGACCGTAATCGAACGTCACCGTTTCTACTTCGGCAAAATATTTTTTCGCCCAAAATAAACAGGTCGTGCTGTCTTGGCCGCCGCTGAATACGACGACTGCTTTTTCGTTGGTAAACATAAAAAAACCTCTCGATCTTCTTGGAATGGTGTAAGACACAGGGTCTTGTCACATGGAAGAAGGAGAGTTCTTGAACCGACTTCAACAAAAAACAGGCCTTGCCCCGCGATTATTTTTTCATGCGGAGGACAAAGCGTCGTTAGTTTTTTATAGAGGGAGTTCGCGAACCTCTCCCATGCATGGAGCATGGACTTTCTTCATTTGGTGTCTGCCAGAGGGCAGACGCCTTCATTATAGCATGGCAGGGCTATTTGATAAACACTCCACCAAATGGAATGACTTCCCTTAAAAAGCGTTTGATCACGCCATCGTCGTTCATATCCTGCTGGAGCCGTCGATGATGTTCACCCGCATGAAAAAGCACAGTACCGTGTCCGGTCATTTTAAAATGATAATTCATATGCTGGCTGGCCAAATGGTTGCCGTACACCGTCAGCTCAAGCTTGGCGTTCTCGGGATAGGCAATGACGCTGCTTGCATCGACATACATCGGCTCTGTCGGATGAAGCTGTTCCTGACATACCAGTCCCTGAGTCAATAGACCGATCTGCCCGATGCCGTCGAATTTCATTTTAATGACATCGCGGCTGAACAACATGTTTTTCACGCTCAGCAGCTTGGTGCGCATATGGATACCAGAGCTGTACCAGAACAGGTTGCGGAAATCGTATAGCAGATCGTCGCCTCCTTCCAACTCAATCATTTTCAGACTAAAGCCGGGGGGAAGTGCAGCAATGAGACGGCAAGCTCCTGTAAAATCGGCTTGAATCAGCTTGTGCTTGCGGTACATGCCTTTAATATTCATTAGCTTGTCACTGCGGCCTGAACTGGGTCCGCGGTACGCGATGATTTGCTGCGGGTGAAGAACATGCAGCTTTTCGCCCTCTGCCAGATCAAGCGTGACGACGGAACCGACGCTTTCATCATAGTGTTGTCCTGCTTGTATGTCCATTCTGACCTTTCATCCTCTCAGGCGGTTAGTATCTTCCCGAACGTCGATGCATCCCGTAACGCAACAGGCGGATACCGATAAAATAACCAGCCAGCAGAATGACAGCTGTGAGGATCAGCATCTTGTTACGGTGTGAAGCCTGATCGCGCTGAAGCTGAAGATTTTTCAGCTCGGTAACGGTGTCGGTCAGCTTGCGATTTTGCTCCAATAGTTGGACATTTTGCTCCTGATATGCCTCAACGCTACTACGGGCCTTTTGCAGTTCCTCCTGCGTTTGCCGGTAGCTTTCCTTGAGCTGATATACATCCCCAGGCAGCCGGGAAAATTGCTCAAAGCCCTGGTATACATCATCCCAGTAAGCGGCATGCGCTCCCGGAACACCAGTTGCGCCAAAAACAAACAGAAGCGCTACAGCAGCGCAGACGACACGGCGGCAGAAAATAAAGCGAGAAATTTGTCGTGCCAAGAGATCATCCTCCTTCTGATGCATCAAGATGTTAAATGATAAGCATAATTACCCATATCTTATGGTTACGTACAGTGTAATGATTAGGGTTCAAAGTTTAGAATAACAGGATGACTAATTCGGGAGAAATATTACAAAAAAGTCGATATTTTAGTTTAAGTGTACCTCAAAACGGGTATATCAAGGAAGCAGCTACATTCCGGTAATTTTCTGGCGAGTACGCACAAGAGCCAACCCCATATGATGAAGAACAGAAATGAGTATAAATATATTAAGCAAGAATATAGAAGGAGAAATGAACGATGAACGAAAAAGAACAAACCTATAAAACGTTAAAAATAACTGTAAACGGAAAGCCTTTGTCGAAGGAACTGGTGGTGGACAGCATTACTTTTGCGCCTGTGTCTGATATTTGCACAAAAGCGAATGTTTCTGTGACAGAAACTACGATTTCTTAACTTCATATATGAAACAAGACTATAATGCAGCCCGGCTTACGCCGGGCTGTTTTTTGCGTAATCATGAAATTTTAATGGGTTAAAATGCTATTTATTGACGTACTCCCCCTTTCCTATAGATTACCATGTATAATTTTCGGTGACGAACATATGTTCCCTGACAATATAGTGTCAGATAACACTGTTAATTTAGAGTTACATGTTCTTTTAGGGGGAATTTACCAGTGGTGAAGTCAATGGTTAACGTAACGTACACATGGGACAAAGAGTCTATATCTGCGAATGGGTCCGAGCAAGTAAATCTGCTGATAGAATGGGGCCATGGGGCTATACGTAAAAGAAAAGGGACTTTAATGCCGAAAACAGTTGGATGTGACCTGCAACTCCGGTTCATTCCAGAGAGTGGGGTAAATCTATTAAAAGTGGATGGGGCCAGGCTCAACTTCAATCGCTCGGAAGACGGAGAGTACATGCTTGTTCACTGTGGTGATATGCGGAGGGGGAAGTATAAGCAGGCTATTTTGTCCTTTTCTATACCGGCCCACTCTTCCGGAAGACATATCATTGGATTGATGGAGTGGAGCTGGCGTAAGCCAACTCAGGAAAAAAGGACGCTGATTCGAACGGATCAGCTCTATATCCATTACACGCATCATCTTGGTCTGCTGAGCATTCCAATCAACCCAAAGGTGGAAAAATACATAAAGCTGAATGAGACGGCTCCTATTGTGAAGAAAGCATTACGTATGTACGAGAAGGGGGAACATGAGCGAGGGGCGTTTGTCCTTACCAGACAAGCAGATGAACTGCTAATACGGGCGGCAAGAACAGAAGATATGGAATATCTGGAGGAAGCCGAATTACTCTTTGCCGTACGCAATAAATGGAATGGGACTTTTGGATTATTCCAAACGTATAGTTCAAAAGTCTTTGTTAATAAAGGGATATCTGTAGAGGATGTTCGCTTTACCGAAATTAATATTTTAAAGTAGGCAATTATGCTAGTTTATTTATGTAATATAGTGAGTCTAATTTACTATCTTTTTGTAAAGGAGAGACTTCCTTGACTGATCGGTTGATACGGTTAATGCGGATTATTACTATTGTTCAGGCAAATCCGGGGATACTGGCAAGAGAGCTTGCCGAACGTTGTGAAACATCAGAACGCACCATTTACCGAGATATGGAGGCTCTAAGCGCTATGCATATTCCAATAGCCAATATGGGGCATGGCAAAGGATACATATTTATTAGTAACTTCGCCTTGTATCCTCTCAATTGGACGGAAGAAGAGGCACATGCTTTTGCCAAGCTGGGGGATGTCATGGAAACCGTAAAGCCTCTTTTACCACCAGCTTTTGAGAGTGCTTATGAGAAAGTGATGGCCTCCAGTCAGAAAAAAAGATGGACCAGACAAGCTTCGCGCAGGAAATGAAAAATATCGTCCGGCTCGGCTCGACACTTGAGCGGGAAAACCAGCCTTATCTGCTCAGGCTGATTGTTTTGGCAAGTCTTACGCAGCAGACCATTGAAGCGGAATACAGTTCGCCTCAAAATGAAGATGTATCATTGGTTCAGATTGATCCTTATTGTCTGGTTCCACAGGATCGGCGTTTTTATATGCTTGGTTTTTGTCACAAGCAATCCGCCATGAGAACCTTTCGGATCAGCCGTTTTCGAAATATGAGGATTTTGCCGTATACATTTCAGAAGAATACTTCTGAAATGGAGATGTTTTTAAGGGGACCTGGTCGGTTACCAAAGGAAACCAGAATATTCGGTTTGTGGTGAGGTTTTCTGCCGAATCTGTATATCGGGTCAAAGAAGAGGAGCTGTTCATCAAGCCTTTTCTCAAGGATTTGCCGGATGGAAGTCTATTGTTTGAGGTAACGGTTAATCATGATGGTGAATTTCTGGACTGGCTCACTCAATATGGAGCGGAGGCGGAAATCTTGGAGCCATTGCGATACCGCAAGCGAATGCAGGAAATGCTGCGAACCTGGGGGGCATTTTATTCCGATAAAAAGGCAGGGAACCAAGAATGACAAGGGGGTGATAGATCCCCCGGAACGGGCCGGGGTGCTATCCGCCTAACGGTCCTTAAACAGGTTGGCGAGATTGCCAAATGGACTGTACTGCTCCTGCTCTTCTTCCGGTGTAGAGTATACGAGCTTTGAGCCCCGGCTTTCTTCATCGTCAGAAGCGTTATGGGTTAATGTAATACGATCAAAATGGTGCATGAAAACCTGAGCGGTGTTCACTGCATCATCCAGCGCACGGTGCTGTTGACCGTCAAAGTCAATGTTGCACAGTTCCAGCGCCTGAGACAGGCTCAGCTGGCGGTACTTACCGTTGGAGCCGAACAGACGGGAGATTTGCTTTTGTATATCATTCGTATTATGAATCCAATTGAGGTCCACATGATGGGTGCGGCAATGGGATACGAGCTTCTGACGGTCATCTGGTCCCCATGCACACAAGTAATAGGTTGAGTCTGTTCCGAGCCATGCGATAAATTGCTTCACTGCTTCAGGGAAGAGCGGGGCCGCATCAATGTCCCGTTGAGTAATACCGGTAAACTGCACGGTATCCGTAGACAGCACAGGCCGATTCGAGGGTCTGACAAAGCTGTGAAACGTGTCCGCAACGTACAAGCCATCGTCTCCCTGCATGACTTTGACGGCACCGATATCAATGATTTCGGAGGAATATCTGGCGTTACGGCTAACGGTAAACTCAAGATCATAAATAATGTATTGCATTTTTGTGCTCCTTCCACACATATAACTGATCCCATTGGAGAACGGGATGGATGTTTTCTGCCCGAATGGCTCTTCTCCATCATACCTCTCGGTTCACAACTTGTCAGCGTCTAAAAGGCTGGCTTTTGAAAAAAAATATGCGATGTCCAAATGAGTATGGACTATCGCATAAAAACAACCTCCTGACATACAGCAGCGTCCGAAACCACTGGGATTCCGGACGCTGTCTTTACAAGCTTATTGAATTAGGCCGGGAGGTCAAGCTTTTGCCCCGGATAAATGCGGTGAGGATTTTTCAGCTTGTTCAGCTTTTGGAGCTGTTGCCAGGTGAACCCGTATTGGCGGGAAATGTCATACAGTGTATCCCCGGACTTTACAATATACACATGGTTATTTGCAGCTTGCGCAGAAGTCGTTGTCTGCTGTGGCTTCGCTGGTTGAGTCTTGGCTGGTGCAGGTTTCGCAGATGGGGTAGAGACCACTTGCGGTTCTTCCTGCACGGGTGCCGGTGTTGCGGTTGGAGCAGATGGTACAGGCTGCGCGGCAGGAACGGAAGTCTTGCCGTCTGCTTTGGCTTCTTGAATGCGGCCGTCTGCTTGTCCTTGCAGGCTGGCGGAGCCAACCTTTTGCATGTAGCGAATCAGCGCCTCGTCAAGCGATCCGAACATACCTGCCTGCGAATATTTGGCGAACATTGTATACTGATCTCCGCCTACAGCCGTAAAGTCATTGGTTGCCAATGTGTACGTGGCATCAGGATCAAGCGTTTTTCCGCCAATCAGGATGGAATGGACGCGGCTCCCCTTGGCTGCCAATGTATCTATTTTAAACGAGATCCCCGATACCTGTGGAAAACCGCCACTTGGCTCCGGATAGTAGGCAGTGCCATTTTCAAGTGCTGCCTGAATGTCGGAGCCTTTCACTTTCAGGGTAACAATCTGGTTGCCGAATGGCAGCACAGTGATGATATCTCCCTTGGTTACCGTTCCCGTTTTGATGGACGCCCGAATGCCGCCGCCGTTGGTCAGGGCCACATCTGCCCCCGAAATATCACGCATAGCATCGGTGAGCAGATCGCCGAGATTCGTTTCACCTGCACGTACCTTTTCACGCGCTCCTTCCAGGTTCACACTCGTTTGTGCTACAACTTCTTTGAGAATAGGCTCCTGTTCCTTCTGAATGGAAGCAATCAATGAAGTAATCTCAGCATTTGGCTGAATGTCGGCTGCTTGCGTCGAATCAATCAGCTTGGCTTGTTTTTGGGTAACCTTACCGCCGTCGACCCATAAATCAACAACACCCAGATACTTCGTATATTCACCCGCGCTTGCAATCAGTGTACCATTGTCACCGACCAAGCCTTTTTCCAGTACGGTATGACTGTGTCCATCAATGAAAATGTCAATGCCGGGCACTTCCTTCACGACCTTAAGGCTCGTGTCTTTGCTGGATGCATCCTGTCCCAGATGACCGAGGACCACGACAACATCCACTTTACTGCGGATTTCATCTACAGCCGCTTTGGCTTCGACAGCAGGATCGGTGAATTGAATGCCCTCAACATTTTTAGGATTCGTTTTGTATGCCGTTTCGGGCGTAGTCAGGCCGATAATACCAATTTTAACGCCATCGACTTCTTTAATGACATAAGGCTGGAACAAACGTGTTCCGTCTGTTTGCTTAATGTTGGCGCTGAGTACCGGGAATTGAATTTCCTTACTCAGCTCCACAAGATGCTTCCAGCCGTAATTAAACTCATGGTTGCCTGGTACCATCGCATCATAGCGAAGCTTGTTAATTACTTTCACGATGCTCTCGCCGTTGACCAAGGTAGCGAAGGTCGTTCCATGAACCGTATCCCCGTCATCCAACAGCAGCGTATTGGGATTGGAAGCGCGGTACTGGTCAATGATGCCTGCCAGCTTGGCGAAGCCCATTTCCTTGTCGTTCGCGACCACGTGGGCATGGGTGTCGTTCGTATGTAGGATGGTGATGTGTTTACCGCTGGCCGGAGGAGTTGCACTTCCCGCTGCTCCCGTACTGGCTGCCGGGTCTGCTGCTGCTGTGCCAAGACATCCGAGCAGGAGCGCGGCGGTCGTCAAGATGGACGAGATTTTTTTCCATGAATTCATGTTGTTCTTTCAACCTCCTATAAAATGAATGAATTAGAGAAACCGCTTACGTCCACATTTTATCAGAAGATTGTAAAAATAACTTCTATTTTATATAAGGGCATTGAAAATTTTTTGTATATCGGTTGTTAAAGCCATCGTGAAATTACCTATATTGAAGAGGAAGTAATAAACAAACAATTATATGTGAGAACTAACGTTCTGTTTTAGGGTCAAAAAAAGGACAGCCTCCTTGGGCAGACCGATCCGGGATAAATAGTGCTCCTGCGTTTCGTCAGTAAGCGGTGGTTGTCCTTCACTGAGCAAAAGCACAGCGAACCGATTGGCTTGCATCTCAAATTTGCCGGGGCAGAAATAGGAATGCTCTTCCATAAAGAAGCGGCTGACGCCTTTATGAAGTCGGTCATGCCCCAATTCATGCGCACAGAC
Organism: Paenibacillus sp. IHB B 3084; assembly: GCF_001447315.1. Lineage (NCBI taxonomy): Bacteria > Bacillati > Bacillota > Bacilli > Caryophanales > Paenibacillaceae > Paenibacillus > Paenibacillus sp. IHB B 3084. The sequence continues at coordinate 1,318,415 of NZ_CP013203.1, read as the reverse complement.
GAATCGTTCCCACTCCGGTGTAAGCCTGTTGTGGATGACGATGAATCTCCTGCGTAGCTTGCGATAATACAGCCCTTTGGTTGTGGGGCCCAGATCGCAGTAACGGATATGGATACCCAGAGCTTCCGCAATATCGAAGGGGGAGTTCGTACGGTATTTTCGGACGAGTTTGTGAATGAGTTCGTTCATGCGTTCACCTGCTATTCCTGATCACTGCCCGCTGGGGGCGATTTGGGTTTATGCTTGTTCATCTGTTTGGCTTCCCAGAACAGACCAGTTAGCACATCCTTGATCCGTTGACGATCTTCTTCATCCAGCGGAATGCCGTCGAACATCAATTCGCCGTCTTCCTCCAGCATTTTTTTAAAATCCCGGCGGTCTTTGGAAGTAGCCCATTCCGGTACGTTGGAACGATAGGAGTCGTGTGAATGCTGCTCTACGTAATCATCGTCTCCCCAATATCCGGCGTTCTTCATCATCTCGGTATACGATACGCCGAGCGCGTCCGCTATTTTGCGGAGAGTAGAGGGCTTGGGTACGCCACGCAGCCCGTTTTCAATACGGGAAATTTGTGAATTGCTGATGCCAGCCGCTTCTGCCAATTGGTTAATGCTCCATTGCTTGTGCTCACGCTGCTGCTTTAAGTATGTTCCGAATGCTGGTTGTTCCACAATGGCGGCTCCCTTCTGCAACAGAATAAAAGATTAGTTCCATTATACCATTAGGTAATAGTAAAAGCACGTAATATGCCAAAAGGTATAGAAAAATAAAGCGAATATCCTGTTTTTGAAGCTATATCGCTTTTTTTGCCGATGGATAGCTATCCTAAATAATGCTATGTTATACTCATAATACGAACAAAAGGGGAACAAATTGTAAACGTAAGAGTTGTACGATTGAGGATTTTGCAAAAATCCAATAAGCGACTTCCAATGAACAATATATAGATCGAAAGGGTCTAGTTCGTCTATATATTGCACTTTGGAGCGACTGGAATCGAATTTTGCAAAATTCTGGATTTAAAAAATACATCATTGTCAAAAGGCATAAGATAAGGAGTGTTGCTTTACATGAAAAATAACTTACCCGAATTGGACAGACGCAAAACGCAGAACGCACTGGAGGGGGTATTTGAAAAATATCGGATTTATAGAACCATTACCTTTATGGACCGGGAAAGTTTTATCACAGCCGGCTATACGGATCGCCCGAACGGCCCGACGAATGTGACCAGCGATCCAACGGCACGGACAGCCGTATATAATGTAGATGCTCCTGCGGCTCGTTTGGCTTATTGCGAAATGGTGGATGCCGTAGTCGGCCGTTTGAATGAACGCGAACAGTTACTCATCCGTGAGCGCTATTTAAAGGATGACGATGTGTTCGACTACAAGGTTTACAATTATGTGCTCGATCCGCCAGTAAGCAAAGATACGTACACGAAAATCCGCACCCGGGCTTTTTACAAAATGGCGCTTGCACTGGCGGATCAGGGTGTTTTGAATCTGGGAGGCTTACAGAAGGGCGCGGATCGAAAATGGGGATGATGTAATAATTATCCATTAGTTCGCATTTCTATTTTAATATCGTTTCATAAAAGGCTTTGATTTCCTGTAATATCAGGGGTCAAGGTCTTTTTTATTCACACGAACATATGTTCTAAAAATACCGCCCAACTTCATCCCTAGTCTCTGCTTTTATCGTCCTTTTCCCCGGCAACGCATTCGTTATAAGGGTGTAAGATTATATCATCGGGAATCAAGACAAGAGGACATACCGAAGACACACACAGTCAAACGTTAGCCGGCCATCAGGGCCGGTTTTTTCATGCGGTTGTCGTCCCTGTCGATTCCCGGGAATTCGTTGGATAGAAAGGAGGAGTCGTGTTGCCTAAGCAAGGGATGCTGCAATGCATGAGTACGAGGCTGCGCAGGATGAGAACACGGAAGTGGAAAAAAGCCTGGCTAAGTAGCCACAACATGCGAGTGCAGGATGCGCAAAGGTGGCATGCCGCAGGATGAGACAAGCCTTTAAACAAAAGCTCATTGACATTGTTCCAGCGCTTCAAGGGCGCGTATACGATGTTCAGCCACCGTCGCAGACGGCAGAGGAGCCGTACGCCGTTATGGCGCTGGGCGAGGAAATTTGGAAGTCGTCCTGGGCCGGATATCGGCAGGTTGTCCGCATCAAGCTGTACGCAGGACAAGCCGGGCTGGCACAGGCCGATGTATGGGCGAACGCCCTGATTGCCGGACTGCACCGGGAACCGGTGACAGGCGAAGGTGAGGACACGTCGGCTTTTACCGCGCACTATTTGGGCGTGCGGGATGCGGAAAAGCTGGATACCGTTACGGGCAAGGCCTACAGAACGCTACGTTTTGGCGTGTATGTGCCTGAAACGGAAGGTAGTCCAGCGGCCGTTCCGGCAAACGGTGTTGCACAGCCGGATGAATGGCTGGCGGCGCTGACCCGCTGGACGCAGAAGCAGTTGGGCGAAACGTGGTCGGTGTACGCCGATGCATGGCCCGCACAGCCGGGACGGCACGCGGTGCTATGGCGGCTGAGCGGCTGCGAGACCAGGATGGCGGGAGCCTCCATGTATGAACTTCGCAAACGGTTCATCGGGCATATTACCGCCCCGGACACCACCGAAGAAAACCACGCGGCTTCCGCGCTGGTTGAGGGCTTCGCCGCTCAAATTCAGCTCCCTCTGGATCAGGAGAAGGGCCGTTATATGTCCACGGCGGAAGCTTCCGCAGATTTGCAGGCGGATGCGATTTTGGACGGTCAGCTTCGGCTGACGCTGGTACAGCGGCGTATGCGTCCGGCTGAGGAAGCGGCGCTAATCCGCAGAGTGGAAATTCATCCTATTTTGAAATGAGGTGGTCCGAGTGACCTTGGAAAACAACGAGCAGGCCCCGGTCAATGCCGGGCAGGAAGCAAGCGGTCCCCGCTATACGCTGGAGGAGCTTAAGGAGCACGCGGAACAATTGTTTTCCGTGAAGGAAGAAGTGCTGGCAGGCGCCTTTTTTGGCACACAGGACAAGCTGTTCACGGTAGCAGAAGCACACACTAAAATCGAACAATTTATGAAAGCGAAGGTGGATTAATTATGGCAGGCGGAACATGGGAAAACACGAATAAACCGGTATTGCCGGGTTTGTATATGAATTTTCAGGCAGCAGCAGCTTCAGCGATTCAAGGTGGCTCGCGCGGTACGGTCGTTGTACCGGTTAAAGCCAACTGGGGTCCTGTACGTGAGTTTGTAGAGATTGGTAGCGAAACGGCGATCAGCCAAATCTTTTCGAATGACAGTCTGGATGGAGCAACAGCGTATTCCACGCTGTATCTGGCTCTGCTGGGTGGACCGAAAAAGCTGTTGGCCTACCGTTTGGCAGATGACACGGCTGCACCAGCAACTGTGACGCTGAAAAGTGGCGGTGAGGCACCAACCGATGTGCTGCGCTTGCAGGCTTTGTACACAGGTAGTCGCGGTAATGGCTTTGCCGTAACGGTACAGCCAACCTTGGGTGACGAGCAAGCCCGTGAGGTGCGTCTCTATGAGGGCACTAAGCTGCTGGGTACGTATAAAGGCAGCGACGGTACGGCTGCTTCGATTGCCGAAGCGATGAACAAGAACAGCGAAAATGTATGGGTGAAGGCCGAGGTTGTCGGTAATGGCGGTATTCCGGCGGATGTCAGCGGCGTACATCTCACTGGCGGCAACAGCGGTAATAGCACGCTGGTTAACGCCGATTATATCGCGATGCAGGAAGCGCTGGAAGGACAGGAATTTAACGTCCTCGCGCTCGATTATGCAGCCGATCTGGCCTTGCTGCAAAGCTTTGCCGCGTGGATCAAGCGTGTCCGGGGCGAAGGCAAGGGCGTTATCGCCGTGTTTGGTGGTTCTGCGGCAGATGATGTATCCAAAACCGCTGTTAGCTTGGCCTCTGCCCGTTCTCTGGCGCTCAACCATGAAGGTATCGTAAACGTGGGTACTGGCGTGCGTCTGGCAGGTACGGACTACAGCTCCGCTCAAACGGCTGCTTATGTAGCCGGACTGATCGCAGGTCAACGTCTGAATCAATCCGCGACATATGCGGTGACGCCTTTTGAGGATGTAACCCGCCGCTGGACACGTTCCGAGCAGGAGCAGGCTGTCCGTAATGGTGTCTTCCTGCTGTTCTTCGACGGCCGTCAGGTCAAAGCGTTGCGCGGTATCAACAGCTTGGTGAACCCGGCTGCCGGGCAAAACAACGCATGGAAGAAAATCCGCTCCATCCGCGTTATGGATGCTATTAACGCTGACTTGCAGCGTGCAGCCGAAGAGACTTACATTGGCAAAATCAACAACACGGTAGAAGGCCGTCTGGCACTCATCGGTGCGATCAAAGAATACCTGGCACAGCTGTCGCTAAGCAACGTTATCGAAGCCGATGGCTACGATGTCATTCTCGATCCGGCTTACTATGGTGATGCTCCAGTTATCAAACCGGAGCCGGACCAAGTGTTCCTGCAATGGAATGTGAAGCTGACCGACGTGATGGAGCAACTGTTCGGTACATTTTACGTGCAATAAGAATATCGCGGGAAATTAGAAATCCAAAACTATATTATGGATCATTTTGAGGAGGAAAAATAAATGTTGGATGCTTCAAGAGTCATTTTAGGTACGTATGGTCAGGCGCATGTGGACGGGGTATGGCAGACGAATATCAATAAGCTGGAAGCCAGCGTAGAAATGGAAAAACGCGAGCTGAACCTCGTGGGCAATGACTGGAAGGTACACAAACGCGGTATTAAAAAAGGAACGGGAACGATGAGTGGCTACAAGGTTACGTCCGATATGCTTCGTCGTGGTTTTAACCGTTTTGAGATTATTACCAAACTGGATGATCCGGAAGCCTTCGGACATGAAAGTATTCGTCTTATCCGTTGCACTCCTGACAAAATTCAGCTGGCCAACTGGACAGCTGGAGAAGAAGTACAGGAAGAAACGACCTTCACCTTCGAAGGTTATGAGCTGCTTGACCCGATTGTAGCGAACTAATATGAACACGGGGGATGGGATGCTGTCAGGCGTTCCGTTCCCCAATACAAATTAAAAATAAGGGAGAATGACTTATGAGCTTGAATGAAAATATGACAGAAGAACAAATCTTGGACAGTCTGTTTGAAGCTGCTGAAAAATTACCGGAGGAAACGGTTCGTATTAAGCGCCTCGATATGAAAATTGTGCTGCACGGTCTCACCTCCAGCAAGGTGGACAGCATTCGTGAACGGTGTACAATTCGCCGTACCGTGAAGGGTGCAGTGGATGAAAAGGTAGATACTGAGACGTTCAATGCGTTGTTGATTTCCGAAGCTACCGGCAAACTCGAAGTAAAGGGCTTGTCTCTTAGCGGTTGGGGCGATCCTCGGATTACAAGCCGCTTGAAGCTGTCCGGTGGCGAACAGTCTGTCCGCCGTATGCTGTTGGCAGGTGAGCTGGATGCCGTAGGTGACAAAGTGCTGGAACTGTCCGGCTTTGGCGTGGAAATTGCTGATCTAAAAAACTAATCAACTCCGGGGGAATGACGACGATGCTGTACCACTTGTGGGTCCGGCACCACCTCCGCCCCGGAGACTTTTGGCAGCTCCCCCGTGGCGAGCGCATGCTGTTGTTAGCGTTTGCTGAACAGGAAATGGACAGTATGGTTTCTTCAAAAGCATAAACAAGGAGGTGAACATGAAATATGGCAGAAGCATTAAATTACCGCATGAACCTCGTGATTGATCCTAAAAACGTCATTAAGGCGAACCGCGAATTGCGCGCGATGGAACGCTATTTTGAGCGGATTCAAGGGCGTGTTTTGAAAATAGGCCGTACCCGCATGGCCCCGGAAATTGTGCTGAATGATATGGCCTCCAAAGGGCTGGATAATCTGTTGAACAAGATTAACCGAGTTAAATCTCAGATTATTAACGCCTCGGGGAATGTAAATGTGAAAGTAAGCTCTCAAACTGGATCAGGCTCGCCGAAGGTTGATAATAATCCAAGTATCGTTTTGTTGAGCACTGCGGTGCAATTAAATACTATTGCAGTGAATGCGAATACGGCCGCAATTGGGGATTTAAGTACTAAGTTGGGTTCTGTGACACCAGCCGCAGAGAAAAAAGAAGAGCCTAAGAGTGTAGTGACTAACATAAAGGATTTTCTGGGCAATGTAAAAAAAGTTGGTGAAGGAGTAAAAAGCATATCTGAAGCTCCTGAAGCATTTAAAAAAATGAAAACTGATTTTGGTACCCTAAAGGGCCCACTTGAAGGAAATACCCGATGGGAAAAGTTTAAAGATATGGCCCAAAAGACAGTTAATGTAGGGAAATCTGGAGGCGATTTTTTAGCGAAAATTGGCGGAGGTTCAGATTTAATTGAAGGCGGACAGGGGTTATTTGATCAGGCTACAAGTATTGGTATGATAAATCCAAGTGAAGCCGCTAGTATAGTACCCAGTTCTACAAGTTCAAGTGCTGCCGCAGATGCAGCCTCAAGTATTATCAGACCAAGTAGCGTTGCTGGTGCAGCTGAGGAAGCCGGGTCAGGCTTATTTAAGAATCTTTTAAAAGGCGGCGCGAAAAAGCTACTGGGTCCCTTAGGTTATGGAATGGATGTTATGAATATAGCTAAGGCTACCTCTGGTAAAGAACGTGCAGAAGCTATTGGTTCTACTGTGGGCGGGACCGCTGGTTCAGCGTTAGGTGGAGCTATAGGCTCATTTTTGCTTCCAGGTATTGGTACTGTGGTTGGCTCTACACTTGGAGGTATGGCGGGAGACTTTGTTGGAGGTAAAATTGGCGGGTTAGTCTCAGATTATGGTCCAGCGATTATGGATAAAGCCAAGTCAGCTGGTAAATTTCTTGGAGAAAAGGCTTCACAAGTCAAAGGATGGATTTCGGATAAGGCTGGAGACTTTGGTAAAGGCTTTTCTGATTTCTTTTCTTTTGGTAAGAAAGATGAACCTAAGAAAGAGCCAGCTAAGCCACCTGAAGTTCCTAAACCTGCAATCCCGCCTCATTCGACTATAGGTGCGTCCCTTAAGCCATTAGCTACTATGCCGCCTTTATATAGTGCAGTCGCATACGTGCCTCCGCAATCAAGTGCAAAAGGCGTCCCTAATCCTTATGGACCGATGGCTATCGCTAACCAAGGGGTAAATCCAAACCCACTGCTGAATACTACGGCTCATGCGAACAACGGAGCCAAAGCTAAAGGTAAAGCCAATGGTAATCCGACTCCTCAAGTAGTACAGATCAGCCCAGAACAAATGGGAACACTCTCCGGCTTTTTGAAGGATTTTAAGACGGAAACTACGAACCAATTCAATCTTCCAGCAGGGGCTGTACAGGTAACTGTGCATGAAAACAAGCTGGATGTGGAGGGACTTATTACGCAAATTGGCTACCGACTCAAAGCCGAGATTCTGCGGGCGACGCAGAACACCAAGCCTGCGAGCGGAGGAGCTATGTAATGCAGTAGGATGGGAGTAGCGGGGAAGGAGGAAAGAGATGGAATTTAGTTTAACGGATGGCAAGGGATTTAAGTTTATATTTCCGGTGAATCCCGAGGAAGTGACGATCTCACGGCAAAAGGGATTTGATACGACGACGATTTTATCCTATGGGGAGTTTGATTTTCCGCAAGGGGAGAAGGTGAAGGAAATCTCCTTCTCTTCTTTTTTTCCCAAGGAGTACGATGAATCGTATTGCAATTATAAAGATTTACCTGATCCGCAGGAGGCCATGAACACGTTGAATGGTTTTTTGCTGTCCCAAAAGCCATTACGCTTCATTATTTCAGAGACGGCTGTAAATGTACCTGTAATTGTAGCATCTCATAATTCAACCTTTCGGGGCGGGGAATATGGGGACGTGAATTTTGATCTTTCGTTGCGGACCTGGAGTGAAATGAAGGTATCCAAAAAAGCTGGCAGTGGGACGAAGTCTTCTACAGTCAACAAAAAGCCCCGCACGGATATGAAAGAAAAGAAGAAAACCTATACGGTTAAATCGGGGGATTCCTTGTCCAAAATTGCCAAGCTGGAGCTGGGGGACAGCTCACAATGGAGCCGCATTTATCAGCTTAACAAAAAGGTCATTGGTCAAAATCCGAATGCGATTAAACCGGGGCAAAAGCTGGTGCTGTTATGAGCTATAAAGTTATTTTACAGGATAAATATGATTTGTCGCCGCTGGTGGAGAACATTAATTTGAGGGATTCGCTGGAGCAAATCGCTTATCAGGGCACGGTAAATTTGGTCGTTACGCCGGATATGCCGCCCATTTCTCCAGGGATGCCGATTCGGGTTAGTGGCATTCCTTATGGCAAAAAAGACTATGTCCCCTTGCTGTCTCCAGCGGTTATTTGGGAAGTGGAAACCTCCAACAGTGGACTCAAGCGTATGACGCTGACATTGTATGATCGCACGGTGTATTTGGACAAGTCGGAGGATGAATATTTGCTCCCTGCGAAGCAGACGGCTACTCAGCGTTTTCAGAAATATGCCAGGGATTGGAAGCTGAAAATCGCTTCATTACCAGATACGAAAAAGACGCTGGGACGCGCCGTATATCGGACACAGTCCATCTATTCCATGATGCTGGGCGATCTGCGTGAAACGGCAAAGGCGGGCGGTAAGCTTTATCATCCTCGGATGATTACCTCCGGTTTGGAGCTATACGAGCTGGGAACGAATAAAGATGTGTATGTTTTGGAGAGAGTGACCGATACGACACAATCCCGTACGCTCGAAGGCGCGGCCACGAGGGTGAAGGTGCTGGCTACGGCGGCCAGTGAAACGGGCAACGAGGTTCCGTCCAAGGTGATGGCGCTGGAGGAAAAGGGCATTGCCAAATATGGAACGCTTCAGGTGATCGTGCAGGATGACGAGGTAAAATCGGGTGCAGCCGCACGTGAGTTGGCCAAAAGTAAGCTGAGAGGCATACAACAAACGATATCGCTAAATGCACCGGATATGAACACGATTCGTGCAGGAGACGCGGTGATGCTGGGTTCCATGAAGCTGCTGGTGATTTCAGTGAGCAGGGAATTAGGGAACCCCGGCAGTATGTCGCTGGAGCTGGGCACGTATGACGATGTAAAAAGGAGGTTTTATCTTGAATAAGGACCCCTACGGGCATTTGGCAACCGCGCTGCAATCCTCATTTCACAAGCATACCAAGCAAGCGCTGAGCGGAGTGGGTGCGGTACTGGGCACGATTACCTCCACGGGAATCAAGCTGGATGATTTTAAACACGAGCTTCAGGACTATTTGGTCGCCGAGCTGCCGGGATTGCTGTCTGTACCGCGTCATATGTACAAAGGAACCTCAACCGCAGTAGAGTCGGAGAATTGGGAGGGCAAGGAGCTGAAAACTTCCTTTTATATCGGGGAGGACGAGCTAGAGGATGTGAATCTGAGCCTCAACGAAGGACTTAAGCCCGGAGATCGCGTACTTGCGGTTCGGGTGAATAGTGGCAACGATGTGGTTGTGGTATGTAAGGTGGTGAGTGGACGTGGCTAATTTATTTCCCGAAACGGATGATATGCTCTGGACGGATATTACGGACCCGGATGTGCTGGAGGATAACCGGGCGGTATTTGGACGAAGCTGGCGGTTTGATTTTGAAGCCGGAGAATTTGTCATGAGTCCCAGTCGTAAAATCGTGACTACAGGTGAAAAAGAAGCCTGGGTGCAGTGGTGTGAAAAAGCAATTCGCACCCCTCGCTACCGTCATGTGATCTATTCTCCCGACTATGGTAGCGAGCTGGAGGAACTGATCGGCAGCAGCTATGGGCACGGTGTGCAGGAAAGTGAAATAAAGCGCATGGTCACCGAAGCGCTACTGGCAGATGCTCGCACGGCTAGTGTGGATCAGTTTACGTTTAGCTGGGAAGGCGAGGCGTGCCATTTTAGCTGCCAGATTACGAATGTGCGAGATGAAACGGAAATTGTGGAAAGTGTGGTGATCTAATGGCAGACTTGCCGGAATATTTGGTAGATCAGACGGAAGAGGAAATTTTGAGTCGTATGCTGGAAAAAGTGCCTTCGGACATTGATAAGTCCGAGGGTTCTTTTATTTGGGATGCGCAGGCGCCCGTGGCATTTATGCTCTCCGAAGCGGCAATCTGGGCACAGGAGCTACTGCGCCGGGGCTTTGCCAGTACGGCGGCCAGCGATAACCCGGATTTTCGCTCGCCTGAGCTGGATCTGCGAACAGCAGAGCATGGAGTGACACGGCGGGAAGCGGTTGCTGCCTCAGGTATGGTCACGTTCACGGGCACAGCGGGAACGACCGTCCCGGTGGGAACGTTGGTGGCAACCCCGGCAGATGATGTATCGGGGGAGGCTTCCATTGAGTATGCGACCACGGCATCAATCACGCTGGATGAGCAGGGTAAAGGAGAAGCGGCGATTCGGGCAGTCAATCCCGGTCGCAGCGGTAACGTACCCGCGGGCGTCATTCAGGTGATGGCGAGCCCAGTCAGTGGTGTTTCCTCCGTTATCAATACAGAGGAAACTAAAAGTGGCACGGACATTGAGAGCGACCAGCTGTTGCTGGAGCGTTTTTATGCCAAGGTGCGGAACCAGGGAACAAGCGGCAACAAGGCGCAATATACGCAGTGGGCGAATGAAATCGCCGGAGTAGGCGGCGTGGAGGTTGTTCCGCTGTGGAAAGGGCCGGGTACGGTGGCTTTATATGTGCTGGACACGGATAAACGTGCTGCCAGTCCGGATATCGTCGCTGCGGTGCAGAAGTACATTGATCCGACTCAGGATGGACAAGGCGAGGGGCTGGCACCAGCGGGTCCCGTGGTGACGATCATGCCAGCGACAGAGGTGGAAATTAACATCTCGGTCAAGGTACAGCGCACCAAAGAGAAGCCGTCCACCCTGGATGAGATCAAAAAGCTGATCGAAAGCGGTGTGCGAACGTATTTGAAGCAGCTAGCTTTTTACAAGGAAGACCCGTTGGTTCGGTATACCCGGATTGCTGCTGTTCTGCTGGATATTCCGATCATTATTGATTTCTCTGAACTGAAAATCAACGGACAGAGTAATCAAAACATTGAGATTGGATCAGGTCAGGTGGCGGTGCTGGGGACGGTGAGCGTCAGTGAGTAATGATGGTACGAACATGAACGATCAAACGAATCGTCTAGTTATGGGTGAAGAGGGGCAAATGAGCAGCTTGCGGGGACGCGAGCTGTTTTCCTATTTACCCGCCTACTATGAAATTTCCCGTGTGATGCGCTCCGATATGGAAGCGAAGGGTAGTGAACTGGATTCCTTGTATCTGGCGATGGATGCGACGGTGGCTCAGTTTTTCGTCCGTACCGCTACCTGGGGATTGGAGCGCTGGGAAACGGAGCTAGGGATCGCAACCGAGCTTAGTAAACCGCTGGATCAGCGGCGTTCGGTAGTGGAATCGAAGCTGCGGGGAGCAGGGACTTTTTCAGGCCGACTTGTCAAAAATGTAGCTGAAGCATATGACGGCGGTACGGTAGATGTTACCTTTCATCCCGCCGAATGGGGATTCACGGTCAAATTTATAGATACCATCGGGATTCCGCCCAATGTGGAGGATCTTAAAGCAGCCATCGAGGAGATCAAGCCGGCTCATTTGGCGGTAGAATATAAACTACGCTACCTGACCATTGCTGAAGTTGAGTCTATGACCATCTATGAAAATGAACATACAACACAGGATAGATATTTAGGAGGTGGCGCATAACATGGCAAGCGAAAAAACACCAAATCTAGGCTTAAATCAAATTGACCGTACATCGCCCAAAACAACGTATTTTGATCTGGAGAAGTATTTGGATCAAAACTGGCGTGCTGTAGATGATTTTGCAGGTGATGTGAATAATGGTATGGATACGATCAAGAAGCGTCTGGATACGACGGAGCGTAAGGCGGTAACTTTGGAACCCGGGGTGCAGATTGTTCATGCGGAAAAGGCTTCCCCGTTCTCGCTCACGGGGCTGAGCGGGCGTACGTTGGTGAATTTGTTGGGAAGATGGGGTAATTTAAGTAGTTTAACGAATATTACACCTTATCAATCCGAGATAGCGCTGGATACTACGAATAAGGGAACGATGCCTAATTCGTTAAAAGTAGCGATTAAATCGGGATATACAGTTGGAGTTGGGTTTTATAACGCTTTTAAATTTTTGGCTGGAAAGTACTATGTTGCAATCGCAAAGGTCAAGGTTGGAAACTCTACAAATGCGGGAATATCAGCCCCGAACGTTCAGGAAGGAACGACAGTAACGGATAAGACTAAATTTACTACGTCATGGTTCAGGGCGGCTCCTACCAGCGATGTGACTTCAAATATTGATTTGAGAATACAGGGGACTCAAGGACAGTATTCTTATTTTGAGGCTGTCCGCATCTATGAAATTTCTGCAGCTGATTATACCGCTTTGGCCTCAATGACGGGGGAGCAAATTGACGCTAAGTATCCATATGTGGATAGCGTAATGCCTGTACGTAATCCGTATGTAATCCGATATGGTGAGAACATGTTACCTAGCATCTATGAGGCTGAAAACAGTGCTACCACTGGTACGAAAACAATTGCTTCACCCTATGTCACTACTATCACTAAGAGTACACCGGGGTTCAGTTCATATGCTTGGAACCTTCCTGCTACACCTGGCAAGGCATACACGTTGTCTATGAAGGTGTTGGTAACTAATATCGGGGGAGTCATAGGTGCGGGAGGGTATTACAATATACGCGCATTGGACGCGTATGGGAATTATGTGGGAAACCCCTTAGATACAGGTCCATACGCAGTAGCTAATGGTGAGGTCACTCTATCACAGACGTTTACAACTCCTACTGGCACATTCGGATTGCGTATCATAATTGGAGCCGACACAGGCGTTTTTGGGACATTCACATTTTCCGAAATAAAGCTCAATATCGGTAGCATGGACAAACCATTCAAGCCACGTGAAGATTCCATGCTTGCGCTGCAAACGGATTTGTACGCAGATCCAGTTACGGGGGCGAATGCTGATACAGTGTTTGAACGGGATGGGCAATACTTCAAGTCTAAGAAGTGGCGGGGCTTGGCATTGGACGGCTCGTTGGCATGGGTGTATGGGGATGCAACTGCGGCAGGGCTAAAACAGGTTAAAGTGGTTGGCTTGGTTACTGGAGGTATTGCAGCAAGTGGTATGGCAACTAAGTATGACGGTAAGATAATCCCACAAGGCACCACAGGTAGCGTTGCTGATACAAACGCAGTTACAGGAGCAGGAGATTTTTACATCTCTATCCCGCTTGCCGATAGCGGTTGGGCAGACAGTTACACGCCGACAGCAGACGAGATTAAGGCGTATTTTATGGGTTGGAGGATGCGAGACCAGGTTACGACTGACCCATACACAAGCGGTGTTAAAGCCTGGGGGAGTGTTAAATCTGGCGGAACGGATTACTACACCAACACGCTACCTACGACACAAGCGCTTGATTATAAAACACCAAACCAACTTGTATACCAACTTGCAACGCCTACTGTTGAACCTATCATATCTGAGGGGCAGTTAACGTTCGTTGAGGGCGATAATCAGATTGAGACCGGTACAGGCATCGTGTTGCGCGAGTCTGCAAAGCCACTCCCCTATCCGAATGTGGCTGGTAGATACATGATAAACTACATCGGGTTAGCCGGGTATACCAATCCGCTAAAAAATATGCCCTCTAAGATTTTATCAGTGTACGGCAACGGATTTTCAGAGCCGTATCGATGGGGGAATACAGCCATAGACGGAGGATGGTACGGAAACGTCTATATAGACCAGTTATATGCTTACGCTCCTGAGAAATCTTACGCTGTTACGTATCTTATGTCTGCATCCTCTCCTATCGTACCGTTTGTCGGCTCCTACGCAGCCAGTGAAAAGACGTTGTTGCTCGACTTGGTAGACAGCGTACAGCAGAATTCGTCGCGTGTATCGGCTCTGGAGAACAAAAAGGCGGACAAGGACAGCCCGGCGTGGATCACCCCTACATTGCTGAATGGGTGGTTAAACTATGATTCGGTCCGTAGACCGTTGAGCTATTACAAAGATTCGATGGGATGGGTTCACGTCCAAGGATACTTAAAGGGAGGAACATCAACACCAGGAGCGGTAATATTCAGCTTCCCTGAAGGGTATAAGCCCGAAACTCCTATAGAGGTTAATGCTATTTCTAACAGCGGTACAGCCAACACACCTTCTACCCTATACGTAGGCAGCAACAACCTCCAGTGCAACGCAGAGGTTAAGAACGCATTCTTGGTCATTGATTTTTCATACCGTGCTAAGTAAAAAGGGAGGACAACATATGAAATTAGTACCTAAAGTAAATACAGACGGCCTCTATCTGGAGGACGAGTTGGTGGACGATGCCTTTTCGGGTGTCGTCCCTTTTTATACTCCATCTTTACTCACGCTATCTGATACAGACCAGCAGTTAGACACTTATCAGCTTACTATCGATAGTTCGAGTGCTATAGATGAAGCAAATTCAGAAAACATCCCTGCTGGCTATACCGTCGGTATTATAGTGCCACGGGGCTTATACCATCCTCGTTTTGATATCCAAAGCTGGCTGGCTTATGAAGCAGAATACAGCGAAAAGCTGGCAGAAGCACAGGACGCATACGAGCAGATCAACAAGGAATCACAAGCTTCATTTCAGAAGCTCCATGATGAATGGCAAAGCAAACCGGAAAACGAACGTGGGGACGAGCCTGTCTATCTTGCCCAGGCCTTTACGTCTCCAGAGAGAAGAGACCCCACGACATTTTGGAGTGAAGGCTTAAGCGAGGAAGCAATTAAGGAACTGACACAAAAAGCGGAGCAACAGCCAAGTGAGACAGATCAATTGAAGCAGCGTATTGCAGATCTGGAAGTAACGCTGACTCAGCTTATGCTGGGCACTACAGGGAAATAAACGGAGGTGAAATCATAACCATGGCAGCTTTAACAGAGGCTCAATTGCGTATTTGTACTCATGCCTGCATCACCCGCTGTGATCGGGGAGAGGGCGACGTAGCTACGATCATTGGCAGTTATGCTTTGGATGAACAGGAACGTGAAAAAGTAATGGAGATTATTTTATCCAAACGTTCTGATCTGGTACCGGGTAACGTAGAAGATTCGTCATCTGTGGATGTTTCGAATAAGCAGGGAGAAACGGCTAAATGGTATAGCTCTATTTTCCGCAAGAAAACAGTATAGCGAACAGAACAAAAAAACAGTCTGAACCCAAAGGGGGACGAGCATGTGTAAAAGAATGAATCCGACCATGACTGATCGTTCCGAGCAGAAAATGAATAAATGGAGTAATCAGCATAAAAGGATTCAATTTGGTCAGGCGACGGAGCAAGGGATGGTGATCGTCGGTGTATAGTGATGGATTGAACAATAATCAACTCAATATACAGAGTGTAATGAAGGATATCAAAAGTCAAATGCGCAGTGTGCGAGGACGGGAGCTATTCTCCTATCTACCGGCTTATTACGAAACCTCCCGTGTAATGCAAACTGATATGGACGCAAAAGGTAGTGAATTGGATGCTCTATATCTCGCGTTGGATGATACATTAGCCCAGTTTTTCGTTCGTACCGCCACCTGGGCGCTGGAACGTTGGGAGATGGAGTTGGGCATCCCTACTGATTTGGATAAGCCGCTGGAGCAGCGACGTTCGGTAGTAGAATCCAAGCTGCGCGGGAGTGGCAAATTTTCCGGGGATTTAGTACGAGGTATTGTGAACTCGTTTGGCGCCGATGGAGAAGTTGATTTTTTTCCGACGGAATACAAGTTCGGCATCAGCTTCGAAAATCGGGTTCCAGAAAATATGGCTGATTTTAGAAAGATCATAGAGGATGTTAAGCCTGCTCATCTTGCTTTTTATATAAATAACAAGACCAGGCTCACATTTCTTCATGAACATGAGATGGATCAGCGTCTCCGATTACGTTCAAGAGTTCGCTTTTTTGGTGGTCGCCCCTGGTATCTGGATGGTGTTGAGTTATTAAACGGAGGGGCTTCGTTGTCTGGCTGGACTGGGGAACGTCTGCGGTATTTGAACCGCACGAAGCTATCCACTTTGCATCGTGTGGACAATCATCAGGAAGGTAACGTAAAGATACGAAATCATTACTGGAAATTCGATGGAAGCATGAGGCTCGATGGTACCCGACTCTTAAGCTCAACGGAGACGGTTATCTCAATGTAGAGCACTTACTAATATGTGGTACTCATTGGTAAGAGCGTGAAAACTTGCAACATAGTTGCCTCATAATAAATGGATTAGACAAGGGTAAACGTTAATTTTTATGAGAGAAAGGATGTTAGTCATGGCAGAACAAGTTTTAACAGTCACGACCGCTTATGCAAGGGAACAAATGGCGCGTGCCCGCGCTGAAGGTGGTTCGCTAACTAAAGTGGTGAAGATGGCATTTGGTAGCGGAGGTGTGGATCAAGCAGGTAAGCCACTCCCTTTGGAAGGAACGGAACAGTCATTGAAAAAAGAACTAATCCAAAAGGATATTACCAGCTTTGAATTTATTTCACCTGCGACTATCCGTTATACTTGCTCGCTGGCCGAGGCTGAATTGGCTGGTGAAACGATTAATGAGCTTGCTTTGGTAGATTCAGCGGGTAAGCTGACAGCCGTTCGTACGATGAACAACAAGGTCAAGGACAGCGATATGGAGTTTATTTTTGAAATTGACGACATTTATTAAGGAGGAAGGGAAAATATGACTATACAACAGCCGCGCAGATTTGTTACCACCGATCAAGGACATGCGGATGTCCTGAATGTACCGATTGATACGCTTTATGCAAATGATCAACAATTGGCCGCACAGGTCGAAAGCATCAAAAAAGACCCGGCCGGGAACGGTGTTGCTTCCAAGGAAGCGTTGGACAATCACGCCAGCAATACAGACCTCCATGTTACAGCAGCTAAGCAAGCGGCATGGACTACAGCTGAAGCCAACGCCAAACAGTATACGAGGGATTATGCAGCACCCAAGGCGCATACGCATCCTGCATCGGATTTACCATCTGCTTCTACGCAGGCTAGGGGGATTGTGCAGCTCGACACTTCTGTAAGCAGTGGAGCTACAGATCGGGCAGCTACACCGAGCGCCACCAAACAGGCATATGACCGGGCAAATGAGGCATACAGCCGGGCAGACCAAGCTTTTACGCAAGCCGTTGATCTTAAAAATAAAATCGTAGGCGCGATCAACGGCAAGTTCGGAGGCGCCAGTCCCGACATGAGCGGCGACCAGTTAGCGGCAGCAATTACAAATGCACCTATAGTAAAATATGCCGAAGGAACAATAGTTCGGAGTGGGAATATAAGTGTAAATAATGGCTATGATATTGATCTGCCTGCCACAGTAACCGTATCATACGTGTTGCCGACCGCGTTTGCTATAAGTAAAGTATTTATCCGTTTGAACGGTTATGCGTATTTTAGCGTTTCTGGCGGGTGGTCTAACCGATGGATGCCTGGAGGCTACATCATCGCAACAGTCGGTAGCAATGGAAGCTTATCAAACGATATCGGCACCTATACTGTAAACATAAATTCAAGCAATCTACTTACAATTACTATGAGTATGGGGTCAGGAACCCTAACAGGTGCAAGGGCAAGGTACTATACGCTAGATAACATCCCTTGGTGGGCAATCGGATAAAGGGAAGATGTGGTGGAATAAACAGTTGACGACGACTTTGGATTTTATCATCAATTAAAAGGGCTAGCTAGGGAGAAGGTAGGTGTTTTGCAGTTGGAATATGGACTCTATTTTTAGTCTGTCCTGACTCATGAGGGGAAGTGGCATCATGAATGAACAAATCCGAAAATCCTTTGCAACCAAATTTGTACATCTTATCCTTGCTGGCCGCCATACTATCGAAGACGTTCCAGCAGCATTGCAGGAACTCGTTAAGGCTGATCTTAAAGAAGCAGCGCCAAATACACAGGCGGCAGAACGAGCAACAACGCAAAATGTTTAACCAGCACGCCCATACAGAGCGTGTTTTTTATGCCCTTGGATCAACCAAGGGCATTCATTTTACACCTTGATTCAAAAGGGGGAACAAGCATGCATGAAAAGGTCGATCAGATTTGGCTGGGGTTTTCCACGGGGACCCTGATCGGTTATTTTTTCGGGGGGTGGACGACGATGTTGACGTTGTTGTTATGGATGGTCATTATCGACTTTTTTACCGGCTGGGCGGCGGCCTGGATTAACGGAGCATTGAAAAGCCGAGAAGGCTATTACGGTATTTTTCGCAAGGTTACGGTGTTTTTGATGATTACAGTAGCTCATCTGATCGACGGTATTCTCGGGGATGCACATTATTTCCGGGATGCCGTCGTTTTCTTTTATTTGGCAAATGAACTATTGTCGATTATTGAAAATGTGGGTCGAATGGGAGTGCCGATGCCGGATATTTTGCGGAATGCAGTGGCGATTTTTGAGACCAAGTCGATCGGAGAAAAGAAAAAGCCAACAGACCCCTCCGACAAAGGAAATAAAGCTTCATAAGGTGGGCAGAATGCATCTCTGCCCCATTTTCAGCATCAAGGTGGAAAAGCCCGGACCGCTTCAATGGTCCAAGCATAGTTATAACAGTAACATCATCGGTTACAACATTATGAATGACAAGGAGGGATCGCCTTATGCAAAATCGCAGTCCTAACGCTGCCGAGGGCATTGACGTGTCCCGATACCAGGGAAATATTGATTGGAAACGTGTACGAGCCGATGGCAAATCGTTTGCTTTTATTAAAGCGAGTCAGGGGCAGCGTTACGTCGATCCGACATTTATCACCAATGCAAAAGGGGCCAAGGCAGCAGGGGTATTGCTGGGGGCTTACCATTTTGTAGATGCAACCAGCGTTGACATGGCCAAAGCGGAGGCCAGACATTTTGCCGAGGTGCTGGATCGGGTTGGAGGCGCGAAAGCGCTGGACTTTCCTGCGGTCATGGATTATGAGAATAATCCGGGTGGACTTAGCTCTGCGGCGATCCATGAAGTAGCCATGGCGTTTTTGACGGAATTTGAAAGGGTAAGTGGTCGCAAGCCGATGGTATATACGGGAAACGCTTTTGCGACCCATTTCAAAGCGTCGCTGGGAGCCTACAAGCTATGGATCGCGCGTTACAGCACACGAGTGCCGAACGATACCACAGCATGGAAGCTGTGGGATTTCTGGCAATACAGCGACAATGGACGAGTTGATGGGATTCAAGGGCCAGTTGACCTGAATGTATACGCAGGAACAGAGGCAGAGCTGCGCCAAGCTTTTGCAGGAGAAGAGGGGGATGAGCCGATGACAGCAGAGGAAAAAGCGGCATTTAAAGCCTTGCAGCAGCAGGTTGCCGCACTTGAAAACAGCAAAGATGTACTCAAACAGACATTGAGCGAACAGAGCGCTTATATTAAAAAGTGGATCAGCGAGTAGCTGACCTGGAGGCGCGTCAGGTGATGCCAGTGCCAGCTTGGGCAAAGGAAGCCGTAGCCGCAGCCGTTGCTTTTAATCCGTCGAGTCCGATTGTGGATGCCAAGCAGCCGAGCAGCTATGATTTTTATCGCCTGCTTGTAGTCTTGAACCGTCTGGGTGTGTTTAAGAAATCGTCGTAAACTACTGAAGAAACAGGAGCCAAGTGGGGAAATTGGATCTTGCAAAGAGGACGCGAGCAGATGGTAGAGCCGCGTTCTTTTTCATATATTTGTAGATATTTCCCTGTGATATTAACTAACATTGCTCTCCAGAAACGTTGGAAAATTTAAAAAAATCTATGAAAACGCTCTTGTCTACCATCTCATTTTATAGTAAAGTAACCAGTAATCACTCTCCATTCATGTAATCACTTGTATATATTGTGAGTATATATGACATTTCTCACTATGATTCAACAAAAGCTGAATGCTTTGGAGACAGCAATCTTCCTCATAACCTCACAGACCTTCGCATCGGGTACGAAACTATAGGCATACATCACGGAGGCCGATTGAATTGAACCACAGGTGTTGATATCTACTTCTACATATAAAACTACCTTTCACACCTCCTACTTATGAAATAACATCAGAGAAAATGATATCACTCGGTAATAGTTAATAGGATGGAAATGAACTTGATTCCGTTAGACTTACTCGAAATAATGCATATGCGACCCGGAAGCAGTTTTTTCTGCTGAATATAAAGGGGTTATTCTTTTTAGCCATTCACCGCAATTACTCGCGTATACCTTACGATATGTGGTAGCTATTTGCTGTATAAGCTTACGTATCTGTGTGTCATTAGATTTAATTTGGACGCTGTGTCCATTAGATCATAGAGGTTATCTGGACATTCATCCGGTATCAACGAACTAACAATATACGAGGTGTGAAAGGGGTTTGCTGCATGAGCAAAAAGTACACAAAAAACAAAGCTTGGACCATCCTGCTGGTACTTGCGTTAGGTGCTGTTCTGGCACTTTCCGGCTGCGGAGCTTCCAATGAAGGCGCAAAACCAGAGGCGGGAAAAACGCCGGGCGGAGCGGGCGAGGGCGTGCAGGATACGCTGATTTATGGACGCGGCGGAGATTCCGTGGCGCTGGACCCTGCGATTGTGACCGAAAGTGAATCGCTAAAAATCGGGATGCAAGTGTTTGACACCCTGCTGGAATACAAGGAGAGCACCACGGAGATTCAGCCGGGGCTTGCAGAGAGCTGGGAAGTATCACCGGACGGACTGATTTATACGTTCAAGCTGCGTCAAGGTGTAAAATTCCATGATGGAAGCGACTTTAATGCAGAAGCCGTTGTATTTAACTTTAACCGCTGGTCTGATCCGAAAAGTCCATACAAATTTGAAGGGGACTCGTATGATTATTATGATTCCATGTTTGGTCCTGAAGGAAGCAGGGTGATTAAGGAGGTCAAAGCGGTAGATGCGAACACTGTTCAGTTTACACTGACCAAGCCGCAGGCGCCTTTTTTACAAAATATCGCTATGCCATCCTTTAGTATCGCCAGCCCCAAGGCTATTCAGGAGAAAAAGGCTGATTTCAAGAGCAATCCGGTCGGTACGGGACCCTTTGTATTTAAGGAATGGAAACGGAATGATACCATCACGCTGGAGAAAAATCCAAACTATTGGAAAGAGGGACAGCCGAAGCTGTCCAAGGTCATTGTTCGTTCTATTCCCGACAATACCGCGCGATTTAATGCTCTGCAAAACGGGGAGATTGACCTGATGGAGGACCTCAACCCGGACGATGCGAAGCAACTGGAAGGCAACAATGAGCTGCAAAAAATTGAACGCCCATCCTTTAATGTGGCATACATCGGATTTAATTTGAAGAAAAAGATATTCAATAATCCCAAGGTGCGTCAGGCGCTTAACCATGCGGTGAATAAGCAGGCTATTATTGATGCGCTATTTGCGGGGCAGGCGAAGTCTGCGGTCAATCCGATGCCGCCTACATTATGGGGGTATAACGATAGCATTCAGGATTATGCCTATGATCTGGATAAGGCCAAATCCTTGCTGGCAGAAGCGGGCTACCCTAACGGGCTTACCGAGCCGTTAACCTTTTACGCGATGCCTGTATCTCGTCCGTATATGCCTGACGGCAAAAAGGTAGCGGAAGCCATTCAAGCTGATTTTGAAAAAATAGGTGTTAAAGTGAACATCCAATCGCCGGAATGGGCCACTTATCTGGATGATGTCAAGGCGGGACAGAAAGATGATTTGTATATGCTGGGATGGAACGGGGATAATGGCGACCCGGATAACTTCCTGTACACCCTGCTGGACAAGGATACGATTCCAGGCAATAATCGTAGTTTTTATGTCAATGAGGAGCTGCATAAAATATTGGTGAAAGCCCAGGTTGAGGTCGATCAGGATAAGCGTGCTGAGCTGTACAAACAAGCGCAAGTGATTATTAAACAGGATGCGCCATGGATTCCACTGGTTCACAGCACACCGCTAATGGCGGGCAAAGTGAATCTCAAGGGTTTCGTGCCTGCTCCTGGAGGTATGGAATCGTATAGCAGCGTTTATTTTGAATAGTCCAAATAGCTCAAGCGCAAGCAGGCGGTGATTCTGGTATGAACTCATACATTGTAAAAAGACTGGCCGTATTGATTCCGGTATTGCTCGGCATGACGCTCATTGTTTTTTCGATTATTCATGCCATTCCGGGTGATCCGGCGGAAACGATACTGGGAGACAAGGCCACAGAGCAGTCCAAGCAGGCGCTACGTGAGCAGTTGGGGCTGGACAAGCCGTGGTTGCAGCAATATGGAACCTACCTGAGCGAGCTGGCACATGGCGATTTGGGTGATTCGATCCGCACCAGACAGCCGATTGCCCGGGAAATGCTGCCTTACTTGGCGGCTACGCTGGAGTTGACGGTGGCGAGTATGTTTTTTGCCGTTGTTGTTGGAATGAATGCGGGTATCGTGAGCGCCTGGAAGCGGAATTCCTGGTTTGACTATGTCAGCATGGTCATTGCCCTTGTCGGGGTGTCGATGCCCATTTTCTGGCTGGGTCTGATGGAGCAGTGGATTTTTGCCAATAAGCTGCATTGGCTTCCTTCTATCGGACGCATGAATTCCCGTGATCCGGTGGAGGCGGTGACACATTTGGCGGTTATTGATGCGATGATTGGTGGACGTATGGAGCAGGTATGGACGGTCATCAAGCATTTAATTTTGCCCAGCATTGCACTGGGAACCATCCCGATGGCGGTCATTGCCCGTATTACCCGTTCCAGCATGCTGGAGGTTATGGATTCGGATTATATCCGTACAGCCCGAGCGAAGGGACTGGCATCTTTTCAAGTCGTGTACAAGCATGCACTTAAAAATGCCGCCATCCCCGTGCTTACCGTCATCGGTCTTCAGACGGGCTCGCTACTGGGCGGCGCGGTGCTGACAGAGACCATTTTTGCATGGCCTGGCATCGGACGGTACATTTTTGAAGCGATCAGCTCGCGTGACTATCCTGTCATTCAAAGCGGGATTCTGATCATTGCGTTCCTGTTCGTTATCATTAATCTGATTGTCGATTTGCTGTACGCGGTTCTGGACCGGCGTATCCGTTATCAGTAATCAAGTCGTCAATGGGTCAAGGGGGAGCTTGTCCGATGTCACAATTTTCGATGGAACCCAACAATATATCGACGACACGCCATACGCTGGCTCATGTGCCTGTCGTTTCCGGCCCTTGGAGAGACGCGTGGAGGGCTTTCCAACACAATAAAATGGCGCTCGTCGGCCTCAGCATTATTATCTTCTTTGTCATCATCGCTTTGATCGCGCCGTGGATTGCTCCGTTTGACTATAAAGCGCAGAATTTGGTGGGTCGCTTGCAACCTCCTTCCGCAGAGCATTGGTTCGGGACGGACGATCTCGGCCGGGATTTGCTGACCCGTACGCTGTATGGAGCCAGAATCTCGTTGTGGGTCGGTTTTCTGTCCGTCATTGGTTCGATGATCGTAGGAACGGCCTTGGGTTTAATTGCGGGATTTTATGGAAAATGGGCAGATATGATCATCTCGCGGCTGTTCGACATTCTACTGGCATTTCCGGGGATTCTGCTGGCGATTGCTATCGTTGCTATTTTAGGGCCTTCCCTGGAAAATGCACTGTATGCCATTGCGATCGTCAATGTACCAACGTACGGACGGTTGGTGCGCTCCAAAGTGCTCAGTGTCAAAACCGAGGAGTACATCACTTCTGCCAGAGCGCTTGGGGCGAATAATGTTCGAATCATACTCCGATATATTTTGCCGAACAGCCTGACACCGATCATCGTACAGGGCACGCTGGGGATTGGAACGGCGATCATTGAAGCGGCGGCGCTTGGATTTCTCGGCTTGGGCGCACAACCTCCTCAACCGGAGTGGGGGAAAATGCTGTCGGATTCACGCCAATACATCCAGAACGCACCATGGACTGTTATTTTTCCGGGTATATCCATTATGCTGACTGTATTGGGCTTTAACCTGATGGGTGACGGCTTGCGGGATGTGCTGGACCCGAGGGCGAAGCGCTAGAACAAAAGTAGTGAGGTATATAAACCGAACTTAATAGTTACCTTTAGCGCCACTGCGCAGTCGGAATCTAATATTAATAAAAAAAGGTGTTCCCCGGCCTGAATCCTAATGGCTGGAGGAACACCTTTTTCATATGATATTTTTCGTGTAATGAACTTCGATTCATTCAACTGTGACATACAATCTTCTTGATGCAAGTCATGTCAGCTTTCCTGAGACGTGAAAAAATGTATAATCACTCCAATTGAGTACGTTGGGAGTGGGCTTTATGACATGGCAAAACAAGAGAGAGCATCGGCAGTTTCCGGAACAGACACGAAGCGACGCTTCACGGGCAGCATATGAACGGGATTACTCCCGATTGATCCATTCACCGACCTTTCGTCGGCTGCAAGGCAAATCACAGGTATTTGGCGCAGGCACGGGCGATTATTATCGCACACGGCTGACGCATTCGCTGGAGGTAGCACAGATTGCACGCGAAGCGGCACGCAGCTTGCTACGGCGGCATCCCGAGGTGGAGCTGGAGCAAGCGGATAACGCCGGGCTGATTATTGACCCCGAGGTGGTGGAATGTGCGTCCATTGCGCATGATTTTGGTCATCCACCGTTCGGGCACAAGGGCGAAGAGGTACTGGACGGCATTTTGGATCAGTTGATCGAGACGAAGGTGGAAAAGATAGCGACCACCGGAGGCTTCACGCCTGATTCCAAGCAGGGGCTGGAGGCATATGCACGCGAGCGGCAAATCTACGAGCATTTTGAGGGGAACGCACACAATTTCCGACTGATTATGTTTTTGGAGAAGCGTGAGAACGTGGATGGTCTGAATTTGTCGGACGCTGTTTTACTGGGGATCAACAAGTATCCGTATCCGGGGATTTTGAACAAAAAAGGGATGTATCTGCATGAGTGGGAATACATTCGTTCCATCCGCGAGGATTGGGGAATTCCTGATGGTCAAAAGACGCTGGAGGCTCAGCTTATGGACCTGTGCGACGATATTGCGTATTCCGCGCATGATCTGGAGGACGGTATTAAGGCAGGGAAAATTGAGGTGCACGAGCATTTTTTATATGATCCGTATTTGATCCGTCTGATTACAGAAAAAATCACCACGTTGGAGGATAGCTTCTGGCAAGGCTGGCAGCTGGCTCAGATCGAACAGAAGGTGGCGGCTGTGCTTAGCGAATTTTTGAAGGTATGGAATGGCAAGATGCCAATGTGTGAACACGATTATTCCCGTACCCGTCGTGAGGTGAAAGCGTACTGGGTCAGTCTGTTCGTCAGCAGCTTGGGTGTAATTGATGCGGGTGATTGGAAAAGGGTTACTTTTGTGCGGGATGGAAGCGAGGATCTCGATATGCTTCGTACCGTGAGTGTGCTGAAAAGCTTTGCCTGGGTCACGATGATCCGTGATCTGCGCGTACAGCGGCTGCAAAAACGGAGTGAATGGATGCTCAGACGGCTGTGGCTGGCTTTTCTCGATCCAGAGACATCCAAGTCCATTATTCCGAGTGATTGGCTCCAACGCTTTGAACGTGATCAGGCCAAGGCAAAACCGATTTGGACTTGGGAGCATATGGTCATTGATTATATTGCCGGGATGACCGATGCGTTTGCCGAGAAAATCTATAATGAGCTGTATGGTTTAAAGGTGGGTTCCATTTACGATCTGGACTAACATTTCATTTAACCTTATATAGTAGAAGAAACAGGTTTTTAAGTATGGAAAAGAAGGGGGGAATATCTATGGGTTCTCAGTCTATACCTGCCCAATCACTGAATTTAGGGGTACTTGATATGGTGCCGTTATTGCCCGGAAGCCGACCGGAGCAGGCCGTTCAATGGGCAGGAGAGCTGGCAAGACGTGCGGAAGCGTGGGGCTATACGCGCTACTGGACTTCGGAGCATCATGATATGGAGGGGCTGGCTTCCTCCAGTCCGGAAGTGCTGCTGGCTCACATCGGGGCAGTGACCCGGAAAATCAAGCTGGGGCAGGGGCTATTTTGCTTCCGCATTATAGTCCGGTCAAGGTCGCAGAATGGTTTCATCTGCTGGCGGCTCTATATCCGGGCAGAGTCGAGCTGGGTCTTGGGAGAGCACCCGGTGGAGGACCACATGCTTCGATGGCGCTGAGCGGCAACTTTCTCCAGCATGTGACTGAACTGCCACAGACGATGGAAGCGCTGCTGGCTTTGCTGGAAGGTACCTACGAGTATGAGCAGGTGCCCGTGTTTGCCCGCCCGATGCCTGAACAGCCACCTGCGCTGTGGATGCTGGGTACAAACCGTAAAAGTGCCGAATACGCCGCCCGGTATTCAACTGGCTATGTGTTCGGTCAATTTATGAGTGAGCAGGATACGAGAGATATGCTGAGCATGTACCGTTCCGGCTTTCAGCCGTCCAAACGAATGGACAAGCCCCGTACGATGGTTGCTGTAGGGGCCATATGTGCCTCAACGAATGAACAGGCGCAGCGGTGGGCTGCACAGATTACGATGGGTGACCCGGCGATGCGGGCTAATTGGCTGGTGGGAACAGCATCGGATGTTGCCGAACGGTTGCACAGCTTGCAGGTTGAGTACGATAATGATGAATTTTTGTTGGTCACACCCATTCCCGATTATGAGCAGCGACTTCAATCCTACCGTCTTATAGCAGAGGCCATAAATTCTAGCTATGATTCTAAATGAAAAGAGATCTGACATGAACCGACATGAAATCAATAGTTCTGCTATGAATATGCAAAGATACATATATACTTACGCGTGTCATGAAACCGAGCGAGAGCTGTGTCTTTTGGAGTTGAAAAGCTTGTTCGGCCAGCCGCCTGCGCATGATTCCATGCTGCTGTCCCATCGGCGGTTGGAGCCGGGCACCAGCCCGTTCATCCATCTTCGGCTGGATGTGACCGCAGATGCAGGTACGTTGGATGAGCTATGCGAAGCAGCTTCCGCAATTCACCTTGAAGAAGGGAAGACCTTCAAGGTCCTGTGCCTTAAGGAAGGCGACAACGTGGCCGACTATGACGAGCGTCGCGGTATAGAAAGACGCATTGGCGCACGTATTCGAGGACAGGCGCAAATGAAAGAACCGGATGTCACCCTGGGTGTCATACGGGTAGGAGAACGGTGGCTGCTCGGCAAGTGCATGTATAGCGACAGATCATGGCTGGAGCGCCGTCATAAGCCGCAAAACTACTCCACCGGACTACCAGTGCTGGTAGCCAAAGCGCTTGTGAATTTAGCAGTGCATGACATAGCAGCACAGGATATAGATGTGGGCCGATTGAAGTTGCTGGACCCGTGCTGTGGCATGGGCAATGTGATGATTGAAGCATTGAGCATGGGAAAAGATATTCGCGGTTGTGATATCAATCCGCTGGCGGTACGCGGGGCACGCGTGAATTTGCGTCATTTTGGATATGAAGAGGATCGGGTAAAGCTGGGAGATATGAATCTGCTGGAGGGACCTATGATGCGGCCATATTGGATATGCCCTATAACCTGTGCTCCGTGCTCCCTGCCGATGAACAAAAGCAGATGCTGCGCAGCCTGAGGCGCTTGGCCGCACGAGCGGTAGTCGTAAGCACGGAGCCGATGTCAGCATTGCTGTCCGAGTCAGGCTGGACCCTCACGGAGCAATGCCGCATACACAAGACAGGTATGAGCCGGGAAATATGGATCTGTGAATAGTTTGTTAATACTGAGTTTTGTAGTTCACCAAGTTCAGCGGCAGTTCCTGATCGGCAGCATAGGCTTTCAAATTGGTGAGGAAAATATCT
Source organism: Paenibacillus sp. IHB B 3084 (assembly GCF_001447315.1). Lineage (NCBI taxonomy): Bacteria > Bacillati > Bacillota > Bacilli > Caryophanales > Paenibacillaceae > Paenibacillus > Paenibacillus sp. IHB B 3084. Next base: position 1,290,494 of record NZ_CP013203.1, on the reverse strand, counting down.
ACCGCCCGTTCAGCGTAACGGTCCGTGTCGCCTGCAATATGCGGCGTAATCAGGACATTCTCCAGACTCCACAGTGGATGTGACGCGGGTAGCGGTTCTTCCTCGAATACATCAAGTCCGGCAAAGGCAATATGCTTTTGCTCCAGAGAGCGCACAAGTGCATCCGTATGGACAGTGCTGCCACGACCTACATTAATGAAGAAAGCTCCCTTACGCATGGCTGCAAATGCCTTTTCGTCAAAGAAGTGACGGGTTTCCTCGGTGAATGGCAGAATATTTACCACGATATCCGCCTCTCCCAACGCTTCATGTAATTGCTCATTTGTGTACATTTGCTTCACATGAGGGGCATCCTTGCCGGAACGACGAACTCCGATCACCCGCATGCCGAAGGCTTCTGCGATCCGGGCCGTTTCACGACCGATTTCGCCCACGCCCGTAATCAGCAGCGTTTTACTGCGTAATTCCGTCAGGTCGCCTTTCGGTGGCTGCCATGTTTTCTGACGTTGCAAGAGAACTGCTTGCTGTAAATACCGTGTATGCGACAGCAGCATCCCGAAGATTTGCTCCGTAATCGGAACGGCATGAACGCCACTTGTATTGGTGAGTAAAATATGACGCTTTTCCAGCTCTGCAAGTGGCAGCTTATCAATGCCCGCCGACCAGGTCTGTATCCATTTCAGCTTGCTGTCGGGATGCAAAGCCGCTTCGACAATATGCTTGGACCAGCCTAAAATGACCTCGGCCTGTCGGATCTGTTCAGGATTCAGCTCTTGGGCTTTGCCAATGACCAGCTCATAGCCCGGGGCTGCTGCACGAACCTGCTTTTCTTGCTCTGCGGTAAGCTGGTGTAAACTGACGATGTTTCCCATGATTCATTACCTCCTCGGCTTTTGATTCTTTGGAGCTTCCAATATATTCTGCTGAATTATCCTTTCAAGGATAACAGATTGGTGAAAAGATTGCATAAATAGGGGTAAATGCGAGCTTGCTGTGTCACTATAGATAACAACAAATGACTGTAGCTCCGATTAGGGATGAAAGGAAGACGATGACGATGAACGGATCAAAGCCGATAGTTTCGCATACAGCACAGACACAAAGACTTTTTACCGCGATTGCTCTCCCGAGCGAGCATAAGGAGGAGTTACGGCGCTGGGTGGAACAGGATGTTAACGAGCTTTCTTTTCGCAAATGGACCGATTTCAGGGATTATCACGTAACACTTCAGTTTCTGGGGGATGTGGCGACCAAGGATATACCGGAACTGGAACGGGCTTTATTTCAGGCGGCCGCTGCACATCTCCCGTTCACTCTCGGCATTGGCGAACCGGGGACTTTTGGGCGAGATGGATTTCCGCGTGTGCTATGGAGGGGAGTTACGGGGCAGAAGGATTGTTTGAACCAGCTCCACCAATCCATAGTTCAGGCTACCGAACCGCTTGGTTTTAAGCCGGAGGAACGGCCTTACCGACCCCATATCACAGTAGCGCGTTCATATACAGGGCAGGAGCCTGTTCCGGCGTCTATTTTTCAGTCCGATGACCGGATAGGCGAGCCGTGGGAAGTGGAAGAATTTGTTTTGTACGCGACCCGAATGGGGCAAAAACCGATGTACCAAATAATTCAAACAATACCATTATTAAGTTGAAACCCTTGATCTATCAGCGATTTTAGTGATATAGTGTTTCAGCGTTATTCAAAAGGCGCATTTTGGGTTACATATCTGAGGAATGTGCCTAAAGTTCACGGGAGGAACATTATGGAAATCGTTAAAGAACATCGTTGGTTTGCACCTCTTTTGAGTGTGCTGCTTGTTTGTATATTGGGGGTAGGCCTCTACGCTGAGGTTCAACAAACACAGAAAAATCATAAAAATGCACCTATGCAATCTCTGAGCTGGTCAGGGAACTCTTTGGCTCCTGCACACGGGGACAGGATGGGGACCCATAACGGGTCAAACAGGACAAGTCCCATCTTTGCCGAGGCTCATGGGCAGCCGAGCTGGAAACAAATCATGCCGACTCCGTTACCCGCTTCCCAGATGAAGCAGGCGGGACAAGCCCGGAGCAATGTTGCAACCGGCGTGAAAAAGCCTGAAGTCCAGCATAGCAAGTCCGCAATTCTTACCCCTCCTACAACCATCTACTTTACGAAGACACAAATGCTCTCTCAGGATGACAAGGCGTTGTCTACCTGGAGCTATCATGTCTCCGCTAAAGAACTGCTCCTGCTACAAAAAATAGTCATGGCAGAAGCAGAAGGCGAACCGTACGAAGGCAAAGTGGCAGTTGCCAACGTTGTCTTGAACCGGCTGCGGTCAGCCCCATTTCCCGATACGATTCAGGCAGTGATTTATCAAAAAGCGCAATTTAGTCCGGTCGCTAACGGGCGTCTTCGTCGTGTTCAGCCTAACCAGGACAGCATTCGTGCGGTTACGGCTGCGTTGAACGGCCATAAAGCCGTGCCTGATAATACCTGTTTTTTCCTGTCGCTGACATTGGCTCAGGATCTTACGGTTCATCATTCGCGTACCAAAGTGAAAACAATCGGCCATCATACCTTTTATAAATAAAGGCAGCCTTCTACAAATAACAGCCCTTTCTAAACAACAGGGTTCAGCTTTGTGAACGTATTTTTTCGTGTACAGGTGAAGCTTGTATGCAAAAAGAGGTATAATGGGTAAAGGAAAGGTACCTAAGTTTTGAAAGTGACAATGGAGGTGGCAGATGATATGAAAATCACATATTACGGACATTCAGTGGTGTTGGTGGAGGAAGAGGGCAAACGGATTATCATTGATCCTTTTTTGACTGGAAATCCTAAAGCAGCAGTGAAAGCTGAGGACATTCAGGTGGATGCAGTGCTGTTGACGCATGGTCATGCCGATCATTTTGGAGATGCTGTTGAAATTGCCAAGCGCAACGATTGCCCGGTGATTGCGGTGGCGGAATTGGCTGACTATTGTTCATCTCAGGGAGCCAAGGCTCACGGTATGAACCTTGGCGGTGGTCACCAATTTGACGGCTTCCATGTAAAATTCACGCTTGCGTTCCACAGTTCCTCTTTAAATGTGGATGGACAAACGATATATATGGGTGAGCCTGCGGGCATTTTATTGACCATAGGCGGCAAAACATTTTTCCATGCTGGCGATACCGCCCTGTTTGGCGATATGCGCCTCATTGGAGAGACCAACTCGATAGATGCTGCGGTATTACCGATAGGTGACGGTTATACCATGGGACCGGAGGATGCGCTGCTGGCAGCCAAATGGCTGCGGGCAAGCCGCGTGATACCGGTGCATTACAATACCTTCCCGGGCATTGAGCAGGACGGGAACGCCTTCTGTGACCGTCTGCACAAAGAAGGGATTGAGGGGAAAGCCCTGAATCCCGGTGAAAGCCTTGAATTTTAACCCGTATTGCCGAATAGCGGTTATACATCCAGGTACGAGAATATTCAACAGATATCCTTTATCAGCCTTTCTGTTCCTTAGGGAATGGGAAAGGCTGGATTTTTTAAAGTGAATATTTATACATAAAAATAGTATATTTTTGCATGTCACATTGAAGCTGTAATGTAAAAGATTTATTATCACAATCATAAAAACTTTGAATTGCTAACATGGTAGGTCAATGATAAAATGATAGAACTAATTAGATTCATCAGTAAATCCGACGTGTTTTTCAAGTCAAGCTATTGCATAATTATTGAAAAACATTCGCATTCGGCGGACCGTACCGCCTTGAATACGTCACATGTTTTGTCCCCCAATCCTCGTACTCGTAGTTGTTCTTTGAGTTACCTCTTGTTGCCACTGTCTTCTATTCGGCCGCCTGTATTTCAGGCCAGCATGACTTTATAACAGAAAGGTTGCGTTCCATGAGACAGACAGGTTTACCACCCAAACAGGGATTATATGATCCCCAATTCGAAAAAGACGCCTGCGGCATGGGCTTTGTTGCCCACATCAAGGGAAAACCATCACACGATATCGTAAGTCAGGCTTTGACCATGCTCGTAAATATGGAGCATCGGGGCGGTCAGGGAAGTGAACCGAACTCCGGTGACGGAGCGGGGATTATGATTCAGGTGCCGCATCTGTTTTTCCAAGAGGAAGCGGAGCGACTGGGCTTCAAGCTGCCAAAGGCCGGACATTACGGCGTGGGTATGCTTTTTGTATCCAATGATCCGAAGGTTCGTGAAGTTCATGAGCAGAAGCTGAGAGATATTATCATAGATGAGGGTCAGAACTGTCTGGGCTTCCGTGATGTTCCGACTTATGACGAAATGCTGGGCAAATCGGCGAAAGCGGCCAAACCGGGCGTACGTCAGGTGTTCATCGGTCGCAGCAGCGATTTGAAGGAAGAACTGGACTTTGAACGGAAACTGTATGTTATTCGCAAACGGGCGGAGCTTGCCATTCGCTATAACGAAGAAGACCAGAATCGTGAGTCGTTTTATATCCCGAGTTTGTCATGCCGTAAGGTTGTATACAAAGGAATGCTTACAACCGAGCAGGTAGGACAATTTTATCTGGATTTGCAGGATGAGCGGGTGACATCGGCGATCGCGCTGATCCATTCCCGCTTCAGTACGAACACGTTCCCGAGCTGGGATCGTGCGCATCCCTATCGTTTTATGATTCACAACGGTGAAATTAACACGATGCGTGGTAACGTGAACTGGATGCATGCACGTCAGGCCCAGTTTGAAAGTGAAGCGTTTGGCGAAGATATCGGCAAGGTAAAGCCGGTTATTAACCCCGATGGTTCGGATACAGCCATGTTTGATAATACATTGGAATTCCTGTATCTGAGTGGACGTTCCCTTCCTCATGTAGCCATGATGATGGTGCCGGAGCCTTGGAACAAGCATGAGACGATGGACCCGAAGAAGCGGGCATTTTATGAGTATCACAGTACGATGATGGAGCCTTGGGATGGACCGGCTGCGATGGCGTTTACGGATGGTGTGCAGATCGGGGCAATTCTAGACCGCAACGGCCTGCGTCCTGCGCGTTACTATGTGACCAAGGATGACCTGATCGCCCTGTCTTCAGAAGCGGGTGTACTGGATATCGCTCCTGAAAATGTACTCTACAAGGATCGTCTCCGTCCGGGACGGATGCTGCTGGTCGATACTCAGGAGGGCCGCATCATTTCTGACGAAGAGTTGAAGGAACGTATTGCTTCCGAGGAACCTTACCAGGAATGGCTGGATGAGCATCTGGTCAATCTGGATGAATTGCCGGAAGCATTGGAGCAGCCGGAGCCGAAGCATGAGAATGTGAACCAGCTTCAGCTGGCTTTTGGCTATACGTTTGAAGAACTGCGCAAGATTTTGGAGCCGATGGCGCTCACAGGTGCGGAACCGATTGGCTCGATGGGATATGATGCTCCATTGGCGGTGCTGTCTGACCGTCCACAACGTTTGTACAACTATTTTAAACAGATGTTTGCGCAAGTCACGAATCCGCCGATTGATGCCATTCGGGAAGAGATCGTAACGTCCACGGCAACTACGATTGGACCTGAGCGCAATTTGCTGCATCCGGAACCCGAAAGCTGTCGTCAGATTCGTCTGGATTCACCGGTGTTGTCGAATGAGGAATTTGCTAAAATTCGTCACGTCCACCGTCCAGGCTTCAAGTCGATGACGATTCCGATCTTCTTTGAAGCGAAGGAAGGCGCAGAAGGACTGCGTAAGGCACTCGAAGGGCTGTTTGAGGCTGCTGACCGTGTCATTGACAAGGGTCATAACATCCTGATTCTGTCCGACCGTGGCGTGGATGCTGAGAATGCGGCCATTCCGGCGTTGCTGGCTGTTTCGAGCCTGCATCATCACTTGATCAAGCAGGGTACACGCACACGTGTTAGTATTTTGCTGGAGTCGGGAGAGCCGAGAGATATTCATCATTATGCAGTGCTGCTTGGCTACGGCGTGAGTGCGGTTAATCCGTATCTGGCTTTCGAAACGCTGGATGTCATGATTCAACAGGGCTTGCTGCGCGGCATTTCGCACGAAAAAGCAATTAAAAATTATATTAAAGCTGCTACCAAGGGTGTCGTTAAAATATTGTCCAAAATGGGTATTTCCACGATTCAGTCGTACCGTGGAGCACAAATTTTTGAGGCCGTAGGTCTCAAACAGGATTTCGTTGATCGCTACTTCACCTGGACACCTTCCCGCATTGGCGGTATCGGTCTGGAGGAAGTCACGGTGGAAGCGCTGGCTCACCACAACCGGGCTTTTACCGACAAGGACGGCAACGATAAAGTGTTGGATTCAGGCGGCGAATATCAATGGCGTAACGATGGGGAAGAGCATTTGTTTAATCCGCAAACGGTACATTTGCTCCAGCAGTCGGTTCGCTCGGGAGACTACAAGCTGTACAAGAAATACGTCAAGCTGGTGCAGGGCGAAAGTGAACAGTATTTGACGATCCGCTCCATGCTTCAGTTGAAGTCCGTGGGTGAACCTGTGCCACTGGATGAAGTGGAATCTGCTGCATCGATTATGCGTCGTTTTAAGACGGGAGCTATGTCCTTTGGCTCGATCAGTCAGGAAGCGCATGAGGATATGGCGATTGCGATGAACCGTATCGGCGGCAAGAGCAACACCGGTGAAGGTGGAGAAAACCCTGCACGTTTCATACCGGATGCTAATGGCGATTCCCGTCGCAGCTCGATCAAGCAGGTGGCATCAGGCCGCTTCGGTGTAACGTCGAATTATTTGGTGAACGCCGACGAAATTCAGATTAAAATGGCGCAAGGTGCGAAGCCGGGCGAAGGCGGACAACTGCCAGGACGCAAGGTGTATCCTTGGGTTGCTGAGGTGCGTGGTTCTACGCCGGGCGTGGGACTGATCTCACCACCGCCGCATCACGATATTTATTCTATCGAGGATTTGGCAGAGCTGATCTACGATCTCAAAAACGCCAATCCGCGTGCTGACATTAATGTGAAGCTGGTATCGGAGGTAGGCGTGGGCACGATTGCTACAGGAGTGGCTAAAGGCCGTGCTGACATTATTCTGGTCAGTGGCTATGACGGCGGTACAGGCGCTTCTCCGCAAGGCTCCATCCGCCATGCGGGTATGCCTTGGGAGCTGGGTCTGGCCGAGACGCATCAGACGCTGATGCTGAACAACCTGCGCGACCGTGTAGTGCTGGAGACAGACGGTAAGATGCTGTCCGGCCGCGATCTGGTGGTAGCTGCCCTGCTGGGTGCAGAAGAATATGGCTTCTCTACAGCGCCGCTTGTGGCGTTGGGCTGTATTATGATGCGGGTATGCCAAATGGACACCTGTCCGGTTGGTGTAGCTACGCAGAATCCGGAGCTGCGCAAAAATTATATGGGCGACCCTGCCCATGTGGTGAATTTTATGCGTTTCATCGCAGAAGATGTCCGCGAAATAATGGCCGAGCTGGGCTTCCGCACGATTCAGGAAATGATCGGACGCACGGATTGTCTGGATACCGTGAACGCCGACTCGCACTGGAAGAAGAAAGGCGTCGATCTGAGCTTGCTGCTGCATGTTCCTGAGCTGGAAGACGGCAGTGTACGTTACCGCGTGCAACGCCAAAACCACGGTCTGGAAGAAACGCTTGATATGCAGAAGCTCGTACCGATGGCTGCCGGGGCGCTGGAGAACGGAACAGCTGTAGAGGCTACCTTGCCTATAACGAACGTGAATCGGGCCGTAGGTACGATTCTGGGCAGCGAGGTTACCCGTAAGTACGGAGCGGCGGGGCTGCCTGAGGATACGATTCGTTTTAACTTCATAGGATCAGCAGGTCAGAGCTTCGGGGCGTTTATTCCGAAAGGTATCACGCTGAGCGTTGAAGGCGATAGCAATGACTATGTAGGTAAAGGGCTATCCGGTGGTAAGGTTATTGTGAAGAAATCTCACAAAGCGACCTTTAAGGCAGAAGAGAACATTATTATCGGAAATACGGCTTTGTATGGAGCGACCAGCGGGGAAGCTTATATTAGCGGAATTGCTGGGGAACGCTTTGCCGTCCGGAACTCTGGCGCACGTATCGTTGTCGAGGGTGTCGGCGATCATGGCTGTGAGTATATGACAGGCGGACGTGTAGCTGTGCTGGGCGAAACCGGACGGAATTTCGGAGCAGGGATGTCTGGAGGTATTGCATACGTCTTTGACCCTCAGGGAACGTTCCTAAGCCGTTGTAACCTGGAGATGGTGCTGCTGGAAGACGTGGAAGATCCTGCGGAAGCAGCGGATCTGCGAGGTTTGATTCAGCGCCATGTCACGTACACAGGCAGCGAAGCGGGACAACGTATTTTGGATGACTGGCAGGATGCGATTCAGCAGTTTGTACGGGTGATTCCGAAGGATTACAAGCGTATGGTTGAACAGATACAAAAGAAGAGGCAACCGGTTTGAGCGGGGATGAGGCTCTGCTGGCTGCATTTGAAGCCAATATGCGTGAATTGGCGCGTGCCGGGGGCTAATGTAGCCCTGCACCAAATTCACTGAAAAAAGGACAGGCTGAATACCGCTGTTATGATCACGGTGGTACCAGCAAGTCCTTTTTTAGTTCTGCGGAAATATGATTTATATCCTTGACAAACGTTATAGTTTCTGACATTACCCCCGAAATGTTTTCCTGAAACGGTAAATATGTTATAAAAAGTACCAAATTTTTTGGAATGTAACCGTTTACGTAAGAGTTTATGTCTTGTTATTTATTTTGGATTGGTTATGATTTTTTAGAGTACACAAACAAATCCCCATCGTCCCTTCAAAACACAGAATAGGGTGACAGGATGAAGTTGAAGAAGTCAGCAGAAGACAAAATGATTTTTTGTATCGGTATGTATCACTATCTTTAACGTCGCTTGTTTTTTTGTTCGAATCATCCAGATTAAATGTGTGGCAGAAGTTATTACTTATTGTGTTTCTATTTTTATCTGTTACATTATTTACGTGGATTTACCGCAAGTACAGACTTCATGATATGGTTTTGAAATGCAGCATTGCTCTGGAAACCGCAGGGATCATTTTGTTGTTGCTCCCGACAGGAGGGATGGACAGTCCGTTCAAATGGTATGTGATTACCCCTATGTTGGTGGCTTGTGCTCACCTTTCTATGAGGTACAGTTGGACGCTCCTTCTTTCTTATATCGGCTTGGTACTCACATTTTGTTATATCTTTTTTACACCAAGTCAATATTTTTTGTGGGACATGGTGTTACAGAATGCGAATTTATTCCTGGTGCTGATTGTGACCACGATGGCCATGCAGGTAATCGGCGTCATGAAGAATGAGTTGAAGATGGCGAAGGAGCAAGCTAATGAGACGATGGAACATATTAAGTCGATTTACCACATCATGGAGACGACTAGCCACAACGAGGCATTAAATCTGGGGCAGGTCATCTCGGACTACACGGTTAAGCTGACAAAGCAGAGCCGCGCATTTTTCTGGCTGGACAGTCAGGAGGAGGATGCGCCGGAGAGCAGTCAGACAGGTTGGACGGTGGAAGAAGAGGAGCAGCTATTCGAGGAGCTGGGGAATTACCGTGAGGAATTCAGGGAAGAGCGGGAGCCGTTTTTCAGGCATCTGCCAGAATGGGGCGATTTTCTCATGATCACGGTACCGATGACGACTCGTTTTGTAGCGACCATCGGTCTTAAGCTGGGCTCTGATCAAAGTTTGACGGGAAGACGCTGGCTTGTACAACAACTCATATTCCTGGCTGAGCTGAGCGCCGTATTCTTGGAGCGCTACGAGCTGGAGCGAATCGAAAATCAGTTGATTGTAACGAACGAGCAGAACCGGATTGCGAATGAAATGCATGATAATGTATCACAAAGTCTTTTTGGCATTGTATACGCGACGCATTCACTTCGGCAGACATGGCATGATCAGCCCAAGGAGCAGGTGGAGGAACAAATTGAGCTGATTCAGCAATCCGCCAACCAGGCAGTCAGGGAGCTGAAAGGGGCCATTCATAGCCTAAGCTCGAAAAAGAGCGGGGGGCCAACTTGGTTAGGAACGGTGAAAAGCCATCTGCATACGCTGTCCAAGCTGAATCATGTACAGATTGACTTTGATATTCATGGGGATCATTTTTCACTGCCGTACTTGTATCAAAAGGCTTTGTTCCGTATCATATCCGAAGCGGCAGGTAACGCAATCCGGCATGGCTTGGCCAAGCGGGTTGATGTGAAGTTAAAATTGACGCCCCAGGTGATTAGACTGTCTATTCATGACGACGGAGTAGGGTTCGAGACGGCGAGAATGGTAGCAGGAGGTGAGGCGGTCAGTGCAGGCAGTGGCCTGGGCATGATGAATATGGAATATTTAGCTCAATCAATGGGAGGTGAATTTGATATTTCAAGTCGAATCGGAGAGGGAACACAGATCCGATTGTCCATTCCAGTAAATGCTTATGAATAAAGATGTGTGAACATCCTGCAATACAAAATCTGCGGTAACAATCGGATACATAGGGATTATGCAAATCCTGAACTGTAGACAGGAGGCCGAATCATGAAAATTGTCATTGTCGATGATCATCCTTTAGTACGGAAAGGACTCGCTGCGGTTATATCCATGCAGTCCAATGTTCAGTTTGCGGGAGAGGCCCAGAACCAACAGGAAGCACTTGCGGTAATCGAGGAAACCGATCCGGATCTGGTGCTGCTGGATTTGAAGCTTGCTGACGAATCGGGCCTGGATATTATCAAAATAGCACGCGGACGCGGGTTCAGAAGCAAATTTATTTTGCTGACATCCTCGGCCACACGGGAAGACTTCCTGAAAGCAGAGGAAGCTTCTGTGGACGGTTACGTACTCAAGGAGGCTTTGCCTGAGGAACTAATTTACGCGATTCATCTTGTCAACAAAGGACGCAAATATTACGATCCTGCTATTCTGGAGAACAAGCTGCGGGAGGATGCGGGCAATCTGTCAGACGACCTGACACCTAAGGAAAAAGAAGTATTGGTCGAGCTGGGACAGGGAGCCTGCAACCGCGAGATTGCATCCCGGTTATTCATCAGCGAATTTACGGTCAAAAAGCATGTCAGTCAGATTTTGGCCAAGCTGCGGCTGGCGGATCGTACGCAGGCAGCGTTGTATGCCAATGCGATTGGTCTGGCGAAGTACGAGCCAAGAACATCTAGCGTTTGATGCGCTGAGGGTAATGGCGATGGAAAGCACTGTCCGACTGGGCAGTGGCACCAATGTAACTTTTCAGTTCAGTTTATATAGCGAGTAGCAGAAGAAGCCTCAAAATCACCAGCTTCGGTGGTTTTGAGGCTTTTTTCTATTTATTTTTCCATAATCGACAAAGGCTGGTACAAAAGTATACCATGCCGTAGCCAAAAGTATACAATCCCCTCCCCCTGTAGTGATGGAGAAAGTGCCGTCCAGTTCCATGTCGTTCCCACAGCAGCTTGGTACAATTAGATCATACTTAAAATAAGAAGAGAAATTGTATGGGAGGGAGGATTTTTGTGGAGAAAACCATTTTGGATTATCTGGTCCTGATCAAAAAAAGATTGTGGCTGATTGCGATTTTTGTCATTCTCTCATGCGTAACGACTTACTTTGTGAGCGACAATGTCGTGAAGCCGGTCTATTCCGCCTCAAGTCAGCTGCTGGTTAACCATATTTCCGGTAAGCAGGGGAGCAACAATCTGAACGACGTCAACACAAGTCTTAATTTGGTGGAAAGCTACAAGCAAATTCTCACTTCACCCAAAATTATGGAGGCTGTCGTAACGGCCCATCCTGAATTCGGCTTGACGCAGCAAAAGCTGGCAGAAAAGCTACAGGTCAAAACCTCGGATAAAAGTCAGGTCATCGGCTTGACGTTTGAGGCAGGGAGTTATTCACAGGCCGCCGCTGTTGTTAACGCGGTAACCCAGAAATTCGTGCAGACGGTTCCGGGGCTGATGGAATTGAATAATGTGAAAATTTTGAATGAGGCGGACCCGCGGGCCAATCCTGACCCCACCAATGGGAATCCGCTCATGAATATTGCGATTAGCTTTCTCGTATCGCTGATGATTGCGCTGGGCACGATTGTGTTCCTGGAAAGCATCAACGGTACGCTGCGCACGGAAAAAGAGGCAGATGCGGACATCGGTATTCCGGTGATTGCATCGATCCCTGTCATTCGTAAGAAGGACATCAACGGCGCAGCCGGAAATTCCAAAGAACGGGTAGGGGAGCGTAAATATGCTGCGATTGAATGACATGTTGATTACAGAAAGCAATCCTTCATCGTATGTCTCGGAATCATTCCGATCCCTCCGTACATACATCCGGCAGCAGGTCATCGGGCAGACGGACCGCGGGACGGTTCTGCTGCTGACCTCGCCAGAGAGCGGAGCGGGCAAGACGACGCTGCTCGCCAACATCGGCGTTTCCTTTGCACAAGAAGGCAAAAAGGTGGTTCTGGTGGATTGCAATCTCCATACACCAGCGTTACACGAGATATTCGGATTGGAGAATACGGGAGGTTTATCGGCTTATTTGCGCGGTGGAGCTTCTTCCAAGTCCATCGTCAGGCATGGCGTGCCGGAGCTGTCTGTTATTCCCGGCGGCGACACCTTATACAACGCGGCTGATCTGCTCGGCAGTGAACGCATGGTGGAGCTGCTGGAAGGGCTAAAGCGCGAATATGACATCATATTGCTCGACTCGGCTCCGGCGCTGAATTATACGGATGCCCGCCTGGTCGCAAGCATGACGGATGGCGTGATTCTCGTCGCCAGACATGCCCGAACCAAACGGGAAGACTTACGCAAAACAAAGCAGCTCATGGATCAGGCCGGTGCGACACTGGTTGGAATTGTGATGAATCAGGTGAAGTAAGCAACACCAAAATTCGATGAAGCAAGGAGAATGAGTGCGATGACGAAAAGAGTGAAAAAGGCCATTATTCCAGCAGCGGGGTTGGGTACGCGCTTCCTTCCTGCGACCAAAGCAATGCCTAAGGAAATGCTTCCGATTATCAATAAGCCCACGATTCAATATATCGTGGAAGAAGCGATTGCTTCCGGTATTGAGGACATTATTATTGTAACGGGCAAAGGCAAGCGTGCTATTGAGGATCACTTTGACAACGCATTTGAGCTGGAATCAAAACTGCTGGAGGACGGCAAGCTGAAGCTTCTGGAAGAGGTACAGCGTTCTTCAGGAGTAGAAATTCACTACATTCGCCAGAAAGAACCCAAAGGTCTGGGACATGCGGTATGGTGCGCAAGACGCTTTATCGGGGACGAGCCGTTCGGCGTACTGTTGGGCGATGATATCGTAACAGGTCAGAAGCCTTGCTTGCGTCAGTTGATGGATCAGTATGAGGAAACTCAAAATTCCGTCATTGGTGTACAACGGGTACCGCAGGAGTTCACAAACCGCTACGGCATCATTGAACCGGATCAACAGGACGGACGCCTGTACCGGGTAAACAATTTTATAGAAAACCGGCTCCGGGCACAGCGCCTTCCGATCTGGCCATTATGGGCCGTTATGTATTCTCACCGAAAATTTTCAAATATCTCGATCTTCAGGAAAAAGGAGCGGGCGGCGAAATTCAGTTGACCGATGCCATCCAAAAGCTTAATCAAAGTGAGCGCGTGTACGCCTATGACTTTGAAGGAACACGTTATGACGTGGGCGAGCGTCTCGGTTATATTTTGACCACACTTGAATTTGCACTCGCTAGCGATGATTTGAAGTATCCGGTTATTGAAGCCATGCACGAGTGGCTGAAAAAGGCCGAGAAAGCAACCACGGCAGGTTGAGAGGGGGTACGTCAGCATGAGCATGGAAAATTTACCGGAGGACGGCGAGGCTGTCATGTCAGGTAAAGCGTTTTACATGCCATACGGAAATACACAAATTCAAGATAAAACGTCTTACCTGGTAACCAAGCGATTCCTCGACATGCTGCTGTCTTTTGTGGGTTTGATCGTATTACTGCCGCTTTTTATCGTGGTGGGTGTTTTGATCAAGCTCGAGGATCCGAAGGGAAGCGTGTTTTTCAAGCAAATTCGGGTGGGTAAGAACGAGAAGCAATTCAATATGTATAAATTCCGTTCGATGGTGTCCAATGCCGAGGAGCTGAAAAAGGATTTGATGGCACTGAATGAAGTGAGCGGCGCCATGTTCAAAATTAAAAACGATCCGCGGATTACGAAGATTGGCAGTTTTTTGCGCAAGACGAGTATTGATGAGATTCCGCAGCTGTGGAATGTGCTGGTCGGGGACATGACATTAGTGGGTCCGCGTCCACCATTGCCGAGCGAGGTTGAGCAATACTCCGATTATGACAAGCAACGCCTGATTGTCACACCGGGATGTACCGGCTACTGGCAGGTGAGCGCACGTAACAGCGTAGGCTTCGAAGAAATGGTGCAAATGGATTTGAAGTATATTCATGTTCGCAATACGTGGCTCGATCTGAAAATCATCATGAAAACAGGCATTAAAATGCTGTTCTCCAAGGATGCTTACTGATGGATGCATTCAAGCGATGTCCCGCAGTGTCCGTTGTTATTTGCACCTATAACCGGGCGGACCTGCTGGAAAAAACGCTAATGTCCCTGCTGAAGCTAAATGACCTTGCGCTGGCTGAGATCATTGTGGTCGATAATCGCTCCACGGATCATACGGCGGCGACGATCAAAAGATTTAGTGCCGCACATGGTCAGGATATTCATCTCCGGTATCATTATGAGCGCGAGCAAGGACTATCAGCCGCTCGTAATGCGGGTATTACGTTATCGAGAGCAGAAGTCATTGCTTTTCTGGATGATGATGCGATCCCATGTGTTACATGGCTGCAAACGATTATGTCGACCTTTGGGAACAATCCCGAGCTGACGGCCATGGGCGGGAAGATAGATCCTTTGTTTGAAACGGAACGACCGGGCTGGCTGACAGGTCCGCTTGAGTTGCCCTACACGATTATTGACTTGGGAAAAGCCATCCGTGAATATCCGGCGGGACTGAACCCGTTCGGAGCGAATATGGCTATGCGCAAAACGGCCTTTGCTGCCGTGATGTTCCCGCTTCATTTGGGAAGAAAGGGAGACATCCTCTTATCCGGTGAAGAATCGTGGGTGTTCGAGCAGATTCGTAAAAATGGCGGAACGATCATGTACCATCCTCACATGGCTGTGAAGCATTTTGTTCCGGCGGCACGGTTAACAAAGGAATGGATCATGAACCGTTACTACTGTCAGGGCATGTCTCACGCTGTTCAGGCCGTAGGTCTGCGCGGCAACGTGATGTTGATGGCGAAGACAGCAGCCAAATGGTTATACAACACGATGGACTCCCTGCTGGCACGTACTGAGGGCAGGAAGCTGTTGAACCGGTGCAGATTTGAAAGTATACGGGGAACCCTGGATACGCTGCGCAACCGGAAAAGCGAGTCAGCTGCGGGGTGAAAGATTGAACATGAGCAACTATCCTTGGACTTCGAGAATAAACACAATACAGCATGTTTTCATTTTTCTTCTGGGCGCTCTTGCTGTAGGAATTGCGGCTACTTATCAGCCCGTGGCCAGCATTGCGGCGGTATGCTTACTGCTTCTGCTGGCCGTTTCTATCCATCACCCGGAGCGCATCAGCTATGCAGTTCTGCTGAGCACGGCGGTATCGGTGGATTCCCTGTATCAGGGTGGCGTATTCGGCATCGAGATTTTGTCATTGTACAAATTGGGCATTTTGGCCCTACTGGTGCCGTGCATGCTCGTTTACGGCATACGCTTCAAGTTTAGCTATCCGATCTGGGCATTGGTGATCATGCTGGGAATTACATTTGGATTTTCAGCATGGCTGCCTACGCTGACGACCTCGATTGCAGTAAAAGCTTTCGTAGGACTATCGTTGCCCTTCTTTTTTCTACTAATCCAGTGGAAGAAGGATGTGGCCGAAAAGCATATCCGACTGATCAGCTTGCTGCCGATCATTAGTGTGGTCGTTGGACTTGGTTTACAGGTCGTAGGGCTGCATTCGTTTACCGATGTGGAATTTACGGGAGCGGTGAGAGTACAGGGAGCGAACATCCCGCCGCATCTGGCGATGCTCTCCTTTCTCGGGATTGCCGTCTCGCTGATTGAGGTCAAACGCAAGCCGCAGCAAGCTGCTTTTTATTATACGGTGCTGGCGTTGAACTTTTTGATTCTGATTGCCACTGGCACACGTGGGCCGATTCTGGCATTGCTGCTAATGTTTGCTGTGTATCTGTTCGATATCGCCCGGCAGTATCTCAAGGGAAAAGTCAATTATTTGCTACCGCTGGCCGGATCGTTTTTGATTGCTCTGGGGGCGGTGGCCCTGCAATGGAACAATTTAAAAAAACGCTCCTTCGAGCGGGAGACCGATACGGGAATTGACCTGTCGGGACGCTCGGAGGCATGGGAATATTTCTTGAACAGAGTACAGGATTATCCGTGGTCAGGCAGAGGTCTTGGCGCGGTGACGGTTGCGAACGACGGGACGTTATTCAAAGGCTTTGTCGTACCGCATAACGAGTATATACGCTTTTATTTTGACACGGGATATATCGGCTGCGGATTATTGATGCTTTCATTGCTGGTCGTGTTCGTTCTCATTTACCGGTCGCTTGCCAAGCCAATCAAACCTTATTTTGCAAGCTTGATTGCCGGCTTTCTGATTTATTCGTTTTCAGATAACACGTTGTCGACGGTTCAGATGATTATTCCATTTTGCTGGTATTTGAATGCTTTATACCAGACATCTACGCAAACCGATTTTCGCAAAGAGAAGTGATACGATGAGCAGAGTGAACATGTTCGATGTCAACTTTGATAATTATGATTTTAACGATCTACTCGAATTTATAGATACTTCTATTGTGCATCAGCGTCATTCCTACATTTTGACCTGTAATGTCGATCATGTGATCAAGCTTCGCAAGGATGATGAATTCCGCAAGGTATATTCCGATGCGGGAGCTGTGGTGGCCGATGGAATGCCCATTATTTGGGCGTCCAAGTTGCTGAAAAAGCCCCTCAAGCAAAAGGTGTCAGGTTCCGATTTGTTCACCCGTCTGGGGGAGGCTTTTGAGGATCGAGGCTATCGGTTATTTTTTCTGGGTGCGGCAGACGGTATTCCCGAGAAGGCCATGCTCAATCTTCAGGAATCGTACCCGAACATGAATGTGGTGGGGTGCTACTCTCCTTCTTATGGCTTTGAGAAAAATGAGGAAGAGAACAGACATATTGTCCAATTACTGCAAGAGGCTCGCCCGGACATCGTTTTTGTCGGTGTAGGCGCACCTAAACAGGAAAAATGGATTTACAGATATTACGAGACATATCGCGCTCCGATTTCGATAGGGGTGGGAGCTACGTTTGATTTTCTGTCGGGAAATGTGAAACGTGCACCGGAACTGATGCAGAAGACGGGATTTGAATGGTTTTGGCGGTTGTCTCAGGAGCCTAAGCGTTTGTGGAAAAGATACTTGATTGAGGATTCCCAGTTTCTCGTTCTGCTGTTTAAGGAAATGTTCAAGCGGAACCGGATGAAGGGAGGTCAGGGGTGAGAAACATGAGTCGATTGGCAGATCAGCAGGTTTCCGTTTGGTTAGGAAATCGGCGTGGAATCAGCATGATCGGCATGGGAGTGTTGGCCTGTATGCTGCCGCTCGCCATCGGATTTGTCAGCGCCAAGATGAATCCCACCATGAGCCAGCAGGGAGCCATATTGCTGGCGCTCGTTTTTCCGGCCTTTTTGCTGGCGATCATTCAATCGCGGATGCTGATTCCGTACACACTCACGGTGTGGGCAGTAGGACCGGAAATCCGGCGCATTGTGGACTGGATGGAGGGAACATATCACTCGGTGTCCTTGTTGAGCTTGGCACCCTTGCTGGTCAGCAGCATGTTGATTATTCCTGTGCTGCGTGGCATTCATCAGGCGGAAAAGCCATTGACCCGAATTGCTGTGTTTTTTGGGATTGAACTGGCCTACGGAAGTGTGGTCGGGTTGTTCAAAAATGGAATCGTTTTTGCCTATGATTTGGCCAACTATGTGATTCCTTTGCTACTGCTGCCTTATCTTGCGATTAAGCCCATGAAAGCAAAGGAACTGGATCGTCTGCTGTATTCCTATGCTAACATTGCCGTTCTTGTGGCGATTTACGGCATTATTCAGTATTTGACAGTTCCTCCTTGGGATGCGTTTTGGATGAATAACGTAGAGATGAATTCTATCGGTATACCAGAGCCACTCCAAATCAGAGTTTTCTCTTCTATGAACTCGCCTGGTCCCTGCGCTATTTTCCTGGCAATGGCGCTCGTACCCATGCTGATGGAAAAACGGTGGCGCGGCACATTGGGATGGATCGGAGTCCTGCTGACGGTCGTTTGTCTTTTGATCACGCTGGTACGTTCGGCCTGGCTGATTGCATTCGTTATGCTGCTGGCTTATATTCTCACTTCATCCTCTAAGGGCAAGTGGAAAACCTTGATTCAACTTGCTGTCGTGGGTTTCCTTCTCTACATCATTGTTCCGAAGCTGCCAGGAGCAGAAGGTCTGGTGGCCCGCATGCAAACGTTGACGGATATTCAACAGGATCATTCGTACAATGAACGCCTGGATCTGTTGAATACGATGCTTCCGGCCATTGTCGGTAACCCGGTGGGGCAGGGGATCGGGAGCGTAGGAATCGGAACCAAGCTTGATAATGGCGGCGACCTCGGTGAACTTGGGATTATGGATAATGGCTATATTGCTATTTTCCTCACCTTCGGTATTTGCGGAGCATTCTTTTTCTTCGGTGGTCTGATCGTTATCATCAAGCGCCTTCTCGTCCGCATTGCCGAGCGAGATGCCAGTCAGCCTTATATCAGACTGGCATTGGCTACGTGGGCTGGAGCTGTAGCCAGTCTCATATCGGATAATGGTTTTCCCGGTATGCGTGGCTATCTGATTTGGATGATGATCGGCATAGGACTGTGGGCGAAAGATGTCATCGCGGAAAGAAGGTAAAGGCTGTGCAAAACTTACAAACATTATCCGCACCTGTTCGGACACTATGGTCCACAGTGGTTCGCTTTGCCAAAAGCAAGGATAGCAGCTCGGCAGCAGTCAAAACGATGATATTCAGCATGCTGATTCTCGTCGTGAACATGCTGACTGGCGTGCTGACGGCCCGATTCCTGGGTCCTACCGGACGCGGGGAACAGACCGCGATGGTGAACTGGTCCCAATTTCTCGCCTTCTGCATGAGCTTCGGTGTCCCGTCCGCGTTGATTTACAATGCGAAAAAGAACCCGGAGGAAACAGGCAAGCTGTATGGCCTCGCCTTGCTACTGGCGACGATGTTCGGGGGCTTGGCGACACTCATCGGCGTGTTCCTGATTCCTTATTGGCTGCGCTCCTTTTCTTCATCGGTCATACTGTTCGCGCAATGCTCCATGATGATGTGTCCGCTTATCGCGATCTCGCAGATCAATAATGCATTGCTTCAGGTCCGGTCGGAATACAAGCAGTACAATTTGTTTCGGTATCTGGTGCCGCTAAGTACGCTGCTGGGTCTGGCGATCCTGATCCTGACGGGTCATATGAATCCGTACACCTCAGCCTTGGCCTATTTGCTGCCAGGCTTGCCGATTTATATCGGTGTCACGATTCGAATGGTTCGGCTGTACAAACCGAAGGTGAAGAACAGCTGGACGCAATTCAAAAATCTCTTTACCTACGGCATGGGCTCATACGGCAACGATCTCATGGGGCAGGTTTCTAGTTACATTGATCAGATCCTGATTGCGGGTCTGCTCAGACCGGCTGATCTCGGCTTATATGCGGTAGCGGTCAGCCTGGCCCGGATGGTGAATGTATTTTCAACCTCGATTATCGTCGTGCTCTTTCCCAAGGCCTCCGGGTTAAACAAGGAGGACGCGGTTGCAATAACATTTCGGGCGTTTCGAGTGACTTCAACAGCAACGATTCTGGCTGCCATGATGCTGATGCTGATTGCACCGTTCGTATTTACATTGCTATATGGTCAGGAGTTTAAACAAGCGCTTACGGTGTTCCGGTTACTGGTGCTTGAGGTCGCTATCAGCGGAGGAACCATGGTGCTGGCACAGCAATTCATGGCGCTGGGTAAGCCCAAGCTGGTTACCATCCTACAGGGTGTCGGATTGGCGCTCGTCATACCATTGCTGTCTATACTCGTTCCGAGATACGGCTTGACGGGTGCAGGGATAGCAATGCTGTCTTCGGGGATTCTACGGTTCGGTTTCATTTTATGTAATGTTAAATTCGTTCTGAAAATGAAAATTCCGAGACTACTTATTTCTAAACAAGATATTCAATGGCTCCGATCAACGATGTCACACTACATCCGGAAAAAGCCAGTTAACGGTTAGATAAAGAAGGAGGCACCCCCTAATGAACCACATGTCTAGCGTTCCCGCGGACAACCGGATATCCGTAGTTATTATCGCTCAGGATGATGGCACTCGAGTCACAGCCGCCATCAAATCCTGCAAGCCCTTTGCGGACGATATCGTCGTCATTGACGGTGGGAGCAAGGACAATACGATTCAGGTAGCTGAATCATTGGGCTGTCGGGTGTTTTCCAACCCGTGGCCTGGTTATGCGAAGCAGCGCATGTTTGGTGTTGAAAAAGCTGAATTTGATTGGATTTTCCTGATCGATACGGACGAGGTGGTAGATGCGGAGCTTCTTGGAGATTTGTTGAAGATCAAGGAAACGCTCCATGATCCGGCCAAAGCATACTCTGTGTTTCGAATTGGCGATTTTCTGGGCAAATGGATGAACAAAGGTGAGTATTTGGTTCGTCTGTACAATCGGCGTATTTACGGCATTACGAATAGTCTGGTCCATGAAATGCCGGATGTAGCTTCTTCCCAAATCGTTAATCTGGAGGGTGTGTTATGGCACTACGGCTTCCGCAGCATTAGTGATCATATGACCCGTTTTAACAAGTACACGGACCTCGAAGCGGAGACGGCATTTAACAAAGGCAGATCCTTTCGGATTACTAGGTTGTTGTTGCGGCCTCCAGCCCGCTTTGTGCAGAAGTATTTTGTCCAAGGCTTATACCGCAAGGGATTGGCAGGTTTTGCAGTAGCGGTCTTCTGGGTGATGTATGAGTTTCTAGTCTGCTTCAAGCATTATGAGCTAACGAAGCGACGGAAAAAAATAGAGATTGTGGAAGACGAACAGACCGAGCAGAAAGGAGAAACCAGCTATGTCGTACAATAACGGATTTCGCATTGCAGCAACAGGGCTTAGCTGGCCGTCCCTGCAGCCCGGCGGTTTAAACACATACTTCAAATCCATCTGTGAGCAGTTGGCGGAACAAAATACGCTGGATGCTTTAATCTGCAGCGATGAGAAGCCGCAAGTGCCTGAAAATATCCGAATTCATTCGATTGGCAGCAAGCAGCAATCCATCTGGAAGCGCCGAGAGCTGATGCAAAAATATGCAGCGACGCTGTTCGACAAGCATCCGATAGATGTGCTGTACTCCCATTTTGCCCCCTATGGTGTCGGCCCGGCGCTGGAGGCGAAAAAACGGGGAATTCCGGTAGTCACCACCTTCCACGGCCCATGGACGGAGGAAATGAAGATTGAAGGGAAAGGCCTCAAGCATCTGCTGAAAACAACGTTGGCCAAATCCATTGAAATGAAGGCTTATGGTCTGGCGGACAAATTTGTAGTGCTGAGCGAAACCTTTCGGGATATTCTGCATGAGCATTATAAGGTTCCACTCAGCAAAATTCATATCATTCCCGGTGCAGCGAATGTAGAGAGATTCCATCCGGCAGAGGATCGGAGGACGGTGCGGGAACGGCTGAATTTGCCACAGAATGCGACGATTGTGCTGACCGTCCGTCGTCTTGTTAACCGAATGGGACTGCTGCAACTGCTGGAAGCATGGCGGCGGGTCACCGAGCGTCATCCTGATCATCTGCTGCTGATCGGAGGGAAGGGACCTCTGATGGAGGAACTGGCCTCCAAGGTGGCAGAATACAATCTTCACAACCATGTAAGATTGCTCGGATATGTATCCGATGAGGAACTCCCCCTGTATCATCAGGCATCGAATATGTTCGTAGTGCCGACTCAGGCACTGGAGGGCTTCGGTCTGATTACAGTGGAGGCGATGGCCTCGGGGCTGCCGGTGATGGCGACTCCTGTAGGCGGCAACAAGGAAATTTTAAGTAGATTCCGTCCGGAGCTGTTGTTCCGGGGAACAGACAGCGAAGCCATTGCGGAAGGACTGCTGCGTGTGCTGGATAACCGCAAAGCCCTCCCTGACGCACGGGAATGCAGGGACCATGTCCTGAGCAAATATACGTGGGGGCATGTGGCGGAGCAGGTGGAAGATGTGTTCCGGCAGGCCCTTGACAGAAAGGCGGCGGCAAAATGCTGAGAATAGCTTATATTGACCACACGGCAAGATGGAGCGGCGGCGAAGTCGCTTTGTATAACATACTGACGAACATCGGGGAACATATCGACCCGCTCGTCATTTTGGCGGAGGAAGGTGATTTGGCAGATCGCCTCCGGCAACGTGACATTGATGTACGTATCGTTCCGCTGGATGATTCTATCCGCAATCGGGGGCGAAATGCTGTCAATCTGGGTGCGCCTGCGGCAGCCTACCGGCTGTTGGCTTATGGGAAAAAGCTTGCGCCTTTGCTGCGCGAGGAAAAGGTCGTGTGTGTTCACACGAACTCGCTCAAGTCGGCGTTCTACGGCGCAGTAGCCGCGAAGTCAGCGAAGGTGCCGTTGATCTGGCATATTCGTGACCATATCGGCCCGCCGTACCTGAAGCCGATTGTCGCCAAAGGTATTCGGCTGATGTCCCGCTTTTTGCCTAACGGCGTCATTGCCAACTCCAAGTCCACGCTAAGTGCGCTGGAGCTGCCCCCGGACAAAAAGACACTCGTCGTCTACTCGGCATTTGCCAAAGCGATTACGGCTCGTGATGTGACCGCAAATTCACGTGACGATGACTCGTTTAACGTCGTATTGGTCGGCAGACTGGCAGAGTGGAAGGGGCAGCATATTTTATTGGAAGCGGCCCGCACTTTTTTACCGGATAAGCGTGTGAAATTTTGGCTGGCTGGAGATGCACTGTTCGGCGAAGAGGAATATAAACGCCGTCTGGAATCCACAATGCGCGAATACGGATTAGACAACGTCAATTTACTTGGACACGTCGATGACATTCAGGGTTTGATGCAGCGCTGTGATCTGCTGATTCACACCTCCATCACACCGGAGCCGTTCGGGCAGGTCATTATTGAAGGCATGGCCGCAGGTCTGCCGGTGATTGCTTCGAATGAGGGCGGACCCAGGGAAACTGTCGTACCGAACGAAACCGGGTTGCTTATTGAACCGGGTGATCCAGCCAAGCTGGAAGAAGCCATCCGCTGGATGCTGGAGCATCCACAGGAACGTCAGCAAATGGGCGATAAAGGGATGGAACGGGTCAAGAAGCATTTTGTTATCGAGAACACGGTTAAGGATATAGTTCATTACTATAAGGGTTTGTTGGCAGGAGTCTGACCGACATTCGCGTTAAAGGATGATTCAGATGAAAATAGCGATAGCACACGATTACTTAATCCAAATGGGCGGAGCGGAAAGGGTGGTAGAGGTATTCCACGATATGTACCCGGAGGCTCCAATCTTCACAACGGTGTTCAGCGACGACCGCCTGTCGAACAACTTGAAGGATGCAGATATTAGAGCCACCTGGCTACAAAACATCCCTGGAGTGAAGGCCAATTTCAAAGGAGTGCTGCCGCTGTACCCCATCGCTATCCGTGATTTTGATTTTAGGGATTTCGACATTGTTTTAAGCTCCAGCAGCGCATTTATGAAAAGCATCCAGGTACCTAAACATACGTTTCACATTTGTTACTGTCACACACCGATGCGGTTTGCCTGGGATTATGATACATATATGGCCCGGCAGTCCAAATCCAACCTGCTCAAAAGCATGCTAAAGCTTTACATGAATCGGTTGAAAACATGGGATGCCAAAACTTCTCGCAACGTAAACCAATTTGTCGCCAACTCTTCGGTCGTCAAACGGAGAATTCTGCACTATTACCAACGGGAGTCGGATGTCATTTTCCCTCCTGTTAATACATCCCGTTTTCAACGTGCTGCAAGCATCGGTGACTATTACCTAATCGTATCCCGGTTAGTGTCCTACAAGCGCGTTGACCTGGCGATTGAGGCATTCAAGCGCAATGGTCTCAAGCTGCGCATTGTTGGTGAAGGACCGGATCGTAAAAGACTGGAAGGTATGGCCTCCCCGAACATTGAGTTTCTTGGCAGACTTGAAGACGAAGAGGTCAACAAGCTGATGGCAGAATGCCGGGCGCTCGTTTTTCCGGGGGAAGAAGACTTCGGTATCACGCCTCTGGAGGCGAATGCAGCCGGACGGCCTGTTATCGCTTATCAGGGCGGGGGAGCGTTGGATACCATTGTCCCTAATGTGAATGGTGTATTTTTCCGCAGACATCAGGTAGAGGATGTGCTGGAGGCGGTCGCCAAGGTCGAGCAGCATGCATGGGATGTGGACGGTATCATTAGCCATGCACGCAAATTTGATGAAGATACGTTCAAGGATCATTTCAAAAAGTATGTAGAGCAAGCCTATGTGAACTTTCTAAAAGGAGGATGAACGGAATGAAGCTGGCTGTAATCGGTACTGGATACGTTGGACTCGTCTCGGGCGTGTGTTTTGCACATAAAGGTAATGAGGTGATTTGTGTCGATCTGGAGCAACACAAAATCGACATGCTGAACCGGGCAGAATCTCCGATTTATGAACCGGGCATTGAGGAATTGATCGCTTTAAATCTGGAAGCGGGTCGTTTGCAGTTTACATCGGATTTGGCTGACGCGGTTCGACGCTCGGATATCGTTATTTTGGCGGTAGGTACGCCTTCTCTGGCTAACGGTGAAGCGAATCTGTCCTATATTGAGCAGGCGGCTGCTGATGTCGGGAAGGCCATGAACGGGTATAAAATTATTATGACCAAGAGCACGGTCCCTGTCGGAACGAACGAAAAGATCAAGGACGTGCTGGCTCGTCATACGAGTTTGTCCTTCGATATCGTATCCGCTCCGGAATTTTTGAGAGAAGGCTCTGCCATCAATGATACACTCCATCCGGATCGCATCATTATCGGTTTGGACAACACGGGGTTGCGTGAAACGATGGTTACGCTGCATCAGGTGTTCACGGATAAAATTTATGTAACGGATATCCGCAGTGCCGAGATGATCAAATATGCATCCAATGCATTTCTGGCGACCAAAATTTCGTTTATCAACGAAATCGCCAATATTTGCGAAAAGGTGGGCGCGGATGTCACCTGTGTGGCTGACGGTATGGGGATGGACAAACGAATCGGGTCCTCTTTCCTGCAAGCAGGGATCGGGTACGGGGGCTCTTGCTTCCCGAAAGACACGAATGCGCTCATCCAAATTGCGGGCAACGTAGACTATGAATTTAAGCTGTTAAAATCGGTGGTCGAGGTGAACACCGACCAGCGTTTCATGATTGTAGCCAAGCTGCGCGAATCGCTGGGTCAACTGCATGGCGTGCCGATTGGCATTTGGGGCTTGGCCTTCAAGCCGAATACAGACGATATCCGCGAGGCCCCGGCACTGGAAATCGTCGAAACGCTGATCCAGGCAGGCGCTATTGTGAAGCTGTATGATCCGATTGCGATGGAAAAATTCAAGGAGCGCGTGGATCACCCGAATATTGTATGGTGCTCCTCCCCGCAGCAAGCCGCCGAAGGAAGCGATGCGGTCTGCCTGCTGACTGATTGGGAAGAGTTCAAGAACGTCAATCTCGTGCAATTGTCTTCCATTTTGCACAAGCCAGTCCTGATTGACGGTCGTAACGTATTTACTGAGGAGCAGATTCAAGGCTCCGGGCTGGAATACTACTCTGTGGGTCGTCCGCGGATGAGTGGGTGGAACAGAGATAAGGTTGAAGCTTAAAAAGTGATGGATTTAAAAGTGAAACATTAAAAAGTGACTGTGGTGGTGTTGGAGGCGCTACGCGTGCAGATTGTTCTTCCGATTGCTGTTACCCCCGGATTTTCTTGATTGTATAAAACATTCAAAGGTTAAAATCCGGGGATAAAGGCAAACGCTGACGCTTCTTCAGAACAATTCTGCCCGCTCCGCTGCTTTTACCGCATGGAGTCACAATTTTTAACCTCCCACCTTATGGGGGGAGGTAGGAAGGGCGTATCCGAAGGAGCGGCTCAGTGAAGCCGCTCCTTCGGAGCAAGGCTACTATGTGAATGCGCTATGCTACTCCTGTGGAGCAAGGCTATCATGTGATTACGCTATGCTGCTCCTTCCGAGCAAGGGCGTGGCAGGGCTGAACATTACTTGAAGCCTGCAAGCACGGCAGGCAAGCGCGAGTGCACGCGCGTCTTTACAGGCTGACCGGACTAATCATGTCCGGTCGTGCCTTTTGCAATACACGGTATGATCGGCATGATGCATATTTGAGTAGCGCAGGGATGGATTTGAATCTGTAGAAGCAAAGCGTTCGCCTTTGGACCGGGATTCAAACCTTTATACGATTTTATATAATCGAGTGAATCCCGGTCCAACAGCGATCGTAAGATCAAATCCATCCCGTAGCGGGCTACTCAACCGTGTACCATCCGATCACCTACCCAAATTAGAGAGGAAGTGGAGAGTTATGAAGCTCGTACTTTTGTCTGGTGGTTCCGGTAAAAGATTATGGCCTTTGTCCAACGATTCCCGTTCCAAACAATTTTTGAAGGTGCTGGAGAGTCCGGAGGGGAATTCGGAATCGATGGTGCAACGGGTGTGGAGACAACTGGGGGATAACGGCTTGTCTGAATCCTCGTTCATTGCAACAGGGAGAGCGCAGGTCGAAATGATTCAGAGTCAGGTTGGGCAGGATACGCGCATCATTGTTGAGCCGGAACGAAGAGATACCTTTCCCGCCATTGCGTTGACAGCGACCTATCTATATTCCATCGTTGGTGTTTCGCCCGATGAAATTGTTGCTATATTGCCGGTAGACCCCTATGTAGAGGATGCTTTCTTTGCTACCGTCGCCCAGTTGGAGCATACCCTTCAGGAGAGTGAAGGCAAGCTTGCGTTAATTGGGGTTGTCCCTTCTTATCCTTCTGAGAAATACGGTTACATTATACCGAAAAACGATGCTACACAAGGTAGCACAGGCTACCGTGAAGTGAGCCATTTTCAAGAGAAACCCGACCGGGAGCAGGCGGAGCGTCTGATTGAACGCAATGCTCTATGGAACTGCGGGGTTTTTGCATTCAAATTAGGTTATTTGCTTGATATCTTGGCATCCAAAGGATTGCCGCTGAACTATAAAGAAATGCAAAAGCAATATTCTTCTCTGGAAAAAATCAGCTTTGACTACGCGGTAGTCGAGAAGGAGAAGGATATCGTCGTTCTTCCGTATGATGGCTTCTGGAAGGACTTGGGTACCTGGAACACCTTGACGGAAGAAATGTCCCATCAGCAAGTGGGCAGAGGTGTAGTAACAGAGGATTGTGTCAATACGAGCCTCATCAATGAACTGGACATTCCCGTGGCGATTATTGGAACGAATGATCTGATCGTAGCTGCCAGCCCGGATGGCATCCTTGTGACTAATAAGGCAGAAAGTCCGCGCATCAAGGAAGTGCTCAAAGCACACAATCAGCGACCAATGTACGAAGAGCGCCGTTGGGGACATTATAGGGTAGTGGATTATGTAAAGTATGAAGAGGGCAATGAGGTATTGACTAAGCGAATCCGTGTGCTGCAAGGCAAAAATATCAGCTACCAACTTCATTTCAAACGGAGTGAAATTTGGACCATCATTAGCGGTGAAGCGGAAATTATTTTGAATGAAAAGCTGCACAAGGTGAAGGCTGGTGATGTGGTTCGTATTCCTGAAGGGACAAAGCATAGCATTTTGGCCGTGACTGATGTGGAATTAATCGAGGTACAGACAGGTTCTGAGCTGGTTGAAGAGGATATTGTCCGCTTTTGCATGGATTGGGATGAAATTTCCCGTCACAAGTTTATTTCATAAATATTTCGTAAAGATGAAAAAAGACTCATTTATGAAGTTATTTAGCCCAAACTGTCGAAAATACACGAAAATCTGTAAATTCAATGAACATGACCTATTAAATTTTGGTAAAAAAAAGTCGATACTTAGGGATAAGAAGGAATCCAAACTCCTTCCACGATAAACGCAGCCCTGTTGAAAGGCAGGTACGCAAAGCTAAAGGGCCTTCCGTAAGGATGGCAGCCTGGCTACCGAAAGGAAGAGCGAGAGTGAGCCCCTATTTTACCCCTGTGAATCGATGGATACGCAGTGTACTCCCCGTTGTTATGCTTTTTTCTTTGTTGCCCGTCGGCTTTGGTGAATCTCTGTCCGTGGCGAATGCTGCCACATTACAGCCTGTTAATTCGGACGCTTCTGCTGAGGCCCGTGAACTATACAGCTATTTGATCAGCATCTCGGGGAAAAAAATGGTCACAGGTCAACATGATTATTTGGAAAGTCCGGATGAATTAAGCAACAAGGTCCAAAAAATCAGTAAGGCGTATGCTGGTGTACATGGCTACGAGATGGGAGCCATCTCCAGCCAGTCCGCCGCTACGGAGGCAGCACAACGTAAAAATCTCGTCGATAGCGCTATACGTTGGAGTAGAGATGGCGGCATAGTTACGATGACTTATCATGAACCGTTGCCGGGCAAGCCACTGACTTGGGCCAATGTGCAGGCGAAAGTAAGCCAGGCGGAGTTCAATAAATACGTGACGCCGGGCACTACGCAGTATAATCTTCTCATTGCCGATCTGGATAAGGTCGCTATATCGTTAAAGCAGCTTCGTGATGCGGGTGTTCCGGTATTATGGAGACCTTACCACGAAATGAACGGCGACTGGTTCTGGTGGGGAAACAAGAACAATTTCAATCAGCTATGGAATATCATGTATGACCGTTTTGTAAACACGCATCAACTGAACAATCTGCTGTGGGTATGGAGTCCGAATGCACCTAGTTCGTACACCGTCCCATATACCCCGAAATATCCGGGGGATGACAAGGTGGATATCTTGGCTGTAGACATTTACAACAATGATTTTAAGCAAAGCCATTACGAAGGACTGCTCGGACTGGCACGAAATAAGCCGATTGCCATTGGGGAACACGGTGAGATGCCGAGTCCCGAGGTCATGCAGGCTCAGCCCAAATGGGTGTATTCCATGACTTGGGGCAAGATGCTGACCGAAAATAACACGACGGATCAGATTCAGGATTATATGAATAATTCGAAGAGCTTGACGCGGGATGACGTGAAAAAAGGGTTGGCTGCGATGAAACTACCTGAGGTGGAGTCACCGACCGTACCGGACACGGGGCAAAACGGCTCGACTCCGGCTCCGCCAGTGGTAAGCAAACCAGCCCCGCCTTCCGTTCCGAATATGGTCTATGCGAACGGGCTGCGGGGTGAATATTTTAACAGCATGAATCTGGACGGCACCACTGTTTTGGTTCGCACAGATAGTAAGCTGGATTATAACTGGCGCGCCGCCTCGCCTGATCCCAAGGTGGAGGCTGGTCAATTCTCGGTCCGCTGGACGGGCAAAATCAAGCCGCAATATAGTGAGACCTATACGTTTACCACGATATCCGATGATGGTATTCGTGTATGGATAGACGGCAAGCTGATTATTGATAGTTGGTTCAAACAAAGCTGGACTGAACGCAAGGGCAGCATTACCTTGCAAGCAGGAAAAATAGCAGATTTGAAGGTTGAATATTATGATGAAAAAGGCGACGCAATGGCACGTCTGATGTGGGAAAGTCAGCATGAAGCGAAAGCGGTAATTCCCGGCAACGCTTTGTTTCTTCCTTGATATATACTCTTTCCCCGCCAAAAATTTTGAGGAGAGAGGGTGGAGCACAATGATGAAAAAATGGTTGACCCAAAGGTATATAGTAGTATTGGCCGGGCTACTGGGGGTCGCAGCTATAGCGATGATCGCCTGGTTTATTCATACGCCTCCAAAGAGTGAAGAACTTCAGACGGATAAAGTAGCGGCGGCCAGTCCGGTATGGAAGCTTGGTCAGCGGGATGACTCTTCAGCAGAATTTAAGGGTGTAGTCGGTAAGGACAATGTCAATATTTCTGCGGCCTCTACTGAGTCGTCTGCTAAAGGAACATCGTCAGCGATGTCCGTAGCAGGAAGTACAACGGCTCCGGTATTGCTCAGCAGTGATGATATTCCTCCCGGTCTAAATGCGTCCACGAATCCTGAGCTGTCACTTCAGTACAAGCTCGATCAGGTTCCTCCGAACGGGATGATATTCCGTGTACGGATTTTGGATGCGGGCAAAGCCGTTCCTCAAATGGTTGTATTTTCAAATCATCAGTTGTCCGGTATCATTCAGATTGCCGGGGTTGCCGGTACAGGCAGTGCATATAATTTCAAAAGCAATTACGAGATGTATATACCTAAAGAGCAATTGCAAAGCGGTGTTAACGTACTCAAGCTAAAGACAGCGCGCTGCCTATACTGCTCCTCTGCTGAAGATAAAAATGTGTGGTGGACTTGGGATGACTTGAGCTTGGAGACGTTAGCTTTACCTGCAACCGAGCCGATACACGGTAAATATATACTGACCGGAACGAATGTTAATAATAAAGAATTTTATTATGATGAGGGTGCAGTTAAACATTTACCATATGTTCTCAAATGGCTGGGAATTGCGTATAGCGGCAATGTCATGAGAGTCACTTGTGCCAGTAATGTAAACAAGGCCTGCACAGACGTGGGAGATTACTACCAAACGTTGAAGCAGTATAATATGCAATCGTCAGCTTTGTATTTGTATACAGGCGATATCAAGCTGCAAAAAGACGGCTCCCTGCCGGAGACGGCCAAGCAGAAATTGCGCGATTATGTAAAAAAATATGGTTCATACCTGCAATATTACGAAGTAGATAATGAACCTGGATTGTTTAACCGCTCGAAAGCGGTCAATCTGGCCGTGGCCAAGTGGCTGAATACGGAAGGTAAGCAATTGGCACCGCATCTCAAAACGGTAGCGCCGGGCTGGGCCTACTGGCCGACGTATTCGACCAAGGCATGTAAAAACCAAACCGGAGGTACGCTCAAATGCGGCGATCCGGATGGATGGGAGCGGGACCCGGCACAACGTAAGCAACTGGAGGATGTCACTGACCTGACCAATGGACATGCCTATGGCGAATCGTATAACGAAGAGGGCGGAGGCAGCTTTGTTCAAAATCTGAAAACGTTCGGCGGTTCAAGTAACGGGCTGGAGAAGAAGATGCTGAATACGGAGTTTGGTACGAACGATACGCATCGGGACAACCCTGAGTATGGGGCCAGTCAGCCACAAGCAGCCGCGTTCGACCGGATTATGCGTTCGCAAATCGGTTTTGCCGATATGTTTATCCAGCATGCTGCTTTCTATAAGGACTACACGCTGTTTAAAACCGGCTTTGACCTGCAAAATCACAATCCGGCGAATACGGAAATTTATCCGTTCGGACAAGGGCAGGACAGCCGTGTAAACATCATGAGACGCTTGAGTCTGGCTTATGCCACACACGGGAAACCATTGACTTATATGGTACTGAATCCGGAGGAAACAAAGGATAAGATGGTCTATGTCCGTGCAGTGGATACCTCCAAATTGAAACCGCTGGCTGGCAGTAGCGCCACCTCGGACAAATTGCTGGTGAATCTGGTGAACTTCGAATCCACAGCACAGACGATCCGCGTACGGGTGACGATGCCGAAGGCAGGTTTGTACACGGGTGAGCGCTTCGGAGCCGGGTCTACCTACAGCCAGGCACGGCGTTCCCTATCAGGACTTAATGCTTCGCCTAATCTCGATTTTGAAGAAAAACTGGGACCTGGCGAGTCGGTGCAATACATTCTGGAATTGAAAAGTACAGATCAGGCCGCAGCTTCGGCTCCAACAGAGGTGAAGGCCGCCTCTGTGGAGGCAGGCGCGGTAAAGATTGATTGGCTTCAGGCAGAAGGTGTATCAGCCTATGATGTGCTGCGTGCGGAAGGAACAGACGGGGCGTATCAGGTGATTGCCTCCGAAGTAGCGGGAAACACGTATACGGATCACACGGCGAAAGCCGGGAGTCACTACGCTTACAAAGTCCGAGCGACTGGGGGCACCCAAGTGTCCCCGGCGGCCGAGGTCGCTTAATCAGGACAGATACAGAGTAGGACCAGCGTCGAAGAATACCTTACATGCAACCGAAAATAGAATGCCAAAGAACCTATCAGGAGAAAGTAGGACCTGACAGGTTCTTTTTTATCTGAAAATCGTTCTGATTTGGCAGATCATGGCGTATATTTCAGAAGAAAATCCGAAAATCCTTTAATTTTCTCGCCATAAGACGACAACATTACAGGTATGTATTCATATATAATAGTTTTGCTCATAACTATACATACATGGTTTGTGGGGATTCTCTTTCCGGTGACCAAGAATGATAAAGTGAGGTAAGTGCCGAATGAACAAGGAGACTGAATCAGGGATGGACAACCCTCTTCTACGAAACAACGAACGGAAAGCAGACAAACCTGTCGTCCACTTGGACATCCGGGATATTTTGCTTCAATGCGGTATCACGATGCCGCAATGTTTACAGAGCGAAGCGGACGGAACCAAGGGCTGGAAGGATAAGAGCGAGTAAAATATCGGTTGCCGGCACTGCTAAAAACAGGAGTGAACCGGCTCCCACCCTTCTTTATTCCATCATTCGTTCCATGCGGACAAACGCGATAAAACGCTTGGCTTCTTCCTCAGACAAGGTTCGTCCGTCAATGGTCAGATTAAAACGCTGCAGGATATCTTCATCGGACAGTTCCAACTGGTCCACAAATTCCCTCACATCTGAATCCAATACCGCTACCGGATGGCTAGTGCGTCCTACCAAGTAATCAATGGATACCCCGAAAATGTCTGCAAGCTTGGTCAGTATCTCAAAATCTGGCTTGCGCCGGTTTTTTTCATAGTGAGAAAGAGCCGCCCGCGTAATTCCGAGGGATTGCGCTAGTTCCTCTTGTTTTAATCCCTTATATTCCCGTAATTCAGCGATGCGGGTGCCATAATTCATCTGATTTTCCTCCTGAATGCAAGGTTGAGAAAGTAAAAAAAAGCAATTTTACGCTTGACAAGATACGTTTTGTATCATAAATTAGTTATGTAGGATACATAACGTATCGTTGTTTTATAGTTTTATCCATATGCTATCGTTCATATACCCTGGGAGGCCACGGATGGTTTAGCACTTGTGCAAATTCGTTGGCTAGACCTTCTATGCGCTATTATACAACATTTTACTATAGATTATATGGTCATGCTATGCAGAGGATCAGTACAAGCGTCATCGCATCGAAAACAAGTCAATCAGGGAGGACTGGTCTTGTGCAGTTGAAAGAGTACATTCGTATGATCCGAAAAAGAATATGGTTAATTGGCGGTATCGTATTGTTGGTATGTGCTGTCGTGGGCGTGAAAAATGTATATTTTACCCCTCAGGTTTATGAAGCGACGGCGAAGCTTATTATCAACCAGACGCCAAGGCCGGATCGGGCGGGTTTCGTCGATTACAGTGTCGTCCAAACGAATATAGCCTTAACGAACTCCTATAAGCAAATTATGATGTCCTCGGCAATTATGGACCAGGTGGTCGCCAGCTTCCCCGATCTCAAGGTCACTCCGTCAGCTCTGACGCAAAAATTAAGAGTAAACACCGCAGGTGATTCGCAGGTCATGGATTTAACAATCCGCGATTTATCGTATACGAAGGCTGTCAAAACCGTAAATGCGGTAGCCAAAGTATTCAAACGACAAATCCCCTCTATCATGAAAATGGACAACGTCACGATTCTAAGCGAAGCCAGTCTGAGTGAACCGGCTGTTCCTGTGAACAGTAATCCCGCTATACAGATGCTTATTGCTTTTGCCGCCTCCTTGCTGCTGGGTATAGGCTTGGCGTTTTTGCTGGAAGTGCTGGACGATACCTTTAAAAATGAAGAGGACGTTGAAAAAGAACTCGGCCTGCCTACCTTGTCCCTGATTACGAAAATGAAAAAAGAAGACAGACGCTCTGACGGTTCCGCTACAACTCCCAAACAGGTAGGTGAAGGACAATATGCCGCGATTAATCAATAACCAGCTCGTCACATCCCTGCATGCCCAATCTTCCGTTTCGGAGGAGTACCGTATGCTTCGCACGAACATCCAGTTTTCCTCTGTAGACGAGCCGATTGAGGTTATGATGGTGGCGTCAGCTCAGGCGGGTGAAGGCAGGACGGTCACGATTAGCAATTTGGCTGTAACGTATGCGCAAGAGGGAAAAAAGGTGCTGGTTATGGACATGGATTTACGCCGCTCTTCCCTGCACCACATGTTCGGCTTGCGTAATCATACCGGTCTGACGCGGGTCCTGGCCAACCAGCAGCCATGGCAGGATGTGGTTCAGGAAACCGGGATCGACCATCTGTATGCCATTACAGCCGGACCGACTCCGCCGAATCCGTCCGAAATGCTCAGCTCTCGCAGAATGAACGCTCTATTGGCTGAGCTGAAGGAGCATTATGATGTGATTTTAATGGATACGCCGCCATTGCTGTCCTTTCCGGATGGCTTCATT
Source organism: Paenibacillus sp. IHB B 3084 (assembly GCF_001447315.1). Taxonomy (NCBI): domain Bacteria; kingdom Bacillati; phylum Bacillota; class Bacilli; order Caryophanales; family Paenibacillaceae; genus Paenibacillus; species Paenibacillus sp. IHB B 3084. The sequence continues at coordinate 1,255,721 of NZ_CP013203.1, read as the reverse complement.
ATAAGCGCTATGTGTGACGGAGTGATTTTGGTGGTGCAGGCAGGAAAGGTCAAAAAGGATCTCGTTAAGAAAGCAAAGGCAAATTTGGAAAGAGTAAAGGCACGTATTTTGGGCGTGGTGCTCAACAACGTGAAACGATCAAATACTCGTGCCGAACGCGGCATGGAGGAACGCAACCTGACATGAGCAGCAACAAGGGAAATGAAAGTTAATAAAATTCTTTTAACAATGAATAAATAATACTAATATATCGGAAATCGAGGTGATGAGCAGTGTCTTCTTCCCACTCGAACGAGGCCGAAGCTTTGAGTGCATCAGTGGAAGTGTATTCGGTCGCTCATGGGCTTGAACGTCGGCAAGGATTGAGCGTATATCCGTTCGTGAAGCGAAGTATGGACATCATGCTGTCGTTCATTGGATTAATCGTGCTGTGCCCGGTATTTTTGCTCGTGATTTTGCTGATTAAGCTGGAGGACCCGAGAGGAAGCGCGTTATTTTATCAGGTTCGTATTGGTAAAAATGAGCGGCCGTTTCGCATGATCAAATTTCGTTCCATGGTGTCCGATGCCGAGGACAGATTGTCTGCGCTGCTGCTGGAGAATGAAATCGAGGGTGCAATGTTCAAAATGAGGGATGATCCGCGTATCACCCGAATTGGGCGCTTTCTCCGCAGAACGAGTATTGACGAGCTGCCGCAACTGCTGAATGTGCTGCGTGGGCAGATGAGTCTGGTAGGGCCTAGACCCCCGCTACCCAGAGAAGTCCATGACTATACGGTAAGGGATAAGCTGCGTCTGACCGTTACGCCAGGCTGTACCGGCCTATGGCAGATCAGCGGTCGTAATCATCTGAGCTTTAACCAGATGGTAGAGCTGGATCTGGAATACATATCCAGACGCAGTTTGCGCACAGATATCATCATCATGCTGAAAACATTCCGGGTGCTATTGGGCTCCAACGATGCGTATTAAATTCACTCCAACAGGAAGGGTAGGGGAAAGCATGGATCTTTATTCCAACATATATGTAGCAGGACACAACGGACTGGTGGGATCTGCAATTGCTCGGGCATTGAGCAAAGCAGGCTATCGTAACCTGATCACCCGCACAAGCAGTGAGCTGGATCTGCGCAACAAGGAGGCGGTAGACCATTTTTTCGAAACCGAATCGGTGGACTATGTATTTTTGGCAGCAGCCAAGGTTGGCGGGATTTTGGCGAACAATGATTACCCGGCGGATTTTATCCGTGACAACCTGCTCATACAGACGAATGTAATTGATGCAGCATACCGGGCGAATGTAAGCAAGCTGCTGTTCCTCGGGTCGACCTGTATTTATCCCAAATTTGCCCCGCAGCCGTTGCGGGAGGAATATCTGCTCACAGGTGAGCTGGAGCCAACGAATGAGGCTTATGCTATCGCTAAAATTGCCGGGATTAAAATGTGCCAGTCCTATAACCGTCAATATGGAACCCGTTTTATTTCGGTGATGCCTACGAATTTGTACGGTCCGGGCGACAATTTTGATCTCCAGACCTCCCATGTGTTGCCTGCGCTCATCCGCAAGTTTCACGAAGCCAAGCTGAATCAGTCCCCGACGGTAGAAGTATGGGGTTCCGGCACACCGCGTCGTGAATTTCTTCATTCGGATGATTTGGCGGAAGCCTGTCTGTTCCTGATGAACAGCTATGAGGGCAATGAAATTGTGAACATCGGCGTTGGGGAGGATATTTCCATTCGGGAACTGGCTGAACGTGTGAAGGAAGTCGTCGGTTATGAGGGGGAAATTACCTTTAATACGTCCGCACCCGACGGCACACCGCGTAAGCTGGTGGATGTGTCCCGAATTTCCGGGCTGGGCTGGTCGGCGCGTATTTCACTGGAAGAGGGATTAAGGTCTGTCTATCAGGCATTTCAAGGTCTGGATCTGGTTGAACAATAAAAAACGGTGGAGGAATAGGAATGAAAAAAGCGCTGATCACAGGGATTACCGGACAGGACGGATCTTATCTGGCTGAGTTGCTGCTGTCCAAAGATTATGAGGTGTACGGGGTACGCAGACGCACCAGTACGCCGAACTTTGAAAATGTGGCACATATCCAGAATGACATTCATTGGCTTTCCGGCGATATGACCGATCTGGCCTCGCTCATCGAAGCCGTGCGTCAGTCTGACCCGGATGAGGTCTACAACCTGGCTGCCCAATCCTTTGTCGCGGCCTCATGGCCGCAGCCCTTGGCTACCGGGCAGATTACAGCGCTATCCGTTACCAATATGCTGGAGGCGGTACGGATTGCCAAGCCGGACACGCGCTTTTATCAGGCGTCGAGCAGTGAGATGTTCGGCAAGGTGCTGGAGACGCCGCAGACAGAAACGACCCCATTTTACCCGCGCAGCCCTTACGGTGTCGCCAAAGTGTACGGTCATTGGATCACGGTGAACTACCGCGAAAGCTTTGATATGTTTGCATGCTCCGGCATTTTGTTCAATCATGAATCGCCCCGCCGTGGGCTGGAGTTTGTAACACGTAAAGTGACGGACGCTGTAGCCCGTATCAAGCTGGGTTTGCAGCAGGAGCTGCGCATGGGGAATCTGGATTCGCTACGGGACTGGGGTTTTGCAGGAGATTATGTTAAGGCGATGTGGATGATGCTCCAGCAGGATCAACCGGATGATTACGTCATTTCCACGGGAGAAATGCATTCCGTCCGCGAACTGCTGCAAATTGCCTTTTCCCATGTAGGTCTGAACTATGAGGATTATGTCGTCATTGATCCTCAGTTTGTCCGTCCGGCAGAGGTGGATCTACTGCTCGGCGATTGCGCCAAGGCGAAGGAAAAGCTGGGCTGGCGAGTGGAGGTAGGCTTCGAACAGCTCATTCATATGATGGTGGACACAGACTTGGAGCGGGTAAAAAGACAGGCTGCGGTCGAAGCTTCCGTCGTCGTATAAGACATGGAGGGGCCACCCGCTTGCCGGGAGGTCTCTTCGCTGTACATTATTGTAGTCGCATCGGCAGAACAGCATGCTATGAAGCCGTGCGAAAGGTCATTTTTCAAGATGGAGTAGAGCTTATGACATTAGTCGAAAATCGCGCCAAACCGCGCAGAAGTCTGCTGGTGAATACGTCTTGGCTGTTCGGCGACAAAATGATCCGCATGGTGTTTGGGCTGGCGGTCAGCATTATCATGGCGAGAGTGCTCGGACCGGAGGAACTGGGGAAATGGAATTATGCGGAATCTTTTTTCGGGATGTTCCTGATCTTCACGACGCTTGGTTTTGATTCCATATTGGTGCGCGATCTCGTCAAGGACCCCAAGGATGAGCATGAGTTATTGGGTACGGCGATTCTGCTGAAGCTGGTGGGTACTTTGGTAGCTATTGTCCTGTCCTGCTCCTTCATTTTGCTGCTCAGACCGGAGGATAGTTCCGTACGGTTGATCAATCTGATTCTGGCGACGGCCTCGGTGTTTCAGTTGTTCGATATCATCGACTACTGGTTTCGGGCGCAGATGTTGTCCAAATACACGGTCATTGCCAAGAACACAGCCTTTGTCCTCAGTTCCACCGTTAAAATCATTTTATTGTTGTCCGGTGTCCCCATATGGGTGGTGGCGCTGTGCGCTCATGGAGAGTTTCTGCTCGGAAGTCTGATTCTGCTGTATTTCTTCCGCAAGGAAGGACGGCATGTACACAAGTGGACGTTCAGCCTAACCACAGCACGACGAATCATGAATCACAGTTGGCCGCTTATTTTGTCATCCTCCGCTGTATATGTACAGGCACGGATCGATCAGGTCATTATCGGCGAGATGCTGGGGGATGCGGCCGTGGGGCAGTATTCTGTTGCGCTCCGTCTTATTGAAGTGCTGGGCTTCATTCCGGTCGTTCTTACCACAGCATATGCCCCGGTGGTGACCCGTTCCAAGATGAAAGGGAGCGACGAATACAGACAAACGTTGTCCAACGTGTACCGACTGATGTTTATTTGCTTTCTGGTGACCTCGATACCGTTATTTTTTCTGTCCCAATGGGTGGTGGTCGTGCTGTATGGGCGGGAATTTACCGAGGCTGGCTCGTTGCTGTCGCTGTTTGCGATTCGTCTGTTTTTCACCAATTTCAGTGTTGCCAAAAGCTTGTTTATCACGAATGAAAATTTGTTCAAATATACGCTGCTGACCTCGATTGTGGGTGCGGTCACGAATGTGGCTTTAAATTATGCGCTTATCCCGTTGCTTGGTGTTCGAGGCTCGCTGGTGGCGACCATCTTGTCTTTTACGATATCTGTATTTTTATTAGATTTGCTGTTTAAGGAAGTCAAAGCCAATTTGGGCTGGATGATGAAGTCGATCCTGACCTTCTGGCGTGTTCACATTACAGTACCGAAAGTTGGAGAGAACAATCATGATACCCATTAAACCGTTTGTTCAGCATGAGGGGCAGTGTCCGCATTGTGGAGGTAAGGTACGGGGCGGGGAGGTGCTGTGGCAGGGAATTCATGTATGTGTCAGCACTTGGTGTGAAGGCTGTGAACGTGAATATATCGAGGATATGCGGGTTGGTCATGCCACGTATTCACCCTATCGGGTAGAAATGCCCAACTATACATTGACTGGAGATGCAAAGTCGAGAAAATGGCTCGGAGAGCCCTTGCGGCAATCGTTGCTGAGTCCTTCCTATGATTTGACGGTCGGCATGACTGTGCATACAATGAAACCCTTTAAGCGCGTCATCATTGTCAATACGATTGATTATTTGTATGGTCACGCCTTGCTTAAGCTGCTGAATGTACAGCGGGAATATGAACAATCACCGGAGCTGGGTATCGTCGTTATTGTGCAAAAATCGCTGGAGTGGATGGTACCCGCAGGTGTGGCTGAAATCTGGACAGTCGATGTGCCGTTCAGCAAGGCCCGTAACTTTTATCCGGTGCTGCATCATCGGATGATGGAGGAACTGGTACGTTTTGACGAGGTCTATGTCAGCCCTGCGTATTCACACCCCAGCCAGTTCGATATTGAGCAGTTTACGGGTGTCCCGCGTTATGAGGATGGCCGTGAATCGGAGCCGCGCATTACCTTTGTATGGAGGGAAGACCGCTTGTGGAGCGGCAGCCATCATATCGCACGGGCAATACAGAAATTTCCGCAGCTCAAACGTTGGCTTAAACCGCTGATTTATCATCAGCGCCGCAAACTCATTCGATTGTTCCGCAGGCTGCGGGAATCCTTTCCGGATTATCGTTTTACGGTCGCCGGATTGGGTCGCACCGGGAGCTTCCCGTCATGGATTAACGACGAACGTGTCGCACGCTTCGACCGGGAAAGCGAGCTACGAGTATGCGAGGTATATGCAGCCAGCCGATTAGTCATCGGCATTCACGGCTCCAATATGCTGCTGCCCTCCGCACATGCCGGCATGACGATTGACCTGATGCCAAAGGATCGTTGGGGCAACTACGCGCAGGATATTTTATTTCATGAAACGGACCATCGGCTTACGGCTTATAAATACCGTTTTGTCCCGATGGAGTCGAGCGTGACATTGGTGGCGGATATGGCGGCTGCCCAGCTTAAAGGAGCAGACCATTTTAATATGCAGATGACGGAAGAAAAGCAGCGGGAGCATTCGGTTTGGAGGGGGGAGGCCGCTTCGGGCAGGGTTTGATCTCCTAGCTACGACTGTCGGTGTAAGGCGCTTCGAGTAGCATTTGATCTTCCGATCGCTGTTGACGTGGGATTCCTTGGTTTGAATAAGCCCTGTAGAGGGCGGAATCCCACGTCAAAGGCGAACGCTGACGCTTCTCCAGATTCAAATCCTACCCTCCGCTACTCACCGCCGCCAAAAAGAATTTCCCCAGCCCATAGGGTGGGGGAAGGTAGAGCCCGCCCGGCGATAGCTTCGCCTATCGCCGTAAATCTTTCGCCGGGCACTTCATGCCCTAAGTTCCCTTTTTTTAAATTAGGGTGGCTTTATGGACACGGCGGTTAGCAGCGGAGTGGATGGAATCGTTCTGAAGAAGCGATAGCGTTCGCCTTTACCCCCGGATTTCACCCTTTAAAGGGTTTATACAGTCAGATGAAATCCGGGGGTAACAGCGATCGGAAGAATGATCCATCCACGTAGCGTTCTCACCCCGCACTCCCATAACTCACCCAATATGAAATGGCAGGAGCCTAATGATGATTCAAAAATATTGTATCTTCGCAATTTTGCCAGCAAGGTGAACGGGGCCTCATACAATTTGCAGGAAGTCGGCTTGGGTAAAGCACTCGTTCGGAAAGGCTTCGATTGCGACATTGTCTACTACAACGACCACAAGGAAACCCATCTGGAGCAGGTATACCGTCACGAAGGCTGCACCCTGCGCATCATCTGGCTCCACGGGTTTAAGTTCCTGAGCAACAGCATCTATAGGGATGTCCTCAAGGATTCGTTTTTGGCTGCTTATGATTTGGTCATTTCCACAGAATACAACCAGATCATGACTTATCTGCTTTCCCGCAAATGTCCCGAGAAGCTGGTGCTGTATCACGGCCCGTACCGGGATAACACACATGCGCTGATCCGAAGATTGTACGATACCCTGCTACTGCCGAAGGTGGCAAAGTCTCTACGCTGTACCTATGTCAAATCCGATCTTGCCAAGCGCTATCTGGAGGATAAAGGCTTTCACAACGTCGTCACCCTTGGGGTTGGACTGGACCGCAGCAAAGTCGAGGGACACACAGCAGCGGCAACGACAAAAGCGAAGGCCGGGAGAAAAATCCTGAGGTCGCGGATGAGCTGAGGCGGCTCGGGGATCGTCCGGTGCTACTGTATGTCGGCGTGCTGGAGGAGCGGAGAAATATACGTTTTATGCTAGGCGTGTTCAAAAAGGTACTTCAAAAGCATCCCAGTTGCCTTTTGTTAATGGTCGGGGATGGACGTAAAGCGGATACGGATCGCTATTGGGCCTATGCCCATGAGCTTGGGCTGACGGACAGTATTTTGCATTTTCCAAGAGTGGAGCAGCGGCATCTGTGGCAGATTTATGGAGCGGCGGATGTGATGCTGTTCCCGACTCATTACGATATTTTCGGTATGGTGCTGCTGGAAAGTATGCTGTTTCGCGTCCCGATTATCTCTTCGGTAAATGGCGGTTCGGTTACCTTGATCGAGGACGGAGTGAGCGGAGTGATCCTGAGCAGCTTTTCAGAGGAGGAATGGGTGAGTCGAGTCTCTGAATTGTTGGACAATGCTGAGCTGCGACAAAGTATGGCGGAGCAGGCGTTTCTTACAGTCGAGCGTATGTCGTGGGATCGTATTGCAGAGGAAATGCTAAGCCACTCACGGATACAACCGATGCAGCCTATGCACCATCCTATGCAATCCGGGCAGGAAAGAGGGACAGCCACGTGAGCAAACAAATCAGCATACAGACGAGGTCCCCAGTGCGCGAACAGGCTTCAAACCTAGACCATCATCATGTTCAGGGGGAGGCACCTCAGCCTGAAAACTCATCACCAGTGGATACTGCCAACCCTGTCCAGCGACGTGAACATAGCCATAAAACGGTGGGCAGGGTGCTGGTCATCCATAACTTTTATCAGCAAAGCGGGGGAGAAGACAAGGTTGTCGAGCAGGAATTGGCTATGCTGCGCTCCAGAGGGATAGAGACAGAGCACTATTATGTGCATAACGACAGCATCCAAAGCAAAGGGTTGGTTAGCATGGCAAAGCTGGCAGTGGAGGCGGCATGGTCCCTGCCAGAGTTTAAAAGAATCAAAAGCTGCTTCTGCGGGTGAAGCCGGATGTGGTGCATGTGCATAACTTTTTTCCGGTTATTTCGCCTTCCGTCTATCATGCCTGTGAACGATTAGGGATTCCGGTCGTCCAGACGCTGCATAATTACAGGCTGATTTGTCCGGCGGCGACCTTTATGCGAGGGAATGAGGTTTGTGAAAAATGCCTGCACGGCACGTTGCTGCATTCCATCCGCCACGGGTGCTACCGGGACTCACAGCTACAGACGATTCCGGTGGCGGCGATGATCAAGTTCAACGATCTGATTGGCACATGGCAGCACAAAGTAAACCGATATATTGCGCTGACCAAGTTTGCAAGGGACAAATTTGCCGAAAGCGGCATTCCACCAGATCGTATCGCGGTAAAGCCTAACTTTATCCAACGTAAAGAGGTGGAAGCCGTGTATGACCCGGATGATCGTTACTTGTTGTTTGTAGGGCGGATCTCAGCTGAAAAAGGGGTGCGTAATCTGCTGCAAGCCTGGACACAGGTGGAAGATCGGGGCGGCTTGAGACTGGTCGTCATTGGGGATGGCCCGGAAAAGGCTGAACTGGCTGCCGCTTATCCACAGGAGGACATTCGTTTTCTCGGCAAGCAGGATGGAGACACGGTGCTGGATTGCATGAGCCGGGCCATGTATGTCATGGTCCCTTCCATTTGGTATGAAGGCTTTCCCATGACCATCGTAGAGTCCTATTCCGTGGGAACCCCGGTGTTGTGCAGCCGAATCGGGGCACTGGAGGAAGTGGTGGAGGATGGAGTGACCGGGTTCCATTTTCAACATGATGATATGGAACATATAAGTGACGTAATCCGTCGTGCGACAGCCTATGAAAACTATCCAGCCATGAGACAGAAGGTATCGGAAATATATGCTGCACGCTACACAGAAGAAGTGAATTACGAGCAACTGATGGCCATATACAGCGAGGCGATAGAGGAGCGTGATTATGAAGCAGCTGCCCCAGTATAGAGTCGGAAGGATTGCGGACGCAGATATTGCGGCGCTTACGTTTCAGGAAACAGTACACACGGTGGAGCAGTGGGCCGTCGGGCGCAAGGACAGCTATGTATGTATCTGCAACACGCATTCCATTGTTACAGCCGGAAATCAATCCGAGTTCCACGAAGCACTCGCGCGTGCAGATTTGTGTACCCCGGATGGTATGCCGCTGGTATGGGCGCTCAAGCTGTACGGATTTGAGTGTCAGGACCGGGTAGACGGCCCCAGTCTGATGCTCAAGCTGTGCGAACGCGCGCCTCAGACAGGATTAAGTATTTATTTTTACGGCAGCACGCCGGATACGCTGGACAGCTTGAAGGAAAGAGTGGAGCAGGACTACCCAGGAATCCGCATCGCAGGTGGCTTTTCACCGCCATTTCGGAAGCTTCGGCCGGATGAGGAGGAACAGATTATTCATGACATCAACTCGTCAGGTGCGCATATCATTTTCGTCAGCTTGGGCTGTCCGAAGCAGGAAATATGGATGTATCGTAACAAAGACCGCATTCGTGGCGTGATGATTGGTGTAGGAGCGGCCTTTGACTATATCACCGGAAAGGTTCGCAGACCGCCGCTAATGATACAAAAGCTGGGGCTGGAGTGGCTGTACCGCCTGATTAGCGAGCCGAAACGGTTGTGGAAGAGATACGCCTATAACAATCCGGTGTATGTATACCGTTTTCTCAAATCCTATCGGCAGAACAAACGATTGACGCTCCATCATAATCGGCATGCAGGGAGAGGCGTAGAGAAGTGAAGCTGGTGTAAGCGTAATGTAGCGAGACAGCATGTAAAAGGGGGAGCTACTTTGAAGCTATGTGTAATTGGTGCGGGGTATGTCGGACTGGTATCGGGAGTCTGTTTTGCTGCGCTCGGGAATACGGTCGTCTGTGTCGACCAGAATGAGGACAAAATTAGTCAGCTTCATGAAGGAAAAGTACCGATTTATGAGCCGGGCTTAAAAGGCTTGATCCAGGATAATGTCGAGCAGGGACGCCTGACCTTTACAACAGATACCGCATCTGCGGTAGAGGGAGCCGAGATTGTTATTTTGGCAGTGGGTACACCTTCGTTGCCGGGCGGGGAAGCGAACCTGTCCTATATTGAAGGAGCCGCACGCGAGGTGGCAGACGCCATGAATGGCTACAAAGTGATTGTCACCAAAAGCACGGTGCCTGTCGGAACCAATGATCGTATTCACAGCCTGATCGCGAGCCGCACGAGCTACTCTTTTGGCGTGGCTTCGGTTCCTGAATTTTTACGCGAAGGCTCGGCGGTAGCAGATACGCTCCAGCCGGACCGCATCGTGATCGGGGCATCCGATCCTCATGTCGCCGCTGTGCTGTGTACGCTGCATGAGCCGCTGACGACAAATATTTTGACCACAGATATCCGTTCGGCGGAGATGATCAAGTACGCGTCGAACGCTTTTTTGGCGACTAAAATTTCGTTTATTAATGAGATTGCGAATATCTGTGAGAAGGTGGGCGCAGACGTCACGCGTGTGGCACACGGCATGGGGCTGGATCAGCGGATCGGTTCCTCTTTTCTGTCCGCAGGCATCGGCTATGGCGGCTCTTGTTTTCCCAAGGATACACAGGCATTAATCCAGATTGCGGGCAATGTGGATTATGAATTCAAGCTGCTGAAATCCGTGGTGGAAGTGAATCAGGGGCAGCGCTTTAATGTGATACGCAAGCTGGAAGAAGCCTTGGGTGATCTGGAAGGAGCCACGATTGGCATATGGGGGCTGGCATTCAAGCCGAATACAGATGACGTAAGAGATGCTCCAGCGCTGGATATTATGCAGTCGCTTCTGGAAGCGGGGGCGCAAATTCGCGCATATGACCCGGTCGCCACCGCCAACTTCCGCAGATTGCTGGACAGCTCGGAAGTGACTTGGGCCGATAGCGCACGAGAAGCGGCAGAAGGATGCGACGCGCTGTGCCTGCTAACCGAGTGGGAGGAATTTGGTGAGGTGGGGCTGGGCGAGCTGAACGAGCTTATGAAGCATCCCATTATGATCGACGGACGCAATGTGTACCGTGAGGAGCAAATCAGGCAGTCTGCCTTTGCATACTATTCTGTCGGCAGGCCGCAGATGAACAATCTGGATATGGATCGTCATCGGTCTGTAATGAACCCGTAAAGGGGGAGGCTCTTTATGAAACGATGGCTGAAAATAACATTAGGGGCCGCTGCATTATTGATGGTGGGTGCTGGTGTTTACACCGCTTACGTATATCATTCCGTTCAAACGGCGGCAAATGCCATGTACCATCCGCGCAGTATTGTGCAGCCCGCCGCGATTTCTACCCTTACAACAGGCGGAGCGGCACGCCCGGCAGTTACAGGCAACGGTTCGGGTATGCCCAATCCGGCAGCCATATCCCAATTCAAGCCATTCACCGTGCTTGTGTTGGGCGTGGACCAGCGTCCCCATGATCGGGGGCGCTCGGATACGATGATCGTCCTGTCCGTTAATCCCGCCGAAGGCACTGTATTGATGTTCAACATCCCGCGCGATACGCGAACAGAACTGATCGGCAGAGGACGTGAGGACAAAATCAATCATGCCTTTGCCTTCGGCGGCGTGGACATGTCGATCCGTACGGTAGAGCATTTCTTGAATCATCCGATGGATTACTATGTGCAAATGAACATGGAAGGGTTTGCAAAAATGGTTGACCTTTTGGGGGGAGTCGCGGTTAACAATCCGCTCGATTTTCAATATGAGGGCCATCATTTTGCGCAGGGCAGCTTGAAGCTGAACGGAACTGAGGCGTTGTCCTATGCGCGGATGCGTTTTGATGATCCGCGTGGGGACCTCGGGAGAAATGCCCGCCAGCGGGAGCTGCTCAAGCAAATTCTCGCACAGGCAATCAGCAAGGAAGGACTGCTAAAGGTAAAACCGATATTGCAGGCAGCGGGGGAGCAGATCCGCACGGATATTACCTTTGACGATATGACGACCTTTCTGACCCGGGTCGGCCCGTCCCTACGGCAGACGGATATGGTTGAGTTGAAGGGCCATGGAACCAAAATCAACGGAGTGTATTATTACATCGTGGATAATCAGGAACGCCAGCGTATTCGTGGACTGATGGAGCAGCATTTGCTCACCACAGCGATATCACCTTAAGCTGGTCTTTATGCACTCGGGTGACTTGTAAGGAGGTCACCCTTTATTCTCTTCTACGCTCTTCTAAACTCGGCTTGTCCCACATACATCTGTAGAGTATTCAGTAGAATGTCCAACTGAGGGGAGGGGCGATTTGTGCTGTTCAGAAGAAGAGCGGCTTCTGCGTTCGTCCGCAAGCTGCTGTATTTTGCATTGATATGCGGGCTGTTATGGCTGCTGTGGCTGGGTCTGCGCGGGGTGATGTCTACTGGTGAGGGCGATCAGGCGGTTGAAGCGCTGAATGAGTTCTATACGATGGAGCAGTCAGGTAATTTTGGAGGCTCCTGGGAGCTTTTTCATTCGCAAATGAAGAAGAAATTCGAAAAATCCACGTATGTGCAGCAGCGTGCGCATGTGTTTATGCAGGATATGGGGACAGATACGTTCACATTCGAGCTGGGAGAGCCGCAGGCTGAATATGATATTCGCACAGAGCAGAGTGGAGACGAGCTGGGGAAGGTTTACCGTATTACAGTTACTCAGCATTACAAGACCCGGTTCGGAAATTTTGATATCGTACAGCCTTGTTATGTGACGCAGGAAGGTGAAGAGTGGCGGGTGCTCTGGATATACAAGCATAAGGAATAGATCGGACGCAGTGTTTCTAACAGGTTAAATATGGTACAATACTTCCAAAACCGGAAATGAACAGCAAAATAGAATAGAGCTTCACTCCGGATGGAAGGAGTTTCATAGCATGCAGCAAGCGACAGGACAGCTTCCCGTCATACGTATGGAGGGTGTGAGTAAAATCATTTCCTCAAAAGCGATTGTGGACGATCTGACGCTGGAGGTTCCAGCGGGGCAGGTATTTGGTTTCCTCGGACCGAACGGTGCGGGAAAAACAACCACCATTCGTATGATGGTTGGCTTGATTTCGATCAGCAAGGGCGATATCCATATTTGTGGAGACAGCATCAAAACCGAGTTTGAAAAGGCGGTTTCCCACGTCGGTGCGATTGTGGAGAACCCGGAAATGTACAAGTTTCTGACCGGCTATCAAAATTTGCAGCATTTTGCGAGAATGTCACCAGGGGTTACCAAGGAGCGCATAGATGAGGCGATCCGTTTGGTAGGACTCGGAAACCGGATTAACGATAAAGTCAAAACCTACTCGCTCGGAATGCGGCAGAGACTCGGGGTAGCACAGGCGATCTTGCATCGGCCAAAGCTGCTCGTGCTGGACGAGCCGACCAACGGTCTGGACCCGCAGGGTATCCGCGAACTGCGGGATTATTTGCGACAGTTGAGCCGGAGCGAGGGAATTACAGTATTTGTATCGAGTCATTTGTTGTCCGAAATGGAGCTGATGTGCGACCGTGTCGCCATTATCCAAAGCGGACGGCTGATTGACATCAAGCAGCTAAAGAGTACAGGTGGAGAGGCCCAGACGGCGGAAATTGCTTTTGAAGTGAATGATCCCCAGCAAGCCTATGTGCTTGCCGGAGCAGGGCGCGTCGAAGGCAACCAACTGCTGCTGCATCTGGAGCGGGAGCAGATAGCAGAGATGAACAGCCTTCTTACTGCAAATGGAGTCAAGGTATATGCGATTCGTCCGGTGGCCCGTACGTTGGAAGATCAATTCTTGGAAGTGACGGGAGGCGGGTCCATTGGCTGACTTCTTCAAGCTGGTACATAACGAAAATCTTAAAATTTACTTGCGTGTACGGACGTGGATTATGCTAGGGCTGCTGGCGGTCATCACGGCTGTGATTCCGATGCTGATTGCCCTGGTTTCCGATCAGGTCAGCGTGTGGGATGGTATCGTGTTGACGGCGATGTTTACATTTTTCCTCAATACGACGTTTACGGTCATTGTAGCGGCTGATTCGGTGGCGGGTGAATTTACATGGGGAACCATCAAGCTGCTGCTTATCCGCCCTTGGACCCGCAGCAAAATTCTTTTGTCCAAATATATATCGGTCATCCTGTTCAGTTTGCTCGGAACGTTCATTTTAATAGCGATGGTTTCGCTGTCCTCTTGGCTGATGTTATCCAAAGATACGCCAGCCGGTTCGATTCCGCCGTTCAGTGATCCGATTTCTTATGTAACACTGAACTTCTTGTACAGCTATATCGCTCTATTCGTGACCATCGCCTTTGCTTTTATGCTGTCCGCTGTTTTTCGTTCCAGCGCCTTGGCGATTGGCCTGTCTTTGTTCATGATGTTCACCAAAACAATCTATAATTCAATCGGTTTGTTTAGTACAGATCGTTATGAATGGACCAAATACGTGCTGTTTACGCATATGGACCTGAAAAAATATCTCGAAATGCCGCCGGGCACGGTAAGTTCTGGTTTGACCTTTTCGCTCACCGTGCTGGCTGCCTATTATGTAGTTTTTATCGCAATTGCCTGGGTAGTTTTTGTAAAACGGGATGTTTCAACCTAAACCCGATCCTCTGGTTTGATCTGATTTTCATAACTTGAGAATTTCACCATATTCTGGAATCGGTAAAAGGGACGTGTTAAATGGCTATCCATTTGCACGTCCTTTTTGCGCTGTTTTGGCGCTGTATTTATACAATTACCGCTACAGATTATGCGTGCCGGGGTATATTGCAACCTATTTTCAGCAAGAATCAATCAATAGGGTCGTTTTGCGTTTAAAGAGGTAGAGAGAAACAGATCAGAAGGGGGTGCTGCATGATATGCTGCCCAATAATCGTTTTTTTCGCCTGACTACAGGTATTGTCATGCTCTTGCTCATCATTTACTTGGGCACCAAAGTAAGTTTTATATTCAGCCCCATCGTATCTCTGGTCAGCCTGCTGGTTGTACCGTTGATGCTGTCCTTTTTTTTCTACTATTTATTGAGGCCAGTGGTAGATTTGATGGAACGAAGAAAAATCAAGCGTCCCGTCTCCATTTTGCTGATTTATCTGGTCATTGCCGCGCTGCTGTTTATTTTCTCATGGGGTGTATGGCCTACATTGCGTGATCAGGTAACGAATTTATTTGAAAATGCGCCGAAGCTCATTAGCAGTCTGGTTGATCAATTGAGCCAATGGCGGCATAATCAATCCTTGAGACAAGTGCTGCCTCCGGGGGAAGATCCGCTGTCACGACTATCGGATACGTTGAATGAGGCTTTTTCAGCTCTGTCCGATTATTCGGTTAAGCTGGTATCGTTCGTATCCTACTTTTTTATCGTCTTGGCTACCTTTCCGATTTTGCTCTATTACATGCTGAAGGAGGGGAGCAAGTTTGGTCCCAAAATGCTAAACTTCTTTCCTAAAAAATATCACAAGGACGCGCTGGAGGTCATGGAGGATATCGACAGTGCGCTCAGCAGCTTTATCGTGAGTCGGGTGCTGATAAATGTCGCGCTGGGTATTATGATGTTCCTTGGCTTTCTAATCATCGGTCTGCCTTACGCCTTGCTGCTCGCGGTCATTTCGATTTTTCTCAATTTTATCCCTTATGTGGGGGCTGTGGCGGCTTCCATACCCGTCGTCATTATCGGGTTTCTTGAATCACCTTCCATGGCGATCTGGTCGCTGGTCGTCGTGATCGCTGCCCAGCAAATTCAGGACAATTGGTTGTCACCTGTTGTGTTTGGCAAGCAACTGGATATTCATCCGCTGACTGTCGTCATACTGTTATTGGTCGGTGGTGACTTGCTCGGCATTTTGGGTATCGTTTTGGTTCTTCCGCTGTACATGTGCGCTAAAATAGTGATACGCAAGGTGTATCATTTATTTTTGGAACACAGGATGGAGGATATGATGGAATGAATGAAGGATAGGATGGAGTAAATGGAATTATCCCGTCTCTGATTGCAGGGTCGCTTGACTGGTATCTCTGTCTTTGCGAGTACCGGATTGTGTTTCAAGGTCAGAATCGTCAGTTGAAGAAGACGGTTCTGCGTCTTTCGTGCGGATCATCTGACTCGTACCGTCCAGTACGCCGCCTTCGGAGATGACCAGCGCGGAGACGGCTACCTTGCCGTACAGTTCGCCCGTAGGCGTGATCGTCAGCCGTCCCTCTGTGGTGATGCTGCCGAATACCTTGCCGGCCAGGATGACGTCTCGTGCGATGATATCCGAACGCACGACAGCAGATTCCCCGATCACGACGGCGCGAGTGCTGCGGATATCGCCCTGAAAATGGCCATCAATTCGAATATTGGCCTCAGCCTCAATCGTACCTTCAAAGCTGGTGCCGTTAGCCAACAGCGTATCGGTCGCAGGAGCGGCCAGCTTTTTTTTGGAGTCCTTGAACATGTTGTTTTCCTCCAATCCTTTATTGTACATACAGTAACGGATCGACAGGCTGACTATGCTTGACGATCTGAAAATGAAGATGAGGCCCCGTGCTTCTTCCCGTACTTCCCAGAAGGCCGATGGTCTGCCCTTTACGGACTCGTTCCCCCGGAGTCACCTGCATACCGCTCAGGTGCATATACCAGGACTGGAATCCGTCAGGATGCTGGATGATAATGCACTTGCCGCGTGCCCCGCTGGAGGCTGCCTCCAGCACGGTGCCCGCTCCTGCGGAATAGACGGGATCACCCGTTTGTCCGGCAATATCCATGCCCGAATGGAAAGCCGATTTGCCCGTAAACGGATCGCTGCGATAGCCGAAGCTGGAGGTCATCCGGCGTGAACTGACAGGCCAGGCCGAAGGCTTGCCTTGTTCGGCAAGCGCCAGTCTGCGGGTCTGGAGTAACTGTGCGGCTTGCTTCTGCTCAAGGTTCTGCTGTACGGCGTTCGCCTGCTGAATAGAGCGGGGAACCGTGCGCTCTACCGTGTCCAGCAGGGATTCGATTTCCTGAAAATCATCCATGGCTTGACGAGTAAGCATGGCTGTATTTTCATGTACTGTAATCAATTCGCCCCCGGTATAGCCGGAGGCATCCCAGGAGAGTGGGGTCATGGCTGCTTTGCTGCTACTGGTGGCAGAGGATTTTCCGTATTTACGGATAAATTGCTGCATTTGCTGCTCCAGCTCCGTTACACGCTGGAGGCGTTCGCGAATACTGGTGGCCTGATTCGTCAGTTCCATGACTTCGCGGCGCAATCGCCCGATTGCCGCATCCTTGTCCGCTACCGTAACCTCCATCTGCAAGCTCTGGACGGCAAGATTCGTTTCCATTTGGGAAATGATATGGGAAGAACGGATTTGCAGCCCGATCACGAGTGTAGAGATGGACGCGATCACAAGGGTCGGGACGAGAATGACAGCGGCTGTAGAGCATTGCAACTGCTTGGGTGGTTGCTGTGCATCTCGAATGACGAGCAAGGTCATCCGGCGATTTAGGCTTCCTTTTTTCATAATCGCTCCTTTCCGGACATCGCTCCTATAGTGCTTGGTTACTATCTATTCAGCTTAAGGGGCAAACATGTCAAAAAAATTGGAGCTTGGTATATAACATAGATATATAAGGAGGCTTAAACATGCTGTGGTTGCTGTTGGTTTTAATTGTTTTTATTTTTCAGACCGGGACGATCCTGCTCTTTGAATTTCGCAAGCCGTCCAAGGCGGTAGCCTGGCTATTTATTTTGTTCTGCTTCCCGCTCATCGGCTTTGTCGTGTACTACTTTGTTGCACAGGATTATAAGAAGCGCAAAATGGTGCGAAAAAGGGGATCACAGCTATTTCGTGAATTCCGCGAGCGCCTGTGGTCACAATCGAGGGTGATTGAGAATGTGGAACAAATGCACAATCCTCATTTCAAGCACCAGGAGCGTCTGTTTAACCAGCTAATTCGCATGTCGGAAAATCCGTTGACCGGCTGCAATCGCACCCGTGTGCTAACGAATGGGGAGGAAACCTTTGATGCGATGCTGACAGCGCTGGAACGGGCGCAGCATCATATTCATGTGGAGTTTTACATATTCCGGTCGGACGACATCGGTACCCAATTTCAGGAGCTCATGATCCGCAAGGCGCGTGAGGGGGTGAGGGTTCGATTCGTTGTGGACGGCGTGGGGAGCTACAATTTGCCGTATTCCTTTATTCGTGCCTGTGGTGAGGCAGGTGTAGAGTTTCATTATTTTCTGCCCCCGTTTTTCGCCACGCTGGATCGCCGGATTAACTACCGGAATCACCGTAAAATCGTAGTGGTGGACGGATTGATCGGGTTTGTTGGAGGCATTAATGTGGGCGACGATTACCTCGGCAAATACCCCAAGGTGGGATTTTGGCGGGACACGCATTTGCAGATTGAAGGAGATAGCGTCTATTTTCTGCAAAATGCATTTCTGAGCGACTGGAAGCTGGCCTCCGGGGAACGGCTGATGGATGAGAATTTATTTCCGCCGCATACCTGTGAAGGAGATGAGGAAGTACAGATTTTGAGCAGCGGTCCCGATCAGGTATGGGATACGATCCAGGAAATGTGCTTTGGTGCGCTGGCGGTTGCCAAGAAGCGGATTTGGATTACCACGCCGTATTTTATTCCCGATCAGGGTATTTATGAGGCGCTTAAGCTGGCGGCGGTCAGTGGCGTAGATGTGCGAATTATTATTCCATACAAATCGGATTCAAAGCTGGTGCATCTGGCGTCTCTGTCCTATGTACAAGAGCTGCTGGAGGCAGGTGTAGAATTTTATCAATACCGTAAAGGGTTTATTCACGCCAAAGTCATCATTGTGGATGATTTGCTCGGTTCGGTTGGGACCGCCAATATGGACATGCGCAGCTTTTTCTATAATTTTGAGTTGACCGCAGTACTCTTTGCCCGTTCGGCGCTGGAGCACCTGTCGGCCGATTTTGAAGAGGACCTGTCCAACTCCTCACACATTGATTTAAAGGTGTTCCGCAGACGTCCACGATTACAGAAAACAGCTGAAATTCTGACTCGCATGCTCTCTCCGCTCCTTTAAAGGCGGTTTTCGCCGTTTTTATCAATATAATCCCGCTTTATTGAGACTTATGTGCTTTTTGCTAACTTTTTTACGCAAAATCACTGTTTTATGGTATAGTATTCATATAACACAAGCGCGGTAAAGGAGAAGGGACTGCGGATCGCAGCCCCTTTTTCGGTCCAATATACCATACTGTAACGGGGGGATTTATATATGAGTGTAGTGAGCAAGGAAGTCCACAATCTGTCTGAGATCACAGATGTGACCGGAGAGTTGACCAAGATCAGCAAAATTCCAGCCAATCCTAAAAACAAAGCAAAACGCCTGTTTCAGCGTGCGGCCATGATTATTTTCGGTGCAGCGCTTATGGCAGTGGGCCTCGAAATATTCCTGGTTCCTAACGGCGTTATCGACGGTGGGGTCACAGGTATTTCAATTATGGCCTCCAAGATTACTGGCTATCCACTCGGCATTTTCCTGACCCTGTTGAACCTTCCATTTTTGGTTATCGGCTACAAGCAAATCGGTAAAACCTTCGCTTTATCCACATTATTCGGCATTATCGTGATGTCCATCGGAACCACGTTACTTCACAGTGTAAATGCGTTGACCCCTGGCGAACCACTGCTCGGCGCTATTTTTGGCGGTGTCATTCTCGGCGTTGGGGTAGGTCTCGTCATCCGGTCCGGCGGCTCGCTGGATGGAACAGAGATCGTAGCTATTCTCGTCAGTGAAAAAACTCCTTTTTCGGTCGGTGAGATCGTACTTTTCGTTAACATCTTCATTCTGGGCAGTGCAGGCTTTGTATTCGGTTGGCCGAATGCCCTGTACTCCATGATTGCTTATTATATTGCGATGAAAATGATTGATATTACCATCGAAGGTCTGGATCAGTCCAAATCGGTCTGGATCATTAGTGAAAAATACCGCGACATCGGGGATGCCCTGACGGACCGTCTTGGACGGGGCGTAACCTATCTGGAAGGTGAGGGCGGCTTTACAGGCGATAGCAAGAAAGTCATTTTCGTCGTCATCACCCGTCTGGAAGAAGCGAAGCTGAAGAACATCGTTGAAGATTGGGACCCACATGCCTTTGTGGCGATTGGTAACATTCACGATGTGAAGGGCGGACGCTTCAAGAAAAAAGGAATACACTAGCGCAAGGGGACGATTCCTCGGCCGATTTTACGGCTGTGGAGTTCGTCCCCTTTTTTATTTGGCGCGCATATGCTTGAGAACATCCTCGATGGGCTGGGAAGGGATTTTGGCGATCAAGTCGCCCACCTGATTTAGCCGTTCCTCAATATTCAGCAAATGATAGTCAAGCGGCGATACGTCTTGTCGCACCTCGTCCCATGTCAGTGGGGTGGATACCGTAGCGCCAGGGCGTGCTCGCGGGGTATAGGGAGCGGCCAGGGTTTTTCCTTGATAATGCTGCAAATAATCAAAATAGATAGCCGTTCCCCGATCCTTTTTTAACCGTTCCAGTGTGAATAGATGCGGGTATTTTTCGGTTACGAACTGTCCCACCAGCAGACCGATGCTGCGAAGCTCGTCGAAGGTGATGCCTGTGCGGATCGGGACGATAATTTGCACACCCGTGGCCCCGGACGTTTTGGGTACAGATTGCAAACCAAGCGAAGCCAGCACCTCCCCGACGATGGACGCCGCTTCCATAATGCGTGGCTCCACTTCTCTGGACGGATCAAGGTCAATCATCCATTCACACGGCAGCGTGCTGCCCGCTTGATGCAGGGATGGGTGAAATTCCAGCGCGGCCTGATTGCCGAGCCATAGCAGTTGTGGCAGTGTGCCGAGCACCATATATTCAATACCGTCATGCTGGAAGGTTTCGATGTAGTCCGGCCGGGGCTGCGGGGCATTTTTCTGGTAAAAAAAATCCCCGTGAATGCCGTGCGGCCAGCGGATGACAGTCAGTAAACGGTTGTGGCTATATTTGAGCAGAAAAGGGGCCAGCACCGCAAGCTTGCGAAGATACAGCGCTTTGGTGACGCCAGCTTCGGGCCACAGGGGTTTATCCGGGTTGGTGATAGGAATTTCCAGACCTTCGATGGTAATGATGCCTTTAATAGCTTGTCCCATAACGCTACGCTCCTTCTTTTAGCCTCAGTTTATACAAACTTTCTATTAACAGCCTGGATGATGTACCTGTAGATGTACTTATGGATTAACATGAGCGTCGTGTACAGAATTTATCCGCCAAAAGGATTGACAAGATACAATATGTATCATAAATTTATAATAAAATACGAAATGTATCTATTAAAATGTCTGGAGCAGATTAGAGGAGGCGTTTCCTTGATTGATAAGCAAGGCGAGGGACTGGTTTTCCTGCTTAGTGTCCCCCGAAGTGGAAGCTCGCTAGTGACCACCATTTTACAAAATCACTCCCGCCTGTTTGCCACGCAGGAAATGTGGTTCCTGCTTAGCTTGCATGATCTTCCCCAGTCACAAACACGTCCCTATGGAGGAACCGGAATCATCCGGCAATTTTTTAATGGTATGGTTCCTACGCACGTATTGGAGCAGGCTTCCCGATCGTATGCACTTGAAATTTATAACGGTCTGCTCGAAGGGACTAACGCAAATATGGTTATCGACAAATCCCCGCGTTACTATACGGTGCTGGAATTTATAGACCGCCTTTTTCCGGCAGCCCGCAGGGTGTGGCTTATCCGTAATCCTTTATCTATCGCGGCTTCATTCAAAAAAGTTAATCAGATGCGCGGCGAACGCTTTCATCTGCTGGAGGAGCTGGAGAGCCCGCATTTTAATATGAAAATGACGGATATTACGGTCGGTTTGTTCCGTTACGCACATTATTTTGCCACACCTCATCCGCTTGCATACCCGCTTGTGTATGAGCAACTTGTAGCTAATCCGGCGGTGGAGATTGGAAAGCTGTGCGATTTTCTTGGCGTAGATTATGAACTCGGTATGGAAAAGTACGGAGACTTTGCGGATACGCCTAAATCCAGTCTGTTTTACAGCATGGGAGCGGGTGATCCGTTCGTGGGGGAGCATGAGCAGACGCATCAGGACTCGGTACATAGCTGGCAACATCTATTGAACAAAAAGGAAATCGAGCTGTATTGCAGAAGCATCGGAGCTCGTATATTTACACAGCTTGGCTACGGTGAAGCGCTGGAACAGGCCGAGCGTATCACCGGTGTAAAGTTTGAAGAGGAAGCGGATGTGGAACTGCTAAGTCGGCGTACGAGCCAATTTCTCCAACAAAGCGGCTTTGAATGGAAGAATGCTTATCGAATGCTGGAAGAGCAGGATGCGGATAACAGGGAATTCATAATAAAAGCAGGGCAGAAACCTGCACTTCATGATTCTCTAGAGGAGGACGTTGTACAGGTTGTAAATGATAGACGGCTCCAATCACTGGAAAACAGGCTGGCACATAGCTATGAGGAGCGGAATCGTCTTATCGCACAGCTCAAAACCTACCAAGGCAGAAATCAACGGCTCCGATCTCGTATCCCCTTTGCCCGTCAGCTGTGTCGCTGGGCGTCCGTAGTGTTATCGGGAATGGAAAAACAAAAAGGGGGGAAAACGTGAGTGCAATTGCCGGAATATACAGCTTTGGGCATGAGTCCGTACGCACCGAAGAAGGCGGTAAAATGATGCAAGCTCTGCGAAAATATCCCGCCGACCGCGTATGCGCCTGGTGTGAGGGTTCCATATTTTTGGGCTGTCATTCCCAGCATGTGACACCAGAATCCGTTCATGAGCGTCTCCCTTTCTATGACGAGGAACGGAATTTGGCGATCACGGCGGATGCGATTATTGACAATCGTTCCGAGCTATTTGAACGGCTGGGGGTAGGACAGGAAAGGCGGCAAGACATCACGGACAGTGAGTTGATTTTGCTGGCATACGACAAATGGGCGCTCGACGCGGCCCGCTATCTAATAGGCGATTTTGCCTTTGTTATTTGGGATGCCAAACGGCACAGATTATATGGCGCTCGTGATATGGCAGGAAGCCGCACGCTGTATACATACCAACATGACCGAGGGTTTGCGTTCAGTACAGTAGTAGCCCCTCTTTTGGCTCTGTCTTCCCTGCGAAAAGAACTGCATGAGCCGTGGCTGGCGGAATTTCTGGCCATCCGCACCATGCAGGAATCCGTCGATATTGGGACTACTGCTTATAAGCATATAAACCAGCTTCCACCCGCCCATTGGTTCACCATGGAGGAGGGAAAGCGAACCATCCATAAATATGCCTCTTTGGATGATGTGGAGCCGCTGCGACTCAAAACCGGCGGCGAGTACGTCGAGGCTTTTCGCGAGGTATTCTCACAGGCGGTGAATGCCAGATTGCGCACGCATCGCGCCGTGGGGGCGGCCTTGAGTGGTGGTCTGGATTCCGGTGCGGTTGCCAGCTTTGCAGCACCGTCGCTGCGATTGCAGCAAAAGCCTCTTCATGCGTACAGTTATGTGCCCGTACAGGATTTTACGGATTGGACACCGTCGACACTACTGGCGAATGAACGGGCTTATATCCAATCCACGGCTCGATATGTGGGCAACATTCACGAAAATTACCTGGATTTTGAGGGGAAAAGTCCATTTTCAGAAATTGATATCTGGCTGGAATTGATGGAAGCTCCCTATAAATATTTTGAAAATTCGTTCTGGATCAGGGGTTTTTACGAAAAAGCACAAGAGGAAAATGTAGGTGTGCTACTGACCGGGGCACGAGGGAATTTTACCATATCCTGGGGACCTGCACTGGACTATTATGCCCGTCAGCTTCGTCGTTTGCACTGGCTGCAATCCTTTCAGGGTTGTGGGGGTACAGCAAGCTGACCGGAAGGCGGATGTCCCAATTATTACCCGTGATGCTGAAAAAAGCGACCACGCTCGATTCCCGTTCCTGGTTGCGTGGCGGCAATCGAAGTCCGGTTCCTTCACTCATTGACCCGGAGTTCGCCAAGCGAATGAATGTGGAGGACATTCCGGCTTTGAGCGGAACCGGATGGATGAAGAACGCCGATCAGACGAGAAAAGAGAAATTCACGAATTTAGCGATTGCGAACAAAAATGGTGTAGTCGCGACCAAGCTGTCGCTGCGTTATGGTCTGTGGGAGCGCGACCCGACCGGAGACAGCCGGGTGATCCGCTTTTGCCTGTCGGTGCCCTTTGAGCAGTATGTGCAAAACGGCCGGGATCGCGCACTCATTCGCGGAGCCATGCGGGACTATTTGCCCGATGATGTCCGGTTGAACCAGCGTGTACGCGGTGTACAGCCTGCGGATTGGCTGCATCGTATGCTCCCCTGCTGGGAGACGTTTATGGGGGAACTTCAACTGCTGTGCCATGATTTACATGCCGCCGAATTTCTCAATATCGATGTCATTAAAATGGCTATGGCGAAGTTTCGCCAACCGCGACCGGAGCAGGCGTCCGATCCCAACATACGGCTGCTGATGCACAGTCTGATTGTGTACCGTTTTATACGCAGATTTAACTGATCCGGTCTATCCGGTCAGACAGATACGTCGTTCGTTGGAGGGGAGGTGATGACATGAGTAAAAAAGGATGGCAGGAGCCCACCATAGAGGTGCTGGATATTAACCAGACGATGGCAGGTAAGGGCTGGAAAGAAATTGACTGGGTATCTGATCACGACGCTGACCTGGTTAATCCAAGCTAACAGATGACATACATGATTCTTTAAGCGGGCTATATTCGTTGCACAAAGCCGTCTTTATTTCTATTGGGTTAAAGGCGTTGCTCAACGAAATAAAGGCGGGATTTTTAAATAGCAGGGGGAGAGGGTCCTATCGTGCATGACAGTAGTACACGTAGTATCAGTTTGGAGGTATATACAGCATTTGGGCTCAAGATTGCCAGTGAGCTGGAACTACCTGAACTGATACCCGCAGCGTCGGGAGTGGTGGAGGATGTGGTTATTCGTCAGGCTGATTTGACTGAATGGAGCGAACAACTGGAGCAAACGCATTTTATGATAGAGGGCGAGAGCTTTATGTTTCACGTACCGGGCACGGCTATTTATGCTGTCAGGGGTGGCAAAGAGGTTGAGGTATACGTATACCACGGAGCTGATCCTGACACCGTGCGTTTGTTTGTGCTCGGCACATGCATGGGTGTGCTTTTGTTACAGAGGAGGATATTGCCTCTTCACGGGAGTGCGGTAGTCATTGGAGGCAAGGCCTACGCTTTCGTGGGCGAATCCGGAGCAGGAAAATCGACGCTGGCTGCTGCTTTTACACAGGCAGGCTATAAGATAGTCAGTGATGATGTTATTGCTGTGCAAGCTACGGCTTTCAAAACCATAGTCTATCCAGCTTACCCGCAGCAAAAGTTGGGCTTGGAAAGCATGCTCCAGCTTGAGGCTTTACAGGAAAATAAACATGGACGCAAAACCAATCACGGGCTTATTTTAATGGACGGCAATCCTGCGATGCCCAAACATGGACATTTGCGTAAGCTTACAGGTGAGCTGAATAAGTATGCCTTGCCAACAGTCGATTCTTTTCACAACGAGCCGCTTCCCTTGGGAGGTGTATTCGAGCTGGTGGCAGAGTCTCCAAAACGTGAGTTCCAACGCGAAGGGGAGTTAAAGGCAGTTATTGAACATTCTTTGAACATGCTGGAATGCTTGCATACGTTATTGTTTCATACATATCGCAGGGTGGTTATTCCGCGAATGAGTCTGGGTGAATGGCATTTTAGAACGGTAGCCCGGGTGGCTCGACAGGTGGAGGGCTGGCGACTACTGAGGGATAGCTCGGCTTTTACCGCGTCCGAGATTGTACACCGGGTACTTGATATCATTCGCAAGGAGGAAAACAGCTATGGCAGCTAATCATTCGACGAAGGATCATGACCGTGTCATTCACGGTGAGGAAGTGTATGTCAGTGACATGGACGGGGAAAAGGTCATGATGAGCATCAACACAGGAAAATATTATAATCTCGGCTTCACGGGAGGACGAATCTGGGAACTGGCGGAATCCTGCCCTTCACTCGGGGAGATCGTGGCTGCTCTGACGGATGAATATGAAGTGGACGAGGAACGGTGCAGACAGCAGGTACATTCCTTTGTCGCTGAACTGGAACGGGAAGGACTGCTAAAGCTTCTGCGGGAGTCGGTTTAAAATGTGGGTTCAACGCCTTCGCCGTCTATCCCCGGAGGTCAGGAGACTGCTGCCGGAAGCCTGGCTGCAACTGGGATGGGCACGTCTTCATCAGCATCGTCCGTTTGAAGATTATGCACGCGGTTGGGGAATACGGATGGAAGAAACCTCTTGGGAGTGTGATGCCCGGCAGAAGCAAGCCGTTCGGCATATTTCACATGCTGTGGAGCTGGCAAGCCGTTATACTCCTTGGCGCAGTAGCTGTCTTGTGCAGGCTGCTGCCGCAATGACGTTGCTGGGCCGCAGAAAGCTGGACTGCACGCTGTATCTTGGCACAGCCAAGAATGCTGCAGGACGTTTGGCGGCACATGCCTGGGTGCGGAGTGGACCGATTTATGTTACGGGCGAACGGGAGATGGGGGCGTTTACTGTGGTGGGCACCTTCGGCAGGCGTGCTGTGACGGCCCAAAATACGAAGATTGCTGAAAGTATGTCCACCCATACTGTTTTGGAACCTGAACGCTGGAATGAGGATCAGGAATTGACGCTGCTGCTCTTTTTACTGCGAAAAGATGCCACTTCAAGGCTGGATGCAGTCCATGCTGCTTATCTGTATGGATTGGATTGGACCCGCTTGTTGCGGCTGGCAGAACACCATCGGGTGGTGCCTGCGGTATATCTCCAGTTGAAAAGAATAAATCATCCGGCCATTCCTGCTGAATTGCTGCGTAACCTTCAGGCGCAGTATCACCGGAACACCCTGCGTATGCTACACCTGCAAGCGGAAGCCGGACGTGTGACCAGGCTGCTCATGAATCATGGCATCCGTGTACTTATGCTCAAGGGTCCTGCCTTGGCGCAGCAATTGTACGGGGATGTTTCACTGCGTACCTCCAAGGACGTGGATTTACTCATTGCCCCGGACGACATGGATCAGGCGGAGCATTGGATGCGGGAAGCCGGGTATGTATCCAAAAGCGGAGAAGCACGTGTTCTGGGCAGTTGGAAATGGAAGGACCATCATGCATCCTTTCTTCATCCGCAAAAGCGGGTAGAGATAGAGCTGCATTGGCGGCTCCAGCCGGATGCAGGCGGAGAACCTTCTTTTGACGAGCTGTGGGATCACAGGCAAATGAGTGAAGCCACAGCCACAGGAGCACCCTGTATGTACACGCTTGGCAGCGAGCACCAGTTTCTGTACCTCAGCGCTCACGGGGCGCGTCACGGCTGGTTCAGACTGCGCTGGCTGGTTGACATCGACAGGCTTGCGGTACGCGCCGTCGATTGGGAGGCGCTTCTGCCGATGCTGCGCCGATACGGGGGCGTGCCTGTGGGCGGGCAGGCTTGGGCGCTCGCTGCTGCGCTACTGGGTACGCCGATACCGGAGCCGATGCGTCCGGTATCGGCTACCCGGCAGGCGCAGAGGCTCGCGCTGAGCGCGCTGTCCTTCATTCAGGCCAGCGTTCCCGGGGCGGCGTACCAGAAAGTCGAACCAACGATCTGCCAGCCAACCAGTCGATCCTATTTGCTCTCCCTAAAGGGGCCAAGCCACCAATTGCTGTACCTGATAAGCCGTTTGTTTCCTTCCACGGGCGATCCGGCGATTTTACCGCTGCCTCGTCAGCTGCATTTTTTATACATCCCTCTACGTCCATTTCTCTGGCTAAAACGGCGATTCTCAAAGCACTGACCTGATAAGGAGCGTGCATTATGTACCACCTGCGATTATATATGACCAAGCTGTATGCCGTGAATGGCGGTGCTTTATTTCTCAATATTGGATGTATGATCATCGTCAGCTTGCTGGAGGGGCTGGGTATTTACATGCTTGTTCCCATGCTGGCGGCTATCGGCATATTTGGCGGTCATGCAGGGATACCCTTCCTGTCAGGCGGATTTGATCTTTTCTTGTCAAACATCCCTAAAAGCTGGCTGTTGCAAGGAATGCTGCTGCTTTTTGTGTTACTGCTCATAGGGCAGGCACTTCTTCAGCGTTACCAATCCATTCTGAATTCGCGGATTCAGCAACGGTTCATGCGTTCCCTTCGAATAGACGTGTATACCTCCTTTATGAAGGCGCAGTGGACTTTTTACTTGCGTCAGCGAAAGTCTGATTTCAGTCATGTGATGACGACCGAGCTGGCGCGTGTTAGTCAGGGAACCAATCTGCTTCTCCAGCTCACCACAGCCGTTATTTTTACGCTGATCCAGATTGCGCTGGCTTTTTGGCTGTCTCCTTCTTTAACCGGGCTGGTGTTCCTGTGCGGATTGGGGTTGTTTGTCGTCTTTCGCCGATCCATTCAAAATGCTAAACAACTGGGCGACCGTACCACCGAGCTGTCGCAGGTTTATTTTGCCGGGATCACCGACCATATGAACGGGATGAAGGATATTAAAAGCAATCTGCTGGAAGCTGCGAATATAGACTGGTTTCGATCTTTGACCCAACGTATGGAGGACAACACGACCCAGTTTGTACGGCAAAATGCCACCACACAATTTTTTCACCGCACGGCGGCTGCCGTGTTTGTCGCTTGCATCATGTTGGTGTCATTGCAATGGCTACACGTCTCTCCTGAAAAGCTGATTGTGCTTATCCTTATATTTTCTCGCTTATGGCCGAGGTTTGCCCTTATTCAAGCGAGTCTGGAATATATCATGTCCATGCTGTCTGCTTTTGAAAGTGTGACCAAGGTACAGCAGGAATGCGAAGCTTTCTCAGATCCATCGCTGACTGCACTTACAACCTTTGAGACTCACGTTTCAAGCGATTTATCGGCAACCCATAAATCTGTATCTGCATCTACAACTGCATCTGCACGCCAGCCCTTTTATCTTCGTACGGGCATTGAATGCAGTGGTCTGGATTATCGGTATGATGGTACAGCAGAGCTTGCATTACACCAAATAAATCTGTTCATCCCCGCTCGGGGAATGACGGCCATTGTGGGGAAATCGGGCGCGGGCAAAAGTACAATGGTTGACGTCCTGATGGGATTTTTACGCCCAACCCAGGGCCAGATTAAAATGGACGGACATGTACTAAACGACGAGCTGTTGCCACAATGGAGGCAGTCGTTTGGGTATGTGTCGCAGGACCCTTTTTTGTTTCATGCCACCGTCCGTGAAAATTTGAAGCTGGCCGATGCGAATGCGAGCGAGCAGCAGTTATGGGAAGCGTTACATTTTGCAGCCGCAGACGGCTTTGTTACCAGATTGCCCGAAGGGCTGGACACGGTAATCGGGGATCGCGGCATTCGCCTGTCTGGAGGGGAACGTCAGCGGTTGGTACTAGCGCGGGCTGTCCTGCATCGTCCTCCGGTACTCATTCTGGATGAGGCGACAAGTGCACTGGATGGGGAGCATGAAGCCGATATTCAGGCGGCGCTGGAGCGGATGAAAGGTCAAATGACGTTGATCGTCATTGCTCATCGTCTGTCGACCATTCGTCATGCGGATCAAATTGTCGTTCTGGAACAGGGCGAGATTATACAGCAGGGGAATTATCGTCAATTGGTACAGGAAGAGCGGGGGGCGTTCAGCCAACTGCTGTCATACCAAAGCAGTGTCATCGCCACCCCTTAACTGCCTGTTCTGTTGGCCTGCTTAAATTTCTGCTGCATGGTGAATTGAGATGCCGCAGTCTCAGGTTTCCTTACGTTTGGCAGTACTTCTTTTCTTTTTGATCGGAGTCGGAGAAACGGCATCTCCTGCCACCGCTTGTTGTGTTGTTGTGGCTGCTGTTTTACGCGCAGGGCGTTTTTTCACAGCGGCAGGGCCGGGATCGGTAACGACAGGCTTCACTGCCTCGATGCTGGCCTGGAGTGCAGCCATCAGGTCCACGACATTGGTCTGCGGCTGCGACGGAGCGATTCGGATCTCTTCTCCAGCCACTTTATGCTGAATAAGATCCAGCAGCCGCTCGCGGTACTGATCCGTATATTTTGCTGCATCAAAAGGTGTAGATAGCTGCTCAATGAGCATTTTTGCCATGGTCAGTTCCTTCTCTTTAACTTCCTCCTGCCCCGGCAGATTAGGAACCTGGGACACCGGGCGAATTTCATCCGGGTAAAACATCGTCTCCACCGCCAAACATTCATCCAGCACACGAATAGCCGCCAGACTGCTTTTGGATCGGATTGAGATTTGAGCAATGCCAATTTTTTCGGTATCCTTCATCGCATTCATAAGCAGTTTGTAAGCATTGGAGCCTGCCTGATCCGGGGACAAATAATATGTTTTCTGAAAATAAATCGGATCAATTTCCTGCAAGTCCACAAAGTCCAGAATGACGATATTTTTGTCAGCCTGTCCACTGATTTGCTCCAGTTCCTCCTTATCGAACATGACAAACTTCCCTTTTTCGTATTCATAGCCTTTTCCAATTTCCTCCCATTCGACCTCCTTGTCACAAACGGGACACTTTCGTACATAACTGAGCGGACTTCCGCATTCCTTGTGAATATAACGCATGGAAATATCCTTATCCTCTGTAGCCGAAAACATCTTAACGGGCACATGAACCAGCCCAAAGCTGATCGCGCCTTTCCAGACTGTATGCATTACGCCGCTCCTCCTTTTCTTTAATCCGCATTTTGTATCCTTCGATTCCAACGCTCGGCTGTGAGCATATCCATTTTTCACTTAGATTTTTCACTTAGTATGCTTCGGAGAAAGGAATGTATGAGGTGTAAAGAAAAGAGCAAGCCAACTAATCTGCCTTCTGAGGTATGACTACATCGCATAACACAATGATTTGAAGTTGTTAAGTTACATTAGTTATATTAAGATAAGGGATAACCAACGATTTTGACATTTTATAAGAAAGGAGTGTTCATGTCATGAAGAAAAGATCATTAAACTTTATATCTTTTGGATATGGATACTCTACTGCTGTTTTTTTCTAAAATCATTTTTATGGGTGGAGTCTGCCTGAAAATGGTTAGAAGAAACGGTAGAAAAATTTTAAAATGACGAGGTCGATTAAATGAAAAATGAAAAAATAACTAGAAAAAACCCGGCAGGTATGCCGAAACCAGTAGGGAATTACACACATATAACTAAAATTCCCAGAAATTCAGAGCTATTCGTGACTTCGGGTCAAGTTGGAGTAGATCAGAATGGCCAGTTCCCAGAAAGCTTTAACCTACAAATCAGCAATACTTTTAATAACATTAAATCAGTTTTGGACGCCGAACAATTAATCGCTGACAATATTATAAAAGTAAATGTATGGGCAACTGAGCAGATAGATTGGGATTACATGTATTCCCAATGGGAAAAGTTATTCGGGAATGATTATCCTGCAATGACTATCGGCTACCTTACTGCTCTAGGATTGCCTGAAATAAAAATTGAAATTGAAATTTGGGCAGCTAAAGCATAAAAATAATACGTACCTCATTTATGGGATGAATCATAGATAGCCCCGGTCTTCGTGAGAAGCTGGGGCTGTTTGATGTTTAAACTCACGAGTATGAGGTGTAAATGAAGGCTGCGAATTGCTTCCGCTTGCGCATGGTTGCAGCTTTTTTGGTGCATAGTAAGGTATATCCGATTCAAAAGGAGGTACACAATTTATGACCGGAAAATCTTATCCTCGGCAAATCAGGCATCGTGTGGGTCAAAGCCATATCGCTTTTCGGGGACCCGCCGGAGGCGAACAGGATGCATTGCCGCCCGAGTTTGCCCTTTCCCATGGAATCCAGCCGCCTTTTCCCGTAGCTGTGGCTCATGTGGATTTGGAGGCTGTAGTTTCAACCTCTCCTTCTCATAGCATCCCTTCATTGGACATTGAACGGATTATAGATGAGGACTAGGTGAACCTGTATTTCTGAAATAAATGGATACAAAACAAATCATCAGGAGGATATCAGCATGAACGTCGAACGAGCAAAAGCGATTTACAATTCATCCGAAAACATTGCCGTGCAATTAGAGGGTAAACCAATCTGGATCGAGCATGTGGATGAAGCAAACGGTATGGCTACCGTACAGGTGGGCAGCAATCCCGGCAATACTCAAACCGTCCGTGTGGATCGTCTGGAAGAGCGATAGGAGATGGGAACCAAACATTTAGTCATTATTCATGGACGTGACAAAAAGCCCAGATGCGACGAAATGCTTCGTCTCATTAAAAAAGCGCTGATCGCAGGATTGCGTCGAGTGAACGAGGAAGCGGCACAAAAGCTGGAGCAAGAGCAGATTTTACTGACATTTAGTTATTATGGTGACATCAACAATCGGCTCTTATTAGAGAGTCGGCCTCGGTACAGAAAACTTTTTGAAGAAGAGGATGGAGATTTCTACGTTCCAGACCATTATTACGACGAAAGTATGGAACAATTAATTAATCGACCAACGGATCATATGACCCCGGAGGAATACGAGCGTCTGATAGCCAATGAACCCACTATACACTTCTATGATGATGCTGCAAAAATACTCAGCCCTTACCTCTCTTTGTTTGGTATGAGTACCCGTGCGATCAAAAGGATTCTCCCTGATCTGGGAGCCTATTTAACCAGTCGTGTAATAGGCTCCCAAATTCGCGAAAGGCTACAGTCCCCTCTAGCCGAGGCATTAAGTAGTGGAGAGGATGTCATGCTGCTTTCCCATAGTATGGGATGCATGGTGGCTTACGATGTTTTATGGAAATTTTCACGTATGAGCGAATACAAACATCTATGGGAACACAAAGTTAACGAATGGCTAACATTGGGTAATCCGCTAGGCGAGCCAGCCGTAAAGCGCAGCTTGTATGATTCCAATGAGCCTGACGACGGTATGTATCCCGCAAATATCAGACATTGGACCAATATTAACGCTGAGGATGACTACATTGCGCATGATGCAACGGTTGAAGATGAATTCCATCTGATGCTGAATCGAAATTTAATAGAAAGTATTGATGATCAGCCGCTTATTCAGACATTCTGGAAAGATAGTCACACTGGGCGTTCCAATCCCCACAACTTCTTTGCTTATCTTAACCATAAGAAGGTGGCTGAGCATGTAGCGGATTGGATTTTACGCTCATAAAAGGCGCATTTTATTTGCACAGCTGTAGGCTTTCATCGCAGAATGCTGCTTGAAAGGTCCCACTCCAACAAAAAAGGTTCGCAATTGCTCAATGAGCAATTAGCGAACCCTACTTGTAAAAATGAATGCGGTCGAGAGGACTCGAGCCTCCACGGGGGATTAGCCTCCACGAAGCTGAAACTTCTTCGGAGTCAGTACCCATCTCCCCTTAAGGGCTTGTTTCGTTCTCATGACCTTTACACTGCAATGGCCTTCAAATGTGGTGAAACCATCAGTTCAGCCTCTGTCGCCATTTGAACATCTTCTACCGACAAACCCGGAGCAATTTCCTTTAGCATCAGCCCTCTACCCGGAATAACATCGATGACAGCCTTTTCGGTTACTATGGTCTTTACAACATTTACAGCGGTCAGGGGCAGCTTGCATTGCTTCAGTATTTTTGGTGCCCCATTTTTGTTCACATGCTCCATGGCTACAATCACTCTCTTGGCTCCGACCACCAAATCCATGGCTCCCCCCATGCCTGGCACCTTTTTCCCAGGGATCATCCAGCTTGCAAGGTTGCCTTTCTCATCGACCTCCAGGGCGCCCAAAACCGTGATATCCACATGCCCTCCGCGGATGATGGAAAATGAAAGTGCACTGTCAAAAAAGCATGCTCCTTCCATAGTTGTAACGTAGTTTCCGCCTGAATCGATACAATCGAGTCTTTCTTTTCCCTGAGCCGCTTTGGGACCTACACCGAGGATTCCGTTCTCCGCCTGCAGCATAATATGAATGTTTTCGGGGATATAGTCCACTACCATTGTAGGCAATCCGACACCAAGGTTGACAACTTCACCATTTTTGAATTCCTCGGCTATTCTTCGAGCAATGAATTCTCTGTTATTCATGCGTTTCCACCCACCTTTACAATTGAGTCAACAAATATGCCGGGAACGTTGACATGATTGGGGTCAATTTCTCCCGTCTTTACGTATTCGTCTATCTGAGCAACTACATACTCTGCCGCTGTAGCCATAACCATATTGAAGTTGCGTGAAGAGCCGTTAATGACAAGATTTCCCTCTTCATCAGCCTTATGGGCTCTGATTAGCGCCACATCCGCTTTAAGCGGCAGTTCGAGCAAATATTCCCTTTCATCAATTTCTATTTTCTTTTTTCCTTCCTCTACAATGGTGCCTACACCTACAGGTGTTAAAACACCGCCCAAACCGGCTCCCCCTGCGCGTATTTTTTCAGCGAGCGTGCCTTGCGGGAAGAGTTGAACCTCTGCTTCTTTCGTCATCAGGAGCCTTCCTGTTTCCGGATTGGAGCCGATATAGGATGCAAAAATCCGCTTTACTCTGCCGCTTTTTACAAGGTTATAGATAGATAAT
Organism: Paenibacillus sp. IHB B 3084; assembly: GCF_001447315.1. Classification (NCBI taxonomy): domain Bacteria; kingdom Bacillati; phylum Bacillota; class Bacilli; order Caryophanales; family Paenibacillaceae; genus Paenibacillus; species Paenibacillus sp. IHB B 3084. The sequence continues at coordinate 1,221,379 of NZ_CP013203.1, read as the reverse complement.
TCCGGTGTGCCTGTGTCATTGGAAATAATCGTAAGATTGCTGGCGGAATTTGTGTCGACAAGCGCACGTACCAGATCCTCCGGAAAGCCTCCTGCCAGAAAACCTCCGACCATCACCGTGTCTCCGTCTTTGACCTTCTTAACTGCTTCTTCAGCGGAGATTACTTTGTTATTCATGGTTCCTTCTCCTTATATATATATTTTTAGGAAAGCAAACTTTATTGGAGATAATCGTAGAGGACTCTTCCATATGGAAGAGTTAAATCGGCAATAAAATGTTTTCCGCCAATATAAGCTTGAACCGGCAAATCTGCCACAGGAGCATTGACATGGGGGATCAGGCTTAATCTGGCAGGCCCTGACCAGGCGCCTTTTACAGTAATGTTGTCGAGATTATACGCTACTAACTGAGCAATTTTGGGGGTACCGTCAACATCAGGAATTAATTTTAAATTAACTTGCGTTTTTGCGATCGCTTTAGCCGTTTCCTGTTCATCGAGAATGTTATATTTGAAAGGCATGGTTCCCGTGGCCACGAGAACGTGATTATAATGCAATGTACCTGTCAGCGTCTCCGTATCCTCAACGATCAGATGAGGCTTCGCCCATTTTTTCGGAAATCCCCAGATTTCACGTCCCCCAAGAATAGCAGGCGCGTTATCCAAATACATTTGGGCAACAAAATTACAGGGTTCTCCTTGAAAAGTACACGGAATGACAATGCCGCTTTCCTCATAGCTTCCTAAACCGGATGAATCGGGCATCTTGATCCATTCATAGGAAACCGTATTGCTTCCATCCGGCTGAAGAGGTTCCGGGACCGCTTGTCTAATCGCAGCGGGGTCGGATTCATAGGTAATGATAAAAAATTCCCGGTTGATGAAGCGGCATGGTGGGCGCCCATAACTGCCGCTGGCCGCAGGCATGGATTGGAGTGAAAGTACATCTTTTTGATTCATAGCAATCTCCCTTCCTTTTAAGAGGTAGTTCCAAAAGTCATCTTTTGAACACGCATTTTAAATGAGCGCATTTTCAACCAGCATCGCTATTCCCATTCCCGTTCCGATGCATAACGAGGCTATGCCGTAACGTGAAGATCTTCGCACCATTTCATGAACCAACGTAACCAATATCCTAGCACCGCTTGCACCAACAGGATGTCCGATCGCGATCGCGCCGCCATTGACATTCACCTTCTCCGGACTGACCCCAAGCTCTTTCAATACCGCTAATGCTTGTGCGGCGAACGCTTCATTGATTTCAAAAAGATCGATGGCATCAATGGATATTCCCTGTCGCTTAAGGAGTGACGAAATGGCTTTCACCGGCCCCATTCCCATATATGCAGGGTCAACGCCAACAAGTGAATAACCCTTGATATATGCCAACGGCTTTAACGCATGTTCCTTACATTTGTCTCCCGACACTACAAGCATAGCTGCCGCGCCATCATTGATCCCCGAAGAATTTCCGGCGGTAACCGTTCCGTTCTCCTTAAACGCAGTTTTTAAATGAGAAAGTTTTTCTTTCGTTGTATTTCCTCTTATGTGTTCATCCTCCGTGAAATAAATCGTTTCTTTTTTGGTTTTGATCATGACCGGAACAATCTGCTCTTCAAAAACCTTGTTGTTTTTTGCTTCTACAGCCTTTAATTGGCTTTCATATGCGAATTCATCCTGCTCAAGTCTTGAAATTCCATATTTCTCGGCAACATTTTCTGCGGTAATTCCCATATGGTAATTGTTGATCGGGCACGTTAGGCCGTCGGCCACCAGGGAGTCTACCAATTCACCGTTGCCAAGCTTGTAGCCGTTTCTTGCATTCCTTAGCAGATAAGGGGCGTTCGACATGCTCTCCATGCCTCCGGCCAAGACGATGTTGCTTTGTTCCGCCAATATTGAATCGTAGGCTAAAGCAACGGCATGAAGTCCTGAACCGCAAACCGTGTTTATCGTTGATTCGGGTACATCAATGGGGATACCGGCTTTCAGTGCCGCCTGTCTGGCAGGATTTTGGCCATTGCCTGCCTGAAGAACATTTCCCAAATAAATTTGATCAATCAAAGCAGGCTCTAATTTACTTTGCTGAAGGCATGCTGTCATCACGGTTGCTCCCAATTCAGGAGCGCTTAGGGGCGCAAGGGTTTTGTTAAAAGAGCCGACCGCTGTTCTCAACGGGCTTACTAAAGCTACTTTTTTCATAAAAATTCACATTCCTTTCGCTGTGTTCAAGACACAATACATCCATGATTGCAATTCAATTCGTAATTTCCGCGCTTAACTTACGAAACGTAGCGACTGCAAGATACATTTGCATGCGGGCATATCATGGTGCCTAAGACGGTGAGTGTGACGGTTCGATCGCCTTCTTTCTTCCGTTGGAAATTAAAACCAGTTTCATCATAGTCCCAATGCAGATTTTGCTCAATGTTCAAATATTTACATATAATTGTATACAGATGTTTATAAAGCCATATACTCCAAAATAAATAGGCCATTCTAATGTTTTCTGTTAATTTCTCGATTTTTCTGAAAATAATGATCGCAAATTGAATTTTCTGTTAAAAACGAAATTTGTAATCAATACGTGAAAAAACGAGGCTAATCGTTGAGTTTGCACACCTTCCTCTTAATCACGTCCTTCCTTTTCTTCGCAAATAGCACCTAACTGATCGCTGGGAAATAAAAAAAAGCCCTTCAGAATTTTCTGAAGACGGCTTTGCCTTTAAATATTCATGCTCTTCGTCATAATTGTGCCAGCTTGTTTCTTGTTAACGGTGTCACCCCAATTACACAAAAAGCTCCTGAATCTCCACAGAAGGAAATTCAAGAGCTCTTTCATTGCTAAGTTGATGAGCCTGAATAAGTGCCCGAAAAGGTGCTTTTTATATTGTTTAATCCAAGAAACAGGGTGTATAGTATGATTAATCTTTGAGGGAGGTGAGCCATATGGACTTTAACATATGCTTGTTCGATGATTTTGAAACACTGGATGTATTCGGACCCGTTGAGATTTTTGGTCGCCTACCGGAAGAGTATGACTTAAAATATTTCTCTATGAACGGGGGAATTATTGAGAGTCGGCAAAAAACCAAGATTGTTACAGAACCTATTGCACAAGCAAAGCCCGATGGCATATTCATGATCCCGGGCGGACAGGGGACAAGAAGTTTAATCCATGATGATCAATTTATGAAACAGGTCAAAGATTTTGCGGAACAGTCCTGTTTTTGTATAACCGTCTGTACAGGTTCTGCGCTGCTTGCCAAAACAGGCTTGTTAAAAAACAGGCGCGCCACATCCAATAAATTAGCCTTTGATTGGGTGAAATCCATCGACACAGAGGTTGAGTGGATTCCAAAGGCAAGATGGGTAGTAGATGGAAAGTTCTATACTTCATCGGGCGTATCCGCTGGAATAGATATGTCCTTAGGCTTTGTTTCCGACCACTTTGGTCTTGAAAAGCTCAACAGATGGCTAATCAAATTGAATACATCTGGAATTCCAATAAAAATGATGACCCCTTTGCGAGATAAGTATATTGCAAGAGATAAGGAGGTTCGATGATGACATCTTTCGTGCTGGTTCATGGCGCATGGCATGGTGGATGGTGCTGGGAGCGTGTGTTCCGCTGCTCGAAGCCGAAGGCCATTTCGTCACAGCGCCGACGCTGACTGGGCTTGCCGAACGGGCACCCGCGCGCTCGCGAGATGTGAATCTAACGACACATATCAATGACATTGTGGAACAAAACGAAAATCCTATATACGCTGCATTCAGGCGCCTGGAGACCTGCTTGAGCGATCACTGTCGCGCGTGCGGAGGGACTCAGGCTGGCGCTATATCGAGATAGATGCGGCCCATGACGTCATGATTAGCGATCCAGAGTTGCTTGCGTACGTATTACTCAAGCAACTCTGACCGTTCTGGACAGCGTCTGCGGTACGGGCTATGATACGTTGAAAAAACAGAGTGGGTCAACATGTAGTGCTTATTTTTTTGGAGGGATTTCTATGGAACCTTTGAGTATACGTTGTCGCCTTGGAGAAATGATGAGAGAACGTGGATTACAAAACAAAGATGTAGTGGAGTTAACAGGCGTGAGTCGAAACACAATTACCTCGCTTGCTGGCAATGCCACCAAACGTATAGATTACGATACGCTCGGTGCATTGTGTCGTGGATTAGGTGTTACTCCCGGTGATCTTCTGGAGTACATACCAAATGCCAAAGAAAGTACTGAATAATAACATGGGGGCTGTCCCAAAAGTAGATTTCGACGTTAGAGACAACCCTTCTCATTCTAAAAAACCACAAAAGTCAGCAAAGCAGCGATTCTCCCGTTATTGGAGAATCGCTGCTTTGCGTTTTTGGTCCACTGCGGCTTGCTTCAGCACATTATGGGCAAGTGAAAGCCAGCCGACCTCAAGCGTCACCTTCTCCATGCCGCGAAGCAGAAACCGCCGGAAACCCCGGTTGTTTTTCAGTTGTCCAAATACGCTTTCCGGTTCCGTCATTCGGCGCACGGCCAAGGTGTACCCTTCTTCACTTCGAAGGATTTCCCGAGCTTGGTTCTGGTATCTTAGCCGTTCCACACTGACGACTACTTCCCGATTTCCTTCCGCCTTCGTACAACGGTCCTTCAGGAGGCAGCCGTCACAAGAGTTGCTTCGGTAATGACGTTTGCGAATCTCGTATCCACTCTTTAAGGTTTCCTTTCTTTCTCTGCGGAAATGCAGTGTTTGTCCAGCCTTGCAGGTCCATGTATCCTTTGCCTCGTTGTATGTCCAGTTCTCTATCTTTCCGATATCCGCTTTCCACGCCTTGCTCTTCTCTTTATGGTAGCTGCCGTATTTAACGACAGCCTGGATCTTTTCCTTTTCCAGATAGGCGTAGTTTTCTTCACTGCCGTAACCTGCGTCTGCAATGACGGTCTGTGGAAATCCCCCAGTAGTTTCTGAGCTTTTTCCATATGCGGCTGCAAACAGCGAGTATCCGTCGGTCGTTGGTGAACACTGTAGGCTAAAATGAACTGGTTTTCGGTTCCGACCTGCACATTATATCCGGGTTTCAGTTGACCGTTTCGCATGTGGTCTTCCTTCATCCGCATGAAGGTCGCGTCCGGGTCGGTCTTGCTGAAGCTGTTTCGGTCCCCAAGCAGGGTTTTGTATTGCTCATACTTCAGCAGCCTTGGCAGCAAATTCTTGCGAAGCTTCCGAACGGCTTTCTTCAGCGTTTTGTCCTTGGGCTTGTCCAGAAGTTGCGACTCCAGCGCTTGGGTCATGTGTTCGAGTTTCTCACTACTCATCTCTAACGATTCGCCGAGTTCGACAAGATCTTTACCTTGGTGCTCGCACTCTTCCTGGTGCTCTGCGGCTTCGATGCTGGCAAACAGCACGTGTACATTCTCTTGCAACTTGGCCTTGTGTTTAGTCACGGCCTTGCCCCAAACAAATGTGTAGCGATTGGCATTGGCCTCGATCTTGGTACCATCTACGAAGTAATGCTCCAGGGAGACGTATTCTTCTTCCGCCAGAAATTGAAGCACGGCGGTGAATACCGTTTCAAGAACGTCCTTCATCCGCTGAGAACGGAAACGATTAAGGGTACGGAAGTCCGGGCGTTGCCGTCCGGCCAACCACATGAAGGGGATATTCTCCCGAAGCGCTTTAGCGATTTGCCGGGAGGAGTAAATGCGCTGTGTATAAGCGTAGATGATGACTTTTGTCAGCATTTTAGAATGGTAGCTGTTGCGGCCACCGCCGGGATAGGCGGCGTCAAAGATGGTGTCGTCCAGTCGATTCACGGCTGCATTAACGACACGAACGAGGTGATTAGGAGGAATATCTTCTTCTAAATCCATTGGCAAGCAAAGTTGGTCCATGTTATATTGAATGTACAAAAGAAACCTCTCCTTTGAAATGGTTGGTCGCACTTCCATTTTACCAAAGAAAGGTTTCTTTTTTTATGATTTTTAGAAGGATTGTAGATACGATTCCCGCTTAAACAGCGGAGAGGACGGAACGATTGTGGAAAAGCGGCAGCGGTCGCCTTTGTATCCGGATTTTTACCGCTAAGTCAAATAAATAAAATCTGGATACAACAGCGATTGGAACAACGTTCCGTTCGCGGAGCGTCCTCACCAAACGCTCACGTATATCCTACTCAAAAACAAGGGCTATCCCAAGCAGCCATTTCATGGCTTTTGGGACAGCCCCTTTTTGCATATTATGCTGGGCTGAGTAAACATATAAGGGGCTTAATTAAAAAATGCGCAGTGGCGCAATAGTAACTTTTAAGTTGAGGATAAAAAAGCCGACTGCTTGAAAGCAATCGACCTCAAATGGGTTCATATTAAAAATGTACATCCTCCGTTGCAAGCAAACGTACAAAACGATTACCGAGCATCTCATTGTGGTGGGCAACGATTTGTTCGCCGCTCAGCACTTTACTATTAAATGTACTGTGCGCATCCAATACAAGCACGTTGTTCTGGTACCCCAGACTGTAGGCGTTCCGACAGGTCGTGTCGAGGCAGAACTCGGTTTGCATCCCGGCAATGATGAGCCGATCAGCCTCCAATTCCTTTAGCACATCGCCCAATTCAGTTTGGTAAAAGCTGTCCCAGGATGTTTTACGGACAATCCGCTCATGGGGAAGGGGACGCACTACATCTGCTATAGCCCAGCCTACACTGTTTTCCCGGAAATCCTCATCCGCTTCATCGGTATGCTGCACAAAAATCACCGGTGTACCTGCAGCTCTGGCTCTGGTCAAAAGCTGCTGCAAATGCTCTACAACTTCCTGCTCTCGGTACAGCTTCTCATCATACATAAACATAGCTTGCTGCACGTCAATTATGAGTAAAACGTTTTGTCCCATCGTTTCGATTCCCTCCCTGTATGTTTCATCTATCTTACAATAGCATGTCTTCATGCCTTGCGGCGACATAAGGTGAACTATATAATAAAGGACAAGTTGGCACGGTCCGATTCGGACGAAAGGTGATTAAAATATATGACAATTTCGCAGGAACAGTTTACGTTCCGTTCTGCCGGAGAGGCTCAGACCGGGATTTTGGCAGGGTTTTTGGCAGCCAAAGCGGTTCCCGGAACGGTGATCGTGCTGGATGGAGATCTGGGAGCGGGCAAAACCGCTTTTTCCAAAGCCTTTGCCAGTCATCTGGGTGTGCCGGGTATCGTAAACAGCCCAACCTTTACGCTCATTAAGGAGTATGAAGGCCGATTGCCCTTGTACCATATGGATGTGTACCGTATTACACAGGATGAGGCAGAGGATCTTGGGCTGGACGAATATTTTTACGGGACAGGCGTGTGTCTGGTGGAATGGGGCAGTATTATACCGGATATTTTGCCGAAGCAGCGGCTTCACATGTATATAGAAACAACGGATGTAGAGGAGCGCTTGATTCACCTTACCGGGTACGGCGAGCCTTATGAACAATGGTGCCGCAGTTTGCGGGAGAATGGAGTTTGAACCATGCAAAGAGAGCATACAGATGAGAATGTAAAGCCGCGTGAGCGGTTTTTGGCGTTAGATACAGCGACGACCGTGATGGCGGCCGCTCTGATGAACGGAAAAGAGTTACTGGGAGAAAGCAATGTCTATGGCGAACGCAATCACTCGGTGCACGTGATTTCCGAATTGGAACGGCTTCTGAACGAAGACGGGCTGACACGAGATGATGTGGACGGCATTGCGGTGGGTGTGGGACCGGGGTCTTACACAGGCATTCGCATTGCGGTGACCGCAGCGAAAACACTTGCTTGGGCCTGGGGAGTCCCGGTGACATCCGTATCCACTTTGCACGCGCTGGCCTGGGGCGGTTGGAGCCGTGGCACCGAGTCGCAGGGGCAAGAAGCTGGAAGTGAGTTAGCAAGTATACACTCGGCCGGAGAGCAGGCGGCAGACTGGATCGTTCCAGTGCTGGATGCAAGGCGCGGACAGGTTTACACAGGCTTGTTCGCAGCGAATGTGGACGGCAATACCGGGATTCCGCAGCGTCTGGAACCGGATGCGATCCGATTGATGGCCACTTGGACTGAGGACCTGCTGCAACGGCTGGAGGCTTTGCCGTCCGAACAGCGCCCTGCGGTCATTTGGCTGGTCGGTGAAACGGCGGTTCACGCAGAAACAGCCGAGCGCCTGCGTGCATGGAGCGAGCTTCGTATCGTACCGTATGAGCTGGAAGGAAGATGGGTTGGCCGCCTTGGGGCGGATAAGCTGCTTCGTCAGGAACATGACGAGTTACATACGCTGGTTCCAAACTATACCCAGTTGGCGGAGGCGGAAGCCAATCTGCTTCGTCAGCGCTGAAGAGAGCGGTGAACAACATGGCAAAGAACATACAACGGGAAGAAAAGCTAGAGTTTCGACTGATGCAACTGGATGATATTCCCGATGTGCTGGCAATTGAGCATGAAGCGTTCACGCTGCCGTGGACGGAAGAAGCGTTCCGTAATGAGCTGACGATGAATCATTTTGCTAAATATATGATTATGGAGCTGAACGGACAGGCCATCGGCTACGCAGGGATGTGGACGATTATGGACGAGGCCCATATTACGAATATTGCCGTTCGTGAGGCCTATCGCGGGCGCAAGCTTGGAGATAAGCTGCTGGACGAGCTAATGCAAACGGCCTCTTATCTGGGGATGGAACGCATGACGCTGGAGGTACGGGTGACGAATCGGATTGCTCAGGGCTTGTATGAGAAAAAAGGCTTTAAGCCAGCGGGCGTCCGTAAGGGCTATTATTCGGATAATAACGAGGATGCCGTGATCATGTGGGCGGATCTTCCCGCACATGGGGCATCCGGTAAACAGGAAGGAAGCGTGCAGAAGCGATGATGCAAGAGGAAAAAGCAGGTACAGGCGCCGCCTCTGGCGAGCCTTGCTATATACTGGCAGTGGAGACGAGTTGCGATGAAACGGCTGTGTCTGTCGTGAAAAATGGTACAGAGGTGCTTTCTAATCTGATTTCCAGTCAGATTGAAACGCACAAAGCCTTTGGTGGAGTTGTGCCGGAGGTGGCATCCCGCAAGCATGTGGAGAGCATTACCTACATGCTGGACGAGGCCATGCAAGCATCGGGAATTACGCCCCGCGAGCTATCGGCGGTTGCCGTGACGCAAGGACCGGGACTGGTCGGTGCGCTGCTGGTGGGCATTGTCGCCGCCAAAAGCGCCGCCATGGCGTTCGGAAAGCCGTTGATCGGAACCCATCATATTGCAGGACATATTTATGCAAATCAGTTGGAGCATAAAATCGTATATCCGTGCATCGCTCTGGTCGTATCGGGTGGGCACACGGAGCTGGTATGGATGGAGTCCGAGGGTCATTTTCACCTGATTGGGCGCACGCGGGATGATGCGGTTGGGGAAGCCTATGACAAAGTGGCGCGGGCTATTGGATTTCCGTATCCTGGTGGTCCGCACGTAGATCGAGTGGCTCATGAATCCGAGGAAGCTATCACCTTGCCACGTGCATGGTTGGAGCCGGATTCCTATGATTTTAGCTTCAGCGGCTTGAAATCGGCGGTGTTGAATGTGATCAACCAGACGAAAATGCGCGGAGAAACCGTTCATGTCGGAGCCATCGCAAGAGGCTTTCAAGAGTCGGTCGTGGAAGTGCTGGTGGAAAAAGCAATTCGTGCCATGCGTGAATACGGCGCGAAGCAACTGCTGCTATGCGGCGGTGTTGCCGCCAATCGCGGACTGCGGACCGCACTTCGTGAACGCTGTGAACGTGAAAGTATTGAGTTGCTAGTACCATCCATGAAATATTGCACGGATAATGCGGCTATGATTGGTGCGGCTGCTTACGCCAAGTGGAAGCGTGGCGAATTCACCTCACTGGACATGAAAGCCGATCCCGGGCTGTCTCTGGAAGAGTGGTCCGTCCAATCTTAGTTGGAGAAGCATCAGGCAGTGAGCTGAATGCAAGTGAAGATAGTAGATAGGGACACGACTCGTTTGAGTCGTGTCTTTTATGATTTATATTAGGCTGAACACGGAAAATGTAAGTTCAACTTATAGAAATCTATAAATATAAAATTCAACAGGTATAAATACAGGAGTTTGAGCAGGTGAACTTTAGTGTCTAATTCTCCCGCGTCGTTCGTCATGATGTTGCACGATTTTTCAGCATTCATCAAAAAAACCTGAAATTTAATATTCCCCGAACAATGATATGATTTGTCAAGTTGTGAACAAAGTTATCCACATATCCCGTCCGAAATGTGGATAATTAAGCTCAAAGCAAGCAGCTTAAGACTTTTTTAGGATGCAAGAACAGGGGACATTTTGCATCTTTAGGTTTTGTGAAATCTGTGGATAATGTGGATAAAATGGTGGATGAATTTGGTTTTCATATGAAAATGGCTTTTTATCAATAAAAAAATGGCCCCAAAGGCCATTTTTCAATACATTCCATGCACATATTCTGTGGATATCTTTGTGTATAAAAAGACGGATGGGGCAAATGTGAAATTTTTAAGTCCATATTTTGAAGCATGCCTTATTCTTCTAACAGTTCCTCCCATGAAGCGTAGGTTGCTGCCAATTCCTGCTTGCGTGCGTCAAGCTGTGCCTGAATCTCCTGAAGCGCCGTGTAATCCTGATAAACCTCTGGCAGAGTCATTTGTTCCTCCAGCCCGGTAATCTGTTCTTCCAGCTCTTTGATTTGATTTTCCAGTGTCTCCAGCTTGCGCAGGCGACTGCGTTCCTCACTCTTGGCCTGTTTGTCTGCGGCATAGGCTGCTGCACCTGTTTTGGGTGTTGTCTCGTCCGTTGCGGATACAGATGATGCTTTGCTGCGTGTTGCCTGACTGGACTCCTGCGCTTCCTGCGCGATTTCCTCCAGCTCCTGCTTTTTGTCTACATAGTCATCATAATTCCCTAGGAAATGTTCTATTCCTTCAGGATGAAGCTCAATGACACGTTCCGCCATTTTGTTAAGGAAATAACGGTCATGGGAGATGAACAACAGCGTGCCATCATAGTCGATTAGGGCTGCCTCCAGCACTTCTCTACTGAACAGGTCGAGATGGTTGGTAGGCTCATCAAGAATCAGTACATTGGCTTCGCGCAGCATCAGCTTGGCGAGAGAGACGCGGGCTTTTTCACCGCCGCTTAATGTGGCTACCTTTTTGAGCACATCGTCACCGCTGAACAGGAAGTTACCCAGCACTGTGCGGATCCGCGCTTCCTCCATATGGGGGTATTCGCTCCATAGCTCCTCCAGCACTGTATTGGCCGGGTTCAGGTTCGTTTGCTCCTGATCATACAGGCCGATTTTGATTTTTGTGCCCCAGTGAATCGACCCGGCAGCAGGCTTTAACGTTCCGGTGAGGCATTTGAGCAGCGTCGATTTTCCAATTCCGTTCGGACCAATCAGCGCAACGGTATCGCCGCGTTTTAAGTCGAAGGATGCATGCTGAAATAGCGGTTTATTACCTTCGTAGGCTACGGAGAGGTCGCGTACCTCTAGCACTTCCTTCCCTGACATATAAGCTGTTTCAAAGGAAAAATGGGCTTTTTTCAGATCCCCCATCGGCCGATCCATTCGATCCATTTTATCCAGCTGCTTGCGGCGGCTCTGGGCGCGTTTGGTCGTGGAAGCCCGCACGATATTGCGTTGTACGAATGCCTCCAGACGGGCAATTTCCCCTTGCTGCTTCTCATAGTGCTTGAGATTGGTTTCGTACTCGGCAGCTTTCAGCTCCATATATCGACTGTAGTTACCTGTATACCGGGTCGAACGATGTCGCTCGATTTCAATAATGGTGGTCACCAGTCTGTCGAGAAAATAACGGTCATGGGATACGACCAGCAGCGAGCCGGAATAGCCACGCAAATAGTCTTCCAGCCAGGTCAGCGTTTGAATATCCAGATAGTTGGTCGGCTCATCCAGCATGAGTACATCCGGGGCGAGCAGCAGGATACGGGCCAGAGCAAGACGTGTTTTCTGTCCGCCGCTCAGTGTGGATACAGGCGTCTCCGGTGCAAACGAGCCAAAGCCCATGCCATGAAGCACACTGCGAATCCGGGTCTCCATTTCATATCCGCCGTGATCCTTGAACCAGTCCGACCTTCTCGCATATCTTTCCAGCAGATCTGCATAGCGCTTCTCGTTCTGCGCATTGGCGGGGTCGGCGATTTCCTGCTCCATCTGCCGTAGTTCCCGTTCTGCTTCGATTAGCGGAGTGAATACGAGCATCATTTCCGCCCAGATGGATCGGTCGGAATTCAAGCCGCTATTTTGCGCCAAATAACCAATGCTGGTCTCCTTCGCTTTAAAAATTTGTCCACTGTCGTATGATATTTCACCAGCGATGATTTTGAGCAATGTCGATTTGCCCGCTCCATTCACACCTACCAGTCCAATGCGTTCACGTTCCAATATTTGAAGGTTAATCCCGTCCAGAACGGGCTCAATTCCATAGGATTTTGTAATTCCGGTTACTTGCAATAGCATCGCGTATCGTTCCTCCATTACATTATGCGCAGTTTTCCCCGCTTCCTCCGCAGGGTGTCTTCCTTCCAGTTTACATGAAAATACCCACTAATGCACTGCTATCACCCTGTAAACCCTAGAGCCGCGTGTAGTCAATTTGTATAAACAATGATAAACTTAAACGAGAACTGAAAAAAATGAAAAAAGCTTGCAAGGTACAAGACTTACTGACAATTGGACCAATAGTAACGTTTTAAAGCATTATCGACGATTGTGCGGGAGGATGGATATTCTTTGGATGTCTATAGTGTGAAGAACGCGCTGCGCTTGCAGCAACGGGAGGCGCGGGACTCTATGGACCCGTTGACGCGGCAGGAGGCATCGGCTGTGACCTGTCGGCATGCAATTGAGGCATGGGAGCAGCTTAGAATAGACAGAAACAGAGATAGACTGACGGTATTTAGCTATCTTTCTTTTGGCAGCGAGATTTCGACGACTCCCTTTATTGAGCATTGCTGGTCACGCGGAGACCGTGTGCTGGCTCCGAGAGTGGACCCGGTAACCCGGACCATGGAGCTGAGGCAGATGGGTCAGCACGACGATATCGTGCCCGGCATTTGGAACATTCCTGAGCCTGCGCCCACATGCGAAAAATGGGCGCCTGAAATGTGGTCGGAAATCGACTGGGTTGTCGTGCCGGGACTGGCCTTTGATCGTCATGGGGGCAGAATCGGCTACGGCGGAGGTTACTATGATCGTTTCACCGTACAGGTAGAGGCGCAGAAGCGTGATAACGGTAATGCAGGTCCGCTTTATGTTTCGCTGCTGCTGCCGGGACAATTGCAGGAGCAGGTACCCATGGAGCCGGGGGATTTGAGGGTGGATGTGCTTTTTACCCCGGAAGGTCCCATACATTGCGATATTGCAAAATCAGAAAAACAAACGACGAATGAAGTGAAGTTTGGCATGTGAAAGGAGCTGTGAGGGAGTCGTGGATTCCTTTACTCATTTTAATGAACAGGGACGAGCTCGCATGGTGGATATTTCGGGCAAAGCGTCCACGGTTCGTACAGCAGTCGCCGTGTCGCGGATTACGATGAATCCCGCTACGCTCACGGCTGTGAAAGAGGGTAGGATCGGTAAGGGTGATGTACTTGCTGTGGCCCAGGTCGCCGGGATTCAAGGCGCGAAAAAAACGTCGGACTGGATTCCGATGTGTCATCCGCTGGCTCTGACAGGCGTGAACATTACGTTTTCTGATAATGGACATGATGTGCTTCACATTGAAGTTGAAGTGAAGACCGAGGGCAAGACAGGTGTGGAAATGGAAGCTTTGACAGCGGCTTCAGCCGCAGCGTTAACCGTGTATGATATGTGTAAGGCGCTGCAAAAAGATATGATCATCGGCCCTACCATGCTGCAATCGAAAACAGGTGGCAAGCATGGGGATTTCCAAAGGGAGGACCACCGGGAACCTTGACATAGACATACATGTCGCCGAGAGGGTACTGTGATGTGATGGAAGATGCAGCGTGGCTGTTTCTGATTTTCTGAAGAGAAAGTATTCTTTCATGATAGGAGAAGGGTGATCTTATGGTGTGGAAAACGGCGATCCTAACAGCCAGTGATAAAGGGGCGAGAGGAGAGCGTGAGGATACAAGCGCACAGGTCATCCGGGAACTCATCGAAGAAGAGCTGGGCGGAGAGATTGTGGAGTACCGGATCGTTCCCGATGAACCGGATGAAATTATTGCGGCTTTAATCGAAATGACCGATTATTTTCATGCAGACCTGGTACTGACGACGGGTGGAACCGAGTTGGCAATCCGTGATGTGACACCCGAGGCGACTCGGCGGGTCGTGGAACGGGAAGTGCCCGGCATGGCGGAAGCGATGCGTATGATTGTGATGCAGAAAAATCCGGCGGCCATGCTTTTTCGTGGAATCGTAGGGATCCGGGGGCGTACGCTGATCGTGAATTTGCCGGGAACGCCCAAGGGCGTGCATGAAAATTTGGCGGCTATTATGGATCAGTTGCCAGAGGCGCTTCTCATGGTGACAGGCCAGTTCCGGTAGAAGGCAGCACGTCGAGTGTGGTATGATATCCGTAAGAATTTACATGACTGTATGCGGACTAGCTATACAAGAAACATACAACGGACAAGCATGGTCTCCATGGTTGTTTCTGCGTCTGTGCACCAGATGCTGGTTCTTGTTTGTAATTTTGCCCGTTAACATAAGGAGGGTTACCACACATGCCTAATATTGGAGCACCGGGTTATATTTTGTTAATCATTCTGGCGTTGCTGCTATTCGGCCCGAACAAGCTGCCTGAGCTGGGTCGCGCTGTGGGGCGTACATTCCGTGAGTTTAAAAACGGAGCACGTGACATTTTGTCTGAAGACCAACGGACTGAACACAAAGACAGTAAGGATAGTGCGGTCAAAGCATCCCAGACGTCCGCTTCAGAAGTGCGGCCCCAGCCCGAGGATAAACGGTTATCTTAGGTTAGTTTCATTTTTGATGCCTTTTACAATTTCAAGAAGAGCCTCTTCTCCAGGGAAGGGCTTTATTTTTTAGGAGGCGCAGCTGCGTACGATCCAGAAAGGAGGAGCGAGTTTGACCCAACCAGAGCATGAAATGCCGCTAATGGAGCATCTGGGCGAGCTACGGCGCAGAATTATTTATGTGCTGATTGTATTTGTTCTGGCACTGGCTGGTGGTTTGTTCGCCGCTGGTCCCGTCTATGACTGGCTTATTCGCTCTGGTTCGGCGCAGGCTTTTCAGTTGAATGCATTTTCCTTCTGGGACGGAATAGGGATCTACATGAAGATCGCCATGTTGATCGGGATTGCGGTGGCGCTGCCGTTTGCATGCTACCAGTTGTGGAAGTTTGTTAGCCCCGGCTTGCGACCGCAAGAACGAAATGCAACTTTGCGGTATGTGCCTTATGTGCTGCTGTTGTTCGTGCTCGGTGCAGCTTTTGCATATTTTATTGTTTTCCCGATGGCGATTCAGTTTACGTCGTCTGTCACCAAAAGCATGGGACTGCATGAAACGTACGGTATCGCTCAATACTTCACCTTTATGTTTAATATTGTGTTGCCTGTGGCTCTGTTGTTTGAATTGCCGCTACTCATCATGTTCCTGACGGGGATTCGGGTACTCACTCCGATGAGGCTTCGCAAATGGCGGAAAATTTCTTATTTTCTGCTTGTCTTTGTTGCTGTCGTTATAACTCCCCCGGATTTTATCTCTGACTTTCTGGTGGCGATCCCGTTACTGGTGCTGTATGAAGTGAGTGTGTACATGTCGACAGTGGTGTACCGCAGGCAACTGCGTGCAGATGAAGAACGGGAGGCACAACTGCGTGTAGCACCGGAGCGGTAACAGGTAGAACCCGAGTTTCCGTGCAAAACGGTATCTTCGGGTTCTGGAGCTACATGGCAACTTGCAGACCATGAAGATCAGGGATTGGCAGATCATAACCATTTGTAGATCATGAAAAGCAGCAGCTTAGCTGTCTTGAAAACAGATCATAAAAAATAGCAGCATAGCTGCCCTAAAAATAACCATTAGCCTGAGATAACGGTTATTTTTAGGACAGATGGATATAATCGAGAAGGGTCGGCCATAAAAATTCCCATAAAAAATACATCAGGGACTTGAAATTCAATCTCAAGTTGAGTATCATAAAGTTGGTTGTTAGCACTGACGAGTGTCGAGTGCTAATACATACAACATAACAACCGTATAACGGAATAAAACACTTAATAAGGAGGCTATTTTTTCATGATCAAACCTTTGGGTGAACGCGTATTGGTGGAAGCAATTGAGCAAGAACAAACGACTTCCTTTGGAATCGTACTTCCTGACTCTGCTAAGGAAAAGCCGCAAGAAGGCAAAATTATCGCGGTTGGCGCAGGCGCATTGAAAGACGGTGCCCGCATTCCTCTGGAAGTAAAAGAAGGCGACCGTGTAATCTTCTCTAAATACGCTGGAACGGAAATCAAATATGAAGGTAAAGAATATTTGATTATGAAAGAAAGCGATATCCACGCGATCATTGGTTAACCGGAATCCGGACAAGACCTGAATATAGGAATCGAACAAATCATTCATAATCCATGGGAGGTTTATCGCAAATGGCAAAAGACATTAAATTTAGTGAAGACGCTCGTCGCTCCATGCTTCGTGGGGTAGATGCATTGGCTAACGCTGTTAAAGTAACACTCGGACCGAAAGGCCGTAACGTTGTACTGGAGAAAAAATTCGGTAGCCCGCTCATCACAAATGACGGTGTAACGATTGCAAAAGAAATCGAGCTGGAAGACGCGTTCGAAAACATGGGCGCTCAACTGGTTAAAGAAGTAGCAACCAAAACCAACGATGTAGCTGGTGACGGTACGACAACCGCTACTGTTTTGGCTCAAGCCCTCATCACAGAAGGTTTGAAAAACGTAACTGCTGGCGCAAGCCCAATCGGTATCCGTAAAGGGATCGACAAAGCGGTTAAAGCAGCTGTTGCTGAACTGCAAGCGATCTCCAAGCCAATCGAAAGCAAACAATCCATTGCACAAGTAGCCGGTATTTCCGCTGCTGACGACGAAGTAGGCGAACTGATCGCTGAAGCTATGGAAAAAGTGGGTAAAGACGGTGTGATCACGGTTGAAGAATCCCGCGGTTTTGCAACTGAGCTGGAAGTGGTTGAAGGTATGCAGTTTGACCGTGGCTACATTTCCCCGTACATGATTACAGATACGGACAAAATGGAAGCTGTGCTGGACAATCCGTATATCCTGATCACAGACAAAAAAATCACGAACACACAAGAAATTTTGCCTTTGCTTGAGAAAATCGTACAACAAGGCAAGCCGCTCGTGCTGATCGCTGAAGACATCGAAGGCGAAGCGCTGGCTATGCTCGTTGTCAACAAACTGCGTGGTACATTCAACGCTGTAGCTGTTAAAGCTCCTGGCTTTGGTGACCGTCGCAAAGCAATGCTGCAAGATATCGCTGCCCTGACAGGCGGTCAAGTAATTACGGAAGAACTGGGTCTGGACCTGAAAACTGCTTCCGTAGACCAACTGGGTACAGCACGTCAAGTGCGTATTACAAAAGAAAATACGATTGTGGTTGACGGCGCTGGTAACAAAGCCGACATCGACGCTCGTGTTAGCCAAATCCGTACACAACTGGAAGAAACGACTTCCGAGTTCGACAAAGAGAAACTGCAAGAGCGTCTGGCTAAATTGTCCGGTGGCGTAGCAGTTATCAAAGTTGGTGCGGCTACTGAAACAGAATTGAAAGAACGCAAACTGCGCATCGAAGATGCCCTGAACGCAACCCGTGCTGCGGTTGAAGAAGGTATCGTATCCGGTGGTGGTGTAGCGCTCCTGAACGTATACAGCGCTGTTGCAGCCGTTGAACTGCAAGGCGACGAGCAAACAGGCGTGAACATCGTATTGCGCGCTCTGGAAGCTCCAATCCGCACGATCGCTGCTAACGCGGGTGAAGAAGGCTCCGTAATCGTTGAGCGTCTGAAACGCGAAAAAGTTGGCGTAGGCTTTAACGCAGCTACTGGCGACTGGGTAAACATGATCGACGCTGGTATCGTTGACCCTGCAAAAGTAACTCGTTACGCACTGCAAAACGCTGCTTCCGTAGCAGCTATGTTCCTGACTACCGAAGCGGTTATTGCTGACAAACCAGAACCTGCAGGCGCTGCTGGCGTTCCTGACATGGGCGGCATGGGTGGAATGGGCGGCATGATGTAAGAATGCCAAAAACCCTTGTTGTAGCAAGGGTTTAGGTGATCGGTATGTTAATTTGTTAACAAATTGTTAACTCTGATCAGATTTTTTGAGGCTCTCATTAGTTCGCTGAACTTTTGAGCAGCCTCTTTTCTTTTTAGCTTAGTTATATGAAGGTATATTCTGCGCGTTATCTCGTCGTTCGCATGTCCTAGCCGCTGCATGATTTGTTCGAGAGTGGCTTCGGCTTCAGCTAATAGTGACGTATGGGTATGGCGAAGTGAGTGCGGGGTGAGATCAGGATTAAGTCCGGCTAGTTTTAAAAGTCCCTTCATCCTGAGTTCAACCATTTTTATAACTTGAGGATACCCAGCAAATTTGCCGACTCTCGCGAATATAAAACCCTGATCGTGATATGAAGTGCACCCCTTAGAATAGACATTGGAATAAACCCCTGGTTTATCCGATGAATTTCTAGGGGGTGCATTTTTATGCCAGCGAAAAAAGGACAGAAGTTTAAAGAGTATACGTTTGAAACCAAAGTAGAGGCCATACGGCTTCATATCGAAGAAGGTTGGACATATCGTAAACTCATGGAGAAGTTCGGGATTGCAGATCGACATCGGTTGAAAGAATGGATGCAGAAGTACAAGAAACTCGGTGAATTCGGACTTATGGACCAGCGAGGACGACGGAAGGAATATATGGACCAGGACAGGTACGTCCAAAAGTTAAAACGGGAAAACGAAATGCTAAAAAAGTGTTTGGAAATCTGGATGCAGGAGATGAGGCGCACAAGTATGTAACGATTGAGAAGGCCGCTAAAGAGTATCCAGTTAGCGAACTCTGTAAGCTATTTAAGGTCTCTAGAAGTGGATATTACGCCTTCTTAAAACGGAGAGATGCAGATCGAGATCGGGACGCGAAAGCACTTGTGAAGAAAGTGTATGAGCAGTATAACGGGGTCTACGGCTACCGGCAAATCCAACTATTTTTGCAGCACGATCATGGCGTCTGGATGAACCATAAAAAGGTACTCCGGCTCATGCAGGTCTTGGGAATCCGCTCACAAATTCGTCGGAAGCATCGCTGCAACTATGCTTCTTCTACAGAATGTCGTGTGGCGAAAAATCTGCTAAAACAGGATTTAAGGCGGACAAACCTAATCAAAAATGGGTCACAGATATCACGCAATATCGTGTAGGTGATTGCTGGCTATATCTGTCTGCGATTAAAGACTTGTTCAATAACGAAATTATCGCGTACCAGATGAGCCATAGAAATGATAACGAACGGGTTTTACAGACGTTTCGACAAGCCTGGAAACAGCAAAAAGACGTGACTGGCCTCATCGTTCACAGCGACCAGGGATTCCAGTACACGTCCCATGCGTACCATGACATGCTGCCAAAGGTTGGCGCCCGAATCAGCATGTCTCGCCGAGGCAATTGTTATGATAATGCCTCGATGGAGAGCTTCTTCTCGTATCTCAAAACGGAAGGGCTCTACCCATATGTTATCCGAAATATGGATGAGGCACAAAGGAGAATAGAAGAATATATTCGATTTTACAACCAATGTCGACCACAACGAAAGTTAAATAAGCTGCCTCCGAAAGAGTATCGGAAGCAGCTTATAGCCTAGGGGCTTTTTTCAGTGTCTATAAAATGGGGTCTTGACCAGGGTTAAGCCAGGTAAGAGTATATGTTGTCCAGCCATTGGGTGATGATATGGTGGAAGTTGTAGACTATGGAGGCCCCGTAGAAAAGTTTTCGCCTGATGCAGTTAAGATTAACGGATCTTTACTTGTATCGTAAGCAATTTGAATTTAGAGTAGATGTGAAAAAGGACTCCGCTGGTTTATAACCAGTAAGGAGTCCTTTTGGTTTATTCCTGATCACTTCTCGTAAAAACTTTTCCAATCAAGATGTATATGATTAATGCAATAATCACAGCCAGACCATAGTCGATAATAAACTTAATGAGGTTTTCTAATGTGAAAAATCCAGTTCCTGTGTTGTATTGAAAAAATTCTAACCTTCCGTATGTTAGATTCCCGATAATGTTGCCGATGAGCAGCGCGATGATAAATCTCCAAATGTTTTTCACCAAATACCTCCTGAAAAAATAATTAATCAAAATAGAACTTGTCATAAAATCAACTATAGTTTACCATAAATAGAGTAACTATTACATCAATGGTAAATGCATATAAAAAACAATGAGGAGTTGAAGTGATGAAAAAAGTATGGATAACCTCACTAATGGCCGCAACTTTACTATCAGGTGTGATTGCGGTACCAGCCTCAATGTACGCATTGCCTTCTACAGACTCTAGTAGTGTTTCTAGTAGTGCTAAGGATTCTCTTAGTGAATCTGAATTACAAGATATCGAAGGTATCGCCGAATATTTCAATTTGTCTGAGCAGGAAAAAAATGATTTTATTAAAGCCATCCAAAATAAAGAAGACCGTGGAGAGTATCAAACACAAGGGAAATTGAGCTGGGCAGTAAAAGCTTTAAAAGCAGGATATGATAAGCTTCCGGCTTCAGTGAAAGCTTTCATTGGAGTAGAGGGATTCTTACAGATTCTTGGTGTTGTTGATAACTTTACTGGAGCTATTGAAGATGCAATATATGCAGGTGCTTTGCAAGTTACCGGAAATGAAACTGCTGCTTGGTGGGTTACTAAGGCTCTAATGTTGCTTTTATAGGTTATTCAACAATAAGATGAATGGTGTAGATTTTCCTTAAACTAAAAGCTCTGCTAACCTAATTGGTTGGCAGAGTTTTTTTTATTTTTGACCGGAGTGTGTGGCGCATAAACCAAAAAAAGATCTCTCAATAGATGATGTATGTGGTATAATATGGAATATGATACAAAATGAGGAGGTTGAAGCAGAGCCGTAACGGGGTAATTCAGCCTTAGTTCAAAAATGACTTTCACTTTGTCTTGCTTTGTGATTTTTCCTTGCTTTGAACTAAGGCATTCAACTTTTTTAAGTAGGCATTCTCCATGCGCAAACGTTCTATTTCCGCTTGTAACGCCTCGATAAAGCCTTCAACTGGAGTAGGTTTCTTGGATTCTTCTTTCATGGATGGACGCCCCTTTTTCTTTGATTTGAGGGCATCTACACCTTCTGTCTCTAGTTGATTCTTCCAACGTAGTACCAGAGAATGTGTTGGTATATTGAAAATCGCAGCTGCTTCTCGGATAGATGTCCCATGTTCGTTTATATAATGAAGCACCTTTAGTTTATCTTCCACGGAATAAGTTGTATAGCCATTTTCAAAACCCTGTTCTCCATGATGTTCGTACTGTCGAATCCATGTTAGGAGTATACTATGCGATACTCCTATACTCCTCGCTATGCTTTTCTGTCCTTCCTTCCCTTCAAGATACCTTTTTACCGCTTGTATTTTTTCTTGTGTGGTCACTTTAGCCATTACAAAAACTGCACCTCCAATGTTAGATGGTGTCTAAGTTATTGAAATTTGCTTATCAGGATTTTTTTGATGACAGACGGTTCAAAAATACAACGCAGAAGAACATTGAAACTATCAAACCATGTTTGGTGAGTTTGTGGAGTTTATTTTTGATTGGTGGGCATTTTGCGATGGAAATTGAAGGATTGGTAAAGGTCATGATCTCTCGCCCTCATGCATTGACTAAATGACAAGCAATATGTATGATGAGTTAGGCAACATAAAAGCAACTAAAACAACAAGAAGACTATAGTTAAACAAACAGAACGAAGTGAAAAACATGCTAGGTATCGTACAATTTGAATGTGAATGAGGGATATGCTTGGGAGAGAGTACGATCGGAAAGTCTGGGTTTACTCGGGAGATGAAAGGATTAGTTATTCCTTCTGTGCTACAAATGCTTGTTGCTAATTCATTTTCGCTAGTGAATATGCTAATGGTGACCAGCTTGGGAGATGGGGCAGTTGCTGTCACCGCTGCAATAGGCAGAATCAGCTTCATTTTATCGATGATCCTTACTGCAGTCTATGGGATGACTGCTTATATGACCCAGTACCACGGAAAACAGCAGCATACGCTTATGCGAGCAACATTCGGTTTTATGCTGTTGACGGGAATCTGCATCAGTCTTCTGGCGTTTGTTGTTGTGTGGATCTGGAAGGAGCCGATTCTTTCTCTATTTATTAAGGATATTGAAATACTGCAGCTTGGTATTCAATACCTCACGATTATGGCTTTTGTTTTTCTGATCAGTGCGATTAGAGATGCTTATGCTCAGGCGCTGGGATCCATAGGGAAGGTTAAGATAACTTTATATGTCGGTCTATGTGCGATGGCGATTAATATTACACTCGACTATGGGCTGATTTACGGGAAGTTGGGTTTACCCAACCTGGGTGTTGCAGGAGCGGCATGGGGAACGTTGATAGCTTCAGGTACGAGTCTTCTGTTTTTGTTTGTTTTCATTTATAGCAAATCGTATTATTTAAATATTCGATTTCAAGAGCTGTTCAGTTTACCTCTGATACTGCGCAAGCAGGTGGTGAAAACGATAACCCCACTAGTGTTTCACGAAGGCATGTGGTCGATCGGAAATATGCTGTATGCCGTAGCTTTTGGTTCATTAAGCATCGCGGCATTGACTACATTCCAGCTTGCAAATACGCTACAAGGATATTTTATGATGGGGATTCACGGATTTGCCTACGCGGCAAAAGTGATGATCGGACAAAAGCTGGGACAGGACAAGCAGGAGCAGGCGCTGGATTATGCTCGCAGATTTACTCGGATTTCGGTCATTACGGGTATAATCGTTAGTGCTGTCATGATGATGGTTTCGCCGTTTGTGTCCTTTATTTTTCCTTACTTAAGTGGGGAGGTTCACGCTTCTTTAGGAAATATTCTTCTGCTGCAGGCTGTGGCAATGACCGCATTTTTCTTGAATAATGTATGGATTGTCGGTATGTTTAGAGCAGGTGGAGATAATTTGTTTACGATGAGCATGATTTTAATTACAACATGGGCCATTGCATTACCGGCAGTATTTGTTGGGGCATATGTGCTCCGTCTGCCGCCGGAGTGGGTGTATGCATTATTTTTGTGTGAAGAGATGAGCAAGGCCTTCATAGGGTATAAACGTTATCGCTCCCAGAAATGGATGCGGAATTTGATTAAGAATGTCCCTGAGACGCCTTCCTCGGCGTTATCTTTATAATGTCCAAGTGAGTGTCTAAATACGTGGGAATAGTAGCGAGGAAGAATAGGAGGATTTGCAATGTCTCTTGCGGGTGAAGAAAGAAAGCTAAGTATTATGAACTTGCTGAACGAACATGGGAAGGTCATTGCGGGCGACCTGGCACGCATGTTCGAGGTTACAACAGAAACGATTCGTAGAGATTTGGATGAGCTGGAGAAGGAGAATAAGCTCAAGAAGGTGTATGGCGGTGCGATCAAGCTGAAGGTAGAGGTAGAGCCAGCATTGTTTGAAAGAGCCTGTATTAACCAAGAGGCGAAGGAGAAAATTGGATATCTTGCTTTTACACTAATTGATGATCATGACGTTATCTTTATAGATGAAGGCACGACACCGCTTCAGATTATCCCGTATCTATCTCAGAAGCAGCAGGTTACCGTTCTAACGAGCTCGATCTCTGCCATGATGTCCTTGATCGAGCTCAAGAAACGAGAGCAATTCGATGGCCGAATTATTATGCTTGGCGGCGAAGTGAGCGTGAAGCATCTCCGTGTATCAGGTGCTATTGCAGAAGCAAATATGTCGGATTTTTTTGTGAATAAGGCATTTGTAACTGTAGATGCCTTATCGATGGAGCATGGATTTACAAGCTATGACTATGAAAAAGCAACGTTAACTCGCAAATGGATTCAGCAGTCGGAAACGTCCATTGTTCTGGCGGATTCATCAAAATGGAACAAACGATCGATGGTTAAGATATGCGACTTCGAGAATGTCGATGTGGTTATTTCGGAACTGGAGCCTCCATCAGAATGGAAGGCGCAGTTGGAAGACTCCAATACAAAATGGATGATGCCGAGTGAATCATATACGTGAGGCTTGATTCAGGCGTAAAGCTAGTAGAGAGGGAATTCCTTCTCTACTAGCTTTTTTTGTGTTGTTTGTTGTTGTGTTAAATTTGTAATCTCTATGTTAAATATTTGGGATTGCATTGTATTGATTATTTTTTAGCAGTAGAATGATAAAAACAACATAAATAAAAATAAAAGCAATTAAAAACATTTTTTTATTTGTGTTCATAATTTTGTGCTTCAGCAGGTTCCTAGTCAATCTGATGATGATAAAAACAGGAGTGGTGACGATGAAAGACGCAGTGTATTTAGACAAAAGCAAAAGGAAGTACAAAGGAAATTTGCACTTACACACGACATGGTCAGATGGATCGCAAGAGGCGCTGGATGTTGTCGTTGCGTTCAAGGATAAGGGCTACGACTTTATCAGTATAACGGATCATGATGTATTCGTTCGTACGGCTGAATATGATACGGATTCTTTCATCGTGCTGCCAGGCATGGAAAGAGGAGGTTTGAATCACGTGCCGGATAAAGACTCTGGCTACCACTTTGGAGTGCTGGGTGATCCGACAATAGAGTCGGAGAAGGAACAATTTCATCATTTGCAATCGTTTGAGATTCCCATTCCTTGGGAGGGATCACAATCTCCGCAGAAGCTAATTGATGAAATGAAGGCTCATGGAAATCTCGTCATTTTCAATCACCCGGAATGGCATTTGACACGTTTCGAGGATATGGTTCAGTACGATGGATTTTTTGCGATTGAAATATACAATCATGCCACGGAATGGACGCCAAGTTCGTCTTATGGAGCGGCCTACTGGGATCATGCGCTTCAAAATGGCAAGCGTGTGTTTGGGATCGCTGCTGATGACTCGCACAATCATGACCCAAACAGCAAAATTGCTGAGTTTGGGGGCGGCTGGGTTTCTGTCGAGGCGGAGGAGCTTTCGCAGCAAGGGATTATAGATGCACTAAAGAAGGGACAGTTTTATTCCAGTTCTGGACCTGAGATCCTGGATTATCGTGTGGAGGATGGGTTCGTCAACGTCGAGTGTTCGCCCTGCCAATATATTATGTTTAAAGCATTTCCACAACGCGGGCCGTTCCTCGTGCAATACGAGACAGGTGAGCTGATGACCTCTGGAAGCATGATGATTCAGAAGGACATGCAATATATTCGGGTCGAATGTGTGGACGAGAAGGGCAGAGTAGCTTGGTCTAATCCGATCTTTGTGGGAGATTTGGAGGAGGAGGAACAACAATGAGAGATGCTGTTCTTTTGGATGCTGTCTGTCAAAAGTATAAAGGAAACATTCATGCACACTCTTTTCGCAGTGATGGCGAGTATACCGTAGAGCAAATGATAGAAGCCTATCGCTCTAAGGGCTATGATTTTATGTGCTTGAGTGACCATGAGATCTATTTTCATAGCGATGCGTATGACACGGAAACGTTTATTATGCTGGACGGCTATGAAATGGCTTGCGAGATGGAACGTAATACGACCGGTCAGCAGTATCATCTGCATGGACTTTTGGATCGCTCATTGTTGGCAGAGAAGACTTTTCAGCATGATGAGGAACATGCAAAGCCGGATTATGAGAGCTTGGATACCATTCAGCAATTGATTGATGAAATGAGGAGCAAAGGAAATCTTGTCATTATGAATCATCCCGAATGGTCTAAAAATCGGGAAGAGGATTTGCATAAACTTGAGGGCTATACAGCGATCGAAATCTATAATCACCAATCCGAAATCCAAGAGGCGGTAGGTTATGGTGTATCCTACTGGGAATATGTTCTCAAGCGAGGCAAGCAGGTAAACGCAATCGCCGCAGACGATGCTCACGGGGGCCGACTGATATGGTGGTATCCGAATTTTATGGAGGTTGGATAGCTGTAGAGACCGATCAATTAGAGCAACAGGCGATTATCGAGGCCATAAAAGCAGGTCATTATTATAGCTCCAATGGTCCCATGATCCATGATCTTCGCATTGAGAACGACAGGTTTAAAGTCAAATGCTCTCCTGTACGAAGCATTCGTTTTATTACTTTCCCGGACAATGGCTTGGCTGAAATGGATCCGACGGGCCAATGCATCACCGAAGCCGAATATCTCATTCAAAATAATGAGCAATATGTGCGCGTGGAATGTGTAGATACATCGGGCAGAGTAGCGTGGAGCAATCCGATCTATCCCAAGTCTGAGTTGCAATGATTGGAGGAGCTATGAGTAACCCATATTTATTATTAACGCCGGGTCCTTTATCGACAACGTCAACGGTCAAAGAGGCGATGCTAAAGGATTGGTGCACTTGGGATCATGAGTATAAGGCGATTGTCGAGCAGATTCGTCTGCAACTATTAGAGGTTGGCTGTGCATCGAAGGAGCACTACACAGCTCTGTTCATGCAAGGCAGTGGTACCTTCGGGATTGAAGCGACAATTGGATCGGTCATTCCAAGTAACGGGAAGCTGTTAATTTTGCAAAATGGCGCGTATGGGAAGCGCATCGAGGAAATCGCAAAGGTGCTTAAAATTCCCCATCTATCTCTTATATTTGAAGCTAATACGCAGGTAGATCCACAAGCAGTGGAGAGGAAACTGGTTGAGGATAAAGCTATTACACATGTGGCCATGGTCCATTGTGAGACGACCACAGGCATTCTGAATCCGCTTGAAGCGGTGATGGATGTGATTAAGCGGAATAATCGAATAGCAATAATTGATGCCATGAGTAGCTTCGGAGGCATTCCGATTGAAGTAGAACAGTTGCAAATCGACTTTATCATCAGCAGCGCAAATAAATGCATTCAGGGTGTCCCAGGCTTTAGCTTTATTCTATGTAAAAGGGATGAGCTCATAAAATGCAAAGGAAAAGCGCGGTCGTTATCGCTTGATTTGTATGACCAGTGGGAGACGATGGAGAAGGATGCTGGCAAATGGCGCTTTACTTCGCCAACGCATGTCGTGCACGCGTTTGCGCAGGCGCTAAAGGAGCTAGATGAAGAGGGCGGCGTGGAAGCCCGTCATGCGCGATATCGGACCAACCAGCAAATCGTCGTGGAAGGGTTGACTCAAGCTGGCTTTACGGCCTACTTGCCAAGGGAGCTACAGTCTCCCATTATTACAACCTTCTTGTATCCAACACATATTCCTTTTGCATTTGAACATTTTTATAACTTCTTGAAGTCGGCTGGTTTTGTCATTTACCCTGGCAAATTAACAGATGCTAATGTATTTCGAATCGGGAATATAGGTGACGTGCATGCCGAGGATATGAAGAAGTTAAGTGAACAAATATTACGTTATGTTGGAGAGATGAAATATGAGAATTGAAGGCATTATTTTAGATTGGGCGGGAACCACAGTTGATTATGGTTGCTTTGCACCGGTGCAGGTGTTTTTGGATATTTTTGAGGAAATAGATATTCCGTTAACGATGGAAGAGGTTCGGGTTCCAATGGGGCAACTGAAGTGGGATCACATTCAAACGTTGTTGCAAATGCCAAGAATAGAAGCCGCTTTTCAGGAGAAATTTGACCGTAGTTATACGGAGGCAGACATTGATGAGCTGCATGATCGATTCGAGCCTAAGCTACTGGCTATTCTCCCGCAATACGGAAAGCCCAATCCATATGTTGTAGAGACCATACAGCAGTTGAAGCAGCAAGGCTTAAAAATTGGAGCAACGACAGGCTATACTTCCACCATGCTTTCCATTGTGGAAAAGGCTGCCAAGGAATATGGCTACGAACCTGATCATTGGGTAACTCCTGACCTGGTTATGGATAAAGGCAGACCTTATCCGTATATGATCTATGAAAATATGAAGCAGCTTGGTCTGGGTCATCATGCACAAGTGGTTAAGGTCGGAGATACGATATCTGATATTCAAGAGGCAAATAGTGCAGGCGTGTGGGCGATTGGTATCGTGAAAGGCAGCTCTATGCTTGGTCTTACGGAAGCTGAGGTAGAGCATTTGTCTCCAGAGGAAGAACGTCAGATTATTGCTGGTGTGCGTAAGAACTATATGGAAGCAGGAGCGCATGGCGTTATTGAGGACATGTCACAGTTGCCTGCGATGATTGAGCAAATCAATGAACGTTTGATGAATAAGGAGCTGCCTTATGCCAATCCGCATCAATAGTCGTATAGAAGGAGATATCAATGGAACGGATGAACGTCAAGCTTGGCAAGATGAGCATCTAAGTGAAGAGACGCTTGCTGTCTTGGACCAGGATAGCAAGCTCTTTCTTCATCAGTCGATGTCCACGCCATGTTTAAATGCCATTGTAAGTGCAGAGGGAATATACATTGAGGATGTGGATGGACGCAGAGTAATGGACTTTCATGGAAATAGCGTTCATCAGGTGGGTTACAAAAATGAGCATGTAATGAATGCCATCATTAAACAGATGCAGCAGCTGCCATTTCTGCCCCGCCGTTATACGAGCCAGGTTGCGATTGATCTGGCACAGAAGCTGACCGAGCTTGCACCAGGAGATTTGAACAAGGTGCTATTTGCACCCGGAGGTACAAGTGCTATTGGAATAGCACTAAAGCTTGCACGCAGAGCAACCGGTAAGCACAAAACCATTTCGACGTGGGATTCCTTTCATGGCGCAAGCCTGGATACAATATCAGTTGGTGGCGAAGCTGTATTCAGGAGTGGGATTGGACCGTTGATGACTGGAACAGAGCATATGATGCCTTATAACAGCTATCGTTCAATTTTTGGTGAAGGAGAAACGGCTGCTGCCAAAAATCTGGACTACCTATCCTATATGTTGGAACGAGAAGTTGATGTGTGCGCTGTCATTCTTGAGCCTATTCGAAGCACGGATGTACAGATTCCTAACGTTGCCTATATGCAACGACTTCGTCAAATCTGCGACGATTATGGCGTGTTGCTCATATTGGATGAAATACCGACGGCATTAGGTCGTACAGGCAAAATGTTCGTTCACGAGCATTTTGATATTGTTCCAGATATCGTCGTCATTGGTAAAGGTTTTGGAGGCGGGATTTTTCCGATGGCGGGCATCGTTGCGAGAGAGCATTTGGATATTGCGGGCGATATTTCACTCGGACATTATACCCATGAGAAAAGCGCTGTAGGCTGTGCGGCAGCTTTGGCTACCATTGAATACATCGAAAAGGAAAACCTGCTTGACCATGCGCAAAGTATGGAGAAATGGCTGCTTTTTCATCTTGGGGAATTGCAGAAGAAGTATGCCGTAATAGGTGATGTTCGGGTTAAAGGCATGCTTGCGGCAATAGAACTCGTATCTGATCGCGAGACAAAAGAGAAGGAAGTGACAGGCACTGAGAAAGTTCTCTATGAATGCTTGTCCCGAGGACTAAGCTTCAAGGTATCCAGCGGAAATGTCATTACGCTTGTTCCCCCACTAATTACCAGTATTACACAAATGGAGGAAGCTATTTTGATATTGGATCAATCGCTGGAGCAAGTATTCACAAAATGAAAACAGATTAATAACTCTTGAAAACAACATGAATACAATTAAAAATAAAATAAAACAAATAATTGATGTGTAATTGACACGGTTTTTACAATTCTCCGTTATAGTTTAGTTATGCCAGTGATAGCTGGAAAACGAGGAGGGTTTAGAAGCATGAAGAGGCTTGCACTTGGATTAGTTAGTGTACTTACAAGTATTACATTGTTAGCGGGATGTAGTACAGGCTCAAATTCTGGTTCGGTTACAGAGTCTTCTAGCAATGATGGGAATATGAAAGAGGTCGTGATCTCCGTTCGTGAGAACACATGGGAGCGCGTAAGGACAATTTTATAGAAGCAGAAAAGCGTTTGAACGAAGAATTGAAGTCGGAAAATGTGCAGATCAAAATAGACTGGTGGCCTGGCGTTGGCGATGATGAGCTGATTTTGCAAGCGCAAGCTAAAAAAGTAGCAGATGTGTTTATTAACTCCAGCGTAGATATTGGGTGGCAGTTGAACGCCGGTCTAATCCGCGATGTGGATTGGGTTGGGACATCCGATGTGTTCAAAAACATGCCAAAATCCTACGATAACATTATGAAGTACCAAAACCACTACTATGGCGTTATTCAGGATATGGACGCTTCTCCCGTATTCATTAGCCGAAAGGCACTGGAAGGCTTGGGCTGGACAGCCGCACAAATCGATGAGCTGAAGGCTCGCGTTGATGCCGGCAGTTTTACATTCGGCGAGCTTGTTGATCTTGCAGATGCGGCTGTTAAGCAAAAGCTGGTTAAGGTAGGCTTTGGAGTTGAAGATACCCGATTTGAGGGCTGGAATTATACATTCGGCAACTTCAATTATAATGCGGAACAGAACAAGATGGTGCTGTCGCCAAATACGCAGAAGGTCTATGAGTTTTGGTATGACGCGCTGCAACGCGGCGTAGTCACGGAGGGGATTGCTGATATTGATACGGACAAGGCTGCGGAGCTGTTCATTAAAGGCCAGTTATTCGCTGAATTTGCCCGTACTGAATTTTATCAAGTCATGCGTAAGCAACTTGGCATGGATGATGACTTGGCTGGCTATGAAAAATGGTTTAAGGAAAATGCCATCTGGATTCCGGTTCCGTCAGTTCAGCAGGGAGGAAAGCCTGTATCCTACAGCAATCCTGCGATGATCTATGTAGGAGCTAATGTGGATGATGAAAAGATGCCTTATGTTCAAAGGCTGATTGAGCATGTGCTGGATGCAGATCTGCAGATTAATCATACGCTTAAGAGCGGCAAGCTGCCTGTAACGGCGGCAGCACAGGAGGATCCTCGCTTCCAAAAAATGAGCTTCTACAAAGATCATGCTTATTTAATCGATTTTACGAAAACTCGCCCGGCTCAAATGGATTATGCGGTCTATATGAAATCTTTTACGCTTGGAATTGATGCTATTCTGACAAAAGGTCGAACAGCATCTCAAGCCTATGAGCTATTCAAAAAGGATGTACAACAAAATGTA
Source organism: Paenibacillus sp. IHB B 3084 (assembly GCF_001447315.1). Taxonomy (NCBI): domain Bacteria; kingdom Bacillati; phylum Bacillota; class Bacilli; order Caryophanales; family Paenibacillaceae; genus Paenibacillus; species Paenibacillus sp. IHB B 3084. The sequence continues at coordinate 1,190,135 of NZ_CP013203.1, read as the reverse complement.
CCAGCGGACAGTCTCATTGTAGAATAACGATGATACAGAAAAGGTGCTCTGCTTGCATGAGCACCTTTTCTGTATATTTTCTTTATAGGAAGCAGGTGCAGATCTCATTATGGAGATCCCAGTGGCTTTGACCAAGACGGCTTACAAGAAGCCTTTTACCAAGAAAGTGTACCCATATTTATTCATTATGCCCTTTGCTCTTCTGGTGCTAGTCTTTTTTATTCTTCCGGCTATTGCGACCATTATCATGTCCTTCACGGATTTGAATGCTTCAATGAAAATCAACTTTGTTGGTTTGGATAATTTCAAGCGAATATTTTCCGATTACAGCATGCCTCAAATTTTATGGAACACTTTCATATTTGCAGTTATTACGCTCGTGTTCTCTTTGTTCTTTGGTTTATTTATATCGATTGCGACCCAATACTTCTTGAAGGGTAAATTTACGGCAGTCATTTATCGTGTCCTATGGTTAATTCCGAGCATCATTCCTGCTGTTGTATATGTTACGTTCTGGAAATATTTATTTGATCCTACGGATGAGGGGTTTATCAATAAGGTTCTGCTCTTATTCCAGCCAGATGGCGATCCCATTTCGTGGTTTACGAAAATCGCTATGGCTGTCGTGATCATTGCTACCATTGTATCTACAACTTCAGGCGGCATGATTCTGTTATCGGCTGCAATTAGCTCCATACCTGAAGATTTGTATAAGGCTGCCAAAGTAGATGGAGCAAGTGAAAAATCGGTCATCACTAAAATTATCCTTCCTTCATTAAAATGGCCGTTAATGTATATTACGATATCCGACCTTATCGGTTTTGTGTCCTCCTATTTCTTCATCTTGCTACTGACCAATGGCGGGCCTATGCGAGACACGACAACGTTATCTTTATATGCGTATCAGCAGGCCTTTAATTTAAAATATTATGGCTACGGTGCCGCTCTTTCTCTTGTGGTAGTTCTGATCTCGCTTATTTTGACATTATGGCTGCTGAGGCTGTTTGATTTCGATGAAATGATCAAGCCATCACGCATTGAAGATTAGGAGGGCCAAGATGTCGACAACTACTGTAAAAAAGCTGCTCGTGCACACATATCTGCTGTTATTCACCATGCCTATCGTTGGAATGATTATATGGTATTTTCTCTCGGCAACCTTTAATAGCACGACAGGCCAATTTTCACTGGAGAACTTCAATTTGTCAAAGAACCTGTCGAGTATGCGGGGGTTAACCTGCCGGCGATTTGGCCTATTGTTCTAAATACATTAGTCTATTCGTTTCTTATTGTGGTGATTGAAATTTTTATTGCCGTACCTGCCGCATATGCATTCTCCAGGCTCGATTTCAAAGGAAAGCTGGGCGCAATGAAGTTCCTGTTCCTAATGCGCTCATTTCCAGGCATTACGCTCATTATCGCTACCTTTTTCATCCTTGTTCAAATGAATCTGGTGAACACATACTTAGGCGTTATTCTCGTTGCGATATCAGGATCATTGCCAGGCAGAGTGTATATTATGAAAGGTTTCTTCGACGAGGTACCGTGGGACTTGGAATGGGCGGCTATGGTCGATGGATGTACGAGATTTAGAGCCCTCATGAAGGTGCTCGTTCCGTATGTATTGCCAGGCATCGGGGCGATTGCAGTGTTCGCCTTCTTAGGCGCCTACGGCGAATGGTTTCTATTCAAGCTTTTCATATTCGATGACAATATGCTGACGCTGGCTGGCTATCTGTCTCGTCTGGTAACGAAGGAAAATGTCATTATGAACTATGGATTGATCACGGCGATTGGTTTGTTTTACACGATTCCGCTAGTTGTGTTCTATATCTTTACTCAAAAAGTATTCCTGAAGGTCAATTTGGGAGGAGCAAAGCAGGTATGATTTCTCTTGTAAATATCGTGAAAAACTATGATGGTAAGCAAAACGAAAGCCGTGCAGTTGACGGGTTGAATCTTGAAATTGCAAAAGGTGAATTTGTTGCGCTGCTAGGTCCTTCAGGCTGCGGGAAAACGACTACACTTATGATGCTGGCTGGGTTACTGAAGCCAACTTCCGGGGAAATTTATTTTAAGGATAAGCTTGTCAATCATGTGGAGCCGAAGGATCGAAATATTGGTATGGTGTTCCAGTCCTATGCGCTTTATCCTCATTTGACGGTTCGTGACAACATCGCGTTTCCGCTTCGCGAGCGGAAAATGTCTAAGAAGGATGCGTACGAGCGTGCTCTGCAAACGAGTAAAATTTTGCAAATCGATCATCTGCTCGATCGCAAGCCTTCGCAGCTATCAGGCGGCCAGCAGCAGCGTGTCGCCATGGCGCGAGCATTGTCTAAGGACCCGGAAATTTTACTACTGGATGAGCCGATGTCCAATTTAGATGCGCGATTAAAATTGGATGTACGAGATGAAATTCGGAAAATCCAACGCAAATTAGGAGTAACGACTATTATTGTCACGCATGACCAAGAGGAAGCTTTAGCCATCTCTGATCGGGTAGCTATTCTGAACGGCGGAAAAATTCAGCAATACGCACCCCCGAATGAACTATTCCATCATCCGTCTAACCTGTTCGTCGCAAGCTTTCTAGGCAATCCGCCTATGAATTTGATTGACGGAACAGTGGAGCTGAGAGAGAACCGGCAGTGGGTGAAGACGAAACTGTTCGAATTGGAAATCCCTCCGGCGCGCAGGGTTGGGGAGCAGCACATAGGGAAAGCGGTTAAGCTGGGCGTACGTCCTCATGATTTGTTCTTTCCGGAGCAGCCCCATGAAGCATCTATTATGCTAGAAATTGATCTTATTGAGCATTTAGGTAATGGGCAATTAGTTAAAATGACGGATCCAGCTGGACAGTCCGATATTATGATTCGTTTACTGACCGATAACGAGAAACTGCTAAAGGAGCGCGAGACGGTCTCGATCGGCATCAGGCCAAATAAATTCCATCTATTCGATATGACAGACGAAGGGCGCAATCTTTTGCAGTTTCAATAGAAATAGAAGGAGTAAAGGATGACAATACCCAATTTCTTAATCGATCAGCATGTGCATTCCTCCTATTCGCCTGACTCCAACTCAACGCTGGAGGAGCTTGTGCGATATGCGCTCGCACTGGGGAAGCCTGCTATCGTTACGACAGACCATTTAGAGTATGATTGCAAATATTTCAAGCAGGATGTTCATATTGACTGGAAGAGCTACCATAGAGAAGTGGAAGAGCTATTACTGCGTTATCCTATGGAGATTCGCAAAGGCATCGAGGTTGGCTTTCGAAGCGACTATAAAGACGTCATAAACGAATATTTGGCTCAGCGCGAGTTTGACGTCATTTTGCTTTCTGCGCATAATGATGGTTACCTTGACTTTTCCGAAAAGGCTTATCATGATCTGCCTATCCAGCAAAGGCTTAAACACTATTTTATGCAGGTAAGAGAGGCTGTCGACCAGATGGATAATTATGATATCGTTGCCCATTTGGATTATGTTACGAGATATACGACTTATCCAGTTGATGAAGAAGATATTGTGGCTTGCAAACCTGTTTTGTATGATATTTTGAAGCTAATCATCGAGAAGGAAAAGGTTCTTGAGCTGAATACGACAGGACTATATCGACAAGGCTGGATTCACCCTCATCCGTATATTCTCGACATGTATGTGAATTTAGGCGGCAGAGCGGTATCCATTGGTTCGGATGCACATCAAGTAGGGGATGTTGAGCAAGGCTTTGCGGAAGCAATAGAGATGCTCCATAGTGTAGGTATTCGTGAGGTTGTGCAATTTAAGGGAAGAGCACCATATTTGGTGTCTATATAGTAATGATAACCACTGTCAATGTTAATGGCAGTGGTTGTTGTTAAGATGGACAGGAGAACTCTGGCAATTAGCACCAGCGTTTTTTATGTGTTCAATACAGAACGTATGTTTGCATATAATAAGAGCGAATGTTCTATTTTGAGGTGGTTTGAATGCAGTGGTATATCGGTGGACTTAAAACACTAAAAATCAAAATGAAAGCGTTGACATAAATTTTAACCCACTATATACTTAGCTTACTTAAATGAATAGCATTAGGATTGTTACTGTTACGCAGGCAAAACCTAAGGAACAAAATGTTAAGATCTAAGGATCTTGTATTTTGTTATACTTAGGTTTTTTGTTTATAGAGAGAGGAAGGTTAAATACAAGTGGTTTCGGCACTCTGCTGAAGCCATTTTCTTCTATTTATTATGTTCACATCTGAGAGGAGCGACAAACTTGGAGTACAAATATGAGCTGGTCCAGACAGACAATCGTTTTCCGTTAAAAATTATAGTTCATTCCTCAAATGAACCAGCATACATACCTAGGCATTGGCACGACAGCGTAGAAATATCCTATGTGCTTTCAGGAAGAATCGACAATATTTACATTGATGGTGCGAATTATAGCTCCAAAGAAGGAGATATTGTACTCATCAATTCGAATGCTATTCATTCCTTTTCTGTGGCTAAGGGAAAAGGAAGAGAGGCTATAACCGTTCTGATTCCTTCTGGATTTATTAGAGAAAATGTTAACAGCAGTAATCCCGTTTCATTTGACTGTATATCTATTTTTGAAACCAACGAGCAGAGATTTCAGCAATTTGCGGAGCTGCGTGATTTGCTAAACACATTATTTGCAACTTACCTCAACCAGCATAATGACCCTTTAGCACATATCCATTTAACGTCGCTATCTTATAAGCTGGTGTATCTTTTATTAATGCATTTTAAAATTGACAACGAATCTATCCGTGGCTTTAATTCCAATAAATATTTGGAACGGCTGACGTTGATAACTGATTATATCCAAGAGAATTACGATCAAAGCTTATCCCTGGATTCCATAGCCCAGGTTTTTGGGTTATCTCCAGAATATTTGTCCCGTTTTTTTGTCAAGCATGTAGGCATGACCCTATTTCAATATATCAATGCCATCCGTCTGGAGAGATCTTTTCGTGTTCTTATGAATACGGATCATTCCGTCATCCAAATTGCGCTGGAGCACGGGTTTCCGAACGAGAAATCTTTTGCCAGGGTATTTAAGAAGGTTTATCAGGTTACACCACATCAATATCGAAAGAGAACAAGAGGTATGCTGGGGCCAGGAGTCAGTAATTGACCTTAATTAGGTTAATAAAAGGCGGGATGCAAATAAAAGAAATCATTAAAATAAATAATGTAAGCGTTTTATAAATGGACCTGGGGGGTAAGACATTATGTTTAAACGGTTTAGAAAGGTTGCTAAAACAACTATGTTATTAACTCTGGTTGTTGGTACGACCCTTGCTTTCAGTTCTGGTGCATGGGCCAAGGATGCAAAGATACAGTCTACCTCATATCGGACGGTTGCAGAAGTTAAGGATTGGGGAGCAACCATTACGAAGATCATTGTTAACCTGGATAAGCCGGTACCTAAAGATGCGATAACAAAGGATACATTTAAGGTGCATGTAGAAAGAAGCGATAGCAGGCTGGTAAATCCCTTTATTGAGAAAGGCAACCGGAAGGTCATCAAGGCCTATGTATCGGACAAAAGCGGCAACCCTGTAAAGAAAACCGGAAACTACGTTGTGTTGGAAATGGAGATCGGCCCAACCATAACATTAGGCTCCGCTATTCATTATGATGCAGGTTCCGGGTTTAACGGATGGAATGATAACAAATACACGATCACGCAGCAAAAAGCTATTAAAACCAAATCAGGAACGATTTCCGGCTTGAAGATTGATACTTCCACAGGTGAGATACGTAAGCTTGTTGACCAATTTAAAACTGGAAAAGCTTCTTTTGACGGGGTTACTTTAACCTATGCGGACTATACGCCGGCAAAAGACAAAGTGAAAAACCCTCTAGTGATCTGGCTGCACGGTATGGGAGAGGGAGGCACAGATCCAACCATTCCGATTTCCGGCAATAAAGCAGCGAATTTTGCTTCTAAGGATATTCAATCCTATTTTGGTGGGGCTTATGTGTTGGCGCCTCAGACTCCAACCTACTGGATGGATGGTTTTACAGGCTTTGGAGACGGAAGCTCCAAATATGAGCAAGCATTGATGTCCTTAATTAAGGATTACGTGGCCAAGAACAAAGATATTGATACAGATCGAATCTACATTGGCGGAGACTCCAACGGCGGTTATATGACTATGCTGATGATCCGTGATTATAAAGACTATTTTGCAGCAGCTATGGTCGTGTGTGAAGCCTTGAAGGATAGTCTTATAACCGATGAACAAATTAGCGAAATGAAGGATCTGCCGATCTGGTTTGTGGCTGCCAAAACCGACACCATAGTACCGCCCAACGATTATATGATTCCGACCTACAACCGTTTAGTGAATGCCGGAGCGAAGGATGTTCATATGTCATTATTTGATAACGTAGTGGATACTTCTGGTTTGTACAAGAAGAGCGACAAAACACCGTATGAATACAATGGCCATTGGTCCTGGATTTACGTGTATAACAACGAAGTATCGAAGGTGATTAACGGAAAGAAAACAACGATGATGGCATGGCTGGCCTCCAAATCATTGGACTGAAAAGTATAGCTATGAAGTAAAATGGCAAAGCCCCGCTTTATATAGACCGGGGCTTTTTGATAGAGAGATGTTGAGGGAGGAGCGCTTTTGGTAAATACCTCTAATTTATGGTTATAATGATGTAGAGAAAATCTATATGCTGTTTGACTGAAGGGATTGAAGATGAAATGACACTATCTATTTCTTTGCCAGATCTTTCACAAAGACCGCATAATCTAACAGTTGAGCGAAAAATGGAGGCGTCGCCTCATGTGTTGTATCAAGCGTGGACGAAGCAGTTTGACCGTTGGTTTGCAGCCCCAGGGACGGTATTCATGGAGGGAAAGGTGAACACGGTCTTCTTTTTTGAAACGCATTTTGAAGGGAATCGCCATCCACATTACGGGAGATTTCTAAGACTTGAGCAGGATCGCCTGATCGAACTGACCTGGGTTACCGGGGAAGGGGGACTAAGGGGGCTGAAACGGTGCTCACCGTTGAGCTTGAACTTAGCGGCAATGGTACACAACTTCGCTTAACGCACGCAGGTTTTCCAGACGAGAATTCAAGGAACCAACATGAACAGGCATGGCCGATTGTACTTGAGCAGCTCGACAAAAGAATGGTGACAAATAGCTAAATGCTAGCATTGAAATAGAAAAAAGGCTTCTCACGAGTTCAATAAACTTGTGGGAGGCCTTTTTACTTGATTTCCTTTTTACAGCTAATCTTCGAAAACGCTCTTTAATCGTACTTTCAAATACAGAGCACACCAAAAGCAGTAATGAAATGCCTCCACAATAATATGAACCGTCTCCGGCCAGCCCAATGAGGATAACGCCTTGGAACACAGCGTAACCACGATAAGAATGGCTTCAAAAACGAGAATATCCACTAATAGCACAATGCCTGCACGGGATTTGGCTCGTTGGAAGAGCTTTAGCGTTTTGAAATTCCAGCCTGTTGCGATCAGCTCCAGTGTTATGATTCCCAGGGACATGCCGGTATACCCGAACTCGGGAATGGCAACTATGGAGTAAAGAATAATGAAATTGGCAAGTACACCTGTGCAAAGGCCAATAAAGGGAGTTTTCTTTCGATTTTGTGCCCATAAGATGCTTGTTGTAATTTCCCGCAATCCGACGAGTAGTGGTAACATAGCCAACGATTTAATGGGGATTTCGGCATTTTGTATACCAAAAACAAATAGGGAGATTTCTGGGGCATATTCAAAAATGAAAAAACCTGAGGCTAATCCCCAGACCCATGCTACCTGAATGGCGGTGTGGCTTTTTTTGTAGAATGCATTATATTTCTTATTTTGCCAATCCGCAGTTATTTTCATAGTGAGCGTATGTGTTAATGCACCTGTAATCAAAGTAGGCATATAAGCGACGACAAGGCCGATACCAGTGACAATACCGAACATTTCCGCTGCTTCCTTGGAAGAAACCCCGGCAACCTGTAATCGTTGGGGGATGATGATCGCATCCATAAAATCGGACGCAGGGATGAGCAAGCGTGTAAGCGCAATAGCAAAGGAAGCTTGTACCACTAAAGGTAAATCTGCTCGACTTGATGGGGGGGATAAAGCTACAGAGGGACGGTTATGTATAAAAAAAGCAGTAAGCACAGCAAAGGATAACAATGCGCCTGTAAAAGTTCCCAGTACCGCTCCGCCTACAGCAAACTCGATGCCGGATTGAATAAATAGTGGCACCAGCAACATTAAAGTACCGATCCGGGCGGTTTGCTCTATGATTTCCGAAAGGGCAATCGCAGTGTACCTTTCAAGCCCTTGCAAATATCCGCGCAGCAGACTTAGCAAGGGAACGGCCAGTATAGCAGGGGAGAGGCATCGAATCACAAAGTCGAGCTGTGGATAGCCGAGCAAATTAGCGATCGGTGTTGAGAACCAAAAGGTTAGTACACTGCATACCAATCCCGTGAGGATCATGAACACTGAAAAAATTTTGAACAACCGCCAGCCTCTTGCCGTATGCTTGGCTGTAAACATACCCAAAGCTGTCGGCAATCCCCCGGAAATAATCATCAATATTAAGCTATAGAAGGAGTAGGCTAGCTGGTAGAGGCCCATTCCTTCAGCTCCAACAAGCCGTGTCATAAATACTTTTCCGACCAAGCCTATGGCTTTCACGACGATCATTGCATTAGCTCTTATCATGGTTTGTCTTAATATAAGAGGCAATTTCAAATTTTTTTCACCCCATTGGAAGCTGTCCACTTTATTCCTATGACAGCAACCTCCGGGATATGAACAATTGTAACGGTTTCAAGATGCTTAATCTTGTATATGAATCAACAAATACTGGGTGCTTCTATCCCATCCCAAGTCAAAGGGCACCCTGAAACGGTCTGCCGTATGGGAGTTGACTAAAGGATAGCCAGCCTGATCAAACCCGACAACAACGGAGAAGTGGTCTACATCTCCTTTTAATACGTAAGCAATCAAATCACCTGGCAGCAACTGTGGTCTGTTAAGGTGCTGCTGCCGATCATTCACCGAATGCACAATATCGGAGAAGCTTCCTTGTCCTATAATTCTTCCATAGCCGGAGCGTATCAGAAAATTTTTAAAAGCGTCCGTTTGAACCCAGGCTTGGCTTCCACCGTTGCCATACAAGTAATGCCACCCAGATTTCATAGGCAGCCCTCCGCCTTCCTCCTTGTCCCCGATAACTTGGGAGGAGAAGTTGGTACAGTCGCCCCCTTTGGAGTTATAATCCAGGTATTTTTGATTATATCGCTGACGATTTCCTGCTCCCCATGTTATTCCTGCATACTTGTTAGCATATTCAACGGCGCGGGCTCTGTTGTACTTATGAGTAACTTTCTCTGATGGCACCGGATCTTTATGAGGAATAAAGCTTAAATGGGACTTTTCAATCTCTTTTGAATTTTCTTCCAGAGGGTCTGTATACCATTCACGTTCTACGTACCAACGGCTATCTTTTTTTCTCAGTGTAATGCCATGACGTGTTCCAATTCCAAAATCATGCTGACCGGGATAGCTGTCGATATATTCATAACTCAGTTTCAAGGACTGAACAAGTGACACCTTTGCCGTATCGCCCAACACTTCGGCACGGGCTATCCGAATGGAGCTTTCTGCATTCATGAATTTCATTTTTCGATGCTTGGCCCATTCCTGAATATATTCCGCTCTGTTCATTTCATGAAGGTACACGTAGTTGCTTCGTTTATCCTTTAATAAATAATGGTCCTCGATATGCGTTTTATCCTGATCCATCAACAACCGGGTACGGTCATCAAACAGCTCTTGAAGAAATGGGATAACCTCATCTTGTTTAGCTGGCTCGGCTTCTGCACGAACTAAAGAGAAGCTGTAAGCGGGTATCCATATTAAGATTATGCACAGCAGTTGCAATTTTGCGATCCTAAGCACATTTATTCATTCTCCCTAATTCATTTTCCCGCTCGCGCCACCGAATTTCAGGCTTCGGTAACTAGTAGCTTTTGCTTTCAGACTCTTTACCTATTAACCTCAATCAGTTCTTCGGGTGTCTCGCGATTGGCAAGCAATTCAGATATGGTGACGAAGGTAAAGCCTCTTTTTTTCAGCTCAGGCAAAATGATTTTTAAGGCTTCAACGGTTTGTGTACTTTTATATACATAATCGTGCATGAGGACGATGTCGCCGTTGCGGGCATTGCGAAGCACCTTGTTAACGATCCGGTGTACACCGGGTTTTCGCCAATCCAGGGTGTCCTGATGCCAGGACCATAAAATCATTTTCTGTCCTTCTTCTTTGGATATCTTCACGAGTGTATCGGTGTATGAACCGCCGGGCGGACGAAAAAGATGGGTTCCCGAACCGGTAGCTTGAACGATGCTCGCCTGGCCTTGGTCCAACTCGGAAAGAGCTTTGTTACGGGAAATATGCTGAAAGGATGGATGATGGAAGGTATGGTTTCCAATCTCATGGCCTTCTCTTCGTTCCCGCTTCACAATGTCAGGGAGTTTTTCTACGCGGCTGCCAACGACAAAAAAAGTCGCCTTGGCGTCATATTGCTTGAGCAAATTCAGAATGGCGGGCGTTTTGCTTTCATCTGGTCCGTCGTCGAATGTAAGGGCAATCACCTTGCGTTGGGTAGGAACTTCCCATACAATGTCGCCCCGTTCTTCATAATAGGCTCTTCCCTTTGTAGGAGCAGGGGAGGCGTACAATGCGGCTTGTGCAGTATTGGTATAGGGTGTGGGGCATAGGCTGGCACAGAACAAGGAAACAGCGATACTTGCAGACAGTAATCGGTTATATTTCATCAGGCTTCTTCTCCGTTCTGACGTTTTCTCACATTAGCTTACCAAGAAGGAGCGTATACCATTCCTCGTTCCCGAAAATCACCTCCTTCAATTCACTCCTATTCCTGTCCAACACAGCTTCCAGCGTAGCTCTGACACTGAAATGATGCTCCGAAAGAGTGGTAGCTTGCTTGTTGATTACTGCCCATAGCCATGTTAAATTGTACATATCCATCCTTGTTTCAATGAGCAGTTGAGGTAGGTCTTTGTCTGATTCGTGAAAGTCTTAATCTGGCTGAAAATGAATGAGGTTGACGGGACAAGCCGCAGAAGCTCATCAGAGATCATCATATAAGCGACTCGTTCCTTAGCTTCGAACAGGAGATGAGACGGGATGAAAACAAAGGAAGAAGAGCTGCGAGCCATTAGCGAAACCTTAGAGGCGGGCGAACACATCCGGTCATGTATTTGGTGTACGCACGATGTGCCACAAAGCCTACAGGACACGACATGTTGCGGAATATTGGCGGTGACATCCAAACGACTGATTTTTTATTCTTCCACTTTTGGCATTCCATGGCTTAAGTTTATCAATTATCACCATATTTCATCGACCAGGCTGGAAAAGAATGTGCTGGATCCGGGTTCCAGTGAACATATTATTTTGATGAATCGGAATGCACGTGAAGTATTTAAGTACCTGCCGGAAGCAGATGCGTTGGAGCATTTTATAGCTGCCCTGGGTCAAGAATCGGGTATAGATGTAAGTAATCATGCATTTCATATGTAATCATTCGTTTATAAAATGTAAAATAAATACGTAAAACCTCCACCTTCGTAATAAGCCGATAGTCGGCTGTTCACGAAGGTGGAGGTTTTTTGGTTTTGGGACGGAATGGATCGAGCGTTAGCTCAGCAGTGTCACCACCAGCAGATTGTACAGCACCAGCGGCAGAACGACGTTTCTGTAGGTATAGGAACGATGCGGAGCGTGGCATGGTACCGTGGGTGCCTGGAGCAGGAGCGTGGTACGGGTGAGGAACGCTCAAATACAAGTGATCCCGGTCGATGTGAACGATCCTTCCTTCATGCACATGATGATCCACCGTTTGAACGCGGACGGTGTGATTGACGTAAGGACCCAATTGGTGATGCAGATGATCGTGGGCCCTTTTGAGTTCTGTTTGTAATTCCGGTCTCGCCTGATATAAGGTTTGGGGGTTGACGGTGTTGTACGGCATTCGCCTCTGACCTCCATACTCATATAATGATGTATCGTATGCGGAGTCTGTGCCATTGTGCAGGTACCTAGGTGGGACAGGTTTTACAAAGGCATGAAACATTAACATTTTGCTCCAGCCCGCTTGATGTTCCCTTTACATCGAAACGATACACTTACTGAGGTTGGTTTGAAAAGAAAGGGGCGCTCCGTTTTGGGTGAGCTTAACAAATCTTTGGGACTCGGGACGAGGGGCCAGCAACAGGCTTCGTCTAAAGCCCGCATACGCACGGGTTCGCTAAAAATTCAGAGACTGCGCGAAAACGCGCTGGCGTATACGTTTTTGGCTCCATCACTTATTTTGTTTGCTTTATTTATGTTTTACCCGATGATCAAGTCGGTCTATCTCAGCTTGCACTCTACAGATCCGGCAGGAAATGTTGCAGCTTATGTTGGGTTAGACAACTTTGCTACGCTTTTCAGCTCAGGTCAATTCCTGCAAGGAATCAAGGTTACTCTCCTGTTTGCACTGCTGACGGTGCCTCTAGGCATTCTACTGGCGCTGGTGCTGGCTGCACTCACACATAGCAAGATGCGAGGGATGCGCATCTTCCAGTTCGCTTTTTCGTTACCGATGGTGTTGTCGGTCGGTTCATCTGCGGTCATCTGGAAATTTCTGTTTCATCCGACATTGGGGATGTTCAATTATGTGCTTTCCCTGTTACATATCAATCCGGTTCCGTGGCTGACCAGCCCGGATTGGGCATTGTTCTCCGTAGCGATCATGACCATCTGGATGAATCTCGGCTTTAATTACATTATTTTATCAAGTGGACTTCAAGGGATTCCAGATGACATGTATGAGAGTGCCAAAATGGACGGGGCAGGCCCGCTGGTGACGTTTTGGCGTATTTCCATGCCGCTGCTGTCGCCAACGATTTTCTTTGTAACCGTAGTATCCATCATTGGAGCTTTCCAGTCCTTTGCTCAAATTAACATTTTGACCAAGGGCGGTCCGGTGAACAGCACGAATGTGTTCGTGTATTCCATTTATCAGGAAGCCTTCGTTAATTTCCGCTTCGGAACGGGCAGCGCACAGGCGATTGTACTGTTTGTCGTCATTCTGTTGCTTACGATGATCCAGTTCAAATGGGTGGAAAGAAAGGTGCATTACCAATGAAACGACATCTTAATTCAACGCTGCTGTATGTGCTGCTTACGATTGCGGCTGCTTTGATTTTATATCCGGTCATTTATACATTTTTTATGGCTGTTATGTCGCCAGAGGAAGCGAGTGCCTATCCACCAAGCTTTTTCCCGCATTCCTTTCATATGGCCAATTTTACCGAGGTGTTTGAAATCGTTCCGATTGCTGCATTCATCGGTAACACCTTTCTCATTTCGGGCTTGACGATGATCGGTCAGTTGATTACAGCCAGCTTGGCGGCATATGCCTTTGCCAAAATGGAATTCAAGGGGAAGAACTTCATATTCAGCATGTTTGTCGCTACCATGATGATCCCGTGGGAAGTGACCATTATTCCGAACTATCTAACTGTACGTAGCTGGAATTGGCTGGATACCTATCAAGGGCTGACGGTTCCGTTTCTGGCGACGGCATTCGGAACGTTCCTGCTGCGGCAATTTTTTCTCCAGCTTCCCAAGGAATTGTTCGAGGCGGCTCGTATGGACGGGTGCGGACATGTCCGCTACTTCCTGTTCCATGTGCTTCCGCTATCGCGCCCGGCGCTCGGAACATTGGCTGTGTATTCGTTCCTGAATATGTACAATTCGTACTTGTGGCCGTTGTTGATCACGAACAGCGAGAATATGCGTACGGTACAGATCGGAATTTCCATGCTCGAATTTCAGGAATCTACCTCATGGAATCTTGTATTCGCGGGTACGGCCCTTGTCATTTTACCGTCTCTGCTTCTGCTGATCTTTGGTCTGAAGCAGTTGGTACGCGGGATGGCAGCGGGTGCGCTTAAAGGCTAAACAACCCACAAGTACAGTAACACCTGCGCAAGCAGCCTATATACAGAGCATTATCACCAAAGTATATTGCAAGAAAATCTGTATGCGAGAATCATTTAATCAAAGGGAGAGAAGAGAGATTATGAGATTTTTTCGTCTGAAAAGTGCTTTGACCTTGCTTATCCTCACTGCAATCGTTGTTGCAGCAGGCTGTAGCAATAACACGGCGGCTGAGAAGCCAGGCAACGGTAGTGATGCGGGAGCAGCAGCAGGTTCTCCGGTGAAGCTGACTTGGTGGCATTCCATGTCCGGTAACGGTGAAAAAGCGATCAAGCAAATCGCCGCTGACTTTAACGCCAGCCACAAGGACATTCAGGTAGAGCCGGTATACCAGGGCAAATATGATGACAGCTTGAACAAGCTAAAAGCATCACTGGGTTCCGATAGCGGCCCGGACATCATTCAGGTGTATGAAATCGGCAGTAAATTCATGATTGACTCCAAGATGATTACTCCTGTACAACAATTTATTGATGTAGACAAGTTCGATCTTTCGCAGCTTGAGCCCAATATTACGCGGTATTACACCATTGACGGTAAGCTGAATGCAATGCCATTTAATACATCGAATCCAATCTTGTACTATAACAAGGATGCTTTTAAAGCGGCGGGACTTGACCCGGCTAATCCTCCGAAAACATATGATGAATTTGAAAAGGCTGCCAAAGCCTTGAGCAAGGACGGAAAATCCGGTGCATCCATCGCCATCTACGGCTGGTTTATGGAGCAGTTGTTTGCCAATCAGAATGCGGATTATGTGAATAATGGCAACGGACGCAATCAGGCGGCAACGGAATCGCTGCTGAATTCGGATGCAGGCGTGAAAACCCTGACTTGGTGGAAGAAAATGATCGACGAAAAGGTTGTATCCAACCTGGGACGTAACTCCGATGATACTGCGAAGGCTTTTTCTGCAGGACAAATTGCCATGACACTGGATTCCACCGCTTCGCTGCGTAATATTGTGGAGCAGGTTGGCGATAAATTCGAGGTAGGTACTGGCTTTCTGCCAAGAGCGAATGAAGCTAAAGAAGGCGGCGTGGTTGTAGGCGGTGCGAGCTTGTACATCATGAACAACAAGCCTGAAGCCCAGCAAAAGGCAGCGTGGGAGTTCATTAAATTCGTTGCTTCCCCGGCTGTACAGGCACAATGGAGCGTGAACACGGGATACTTCCCGATCACCAAAGCAGCTTATAACGAGCAGGTACTCAAGGACAACATGGTGAAATACCCGCAATTCCAAACCGCTGTTGACCAATTGCATGCATCGGCGCAATCCACTGCAACACAAGGCGCAGTGATGGGCGTATTCCCGGAAGCGCGTCAAATCGTGGAGGGTGCAATCGAGGCCGTCCTGAGCGGACAGCAACAGCCAAAACAGGCATTGGATCAAGCCGCACAGGAGATTACAGGCAAAATTGCGCAATACAATCAAACGGTAAAAAAATAATCGCCTTCCCTTAAAAGCGGCTGGTAAACTTAATACGCGACCCCTTTACCAGCCGATTTTATAAAATAACGGACCGAATAAGTGACCCCCTCACTTGTTCGGTCTGTTTTTTGTATGTCTGAATTCTCCCGTTTTTAGAACGTCCGTTTAGACGAACTGTCTAAAATTGTTTATTTTGTACATTTCCTATTGCTGGATAACTAAAAATGGGCTTATAATAAACGTATAATTTTTGTACTGGACGGTCAGTTCAAAAAAGGAGGAAGCATGAAAAACCAGACGAAGGAAATTATTTTTAACGGTGCGCTTAAGGCTTTTTCCGAACGTGGCTTCAATGAAACCAATATGGAGGAAATCGCCAAGGTATGCGGCATTGCTAAAGGGACCCTTTATTACAACTTCAAAAATAAACAAGATCTGTACATTTATATTTTGAAGATGGGGATGGAGCGCTTTGTTCAGGATATCCGTGAAACCATGTCTCAGGTTCCGAAGGATCAGGTAGAAACGAGGATTCACAAGCTGATTCAAGTACACGTTGAGTTTATTGGAAGAGAGCCGGATTTTTGTCGTTTGCTAGTTAGCAAGGGATGGGTTTCGCAGGAGCAGCATTTTAATATCAGGCAGGTATTGGCTGACTATTTTGATTTTATGGAAGCGGAGATCGACTCCGGTAAGTTTTACGGAAAAATTTCGAGTAAGCTTGATGCGAAAACGACGGCAAATTGCTTATTTGGTATTTACATTTTTGCACCGATGCGCTCAATGGTTTGGGGCGAAACGATGAACCTTCAGGAAGTTCGGGAGAGTATTGAAATTTTTGTTTGTAATGCGCTGGGTATACATCATTAATAGACAGATGGAGTGATGAGAACATGAAAGCTAAAAAATATACGATTTACGCCGTACTTATTGTTTTAATCGCCATAGGGATTTATGCTCTGACCGCTTTTCAAAAGGGTGGCAGTAGCCTGTCTGCGGATCAGTCTTCTTCCATTCCGACAGCTTATGTAGAATCGGATACGCTCAATGCCAGCTTTAAGATGGCGGGACGTATTGATCAGATGCTCGTGAGTGAGGGCGACAAGGTGAAAAAAGGGCAGGTGTTAGCCCATCTGGAAAGCCGTGAGCTGGAAGACAAGGTGAAACAGGCACAGGCGGCATTGCTGGCAGCCCAGAGTAATGTGTCCAAAGCGAAGGCTGGCGTATTGCAGGCTCAAGCGGGAGTGGGGCAGGCACAGGCTACCGTGAGTGCAGCTCAGGCCAAAAAGAGCCAAGGTACCACAGCAGTCGGCGTGACTGCACAGGCTTCATCCAGCCAGATCGAACAGGCACAAGCGGCTGCGGCTGCGGCCAAAGCGAAGCTGGATGCCCTCAAGAGCGGCGCAAGACCGCAAGAGCTGGAGCAAGCACAAGTGAGTGTGAAGGCTGCCAAGGAAACGCTGGATTTGACCACTAAAAATCTGGAGCGTGCCAAAAAGCTTCAAGAAGCCGGGGCAGCAACCCAAGCCTCACTGGATCAAGCGACGCTGGACCATCAACAGGCGGAAGCCAAGTACAATTCAGCATCCCAGCAACTGAATATGGTACGCGAGGGAAGCCGCAAGGAAGAAATCACGGCGGCTGAAGCACAATACCGTCAGGCATTGGCTGCGGTGAAGGAAGCACAGGCAGGAGCGGGCAAGGTTACTTTACAGCAGGAGGATGTCAAAGCCGCACAGGCTTCGGTAGAACAGGCGCAATCTGCTGTGAAGGCGGCGCAATCCACGGTAGAGCAGGCACAGTCGGCGGTTGCAGGTGCCAATGCACAGGTAGCTCAGGCAGAAGCTGCCCTTCAGGAAGCTCAGACCTACTTAAGCTACACCACGCTACGCGCATCTGAGGACGGCATTGTAAAATCCAAATCGCTCAGCTTGGGCGAAATGGCCAGTGCAGGCTTCCCGGTCTATACGATTGAAACTTCGACGCAGCGTTGGGCTAAATTCTATGTGCCGGAAACGTCCTTGAATGGTCTCCAGCCAGGGGACGCTGTGCAAGTTAAACTGCTGTCGGGCGGCAAGGAACTGAAAGGTAAAGTTATTTTGCTGGAATCGGCTGCCGACTTCGCTATTCAAAAACCGAGCCAAAGCTCCGGTGATAAGGATGTACGTTCCTTTGGCGTTAAAATAGCATTGCCGGATCTTGCGGCTTCGGTTCCGACAGGCTCCACGGTTCTGTTTACAGGCAAAGGGGCGCAGTAATATGCAGGATCAACAGGAAAGACTTCGTATCCGCGATGTATTTCGTGAGGAATGGCTGAGCATCTTCCGGGATCGACGCTTTATGGCTATTCTGCTGATTACACCGATTGTGTATACCATCTTGTTTGGCTTCCTGTATTCTCATCAGCGGATTACCGAGATGCCTGTCACGGTGTATGACGGAGACAATTCACAGCTCAGTCGCCAGATCATTCAGGCGTTCGATGCGACAGATTCGTTTGCCGTTACACGGCAGGCCACCAATCAGGAGGATGTGGTTCGTCAGGTGGAAACTGGGGAAGCCAAGGTCGGCATCGTCATTCCCGACAATTTCACCACCCGGCTTAAGCATGGGAGAACCCGCCTGTGCTGACCCTGATTGACGGAAGTAACATGATGTATTCCAACAGCGCCAGCCGAATTGCCAATCAGGTCATTAGTAGCGTGAGCGCCGGGGTATCGGTCAATTCCATGAAGCAAAAGGGAATGAACGCCGATCAGGCCGCCTCGACGCTGAGTACCATCCCGTTCCGGTCCAGAGTGCTGTTCAACCCGGTATATGATTACAAGCTGTTCATGCCGTTAGGGGTCATTTCTGCGGCTCTCCAGCAGTGCTTGCTGCTCGGTATTGCGTTGTCCTGTACGCGGGATAAGGAGGCAGGGACTTGGGGAAGATTTGCCGCTTGGAAAAATACCCCTTGGCGTCTCGCGATTGCCAAGCTGACACCGTATTATGTGGCGGGAGCCTTTAATGTGCTGACTGTATTCAGTATTAGCGCCCTATGCTTTGATATCCCGTTCAGGGGGCAGGTGCTGCCGCTGATTCTGGTGTCGCTGGCCTTTAACTTTGCCTTGTGTGGTTTAGGGTTCCTGTTTAGTCTCTTTTCCAAGACCAGAGTGGATGCGACCCAAACCCTCATGTTGATTGCCGTTCCTTCCTTTATGCTGTCAGGCTATACGTGGCCGCTGGAAGCAATGCCCGGCTTCTTGCGGGGGCTTGCTGAAATATTGCCACTGACGTATTACCTGGATGCTGTACGGAACATCACGCTCAAAGGACTGGATATCACATACATCTTCAAAGATATGATTGCTCTAGGCGTCATTGGTTGTGTGAGTCTGCTGGTGTCCTTCGCGATCTATCCGTTATTCTTTAGACAGCACCAGACGACAGGGCAGCATGTCGATGTGCCCGCTCAAGAAGGATTCACGCTAAAAGGCTGAGAGCAACTTTAAATATGGATATCAAAAAAAAGGCAGATCAGGAGTAAACCCTGATCTGCCTTTTGCTTATTCGTATGGTTTAAAAGCGGGAAAAATATTATTGCGGCGGTTTAAGATCCTCGATAGAATCAATCGGGACATAGGATGGAACGACAAGCCCGGACATAACGCCGGTCATGCTGGTTCCGATGTCATCCACCTTATCCTTGTATTGAGCCCAATAGTCAGCATGCGTCAATGGAAGCCAAGCGGCAGCGGTAGCATCTACACTTCCGCCGGCCACGCCAGTCCACATCGGGCCGATTTCCACTTGCAGGGCTGTTACTTTATAGCCCAATTTTTGTTCTAATACATATTTCAATACGTTCGTACTGGCAATTTCAGAATCCCAAGCAGCGTAGCTCAGCTTCAAAGGATCACCGTTGACGGGCTGTAGGCCCTTGATCCATTCCCGTACCTTGTCAGGATGTTTATCAGCCCAGTTCTTGGCAGCCTGCTGTGGGGCAGTACCGTCCTGAATCGCGATCATAACTTCACCCATATCTTCAGCAGTCCACTTAAATCGGCTTAGAAATTCATAAGCCACAGGAGCATCCTGCTTCAAACCTTTGCGAGCGATCGTATGAATTTCTTCCTTATCGCCGTTTTTTTAGGATCTTTCAAGTATTTCAAATCATATTTGTTAAACATCCAGTGAGGGGTCCAACCAGTTACGACGATAGGTTGCTTGGCTTTGATGGCTTTATCCAGTGTAGCGGTCATAGCAGCTCCAGAGCTTTCAAGCAACTTCCAGTCGGATAAGCCATAGTCACTAATAGCTTTAGCGGTCAGCTTCATTAGTCCGGCTCCAGGGTCGGTACCGACAATGCGATAGCCGACCTCTTTGCCAAAGTCCTCAGTTGTGGCGGAAGCCGGAGCCGCTTCGGCTCCGTTATCCTGCAAATCAGTAATCGATTTAACATCCATGTAAGCTGGAACGACCAATCCGGTTTTAACTCCGCTCATATTAGCCCCAAGATCGTCGAGCTTATCCTTGTATTTAGCCCAGTAATCCGCATGGGTTAACGGCAGCCATGCAGCAGGTGAAGCATCTACATCACCACTAGCGACACCTGTCCACATAGGACCTGCTTCCACTTGCAGTGCGGTTACTTTGTAACCTAGTTTGTTTTCCAAAATATATTTCAGCAAATTCGTGCTGGCAATTTCAGAATCCCAAGCCACATAACTCAGCTTGAAGGTGTCACCATTAACAGGTTGCAGTCCTTGGGTCCATTTCTGAACCTTGTCGGCATGTTTCTCCGCCCAATCCTTGGCAGCTTGCTCAGGGCTGGTTCCGCCTTGAATAGCAACCATCATTTCACCCATGTCTTCCGGTGTCCATTTGAACCGTTTTAGAAACTCGTAAGCAATAGGAGCATCCTGTTGCAGTCCTTTACGGGCAATCGTATGAATACCTTCGGCCTCACCATAAGATTTTTTAGGGTCTTCCAAATATTTGAGATCATACTTGTTGAACATCCAGTGCGGCGTCCAACCTGTAATAATGATCGGTTTTTTCGCTTTTATGGCTTTGTCCAGTGTTGCAGTCATCGCTGCACCGGAACCTTCTACCAGCTTCCAGTCGGACAAATTGTAATCCTTTAACGCCTTGGCAGTTGATTTCATAATACCTGCCCCGGCATCAATTCCGATAATTTTATAGCCGACTTCTTCGCCAACCGGGTTGGCAGCAGCGTTTCCTTTGCCAGATGCAGAATGATTCGATCCAACAAAATATTGCGATGCGCCAGCGATCAGAATGACAGCCGTAACCGCAGAGGTAATCCATACCTTTTGTTTGGTAGATACGCGGCTTTTGCCTCTTTTCGTTGGTTTGAACAGGTTCTGCGTGAAACGGTCAAGCACGATAGCCAGAACAACGACAGCCAATCCGGCCTCAAAACCTTTACCAATTTGGAGCTGTGTCACGGCACGGTATACTACGGCACCAATACCTTCCGCACCGATCATAGAAGCAATAACAACCATAGACAGTGACAGCATAATCGTCTGGTTAATACCAGCCATCAAGGTTGGCATAGCCAGCGGCAGTTGTACTTTGAACAGCTTTTGCGCCGAGGTTGAACCGAATGCGTCGGAGGCTTCGACCAATTCACCCGACACTTGCATAATCCCCAAATTCGTCATGCGAATGGTTGGAGGGATCGCGAAGATAACAGATGCGATTACGCCCGGTACAACACCAAGGCTGAAAAAGGTAACCGCAGGGAGCAGGTACACGAACGCGGGCATCGTCTGCATAAAATCAAGCAAAGGCGTAATAATGCGTGATGCCGTTTTGCTATATGCACACCAGATCCCGATTGGAATCCCGATGACAATGGATACGAGTGCGGATGTGATGACCAGTCCGAGCGTATTCATCGTTTCGCTCCAATAGCCGAGATTGTCAACTAGCAGGAAGCCGATGACGGTAAACAGCGTAAGCTGAACCCGGCCGATCATAAACGCGATAATCCCGATGATCACGATGAACACGAGAGGGTGCGGAAGCATGAACAGCCCAGAGAAAAAGCCTACAACAGCTTCAATAACAGAAGAGATAACATTAAACAATCCAGCCAGATGAATACCCATCCAGTCTACAATGCTTTGAATCCACTCAGCGATTGGCAGTTTCGGAATCAAGGGCATTCACCTCCTTCGTGGTGGTTACATCTCCGCCAAGTGCGCCCAGCAAAGCTCCACGGACGATAACACCCAACAGCTTCTGTTTGTCATCGACCACAGCCAGAGGGACCTTGGCCGAGCTTGTAATTTCGAACAAATCATTAATGAACGTTTCCGCAGCAACTTGCGGTCCGTCCGTCATGAGAATATCTTCAATCTTCAAATTATTGCGCAGCGCATGGACAGCATCTTCTGCATTGATAACGCCCAACAGCTTCTTGGTACGATCAATGACGAACAGATTGGAAATCCCGCGTTCGCGCATCAATTCCAGAGCAACACGCGGACCGCGATCCATTGTGATCGTTTCTGGACGAAGCATAACATGAGCAGCCGTCAATACCTTGGACAGATCCACGTCCTCGACGAAGCGGGCTACATAAGAGTTAGCCGGTTGGATCATAATTTCTTCCGGTGTACCGATCTGCACGACCGATCCGTCCCGCATCAATGCAATCCGGTCACCGATCCGCAGCGCTTCATCCAGGTCATGGGTAATAAACACAATCGTTTTCTTCATTTTATCTTGAAGCTCCAGCAGCTCATCCTGCATGTCACGGCGAATGAGGGGGTCCAGTGCGCTGAATGCTTCATCCATCAAAAGCACTTCAGGGTCATTAGCCAGCGCCCGTGCCAGACCGACCCGCTGCTGCATACCGCCACTCAGTTCATCGGGCATTTTATCGCCCCAGTTTTTAAGGCCGACCAGTTCCAGCGCTTGCTGTGCCTTTTCCTGGCGTTTCGTTTTTTCTACCTTTTGAATTTCAAGGCCGTATTCTACATTTTCCAATACAGTCCGATGTGGGAACAGGGCGAATTTTTGAAAAACCATACTGATGGTTTTACGGCGAACTTCGCGGAGTTGTTCTTTGTTCATCTTGCGGAGATCCTTGCCGTGTACCAGAATTTCACCGGAGGTAGGTTCAATCAAGCGATTTAGCATTCGTACTAAAGTGGACTTGCCACTGCCCGAAAGGCCCATAATAACGAAAATTTCACCTTGCTTAATTTCCATGTTGGCCTTGTTGACACCAACAGTAATCTGTTTTTCTTTGGCCAACTTTTCCTTGCCCCAGCCTTGCTCCAGGAGCGGAACACCTTGCTCTGCGTGAGGACCAAAGAGTTTGCTGACATTTTTGACTTCCAAAATCGTCATACATACACCTCTTCTTTCTATACTTTGCTTGATATTAACCCCGTGTTACATTAAGGAATGAGTATAAAAATCAACATTTTGAACATCCTAAATGGTTAATGACAAAATTAATTGTAACAGAAGCATTGCTTACATTTCAAACAAAAAAACTGTTCGTAAAGTACGTACGGAAAAAACTGTACAAAGTTTCCTGCCATATGCTCCTTCGTTCTATAGAATGCTCAAACATTCGGAACTTTACAACCGATAGCTCTTTTTTTAAAATAGACAATGAAATATAATCATAAGCAAAAGATTTATGTATATCCATAATTTTAAAAGTTTACTATCATTAGCAATTTTGCGAATTGTGATTTTGAACGACCCATGCTGTTGTAATATAGACAGAAGCTTTGTTTTTGAAACATTTCATTTTTAATTGAAAGATTTCATGTGTTGCGTCAAAGCCAATCGGTTACGGGTAAAAGTCGTTCATACGATCTTAGGCAAAATGCTCTAAAATTAGGAGGTTGCAAGCATGAGCTTGTACCAGTTAGGTGATGAGCAGCAGGCTTCGCTGCAAAAAATTCGCAAACGTGTCATAGAAGCTATAGGTAAAAATATGGACTTGTATGGGATCACCCTGTCTGCGGGGCATTTGTACGGTTTGCTTTTTTTTGCGGATAAACCGATGACGCTGGACGAAATGGGCCGTGAAATGGAAATGAGCAAAACGAGCATGAGTACCGGTGTCCGAACACTGCTGGATTTGAAAATGGTCAACAAGGTGTGGAGCAAAGGCTCACGCAAGGATTTGTATGAAGTCGAATATGACTGGCATCAAACGTTCACAGACTTCTTTGCTATTAAATGGAGAAAAGCGGTTGAAACGAATTTGCTGGTGCTGCGCAAGGCCATTGAGGAGCTGGACAGATTGCTGGAGCGGGATGGGGAATATGAGGAATTTAAGGCTGTTCTCCAGCAGGATCGTTTGAAAATGAAGCAGGCTGTGGCTTATTACAAGTGGCTGGACCGACTGATTGATTCGATGGAAAGCGAAGAAATATACAAGCTGATCCCGAAGGAAGAGGTTCGTGATTAATCGCTTATCATCTTTTGTTTCCATAAAAATGCCGGAGCGTAGAAAGCGTTCCCGGCATTTTTTTGTGTGTGGCTTTGTTAATTTTGGATTAGCTTTGTTCGATTTTTGGTTTGGGCCTGCGCAAAGGGTATAATAGAAATATGAAATGATTGATATAATGCTGTGTTGAATATTTAATACTGAACATACAGGTTAAAGGAGGCTTCATATATGGAAAGTATTACAATACATACCCGCCTGGGTCAGCTTCGTGGGGAAACGGTGAATGGATATCATGTATGGAAGGGCATTCCATATGCACAGCCTCCTGTGGGGGAACTGCGTTTTCACGCGCCTCAGCCTTTGAAGCCTTGGGAAGAGGTACGAGATGCAACGCGCTTTGGGCCGATCTGTCCGCAGCCTATGCCATCTGCTGAGAGTATGACCGGGAATCTGGTGGAACCGCCTGAGCAGTCGGAGGACTGCTTGTACCTGAACGTCTGGACGCCTGCTTCGGAGGCACCTGCAAAGGGACGACCCGTGATGGTGTGGATTCACGGCGGAGCCTTTGTAACCGGGTCGGGAATTATTCCATTATATGATGGGGCACGGATGGCAGAAAATGGCGATGTTGTCGTCGTTACGCTCAATTATCGGCTCGGGCCGTTGGGCTTTTTGCACCTGACTCCACGGGGAGACGGACTGACCTCTAATGCGGGGCTGCTGGATCAGATTGCTGCCTTGGAATGGGTTAGGGACCATATCGCCGCATTTGGCGGTAACCCGGACGAGGTGACGGTGTTCGGTGAATCAGCGGGAGCTATGAGCATTGCCGCGTTATTGGCTATGCCAGCCGCAGAGGGCCTGTTCCAGCGTGCTATTTTACAAAGCGGAGCATCGCAGGTGCTGCCGACTTCACAGGCGGAGCAAGTCACGGCTGCATATCTCCAGCAGTTGGGGGTGGACACCCTGCATCCGGAACGATTGTTTACACTGCCGACGGAGACGCTCATGCTTGCCATGGCCAAGACGCATGAAATGATCGGCCCGGGACTGGCAATGCTCTATCAACCCGTTGTGGACGGTGTGACCTTGCCTGACGTACCTTTATCTGCGATTGCCAAAGGATCAGCCAAGCAGGTATCCGTTCTGATCGGAACGAATTTGCATGAGGGTGCTTACTTTATTCGTAAGGAATCCCATCTGATGAACAAGTCGACGGCGAGTCAGGCATTGGAAATAATGACGGGCATGTCAGATGTTGGCGATTTGACGGAACCATTCCCTGTTACGATTGAGGGGCAAGCGCAGATGCTGACCGATCTGTTCTTCTGGCGGCCTGCGCTGGCTCTGGCGGTTGCACAAGCGGTACATGCCCCGGTGTGGATGTACCGTTTTGACTGGACGCTGCCGGGGCATCCAGTATTCGGACAAGCGGTTCACGGCGCGGAAATTGCGTTTGTTTTCGATAATCTGGAACTGCTAGGTAAGTTTGGATTAGAGATTCAACCGTCGATGCAGAAGCTGGCTCAAGATATGCAGCAGGCATGGGTTGCTTTTGCACGTGATGGGAAGCCTGTGCTGTCGGAAAGGGAGTGGCCGGTATACGACAGGGAATCGCGTGCTACGACCATTTTTCATCAAGGCATCTCAGTTCAGCATGACCCGGAAGGGGAAAGACGCCGCCAGTTGACCGGACAGATGAGTATTTGATCCAAGTATTGAGATATCGTCTAATGCCCTAACATATTAAAAGCCTTCGCCCGTATTTTGTATACGGATGAAGGCTTTTTTAGGTTGAACAGGTGCAGATGTATTGCAGGCACTAAATCTTGAATCGCTTAACCAGCTCTTGCAAATCCTGCGCCATATTGGACAGCTCCTGAGAGGAAGAAGCGATTTCTTCCATCGCCGCCATTTGCTCCTGAACGGCTGCGGAGGTCGTCTGTGAGCTATCCGCCGAATTGCGGGACAGGCTTGCCAGATGGGTAACAGTAGCCGAAACTTCCTCCGTACTGGCCGAAATTTGTTCAGCGGCTGCGGATACGCTTTGAATCTGTTCCACAATATGAGATGTGGAGCGCTCAATATTCGTGAAGGCACCTTCTGCATCTTGGCTAATACGCAGTCCCTCGCCCACCTGGTTACGGACATTACCGTTCATCGTAGCCGTGGAACGCTGGATCAGATCCAGCATCTGTGTAATGATCTGGCTGATGGAATCCGCGCTTTCCTTGGATTGCTCCGACAGCTTGCGAACCTCCACGGCTACCACAGCGAATCCACGCCCGGCTTCGCCTGCTCTGGAGGCTTCGATTGACGCGTTCAGCGACAACAGGTTGGTCTGCTTGGCAATGGCAGCAATCGCGCTATTCATCTGCTTCGCATCGTCAGAGAGCTGTGACAGCTCATCCATCAGGCTGGCGGTTTGGGTCACAGCTTCCAAAATACGGTCCATCTGTGTGCGTACGCTACCGATCATTTGGCTGCCTTTGGCTACGTCATGCTCAGTCTGTCCTGCTGAATCTACGATGGAGCTCGCCGATTCCGCAATGGTGCTGACGCCCTTGGCCATTTCCTCAACGGCATTGGCCGTTTGCTCGGATGCCTCTGCGCTGGTAGTCGCATTTTCGGCGGATTCCATAACCGTTTCCGCTACATGCTGTACGGATTCCGTCGTTTGCTCCGTGCTTTCCTTGATCATCAGGGAGGAGGACGCGAGTCGGGACGACGTTTGGTTGACCTCGGAAACCATCGTATGCAGTGCATGTGTCATCTGGTCAAAATTTTGCGCCAGCTCGCTGAATTCATCCTTGCCGGACAGATTGACCCGTGCGGTAAGGTTGCCGTCACGAACCTCGCGCGTTCCATTTTGAAGCTTGCCCAGTGGAATCAGGAACGAGCGAATCATCAGGATAATAATGATAGCAGCAACCAGTGTGGATATGGCGATAACGATTAGGCTTTGTCTCAAAATGGGAGCTACCGAATCGCTATAATCCTCCTGATCTGCCAAGGCGATGACGTTCCATCCCGTAAGAGGATCAACGAGTGTAAATGATTGCATATCTCTGTTCATAAATCGAATTTCTTTCGTTGCGGATGATGATTGGATTTCCCCTTCATTTAACTTGGTAATAACGGGTAGTCCTTTAATGGAGTCTGCCGGTTTTTTTCCCGTATTCTTAAAGGCTACTCCAGCACCCGCCACAACTGTACTGTTCGCATCAACCACAAACAGTCCGCCACGATTGCCGATCGTAACCTCCTTCAAGCTTTCGCTTAGTCTATCCAGACTCAAGTTCATTGCTATAGCTCCTTGACCATCTGGTAAGCTTCTGGACAACGTGACCACTAAATTACCCGAGGAAGCACTGACTGACGGAGCACTAATGATTGTTTCCCCGTTTAACCCTATCGCATTTGAATACCATTTTTTTTCACGGGGATCATAATCCGTTGATTCTTTCTTTGGTGAACGAACATATTCTCCTTTTGTATTACCAAGAAGTACCCCATCCAGCTCGGGATGAGCTTTCAAGATCACATCAAATTTAGCCTGAATTTCTTCATTCTTGGAATTCAGGGTATTGGATTGAACCTCAGTAGCTAATACATTTAAATCTTTTATTAAAGGTGATACATATTGATTAATGTTGCTGCGAAATAAAAACAGGTTGAAATCAATTGAGCTGCCCATCTGCTGGCTAAGCTGGGTTTTGGCCCCCTGATACGAAAAGTATCCAATAAGAACACTTGGAATCAATAGAACCGCCAAAAAAGATACAATCAATTTTGTCCGCATTAAATAGAACTGTTTGAGAAACCTGCTCCACCATGGAACCGTTTGTTTTGCTTTAGTCATAGTTCTTGCTCCTCTGTGTCTAATGATCACTACATTGTTTTATTCGACAAAAGCCAAAGGATTTTATAGATGTAATCTTTGGGAAACGAGGAATAGTTGCTAGTTTTACACGCTTTTATTTAAAAATAGTTCTAAAGTAGTATGTTAAATATTAATACTTATACATAAAAAGCCAAATCGGAGATGCAAAGCATCTTCTCGATTTGGCTTGGGGGAGTAAGTAACAGACATTGTACCTGTTAGTTTTTTTGCTGACGAGAAATCATAAAGAGTGTAATCCAGATAAGCATAAAGCCAGTCAATTGCGCTACCGTAACGATCTGCTGGAAAGCGATCCAGTTAATTACAACGCCGACCATCGGGAAGCTTAGTTCTGCCATCGTGGCATAAGACGCCTTGGTCGTACTGAGGCCCTTGTAATACAGTAACAGGCTGAGAAGACCGGGGAGCAGCGCCTGCAGCAACAGATTGATAATCACTGCTGCGCCCGCCCATGTGCCAGCAGGCATATTCCAGGGTGCATGCTCCACAGAGGTGAGAACGATCAGCAGAGGGAGAGCCACCATGAAGCGCAGGGAGGTCACCGTCTCATATTTCATCGAACGAAGCAAGTAGCTTCCCATTACTGTCGAACCGCCCCACAGGACCGCTGCTCCTAGTGCAAGCAGACTGCCGACGTGGATGAAATCATGAACATGTCCGAAGGGGAGCGACCAGCCGAAGGTAAGAAGATACGTCCCAAACAGAGCCACGACAATTAATATTCCAAAATTACGCGGCAGCATTTCCTTCAATATAACGCGGGCCAGAATAATAGCGACCAACGGCTGAAGCTTTTGGAGCAGCAGCACAGCGTTAAGATCACCGTTGCTAAGTGCCATTGTGAAAATCACGCTGGCCAGAGCCGAGCCGCCCCACGAGACGAACAAGATGGCCAAAATCTGACGAAGCCGTACCGCTTTAAGCTCCTCGCGATGCTTCCACAGCACTGGTGCCAGGGAGATAAAGAGCAGCACATGCTCCATCAGCACAATTTGTGTAGAGGTAAATGATTTGAGCAAAATAATACGAAACAGCGGGTCCGCGCCCCACAAGGCCGCTCCAATCGCGACTAGCCAAAAACCGCTTTTCATGTGGGAGCTACGATCAAAACCTTTGGATGTTAGTACAGTTGATGATTGACTCATACTCAATTAGCTCCTTGCGAATACAGGACCGGTGGCACAAAAACCCCCGTCCATGGCGATAGGCCATGCAAGACGGGGGTTGATCAAATAAACTTGCCGCTTTATGCAAGTTAAATGAAGTTGCTGCAAAACCAATAACACAGCATTCATTCACTTTGCGGCATGTTCATGCTTCGATCTTCTTCCATCCGGACTTTACCGTCGGCTTTGGCATCTCACCAAATCAGTCCGTATCTTGTTGCCAGATACAGAGTCGCGGGCTTAGCTCCATGAGCCATACCGCCGGTTGGGAATCACACCCTACCCCGAAGATCCTTATTCCGTTTTTTAATTTCTCCTATAGGATATACCTGTTTTAGAATGAAGTCCAGTGAAAAATATGTGTTACATTGAACAAAGGTTTTCATTTATTTTTTGAAAGCGTTTTACAAAATTACATATTACGAGGTAATATCTTTGTACTCGATACGACGGATGGCCGCATAAGCTACGAGCATCCCCAGCGCGGCGAACCCGATCTGCACAAGCGCAATGGAGCTAAGTGTAGCGCCGTTATTATTCGAAAACAGCAGGGCTACGATCAGGATCGAGCTCACAATGGTGGTAGGTATCGAGTATTTTCGCATCCCCATGTACAGCGGAACCAGCCCCATAAAGCTTGCTGCAACCGCATTGATCAGTGTCCGTACTGATTGCTGTCCTAGTATAGTGAGGCTAAGCTTATCCGGTACAATAACGACGAACTGATTTAATAGATGAATAGCTGCCGTAATGATGATTTCCGATAAAATAATGGACAGGAACGTAAACAGCAACACGATCAAGAGTTTGGCGACCATCAGCTTTTTGCGGTCAATCGGGTACATGAACAAGATGTTAATCGACTTGGACTTAAATTCGCTCACAATAAAGCGGCACAGCAGGACGGAGGCAAAAATAATAAATGTGGCTCTGACCATATAGTCCAGGAGGTCCAAAAGCTCAGCGTACCGTGTAAATTCGGGCACTCCTTCACTTTGGCTGTCTAGCGCAATAATGATGAACAGGCCTAAAATACATGCGTTGGCAATCAGCGCCGAACGGATGTATCCCGCCAAATGAAACTTTTTCAGCTCCAGTTGCATCAGTTTAAGCATGGAGTTCACCTCCATGTAACAGCCGCACGAAGTAGTCTTCCAGCGTACTATTTTTTTGGTGGATGGAATCCACCTCTACCTCATTTAAAATGAGCGTTTTCGTAATTTGCTTCTGGGGTACACTTGTATCGTAAATGCGTATATTCTGATCGTTTAGCACTCGGATATTCGTCAGATTCAGGTGATGGGAGAGGACGTAGGCCGCTTTTTTGCAGTCATTGGTCGTAAATTCGATGTATTCCGTATTGGTTTCCCGCACCTGTTCCATCGACACTTCCTCAATCAGTCGACCGTGATTAATCACACCCACCGTATCGGCAATTTGCTCAATTTCCACTAAAATGTGGCTGGACACAAGGATCGTCATACCATATTCCTTGCACAGCATGTGGAACAATTGGCGGATTTCCTTGATCCCCACCGGGTCCAATCCATTAATGGGTTCGTCCAAAATCAGCAGCTCCGGCTTGGTCGCAATCGCTCGGGCGATCCCGAGACGCTGCTTCATCCCCAGTGAGAAATCCTTTACCGGCTTGTCATCTGCGTTTCGCAGGTTCACCAGCTCCAGTGCATCCCGAACAGCCTGCTTGTTATAATAGCCCATATATTCACAATGAAGTTCGAGATTTTGCCGGGCGGTCAGCCTGTCATAAAAAATCGGGTATTCAATAATCGAGCCCATCCGTCCGAGCAGGTGGTACGACTTTGGCGTTAATTTTTCACCGAACAATTCAATCTCACCCGAGGTCGGCTTGAGCAGGTTCGTAATCATTTTCATAATCGTTGTCTTGCCCGCCCCATTGGGACCGAGAAAGCCATAAGTTTCCCCCTGGCGCACATTCATGCTGACCCCCGCTACAATTTCGTTGCCCTTCAGGGCCTTGGTCAGTTGATGCGTCCGTAATATGTAAGTCATGGGTGTTCTCCCTTCGTATACTGTTGATAATTCAAGCATAAAGGGTGAAATGTTCATTTTTCTTTCCCGTTTCTTACAAAATTATTAAGTTCGATTAATAGTTGATTTTTTTCAATGTAAAAGAGAAGACCGTCCGCTCATAAGGTATGCTGCTCAAATGAATCTCTCCGTTCATCGTCTCAACCAGACGTTTGGCAATCGTAAGACCCAGCCCGCTGCCCTGTATCGCCTTATTGCGGGAATCCTCAAGCGTGTACATACGTTCAAAAACCTTGTCCTGCTCAGGCTCCTGTATGCCTTGCCCCCGATCCCATACCTCTATACGCACCGTGTCCTGCTGTTCCGTTAGAGTCAGTCCCAGTGTCCGACCATCGGCACCGTAGCGAATCGCATTCGAGATCAGATTGTTCAGCACCCGCCCAATCGCTCCTTCGTTCCCCAAGGCATGAATGGGGTGCTCCGGGATATCAATATGCACAGCAAAACCCTGAGCTGTCAGCAGATCATAAAACTGCAAAATGCTGCGTCTGCACAGCTCTCCCACCTCCAGCCGGGTCAACGGAATGTCCGTATCATTAGCCTCCAGCTTCGCCAAGCTAAAAAAGCTTCCGATCAGCTCAATCGCTTCGCTTGTCTTCTGATGAATCCTGGATAACAGCTTTGCACGTTCTTCCGGCAAAATATGCGGATCGGCATCCAGCATCTCGGCATACCCGAGCACCACCGTAAGCGGGGTCTTAAGGTCGTGGGAAATGTTTGAAATCATTTTGCGCATGGCGATTTGGCTTCGGTTGTAATCCACAGACACTCTCAAATTCAAGTCCAGCAAACGGTTAATTTCCGTCATGAGCCTTTGCAACTCGGTATCACCTGTGACATATAGCAGCTTTTCCGCATGATTAACGGTTACAATTCGTTCCAGTGCGTTTCGGATATCCTTTATTTTGCGCTTTTGGGCCACCCGTTCCCGCCAGAGCCATACAATAACGACGGACAGGATGAGGACGACGATCCATTCAGAAATGTTTTCGATGTTCATATCAGCCATTCTCCCATTTGTAGCCAATGCCCCATAGCGTTTTAATGTGGACAGGATGTGAGGGATCTTCTTCGATTTTCTCACGCAGGCGGCGAATATGGACGTTAATCACGTTCTCGTCGCCCATATAGTCTTCTTTCCAGATAAACCCGTATAATTGCGCTTTGGTAAATACACGGTTTGGATGGGTGACAAATAGCTTCAGAATATCAGATTCCTTAGCTGTTAACTGAATTTGGATTCCGTTGCGGGTGACCATAAAATGATCAAAATCAATGCGCAGATTTCCGTAGGTCAGGACTTGTGCTTTCGGCTGTTCTTCCTGCTGTTGCTGGCGTGCATAGGTAGTGGCTCTGCGGATGGCAGACTGTATCCGTGCGGTCATTTCTACCATCGAAAAAGGCTTGGCGATATAATCGTCTGCCCCGAAGCCCAGTCCAAGCGCTTTATCCACGTCGCTGTCCTTGGCTGACATAATCAGAATCGGCACGGCGCTGTGGGTACGGATTCGACGGATGACCTCCATACCATCGACCTTCGGCATCATCAGATCCACCAATACCAGATCGTAGGTGTGACGTTCAAAGGCAAGCAGCCCTTCTTCCCCGTCATAGGCGGTGGTTAATGTGTAGCCTTCCTTGGTGAGCGCTTTGTGCAGCATTTCGGCAATGGAAGTATCGTCTTCAATGAGTAGTATGTGTGGGTTCATAGGTGTGGAACACCCCTAATTTTTAGATTAAGCTCGTGTGACGAACTGTACCTGAATTATATAGAGCAGTGGAGTGAATTTCCATAAAAAATATCCAACGAATTGGAATAGGGGAATTTTCGAAGGAGGGTTAAAGGGCTGTTTTTTCCCAACCTCCAAAATAATGAAAAGTGGGAAACCCTAAGAGCAGCAAGGTCTACAGCCGTTTTTTATATGACAGGTGAGAAGTTGACTACGGTTGGGAAAAAATTGCGAAACCCTTGTGGCTGTAGTAAAATAAGCACATTGTCAAAACTGAAAATCTTGATTCTACTAGCCCTTTGACCACAACATGAGATGTATTGAAATACAGATTTAGTCTGAGACTTACCGGATAATACAGGTCTTTGACCACAACATGAGATGTATTGAAATTCGGATCGTAGCCATTAAGCGGCATCTTAGTGAGCACTTTGACCACAACATGAGATGTATTGAAATAACAATCCCACAAAAGAAATTCATTACTCGTGTCAACTTTGACCACAACATGAGATGTATTGAAATTGCAGAGAGTACCTATCGCGCAGCAAAAGAAGAACCTTTGACCACAACATGAGATGTATTGAAATCCAACAAAGCCGCTGCCGCTCCTTGTTTAATCGCACCTTTGACCACAACATGAGATGTATTGAAATATTAGCCCTCTCATTCATCAAACGCCCACACAGAACTTTGACCACAACATGAGATGTATTGAAATAAGTCACGGCTTTGCTACTGACATATTGCGTACTGCTTTGACCACAACATGAGATGTATTGAAATTCGGTGTGTATGTGAATGGTGTCCTCCGGCATAAAACTTTGACCACAACATGAGATGTATTGAAATGTTATGAAATGCTGGAGAGCCGGGCACGGTGCGACTCTTTGACCACAACATGAGATGTATTGAAATTGGCGTAAGTGCTATAAGGAATACCGATCTGCTCAGCTTTGACCACAACATGAGATGTATTGAAATGCAGATAGCTGGTGAAATTAGTTCTAATTCTTCTGCCTTTGACCACAACATGAGATGTATTGAAATGACAGCGTGAAGCTTCCCCAGTCGTCCGAGTATCCACTTTGACCACAACATGAGATGTATTGAAATACAGACAGGTCACGGTGCGCTTTAAAGTTATGCGCCCTTTGACCACAACATGAGATGTATTGAAATCGTCCGAGGTTCATCATGGCCCGGTTGAAGTTGTAGCTTTGACCACAACATGAGATGTATTGAAATATTTCAGCCTGTGCCTGTTCTTCGGTCAGGTCGTCCAACTTTGACCACAACATGAGATGTATTGAAATTGGGTAATGATGGTGCCGTTTTTAGAGAAAGCGTCTCTTTGACCACAACATGAGATGTATTGAAATTATAATTAGTGAGATCAACAGGCTTATCAAATGTATCTTTGACCACAACATGAGATGTATTGAAATACTATTGACTAACCATCTCCCTCGCTTTAGACTTGCCTTTGGATCGGCTACACTAAGTTGGACAGAAAAAATAAGGGCTTGTAGAATAAACCTATCATGTTAAGGAGCGAATCTCTACAATGCCAAAACAACAACGACGTACCTTTACAGCAGAATTCAAAAAACAAATGGTGGGACTCTATGAAAATGGGAAATCCAGAGCAGCCCTTGTGGAGGAATATGGCCTCACAGCCTCAGCTTTAGATCGCTGGATCAAACAAGCTCAGGCGACGGGTTCCTTCAAAGAGAAGGACAATCGCTCATCA
Organism: Paenibacillus sp. IHB B 3084; assembly: GCF_001447315.1. NCBI lineage: Bacteria > Bacillati > Bacillota > Bacilli > Caryophanales > Paenibacillaceae > Paenibacillus > Paenibacillus sp. IHB B 3084. The sequence continues at coordinate 1,155,556 of NZ_CP013203.1, read as the reverse complement.
GAAGAAAATGAGCTGATCGCTTTGCAAAAAGAGAACCAGCGTCTGAAAATGGAAGTGGATATTTTAAAGCAAGCCGCGCTGATCATGGGACGAAAGTAGCTATCATCCAGAATAATCGTGATAAATACTCGGTATCAGCAATGTGTGACGTCCTGCAAATCGCAAGAAGTACATTTTATTATGATGCCCAAGAACGAGCCACTGAAGACGATGTCACCGAAGCTATTGTGGATATTTTCACAAGAATCGAAAAGCCTACGGCACACGCAAGATCAAAGTGAAGCTCCATGAGCGTGGGTTGATCGTCTCCAGACGTCGCATTGGCCGCATCATGAAAGAGCAAGGGCTCGTTTCCACCTACACGGTGGCACAATATAAGCCCCATAAAACCGCTTGTAATGAAGCGGCTCCAGCTAATATACTGAACCGCGAGTTCAATCAAACGGAAAGCAAACGTGTGGTGGTCAGTGATCTAACCTATGTCAAAGTCCGGAACGAGTGGCACTATATTTGTGTGCTCCTCGATCTGTTCAATCGAGAAATTATTGGCCATAGTGTTGGTCCCCATAAGGATGCAGCACTGGTTTCCCGCGCCTTTGCGACCGTGAAAGGCGATCTGAGTCAGATTCAGTGGTTTCATACCGACCGTGGGAGCGAGTTTAAAAATCAAAAGATGGATGAGCTTTTAGAGACATTTGAAATCGGTCGATCACTGAGTAAGAAAGGCTGTCCGTATGACAATGCCGTGGCCGAAGCCACTTATAAAATCATGAAAACAGAGTTCGTGAACCAGATGAACTTTCAGAGCCTTCGTCATCTGGAACTGGAATTATATGATTATGTCAACTGGTTTAACAAACATCGTATTCATGGAACTTTAGGCTATATGACGCCTATTCAGTATCGCCTTACAGCCCTTAAAAAAGTTGTTTGATTTACTGTTGACAATCCACTTTGACCACAACATGAGATGTATTGAAATAGAAAACTTCTTCAATAACCTCCAGCCCTGTTCTACTTTGACCACAACATGAGATGTATTGAAATTTACCAACAGCAGGCGCCAAAACGATGGCTGGATGACTTTGACCACAACATGAGATGTATTGAAATAGCGCAGCCAGGCGCTGACAATCTTGCACGTTTTCGCTTTGACCACAACATGAGATGTATTGAAATTTCCTTTCCGAATTGCTGGTACTGGATGAAACCGTCCTTTGACCACAACATGAGATGTATTGAAATTCACCATGGGCTATCATTTCCTGCTGATCGGCACGCCTTTGACCACAACATGAGATGTATTGAAATTGGCGTTATTCTATTTACAAAGTGTCCGACAAATAACTTTGACCACAACATGAGATGTATTGAAATACAAGGGTCTTACCACCATACCGCAAATTCAACGAACTTTGACCACAACATGAGATGTATTGAAATAACAATGCTACAGAGTGTCTATCGAACCCACACTTACTTTGACCACAACATGAGATGTATTGAAATATGGAACAGCGGGCGGTAGCCTGATCCACGAAAGATCTTTGACCACAACATGAGATGTATTGAAATTTGTAATAGACAAGCCCCGCGTCCTGAAAAGCCTGTCTTTGACCACAACATGAGATGTATTGAAATTCGTAGGGCATCGTGGTCGAGCCGTCCTTAAACGTCTTTGACCACAACATGAGATGTATTGAAATTCGTAGGGCATCGTGGTCTAGCTGTCCTTAAACGTCTTTGACCACAACATGAGATGTATTGAAATAAGATACTTAATTGCTTGTACAGATCCCACGGAATCTTTGACCACAACATGATATGTATTGAAATGCGATGAAACTAACGGCTAACTCATGGTCCTTTCGCCTTTAACTACAACATGATGTATTGAAATAAGCGATTGTGCGATATTTCGCATTTCGCTTTTTTACTTTAACCTTAACATGAGATGTATTGAAATTACTGAGTGAGATTATAAAAGCTCATGTGGCCCGTAACTTTAACCTCAACATGTGATGTATTGAAATATGCATGGCGGCGTACCATGATCTCTGATAACTTACCTTTAATCACAACATGAGATGCATTTGAAACATCCCTTTTTGAACATTACACAATATGATGCTAAACTAAAAAGTGGACACCGAGAATCGAGAATGCGAGAATAAAATCAAACACATTCGAGGTGCTTCCCTATGAGTAAAAACTACGACAAGGCTTTTAAAGTTCAAACCGTTCAAATGATTCAAGAAGAAGGTAAACCTGTCTCTCAAGTAGCGAGAGAATTGGGCATCTCCGCGAACACGCTGTATCGTTGGGTAGCTGAACACAACCAAGATGGGAAACAGGCTTTCCCTGGCAGTGGGAACCTGAAGCCAGAGGATCAAGCCACAAGAGAACTCCACAAACGCATTCGTGATCTGGAAGAGGAGAACGATATTCTAAAAAAGGCGATGCACTACTTTGCCAAAGACCGACGCTGATCTTTTCTTTTATATATGATCACCGCTTCCAGTGTCGTGTTGCAAAGATGTGTGCGGTGTTTGGTGTTTCACGAAGCGGCTATTACAGATGGGTACAAACTCGAACGATTCATAAAGAACGACAAAAACAACGGGAAAAGCTTTTACAACGTATCCGCCGGATCTTCTTGGATTCACGCCGTTTGTATGGCAGCCGGAAGATTCATAAAGCTTTGGTTCAGCAAGGAGTTGTCGTGTCACAAAAAACAGTAGTGCGAATCATGAAGGAGCTTGGTTTAACGTCCAGAACCGTGAAAAAATACAAAGCAACTACGAACTCCAAACACCAACTGCCTGTTCATGAGAACCTTTTAAACCAACAGTTTGTTGCTGAGGCTCCAAACGAGGTGTGGATGACGGATATTACGTATATTCCCACCGATGAAGGCTGGCTTTATTTGGCGAGCGTGATGGACTTGTACAGCCGCAAAATCGTAGGATTCCACATGGATTCTCGGATGACTAAAGAGTTAGTCATTCAGGCCCTTGACCAAGCATATCGTGTCCAACGACCGGGCAAAGGGGTTCTGCATCATTCGGATCGAGGGAGCCAATACGCATCTCACGAGTATCAAGCTAAGCTGGTTAAGTACCATATGAAAGGCAGCATGAGCCGCAAGGGGAACTGTTATGACAACGCCTGTATCGAATCCTTCCACAGCGTTCTAAAGAAGGAACTGATTTACTTAGACCACTACAAAACCCGTCGTGAGGCAAAGAAGCAGATTTTCGAATATATTACATGCTTTTATAATGGGAAACGAATCCACTCTTCCCTAGGTTATGTATCTCCAAATCAGTATGAACGATTGTACCGAAAACCCGCTTGAAGTTCTCGACTTGGGGTGTCCATTCTATTGACAGTAGTCCAATAATCACCAGCCCCATTTTTTATAATCCACTTAAAAACGTTAATAATCGACAAAAATTCGGAAATTTTGATTGATATTTAGGAAGAACACATGTAAAATTGGATTAAAATGTAACCAAGGAGGAATTGCATGTGAAAGAGTTTGACTTTGATGAAATAACAGACGTTGATTCAATTGTCGGAATGCTAAAAATGGCTTTTTCGCTTGAGGAATGGGAACAAATGATTCAAATTGCAGACCAACTGCATACTCAAGCTCATCGGGTATACGAACAACAGCAGTTGGAACGTACAAAAGGTGGACAGCCTAGAACTTTACATATGAAACGACCACTTGTATACTACTTAGGATTTAGTCAATTAACGAAAGGTATTGCTTTTCAAAAACAAGGTAAGTATGAGTCCTCTAGAGAGTGTGTTGAAAAATACGCTGAACTGGGTTGGGTAGACGGCCTGAATGAAGAGGGATTACAAGAGGTGGAAGACTACCGAACGTTAGCTAAAGCGAATACATACACCTTAGACTTACTACAAGGCAAAGAAGAGGTTCTACCGGAATATATTCAGTTTTTACATGAACATTCGGCTGAAGAGGTAATTCCGGGTATGATCACGATTCTAGAATCGGCAATTATGCATAATTACGACATCAATCCTATCTTGAAGGACTTTGCAGAAAGAGTCGGAGAACTGGGTGGTTTCTATAGAGAACCCCAAAATTTGAACTATTACGTTGAATTCCTATATCAGCTCAGCATTTATAGATTCAAGGAGGGCAAATCTGGCCTTGCAATTGATGCCGTCCTAAGAGCAATGGAGTATGCCCACAGCTTAAAAGACGATACGAGTTTTAAAAAATGTGTTGTCCTGTTCGAATCCCACCGTAGTCTTGCAGTTAAGCACCAGAAAAAAAGGTACAAATCCATTCAAAATAGCATTTTAGGGCGGGAAAAAGATCCTGCTAAAAATGCTATTTTCGATGACTCACTGATCCGAATTGTTTAGCTTCATTCTTCCATGAACTCCATTCCTATTTATTATTGAAAAAGCAAAAACCTCCTAAGCCACTTAAAATGGTTAGGAGGTTTTTTACATTTACGCGTATTTTGGTTCTAATATACTTTTTAAATCTCAAATTCTGAAAGGATGATTAATATAAAGAACTTCAGAAAAGTAGATTACATTGTCATTTTTATAATTATATTTGTAGGCTTTTTAGTAAACATCGTGGATATTTCAAATCAATAAATATTGCCTATTATTTTAAAATCGGTGTTTGCTTCTTTTTTGGTAAGTTTGGTATTAGGTTCAATTACTAATTGGCTCTTCAGAAAGAAGTAGCTCACAGCCATTAGCAAGAATATTTCCAAACAAAAAGAAAAGGAACATCGGATGTTATGGTTATAGTCTGTTTTCCAGCAGTTGTAAACTAGAATTAAAAATTTCAATACACCAAGTGTTTGATTTAATCATATGGAATTTTTTCATTGGTACATCTTACATTATACTCTCAGGTAAGCGATCCCAACATAGACCAAAGGTCTATGTTTTTTCCCAACCTCTTAAATGGCGTGAGACAGGGAAGTTCTTAGAACCGCAAGGGATACAGGCGTTTTTGTTTACATTTGGAAAGAAGCGACCTACGGTTGGGAAAAAATTGCGAAACCCTTGTGGCTGTAGTAAAATAAGCACATTGCGATTTTAAAAAGCTTGATTTTACTAGCCTTTAACCACAACATGAGATGTATTGAAATTATACAGCAACAACATGATAAACATGCTTTTCGTCCTTTAACCACAACATGAGATGTATTGAAATAACGGAGTCATACTTCCAGCACGACCCTTTTTAATATCTTTAACCACAACATGAGATGTATTGAAATCCATTAACCAATATCACCGGATAGCCTAAGCTATTAACTTTAACCACAACATGAGATGTATTGAAATAGAACAAGGGAGTGAAGCAGCATGCGGCTGTTCGGACTTTAACCACAACATGAGATGTATTGAAATACTTTTTCAATCCCTACCGAAATACGCAATAACTTTACTTTAACCACAACATGAGATGTATTGAAATTGAAATCACATCCCCTGGAGTATTAATGACCGCATACTTTAACCACAACATGAGATGTATTGAAATCCGCAAAGCGCTGGAATCGGTGCTAAAGGAGAAACCCTTTAACCACAACATGAGATGTATTGAAATACAACAAGAAATCGCAGAGCTGCGCAATGAGAATACTTTAACCACAACATGAGATGTATTGAAATGGCTGTGTTGTCTGTAAGCACTGCGAGCATTGCCTTCTTTAACCACAACATGAGATGTATTGAAATTGGAAATGACCGCAGATTACCCGGAGGGAGTTGGAGCTTTAACCACAACATGAGATGTATTGAAATTTGGCGCTCCGTAGTCACACGCCCGCAGCTCCTTCCTTTAACCACAACATGAGATGTATTGAAATAAGCCCATAAGGAACATATTTACTTTACTCCTTTCTCTTTAACCACAACATGAGATGTATTGAAATTAAATTTTTTTGATCGCCCGCTCAATATCATTAAGCCTTTAACCACAACATGAGATGTATTGAAATCGTTAATGAATCTAACGCCTTTGTACTCAATCATGCTTTAACCACAACATGAGATGTATTGAAATATTTTTTAGACTCCGCGCGAATGTCTTCCCAATCACCTTTAACCACAACATAAGATGTATTGAAATATATGTAGGCCGACAGACATTAAAGCTCTTTTAAAACTTTAACCACAACATGAGATGTATTGAAATTAAAGGTCTTTTCCTAATCTCATCTCTACCCTGCTGCTTTAACCACAACATGAGATGTATTGAAATCCAGGGCAGACCGTCAAGGGGCCCGAAGTTTTTTCTCTTTAACCACAACATGAGATGTATTGAAATTTTGCTCAATATTGTTGAAAGATGACTTTTCAAGGTCTTTAACCACAACATGAGATGTATTGAAATTCCGTAGTTACGCCCATCTGCATTCCAAGTTCCCTACTTTAATCAAAACATGAGGTGTATTGAAATGCGTATTCCATGCGCTATGACCTTCTTGTGTGTCGGCATAACCATAACATGAGATGTATTGAAATTCGAAGCAAGTCTCTTTCTTGGTTATTGCATTAATTTCTTTAACCACAACATGAAATGTACTAAGTCCTAAGTAGCGGAGCGGGCAGAATTGTTCTGGAGAAGCGTAAGCGGTTGCCTTTATCCCCGGATTTTACCCTTTGAAGGGTTTAAACAATCCTAAAAATTCGGGGATAACAGCAATCGGAAGAACAATCTGCACGTGTAGCGGTCCAGGTACCATCGCAGCCAATCCTAAATTAGAATTAAAATGATGGTTTACAAATCATGGAGTGAGGTCTATACTCTATATCAAGTCAGGAGGTGAACACATTGTATTACGAAATTCAGATAACAACGTTAATGAAACAATCATCTCACCATCTGGAGATATCCGAGCGTATCGGAGCGTGGATGGGTCGGGCGGGGTTGAAGGACGAAGCGTTGAAGCAGACGCACTACGACAAGGACTACAAGCATTACACATTCGGATCGCCTTTTCCGCGTGAAAAGGAGGGGGTATACAAGCAAGGTCGTGTATACGTCATTACGATTCGCAGTTCCATAGAGCTTACGTTACGTCGAATATCCGCAGCTTTGCAAGCCTTGCAGGAGGATGAGTATTTCCAGTTTATCGCTGCATCCCCTGTGCAGTCCAGGAAGATGGCGCATATTACCGAGCTTACCACCGTTACTCCTGCAATTGTTACGATTGAAGGCAAACCGTGGGTGCCGGGTCTGAGTGTGGAGCTTTTACTGCAACGGATCCATGCTAATGCGGAGAAAAAATACAATCATCTATACCCGGATCAGCCTATTCGTTTGGAGCAACCTTTCATAGAAGGGATTCAGGTGTTGAACCATAAACCAATTGCCTTGGCCTATAAAGGACGTAAGCTATTAGGTAATAAACTGCGGCTGCTTGTCAGAGAAGATGAATATTCACAGAAGCTGGCGAATGTGGTATTAGGTTCAGGAGCGGCAGAAAAGAATAGCATCCTTGGGGCAGGCTTTTGCATCGCCAAGGGACTGGAATAACGTAGAAAGGAGGCGCAAGGTATGCTGAAGGATTTGACGAACAGCTATCTATTGGCGAAGAATGATTTTCCCAACATTGCATTTCAAAGGCACAAACCCAAGGAAGGGCTGTATATCCGTTTGCGGCTGGATCAAAGCTGGGATGAACAGGTCAGCCAGTTTGATAGCCAGCATATGATCATTACCAAAGAAGAACCCGATCCAGCACACAAGGAGCTTTTTGAATGGTTCCAACAAAAAGATTATGTGAGTTCTCTGGTCTCTATGAACAAAGCCGTAGATCCCGGCAAACAGCTTCATTCCAATAACCCGTACACACTATACGCAAAAAGGGATGTGTTTTTAGCCGAGGCACAGGCAGATGGAACCACCGCGATGAACACGCATATTGCCCGTTTTCTGGACAAAACTCAGGCATCCGAGGTGCAGAAAAAGTGGGATGAGCTGATAGGTACCAAGAAGACGAGCAGCAAGAAAGCTGGCAAGGAAAGCAGCACCGAGACTATTTTCACCAGTCCTACGCAGCAATTTTTCTCTGGAACGGATTATGCTCCTGCACTGGAATATCTCATAAGTGAGGAACGCCGGACACGCATTGCGCAGATTGAACAATGGTACGCTACCAACCTGTCCGCTTTGATCGAACATATCCGAACGATTCCTTTTAAGAATTACGTTAAAATCTTTTTCACCTCAGAATCTACTTCACTTCACTCCATAATTAATCACCCGAATAACGAATCTTCCAGCTTTTATTCATGGGACGAAATGTACGGCTATGAATATTTGCTATATACCATCCCAAAAATCTTTAATAGTAATGACTATAACCAAATGGTAGACGGAGCTTTGACAGGTCTTCCCGGTTTTAATATGAGCATGAACAGCAAGAAACCGTATTTGGAGCATAAAACGATGCGTGTCGGTGCGCCTGTCCGTTTCTCTCTGGAGGAAGCGTTGCTGGTGAAGGAAGCGTCTGAATGGCTCCTTTCTCAGCCCAAGTTTCGAACGAACAAGTTTGGCTATCATACGGATTTTAGTAAAAAGGCCGTGGACGTAGCAGAAGGCTATTTTTTTGTGTATGTAGATGGCAAGGATAACGAGGTACAAGACTTTGAGAATGTACCTTTTTCCAAAAAAGTTCATATCAATATTCGACTCAAGAATGTACTGGGGCTCATGACCAAAAATAAGTCTGGTGAAGAGTTTGTTAAGGATTACGGTTATCTGGAAAATGTAGAGCAACTGCAAAAAGAAATTAGCAGACAATTTTTTCGCAATCGGATGAACGGTGACTTTCTTCGTGATGAGCCGAAGGCGAGGGAAAAGGATTTTACGAGCGTGATGGTCGCGTTGTTTATGCAGAGCAAAAAGGGCTTCTATGACTGGATTTTCAAAGGAACGACTGCCACGATCCGCCCTCAATTTGCACGAGTGACGCTTCGACTCATAGAGGAACAGCTATTACGTGTGGAGCCAGCAGGACAAGAGAAGTCGAGGTTGGATCTACGTGGGTTGGCCGATGCGATGAATGTAAGACTTTCGCTAATGGCTTATTTGGAAGGAGAGGAATACACAGCTATGGGAAATCGTTTGATCGCAGTGTCTAATGGACTTAAAGATAAACTGGATGCGTTGGAAAAGCGGAAACCCAAGGAAATCGTGGATGGAGCAGGGCAAACGGAACAGACAGCCAATCCAGATCCGGTCTATGTAGAGACGGATGATGAGTTTTATTATTTGGCAGGGCAGCTTGCTTTTTACTTGAAAAGCCAGTCCGAAACCCAACAGAAGAAGGGGGATTTGCTCGGACCGTTTTTTATAGCCAAGCGCAGCGCACAGCTCAAACGACGACTCGAAGAGGCATATCATCTGCACCGCCACAAAATACTGCTGCATTATACCAAATTAAATTGGGCTTTAGCGAATGTGAACGCCTATCAGCCGGATAAGGAATTCCTGCATGAAGATGCAAGGGAAATGTTCCTAGCCGGGTTATTTTCAGACAATTGGTTCTGGAAGAAAGGCGAGGGCGAGAAATCAAACAGCGAAGGGGAGAACGGACATGGCGAAAAAAACTAATCGTGTGGTGGGACTGATCGGGATTGTGAGCCGGATGGCGAACTGGAATGCGGACTTTAGCGGACAGCCGAAGACGACCAGCACAGGCGACATTTTTGGTAGCGATAAGGCGTTAAAATATAGCATCAAGCGCTTATGGGCGGAGGAAGGACAGAAGGTACTGTATATCCGTTCGTACAAGGTCAGCAGCGCGAAGGATAAGAAGGCGGACAAGGCGAAGGATGGGGACAAAGGGAAAGAAGAAAAGCTCCAGCCCCGAAATCTTGCAGAGCGTTATGAATATCTTTTCGGTGAAGAGGTATCCAAAAACTCACGTGAAGTGCTGAGCAAGCTGTTCCAGTGTGTGGATGTGATGAATTTTGGCGCGACCTTTGCGGTAAAGGATCAGAATATTGGTCTCGCTGGTCCGGTACAGATTGGTCAGGGGTTTAATAAATATCAGTGGTCTAATCTGGAGGTACAGGATATTTTATCTCCGTTCCGTAACTCGAATGAAAAGAGCGAGGACAACGATGCCACCTCCATTGGTAAAAAGAGAACGGTGGATGAATCCCACTATGTATATCCTTTTTCCGTCAATCCGAAGCATTATGATAACTATCTGGAACTGCTGGCAGCCGAGGGCTTTGAAGGATACACAGAGGAAGCGTATCAGGCTTTCAAAACGGGAGCTTTGACCGGGGCTACGCTGCAAAATACCAACAGTAAATCCGGTGCGGAAAATGCTTTCGCCCTGTTCGTGGAATTTAAGGCGGGTAGCCCGGCGTATTTACCGAATCTGGACCCTTATGTGAAGGTAGATAAGGACAAGGATGGAGAGAAGACGGTTTATGATCTGTCGGCCCTTGCACCGCTTTTGAACGATGTAAACGAGGAGATTGAAACGGTAGAAGTATACGTTAATCCGTATGCATCGCGTGTGGAACTGGATTTTCCGGGGCTGCGTACGTTTAACATCTTTACGCGCAGCGAGCTGCCTCAAGGCTAGAGGATGGCTACATCGGGGAAGGAGGGAAGCGATCATGCGGGCGTTACGCTTTGAGTTGAGCGGAGAAACGGCTTTTTTTAAAAAGCCGGACGTTAACGTATATGCGTATTTTACATACAGTCATATTCACAAGGTTGCGTTATATGGCTTGCTTGGTGCCGTACTTGGACTTGGCGGCTATACGCAGCAGTATGAACGGAATGTGGCGTTGGGAGGGAAAGGCAAGCAGGATAGTCCTGCGATGCCGTACCCTGAATTTTACGAGGTGTTTCGTCAGGCTTCGGTGAGCATCGTGCCACACGGGGACCGGGGATATTTTGCAAAAAAAATTCAGATATTCAACAACACGGTCGGTTATGCCAGCCAGGAAGAGGGTGGTGTACTGAATGTGCGAGAGCAGTGGTTGGAGCGTCCACGCTGGACGATCTATGTGGCAGATGATGGGGGCGTGGATCGGGAAGTATTTGATCGGCTTGCAGATTATGTACAGCATTCCAAGGCCGAATACATTCCTTATCTCGGGAAAAACGATCATCCGGCTACGATATCCAAGGCTCGGTTGGTTGAGCTGGAGCCAGCGGGTGGACCGGAATATATCGACTCTCTTCGGGCTGCACATGTACCTGTGGATACGGGAGGATATGTGAAAGATAAGCAGATGCAATCCTTTTTGCAGGAGTATTTGCCTGTAGGACTGAATGCAGCGAACAACGGTTATATACTGGAGCCGCTTGTATTTTCTAATCAGGAAATAGATGCAGATGAGCTAAAAGTCGAGGATTTACAAAAAATATACCTGGATGACGACGAAAAACGCACCTTGTATTTCATCTAAGGACAGTCATCTTCGAGGATGGAATCAACACCGGGTATTCTCCATTGCAGGGATGGGGGAACCCGTTTTTTTATGTGGATTTATTCTGGTTGTAAGAAAAGAAGGGAGTAAAATATGCTCACACATGTATCCATACAGAATTGGCTGACAAAGGAAGCGAAGGGACTATTAAAGGCACATACGGCCAAGGAAGGCAATCTTCAACAGGATGAGATGCTGGAGGAACATAGTGATCTGGTCATGCACCATGCAGAGGTATTGATGAAAGATAACGGTGTGGAAGCGGCGGTATATAGGGCATTAGATCGCTTAAGTGTGGATGAAGAGCCGTTGGATGAATCGGTGCGCGAACTGATGATGTACTTTTTTAGACAAGCCATTTATGTGCATGATCTGGGTAAGGTGAACCCGGCCTTTCAGCGTATGAAAATGAACAATACAGAAGTTAAACGGAACGCTGAGCTGGGAGACAGTAATCATTCTATGTTATCGGCGGTACTTTATTTACATATTCATTTACGGCATGTGCAGGAATGGCATGATACCACAGAGCTATATCCGAACCGTAAAAAGCACAAGCGCAAAGTACTTGGGTTGTTACATCATATGCTCTATTCGTTCGCGTATACGATTTCTCGCCACCACACACATCTGGGAAATATGGATCAAGATACTGGAGGGCAGATCAACGAATTTGAGTTGAAAATAAAAAATCAATATAACCGAATCAAAGAGAACCCTGATTATATCCGCTATTACCGCGATCAGCAGGATCTAATAGAGAATGATAACGTATTTGAGGACATCCGGCTGGAAGGCAATAAACGACAGAATAAAATACACAGCCCTTTTCCTTTCTATGTGTTGGTTAAGCTGTTGTATTCCACGATGGTTGCATCGGATTTTAGGGCCACATATCAATATATGGAGCAGCAAGCGCCAGAGATGCATTATTTTGGAGACCGTCTACCGCTAGAGCCAATGCTGGAGGCCTATCGTCAGACGGGAATTGTGCAAGGGATTCAAGCTTATTGTCAAAATCCTGAGAAATCTAGCTTATCTATGATGAATCAGTTACGAGCGGAGTTATTTGTGGAAACACAAACCCGACTACTGGATCGGCTCCAAGAGCCTGTTTTTTATCTCGAAGCTCCTACAGGTTCAGGCAAAACAAACATGTCTATTAATCTGGCGCTGCATTTACTGAATAGTGGTTTAGGACTGAACAAGCTGATCTACGTGTTTCCGTTCAACTCCCTGATCGAGCAGACTCGGCAGACGCTGGATGGAATTTTCTACAAGGTGAAGAATCACGGATATCAGGTAGAGGTTATTAATTCCATCACACCAATGGTGACCACAGAAGAATCACAAGCAGAAGCTTCTTCGGAATGGAAGGACAAGGAGCCGGACAATACGGATTACAAAAGAGTGCTGCTGGAGCGGCAATTGCTGCAATATCCGGTGACATTGACTTCTCACGTGAACTTTTTTAATTATCTATTTGGGACAGGACGAGAGGTCAATCTAGCATTCGCGCATTTGTGTAATAGTGTCATTGTATTGGACGAAATTCAGAGTTACCGGAATGAGCTATGGAAGGAGATTATTCATTTTCTACGCTCTTTTGCAGATATTCTGAATATTAAAATCATTATCATGTCCGCGACATTGCCGAATCTGGATTTATTAATGGAACAGCAGGATCATGAGAAGCCCATTCAAACCTATTCACTGGTGCAGAATCGGGAGCGTTATTTTACACATTCGTTGTTTAGAGATCGTGTGAAGCTGGATTTTAATTTGCTGAAACGGGGCAAGATGCTGCCGGAACAAATTTTGGAGCATGTTCAATCTGTAATAGAGCAGCGAAAGCGGGATGGACAAGGGAACAGAATACTGATTGAGTTTATTACAAAAAAGACCGCACGCCAATTTTATAACATGCTGCTGGAGCAGAATTTGGGCTTAGATGTCTATGAGCTTACCGGGGATGATAGCTCCTCATATCGTCAAGAGCTGTTAGAGAAATTGGGGAAGGACGCACAAGGGAGCTTTTATCTGAGTGATGTGATTGTCGTTGCGACACAGGTGATTGAGGCAGGGGTAGATATTGACATGGATGTGGGCTTTAAAGATATTTCTTTGCTGGATAGCGAGGAGCAATTTTTGGGACGACTGAATCGTTCTTGTCTGCGTGACTACTGCCAGGCTTATTTCTTTGATTGCGATGAGGCGAGCGGTGTATACAGAAAAGACTTGCGCATTACATTTGATCTCAAGGAAGAAGCTTATCAAAAAATGCTTGAAACCAAAGATTTTAGCGAATTTTATAAGTCGGTCATCACTGAAATTAATAAGTCTCGTCAAAAGCCGAATCAGCAGTACTGGGGCGAGTTTACTGAAAAGGTACAGAAGCTTGAATTTCCAGATGTACAAAAGCATATGGACCTCATACCAGATAAAAGCGTAACGCTATTCCTGAACTATACCTGTCCAATGAAAGACGCTCCCCCGCTTAACGGTCAAGACGTATGGGATGAGTTTGTTAGATTATCAGACAAGCGGTTAGGGATGGACTATTCCGAAAGAATGATCCGCTTGTCAGAGGTGCGCGCTCAAATGAATCATTTTTCGTATACGTATCGAATTCAAGAGGGGAAGGAAGCAAGATTACCCATTTGTCATATAGGCACGCTTTATTTTGTATCGGAGGGAGAAAAATATATGGAATGGGATGAGCTAACTAGAACTAAAAAGTTTAATCGTGCCAAGTATGTAGATGATGTAAAGAAGTGAATATCAAGAAATTAAACACCTGCCAATTTAATTCAACTACGTGCAGAGTTAAAAAAGGTAATTGATGAGGGTACAGACTTTGTGGCTGTGTTTAAGATGATGCTAGACTAAAAAGTGGACACCGAGAATCGAGAATGCGAGAATAAAATCAAATTCATTCGAGGTGCGTCCCTATGAGTAAAAACTACGACAAGACTTTTAAAGTTCAAACCGTTCAAATGATTCAAGAAGAAGGTAAACCTGTCTCTCAAGTGGCGAGAGAATTGGGCATCTCCGCGAACACGCTGTATCGTTGGGTAGCCGAACACAACCAAGATGGGAAACAGGCTTTCCCTGGCAGCGGGAACCTGAAGCCAGAGGAACAAGCCACAAGAGAACTCCACAAACGCATTCGTGATCTGGAAGAGGAGAACGATATTCTAAAAAGGCGATGCACTACTTTGCCAAAGACCGACACTGATCTTTTCTTTTATATATGATCACCGCTTCCAGTGTCGTGTTGCAAAGATGTGTGCAGTGTTTGGCGTTTCACGAAGCGGCTATTACAAATGGGTACAAACTCGAACGATTCATAAAGAACGCCAAAAACAACGGGAAAAGCTCTTACAACGTATCCGCCGGATTTTTTTGGATTCACGCCGTTTGTATGGCAGCCGGAAGATTCATAAAGCTTTGGTTCAGCAAGGAGTTGCCGTGTCAGAAAAAACGGTAGTGCGAATCATGAAGGAGCTTGGTTTAAAGTCCAGAACCGTGAAAAAATACAAAGCAACTACGAACTCCAAACACCACCTGCCTGTTCATGAGAACCTTTTAAACCAGCAGTTTGTTGCGGGGGCCCCAAACGAGGTGTGGATGACGGATATTACGTATATTCCCACCGATGAAGGCTGGCTTTATTTGGCGAGCGTGATGGACTTGTACAGCCGCAAAATCGTAGGATTCCACATGGATTCTCGGATGACTAAAGAGTTAGTCATTCAGTCCCTTGACCAAGCATATCGTGTCCAACGACCGGGCAAAGGAGTTCTGCATCATTCTGATCAAGGGAGCCAATACGCATCTCATGAGTATCAAGCTAAGCTGGTTAAGTACCATATGAAAGGCAGCATGAGCCGCAAGGGGAACTGTTATGACAACGCCTGTATCGAATCCTTTCACAGCATTCTAAAGAAGGAACTGATTTACTTAGACCACTACAAAACCCGTCATGAGGCAAAGAAGCAGATTTTCGAATATATTACATGCTTTTATAATGGAAAACGAATCCACTCTTCCCTAGGTTATGTATCTCCAAATCAGTATGAACGGTTGTACCGAAAACCCGCTTGAAATTCTCGACTTTGGGTGTCCATTCTATTGACAGTAGTCCAAAGATGACAGGAGATTACGTCTTCGATGAGGAAATTATCGGTGTCGTATGAATGATTCCGAATCCTTATTGCTGTAATTTTCCCAACCGTCCTAAAAGGAGGACAGCATGTTAACCTTACAGCGACAAGGGTTTGAGGGGATTTGTTCCATTATTTTCAACAAACCCTCTTCGGTTGGGGAAATTTCGTGAAACCCTTACGGCTGTAGTAAAATAGGTATATCAGCATTTAAAAAACGTTGATTTTACTAGCCTTTAACCACAACATGAGATGTATTGAAATATGTGTATATCTAAACAATAATCATTTTGTGGAAAACTTTAACCACAACATAAGATGTATTGAAATTGACGTTGTTTCCTCAAAGCCCATTTTCGGAACCTGCTTTAACCACAACATGAGATGTATTGAAATTCCGTTTGGCTTCTAGCGATTCGCGCAAAATGACAGCTTTAACCACAACATGAGATGTATTGAAATACTTCCGGCAATGGACTAAGCGCCATCGGCCGCACCCTTTAACCACAACATGAGATGTATTGAAATAGCATAAGGTACGTGACGCTGTAGGAGGCGTTTGGACTTTAACCACAACATGAGATGTATTGAAATCAGCCTGTATAAACAAACCAACCGCCCGGGTCGTCAGCTTTAACCACAACATGAGATGTATTGAAATAAAGAAGAGCTGCGTAAACAGGAACGTCTCGCTACACTTTAACCACAACATGAGATGTATTGAAATAACAATGTGACGCTAAAAGTGTAGCTAGAACGATGCCTTTAACCACAACATGAGATGTATTAAATTCCGTGTAGCGGCGCTGTGTTGGCATCAATTTGGCGCCTTTAACCACAACATGAGATGTATTGAAATGGATTGACCGCAACTCCAACAGCAAGTCAAAGGGGACTTTAACCACAACATGAGACGTATTGAAATGGCTACATGAAACTGTCCGTTAAGTTAGTAAACTGGCTTTAACCACAACATGAGATGTATTGAAATTAGTAATAACGACTAGTACCGTTGAAGCTTTCAACTTTAACCACAACATGAGATGTATTGAAATAAAGGAACGATAAGGTGACACATACGGAACATCCAGACTTTAACCACAACATGAGATGTATTGAAATGTGGGATTTGATCCTCGGCTTGGTCTTCTTCTGGATCTTTAACCACAACATGAGATGTATTGAAATTGGTGGAGTATTTATGTGGGTTATAAAAGACGAGAACTTTAACCACCACATGAAATGATCTAAATATTCTCAACCTGAAGGCACTGAAGTAGATTTTTTATCCATCCCCAGCATAAGATGTAATCAAATTACTGGAAATTCGCCACCTTCCTATATTATACTGAAAGAGTTTACAAACCGATGTTTGGAATACAGTGTTATGATATCCGGGACATGCCTTATACGAAAGATTGGACATGATTCGAAAACATGAGCTACGGCACAGAACCGTCATAAAGGAGAGCAACGATGTTTGTCATACGGGGAACACAAAAACTGCTGAAGGAATGGGATATCGAACCACTACAAGTTGATATTTATCCGCCTTTGAATAGTTGGCATGCCAACTTGTTTTTGCTTAATCGGAGAAAAAATATTGTGTTTATGCATGATGCATCCCGCTTGAGTGTCACACTGTTCGGAATCAAAAAGGCGCAGTACAAAAATCTACCAACTCTTTTCGTCCAAGCCTTGAAGGAGCTCATGCTCAGTGAGGGTTTTGATGAACAAATTGTAGAGGCGTACACACAGGAAGGCAAGCAGATGCTGGCTACTACGACGAACAGCCATAGTGTGATGGGAACCTTGGATGAGATTATTTTTGTCATGAAGGAACTGGATATGGAGCATGGATGCGAGTTGGAAAAAAACCAGTGGAATAACCGGATTGTATTAAAAACGGTTCAATACCAGTATCCGGTCGATGCTTTTAAAGAAGCTTTGGAAAAGCATTATAAACTAGAGAATGTTTAAGAGAATTTACTATTTTTTCGAAAATAAGTTCCACTTATTCCCTCTATACTATATAATCTAATATAGTTCTAAAAGACTATATAGAGAGAGGTAAGGGGTAATATGAAGATTAAACTAAGAAATAAAAGCGGGATGATTAAGGAACGCAAAGTGGGTTTTTCTTGGACCACGCTGTTTTTTGGTTTTTTTCCTGCGTTGTTTAGAGGGGATTGGAAGTGGGCTATTATTATTTTTCTGGTATCTCTCCTTACGAGCGGGTTATCCAGCTTTGTATTTTGCTTCATTTATAATCGCTTACATATTAATGATCTGCTGTCCCAAGGCTATGGTCCTGCGACCAAGAAAGCCCAAGCTGTCCTGATTTCCAAAGGATTTCTTGCTGAAAATTACGCTGCTAACGCTGCGAGTTAATTGGAGAGCTGGTCGTTAAACAGAAGTGCCAAAAGAGTATCCACCAAAGTCCATCTGGGCGGGGGATGCTCTTTTTTTACAACTCACAGGAAAGCAAAGCTTGCGATGAAATGAATCATAGCGCAAAAAGCGGCACACTTTGGTAAAATAAAACGATACAGTGTTTGACACCATCGGTCAGACTTAAAAACAGGGGGTACCATAACAAAGCATGAAACGGATAATTGAAGTAGCCAAAGAAGCAGGAATCGAAGAAGAGCATCTGGAGACGTATGGAAAATATAAAGCGAAGCTGAATCCGTCCCTGTGGGAGCAGGTGAAGGATCGTTCGAACGGAAAGCTGGTGCTGGTCACGGCAATGAATCCGACTCCGGCGGGAGAAGGAAAAACACTAACGACCATTGGGCTGTCGCAGTCGCTGAATGCGCTGGGGCACAAGACCATAGCTGCGCTGCGGGAGCCGTCACTAGGCCCCTGCTTTGGCATGAAAGGGGGAGCAACCGGGGGAGGACAAGCCCAGATTGTTCCGGCCGAGGATATTAATTTGCATTTTACAGGCGATATTCACGCGATTTCGGCGGCGCATAATTTGCTGGCAGCGATGATCGATAATCATTTGTTTCATGGCAATGCTTTGCGCTTGAATCCGGAACGAATCATGTGGAAACGGGCTGTAGATATGAATGACCGGAGTTTGCGAAGTATCGTTACCGGATTGGGAACAGGGAATGGAGCGGTGAGAGAAAGCGGCTTTCTAATTACCTCGGCCTCGGAAGTGATGGCGGTATTGTGTCTGAGTGAAAATATCGACGACCTCAAAGTGCGCTTGGGTCGAATGGTCATCGGATATAACGAAGCAGGCGAAACGGTGACGGCCAAAGATTTGCAAGCCGTGGAAGGCATGGCTGTGTTGCTTCGGGAAGCATTAAAGCCGAATCTGGTGCAAACGCTGGAGGGAACACCCGTCATTGTGCATGGTGGGCCTTTTGCCAATATTGCGCACGGATGCAGCAGTCTGATCGGTACGAAGCTGGCGCTAAAGCTGGGAGAGGTAGTCGTGACGGAGGCTGGATTCGGGGCTGAGTTGGGGGCAGAAAAGTTTTTTGATATCAAATGCCGTCAGTCCGGTTTGCAGCCGGATGCGGCTGTGCTGGTCGTAACCGCCAAAGCGCTGAAATATAACGGTGGTGTAGCTAAAAATGAGCTGGACGCGGAAAATCTGGAGCATTTACAGCTCGGATTAGCCAATATGAATCGG
Organism: Paenibacillus sp. IHB B 3084; assembly: GCF_001447315.1. NCBI lineage: Bacteria > Bacillati > Bacillota > Bacilli > Caryophanales > Paenibacillaceae > Paenibacillus > Paenibacillus sp. IHB B 3084. The sequence goes on along the minus strand of NZ_CP013203.1, from coordinate 1,136,263 downwards.
CATGTACGGAATTTGCAAAAATTCGGCGTGCCTGTATTGGTAGCGGTCAACCATTTTGTAACGGACAGCGAAGCCGAATTGGAACTGATTTTCGCGGAATGCCGCAAGCTGGGTGTACCCGCAGAGCTATCGCAGGTGTGGGCACAGGGAAGCCAAGGGGGAGAAAAGTTGGCTCAAAGCCTGCTAAATCTACTCGAAGAGGACAAAGCCCATTTTGTACCGCTGTACGATCATGCGCTTGATCTGCAAGCGAAAATTAGTGTCATTGCGAAGGAGCTTTACGGCGCGGCAGAGGTTGCGTATACTCCTGCGGCTAAACGGGCGTTGTCCGGTATGGAGCAGCTTGGTTTTGGACAATTGCCTGTATGCATGGCCAAAACGCCGTATTCTTTTTCAGATCAGCCGTCTCTGCTAGGAGCACCGGAGGGCTTTACGATCCACGTGTCCAGAGTGTCATTGTCCGCTGGAGCAGGCTTCGTGGTCGTGGAAACGGGCAACACAATGACCATGCCCGGTCTACCCAAATCCCCGGCAGCCGAGCATATGTCGCTGGAGCCGGATGGGAGCATTCAGGGGTTGATGTAATATTATTGCGAAAAATGTTAGGTGTTTTATGAGGAAGCACCGAGCAGCTTGGGCAGTGCGGTGAGCAGCTTTTGGCGGGTCATGGCATCGTTCCAATTCCAGCGGTCTGCTTCTACAAAATACACCTGGCCTTGACGCACAGCGGGTAGGCTGCGCCAGAGAGCGCTGTTCAGCATGAGATCCAACGTACGTTTGGAGTCTGGAGCAGTGGGAATGAGCATAAAAATACGGTCCCCGGCGTAGTCGGGGAGCTGGTTGGGCTCAATTTCCGCGAAGCCAAGTCTTTCGTCGAGAACCTTTTGGATCGGCTCAGCGGGCTGAAAGCCCTGCGGGTGGTAAAGAGCCGCCGAGAAGCCGGACATCCCCATCACAAATAGTCGATCACCATGATCGAAGATGAAGACGGAAGCCGTTTCTCCGACTGTAATTTCTGTGCCGAGTTGCTGCCACATGCCCAGATTACGGGTGGCGAAGGCAGACAGCCATTGTTCGGCTTCGCGTTCCTTGTCAAGCCATGATCCGAGCGTCCGCAGTCGTTCCTCCAGCGTGGCAAAGGAGTTGAAGGTGACGGTGGGCGCAATGCCGGCAATGCGCTCATATTCCTGTTCATCCGAATTGGCGATGATAATCAGATCGGGATCAAGCGCACGGGTCAAGCGTGTATCGAGTGGAAGACCAACATCAGCAACATGTCCCAGACGATGCTTATAGACGCTGTATTCACTGAATCGTAGACTTCCGCCGATGGCTTTGGCCCCTAGCGCGAACAGATCGCCCATCGTTTCTCCATGATAAATAATGCGGCTGGGGCGGCGCGGAATATGGATTTGGTGACCCGTCCAATCCTTGACGCGGACAGAACAGGGAACGGTAAGCGCGTATTGTCTCGGGGGAATCCCGGTCATTTGCCGAAAGCGGCGGTTAAAATAATATTCGTCAGAGAAACCAACTTGACGGGCAATTTCACGTAAAGGCCGTTTGCATTCCAGCAGCAGCCGCTTGGCATGATTCAAGCGCAGCTCAGTGAGGTAATGCAGCGGCTTTTTGCCTGTCCTTTTGCGAAACATTTGCGAGTATTGCCATATGGAAACGTTCGCCTGTTCGGCAAGCTGCTTGACGGTCATTGGTTTCTCATAGTTTTTCTCCATGTAGGTAATGGTGGCCTCAACTGATGCTGGTAATGTCGGACAAGAATTATCCTTATCCTCTACATAGGTTGGGGATTCCTGCCACAATAGCAGTAACTCCTGCAACCTAATTTGCTGCCGCAACGCAGTAATGGGGTTATGCAGGTGTACCGGTTGATGGGCGCTATGGAATAGCTCTTCGGTCAACCGAATGGACTTGGAAGAAGAGGTAACGATATGCTCACGTGACCCCGACAGGAGAGGACCCTTATATATGGAAGGATTGCTATTTATATTTTCAATCAGAGCTGTGTCTGATCCTGATTCCGCTGACATGACGATGACCTCGAACATGAGCTTGTAGTATTCGGGTACAGTTCCATCCAGGGGAGCGATCCGATAGGATTCACCGGGAGTTAGCCAATACCCATGACCCGCATGGAATAGACACTGCTCCGGACCAATGTTCACCATACCTGTGCCACCAATGAACATAAGCAAGCAGTGATATGGAACCGGGTGTGAAGAAGATGCAAATGCAGATGCTGAAAGACCGGAAGATTGTACTTCGGCAGGCCTGCGAACCAACTCAATCCCCTTGAAATGATAAAGCAGCGAGTTGGGAGGGGGAGGAAATACAGACGACTGGGGCTGGTTCACAGTGTAACGCTCCTTTTATTGAGAATGGTTATCATATGTACATAAGTATACCTCCTTTTGGTTCAACAAAAAAGAAGCCTATCCACAAGTGTCGATAAGCTTCTATATCCTTATTTTATGAGCTTAGGTAATTCGTCCAGCAACCATTCCCGGGTAGTAGCATCGCTGTCGGTTTTGCTAATATCCTGAGCGTACACATGCCCCTGCTTGACGGCAGGAAGCTGGAGCCACAGCTTGCTTTTCATCAACTGTTTGGTGGATTGCTGGGCTTCCGAAATCGGAGAATTCAGAATAAAAATCCGATCCCCAGCGTATTGTCCGATCACTTCCTGGGATATCTGGACGAATCCTTTGTCCTCGTCCAGCGCCTTCTGAATAAGAGGGGTAGGCTTGAGACCATCCTTTTCATACAGTATTTGTGACAGCCCTGTCCGTCCCATCACGAACAAACGGTCACCGGGATAGTAGGTAAAGACCGAAGCGGTTTCCCCCGGCTTTACATCGTTCGCGCGAAGTTTGCTCCACATTTCGGCCTCCTTGATTTTGTACTGGGCAAGCCAGTCTTCGGCAGCTTTTTTCTTGTTTACCAGGTCTCCGAGATGCAGCAAACGCTCGTTCAGTGGAGCAAAGGTATCGAACATAATCGTAGGTGCGATTTTAGTTAATGCTGTGTATTGCTTTTCATCCGTATTGGCGGTAATGATCAGGTCGGGCTGTAGCTCCAACGCTTTTTCCAAGTTAATCGGAAACCCCAGATCGGCCACATTCTGAACCTGCTTCTCATACACCTTGCCCTCAATCATGGAAGTGGATGTGCCTACAGCCTGAACGCCCAAAACCAGCAGATCTCCATAGTTTTCTCCGAAATAGGCAATGCGTTGGGGAGCCGTGGGGATGTTTACCGTGTGTCCCCTATAGTCTGTGTAAGAGCGTGTTGCAGCCGCTTCTGAAGCCTTGGTAGATGCCGTCGTTCCTGCAGTGGGTGCTGTTGTGTTACTATTTGCAGCAGGTTTCTCTGAGGTGCCGCATCCCAACAGCAACGCTCCCATAAGAGAGAATAGGCCGAGCATAGTCGTATATTGTCGAGTGGATTTCTTATTAATCATGGTAACCTCCGTATGATTGATGGATTCAGGGTTGTGTAAATGAGAATTATTATCACAGAAGCAATGATAAGCGATGCACCTTCAATACTCAATGGACAAACTTGGTCACGGAATTCGATTTTGTACAAAATGAAGATGCACGAATAGAGCTGACACGTACCGCACCTTGTACTACAATTTGTCTCACGCAAAAAAGAGGCCGCTCTATAGTAGTTAAAACTACTTTTGAGCTAGCCCCATGTGCTTTTGTCTAATTAGTTATTTAATAAAGAGGAAATATTGTTTTCGCAGAAGTACAATTTATAAACTAAGAAACAGGGAATGGCCTCCACCGGATGGAAGGGGTTTGAAAATGCAAAATTTTATTATCAATTTGATCGTTTCAATGCTCCTGTTTGGCTTGTATTAGTAAGTATCATACCAACTATATTTGAAGCAGACAATGAATATACTATTGTGATTTCAGATGCAGAAGCAAAGGTTAAATATCTTATTGATCCTAATGGACATTATTATACGCCTCATACAAAAGGGCAAGCTTTTTTCATATTGGCAAATCACTAAAAAATGCACATAAAAAACGGAGTAGGCGGAATGGTGCTGTACAAGCGAAGCGGTCGCTTTTGTCCCCGGATTTCTACCCTAATATAAGCTTTATTCAAGAAATCCAGGGGCGGTGGCGATGGGAAGCACCATCCGATTGCGCAGTGGCTCCAAATGTAACTATTTACTTTTAGTGCAGCTTATATAAAGTTTTTTGGAATGCACTCAATTTAACTTTGTACAAAACACAAACACACGGATAAGCCGGGCTGTCCCGGTTCTATCCGTGTGTTTTGTTCTGTCACAACGTCCTGTCTGGTCGCTTTACTTCTACTCCTGATCCGCAATAATCAACTGAATATCGTGCTCCCGCACATATTCCTGATACGTGTTATCTGGCATCGTGTCTGTGACGAGATAATGAATCTGATCCAGACTGCAATAGGTCATGAGCGCGTATTTGTCGAACTTATAGTGGTCCACCAGCAAGAAAACCTCCGAGCTTTTTTCGACCACTACCTGCTTGATCTCGCTCTCCAGGGGAGAGGAATTGGTGACCCCATTGGCAATGGAAATGCCGGTAGAAGCCATGAACGCTTTGTTAATGTTATAGGATTTTAAGAGTTCAATATTTTTGAAGCTGGCAAAAGATTTGGTTTTCCGCTCCAGCATACCGCCTGTCGAAATGACATTCAAACCCGGAAACGGGAAAGAGTCGATCATAAAATCAAAATTGTTAGTGATAATCGTCAGTTGCTTGTTTTTGAGAAATTCGATCATTTCCAGCGTCGTGGTTCCCGAATCTATGAAAATAATATCCCCGTCTTCCACATAGCTAGCCGCCGCTTTGGCGATGAGTGTCTTCTCCTGCTGGTGCCGTGTGATTCGGTCGTTAAAAGGCTCCAGTGTCGTATGATTAACCGCCACACCTCCATATACCTTTTTAAGCTCTCCACGTTCCACGAGTTCCTGAACATCGCGACGAATCGTATTTTTGGAAACATCAAATACATTAACTAACTCATCTAATGAAGCCGTCTGGTGCTCAAAAACATATTCCTGAATTTGTTTAATACGTCTCGTCTTTAACATGTAAATCCACCTTTTAGTTTGGTAAATGAGAGCGATTATTGCAATTGAACAGCGGTAAAAGGTTCTCTTACATTCATTATAACAACATTTAACCAAAACTTAATCATTTTTTTGTCTTTTATGTTTATTTCGATATATATCCGTAATTTGGATAGATAAATTTATAAAAAATTCAAATTACGTATTGACTGAAAGCGCTTCAAATATTATGATGTTATCAGATTATGATCAAAACATAACAAAAAGATAACAAATAAACGATGAAAAGAGGGATGAACACCATGGTTTAGCACCCTTGTGAATGAATTTTGTCCCAATATAACCAAGAGCTTACTTCAGCATCAACCAAATAGCCGCAAGGAGGAACAATGTATGTCTGAAGCACGGAAACTGAAAAACTACATTAACGGAGAATGGGTAGAGAGCAAAACAACACGTTATGAGGAAGTATACAATCCAGCTACGAAAGAGGTTGTAGCACTGGTGCCGATTTCGACGCAGGAGGATACAGATTACGCGGCTGAGGTTGCGGCCCGTACCTTTGAACAGTGGAAGAAGGTTCCTGTTCCACGCCGTGCCCGCATTTTGTTCAATTACCAACAGTTGCTCATAAAGCACAAAGAAGAGCTGGCCCGCCTGATCACCATTGAGAACGGTAAAAATTTGTCCGAAGCGTTGGGTGAGGTTGGACGTGGGATCGAAAATGTGGAGTTTGCCGCTGGAGCGCCTACCTTGATGATGGGTGACTCGTTGGCGACAATTGCAACGGATGTGGAAGTGGCGAACTATCGGTATCCGATAGGAGTGGTTGGCGGCATTGCCCCTTTTAACTTCCCAATGATGGTACCGTGCTGGATGTTCCCGATGGCGATTGCGCTGGGAAATACGTTTATTTTGAAGCCTTCCGAGAGAACGCCGCTGTTAACTGAAAAGCTGGTGGAGCTGTTTACGGAAGCCGGACTGCCAAAGGGTGTATTTAACGTGGTGTACGGCGCTCATGATGTGGTCAACGGTATTTTGGATCATCCGCAGATCAAGGCGATTTCCTTTGTCGGCTCCAAGCCGGTAGGGGAATACATCTACAAGCGTGGTAGTGAAAATCTCAAACGTGTTCAGGCTCTTACGGGAGCGAAAAACCATACCATTGTGCTGAATGATGCGGATCTGGACGATACGGTGACGAACATTATAGCTTCGGCTTTTGGTTCAGCAGGTGAGCGCTGTATGGCATGCGCCGTGGTTACTGTGGAGGAAGGAATTGCGGACGCACTTCTAGCCAAGCTGACAGAAAAAGCAGGCAGCCTGAAAATCGGCAATGGGCTGGATGATGGGGTGTTCCTCGGTCCGGTCATTCGGGAAGAAAATCAGCAACGAACCATTCGCTACATTGAAAAAGGCATTGAAGAAGGAGCCACTTTATTGTGTGATGGGCGTGAACGTGTGTCGGACGAAGGCTTTTTTATCGGGCCAACGATTTTTGATGGCGTAACTACGGACATGACGATCTGGAAGGAAGAAATTTTTGCTCCTGTGCTGTCCATTATCCGTGTGAAGCATCTCCAGGAAGCGGTAGACATTGCCAACCAATCTGAATTTGCAAATGGAGCATGTATTTTCACTACGAATGCGTCAGCGATTCGTTATTTCCGTGAAAATATCGACGCAGGCATGCTGGGCGTAAATCTGGGTGTACCCGCACCGATGGCTTTCTTCCCTTTCTCGGGATGGAAATCCTCATTCTTCGGAACACTACCTGCCAACGGTAAGGATGGGGTAGAATTTTATACCCGCAAAAAGGTTGTGACAGCGCGGTATCCCAAGCCTGTTTTTGAGTGAGGGGGGAGTAGAGATATGAGTAAATTGCTGCGAAAACCAGGCACGAATAACGAAGCTCCAACAACTACACCAACTACGAAAACGGGGACCCTCGTCCATGATGTAACAGCGAGTAATTCGCCATTATCCTATATCGGTTTTAAAATCGTGGATTTGGCTCCGGGTGAAGTGTACGCCGAGGAACTGGGCAAAACGGAATGCTGTATTGTGGCGGTCACAGGCCGCATTCATGTTACCGCGCAGGGAGAATCTTATGAGAATATAGGCACGCGAACGAGCGTGTTTGAGAAAATACCGACCGATAGTGTGTATGTATCCAATGATAGTGCTTTTCAGGTGGAGGCGGTCACGCCAGCCCGGATTGCGTTATGCTACTCTCCTTCGACCAAGCAGCTACCGACCCGGCTCATTCGGGCTGCAGAAGATAATCAGGTGGAGCATCGGGGGCAGTATCATAATCAACGCACGGTGCATAACATTTTACCGGATTCCGATCCGGGTGCGAACAGTCTGTTAGTGGTTGAAGTGTTCACGGATAGCGGAAACTGGTCCAGCTATCCTCCGCATAAGCATGACCGGGATCGTCTGCCAGATGAATCATTGCTGGAAGAAACCTATTATCATGAAATCAACCCGCCGCAGGGCTTTGTGTTTCAGCGTGTCTATACCGATGACCGTTCGCTGGATGAGACGATGACCGTGGAGAACGGCGATGTGGTCATTGTACCGAAGGGATATCATCCGGTGGGTGTGCCGGACGGTTATACGTCCTATTATTTGAATGTCATGGCTGGACCGACACGTATTTGGAAGTTTCATAATGATCCTGCGCATGAATGGATATTGAAGCGTTAACCGGAGAGGAGAGAAACAGCCCGTGAAATATGAATTCAACAGTCCCACCGAGAGAGAATATGATCTGATTGCCATCGGTCGAGCTTGTATTGATCTGAACGCAACGGAATATAACCGCCCGATGGAAGAGACGATGACGTTTACCAAATATGTAGGGGGTTCCCCGGCGAATATCGCGATTGGGGGTTCCAGGTTGGGCTTGAAGGCCGGATTTATTGGCAAAATTGCTGACGACCAGCATGGACGTTTTATTGAAAAATACATGCGCAACACAGGCATTGATACCTCCAATATCGTGGTGGATCAGGAAGGGCACAAGACCGGGCTGGCTTTTACCGAAATTAAAAGTCCGGATGAATGCAGTATTCTGATGTACCGTCAGGATGTGGCGGACTTGTACCTGACCCCGTCCGAGGTGGATGAGGAATATATCCGCAAAGCCAAGCTGTTGCTCGTGTCAGGGACAGCTTTGTCCAAAAGTCCCTCCCGCGAGGCGGTGCTGAAAGCGGTAAGTCTGGCACGGAAAAATGACGTTAAAGTGGTGTTTGAGCTGGATTACCGTCCGTATTCGTGGGCCACACCGGAGGAAACGGCGGTGTACTACGCACTGGTTGCCGAGCAGTCAGATGTAGTCATAGGCACTCGTGACGAATATGACGCTTTGGAAAATCGAGCGGTTGACGGTGATCAGCAGGAGCAGGGAGAGCAAGCCAATGAGCAGACAATCCGCTATCTCTTCCAGCATGCGCCAGAATTAATCGTGATCAAGCATGGGGTCAAAGGCTCCTACGCTTATACCAACACAGGAGAAACGTTCAGCGGCCGAGCCTATAAAACGAAGGTTTTAAAAACCTTTGGTGCGGGCGATTCCTACGCCTCCGCGTTCCTGTATGCACTCTTGCGGGGCAAGGATATTGAAACGGCTCTTAAATTCGGCAGCGCCTCGGCTTCTATTGTGGTGAGCAAGCACAGTTCCTCCGATGCCATGCCGACAGCCACAGAGATCGAGCAACTGATCGCGGAGAATGAAGCCAAACAGTACAGATAGGAGGAGAGCAGACGATGCGAACAATTCGTTTGACGACCGCACAAGCGTTAATACGCTTTTTGAATCAGCAATACGTGCATATCGATGGCCGAGAGTTTCCATTTGTAGAAGGTATATTTAACATTTTTGGACACGGAAACGTACTGGGCATCGGACAGGCGCTGGAGCAGGAATCAGGTCACTTGAAGATTATTCAGGGGAAAAATGAGCAGGGCATGGCCCACGCAGCTATTGCATACAGCAAACAGCTACTGCGGCAAAAAATATACGCAGTCACGACATCCGTCGGACCGGGCGCAGCTAATTTGGTGGCTGCCGCAGGTACAGCGCTGGCGAATAACATCCCTGTGCTGCTGCTGCCGGGGGACACCTTTGCTACGCGCCAGCCCGATCCGGTGCTACAGCAGGTGGAGCAGGAGCACAGCGCAGCCATCACGACCAATGACGCGCTGCGGCCCGTGTCCCGCTATTGGGATCGCATCACCCGTCCCGAGCAGCTCATGTCCAGCCTGATGCGGGCGTTCGAAACGATGACGAATCCGGCCACGGCAGGACCAGCGACGATCTGTATTTCTCAGGATGTGGAGGGCGAAGCGTTCGATTACGAAGAATCGTTTTTTAGTAAGCGCATTCATTATATCGACCGCAAGCTGCCGTCCGAACGGGAATTACAGGGTGCGGCAGATATTTTAAAGGCGAGCTGCAAGCCCGTGATTCTGGTCGGCGGCGGTGCTAAATACTCTGAGGCACGCGAAGCTTTGATCGCGCTGTCCGAGCAATACCAGATTCCGCTGGTCGAAACACAGGCCGGGAAATCGACGGTGGAAAGCACGTTTGCAAACAACCTGGGCGGCGTGGGTATCACCGGAACGGCAGCAGCAAATGCGGCGGTGCGACAGGCGGATCTGATCATCGGGATTGGCACGAGATACACCGATTTTGCCACATCCTCGAAAACGGCTTTTGAGTGGGATACGACCCGGTTCCTGAATATCAATGTCAGTCGTATGCAAGCGTACAAACTGGATGCATTTCAGGTTGTCGCAGATGCAAAAACAACGCTGGAACAGCTTGGCTCCCGGTTGGAAGGCTACACAAGCACGTGGGGAGACACCATTTCACAGTTGAAGAAGGATTGGTTAGCCGAACGTGACCGTCTAAGTCAAGTAACCTTTAGTCGAGAAGGCTTTACACCAGAGGTGAAAAACCAGTTTACACAGGAAGTGCTAAATGAATATGCGGACGCTCTCCAGACCGAATTGCCGCAAACGACGGCTTTGATCGCAGTCAACGATACGATCGCGCCAGACAGTATCATCATTAGCTCAGCCGGATCTTTGCCAGGGGATTTGCAGCGCGTATGGAATCCAGCCGTCCCGAACACCTATCATCTCGAATATGGTTACTCCTGCATGGGGTATGAGGTATCCGGCACGTTGGGACTGAAATTGGCAGAACCGGATAAGGAAGTATACTCCATCGTAGGTGATGGTAGCTTCCTGCTGCTGCATTCCGAACTGATTACTTCGATTCAATACAATCAGAAAATCAACATTGTGCTATTCGACAATTCGGGCTATGGCTGTATTAACAATTTGCAGATGGAGCATGGCAGCGGCAGCTACTATTGTGAATTCCGTACACATGACAATCAGATTCTCAATATAGATTATGCCAAAGTAGCCGAAGGCTATGGAGCGAAGACTTACCGTGCCAATACGGTAGAGGAATTAAAAGCAGCGCTCGAAGACGCGAAAACCCAGACGGTTTCCACACTCATTGAACTGAAGGTGCTACCGAAGACAATGACGGACGGCTATGATAGCTGGTGGCATGTCGGTGTAGCCGAGGTATCCGATTCAGACGGCGTGCAGCAGGCGTATGAGGCCAAAGAGAAAAAGCTGGAAAACGCCAAACAATACTAGGAAGGAAGGTCTGGCTCATGTCTATTTTGTGGGGGATTGCCCCGATTGGCTGGCGCAATGATGATATACCGGAAATCGGGGCAGACAACACGCTTCAGCATCTACTTAGTGACATTGTCGTTGCCGGATTTGACGGAACTGAGGTGGGCGGTTTTTTCCCTGAACCCCAAATTCTGAATAAAGAATTGCAGCTACGCAATCTGAAAATTGCCGGACAGTGGTTCAGCAGCTACATCATTCGTGACGGTATCGAGGAAGCAGCGGCGGCTTTCCACAAGCATTGTGCTTATTTGCAGCAGGTGCATGCCAGTGTGGCAGTTGTTTCCGAGCAAACATACAGCATACAAGGCACAGGCCGATGCGTCTTTTCCGACAAACCTTATTTTACAGATGAAGAATGGAGCCATTTGTGCCAGGGACTGAATGAGCTGGGCAGGATTGCAGAGCAATATCAGTTAAAGCTGGTATTTCATCATCATATGGGAACGGGTGTGCAGACACTGGAAGAAGTAGATCGTCTCATGGCAAATACTGATCCCATGCATGTACATTTGCTCTATGATACAGGCCATATTTATGTGTCAGACGGAGACTACTTGACGCTGCTGCATCGGCATATGGATCGTATTCAGCATGTGCATTTCAAGGATGCACGCAAGAAAGTGCTGGATAGCTGTAAAAAAGAGAAAAAATCCTTCCGTGACTCCTTCCTGATGGGCATGTTTACGGTCCCTGGCGATGGATGCATTGATTTCAGCAAAGTGTACGAAGTGCTATTGAAGCATCAGTACAGAGGCTGGATTGTTGTCGAAGCGGAACAGGACCCGGCGGTTGCGCACCCTCTGGAGTACGCGCTGATCGCTCGCAAGTATATTAATGAAGCTTTACTTGCTCACACTTTAGGGAAGACAGAGGAGAGGTGAACGAATTGAGTAACGGGGCAGTTCAAAATACATTTTTGCGCAAGATCGTCATCATTTCTACCTTGGGTGGCCTGCTGTTCGGATATGACACTGGAGTTATTAACGGTGCGCTTCCTTACATGTCAGCTAAAGATCAGCTTAATCTTACAGCGCTTACACAAGGTTTAGTTGCCAGTGCGCTGCTGTTCGGCGCTGCGTTTGGTGCAGTGTTCGGCGGCAGATTATCCGATTACAACGGTCGCAGAAAAAATATACTGTTCCTCGCTATCTTGTTCTTTATCTCCACGCTTGGCTGTACGCTCGCACCGAACATCACGGTGATGATTATATGCCGCTTTATGCTCGGGTTAGCTGTTGGTGGCGCATCCGTAACCGTGCCTTCATATCTGGCGGAAATGTCTCCCGCCGACAGGCGCGGCCGGATCGTCACCCAAAACGAATTAATGATCGTAAGTGGTCAGTTGCTTGCTTTTATTTTCAATGCTATTCTCGGTACAACGATGGGCGAGCATCCACATGTTTGGCGTTATATGCTCATCATTGCAGCACTACCCGCCTTATTCCTGTTCTTCGGCATGCTGCGTGTACCGGAAAGTCCACGTTGGCTCGTATCCAAGGGCAGAGATGGTCAGGCTTTGGGTGTATTGAAACAAATCCGTAATGAACAACAGGCATCCAATGAATTGGTAGAAATTAAATCTAATCTGGAAGAAGAATCTGATATTCAAAAAGCAGGCTTTAAGGATTTGGCAGTTCCCTGGGTACGTCGTATTTTGCTTATCGGTATCGGTATCGCGGTGGTTCAGCAGATTACAGGCGTGAACTCCATCATGTATTACGGCACCGAAATATTAAAAAATGCGGGGTTTGCAACCCAAGCCGCTCTGATAGGCAACATTGCTAACGGTGCGATTTCCGTACTGGCGACCTTTGTAGGGATATGGCTACTCGGTAAAGTGGGCCGTCGTCCAATGCTCATGACGGGGCTGATCGGGACCACCTCGGCGCTGCTGCTCATTTCCATTTTCTCCAGCACATTAGCAGGATCACCTGCTCTGCCTTATGTAGTATTGGCATTGACCGTCACGTTCCTTGCTTTCCAACAGGGAGCCATTTCTCCGGTCACCTGGCTGATGCTGTCGGAAATATTCCCGCTTCGTTTGCGTGGCTTTGGTATGGGACTAACCGTTTTCTTCCTGTGGATTGTGAACTTCATTATCGGTTTGTTGTTCCCGGTATTGCTCGGCGGATTGGGATTGTCCACTACATTTTACATTTTCGTCGTACTTGGCATTCTCGCCATCCTGTTCGTCAAAAAATTCCTGCCAGAAACGAAAGGGCTTACATTGGAGCAAGTTGAGCATAATTTCCGTAATCACGGCAAACAGCCCGTTGCTGGCAAGCATCTTGAAGAGATCGTACAAATGAAATAATCGTACAGATGAATTAGAGGAGGAGCAACATCATGACATTAAATATTGGAGTTATTGGAACAGGAGCTATCGGACGTGAGCATATCAGACGAATTACCAACAACCTGTCCGGCGGTAAAATTGTAGCGGTCACAGACGTGAACCCGGAAGCGGCCAAAAGCGCGGTTGAGCAATTCAAGTTGGATGCCGTCGTGTACCCGGATGATAAATCACTGGTTGCTGCGCCCAATGTCGACGCGATCGTTATTACGAGCTGGGGACCTGCACATGAAGCGAGCGTGCTGGCGGGGATTGCGGCAGGAAAATACGTTTTTTGTGAAAAGCCCCTGGCTACGACAGCCGAAGGCTGCAAAAGCATCGTGGAAGCAGAGATCAAGCATGGCAAGCGACTGGTTCAAGTGGGCTTTATGCGCCGATATGACCGGGGCTACGAGCAATTGAAGCAAGCGATTGACAATCGTTTTATCGGGGAACCGCTCATAATCCGCGCAGCACACCGAAATCCGGAAGTAGACGACAACTACACGACTGACATGGCGATTACCGATACGCTGATTCACGAAATAGATGTGCTGCACTGGCTCGTCGATGATGATTATACCTCCGTACAGGTCGTATATCCTAAGAAAACGCGCCATGCATCAAGCCATTTGAAGGACCCTCAAATTATTATGCTGGAAACCAAAGGCGGGATCGCTATTCAAGCCGAGGTGTTCGTGAATTGCAAATACGGCTATGACATCCAATGCGAGATTATTGGTGAAGAGGGTGTAGCGAAGCTGCCAGAGGTGCCGGGCATTGTGTACCGCAAGGAAGCTCAACTGGGCGTGGATTTGCTGATGGATTGGAAGCAACGCTTTATAGATGCCTATGACCGGGAGTTGCAGGATTTCATTGATTCGATCAAGGCAACAGGCGAACCGAAAGGCCCAACCTCATGGGACGGCTACATTGCCGCAGTGACAGCCGATGCGTGTGTGAAGGCACAAGCAAGCGGAGTTAAGGAAGCGGTTACAATCGGAGATAAGCCAGCCTTCTACCAAAATGTCGTTCATCAATAATCACAACAAAAGACTTATAACAAAAATTTGTGTGTGACTTCATCCGACCCCGTAGCGCCTTAGATGCTCATATGCTGGTCTAGCACAGCTTTTGATGTAAGGCTAAAAAATCATCACAAAAAATGGAGGAATGAAACATGAAATTAGCGTTGGACCCAACCCTGTACAAAAATATCCCGTTGAAAGAAATGGTAGATAAAACGGCGCAATTGGGCTATGACTACATTGAATTGTCACCTCGTGAGGACTTCTGTCCATTTTACAAATATCCTAAGGTCGATAAGGCTCAGATTAAAAACCTGAAAAAGTGGCTAAATGACGCGGGAGTGAAAATTTCATCGTTGCTACCGCTATATTATTGGGCCGGACCGGACGAAGATCGCCGCGAGGCCGCCGTGCGGAACTGGAAGCGTGCCATTGAAATCGCGGTGGAGCTGGATGTGGACCTGATGAACAGTGAATTTAACGGTTCCAAGTTTAACGCGGATATTTGCGAGGAAAAGTTTATCAAATCCATGGATGAGCTGCTTCCGGTTTTGAGAGGGAAGGCGTGAAATTGAATCTGCAAGCGCATCCGTATGATTTTATCGAAACCAATCAGGGCGCAGTGGATATGATTCGGGCGCTCGACAAACCTTGGATTAACCTGGTGTATTCCACGGCGCATACCTTTTTCTATGATGATGGGATTGGCGATATTGCGCCCATGTTCGACTATGCAGGCGACCGCCTGACGCATGTACTGTTTGCAGATACATTTAACCACAAAGCCGCTGACGGCCTGCGTTATATCGTCAACCCTCCCGGCGTCGAAGCGACGGTACATCAGCATTTGAACATTGGCGAGGGAGAAGTGGATTTTGACACTATCTTCCGTAAGTTAAAAGAGATGAAATTCGACGGAATTGCCACCAACTCCGTATTTGCCTGGATGGAAAAGGCAGATGAATCCAGCACCTTTATGCTGAACAAAATCAAAGATGGTTTGGGACTTGCGTCACCGACGAAATGATCAAGGCAATAACCGGAACTTGAAGATATTTTACGAAACGCCTTGGGCAGACCCGTTCGAGCTGCGACTACGGTGTTTCCTCATAACAGGAGAGAGGTGCAGACGATGAAGCTATGTTTTAATCAGGCGACGACCCTGCGAAATTCCAATCTAGTGAAGGATTTGCAGCTTTGTGAGCAGCACGGCTACGACTACATTGAAATTCGCACAATGGATAAATTGCCGGAATACTTGCAGGATCATACGATTGACGATTTGGTAGCGTATTTCAACACTCATCATATTAAGCCGTTGGCGTTCAACGCGTTAGTCTTTTTCAACAATCGTGACGAAGCCGCATATCAGGAAATTATTCGTGAATTTAAAGAAATGCTCGTTACAGGCCAAAAACTGGGGATTCAATACATCGTTGCCGTTCCGCTGGTGACAGAAGAAAAAATACGCAAAGAGGATATTCGTCAAAGCGCTGTGTCTGTTTTGAAAGAGCTGTCGGATTTAGCTGAGCCTTACGGCATCCGTATAGCGGTCGAGTTTGTGGGGCATCCGCAATGTACAGTCAATACATTTGGTCAGGCTTACGATATTGTCGAGGCGGTGGATCGGGCTAATGTCGGGCTGGTGCTGGATTGTTTCCATTTCCATGCGATGGGTTCACGTTTGGAGGATTTGCAAAAGGCGGACGGCTCGAAAATATTTATTTTACACATTGACGACACCGAGGATTTCCCAATTGGTTTTCTGACCGATGAGGACCGGGTATGGCCGGGACTTGGCGCCATTGATTTGGAAAGCATTTTGTCCACTTTAAAAGGAATTGGCTTCTCGGACGTTGTATCGGTGGAGCTATTCCGGCCTGAATATTATGAGCTGGATGCAGAGGAAGCCATCCGGACGGCCAAAGAGACAACCATTCAGGCGGTGTCCGGCGTTTATGAGATTCGGCAGGAAGTCAGATAATCGGTCAGATGATCTGGAAATAGAGATACTCGGAAAGGAGGGCCACTATGCCGTTGCCATTCGTGTCTATGAAAGAGATGCTGCTCAAAGCCAAAGACGAGAAATATGCGGTGGGACAGTACAATTTAAACGGTTTACAATGGGCTAAAGCGATTTTACAGGCAGCCGAGGAAGAACATGCCCCCGTCATTGTGGCTGCTTCCGACAGGCTGGTAGAATATTTGGGAGGCTATCGGACAATTGTGGTAATGGTCAGTGCCTTAATGGAGGAAATGTCAATTACCGTTCCGGTGGCGCTTCATTTGGATCATGGCAGGACAGTAGAGAACTGCAAGCGAGCGATTGAGGCCGGGTTCAGCTCGGTGATGATTGACGGTTCTCATGATCCGATTGACGTCAATATAGCGATGACCCGGCAAGTCGTAGATTATGCGCGTTCCTATGGAGTCTCTGTGGAAGCAGAGGTCGGTACGGTCGGAGGCATGGAAGACGGGCTGGTAGGTGGAATCCGGTATGCAGATGCGCAGGAATGCTCACGTATGGTGCAGGAAACCGGAATCGACGCATTGGCGGCTGCCCTTGGCTCGGTTCACGGGCCGTATCAGGGAGAGCCCAAGCTGGGCTTTGCTGAAATGAAGCATATTTCGGAATTGACGGGCATCCCGCTTGTACTGCATGGCGGTTCCGGCATCCCTGAGCATCAGATTACCAAGGCGATTGAATTGGGCCACGCCAAAATCAACGTCAATACCGAATGCATTCAGGCTTGGGCTGAGGCCGTTCGTAACGCATTAACGAGTGATTCCCATGTCTATGACCCGAAGACCATTCTCACACCGGGTACAGCAGCGATTACTGCTGTGGTCAAAGGGAAGATGCAAGAGTTTGGCACGAGTCATAAGGCAGATGTGCGTTTTACCGTGTAATGTGATTAGAGAACACAGCCTTCAAAGTAATTTCAAAGCTGCTTCCTGTGCGGATTTTTACCGTGTAGGGAACGGCTTTTTTTCGTGCGCAAAAAGTAGGCAAAATGTATCGATTTTTATTTTCCATAGTATACAATGTATTTTTATACATTATTAATGAAAGAGGTTTTGTAATGGGATTGTTTTTTACATATGTTTTACTAGGCTTTTCTATAGCATAGTCTGTGGGTACGATTACGTATTTTTGGTATGAATTTATCATTAGTGTTCACAAGCTTTTGTAGCAATACAAATCGCCATCCAAGCTCTCAAGCTTGTCATGCCAGTCTGCATAAATCGAACAAGTCCTTCATAGACATGTACTAATTCATTTAAAACATGTGCTGAAGGGGTTGATGATATGCGCCGGATTTCATGGATGCTTGCCATGGTCATGTGTGTAACGCTGCTGCTGGCCGGGTGCGGCAAGAAGAGCGCGGATGATGTGGTTAAAGATTTGAGTGACGTGGTGAGCGACCTGAACAGCTACCACGGTACAGCTTTGATGACGCTGCATACCGGCGACACGCCGCAGGAGTACAAGGTGGACATTTCCTACCGCAAGCCTTCCTATTACCGAATTGCCATGACGAATGAGAAAAAGGATGTTACTCAGATCGTGTTACGCAATGATGAGGGTGTATTCGTATTGACGCCCAGTCTGAATAAGAGCTTCCGCTTTAAAAGCGATTGGCCGAACAATCAGGGCCAGGTATATTTGTATGAAACTCTGGTTCGCAGCATTATCGGCGATGCTTCACGTCAGCTGGCTTCGGACGATAAATCCTATGTGTTCGATGTAGCGGCAAACTACAACAGCCACGCGCTGGTAAGGCAAAAAATATGGCTGTCCAAAAATAACTATGCACCCACTCAGGTACAGGTATCTGATGCGAATGCGAAGGTAGTTGTGGATCTGAAATTCGATCAATTTGCGTTTGATACGAAGTTCGACAAGGACTCTTTTGATATGGAGCGCAATATGGCTTCTGGAAAAACAGGTAAGGGAAATGAAGGAACGCCTTCAGCCGGAGCAGTGGATTCCAGCGGGCAACTAGATCCTACAGGTACGATTGATGGCACGACTGGCGTAATCTCGGGCGAGCAAGGACAAGTGCAGGGAACAGCAGGAGAGAAGGCACAGCAGCCGTCAGGAGAAGCGTCGATGGATGGAGCTGCCACAGGCGATACGTCAAAACCGGATAGCGCGGACGCGACGGGTAGCACGGATACGGAGGCCAAGCCGGATACAGCGAGCAATACAGAGGCGCAACAGCAGACTCCGGGTGCATCTGATGCAGCAACAGAGACATCGGCAGGCACGGATGCTGCTGAAGCTGTGATGGGTGAGTTCGGCTTGATTGAACCGTCCTATACGCCAGCCGGGGTACAGATTAAGGATACGCCGGAGCTGGAGGACAATGGTACACATGCGGTGATGCTACGGTATAGTGGGACGTATAACTATACGATAGTGGAGGCGCGTCCGAAAGATCGGGCCGTATCGCTGGCTGCGGGTGAACTGGTCGATATTGGAGGAAGCTTTGCCGTTCTGACGGGTAGCGAGCAGCAGACGATGACCTGGATGAATGACGGCATAGAGTTCCGTATTACCAGTGCTGACCTGCCCGTGAGCGAAATGATACAAATTGCCGCTTCTATACAGGATCAATCGGGTAAATAAAACTTTATAGACGGATGCAGACGGTTTAGAGTGTATTTTACTCTGCTTCCGCCCGTATCCGTCTTTTGTTCATTCGAGGTCTAGAGGTGTGCACCGCTCGCTTGGGAGTCATGTTCTTTGTGGAGGATGCTGGCAAACGCCATCTGCCATTGACAGCCACGTTTCAGAACATTACCATTAACCTTTGGAAGTAAGGACTTTGCCACATTCCGAATGGTAAAAGGTATGTTACAGGCTAACAATTGAAGAAGGTGACTGGATTTTGCAAGCACAATACAGATCGACCCGGGCCGAAATCAACCTGGATCACCTTGGCGCCAACTATGAGGCTTTTCGCAGGGCATTGCCAGCGGATAAGCTGTTGCTGGCTTGTGTCAAGGCCAATGCCTATGGACACGGTGCCGTGGAAATTTCAAAGGAATTGGAACGCCTTGGTGCGGATTATTTGAGCGTCGCTTTTCTGGATGAAGCGTTGGAGCTTCGTCATGCGGGGGTTCAGCTACCGATTCTTGTACTCGGCTATACCTCACCGGAAGCTGTACAAATGGCTTGGGAGCATGATATCTCATTGACTGTGTTCAGTGAGGAAGTGCTGGAGGGTATCCGCAGACTGGACCGACAAGGAAACGAACGCAAGCTGAAGGTGCACATCAAAATAGACAGCGGCATGGGAAGACTGGGTTTGCTGCCTGGAGAAGAGGCTGTGACTTTTGTCCGGCAGACTCACGAATTAGAGCAAGTACTGCTGGAAGGCATGTACACCCATTTTGCCCGCGCGGATGAAGAAGACAAAAGCTATACACTGCTACAATATGATCGGTTTCGGGGCGTGGCGGAAGCGCTAAGGGAACAAGGTATCACCATTCCCATTATACATACGGGCAACAGCGCCGCCACCATTGATACCCCTTCCCTTTCCCCCAATATGGTGCGGATTGGCATCAGTATATACGGTCTGTATCCGTCTGATGAGGTTAACCGGCAAGCCATTGAACTGCTGCCTGTATTGTCATTGAAGACGGCGGTGGTTTATACCAAGACGCTTCCTCCCGGCTGGGGAGTTAGCTATGGCACCCGGTATGTGACCTCAAGTGAAGAACGGATCGGTACACTGCCAATCGGCTATGCGGATGGATACTCCCGCATGCTGAGTGGGAAGATCGAAGTGTTGGTACGCGGTCGCCGCGTCCCGGTACTCGGTACGATTTGCATGGACCAGTGTATGGTATCCTTACAATCTTTCGCAGAAGATGCGGAAGAAATCCAAACCGGCGAAGAGGTTGTTCTCATCGGCCAGCAGTCCGGCGAAACTATCGCGGCGGATGAGCTGGCATCCAAGCTTGGTACGATCCACTATGAGGTGATCTGCATGATCGCACACAGGGTACCGCGTGTATATACACGGGGAGATATTCCTGTCGTTCGAGTGAATTCGCTTCTTCCAACCCGCTGGGATTAATTTCATGACGCAAATTACCGGTTAAAAGCAGGAGTTTTCGCAGAACGTCCCGAAATATGTACAAAGGAAAGAAAAGAGCGCTGTAACTGTCAAATCGACGCATCAGGCTCCGCTGACACTTGTATTTCGGGGATCAAACGCCTGTACGAAAACGAACTGTGTAGTTTATAATGGAATGCAGCATAGATGATATATGAATATCATATATATTCTCTTGTATTCCGTTTGAATAAATTACCGGGAATAACGTTATAATGGTACAATGGCGACAAGGTTTTGGGGGTGGAAGAGAAGTTGGCCAATTTGCAGAACACCAAAAGAATAATGATCAGTTTGCCGGATCATCTCTTGCAGGAAGTGGACGGGATCGTAGCTATGGAAAATTCCAACCGCAGTGAATTTATCAGGCAGGCCATGAAGCTGTATGTAGGCGAACGAAAAAAACGTTACATTCGTGAAGCTATGCAGCGTGGTTATATGGAGATGGCTAAAATTAACTTGACCATGGCCTCCGAAGCCTTTCATGCGGAGGAAGATGCAAACAGCACCTTGGGCCGTACAGTTAGCGGGGTGTAATCCATATTGATCGTAAAGCGCGGCGACGTTTTTTTTGCAGACCTTTCACCCGTAGTCGGTTCCGAGCAAGGTGGCGTCAGACCTGTGCTGATCATTCAAAATGATATCGGCAACCGGTTCAGTCCCACCGTGATCGTGGCAGCCATCACCGCCCAGATTCAGAAGGCGAAGCTGCCCACACACGTGGAAATCGACGCGGCGACGCATGGCTTTGATCGCGATTCTGTCGTTCTTCTGGAGCAAATTCGGACGATCGACAAGCAAAGGCTTACCGACAAAATCACCCATTTGGATGAAGAAACCATGCGCAAAGTGAGCGATTCGCTACAAATCAGTCTCGGTTTGATTGATTTTTAGCATTTTGTAACGACGAGTGAAACGGGAAAAGGGCAGCGCGTGGGCGCTGTCCTTTTGCGTGTCCGATGAAAAATGTAGGCTGGGCCTGGCTTCATCGTTACGTGCTGGCGCTTTGATTCTTTTTTTGTGATAATGAAAGACATGATGAAAGACAAGAGTTGTAAGGAAGAAGGGATAGCTTTGTCTAACGAGGAAACGAAAACGGAAATCCGGCAGGAGCCGAACGAAGCAGATCGCCAGGAGCGGATTGTCAAACAAGTGGCGAGAGAGCTGTCGCTGGCACTCAAGCAAATCCGGACGACGATCAGTTTGCTGGATGAAGGGAATACGATTCCTTTTATCGCGCGATACCGTAAGGAAATGACAGGGGAACTGGATGAAAATCAGCTGCGTGAAATTGAGGATCGTGTGCTGTATTTACGTAATTTGGAGGACCGTAAGGTAGAGGTCATTCGCATTATTGATGAGCAGGGCAAGCTGACAGAAGACCTTCAGGCTGCCATCACTTCTGCGGTTAAGCTTCAGGAAGTGGAGGATCTGTACCGTCCATATCGGCAAAAGCGCAAAACCCGCGCGAGTGTGGCGAAGGAACGGGGGCTGGAGCCGCTGTCCATCTGGATCTGGAGCCAGCCGAAGCAGGGCGATGCTCTGAAGGAAGCTGAGTCCTATGTGAATGCGGAATTGGGAGTGGACAGTGCCGAGGCGGCTATTCAAGGAGCTTTGGACATTTTAGCGGAAAATATAGCGGACGACGCGGGTATTCGCCAATGGGTGCGTCGATATACACTGGATCATGGCATGCTAACCTCCGAAGCGAAGGACGCAGAGCAAGAGTCTGTCTACGAGAACTACTACAGCTATCGTGAGCTGGCTAAGAAAATGCCGCCTCATCGTATTTTGGCGATTAATCGCGGAGAGCGTGAGGGCATTCTCAAGGTCGGACTGGAGGTAGCGCCTGATTCGATTCACAATTACGTCGCAGGTCAAGTGATTAAAGGCTCATCCGCCGTGGAAGAGCTGCTGCGCAACGTCATTGAGGATGCGTATAAAAGGCTCATCGCACCCTCTATTGAGCGTGAGGTGCGCGCTGAAATGACAGAGAAGGGCGAGCGGCAGGCCATCTCTATCTTTGCGGGCAATTTGCGGAGCCTGCTGTTACAGGCCCCGATCAAGGGCCGCCGTGTGCTCGGTGTCGATCCGGCGTTTCGGACAGGCTGCAAACTGGCGGTAGTAGATGATACGGGCAAGCTGCTGGAAGTCGCGGTGACGTATCCGACACCGCCGAACAACAAAAAGCGTGAAGCTGCCGAGAAATTCAAGCAGCTCATTGCCCAATACAATATTGAGCTGATCGTCATCGGTAACGGAACGGCTTCGCGTGAAACAGAGCAATTCGTGGCTGAAGTCATCGCAGATATTGGCGACAGCAGCTTGGCGTACCTGATCGTCAATGAGGCAGGCGCGAGCGTTTATTCCGCCTCCAAGCTGGCGCAGGAGGAGTTCCCGGATCTGGACGTGGCTGAGCGCAGCGCGGCATCCATTGCACGTCGTGTGCAGGACCCGCTGGCCGAGCTGGTCAAGATTGAGCCGAAGGCCATTGGTGTAGGCCAGTATCAGCATGATGTGTCACAGAAGCATCTGGATGAAAGCTTGAAGGATGTTGTAGAATCGGCAGTTAACCATGTCGGTGTGGATGTAAATACCGCTTCCTCGGCATTGCTGTCCTATGTAGCGGGCATTAACGCGACAATTGCCAAAAATATCGTGAAATACCGTGAGGAAAACGGCAAATTCAACAACCGTCGTCAGTTGCAAAAGGTACCGCGTCTTGGCGCGAAAACCTACGAGCAATCGGTTGGTTTTATCCGTATACCGGGTGGAGAAAATCCGCTGGATCGCACGCCGATTCACCCTGAATCGTATGCTGTCGTAGACCGCCTGTTGGCTGAACTGGGCATCAGCGCCCACGATCTGGGCACCAAGGCTGCGACGGAAGCGCTGAACGTGTCCAACATTGACGAACTGGCCGCGAAGCTGGAAGTCGGCGTGCCGACAATGAAGGATATTCTGGACAGCCTCCAGCGTCCGGGCCGTGACCCGCGTGACGAGCTGCCGTTGCCTGTATTCCGCAAGGATGTGCTCAAGATCGAGGATCTGGCACCGGGCATGGAGCTTCAGGGAACCGTCCGCAATGTAATTGATTTCGGTGCGTTCGTCGATATCGGCATCAAGAGTGATGGATTGGTTCATATTTCGCAGCTGCGCAACGGCTTCGTCAAGCATCCGATGGATGTCGTATCCGTTGGTGATAACGTAACCGTGTGGGTGCTGAATGTAGACTTAAAAAAAGGCAGGGTCGGTCTGACGATGAAAGCTCCGGCAGAAGCGCAATCGCAGGCATAATACTCTACAAATCCGTATAACCGCTTTATTAGGGTATAACAAAAGCCGGAATCTCCGAACCACTTCGGAGACTCCGGCTTTCATTTTTTACTGCCCTGAACTTCTACCCATTGTTGGCATCAAACTCTACGCCTGGTGCTTTATGATAAAAAAACCAACAATCATTCAACAGTTTGATCTGGCGCCGGTCCTTTTTGTAAAAGGCCCGCATAAGCTGGTTGCTGAGCCATTGAGGCAAGCCAATCTCCTCCTCTGCGTTACTTCTGTATGTTTAGCATATGGGGTGGGTGCCTAAAGTGTGCTTATCAATTGGATGGCTTATCAATTGAGGGTTAGACTTTGGACGTTGTTTTGTAATATGCTTGGAAGTATGGAGCAAAGGAGGAGAACGTGTAAGGATGGAGTCCAAGTCCCTTAGCAATTCGATGAACCATTCCATGAGTGATGAAGAGCTTCAGGAATGGGTGGAGCATATTTCAATGGAGAGTTTTGGCGTACCGTTTCGCCATCGTGCCAGCTTTAATTCGCGTCTGTCTTCCACAGGCGGTCGATATTTTATGAAAAGCCATCATATTGAAATTAATCCGCATCAACTTGCAGCCTACGGACGGTCTGAGGTGGAAAAAATTATTAAGCATGAGTTGTGCCATTATCATTTGCATTTGCGCGGGATGGGTTACCAGCACCGAGATGCGGATTTTAAAGCATGGCTGGCCCGTGTAGGAGGGAGCAGGCATTGCCAAACTCTGCTGGGGAGAGCGGAACGAAAGCCGCAGCCCTATCGCTACAAGCTGGTGTGTGCCTCTTGTAGTCAGGAATACTTGCGGAAACGTAAAATGAACCCCCAGCGTTACCGCTGCGGTAAATGCGGAGGCAAACTTCATCTGCTGGCACTTGACGGCGCCCCATGAATCATGGTAAATTAAACGTACTGTATGATAATTTACAGCAATGTTCCCTGATAGCTCAGTTGGTAGAGCACTCGACTGTTAATCGAGTTGTCACAGGTTCGAGTCCTGTTCGGGGAGCCATGGAGAGGTACCCAAGTGGCTATAAGGGGACCCTCTGCTAAGGGGTTAGACTGCGAAAGCGGTGCGAGGGTTCGAATCCCTCTCTCTCCGTTGATTTTTCAGATCAGAAAAAGGACGCTCGTATGCATCGAAATGATGCTTGCGAGCGTCCTTTTTTTGTCTATGAAAGCCTGTGGATTTTCAGTTTACAAGGTCGGCTTCGGGAGTCTATCCAGTATATTTAGAAGAGTATGAGCTACGCCATTCTTTACATTGGTCAGGGTAACTTCAGAGCAGACGGCCTTGATGTCGTCTTTTGCATTGCCCATAGCGATGCCTTTACCTGCCATCGTCAGCATCGAAATATCGTTATAGCTGTCTCCTACCGCTGCGACTTCCTCCATGGAAATACCCAGATGATCTGCAAGATAACGCAGTGCGTTTCCTTTGGAGGCATCCCTATGCTCCACTTCAAAGTTACGGTCCGAGGAAATGACCATATTCAGGCCGGGGAATTCCCGATAACGCTCGCGCCCCCGGTTCAATTTGGCTTGATCAAAGGAGAAGCACAGCACGTTATAAATCTCTACATCCAGCGGAATGTCTTCATACGAGGGGATACGGGTATGCCCGGTCTGTTCATATTGTTTCTCGGCTGCATGTAACAAAGCATCCAGCGAAATATCCGGATTGGCGCTTAACAGGCGATCCATTTCAACAGCCAGTAGCTGATGTCCGTTTTGTGGAGAATAAATAGCACGGTCTGTCATGACCTCATAATAAAAATCGTTTTCGCGTAACCAGCTCAGCACTTCAAACGTCTCACTCCGGTCCATCGGTGTAGAGGTTAGCTGGCGACGATGTGCATCGTGTACGGTCGCACCATTTGCTCCGATGACGGGAGTCACGAGTTCTGCTTCCTCCAGCTTGATCCAGGCATCATAAGCGGCTCTGCCCGTGGCAATGGTCACCTGAACGCCTTGCTGCTGTGCCTTACGGATCGCGTCTGCGTTCACCTTGCTTATTTTTGCTTCCTCGTTTAGCAGTGTTCCATCCAAATCAATCGCAAACAGTTTCATTTCTCCATCTCCTGTCTTCTTCTATATGTCTCATACTTCTTCCACATTACGGAACAATAATTTCAACATCATGACGGCGAAAAACATCCAGCATGGCCGGGTCCGGCAAACAGTCGGTGATAACGATATCCACCTCGTATAAATCGGCAAAGCGGTAAGGAAGGTTTTTACCAAATTTGGAGTGATCCGCAAGAATGATCACCTGATCGGCCTGTTTCATCATTTGGTGCTTGAGCATACCATCCTCTTCATGATTAATGCTCAATCCATGGACAGAAATGCCCCCGATCCCAACAAAAGCTTTGTCTACAAAATAGCGGGACAGGGTAGCGATGGCGGAAGACCCGTAGACAAAACGGTGCTCCTTTTGCAAGCGTCCGCCGAGTAGATGAATCGAAACGCCGTCCTTTTCGGAAAGAACATCAGCCTGATTAATCGAATTGGTAATGACCGAGCACTCCTTTACATGGAGCCTTTCTGCACATGCCTGTACAGTGGTGGAGGAATCGAGAATGATGCGATCTCCGTCTCGAACCATACTGGCAGCTATTTGTCCAATGACTTGCTTTTCCTCGGATACAGTGAGTAGTCTCTCTTTATAGTTTCTGGTTAATTCGTGATCCAGTGTGGGTAGAAGGGCACCGCCACGGGTTCGAATAATTTTCTGGTGTTCCTCTAGCTTTACCAGATCCCTGCGGGCCGTATCTCGTGATACATTAAAAAATTCGCAAATATCATCCACCGAAATACGCTTGTGAAGCTGTAGGTAATCAACAATTTTTAGCATCCGCTCTTCTTGATACATAAAAAGCTCCTCTGTTCAAAATGATTTCGGTATTCTGTAAGTGATTATAAGTAAAGTTAAGTTATTTTGCAATATAATCTCTTTTTATGCTTCTAATAACGTGAATAAAGCAAATTTTCGTAAGTGAAAATGCGTTTTAATTCTCGGTAAACAACTTATTTTAAATTTTTCAAAATAAGTATTGTCATTCATTCTTCTATTTGATATACTCTTTCTTGTCGCCAAGTTGGTGTATAAAAATACGGCCCGTTGGTCAAGCGGTTAAGACACCTCCCTTTCACGGAGGTAACAGGGGTTCGATTCCCCTACGGGTCATTGTTGTCTTTATGGACTACATGTTACATGCTTAAGGGAAATTCCTGAAGTCTGATGGCGGACATCTTGGATGAACAGCATGAGCCATTAGCTCAGTTGGTAGAGCACCTGACTTTTAATCAGGGTGTCGAAGGTTCGAGTCCTTCATGGCTCACCATTTATATTTTATTATGCGGTCGTGGTGGAATGGCAGACACGCTATCTTGAGGGGGTAGTGAGCGTACGCTCGTGGAGGTTCGAGTCCTCTCGACCGCATCAATGGAATGAACGGAAAGGTCTCTCACGGTAGAGGCTTTTTTTGTTTGTGTAATGATACAATAAAGTAGTCATAATTATAAAATAATGATTCCATAGTATAATATAACGCCATAATGTTATAGAATGATAAGTATAAACTGATGAAGTGACGGTGAAAAATATGGACACTCAACTGTTGGGAGATATATCAGAAAATATTTTGGGTTTGTTTCCGATTGTGAAGAAGAAATTTTTTACCTTCGGCACGCTTGATATTCCTTTACATTTGTCGCCTAATAACTTTCAGGTATTAATGCTTCTGCGGGAGGTGCGCTTGTCTACGGTATCTGATCTATCCAAACAGCTTAATGTCTCGCGTCCGAACATGACACCTCTTTTGGACAAGCTGGTGGAGCATGGGTTGGCCGATCGCCAGTCGTGTGACTCGGATCGCAGAGTCGTGAATGTGGCGATTACACAAGAGGGCGATGCTTTTTGTGAGCAGGTATTCAATACCTTTTCCGGTAAAATTCAAGAAAGACTGGTGCTTCTGTCGGAAGAGGATTTATTGCACCTGAGTGAAACTTTGAACGAATTAAAGCAGATTTTCCTTAAAATCGACAACGTTGCTCCGTAATTGATGTAGGCGAACTGACGGAAGGCCGCCGTTTTCTTCGGAAAACAGGCGGTTTTTGTTGCATATTGTGGTATAATGAAAACCAACATACATAATTCGGCAATTTTAACATACGTGATCTTTGAAATGAAAACAGGAAACATGATATCGTTATTTGAGAGCCTGCTAGGGAGGAAGGAACTTCTATGCAATCTATTTACCAACGAATTGAGGAGCTTATCAAGGAGCGGGGAATGACAAAAAAGGCATTCTGCGAGCAGTTGGGTATCAGTACAGGAAATTTTGGTGATTGGAAGAGAGGCAAGACGACACCGGGCACGAATAAGCTCATTGAAATCGCTTCGTTTTTTGATGCCAGTCTGGACTGGATCATGTTGGGGCGGAATGTTCAGAGTGAGGTGCTGAAGGAATCGACAGACCCTTATTTTTTTGATGCAGATAGGCAACTGAATTGCCAGGGGGAACAGCTTAGCGAAACAGAAAAGGAATTTATACTTGAGTATATTGAATTTACTCGCTTCCGTAAAGAGAAAAAACAGGAAGATTCAACGGCAGAATAAACGGGTGCAGAATATTAAAGTGATGATTACCGAATAAGTATGGTTGCAATGAAGGTTGAAATTTTGGGAATAGTTCAAGAAAAGTTAGGGTGTCGGAGGGGATAATTTTGGGAGACCAAACGATTTATCAGCGGATTGAATCCTTGATTAAGGATCGGGGAATGACAAAGAAGGCGTTTTGTGAAAAGCTCAAAATCAGCTCGGGGAATCTTGGAGACTGGAGAAGAGGCAAAACAACACCGGGAACGATGCATTTAATCCAGATTTCGGACTTTTTTAATGTATCGCTGGATTGGTTAATGAAAGGCGTCAAGCCGGGTGAAGGCGTACTTCAGGAGCAGAAGGCTGCTTATTTTTTTGGAGTGATGGGGCCATTGAATTGCCAGGCAGAGGATCTGGATACAGAAGAACAGGATTTCATATTAGAATATGTGGAATTTGCGAAATATCGTAAGCAAAAAGGTGAGAATGACAAAACACAGCCTGAATGATCTTCTCGCTAAAGATCACTCAGGTTGAAAACCCGTAAAACGGACCGACGGGTTCGATTGACGAGTTTATTTGGGTTGCCGATGTTATAGCATGCCGCATGCTTGGGGGACGCTCACATCGTTGGTTTCAGAGTGGTGATGCCTCCTTATAATCGTTATCGTCGATGTTGAGGATTGCAGCAACTTGTTTTCTGTACCTTTGTGCTTTGCGGGTGCCGTGAATCAGATTGGACAAGCGTGAAGGCGGGATGTTATGCGTTTCACAAAATGTTTTCTGATCCAGTCGAAGTTCGACAAGCCTTTGTTTGATGGCCCACCCTAAGGAGGTGACAGGCATTTTGTTGTTCAAGTGAAATCGCCCCTTACGGATTCTTGCGGAATAATTGGTGTGTTATAATAATCATCAGTAAACATGTTAGAATTAACCATCTAAAACTATGATACACGTTTATACGTGTTTTTACAATCTAAAATACGTAATTGAGATAAATTTATTACTTATTTAAGTGATAAATGGTTTGAATAATCCATCCGGAGCCTGTAAATGTGAGAAATGTCAGTTGTAATCTGGATAAAAAAAGCACTCTGCCACTGAAAAAAGTGGTGGAAGTGCTTTTGGTGTTGTGCTGGAAGGGTGAAAACAGGCATCAGGGGGATGCTGGAGGCGTATAATGGGGACAGACGAAGGAATTAGTCGAATCTTACCCGCGCTAGTGGTTGCTGCTCATATAGGGTGGCTGCGTAATGTAGGAGTTGGACCAGTGTCTTTGCAGAAGGCGACGCTGAAATGCGGTTGGCTCAGTCTCAGGGGTGTTGAATTGTTTCCATGCGTCTAGAAGCTCGTTGGTCATTCGTTGAATAACAGGATTTTTTTCCTCATAAGGAGGATGGAGTAGTTTGGAAGCATCTTCGACACAGAAGGACACTGCCGCGGCAAGGTAGCCGTGAATGGTTTGCTCTACATCATTTCCAAGAGAAACGTTAATCCAGGTATGAACGGTTGCGAGTGTGCCAATCGCATTGTATTGGTTAAGTATAGCTTCGAGCTGGTCGAATTCAAGCCAAGGGTACAAAGCCTTAGCGAGCTTGAGCAGGCGTTGGCCGGATAGGCGTGACTCTTTCATGTGCTGTAGGGAAGAACGCTGGGTGTGCAGCATTTTATCAATAAGAGCGATACGCCAACCATCATTTTGCTGAACAGCGATATAAAGGCTTTTGATAGCCATGCCATCGAGGGATGTGAATTGAGGATGCAGATCGGTGCGTGCATAGTGTTCCAGGTCTTGCAGACAGGTTAAACGACCATTTCGAAACAGCTCCTTTAGCCCGTAGGAACGAGTGAAGCCACCGACAGGCAGGGAAGGGTCCAACAGCAATGCGTAGTTCAGCAAACGATTGCCTTTTTGCAAAGCGGTTCGCCTCCTTAGAGTATAGTTTTTTATGTTATATTAAGTGACTTTAAAAATCAGATTAAGAAAAATTTTAGTGATATTATGTAATATATATTTACACTCAAGATGCTTGTATGTCAAATTAAATATTTTATAGCTTTTATATGTTATATTATATGACTTTAAAAATAATTATTGTATTTATGTTTACAAATAGAATACAAGGGAGTATAATAAATCTGTTGCCTCAAAACATTAGAATTTGCGGTCGTGGTGGAATGGCAGACACGCTATCTTGAGGGGGTAGTGGGCGTACGCCCGTGGAGGTTCGAGTCCTCTCGACCGCATTACATGCAAGACACAGTTAAAAAAGCATCCTGACACGTTTTTGACGTGAAGGGATGCTTTTTTGTTATATCCCTTTTTTCCTAGCCACAGGAGCAGCCGCCTGGTTCGGCTGCTTGTGAACAGTGATGAAGTGGCTTGTAAGCTTTGCTACAAGAGCTTCTCGATATCCCCCGCCAGTTTATCCGGAGTTGTCTGTGGGGCGTAGCGCTTAAATACGTTACCTTCGCGTGTAATTAAAAATTTAGTAAAATTCCATTTGATCGCTTTGGAGCCTAGTACGCCCGGAGCTGTCCGGGTGAGGTAGCGGAATAAAGGGTGTGCCTGATCGCCATTGACATCTGTTTTGGCAAACATCGGGAACGTAACTCCATAGTTAATCTGGCAAAACTCCGAAATGTCCTCGCTGGAACCCGGCTCTTGCTTGGCAAACTGGTTGCTGGGGAACCCCAGGATTTCAAGCCCCTGCTCATGGTACTGGTCATATAGCTCTTGTAGCGCCTTGTATTGAGGGGTTAGCCCGCATTTGCTGGCTGTATTCACGATAAGCAGAACTTTTCCTTCGTATGTGGACAACGGAATCACTTTCCCTTGCAGGGTTTGTGCATCATATTCATAAACGGTCATGGTATCTCTCCTAATTTACTATTTTACAATTAAATTGTAAGCAATTTAACGAGGGGTTGCAAGTCTATAATAGATGTATTGCACTGTCTGAAACTGTAAAATCGTATTTTGTTCAAAACGGCAAATGGCACTGCAAATGGGGCGAATTGCGGTGTTTCTCATCGTAAAAACAGGCTCAATCGGCGTTTATCAGGTGCATACAGCAGTTTTTCTTTCTCTTTTACAAAAAAGGGACAAAAAAGCTCTCCATACGCCAATATTGACATGCCCGTCATTTTCGAAAAGGGATGAAAAACCGAGCTTGAAGGAGCTGGGAGAAGTATATTACAGTTGTAAGCGCTGTTATTCATCTTCTTTGCTCCAAAGACCGATTTATAACCCTGCAGGTGAGCTTTACAGTGTTCCTTGCGCGGGTGTATGATTCAAGACGTAATTTCAAATTAAGTGAATGAAGCAGCAACGAATTGTCTATAGCGCTGAATTTTGCAGTTGCAAAAGCGGGGGAACCAAACGAGATCTATGCGGCTTTTAGAGGGCCGTGTGTCTCATGGGGTGAATTTTCCGGCCAAGTGCCAGAAATAGGGCGACTCTCACGTCCGAATCCGACAGCTAACCTCGTAAGCGTACAGGGAGAGGCAACAAACCGCCGTGTGCAACCATGGTTTATTTTATCATGGTTACGTAAGAAGCCGGAGGAAGCCTTTTTCCTTCGGCTTCTTTTTGTTGTCTTTTTATACCGGGAGAGGAGCTACTGATGGAAGGTCGGCTAATCATTGTCACTGCACCGAATGAATCGGGCAGAAATTTTGTGAAATTGCTTATGTACAAAAAACTGGCGTTTGCGGTTCTGACGAATAGCGCTCAGGAGGAACGACAGCTCAAAAAAATGGGTGTGGAGCATATTGTGCGCATCAATACGATGCAAGCAGGAAAATGGAATTTTCCCAAAAAAGAAATTGGCTGCGTGTATTTGTTTGAGAACAGCTTGAATCTGACGTGCCGTTTTCTGCAAATATGCCGGCCGCTGACATCAGATTCGGTCTATGTCATTACACAAGGCTGTAATCCTCAAGGGATTTATCGAGGTTTGGGAGCAGACCATGTGATCTACACTTTGAATGGAGAGGTGGGTTTCCTGTTGAACGGATAGTCGCTTACGGTATGGATAATATAAATTAATATTTTCGAATTCATTGTATGGTGATTTTACGAGGATGTAAGAATGACGATCTGAGGACCGATACGGGAGGGTATGAACATGAT
This sequence comes from Paenibacillus sp. IHB B 3084, assembly GCF_001447315.1. Classification (NCBI taxonomy): domain Bacteria; kingdom Bacillati; phylum Bacillota; class Bacilli; order Caryophanales; family Paenibacillaceae; genus Paenibacillus; species Paenibacillus sp. IHB B 3084. The sequence goes on along the minus strand of NZ_CP013203.1, from coordinate 1,103,896 downwards.
GGATATATACATGCTGCTCGTGATGGCTGTGAGTTATGGAGTGATACTGCTGTTTGTACGCTGGTGTGATGCGCAGACCTCCAAAGGAGGGCGAAAAGGATGATGGTTGTGCTTACGCTTACGGCGATTGTGTTTGTGTATTTAATCTACGCACTCCTGAATCCTGAAAAGTTCTAATCAGGTGAACAGGATCAAGCGGGCGGGGGACAGCAGATCGTGGATGAGACATCAGAGGCAGCGGGTTTTCGCAAACGTGTGCACTCGCCTGGTGCTATGAACCCGTCTGTTGTTCCAAACGCAGGAGCATTTTGAAGGAGGGAATAGATGATGGAGCTGCTGCAAATTGGAATTGTGATTGTGATATTGCTGCTTTTGGTGAAACCAGTGGGCACCTATATATATCATGTATTCTCAAATGAACCGAATCGGACAGATCGGGTGTTTGGCGGAACGGAGAAGCTGATTTATAAGGTTATAGGATTGAAAAAGCTGGAGAGCATGCGTTGGACCACGTACGTTATGAGCTTCATTGCTACGAATGTCGTGCTTGTGGCGATCAGCTATGTGCTGCTGCGCTTGCAGGGACTGCTTCCCGTTAATCCGGCTGGAAATGGCAATATGGAAGCGTCACTTGCTTTTAATACAGTGATCAGCTTTATGACCAATACGAATCTCCAGCATTATAGCGGAGAAAGCGGACTTACGTATTTGACGCAGATGGCGTTCGTTACGATGATGATGTTCACTTCGGCTGCTTCCGGTTTTTCGGTTGCTGCGGCTTTTATGAGAGGATTGACGCGGCGCGGTGAAGGGATGGGCAACTTTTTTCAGGATTTTATCAAAGCGATTATACGGATTTTTCTTCCATTGGCCTTTGTACTTACGCTGGTGCTGGTCGGACTGAAGGTACCGCAGACGCTTCAGTCTACGGCGGATATTACAACGCTGAGCGGAACACAGCAGCAGATTGCTTTGGGACCCGTTGCTTCGATGGAATCGATCAAGCATTTGGGCACGAACGGGGGCGGTTTCTATGGGGCCAACTCGGCGCATCCTTTTGAAAATCCAAATCCCTGGACGAATGTGCTGGAAATTTTGGCGATGTGGGTGATGCCGGCTTCGCTGCCGTATACCTTTGGACTGTTCGCCCGTAATCGCAAGCAGGGCTGGATTATTTTTAGCTCCATGATGGTATTGTTCCTCGTCTTCCTATCCATTACGTATGTGTCAGAGAAAACGGGCAATCCGTTGATTCATGCACTGGGTGTGGATGCTTCTCAGGGAAGCATGGAAGGGAAAGAGGTTCGCTTCGGCATTGGACAATCGGTGTTGTTCACGGCTGTAACGACGGCGGCAACCACTGGCTCGGTGAATAATATGCACGATACGCTGACCCCGCTGGGCGGTATGGCTGCTTTGGGTGAAATGATGCTGAACGTCATTTTCGGCGGTAAGGGCGTCGGGCTGATGAATATGCTGATGTACGCGATTCTGGGTGTGTTTATATGTGGATTGATGGTCGGCAGGACCCCGGAATTTATGGGCAGGAAAATTGAAGGTAAGGAAATGAAGCTGATCGCGATTGCCATTTTGGTACATCCGTTTCTCATTTTGGTGCCGACTGCGCTCGCTTTTATGAGTCATTGGGGGTACGATGCGGTTACAAACCCCGGATATCACGGATTGACTCAGGTGCTATATGAATATGCTTCATCTGCGGCTAATAACGGTTCGGGATTTGAAGGTCTTACGGATAACAACGTATTTTGGAACACGACAACAGGGATTGTTATGTTCTTCGGACGATATGTATCTATAGTTGCACTGTTAGCTGTAGCGGCTTCATTGAATGCCAAAGCACCGACTCCCGTGACGACGGGCACACTTCGCACGGACAACAAGCTGTTTGGGGCGATTTTAATCGGGGTTGTGCTGTTGATCGGCGCGTTGACCTTTTTGCCCGTAATCGTATTGGGGCCTGTGGCTGAATTTCTGACCATGTGAAGAAGATGAACAGGAAGAAGAAAATGAGAATGGATGAACGGGGTGCTTGATCATGAAGGAACAACGCAAACGCATGCTGGACAAAAGCATCTTGAAGCATGCGATCAAGGATAGCTTTATGAAATTAAATCCGATGATCATGATGAAAAATCCTGTCATGTTCGTCGTGGAGATCGGCACATTGGTCGTGCTGCTCATGCTGCTGTTTCCCGGTTATTTTGGAACTGGCAACGAAATGGGCTTTAATCTGGCTGTTTTTATCATCCTGTTGTTCACGTTGCTTTTTGCTAACTTTGCCGAAGCGCTCGCAGAGGGGCGGGGTAAGGCGCAGGCTGCCTCTTTGAAAAAATCCAAGCAGGACACACAAGCCAACAAGCTTGTCGGGGATGAGATTCAGGTGGTCAGCTCGACCGAGCTGCGCAAAGGTGACATTGTGATGGTGTCCCAGGGCGAGATGATTCCGAGTGATGGTGAGGTGATTGAAGGTCTTGCCTCAGTGGATGAATCGGCGATTACGGGAGAATCGGCTCCAGTGATCAAGGAATCAGGTGGTGATTTTTGCTCGGTAACCGGCGGGACGCGCGTGGTCAGTGACCGAATTAAGGTGCGGATTACGACAGAGCCGGGTGAGACGTTCATTGATAAAATGATTTCGCTCGTGGAAGGCGCACAGCGGCAAAAGACGCCGAACGAAATTGCGCTGAATACCCTGTTGATCAGCTTGACGATTATTTTTCTGATCGTGGTGGTGACGCTGGCACCGATTGCCCGTCATTTTAACATTGACCTGCCTGTTCCCGTGCTGATCTCGTTGCTGGTCTGCCTGATTCCTACAACGATTGGAGGACTGTTGTCAGCCATCGGGATTGCCGGTATGGACCGGGTCACCCAGTTTAACGTGCTGGCCATGTCAGGCAAGGCAGTAGAAGCATGCGGGGACATCAACACGATGATTTTGGACAAAACAGGGACAATCACCTTCGGTAACCGGATGGCGAGCCAATTCGTGCCTGTAGGCGGCGTAGAGGAGACAGAGTTAGTGAAGTGGGCTGCGATGAGTTCGATGAAGGATGAGACGCCTGAGGGGCGCTCAGTTCTGGAGTTGATGCGTAAGCAGGAGCACACGCTGGATGAATCCTTGGCAGCAGGCGGGACCTTTATCGAGTTCAAGGCGGAAACCCGGATGAGCGGTCTGGATCTGGCTGATGGACAAAAGGTACGTAAGGGCGCGGTGGACTCTGTCCGGCAGTGGGTACTATCGCAAAACGGCAGCGTTCCAGCCGATCTGGAGGAAAAAGCGAATCAGGTGGCCTCTGAAGGAGGTACGCCGCTGGCTGTCGCGCTGGATGATCGGATATATGGCATTATTTATTTGAAGGACACGGTGAAGCCGGGCATGAAGGAGCGGTTTGATCAGCTCCGGGAAATGGGCATCCGCACGATCATGTGTACCGGGGATAATCCGCTGACAGCCGCGACAATTGCACGGGAAGCGGGTGTGGATGATTTTGTGGCTGAAAGCAAGCCGGAGGACAAAATCGCAGTCATCCGCCGTGAGCAGGAGCTGGGCAAGCTTGTTGCCATGACCGGAGACGGTACGAATGATGCTCCTGCGCTGGCGCAGGCTGACGTCGGGCTGGCCATGAACAGTGGTACGGTCGCAGCCAAGGAAGCCGCCAATATGGTAGACCTGGATTCCGATCCGTCCAAAATTATTGAGGTGGTCGCTATTGGCAAGCAGTTGCTTATGACACGCGGTGCTTTGACAACATTCAGCATCGCGAACGATGTTGCCAAATATTTTGCCATTATTCCGGCGATGTTCATGCTGGCGATTCCGCAAATGAGCGCATTAAACGTGATGGGGCTTGGCTCTCCGCTGTCTGCTATTTTGTCGGCGCTGATCTTCAATGCTGTTATTATTCCGCTTCTGATCCCGCTGGCCATGAAGGGCGTGAAGTATAAGCCCATGAGTTCGGATCGTCTGCTGGGACGGAATTTGCTGATTTACGGTTTGGGTGGTATGGTGGTGCCGTTTGTCGGCATTAAAGCCATTGATTTGCTGGTGCATTTGTGGATTTAACGCAACCTGTGAAGGTGTGCATTTCGGATACTGAATGGAAGCAGAAAGGGTGAGCAACATGAGTGGCTTTTATCGGATGATGTCCGGACGCAGATTTGCTGCACACGAAAAGGCCGGGTCTGCCGGGCAGGGTAATAACAAGCGTCCAGAGACGGATGCTGTGCCGAATGGACAGCCGGAGAGAGAAGAGATGCGGGGAGGCACCATTATAGGAGTGGCCTTGCGTACCTCGGTGCTGATGATCCTCCTGTGTGGCCTCGCTTACCCGCTGGTTAGCACGGGCGTGGCACAGGTATTGTTTCCGCAGCAGGCGAATGGCAGTATGCTTCGTAATGCAGAGGGTCAGGTAGTCGGCTCCGAGCTGATCGGGCAGTCCTTTGCCAATCCGGCGTTTTTTCAGGGGCGGGTATCAAGCATTGATTATAATGGGGCTGGTTCAGGCTCCAGTAACTACGCACCGTCCAATCTGGCCTTGATACAGAGGGTTAAGGATTCGATAGCAGGTTGGCAGAAAAATAATCCGGATGTACCGATCAGTCAGGTTCCGGTGGACCTGATTACGAACTCCGGCTCCGGCCTGGACCCGCATATCTCGCCACAGGCGGCACGGGTTCAAATTCCGCGTATTAGCGGCTTGACGGGTATTGCGCAGGATAAACTGAAAGCACTGGTGCAGGAGCAGACCGAAGGCCGCAGTGCCGGGGTGTTCGGTGAACCACGTGTGAACGTGCTCAAGCTGAACCTCGCGCTTGAAGCGCAAACGCAGGCACAGCCTGACAAGCGGTAAGTTGGACGATGGATTAGGGTAATTAAAAAAAGGTATCCCGGGTTGCAATAAGCCAAGGGGATACCTTTTTCTTGATTTTAAAGTGTTGTTTGCCTCTCAATGACCTGAAATCATTTGTACGATGAGCACCACATTCAAGATAATGATGACAGCGGTCACGATCCAGGCTAATACTTTTTGCCATGTTTTGTTCGCAAACTCACCCATACGCTTTTTGTCGCTGGTGAAGATCAGCAACGGGATGATGGCAAAGGGAAGCTGGATGGACAGAATGACCTGACTTAGCACGAGCAATTCTTCGGCCCCTTTTTCCCCCGCGATTGCTGTGACGATCACCGCTGGAATGATAGCGATGAGTCTGGTTACCAGACGGCGCAGCCAAGGCGCGAGACGAAGGCTGAGAAAGCCCTCCATGACGATTTGCCCGGCTAAGGTACCGGTTACGGTTGAATTCTGACCGGAAGCGAGCAGCGCCACCCCGAACAGGATACTGGCGAGCGTGGTTCCGAGTAATGGCGACAGCAGATAGAAAGCATCGCTGATTTCCGCCACATCGGTTTTTCCTGCGGTATGGAACACGGCTGCGGCGACGATCAGAATCGCGGCATTGATAAACAGGGCGAACATGAGCGCTATACTCGAATCCCATGTTGCGAATTTGATAGCCTCTCGTTTGCCTGCTGACGTCTGCTCGAATTTACGAGTTTGTACGATGGACGAATGCAGGTACAGGTTGTGAGGCATCACGGTAGCGCCCATAATACCGATGGCGATATACAACATGCTTGGGTTGGTCAAAATTTGTGAGTCCGGTACAAAGCCACCCATCACGCTGCTCCATTCCGGCTTAGCCAAAATGAGATTGATGCCAAAGCAGCCGGCAATCGTCACCATCAGTACAATGACCAGCGTTTCCAAAGCACGAAAACCTTTATTTTGCAGTAATAAAATAAGCATGACATCAAATGCGGTAATCAGGACACCGTACAATAGTGGTATACCGAACAGCAGCTTGAGTGCAATGGCTGAACCGATGACCTCGGCCAGATCCATGGCTGCAATGGCGATTTCGCATAAAAGCCACAAGCCGATCGCCACTGGGCGACTATAGGCTTCGCGGCACATCTGAGCCAGATCTTTGCCTGTGGCAATGCCGAGTTTGCCGGATAAGGCTTGTAGCAGGATGGCCATCAGATTGGAGATCAGAATGACACTGAGCAGTGTATAGCCAAATTGCGATCCGCCTGCAATGTCTGTAGCCCAGTTGCCGGGGTCCATATAGCCGACAGCGACCATATAGCCGGGTCCGGCAAAGGCGAGGAATTTTCGAAACCACGTGCCGTCCTTCGGGACGTTCAAGGAGCGATTCACTTCCGATAGTGAAGCGATTTCCGCCAGGTTCCCTTTTGTATTTCTCATACGCTTCACCTTCTTTATCCATGTTGGAATATATTATTAGTGACATAACTATTGCTTTATCCCTATTGTACACCCACAATAGTTTTTGTCCAGTGCAACTTTTGTGCGGTTAAGCAAGTTAATCTTATTTTAGCCCACGACAGGTTGTCGGTCATATTATAAATCCGCGCTCTCCAGTGATTCATTTTGTGTGGTTTGTTTAAAGTACATACGAGAAGGAAATCATCATTAACATGGCGATGATCCCAGCGAATGTAAACCATGTAAAGAAGGAGAGATGAAATCATGGAAGCATTATACACAGCATCAGCAACGGTACATGGCGGAAGAGACGGTTCTGTCGCTTCATCGGACGGAGTTTTGAAGCATAAGCTCAGTACACCGAAGGAATTGGGTGGTGCAGGTGGAGAGGCCACGAATCCCGAGCAATTGTTTGCGGCAGGCTATGGCGCCTGTTATGAGAGTGCATTGGCTAATGTAGCCCGCAAAGCCAAGGTAAAAGTGGATAATGTTGAGGTCACCAGCCACGTGTCCATCGGTAAGGACCCGAGCGATGGCGGCTTCCAATTGGCGGTGCGTCTAGACGTGAAAATACCGGGTATTGAACGTTCTCAGGCCGAAGATTTGGCACGTCAAGCGCATGATTTTTGTCCGTATTCCAAGGCGACTCGTGGCAACATTGACGTCGAGCTGAACGTCATTTGATCGCGAAGCACATAATCTCTACGTTCCTGCCGCCGATTCATCGGCGGCTTTTGCATATAGACCTTGATTCGCGGAGATCCGAGACTATTTGACATCATCGCCAAAATTCATTAAGATGGCTTAGGTGATTCTGGTCATCAGGTACGAAACAAATTTGAAAAATACGGGTGATATGATGTCTTACAGACCGAATATTGTTAATTTCACGCTGGCTGGCAGCAACGAAAAAGAAGGGCTTTATGAGTTTAAAATGAGTTTGGCCGATGGAACGGAGTGCCGCGTTTTTTCTCAACGTAATCCGGAGTGGACCTTGACGAATATCAGTCGATTGCTAACGACGCCTTGCCCGGTATGCCATAAGGATTTTATCTGCAAGTGTATGGATATGTTCCATGATGAGTTTTTAGAGCAAATTAATTCGAAACAGCTGTTTGAGAAAGCATTGAGCTAGTTCTCAAAACAGGTAAAAGCCTATACATTGTTAAACAAGCGTCGGATGATTTCGGCGTTTTTTTGTTTATACTCATACTGTTGATTGTATTCTGTTGTTTATTTCCCGGAGGTGAAATGCATGTATGAAGCAGTCTGATCATTCGATTGTGTTGGTGGATGGGGTATGCCATTTTTGTCAAGGAGCGGCCCGCTTCATTATTAAGCGTGATCCGAAGGGGACGTTTCATTTTGCTTCCCTGCAATCCGAGCAGGGACAGAAGCTTCTGCGTGCAGGAGGATTGTCAACGGATCAGTTGGATACATTCGTACTGATCGAAGACGGTATGTATTACACAAGGTCAACCGCGGCTTTGCGGATTGCCAGACATCTGCGTTTTCCATATCCGCTGGCCTATGTCTTTATCCTCGTTCCCCGCTTTATACGCAATGCAGTCTATAACTGGGTGGCACGTAACCGATACCGCTGGTTTGGCAAGGATGAAGAGGATCAATGTCAGATCCCCCCACCAGAAATTAGGCAACGATTTTTTTAACTGTTCAGGATTCAGGTTTCGGAGGAGCAGCTTTCTTTTAGAGTCCTTTTTGGAGCGATGACGACGAATCAGCCATATCACAACTGCCGCAATCAGGATCAGGCCCGCAACGGCTACATATATGATATGACGCAGATTGGGTACGTTGACGGATAACTTTAGCTCATTAGATTCTAATGGGGCAATATTCCAACGCAGCGTTTTTCCGTCTGTCGATACACTGTCGGCATTGCTGGCTGCGGGCTGGATCGGTAAGGATATGCTAAAATTTAGATCAAGCTGCCGCTCCACTATTTTGCGTGCGATCACATTCATTTGCTCTAATTTGTCACCGAGTCCCCGAGCTTCCTCAGGAAGCATCCGTGGCAGATCGAGCTTCATTGTAAGATCATAGTTAGTTGTGAAAAAATGTGGGGTCACAGCGCGTTTAAATTCTAATCCCTCAGGTAGATTTAGACCCTGATTGGGATTTTTTTCGCTTGCACTCCAATCTCCTTGATAGTGCCCCTTGATTTGATAACCCTTTCTTCCCTGCTCAGATAGTGGCTGAACATTTAGATTGTTGCTTTGAATCCGCTTGGCCAAGCGGTCCAGCAGTCCTGGATTATCCAGCATCACTAGCGTCTGATTGTTTACACTGAACGAAACATCCATATCCACACTTTGATCCAGATGAACATCTACATGGACGTCCCCCCGTGCACAGGAAGTGAGAGGGATCAGACAGCACAGCAGCACAAAAATGAGCAGCATTTTCCGTGTTCGATGTTGTTGATGCTTGTCCCGGTAAGGGCCGTATCCTGTTTGCTCCATGATCTTCCCCTTCTTTATATATGTTCTTTCGTTTAACGATTGGATATCTTCTATATATTACACATTCGGAGAGCTAAAATCGAACGGACTGACAGGATAAATAGATTTTTATATTTAAAATGTTTCCTTAGGGAAACATTTTAGTGTATACTCTAAAATATAGTATTAGGAAAAAATAATTGACATCATGAAATAGTTTGTCCCAAATACATATAAATAGAGGAGGATGTTGAAACATGAATAAACGGTTTAAGACGACTGTACCGCGATGGGCTTTGATGGCAGGAACATTGTTCCTGGTTTTAGTTGTAGCAAGTGCATGCACTAATAGTAAGAAGGTGGAGCAGGGAGCTACCGGAGAGGCGGGGCAAAAAATAAAGGCCACAGCTACCATTGGCATGATTTCTGATATTGTCGGCAAGGTAGGCGGTAATCATGTGGAGGTTACAGGCATTATGAAGTCAGGTGTTGACCCACATTTGTACAAGGCTTCTCAGGGAGATATGCGCAAACTGGATCAGGCGGATATTATTTTTATAACGGACTGCATCTGGAAGGAAAAATGCAGGATATTTTGGAGAAGATCGGCAAGCAAAAACCTGTCGTACCTGTGTCCAAAAATATTGCTCAGGATCAGTTGCGCTCAGGTAGCCCGGAAATGGGGTCGGAGCATGATCCGCATATCTGGTTTAACGTACAAAACTGGATGTCTGCAGTAGAAACCGTCAGAGATGAATTGTCGACGCTGGATGCTGCTCATGCGGAGGATTATAAGACGAATGCAGAAGCTTATCTCGCTGAACTGCAGAAGCTGGATGATTACACGAGGGAGCAGATTGCCAGCATACCAGAAGCCCAGCGCGTGCTTGTCACGGCCCATGATGCTTTTGGCTATTTCGGAGATGCCTACGGCATTCAAGTGAGAGGCCTCCAAGGAATGAGCACAGAATCCGAAGCGGGCTCTCAGGATGTGACCAAGCTGCGTGATTATTTGGTTGAACATAAAATCAAGGCTATATTCGTAGAATCCAGCGTTCCAAGAAAGGCCATAGATGCGGTCATCCAGGGAGCAGCGCAGCAGGGCCATACAATCAAGGTTGGCGGCGAGCTGTATTCGGATGCGATGGGTGAGGAAGGCACGGAAGACGGTACGTATATTGGAATGGTCAAGCATAACGTTAATACGATTGTTAAAGCTCTTAAATAAAGGAGGAGGAAACAACATGGAGCATTCACCACTTGTGGTTCGTGATTTATCTGTAGCTTATCAAAAAAAGCCCGTTCTGCTTGACGTTTCCTTCGAGGTGCCGGAAGGCAAGCTGATTGGTATTATCGGTCCGAACGGAGCTGGGAAGTCTACGCTGATCAAGGCTGCGCTTGGACTAATCCCGAAGCTCAGAGGCGAGGTGTTGGTTTACGGCAAGCCTTATAAACAGCAGTTGCTCAAGGTTGGTTATGTGCCGCAACGTGAGTCGGTAGATTGGGATTTTCCGACGAACGCGCTGGATGTGGTCATGATGGGACGATACGGCAGACTCGGCTGGTTCAAGCGGCCGGGAGCCGCTGATCGTCAGGCTGCGCTGGAAAGTCTGGACAAGGTAGGCATGAGCGACTATGCGGACAGGCAGATCAGTCAGTTATCCGGCGGGCAGCAGCAGCGTGTTTTTCTAGCCAGAGCACTTGCGCAGGACGCTCAGCTTTATTTTATGGATGAACCGTTTGTAGGTGTGGACGCTGCAACAGAAAAAGCCATTATTTCATTGCTCACAGATTTGAAGCGGCAGGGGAAAACGGTACTTGTCGTTCATCATGATTTGTCTACGGTCACAGATTATTTTGACCAAGTCATGCTGCTAAACGGGCATCTGATGGCGTTCGGAGAGACGGCAGACATTTTCACCGAGGAAAATCTGCAACGTACGTATGGCGGACGTCTGGGCATACTCAAAACAGGTCCGGATTCCGGCACGATACTCGGAGTGAGGTGAGCGGTATGACAAGCTTGGCTACGCTTTTGGCCGATCCGAATATGCAGTGGATTCTACTGGGCTGCATCTTGCTCGGTTTAAGCAGCGGCGTGATTGGCAGCTTTATGTATTTGCGCAAGCAGTCGCTCATGGGGGATGCTTTGGCACATGCGGCTTTGCCGGGGGTATGTGTAGCGTTTATGATTACGGGCACAAAATCCGTATTTGGATTTATGATCGGGGCCGCCATTGCAGGTATTGTTGCAACCTTTGCCATCAGTACGCTGACCCGGTACTCACGAATCAAAAGCGATTCGGCGATTGCAGCCGTGCTGTCTGTATTTTTCGGCTTTGGCATTATGCTCTTGACGGAAATTCAGCACAGCGGAGCGGGGAATCAGAGCGGGCTAGATAAATTTCTGTTTGGTCAGGCGGCAGCAATGGTATTGTCTGATGTCTACACGATGGCGGCAATTTCGGTGGTGCTAATCGGGATCTGTATATTGTTCTTCAAGGAATTTAAGCTGCTTAGTTTTGATCCCGGCTTTGCCCGTGGACTTGGTTTTCCGGCAGGCTTGCTGGATAAGCTGTTGATGCTGCTGATTGTTATTGCGGTGGTTGCCGGTATTCAAGCGGTGGGTGTCATTATGATGGCGGCCTTGTTGATTACACCTGCGGTATCGGCAAGATACTGGACCGAGAAGCTGGGGGTCATGGTGTGTCTATCGGGTTTGTTTGGTGCTATAGCGGGCTTCGGTGGAACGGTCATTAGTTCTTTGGGGCAAAATCTGCCCACAGGGCCGTTGTGTGTGTTGTGTGCGACTGCCGTGTTCGGTGTGAGTCTGGTTTTTGCGCCTCAGCGTGGATTGATTTCCAAGGCGATCGTTCAGTTGAACGCCAAAAAGAATCTGGAGCAGGCAGCCGCAACCCAGCCACGAAAGGAGCGTGCCCTGTGAGTACATTTTACGTGATTTTGACTGGAATGTTAGTGGCAGGGGATGCAGCATTGTCGGCTGTTTTCTCGTGCTTCGGAAAATGGCCATGATTGGTGATGCGATCAGCCATGCCGTGTTGCCGGGGATTGTCATTGCTTTTTTGATCAGCGGTTCCAGAGATTCGGTGTGGATGATGTTCGGTGCGGCGGTGTTGGGACTCCTGACGGTGTATCTGATTCAGTTGTTCCAGCAAAGCGGTCTGCAAAGTGACGCCGCCATTGGTGTGGTGTTTACGACATTGTTTGCCATAGGTGTTCTGCTGGTTAGCGTGTTTGCTTCCAATGTCCATCTGGATATGGATCACGTGCTATATGGTGAGATTGCATATGTGCCATGGAATACGCTGGAGATAGCCGGCGTAGATGTCGGTCCGAGAGCGGTGTGGATTACGGGTGCGATGTTTTTAATTAATTTGCTCGTGGTAGGAGTATTTTTCAAACAATTTAAAATCACTTCCTTCGATCCTGCGCTGGCGGCTTCGGTAGGTATTCCGGTTGTTTTTTTTCACTATCTGCTGATGAGTCTCGTTTCGCTTACGACAGTGGCATCGTTTGAGAGCGTGGGTGCGATTCTGGTGGTCGGAATGCTCGTGGTACCGCCTCTTACGGCTTATCTGCTGACGGAGAAGCTATCCCGTATGATTGTGTACAGCGTCGGGTTTGGGGCGATCAGTTCGGTAGCAGGCTTTTACACAGCAAGTGTACTGGATGCTTCTATTGCCGCATGTATGCTGTGTGTATCGGGTTTGCTGTTGCTGCTGGCCTTTCTCTTTTCCCCGTCCCATGGGGTGGTGTGGCAAAAGTTGTTTCAGCAACGAGGACTGGTTCGTGAAGACAGCAAGTAATTCGCAGAAAGCGATCATCTATGAGTGCCTAAAATAGCGTGCAGACAGGTAGAAAATGCCTGAATGCGCGTTTTTTTGCGCGTATGCTGCCCTGTGTGGCTTATTTGGGGCAGGCTGGAGCGGATCGTCTTGAATTGTTGTGGACACGGGAGTACATTCATTACAGCGATACAAGAACGGACGGAACGATCTGTCACGTTGCAGGGAGGCACGAAGATGGAGAGCTTTAAACGTAAATCACCAGAGGAAATATTGGATTCCATTAATAAACTGCATCGAGGCAGACTCAAAATATACATTGGAGCGGTCAGTGGATCGGGCAAAACGTATCATATGCTTCAGGAAGGACAATCGCTTCAGCATGAAGGTATCGACGTTGTGATTTGTGCAGTGTCGACCATGCAGCGGCGCGAGACGGTGGAGCAGGTGGGCACGCTGGAGCGGATACCCAGTATCCATTGGGTTCAGGATGGGGTAGAGCAGAAGGATTTAAATCTGAAAGCACTGGAGGAACGCAATCCCGAGGTGGTGCTGGTGGATCATTTGGCACATCGCAACCGGGAAGGCGCCCCATTTCCAACGCGGCTGGAGGATATTCAATATCTGCTGGATCTGGGTATCAGTGTCATTACGACGGTCAATGTCTATGAGCTGGAAGGAATTACGGAGTGGGTTTATCAGCTAACAGGAATAGAAGCGGAATATACAGTTCCTATCGATACGCTGGAGCTGGCGGATGAAATTCGTCTGATTGATGTTACACCGGAAACGATTTTGGAACGGCTGGCGAAAGGATACATGCATGCGCCCAATCCTGAGATGTTTCACCGGGGGAATCTGGGTAAGCTGCGTGAGCTGGCTCTGCGATTGGTGGCAGAGGATGTGAACGATTCGCTGGAACGGCACCGGGAGGAGTTGGGTTTGCACGGGGCGTCAGGAGCCACAGAGCGTATTTTGGTGCCTGTCCAGTATCACTGGAACGGGTCCATTTATGTACGCAGGGGGGAGCAGGTCGCCAAGCGGCTGGGCGGAGATATGCTGGTGGCCTCCTTTGTCGATCCGAAGCGCAAGCTGTCCAAGGAATCGGCGGCCTTCAAGCGCTCGATTGAGCAACTGGTTGAAAAGGTAGGATCGGAATTTGAAGAAATCCCGCTCATTTCCCGCAGAAGATTGCCTCGGCAGCTTATCCATTATGCGGTGGCGCGTAATGTTACCCGGATCGTTATGGGACATTCCCGGCAGACCCGGTGGCAGGAGCTGATCAGGGGCTCGCTGGTGAACGGAATTTTTAAGCGGATGAAAAATATGGACCTGCTGCTTATTGCCGACCGCGCAGAGCAGGAGGGTGAACGTATTTTGCCGACGATGAGGCAGGAAGAAGGAGACAATGATCCGTATCATCGTCTGAGCGATGAGGAAGCGCAGGCTGAGGCTGCTAAAATTCGGCGCGGCAAGCTCAAGGTATATATTGGTGCTGCTCCCGGTGTCGGCAAGACGTACACGATGCTCAGAGAGGGAAATGATCTGCTGACAAGCGGGATTGATGTTGTTATCGGACTACTGGAAACGCATGGAAGGGTAGAAACGTTGGCACAAGTGGGCTCTCTGGATACCGTTCCTCGTCAGACTATCGAGCGGCATGGCGTATATTTGGAGGAAATGAACACCGAAGCGATTCTCAGGCGCAATCCCGAGGTGGTCCTTATTGACGAACTGGCGCATACCAATGTTCCCGGCAGTTCAAGATCCAAGCGTTATGAGGATGTACTGACGATTTTGGATCAAGGGATTTCTGTCATTTCCACAATGAATGTACAGCACCTGGAGAGCCTGAATGACGCGGTTGAGCAGATTACCGGGATTCGGGTGAGGGAGACCGTTCCCGACCGTATGATGCGGCTGGCCGATGAGGTACAGCTCATTGATGTGGCTCCCAAATCGTTGCAGCAGCGTATGCGTGATGGCAAAATATACGATCCTGCCAAGGTGGAGCAAGCGCTTAGCCATTTTTTTAAATTAGGCAATCTGATTGCCTTGCGGGAGCTTGCTTTGCGGGAATTGGCAGATGATGTAGATGAACGGCTGGAATCCTGGGATCGACACGAATCGCTGAGAGGGCCGTGGCGTAGAGAGGAAGTAATCTTCGTAGGGGTGACGCTTAGTAACAATGCTGAAAGGCTGATTCGACGCGGCTTTCGTATTGCTTTTCGTCTGAAGGCGGTATGGATCGTGACCTATGTTCATGTCGGTATAAGCATACCGGAGAAGCTAAACTCCCGGCTGGAGCAGTTGAAAATGCTAACCCACCGTCTGGGAGGAACCTTCGAAATCCGGCTTGTTTCCAGTCGGAGAGAGATTGCTGACATATTGATTACTCCGGTGGAAGGGTATACAGGTACGCAGTTAATTGTGGGGCAGTCCTCCAGAAGCAGTCGTTGGGGAAAGGATGCGGTCGTCCCGCAAATTCTCCGTCAAGCGCGTCATATGGATGTTTTGATCGTGGCGGACTATGACCCGGACATCAAGTTGGAGGAAGGGGATTGAATCGCCCAATCCTTTTATAAATAGTCAGATGCTGGGTTCCGGTTGTTCAGTGCTTCCATAGTATATTCTATCTCAAAGAAATGGAGGCGAATTTGAAATGTTTAAACATCGTTCGCATCATTGTCATTTTCCTAAGCCAAGAAAACGCGTTACTAAGAAGATTATTAAGGTGACTGTCATTAAGTTTGAGCCTAAATTTAAACATGATCACCGGAAACATGAAGATTTCGGTAAAAAATGTCATTGTCGGAAACATCGCCATCATCGCCATCATGACTGTCATCGTCGTCACCACAAATTCTACTAAGATTAAGGCAATGGGAGGCGGGCTTGAATGCCCGCCTTTTGTTTACATAAGGATTTGGAGAAATTCTAACATAAAAAATACTTGCTCTAAAATAGGTGCTATGCTATTCTACCAATAAATAGATTGCACGTGACGGAAGCACCGTTCACCAACCGTATGTATGTACGGTTTGATGAACGGTGCTTTTTTGCGTTGTTGTGATTGGAAAGGGGATGAGCATCATGATTCCGGTAAAGGTGATTCTGGCTGTAGAGAGCCGGGATTATATCGAGCCGCTGCTGAATTATGTGCACGGAAGCGAGTACGCCAGGAGGCTGAGAGTAACGGCATTTTCGCAGCCAGAGGCATTTCGCCAATACATGATGGAAACGGCTGGGATGAAAAAGCCGGATGTGGTGGTGGGTGAAGCGGCTTTTTTGAGTCTGTGGACAGATCGGGAGGCTTCTGATATTCCTTGTCTGGTGCTGCACGAGGGAGAGCAGGTGAGAGAATACGGACAACCTTTATTAAAATATCAGCCCTTGTCTGAGCTGGTGGGTTTTATTTTGGAAACGGCGAGACAGCGAACAAGTGGGCAGCAGAGCGTGAACAGCCGGGAAAGCGGAATGATTATTGGCATGGTTGCGGCTTCCGGTGGGTTGGGTAAGACAACGGCTGCGCTCAATATATCCAAGCAGCTGGGAAATGAGGGGTATTCGGTTTTTTATTTGAATTTGGAAACGGTGGATTCAAGTTCGTTGTTCACGGGTTCCGGCAGTTCTAGCGGAGCAGAAGGAGAGGGGCTGTCCAGACTGCTTTATGATCTCAAGGCAGCGGGGCATGAGGGAGATCCCTTATCTGTCGCTTCGTATTGTGTGCGCCGTTCCGAAATTCAGGCCGACACCTTTCAGCCTGTCGATAACCGCAAGGAACTGATGGACATGACCTGTGATGAGGCGGTAGAGCTGATTCGGACGATTGCCGAAAGCGGACAGTATGATGTTGTAATCGTAGATGGCGAATCCGAAAATGGTGACCGGGCTCAAGCTGTACTCGAAGCCAGCCATAAGCTGATCTGGCTGCTGGCGGACGATTTAATGAGCATGCACAAGTGCGGGCTATGGCTGGATGTTCTGGAGGCCACACAGCCGGAAGGACTTGAAGCCATGCTGACCAAAACCCGCTTTGTGGTGAACCGTTATATGGGGAGTATGGTCAACTCGTTACCTCGGGACTTTATGGAGCTGAGCGGAGCGCTGCCCTACATTCCTTCATGGAAGCAGATGCAGCATCGTGAGCTGCTGCTTAGTTCGCCGATTTATCAGCGGGAAATTCACCAGCTGTGCCGCGAGCTGCTGAATGTGGAGACTGTAACACAGCCACCCGCCGCTTGGTCTTAAAGGGGGACGATGAACATGAATGAAGAACGGTTTCGTGCACTACGAGCGGATATCCGTGGAGGACTGGACGTCACGTCCTCGGTAGGGGATGCAGAGTTAGTGCGGCATATTGAAAATCGAATTTTGCATGACACAGAGCTGGCAGGTTTGACCTCCAGAGAAAAGCATGCGCTGGTCCGTAAAATTTTCAATTCCTTCCGTGGGCTGGATGTGCTCCAGCCGTTGATCGATGATCCCACGGTTACGGAAATTATGATTAACAGTCACCGGGAAATTTTTGTGGAGCGGGCAGGTGAGGTGATCCAGGCACCCGATCAATTTGAATCCCGTGAACGATTGGAGGATTTGATCCAGACGATTGTTGCCGGAGTGAACCGGATTGTGAATGAGTCTTCGCCGATTGTCGACGCCCGATTAAAGGATGGATCACGCGTAAATATTGTGCTACCGCCAGTCGCTCTCAAAGGACCGACGATGACGATACGGAAGTTTCCCGAGCGTCCAATGACGATGGATGACTTGATACGAATGGATGCGCTGGATGCAGAAGTAGCCAATATGCTCAAGGACTTGGTACGCAGCAAGTACAATATTTTTATAAGCGGCGGTACGGGGTCTGGTAAAACGACCTTTCTAAATGCATTATCCCAATTTATCCCGCCATCGGAACGGATTATTACGATTGAGGACTCGGCAGAGCTGCAAATTGTAACTGTCCCTAATCTGGTTTCCATGGAAACACGGAATGCCAACACCGAGGGGAAGGGGGAAATCACGATTCGTGATCTGATTCGTTCCTCCCTGCGTATGCGTCCCAATCGCATTGTGGTGGGTGAGGTAAGGGGGAGCGAGGCCTTGGATATGCTGCAAGCAATGAATACAGGACATGATGGCTCGTTATCAACTGGCCACGCAAATAATATCCGTGATATGGTCAGCCGACTGGAAACGATGGTGCTCGGAGGGGCAGAGCTTCCGCTTGGAGTAGTCCGGCAGCAGATCAGCTCGGCTATTGATATATTCGTGCATTTGTCACGGTTGCGGGACAAATCCAGACGGGTGCTGGAAATTAGCGAAGTAGCTGGCTTTAAAAATGGTGAAGTGGTGCTCAATCCGCTCTATCGTTTTCAGGAACGGGGCGAAAGTAAAGGACGCATCGTCGGAGGGCTGGAGCGTTGTGGTGAAGGTTTGCAACATACGTTGAAGCTGCAAATGGCCGGTATGAAGCCGGAAAGCTGGAGCAGGGGGAAAGCGTCGGTATGAAGCCAGGAAAAGCGGCTGTGAAGCCGGAGCAAGCATCCCGTCAGACTACTTCCCTGCCAGACTATACGGTATATACATTGTCATCTGTGCAAAAAAGCCTGTGTATCCTCTTTAGTGGCGTGCTATTCGCGATGATTGGCTATCTTTTTTATCATCAATGGATATTGTCGTTGCTGTGCGCTGCCGGAGCTTTGGTGACGCCTCGTTATTTTCGGCAGTTTTTGCTGCAACGGCGCAGGTCGGCTCTAAGCATTCAATTCAAGCAGGCTTTATATTCGCTCTCGTCTTCCCTTTCGGCGGGGAGGTCGGTGGAGAACGGCTTTCGTGAGGCCGTGGAGGATTTAAGGCTGCTTAGCCCGGATGGAGATCATGATCTGATTTTTGAATTTAACATTATTACAGCCTGTCTGGAAATTGGACAACCCGTGGAGACGGCTTTGCAGGATTTTGCTCGTCGGGCGCAGATGGAGGACATTACGAATTTTGCGGACGTGTTTGCAGCTTGCAAACGAACCGGGGGTGATCTGGTGGAGGTCGTGCGACGGGCTTCAAGTGTTATAGGGGAGAAGCTGGAAATTCAGCAAGAGATCGGTGTGATGATCGCGCAGAAACGTTTTGAATCTAGGGTTATGTTTGCGGCGCCTTTTCTGTTTGTACTGTTTATGACAATGACTGCGGGAGATTACATGATGCCGTTATACAGCGGGACAGGTATGATTTTGTCTACCTTTTGCCTATTGGTGCTTGGTGGCTGCCTCGTATGGATTAACCACATTATGAAAATTGAGGTGTAAGGAGAGATAGGCGTGGTGATGTTGGTTTGTCTGGTCATGCTGGTTCTGCAAGTGGGAGGTTGGGTGGTGCTGAACCGGATGTACGGTGCTAAGTATGCGAGCTTTCGCCATATGAAGCTGGAAGGACTGCGCCTGCAAAGGCTCTCGGTTCCTTTCGTACACATGATCCATGCTTCACGTGCCGCCCAAAGACTGCCTTTGCTGATGTTCAAGCTCCAGCGCTCGGTACAAAAGCTGTACGGTATGCGCAACAGTGGGGAAAAAACGATGCTTTTTCTGGCCGAAATGGTGGGTTACGGATACATGATGGCGGCTGGTGGAGCTTTAATATCGCTCATGATGGGCGGAGATGCGACCGGGCTGGTGCTCGGATTGGGGCTGGGTATTCTGGTGCCCATCGCGCTGGTCAAGGATCTGCACGGAAAGGTACAGAAGCGGGATCAGCAAATTTTAATGGAATTGCCTGAATTACTGAGTAAAATCATGCTTTTGGTCGGCGCAGGCGAGACAGTACAGCGGGCATTGCTTCATTGCGTGGAGCGCAAAGGGGCGGATACGGTACATCCGTTGTACCGGGAGCTGCGTCAGACGGTGGGGGAATGGGAAAGCGGCTATTCCTTTCAACAGGCATTTGAGCATTTGAGCAAGCGCTGCGGCATTCAGGAAATGACGGTGTTTACGACAACAGTGTTACTGAATATGAGACGCGGCGGGAGCGATTTTGTGATGGCTTTACGTGAGTTGTCCCAGACGCTATGGAACAAGCGGACTTCGATTAGCCGCACAAGAGGGGAGCAGGCTTCGTCTAAGCTGGTATTTCCGATGGCGCTGATTTTGCTAACGGTTATTGTGCTGGTGGGCGCTCCCGCCTTAATGATGATGAATATGTAGGAGGAATACAACGATGATGACATTAGTAACAGGTAGTATTCGTAAATTGTACAAGGATGAGGACGGTTTGGGCACGTTAGAAATGATTCTGATTATCGCGATTCTGATTGCGGTGGCGATTATTTTCAAGGATCAGATCAAGAAGATTGTAGAAGGTCTGTTGAAAAAAGCGGATAAAAAGAGTAACGACTTCATGGATTCATAATGCTGCGCAATTTGGCACACAAAGAGGAAGGGAGCTTCTCATTGGAAGCTTCCCTCGTCTTTCCCATACTGTTGCTGGTCATTTTTGTGATGTTGTTTTTTTGCCTGTATATATATCAAAAATCCATCTTGGTGCAGGTCGCTTCTACGGCTTCGGAACGAGCCGCTTATAGCTGGGATAACAGCTTCAAGGAACCGCGTACAGGCGCATTCACCCAAGGACAACGAGATTCGCTTTATTGGCGCTTGAGGGATGATTCCATGCTGGGTGCCTTGTTTGGCTGGGCTGGAGCCAATAATCAGGTAAGTGTGCAGGTGCCCGGTGGAGGTGGAGGAGGCGATTTGCCCGCCCAGAAGCTGTCCCATGCCGAGAGTGGCATGCCTGCCGGTATGCAGGGACAGATGACATATGAGAACAGCCTGATCAGCCGTAAGGTGACGACAGAGCTGAATAAAATAGTGAAAGTGCCTTTGCTGAATCAGTTTCTGGATCAGACGGATTTACAGGGAACAATGAGCTCGGGTGTGGTAGAGCCTGTGGAATGGATTCGTACGGTAGAGCTGGTTCGATATTACGGAGCAAAATTTATGGGCAGAGGCTCAGGTGAAAAGATAAATCCGGCAGTTGCAGGACAAGTATTAACGCAATATGGACAGAACGGTCCGTAAGAAGCGGAGAACACGAATGGACTGAAAGGAGGAAGCGAGTGTTTGGAAAAGGACGTAATGCTAAGGATAGTGAGTTAGGAGCTGTCACGGTCTTTTTGATTCTGATTTTAGCGGTCATGTTTGGCTTTATTGCTGTTTTTATTGATTATGCACGAATTGCCGCGCTGCATGTGCAAACCGAACGGTTGACCCATGCGGCGGTTCGTTCAGTTATGTCTGCCTATGATCCGGCATTGCAACAGGATTACGGTCTGTTTGCCTATGGTGAGAGCAGCGGAGAGCAAATTATGGTCAAAGTGCTGAACGACAGCGCCAAGCGCACGCCGCGTGCAGACACACTGCCACTTATGAACACGAAGCTGGATTCAAGCTCTTTGCACATGGAAAGAGAGCTTGGTAAATATGCCATATTTAACGAGCAGATTCGTGAAGAAATGAAGTATAAAGCGCCTGTCGATTTTACAGTGGAAGTGCTGGAAAAGCTGAAGCCGCTCTCTCAGAACATGAAAGAAGCCTCGCATACGGTTGATTTGCTGAAACGGCTGCAAAAGCTGTATGACAAACGTGAGGCCAAGCTGGATGACATGCTGGAAAAGCAGCGTGAGGCAGGAGCTTATATGGAAGAGGTTCGCAGACGGATCATTAAACAGAGGGGCGCGTATATTCCTAATCAGTATATTTGGGATTCCCTTGAGGTTGTAGCCGATATTGCTGCCCAATATAAGCATTACGTGCATGTGTATGAGGATAATAAAAGAGTGTAGACGACGTTAAAATCATGCAGATCGAGAAATATGCGAGCAGGGCGAGATCGGCACTTGATCGTCTGGGCCAAGCCATGACCAAGGTAGGAAAAGAGCATGATGAGCTGCTTGTAGAGGCTAAGGAGCCGCTGAATGAAGCCAGGCAAATTAACGAAGAGATGCGTCTAGTCATTGCTCAATATAAACAGAGGGCTGCCAATGCAGGGTATGATGAGGTTTCCGCAGCCCCTACTCCGAGTGGAGGGAGCTCCAGTGCTGATCCGTCTGTAGGAAGCGCAAGGCAGAAGGCTGACGATTTATTGATTCCAGATCAGGAATTTGATCAGATGGAAGCGACTATAGAAAAGCAACGAATAGCTATTCATACGGTTAACAACAGATTAACGAGTATGATCCGTACGCTATCCTTTTATACAGATCCGAATCTCAATACAGATATGTTCAGACAAGAAGTGATCTCAACGCTCAAGGAAATGGATCAATATTTGAATGCATATGTCTGGTCAGGACCTTCTAATGTACTCGATGGTGAAGCCAGAGCAATGGACACGCGACGTGGACCTGATAAAGAACGCAAGAAAATGGAAAAAGAGGCGAAGAGCAAGCTCAAGCAAGCCTATCAGATCATTGAAATGCTTTCCAAAGGTACGCAAAGTGCCGGACCATTTCAAAAGTTGGAGCAGTATTACAATGAAAGTATCTCTTTTAACCAGTCTGCATCCAGCCCGTCTGTATCCGCTGATTTGTCCTATGATACCTATGATGCGGCAGGAGCTTCCATGGACAGTATGGATGGTCTATACGGGGCGGCATCCGGCTTGCTGACGCAACTAGGGGATGAATTTTTCCAGAATGAATATGCGCTTTCTTACTTTAATCACGTGGATTTTAGCCGATTTGGCAGTTTAGCCGGATCAGGTGGGAGGGTGGGGAATACAGCGCAAATTTTGGGAGATCAACTGGAGCCGAATAATCAGGAGGTCGAGTACATTCTGTACGGTTTCCATAATCCGACCGGAAATCTGGCCTCCGCTTATGGCGAGATTTTTGCTATGAGGCTGGCCATTCGCACGATGGAGGGTTTGGTCAAAAATAGCTCCAAGGGCAATCCGTTGGTTGTTTTGGCGGCAGCTCTTTTATATGGGGTAGAGAAGGCGATTGAAGATATGATTATGCTGGCCCAGAAGGGGTATGTGCCTCTGTCTGATTTTCTGAAATTTCGAATGACGTACAAGGATCATTTGAGATTGTTCCTCATGCTCCATAGCAATAATGAACGGAAAATGTCCCGTATGCTGGCATTGATCCGCCTGAATACAGATGTCAATCCTGCTGAACGGCAAACGTATGCAAGGGGCGAGGTTAAGAACGGGATGAGGCTGTTGTTTTTACCTGGGGTGATGAAGATGCTGGGCCTGGCCTCAGAGGAAGGCGAAAGCATTAAGGGAAGTGTGTACTATGTTACGAAAACAGCACATTTTTCTTATTAATCGGTATTTACAGCGAGTTGGTGGACGGAGTCGTCGTGAACAAGGAAGTATCGTTTTAGAAGCATCGCTGGTGTTGCCGTTGTTTTTGTTTTTTATTATTTTTCTGATTTATATGGTACAGATGACGCTGGTATCTACGGCCTTGCAGACCACCGCTTCAGAAGCGGTTAAACAGGTTTCGGCTAAAATCTATCCGGTGTCTCTGGCGGTGGATGCGGCGTCTGCGAAAATAGATGCATTCCGCCAGCCGCTGGATGAGCTGCCCAAGTTATCTGTGAGTGAATATGCAAGCCAATTCGCTGCCCAACTGCCACCTCCCATCGGTGATTGGGTGGAAAGTGCTGTGCAGGGGGGAAAAAAGCCCATGGAGGAGCTACGTGGGCGCTTGACAGAAGCCGCGCTTGATCCTGTTCTAAAGCCGCTGTTAAAGCCTTTTATAGAGGATAGCATTCTGGAGTATGACCGTATACATGTAACGAACGTGCATGTGCCGTCTCTTACGGGAACTAAGGACCCTTATTTTAGGGTGGAGCTGTCTTATGAGCTGCCGATGAAGGTTCCTTTTCTGTATCGTAGTATTGTACTCCAGACAGCGGCAGAGGAACGTCTCTGGATTGGTGACACGGGAGAGGGAGCAGGTACAGGAGATGCTACAGCGGTTAAGGATGCCCGGGGTTCCATACAGCTGCTTGCCAAGCCTGAGCCTGCCGTGAAGGGTGTATATAACTTGATCAAGGCCAAAGTGGAACCCGGAACGTCAGCTAATCTTTCTGTACTTTATAAGTCGGGCCAAAGCACGGCTCAACACTTGGGCTGGACCTCTGCCGATGCGGACGGGATTATTGAATGGAACTGGTTTGTAGGTACAAACACGACACCCGGTCAATGGAGCTTTGTGATCGAAACGGACGATGGACAACGTATCGAGGTTCCATTTTCGGTAGAGAAGACGACCGACGGGGAGGGGAACACGGATGGTTCGCCATAGCACGGATATATGGGAACATTGCGAATAGATAGAGAAAATAACGATGGAAAAGGTTTGAAACGCTTCGTGCTTATCATTAGGGGGGAATTGCATTGACGTGGATGTATATCGTATGTGGTGTTTTGCTGGCGATTGCGCTGGTGACGGATTTACGTAGTATGAAAATTCCTAACAAGCTTACGCTGCCCGGCATGGCGATGGGCGTGCTGTTTAATACGATGTCTGGGGGATGGCATGGATTTTTATTTGCAGCGGCTGGATTGGGGACGGGATTCGGCTTCATGTTGATTCTGTACTGGATGGGAGCTGTCGGTGCAGGCGATGTGAAGCTGTTTGGCTTGATCGGAGCATGGGCGGGGGCTGCTTTTGCTTGGCAGTCGGCTCTCTATTCGATTTTTTTCGCAGGTATTATTGGTTTGGTGATCCTGCTGTGGAGACGGGAAACCATGATGAGATTGAGGCGTGTGGCTTTTAATCTGGGAGGATTCTTTCTGTTTCGTAGCGGCAAGGCGCTGACGAACGGGAGGGAGGCACACCTCAGGTTTCCTTTTATGACCGCCGTCATTCCGGGAGCGATCAGTGCTTATCTTTATTTTTTGCCATAACTTAAGCAGTTGGGTATATATGATGGTGCTCACGGGGATCGGGAAAATGCTAAGGAGGTCATGAATTGTTTGGTTTAAGCAGGGATTTTGCCCGCAACGGCGGGACATTTATGATTTTGAACAAGGAAGGCGGGCTTAAGACCGATGATTTAAATTCCGTGCAAACCGGAATGATGACTGGTAATCGGATTCCCGGTCTTCTGGAGCTGAGAATCAAGGACGTCGATTTTCAGGTGGAGCTGCACTACGATATTTCGGGTCAACGTATGCTGTCCCAGGTATGGAAGGGAGGGGGAGTGTCGTCTTCCGATTTCTATCGGATTCTTTTTGAAGTGGCGGATGCCCTCCATCGTAGTCCGCAGTATATGCTGGATATGCGCCAATTTATTTTGCATGAGGATTATATCTTTATGAGCGGTTCAGGCTCAAGGGAAAACGTCAGTTTAACCTATGTTCCTTTGCAGGGGGGACTGTATGAAGGACAGGCTGGGAGCCAATTTAAGCAATTGGTTATTCGCTTGATGACACGTGTGGTTCATTTTCAAGGGGACCATATGCAGTATATATTTGAATTATGTGATAGGGATGGATTTGATCCGAGAGCGTTGAAGGAGCTGCTGTTGCAAGGGATGGCAGTCGGCGCAGACAGCTTTAGCCCTCAAAGTGAAGATGAAGAAGGACGCAGCAGAGATACCCGTGTTCGAATGGGAGTTCAAGGAGAGCGTGACGGATTGCATTCAACAGATGTATACGGAAAATCTTTTCCGTCAGTCGATCATTCAACGAGCCGAGCGGCATATGAGCAAGGAGAAGAATCTAAATTCTTCGCCTCAAGGAGCCAGAGATCTCAGAAAAAAATGCATGAGGATCAGGAGACGCTTCAGGAGATTCAGGACCTTAAACGGATCAATCGGCTCAAGCCGTCCGTAAAGCCCCAGGAGAATGATGAGGCAGATGTAGAAATTGAAGAAACGGAGCCTGCGTTGCAGAAGTATAAAACGTACATTGCTTTAGGCTGTCTTCTCGCTTCGGCTATCGTGTGGCGCTATATTTATTTGGACCATCCAGATACGGTGCCGCTGGTTATTTCCGTTGTGCTGACCTTGGTACTCGCAGCCGTTGCTTATATGAGCTGGACGGGAAAATGGGGGCGCAAGAGCGCTTCGTCGTATGCCTATGCCGATTCAGTTCCTGTGCTGGATTCGGAATGGCTTGGCGCAGCTTCTCCTGCACAGCGGAAAAATGACCGTTATCAGGTCGATAAGCTAACCGAATTCGTAGCAGGGCATCAGAATAGGGATAAGCACTCTTCCAATTCAGGTGATCAAGGACAGGAAAGCTGGCGCTGGTCTTTTCCTGACCCGGAATCTGAAAATATGGGTAGCCAGGCGGGAGAAAGAGGTAAAGCTTCTGCACATCGCGACTTGCATGAGCCGCAGGAGATAGGTGCGGATCGGAGGAATGATTTGGAAGCCAGTGATACCAGCGAGGCATATTATAAATCCTTGTCTGGTGTGACGGAGCTGCTAAATACTACATCAAGGCAGGAAACGGTGCTGCTTCGTGCAGATCAAGGCGTACATATTCCATACGTTCAAAAATCACCGATTGCCTGTCTGGAACGCAAGCCACCGGGAAGTGGAGCGGCCGAGCGCATCCGATTGCAGTCGGACCAATTTGTTGCAGGCAGCTTCTTCATCGGAAGAGAGCCACAATTGGTACAGTTTGTGGAGCATACGGAGGGAGCGTCCCGTTCTCATATTGAGCTTTGTATTGATGCAGAAGGACAAGGTCACATCGTCAAGGATTTGTCCTCGACGAACGGAACCGTTCTGAACGGAGAGCCAATGGTGCCATACAAGGAGTATGTTATGAAGGACGGAGACACTTTTAAAATAGCCGGAGTATCCTATACTTATCGGCTGGAATCTTTTAAATCTTCTTCCAATGCCTCTTGAGTGAAGGGTAGTTTATTTATGTGTGTATAGAAGAAAAAGAAGCCCGTTTAATGTATTGGGCTTCTTTTTGACGTTTAAGTTGGGGGTAGCTATTGAGTATTTTGATTCAATTTATCATCTGGAGTATGTTCAATGACATCTGTCAAATTACATTCTAGCTTGTTACATATATCGTCGATAATTTTCATAGCTATGTACTCGTTACGCCACATTTTAGCGGCAGTTGACGGGGAAATATTCATTAGTTTTATAAACTCCATTTTAGAGATTTTCTTTTTAATTAAAGTTATTTGTAATGGTTCAAAACTAATCATTTATCATTCTCCTTCTTTAGTACCAGGTAACATAAAAAAATATGATATAATTCCAACAAGTCGGAAATAATTACGTGAAAACAGTTGAATAATAAAAAGGTTGGTGATATCATTTATAATAAGTCGTAAATATATGCGACAAAGTGAAAAAAAGTGTTTTAAAGAGAAACTGGTGAAACAAAGCTAAGCTATATCATATCATCCTAAAAAAATGATGTACAGCACCCTAGCTTTGCTATGGCCATTTTACCAGAATAGAACTGGAGATGATACTTATAATTACAAGATATAAATTCAACAAACAAGACATTAAAAACATTATTCGCATTCGACAAGTTTGGGGACAAGAAGTAAGTAGTGAAGAAACAGAGTTGTATTATTACCACATTATGGACGTGCTTAATCGAAAATGGCAAACGATTGGCTATAACGTTTCAGACGCTATTCGAGTATTTCAAAATGGATGTGACGATAAATGGACATATATTATTGAGCAAGCCCCATATAATTCTGATCTCACTACTAATGATCTAATTAATATGCTCAGTATTACTTCTGATGCTTCGCGTACTCGAAATGCTATACAAATTATACTGAATACAGTTGAAAGACGAAATGACTTTGTTAATCGAATGGTTAATGTGAACGAAGAAAGTACACTTCTTCTTTTACGCGCGATGCAAGAGCAATATCTTACGTATAATCAACCTTCAGACGAGGAATTTATGAAACTGTACACTGTAAATCCAGTGAATGCCTTAACTTTATATTTCCTTGAACCCGTGGACATTATTGCATTTTGGGAGTGGGAAACTGCTGGTGGTACGTGTGAAAAAGTCATTCAATATAAACTTGAAAAACCTTTGATGACTTTGATTCAGGCGATAGAACGTGCTGAGGATGAAACAAGTCTGTCTTTCCTTTGAGAAGTACATAAACGAATAGAAGATATCAACAATCCCTCTATTCCGTAAAGGAGCTTATCTATGTACAAAACCGGAAGACTCATTGACGGTAAACTTTTTCTCAAGACTTGCGACGGTAAATGGATTAGTCTTCGATTACTCATTCTTCTTGTGAAAAGAACGTGTGAATGACGATTTGCTGATACTCGGAACTGAGTCTTTTGATACAGGCAAAAAGATGTATTTTTCTTATAACAATTAGGAATTGAGACGGTTTTCCATGAATTTGAATAATGCTATCATGTCATAACGAACTTGAACCGAGGTAAATTATGACAACCATTAAAGTGACACCGGAACAACTGATGTCTGTCTCCAAGCAATTTGAGCTTGCACAGAAAACGGCGAATCAGATGAATAATCAATTGACACAGCGCATTTCTTTTATGGAACAATCATGGGATGGTACAACGAAGCAACGCTTTTACTATGATTTTCATAGCGTTCAAAAGAATATGAATGACTTTGTTACCCTGACGGATTCCATTGCGAAGGAGTTACGTCACCATGCGGATAAATTCAGATTAGCGGATCTGATGGAAGCAGGGAAAATAGATGCAAGTTGCTTACCGCCTCCACCTAATTCATGTGCCGTTCCTGCTCCAGATACACGAAACGCGTTCCAGAAATCGGCAGATAGCTTGACCGAGCTGGGTGAGGATTTTGTAGCCGCCAATTCGGTGCGCTATGAGAAGAAATTCGATTCGGTATGGAGCTTCCTAGATTATATGTCATATGGTATTCCAAAAGGAATGTATCAAGGATATATGGAACGAGCAGCTAAACAAAACGATTCATGGAATGACATGCTCAATTTCGGTACATTTGGAGTAACGGGTATGATCCAGGGGCCTTTAATCCCACCAATGCATGGTCAAAGGAACACTGGACTAATATGATCGGTACAGCTGGATTATTTGGAGGAGTTAGTTCAGTAATCAAGCCCAAGATTGGATTGGGATCGTCAATAAAATATGAGGTGAAATCTGGAGCTACTATTCAAGTTGAAGGGACTTCGAATCGATTATCTGATACTATGTTAGGTAAGAATGATGCTGACCCGTTCAGGGATATATATGGCCCCGGCCGACTTTCTCATCCAGAAGAGTGGAATAACATTATTAAAAATACACAAGAAGCCGGAGTTGAAGTTAGGATTCTGGATAGAGATATTATGGCATATGCCCCCAAAGGATCCGGCAAGCCCGGACAACTGAATATATATGAGGATGCTTCAATTAGTGCATTGCGACATGAGTATCAACATTTCCTTGATGATAAGGCTAAAGGATTTCCTAGTTTGGATGTAACATATGAATTCAAAAGTAGGATTATCATGGAGCTTAGAGCTTATATGGTGGAGATAAAAGAAGCAGAGAGGATTGGAAATAAGGAACTTGCAGAGCACCTCTGGAACAATTACAGGGATGAACGGCAGTATCTTTTGGAGAATTATGGGCCAGTTAAACTAGATTGAATGGAGATCATAAAATGAAGCTACTTACTTTATCTAAAGAAATACGAGAGGGAAAAATAAGTGACGATCAATTGGTGGAATGTTTGGATATCCATCATAATCAGGTTCAGCTGAATGCTATGAGTCAGATAGCTAAAAAGAAGCTGTGTAGTGAGAAAATAATCGAAAAATTGAAACATATTAGCCAGTTCAGAGATCCCAAGGTAAACAAGCTTTTTGGTATTGATACTCTTGGACACTATAGTATTGCTGTGCTTCGAGTATTGAACACTTCGGAATCTATAAAACAATATGAAATGCTGATGACTGAGCTTGATGATTTTGATAAAGAAATAGTTGAAAGGATAGCTGGAGGCATAGGTTAATAGGCATTGCAAGCAATCTGTCATAGCTCCAATATGTAACTAAAATCATCTTGTGCGAAAATATTTCATACCTAATAAAAGAGGAACCCTAAGCTGATAAAGATCTTATCAGTCCAGAGTTCCTCTTTTTAAATTTAATGCTGCTTATGAGGAGAATGTAGTTCCTCCAGTGCTTCCTTGAGTGAAGGATAGTTAAACTGAAATCCATGCTCCAGCGCCTTGCGCGGGATTACTTTTTGACCGTCCAATACGAGGGTACTCATCTCACCGACTAGCTTTTGTACGAGAACGCCGGGAACGGGAAACCAGTGTGGACGGTGGTATACCTCAGCCACTGTTTTACCAAACTGGTCGTTCGTCAACGGGTATGGTGATGATGCGTTCACAGCCCCGGTGATATCCGGCGTATGGATGCAGTGGGTGATCAGGCGGACGATATCCTCAATATGAATCCAGCTCATCCATTGATGGCCGCTGCCTATTTTGCCGCCGAATCCGAAGCTGTAAGGCAGCTTCATCAGTGGAAATGCACCGCGTTTGCTGTCCAGTACGAGACTAATGCGCAGCTTGATTAACCGGGTATTGGAAGGGTAGCCGTTGGCGGCTTCCTCCCACTGCTCGACCACTTGAGATAGAAAGTCTTCCGAACGGCGCGGGCTGGTTTCATCGAACGTTTCAGTAAGAGATGTACCGTAGGCGGCGACAGCCGAAGCCTGAATGATAACTTCCGGCTTTTTTTGCAGAGCATTTAGTGCTTGGGCCAATTTGGCAACAGACAGCAGGCGTGATTGGAGAATTCTTTGCTTGGACTTGTCCGTCCAGCGCTGATTCAGCGTCTCTCCTGCTAAATTAATGGCCGCGTCTGTGCCCTCTAATGATTCAGGCTTTTGTTTCAGTTCGTTCCAGCTCATATATTGCAAACGTGGGCTCGCTTCGTGACCTACCATGGGTTTACGGGTGATTACCTTCACCGTATGCCCGTCGTTGAGCAAGCTTTTGGTCAGCGCACACCCTACTAATCCAGTACCTCCGCATATGACGATGTTCATGGAGTTTGACTCTCCTTCCGATTCGCAAAAAAATATGTATGTTATAGAATATAACCCTTTTCGAGAAAAAAACCTCATTCGAATGTACCTGTATACGTTAAAGGATGTCAATCCATGCTTTCATTTACCCCGTTTCTCTTCGTGTAATCCTGAATTGTGTGTGGACTACCATAAAAGCCATGTTGTTTGATTTCAATAATCACGTTAAAATGATTAAATCAAAATAAGACAAGCATAACAGAATAACAAGGATAAGGGGATGAAACCGAATCATGCTGAAAATTGGTTCTCATGTGTCCTTCTCGGACAAGGGTCTGCTCAGCGCTACAAAAGAAGCGTCTTCTTACGGGTCCAGCTCGTTCATGATATACACGGGGGCACCGCAAAACACGCGTCGTAAGCCGATGGAATCCATGTATCTGGAGGAAGGCAAGCAGCTGATGGCTGAAAAAGGGATGGATGATATCGTGGTGCATGCCCCGTATATTATCAATCTCGGCTCTTACAAAGAAAATACCTATGAGCTGGCAGTTAGCTTTCTTCAGGAGGAAATTCGTCGCACCCACGCGATTGGCGTGAAAAATATCGTGCTTCATCCGGGCGCTTTTACCGATAAGGATGCAGAGTACGGGATTCAGCGTATTGCTGATGGCTTGAACGAGGTACTGAACGGTGTGAAGGAGACGGATGTTAACATTGCGCTGGAAACGATGGCAGGCAAAGGCACCGAAATGGGCCGCAGCTTCGAAGAAATTGCCTCCATTATAGATAAAGTAGAGTACAACGAGCGTCTTACTGTCTGTATGGATACCTGTCACATTCACGATGCGGGCTATGACATTGTGAATGATCTGGACGGCGTGCTGGAGCAATTTGATCGTATTGTCGGGCTGGATCGTATCGCTGTGGTTCACGTTAATGACAGTAAAAATGCGGTTGGCGCTCATAAAGATCGTCATACTCCGATTGGATCTGGCTGGATTGGCTATCAGACCATTCATAATGTGGTGCATCATGAAGCACTTCAAGGACGTCCATTTATTTTGGAAACGCCATGGATCGGAAAGGAAGCCAAAACTCAGCGTCCAATGTATGAGGTTGAAATCGCTTTGCTTCGCGGGAATGTGAAGGAGCGTTTTGGCGATGAATTTTTGGGTCAGGTAGAGCAGTTGCATTCGTTTTTCAAAAAACAGGATGTGGACGTGCGTAACTTTGTGCTGGATACCTGGACGCTGCTGAAAAATGATGCCAAAGCGAAAAAGGCCGATCCGCGCGAGCCGCTGGAACGTCTGTATGACATGATAACGGAAGCAACACTGTTTCCGGAGTTGAGCGAAGAACATATTAATCATCGTCTGATTGCCTGGTTTGCCGGCAGTCATTTGCCAGTGACGGTATAAGCCGAGGGGGATTTGTAGCCACATGGAACTTCACGTAAAACATCAGCCAAACAGTACTCAATCTGCGCATGAAAACCGTGCGCGTATGCTCGTATCCTGTCCTGATGGCCCGGGTATTGTAGCGGCCGTGTCTCGCTTTTTGTACGAGCATGGCGCCAATATTGTTCAATCTGATCAATACACGATGGACCCGTCCGGCGGCATGTTTTTTATGCGGGTTGAATTTGATCTGCCATACTTGAGTGAAACCCAGCCCCAACTGGAGCAAGATTTTGCCGCGGTTGCAGAACAATTCCGGATGGAGTGGACGATTTCAGCGGTCAGCCGCAAGAAAAAGCTCGCCATTTTCGTTTCCAAAGAAGATCATTGTCTGGTGGAGCTATTGTGGCAATGGCAGGCAGGGGATCTGGACGCGGATATTTCTCTGGTGGTCAGCAATCATCCAGATATGAAGGAGTATGTGGAATCGTTCGGCATTCCGTATCACCATATTCCGGTGACAGCCGATACCAAACCGGAGGCGGAACGCCGTCAACTAGAGGTCATTGGTGAAGATATCGACGTCATTATTTTGGCCCGGTACATGCAGATTATTTCACCCAAGTTTATTGAGCATTACCGCAACCGGATCATTAATATCCATCATTCGTTCCTGCCTGCATTCGTGGGTGGGAAGCCATATGCCCAAGCCTATAATCGCGGTGTGAAAATTATTGGCGCAACCGCGCATTATGTAACTGAGGAACTGGACGGTGGCCCGATCATCGAGCAGGACGTACAGCGGGTAAGCCACGGAGATGATGTCAATGAGTTAAAACGGATCGGTCGCACTATTGAGAGAGTCGTTTTGGCAAGAGCCGTGAAGTGGCATGCGGAGGACCGAATTTTGGTTCATGAAAATAAAACGGTCGTTTTTAACTGATTTTTATATTTTTTAAAATATAAGAGTTCATACTTCTTACAAGCAAAGCCCGTCAAAATGACGGGTTTTTTGCTTTTTTCTACAGAATGCGGGTGTCAAAACCGGACAAAATGCATTATTTTTCGCGATTTTATGATTTTTAAACGATTTTCTAAATTAAGTCTCCATCTTCAAGCGTGTTAAGGAACATTAGTTCCAACGGTAAGGTGGAGATGAGTTTCAGTTTGGCGTAGCCAAAAAGGTTTGCTTATTATTTGGATAGGTTTATAATCAGTCGTATCGAGTATAAGGATTGGTATATCAATGAAATTAGATAGTAATAATCATTCAGTATTCTTATTGTATTATCATCTCGTACTTGTCGTGAAATATAGAAGAAATGTATTTGATGATGAAATATCCGATTATGCAAAAGACATGTTTGTGCGACTTGCGGAGGGTTACAACATAACTCTAATAGAATGGAATCATGACAATAACCATGTTCACGTTCTGTTCAAAGCACATCCGAACACTGAAATGACAAAGTTCATAAATGCGTATAAGAGTGCAAGTTCTCGACTCATCAAAAGAGATTTTCCGCAAGTCAGAAAAAAGCTTTGGAAAGAAATGTTTTGGTCAAGAAGTTTTTGCTTACTTACAACAGGTGGCTCGCCTGTTGAGGTAATAAAGAAGTATATAGAAAATCAAGGTCAAAAGTGAGGTGAGAATATATGGCTAAATATAATAAAGCATATAAGTTCCGTTTGTATCCAACAGAGGAACAAGCCCACCTTATGCGTAAAACTTTTGGTTGTGTTCGTTTTGTGTATAACAAAATGTTAGCTGAACGCAAGGAAGTATACGAACAATTCAAGGACGATAAAGAAGCCTTGAAAAAGCGAAAGTTCCCTACCCCTGCTAAGTACAAAGATGAGTTTGTGTGGCTGAAAGAAGTCGATTCTTTGGCATTGGCTAATGCCCAATTAAACTTGCAGACTGCTTACAGAAATTTCTATAGTGGAACGACTAATTTCCCTGCATTCAAGAGTAAGAAGGCAAGAAAATCATACACAACCCATGTTGTGAACGGAAACATTATGCTTATGAATGGCTATATCAAATTACCAAAGCTCAAACGGGTGAAAGTAAAACAACATAGAGAAATCCCTGCTGAACATATCATGAAGTCATGTACGGTTTCGATGACATCCACTGGGAAATACTACGTGTCTATTCTCACTGAATATGAGACGGAACGTATTCAAAAACAAGTCGAAACCGTTGTTGGGTTAGACTTTACAATGGCTGAACTATATGTCGGTAGTGAGGATGAGAAAGCCAATTATCCTCGTTTCTACCGTCAAATGTTAGATCGTTTAGTGAAAGCACAACGTACCTTATCCAGACGTGTGAAAGGTTCTTCTCGCTGGAACAAGCAAAGGATGGTAGTAGCAAAGATTCATGAAAAAATCACCAACCAACGAAAAGACTTTCTACATAAGGAATCACACAAATTGGCCAAACGGTATGATGGCGTGGTCATTGAAGACCTCAATATGAAAGGAATGTCGCAAGCCCTGAATTTTGGCAAAAGCGTTGCTGACAATGCTTGGGGAATGTTCACGACATTTCTCCAATACAAGTTAGAGGAGCAAGGAAAAAAACTGATAAAATTAGACAAGTGGTTTCCATCGTCTAAGACTTGCTCGTGTTGCGGTAAAGTAAAGGAATCTCTATCCCTTTCTGAACGTATATTCCACTGTGAATGTGGTTTTGTGTCAGATAGGGATGGGAACGCTTCTATCAATATCAGAAACGAAGGATTGCGGCTGTTAGAACAATTGTAGCCCACAATAGAGCATGGTTCAGGCTTGATAGCTAAGTAAATTTCGTACCGTTAGGTACGATTACCTTAGAAGCCCTCACCTCTAAGCGTTAGCGTAAGTGGAGGGTAGTTCACATGAGGTTAATACTTTACGGGTATATTTATATGAGGACTCGGTACGACATTTCGAAAACCATCTTTATAAACGATCTGGCAAACCTGCACGGCAAATGGTACAATATTTAAGGATGTATAAGTCATATTGAAACATTCAAGCAGATTCACTCACTTCAATGGGCGTCGTTACTATATCGGACGGCGGTATTGGAGAGCATGACCAAATGCAATTGGCATACTTTTTACAATATGAGGAGGCTAACTATGACTGACCAGAATCAAGCGATTCAAAAGGATGAAAACTCCACGCTCGACAATTTGTCCATTACGACAATCCGTACGTTGGCAATCGATGCTATCGAGAAAGCAAACTCGGGACATCCCGGCATGCCGATGGGTTCCGCGCCGATGGGCTACCAACTTTTTGCTAAAACGATGAATCATAACCCGAATCACCCTACATGGATTAACCGTGACCGTTTTGTACTGTCCGCAGGACACGGCTCCATGCTGCTGTACAGCCTGCTTCACCTGAGCGGCTATGATCTGCCTATGGAAGAACTGAAACAATTCCGTCAATGGGGCAGCCTTACACCAGGTCATCCTGAGTTTGGACACACTGCTGGTGTAGACGCTACAACCGGACCTCTGGGACAAGGCGTAGCTATGGCCGTAGGTATGGCAATGGCTGAAGCTCAACTGGGCGCAACCTATAATAAAGATCAATTCAAAGTTGTGGATCACTTCACATATGCAATCTGCGGCGACGGCGATCTGATGGAAGGCCTGTCTCACGAAGCGGCTTCGCTGGCTGGGCGTCTGCAATTGGGCAAGCTGATCGTATTGTTTGATTCCAACGATATTACACTGGACGGCAAGCTGAACCTGTCTTCTTCCGAAAGTGTTGCAAAACGCTTTGAAGCTTACAACTGGCAAGTACTGCGCGTAGAGGATGGTAACGATCTTCCAGCGATCCAAAAAGCGATTGAGGAAGCACAAGGGGACTCCACACGTCCTACGTTGATTGAAGTGAAAACAGTCATCGGCTACGGAAGCCCGAACAAACAAGGTAAAGGCGGACATGGCGGTACTCACGGTTCCCCACTGGGTGCAGACGAAGCCAAGCTGACTAAAGAATTTTACAAATGGGTATACGAAGAGGACTTCCACGTACCGCAAGAGGTTCGCGAGCATTTTGCGAAAGTAAAAGAGCGCGGCATCGCAGCGAACAAAGCATGGGATGAGCAGTTCGCGAAATACAAAGCGGCTCACCCTGACCTGGCAGCTCAGTTCGAAACAGCCGTAAACGGGGACCTTCCAGAAGGATGGGACCGTGACCTTCCGAAGTACACAACTGAAGACAAAGCAGTTTCGACTCGCGTGGCTTCTGGTAATGCACTGAACGGATTGGCTCCAAACGTACCGTTCCTGACTGGCGGATCTGCCGATCTGGAAAGCTCCACGATGACACACTTGAACAACCTGACGAACTTTACGCCAGAAGACTATGCCGGCCGTAACATCTATTTCGGTATCCGCGAGTTCGGTATGGCTGCTGCGATGAATGGTATGACATTGCACCAAGGGGTAAAAGTATTCGGCGGTACATTCTTCGTGTTTACGGATTACCTGCGTCCGGCCGTTCGTCTGGCAGCTCTGATGGGATTGCCTGTAACTTACGTTCTGACTCACGACAGTATTGCTGTTGGTGAAGATGGCCCGACTCATGAGCCGATCGAACAATTGGCTTCCCTGCGTATTATCCCGAACCTGACGGTTATTCGTCCGGCGGATGGTAATGAAACTTCCGCTGCTTGGGCTTACACGCTGGAAAACAAGAAAAACCCGGTTGCTCTGGTATTGACTCGTCAAAACCTGCCAATCCTGGCTGCTACTGCTGAACATGCACGCGAAGGTATCAAACGCGGTGCTTATGTCGTTGCAGATGCGACAGACGGCAAGCCGGTTGCTCAAATTCTGGCTACGGGTTCCGAAGTACAACTGGCTGTTAAAGCTCAGGAAGCACTTGCGGAACAAGGTATCCAAGTACGCGTTATCAGCTTCCCAAGCTGGGATCTGTTCGAAAAACAAGACAAAGCATATAAAGATTCCGTTCTGCTGCCTGAAGTAAAAGCTCGTTTGGCTGTAGAAATGGCTTATC
Source organism: Paenibacillus sp. IHB B 3084 (assembly GCF_001447315.1). Classification (NCBI taxonomy): domain Bacteria; kingdom Bacillati; phylum Bacillota; class Bacilli; order Caryophanales; family Paenibacillaceae; genus Paenibacillus; species Paenibacillus sp. IHB B 3084. The sequence continues at coordinate 1,066,860 of NZ_CP013203.1, read as the reverse complement.
CACTGGGCTGGGAAAAATATGTCGGCGACCAAGGCGACATTCTCGGTATCAGCACATTTGGCGCATCCGCACCTGGCGACCGCGTCATTAAGGAATATGGCTTTACGGTAGAGAACGTTGTTAATCGTGTAAAAGCTTTGTTGAAATAAAACAACCTATTAAACAGACAGTCGTAACCTGAGTAAGGCTTACGGCTGTTTGTTTAATACATTGAGGAATTTTGTAGCCTTGTGTATTTTTATACTGAGGCTTGGATTAAAACTATGTTATGATGATGCATAAATTTCATTCAACCATTGATGAGCAGATGAGGGGATAACGAATGACACAGTTTGATGGAGTCAGCGTAGTTAAAAAAGCAAATATATATTACGACGGTCAGGTTACAAGCCGTACGGTCATTTTGGGTGACGGCAGTAAGGTAACATTGGGAATTATGCTGCCGGGAACGTATGAATTCGGCACGGATTCCCGTGAGATCATGGAGATTTTGGCAGGGGATTTGAAAGTACTGCTTCCAGGTGCTGAGGAATGGCTGGAAATACAGGGAACGGCAACATTTCACGTGCCTGCACAATCATCATTCAAGTTGGAAGTACGAAGCGTAACGGATTACTGCTGTTCTTACCCGGAATAAGTAGCGAAAAAGGGCAAGCACCACTCGACTTTAAGTCAAGTGGGCTTACCCTATAAGCTATGCGATATGTGCAAAAGCACAGCAACGTGGTTTAAAAAGAAGGATGCGGCCTATTCGAGTGGCTTGCCGCCAATAGTGCGGCCGATCCACGTTTCATAGGTCTTCACCACAGCGGACAAGTCCTCGTCGCCGTAGCCTTGCGTTTGCCCGGCTTGAAACAGGCTCTTGGCAATGGAGAGCATAGGCGTCGGAATGGACAGGCTATCCGTCAGCGAGGCAGCGAGCTTCAAGTCTTTGAGCATCAAGGCAAGTGAGAACTGGTTGCTGAAATCATGCTCGATGATTTTGCGTCCTTTCAGGTCAGCAGCCTTGCTGCCTGCCGATCCGAGCTGTACCAGCTCCAGGAAGCTGTCCGCCGGAATGCCGGATTTCGCGGCGATGGCAAAGCCCTCAGCCAGAGCGAGGTTATTAATACCGACCATCGTGTTATGTGCGAGCTTGGCTACGGCCCCGCTGCCATTCGGTCCCATGTGGAGCACTTTTTTGCCCAGCGTATCAAAAACGTCCGACTGTGCGGCAATGGCCTCCGCGTCACCGCCGACCATGAACACGAGCGTACCGTCCACAGCAGCAGGCTTACTGCCCGTTACCGGAGCATCAATGAAGGAACAGCCCAGTTTGTCCGCTTCGGCGGCTAGTTGTTTGACCAGCTCAGGTGAAATGGTGCTGTTGTCCATCACGGTTACACCAGACGTAAGACCGGCAAACACGCCGTGCTCGCCGTAGTAGATATCACGGATCGAGTTATCATCGCTGACCATGGTAATGACCAGTTGCTGACCTTCAGCCGCTTCACGAGGCGTTGAAGCCGTACGCGCGCCTTGCTCTACAAGTGGCTCACAGCGTGAGGCAGTGCGATTGTAGACCGTGACTCCATATCCCTGCTTCAACAGATTGGATGCCATCGGGGCGCCCATGGTGCCCAGTCCGATAAATCCGATGTTTTTCATAGCTAATCACCTTTCTTGTTGGAGGTTGCCGTCCGATGCAGATGCGAGTTCGGCTTGAATTGACTGCTTAAATATAGGTTGATCTCTATTTATTGTAGCATGGGTATCCCACCCTATCTACACTAGGGTCTGGCAAGGCACCGGACGCACAGGTAACGCAAGCTTGTCAGGCCCTGCAAATTAAAGTATCCTATTCCTAAGTCCTTATGTTCGTATTCATGGTCTTAGCAATACAAAACAGGAGGTTCCAAACATGTCTAAAAAAGTTATTTTCGATTACACCAAAGCGCTCTCCTTTATAGGGCAGCACGAAATTGATTATTTTGCAGAACCGATCAAGCTGGCTCATGAGCAGCTTCATAACCAAACCGGTGTAGGTTCCGATTTCCTGGGTTGGATTGACTTGCCTACCAATTATGATAAAGAAGAGTTTGCACGCATCCAAAAAGCCGCTGCTAAAATCCAAAGTGATTCCGAAGTGTTGATCGTAATCGGCATCGGCGGTTCTTACCTTGGCGCACGCGCTGCGATTGAAATGCTGTCGCATTCCTTCCATAATGCACTGCCTAAAGACAAGCGCAAAGGCCCGGCTGTTTATTTTGCAGGCAACAACATCAGCTCTACATATGTGAATCATCTGTTGGAACTGATTGAAGGAAAAGACTTCTCCGTGAATGTCATTTCCAAATCAGGTACAACAACAGAGCCAGCTATCGCTTTCCGCGTATTCCGTGCGGCTCTGGAGAAAAAATACGGTAAAGAAGAAGCGCGCAAACGCATTTATGCAACAACAGATAAAGAACGCGGCGCTCTGAAAAAACTGGCTAACGAGGAAGGCTACGAATCCTTCATTATTCCTGATGATGTAGGTGGCCGTTACTCCGTGCTGACAGCAGTAGGCTTGCTGCCGATTGCTACAGCTGGCATTAACATTGAGGAAATGCTCCAAGGGGCGGCAGACGCTTCCAAGGAATACAGCAATCCGAATGTAGCTGAGAACGAGGCTTACCAATATGCAGCCGTTCGTAACGCGTTGTACCGCAAAGGTAAAGCCATTGAAATTCTCGTGAACTATGAGCCGTCCCTGCATTTCGTTTCTGAGTGGTGGAAACAACTGTACGGCGAAAGCGAAGGCAAGGATTACAAAGGTATCTACCCTGCTTCCGTTGACTTCTCGACAGACCTGCACTCCATGGGACAATTCATTCAGGAAGGTAGCCGTAACATTTTCGAAACCGTTATCCAAGTGGAAAATGTACCTAGCCACATCACCATCGAAGCAGATGAGGATGATCTGGATGGACTGAACTTCCTGGCAGGCAAAACTGTGGACTTTGTAAATAAAAAAGCATTCCAGGGTACATTGCTGGCTCACACAGACGGACAAGTACCGAATCTGATCGTGAACATTCCTGACTTAAGCCCTTACTCCTTCGGGTACCTGGCTTATTTCTTCGAAAAAGCTTGCGGCATCAGCGGCTACCTGTTGGGTGTGAATCCGTTCGATCAACCGGGCGTAGAAGCTTACAAGAAAAACATGTTTGCTCTGCTGGGTAAACCAGGCTTCGAAGAGCAAAAAGCTGAGCTTGAAGCGAGATTGTCCGAATAAGGAAGCTGTAAACTCCTGACTGAAACAGGATTTCAGATAGGAGCGTTATAGTGTATAGCACCAAATAAAGTACAGGAAAGCAGTTCACCGGCTGCCAGAAGCGGGGGACTGCTTTCTTGTAAAATGAAGTAAGGAAGGTTATTTGTGATATGTTGGAACAATACCGAACTGTACGCGGCTCCGGCAGCAAGGAAATTGTGATCCGGAAATCCCGTTTTATCGGTCACATCCAGCCTGTTCAGACCGAGGAAGAAGCGGCGGCTTTTATCGAGCGCATTAAAAAAGAGCATTGGAACGCAACCCATAATTGTTCTGCTTACATGATCGGGGAACGAGACGAAATCCAGAAGCAATCGGATGACGGAGAACCGAGCGGTACGGCGGGCAAGCCCATTTTGGAGGTTATTCGTAACCAGAAGCTGAAAAATGTGGCGATTGTCGTTACCCGTTACTTTGGGGGGATTTTGCTGGGAGCAGGCGGTCTGATTCGTGCATATTCAGATGGTGCTGTTGCAGCAATTGAGGCAGGGGATGCGATTACGCGTGTGCTGCATCGTGAAATTTTCGTGGAATTGGATTACACCTGGTTGGGCAAAGTGGAAAATGAATTGCGAAATCGCAGCATCCGTACTGGAGAAACCATGTTTACGGATAAAGTTACCTTAACCTGTCTGCCGCTGGCTGGTGATGCGGAATCCTTCAGCAACTGGATAACAGACTTGACACAGGGGCAATCGCTTGTGTCGGAGGGAGAGCAGCTTTACTTTATTGAAGGGGAATAAATAATATGGCTAGAAGAGCAGTAGAACAGGAGTTGTCAAGAGGGCGGATTCTGGAAGCGGCCAGGCACTTGTTTATTACCAAGGGCTACCGTGCAATTTCAATGCGCAGCATTGGCCAGCATCTGGGTTACAGTCATGGTTCGTTATACTATCATTTTAAAGAGAAGGCTGAACTGTTCTACGCCATTGTGATTGAGGATTTTAATACGTTACGCGGTATTCTACTGCAAGGAGCAACAGGTACGCCGGATGATGGTCTGAACAGACTGGAGCACTTGATGCTGGAGTTCATTCGTTTTGGCTTGGAAAATCCTTATCAGTACGAAATTATGTTCATGATGCACGATGAAGAACTGTTCGCTTACTGTCGCACGGAGCAAAACCGTTGTGTGGAATTATTCGCGTCCATGATCCGTCAGGAATTAAGTGGTCAGGGACATTCAGAGGAAGATTGTTCACGAGTACCGCAAAGTCTGTTTTTGTCTATGCACGGCTTTGTGTCCTTTTACATTCAGGATGGTTTAACATTTGAAGAAATCAGGCCCGCTGCTTTGGCACATGTAAAGCTGCTGTGCAGAAACCTATGAGCGTACCTGCAATCACACGCCTCGGCTATGAATCTGTAGGGCGCTTTTCCGGGTATATTCACTTCATGACGGTGCCTTATCATTACGGTACTTTGCGAAAGCGACTAAGATTGTAACAGACGATGATGCATCCAGCAGGAGAACATCATGGTCTGTTTTTTTTGCAAGATCAGCCTTTTATGATTTTCACATGATACTGGCGTCTGCGTGGTCCGTCGAATTCGCAAAAATAAATTCCCTGCCACCGTCCGAGTAACAACTTTCCATCATGAATAATGACAGTCTGAGAGGGTCCCGTGGTGATAGATTTAAGGTGGGATGCCGTATTTCCTTCCATATGGCGATATTGGGGATGCTCCCACGGATAAACCTCGTCCAGCCTTAAAATCACATCATGTTTGACGTCCGGGTCGGCATTTTCATTAATGGCTATTCCGGCTGTTGTGTGTGGACAATAGATCAGTACGGTGCCTTCCCGAACTCCGCTTTTTTGTATTAATGAAGCGACCTCGCGTGTAATATCGCGCATCTCATCTCGTCCGCTAGTGGATAATTCTAAAGTATGCAACATTATCACCCTCTCCCTTCTTCTTATTATTTTACCCATTTTACTTTACCCAATGAACACCTGACGTAATATATAGAGTTGACGACGAAAGCTTTCCTTTGATAAAGTATCACATAAGGAAAACATAGTATATACATTGGAATAATAAAATGATTTCAAATGAGGTACGCGCTTTGCGGTAAGCAAGGCTGCTGCTGTTCCTGCACAGGTTCAGAAGCGGAAAGGAAGTGTACGGTTATGCATGTGGAAGTAAGGGGTCTAAACAAGCATTTCGGTAATTTTCATGCGGTTAAGGACGTATCCTTTGATATTCAAGCGGGTCATCTGATTGGTTTACTCGGTCCGAGTGGTGGCGGTAAAACGTCCATTCTTCGGATTTTGGCAGGTCTGGAACAACCGGATGCGGGCGAAATTCATTTTCACGGGAAAAGGGTAAACGAGCTGGCCCCGCAGGAACGCGGAATCGGATTTGTATTTCAAAACTATGCTTTGTTCAAGCACATGAGCGTGTACGACAATATTGCCTTTGGTCTAAAAGTGAAAAAAAGCTCCAAAGCCCGCATCAAGGAACGCGTCACAGAGCTGGTCGAGCTGACAGGACTCAAAGGCTTCGAGCATCGTTATCCGCATCAGTTGTCTGGTGGACAGCGGCAGCGGGTTGCTTTTGCACGCGCCTTGGCACCGGAGCCTCAATTACTGCTGCTGGATGAGCCTTTTGCAGCCATTGACGCCAAGATTCGCCAGGAGCTGCGTACCTGGCTGCGGGAGTTGATTGAGCGGGTGGGGATCACTTCGATTTTTGTCACCCATGATCAAGATGAGGCGATTGAAGTAGCGGATGAAATTATGGTGATTAATCAGGGACGGCTGGAGCAGAAGGGAACACCTTGGGATATTTATAAAAAACCGGGGACCCCGTTCGTAGCTTCCTTTATTGGGGAATCCACGGTGATCGAACAGGCGGGCAGTCTCAAAGGCTTCGAGGAAGCTGCCGGAATGGGAGCACGTGCCTTGATCCGTCCGGAGTATATTGATGTCGGGCCAAGCGAGGAGTTTGCGCTTCTGTCGGCGACCGAGGAAGGCATTGTGAAGCATTTACATTTTCGTGGGAGTGAATGGATGATTGAAGTACAGGTCGGGGACCATCGTCTCATGACATACCGTTCGCTGGAGAAGTCCACACTGGAGCCTGGTCAGCAGGTGCACGTGCTGGTGCATCGGGCTTATCTGTATAACGATCAGTCCAGTTGGATGGTGGAAAACCGCCTCAAGAAAGATCCAATGCCTATTATGATTTAAAGTTATAACGCGATCAAACATAAGGGGGTGTCCGCCTGAGTTCAGGGGTTTGGGCATGCTCCTTTTGGCGTTGGGCGCTGGAAGGATTTACGCAGACTTGATGTGTTCGTTATAATAGTAGTAAAAACATCCAGATAGATAGGAGTTAAACCATGAATCGGCTTATTTTTCTTGGCACGGGGGATGCGATGGGCGTTCCGCGTGTGTATTGTGATTGTCTCGTATGTACGGAGGCCCGCATGACAGGGGCAAATGTGAGGCAAAGGTCGTCTGTGCTGATCGAAAGCGAGACGGAGGACTTTATGATTGATTGCGGCCCGGACTGGCGCAAGCAGATGGAAATACGCGGGCTTCGCTTCATCGGTACGATCCTCGTGACGCACGCACATTTTGACCATATTGGAGGACTGCCGGAATGGGCAGATGCCTGTCGCTGGACCGGGAACAGAGGTCGTTTGTACGCTCCACAGGAGGTGATCGACACGATCCTGCGTCAATTTTCCTGGCTTCCGGGGCATATTGACCTTATCCCTGTCGATCAGGGGGCCTTGCTTGGAGGGTGGAATATCCGGGGATGGCGTGTGAATCACGGGAAGAACGGTTATGCTTACGCTTATCGACTGGAAAAAGACGGCTTCTCGTGGGCCTACTGCTCGGATTCGATTGGGCTAAATGATGCGGAAATCCTGCCCCTGCACAATCTGGATTTGCTCGTGCTGGGAACGAGCTTTTATCATGAGGAGGCCGAATATGCAACCCGCTCGGTATATGACATGCTGGAGGCTCAGGAGCTTATAGGGAGACTCCAACCCAACCGCACGGTATTTACACATATGTCCCATGATGTGGATGTCACACGCAACTACGGGCTTCTGGAAGGGATCAGCCTGGCACAGACCGGCATGAGCCTGCCATTGGAATAATGCTGCCCCTTACATTGTCCGGCTGATACGGAGAAGGGTGGCGATGCCTTCTTTGATTTGCAGCTCGTTGGCATACGAATAGGACAATCTCACATGCGTTTTGCCTTCCTCGCCAATCGGATCGAATACATTACCCGGTACGAAGGTGACCGATTCCTGCACACATTTGGCGAGCAGTTCATTAGGTTTCAACGTAGAAGGCAACTGGAGCCACAGACTGAGGCCGCCTGCCGGGCTGGTCCAGGTCCAGCCGGAATCGCGGAGGCTGTCTTCCATCGTTTCCTTGCGGATTTGGAGCGCGATACATAGCTTTTTTATATGCTGCTGCATGCGTGGAGACTGAAAGTATTGCAGGAACAGCTTCTGATTCAGCAGTGGCGAACCGTTATCTACCAGCGCTTTGACGTTCAGCAGGCTGTTCATGAGCTGGGGTCGGCAGGTCACGGCTGCGATTCGCAGACCTGGCGCGACATATTTGCTATAGCTGCGAATGTAGACGACGCTTCCCGAAATATCATAGGCAAAAATAGGTGACGGCGGCTTTTGCCCAAAGCTGATGTCATAGGTGCTGTCGTCTTCGACAATAAGGCAACCATAGCGCTCGGCCAGCTCGGGCAGACGTTTGCGCTGTTCCTCGGGCACTGTGAAGCCGGTCGGATTATGAAACGTTGGATTGATATAGAACACACGCGGCTTTTCTGTTTTCATGCACCATTCAATCTGTTCCATATCATAGCCTTCCGGTCGGATATCGGTCATCGTCAGACGCGCGCCTTGTCTGCGGAATATTTCCATAGCAGGGCCATAGGCGGGACGTTCGGTCAACACGCGGTCTCCTGTCCGGATCAGAGAACGGGAAATCAGGTCGATGGCCTGCTGTGCGCCGGAGGTAATCAGCACCTCGTCCGGTGACAATGCAAAATGCTTATCGACGCTAAAATGCTGCGCCATTGCATCCCGAAGCTCGGCATCGCCCTGTACAGAGGAATAGGTGGCCGCTACTTTCGGGTGCTTTTCAAATACCTGCATCATCAGCTCTCTCCAATACCGGTTGGGCAGGAGAGACGGGTCAATCAGCGCTTTGGAAAACTGGAAATTCGCATTCACCGATTGAACGCGGCTAAGTCCATCCATTCCCCTCCAGGCTGAAACAGACGGATCATCTGCCGCATGGGCGGATTCGGAGTGAAACGTGAGATCAATGGACGAATGCCCCGAGTAGCCAGCATATTTCGCATGCCGGGTCGCTTGGGAAGCAAGAACGTAATATCCTGATTTGTCCTTTACATAGACCATTCCCCGTTGCTTCAACTCCTGATATGCCCGGAAAACGGTTAGCCGATGTACACCCAGCTCCTGAGCCAAGCTTCGTACGGACGGCAGCTTCGTGTCTGCTTGCCAATCCCCGCGATCAATCCGCACAGTCACATAATGGATGACCTGCTCATACAGCTTTAAGGCATGATCGGCCGAAAAGAGTAATTCGCTGTTGTTCTTGCCCACGCTGTCCACGCTCCTTTTGTGTGTATTTTACTATAAAACATTTCAAAACCGTATACAACTGTTCTGTGGTTACACATCTGTTCTGTCTATCTCCCTGTATGCTTGAAAGCAACTGAAGGGAGAGGGACGTATCATGATTGGTATCGCGTTTACGGTAATGTGTCTTATTTTTGGTACAACGTTTTTGGCTATAAAAGTGGGAGTAGAAGCAGGACTTCCGCCGTTTTTGTCGGCAGGCGTACGTTTTTTCGCAGCAGGGGCTATATTGTTTATCGCCATGAAGCTGATGGGAAAAGTTCGCTGGTCGTTATTATGGCGGAAGGAAATGGTACTCATTGGAGCTGGAACGACCTTCGGTACGTTTTCGGCCTTATATTGGGCAGAGCAATATGTCAGTTCGGGCATCGGAGCCATTTTATCAGCCACGGGACCGATGATGATCGTTATTTTGCAATCATTGCTTCTAAGGCAAAAAACGTCGCGGATTACGGTCATTGGTTGCATGATCAGCTTTCTTGGCGTGGTGCTAGTGGTGCTGCCCGGATTGGCGGTTCAAATCAGCGGCCTGTGGCTGGCAGGATGCCTTGTTATTTTGTTGGGGGAGCTGTGTTATTCCGGGGGAGCTCTTTATTCCAAGCGGGTGATGGATGTATTTCGGGAAACGAACCCGATTGCCCTGAATGCGGCGCAAATGCTCCATGGGGGATGGATGCTGCTGTTACTGTCTGCGATCACGGAGCCGTGGAGTTCTGAGGGGTGGCAGTACCTTCCTGCCATGGGCTCTTTATTGTATCTGATTCTGTTTGGTTCGATGATTGCACATACACTGTTTTATTGGCTCATGGAGCGTACAAATCCTCTTTTCCCGACGACGTGGTTGTATATTTCACCGCCGATTGCGGTGGGATTGGGAGCCTTGGTGTACGGAGAGCATGTAAGCTGGTGGATGCTGGCGGGGGTGCTGCTCATTGTGACCGGATTAATGCTTATGAACAATGGAATGATCCGTCTGGTGAACAGACGAAAGGTGCGTTCTGCTGCCTGATATTTTGAATTTGTTAGGCATCATATGATATGACAGAAAAAACCTCCAAGCTATCGCGTGTTACTGAACATGCGAAGTTTGGAGGTTTTGTTGTGTTGCTATTTCATTAGCACAAATTATTCAGCATTCAGCACGAATTTGTCGATGGCGTGCTTAACGCCGTCTTCGTTATTGCTGCTAGTGATGTAATCAGCCAGCTTTTTCAAATCAGGAATGGCATTCTCCATCGCTATGCCGAGACCCGCGCATTCGAGCATTTCGTGATCATTCCAGGAGTCGCCGATTGCAATCGTTTCGGACAGATCACAGCCGTAATGGTTAGCAAGGAACGTAAGAGCGTGACCCTTGGTGCCTTCATGATGCATGATTTCCAGAAAATGAGGCTTGGATTTGGTAATATGCACTTCATCACCAAGCAGCTCGCGCAGTTCTGGAATCAATTTGTCCAGCACTTCCGGCTCGTCAATAATCAGCATTTTAGGCGTAGGAAGTTCTACCAATTTGCTGAATACAGGCTCTACAAAATATTCCGTATTGTTTAGCGCGGTGTAATCTTTGATTTTCTGATTATCTTCACGTGTGTACAATTTGTCATCTATATACGTTTGCAGATGCAGATTGCGTTCCACGCAGAATTCATACAAGCGACGTGCAGCCACGAGTGGAACATAACGCTCATACAACACGTTTTCGTCCAGCAGGTTTTTAATCAAGGCACCTTGGTACGTAATAATCGGTACGTTCAAGCCAGTTTGGCGGGCGAGTTGTTTGGCAGATGCATAAGCACGTCCAGTTGCAAGTGTAACCACGACACCTTTGGCTACAGCGGCTTCAAGCGCCAGTTGCGTTGCAGGAGTAACTTCTTTCTGGTCGTTAATGAGTGTATCATCAATATCAATGGCAATTAATTTATACATATCGGTATTCTCTCCTTTATCTCTATCATGGGGCAATATCCAAATTGTATCTTATAATATTCAAAATGACAATATCACAATGAAAAGGGGACGACTCCCTTAAGAGCCTGTCCCCTTATAACCACTGAAGAATTGGATTGAATCAATGGGAAAAAGTGGCTGTTAGTCTTCCAAAAATACGAGTCCTACAAAATCGTCCAGCTCAATATTGCCGAAATAATGCTTCAAATCAAGAGAGGACAAGGCTTGACGAACCTCACCTTCATCGTAGCGTTTACCGCGCAGAATATTTTCAATATCAGCGACGTCACCCACACCGAAGAAATCTCCATAGATTTTAATATCACGGATATAACCTTCCTTAAGATCCATGCGGATATCAATAATGCCGACCGGAAATTTACGTGTGTGCTTGATATTGCTTTCAGGGGATTGACCGTAGTTCCAGTCCCACGATTGGTAGCGTTCAGCAGAAATTTCATGGATTTTGTCCCAGTCGGCATCGGTTAGCTTATATTGGGGTACCTGATCCAGCTCTGCATCGAATATGTAACGCAGCAGCTCCTCGCGGAATTGCTCAATGGTCATCTCACGGTCCATCAGCTCGCTGATGTTAGCGACGCGGCTACGGACAGATTTAGTACTTTTGGATTTAAACTTTTCGGGATTGGCATGCAGTGATGCGGCCACATTGTCCAGGTTCAGGTTAAACATCAATGTACCGTGGCTGAACATGCGTCCGCGCGTGGCAAATTGGGCGTTCCCTGAAATTTTGCGCTCACCAACCTGAAGATCGTTGCGTCCGGTCATTTCGGCTTCCACACCCATTTGGCGCAGGGCGTCAATGACAGGCTGTGTGAATTTGAGGAAATTATGAAAGGACTCCCCGTTATCCTTGGTAATGAAGCTGAAATTTAAATTACCGAGGTCATGATATACAGCCCCGCCACCGGACAGGCGACGAACGACTTGAATGTTGTTATCTCTGACAAACTCGGCGTTGATTTCTTCAATGGTATTTTGATGCTTGCCTATAATAATAGAAGGCTGATTAATGTAAAACAGCAGATAGCTGTCGTCCAGCGGAAGATGCTTGAGCGCGTACTCCTCAATGGCAAGATTGATGGCTGGATCGTGTATGCCCTGGTTGTCGATGAACAGCATGTCCATTCCTCCGTATATATAAACTGTGTAGTTTTATGTGTACCTCCTTCTATTGTAACCCAAGTGAGCGATGTACACAAAAGCTCATTTGCATTGACGGGACGCGAAAAGCAGCCCCATAATGGAGCTAATGATTCGGAACGGCCGGAAAGGATGATAGGCAATGATAGAGGTTTACGGTCACGGCGGGGACAGGGAGACGGCTGCGGCGACATTCGGCGGGGCGGCTGCGGATTTTGTGGATTTTAGCGCGAACATTAATCCGCTGGGTCCGCCACCGGAGGTGCTTGAGGTGCTACAAAGCGCGTTGGACACTGTGGTTCGCTATCCAGACCCCGGACACCGGAATTTTAAAAATATGCTGGCGCGGCGACTTCATGTTCCACCAGAGTCGCTGAGTATCGGAAACGGTGCGGCTGAGAGCATGGCGTTGCTGTTACTGGGACTGGCTCCCAAGCGTGTGGGCACGGTGGAGCCGTGCTTTTCGGAATATGCCGAGCTGGCAGGCAAATTTGGAGCCGAGGTAAGCAGGGTGTACGGCAAGGCCTCGCTTCAATGGAAGGCGGACGTGGAAGACATAATCCAGCTCATGGAGCAGGTGGATGTTCTGTTTCTCGGTCAGCCGAATAATCCGAACGGTGTGCAATACGGCGATCAGGAGCTGCGCGAGCTGGCAGAGACGGCGGGGAAAACGGACACCGTGCTGGTGGTGGATGAAGCGTTTATTGATTTTATCCCGCAGGAGCGGCAAATTTCACTATTGCCTGTGCTGGATCGGTATCCCCATGTGATTTTGATCCGGTCGATGACGAAATTTTATGCGATTCCGGGCTTGCGCTTGGGCTATGCGATTGCTCATCCGGACTACATCCGGCGAATGACGGCCAAGCAGGTGACCTGGAGCGTGAACGGACTGGCGTTGCTGGCCGGAGAGGCGTGTTTGCGGAGCGGTGAGGCGTACGAGCGCCGCACGCAGGAGCTGATTGCTACGGAGCGTAGCCGTCTGCTGACCGCTTTGGCGGAATGGGGTTGCGGTGTCATCCCCGGTGAAGCGAATTACGTGCTGGCACGGGCGCCGGGGACGTGGAGCGCATCGGCCATTCAACAGGCGCTTGGACAGCGCGGGATTCTTATACGTAGTTGTGCCATGTACCCGGGGCTAACGACGAGCCATTTTCGAATTGCAGTCAAGGACACGGAAGCCAACGGCATGCTACTGTCTGTATTGGGTGAAGTGCTGGAGGAGGAACGGCGGCGTGACAGTTAGCTTGATCATGATGGCTGCATATCTTCTGGACAGGCTGATCGGCGATCCGAGGTGGTTGCCACATCCGGTCATCGGCATGGGACATGCCATTTCTGCCTTGGAAAGGGCAATTCGCCGCCGGGTTCACAGTGACCGTGGTTTGAAACGCGCTGGCTTGCTGCTGCCACTGATTGTGGTGGGCGGCTCCTTCGCGCTTGGCTGGACGTTACTGCGCTTGCTCGCCTGGATTCATCCGTGGCTGTCTGTCGGCGCGGAAATTGTGCTGATCGCCACCACGATTGCTTCCAAAGGACTAAAGGACGCCGGAATGGCAGTGTATCGCGAATTAAAGGCGGGTGATCTGCCTGCGGCACGCCGGGAGCTGGGAATGATCGTCGGGCGGGATACGCAGCAGCTCGATGAGCCTGAGATTGTGCGCGGTACCGTCGAAACGGTGGCTGAAAATATCGTGGACGCGATTATTTCCCCGCTTTTTTATGCCCTGATCGGGGGAGCACCATTAGCGCTGGCTTATCGTGCCGTGAATACCCTCGATTCCATGGTTGGCTACAAAAATGAAAAGTATCTGCATTTGGGCTGGGCCTCGGCACGTCTGGATGATGCCGCTAATTACATTCCGGCACGCCTGACAGCGGGTATGCTGGTAGTAACAGCGTGGGTTTATGGGCATGATGCTGGACGTAGCTGGCGTATGGTAAGGCGAGATGCGCGGCTGCATCCCAGTCCAAACAGCGGCTTTCCGGAATCAGCAGTTGCGGGTGCACTGGGGATTCGCCTCGGAGGCTATAATGTATATCATAGCGTGCGCTCCTTTCGCGCATATATGGGAGAGCTGGTGCGACCGATGGAGCCGGATGATATCCGGCATACGATCCGGCTGATGTTTGCCGTGTCCAGCATGTTTGCGGGATTGTGTCTGTTCGTGTCCGCCGGATGCTATGCACTGGGGTGGATACAGTGAAGCGTGACACACCGAATGCTGCCTATAGAGCAGGAAGCGATATGACCTTGAAGCATTATTTTACAGAACATCAGCAGTGGGACTTGGAACTTGTGCTGGTGCGGCACGGCACAACCTTATGGAACAGGGAACGTCGATACCTGGGGCACTCCGATCTGGGATTGCTACCGGGAGCAGAGCAAGAATTAGAGCCTTTGCGGGAAAAATTACAGATGCATTCCTTTGCCCGAATCTATTGCAGTGACTTGATACGTTGTCGTCAGACCTTGCAGATCATTTTGCCGGAATCGGAACTGGGACCAGAGCTTGGAGAGGGAACCCACTTCGAATTGAAACCGGAATCACGGTTGGAGCTGACATCCAAATGGGAGTCTGAACGTTTCCTATCTAATAGTTCCGCTAGGTCTGCCATCATGGAACCACATCTGAGAGAGCTTCATTTTGGGGAATGGGATGGAAAAACGTATGACATGCTCAAGGATGTGGCGTTGTATCGAGCGTGGATTGATGAGCCGCAGCGAATTACGCCGCCGGGGGGAGAGCCTTGGGCAGACTTTGTGAACCGCCTCGATGAATTCCTAGACTCTTTGTATGAGTGGCGTAAAATGATGGATGTTCAGAAAACAGGCATGCCTGATGCCCCACCTTCTGTTCTGGTCGTCACGCATGGTGGAGTGATTCGTCAGTTGGCTTGTATGCTGGTACCGGGTCATGATTTTTGGAGTCTGAATCCGAAGCCGGGAGCGGCAATTACGATTCGGTTGAGGCTGGGAGAACGACACCAGTGGATAGGAGAGGTGTTTTCTTTTTAGGTCAGATAGGGGCAAGTGAACAGGCGGTTTGGGTTGTAAGCCAGTCTTTTTTAACCTATAATCATCAAGTAAAAGAACGGCTTGACCAACACTACATCAAATATCCAGCAGACGAGGTCGGTGTAGCGGGATGAAACCCTCGGGTTCTTTCC
This sequence comes from Paenibacillus sp. IHB B 3084, assembly GCF_001447315.1. Taxonomy (NCBI): domain Bacteria; kingdom Bacillati; phylum Bacillota; class Bacilli; order Caryophanales; family Paenibacillaceae; genus Paenibacillus; species Paenibacillus sp. IHB B 3084. Next base: position 1,051,624 of record NZ_CP013203.1, on the reverse strand, counting down.
GGTGCGCTGTTAAAAGGGAAGCCGGTGTGAATCCGGCGCGGTCCCGCCACTGTAAATGGAAAAATGCCAGCCCGCCCAGCTATATGTGCCGCAAAGCACATGAAGGAGCAACAGGCTGTCGCATGGTTCTGTAAGTCAGGATACCTGCCCGTCCGCCTGTCACCATAGTCCTTCGAGGAAAGGATGACGTGTTCGCAGTGACTGTCCATGCGGAAGAAACTGCCGCCTGCATATGAGCTGCGCTAACGTGACCCCTGTATCCTTATCTGAGGATGCAGGGGTTTTTTGAAAGGAAAAGAAGGCTGGATTTAGCAGATATCGGATGATGTTCAAGTGACGCTCTTAAAGAATTTATATGGAGGGGTGTAAATCATGGCAGGGAATAAAATAAAGGTCTGGACAACAGGCTTATTGGCTCTGGTCTTGGCGGTTGTGCTGAGTGCATGTGGAGCTAACGGAAAGAACGCTGAAAATAAAGGGGATCAAGTCTCACAGCAACCGGGACAGACAGCAACCGCTCAGGAGCCTCCGGGCAAAACGGTCTACCCGTTGACCATTAAGGATGCGACCGGGCAGGAGTTTACGTTCAAAAAAGCGCCGGACAAAATCGTTTCCGTCTCCCCGGCTGAAACCGAGGCGCTGTTCGCCATTGGACTGGATAAGGAAATTGTCGGCGTATCCGACTATTCCGATTACCCGGAAGCGGCTACGAAGAAGCCCAAAGTGGGCGGTATTATGAAGCCGAATGAAGAGGCGATCATCGCCGCGAATCCCGAAGTCGTTTTTGCAGGAATATCGCTCAGTGAGCAGGCGACGACCAAGCTGCGTGACCTGGGAATCATGATTTTTAAAACCGAGCCGAAAACGGTTGAAGATGTCATGGCTAACATTGAACTATATGGGAAAATTACCGACCATCAGAAAGAAGCGAGAGCGGTAACCGACAAGATGAGAGCAGATGTTGCGGAAGTGAAAGACGGTGTTAAAAATATCGGCAAAGGGCAGAAGCTGAGAGTATACGTCGAATTTTCACCCGGCTGGACGGTTGGCAAGGGAGAGTTTATGGATGAGCTGATTTCTTTGGCGGGCGGGGAAAATGTAGCTGCAACCCAAAAGGGCTGGTACCAGATCAGTGAGGAAAATATTATAGCGGCGAATCCGGACGTAATATTATACAGCAAAAATGTCAAGGACGACAAAACAGGCCAGACGCTCGGCGATATTATCAAAGCCCGTAGTGGATGGGATCAAATATCGGCTGTTCGTCAAAACCGGGTGTTTGCCGTGGATGATAATCTGATCAGTCGTCCGGGTCCGCGTGTAACGGAAGGTCTCAAGGAAGTGGCCAAGGGCGTGTATCCTGAAATTTTCAAATGACTCGTAGACTGATCGGCTTTGGAGGGGCAGGTCTTGCCTTATTGCTGCTGACGCTGTTGCTCTGTCTCGGCATCGGCTCGGCCAAGCTTCCCGTCAGCCAGATCACGGGTATTCTGGTCAACCATCTGCCGTGGTTAGGTGAGACGTTTACACCGGATTGGAATCCATCCACAGAGCAGATTATTTTGAAGATCAGACTGCCGCGTGTCTTACTGGGAATGCTGGTAGGCGCAGCGCTTGCGCTGGCGGGAGCCGGATTTCAAGGTGTGCTGCGCAATCCGCTGGCTGATCCGTACACGCTGGGGGTATCCTCGGGTGCTTCGGTAGGGGCAGCAGTGCTGATTTATTGGGGGCTTCAATTTTCGTTTGTAGGCGTATGGACACTGCCGCTGGTGGCATTTACGACCGGAATGCTGACGTTGTGGATGGTGCTGACGTTGGCGCGGGAAGGCGCAAAAATTCCGACGCAAAGCCTTATTTTATCGGGCGTGGTGATGCAATCTTTTCTGGGTGCAGTTGTTTCTTTTCTGACAGCCATGTCGAAGGAGACGGTTAATGAAATATTGTACTGGACAATGGGGAGCCTCAGTCTGCGCGGCTGGTCGTATACAGGCATCCTTTTGCCTTATGTGGTCATTGGGCTGGTGTTTCTGTGGAACCGGGCACGAGTGCTGAACATTCTGGCCTTGGGTGAACGTCAGGCGGCTCATATGGGGGTTAATGTAGATGCAACGAAGCTATCTGTTCTTATCATATCCACGCTGCTGACAGCCGCGGCTGTCTCGGTATGCGGAGTGATTGGCTTTGTGGGACTCGTTGTACCGCACATCATCCGTCTGGTGACGGGCCCCGACTATCGGATGATCGTTCCGTTATCCGCGCTGGGCGGGGCTATTTTCATGGCTTGGGCCGATACTGCGGCACGTACGCTACTGGCTCCGACCGAAATTCCACTGGGTGTCATGACGGCCTTTGTCGGTGCACCGTTCTTCGCATATCTCCTGTACCGGAACAAGAAGCTGCGCAGGGGGGATTGCTGTGAAGGAACCAAGTGGACCACAGGCATCGCGAGTCCGGGCGTTGGAGATTGCCAGTCTGACTCGTGATTTTGGGGAATTCCATGCGTTAAAAAATATAAGCTGGAGCGTAGACGAAGGAGATTGGTGGGGCATCATCGGCCCGAACGGGAGTGGAAAGTCGACGTTGCTGCATCTGCTTTCCGGTGTGGATCACGCGACTTCGGGAAACGTTCTTGTATATGGTAAAAAGGTCACTAGCTATGGCAGAAAAGAGCTTTCCCGTCTTGTAGCTGTGCTCCAGCAGGAGGGGCTCCCCCCGGTGGGTTACACGGTAAGGGAAGTCGTGGAAATGGGACGCTTTCCCCATCAGGACTGGTTTGGTAGAGAAAAGGTGGATAAGGAAAAAGGGATTGACCCGGGAATCATTACGGATCGTGTGCTGGAGAGGCTGGATCTTACCGACTTGGCGGACAGGTCGTTAGACCGTTTGAGCGGGGGACAGCGGCAGCGCGTGGCTTTGGCGAAGGTGATGGTGCAGGAGCCACAGATTTTGCTGCTGGATGAGCCTACAACCTATCTGGATCTACGCTATCAGCTTGAATTTATGGAGCTGCTGGCGGAATGGCGGCGGGAAACGGGCGTGACGATTATCTCTGTCCTGCATGATCTCAATTTGACTGCCCAGTTTTGTGATGACTTGCTTGTGCTCAAGGACGGAATGGTTGAGGGGTTAGGAGCTTCATCAGAGCTGTTAACAGAGGAGCGGATTCGCCATGTATATGGTGTTGAGCCTGTAATGTTGCCTCATCCGGATAGTGGTGTGCCGCAGCTTTTACTGCGAAGAAGTGCACGGGATGCAACTGGTCGGGGCGAACGACTGGAGTAATTTGAGTAAAGTATTGAAGAAACAGAATTTATGATGAGATCGCTAAACACATATAGGGAGCAGGGAGTGGAGGGCATGAACGGAAAATTACAGCAGTTGATCGCCAGCATTGCACAGCCGGACGGGGCGGCAGCCTTGGCGGCCTCGGAGCATTTGGACCAATTAACGAAGCCACCGGGGAGTCTTGGAAAGCTGGAAAGTCTGGCTATACAGTTGGCAGGCATTACGGGGGTGGACAAGCCTGAGTTTAACCGCAAAACGGTTATGGTCATGGCAGCGGATCATGGTGTATGTGAAGAGGGGGTCAGCGCCTTTCCGGCAGAGGTTACACAGCAAATGCTGTATAACATGCTGTCCGGCGGCGCGGCCATTAATGTGCTTGCACGTCATGCAGGTGCAGATGTCAAGGTGGTAGACGTGGGTGTGAATGCAGATGTCGCTCACGCGGATTTGGTGAACCGTAAGGTGCGTATGGGGACCGCAAACATGGCGAAGGGGCCAGCGATGCTGCGTACGGAAGCCGAGCAAGCGATTTTGGCTGGAGCTGAAGCAGTGGCGGAAGCAGTGGCGGAAGCAGTCAAAGACGGCACACGATTATTCGTAACCGGAGAGCTGGGCATTGGAAATACGACGGCCAGCGCTGCGGTCGTATGTGCTCTTACCGGGCTGGAGCCAGAAATGATCGTCGGCCGGGGCACGGGTGTGGATTCGGCTGGGCTGACCCGTAAAATAGCGGTCGTCTGCCGCGCATTGGACGTGAACCAGCCTGACGGAAACGACGCCCTTGACGTACTGACCAAGGTCGGCGGCCTGGAGATTGCCGCATTAGCAGGCGTCATCCTCGGCGCAGCCGCTCATCGCTGTCCAGTCGTGCTGGACGGCTTTATCTCCGGCGCAGCTGCGCTCGCTGCGCGTACACTTGCGCCTGCAAGCGCAGCGTACATGCTCGCTTCGCACGCCTCGGACGAGCGCGGGCACGCGGCGGTGCTCCGCGAGCTTAAGCTGGAGCCGATGCTTCATTTGGACATGCGGCTCGGGGAGGGCACAGGTGGTGCGCTTAGCCTGCACCTGATTGATGCGGCGTGCCGCATTATGCGCGAAATGGCGACCTTTGCCGATGCAGGCGTATCGGACGGTCAGGGAGCCGCGCAGCGATGAAGGCGCTCGTGACCGGCGGTGCACGCAGCGGTAAAAGCGGCTTTGCCGAGCGATTGTGCATGTCGCGCGCCTCGCGCGCCTGCTACATTGCAACGGCGCAAGCCTATGACGTGGAGATGAAGGAGCGTATCGCCCTTCATCGGCTCCAGCGCGAGTCTGCCGGGTATGACTGGCAGCCGCTGGAGGAAGCGCAGGCGCTGCCGGAGCTGCTGCGACGCCTGGGCAGCGGCGTAGAGCCACGGCTGGCTGCGCAAGGCAGCAATCCTGCCGACCTGCACGTCAGCCAGGTACCGCAGCCATCGCCTGCACCCATGGTGCTGGTCGATTGCCTGACCCTCTGGCTGTCGAACGTGCTGCTGGCCGCAGATGAGGACGGCGAAGCTGCGGCCCGTGCCGCCATGGATGATCTGGCGACAGCCGTGGAGCAGTATCCGGGGCCGCTCGTCATCGTGACCAATGAGGTCGGTGACGGCATTGTACCCGAGTATCCGCTTGGACGGCTGTATCGGGATTTAAGCGGGATGATGAATCAGCGGATCGCCCGCCTTTGTGATGAGGTATTTCTGGTGACGGCTGGCATTCCCGTAGAACTAAAACAGTTGGAATACAAGCTATGAGCGGCGAACGTCAGGCGATTGCGGCTGCTTTTCAATTTTTGTCCCGTCTTCCAGTTAAGGCAGAGCTGGATTTTTCGCCAGAGCTGCTGAAACGTAGTGCAAGCTATTATCCGTTGGTAGGGATGGTCATCGGCCTCATCGTATGGTGCTTTGCAGCGCTTGCCTCTCTGGTATTGCCACCGTTGCCATGTGCAGTTCTTACTCTTGCCGTTTGGGTGTGGCTCACGGGCGGGCTGCATCTGGACGGCTGGATGGATGCGGCTGATGCTTTGTTCAGCTACCGTTCCCGTGAACGGATGCTGGAGATTATGAAGGATAGCCGTGTAGGAGCGATGGGCGTCATTGCTTGTGTGTTGTTGCTTATGCTCAAGGCTTCTTTGCTGTATACGGTGCTGGCTGAACGGGATCTGTCCGGTTTATTGCTGCTTCCGATGGTTTGGAGCCGCTGGTTTATGGTAAGCGCGATGAAGCGCTGGCCGAAAGCTCGTAATGATGATGGACTGGCGGCGCGTTTTGCTGATATGAGTAGCAGACGTGCCGGATTGGCTGTGTTCTGGGCTGTACTCATCACGTTGGGTGCCGCAGCAGGGCAATGTATCATTGCCGGATGGTTCACAGGAACAGGTGGCATGGACATGGACAATACATCTTTTACAGCGTATGGGCAGTCAATCTTTTCCCATCCGGGCGAATTAGCCATTTGGACAGGCTTTTTGCTGCTGCCGCTGCTGGCCAATGGTGTTGGAAGCTTCACAGCAAGCCGTATTAACCGCCGTTTGGGTGGACTGACAGGGGATATTTACGGAGCCCTGAACGAATTGTTGGAGACTGTTATATTGCTGTTTATTGTGATTTTGTGCGGACTGTAAGCAGATTTTTAAATGAATTGGTAAAAGGGGAAGAGGCAATTGTCAACTTTCGAACCGTCCCGCAGGAATCCCGCAGCAGTGCTTATGCTTCAGGGTACAGCATCGGATGTGGGCAAAAGCGTGGTGACCACTGCACTGTGCCGTATATTCACGCAGGATGGCTATCGTCCCGCACCGTTCAAGTCACAAAATATGGCGCTAAATTCTTATGTCACCGAGGACGGCAAAGAAATTGGACGCGCTCAGGGTGTGCAGGCAGAAGCCTGCGGTATTGAAGCAACGACCGACATGAACCCAATTTTGATCAAGCCGGTCAAGGATATGCATTCACAAATTGTTGTTCACGGTGTACCTTATGCATATATGAGTGCTTCCGATTACCGAAAGGAATTTTTGCCGCAAGCCAAGCAGACGGTCATGGACGCGCTGAATCGGCTGCGTGATACCTATGACATTGTGCTTATGGAAGGGGCAGGCAGCCCGGCAGAGATTAATTTAAAGGACCGCGATATTGTAAATATGAATCTTGCGGGCTGGGCGGACGCTCCAGTGCTGCTTATTTCGGATATCGACCGGGGCGGTGTTTTCGCTTCTCTGGTAGGAACCATTGAGTTGTTGGAGCCGCATGAGGTGCAGCGTATCCGTGGATTCGTCATTAACAAGTTCAGAGGGGATCTGTCCCTGCTTCAGCCGGGACTGGACTGGCTGGAGGAACGAACCGGTATTCCTGTACTCGGCGTGCTGCCCTATCTACCGGATATCCGCATTGAGGCAGAGGATTCTGTGGTGCTGGACAAGAAGCCCAAGCTGTCTGCAAAGGATAAAGCGCTGGACATTGCGGTCATTCGCTATCCGCGTATTTCCAATTTTACAGACACAGATGCTTTGGCCGCAGAGCCGGATGTGAGTGTACGTTATGTCACGGAGGCCGGAGAACTGGGTGTACCTGACGCTATTATTTTACCGGGGACGAAGGACACGATTGGCGATCTGCTTGAATTGCGGACAAGAGGTCTGGAGCAGGACATTCGGGAGGCTATGACTACGGGACGCACGCAGTTAGTTGGCATTTGTGGAGGTTATCAGATGCTCGGCACAGCCTTGTTTGATCCCGAAGCGGTCGAATCTGGGTTGCCGCAGCAGGCAGAAGGGTTAGGTTGGCTGGCTCTATCCACGACCTTTTTAAAGGAAAAGCAAACGGTACGCGTACAGGGAACCTTGTCTACTCACTGCCCATTGTTGCTAATTGCGCCCGATTCGGATTCTGCTCCCGCGACGATGATTGAAGGCTATGAGATACATATGGGCGTTACGGAATGTGTTACGGAACCACACGCGCCTACAGATAGTGCCGAGGAAATGAACCCAATGCACACGTTATTCCATATTCGTCGCGGTGAGGGAACCACCTTTGAGGAGGGTTGGGGAACAGCGGATGGTAAAGTATGGGGTACCTATTTGCATGGGGTGTTTGATAACGATCGTTTTCGTCGTTCCTGGTTGGATGGATTGAGACAAGCCAAGGGCTTGGCAGCGATGGACAGCACCTTTACCGTACGTGAAGCCAAGGAACGTGAGTTTGACCGTGTTGCAGAGGTGGTACGGGCCCATTTGGACATGGACCGAATCTACCGCATTATGGGGATGGACTCTTAACCTTTATAGATGATCGTATAAAATACGCTTTTAAAAATAAAGAGGTATCTCCACAGCCGTGATCGTGGCCGAGAGATACCTCTTTCCTTGTAGTTTATCTTAGTTGATTTTGAATTTTTGTACGGCTTTTTGCAGTTCGGTCGCTTGCTTGCTTAATTGCCGTACGACCTCGCTGTGGCCTTCCATTTCATTCAGTTGCTCATCGGCATTAAAACCGATTTCCTGAATCATATGCTGGGCATTGGCAGCGATGAGAGCTGTCTCCTCCACGGATGCCGATACCTGCTCTGAGCTGGCGGATACCTGCTCTGTTGCTGCGGATACCGTCTGAATCGTTGCATTGATTGTTTGCATGAGCTGGCTTAGCTGATTAAAGGCTGTACTCGCTTGCTGCACCATTTCCGTTCCCGAATGAATTTCACGGCTGACCCGGGTCACAGAGTCAACGGACTGTTGCGATACTTCCTGAATGGTTACCAGATAATCGGAAATTTGCTGTGTCGCTTCTTTTGACTGCTCGGCGAGCTTGCGAACCTCTCCGGCTACAACGGCGAAGCCGCGTCCATGCTCACCTGCACGAGCAGCCTCAATGGAGGCATTCAGGGACAACATTTGAATCTGTTTTGTAATGTCAAAAATAGCCGAAACGATGCTTCCGATGGCCTCGGAGCGCTCATTCATACTATGGATGTATCGAAGCGACTCATCGGCAGCCTGTCCTACCTGCGACATTTGGGCTACGGCATTTTGAGCGAGCGTATTGCCGTTCACTGTTTCTTCGGTTGCTTCACTGATCTGATCGGATACATCATTGGCAGAGGAGGCAATATGCTGAACGCCTTGTGCGATTTCCTCCATAGCCTGTGCATTTTCGGCAGCAGCAGAAGCTATGCTGGTACTGCCCTTTGCCACTTCCTCTGCGGCAACAGTAGAGTCCTGTACTTTTCCCCCCATCGCTTCAGTCCGGCGAAGCAGCTCGTCCGAGCCTTTTACAACTGCACCGGATGTGGAAAGCACATGGCCGATCATTTCTTTCAGATTATGGGACATGGATTGGAAGCTGCGGGCAAGTTGTGCAATTTCGTTATTACCGATAACCTTCGGTTCTTGTGACAGGTCACCTTGAGCAATTTTTTCACTATGACGAACCAGTTCTGCAATGGGCTCTACAACCTTGCGCACGACAATGGTAGAAATAATTCCACCCAGCAGGAGCGTTGCAATTGTAATACCTATGCAAATCCATAAAATTTGTTGGAATTTGTCCTGCACAAAGCCAACGTCCTCGTTCACACCCAGGACCAGGTTACTGCCCGATATGGCAAAGAAGGCGGTTTTGTGTACTCCGTATGAATCGCTGTAAATATCGCTAACATTCATCTCGCCTTGTTTTGCTTTTTTGATATCCTTCACAGGAACCAGTGCATCCTTGACCTTATATAACGATTTTTCATTTCGTGCGATAACCTCGGCCTTACCATCTTTCACCACTGCGATATATGCTGATTCAAGCTTAAGAGTGTTAACCTTATCCTGAAGATAAGATTCCATCTGCATACCTGACCCGGAATCCGAACCATTTCCTTGCTGTGCCTGGACTGCCAAAGAAATATTAAGATCCTGATACACACTCTTGGCCCCGGTTTCCAGCATTTGATCCACCTGAGGAATGACACTGTTATTAATGATACTCATGGATACTGCATAAAAACTGACACTGAACAGAAGGGACGCGAAGAGTAGAATCAATAAAATCATAATCCGTAATCTTGCGCCAATGGAACGGTTAAAACGCTGCATGAAAAATCTCCTCCCACATGATGATGACAAGTTGGTATTAAAAAGAAAATATACAGATTTCCCTGCTTGAAGTAGGTCGCTTGTCCAATTTGACATTAGACAAGTCATGATCTACTTATTTTCCTTTTCTGCTTGAAGAAAAAACTGAAAATGTTCGGATTCTATGTATATTTCAGCTGTATTCAAGGGGCAAGAACAAGAAAGGGAAGTAATCCATGAATTACTAAAAAGTAGGTTAGACCTATTTTACATAATTAACAGGCGGTTGAATAGTCATATTTGCCCAAAAACAAACAAAAAATATATATCTATGGTCTTGGGTGTTTAGGTGGAGTGATTATATGGAGCACGAAAATAAATATCTCATCCCTTCTTTTAAAACTATTGTAAAAAGAAGTAATGAAAGTAGTATAAGGAATGTCACCTTCCATGTACTTCCTGTAAGCAGTTATATATAAGTACGAATGTGGCCTTCAATATACATAAAAAGGGGAAAAGGCTTTTATGAATCAGGATTTACTTTCCAAAGAAATGAGTTCGCAGACAGGAGGAGAAGACAAACAGGAGCCCACTTCCGGTAGCGATAAAACGGTCACAAAGGGAAATCCGATAAGTCGACTGTTTGATTTTATTTCGGGCGTATTTACATCAATCCTGCCGGCACTGATCGGGGCGGGAATCATTCAGGTGATAGCTTCTGTCTTGTTGTATCTGGATATTGATTCTAATTTTAGAATTTTTACAATTATAGTGTACATTAGCGGAATAGTATTTTATCTTTTACCCTTTATGGTGGCAGTAAGCGCAGCCAAAAAGCTTGGCAGCAACATATTTATTGCAGCAGTCATCGGGGGATGCTCGTTTTTTCCCAGCCTTACGGAAGTGCTGAAGTCCGCTAAAGAGATCAGCTCGACCAGTTTACCAGTGGCGGAGCCCCAGTATATTTCTTCCTTTATACTGATCCTTATTGCCGTTTGGCTTGCAGCGAAGATTGAGCAAGGATTGGGCAAATTAAATCGCTATTCCATTCAGCTACTGGTTGCCCCAACGTTGACACTCATCATTATCATGCCTTTAATGCTGTTTGTTTTTGGTCCTCTGTGGACTGCCCTGGCTCATACATTGTCAGAAGAATTTTCTTCATTGTTCTTCTTCAATTCGGAAGTATTAGCGGGTCTGCTGTATGGAGGCACTATACCTTTGCTTCATTTTTCGGGCATGCAATATATGCTGGTGAACGATATGCTGGAATCCGTTGCTGCGACGGGCTATGATTATATTGCTCCTGTCATGGTGTCGGCGGTTATGGCTCAAGCGGGAGCGGCGTTCGGCGTATGTATTAAATCCAAAATTCCAAAGTCAAGGCGCTGGCCGCAACCACAGGCTTGTTAGCCATGCTGGGAATCATTGAACCGGCCATGTATGGTGTTAATTTACGTTTCAAAAAACCGTTTCTTGCTGCGCTGATCGGCGGGGCCATAGGTGGGGCATTTGTATGCCTGTTTGAAACGGCAATTACTTCTCTCGTGAGCTTATTCGGACTAATGACTTTACCGCTGTTTAGTGACTCCACGCTTGTGTACGCCGTTTTTGGGATGGTCATTTCGTTTGTTACGGCTGGTGTAATTACGTATTTCATGGGCTTTGCGGATGAACAAGAGGAACACTCCAAAGGAGCAACTGCATCTGGCATCAGCACAGCTTCGGACTTGGTTGTGGAAAAGAGTGCAAACAGCTAGGTGACTTCGAATAAACCGTCGCAGGACGTGTCATTCCACACATTGGGCGAACATGTTTTCTAACTTCAAAATCGGACACGCGGCAGCACCATCATGCTGATTAACGTCAGTGATTTGGTGTTGCCGCTCGCCCAGGTACCTTATGAAAGTGTTTACAAAAAAATCTTGTCAGCTCAGTGCTAATATGATACTATGATGACAGTTATTCAAACTGCACATTCGTGGATTGTTACTGATCATATCAGGCAAAACCATAAGCAGGCACTAAGTGTCAGTTTTGGTATTGCCTTTTTTACTACTCCAAGCGGCCTAAGGTGATGGAATGAAGATAGCAAAGGTGCTGAATAATAATGTCGTAACGGTCATTGATGAGCAGCAGAAAGAATTAGTCATTATGGGAAGAGGCATTGCTTTTAAAAAAGCACAGGCGATGAGATTGATGAAGGGCATATTGAGAAAATCTTTAAGCTTGAAAGCACCGAGGTTTCCCGCAAACTGATGACCCTGATGTCTGATATCCCTATTGAATATGTTGAAATTTCTGATGAGATCATTCAATATGCCAAAACGATACTCGGTGTGGAATTGCATGACAGCATCTACATTTCGCTGACGGATCATATCCATTTTGCCATAGAGCGTTATCGTTTGGGGATGGATATAAAAAACGCCCTTTTCTGGGAAATCAAACGAATGTACCGCAAGGAATTTTCGATTGGGACCAAAGCACTGCATATGATTCAGGACAAGCTGGGAGTTACGCTTCCGGATGATGAAGGAGCCTTCATCGCCCTGCATCTGGTGAATGCTCAGCTCAACAGCGAAATGCGCGAAACGATAACCCTGACTAACATCGTCAAGGATATCATGAACATTGTGAGTCGCTTTTTCGTAATGGAGCTGGATGAAGAGTCGTTAAGCTACTACCGCTTTATTACACATCTCAAATTTTTTGCTCAACGGGTAATGAATGGGACCCCTGTACAAAATGCAGATAATTCCCTTCATGATATGGTTAAGGTGCAGTACAAGAATGCCTACGCCTGTGCTGAAAAAATAAGAGATTATACGACTAAAATCTATGGTCGGAGCTTATCCCAGGATGAGATGCTATATCTCACCATTCATATCGAGCGTATCATTAAAAATCAATGATTTCATGGATGATCAGGGATTTAGGATTGCTACTTCTAAACCAGAAGGCAAAACCTGAATGCTGAAAGAAGATTGGCTTTTTATAAAGCTGTCTGCTTTCTGTATTCAGGTTTTTTTATTGCCAATTTTCGCATTTTATACCTTAAAAGAAAAGAGGAAACCCTCATGGATCGAAATCAATTATCCAAAGAGATACTTACACTGGTTGGTGGTGAAGAAAACGTTGAACAAGTAGTTCACTGTATGACCCGTTTGCGCTTTAACCTTTATGACGACAAGAAGGCTCAAAAAGAACAACTGCAAAAAACAGAAGGCGTTATGGGGGTTATGGAAAGTGGCGGTCAGTTCCAGGTTATTATCGGCAATGATGTAGCTAATGTCTACAAATCATTGGTTAGTAACATGTCCAAGGCACCGCAGACTGAAACAGGTACAAGCACTGCATCCAAGAAAAAACAAAACCCGGTCAGCAAGCTGTTCGATTTTATCGCGGGTATGTTCACACCTATTTTGCCAGCGATTACTGGCGCAGGTATGATCAAAGGGATCATAGCCCTTTTAGTCGCAATGCACTGGATGTCCGATAAGAGCCAAACCTATACGATTTTAGCGGCAATCGGTGACGGCGCATTCTACTTCCTGCCCATTATTCTGGCTGTGAGTGCTGCTAGAAAACTTGGCAGCAATATGTTTATCGCGGCGGCGATAGGAGCTTCCATTTTACACCCGACGATTACAGCATTACTGGCATCTAATGTGAAAGTTAGCTTTATCGGTCTTCCGGTGACGGCGGCAACCTATGCTTCGACCGTTATTCCCATCGTTATTGCTATCTGGGTGGCGTCCTATGTTGAAAAATTCATTGATAAATATACGCATGCATCGCTGAAGTTGCTTGTCGTTCCGACACTGACTCTGTTGATTATTGTACCTTTGACGTTGATTGCTGTAGGGCCGTTGGGCTCGATTATTGGTAATGGCTTGTCTGGCGGTATCTCTTGGTTGTTTGAAAATACAGGTGCCCTTGCAGGTTTGCTGCTTGGCGGTACTTTCTCCCTGATCATCATGACAGGTATGCACTACGCGTTGGTTCCGATCATGATCGGTTCTATTGCAACGTTGGGCTTTGACTATATGATACCGATTATGGGAGCAGCCAACCTGGCTCAGGCTGGTGCTGCACTGGGTGTATTCTTAAAATCCAAAAATGACAAAGTCAAAACAGTGGCTTTCTCCACGAGCTTGACAGCTATTATGGGTGTAACCGAGCCTGCAATGTATGGTGTAAACATGCGGTTTAAAAAACCATTTACGGCAGCGCTGATCGGGGGAGCCATCGGCGGGGGCTTCATGAGCCTGTTTGGCACAAAAGCGTATGTCATGGGTGGATTGGTTGGTTTGCCTGGCCTGGCGATGTTTATTGGACCGACTTTCTTGTACGCAATCCTTGGTCTCGTGATTGCTTTTGTGGCTGCTACAGTGATTACCTATTTCATGGGCTTTGAAGATGTGAAGGAAGAAGCAGGAACATCAACAGATGCAGGTACTGGAGCAAACGAAGCTTCCGAAGCTGTAGATAATGTGGTACCTACAGTTGTAAATTCGTTGCCAAAAGGATCTGAAATCCCTGTCTACAGCCCGATTATGGGTGAAGTCAAACCGTTAAGTGAAGTAAATGACCCTGCATTTTCCCAAGAGATTATGGGTAGAGGGCTGGCTATTGAGCCTTCGGAAGGAAAGGTTGTTTCTCCGGTGGAAGGTACCGTATTCTCCATTTCAAAAAGCGGACATGCTGTAGGGCTGGTAAGTGATTCTGGACTCGAAATGCTCATACATGTCGGCATGGATACAGTTAAGCTGAAAGGTCTTCATTTTACACCTCATGTTAAATCAGGAGATCGTGTGCAAGTGGGTGACCTGATACTGGAGTTTGATCTGGAGGAAATTCGCAAAGCGGGTTACGAGACAATCACGCCCGTTATTGTTACCAATGTAGCTGAATATAGTGAATTGGATACAGCTAGACAACAGAACAAGGATATCAAGAAGCAGGAGCTTCTATATAAAGTGATTGTCTAAGGCAGGAACAAGTATTGAATAGCAGGCAGCAAGTCTTCGAAGTATGAAGGCTTGCTGTTTTTTTTGTTCAGTTGGATGAAGGGAAAAACTGCTTTAAATTATTTTATAAATACAAAACCTACAAAAATAGTTGGTATTGTGGTATAGTAATCAACGGATTGAAGGGTCACTTTATAAAATATAACAAGTTTGGAGGAAATGATATATGGATACCTTCTTTATCATTTTGAACGTAGTAGTGCTGCTTTTGCTGCTCGGCGTGTTAGTCTGGATGCAGAAGAAGCATATTTCTTTTACGAAAAGGGTGTTTGCCGGACTGGGCTTCGGTCTAATCTACGGGGCTATTCTCCAGTACGCCTATGGCTCGGGCTCGGAGGTCATTACGAAATCGGTTGACTGGTTCAACCTGGCAGGTAATGGTTATGTTCGTTTGCTGCAAATGGTAGTTATCCCGCTCATCATGGTGTCGATTATTTCAGCCATTATGAATTTGAAGGGACGACAGAATCTTGGCAAAATAAGCGTGTCTGTTATTGCAGTACTGCTGATTACAACGGCTATTGCCGCTTCGGTCAGTATTGTGACCAGCTTGTCGTTCGATCTTAAAGCGATTGAGATTCAAAGTGGGGAAAAGGAACAAGCACAGGGTTTGAAGATGGAGGAGCGTCTTGGAACAGTTCAGGATATGACGATTCCACAGCAGGTGTTGGAATTTATTCCATCCAATCCTTTTGAGGATATGACGGGAGCACGTCGTACTTCGACGCTGGCAGTAGTGATTTTCTCGGCTTTTATCGGGGTGGCCGTGCTTGGGCTGGATCGTAAAAAGCCAGAGCAGGCGCAAACCTTCCGTAAAGTAATTGATGCCGTGTACGCTGTAGTGATGCGGATTGTGACGCTGGTACTGAGGTTGACGCCTTACGGCATTTTGGCGCTGATTACTAAAGTTGTAGCCACGACGAATCCGGATGAAATCTTGAAGCTGATCAAGTTTGTGCTCGCTTCTTATGTGGCTTTGTTGGTCATGTTCGTCATTCATCTTATTTTGCTGGCTCTGTTCGGCTATAACCCGGTAACGTATGTGAAAAAAGTATTGCCTACGCTGGTTTTTGCCTTTACATCCCGTTCCAGTGCCGCAACGATTCCGTTAAATGTTGAAACGCAAACGAAAAAGCTTGGTGTGTCGGACGGTATCGCGAATTTGTCTGCCACCTTGGGAGCGACCATTGGACAAAACGGCTGTGCAGGCATTTATCCGGCCATGCTGGCGGTCATGATTGCGCCAACCGTGGGCATAGATCCGACGAGCTGGGATTTTATCCTCACGCTCATTCTGGTCGTTACGGTCAGCTCCTTCGGCGTAGCAGGTGTAGGTGGCGGTGCTACCTTCGCTTCTCTGATCGTGCTGTCGACCATGAACTTGCCCGTAGCTTTGGCAGGATTGCTCATTTCGGTTGAGCCGCTGATTGATATGGGACGCACAGCGCTGAATGTCAATGATTCCATTACAGCAGGACTCATTTCAGGCAAGGTGCTCAAGGAGAATGATCAGGACGTGTTCAACGACCACAGCATGGATTTGGATGCGGCGGCACGCTCCTGATTGGGATGATAGAAACTCTCCACGTAGTCTAGGGAGCAGGTTTACTGTTCACGAATCGTAATCTGTGATACATTAAAATAATGTTTTTCCGGCCTGCTTCGGAAGAACCGCGGTTCGCAACCATCCCGCGCTATCAAAACTAGGAGGCTTTCATGTTTAATTTGCTATGGGGGGCAGCTTTTGTCCTCGTCAATTTTATGTTCTTTTTGTTATGTTATCGTTTATTCGGTAAAAAAGGGTTGTACGCCTGGATTGGTGTGGCTACCGTGCTTGCCAACATTCAGGTAACCAAAACCATCGATCTGCTCGGTATTACGACGACTTTGGGAAACACAATGTATGTCTCTATGTACATGGCCAGCGATTTACTGAATGAAAAATATGGACCCAAAGAGGCGCGTAAAGCGGTGTGGTTTGGATTTTTCACCTTAATTATGACGACGCTAACGATGCAGATGGCGCTGGTGTTTCAGCCTAATGCAACCGATTTTGCCCAGGCGCCGATGCAGCAATTATTCGGACTATTACCAAGACTTGCACTTGCCAGCCTGACGGCCTATGCGGTTAGCCAATTGCTGGACGTTCGTCTATACTCGTGGATCCGCAAGTTTTTCCCGGAACGTCACCAGCTCTGGATTCGCGGCAATGGCAGTACGATGATTAGCTCGTTTATGGATACGCTCATTTTTTGCAGCATCGCCTTTTACGGCTATGAATGGGGAATATGGCTGGAGCTACTGTTCACCACCTATATCTTAAAATTTGTACTAACCGCGGCGGGTACACCAATATTGTACATCGCACGCAACTTCCGCTTTGCAGAAGAGGAGGGGCAGACGCTCAAGCCGTAATTTGGCTTGGGGTTGCTCCTCTTTTTTTTGTATAACCCATGAAATCGTTCTTATTCTTATATATATGAATTGTTCAATGAAGCTTACAGTTACTTATATTGAAGTATAGAGATCGTCAGATGAATTGTAAGATTGGAGACTATGTAAGGAAAAAAACAAACCTTGTACTATGAAGGAGGCTACAGGAATGATGCAGTTTACCCCATGTATCCGGTGTAAATTTCGTTATGTGACACAAAGGGCTATATAGACCGCAATTAAGATCATAACCTGACAAGCAGGCGATCAATCGTTTCCAACGGTTGCTGATTGATTCGCTTCATAAATTGACTGACATGAAGTTTAATCTTATAGAATTTTTCAAAAAAGACGTTGTTCACTACATCGGCTTTGAGCCACAACCACAGCCCTTCAACTGGATTGAGGTTTGGACTGTAAGGCGGCAGAAAAACCAATTGCAGACGCGAGTGTTCCTCCAAAAAAGGCTGTAACTCTATGGCATGATGAATCCGGCTGTTATCCAGAATTAAAGCGATTTTTCCATTCGGATATGCAGTGAGAAGATCCTGGAGAAATCGAATAAAGGCTTCTGTGTCGGCCTTTTCTTCTTCCCGGTGATGCACCTGACCGGTTTCATAGTTAATGGCTCCAAACAATTTGGCTCCTTCGTGTTTACCGTACGTAGGCACTTTGCGTTGTCGGCCGCGCGGGAACCAATTGTACTGCAACGCTTGATAAGAGCGAATCATCGACTCGTCTTCAAAGAGCAAGTGATTGATCTTTTCGGCTTCCACTTGCCTCTTGAGCTCAGCAAAAGTGTGCTTTTTAAAAAAGGCTTGGGCGTCTTCATCGGCTTTAGCTAGCGTATAGGTGGCTTTGGTAAAACTGAAGTTCATCCGCTTCAGCATCGCACTAATCCCACGCACGCTCATGGTGACACCGAACTCCTGCTTGATCCACTCCGCCACTAGCGGAAGGGTCCAGGTATACCGAGCTTCAAAACCTACATCGGCTGGTTGATGCTGCTCCAGCATCGCGGCTAACTGACGACGCTGCTCCTCCGTGAGTTTTGTCGGTTGTCCAGGAGAGTGATCCATTTTAAGACCGGACAGGCCCTGTTTCTGGTAGGTGTGCCAATAGAGGCTGATGGTTTGACGTGCACGTCCGAGTATATCACCGATCTCTTTCAGTGTATGGCCTTCCAGACGAAGTCGGACCGCCAGATACCTTTCGTAGAGTCGTTTGTCTGATACCTTTTTCATCGCTGTATTCAAATACTCGATTTCTTCATTGTTCATCTTCATCGCCGCCTTGTGGTGAGTTACCCTTTATTACCCGATTTGGCGGTTGAAGTGAATTTGGTAGCTTATTAATTGCGTTCTATATAGAGAAAATTTTATGGCAGAGAAAATGGCAGGAGAACCCTTGCTATGCCTGCATTGTATCGGCGAGCTTACAGGTAAAATAATGGATCAGTTCGGTAAACTTGTTTATCCTTTTGCGGTTGAACAGTCTAATCGGCAGCAGCATATTCCGAGGTCGTCTATTGAGGGTTGTAGACCCTGTATGAAGAAACGAGGACGATGAAGAGATCAAGTACGTCGCTACAGTTAAAACATCCAATGCTTCACTTATATTGATAACGTCAGGAAGGTGGTTTGTTCAAGGGTCAAGTTGTCACGGGTTCAGATCATGACGCGGGCCTTGAGAACACATATAAATACTCCATTCCAATCGGGATACCATTAGAATGGAATAATAAACTGGAGGTTTTTGAAGATGGGAATGACGAAAAACAAAAAAATGTTGATTAAAGGTGCAGGCAAGTTTATGGCTAAAATTCCGAATAGTGATGAACTCATCACGATTGGAACACTGAACAACATGCTTTTGGACATCCAACTGGATATGCAGGATATCGAGGGTGGAGATTCCAGTGTGCCCTTGGATGCATTGCTTCGTAAAAAAACGATTGATATTACAGCTCAAGATGCCAAATTTGACTTAAATCTGGTCCGTCTCGTCCTCGGTTCCAAGCTTCGTGAAGGTGTTAGCGGAGCGTCTTACCGATTGACAACGGAAACTGTGATGGTTCCGGGGGAATCCCCATACCAGGTGCTGCTCACAGAAGACGCAGCGACAAGCCCTGCTATGAAGGCCTACGAGGATGTGATTACAGGCACAGATGTAACCACGGAAGTTACCGTGACAGGTAATAAGGCAGTATTCGATGCATCGTTGGCTGGGAAAAAAGTAGTGATTGTCTATCCTGTCGCTTTGAGTGGAATTCAGCAGGATGATGATGGATTTGTGTGGGAGCTGGAAGAGAAGCACGTTATTCAGGAAGTGAACGAGAAGTGTGAGGCAGAGCTTGTCTTTGGTACCTCGCTGCATACCACGCCTGAAATTTCAGTGCGTACGCTAAATGGAAACAAGCTTCTCAAACGCTCGCTCACCGGAACCCCTACCGAGGAGCAATACCTTGTTGAAGGGGGAAAGCTGATTTTCAATGCGGCGTTGAAGGATGTAGCCATTTATGTAAACTATAAACGCAATGAAGTGGTGGATGTTCTGGATATTTCGAGCAGGGATTTACCGTTGACGGTTCACCTGGTTCATGATGGCCGTTTTGAGCAAAAGGACGGTTCTGTGCAAGGATACCAAACGGAATTGTATCAATGTCGTGTGAAATCCAATTTCACGATTGATGCTCAGCGCCAGCAGGCGTCTACGCATAGTGTAACCTTGACGGTCATTGACCCGGAACGCTTTGATAACAAGCTCGGCACGATCAAGCGTTATGAGATTGCAACAACATCTGTTAACAACTGATACGTAAGGATGTGTTTTCGAAATGAATGAAAGAGAGTTCACCGTTCCATCTAAAAATGAACCTTCCAAGTCAGATGCGGTGGTAGAAAGTACAAAGAAGGTTTTGGCAGAAGAGGAAGCGCAGATCAAAGAAAAAGCATTCTTTGAAGAAGATGAAAAGGTACGTTTACGTGACGGTAAAACGTATTATTTGCCCCCGCTTGGGTTAAAGGATGCGCGTAAACTGATTACAAAGCTGAATGCTATTGATTCCGGCATTATTATTGCAAATCTAATCCCAGATGATCCGGAAGGTGGGGATCGTTATCATGAGCTGTTGGATGTGCTGATGATGGGCTTCAAGCCTTATTATAGCTGGATGACTCCTGAGCATCTGGAAGAGTATGTTGACCTCGAAACGGCCAAGCAAATTATTGATGCCATGATCGGACTGAATGGAATAAAAAAGTCCATGTAGCCACTGAGGATGAGGAGTTGGAGTATGACCGGCAAGCTCCTATTGACTGGGCGAATCTCTTTTTTAAGCTGGCCCATTATTGTCACCTGGATAAGCATCAGGTTTGGGACCTTACGCTCCCTCAGTTGGGCTACTATCTGGAGCAGTGTCATGACCATATCGAATTTACCATTAAAGTTTCCTCTATGTCTGCCGGTGGATTATGGAGCGGGACTGGTGGAACGGATCGTCCGGATATCCGCCGTACAGGCCGTAAACAAGTCAGAGAAGACGGCTCTTATATGGGCGACTATAAAATAGCGGACGAAGAAGATATGGCATTTTTGGCTAATATGCTTGGTTGAGAGACACTCCTGCTCTGCTCCGTATGGAGGAGCGGGAGTTTCATTTTATAAAAGGCGGTGAATGTATGGGCAATATAGAGACTGATGTGCTTGTGGAGCTACAGGCATTTATTCAGACACTAAAGCATTCTTCTAATGAAGAGAAGCAGGGGCTAGTTTTACGCTTCGGGCGTTTGGAGGAACACAAGCGCACGTTAAGTACCTTATTAGATTGTAGGATAAGGCCAGAAGTAAACCAGCAAAAACCAGATCAGCCACCAACAGATCCGAGTCAGAGTATGCAAGATGATATGAATGGTACAACGAAGCCGTTGACCCTCCCCATGAATGAATACGTGAGCAAGGTACAGAGTGATAGGGACCAAAGCAGGAAGACGCTAAATGTTGAAATAGCAGATGTGCGAACAGGCTCTATAGAGTATATCGGTATGCGTAAGCACCAAGCTCGGGACTTGCAAAGTGTACTCCGTCATCAGCGTACATTTCATATGCCAGAAGGCGTAACGGGGCTAACCAGAAATGAATATCTGACACGTGCAAACATGCGCCCATCGTACACGATCAACTCCGGTGATGTTATTGTCCATGTGACATTGCCTAATGTCACGAATAACGTAAGTACGACCCAACTGGAGACCATAGGCAAGAGGCTGGGAAGAGGTCTTCAAAACAGTAGAGCCGGAAGCTTGCGGGATCAGCTTCTTATGAATCCGACCACTGCTTATCGTAGCAGTACGTCATATTAATCCATAATCCGTTGTAGCGGAGCAAATCATCATTTTTAACGACAGGAGGTATACATTTTGACTCAGCAAAGTCCCAATAAATCAGAAGATACGATCTACAAAAAGCGATTATTTTATGATAATGGAATTCGCTTTGTCGAGGTTAAGGCCAAGCTAGTCAGCGAATATAAGCCACCGGCTCCGACTCTGAAATCCTATGTTAATGAAACGTTTTCCTACTCAGCAGGCTTGGTCAATCGTGGAACTTCACATTATACGACTAGCCTAACGCTGCTATTTTACAGTAAAAAGGAATACGCGGACTGGCTATCCTTTATAGGCTCAGAGCACAAATATTATGATGAAAAAGGCACGATTTATACGGGGGTTGTCACAGGTAAACCAGATATTCAAACGGCGGAGATGGAGACTAAATATATCATCCAAGTCCAAATGTTGCTTATTCGCAAGCAAGGTGATGAATACCGCTACAAAAGTCAATTCATGGACCTCAAGGGCCATTGGGCATCCAGCTATATTGAGGAAATGGAGCAGCGTGGTATGGTTACCATCCCTGCGGATGAAGGCGAGGTCAGCCCTTATTTCAGACCGGACGAGGGCTGTACCCGGGCAGAGGGAATCACCTTTTTGATGAGGTCCTACAGGTATGTGGACCGGATTCTAAGGGGGTATTGAGATGAAACGTTGGATTGATGTAGATCCACTGGATTGGTTTTATAGAGATATGTTAGATATGGCACGTTTAGGTCTGGATGCCCGCAACGAGCACAGCTTTATCGAGGGGATGCCCTACGACACTTTTGAACAAGGACATGAACGCATTGTCAAGCGCTTTGTAACGTTTGATGGTCAGCAGGAATTCGCCATTCCCGGCTATCAGATGCATATTGAAAATCCAGTTTTTGTTTTCGTCGCTGGAGCTCAGGTACAGCCTGAAAGAGTGGAAAACGAAAAAATAACGATGCCCCATCCTTTATCCGGCGGACTTGAGGTGGTATGCATCGCATATGGCAGGCCTGTTTATCAGGAGGATGGCTGTGTTCAAAAACCTTATATGGATACGGACGAAAGTCTGATTACCCTGCCTTCTGCGACCTTGTCCATGGCGGCTGATGATCAGAGCCAAACGAAATATCAGGCGGAGACGGTCACGGTTCTGGGAACCAAGCTCAAGCGGTTGCCTGTGAAAATCCAATTGGAAGAAGATCCAAAGGAAGTGATTAAGAAAGCATTCGGCTTCAGACAGGATGCATTTGTGATTCATCAAGGAATTGTGTATCTCCCCTTCAACTATAACGGATTTCCCGCGACTGTCGGATATAACTATCGTGAAGCCGGGAGTGTGCAATTTAAACAGGAGACGTTCGTTGTAAGCACTGCACACGCTCGTTATCATGACCGTTTCTTTCCGAATGTTCGTATGAAAAGAGCACAGTTTCTTGTTCTTCTTCAACAGATGCGGGTGGATATCTATAACAGATATACCGACCGTGGATTGGAGAGCAATACGTATCCACCGAGAACCCTGCTGGACCGAAGCTCTTTCTCAGGCCAATGGTATGAGCAAGCTGTTATGGACTTGATAAGTGAGCAGTTTCTAGACGGAAGCTACGTATTTCCGCTCTATGAAAACAATATGCTGGAGCCAGAAAAATGTATTACACGTGCGGAAGCTGTCGTATTTTTAAACCGATTCATAGAATGGGCCCTAGAAAAATTCAGATAGGTGATGAAAAATGAATTTTGAATCCACGATGAAGCGTGTACAGGCTCTGGGGCATCAGCCACGCGTAATTGTAGAGCTGGACAAAATGTCCTATGTCCGCAGTTTGCGGCCAAACCAAGACGTTGTTCAATATGTAAAAGATACGGTCGTTAAAGATTTTTTGTCCATTGATGGTGTGACACAATTAACAAGTGAAAAGAAAGAAACAAAGGCTAGCGAGATAGCCCGCCTCTCCAATTTGCCCATGTCCATGCCTATTCTTTCTAGTCCGAAAATGCGTGGGCATGTTACCGATTCGAATCATATTCAGGGCATGCTGATTACCAGCCGTCACCGTTCAGTGAATCCCAAGCGTCCTCTTCACAAAGGATTGGACCTGGATTGTGACAAGGGGGATACCATTCATGCCGTATGGGATGGGAGAATTACTGCGGCTGGTGCTGTAAAGGGTTACGGTCACGCGGTATATATCCATCACGGCAACGGCTGGACGACCCGGTATGCTCATTTGAAACCCAATGCGATGATGGTCAAGGTTGGAGATCATGTGAAGGCTGGAGATCCTATTGCTATAGGATGGAACTCGGGTCACAAGAATAGTAGTGGAGGTGGGGATGGAGCACATCTTCATTTTGAGGTTCGCAAGGATGGCGAGGATTTGAACCCCGAAGCTTTCCTGCGCGGGGAAAAATCCATACAATTGCCCATTCGAACACTGGATACCGCTGTTCAGAATAAAAGCACATTCGCTCCATCGTTGGAAGCTAGCGCTGTCGACTCCTACACGGAATATAGTATGGAAGCGTGGGCTTATTATGTAAATGCTGCAAACTCTGAAGGCATTACAAGAGGCGGAACAGATGTACGGCAGTGGAAGGATTACAAAATTATCGCTGTCGATCCCTCTGTCATTCCGTTGGGAAGTAAGGTTGAGCTGTTGGTAGACGGGAACAATTGGGGCGAATATGTGGCTGATGATACGGCTGGCTCCACGAAGGGCAAGCGTATTGAGATTTTAATGGAAAATGCGGAGCAATGCCTCGAATTTGGCCGAAAACCTGTCATTGTGAAAATCAAGCAGTGGGGGACGGAAGAACTCGCAGTGCAAACTCAGAAGTAGATCAATCCATTCCATCCTACCAGATCAACCGGACTACAGAAAAGGTATCGTATAGCAAAAATTTTACGGCTCATAAAACGAGTCTGGACCCTTTGAAATACGTGGATATCGTGGGTGTCACACAATTTTTCACCAATGAAACGCCTAATCAGGTCCGTAATGTTTTAGGTTTTCAACGAACAGACGGGGCAGGTCAGGTAAAAAAATTCACGTTTGTGCATGACTGGTTCAAGCCGGGTTGTTTAAGCTGGGCCTATGTTTCGGATATGGATATCGAGGACAGAGTAGAGGTAAAGGTGGACGACCATGTAGTTGCCACCATTGAAGGGGTAAATGCCAAAAACGGACTCGCTTATCCTCCCTCTATTCCGGTGCCTGGTGGACACCATAAGATCGAATTTTCCATGTCAAATCCATCCAAGGCGTCGAGAGGTAATTTTGGACTTACTTTTCTGAAAGCCAGAGAATTTGATGTGGAATCCGTCTCAGCCAAAACAGTCTGGACGTTCGAAGATTCCATGAGAACAACGAATGATTGGACTCACGATCAGCAGGTAGTGGTGACGGATCTGGGGGATCAGCAGAAGATATCCACCATAGGGAAAGAGGCTGGTATTGAACGGATGGGGAAGATCAACAAATTCCCATTTACCATGCAGTTCCGAATCAAGGCCGATCAGGGAACACAGGGGAAAATCATGGTGTCCAATGGCTCCAAAGCCTTTGTGGTCAAGGTTACAGATCAGGGGATTTCTACGAATGTCGGCTCTTATAGCCATAACCATGTGAGCGAGTACACCGACTATGTTGTAACCTGCCATAACGAAACGGATATGGATGTATATATAAAAAGCATACTGCCAGGCGGTATCGAACAATGGGAAAATACCCGGGTACGCGGCGTATCTGAAGATGATACGACGAACAGACTTCGATTTTCTGTATCCAGCGGTGGTCTGTATATTGCAGAGGTTAAATATGCTTTTCATGATTACTCAATTGAGCAGTTTGCCACCCATATCGCAGATACGTATAAGGAGAAATGGTATGACGTTGGCGGGTTTCAGTATGAGGATACCGCTTCACTGGAACGGGATGTAATGAACTGGGAGGTTCATTCTCACATGGACATGTCTTCTACCTCAGCCACCGTAACTTTAAATAATGCCAAAGGGATTTACTCCCCATCCGTGGAAAGGTATCCTGCATGTCCGGATGGAAGGAAGCAGCCGCCTAACGAATTTACCTATTGGGAGGAGGGAGAGCGACGTCACCTGATTAGTGAAGGAACTCCCGTCCGTATTTATGCAGGTTATGGCGATGAATTGGTACGTATATTTACAGGCATGATCAAGGGTGAAATTGAGGAGGATGCCGAAAGAAGAACGCTTACGTTTCACTGTGTAGACCGTTATGACATGCTGGAGGAATTTATCTTTTATAACGATATGATCTACCCTCCGGAGGAAGCGTATGCTGGGGACGGCGGTGCCTTTGCCTGGATGAAATCTAGTATCGTAAAGGATATTGTGGCTGCAGCCGGTCTTGATTCCTGGCGTGCGCATAGTGAAGATTGCCAATATCCCGATTTGGATATAGACGAAACGGTGTATGGTGATGTGAAGAAAGGCAATCACTCCTACATGAGATTTGATCCCAAGACAGGAGAACTTCAGACAATTCCCAAAGATCAAGAATGCATGAAGACAGCCGAAGGCTGGAAAACTCCTTTCGTAGCAACGGTTTCCTTCAAGGCAGGAACAAGGGCATCAGATGCTATACAATCGCTCATACAGGATTTGCCCTATGATGTCAGATGCGATCGTTACGGAACGTTTAGATTGAAACGAATGAATTTTCTGGATACTCCGGATTGGGATCAGGTAGCGCGTTCCAAGTGGGAATTTACAGGTGATCATTTGCTTGAAATGACGTCTTCTACCGACTACTCGCGTGTTCGTAACCATCTGATGATTTCTGGTTCTGAGGGGTTAACGGAACATTTTCTGGATAAAAGCCTGATGGTCGCCACCAAAGGGAATATGAGAACCGCCGGATTACAGCTACCGTGGATTGAAGAGCAGGATGGTGCATCCATGCGTGATCTTAAGCAGCAGATAGCGAATAAAGTATTTTTTGATATGAAAAGACAAGCCCGTACCAAAAACATTGTCATTCGCGGCAACCCGCTCATAGAGCTTTTGGATGGATGTTATGTGTATGACAACCATACCTGTAATGCGGGATATTATCTGATTAAGGGCAACAGGCTGGTCGGTAATGAATGCGGCATGATTAACTATTTGGAGCTAACCTGGTCCGCTCTTCCTGCAACATCCTGATTTTGACGCTATGATCCATAACAAGTTAAAAGGAAATGGCATTACGCAGCCTGCGTTAATTGTCATTTCCTTTTTCTTATATTGAAGGGGAAGGTGAGGTGTAAACTTTGGAGAACCAGAATTTTACGAACTCCAACGAGGTATTTCCGATTATTGATCTGATTCGACGTGAAGTACGTAAGGAAAGGATACATGCGGGTCAGACGGACGACTTGTTGGAAAAAAAGGCTGAGGAGGAGCCAAATGTCATTACCATCGATGTAGCCCGTGAAATGCTTCAATATCCTGCATTGGTAACGTCAGTGCTATACACCTATGATAATGGCTTGCTGGAACGGCTAACGCTGTATCGGGACGATCTGTTGCAGGTGACCGGATTTTTCATTGAATTTGAAGCCTCCACAACCCTGAATGCAGAAATGGAAGAAGAGGCTGATATTCCATCGTTAAACGCTATACGTGGAAGCATTATTCGTGAAAATGGTTTGTTCAAAAATCTGACTCTTGATTATGTAAGGGCGGTGTAGTCGTTGTCCAGTGGTGCTAATTTTGCAAGCTATATGGTAGGGGGGCGTTTGGACCCGCCTTTTATGCCAACGAAGACCCAACCGTACATTGTGGGCAATCGGATAGAATCCAGAGGAATTGGCAAGGTAGAAAGCACAATGCAAGTCAGCCATGATTGCGAGCTGCTTGCGGTAGCTGTGGGAGCGTCCTTTTATGAGTCCAGTGATTATTGGAATCTGTATGTAGGGGATAAGCTGGTATGCCAACGTATCTTC
Organism: Paenibacillus sp. IHB B 3084; assembly: GCF_001447315.1. Taxonomy (NCBI): domain Bacteria; kingdom Bacillati; phylum Bacillota; class Bacilli; order Caryophanales; family Paenibacillaceae; genus Paenibacillus; species Paenibacillus sp. IHB B 3084. Next base: position 1,024,466 of record NZ_CP013203.1, on the reverse strand, counting down.
ACGAAGGATCTACCTGAGGGGATGTATTTTACAGTCGTTATTCCTTGTCCGACAGGGACGGAATTTCGTTTTGAGTTTTTTAATGAAGGCGGCAGGAACAAGGATATATGGGTGAACTATCAAATGCTCCAATAGAAAGGAGGTGAAACATAATGCCAGAGGATAGTCCTTGGCTGGAAATGCTCGTTAACGAAGATCAGCTATTAAGCCAAATCGTTACCCTGTGCTCTCAAAACGGATGGGATATTGTGGATGAATTTCATAAGGTCGTCTATTCGAGCCGACTGTCCAAACCCACGATTCAGCGCCTCTCTCTTCCACTCGTCAATTCCTATGTAGATATTCCCAAGCTTGCGCATAAGGGTGACTACTTTGTGTATTTGGATGACGAGCTTATGCCGTCTTCCTCTTATTCAGCAGAAGAGAAAAAGGATGGCGGACAACGTATTAGCTTCGCGTCGGGGGTTTCAGGAGAGGCGGCTGTTTATTACAGTGATCTGAACGGCTCGGAGGAATTTGAATTTGTTGTAGCCAAGCACTATATTTTGCGGAATGTATCGGGACATCTTTTTGGCATGGCTATGCTGGGCAGTGTGAAGGAAAAGCTGCACAATACAGGTTCAAAAATCCCGTTTGCTGTTCTCAGGAACCATGCCGGCTGGGGAACGCAGCTTGAGCCACAATCTGACGGGATATTCTCTTGGGCTGTTCAGAAGATCGAAGAGGACAACCTGTTTGAGCGTCATACGATGTATTTTTATCAATTGGAAAAGTTCGTGAATACGAGCAGAATGATTGTAGGCTGGGAACAACCTGCTGATTTTAAAAGACTCGCTTTGGATGTAGAGATTCAATCCTCTATGTGGGGGCTGCACGATGAGACCCAAGCGCTTCAATTGATGATCACGCATCAATTCCCTCAATTCTACCAATCTCCTTACGTTGCTTCGCGGACGCGGATTCCGCAATTGGATCGCTATGAACAGGTAGCCTCCATGAATGTGAAATTCACGAACTGGTGGCAGGACAGCAAAGTCCAGCTTAGAGGTTACGTGGATGGAAAGTCTGTCATGTTGGTTTTGCTGGCAGATACAGCACCTGCCTGGGAGCATAATGCAGTACCTTCAATCCCGATCTATATGGGCGATTTTGATGTGGAGAGCAATGGGGATTCGATAATGAACGAGAGTTGGGTTTTTGAACTGAATGGCGGTGAGGAATCTCGCAAAGCAACCTTTTCCTCGGATAGTCCTATGGTTAATACCGGATCGACGATGAAAGTGTGGTTATCGGGAGATGTGGCTGCGGAATCAAACTATATTTCTCTACGTGTTGCAGGTCAGGAGCTTGTAAAGCTACGAACCACGGAAGCCCGTGAACCCGTTCATTCCAGAGATCAGGCAGAGTACCTTGGAGAGTTCTCTCTCTACGGGGTGGATGGTAAAAATTTATTTGACTTGGAAGTGTTCTCATCTTCCGGAGTTGATGGCTTTAGTCCTGTTTCCACAAGAGTCTGGGTGGATCTTCAAATTTATACAGAAAACGCGGGGGCTACAGCCGCTCTATTCGCAGGAACTGCATTTGCAAAAGACGGCGTAAGTTTAGAGAGTGCGCTTAGTCAATCGGCCCGGTTTGACTATGATGATGCAGATCCAAAACGTCATCAGGATACGCTTATGCCGATGTTAAAAGAATATCCTGTTCATCCGAGTAACGGTATTGATTCTGTCATGGTCAAGAGAACAAAGTATGGTGCGCGTTATCAATCGTACTATTTTGCCTGGACTGTTCCGTCAAACAGGATGCCTCCCTTGCGGGAGGACACAACTGGAGCCAAGCACGTCCGAGCCTGGAACAACAGCGATATGAGCAATGCCTATCATTATCAGTTCAATCCATCCCGCTACACGGAGCAGGTACATTCTTCAAGAGCTTTATTAATACATCCGGAAGATGGTACGCACGGAACACTACGAAATGTTATTTTACTGTCGCCCCTAACTATAATGAACGGGGATGAGTTGGAGGCCGTTGATGAACACTGCACCGATGGAGAGGGTCCTAAGCATCAGACGTATTCTTATTATCTGACAGAGGGCATATCACCATTGACCAAGCGGGCAGCGACACCTTATCGACCAGCGGGTATCGGTATTCTGAAGGCTGGAAATCTTCGAAGGCCAGAAAAACGGTTACCTATTTCGCCGCCTCCGCTCGTTGTATCCCTGACTACGTCCCATATTTCTGTCCATGCTGGGGAGGGAGTGGAATTGATGTCTTCCTATAACAAGCATTCTCCGGTATTGATCTCCAACTGGTTTGCTTCAGGGGGTGCGAATCCAGAAGGCCATACGGTGAATAACGCCCGCTTTACTTTTCATAAAGAGGGGAAGTATACCGTAACCTTTACCTTAACGAATGAGCTGGGACAGACGGGAACGGCGACAGCGGACATTACCGTAGTGAAGTAGCAAAGAACACAATCGTAATTTAAAGAAAGGGGAGAAACAAATGTCATTCATTGATACGACAGCAGCAGCATTTACTCCAAAAGTAACGGAAGCGGACTTACAGCCCCGTTTGGGAGAGTTGCTGGCTACCGCAGGCTGGAAAGTTGCAGCCAATTATAAAAGGGTCATTTTCGACGCCAATATTACCCATCCCTCAGATGCAGTGAGGAATTATCAAAATTTCCGGATTACAGTTGCCGAACATTTTATATATTCCAATAAGGATAATCAAAGCTTTGGTATCGCCATCGCCGGAACATGGTACCCTCGACTGGTTGATTATGTGAAGCGTCCGGATAAAGATTCCTACAAGCAGTTTGGGGAATGGGCAACAAATGAATTCCGCAAATACCGGCTGTCCCATACTTTATATGTGTACATGCTGGAGGATTTAAAAGGATTGAAACCAGACGGTGCAGATGTTGTACTGGCCTGGAATGATAATTCTGAAGCCGGACAGCTTCGAGCAGCGCTAGATATCGAAGTAGAGGAATCTGCCTGGAAAACAACGGTTAGCGGTCCTATGTTTACGGTGACTAAAGCAGAAGGAGCACGTATGCAGTCACCGATCATGCAAGCAGGTCTGCGCTACAAGTTGATGGAGTCTTACTACAACAACTCTTTTAACTACCCTGTCCAAAACACAAACTGGTGGAGTGATTCTGAAATTTCCGTGAAGGGGACTCTTTCGGACACCAATTTCTTTTTCACTATTCAGTGTGATAATGTACCGGCTCCAGAAAACAATCTGGTTCCGATCATTCCGCTCTACTTTGGCAAGCTGGACCCGGTTGAGGAAGGCGATAACGTCTATGCCTTATTCGCAGGAACGGTTCCGATCAGAGATACGGTGAATGGAGTCGCTACGTATGACTTTGACGATACCACCACCAGACAACCCCATATTATGCCTTTATTAAAATCATATCCTAACTTTCCGGCTAATGGTATGGATAATATCATGGTTAATCGGGCCAAGCTGGGTGCAAGATATCAAGCCCATTATCTTTCCTGGAATTCACCACCCAATCTCATGCCGCCAGCCAGAACTTCTGTTGACGGCAAGAAAGATTACCCGCGCGCCTGGAATAATGCTGAAAATCCTTTGTATAAATACACTTTCAATCCTTCTCGTTACAGTGGGAAGGTGCATACTTCCAAAGTATACGTTATTCACCCCGAGGAGGGTGTGCGCGGTACATTAAAAGATACGATCTCTTTGGCTGCCTTTTCGTTTAATGCCAACAAATTAAGAGTCAAGCGGGCCAACTGTCCAGATGAATTTGATGTATACCGTTACTTCTTGGTAGAGGGAATTTCCCCATTGACCAAAAAACCAGGTACTCAATTCAGATCTGCGGGCATTGGCTTGTATGTGAACACAGTAGATGATGAAGGAAATGAAATAAAACCAACTACCCTGTAGTGTAGCTTGGCTAATCTAATATTAGAGGTGATTGATTGTGTCGTGGTTTGATGGAGATGCTACTTTTCAACTGTTTCCGCAGGAATTGGAGAAACAATTCAATGCTCATGGCTGGAACACGTTTATTAAATACCGGGCAGTAACCGGGAACCCTAGAAATACAGCGACCAAATTCGCTGACGTCCGATTGTTCAGATCCACAGGCAGTGACGGTCAGATACGTAATTTCGGCATGGCTTTTGGTTACGGTGGAACGGTCAAACAGCCCGGGGAGATGGACTTCATCTCACAAAACTCCATGCTTGGAGAAGCACAGCGGGTACAAGGTAGTGACACGCAATTGCAGGTCGTCGTACGTCCTGTAGAGGCGGACTCGGAGATGTTATATAAGAATGGCGTATTCGTTCAGAAGACAGATTATACCTTTGAGCCTTACAGTGGCGTGTTTAAGCTGAATAAAGCTGCACTAGCAAGCGATCAATTTACCGTATCCTATGCACCTGCTGCTAATGCTCCAAGTCTACCCAAACGTTTATTTTTCTTTACCTTCGACGATGTGCGCTCGGAAAAAATCGTAGAAGCTGTAAATAACGGAGTGAGGGTAGGCGACCCTGAATCCCTTCTTCCTGACGGAGATGGAACTCGTCGAGAATTTAAAATACCTGCTGACACGACCATCAAGGCAGGAAGCGTCCGGTTGTATATTAATCAGGTAGAGGTTTCTCCTGCCGATTTTACAGTTGACTACGATACCAATACGATTAAAATCCCAACAACAGTGAAGGCGCCGGACGCCGGTAGTGAGCTTCACGCTTCTTATATCAGAGTACTGGCGGGTACGGGAACAGACATGATTAATTTCGGGGATGTGACTACCCGGAACTTTGACCCGGATTCCGGAGCAAGCTTAATGGACGCTGTGTACTCCTGCATATACTATATTTATCCTTCGTTGCCTACAGCGTTGTCCTTTACTTCACTGGATAATTATACTCGCGGCTGGCAGCGTGATTCCAGCATCTATTATTGGGGGAACTTCAACAAAGACCGTATTGTTATGTTTCTGCGTCCCGATCCTACCTCGGGTCCTGAAAACACATACTTTGCACCACTTTACATTGGCAAAATGACCACGCTTGGCAAATCGCCAAGGAAAAATCACGTGCTGATCTCCGGATGCCGGGAAAAGGACGAAGTGAAATGGAAAAAGGATATGAAGCTAGGTGCCACATACGTAGATTATGGACTGAATACCTCGAACGGTAACAGCTCGGTACAGCTTCAACAGTCCATTGGCGGAACTTATTACCAACAGCATTATCTTGCCTTCATTACACATGACAAACAGGTGGATGCGGGTGAGTCCCGTTTCAATCCTTCGGTATACAGCGGAAAATACCATATTTCTCCTATGTATGTGGTTCATCCAAATGACGGTTTTGTCGGTAAGCTGGATGAGTGCTACGCTGTTCATCCGAAAAATATCTCTCAGCTCGACGAGCTGGAGGTCGTAGAAACGACAGATCATGAAATTCTGGGCACAGGTGACGGGAAAAATAAGGTGTTCCATTTATCTCATCAGCCTTCATTAAAAGATGATGGTACACCATTCAATCTGGTGATCAAAGTTAATTGTGTCGAGGCCAAATTCGGCACGGATTACACATTGGATCTGGAAACCAAGCAAATCACGTTCCTGGACGGTAAAGGACCGAAAGCGGATGAAGAGGTTCTGGCCACCTATGAGTATAAACAGATTTACCGTTATACCTTGGCGGATACACCTGTGAGTCCGTTTACGCTGGCTACCATTAGTCCATTCGCTCCGATCGGCTTGGGTATTCTGAAGGAAACGCTTGTTAAGAACAGTTAACCTACAGGGTTAAAGGAGGTCGGCGGTGACATGCTGGACGGTAAAAAATCTTACCTGATCAGTATCACCGCCCTTTTTTCTAAAAAGGGCTATGAACTGGCATTTGGTACAGACATGATCTTGGATACACAGTGGGATACGCGTTACCATCTGTCTGCTCCTGTGAATAGTACGTACCGAACGCTGAGGCAGGATACGTTAAAGAATGCATCCAAAGCTCCATATTCCGCTACAAGTTTATTCGGGAGAGATTGGAGAGAGGCAGCCATTGCTGGTGAATTCGAGGGTCAAACCGTGGAAGCTGTTCACTCGACCATTGTATCTTACCTATCAGATATTCACAGGCATTTTAGAGGAGAAATCAGACAGAAAGCGCAGCAGCCTTCACATTCCACAGCGTCAGATGCGCGTTGGAAAATCGGTAGCAGGATCCATTCCATGGAATATGCAGATTCTGTACAGCAGGGATATAGGCAGGAGTCCATTCAGGCTGATTCTATTTTTAATGCGGTGCAGGAAGAAGACGCTGTTTCTGAAATGAGGCAGCAGGTAGAGGCTTCAAGTGATGCTTATGAATCCGGGAAGGTTTGCTCTATCTATGAGGGACTTCTTGATGCAGGCTCTGTATCTAAGCAGCGTCAGGGTAACGGATCGCCTTCTTCAGAATCTGCACTTCACGGAGAAACGGTGAAGCAGGGAGACAACGTTGAACAACAGACGGTTATTCACCAGATATTTCAGGATCGAGAAGTAGTGGTAGAACAGCAAGACGCGGCTGAAAGCCTTGTGATGGAAACTCTTTTCCAGTCAGCAAGTGAGGCGTTGCGCTATCGAACCGATATTCGGGATACCCTGATTGAAACATCAGAGTCTAGTGTGAAGAAACAGATTTTGGATTCGGATGAAATCAACGATTTAACAAAAGCCGGGAAGCTTGAACAGATAGTAGGGACTATTCCCGATGATCTACTGGGGACAGATGCTAGAGCAAAGGATGATGATGCCCCAGTAGAAGCTCGTATGGCGAAGTCTGACAAAAGCGAGGATACTATCATGAATCGGCAGATGCCTGCCAGACAGCGTCAGTTTATAGATTCCACCGATGAGCATAGCACTGCTGCTTCCATGCGTTCTGGCACTGGTACTGAACATGAACGAATGAGCGCAACGGAGTTGAACCAAGGCAAGTTCATGATGATTCAAAAGTCCGCCACAGGTAAAAGTATATATCTTCAAGAGGCTACGGAATCTCAAGGCAAACTGGCAAAAGAAATCCGCTCTATATATGGCGAACAAGCGATGGAACTGGTCGAAGCGGGGATGGGAAGTGACCTGCCAGAGGGTTTGCAACAAGTTGACGTACCCGCTATACCAAGCTCGATTGAAAGTGTAATTCAGCGAATGGAGGAGGCTTCAAACGGCGGTTCGCTGGAGGGAGTTCAAGGTCACTCGATGGTAGGAAGTATGGAATTCGGTGGCGGCACGATAGGTGTGCAGACAGAAACGGTTACAAGTGGTTTCGCTTCCTCAGGCCGTGACAGTCTGATCGAGCCTACAAGCGTATCCGTCTATAAAAATGAACAAGTCTATCCTACCAGTCTAGATCAGTATAGAGTAGCTTCTCCATACGACGACTCTAAAGTTCTGCCAGTGGAGCAGAGCAGTACAGCTTATATTCATGCCTCCACAGATGCCGACAACGAACAATTAGGTTCAGCATTATCTGAACATCACGCAACGTTAGACGACTCTCAGCGTGGAGAGCAGATATATGTCAGTGAAGAAGGAGAGTTGGACAACCTTAGTTCTGCGGATTTTAATCAATTGGAGTTGGAGACGCAGCCTGGAAAGTTACTTGCTGCTGATGTCCTGAGAGAAATGATTGCGGAATTCCCTGAAATCAGCAAGATGGCTCGAATGCTCCGGATTATGTACGGTGAGCAAGCGATGGAACTGATTGAAGCAGGCATTGAAAATATTGTGGCAGAGGCTGTGAAGGAAGGGACAACTCAGGCTTCGGTTGGTCTAATTACAGATAGCGTCATTCATCAGTTGGAAATATCATTGGATGGTGGTTCGCTGGAAGCTATCCAGATTCGTTCGGATCAAGCCAATATTGAGCATACCGAAGGAACGTTACAAACAAACGCTGAACAAGGAAGTAAGTCTTCCGCTGAAGATGGACAGCTTACAAATTCCGAATCCGGTAACTCCTATTCTTCCAAGGAAGGTGCGTATCATGCGATGGAACATGCAGAAAGACGCATGTCTACCGAAGCTGAAATCCAAGCGTTGGGCAAGGCACTTATTAGCTCGGATTGTGCGAATGTCATGATTCAGGACACGGAAACAGGCAGAACCTTCTCTAGCACTACAGGTGTCACGGATTCCATGGAACAGGGCGTTCTCCAATCGTTTACGGATGGTGAATACAGTCATTTGGAGAGGGCAGCCATGAGCACTGGAAACTTTGATGCAACGGAGTCAGGACCACTGGAAAGCGCACAGTATATTGGTGAAATGGAAGCGGAAAAAGTCGCACTGGTTCCAGCAGAGCGAACAAGCATTGAGAGCTTGGAAGCGGAGAAAGTCACGCTGGTTCCGTCGGAACGGATAAGTATAGAGAGCCTGGAAGCGGAGGAAGCCACGCTTGTTCCAGCGGAACGTGTAAGCATCGTGAGTTTGGAAGCCGATCGGCATGAGGTTAAAGCTGGCGAGCTTTTAGAACGGACGAGGGAAGCTGACGTTACTTCATCGGAGCACGCTTTTGTCTATCCGGATATTCAAGCAAGTGTTATCACTAACGGCACTTGTGCTGACAGTCAGGAATATAATCAGGTCTCCGATGCTGTCCTCGTTGACGGAGAGCAAGCCGCCTCTATGGAATCGGTTCGCGAGACGATTACAGATGAGATCGATCAGGCGAACAGCATCATGAGAACGAATGAGGCTGTGATCGAGCAGGTGCATGGACAAGGTAACAACGTTGAAAATGTGCTTGAAGCCATATGGGTTCATGAGGAAGGTTCCAACGGTGAGAAGAAGGCATACACCAGTGTCAGAGACGGTCTTGAAACTGCCACGCTAGGAGATATCAGCAGAATCGTGGATATTCAGGAGCTGGAACAAGGCCAAGCCAACGAACAAACGTTGGAAGCAGTGGTGCCTGCTCATACAAATGCAGAGCCTATTTTAAAAATAGAAGAAACCGACCTACATGCTATATCTGAAGGAACTCGCAAGAAGAAGGTCATGTCTACAAATATTGAGGATGAACACCAACAAGCTAGCAGAAAGAAAAAGGTAATAAAAACACAGATTACAGATGCACAAGAAGGTACACGTTTGAAAAAGACAGTTACTGTTCGTATCGAAGCCCCAGAGTCGGCCAAGCGGCATAAAACCCTGAAGACGGTGATTGAGACTCCATCCGAAGCTACGAATCAATCGGTACCAGGCATGCCTAAACGAAAAATATGGATGATTATGGGCAAGATCGCTTCTTGGAACATCTGGAACTGGAAGAAGACAAGGTAGGTGATAGAAATCTCATGGGGATTTACAAGAAATGGAGTGGATTGATTTTTGATGATGCGTTCCAAAGTGGAGAAATCCATTCCCGCTACCAATTATCTCCGACAACGGCTTGCGCCCTGGATACAGGTTCACAGCAGTTAATCATGTCCCACACTGAACCGGAAACCATGCTTTTGTTTGATGCACCAAAGGATGAGCCTACCCTGCTGTTAGAAGTTACTGCTGACTATGTTCCTATTGCATATGGTGACGAAGGGGGGATTGTCATCTGGCAGGATGGCTACCATCGGTTGGAATTTCTGGAGAGTAAGGATACGACGACCCGGGAGTATAGCCGATGGCGGGCAGAGAAAAAGGGCAACCGATGGACCTTTTATGCTGATCGCGGATTGGGGTGGGAGCTATTTGACTCGGCTGATCTGGAGGCTGAAAAAATAGGTGTCCTCTTAAAAAATCCACAACGTGATGAATATGAAAAGCTTGGCTTAGACAGGCTCGTGTTATGTAAAAGCAACAAAATAACGATGGGAAATTTGCCGGAGGGGTATTCCGTGTTTTTATGCAATCCTGATGGATATGCTATTGCTTCTTCCAAGGTAGAGCCCACGTGGACAGGGGTTCATTTGGAGCTTCCGACAATACCCTTTAGCGGCATACTGAGGGTCTATGATGAAAATGGTGTTCTTTTATCGAGCCTTGGTGCAATGGATATGTACGGTGGTGATCTGTATCTGTATGGTACCGATCTTCGTGTGCTGTGGAAGGATAAAGAGCTTAGTTTAAGCGGGGTAACCTACCTGGGCACGATGTATGACAATACCATTCAGGTGCAAATGGAGCTATATAATCCCTCGGAAAATAAGAAGGCCGAGCAGATCTCGATGGGGATCCTGAAATATCTGGAGGAGTTTGGTTATGAATGGGCGGACTTGAGTCATGATGATGGAACGGATCATCCGCAAGGGGATTATATGCAGCGACTCCCTATGGGAACTCTGCCACCTGACGGCAAGATGAAATTCTGGATGAAGATAGAGCGCAAAAATGAGCACTTTGGCATCAAGCCTCTTCATTTTATTTTGGATATTACTCATATATAAGGAGGTGTTGGATTTTGGCTGGTACGAAGATGACGTTGCGCAGATATGGAAATGAACTAATTTATTGGAACGAGCAGGAGATTATTGTGGATCAGGCCTACCTGGACAAGCATGAAGACTTGTACATCCGTCTGACACATCCTTATATATTGGGTACAAAGATGCTGGACGTATATCTAAATGGGCAGCATTTGCTGGTTCAGGGTGGGTATGAGGAAGTGGACGAAAACACGATTCGTCTCGATTTGGGTACTTATCCGCTGGAGCATCCCTTGGCAGGACAGCACATTCCTCTCGTGATTGATGATGAAATATACATCCGTACCTGGAAGCCTGAGTATCGTCAAGGGGGCGGGGGCGGTATTGATGATCTCAGGTTCAAAAGGCTGGAGGAAGAGATTGTTTCGGCCCGTAAATATACGGAGCGTGATGTTCAGTTTCATCGTCTGGATGACAGGCTGGATTATATTCAAGAGCGGGCAGAGGTCAAAACGATGGTATTTGTGTTGGATCCGATTCCGCTGGGTCCCTGTAAATATGAAATGAGATTCCCCTTCGAAGGTAAGATCAGGGAAATATATGCTTCTTGCGGAGTGTACGGGACAAGTAAAAGTGAGTTTTCCATTGAAAAATGCTCACAGTTCGACTATGAAACGTTGCCGAACTGGACTAATATTTTCACCCGTAACCTGACCATTCATGCAGGTGAAAAATCCAGCAATACGAGTCATTTACCCTATATTCTTTCCGATCCTATGATTCACAAAAATGATCATTTTCGTATTTACACTCATGTGGCAGGCGAAGACTTAAGAGGCTTGACACTAGAAATTGTCGTTATTATATAAGGTTGAAAATAAGGTGAAGAATTAATGATTTATAATAAAACATGACTACAATATCGGATAAGAAGGCATAAAGCAAACTTATATTGCATTCGTAACAAAACATAAAATGGGATTTTGTGAAATCCCGACAAGGAGAGATGAGTTATGGCAGAAACAAGAGGTATTGCGAGATTCCGTGGTGAGCAGTTGAATAACAAACTGTTGCGGAATCAACATTTTGATGAAGCGAATAAGATTGCAGAGAAGTACATTGACCTCCAGTTTCATAATCACCGTGAAATTTTGGAAGACACCAAGATTGATGTATTTGTACAGGTTAATGAAAAAGCGGTTGCTGGCAGCACACAACTGGATGTATCGGGCGATATTGGTACAAGAACCGTCTCGACCGGAGACAAAATGGAAGGTGTCGTGCTGACCGAGAAGGTGCAGCTTCGCTCCGCCGGTACAGACAGCCCGATCGGAGACAGCGATTCTGACGTGGTATACGCTCGTCTTGAAGAAAGTAAAGGCAGCTACTTTCTGAAATTTTATAGTGTAGAAGGGGGCAAAGAGCAGCCTTATACATTTGATGCAAATGCGGGCAAGATTGATTATCGTTTCGTGATTCGCACGAATTTGTCTGTCATTCCTTCGGATGCGATCATTCAAGGCGGTAGCGGATTCGTGGAAGGGGCCACCGATGCCAAGGCCTATATGAACCTGATTCAGTTGATGAAGGATGTATATGGTTCAACGGGTACGCTGGACAATGACGGTAATTCGAATCTGATAGTTTCTATTCAAGATCAGGTTAGTCAGGAGGTACAAGATCGCCAAGATGCGGATCAGGCGATTCGGGATCAGTTGGCGTCTGCTACAGGCGCACAACTGATCGGGGTTGCGACAGATCCGAACTATAGCGGAGTGACTTTACAGTTGGCTCTCAGCCATTTGGCGCAGCGCTTGAAATCTTCTGAGGATTTGATGAATGGAATTAATGACCGGGATGCAGATTCTTCAAATGGTTACTTCAAAGCAGGTGCTTTTGGTAATGCGGAAGGTCGTATTCTTGATTTGGAGAAGGTGGCAGATGCTGCGTTCAAAGCATTAAGTGTGAAAGTGGGCACGATCGAAGCTGCGGATGAAGAAGAGGTATTTGAAGCAGTTGGGGGCGAGACGGAATACACTCTAAAAAAGGGAAAAGCCAAAGACAAAACGGTACGTCTGGCCATCAATGGGCAACTCCAAACACCAGGTATTAACTTTACTTATATCAAGGATGCCGGCGGATTGATTACAGGCTTTAACTTTACGCCGGATACGTTGAAGGTTGTCGAAGATGTACCGGATATTTTGTTCATTCAGTATAAAAAGGCTGAATAAGTAATAAAGCAGGCTTAATCCTATTTTCTTAAACAGGTAACTCTTTATATCCATCAGCTTGAGTTATAGTAGCACCCCTTAGAAGCGTTGAACGAGTGTATGCTCATTCGTAGCAGCTAAGGGGTGTATTTATGTCTACCTCTAAAGAGTTTTGTAGGTTTTATTTCCGCAGAATGTTAGTTTTCGATTCTAGTTACTTATATTGAGTATGCCATGAAGAACGTGGCGAAGAGTTTTATTTTATCTTTTCTAAATTGAAGGAGGAAAAAACATGCCAGCACCAGCAGTATCATGGCTTAAAACAGACAACGTAACAACATTGTCAAAATGGGAGATCGGGACGATAGATGCGGGATCTTCTTCTCCATCCCTGGGTGTACTTATTTGGAACAACCGGGGAAATGTAAACACTGATTTCTCTACGATGACCAATTGCACCATTACGACCAAGGATAGCTCAGGTGGAGATAGTGGTGAGCTGGTCCTGAATACATGGATTCAGGTACGTGTGGATAGTATGGCAGAATCCAGCTTTACTTCAATTGGCGGGACAGCGACGAAAGTCATTCAGGCTGGCGGGAATACGGTCAATTCCAAGGGAACCTTTTCGCCGGGAAACAAGGAAATTCTGGGTGTTATCAACGATGGCTCCGTAGGGAACTCCAAAGGCAATTACACACAAGTGACACTACAAGCAAGCGTTCCGGCTACAGCTACGGCAGGTAATGTCAATTTTCTGACACGCGTGGCCTATCAATACGTCTAACAACTGATATCCAATACAATGGGAGGAAGAATATCTATGTTTGCACAATGTAACGGATATTCTCCTGTGTCACAGGATTTTATTTGGCTAGGTGAGTACACGGACGGTACTCACCTTTCTGAGTATGATTTTGTCACTCAGGCAGAAAACAGCTTTTACGCTATTCAAAGAGATAAATTGATTCGCTTTGGCATGGTAGGGCATGGTCAAACCTTTTTCTTTGAAAGTGACGGTATTTTCAAATTAGCTGGCAGGATGGTGGAACTGGTATATTCAACGCCGGACAAAGACTATAACCTGACGGGGAATGTGTTTCAATCCTACAGGGACATTATTTCATATAAGGATGCGGAGGCATCTGGATTACCCAATTATAGCCCTGCTGCGGCTGGAGAAAAAGGCGTAATGAGCAGTACGATTACCCAATTTAATTTTGGATATAAGGCGGCACTTCTGATTGACCATGTTGAATTTCATGTTAAAGCGATCTGTAAGATTCCATTCAACGCACCCGTTCATATGGCATTGAGACTAGTATCCAATACGGAAATGAATGGTAAATTACAGGTCAAGGTAAACGGCCTGGTTACACAGGAATTCAGTGCTCCATTAAAACCCGATATCGGAGGTGAATTGAATTGGCTGGTTCAGTAATTCGTAATTATACGATTGAAGTGGATAAAATCAATAAAAAGTCAGTATTCAGTTTATATCCATATCCTGTAGAAGTCTTTACTCCAAATGGCTGGGAGAATATCCAAGAAGAGTTTGAAGAGCTTCAGGGAAAAAAACTAAATGGTAATTACACACTAACACCTGATGAAGAGCAGATGTATCAAGAATATAAGCAATTGGCTGATTCCTTTTACGAAAATAAAATAGCATCCACGATTATTTTGGATACCGTCGATCCGACGGGAATTGACATCGTGGGCAGAGATCGGGTTCAGCATGTATTGGATGCAGAAACCCGTGAACAGATTCCGTTTGGCCGTGAATTTGCTTATGTGCATGGAGCCTCCTACCTTAGCGGAACGATTATTTTACCCTATGATGATTACTCGGATGTATATGTAGTCAGTGATGCAGATGAAGATGGTATTGCTGAGCTGACCTATGTGAAGACAAAGGAAGAGACTGACGGCGTAAGGCCCTATTACGAGAAGGTCGATGGTCAAACCTATATCTATGTGGGACATTTTTCCGGTGGTGGTGGAACGCAGGCAGATCCTTATATTGTTTCTAACGAACAGGATTTGGATGATGTACGGAAGAAGCCTGGGGCCTGGTATATGCAGGATAGGGATATTGTCATGGGGAGCTTTCAGAGTGGAGAGGGGTTTACACCGATAGGTAGTGATAATGCCAATCTCGTGTTCACAGGTGTGTATGATGGGAATGGGTATTTTATAAAAAGCTTGTTTATGAATCAGGATAGAAATTTTGTTGGTTTATTTGGTTGTACTAGGTCTGCAACAATACGTAATTTAAGATTGATTGATCCTAGCATCACTAACAAAAAGGGGTATACAGGAGCTTTAATAGGTTATGGATTTAATACTTCAGTATATAACTGTAATGTTATTTCAGGAGTAATAGAAGGTCAGAATGGATATGTTGGCGGGTTAATCGGTCACCTATATCAAGACATCCGCAATTATTCAGGCAGCTCAATCATTAATTATTCATATAATTATAAGTGTAACGTTCGATCCGCAGGCAATATTGCAGGAGGGTTCATTGGAAATGTAAATTATTACAGCGGCAGTTTCTCAATTGCATATTGTTACTCTACCGGTAAGGTTGAGGATATCACATTAGCTCGGGAAAGAAGCAATATTGGGGGCTTTATAGGCAGTAATAATACTTCTGCAATCACAAATTGTTATTGGGATATAGAAACCTCAAAAGTTCCAACCAGTGCAGCAGGTGTTGGTAAATCTTCGTCGGAATTAAAGGTTGCATCCACATTTGAAAATTGGGATTTTTCAAATTATTGGTACATGAGTCAGGATTACAATGGAGGATATCCTGAGCATCGACAGTTTATTCGATATCAGAACGGAACAGGAAAAAAAGAGGATCCTTACATTATCCTGACAGAGTTTGATCTTGCTCAAATGCGCTGGTTCCGTGAGGGATTTTATTTCAAATTTGAAGATGATATCAAAATGACACAATTCCAGGCGGAGGACGGATTTTACCCCATTGGTTTTAATCTTGTGGGTAAAGAATCGTATTTCAAAGGATATGTTGATGGTGGGGGGCGCTGTGTTGCTAACTTATTCATCTATCGTCCCAATGATCAATTTGTAAGTCTGTTTGGCTACATGATGGGTGGATGGATTAAGAATCTGGATATCGTTGATTGTAATGTTACAGGTAACAGTTATGCAACTGCATTAGCAGGCCAAATTTCCAAATCTACCATTAGCAATTGCCATGTCGATACATTTTCTTATTGCAAAGTTACAAGTAAAGGAAATCATGGAGCCGGTTTGGTAGGACAAGTAACTACGGATGGAATCATAGAGGATTGTAGTGTAAATGTAACTGTTGCAGGAGTAGGCTACACTGGAGTGTTCGTAGGCTATCTCACTGGTAATGGAATCCTACGCCGATGTTATGCTTCTGGTAAAGGCGAGAGTACAGGGGATTACTTGGGAGGATTTTTAGGTTACGGTAATGGTTCTCCTATAGTGGAGGATTGCTACACCATTGCAGAGTTAAATGGAGTAACGGTGGGCGGATTTGGTGGCAATACGGCTACCCTCACGATAAAACGGTGTCTCGCGTTAGGCAAGGCATTTGCTTCATCCGCTTTGAATGGATTTATTTATACAGGTAGTGGAGTCTTTTCAGATAATTACTTTGATAAGGAGTTGTATAAGAATGCTTCTAGCACAGGGGGATCGGGCTTGACTACCCGTGAAATGAAGTACAGGGGAACCTACTCCAATACGGCTTGGAATTTTGACGACATATGGATCATGGATCCTAAATATAATGACGGTTATCCAGCATTAAGGAAGCTCTTACCTCTTGATCTACCGCTGCTCGGCTTCCGTAATGAATTTGGTAAATACTATACGGACAATGCAGGAGAGCGGCTGCGTTACCTGGAGTTTGGCACATTAGTCGCAAGCCAAACCTCTTCCCCCAAACCAGTATGGTTGCAAAACAATGCTGATTTCCCGGTGAATCAACTCAAAACATGGGTGGATAGTGCGACAGTAGCTAAAGGGATGGAAATTGATTTAAGTATGTCGGATACTCCATTTTTGCCTGCTCAGGAATTAGCTTTTAACGGCATATTGGCCAGGGGCAGCGCGGAAAAGCTCTATGTAAGAATCAAGTCGGATATTGCAGTGAAGACGGGTGGAACGTTTGATCTAAGGGCGAAAGCAAGCCCCATGTAATGATGTTCCAATACAATGGAATAGGGCGTGATGTTCATGTTTAGTAAGAGAGGATTAATCCTTTCCCTTCACGCTTCCCTTGCCGATCAAGGTTTAGAGGTTGGCTCCAACTCAAAACCCACTTCGCAATGGCATGATTTGAGTGGTAAAGGAAATCACGGCATACTGAATGGCTTCCATTTTACGAAAGATGATGGTTGGGGGGGCAGAAACACCCTCGCCGATCCCTATGCCCTGTTTTTTAATGGGACGAGCCATTATATCCAATGTACAGGCGCAGATACCTCTAAGCCTATCGCCAGTGTTACCTTTGAAGTGTGGATATATTATATCGGGGGTAACGTTGTTTTGTCTTCCGGGGGACAGTTGAACGATACTCAGGGCATTTTAGTCATGTTTAACCCTACTGGGGAATTGGAGCTTCAGATCGCGACCCGTACGAGAAAAGCATATGCCAACTTAGGGAGATTACCCAGAAATGAATGGTATCATATTGTTGGGGCATATGACGAAATTACAGGCAACCTATCTACCTTTCTGAATGGCGCTCCTCAAGGAAATGTGCAAGCCGAAGTCACTGAACATATCAAGCAGCCAGATGGACTTTTTATTGGTAAACACAATACAGAGGCTAGCCAGTGGTTTCGTGGATATATTCCTGTTGTACGGATGTACAATGTTGCACTAACGATGGATGAAATCGTTGAAAACTATATGGCTGGTTACCTTTTGGGGATAAGTCATTCTGACATGCAGATTCATGCGAGAGTACCGGAAAGGCAGAATCTCACAGCATCCTTGCAAGTGGGAATTAGCGGGGGAGTTCAAGGAAAGCAGACCATTATTCCTACGGACATGGCTGACATGTCTTCACATATAACCGTTAAAAAGCCTATGGATGTAGTCAGCAATATGCATATTAATACTCATGTTTCTGTAAAAGCGCACTATGCGGCCCACCCTGCGGATCATGATGATGTACAGAGTGCTATTGAAGTTAAGGTAGCGGATAATCTTGCAGCCGTGCTGGTTGTTAATACATCAGGTAAAGCAGCAGTAAAGGCTCGCTACGGTATCCCGCCTGCGGATAACAGCGATGTTCAAGGTAGAGTGGCAGTTAAGGTATCCGATCATCTCACTGCTGTGCTGAGTGTTAGTTCATCAGCTATAGCAGTAGCCACATACGATGTGAAGCGGCTCATGCCAAATGATTTGCACTCCAGCCTGAATGTTGAGCAACAGGGATTTCCTTCCCGGATATCGGTTCAAGCAAGTACTACTTTAGCCGCCCAATACGATATTCATGCTGCTCAGAAGCAAGATCTCAAAGCTGCAATAGAGATCAAAAAGCCTAATGATATCGTCAGCAGCTTAAAGGTAAACACTCAGGCAATCAGCAACGGAAGATATCAGTTACGGGGAATTGAGCCTGCTAATCTCAGCTCCAGCCTGCAAATTAAGTCTACTCATCAAATATATTCATCATTTTCTGTACGTACCCATACTCACCTAGCCGTGAAATATAGTATAGAGTCTTTTGGGGCCGGAGACTTAACCTCCTTTCTAACGGTACCAAGTATATCTGAACTACACGGTAGCATTCAGGTAGGCAGCCATACCCGAATAATAGGGCACTACCATATTCATAAAAGTCATGTTATAGATATATATGCTAGTCTGGAAATTAAGAAAACGGAGAATCTACCTTCATTCTTGTCTATTACATCCTGTACCCAGTCTACCGGCAGATACCGGATAACTTCTCGGAGTTATGATGATCTTCCCTCGGCAATGACGGTTCGGGAAGTTTCGGATATGGTTTCATCCATAGGAGTTGCACCCTATACCTGGATGAAAGGCAGATATGATGTTATCGAGCCCCCGACGTACACGACTAGTATTTATTCTAATAAAGATGCTTTTGTTCGTGAGTCTCAGCCCAGATTAAACTATGGTGTTGAGGAACAAATGTATGTCGGATATTCTGCCTCGGCTCAGGAGAGATACAGATCTTATGTTGGTTTTGATTTGGATACGGCTTCTATTCCCAAGAAAAATACAACGTTTAAATCGGCCAAGCTCAAAGTGTATTTCGATGGTCGCAACGTACCCCAGAAGGGGATACAGCTCATTGAAGCATCCAGGGAATGGACAGAATACGGAGTTACATGGCAAAATCAACCGTTTCCGTTTGGCTTTAGCAGCCCCGATTCAACCTATGTCGGTATAAACATCGTTCAAGATGTAGGTGGAGATTCAGGGTACATTTCTTTTGATGTGACTGATTCCATTTGTGCATGGTATGAAGGAAAAAGGCCGAATTTTGGATATATCTTCAAAGCTCTGGATGAATTTGAAAATGGAAGTATTCGTTTTTTTACCAAGGAGCAAAAATCGTACCGTCCTATATTAGATATTACCTACTATGATACTCGTATCTATAGTTTGGGCAGGAACAGTATAGAAGGCGGCCTTACCTCTCGTGTAAGCAAGGGGTCGCAGCTTAAAGGCTCGTTACGCATTAAACAGTCCTATGGAGCAACAGTTTGGAAGGGAAGCCTGTTTGTCCATAACCAAAGGGAGATCCTGGCCGATATCACAGTGACGGTACCTAACTTAAACGGTAAGGTGTCCGTACGGCGTAAGGATAATCATTCTTTGGAAGCTCAGCTTGTTATTGCTGTTGCACGTGAGAATTCATTGGACAGCACCCTATGGGTGAATAGGGAAATAGTACCTTCGAATATGTATGTCTTTTACAGGGAGAACCTTGCTTCCGAACTGAGCGTTGCCCGCTGGGCAGTTCCGTTTCCCGAACTTCCGGCAACGATTCTTGTTAATCGTAAGGAAACGCTTGGGTCGATCCGTGTAAGAAGGACAGAGCATCAGGATATCTCTTCCGGTATGGAACTGAGTATCCCTAATATATTAGGGAGCATAACCGTTTTTCAGGGAGCAGTAAAGAAAAGCACTATTTCAGTCCGTAGATCTCGTGAAGCGGATCTGATGGTGGAAGGACGTATACTTTATAGACAAGATATGCCTGCAGATATGAATATCCACAATCCTGATTTTTACGGCAGGCTTCAAATTGTGTTTAGTAATCTGCTCATATCCGATTTGTCTGTAAGAACAAGAGCGCATTTCGGGCTACCTTCAACGGTCACAATACCGCATTATACTTCTTTGAGATCAAGTATAGCGATCTGGCCGAAAAAAGATGTGCCTTCAAGCCTTACCGTGCTTTCAGGAAATTTATGGACCTCCATATCCATTCCGTACCATAAAAGAATGGATATGCAGTCACGAATTACAGTGCGAGTTAAGCTCATTTCAGATTTGGAAATTGCAGTAGGAGTAAGATCCGGCAATCTAGGCTCTAACATAAAGGTTCGAGTGGACAGCTATACGGATCAGTCTTCTCATCTGCGAATCAGACGTAGTCATTTGGACTCTATCTCGAGTGAGCTTTACGTAAAAACTTGGGAGAAATCTGAACTTAAAGGCAGGATCAGTGCACGGAAAAGCCGTGAATCTGATAGATGGTCTCGAATCTCGGTGCGTCTTTCCGATCAGCAGGATTGGGATACCGAACTATCGGTTCGTGTTATGGAACACCATGATCTGAATGCTGAAGTGGGGATTAGGCGGGACGCAGCGTATGATAAATATGGTCGCGTTACCGTTCGACATTCAGAGCAAACAGAGCTTCCATCAGATTTGGAGATTCGGGAACATAGTCACATCACAGGCTATCTAACTGTGAGAAGGACAGCACAAATAAGCTTACAAAGTGATATGAGTGTGTGGGAGAAATCCATTGTCACTGGCTCAGTGGTGGTCAGACAGTATCGACAAAATGATCTTCATAGTTACATGGACATTTGGAAAAGATCTATATTAAAAGGCCATATTTCCGTGTGGCAGAAATCATTACTACCTGGGGCTATACAGGTTCAGGTGTATGATGATATGGCTTCCAGTATAGATGTGGCTACAGAATACGGATACTGCTTTATCATGTAAACTTAACCCCTGCTATTCGTAGCAGGGGTTAAGTTTTACTGATTTTTACTTATATTGAACCTGTCAGGGAAGAAAATAGACAAAAGGCAGGTGATATGGGCTGGACATAAATGTAATAACCGCGGTTATTGGAGTCATCGGCTACGCCAGCGGTCGTAGTAATAATAAGGTTACGGATCGAGAGCTATTGTCAAAAGATGAGCAGGCTTTCCGGGTCACCCTAATGGATGCATTGTCAAGTCATAAGGAGGAAATCCATCGCTTAAGTGAAGAGGTAGCTGTACTTCAAGCTGAAAATTTAAGTTTGCTCGCAGAAAACAGATCTTTGAATGCGAAGGTAGAGGCATTGGTAGCCAGACTTGAAGGTGGATAGGAAATAGATTTTTAGGTTGATACTTGAAATAGGTCTTATGGAACATGTTCGAATTGATTCAAAAGGCTTGTTTGAAAGATGTATACACAAAAAAATAGAACAATATAACCAGATGAAAATAACACCAATCAATGTTAGGAATTGACAAGGTTATATATACCTATTAAAATGGGAACATAGGTTCGTATTTTTAAAAAGTAATAGATAAATTGCAACTCTTCTGATAGATATGACGACTATTAGAGTAGAATCCTAAAAATTATATATTCAATTAGGTAAATGGAACTGATTCAAATGTATTACGTATTAAAAAAAGAGTAGGGTAAGATAAAGAAAAAAGTGGAAACTAATTGTCGAATGTCGAATGTCGAAATTCGGAAAGGAGTTGTGATACAAGTTTTAAGGAGGGAACAGAGTGAACTGGAACCTATTGATTTAAAATAAACTATTAAAATAGGAGAACCGCAATGATAACGACAAATGTCAGCTCATTTGACCCAGAAACGTTAAATCATATTTTTAACTTTATACTTCGTGGTGTTAACGAGGAGGATCGAGAAGATGTGAAACAGGATTCAATCGTTCAAATTCTGACAGCGATCCACAAAGGGGATATAAAAAAGGATATATCTACTTTTTCACATACGGTCATTAAACGTTCTGTGGTTGACTATTATCGTAAAAAAAAACGTAAAATTACACAGTTCAGTACAACCGTTAACTTTTGCGATGGCACAGATGAAGAAGGCTCTATGGCCAATTATTACTCGGTTCAAGTGAATGATTATGGGTTTAAATTAGCAGACGTGAAGGTAGACTACTTAAGCAATCGTAACAGATTCACAAAACAGGAGCAACGAATCATAAATTTCATGCTATTCACCGAAGAAGGAATGGATATGAAACCTACAGAAATCGCCCATTATCTTGATATTCATAAATCTCATGCTTGTCGAGCCGTGAAAAAACTAAGAGAACTCTATAAAACTGAGATTGACAAATAAACACTCTGATATACCACTATCAGAACAAAATCAAATCCAAAAGGAAATAGAAAGGCACTACGCACTGCCCCTTACTATACATTAATTAGTATACATATCTGACTGAGGCATTGCAAGTGAATGATTCTGAAAATTCAATGAAAATTGTTAATAAGGAAGGTAGTTTACATGTTGAGTCGCTATTTAGTCGGTGGAAGATTAGATCCACCTTTCTATTCTACCAAAACAAGGCCCTGCATAGCAAGCCGCAGGGTTGATATAGATGGCTTAAGAGCTTTAGAAGGTAAAAGGATGATATTAGATACCTTTAAGATATCCAATGATCTTGAGTTTTTCGCTATTTCAATAAAGGCGGATGTTATTACCCCTGCTGATTATTGGTCCTTAGTGGTTGATGAAAATGTAATTGTTAACCATGTATATTGCAAAGATTATAGTGAAGGTCTCTATTTTCAGGTAGCTCATCCTGTAATGGGCGGGCGGGAATTTCGTTTTGAATTTTACACGGAGAGTGCTGACCGCAAAAGAATAGAAGTATCCTATTATTTTTTGACAGACCCGAAGGTTACCCTTCGTCTAAACGGTATAACGAACCAAAGCTATGATCCTATTTCTCTACCAGACCGGGTTTAAGGAACAGCACCTAGGGAGGGAGGTTATAGAACATGATCGGTTATATGAATAAATGCCCCCATTGTGGGGCGGAATCTTCTTTTGTTCCTGAAGAGATGGAATGCGATCAATCCCTTGTTCTTTGGTGTAAGCACTGTGGGGATTATATCAATCAGACCATAACGATGGAATCCTTGAGGAAGTGGTGGGCGAGATACGACGCAGGCGAAGACGCATTTAAGCCACCTGTGAGCAAAGGCATACTGCTTATGTTTGAAAAGCTGGAACAAACGTTGGCAGCAGAACCTGACTGTAACCTGAATCGGGTTGAAATACATCTCAAGGATTTTACAGACTATCGCTATAAATAAACTCTGGAGACAAGGCTATGAACTATACGAACAACAACAGGTATCAGCAAGATGGGGAAGATTCTGATTCAGTAGAATTTATACAAAATATTAGCAAAATTCAGAGAGTTGTCAAAGAGAATAAGGAGCTTAAAAGGAAAAATCATCATCTGATTTCCCAAAATAGACAACTTGCGGCCCGTAATCAATTGCTCGAATTGCAAATGAATGAATATACGTCTTTGGTTCAGGAAATGGAGCAGCAGTTCCTTACCCAGCACGAGTATGTGTTGGATTCGATGCAAACTAACCAAACGCGTTCAAAGAATTTTTTATTCTTGGATGATTCCGGCCATACGTATCTCATTAACTATTCAGATAAATAAATTCTAAAAAGGTAGACCGACTACTGGAGTGTGAGCGTGATCAATGTAGAAGGAAATTCATTATGCTGGTATTTCCAGAAAATACGGGGTGAACGGATTGCTCAGTGATACGTATGTACAATTAAGAAAGCCTGCTGTGAAGGATATGCATAATATAAAGCTGATCTGTGCGTGTAAAGAGGACAAAGACCTTCTTGGGGAATTTCTTCAAGAGAATCGGAAATTTATATTTTCGATTATTATGCGATATAAGGGAAGTATAGAAGAGCTAAAAATGAAATTCAAGGTTACTGAAGATGACTTATACCAACAAGCATGTATAGGATTACTAATGGCACTCAAGGATTTCGATATTCATCGAGGAATTAAATTCACTACGTATGTAGTAAGGCCAATTTTATGGGAGGTTAATCAGTTATTATATAGCAACTCTCAAGAGGTAAGACTTAGTCGGGGAGCTATTGATATGATCCGAAGAATGGTAGAAATAGAAGATACACTGGGCTACAGGCCGAGTGAGCAAAGAATGGCAAAGTTGCTTCAAGTTCCTATAGAACGTTACAGGGAAGTTGCCCAATTCAGTGATGCAATGGAACATTTTGATTCAATAGATAACTTCGAAGCTATAGACAACTCACAAAATAACATGGATGAACATGTGATTAATAAGGTTTATGTTCAACAACTGTTATGTAGTTCTCTGTTTACAGAACATGAAAAAACCGTGATGCACTTAATTATGAAGGGAGCTAATAACTCCCGGATATCTGAAATACTCCACGTATACCCCATGACAATCAGCAGGATGTTAGCACGTATCAGGAAAAAAATAGACAAACACAAACAGGATACTGAGAATATCCAAATTGAAGCTCAATCAAAATACAGAGAAGAAATTAACTTAATTGTAGAGATGAGTAAAGAACATAAACAAGTCTTGAATGTTACAGACATTACAGATGTACTTAAAATATCCGGCTATGATATTTCAAAGTATTCAAAACGTGTTCTTTACTATATCCGCAAAAAAGCAAAATTAGCTATATAAAGTATAGCAAAGTTAATCGCAAATCACAACTGCTCTCGATCGATATTAGAATCAAGAGGGTAAAAAAAGCCCATGCAGTTTTCAGCATGAGCTTTAAAGCGAAAAAAAATATCGAACTTATCCCAGTACCGTTAGCTCTTTCGGAAAAGAGGTCAGTACTTCTACGCCGTCAGAGGTGACCAGAACGTCATCTTCAATCCGCACACCGCCGAGGCCTGGCACGTAGATGCCGGGCTCTATGGTGAACACGAAGCCCTCATGAAGCAGGTCTTCATTGCCGCCATGCACAGACGGATATTCGTGAACGCTCATGCCAAGGCCGTGTCCAACCCGATGGTTAAAGGCAGGGCCATACCCGGCAGCTTCTACAACTGCACGTGCTGCCTGGTCTACCGACGCGCAGGATACACCCGGACGAATGGCGGCAATACCAGCCTCGTTTGAGCGGAGTACCGTCTGATAAATCGTCTCCAGCTCAGCTGACAGCTTGCCAAAAGCAAAAGTGCGCGTAATGTCTGAGGCGTAACCATCTGAATATACGCCCATATCAAACATGAGCAGATCGCCGTGTTGCAGCTTGCGGGTACCCGGAACACCATGAGGCAGCGCTGTTTTGGGTCCAGATAGCACCGTAGTGTCAAAGGACGGGCCATCTGCGCCGATTTTCTTCATCTGGTATTCAATTTCGGCTACCAGCTCGACTTCTGTTACGCCTTCACGCACATGGGTCAGGCCGTGGTGAAGCGCGTCCTCTACCAATTGTGCGGCATGTTTCAGACGCCGTACTTCCTCAGGTGTTTTTCTTACGCGCATAGCCTGAAGCACGGGACCGAGATCCACATATTGAGCCGCACCAATAGCAGTATGTAGCTGCTCGTAGCGGAGTACGGAGACATGTTCTTTTTCCAAGGCGAACACCTTCACTCCAGTGCCTGTGCGCTGGCGCAGCAGATCATATGGATTATCTGTATCTGTGTGGGTAGAGATGCGAGTCACGGAAGAAGCAGCGTGGGCCGCCTCCGCATCCAGTGCAGGCACGATCAGTTCAGGCTCCTCGTCCCGTAGCAGCACCAAGCCGAGGAATCGCTCATGCGGCTCACTGGCAAAGCCAGTCAGGTAGTAGATATGCTTGGGATCGGTGACGAGCAATCCGTCCCATGACTGTGACTTCAATTCATCATATAGCCGGGTTATTTTATCATTCATGCAGATTCATCCCTTTCTATTCATGAATTCATTATAACGCTTATTACATATTTGTTTATAGATCTGACTACTTTAGTCTCGTTCCTGACTTAATGTCTGTAGACGTGCCTGTACATTCTGATCATAAAAACCCCCATGGTAGCACAGCACCTTCTCGACATCCAATACGGTCAGTTTACCGAGGCTTTCCAAGGCCAGTGGCATATCCGGTGTAGCCGATTCAGCAGGGCCGACCAGTTTGCCTTCAACTACACGGAGCTCGTCCGCCGCCAAAAGCAGCTTTTGTGCGGGCACATACAAGCTGATATGTCCCGGTGTGTGACCAGGTGTATGAATAATCTGTATTCCTCCACCATAAGGAAGATGCTCACCGTCTTCGAGGACATGGGCAAAGCGCAAGTCCGGCAAGCAGCGGATCATATCCTCTGCTTGCTGTTTGAGTGTATTATCCAACTGATTGATTCGTTCCGGTGTCAGCTTCACAAACGGCCGATCCCCTGTCATATAAGGAATATCATCCTTATGAGCCAATAGAGCGGTATTCGGTAGCAAGTCCAGTAGTGCATGAACATTACCGATATGATCAATGTCCTGATGCGTTAAAATAATTCGCTTCAGGTGGCTGATATCCTCTCCCACATCTGCAATAGCCTTGCGCAACGCTTCCAACTGGCCTAGCATCCCCGTGTCAATGAGCGTAAGCCCGTCCTCATCCTTGAGCAGCACAGGATAAATCGTTGTTTTTCCAAAGAAAGATTCCATAGGTATTTCCAAAATCAAAATTTGAGTTCCAATATTCATATAAGCTGCTTCAGAATCCCGTGAACTCCGAAGCACACCTCCTCGTCTCATGTTGTTTAATGGGGTGGCCAAGCTTTGAAGCTTTTGATTTTCTTCAAGCTCTATTATAGAACCCTTTGCATCCGAACCGCAAAAAACAACTCGATATGGCTGTTTGGGAGCTTGTCTTGTACAATGAAATAAATCAACTGAACAGGAGGCGGATACGAACGATGAATAGGGCCCAATCTTTTTCCATTGAATTTGCGCGCAGGGAGAATCTTCCGGATATTGTGGGCATTTATAATTCCACCATTGCAGGACGAATGGTAACGGCAGATCTGGAGCCCGTGACAGTGGAGAGCCGTATCCCATGGTTTGAGGCTCATCAAGAAGACCATCGACCTTTGTGGGTTCTGAGACATAAAGAGGCGATTGCAGGGTGGGCCAGTCTCCAGTCTTTTTACGGACGTTCAGCTTATAACGGTACGGCGGAAATCAGTATTTATGTCCATGAAGATTCTCGTGGAACTGGAGCAGGAAGTCGTCTGGTGCAGCACGTACTGAATGAATGCCCTAGGCTTGGAATTACGACGCTGTTGGGGTTTGTATTTGGTCACAATGAGCCGAGTATCGCCTTGCTGCGCAAGTTCGGTTTTGAGCAATGGGGTTATTATCCGCGTGTTGCGGTGCTGGACAGCATAGAGCGGGATTTGGCTATTCTGGGTAAACGAGTGGATGTTGAGGATAAATAGACGAACAAACATCGTTTATAAAGTGGAACATGAAAAAAAAGCTGCATCCAAAATCTTCTATGCACTACAATCGTGCGTGTTTTTGGAAGCAGCCTTTAATGTTGTGAAAAAATGATGTTGCTTATCCCCATCGTTTAACACTGCGGTTTCAAACGTATGTTGTGAAAAATCTGATTGAGCACCTCGGACAGCACCAAGCCGACAGCAATGGCACCTGCGATCATGAGTGTGCTCATAGCCAGCTCCAGCGCCTGAGGATAATTATGCTGTACAAACTGTCGCATCGCATTGTAGGCCATTCCTCCCGGAACCAGCGGAATCATGCCTGCCACGCTGAAAATAATAACGGGCATTTTGTACAGTCTGGCCAAGCTCTGGCTGATGATCCCGATCAGAACCGTTGCCAAGAGGCTGGCACTCACGGGCCCCATGCTGTCTGTCGTCCAATAATAGACGAGCCAGCCCAGCATCCCGACGAAGCCGCATTGCAGCAGTGAACGTCGGGGAGCGTGAAAAAGAATGCCGAAAGCAGCGGTAGCAATAAAGCTTGTTAATAATTGTGCAACCATAAACTTGGATCTCCTCCAAATCACATATACGAAATGATAACTGCAACGCCGGCTCCAATACCAAATGACGTCAAGCAAGCGTCAGCCCCCTTGGATATGCCCGAAACGAGGTGTCCGGCCATTAAATCCCGAATGGCATTTGTAATTAATAAGCCTGGCACCAATGGCATAACGGAGCCAATAATGATTTTGTCCATCATCTGGCCCCAGCCTGCAACTGTCAGTAAAGCCGCCAGCAAGCCAATTAGAAAAGATGCCGAAAATTCTGAGAAAAACTTAACCTTAACGAGCCTGTGAAAATATTGCACGGCTGCGAAGCCAGCCCCGCCGCAGAGAACGGCTGCGGGGAAATCCCGCCATACCCCGCCAAACATAATCATAAAGCAGCCACTCGCCAATGCCGCGGCTGCCAGTTGTACGCCGTTGGAATAGCGGTGCGGACCACGTTCAATCTTGGTCAGCTCCGTAACCGCTGCGCGGGGTGACAAGCCACCCAGACTTATTTTACGTGAAATCGCGTTAACCTCTACAACCTTATGCAGATCCGTGGTCCGCTCCACAATCCGGATCAGCTTGGCAGGCTCCGCGTCGTTAATGGCAAAAAAAATCCCGGTCGGTGTCACATAGCTATGGGACTGGGGTATGCCGTAGGCCGAGGCAATGCGGGACATCGTGTCTTCGACGCGATAGGTTTCGGCTCCATTTTGCATCATGAGCTTGCCAGCCAGCAGACAAACCTCGATGATCTCAGGAGTAGGATGGGAATGATTATTCATGCTCGCTCTCTCTCATTCGTACCGGGCCGTTAGGCCGTATTATTTGTATATATTGTAGCACAACAAGCCGCCTTTTCAGAGGCGGTTGTGTGGGGGAATAAGGAGTAATCCGTCAAGATTCCATCGTATCGGGAATAACTGTATAGTAGGACTCTTCCAAATGTGTTGCCGCCTCAGACAAGCCCATGGATCTAAGCTGTCCTGCTACAAAAACACGAAGGGCAGAATGGGTGAACAGATGGCGTGTTTGAGCGTCCCGAATAAAGGCCAATCTCGCTTCACGCGAACCGTTGCGGAACAAATCACGAACCGTTTCACCTTGTTTATCCCAATGAAAGGGCTCTGCCACGCTTAAAAGAGCACTCTTAATAGACGAACGCTGTTTTGCGGAAGAAGGAAAGGTCGGAATGCCCAAGCCGTTCAGTGTAGGGGCAGCTTCGTTTTGCTTGCGCTCGATTCGCAAATTGTCGATGTAGGCAGCCATATCCTGAATCGGTTGGACACCGAAGCGTTCCCGAAAGCACTCCCGCACTAACGCGGTGCGTTCATCTATGGCCTGAGGCGGCCGATGTCCTGCATGTCCTGTATAATCCTGTCCACTGGCGTAGTATCGCTTTAATGAACTGTTCTCTGTATAAACAACACTTAAAAAATCCTGCAAGTGGCGGGCAACCACCCATACACCCGTCCAGTCAACAGGGGATATGCACACAATGGGGGCCTGCGAAAGATCCTTTTCAAGTCCAAAATCCGTTAAAAAGCCGTAATGTATTCCGTCCACGCCCGCGTGGGCAAAGGGAATCACATCCGGCGGTGTAGCCATATATCGTGGCGCGCGGCCATGCTCCATAATCAATCCCAAATCAAAACTCAGAGAATGCCGGTTCGCTTCAAGCTCCTGTTCAAATTCTATAAGTGCCTCAATCAAAGGTGTAGCTGATCCGTAGGCAGGGTTAGAACCGGAATTCATCGTGTATGCCTCCTTATCCAAGTACATCCGTAAAGCGTTCATCCCTAAAAGGTACGTGATTTTACACGAAATGTAAACCTGTATGCTGAATCTTTTCAAAAATGTGACCTTTTACCTGTGTGCTATGAAATAAGCCGCTTTCGGGCAAAACAGGACGAGATACCTATTTTAGATAAGTACAGAAGTAAAGTGAGTTTGCGAAAAGGATGGTCTTTTCATTTTATGACTGTCACGGTGAAGTGTGAATGCGGGAGTGGTTATAACAACAGATACAAATAGCAGATCAACTATAGATACGAGCTATGGATGGCGAAGGGGTAAGATGTAATGTGCAACGCATCGTGTCAGCGGGTATAATATCAGGACAAGGTGAAGATGGACGACATCCAATGATTTTTACAGAAAGAAGTGGGTATATGAACTTGCACAAGAAGGCCGTTTTTTTTGATGTAGATGATACAATGTACGATCATTTGCACCCTACTCGCGATGCATTGCGTACAGTATTAGGATTGAGTGAACGTTTTCCTTATGAAGAGGCTTATCATCGTATTCGTTATTACAGTGATGTATTGTCGGCAAAAGGAGGACTATTGGAGGGGAAGGCTGGGCCGGATGAGCTGGAGGATATGAGGGAAGGCCGTTTTGTCCTGGCTTTACAGGAATTTGGGGTGAATATTACCCGTGAGCAGGCAGTGGATATCCAAAAAGAGTACCTGGATCGTCAGTACCGGATTGAGCCTTTCGAGGGAGCTACATCGTTAATGGATGAATTGAGCTCGGCAGGATATCTGGTCGGCTTGATTACGAATGGCCTCGAAGATCACCAGATGAGCAAAATCAGGGCCATGGCTCTGGAAAATCATATTGCGGCAGAGCATATTTTTGTATCCGGAACGGTTGGCTATGCCAAGCCTGATCCACGTATTTTCGAAGTGGTGAACGAACGGACAGGGACTCTGGCAGAGCATTGCTGCTATATCGGGGATTCCTGGCGCAATGACGTGGCGGGAGCTGTAGGGGCCAACTGGCGGGTCATTTGGTTCAATCACAGGAAGGCTGCCCCGGAGTCTGAGGTAGCGGGAGCCTATGAAACAGTGGCAAGCTATTCAGAGTTGAAAAAATTACTGCTGCCGGACGCATCAATTACGGCACATACCATATCTGCCCAGGTGGGTCATACACCATCCTGAATCCATTCCTGAAGAAGGCTCGTAATACAACTTATCCGACATATGTCTAACTTCATTCAAATGGTTCAGAACAGAGAAGGAAGGGATCGCACATGGTTGAACAATGGAGGCAGGCAGACGAAATCATAAGTCAAGTGACTGTTTACAGTACCGAGGATAATGATCCGGTTACGATTAAAACAGTCTCCCAAGACGTCCGTTGTATTGGCATCGGGACGGATGCGGCCGTATTTACGCTCGATACGTTGCCCGGCTACGCGTTTAAGGTATACTCAGACATGGCGATCGAGAAGAAGGATGCGGAGGCCGACGTATACGAGCGGTTGCGGGGGTCCGATTTTTTTCCTCATTATTACGGGAAAGGCGATAAGTATATCGTCATTAGCTATGAATCAGGTATTACGCTGCTGGATTGTCTGCTGCAAGGCATTCCGGTGCCGGAGCAAGTGATCCAGGACGTGGAAGAGGCGAGGGAGTTTGTCCGTTCCAAGGGGCTGAATCCCCGTGATATTCACCTCAAAAACGTACTGATGCAAGATGGACGCGCCAAGGTATTGGACGTATCCGAGTACGTGAAGGAGGGCGATGACAAGCGCTGGGAGCATCTGGTGTGGGCGTATCATACGTTTTACTCAAGTATCTCGGAGGTTAAAGTTCCGTCATGGATTCTGGAGACGATTAAAAAATGGTACTACAAGCTGGACAACTCCAGCTTTAATCTGGAGGAGTTCGCCCAACGCGCCAGCCAGTTATTTTCCAAATGGAAGTCATAGCCGCAGAAAATCTTCATCTTCTTACAAAAAAGGATTGCACCCGTATTAGGGGAGCAATCCTTTTTGGCACGTTACCAGACATGTCTTACGGAATAAGCAGATTCTCTTTTACCTGAAATCGCGAGGTACTCTTCTGGCGGTTCCGCTCTCAATCGCAGCCCGAATAACTTTTTCACGCACCCGCTGAACGGCATTCTCGTTAAATACGCCGGGGATAATATACAGCTTATTTAATTCTTCGGGACGGATGGTGCTCGCAATGGCTTCTGCTGCCGCCAGCTTCATCTCTTCGTTAATTTCACGGGCGCGACAGTCGAGTGCCGCGCGGAAAATGCCGGGAAAGCAAAGCACGTTGTTGATCTGGTTAGGATAGTCTGAACGTCCGGTGGCAATGACGCCTGCAATGTCTTCGATATCCTCGGGGGCAATTTCGGGAACCGGGTTAGCCATGGTGAACACCACCGGAGCCTCGTTCATGTGTTTTACGTCTTCCCGTTGAAGCAACCCGCCAGCCGATAGACCGATAAACACGTCAGCGCCTTTCAGAACCTCGGACAGCGTGCCTGACAGCCGCTCGGGATTGGTATGCTGTGCATACCAGTTCCACACCGGATGATCGTACGTTTCATCGGCTGTGATGGCCCCGTGGCGATCTACACCAATGATGTTAACTGCACCCGCAGATAGCAAAATTTTAGTGCAGGCTACACCCGCAGCTCCGATACCGCAGACGACGATTTTGACATCAGACAGCGCTTTGCCGACGACCTTGAGTGCATTGATCAGCCCTGCGTACAAGACAACAGCGGTGCCATGCTGATCATCATGAAAAACAGGAATATCCAGCTCCTGACGCAGCCGTTGCTCAATCTCAAAGCAGCGAGGTGATGAAATATCCTCCAGATTAATACCGCCGAAAGCTGGAGCGATTTGCTTGATCGCTTTGATAATTTCCTCGGTGTCCTGCGTGTCCAGACAAATCGGAAAAGCATCAACGGACCCGAGCTGCTTGAACAGCATGGCTTTACCTTCCATGACTGGCATAGCTGCATAGGGGCCGATATTGCCCAAGCCCAGGACAGCGCTCCCGTCCGAGACGACAGCAACGGTGTTCCGTTTGATTGTCAAACGGAAGGCTTTGTCCGGCTCCTCATGAATCGCCATGCACACGCGTGCTACATCTGGAGTGTACACCCGGGACAAGTCGTCGCGATTCTGTATCGGAACCTTGGGCTGCATTTCAATTTTACCCCCGAGATGCAGCAGAAAGGTCCGGTCAGAAATGGACAGCACCTTCACGCCTTGAGCTTTTTTAATCCGGGCAATCATTCGGTCGATTTCGGCCGGGTCGGCAATGGTCACTGTAATATCCCGCACGGTGACCTTTTCAGAGGTGCGAATGACGTCAATCGCAATAACATCCCCACCATGTTCGTTGACCAGCGTAATCAATTGACCAAATTGGATGTGCTCGGTGGAAATTTCCAGTCGTAAAATGATGTTTTTACCGCCAATACCGCCTTGCATGCAAATTCCTCCTTTGTGTTCCATAAAAAAATAAGTGGGATCAATTGATTGCGCTTACAATCGAAAGCGTGCCTAAGAGGTGCAATTTAATATTTCAACTAGTGGATTCTTTCCCTATCATAGTGAACAATCTCTCACTTGTACAGATAAAGCTGAATCAATCTCCCATTTTGCATCAAAAAAAGGACAAAAGCCCGGCTCCATGTCAGCTCCAAAGCTATGGTCCTTTTCTTATAGATAACCTGTAGTCCATTCTACTGCCTTTATCCCGCTATGTCATATTTTTGCCGTAATAGATTTCGTCCATTTCTATCTTAAGCCGGGCGGTTATGTTTTGCTGCTCGTTCTCGCCCAGACTTTCCTTCGTATAGCCGAATAGATAATTGTCCAGATCGAATTGTTTCAGCTTGCATTTGGTGTGGAAAATGTTTTCCTGATATACGTTCACGTCTATCATGTCATACTGGCTGCGCACTTCGTCAGGAATATAATTTTGAATGGAGGCGATGTCATGGTCAATAAACAGCTTGTGTCCATTCGTATCACGAGTAAAGCCGCGTACCCGATAATCAATCGTCATAATATCCGTGTCAAAGGAATGGATCAAATAACGGAGTGCCTTGAGTGGAGAGATTTCTCCACAGGTAGAGACGTCAATATCGGCTCGGAACGTGCTGATTTCCTCGTCGGGATGATATTCCGGGTAGGTGTGGACAGTGATATGGCTTTTATCCAACTGCATAACGACAGAATC
The DNA here is from genome assembly GCF_001447315.1 of Paenibacillus sp. IHB B 3084. Lineage (NCBI taxonomy): Bacteria > Bacillati > Bacillota > Bacilli > Caryophanales > Paenibacillaceae > Paenibacillus > Paenibacillus sp. IHB B 3084. The sequence continues at coordinate 990,520 of NZ_CP013203.1, read as the reverse complement.
GGGCAGAGGACCGGGTGATTCATCGTAAGACTCTGTAGGCACCTCCACGATAGGACCTTCCGATATAAGCATGGTCACACTGGCTCCTTGAGGAACATAGTCCTGCTGGGCTACGTTGAGCACATGAGCTTCAATGATGTCGGACACATTTTTTAAAATGGCAGTCAGTCGATCCGCGTTGTATTGTTCGTCAATATATTCGATATAGGCCTCGCGTTCTTCCCTTGTTTTGGTATAACAAATATCGTACATGTTGAAACTTAACGATTTGGTCAGATTGTTAAACCCGTGCAGGGTAATTCGCTGTTCCGGTGTCATGGTCATGGGCTATTTCCCCTTATAGTCGCAGTATTCATACATAATGTTCCCATCACGTCTTTTCATATACAATGAATCAACGTTCATGTACACTCAAGTTCTGCTCATATAGACGAATTTCTACGATTTCAGCCCGTGGGCAACCGTGAGTGGCCTCCACAACCAGACGAAGCTGATCTGTAGCAACGGGGTTCCTGATTTCATGAATCCTTTTTCGCTTTCGATTATTTCGTTCCGTGTGGAGGGTTACCCAGCTTCCATCTGTAAATGCCTCGATTCGATAATGACGTACCAATTCGGGCATAACTTCAAAAGGGGTCCGATGATGGTGAAGATTGATCAAATCCTCGTTAACGTCATCATTAAAGGTACAATGAATCTCCCGAACAATCGTTTTTTGCGGCAGCCGCAGCTCAATCCATGCTTCCTGTCCGGCAAGCAACGGATCGGATACCCACATGTTTGGTCCACCATATGGTCGTACATGCCCGTTTATAATATTAGCGGGAGCGTAACTTTTCGTTTCCTCTATAATGCGAAAGCAAAAGCATTTGCGCACCATAGACGTGGCACCGGATCGCATGGTCCATTCCAGCACCGCGCTGGCTCGCACATATCCGTGCAGTCCCGAGCTCGAGCAGACAGCCTGATCCTGTATAAAAGAAAGCACGCCGCTGAGCGGTTGATGGGACATGTATAGCGATACATGTTCATTCGCTCTCACGATCAAGAAGGCATTCGCTGCCTGGTCAGGTGCCCAAGGCAGACGGGCCTCAACCCACTGCCGATCACCTGCGGAAACCGCAGTTTCACAGGAGGCTTGGAGCGAAGCAGGTACATAGTTTTGCGGTTTGCCCGTGTCCCACAGTTCAAACCGGATGAGCGTATCCTGCTTCACATCCACCAGCAGGGACACAGTTTCCACCCTGCTGTGAACAGGGAACAGCAGCCCTGCGGCTTGTCGTAACGGTACGCGTTCATCGGGCGAGTCCACACACAATGCTTTAAGGCTGCTGGACCCTGTTACCGTAGCGCTTCGGGCAATATCCCGCGTGTCCTGATTCGTCACGCCGAGCAGGGAAGCATCCTGCCGCAGCAATGTCTGTTGCAGCAGCGACAAATGCTGCTCGCAAAGCTCGCGGGGAGTCATTTCGCGTGCTACGCATAGCGCAGCGCCTGTTCCGGCCGCTTCGCCTATCACCGCGCAGGTTGCCATAACGCGCAGCGTACCGAAGGCGACATGCGTGGCGCTAATATTTCTGCCTGCAAATAATAAATTACTCACATTCGCGGAATACAGGGAGCGAAACGGGATGTGGTACACGCCGTCAGGCTGCAAATGGTTTGCCCCGCTTCCCGGATCATACATGCCATGCGGTGGATGCAAATCGATGGACCAGCCACCAAAGCCAACCCGGTCCGGGAACAGGGTCTGCTCCTCGATATCGCGCTGATGAACCGTGTAATCACCGATAAACCGTCGATATTCCCTTTTGCCCGGAATCGTCCCGACCCATTCCAGTGTCATTGTATCTGCATCGAACTCCCCTGAATTTTTAATATAATCCCAGATCCCGTAGATAACCGACCACAGCTCGTCACGTATCCGTTCATTATCATGTACCGTGTCCAGTTCACCGCCCCATTCAATCCACCAGTAGTGGCAGCCGGAATCTCCGCTGCGAAGGATTCGGCTTTTGGGAATCGGTGTTTGGCGGATGTCCTTGGCAAAGGAAGGAGGTACGTATTTGACGGAATGCCCGGTATCACGTGTATAAAATAAAATCGTACTGCCGAGTAACGTCATATCTGCCATTTCAGGAGCCAGTGATTCTCCGAATTCTTGCTGTGACTCGCGTCCCAGCCGATATTTGGCACCTGCCAGGAATCCGACCAGCCCGTCTCCCGAACAATCAAGGAACATGCTGCTCTCAAAGCGGATACGCCGTTCCGAGCCTGTCATCCATCCGGTCACTGCCCGAATCATACGCTGCTGTCCTTTTTCCTTAGACTCGCTTTCCTTAGATTCGTTGGTTGCGAATACAAGTCCCTCCGATTCTACATCATAAATATCCGTGTTGAGGAACAAGGTAATGTTCGGTTCAGCACGAACAAGATCAAGGACAACCGCATCCCACAGATAAGGATTCCCGTCAGGGTTGCGATACTGATTCGCCGTGAATAGCTCGCCCATAATGCCGCTTTCGCGGGCGTATCGGTTTACCCCGTGCTTCGTGGCTCCGCATACCCATACCCGCACCTCGCTGCTGGAGTTTCCTCCCAGCACCGGACGATTTTGTACCAGCGCCACCGTCTGGCCCAGACGAGCCGACGCAACAGCCGCACAGACACCGGCTAATCCCCCGCCTGCTACGGTAATATCGGCGCTAAAGGTTTCCTGTCTCATGCAGTCTCACGCTCCTTTATGATCGATCGAGATCATGTTACCCGAGTGAGCTTCGTTTTGACATGCACGGAAACATCATGCACATATACTTAATTTCACGTTCAGCTAATCTTTAGTAACAGGATTTATAATGTGACTAGGTGGATCATGAATAGCACGCTTTGTGGATATTTGGCTCATAGTCAGCAGGACATGGAAAATGAAGGTGGTGAACGCCCGTGTTTGGGGTACACATTCATCAGCATGTATATTGGAAGCGGAAAGAATTTTTTCAGTTGGCGTTTGATACTGACGCGTATTGGATTGCCTATGTAATTGAAGAAGGAAAGTTTGCTTATACTATCAAGGAACACCGTGGGGAGGCGAAAGCCGGGTCCTTGATTCTTTGTCCGCCCGAAGAGGTATTCCACCGTAAAATCCTAACGCCGCTGAGCTTCCACTTTTTTCGTTTTTCACTCCCTGAAGCCAGTAGCATTGGCGCATCAATCCATGCTGTTTTGGATAAAGAAGATGAGGATCGCTTTCTATCGAATTGCCGTTATTTATGTGCGAACGCGCTGGATGATAGCAGCCATGTCCGAACATGGAAAAATCATCTGCTGGAGGATTTGTTTTTTCTGTTTTGGAGCAGAGCCAGCAGAGGGGCACGGAGGAACGTACGAATCGGGTGAATGACCCGTTGATCCAACGTGCGCTTCACTATTTTCAGGAACATGCATGTGAGCCATTGTCCATCAAAGAAACGGCTGCTTGTTTGGGGTTAAGTTCGGTGCAATTCACGAGGCGCTTTCAAGCGGCGGTGGGCTTGACACCCATCCGGTATGTGACCTCACTGCGTCTGGAGAAGGCCCAGACTTTATTGCTGGAGACAGAATATACGCTGGATGATATTGCGGAAAAATGCGGATACCTGAACGGATTTTATTTTAGTCGGGTTTTTTCCGCCAGAAGACACATATCACCTTCACAATACCGTAAACTTAACCGAATATGATTATAGACTTGTAAGGATAGTGACTTTGGGCATTGCATAAAATGAAAAAAGAAACTTCAGCTAAAACCAAGCGTATAATAAAATAAACGTAAGAAGCTGAGAATTATGAAGTTAAAATGAATTTGATAGCAAAAAGGATTTCACAATACCATGCCATGTTACACTGAAAGTAAAACGGTGAAAGGAGTTTCAAGATGCTGGCTTTGTCCGATCCGGCCTGGGCTTTGCTCCAAGGCCCTATGGTTCCTCTCAATACGTCCCGGAAATGTTGAAGCAGCTCCAAGCCGGATATGACGGCGAAATAGCTGACACCTTGTATTGGGAGGAACTATATCACCAAAATACGTTATATACATGTACCTTTGCGGCTGTACCGTACCTCGTAGATATTGCGTTAAGCAGTTCTGATATAAGTATTCGAGCAGATATTTATAACATTTGCGGAATATTTGAAGCGAAAAATGTTAATCCCTTACATTCAAAAGTTCCGTTGGAATTTGCAAGGGATCAGGTAGAACTGGATGCAGGTCTGGCTGAGTATATATATGAACAATACCAGCAAGCCATTGTCCGGCTTACCGAATTGACCGAGGAAATGGTATTGTATGCCAAGGATCACGAAGGAAATGTCGGCAAACGATATGTTTTGGCTGCGGCTGCTGCCTTTCAGGGTTATCGGTGCGTAGCTTTTATGCTTCAAAGCTTTGATACTGGGGATGAATATACGCTGGATTGTCCGCATTGCGGAACCCCGCTCTATATTTGGCCTGTTGAACAGAGTGATGTTCTGGTGGCTTACGATAAAGATCCGGTAAATTCAAACAGTCTGGTTCCCTATTCGATCCAATCCGGCTCATTGGACCATAAAGGCTCGAATCTACAGTGGCTATACCAATATGCCCAAAAAATTGAGGAAAACAACCTTTTAGCGCATTTACCCTACTTAAACGGTTGGCTGAATTGTCCTGTTTGCAATGCACCCATTTCCATTTGGGACGAGCTGATGAAAACGGCCAATGGTGTCCGAAAGAATACCGCTTAATGAATAAAAAAGGGAGCTGTATCATACAGCCCCTGATTCCCCGTAGATTTCTTCCACTCCAATTATTCCTGCCTGTTTTACGTAAGTCTACTCTCGAAACGGATTTAAAAAGGTTTTAGGAATGTCAGATTCAAACCGCAGCAATACTCCAGTGACGGGATGAATAAACGACAGTACCCGAGCATGTAGGCCGAGGCGGCCGATAGATTTGGCTTTAGAGCCGTATTTTTTATCTCCGACAATCGGATGGCCGATATCCTCCATATGAACGCGAATCTGATTCTTGCGTCCGGTTTCCAAACGTACTTCCAGCAAGGAAAAATGCCGATTGGCCTGTAGCAGCTTGTAATGAGTAACGGCGTGCTGTCCGTCATTCGGATATGGGCTGGAGTACATTTTCAACGTCTTGCTTTCCTTTAGCCATGAGGTGATGGTGCCCGCAGCTTTTTTAACCTGTCCTTCTACGAGAGCGATGTACGTTCGTTCATATACAACTTCCTTCCACGCTTGTTGCATTTCCTGCTGTATGGCTTCGCTTTTTGCAAACATCATGACTCCAGATGTATCACGATCCAGACGATGCAGCACAAAAATACGATTGTATGGATGTTCACGTCGCACATGTGCCGTAAGCTGACGGTATGCCGTTACTTCCTGTTCCTGCGCAGAGGCGACGGACAGCAGCCCGGCATCCTTGTGGATGACAATAATGGCCTCATCCTCATGCAAAATACGCAGCCCGGTCAGCGGCACAACGGGAGTGATCTTTTCCTTGGAGAGGGCCACGGTCTGACCTTGCTCCAGCGGAAAATTGAACACGGTACGAGGAATGCCGTTCACGGACACCTGTCCACGGGCCAGCGCTGATTTAATGGAATTGCGGCCCATGCCAGACACATGCTCTACCAAAAAATTCAACAGCTCGGCAGGCTCCTGTACAATATATGTTTTTGCAATGTTTTTTTCCGGTTTACCGTGCTCTCGGGCAGCATTTTTATCAAAAACGCCCGTTTTGCCCCGTGCTTCGGGTCTATGTGAGCCGGATTTTCCGGCGGGTTTGTGGCTGCGCTTGGCGTTGCCTGTGTTTGGCGTGGATTTTGTATGATTTTTTCGATTGGGTTTACGATTGTTCATGGGTTCTTTCTCCTTCTTGGTACCGTGTCTCATCATAGTAATGGACAAACTTGCGGCACCGTGTTCACTATATCATGAGAAAACAGCAAACGCCATGGTAGAAGGGTTCGATAAGAATTTCATTATACATTATGCCTATGGACTTCCAGCGGTTGAACATTGCCCTGAACCCCGGTAAACTAAAGGGTAACGAAAGATAAGCCGATATGCGTCGAGGACGCCAGAAATATGAGGGGTTTTGAAACTATGAGTGTACAAGCACCAACATTGGAACGGGCGCAGGATCTACTGCAAAAATTTTATGGCTATCCCGATTTCCGGGAAGGCCAGAAGAAAATTGTCGCCAGTATGCTGGAGGGCAACGATACGCTGGGCATTATGCCGACAGGCGGCGGGAAATCCATATGCTACCAGATTCCTGCGCTACTGCATGATGGGCTGACGATTGTTGTATCACCGCTGATCTCGCTGATGAAGGATCAGGTGGATGCGCTGACCACGATGGGGATTGCGGCTGCCTATATTAATAGTACGCTGAGTGGCCGGGAAGTGAACGACCGCATACGTGCTGCACGGAATGGAGATTTGAAGCTGCTATATGTTGCACCGGAGCGGCTGGAGCTGGACTGGTTTCGCGATGAGATGGCGCAGTTGCCGATTTCCTGCGTTGCGGTCGATGAGGCGCACTGTGTATCCCAGTGGGGACATGATTTCCGTACCAGTTATCTGGCGGTGGCTCCGTTCGTGGATGGGCTGTACGAGCGCCCGATTGTAGCGGCATTTACAGCAACGGCGACACCGCAGGTCATGGACGACATCGTGCGGCTGCTTCGCCTGCGTGAGCCGGAGACATTCGTCACGGGCCTGGGACGGCCAAATTTGGCGTTCAGTGTGCTGCGTGGGGAGGACAAGCGCAGCTTTCTGCTGAATTATGCGCGTGAGCATGACGGCGAATCGGGCATTATTTATGCAGCAACACGCAAGGACGTGGACGACCTGTACCAACGGCTGCGGGATGCGGGAATGGCGGCTGGGCGTTATCATGCCGGGATGACCGATCAGGAACGGGCAGACAGCCAGGAGGGTTCCTGTACGACGATATTCGTGTCATTGTAGCGACTAACGCCTTCGGCATGGGGATCGACAAATCGAACGTGCGCTACGTCATTCACTACAATATGCCTAAAAATATGGAGGCTTACGTACAAGAGGCGGGACGCGCAGGACGTGACGGCGATCCGAGCCAATGTATTTTGCTGTTCGGACCGCAGGATATTGTGACCCAGAAATTCCTGATCGAGCAAAATCCGCAGGATGAGGACCGCAAGCGCAACGACTACCGTAAGCTCCAGCAGATGGTTGATTATTGCTACACGACTCGCTGCTTGCGTACGGCGCAGCTTGAGTATTTTGGCGAGGCAGAGGAGCATGAGGCTTGCGGCACATGCAGCTCATGTACGGATGAACGGGAACTGGTAGACATGACCATTGATGCGCAAAAGATTTTTTCATGTATTCATCGCATGCGGGAACGTTTTGGTGTTTCGATGGTAGCCTCGGTATTGAAAGGCTCGCGTAACAAAAAAGTGCTACAGTATGGCTTTGACAGCCTGCCAACCTATGGTGTAATGGGCAATCGGACGGAAAAAGAAATTTCTGAAATTATTAACGTCCTTGTATCGGAAGGCTACCTGCTGCTGTCTGAGGGACAATATCCGGTTGTCCGCTTGCAGCAGCCTGCGGCTGAAGTGCTGAAAGGTCAGCGCGAAGTCATGCAGCGTGTGGTGCGACATGCCACAGCTTTTGCAGGTGGGACAGGCTCACGTGGACGACAGGGACGCGATGCGTACCCAGCGGCAGTCAACGAAACGGTGTTCGAGCAACTGCGCCTGATTCGCCGCGATTTGGCCGCGCAGGAGCATGTGCCGTCCTATATCATTTTTAATGATGCTACGCTGCGTGAGATGAGTGTAGCGAACCCGCAATCTGAGGCGGATATGCTACGAATCAAGGGTGTCGGCGAAGTGAAGTTCCGCAAGTACGGCAAGCTGTTCCTTGATTTTTTTCAAAATCAGGGGAATGCCGGGGGAACGGTGAGTGAAGATGAGATTTATGCGGACGATGTGTACGAGGATTTTGAATAGCTATACTAAAAGATATGAGGCGTCATGCAAACTATAAAAGGTTGTGACCTATGAAAGTCATTTTATCAACGTTAAACGCAAAATATATTCATACCTCGCTGGCAATCCGGTGCCTCAAAGCCTACAGTGAAAAGGACTTTGACATTGAGCTGGCGGAGTATACGATCAAGGACCCTGTGATGAACATCGTATCCGACCTGTTTCAGCGGGGAGCGGATGTCATCGGCTTTTCCTGCTATATCTGGAACATTGAAGAGACGATTAAAGTCATTGATGTGTTGAAAAAGATTATGCCGGAGGTCAAAATCATTCTCGGTGGCCCGGAAGTCTCTTACGATACCGACCATTGGATGAAACGCCTGCCGAATGTGGATTTTATCGTTGTCGGTGAGGGGGAGGAAACCTTTCATCAACTGCTTCAGGAGATTGAGGGTACGCAAAAGTACCATTTTGTATATGGACTGGCCTACCGCAAGGGAGAAGAGGTCATTCAGATGCCGGGCCGTCCAAAGGCGGACTTGAACGAGCTGCCGTCACCGTACCGCTTTGCAGAGGATATACCGGAATTAGGCAAACGGGTTGTTTATTTTGAAACCAGTCGGGGTTGCCCGTTCAGTTGCCAGTTCTGTCTGTCGAGTATTGAGGTAGGGGTCCGTTATTACGATATTGAGCGCACGAAGTCGGATATTCTGTATCTGATCGACAACGGAGCCAACCTGATCAAGTTCGTGGATCGGACCTTTAACATTAAACGCGATTATGCGCTGGAAATGTTCAAGTTTCTCATTGAAAACCATCGCGGATGTGTCTTCCAGTTTGAGATTACGGCAGATATTATGCGTCCCGAGGTGTTGGATTATTTGGCGGAAAACGCGCCGCCGGGCGTATTCCGCTTTGAAATTGGCGTCCAGTCGACGAATGATCCGACCAATGAGCTGGTCAAGCGTCGCCAGAACTTTGCCAAGCTTTCCCGTACCGTTACGAAGGTCAAGCAAAGCGGCAAGATCGACCAGCATCTCGATTTAATCGCCGGCCTGCCTTTGGAGGATTACAACACGTTCCGTAAAACGTTTAATGACGTTTTTGCGCTCGGCCCGGAAGAGCTTCAGCTCGGCTTCCTCAAAATGCTGCGTGGCACGGGGCTGCGCATCGACGCAGACAAGTACAACTATACGTACATGGACGTTGCGCCTTATGAAATGCTGAGCAATGACGTCCTTTCCTTTGCCGATATCGTTCGGCTCAAACGTTTGGAAGATGTGCTGGAGAAATACTGGAACTCCCATCGTATGGATCATACGGTGAACTATCTGATCGAGCGCGAATTTGCGTCCGCCTTTGATTTCTTTCAGGAGTTCGGAGACTATTGGGAGGGACAAGGCTGGCAAAAAATCGGCCACCAGCTCGAAGACCTGTTCACGCGTCTCCAGTCCTTTCTTGAATCACGCGGAACGAAGCGAATGGATATGGTGCTTGGGCTGATGAAGCTCGACTATTTCCTGAACCATAAATACAAGCCGCGTAAAATCTGGTGGGAACACGCCTTGGAGAAGGACGATTGGTCCAGCTATATGAAAATGGCTCTCCAGCACCCGGATGCGCTGTTGTCACCTGTGGTTGCAGACTTTGTGGCAGATGCGACGCAAACTGCTGCACCTGCTTCTCATGCTACAGATGGCCATTCCGTTTCGGACAGTCCGCAGCCGCAGCCATACCGCGAGGTGATTCCGTCTTTCGCTTCCTTGAAGCTGGGTGAAAAGGAACTGCAAAAGCACGCTGTGCTGGATGTTCTGCCGTTCCGGCTGGATCATATTCTGAGTGGCGGCAGCCCTTTGACCGCTGAAGGCCGAACGTTGCTACTCGTAGTTTACCAGCAAAACGAACAGCAAAAGCCACTGTACTACACCATGCCGATAGGCAAGGAAATTGCAGCGATTTAAGTGGAATAAGGTACAAATGACATCTAAACATCAGAAGGCATCGTTCTTGACAACACAAGAGTCGGTGCCTTCTTTTGACGAATGAAAAGAGTGATCAGATTGGGCTATATTATGGATTTAAGAAAAGTGGTAGGTACCAGACCCTTAATCATGGCAGGCGCTTGCGTGCTATTACTTCATGAAAACAAATTACTGCTAGGACTTCGAACAGATAATGGTTTGTGGGGATTGCCAGGCGGGTCATTGGAACCGGGAGAATCTATGGAAGAGGTCGTGGTAAGAGAATTAGCTGAGGAAACAGGACTGAAGGCGGGTAGCCTTACTCTATTGGATGTATTCTCCGGGCCGCAATTATACTATAAATACCCGCATGGGGACGAAGTATACAATGTCGTTACAGCCTATATTTGCACCGAATATACGGGCGAGCTAAAGGAAGATCCAAATGAAGTCAAGGAATTAAGATTTTTTGATCTCGACCAACTTCCTGATGAAATTAGTCCTCCGGATATCCCCGTTATTCAACGCTTTTTACAAATAACCCTGCTTTCAAAAAAAAATTTGGGATGAAATGCTGTCATCTGATATATGAATAGAGAATGTTAGGTGGGCAATCTTACATTTGGGTGCCTGAATAAAAGATTTTCCATATTGGCAATATGGTTTTTCCTGTGATAAACTATAGCCAATAGGTATATACTAAAAAGAGTAAGGATGCTTCCAACATCCTCACTCTTTGACAACAGCCGCTTATAAGGGCGGTGGCTGTGTTAACAAAGGCGCTGAAGTAGACCGTTTACCTTTGCTGAGGGCGGTCTACTTCTTTTTGTTGAAGGAAATAATCAAGATCACCAACGTTGCAAACTGAATCATCAACATCAGCGTATCTTTAACCTCCACAGGCATCACCTCCTTTGCAGGAGACTAGCCGACCGCCCATCTAAGCCATTCTGTTGTTAGTTTATAGTATATCATATGGATAGTCTTGCTAAAAAGGATAAAAATGAAAACGTCTGTTTCTAGGTGTTTGTTTTCTATTTGAGATAAATAGGTTTAGATTGTAATTATTAGTCGGTATAAGATACGCGCAATTCATCTAAAAATTGTATGGCGTCTTTAAATCCTTGTAAATATATTTGGTTCTCCAAAATAGATTGAAGAGAGATTTGAGCATCTTCATATAAGAATAGTGTGTGTTCGAGATGTTCAGGAACGGATTCACGAATTTGCTGGAAGTATTGGTTACATTCCATAGAAAATTGATTGTATTCTGGTGTGTTTTTGGAAAGCATGCTATACAATTTTTCTAATCGGTTTCTGATGATGGGTTCAATTAATATCTCTAAAGAATTAGACATGACTTGCAAACCTCCGGGATGAAAAATATTTTTAACACGCTATTAAAAATTATCATGTAAATATTGTATCATTACATAGCGATCTGGTATACCGAAAGGTGACATCATAGTGACATCAAATCAATAGGGAAATATCGAACATTTTGTGAACATTCTTAGATAGACTTAAAAAAGGGAAAATTATTCCTTCTAAACAGATTTTTGTCAGAAAAGCTACCATTGAAAATCTGGATAAAATCGCAGAATTGTTTGATCAATACCGAATATTTTATAAACTGGAATCGGATATCGAGGGAGCGCGAGCGTTTTGTCGCAATGGAATCTGTCATCTTTATCATAAAGGATGCAGAAGAAGATAAATTGATCGGATTTACACAATTGTATCCTTCGTTTTTTTCTATCTCGATGAAAAGTCATGGATATTGAATGATTTATTTTTTAAGTGAAGCTTACCGAAACAGAGTGTAGGTCAATTATTATTGGATGCAGCTCAGAAACATGAAAAGCTAACTGGAGCCAAAGGAATGGGTTTATCAACAGGAAGGGATAATAAGACGCCTCAATGAAAGAAACAGCTATATCAGGGACAAGGAATTTTATTATTATGATTTGACTTTATAGCTGTAATTACGTTATAAAATCGGTTATAATGAGGTAAGAATAAGTAAGGAGCCGTGCGCTAACACGGCTCCAGCATACAACAACTGCATAAAGAGCAGTCGGCCGCGTAAGATAAGGTCGGAAATAGACCGTTTTCCTTAGTCAGGGCGGTCTATTTCTTTTTCATGTAGGTAAGTAACGCCAGAATGAACATGCCGAACATGATCATTAAGGAGATAGCATCTTTGACCTCCATGGGCATCACCTCCCTTCTGGGAGACTAGCCGACCGCCCTCTATAGCCGTATATTGTATTAGAAAAGTATACCATAAATCAGGAATAATTAAAGTAATAAAGTACTTAAAAACGTCTTTTTGAATCTAATAGAGCTTTCCCTCATTATACTCAACCTTTACTCCTCTGTTGTTCTCCTCCCCCAAACATATTTCATTATAAAAAATATAATGGCCAGTACCATAAGAAGCAACGCGACCTGTAAGCCATAACGATGTATAAGTTCTCCTGCGGTTTGTACATGATCGCCGAAAAAATGTCCGAGCAAAAAGAAGATTAGCGTCCAGATCAAGCCTGTTGAGTAAGAGAACAAAGCATAACGCCTGAAGCTCATTTTATTGATCCCGACAATATAAGGGATGATGTGACGGACAATCGGCAGGAAATAACTGATGCAAATGGTGAAATTGCCATACTTATGTACCAAATTTTCCGAAAGTGTAATGTACTTGTCCATCTTCTTTTTTCGTCGTAAACGATCCAGAACGGTTGTACCCAAGAATCTTCCCAATACATAACCTAAGGACAAGCCCGATATAACCCCTAGATATACGATGAAAAAGGCGAGTAACGGTTGAAGTATTCCCATGCTGGTTACAGCCCCGCCAGTCATCACAATCACTTCGTCTGGAATGGGTAGCCCCACAATCCCGAGCCATAGGGAAAAAAATAGTGCCGCATAGCCATACTGTTCGATGATGGAAATTAAGTATTCAACGTCCATAACGACTCCCCCTATTCATGCTTTCTTCCGGCATACATAGACGAAAGCAGGTGGAATGTTCATGGGCACAAACTTGATTTCCTCAATATCAAACCATTCCCCTAACTGCTGCTTCATTTGCTTGGAATATTGAAAGGCAATAAACATTCCCTGATCCTTGAGCGACAGGTGAATCTGATCTACAATTTGATCCCGCATCGTTTGTGGAAAATTAAAAAATGGCAGCCCGCTTATAATGCAGTCAAGCTGTTCAATTTCGGCATTTTGCATAGCAAGTTGAAGCTCACGGGAGTCGGAATAACAAAGATAATTCGGAAATCTCTTTTTTAAATCTCGTCTCATCGTCTGATCCTTCTCAAAAAGCAGCACCTTGGTTTGTTCCCTTGCAGCAGACGGGATATACTGGGTAATTGCGCCAGTACCAGCACCAAGCTCGGCAACGGTATGAACTTCACTCCATGGAATAGACTCAATCATTTTTTTGGCTAGAAATCTGGAACTTGGCGTTATACTACCCACATATGCTGGCGAATGAAAAAATTTAAATAAGAACAGAAATCTCTCGTGAACCAAATGACTAATACGGATCATGAACCGTTCCCCTACTTTCGATTTTCTGAATACGTTCGTTTATTCTCTGCTAAGAGTAACAAATTATACCTTTGCTTGCTCCTGTCTGGAGTAGGGTTCATATCCCCGTCCTGCGGCGGGGATTTTCCTTGACTATAGTCCAGGGAGCAGGGAAAGAGGGATTCGAACGGCTGCTATTCGGGAAGTCAAGGAAGAAACGGGCATAGATGTGAGCTTGTCCGATTTTGCGGGGTTTATCAGAATGTGAAGCATTCGATTGTGATTCATTTCTTTATAGGGAGACCTGTACAGATTCTAACTGGGCGAATGTGACGCTGAACGCGAACAATCAAACATTGCCGGGCAGCATTACTGCGGATAAACTCAGTTCCATTACAGCTAATCTGAAAAACAAGACAACCCTGAGAGGTGCTATTAATTCGGAAAACACAGCCCAATCGGTTGCGTTAAATCTCGATAAAACAAGCAAATGGGCCGTTACAGCAGATTCTTATCTGACCTCTTTGACAGACAGTGACACTAAACTCTCCAACATCGTGGATAACGGACACACCATTTATTATGATGCAGGTGCGAGTGCAAATAGCTGGTTGAATGGGGAAACTATTACCCTGTCCGGTGGAACCTGCTTCTATCTTGTTACTGTATCTAAATATAACCCTTGAGAAATGAAAGGGTGACTTTACATGGAAATATTTATACAATATAAAACAGTCACAGTTAATATAACCTTGCAATTTTTTTTATGTTTAACTCAGGATGTCGTGGATTTTCAGATAAGATATGGAGTTGATCAAGAATGCGTATACGAAGACGTTTTTCCATTATGGATAAGTATTTTTGTGCATCAGAGCCTAATTCAATTTCGTAATTCATTTTCAAAATCCTTTAACTTGAAACTTGTTCCATTGTCAAATTCTTTTTTGCATTCTTCATAGCTTGGATATCGCTGTCTGTAAGCGGCTCATCGTCATATGGGATGTGAGAGTCTAAAGGGTGATTAATCAGACGTTTGATTAAGTCTGCAACGAGAGGGAAATGTTGACCACAAATAAAAAGAATATACCACTAATATATCATAGAAATAATGCAGGGTAGTAACAAGGGTGAAGCTTTAACGTGAATATCTATTTCAAGCGATGATAAATTTTTAATTTGGAGGAACTATGCCATGACATTGGAAAATCAAGTGAGTCGAAGCAGTAAGGATGAAGCGCGATTTGTCAGAAATAAATTGATTGAATTTAATGCGAAACACATACCTGAGGATATCCGAACCCGGTATGAGGAGATTAATCTTACCCTCAAAAAAGACGATGGTCAGGTGATCGGTGGTCTGTTAAGTGTGCTGTGCTGGAACTGGGTGGAGGTTGATATTTTGTGGGTAGATCAGAGCTACAGAGGGAAGGGCTATGGTTCACAGTTGCTTGGTGAGATCGAACAAATCGCCAAAGATAAAAAGTGTACCTTTATACAACTCAACACGTTTACTTTTCAAGCCCCCGATTTTTATGAAAAGCATGGGTATGAAGTGATCGGCGTCATTGATGATGCCCCCCGAGGCTTTAAGCACTATTATTATAAGAAAAATATCTAGTGAGGACTCTATATATGCGCGTTCAAATCAAGGAAATCGAAAAACATCATAAAATAATGATTCGTAGTGACGGTGAGAAAAAAGTATTCGGCTATTGGGCGCGCTTTTAGTTATGTTTATGTACAGATTCGGCTGAGGTAAAATGGTATACATAGTGATTGATCCGAGAAGAGGTGGCACATGTCTAGTGAAAATAGTAAATCGAAAACGATGGGTGCTTTTCTGAAATCACGCAGAAATCGACTTCAGCCGGAACAGGCAGGAATTAGACGTTCACAGGGGCAGCGAAGAACGCCGGGACTCCGACGGGAAGAAGTCGCTATGCTGGCTGGTGTCAGTGCAACTTATTATACATGTGGAACAAGGGAGAGAAGTAACAGCTTCCAAGGAGATTATCGAGAGTATAGGAAAAGCACTACAGTTAACCGATGATGAGAGCGCACATCTGATTCAATTGTGGAATCCCAATGAGACGGTTGCCATTTCGTCCATCCAAACAACGCTGAATCCGCAATGGCAGAATATTATCGAGCAATTGTCCTATCCTTCCTTCATCAGCAATGACAGGGCGGAGGTGCTCGCTTGGAATAGCGCAGCGAATGAGGTCATTATCGATTTTTCTTCCATGCCAGTTTCTGAACGCGTCATGATCCGATTGTTGTTCGTTGATCCGGGGTTACGTCGTCGTATGATTAACTGGGAAGAGTTTGCGTCGTATTCGGTCGCTGTCTATAGAACCTATTATGACAAGTATCGGGGAGATCCTTGGTTTGAGGAAACGGTGGAGCAGTTGCGTGTGGAGAGTACGGAGTTTGACACGATGTGGAAGCTGCACAATATCCAGCTCAAAAAAGTGAATCGCGTTTCTTTTCAAATCCCTGGTGCTGTGGATGTAGTTTCATATGATATTAATTCTCTGGCGAGTATTGCAGACCATCCGGATATGCATATGTGTATCTACACGCCGATTTTGGAAGGGAAAGCTTCATTCAAATAAACAAAAATAACCTGATGCTGACCTTGTGCCTGGTAATCTTGTTACTAGCATAAACATACTGTGGTTGCCTCCTTACAGGTGGATTAGAATGAGTATTGTTCAATTCATCCATTACCCCAAAGAAAAGAGGGAGCCATAATATGCAGAAAAGAAAACTGGGACGCGAAGGGCTGGAGGTGTCGGCTCTGGGTCTGGGCACAATGATGATGCCGAACAACGAGGAGTCGGTACGTACGCTTCAGGGAGCGCTGGATCTGGGTGTGACATTGTTCGATACAGCAGATATTTACGGTGAGGAGTACGCACAGCAACAGTTTGGAGGTAATGAGAAGCTGGTTGGACGGGCACTCAAGGGTCGACGGGATGAGGTTGTGATTGCGACTAAATTCGGGATAACGCACACTCAGGGTCCCAAGGGAGATCCGGCTTATATTAAAAAGTCCGTAGATGCCAGCCTATTTCATCTCGGGATTGATTATATTGACCTGTATTATCAGCATCGGATCGATCCCAATACCCCAATCGAAGAGACCGTTGGAACGATGGCCGATCTGGTCAAGGAAGGAAAAATCCGTTATATTGGCCTGTCGGAAGCGACTGCCGAGCAGATCCGTCGCGCCCATGCGGTGCATCCGATTACTGCGGTGGAAACCGAATACTCTTTGTGGAGCAGAGAAGTGGAAGACGAAGTTCTGCCGCTTCTGAAGGAACTGGGAATCGGCTTTGTGCCGTATAGTCCACTAGGTCGAGGCATCCTCACGGGCCAGATCAAGAAGTTCGACGATCTGCCAGAGGATGATTATCGCCGTCACTTTCCGCGATTCCAGGGCGAGAATTTCGCCAAAAACCTGGAGGTCGTCACCCTGATCGAAAAGTTCGCAGCCCAAAAAGACTGCACTGCCGCTCAGTTGGGATTGGCATGGCTACTGGCACAGGGGGATCATATCGTCCCGATTCCGGGAACGAAGAGACTGGAAAGAGTGCAGGAAAATCTTGGCGCTCTACAGGTTTCCCTGTCGGAAGCCGAGCTTGCGGAGATCGAACGCATCTCGCCAAAAGGCTTTGCCGCAGGTTTCCGCTATCCCGGTGGTCATGTCTAAGAACCTGAATGGGGCTATAACAAACGCAGTGCTACAAGACTCTTTGCTTTGGTACTGTGCAATGGCACCACTGGCAATATGAAGTAGATATTGGCATTACAGTAGAGCTTTTTATGAGACCGTTTCTTTCTGAAGTCGCTGGGTAGTACCAACGGCTTTACGGAAAAACGGTCTTTTTTTTCGATGATGCACCGACACAAAAATTCTGGTTCGGTTTTTAAATTTTGGAGAAATAAGCAGCTATTATACTGGCCAAAGTCACAACTCCGATAACGATGATGGCTGCTGTCGCACTGCCTGTTGCATCGGTGATCATGCCAAGCACGGGAGCAACAACCAAGGCGCCAATGTTCGAAACGGTGACGATAAAGTCGCTGGTTTGATTGGTTGCTTGTGGCTGAGAAAGCTTCGTAGCTCATGTCCAGTAAGTCCCGCCGTATAGGTAGGCTGAATTTCAATTTATTTTGAACGTCCAATACATTTTAAGGCATGAATTCTTTGATCCAGTCTATGGTTTGAGTTATTGCGCGATATAAAATAACGCGTTAAAGTTGGAGAATACCATATTTAACCACGCGGTACCGGCTGGAAAGATAGAAGTTATACTACTAAAGAATAGTTATAAAGAAAGGTATGATCGGATTGACCACAGAAGTGACACACAAAATATATACGATGTGCATGATTCAGGACGGAACCAAGGTATTGCTCATCAACAGACCGGATAAAAAAGGCTTTCCGGGTTACATTGCGCCAGGAGGGAAAGTAGAGTTTCCAGAGAGCATTGTCAATGGAGCCATTCGTGAAGTGAAGGAAGAAACCGGACTAACGGTTACGGAGATTGTATTTAAAGGAATTGACGAATATTGCGACCCGAGCCAAGGATTAAGATATATGGTCTTTAACTATTTAGCTACGGCATCTGAAGGAGAATTACTGGAAAATCCTCCTGAGGGAGAACTGCTATGGGTAGATATGAAGGAAGCGCTAGACTTGCCGATGCAGGATTGGTTTAAGCGGAGATTTCCGTTGTTTTTCGAGCCGGGAACGTTTGAGGTAAGTTTGGTTTGGCTGGCGGATACCGACGAAACTTTGGAAGCAACGGTCAAAAACTATGGGGTGTAGAAATGACGACGACCATTTATTTTTCCTCTAACCGGTTGGGGGAGGTAGCAGATGACCAATTGCAGAGGATGCTGGATCGTTTCAATCTGGGTCGCCTGCGATCTTCGGGGAAAACGCCAGAAGGCGTCATGGAACAAACTCTCTATATTTCTTCAACGGCTGGACAATTTGTGTTGAAGGGCAACCCGCTTTTTCAAGGGCAATGGGCGGAAGAGCAGTTTATAGTGGAGCAACTACATACAAGGACTCAAATTCCTGCGCCTGCACCGTATCTTGTGGATGAAACCGAGGATATTTTTGGCTGGAGCTATTCTATTATGCCTTGTTTAGACGGTCAGCATATACATACGCCCGAGCTTCAAGCGAGACTGACACCGCCTGATCAACAACAGATGGCTGAAATGCTGGCTATTGTGCTACTGGAGCTTCATAGCTGGAAGGTTGAGGATAGTGGTGAGCTGGATACATCCAGCCTAGCCATTCGTCCTTTTGATGTCTCTTATCGGGTGTGGTTATATGGACGTATCCGTTACTGGCTAGAGGATGCCCGAAAATACTCAGACATTTCCGTGCAGGACATAGCATGGGTAGAGGGCATATTGGAAGGCTCACGCCAAGTATTCGATCAACTGAATACCAACACATTTGTAATGGGAGATTTTAAACCGCAAAATTTCCTTGTTAAAAACGGCGATGGTGGTTGGAAAGTCAGCGGGCTTTTTGATTTTACAACAGCCTATTTTGGGGACGAGGTTGCAGACCTTCCGAAAATAACCATAATGTATCTGGAGAATGGAGAGGAAGAGCTGGCCAGACGTTTTCTTACAGCTTACTTGAAAGGGATGGAAGACAAAAAAGGATTTGTTGAGCGCTTCCGGGTGCATATGCTGCATCAGCAGATTTTAAATTGGGGTTGTGCCAAAGCGATGAAGCAGGTCACTTGGGATGACAAGCTATCTTTTGCAGATTGGGCTCGGAAATTCACGGATATTGAGGGTTATGAACACTAAGCAGAAGAATTGAGATTTTAATATGAGGAAGTGATTGACGTGCAAACAGTCAGATTGGTAAAGCCGGAAAACGTAAGGAAAGAGGCCTATCTTTCTTTTTATGAGGATTGGAAAAAGAGTCAGGAGCTTATGGTACCGTGGGTGATTTCTACAGAACCGTATGATTTTGAAGGTATGCTGACGTTTTTGAGTAATCAGGAAAATGGAATTGGTCTGTCTGAGGGCTGGGTCAAAACCTCAACATACTGGCTGGTGACTGCCACTGAGCAGGTCGTCGGAGCGGTGAACATCAGGCATAATCTTAATGAAAAGCTGTTGAATGCCGGAGGGCACATCGGCTATGGTATCCGTCCTTCCGCACGGGGGAATAGCTACGCGGTTACTATGCTTGCGTTGGCACTGGAAAAAGCAAAAGAGCTGGGGATTTCCAGAGCTTTGGTCGTATGCGACTCCGATAATATTGCCTCCAAAAAGACAATCCTCCGAAACGGGGGCATGCCGGACTGGGATTACGTAGAGGAAGACGGGAAGCGTATGAACCGATTTTGGATAGAACTGTAAGCAGATTATGGCATAAAAAAGGCGAGCCCGTTTTGCTTGATAGCAATGTGGACTCGCCTTTTCGCAGATTACGATGGAGAGGTTTATTTTTGATGCAATACAATAAACCGTTCGTTATCTGTATTGCTGGCTGATGCACTGGCACGCAGTTGGTTATCGCTCGTAACGCTCACAAAAAGATGATTCTCTTGCGATTGCAGTGTAATTAATCGGTTAGCCGCTTGGGAAACGATAAATTTCTCTGCATTTCCTGCTGTTGCACTTCCGGTGGTAAGTAGCTGATCATCGCCTACGGATACGTA
The DNA here is from genome assembly GCF_001447315.1 of Paenibacillus sp. IHB B 3084. Taxonomy (NCBI): domain Bacteria; kingdom Bacillati; phylum Bacillota; class Bacilli; order Caryophanales; family Paenibacillaceae; genus Paenibacillus; species Paenibacillus sp. IHB B 3084. The sequence continues at coordinate 970,282 of NZ_CP013203.1, read as the reverse complement.
GGAGCCTGCTCTTTCGGACTTAAAGGTGTACAGCTTGTTGCCTATATACTCCAGCGTAAAGGTTTCCGGCTTTTTAATATTACTTTGATCATCCGTTTTAAAACGGTACGCTATGGCACGTTGGTGAGGCGGAAACGAACAGTATGGGTGGTATTATCAACCATATCATGGTGCATGTGCGTAGAAACGCAGCCAAACTCATAGATCCGACGATCACATATAAGCAAGGGATGGAGGATAGCTGAAAAAGCGTTGCGTGCTATAGTGCAGCAATCCCTGAATACCTCAGGAGAATGAGAAAAAGTAACATCCATATAAACCGTATAAAAATGTAGTTCCAAGGTCGCAAAAGCCTTCGAAGCGGATATGTTTTTAATTTTTAATTGATATTGATAATTATTATCACTTATAATAGAAGCAGACATATCACGTTAAGATAGGGAGAGTTGCAGAGTGACAGAGTCCTTGGAATTATATGATGTAACGATAATCGGCGGTGGTCCTGCCGGTATGTATACCGCATTTTACAGCGGAATGAGGGATATGAAGACCAAGCTGATCGAAGCCAAGCATGAGTTGGGCGGACGGATGCGCATTTACCCGGAGAAGATGATTTGGGATGTTGGAGGTGTCACGCCGATATTATGTGAAAAGCTGATCGATCAGCTAGAGCAGCAGGCGCGGACATTCGAGCCTACGATTGTGCTGGGACAGCAGATCACAGGTTTGGATCGGCAAGAGGATGGAACGTTCCTGCTGACTTCTGCGACAGGGGAACAGCATTGGACACGTACGATAGTTTTGGCAGTAGGCTATGGCATTCTCAAAATGGCCAAGCTGGAGATTGAAGGCGCTGACCGCTATGAGGTTACGAACTTGCATTATACTGTGCAAGAATTGGAGCCGTTCCGAGGCAAGCATGTCCTGATTTCTGGCGGAGGAGACTCGGCTGTGGATTGGGCGAATGAGCTGGAGCCTATTGCCGCGAGTGTGACGGTAGTCCATCGTCGAGAGCATTTTGGCGGACATGAGAAAAATATAGTTCGCATGAAAGTGTCTTCTGTCCAAGTCCTGACACCTTACGCGGTGAGCCAGCTACATAGTAACAATGGCGAGACGATTGAACAGGTGACGATCAGCCATATAGAGACGGGTGAAACACAGATATTGAACGTCGATGCAATCATTGTGAATCATGGTCTGAAATCCGACTTCGGCCCGCTTCGGGATTGGGGACTGGATATGGGTGAGTGGCACGCCAGAGTGAGTGAGAAGCTGGAAACGAATCTGCCGGGAATTTTTGCCGCAGGCGATTTTGTGGAGTACGGAAGCAAGCTGTATCTGATTGCAGGTACATTCACGGATGCTGCTCTTGCACTGAATAGCGCCAAGCTGTACATTGATCCCGCAGCAGATAAAGTGGCCTATGTATCTTCCCACAACAGCCGTTTCAAGGAGAAAAACCGCGAGCTTGGTGTCGTGGAGTAAGATGCGAAAATAAGTTTAATAGGATAGGGATAGGGATAGGGATAGGGATAGGGTAGGCAAAATGCAAAAGAACTTCCGTGACTACTATTAGAGTGGTTTTGGAAGTTCTTTTTTTTTGCATGTCCACTGACTTTTCATCCAGAGGTTGGATGCCATCAATGATATAGAATAAAATAAAGATGGCCTGTCCATTTCGGCCTTATTATAGTATTTTGAATAGAGAAATAAGGAGCGTGAAAAAATGAGTATACGAGAGGAACTTGAACGGTTAGCTATTCGTCTGCCTGATGATACATTGGAAGCTTTGCATGTACATAACAAGGAGCAGAGTATACGGGAGTTTCAGTTTCGACTCTTGAGTGGACAAGAGCTTGTCGGGGTCATGGAGTGGGTGGCGCAGTTCGAGGTGCTTAAACCAATTGTCAGCGAATTGGATTCGCTGATTCCCTATTTGGATGATGAGGATATGTATGTACAGGACGAGCATGTACCCTTTTGGGACATCACGGGTATGAGCCAGCAACCGATCGATTAAAAGAAGTGGTGGAGCACGGAAATGCCGAATGGGAAGCTGGCAGCCCGCAAGGCGCTTTCGATGATCCGTAGCAAGCAAATGAATAAGCAAAAGAACAAGGATTAGAAATTAAAATAGCCTGCCATGGAATACAAGGGCGGGAGCGGAAGGTGACTTATGGAGAATCGAACAGAGCAACAGGAAGCTATTTTAGCAGATATTATTCAAAAGGCAGAACCCTTTGTACAGCAGCAGTTGGAGCATGACCACAGTGGTCACGATTGGTGGCACATTGACCGGGTGAGAAAGCTTTCCCTCGAAATTGCTGCCAAAGAAGGCGCAGATACGTTTATTTGTGAACTGGCAGCGCTACTGCATGATGTAGCGGATGAAAAATTAAACGACTCCAAACAAGCGGGGCTGGATAAAGTGGAGCACTGGCTGCGTCTGCATGTAAGCGATTCGGACGTGATTACGCATGTGATGACCATTATCGCTACAATGTCCTACAACGGTGGGCAAAATCCGCCTATGAATACGCTGGAAGGTCAGGTTGTGCAGGATGCAGATCGGTTGGATGCACTTGGAGCGATTGGCATTGCGAGGACTTTTATGTATGCAGGCTCAAAAGGCAGTATGATGCATCACCCGGAAAAGGATTTTCACAGCATGCTTATCGTGCTACGGGGAAAAGTGCTATATATCATTTTTACGAAAAGCTGTTAAAGCTCAAGGATTTAATGAATACCGCGTATGCCAAGGAGTTGGCGGCTGTCCGGCATCAATGGATAGAGATGTATTTGGAGCAGTTTTACAGAGAGTGGAATGTGGATGATAAATAAGAATTTCAATAAGGCTGTTTCCTCTAACCGAGTGTATCGGAGGGGAAGCAGCTTTTTTATATAAATGTCATATTGATATTATCGAGGATGTGTGCTATTTTATTGTTAATAACTAATTGATAATAACAAAATAATAAAAACTATAACGAAGGCGAGGCATCTGCCATGTTCGGATTTAATTTTGTGAAATTTCAGCCCAGTGAGTATGTGATGAAGGTGAGAAACGGGAAGGTAGTTCGGGAAGGGGTGGGATTATCTTTTTATTATTACGCTCCAACAACCTCGGTCGTCGTTGCTCCTGTATCTTCTATTGATGTGCCGTTCATATTTGAGGAAATGACCCATGATTTTCAGGCGGTGACTGTGCAGGGGCAACTAACCTATCGGATTGTGGATTACCGGAGAACGACGCAGATTTTGAATTATACGTATGATTTGAAGACCAAACGCTACATTTCGGATGATCCGGGCAAGCTGGCCCAACGGGTGATTAACATTGCCAAGGTGCTCACCAAAAAATATCTGGAGCGTATCCCGCTCAAAGAGGCTGTTCAATCCAGTGAACGTTTGGCTCAAAGCATGACAAAAGATATCGCTCAGCATGCGGAAATCGAAAAGCTCGGCATTGAGGTTATGGGCCTGTCGATTTTGGCGATTTTGCCGAATAAAGAAACGATGAGAGCATTGGAGGCACAGGCGAGGGAGGAAATTCTTCGCAATGCGGATCACGCCCTGTATGAGCGTCGGAATGCTTCCATTGAGCAAGAGCGGCGTGTGAAGGAGAACGAGCTGAATACCGAAATTGCAGTAGAGACGAAAAAGAAGCAAATCCGCGAAACCCAGCTCGATGCCGAACGTTCAGTAAAGCAGAAGCAAAGCGAGATGAAGGAGGAGCAACTACGTTTTGACACGGCTTTGGAGGAGAAAAAACGTGAGCTGATTGAGCTGACCGTGACGAATAAAAAGGCGGAAGCCGATGCCAAAGCCTATGAGCTGACAGCAGTCATGAAATCGTTGCAGGATGTTGAGCCGAACGTGCTTCAGGCTATGGCAAACATGGATATGAGTCCGGATAAGCTGATTGCCATTGCATTCCAGGAGCTTGCAGAAAATGCAGGAAAAATCGGTCAGTTAAACATTACACCAGATTTGTTGCAAGGTCTGATGTCGGGTACGGGGACAGGCGGATCGGAAGGAACGAGAGGATCGGGAGGAAGAGTGCGATGAGCAGTCGGATGACAGAGCACAAGATCATTTTGGTGAAGCGTAAAACACGTCTGGAGGAGCTGATTGTCCGGTATAATACCGTACAGCAGGCCCGGTTTTTTATAGAACGGCTAGGCGCGGATTTTAGTGATTATGTGCTGGAGGATGAAAATTACCGCAGAGCGGTAGCAACGGCAACTTCGGAGCTGACAGCCTTGGGGCGGGTTCAGATTGTGGAGCGGGAGCATGTGCCCAACTTTATTTTTGGTGAGCAGGATACAGTGGTGGTGCTGGGTCAGGACGGGCTGGTGGCTAACACGTTAAAATACTTGACCGAGCAGCCGTTGATCGGTGTGAATCCAGATCCATTGCGTTGGGACGGGGTACTGCTGCCATTTACGGTATCGGATTTGCGCTGGGTTGTGCCAGATGTGTTCGTACACAAACGTCCGATCAAGGAGGTTACGCTGGCTAAAGCCCAGCTCAATGACGGTCAGTCGTTGTATGCGGTGAACGATTTGTTCATTGGACGCAAAACTCATGTTTCTGCAAGATATGAGCTGAGGCTGGAGGATCAGGTAGAGCAGCAGTCATCCAGCGGCATCATCGTGTCGACGGGGCTGGGCGCGACGGGCTGGCTGACCAGCGTGCTTGTCGGGGCAGCCGGAATTGTCGGCAGCGCTACGATGCGCCCAATTTCGCTGACCCCAGATCATCTGATGTCAGGCGCAGCCTTCCATCCAGAAGCAGCGGCAGATGGGCGAAGACGAAGCCGGGGGAGCAACGGGCGCGACTATAGCGGGAATGATAACGATCATCATGATAACCGCGCAACGTGGAGTTCGCCATCGTTATATTTTACGGTGAGAGAGCCCTTTCCCAGTCGGACGACTGCTGCGGATCTGGTGTTTGGTCAGGTGGCAGCCGAAAAACCGCTGCGGATTGCTTCGCAGATGCCGGAACATGGAGTCATTTTCAGCGATGGAGTAGAAAGCGACTTTCTGGAGTTTAATGCCGGGATTGAGGCGACCATTGGTCCGGCAGAGAAAAAAGGGCATCTGGTCGTGTAGAGGTTTGCACAGGGCGGCAATGGGGAATTATGAGTAAGGTACACATCAATCAGATGAAGTTAAAAAGGAGGAATCAATATGAGCGACCACACTCAAGACGAAGCGAAAATCCGCAACAAGAAGAACGAGGACGGAGATTCCTTGATGGAGAAAAATAAGCTGGAAAACGGGGTAGATATCGAGCCGGAGGCTGACGAATGGATTGCGAAGCCTTCACCTGTGTCCTACGATGATACGAAATCCTCTTCGAACCAATAAGACTCTTGCGAACAAAGAGAGCAGACATGCAAAGACAGATGATCCTTAATCGGGTCATCTGTCTTTTTGGCATGCATTTATTGTGGCATAGGAGAATTGAAATTAGTTGAATCTGGAATATACCTTCCATACCAGTTCACGGCGGCTGCTTACATCGGTTTTCAAGAAAATCGCTTTCAGATGATCTTGCACCGTGTAGGCTGAAATATGAAGTGCGCTTGCCAGCTCTCGGGTCGATAAGCCTTGAACAATGAGCCGGACAATTTGTCTTTCCCGCTCGGACCATGCATACATCTCGGCCATAAGCGGAAGCATTTCAGAGGCTTTAGCAGGTTCAAACCATACAGCAAGTTGATGCTCACCATTACTTCCCTGTCCGCCTTGAAGGAGGGTGGCTCTGAGTGTTACCCACGGGGTTCCCGCGTCTGCGGAGGGAATACATAGTTTGGCTGGTGATGCGGAAGTAGTGAAAGCTCCCGGAAGGGCTGTGGATAGTGCCCGAAAGCATACCGCCCGAACGGGCGCGGGGAGGCTACTTTCGTCGATACCTTCCTGCTGCCGAAGCAAATTTAACCACTGGTCTGCCGTTGGATTGGAGGAAATCGGCTCCAGCTTGCCGGAAAGCACCAGAACCCCTGGCTCCATATCATTTTCCATAATTATACCGGGGTCTGGAGATAAGCCCACACTGGCCTGACGCAAATGGTAGGCTATGGACGGCGCTAAGGCTTCAAGAAGCTGCTGGTCCTCTTCACTAAATACCGGCTTTGTATGATGGCGAAATAACGTAAGGAATCCCCAGCAGCTTCCTTTGTACATTAAAGGAATACGTAGCTCATCCCCGAATCCGGCAGGCTGCAAAACATCCCTGTACCGTGCGCTCCGACCCGGTTCACCTTCCGTGGCTCCGTTGAGAGACGCTATGGACTGCCCCTCCCGTACTAACTGGTCGTATTTCATTACATCATTGTGCAGATATTCGTATTCTAATAGCTTGTAATGAATATCACCCACGCCAGATTCGGTAAATGCACCTGTGGAAAGCAGCGTATGCGGATCTACCGAGGTACAGCATGCCGCATCGAACGAAACCTGAGTACGTAAGCGATCGATTAGCGAATGTTTGTACGCCTGGGATGAAGGAGCTGTTTCTCCCAGTCGAATGATTTGCTGTCGAGCATCCTTTAGCTGTGCTAATGGTGTGTATTGTGCGTTCATAGATTGCTCCTATCGTAAAAGGCTGGAGTTTCGCCAAAGTGTATCGAAGTAAATCCCACATCTGTGGGATGGTGGATATACGCGTGGTTGTTATAATTGAGAATAATTCTTAATTAAATCAACAATATACGAATGCTTGGGGAAGATCAAGGCTAAATGTAAGGCCAGTCGCATCTTTTTCCAGCTATTCGAATTTTGGAGGGAACGATATATGGAATATAGCAGCAGTAAGCCAAACGATCCTATGGACGCTCATCACACAGGCAACAGTCATCATACAAGCGCTGAACATACGATTCCTAACCAGTCTATGAGCTGGAACGATCCGAATGTACGCAAGTACCCGGACACGATTGCTTTAAAAATACCAGGATATGCTCATCTGTATGAGATGACTGACCGCTTGATAACTGCACAGCTTGAGGCTCAGGCCCGCACGCAGGCCGCAGATCCGAATGTACTAATCATCGGGGCTGGCGGTGGTCAGGAGCTGATCACGCTCGGAGGACAACATTCGGCATGGTCTTTTACGGCAGTTGATCCATCCGAACGCATGCTGGATTTGGCACGTCAGCGTGTGGCGCAAGCGGGTATAAGGTCAAAAATATCTTTTGTCACAGGTACGTTGGGAGAGCTTAACGGAGAACTACTCCAGGAACAGCCCATTGAGCAGTCTGGAAAACAGACCGAGGAAGTACACGCGGAGCTGAATTATGATGCGGCCACCTGCCTGCTGGTGCTTCATTTTCTTCACAGCTTGGAGAGCAAACGGGCACTGCTACAGCAGATATCCGCTCGTCTCAAACCGGGCGCGCCTTTTTGCCTGGCCTCCATCAATGGAAATCCACAGGAGCCTGCTTTTGCCATTCAAATGCAGGCGTGGAAAAGCCATATGCTGGATCAGGGCATTCCTCTGGAGGATTGGGAGCGATTCGCTGCTTCCATTGGACGTGAGTCCGACCCGGTGTCCAATACGGCAATACAGGAAATGCTGGTGGATGCAGGCTTTACCCATATCACCCGGTATTTTGGTGCTTTTTTAGTGAATGCGTGGTTTGCGGTTAAAGGAGGAGAATCTACTCATGACAAAGGATAATATCATCATCATTGGCGGATACGGTCATGTCGGGAAAATTTTATGCACAGAACTAAGTGAAATGTTTCCCGGCAAGGTGTTTGCCGCAGGACGCAGTATGGAACGTGCCACTGAATTCAGCAAGCAATCGGGTGGTAAGGTGCTGCCTTTACAGCTTAATATTCATGAGCCGATAGCCCCGTCGATTTTAAAGCAGGCCAAGATCGTTATCATGTGTCTGGATCAGGAAAATACAGACTTGGTACGTGCCTGCCTTCAGCATGGGGTGCATTATATGGATATTACCGCGAATGCAGCCTTCTTGAGTCAGGTCGAGCGGTATCATCAGGAAGCACGGGCTTATCAGGCTACTGCCCTGCTAAGTGTGGGGTTGGCCCCCGGACTGACGAATCTGTTGGCGCTGCAAGCGACGCAGCTTATGGATCAGACGGATGAGTTGAACATATCTCTGATGCTGGGCTTGGGAGACAAGCACGGTCAGGCTGCCATTGAATGGACAGTGGATCAGATTCATACGGATTTGAAGGTTATGGAACAGGGGCGCCCGGTGATTCGAAAAAGCTTTAGCGACGGGCGAGTGGCAGATTTCGGCGCAGGTGTGGGACGCCATCGCGCATATCGTTTTCCTTTTTCCGATCAGCAGACACTTCCACATACGCTCGGGATTCCTACGGTCAGCACCCGTCTGTGTTTCGATTCGCGGTTGACTACCCGCCTTCTGGCAGGGCTTCGGACCACAGGAATATCGGGTCTGCTCCGACGGCCGTCCGTGCGTAATGCAGTAGTTCGCAGCTTTAGCAAGCTGCATCTGGGAGGGAATGCGGTGGCGGTCAAGGTAGACGCGCGAGGAACCCTCCATGGCAAGGAAACGAAAGTCGAATGCCAACTAAGGGGACATCATCAGTCCGATTTAACCGCCAAGGCAGCTGTCTTTGCAGCGCTGGCGCTATACCGTTCTGAGCTTCCTCATGGTGTATTTCACATGGAGCAGTGTTTTTCGTGGAATCGCATGCGGGAATGGCTGGGGCAGCAGGTAGCCGTAGATATTCAGGTGAATGGACAGCATGTATAGAAGTCATATTTTCTGACCCAAGAGGGACTTATGTCATCCAAGCTTATTCGGCAACTCATTGCGGATAGGTCTTGGATTTCTTTTCCTGTTAGATTACACTAGAAAGAAGTACATATTTTTGGAAGGACCTGAGACAACTCAGATAGATTCGAATGGAATACTAGGATACAACTCGCCGCTAGAATGCATGATTTTTGATGTGGAGCAACATGTATTCTGGTCTCCCGAATGGAGTGATAGACCGACAGATTCGGCAGATGCCGTCGACATATGTAAACGTGAATTTCTGTGCGTGCCCAAGCTCATTCCGATATATGTGCACAGATATATTCCCGAGCAGCGCAGGATCTGGAAGAGACTATTTCATTTTTTAAAGTATTTTGAACCGTTAAATTAGAACGAAGGAAGGGAGAAATGGCGTGAAGGTAGAACAGGATTTGGAAGAAATCAAAGATAGATTGACCCAGATTGAGGCGAAGCTGGAACGAGGGTCGACTTCCGGAAGAATACTGAAAACCATGCTTATCATTTTCTTGTCTATTTTTTTCTTGCTTTTGGTAATCGGAGTTGTTCAATTTGTTTCGAATTCATCGGTATAACGAACCGGAAGAAGGGAGCTCGTGATGTCCATAGAAGCGATTATTTTTGATCTGGATAATACGCTGATTCATCGCAAACAGGCGTTTGCGGTATATACGGAGCGTTTTGTGGAACGATTCATTGTGGCGGAAGACCCGGCGAGCCGGGCAGCTGTCACCGAACACATACGCTTGGCGGATCAGGATGGATACCGGGACAAAAGGGAGCTGTATACGGAGCTGCATGCAGATTTGGAACTGAAAAATCCAGACACAACGGTACAGGAAATGCTGGGCTTTTGGTATGGTGAATTTCATAAGTTTACGGTACTGATGGACGGGGCCAAGGAAGTGCTGTCCGAGCTGCGGTCACGGGGCTTGAAGCTTGGCATCATCACCAATGGCTCCCTCCGCACGCAACAAGCAAAGATCAACCGTGTGATGCTGAAGGATTATTTTGATTCCATTATCGTCTCGGGAGGCGTCCACGTCGAGAAGCCTAATCCTCGCATATTCGAGTTGGCGTTAAATGAGCTTGGGATAACAGACCCAGGCAACGTCTGGTATGTAGGCGATCATCCGACAAATGATATTCGCGGTGCCCAAAGCGCGGGTTTGCATACGATCTGGCTGGAGGGCTTTATGCCGTGGCAGGAAACGGGTATTGTACCGGATTACAGGATTGGCAGTTTGCGCGAAATCATTGGTTGGCTGGAGGATGTCAGCTATTCCGGCAATATAGAGGAGGGAGCATCATGAGTAAGGCGCAGACGCATCAGACTAGCCCCATCTTATTATCGTTTCCGGAGCAATTCCAGACAGAACGGTTGACGATTCGCGCTCCACAGTGGGGTGATGGGGCAATGGTCAATGAAGCGATGCGGGAGAGTGTGGAGGAATTGCGTCCTTGGTTGCCTTTTGCAAGAAATCTTCCTACGCCAGAGGAATCTGAAATCCGTTCACGCCAAGCCAGACTTCAATTTCTGGACCGGTCTGACATGATGTTGTACGTATTTGAGACGGCATCGGGAGCTTTTGTAGCCAGCAGCGGCTTGCACCGTATCGACTGGGCTGCACGCAAGTTTGAAATCGGATACTGGCTCAGAACGTCTTGCACAGGGAAAGGCATGATAACAGAGGCAGTACACGATATTGCGGAGGCTCGTTATGATTAATTGGATCACGAAAAATACAGACAAGCCGGTGTGCATACAATATGACATCAGCAGGAATATCAGCACTCTTGCAAGCGCTAACCTAAGGGGTTACTCGACGAGATTCCAGCAGCTTGGCGAAGATTTTCCAACGTTAGGTCAGGTGATTTAGCATGGGAAGAACTCGTAAAAACGTCGACGTCAACAGGAAGACGAATCGGAAAGCGGGTGCGAAATTTCGCTGGAAATCCCGAGCTATGTATCTGGCTGCTGTGCTGGTCGCTATCCTGTTGGGCTTGGGAAGTCGGGCCTTTTCCTCCCGGTTGCCTGAATTCGTTGCCAATCATTTTGGGGATGCCTTGTGGGCGTGCATGATTTACTTTGGGCTGAGGATGTTGTGGGTGGAACGTCGGTTGTCTGTAGCGCTGTGGGGCAGTTTGCTGTTTTGTTTCGCCATTGAGTTCAGTCAGATGTATCAGGCTCCCTGGATTAACAGTATCCGGGCGACGACATTGGGCGGGCTGGTGTTGGGAAAAGGGTTCTTGACCGCCGATCTGATCCGGTACACGGTGGGTATTGCGGTATCCTGGGCGTTGGACGAAGGCTGCCAAAGGCTGACGGACATCACAACACGCACTACACGTATAGACGATGACGAGTCATTCAAATAACCTGAAAAGTGAGGGTTGCGCTTGAGACAAAAGGGAAAGCGTCACAGGTTGTTCGGTAAAATGATCGGATTATGCGCAGGGTTCAGCTTGTTGTTTGCGACCATAATTGTTCCGGGGCAGGCATTGGCCGATAAGCAGCTCGTGGGGCCTCTTCGTTTTGACTTTGGCCCGGGAAGCATAGCTGAGGGCTACACTCAGGTCACCGCCAAGGATGCATACACGCCTGAACGAGGCTATGGATTTACCGATCTTTCCAAGGTGAAAGAAGTGGATCGTGGTGGAAATGACGCTATTCGTTCGGATTTCGTTCGTGTTCAGGGATCATCCTTTGTCGTCAATTTGCCGCCTGCGGATTATACGCTTTCCCTGATCGCCGGGGATACAGCCGGAAGCACAGACATTACGGTGAAGGCCGAGTCCATCGTCAAGGTGGAGCCTACCGCCAAAGCAGCAGGACAATTTGTCGAGGCCACATTTGAGCTTGCACTCATCGACGGTCAGCTGGAATTGTATTTCTCGGGAAATGATCCGAAGATTAACGCGCTGGTTATTACGCCAAAAGAGACTCGAACGCAGAGTGAGCATCCTTCCGTATATCTTGCTGGGGATTCCACGGTCCAAACCTATAAATCCTCTGCGAAGCCTCAGGCTGGTTGGGGACAGATGATTGCGCCGTTCTTCACAGACGAGACGACTTTTGTGAACCGTTCTATCGGTGGACGAAGCACGAAGACTTTCCTTGTACAAGGAAGACTGGACGATATTTTGCGGACCATCCGACCGGGTGATTATTTGCTCATCCAGTTTGGTCATAATGATGCGGCAATCAACAACCAAGAGCGTTATGTTTCTCCAGCGGATTATAAAGTCTATTTGAAAACCTACATTCAAGGAGCGACACAGCGCGGGGCTACACCTGTGCTGATAACCCCTGTTAGCCGCAGGGATTATGATGCCGCAAGTGCTTCCTATCGGATCAGTTTTCCGGAATACGTGCAGGCCATGAAGGAAACGGCATCCGAGACAGGTGTTGCGCTGGTCGATCTAAGCCGGTTAAGTGTGGCGTACTATAATACAGTTGGTCCGGAAGGGACACTTCCGTTATTTTTACATCTGGAGCCGGGAGTGTATCCTGCGTTCCCTGATGGGGTGAAGGACGATACGCATTTTCAGGAGTATGGTGCGGAGCAAATAGCCCGTCTGGTAGCACAGGGTGTCCGTGAGCTGAATATCCCTTTATCCTCCTATGTACGGACGAATCATTGACCATAAAACGCTATTTCCATACGCATGGTATACTTAGAAAATAAGCTGGCCCTACTCAAAGATGGCTCTGTTCCGGCTTGGGTAGGGCTTTTACGTTCTGAGCAGAAGAAAGAGAGGACAGGCATGAGTAACATAAAGGACGGTATTGTGGGGCTGTGCATCGGGGACGCGCTTGGCGTGCCCGTGGAATTCAGTAGCAGAGAGGCGCGGCGGGAGCAACCCTTGACGGATATGATGGGCTACGGCACACATCATCAGCCACCGGGTACCTGGTCAGATGATGCCTCGCTCACGCTGTGTCTGTTGGATAGCCTTACTGCATGCAGGGGCATCGACACAGAGGATATCGCCCGTCGATTTGTGCAGTGGTATCATGCAGAATGTTGGACACCGCATGGTAAAGTGTTTGATATAGGCATCGCGACCCGTAAAGCACTGGATCGAATCAGCCGGGATGGGATCAAGCCGGAGCTGGCAGGTGGCGATGATGAATATAGTAACGGCAACGGTTCGCTGATGAGAATTTTGCCGCTCGCCTGGTATGGGTCAGCCCATGATCGTGTGGATCTGATCCAGGCTGTGACTCAAGTGTCCTCCATTACACATAGACATCCCATTTCTATCATCGCTTGCGTATTTTATGTGCATATGGCGATGCTTCTGATTCGTGGCAAGGCTCTGGACGAGAGCTACCGGGAAACAATCCCTTATGTACAATCGCAATTTCAGGGTGATCCTGAGCTGCGGCATTTTGAACGGATTTTATCAGGGGAGATTCCTCTGTTGGCTGAGTGTGCAATATACTCCAGCGGATATGTCGTTCATACGTTGGAGGCGAGCTTGTGGAGCTTGCTGACGACAGACGGATATGCGGATGCCGTATTGCGTGCTATTCATTTGGGCGAAGATACAGATACAACGGGAGCCGTTACGGGAGGCTTGGCAGGGATTTATTATGGGCTTGGGGAGATTCCGCAGCATTGGCTTACCTCCTTGGCGAGAGTAGAGGATATCGTCAGGCTGTGCAAACAGTTTGAGCATTCATTGGCAAAATAAGAGCTTCATTTAACTTGAGCCACGGGAGGAAACGCTAATGACGGTTGCCCAGTTGAACAGACTCATTGATGGTCAAATCCTCTATAATCAGCATCGGAGTTTGTTTTATATGCATGACGGGAACGCCCTGATGGGACCTTCACCGGAAATGACGTATTGGCTGACACAGAGAAGCCCGGAACTGCTCCTTATGCTCCAAAGCTTGAAACGGCAGCATGAATATACCGCTTTTGTCACTGGCGTAGCGGCAAAAACACTGCACCAGTTTGTGAGCGTCAATCAGTATATTCATTTTCACTCCGACCATCTTGATGAGCTTACGCAATTGTATGATCGACTTTTCACCCGGATTCAAAAGCTGTTCCAAAAGCAAACTATGAATGAGAGTATACTAAACATACTGCTACAGCAGCACTACGGGTATTTAAGAGATTTTCTAATTCGTACCAACGGACGGACGATGTTTGCCAAGTATGCAGAGAGTGAGTATACCTTTTGGATACCTTGTGAGGAATATACGCCTGAATTGCAGGCAAAGCTGCTAGGATTGGACATTGCCCGCTTGCAGGAGCCTGTTCTTGATGTGGGCTGCGGATCAGAGGCAAGGCTGGTAGGCTATTTGCGTTCTCTTGGCATTGAGGCTTATGGGACAGATCGGTTGGCTGAAAAGGGAACAGGTGTGACTCAGGGCGATTGGCTGGAGACAACCTTCGAGGAAGACGCGTGGGGAACGATTATCTCTCATATGGCGTTCTCCAATCATTTTATACATCATCATCTGAAAGCGGACGGCAATATTCACGAATACGCCCACAAATATATGGAATTGCTAAGGGCAATCCGACCTGGAGGAAGCTTTATTTACAGTCCGTGCCTTCCTTTTATGGAAAAGCTTTTGGATATCCGAACCGGTTATCAAGTAGAACATATCCAGTCATCTAAAGGTTATGAAGCCACGAAAATAACACGATTACGTTCGTAAGTGCTAATTCTTAATAGCTAAAGGGTGATTCAAGGTAAAAGCAGAGTATGGAGGGGCGCACAATGAACATCGAAACAGCGATTGCAATTGCCGCACAGGCTCACCAGGGACAGACGGACAAGGGCGGTCAGCCTTATATTTTCCACCCGCTTCAGGTCATGAACCGTGTAGAGGGGATGGATGAAAAAATAGTTGCCGTACTGCATGATGTGCTGGAGGATACAGAGGTCACAGCGGATCAACTGAAAGAAGCGGGCTTTGGCAACCACATCATTGAAGCGGTGGAAGGGCTCACTCGGAACGAGGGAGAGGAATACAGCGATTTTATACGGCGAGCCAAAAACAATCCATTGTCCAGAGCGGTGAAAATAGCGGATATTCAGGAAAATATGAATCTGGAACGCATCCCTCATCCCACGGAGAAGGATACAGCACGAATAGCAAAGTATAAACAGGCGCTGCAAGAGCTTTTGGATTGAACCCATTCTAAAGAAAAGCAACTGAATTATTCATGTCCCAAGGCTACAGCATCACCACCATTCGGCAAATTGCAGAAGCGGCGCAGATTGGACGAGGCCATCTGTACTATTATTTTAAGAAAAAAGAAGATATTTTGCTTCATCTATATAAGGGCTTAATCGGAAATATACACGAATTGCTGAATAACGTACTGAGCAAAGAGATTGACCCCTTGGAGAAATACGCACTTAGGGTCCATGCCTTTATCATTTGATCACTGAAGATGAGCACATTCCCCCAATTATGATCATGGTAGCCACTGCCTTCGACTTCCTGAGTATGACCTTCCACCGTCATCGTACCTGCAAATTTACCGCTCGGTACTGCACAGAACCAGGCGAAGAATGCTCCATCCGCTTCCCAGTAACCCGTTCCCGGACGATAGGAAGGGACCCGTTTTTCCAATGTAAGATGTACCCCAAAGCCATGATTGGATTCAGGGTCTACAAAGATTTCAATGGCTTATTCACTCCTTGTGCGTCCACATCTATATGAAAACTGGCTACGAAAAATAATCCATTCGTTAAAATGACCATCCGTATACCACCATTCCCATTGTCCCGGCTTTAGCTGCTTGCTCAGATTTTAGATTTGGGCATACCCAAATGTTTGGCAACTCAGCTATGATCGCTTGGAGAATGACCAAGGAGGAAGGTAGGACTTTAATCCTTTTATTTGTCAGAGCTTATCTTGGAATGGTAGTATAAGGTTAGATATTACTCTATTTGGGATTCTGTTAACGATCTAAACCATATTTTCCTAAAAGCCGATATATCTGAATGAGGCGTAAACACACTGTTATTGTACCCGTCCGAAAATGGATGTATATGATTGGGTTAGGAGAGTAGAAGAAGTGTCGGATTTGTATACGAAAAAAGAAGTAGAAGACTATGTAACGAATGTAGTTTTTGAGCGTCCTTTAGGTGTAAGTATTGCAGCTATTTTATTGATTTTTAATGGAGCTCTTCTGCTGGTGACACAGTTGTTGACGCTTAATGCGTTGAATGAGGCTTCTACGCTGGTGGGGATTTGCAGGGGGATGTTTCAAGGGTTCATCGCTTTGCTCGGTTTGTCGGGGGCAACTGCGGGTGTCGGGATGTTATTTGGCAAGAAATGGGCCTGGTGGCTGGCTGTATTTTATTTTACATATGAAACGATGCGCTATACGTGTGCAATCCTGTTTATTCCGAATGTACCTCCAATGTTGGGGGGCGTACATCTAAGTCCTGCCCTATACTACGTAAAGTATGGCATGCGTATTGTTTGGAATTTGCTGTTTACGGTGTTTATGTGCCGTTGTACGGTGACTGGATTTTTTCAAACAAGTGGAATAAACAAATGGAAAGCATGTATTTTATTATTTTTAATCAATGGGGTGTTGGTGGGGATCGGCTGGTGGCTGATGAATTAGTATCTTCATATATGAGGAAGGAGATAGATGATGACAAAGGAAATATTTCCGGTGCTGGAAAGCAGCCGCTTGCATTTAAGACAGCTTACGTTGGGGGACGCGAAGGATGTGTTTGCCTATTTCTCCAAAGATGAGGTTACGAAATATTATGATCTGGAAAGCTTTACGGAGGTAAAGCAAGCAGAACATTTTATTCGTTCCATGCGATCCAAATATGAAAAGCAAGAGGGCTTTCGTTGGGGGATTACGTTAAGAGAAGCTCCTGAACGTGTAGTTGGTACTATTGGATTTCATAACTGGCACAAGAAGCATTCCCGTATTGAAATTGGCTATGAACTGGCACCCGAATACTGGCGACAGGGCCTGATGGCAGAAGCGATGAAGGCAGTGATTCATTATGGATTTCATTTGCCGCAGGTTCACCGTATCGAAGCCTTCATTGATCCGGATAACGAAGGCTCCAGACGATTGCTGCTCAAAAGTGGTTTTACCGAAGAGGGCCACTTGAGAGACTATTTTTATGAAAAAGGCCAGTTTGTCGACGCTGTTATTTTGCCATCCTTCGAGAAGAATATCGTGCGGATCGGTAATTTTACAAATATCCCTTTTCTCCGTAAGGCTGGAGCCGATCAAGCCAGATCTGCTCCAGCTTGGCCAGCGCATCTTTGACATCGAAGAATTCCGAATCTTTTTTCTTCAAAAGTTCCAGCACCTCAAACTCAAACGCATCTTCACCATACTCATTCCAGTCCTGTTGCAATTGCTTGTTCTTACAAGCTCCCATTTGCAACTCAAACCGACGACCGTTCAGTGATTTTAAATTTGGTGTGCCAGCGACAAAAATTTTTCCGTTGTGTGTATTGCGAATACAGTAGATTCCGGCTTCTGTCTTGATCTCCATATACTGCTGCACCAGTTCTTTTCTTCGATTCATTTTGAGTCCTCCTAATTTACAAATATCGTGCTTCAAGATTCCTTCAACCAATATTCACTGCCATCCGGTTTGCGATCCAGTAGACTATATTCAATCATATATCTTCGTACCGTGACATAATCGTCATACACTTCCTGCAAAATGGCATTAATATCCTTCTCATGATACGTCCGTCCTTCCTCAAAACGTCCCGCAACTTCACGCAGTACAATCAACTTATGCTTTTCCTGCATTTTGAAGGTTTTCAGGCGACCCTGTGTACCCTCTGGAAAATATTTTGCCAGTACCTTTTGCCTTTCGTCTTCGGTAATGTTGTAGCGTTCATCCACCATCCGTGCCCGTACCGGCACCTCGACGATAGCGGGAGCGTGGCGGTCTTTTTCCTTTAACAGCTCCATCAAGGTGAGAAATACCTTGGCCTGACGTTCCTTTTCTTTGAGACCAAAGCGATGATTGCGTATGGTGGATGCACTGCCGATTCCGGTTTCCTTTTGAATATCCGCATCGCCCATGCCTTGATAAAATAACTGGAGCAATCGATTCTGATGATCCGTCAGTCCGGTCAGCTTTTTGTCCAGGCCGATCAAATAGTCAAAGACCGAACCGTACGTCCGCTCAATATGAAGACGCATATACCGCTCCGCGTCATAAAATACCCCTTGATCCTGATATACGATTCCCTGTTCGTAGCGCTGTCCGTCCAGCAGACAAACCACCTGTTCTTCCTGACGGATATACCCACGCTTCAGCTCCTCAATTCCAGCATTCCAGAATAGTTCAGAATGATCCATTTTAACAAACACCTCGATTAAATGTTGATTATTTTATAGACAATATAACATTTTGTTTATATAAAATCAATGAATGAAGTGAAGGGATTAATTATACTGGTCATTCAAATAGAATTATGTTTAAAAAAGATATTTATCATTTTAAGTATATTTAAAGGTAATTTAAAAATATTTCTCTAATTTTCTTTATTTCGACATTATTCGCTATATACAAATTAAATGCGACATTGTTATCATATGAAATACAAATATATCCTTTCTAAGTAGGTGGAGCAGGAACTGGAAATTTGAAAATATATTTAAATTTTATTCTTTTAACTTCGTATTAACACTAATATAAGGAGAGAAATTTAAAAATGAAATGTCATTTAACCGTATTAGGAAAGAAGGGGGAAAAAGTTAAGCCACTCGTTTTAACTATGCTTGGCTTATTTGTTTTTTTATCTCCATGGAGCACAACTGTGCTTCCTCAGGCAGTAGTGTCAGCAGCGTTTACAGGTGGAATACCCATAAATATTTATCCACGACCAGACAGGGGCGGATCAATAGGGATACCGGAAGACAGTCAAACACCGACGACAGAGCCATCATCTACACATGAAGCAGTAACCTTGTCAGACGGTTCGATTGTACATGTGCAGGCGAATTCTCCTTATATCAATTTTATTCGCAACAATGTAGTCGTTTATTCCAAAGATCTTGGGGCTGCATTATCGGTTAAATTTTACAGTGCTTCTGCATCTTCTAATAACACTATTACTGTCAATTACTTTTATATAAATGAGAATAATGGAGCTAAATCCTCGGGAAGTTTTACATACTCAGGAATGGTTTTAACCACTCCAGCCAGCCCGCGTATTAGTCCCAATATGACAGGGATGACGAATCAAAATGTTCTTATTCAACTGGATGGTGTACCTAATAATTCTAAAATCGAATATAAAATCGGTGTAAACGGTACGTGGACTCCATATAATAATCCATTTCAGGTGGCTGAGAACACTACAATTTTTGCTCGTTGTACGGATAAAT
Organism: Paenibacillus sp. IHB B 3084; assembly: GCF_001447315.1. NCBI lineage: Bacteria > Bacillati > Bacillota > Bacilli > Caryophanales > Paenibacillaceae > Paenibacillus > Paenibacillus sp. IHB B 3084. Next base: position 951,124 of record NZ_CP013203.1, on the reverse strand, counting down.
ACGGGAATATAAGCGCTGTGAATTCATTAGTAGTCAATAACATTGATAAAACACCACCTGCGCCGCCGTCATTCAGTCATAGCCCTGCGGGTGAAATAGCCAATAATATCAGAGTTACAATGAACTACCCTTCTGATGCAGTATCAAGGGAATATCGTATCAATCAAGGCGAATGGAAGGTGTACAATTTACCCATTGATGTCAATGAGTACGGGATGCGCATACAAGCACGGGCAAAAGACAGCGCTGGAAATGTTTCTCAGATTGCAGATTCTGTCATAAATTTGATAAACAGAGGCCCCGTAGCTATTAAAACCATTCAAGCAACCACGATTGAAATGGATGAGGGAACTTCAGTTAAAGATTTATCCGAATACTTTACAGATCCTGACCAGCAGCAGCTTCGGTATTCCGGTGCGAATTCAAATTCATCTGTTATCACACATCAATTGTTTAAGGACTCAAAAGGGAATACCTCAATACTGAATTTGCAACCTCAAAGCTCGGGAGAATCGGCGATAACGATAACTGCTACAGATCCGCTAGGCAAGTCTGTATCCCAGAGCTTCGTTGTAAAAGTTCTAGATACCAAATACGCAGAACAATTGGCCAAAACTACAGCAGCGGTAGTACAAGCTGAGACTTCTAAATTACAAGTCGATGTAACAGCAGCGGTAGATCTAATAAACAAACTGCGTGATCCAGACAGGAGCAAGTTTATTGAAAGGATAGTAGCAATACAGAAAATTATTGATGTCCAAGCTGCATATGCTGAACAATTGACGACAGCTACGCAGGCAGTTGAAAAAGCAGAATCTTCAAAATTGCAAACGGAGATTAATATGGCCCGCACTTTACTAGTCCATCTCAATGATGCAGACAAACAACAGCTTAACGACCGCTTAGATCGTATACCAGCTATTGACGATTTGCCCAAGGATATAACAAGCCCTTCCAAACCTAAGAAGTTAGCAGGCTCCAGACCTACGCCGGGCAGCATAGTTTTAACGTGGGAAGCATCTACCGATGATGTTGGAGTTGTTAGCTATGATGTGTATCGTGATGGTCAAATGATAGGTAATACCAAGGAGTTAACCTTTCAAGTAAACCAGCTAGAGCCTCAGAAAATTTACAGGTTTGCAGTGAAAGCCAAGGATGCAGCTGGTAACTATTCGGAATTTAGCAATAGTGTTAAAAGCGGCCTATCCAGAAAGTATAAATATGTTTATGACGCTAATGGAAGGCTTGAACATATTGAGCAGGATGGTCAGGTTATTTTCCAATATCAATACGATGCCAATGGTAACCTGATACAGATTATAAAGTGAGCAGTTTCTAAATAAATGATATGTAGCCAAATTTAAAGTCAGGAATGGAGAGAAGAACTTGCGATTTAGAACAACAAGACGTCATATAGCGATAATCATGATCATCACATTTATTTTCGGTACAATTAGCGGACTTGTTCCTCCAAATGTATTCGGTGCAGGGAATGACAATTCGCAATACACGGCGGATCAAATGTCTGCCCGATTTGGAGTCACATCATCTTTTATTTTAGAACAATTAAGAAAGGGTTATTCATTAAATCAAATTTATACGGCGTTATATATGGCTGAACAGGATCATATAAGCTATGAGCAGGCTGTAGCCTCGTTATTTCCTATAGAAGAGAACCAATCACAAACCGTCACAAGTGACGTATACAATAAGCTATCGGATGCTCCACTAGATAACTTGATCTCTCATAATGTTACAGATGATGTTTATCCAACAGATGACCTTGCTTCTACGAACAAAGTCACTGAAGATGTATATAAGACAGATCTCCTGAAACAGAGTCTCATGGCGAGTGTGCCACAGCTTCCACCCATTAGAGAGGAAGCGCCAGTATACAATAAATCCTCTTTTAATGAAGCGCCTTATTCTGTTGGCGACGATAAAGAATCTATATCCACTTTATCAGGTAGCCTATCGCTGCAAAATACAGATTTAACACTGCCTGGACGAAACGGACTAGGCTTTTCATTAACGCGTCAATATGATACGAATCGTGCTCAGTTTTTTGACAAAGGCGCTGAAATCATTGACAACAGTGCTGCTATACAAAATTACTATGTTTACTTTAAGGCGCTGATGAAGCCCATCACAAAGTCATACAAGGCGACATATCAGCAAAAAAGGTGGATGCAAGAGGATACAAACGGTGATGGAACTGTTGATATTAACACTTATAATCTTCAGCCAGAAACCAAAGTTATAGGCACATATACAACTTATGAAGCTGCTAGTCAAGCGGCGGGACAAAAAGTAACTTATACTACACCCCCGGAATCCAGAACAGAGAAAGACTCTAGGACTGGAAAATGGGAGAAGGCTTTTCCAGATTCAATAAAGTATAGTAAAGACGGATTTACTGGAACTTTAAATAAAGATGGGCAAGTTAGAGTCATCAAGGGATCATATACAGCTCCAAGTTTTAAAAATGTATTCGGGGAACAATGTAGTGTTATGAATACGTTCTTTTATGATAGCGCTGGAAATATAACACGGAATTATCCAAGTGGTTCGTCATGTGGAGACTCTAAATTACATTACGACAGGGATTCATATGAAGGGGATTTGTCCTTAACAGGTATGATTGTTCCTCAAAGATGCCCTAGCTTTTCTCCTGGTAGAATCATGTGTAGCGAGTACGGAACAGCGTATTATTCAGGAACTGTGTACAATAAGGGAACTGCTGATACCCGAGAATGGAGGCAAGATTATAGCGGAACCGTTACGAAGCCCGGTTATACAAGCGATATTGGTTATAGCGAGTGGACAAGTAATGGCAAAGGTGGAAGGACAAGAACAGCCTTTACCCTGGAAGGATCACCACAAGTTGAAACGATTATTTCCGAGGGACTCGAAACGGCTGTTCGCCGACAGACAATCCCGTTTGAAACGATTGCTAAGGCAGAATACTATAGGGATTTAATCAACAGCAATCCTCAGACTAAAATTCCGGGTGAGGATGGGAATGATTATTATATTGCAGCAGATGCGGATGCTACCGTTTTTGCTGAAATTGTAGCCTATCAGCCTTCATTTATTTTTCAAAATCGCACTTATCCTGCGCTTGAAGATCAACTGAATCCTCTTGGCAAGGGGTGGTCCTGGAATCTACCTTATGTAGAAACCAAAGAGGGCAAGCAGTACATGCACTTGGGGATGGCGGCAGCTATGAAATTGAGGGTGATCAGCTTAAAGGTTACGACTGGAAAGGCCTGACTTTCACAGCCGATACTTCAGTGACAGTTAATGGGGAGAACTCAACCTCTGTATTAACTTCTGTTGATGGAGCGAAAAAACAATATTTCTCCAAAGACGGTCAGTTGCTGCAAATTGAAGATGCCTATCATAATGCCATTAAGTTTAATTATGAACTTAATGCTACGTATAAACGCAAGCTGCTTAGCAAAGTAGAAGATGCAATCGGCAACTCGATTGATATTCAATATACGGCTACAGACGTCACTCTGTCTAAAGGAAACCGCACTGTTGTCTATCGTAAACATACAGAACAAGGCGTTGAATTACTGGATTCCGTGACAGATGCCGAAGGTAGAAAAACCACATATTCATATACATTAGCACCGGCCAAGTTTAATTTGAGTGCTTCGCATCCGGAAAGACAAATATCTAACCCGTACGCTTTATTAACCAAAGTATTTCATCCTACAGGAGCTTCTACTCTGTATACTTACGAGGACCAGCCAGTAAAACGCTATATTGGCTCCAACTCAGTAAACGAGGCATATAGAGCAGTCTCACGTGAAGATCAAATCACTTATCAAAACAATAAAACCGAAAACTATAATCAGGAAACCATTCATTACAATTCCGATATGGGTGAGAGCTATGTAAAAGATACTTCGTTCTCTACCATCACAGACAATGGATTAACTCGTTCAACCTTCAATTATAATAAAAAGTTTATTAGTGCTGACACGCCACCGCAGTATTACCTGGATCAGTCAGTGGTTAAAGCAGGAGATTCTGAAAAGAACACAGCTTACCAGTACGGCAAGCAGGTGACAGGCAAGGCTTATACCGCACCTGTTCCTACCCGTACCTCGTCCAGCAATAATCAAAATGGTGACGTTTTGACAACGACTGCTGAATATGATGATTACGGTAATATGACAAGCTCAGTGGATGAGAAGGGTTCACAAACTGCGTATACGTATGACGACAAGCATCGGATTAAAACCGTTGCTGAACCGATTGACTCCAAAAGCACTGGAGTTACAGAGTACACACGTAACCCGCAAGGGAAAGTAACGCAGGTCATAGTCTCCAAGGATCATTCCGGGGGTGAATTACTACAAAAAGTAAATTATTCCGGTATAGATGCTTACGGAAATACAACCGTTCAAACCATTGCAAATGGTAACAAATCCGTGACGACAACGACGGAGTATAGCAGTGATGACGATCATGCCTTTCCAACGAAACAAAGTGTAGAGGTTACGAATATAGATGGAGAAAAATCTACAGTTACCATTCAGTCAGATTATGACAAGGCAACAGGTTTAATCATTTCCTCGTTGGACGGGAAAGGTCAGAAAACCGGGTATCAATACGACGCACTTGATCGCGTAAAGGCTGTAACCTATCCAGACGGTAAAAGTATCCGTGTAGCCTATGATGATCTTGAGAACACCGTAACGGTGACGAATGAGCTGGGGATACAAGCAAAAACACGTTACAATGCTTTAGGCTGGAATATCGAGTCAGGGCTGTATGAAGGTAACAATTACGTGATCAAGTCCAAATCAGCTTATGATGCTAACGGCAGACTAGTATCCAGTGAAGATGCGCTTGGACATCTGACACGCTATGGGTATGACGCTTGGGGCCGTACTACGTCAACAGCCTATGCGGACGGATCAGAAGCTGTAGTAGGATATAATGATGCTCTTCGTCAAGTGACCCAACGAGACGGTGAGCTGAATGAACAAATTCAGACCTACGACAAATGGAACCGATTAGTACAAAATGAAGAAAAATCAGCATTGGATGGTAATCAGCAATTAACTTCCAAAGTGGCCTATGATGCTGTAAACGATCAGATTTTGAGTCAAACCGATGCGAATGGAAACGAGACCCAATTTTCATATAATGCCCTGGGCGATCAGACAGCTGTGACGGAGCCAAACGGCGAAACGACGAAGTACACTTACGATATGCTGGGTAATCTCACTCGGATCACGTATCCGGATGGTCAGGCCAAGGTGAAGTCGTATGATGAATTGGGTAGAGTGATTCAAGCCAAAGATGAGAAAAACCAGATCGAGAAGCGCTATTTCGATACCAACGGGAATTTATCCAAGAAAATAGACCGTAACGGGAATGTCACTTCTTTTGAATACGATAGCCGTAATCGGTTGAAGTCACGTGTAGGTAAAGATGAAATAGTAAGCTATGTATACGATGCCGCGGGTAAACGCCTAAGCATGACAGATCGAACGGGTACAACCTCCTATGCGTATGATCCGTATACGGAGCAATTGAACACCTTGTCTTACCCGGACGGCCTAAAGCTCTCCAATCAGTATGATTCGAATGGGAATCGAACTGAAATGACTGGGCCATTTGGAGAGCAAGTAAACTATACGTATGATCAATTGAACAGATTGAAGACCGTAGGCAATACAAAAGATAAGCCTGTTTCGGAATATGCCTACACCAAAAATGGATTGCTGGATTCAACCGTATCTGCAAATGGTTATCGTCAGCAAAACCAATATAACGGGATTCAGTTAGTTGAATTGAAGCACACCCGATCCGATGCGGAAACCAATAGCTTTCAATATAGCTACGATCCTGGTAAAAATATCACCAAACGTACTCAAAATGGTGTAGAGGATGCCTTTACGTACGATAAGCTGAATCGGATAGCTACCTCTACCGAAAACCAGGATGCTTACTCGTATGATGCCAGAGGTAACCGTCTTACGATGGAAACAGAGAGAGATCCTCATACAAAGCCGAGGGAGAATAGCTTCGACGATCAGAATCGATTGACTCAAGTCAAGATCGACGGAAAGAGCGTAGAATACCGATACAATGGGGATGGATTACTGACAGACCGTATACAGGATGGCGTTCAAACCCGATACTACTATGATGGAAACAGTACCCAAATTATAGCAGAAGCTACAATTGAAAATGGAAAACCTGTTTTAAAAGCCAATTATATTCGGGGTTTAAAATTAGAGGCCATAGCATATGCAGATCAAACGGAAGCCTATCCCGTCTACAATGGTCATGGAGATATTATCGAAATCAGGGATTCCTCCGGAGCCTTGCTGAATCAATATCAATATGATATTTGGGGTAATGAAGAGGTCAAGGAAGAAAAAGTCCACAATCCATTCCGTTATTCGTGCGAATTGTGGGATGATACGACGGAACTGCAATATTTGCGCGCCAGATGGTATGACCCTGATAGTGGAAGGTTTATTAATGAGGATCTATATGAAGGAGAAACAGAAAAACCATTAAGTTTGAATTTGTATACGTATGTAACTAATAACCCATTAATTTATACTGATCCGAGTGGTCAAGATCATATATTTAGTCAAAATTATTATAATTATCTTATGCATGTTATGGAACACGGCTCCAAGGGGAACTCTAAATGGGCAAATGCCCGGCTAGATGAACAAAGGTATTATGTAAATCCGGATAATCCAAAAGATATAATCACATTTAATGAGTTAGCCTTAGTCGATGCAAATGCTAGAGAAGATTATACTTCTGAATTTATTATGGATACCATAATTGGTGCGGGAGTAGATGGTTTCATTATTAAAGGTGGAACATCTATAGGTAAATCACTTATATCAAGAGTCTCACGTTTATTTACTAAACAAACAGCAATTGAACTAGGATTTGAAGGAGGAAAGGCTGGTGAACAATTCTTAGCTAAATCACTCGGCTCTAAGCAAACGCAAGTTTTCTTTGATACATCACTTGGAAGACGATATATTGATGTCATGAAGGATGGGATGGCTCATGAAAGTAAAGTTGGATACACATCACTGACTTCTTTTGCAAAAAAACAGATTCAAAAAGATGTGGAGCTTATTCAAAAGGAAAAAATTGAAGGAGCAGTTTGGCATTTTTATAGGAGTGGCATTACGGGGAAAGTAGGAGCAACTAAACCTTTGTTAGACATGCTTGATGCAAATGGTATTAAATATATTATTGAGAAAGTATATAAATAGGAGGCTAAATAAAATGGATTATAAATTAATGCAACCACCTTTTGTCATGAAAGAATACTCTGAAATGAACAAAAATGAAGCTAAAGAACATTTTAATTGGTTTAAACAACAAATACCTTCGCGTTTAGAGCAACTTGGCGCGTTTTCACAGATACATCTGGATTATAGTGATCGTTCGCTTATAGACATTTGGGAATGGTATCTAAGAAATGTACAGATTCAAAATAAAAGTGCATCGGAATTAGAAGAGGAGCATTCAGAAACCGAAGAATGGTTAAAGAGCTATATATATGAAAAAAACTCGACACAAAATCCCAAGCTTTTACACTGGATATTGCCATTTATCTGGGGGAAGTTGTAAAAAGTAATCATAGTGGGTTGGATTGGGGAGTTGTTTTTAAACCTAAGTCGTATGTTAGCGTAAATCGTCCTGTTATCACTGGTTTGACTAAGGAAACAGATATGGATGTGATCATGATCGTAACGAATAAAATGTACGCAATTTTAAAGGGAAAACGAAATCCTAATGCATTATTTGATATTTATCATACGTGGGAAGAGTTTATATAAACAATCAATCTAATTGATTTCTATGAAGATGACTGCTCATATGTGGATTTGAATAAACAAAGTTTTGAAAATATAAATCCTATTTTAACCACATTCAAAGCTCTTGAATGTGGTTTCTTTTTATCTCGAAATGAACTCCCGATCAATATAGTGTAGAGAATGCCTTTAGGTACGATAGACTGAATAGGATTGACCTCTATCGAGAATCAAGATGCTTATTCATACGATGACAGAAGTAACTGTCTTACGATGGAAACAGTACCCAAATTATAGATGAAGCTACGATTGAAAATGGAAAACCTGTTTTAAAAGCCAATTATATACGGGGTCTAAAATTAGAGGCCATAGCCTATGCAGATCAAACGGAAGCCTATCCCGTCTATAATGGTCACGGAGATATTATTGAAATCAGGGATTCCTCCGGAGCGTTGTTGAATCAATATCAATATGATATTTGGGGCAATGAAGAGGTCAAGGAAGAAAAAGTCTACAATCCATTCCGCTATTCTGGAGAATTATGGGATGATACAACCGAACTGCAATATTTGCGCGCCAGATGGTATGATCCTGATAGTGGAAGATTTATTAATGAGGATACGTATGAAGGCGAAATTAATGATACATTGACGTTGAACTTGTATACGTATGTGAAAAATAATCCATTAATTTATAATGATCCAAGTGGACATAAAGTTAGTGAGGTTGAACTAAACACTTATCTTGAAATTGCTACTAACGAAGGGGAAAATTCTGAAGCTTGGTGGAAGATCAGAAGTATTTTAGGTCAAGAGGCTTGGCCAGTTTTATTGCCGTACAGTCATAATTACAAAGACAATGGTTATTTTAAGTATTTGTATAATATGTCTACAGGGTATCATTATGAAAAAAACACTCCTGGAAATAAAGATTGGGCTAGAGGGAAGTTACAAGAAGCATTTAGACAAGATGCTGAAATGCAAGAAATGATCGAATCTATGGCTTTTGGATCAATAACAAGAATTGAAAAAGCGACAAGCTTAATTAAATCAGAGGCAGGATTGGTAAAAGCGGCTCAACAAATGGGTAAAAATCCAGTAATTCAAAAAGAATCAGATGAGCTTGTGGCTAAATTCCTTAAAGGAAATGTTAATCCGGGAATTGGAACGAAAAATCTAACAAGAGATATTAGTTACTTAAGGGGGAAAGAAGGAGCAAGAGTATTTTTCAAAATGAATAATGGTCAAATGAACATTCTGGCTAAGGCTAATAAGGCCAACGAACAAACAGTTATTAATATCTTATATAAAGTTTACGGTAAATGAGGAGGCCCAAATGAGAGTAAAAAAATTGTATATCCAACTCCACTCTCTCAGATAGCAGATATTGAAAATGATAATATAGATGTATTTATTGAACTCGAAGACGAGACAAATATTTCTGTGGTTGTATGTACTCCAAAAATTTAATTAGTTATATGACCAAAGAAAATATTAATTTTATTCCTGCATCGCCACCAGATATTATTGTGAAGTCATTAACAGAAGAAACTATTGAACAAGCTATTGAAAATTATGCTCAGGAGGATGCTTTTTGGCTTAAGTTGTTTTTTGTAGCTGGCGTTGATAAAACAGCCATAGATTTGGACAGAATTGATTTGTATCTTAAGGAAATTAAAAGAATGAATCAGGAACTCTTGAACGATTAAAATTAATAGTATAGTTATTTTGACCACATGTGAGTATAAAACTCTATGTGGTTTCTTTTTAGCCCCTCATTCTGGAAAATAGCGAGGAAGCATTTTTTCCTGTTCCACTGATCCCAATTATCTTATAAGGAGAATGTTGCGTGAAAATATCAAATATTATTAAACAAACTATAGGGAAGAAACTGAAAAATTTGAATTTTGCCTATGAGCATTTAAACAATACCTGGATTTTCACAAGGATAGTCAATGGATTCAAGGAAACGATTCAAATTGATAAAAAGTAATTGGTCAGAGAATGCGATTCGAATTACTTTTATGACCGAGGCAGAATCAGTTTATAGTTTTTATTTCATTGATGGATCAAAAATGGAGAAATTGCATTACTATGAGGATGAAGAGTCATTACGAGATATTTTATCACCCTAGAAAAGATTATTGATCAGTATGCTCTAAAATGGTTTGAAGAGATTGTTCTTAAGGATACGCTTCCTCCCGCTAATTTTTTAGATGAAGGGTGGTTTGAGAAGCTACAAACATTTGTGGAGGAAAATAATCTTAACATTAAAGATGAAAATTCATTAGAAACCATTGAAGTTTTACTTAGCATGGAGCCGACGATGGAGACCCTTCTACTATCAAGTTATTTCTTAGGAGAGTTGTTTATCCATACGCTAGGTGGGGAGTGGTACTACGATCAAAATTATGGTCCTTCTATTAAAAATATAGGTAGAATTAGTGATTTTAATAGAAAACCTTATAGAATTATTAAGAATTTTGCTAATAATCCTCAAAATGAATCTATTATTAGGCCCTATCAGGCAATCGCTGGAACTGTAAAAATATTATAGGGGAGATTGCACATGAATCAGACCGAATTAGAAGAACGAATAAGCAAATTGATCTTGATTGTATTGCCTCAGATGAGAGTCAAAGGTATTGTTTTACAAGAAGAGTTCAATGAGCTTTTGAACTGTATGGAGCAGTTAAGTTACCTTACGATAGATAAAGATATCATCTCTAAAAAGCTAGCGTTTAATTTATTTTACTTTTATACCCAAACTACTATGGAATTTGAACTATATATTAAAGATAAGGAAGCGCAAGGAGATTTTTTGGTAAGGTTGTACATACAGACGATGAATGTACTAAGTGGATTGCATTTGGATAGGTAGCTTACGGCATCCATATGTAATAAGACGGGAGAGAATATGAACAAAATTCGATTAGAGGAAGTTATAGAAAGTGGAGATTTAAAGGAAGCTGTGAGAATTATACAGGATGTGGGTGAAAAGCAAGACCATAAGTTTACTTCAATACTATTAAAATATTTGGAATCGATGGAAAATGCATTGTTAAGAAATGTAATTGCTATTAAATTAGCTGATCTAGAAAGCAATGAAGCTGTTTTGCCGCTTATTAACTTAATAAGAAGCCCGAAGACCAAGGGCAATAGGGGAACATTATTATATGCTCTAGAGTCTTTTGATGCATCTTCTCATGTTGTGACGCTGGTAGATTTACTTGATGATACCTTTGAAGCAAGTAGACAATCCTTTCAATTGATAAGCAATATGAAGGATAAGATTTCTAAGGCACAAAAAGACAAATGTAAGCAAATCATCACAGGAAGCTGGCGGATTATAAAAACGAAAATAAACGTGACTTTTTGCTAGTACAGCATCAGATTTAAAATAGTTAAATAAAGGAAAGTATGATATAGTCGAAGAAAAAGAGGTATCGACTATGACAAAACGAGCTTATGTGGTCAACCTATCCGGAGAAGAACAAAAAAAACTACAAAAGATCTGTTCGACAGGGAAAACTGCGGCCCGTTCCATACGGCGTGCACAAATCTTACTCTGGGCAGACGAGAATCGGAATGAGGGCAAGTTAAAAGATACGGAAATTGCAGAACGTCTCCACATCCACACCAACACGGTACATCTTGTACGTAAAGTCTTTGCGGAGCAAGGTCTGCAAGCTGCTCTTGAACGAAAGAAGCGGTTGACTCCACCGAATCCGCCCAAGGTCACCGGAGAGTTGGAAGCCAAGATCATTGCGCTGAGTTGCAGTGAACCTCCAACGGGAAAAAGTCGTTGGACGCTGCGCCTGTTGGCAGACAAAGCGGTTGAACTTCAATATATCGACAGCCTTTCCTACGACACCGTGGATCGTATTTTAAAAAAAGCGAACTTAAGCCTCATCTTCGGAAATGCTGGTGCATCCCTCCCCAGCAAAACGCGGCGTTCGTAGCGGCGATGGAAGACGTACTGGAAGTGTATCATGAACCCTACGACGTGAACTGCCCGGTCATTTGCATGGACGAAAAACCGTTTCAGCTTCTGAACGAAGTCCGGCAGCCCATTCCCATGAAACCCGCCAAACCTCTACGAGAAGATACCGAGTACGAGCGAAATGGGACTTGCAGTATTTTCATCTTTACAGAGCCTTTGGTGGGTTGGCGGCATGTCGAGGTGCGGAACCAACGAACCCGAATGGAATGGGCCGAGCAGGTCAGGGCATTGCTGGACGTACATTATCCCCAAGCCCCTAAAATTAAACTCGTCATGGATAACTTGAACACCCATTCCGTTGCGTCACTTTATCACGCATTTGATCCGGAAACAGCTCTTCGTTTAGCCAAAAGGCTGGAGATCCATGACACACCCAAACATGGAAGCTGGCTCAATATTGCAGAGATTGAACTCAGTGTCATGACTCGTCAATGTTTAGGCCGTCGTATTCCTTCCATTACCGAATTGTCGGATGAATTGAGCGCCTGGGAGCAATCCCGTAACCAAAGCCAAAAGGGTGTGGATTGGCAATTTACGACCAAGGATGCTCGCATCAAGTTAAAACGTCTTTATCCACAATTTAAAGACTGATGCTGTACTAGAATCGTTAGAGCTTTTTAGATGAATGTGAAATTTAGACAAAATTTCTATTTTAAATGATGAAGAAAAAGTGATTGGAAGCTATTATTATCACCTACCTAAATCCTACATAATCGATAAACTAAATTAGCTTCTTCGCTAAAGTAAATGTTAGATGTCTGTTTAATAGAGAAAGTGTCCATACTGTCTAGTAATAATAGGAAGAGGACGGGATGGAACATGTGGACCCCATTAAGCAAAAAGGATAATCTAATGAATGATGTGTTCAAGTTCATGTTAGACCTTGAAGAACCCTGGAAATTAGCTGATATTGAGTATGACCCGCAAGAAGAAGCATGGCACTTATTTATTGATTTTGAACGAGGAGCCCTGTTTGCCTGTCCGCATTGTGGAGCACCTTGCAAGGCCTACGATGCAGAGAAAAAACAGTGGCGCCATCTCGATATTTGGAAATGGAAAACCTATTTACATGCCCGGGTTCCCCGAACAGACTGCAAACAATGTAATAAAATCACGTTGATTCCCGTGAAGTGGTCCCGGCCGTTGTCGCATTTCACCTTGGATTTTGAGGCCTGGGCCATGCGTTTAATGGCTGAAATGCCCGTCAACGCAGCAGCGCGTGAATTACGAGAACATGACACACGCATGTGGCGGATTTTTCATCACTACGTCAATCAAGCCATGACCGAACTGGACGTCAGCTTAGTTCGGCGGATCGCCATCGACGAAACGTCCTCGCGTCGGGGTCACCGCTACATTACCTTGTTTGTGGATGTGGACACCAAAACGGTACTTTTTGCAACCGAAGGAAAAGGCAAAGATACCTTAGCGCGTTTCAACCAGTATTTACTACAAAAAGGCGTAGAATCGGCACAAATACAGGAAATCTGCTGCGATATGTCTCCCGCCTTTATTCGAGGTATTGAAGAGCAGTTCCCCACAGCCGAAATTACCTTTGATAAGTTCCACGTCATGAAGATGGTGAATGAAGCCGTGGATGAGGTGCGTAAAGCCGAGCAGAAAGAAGAACCTGGGCTCAAGCGAACCAAATATCTATGGTTAAAGAACAAAACGAACTTGAAGGCAGAGCAGCGAGATACCTTGGAAAGCCTGAAGGACAAAAACCTAAAAACAGGCAGAGCCTACCGCTTAAAATTAGCCATGCAGGAACTATGGACGACCCCGCACGTCTTTGCTGACGTCTATTTACGGGAGTGGTTAGGCTGGGCTAGGCGCTCACAGTTGGGAGCGATGATGGATCTGGCAAAGACCGTGAAACAACATGAAGAAGGCATTCTGCGTTGGTTTCACAGCCGGATGACCAATGGTCTGCTTGAAGGCATAAATGGATTAGTGCAAGCAGCCAAACGAAAAGCACGTGGGTACAGAAACGTCCATAATCTAATAGCTATGGTCTACATGACCGCGAATAAACATCGGCTTCCAGCACTTGCAGCACACAGGCCCTAAACCCATTTTTACCCCGTTCCCTTTATACCATTTCTTTAAGAATCTACTGAAACAAGCTTGACTATGAACCTATTTCTATACGGCGTTACCCATCCAATAGAGCGAAGAGCCCTAAATTATAATAAAGGAAACTTCAATATGGAGTTAACAGGTACACTAGAAACGAAGCCCTCCCCTGTGGAATTAAGATTATGGGAGTTTTTAAAGGGAGCTCAGCCGCTTGAAAATAGCATATGGCAAGGCTTCTCTAAAGAAGAACGGTCCGGGTGGCTAAACGTGACTAGAATACATTCTGCATCTAATCATTCTTCCAGACTGGATAAACGAGGAGAAGTCTACACTTTAGACGGGGAATACATATTGGATTTTCCAACTTTTTTTATAGCATTGGGTGAAGCGATTAATGGACCCGGAGGGTACTATGGTTTTAGCTTGGACAGTATATCGGACTGTCTCTGTGGAGGTTTTGGAGCTATGGGGCCGTTCACGATCCATTGGCAAAACGCGCATTACTTTTTGCAAAGATACGAGGAAGAGTGGGGTCAAAAAGAGACGTGCTATAGATTTTCACCACAGCAATATTTTATGGATCTATTAATGATTTTGGTATCAGGTGGTGTCACCGTGAATTTTGCTTCGAAATAAGATAGGGAAGTAGGAGGGAATCTTTGAAATGGAAGATGATTTTATCATATGTGGAGAGTATACATCTAAAACCACTGAATAGGTAGGGATTGACGATGATCAATCAAACTGAATTAGAAAATCGAATAAAAAAATTGATGCATATTGTGCTTCCTCAAATGAGATCAAGAGGGGTTGTTTTGCAAAAAGAGTTCAATGAGCTGTTGATTGTATGGAGCAGTTAACTAAGCTTTCAAAAGACCAAGAAGTCATTTCAAAGAGACTTGCTTTTAACTTATTTTTCTTTTATACAAAAGTAAATATGACATTTGAGAACTATATTACAGATGAGGAAGCGAAAGGAGACTTACTGGTGCGGCTATACGAGCAAACGATGAATCTGCTAAGTGGCGGCTCATATCTGGAATTATAGTAGCAGGCATGCAGCTTATATTTAAATATATATTTATCCAGGTTGTAAAAAAACAAAGAGCCGTAAGCAAATTAACGGCTCTCTTCGTCGTCTTCCGGCAAGTATTCGATCAGTTCACCAGGGAGTACGCCAAGGGTTCTACAAAGTGTATTCAAGGTTGGAAAGTCAATCCGGGCGTTTGCGTTGGAGGCCAAAGCTTTAACCGTATTTCGATTAATCCCCGTAATTGAAACAATATCTTTTTGTTCCAGTCCACGGTCCTTCATGATCTTATCAAGAGAAAATCTAATCACAACAATTCCTCCAAAAGTAATCAAGTAAACTAGTTGACAAACATAAAAGAGAAGTGTATATTTGCAAACAAGTAATCTAGTTAACAAGATTATAAGTAAACTAATTTGATGAATTTATAGTATCAAAATGCTTTAAAATTAGCAACAGTACTATTTTGATAATCCTAAACAAATAATGCGTAAGGAGGGAAGGGTTCTAGTCTGGACCATTCTCTACATACTCGACTACATCTTGAACATGGCAGTCTAGAGCTTTACAGATTTTATCTAGCGTATCAAATTTCACACCGTCTGTTTCTTCGTTGTAAAGTTTGGTGATTCCGTTTCTATGTAATCCAGTCATGCGGGAAAGCTCGGCAATATTTACTCGTTTTTCGCCCATAATACGGGAAAGATGAATCTTTATCATAATTTCCTCCAGCTAAATGCATTCTATAGTGTTAAAAAGTAACTTTATAATATGCTTATTGTACCAAAACGTTTTACAATTAGCAATAAATTATCGTCCAGACACCTAATTTAAAACAAACTATCTGTAGAAGAAAGGATATTGGCACAACAGGCCTGTTGGTTAACCAATTATTGTGAATTTAAGAATGAAAGATATCCTTCATATTCAAGGTATATAGAAGGTATCTCCAATGAGCAGCAAGCTTATTTAGCAAGAGCAGGCGCGCAAAACGAACAAACTCCAGTGCTTCATGCTTGGGAACACGAAGGCTTACGCGATCATACATCGTTTTTAACAGTACGTATACGATAAGCGCTGAGAACAACTGTCCATACACCGCATTTTCGGTGGTTCCAAACCGTGTTGGAATATTCAAATGTTGCATGATCCAGCGAAAAAACAGTTCAATCTGCCAACGAGCTTTATACATCAAGGCTATTTCTTCAGCTGTGATGTGCATGAGATTCATCACCACGCGGATGTCATGACCGTGCCCATCCTCAAAAACCACCACACGATGCCGTTTTGAGAAAACGGCACGCAGGCGTACCTAACTGACAAATGATATCCCGTTTCACGGGAGCGTTTTCTGAATTCCACTGTCGTAACGTCCGAGGAGTAACGAGGTGCACATTCTCTTTTAAGCGAATCACGAACCCTTGTTTTTGCTCCAGGTAACGATCCAAACGCTCGATTTTACCATAGGCTCGATCTTGAACCAGCGTGTAGGACGGATCGGCGAGGACTTCACCCAGGGGGCCGTCATGACTTACAGCGGTGGTTTCTTCGACGTGCTGAGGCTGCCCGGAGGTCACATCCCAAGCGACATGAAGCTTTACGCCGGCTCGTTCGCCATGATAAGGAGCCCAGGGCAGACGAGTCTTTCCTACCGTTACGGTGGTCGAGTCGATGAGCAGCAGTTCCTGAGGAATCTGTAAGGTTCGCCGTTCGGCTCGTCCTCGGCTTTGAAGAAGTTGGTGAAACCATGTTTTGAACACAGCAAAAGGCACTTCGGCGGCTTTCCCGGAGAAGGTAGAGTAATGAACCGTCGGCAAACCACTTAACGACGCTTGATCCACGCCGGAGCGATAGCCTTTCCACTGCTCCAAGGCGGCTTGAGTCCAATACCGCAGGAGTTGAAACACTGTGAATTTGCGGGCTGTATCTTCATAGCCTTGTTCCTCAGCTACGGCCTTCACTTTGGATTCGCTAAAGATAGATGGTAGCAAGTTCTGAAATAAGGCACACTGATTCATGAGGGTCGCCTCTTTTCGGAATGGTTGGTTGGTACTTTCCATTACCCGAAAAGGCGACTCTTTTTATCCTATTTTTAGTTAATCAACAGGCCTGCTAATATGTATTTGTTTCTTTTCTAGAATTTCAATTCCATAGCCTTCAAAAAAAGCTCGCTTAGCATTCTCTGATTCGTTAAAATACCTCTCAAACAATATCGAAAAACTCTCTACATCTATACCCCAGAGCATATTCTAGAATTCAATCATCCCTACCAAATTGCCATCAGTATTAACTAACCAATTACCCGGAGTGGAGTTCTAAAAGTGCATTTAATTCAATAGGATAAATTGATATCTGATTCATAGTTAAACACCCCTTCAAATATAAAAAATTAAAAAGGGACCTGCTTAAGCAGATCCTATATGCATCTTCATAATTGGCATTTATATCCATGTTACTGATTACTACTTCAGATGTAAAGGAACAATTTCATAAAAGAAAACAGTTGAAAGACATGATATTTAACATAGTTTGAGCATGCTCACAGTCACATCGGGAAAGGCTTAACTGTGTTACGTTATAGCTAATTACTCCAGAGGAGTTTTTATAATGTCTACAACTTGTGAAAGAGGTGTGTAATTGAAACTTCCAACAATCCAATTCGGACATATTAAATCCAGAGTTCCTGTTATTCAAGGTGGAATGGGCGTAGGCATATCCTTAAGTGGACTAGCCGCTGCTGTAGCCAATGCAGGCGGGATCGGCACCATCTCTGGTACAGGGATCACTACTGAAGAGCTGAGAATGCATATTCGCAAAACAAGAGAACTCTCTAAAGGGATTGGCTATATCGGTGTGAATGTACTATTCGCAGTGAAGGATTTTGCCGAAAAAATGAAGGTTGCTTTGGAAGAAAAGGTTGACTTTATTATTTCCGGAGCCGGAATTTCTAGAGATATTTATGCTTGGGGTAAAGAATATGGTACTCCTGTGGTAACTATTGTTTCATCCGCCAAATTAGCCAGAATTTCCGAAAGACTTGGTGCCTCCGCAGTCGTTGTGGAAGGGTTCGAAGCTGGGGGCCATTTAGGTACAGACAGATCCATGTTTGATATCCTTCCTGAAGTCTTAGAGGCCGTTTCGATTCCGGTTATTGCTGCGGGTGGGATTCTGACAGGGGATGATATCGCAAAAGCCCTTCGGATTGGCGCATCTGGTGTTCAAATGGGCACCCGTTTTGTGGCTAGCCATGAGTGTGATGCTCCCTTAGCCTTCAAGCAAAAGTATGTAGATGCTCAGCAAGGAGATACTGTCCTCATCAAGTCTACAGTGGGTCTAGAAGGTAGAGCGATTCGGAATGAATTTACGGACCGGATCAGTGATGATGCCAAATTAAAGATAGTCAAATGCTATGATTGTCTAAAGGTTTGTTCACATCGCTTCTGTACAATGGAATCCCTGCTTACTTCCCTTAGAGGAGATGTTAAGAACGGTTTGGTTTTTGCTGGGTCCAGAGTTCATGAGATTAAAGAGATTTTGTCCGTACAGCAGATTATCGACAATTTAATGAATGAGTATCAAGGGGCATTGAACCCGACAACTTAAGGCTGTTATAAGATATAAAAGCACGATTAACCACTTAAGCTTGGGATTTCCGAGCTTAAGTGGTTTTTTATTTCGCGAGATACTCAAATCTATATAGTTTGAACTAAAGAAACGGCTGACTAGAATCTGACACAGAGTCGGTCGATGATGGTCAAAGGCACTTTCATAATCTCCTCCATGAATTGCTGCACGTTGGTGCGAATTTCAGTGACCGTGTGGTAGAAGACGTTTGTTAATCACGTCCGATTTAAGCCATTTCCATAACCCTTCGACTGCATTGAGTTGAGGGCTATAAGGAGGTAGGAAAACCAGTTCAAGTCGGTCTTCCATCTCCGTGAGGAACGGTGCCAGCAGCTTCGCATGGTGGATTCGCGCATTGTCCAATACCATCACGATTTTGCCTGTTGGGTATTCATCTACGACTTTTTTCAAAAAAACTTAGAAAGGTTTCTGCTGTATACTGCTCATCTTCCTGCCATACGATCTTGCCTGTCCCATAATCGACGGTTGCCAGCAGTTTGACGCCGCGATGTTTACCTGTGGTTTGAATGATCCGTTGCTTGCCGCGGAGGAACCACGTTTTCTGAATCGCTTGGTAATCACGAATCATGGATTCGTCTTCAAATAGTACGTGCTGAATTTCGTTCTTCATATATCTTTTTTTAAATTGGGAAACGTGGATTCTGTAAAGATTCTTTGTTTTTCTTCGTCCGCGGCTGCCAAGGTGTACGTTGGCTTGGTGTAGCTCAGCCCCTGTCGGTGCATCATTTTGGAAATGCCACGAAGCAAATACGTCACCCCAAATTCTCGTTTGATCAAGGCTGCAATGATCTCCAGTGTCCAATTGTGCCGCGCCGTAAAGCCCACATCATGCGGAACCGAGTTCACGATAGTCTGTTTCAGCTTTTCTTGTTGTTCTGGGGTTAATCGAACAGGCGCACCTGGCGAATGATTCATTTGAAGACCTGGAAGCCCTCCTGTTTCATACGCTTGAATGTAACCTTTTACGGTTTTCGCACTTCGGTTGATGGTATGGGCAATTTGCTCTACTTCTGTTCCTTGTAGATACAAATACAGCGTCTGGTATCGTTCGTACATCCGACGTTTTTTAGCTTGCTTCATCGCCGTTTGGATCTCTTGAAAAGATGCTGAATGGTCCATTAAATTCCCCTGCCTGTCTAAAGTCATTGTCTATATTACTTCGACATGTAGCAACGAAATCCTTACCATAGTTTTCTAATCTTTAGTTCAACTTATATAGGTTTTGGTGGGAAATTTAATCTACATGCATCATGACATTCCTGATAAGTCCCTGGATTAGGTGGACTTTGGCAGAACGTCATGCATTCATAATATTCAGATGGATATTGACGATAATACAAAGACAATCACTCCTTATCTTAATCTTAGTTTTCAAGATATTGTATTTGGCTGTATACTTTTTGGGTAATTGCCTAACAAAAAAGAGTAAGCAAAAAAGTCCACCTTCACAGTTTTACCTCACAACAGCCCCCACGAGGAACTTGGGGTGGGTGAGGTCGTGGGTTCGAATCCCGCTACTCCGATTCTAATCAAAATGTCCTAATGACGCAGATTTTGCGCCTGCCGGATATTTTTTTGTTTATTGGATTTTTTCATCGATTGGAAGTCTATTCGCTAATGAGTACATACAGAAATGGGGAGAAGCATGCTACGTCGTTTTTTGGAATACTATCGACCGTATCGTTCTTTGTTTCTTTTGGATTTTTCGTGCACGGTCTTTGCTGCGTTGCTGGAGCTGGGGTTTCCGCTCGCCGTGAATTATGTGGTGGACGACTTATTGCCGCAAAATAACTTAAGGCTGATTCTGTGGGCCTGCGCGGGTTTGCTGGCGCGATCTATGCGGTAAATACGGTGATGCAGTACATCATTAACTATTGGGGTCATATGCTGGGCGTTAATATTGAAACGGCGATGCGGCGGAGACTGTTTGAGCATATGCAAAAGATGTCCTTCCGATTTTTTGATAACAACAAGACAGGCAGCTGATGTCGCGAATTACGAATGATTTGGTGGAGATTGGCGAAATGGCGCATCACGGGCCGGAGGATTTGTTCATTGCGATTATGAGGCTGATTGGGGCATTTGTGCTGATGAGCTCGATTCACTGGAAGCTCGCGTTGCTAATTTTTGCGGTGATTCCGGTGCTAATCTGGGTGTCCATTTATTTTAACAAAAAGATGACCAAGGCCTTCGATACGATGTATACGAGCATGGGAGAGTTTAATGCCCGTGTAGAAAATATAATTGGCGGTATCCGTGTTGTGCAAGCTTTTGGTAATGAGCAGTTTGAAAAGGTACGCTTTGACAAAAACAACAACCGTTTTCGGGGCGCAAACCATTTGAGAGGAGATATTCGCTATAGCGATGTTCCTTTTGGATATGAAGGCAAGGACAAGGTACTAAAAAGGAATTGATCTCGGCATTCAGGCTGGCGAAACGGTTGCTTTTGTAGGTCCATCAGGGGCGGGGAAAACGGCGATTTGCAGCTTGCTTCCCCGTTTTTACGATGTGGAGGGCGGTGCCATTACCATTGATGGTATGAATATCCACAGTATGACGCTGGTTTCACTACGCCGACAGATTGGGATTGTGCAGCAGGATGTGATCCTGTTCTCTGGCACTATTCGCGAAAATATCGGGTATGGCAAGCTGGATGCCGGGGAGGATGAAATATGGGAGGCTGCGCGGCGTGCGCAGCTGCATGATTTTATCCGTTCTCAGCCGGAAGGAATGGATACGGTGATCGGTGAACGGGGTGTGAAGCTGTCTGGAGGTTAGAAACAGCGGTTGGCGATTGCACGGATGTTCTTGAAAAATCCGCCGATTCTCATTTTGGATGGAGCGACCTCAGCGCTGGATACGGAGACAGAGGCTGCGATTCAGCAATCGCTGGCAGAATTGTCTGCCGGACGGACGACATTGGTCATTGCCCACCGACTGGCGACGATTAAAAATGCCGACCGTATTATCGTAGTGACGGAAAAAGGCATTACCGAACAGGGAAGACATGAGGAGCTGGTTGCGGCGGATGGAGTGTACAGTTGTCTGCATACTGCCCAATTTGGTTCCTGATATTATGATTTGTACGATAAAAGCGCCAAGGCTGGGGGACAAACCCGCCTGTGGCGCTTGTTTTCATACGAAATAACCCGATTCATCTAATTTACGCATGGATATGTTGAGAAAAAGGAAATGCTCATTGCTAGAAAACTTTATACAATGGAAGAAGGATAGGAACTGTGAAATTCGACTTTTGATGAAGGATTTCATATAATGTGAGCATATTGTGAACAACTTAAAATGAGAATTTTGCAAAAACTGAAATGAAAATGATTTCCGTCCAGCTATGAATTTCAAAATTTGACGGAGGGAACGAGATGACAATGGAAGAGAGCAGCAGACAGGTACCTTGGCAGGCGTATTACGGACCTAATCTAGGTTATGTGCAGGACCAGTATGAAAAGTATGTAGCGGACCCCGGAACAGTTGATCCGGCTTACCGCGAGCTGTTTGATCAATGGGGTGAGCCGCCGCAATCCGAATACTCGGCTGCTTCCATGATAGACTACAAATTGCAAGGCCCCCCGGCAAGCGCTCAGGGACATCTTGATTCGAACACATTACAGAAAGCGGTTACAGCCGGGAAAATGGTGTGGAACATCCGTGAATACGGACATTTGGCTGCACAAATAGACCCGCTGGGACTGGATGCGGAGCAGGATACTCGCTTGCTTGATCCAGCATCCTACGGTTTAACTGAACAGGACCTAAAGGCTTTTCCGGCCTCTTTAATATGGGATAACGCTCCTGCTGGAACACTTAACGGCTGGGAAGCCATTCAACGTCTGCGTGTGGCATACACAGGCCCGATTGCCTATGAATTTAGTCACATTCATAATGAGGAGGAACGCCGCTGGTTGAACAGCTATGCTGAATCCGGCTGGTCCTCCAAACCACTCACCACACAGGAACGCAAGGCATTGCTAGGCAGACTGGTAGAGGTGGAGCAATTCGAAGAGTTTTTGCATAAAACGTTTGTCGGACAGAAACGTTTTTCCATCGAGGGTAATGATGTCCTTGTACCGGTACTCGACGAGATTATCCGTCTTACGACGAATGCAGGTGCAAGCCACGTCTTGATGGGGATGGCGCATCGTGGTCGTCTGAATGTACTGGCCCACGTGCTGGGCAAGCCTTACAGCAAGATTTTCTCTGAATTTCATCATTCTCCGAATAAGGATCTGATTCCGTCTGAAGGCTCAACAGGAATTAATTACGGCTGGACCGGAGATGTAAAATACCATCTGGGTGCCGATCGTTTTGTAAAGGATGGGGAAGCGGTACAGGCCCGTCTGACATTGGCGAATAACCCGAGTCATCTGGAATACGTGAATCCGGTCGTGCAGGGCTTTTCCCGCGCAGCGCAGGAGGATCGCAGGGAAGCAGGCTATCCGAAGCTGGATGTCAGCAAGGCGGCAACCATTATTATGCATGGCGATGCGGCTTTTCCAGGTGAAGGCATCGTGGCCGAATCACTCAATTTCACGAATTTGCGCGGTTTCCGTAATGGCGGCTCGGTTCATATTATTGTTAACAATCGTTTGGGCTTTACAACGGAAAGCGTGGACTCACGTTCGACCCGCTATGCAAGCGATCTGGCCAAAGGCTATGAAATTCCGATCGTACACGTGAACGCGGACAATCCCGAGGCGTGTATTGCAGCAGCTCGAATGGCTGGTGAATATCGCAACCGTTTCAAGAAGGATTTCCTGATTGATCTGATTGGCTACCGCCGTTACGGTCATAATGAATCCGATGATCCGGAAACAACGCAGCCGCTGGTATACAGCAAGGTGAAAAACCATCCAACGGTTAGCAAATTGTACGCTCAAATCCTGATTAAGCAAGGAATTGTGGATGAAGCGTACAATGCTGGGCTTATCGATAAGGTGCAAAATCGACTGAAGGAAGCACACGAGCATGTGAAGAATAACCCGGAAGAGGAGCCGAAAATTGCTCCTGCCAAGGCAAAACGGGGTCAGGATTCTGTGGTTCGTACAGCAATAGAGCTGAAAAAGCTGCGCCAGATCAATGAAAACCTGCTGAAATGGCCGAAAGACTTTCAGGTATATCCGAAGCTGGATCGTATTCTACAGCGCAGAAAAACGGCTCTGAACGATGGCGAAAAGGTAGATTGGAGCTTGGCGGAAACGCTGGCTTTGGCTACAATTCTGGCCGATGGAAAACCGATTCGTATGACAGGTCAGGATGCAGAGCGGGCAACCTTTGCTCACCGTAACCTCGTGCTGCATGAGCCTGAAACGGGCAATACGCATTGCCCTCTGCACACTTTGCCGGAAGCACGTGCTTCGTTCAGTATTCATAACAGCCCGTTGTCCGAGGCGTCTGTTCTTGGCTTTGAATATGGCTATAACGTGTACTCTCCTGAAACGTTAGTGATTTGGGAAGCGCAATTCGGTGATTTTGCCAACTGTGCGCAGGTTATTTTCGACCAGTTCATTTCCGCTGGTCGTGCCAAATGGAGACAGAAATCCAGTCTGGTGATGCTGTTGCCTCATGGTAGTGAAGGACAAGGACCGGAGCATACAAGCGCACGTCTGGAGCGTTTCCTCCAACTGTCTGCACAAAATAACTGGACTGTCGCTAACTTGAGCAGTGCCTCGCAGTATTTCCATCTGCTGCGCCGTCAGGCTGCATTAAGCGAAAGTGAGGAAGCTCGTCCGCTTGTGATGATGTCGCCGAAAAGCCTCATTCGTAACAACCGTGTCGCTTCGCCTGCTTCCGAGTTCAGCGAAGGAACATTCCGTCCCGTGCTGGAGCAGCCCGGATTGGGTGCGCGCCCGGATCGTGTCGAGCGGATTGTACTGTGCAGTGGCAAGATTGCTATTGATCTGGAAGAGGCGTTGGAGAAGGACAAGGCTGAAGCGGAGGACCGTCTGCACATCATTCGCGTCGAGCAGTTGTATCCTTTCCCGGAAGAGGAAATTCGGAATATTTTCAGCCGCTTTCAACATGTTAAGGAATTCGTATGGGCACAGGAAGAACCGAAAAACATGGGTGCCTGGAGTTACATCGAGCCTCGTCTGCGGAATGTAGTGCCACAAGGAGCGGAAATTCGCTACGCAGGCAGACCGGATCGTTCCAGCCCGGCGAGTGGTTATCAGCAAGTACACAGCCTAGAGCAGCAGCGAATTATTCAATCAGCGTTGAAGCAGGATTCCAAAAACAATATTACACTGGGGAGGTAGCGGCTGTGAGCGATATTTTAGTGCCAGCAATGGGAGAATCCATCACGGAAGGAACAATCTCCAAATGGCTTGTGAAGGAAGGGGATTCCGTAGGACAGGGAGATGTTCTACTGGAACTGGAAACCGATAAGGTCAACCTGGAAATTAGCGCAGAAGAAGCGGGCGTAGTCCAGAAAATCCTTCGACAGGAAGGGGAAACGGTAGTTATCGGTGAAGCAGTTGGCTTGATTGGAAGCGGCAGTGGGAGCGGTAACGCAGAACAATCCGGTGCTGGAGAAGCAGCAGCGACCCAAGCGCCGGAAGCACCGTCTGTAGCCACTTTGCCAGCTTCCACAGCAGGCGGCGGCACATCAGCAGTTGAGCAGGCCGCACAGCCTATTGCATCCAACGGTGACGGGAACGGTCAGACGGCATCTCCCTCTGCCCGGAAGCTGGCACGTGAGCGTGGAATTGATCTGGAGCAGGTACAGGGGAAGGACCCGCTTGGGCGCGTGTTCCAAGAGGACGTTAAAACGCATGCAAATAGCGCTGATGTCTCGCGAGCTGCATCACCTGCACCTGCGACTCCTGCTGCGAATAAGCCTGCGGCGGCGTCCTCGTCTCAGACAGAGTACAGCAAGCCGGTGGAACGTCAGCGCATGTCCCGCCGCAGAGCAACCATTGCCAAGCGTCTCGTTGAGGCACAGCAAACGGCCGCTATGCTCACGACCTTTAATGAAGTGGATATGACCGCCATCCTTGATGTTCGCAAACGCCGCAAAGATAAGTTCAAGGAGAAGCACGATGTAGGGCTGGGCTTTATGTCCTTCTTTACAAAGGCAGTGGTCGGCGCGCTCAAGCGGTTCCCTACTGTGAATGCGGAAATTAACGGCGATGATATCGTACTGAAAAAATACTATGATATCGGGATTGCCGTATCTGCGAAGGAAGGGCTGGTTGTACCCGTTGTACGGGATGCTGATCGTCTCGGCTTTGCCGAAATTGAGAAGAGCATTGCAGAGCTGGCTGGCAAAGCACGTTCCAATTCGCTTTCTCTGGCGGATCTGCAAGGTGGAACCTTTACCATTACCAACGGAGGTATTTTCGGTTCCCTGCTGTCTACGCCAATCCTGAACACACCGCAAGTGGGTATTTTGGGAATGCATAAAATCCAGCTTCGCCCCATTGCCATTGACGAGGAACGTATGGAAAATCGTCCAATGATGTATATCGCGTTGTCCTATGATCACCGGATTATTGATGGCAGCGAAGCGGTTCGCTTCCTGGTAACGGTCAAAGAATTGCTGGAAGATCCGGAATCGCTGTTGCTGGAAGGATAAAATACATCAACAGTTGTATTTAATTTTTACGTCTATGAAAAAGCAGGCTCTTGCGGGTCTGCTTTTTTTCCTGCATAGTTAAAACATAAGATTACAGGTAACAGGATACTCAGATGCAGAGAAGGGTGGGGGACTGTTTTGGATCATGATTTGCGCTACCCGATTGGGCCATTTGTCGTTCCAGATACGATTACAGAAGAACAGCTTGTGGCATGGACTCAAGATATTGCTGAACTGCCTTCTCAGCTTCGTCAGGCGGTGGAAGGGCTGGATGAACAACAGTTGAACACGCCTTATCGCGAAGGCGGCTGGACGGTTCGGCAGGTTGTTCATCATCTGGCAGACAGCCATATGAACAGTTATGTTCGCTTCAAGCTGGCGCTAACAGAGGATACACCCACGATTAAGCCATATGATGAGGGACGTTGGGCCGAAATACCGGATGCAAGGGAGCTTCCGCTGGAGCCTTCTCTGCAATTGCTGGAAGGGTTGCATGAACGGTGGGTGGTTGTGTTGCGTTCGATGGGGGATGATCAATTACACCGAACGTTTATCCATCCGGAATCGGGTCAGACGATTCGACTGGAACGAAACATCGGCATCTATGCCTGGCATGGCAAACATCATATAGCTCATATTACTTCCCTAAGAGAACGGAATGCATGGTAATTTTGAACATAACCTCAAAGTAAAAAGTAAACACAAAAAAGAAACCTTCAAGTCCACTGTAATCGTGGTTTTGAAGGTTCCTTTTTTATTCCAGCGAGGATGATTTTTGGACAAAGCGGATCAACCGGATGTCTCATAGCCTCCAGACAAAACAGAAACGGAGGTCGCTGCTGTGTTGACATGACGATCCAGCCAATCCACGATATCGTTCATGACCTCGTTGCGGTTCGTTTCATGCAGCATCTCATGTCGGCCGTCAGGATAGAGACGATATTCTACATCCTGAAGCTTCAGACTTCGGTACATATCCACCAGCGATAGAACGCCTTTACCGAACAACCCCACCGGATCACGGTCCCCGGCAAAAATATAGACTGGCAGTTTGGGATTGATTTTTTCGAGTGAGGAGGGCCCATGTATTTCCTGCAAAAGCCGGAAAAAATCTAGAAAAAAGCCTGTCGTGCAGATGGCTCCGCATAACGGATCATGCACGAATTGATCTACTTCCTCAGGATCGCGGGATAGCCAGTCGAACGCCGTCCGCACCGGACGAAAGGCCCGATTAAATCCGCCGAAGACCATAGCGTTGAGCAGTATGCTGCGGTGATCCATTCCTTGCAGTTTGGCTTGCAGCAGGGCAACTTGCTCTCCAAGTTTCAGCAGACCGCGCCGCCCGTTCGTTCCCGATAAAATAAACCCGTGATACTGTTGCCTGTCATCATACATGATTTTCTGGGTTAAAAAGGACCCCATACTGTGACCGAGCAAAAAACGAGGCCGATCCGGAAACTCCTTGGCCGCAATTTCGCCCAGCTCCAGCATACCGCTTGCCATTCGATTGAACGCATTGGCTCCCGGCATACCGAGCTTATCAGGATCACCAGCCGTACGTCCGTGGCCGATATGGTCGTTGGCATATACACCGTAGCCGGAAGCTGTAAGCTTCTCGGCCAAGCGAATATAGCGGTGGGACGTCTCGCACATCCCGTGCGAAATCTGAACGATTCCCCGCACGGGCGTATGCTCATCCGGTAGCCAGCGGTAGGCAAAAAGCTCCGTTCCGTCATTTTCAGCGATGGTGAAGGTATATTCCCGCATGATTAGACAACACACCCTTTAAGCTTTAAGGAAGATAAGATCTAAGGACAGTCATTCCGTCATTCAGCGTGTACCCGCCCAGATTGGCGGGTAACAGAAAGCAATCTCCGGCTTTGCAGGAGAGAGAGGCCGAATGATTGTCCCACGTTAATGTACCGCTACCTTCGCAAATCACGAGAATGGTAAAGCTGTCATCAGTTGTAGAAAGCGCCCAGCTTCCCTCTACGATACCCTTTTCCACGACAAAATACTCACAGGCTGCGAGTTGAAGCCATTCACCCGGCTGCAAATCACCTGTCTTCATCGTTGTTGCACCAGCCCCCTCGTAAGAGGTCACATTGAGGGAGTCCTCGATATGCAGCTCACGGGGCTTACCATCCAGACCAGGACGGTTGTAGTCATATAACCGATAGGTGGTATCTGAATTTTGCTGAATTTCAGCAACAACAACGCCTGCACACAGCGCATGTACGGTTCCGGCAGGGATGAAGAATGTGTCGCCAGCCTCGACAGGAACCTGACGCAAGCTGCCCAGGATGTCTCCGCTTTCAAGAGCGGTACGCAGGCTGTCCCGGGTCACGCCCTCGGTCAGACCGTAAATAATTTTAGCATCCGGCTTGGCATCAAGCACGTACCACATTTCGGTTTTTCCCAGTTCTCCGGCTGGAAGTCCTGCATAATCATCTGTCGGATGCACTTGCACGGACAGATCGTCATTGCAATCCAGCAGCTTGATCAGAAGGGGAAAACGTCCGCCTTTTTCCGATACGCCCTTGGCCCCGAGCCAGTCCTGCCCGTAGGTTTCGCGAATTTCATCCAGTCCTTTGCCAGCCAGCTCGCCATTGATGACCGTTGTGGTTCCATTTGGATGATCGGCAATCATCCATCCTTCGCCAATATGTCCTTCCGGCGGGGTCAAACCGAATTGTTCCAAGGCTCGTCCTCCCCAAACTCTCTCTTTGAACTCAGGTTGAAATTGCAGCGGGTATGGCTTTAGCATAATTTCTCTCCTCCATAATGAGTAATGAGTGCGACCTAACAGAATAGGGAAACAGAAACGTGCCGTTGGGGCAATAAAACTGGGATGAATAGCCCGTACGACGCTCAAAAAAAGATATATGTAAGGCGGCTTAAAAAAAGCCGCTCATAACCTGAATATGCGAATTAAAAAAGCCGACATTATTTCTTTTCAACCGCCACTACGTAAGGCGAAGCGGCTCGCTGTAGTTGGCGATAAATAATACTTTGACCGCTGGATACCGGGAGGGCGGAAGCCCATTGAAGGACCGCTTCCGCTTCCTCGCCACCCCCGGCGTGCCCCGGATACAGTACGGCGGTCAGAATACCGCGAGGGCGTAGCAGATACATTGCTGCATCAAGAGCGGTGAGTGTGCTGTCCGTATGCGTGATAACAGACGGGTCAGCGCCTTCGGAAGGCAAGTAGCCGAGGTTAAACATGACCGCAGCGACTTTGCCATGCAGCTTGTCGGGAATGGCCTCCTGCATCTTCTCATGGCCTTGGTGCAGCAGCGATACCTCCGCCAGTGAGGTTGATTCGTCTTCGTCGAGCCGACGACGAGCGAGTTGCAACGCCTCCTGCTGGATATCGAAGCCGTAGATGCGTCCCCGTCTTCCGGCAGCCTTAGCCAGGAAAAGCGTATCCGCTCCAGTGCCAACTGTGGCATCTATAGCGGTATCGCCCGGCTGGACTCGCGCAGCTACCAATTGATGTGCGTAACTCAAAACAGACAGGAAGCCCATTTAAGGCTGCCTCCAATACTTACCTTGCCACGTTTCACGTGATTTTAGCTCATCGTCAATGGCGTTAAGCACTTCCCATTTTTTGAGCGACCACATCGGTCCCATCAGCAAATCGCGGGGTGCATCCCCGGTCAACCGATGAACGATCATTTCAGGCGGCAAGAATTCCAGTGTATCGACGATCAGCTTGACGTATTCATCTTTTTCCAGAAAACGTAGCAATCCGGCTTCATACTGCTTGACCATCGGCGTTTTGCGCATGAGATGCAGCAGGTGGATTTTGATGCCCTGCACATCCATAGCCGCCACTGCGCGACCTGTGTCCAGCATCATTTCATGCGTTTCCTGCGGCAGTCCGTAAATAATGTGCGCGCACACGCGGATATTGCGCTTGCGCAGCTTTTCCACCGCATCCAGGTAGCATTGAGTGTCATGCGCGCGGTTAATCAGCTCTGAGGTGGATTCATGGACAGTTTGCAGGCCCATTTCGATCCACAGGTATGTGCGCTCGTTCAGCTCGGCAAGGTAATCCACTACATCGTCAGGCAGACAATCGGGACGTGTAGCAATGGACAGGCCGACAACACCGGGCTGCTCCAGAATCACCTCGAAGTATTCGCGCAGCTCCTCAACCGGGGCATACGTATTCGTATAGGCTTGAAAATAGCCGATATATTTGGCATTTGGCCATTTTAGATGCTGTTGGTCCCGAATCGTATTGAATTGGGTGACCAGATCGTCCCGGCGGCGTCCTGCAAAATCACCAGATCCCCGTGCGCTGCAAAAGGTGCAGCCTCCTTTGGCAATTGAACCATCCCGGTTCGGACAGGTAAAACCCGCATCCAGCATGACTTTAAACACTTTATTTTGAAATTGCTCGCGCATTTCGTGATTCCACGTATGGAACCGTTTATCTCCCCATAGGAGAGGAGCAGGCAACAGATCTGTTTTCATGGGTGTACTCCTTTTTTTGCGATCACCCTATTGTAACAAAAATCAGTCGGAATTGGGAATCACTTGATAGCGAAAGGCAGGAGAAAGTGCGGATTTTATTGGATTCAGGATTGAAAAAGGTTACACCATGTGTTATATTGTAAGCGGTACCAGACATACTATAAAAGGAATGTTTTCGATCCTGAAAATAAAAGTTAACCATCGGCTAATGATTATTTTTCAGGGCAGCTGTGCTGCTTCTATCGCCTGCTTTAGGATAAATGCACGTCGGTTCCATCACTAATAACCCGTGAGGTGATCTTTTATGAGTACGCAGGATAAAACGCGTATGGATAAAGTTACTGTTGAGTTAACCTTTGATGAGGCATTGGCGCTAACCGGTGTCCGTTTTGGGCAGGACCGCCAGATTGGAACGGCCGCACGTCAAAAAATCAGAGCCGCTTGCCAAAAGACGATTGATTTTTCACCTGCTGATGGGGTAGACTATGAACAATTAAATTAGTTGGACCCCAATCCAAATATATTGAAAAAGGAATTTCATTTCCGTATCTTCAAGCGGGGGTGAAATTCCTTTTTCCTTGATAACAGAGCATATGGAGGAGTAACATGCGTTTACGCGGAAGAAAAGGAATACGGGAAAGTCTGGAAGAACAGCAGGATCTGGTCATCTTGGAGCCGGGACAGTATAAAGGAAAGTGGCAGCAGCTTTTTGGCAATGATCGTCCGATTCATGTGGAGTTCGGCATGGGCAAAGGTCGGTTTATCAGCCAAATGAGCTATCGGAATCCGGAAATCAACTATATTGGCTTTGATATGTACGACGAGCTGGTGCGTCGTGCAGCAGAAAAGTCACGTCTGGCCTGGAGTGATACAGAGGTGGATACGCCGCCTAATATCAAATTGGCGCTGGCGAACATTGAACAGATTGAAAATGTTTTTGAACCTGGGGAAATTGAACGCATTTATTTGAATTTTAGCGATCCGTGGCCTAAAGCCAAACATGCGCGTCGTCGTTTGACGCATCCGCGCTTTTTGGACAAGTACCGTCAGCTTTTGAACAGTAAGGGGCAAATTCATTTCAAAACCGATTCGGAGACGCTGTTTGAGTTCTCACTGAATTCGTTTGCTGATAGTGGTCTGCAAATGACGAATATATCGTTGAACCTTCATCGTGATGGTATCAATGAAGAGCATGTCATGACCGAATATGAAAATAAATTTATGGGCAAAGGTATGAACATCCATCGTGTCGAGGTGCTGATCGGCAAAGATGTATTGGAACAGTATGAGAAAATCCGCCTTGAGAAGTATGGAAAATGATAAAATATAAAACAGGGTGCTTCCTTTTTAGGAAAGCACCCTGTTTGGTTCCAGTATATCCAAAATACTCTGTGCACTCTGAAGAGGATAATATCGCGCTACATTATGAACGTGATCCTGTCGCTTGCGAACGATTTCCGGAAATTCGTGTAACAGCCGGTTCATCCATTTAACGACAACATCCAGCGAAGTAATCGGTTCTCCGAAGCCTTGAGCCGTAAAGTATTGGCAATTTTCTTCTTCCTGTCCGGGGAGAGGTTTGTGAAACAACATCGGAATCCCTTTTGCCAGCCCCTCGGTGCATGTCATTCCGCCGGGCTTGGTAATAAGCAGATTCGATACCTCCATTAATTTGTCGATTTCCCGCGTAAACCCGAAAATATGAATATTCGAATGATCGAAGCGGGGGTCCATCTGCATTTTACGACGAATTTTATCATTATGACCCAGACAAAAAATAAATTGAATGTTTTCTCTCCAATGGGTAAGCGAGCGATGAATGACTTCATCGTTCATCAGACCCCAGCCGCCGCCCATAACGAGCACGGTGGGTATCGGCTTAAGACCGAATTGGTCCCGTATTTCGTCGTGCCCCGGATGCTCCCAGAAATTTGGATGAACCGGAATACCCGTGACTTGAATTTTCGACATAGGCACTCCACGTACGCGCAATTTGCGCATGACCTCAGGCGTAGATACAAAGTACCGGTCAACCTCGGGACTGATCCATGTTCCATGCGCATCGTAATCTGTAATGACGGTACAAAGCGGGACATGAACGCCCAAGCGCTTCAAACGTGAAATCACCGCACTTGGGATGGGATGAGTGCATACCACCAAATCAGGACGAAGCTGCCGGAGAATGTTACGGGTCTGTGTGTAGAACAGACGATGCAAAGCGAGCGTTGTAAGACGGTTTAATGATTTTTTATACTGATGACGGTAAACCATTCCGATCAGGCGAGGCTGCGATATGATAGTCTTCTTGTACGCTGTAATAATGAGCGGAGCCATTCTCGGATTCAAAAAGCTCCCCAATTCCAGCACTCTGGTCTGCACATTCGGAGAAAGCTTGCGCAAACTGCTTGAGAGCGCGTACGCAGCTTGAGTATGTCCGGCACCGAAACCTTCCGATAATAATAACACTCGTTTTTTAGCCACTCTCATTTCACCTGTTCCTGCTGAGATGTTCTCAATCATACCATATCGGCTTTAAGGCCAGAATGCAACCGTCCCTATTGCCGCAGATGTGCCGATGACCGCTCCTGCGAGTACGTCCGTAGGATAGTGGAGCCCCAGGTAAATCCGGGAAAAACCCACAATCAGCGCGACAGGCAGCAAAAGCAGTGTTAGTATGGGTGACTGTAGCATAAATGGAACGGTCACTGAAAAAATAGCGGTTGTATGCCCTGAAGGAAAAGAATGATCCGACAGGGGATTACGGAACGTATTCGTATCTGGCAGTGCCAGGTACGGACGAATCCGCGGGTATAGCTTCTTGGCGATGGCTACAGGGATGTGGCTGACTCCGAGCGCGATAGCCCCCTTCATACCGGATTCCTTCCATGGAAGCGGAGCGAGCAGCCATACAAGCAGTGTGGAGGTGATTGTAAAGGTCGCCCCACCCAGATGTGTAAGATAATAAAGCCAGAAGTTCAAAAAACGATTGTGTAAGCGCCCGTTGATCCATTTGAACAACTGCTTCTCCAGATTTACAAGCTTTACGACTAGACGTTGCATTTGGTTTCCTCCGGTTGCCGGCCGGGTTGGTCGGCAAATATTTTGAATCACTTGGACAGAATCAGGCGATAAGTAATTATTCTCTTGCTCTCATCATATTTTTAAACGCTGCTCATTTCAAGAATCACCACTTGTCTGGTTCAATTCTACACAAAAATGTTAATGGAATATAAGTTAAATTGTATAACTTTCTTTGCGTTCATCCGTCTAATACGATAGAGTATTTAGAAGTGGCTGTTAAATGGCCCACAAAAAGGAGGGACTAAAGAAATAAAAAGTTAGCAAATAGATGAAAATAAGACCTACCGTCATGAATGAAAGGCTCAGCGTCGCATTCCTGGTTTAAACGGGAGTTAGTCGTGTTTTTTTGCTGCTGAGACCAGTTTAAAGGCTTTGACAAAAGATTGAAAACCAACGAAAATCGTAATGGCATTCCTGTGTCAGCCAAAAGGGGGCTGCGCACAGCTAATGAAAAAAGCAAGGGTCGGGTCAAAAACTACAAAAAAGGCGCGCAAAGCGCCGCAACTTGCGCTACACAGATAGAAAACAAATAAACGCAAGATTTTTAAAGGGGTATAAAAAAGGGGGTAACAAGAGATTATGTTAGACGCCATTTTCGTGACGTTCCAGATTATACTGGCGCTGATCGCGGCCTATCAATTTGCATTCTCCTTGTTCGGTCTGGTTCGCAAAAAAAGAAAAGAGCATGCAGCTCCGGAAAAATCATTTGCCATTTTGGTCGCTGCCCACAACGAGGAACAGGTTGTTGGAGCATTGATGGAGAACTTGAAGCAACTTGATTATCCAAAGGAACTGTACGATGTATTCGTTATTTGTGATAACTGCACCGACAAGACGGCGGACATCGTTC
Source organism: Paenibacillus sp. IHB B 3084 (assembly GCF_001447315.1). Classification (NCBI taxonomy): domain Bacteria; kingdom Bacillati; phylum Bacillota; class Bacilli; order Caryophanales; family Paenibacillaceae; genus Paenibacillus; species Paenibacillus sp. IHB B 3084. The sequence goes on along the minus strand of NZ_CP013203.1, from coordinate 916,544 downwards.
GCGCTCACGGCATGAATGCTTGTGAACGTACGAATCCGAATTTGCGTGGTAAAGGCTATGCCATTGAGTGGATGCTCAAGGAGTTGTGGGCTATGCCACGTCAATATGATGCGATTGTCATGTTTGATGCTGACAATTTGGCACATACGAATTTCTTGAGTGAAATGAACAACGATTTGTGCACAGGTGCCCGTGTTATTCAGGGATACATTGATACGAAGAATCCTGAGGATTCATGGATTACTGCGGCATACGGAGTATCTTACTGGTACATCAACCGTTTGTGGCAGCTGTCACGTCACAACCTGAACATGGCTAACTTCCTTGGTGGTACAGGCATGTGTTTTGAAACGAACCTGCTCAAGGAAATGGGCTGGGGTGCGACGAGTCTGGTAGAGGATTTGGAGTTCACCATGCGCTGTACGCAACGTAATGTATATCCAAGATTTAATTATGATGCCAAGGTATATGATGAGAAGCCGTTGACTTTTAAAGCTTCCTCCAGACAACGTCTGCGCTGGATGCAGGGTCACTTTACAGTCGCTCGCCGTTATTTCTTCCCACTGCTGTGGCAGAGCATCAAGCATAGAAGTCTGATTAAATTCGATATGGCTCTCTATGGTCTGAATGTGTATATCGTACTGCTTACCTTCTTGATGACAGTAGCGATGTGGGTGGATATTGCGTTCTTCGGGGGACCTAATATCGAAAATATCTATGTGCAATTTCCGGCCTGGACCGGTGTTATAGCAGTTGGGTTGAATATTTCAACCTTTGTGATTGCGATGATTCTGGAGAAGGTCACGTTCAAAAAAGTATATCTTTATTTGCTGCTGTTCCCTGTCTATCTGATTTCGTGGTATCCGATTACGTTCTATGCGTTCTTCACGCAAAACAATAAGCAATGGAGCCACACCCAGCACACGCGTGTCGTTCGGCTGGAAGAAGTTCAAAGTAAGCAGGGCTAAATGCAGATTAGGGTATGAATATTTCGCAGATCCCAAGTGTCAACTGTTTTGAATAAATGGTGTTGACACCCTGGAGAGTTGCGTGATATGATGTTTGAGTATGTTAATTGAAAAGATGGATTAACAAGTAGAAGGTCCGACTTCTCACCTGTCCGGTATTGCCGGCTGGTCTTGATCCAATGATTTGTGAATTGAACTTTCATGATGAATTGAGTATCAGACAGGGATGTCGGCTGCATAGTCGTCATCCCTTTTTTGTGCTTTAACACAATACAACAATAACAGGTTCTGGAGGTGGAGAGTTATTAGTAAGGAACATATGATCAATGATGAGATTCGGGTGAGAGAAGTACGTCTGGTTGGTGCTAACGGGGAACAAATCGGGATTACACCGACTCGTGAAGCTCTTCAAATGGCGATTGACGCAAACTTGGATCTCGTGAACGTGGCGCCTCAAGCGAAGCCGCCCGTGTGTCGGATTATGGATTACGGAAAATTCCGCTATGAGCAACAGAAGAAAGAAAAGGAAGCCCGTAAAAACCAGAAGATCGTTGACATCAAAGAGGTATGGTTCCGTTCCAACATCGAGGAGAATGACTACCAAACCAAGTTTCGCAATGTGGTGAAGTTCCTGAATGAAGGGGACAAGGTGAAATGCTCCGTTCGTTTCCGCGGTCGTGAAATTACCCATGCTAATGTGGGTCAAAAAATTCTCGAACGTGTGAAATTGGAAGTTGCTGATCTTTGTACCGTGGAGCGCCAACCCAAGCTCGAAGGACGCAGCATGATTATGATATTGGCTCCAAAGAGTCAATGACAAATTAAGGAGGAAGTTCAATGCCTAAAATGAAAACACATAGCAGCCTTAAAGGCCGCTTCAAGATTACTGGTACTGGTAAAGTAATGCGTTACAAAGCTTACAAAAACCACTTGCTTTCCCACAAATCCAAACGTGCAAAACGCGTTCTGGGTACTAACCCTGAGATGGCACCTGGGGACGTTAAGCGTCTGAAACAAGGTCTTGCTAACCTGAAATAGCACAAGCACGGCAATGAATTAAGCATAAACATTATTTGGGAGGTCTTTTGATATGGCAAGAGTAAAGGGCGGATTCGTCGTTCGTCGTCGTCATAAAAAAGTATTGAAGCTTGCTAAAGGTTATTTTGGTTCCAAACACCGCATTTTTAAAACAGCTAACGAGCAGGTAATGAAATCGCTTGTTTACGCATACCGTGACCGTCGTCAGACGAAACGTAACTTCCGCAGACTGTGGATCGTGCGTATCAATGCAGCAGCTCGTTTGAACGGTTTGTCTTACAGCAAACTGATGCACGGCCTGAAATTGGCTGGTGTGGACATTAACCGCAAAATCTTGGCTGATCTTGCAGTCAACGATATCAATGCGTTCAACTCTTTGGCAATTGTTGCTAAAGGCAAAATCAACGCTTAATTATTGAAATGAAGGCGTGGAAACCGCGAAAGTGGTTGAAAAGGTATCCCGAGCAGTATGCTGTGTAGGGATGCCTTTTTTTGTACATACTTAACGAAATGAAAAAAGTCCAAATTATTCAAAATACGAATAAACATGACGTATGATGACAGAATGTATGGATTTTGCAATAGGTGTAGCGCTTACATTGATAGGATTTCAAAAAAAATTGACCCAAGGTTATTAATCATCTAGATTTTAGTCGATCATAATTGTATAATCTCTAAAGTAAGTCTTCTGTACGATCTGTCTCGACAGTAAATGGCATGTATGACGTGTCCATTTTCAGAGAAAAGAGACAGTCCAGGGATCTAACACTAAGGGGGAACAGTATCAGCATGAAGAAAATGTTTAGTATGTCTTTGGTTATGCTGCTAGCGATCTCGGTCATTATCGCAGGCTGCGGTAACAAAAATCAAGGCGCGTCCAGTGCAAGTGGCGGAGACGCAGGTGGTTCTGCCAAAACATCCAATGTCCAAATCGGCATGGTTACAGATGTAGGTGGAGTAAACGACAAGTCGTTTAACCAATCTGCTTGGGAAGCACTGAAAGCTATTGAAAAAGAAACAGGCGCCAAGGCTAAATACCTGCAAAGTAAATCGGATCAAGATTATATTCCTAACCTGAATCAATTTGTTAAGGGTGGTTTTAAACTGACTTGGGGTATTGGTTTTAGTCTGGCGAATGCGATTGGACAAGTAGCGAAAGACAACCCGGACAAAAATCTGGCGATCATCGATAGTGTCGTAGATGCGCCTAATGTAAAATCGGTTGTTTTTGCTGAAAATGAAGGTTCCTTCCTGGTGGGAGTTGTAGCTGGTAAACTCACCAAAACAAACAAAATCGGTTTTGTGGGTGGACAAGATAGCCCGCTGATCAAACGTTTTGAAAAAGGCTTCGAAGCGGGTATTAAAGCAGTAAATCCAAATGCAAAATTGGAAGTAAACTACACAGGTGCGTTTGATAAGCCGGATCTGGGTAAAGCGGCGGCTGCAACGATCTACAACAGCGGTGCGGACATTATTTTCCACGCAGCTGGCGGATCAGGTACAGGCGTATTTAACGAAGCGCTCGCACGGAAGCAACAAGGTCAGCAAGTATGGGTTATTGGTGTAGACAAAGACCAATCGCTTGAGTTTGGTGACGACGTAACGTTGACTTCAATGGTCAAACGTGTGGATGAAGCCGTAAAACGCGTATCCCAGGAAGTCATCGACGGTAAATTTAAGGGCGGTATCGAAACGCTGGCTCTAAAAGACAACGGAATCGGCTTGGCGGATACATCCAGTAAAAACGTTCCTAAAGACGTGCTTGATCTCGTAGAACAATACAAGCAAAAAATTATTAAGGGCGAAATTACAGTTCCTTCGAAATAAGATTTGGCTTGCAAGATAAATAAAGGTGGCGACAAGGCTGGTTCACAAGACTAGCCTTGTTCTTACGTCTGGAGTTATACAGATCATAACGGTCAATCAGCTCATTGGAGCACATACTATAAAGTGTATAAGGGTGATCTCATGGATGCAGCGACCCCCGTCGTTGAGTTAAAGCAAATTACAAAACGATTCCCCGGCATCGTTGCCAACGACTCCATCAGCATCAAGCTGCAAAAGGGAGAAATTCATGCCCTTTTGGGTGAGAATGGTGCGGGTAAATCTACGCTTATGAATATTCTTTTCGGACTGTATCAACCGGATGAAGGATCGATAGAAATCGGTGGGAAACCAGTACAGATTGATAGCCCAAATAGGGCGATTGATCTGGGTATTGGCATGGTGCATCAGCATTTTAAGCTTGTGCAGCCGTTTACTGTCACCGAAAATATTGTCCTGGGCTCGGAGCCACGCAAAGGTCTGAAAATCAATTATAAAAAGGCTGCTGCCGAAGTACAGCGGTTGTCTGAGCAGTACGGCCTTCAGGTGAATCCGAATGCCAAAATTGAAGATATATCTGTCGGCATGCAGCAGCGTGTGGAAATTATCAAAACGCTCTACCGTGGCGCAGATATCCTGATTTTCGACGAGCCAACAGCGGTGTTGACTCCACAGGAAATCATTGAGCTGCTGGACATTATGAAGCGTCTGGTAGCTGAAGGCAAGTCCATTATTCTTATCACTCATAAACTTAAAGAAATCATGCAAATTGCAGATACAGTTACGATTATTCGCCGGGGTCAGGTCATAGATACGGTCAAGACATCGGAAACGACTCCAAATGATCTGGCGGAGAAAATGGTAGGCCGCCGTGTGTCCTTTAAAGTGGACAAGCAGCCTGCGAAGCCGGGACAAACCGTCCTGGAAATGAGCCATGTGGTCTCTAAAAACAAGGATGGTATTAGTGTTCTGAATGAGCTGAACCTGCAAGTCAAGGCAGGTGAGATTTTAGGAATCGCCGGAGTAGATGGCAATGGACAGAGTGAGCTGATTGAAGCTTTGACTGGTTTACGTAAGGTTGATGGCGGGCACATCCGATTGCTCGGACAAGAAATGACGAATCAGTCGCCACGTAAAATTTCAGAGGCAGGCGTTTCGCATATCCCGGAGGACCGGCATAAGCACGGGTTGGTACTCGATTTTTCCATGAGCGAAAACATGGTTCTGGAGACGTACTATCAGGCTCCTTACAGTAAAAAAGGCTTTTTGAACAAAGAGGCTATTGATAAGCAGGCGAAAAGTCTCATTGAGAAATTTGATGTGAGAACACCGGATATTCATACCAAGGCAAGAGCGTTATCCGGCGGTAATCAGCAAAAGGCAATCATTGCGCGTGAAATCGATAAAAACCCAGACCTGCTCATTGCGGCCCAGCCTACACGTGGGTTGGATGTTGGAGCGATTGAGTTTGTCCAGAAACAACTGATTGCCCAGCGGGATCAAGGTAAAGCAGTATTGCTCATTTCCTTTGAGCTGGATGAAATTATGAATGTATCCGACCGAATTGCTGTCATTTATGAAGGCAAGATTGTTGGGGAAGTGCTGCCGGAAGAAACGAATGATCAGGAATTGGGACTGATGATGGCCGGAAGTGCAGTGAAGAAAGGAGTAGAGAATGGCTAACCTATTGAAAATATTTACAAAAGACTCCTTTGTTCTGGCGCTGGTCTCTATTATTTTGGGTCTTCTTCTGGGTGCTGTCGTGATGCTGATTGGCGGCTACGATCCCATTGTGGCGTATTCTGCACTATTTAGCCGTGTGTACGGAGACTCATACAACTTTGGTGAGGCTATCCGTGAAATGACTCCACTGATTTTGACGGGATTGGCATTTGCTTTTGCGGCTCGTGCCGGATTGTTTAACATCGGCGGTGAAGGTCAATTTCTGGTGGGTATGACTGCTGCTTCGATTGTGGGCATCAAGCTGCATGGACTGCCTGCTATTATACATGCGCCGCTGGCGATCATTGCCGGGGCGGTATTCGGTGGTCTATGGGCTGCAATTGCTGGCTATTTGAAGGCCAAGCGTGGCGTTAATGAGGTTATCACCTGTATTATGATGAACTGGATTGGTCTGTATTTGGCTAACCTGGTGATTAACCAGTTTGCACTCCTGCAGGGTGAAAATCGTTCCGTGGATATTCAGCCTTCCGCTTCGATTTCGATTGAATGGCTGTCACAGATGATGGGAAATGCCCGGGTTCATTGGGGGACGGTCATTGCTGTGCTGGCGGCGGTGTTTTTCTATATTTTCATGTGGAAAACCAAGCAGGGCTACGAGTTGCGTGCTGTCGGATTTAATCAGGATGCATCCCGCTATGCAGGTATGAATGTGAATCGCAACATCGTAAAAGCGATGTTCATTAGTGGTGTTTTTGCCGGACTGGCGGGTGCCTTTGAAGTGCTGGGGGTATTCCATTATCAATCCGTCATGGCAGGATCGCCGGGAACCGGCTTTGATGGTATCGCGGTGGCGCTCATTGGGATGAATAATCCGTTCGGTGTGCTGCTTGGCTCTGTTTTGTTCGGAACGCTTACGTATGGTTCTGCGGGGATGAGCTTTAGCGCGGATGTGCCGCCCGAAATTATTCGGATTGTCATCGGCTCGATTATTTTCTTTATTGCAGCCCAGGGAATTGTACGTTGGGTTGTGAAGCCGCTCTACTCCAAGCGGAAGAAAGAGAAGGTGTTGTAAAATGAGTTGGTTAACACTTGGTGAATTAATCCATACAACGCTCGTTTTTGCGACGGCGATTATATTTGCGTCTCTCGGCGGAGTTTTTTCGGAAAAATCCGGTGTGACGAACCTCGGGCTGGAAGGTCTTATGGTGTTCGGGGCGTTTGCGGCGGGTGTAGGCGGATTTTATGCGGAACAAGCAGGGCTGGGGGGAACCTCTGCCGCTTGGGTAGGTGTGCTGTCGGCGGCGGTATTCGGCATTTTGGTTTCGCTGATTCATGCTGTAGCCTCGATTACGTTTAAAGCCGATCAGGTCATTAGCGGGATTGTTATCAACTTTTTGGCGGCAGGCAGTACGCTGTACATGGTTAAGCTTTTATTTGAGGGTGATGGCGATACTGGGCGAATTCAGGGGTTTAGCGAAATATCCATTCCCTATCTAGTAGATATTCCGATTTTAGGAAAAGCCTTTTTCCAAGCCTATCCAACGACCTATTTGGCCATATTATTAGTCATTATTGGATATTTTACATTGTATAAAACGCCGTTCGGCTTGCGTTTGCGTTCTGTGGGAGAGCATCCGGGCGCTGCGGATACCGTTGGTATCAAGGTAAATCGCCTGCGTTATATCGGGGTCATGATCAGCGGCGCGTTGGCTGGTATTGGCGGAGCTACGATCACCTTGACGACGACAAATATGTTTTCGCATAATACGGTATCTGGTCAAGGATATATTGCCATTGCCGCTATGATTTTCGGAAAATGGAACCCGCTCGGCGCTTTTGGCGCAGCTGTGTTCTTTGGCTTTTCTCAGGCCATTCGCAACTATGTGCAGTTGTTCGCATGGTCGCAAAGTATTCCCCAGGAAATTATTTTTATGCTGCCGTATCTCCTGACGATTATTGTGCTGGTAGTGGCTGTAGGGCGCTCGCGTGCTCCCGCTGCTTTGGGTCAGCTCTATGATCCAAGCAAGCGCTAATTTTACAGGGACAGTTAAAAGCTGTTTGTCTTGAAATCTGAAAATTGCATTTGTTCGCAAATCCGGTATCTGCATTCGCAGGTGCCGGATTTTTTTAGGTTGTGCAGGCATTCAAACATACGCTTCTGGCATGGATGGAATAGACTGTGCTATGCAGATTGGACGAACGCTCGGCCCCTATCAGCTCCAGTCGTTTTGTGGTGGCGGTGAGCTATCAAGGAGCCGTTCAATCTGTCCATCCGTTGAGAAAGAAGGAGGAAATACGATGAAACAGGCAGTAACCAGAAAGCAGGTGGAGAAGCTTGTCGGCAAAGTCATTCTGGCTACTCGCAAGGATGGTTCCCAGGTCAGCGGCAAGCTGATTCGCATTTCGGGTAACCGACTGATTCTTCAGCCCAATCGCAAGAAAAAGGTAAAGACAAAGGCAATTATTCCCTTGGTGCTGTTCGATTTGCTTGCCATCGGCACAGCTCCTTACGTTGGTGCATATGGCGGTTACGGAGCAGGTTATGGGGGACCAGGATATGGCGGGCCGGGATACGGTGGACCTCAGTACGGCCCATATACAGATGGAGGATACCCTGGAGAAGGTTATCCGTTTTACCCCAATTTATTCTAGGATATTGGAATGATGAGCTGTAGGAGGCACTCTTTCACAATGCCTTTTCAAGTTCATGGCATCTGCTCAGGGAGACGTATCGTAGCATTTGATAATGGTTACGCAGATAAAAGCGGATTCCACGGATATTGTCTTCGTCTACCATGACTTTTGCCCGCTTGCAGCGTCGTAGACATCCGTATTGCTCGGCATGCTCCAGCAGTTTTTTTCCGTAGCGCTGGCCTTGATAAGACGAAGAGATTGCAATCAAATCAATATACATCAGCTCTCCATGCAGCATGACATGAATGAAGCCGACAGGCTGCGCATTATCCGGCCTGCAAGCGACAAAAGTGATGCCCCGGTTTAAGCGCCGGGGTAATTCTTTACGAATTTGATCCATTTCTTGTGCGCTTAAATGCGATAGGGGAACAAGCTCTTGCTCGATTAGTCGAAGGATCATGCGGTCATCCTGAGCGCTGCGTTTGCGGATCATAAGCGGGCCTCCTTTTCCACCCTTTTAGCAAGGCAAGACGCAGCTTTGGAGGTGCGCACAGTCTCGCCGTGTGGTCTTTTTTATAATATGCGGATACCTCATGGAAGCGTGCGACTCAGAGGTACCCCGGAGAAAAAACATAAATTTTTATGAAATCTGGGTATTGACTATCCCAGATGGGGGACATATAATGTGTCTAAACATTTGAAAGAATGACATGAACTCAACGGCAATGAAAAGGACGAAGTGATTAGGGCTCTTTTGTTCAGAGAGTGAGGCATTAGCTGCAAGCTTCACCAAAATCCCTTTTTAACGAGCTCACCTTGGAGCTGTTTTCCTGAAAAGTATTTGAGCCCGCCCGATGATATTTAGCGGTGCGCTGAATCACCTATTAGGGAAAATCGTACGGTCTACGTTACAGACGCCAGATATGGAGATCCTTTGTGATTTCTGTACCTGCCAAGGTTCGATATTGCGAAATATCGGGCAAATACGGGTGGTACCACGGAAGCTACAGCCTTTCGTCCCTCAGTAACAGCAAGTCTGTTCTAGGGATGGAAGGTTTTTTTGTTTTTACAAATGTCAGATGTATGTAAATTTTGTGAAGGAGGATGACCAATGAGTGCACAAATTCCTGAAGTTCGGTCAACCGATGAATTACGTGAAAAGTGGATGAAACCTGAAGTGATTACAGGTTCGGAAATTTTGCTCCGTAGCCTGTTGCTGGAGGGAGTAGATTGTGTCTTCGGATACCCTGGTGGTGCAGTGCTTTACATTTATGATGCCATGTACGGCTTTGAGGATTTCAAGCATGTCCTCACCCGTCACGAGCAGGGAGCCATTCATGCGGCAGATGGTTACGCACGTGCCAGCGGTAAAGTCGGCGTCTGTATCGCGACTTCCGGACCTGGAGCAACCAACCTGGTAACCGGCATTGCGACGGCTTTTATGGATTCGGTGCCGTTAGTGGTCATCACGGGTAACGTTGTATCTTCCCTGATCGGCACGGACGCTTTCCAGGAAGCCGATATCACGGGAATCACGATGCCGATTACGAAGCACAGCTATCTGGTAAGAGATGTAGAGGATCTGCCGCGAATCATTCATGAGGCGTTCCATATTGCCAACACGGGCCGCAAAGGTCCGGTACTGATTGATATTCCGAAGGATATATCGGCAGCCCAAACGCTATTTGTTCCGCAAACGGGACCTGTGACCATGCGAGGTTATAACCCGAAGGTATTACCAAACAAAATTCAGCTAGACAAGCTGACTCAGGCTATTGCTGAAGCGGAACGCCCATTTATTCTGGCAGGTGGCGGGGTTGTATACTCCGGCGGACATGAGGCACTTTACGAGTTTGTTCGCAAAACGGAAATTCCGATTACGACAACATTGCTGGGATTGGGCGGTTTCCCAAGTGGTCATGAACTGTGGACGGGAATGCCGGGGATGCACGGAACGTACACCTCCAATCTGGCGATTCAACAGTCGGATTTGCTAATCTGTATCGGTGCCCGCTTTGATGACCGGGTGACAGGCAAGCTGGACGGCTTTGCTCCTCACGCCAAAATCGTCCATATTGATATCGATCCTGCTGAAATCGGTAAAAACGTACCGACAGACATTCCGATTGTAGGCGATGTGAAAGCGGTACTGGAATTGCTGAATCAGGATGTGAAACGCGCGAATCGAGCGGATGCATGGAGAGCGCAAATTCAACAATGGAAAAATGAGAAGCCTTATTCTTATAAGGATTCGGATACAGTGCTTAAGCCACAATGGGTTGTCGAGCTGCTGGATGAAACGACCAAAGGCGGCGCAATCGTAACGACGGACGTGGGTCAGCATCAAATGTGGGCGGCGCAGTATTATAAATTCAATCAGCCGCGCTCATGGGTAACATCCGGTGGACTAGGTACGATGGGATTTGGTTTCCCTTCCGCGATCGGCGCTCAGATGGCGAATCCCGACAGACTGGTTATCTCGATTAACGGAGACGGCGGTATGCAGATGTGTTCGCAGGAGTTGGCCATTTGTGCAATCAATAACATCCCGGTCAAAATCGTAATCATCAACAATCAGGTGCTGGGGATGGTTCGACAATGGCAGGAATTGATCTATGACAATCGCTATAGCCATATTGATCTGGCCGGAAGCCCGGATTTTGTGAAACTGGCTGAAGCATACGGCGTAAAAGGACTGCGTGCTACGAATAAGGAAGAGGCACGTCGGGCTTGGCAGGAGGCGCTTGATACACCCGGACCGGTCGTTGTCGAGTTTGTGGTCAGCAAGGAAGAGAATGTATATCCGATGGTGATGCAAGGTTCGACGATTGATCAAATGCTGATGGGGGACGAGTAAAATGACGATTAAAAATACCATTGCTGTACTGGTAAATGATCATCCCGGCGTTTTGCAGCGTGTGTCCGGCCTGTTCGGTCGCCGTGGTTTTAACATTGAGAGCATTACCGTGGGTCAATCGGAGGAAGCTGGATTATCCCGTATGGTCATTGTGACCATAGGAGATAAGAACAATCTGGAGCAGATCGAGAAGCAGCTTTACAAGCTGGTTGATGTAATCAAGGTTATTGATCTTAGCTCCAAGCCGATGGTTGCGCGGGAGTTGGCGATGATTAAGGTGAAGGCAGAACCACCTCAGCGGCCAGAAATTATGGGCGTCGTGGAAACGTTCAGAGCAGCCGTAGTTGATGTTGGAACGACGAGCTTGATTGTTCAGGTCATTGGTGATACCGAAAAAATTGATGCCATGATCGAGTTATTGAAGCCTTACGGTATTCGTGAGCTGACCCGAACCGGGGTTACAGCCATGATACGTGGCAATGCTTAATACGGAGCTTTAACGAATTACCGCTTATAGCGCATTACATCAATAAAGAACCGCCCTCATAAGAGCGGGGGCTCGAAGAGATTTTCAAGTTTTGGTAACGAGGCAGAGTCTCTTGGAGTACCCGCTCATTATGAAGGGTCCAATTAAAAGGAGGAAATTAACCATGGCAGTTACAACGTACTACGAAAAAGATGCAGAGCTCAGCGTATTGAAAGGAAAAACGGTTGCCGTTATCGGTTACGGTAGCCAAGGACATGCTCAAGCACAAAACTTGCGTGACAGTGGTCTGAATGTTGTTATCGGTTTGCGTGAAGGTAAATCAGCAGATGTTGCAAGAAACGACGGTTTTGAAGTTCTGAACGTGGCTGATGCAACGAGCCGTGCAGATGTGGTTCAAATTTTGTTGCCGGATGAAACACAAGCTTCTGTGTACAAAAATGAAATTGAACCTAACCTGAAAAAAGGCGCAGCTCTTTTATTCTCCCATGGTTTCAACGTTCATTTCGGACAAATCGTTGCTCCTAAAGATAGCGATGTATTGCTGGTTGCTCCAAAATCCCCAGGACATATGGTACGTCGTACCTATGTAGAAGGCTTTGGCGTACCAGGTCTGATCGCAATCGAGCAGGATGCAACAGGTCAAGCAAAAGAAATCGGTCTTGCTTATGCCAAGGGTATTGGCTGTACACGTGCAGGCGTGATCGAAACCTCCTTCCGTGAAGAAACGGAAACGGATCTGTTCGGTGAGCAAGCGGTATTGTGTGGCGGCGTGAGCGCACTCGTTAAAGCAGGTTTTGAAACGTTGACTGAAGCAGGATATGCTCCTGAAATGGCTTACTTCGAATGTTTGCATGAGCTTAAGCTGATCGTTGACCTGATGTATGAAGGCGGATTGGCAACAATGCGCGATTCCATCAGTAACACAGCGGAATATGGCGACTATGTAACTGGACCACGTATCGTAACAGAAGATACGAAGAAAGCAATGAAAGACGTATTGACTGACATTCAACAAGGTAAATTTGCTCGTGACTTTATCCTTGAAAATCAATCCGGACGTGCATTCCTGACGGCTACTCGCCGTAATGAAGCTAACCATCCGATTGAAGTGGTGGGCGGACAATTGCGTGAAATGATGCACTGGATCAAAAAATAAGATCTTTTTGTACAACGAGTTCGAAAACATGATTCATTTATAAGGTAATCTTACAATGCGGCCCTGCTTATTGCGTGAGCCGCATTGTAATTTAATGCTTCTATCCTAAGGGAGGTGCGTTGCGTTGCGCAAAATATATATATTTGACACAACGTTGAGAGACGGAGAACAGTCACCTGGTGTGAACTTGAATACCCGCGAGAAAGTAGAGATCGCCTACCAGTTGGAAAAGCTGGGTATCGACCGTATGGAAGCTGGCTTTCCGGCTGCTTCTCCGGGTGACCTGGCTGCTGTCAATGCAGTCGCCAAGGCTGTCAAAAATTCAACGGTTATTGGTCTTTCGCGTGCGAGGGAACAGGATATTGATGCGGTCCGCGAGGCACTTAAGGGTGCTCAGGACCCATGTATCCATATCTTTTTGGCAACTTCTCCGATTCACCGTCAGCATAAGCTGCGGATGGAGAAGGCACAGGTATTGGAGACTGCCCGTTCAGCCATTCGTTACGGGTTAAAATATTTGCCCAAGGTAGAGTTTTCCCTGGAGGATGCAGGTCGTACAGAGCTTGATTTTGTAGTGGAAATGGTCACCATGGCTGTACAGGAAGGTGCGTCTGTCGTCAATATTCCAGATACCGTGGGTTACTTGACCCCTTATGAATACGGCAACATTTTCAAGCATATTAAGGAAAATGTGGTTGGTGTGGAAAAGATTCAATTGAGCGCACATTGCCACAACGACCTGGGAATGGCTACGGCGAATACACTGGCTGCGATCCTGAACGGGGCGGATCAGATTGAGGGTACCATTAACGGTATCGGTGAACGTGCCGGAAATACCGCTATTGAGGAAATTGCAATGGCGCTGGAGACGAGACAGGAATTTTTCCATGCCAAAACGTCTCTGCAACTGTCCGAGATTGCACGTACGAGCCGGTTGGTCAGCCGTCTGACGGGTATGGTCGTGCCAGGCAACAAGGCGATTGTTGGAGCGAATGCTTTTGCGCATGAATCGGGTATTCACCAGGATGGCATGTTGAAGGAAAAAACGACCTACGAAATCATGACGCCGGAAAGTATTGGTCTGAAGGAAAGCAAGCTGGTACTGGGCAAGCATTCCGGTCGCCATGCTTTCCGCGAACGTTTGATCGAACTGGGCTACGAATTGAGCGAAGAGGAGCTGAACCGCTCTTTCGGACAGTTCAAGGATTTGGCTGACAGGAAGAAAGAAGTATCGGATGATGATATTCTGGCGTTGCTGGAAGAAAAACTGGCCGATTCACCGGAAGTCTTCAAGCTGGAAACGATTTTCGTAACCTATGGCAACGAGGCTACACCTTCCGCCAAGGTACGTCTGGTTACCGACGAAGGTCAGGTTATTGAGACGGAAGCTGAAGGGAACGGTTCGGTCGATGCGATTTACAATGCGATTGACCAAGCCAGCAGAGAGGCAGTCGTTCTTTCGGATTACTCCATCAAGTCTGTTACCCAAGGTAAGGATGCTCTGGGTGAAGTGCATGTCGTTTTGACCCAAAACGATCTGTCTGTACAGGGACGTGGGGTAAGCACTGACATTCTGGAAGCAAGTGCCCGCGCTTATGTGGATGCATTGAATGGCTTGATCGACAAGCGTAAAACCTATAGCAATCGTGTAGATTACAAGTCCTAAGGATTGCAGATCAAGCAATTTGGAGTTTACAGGATCGGGTATTTCCGGTCCTGTTTTGTTTTGTCTTACTACAGATTTTCAGCTTATAGGCTAAGCCTATTAAATTGATAGATTCTATATCTTGGTCAAAGCCCTGTCATGTATGTTACAAAGAAGGTATAAATAATACGCCCGTAAGGCTGTAAAACAAGAGGAGTGTACGTGATGGCAGACGTGAAAAAGATTGCGGTAATAGCTGGGGACGGAATCGGCCCGGAAGTGGTCGCTGAGGCAGAGAAAATTTTGAAGCGTACGGAGGAAGTGTTTGGCCATTCATTTGAAACGGAGCATGCACTGTTCGGTGGAATTGCCATTGATGAGAAGGGTACACCATTGCCGCAAGAAACGCTGGCTGTCTGCCAATCTGCAGATGCCGTACTGTTGGGAGCCGTAGGTGGTCCCAAGTGGGATAACAATCCGAAGGAGCTTCGCCCTGAAACAGGGCTGCTGGGGATACGCAAAGCGCTGGGCCTGTTCTCCAATCTTCGTCCGGCTGTCGTCTTCGATTGTCTCAAGGACGCATCGACACTGAAACCTGAAGTGCTGGAAGGTACGGATCTGATCGTTGTGCGCGAGCTGACAGGTGGCATCTACTTCGGTGAGAAGTTCAGACGTGAAAGCCCGCAGGGTGAGGAAGCTGTCGATACATGCGCATATAATGTAACGGAAGTGGAGCGCATTGTTCGCCAATCTTTCGAAATTGCACAGAAGCGTCGCAAAAAGCTTGCATCAGTTGACAAGGCCAATGTGCTGGAAACTTCCCGTTTGTGGCGCGAAGTGGTTAACCGGGTCGCCGTGGACTATCCGGATGTTGAGCTGGAGCATGTACTGGTTGACAACTGCGCAATGCAATTGCTGCGTCGCCCGTCCAGCTTTGACGTCATCGTGACGGAAAATATGTTCGGCGATATCCTCAGTGACGAAGCGGCTATGCTGACTGGTTCCATCGGTATGCTGTCCTCTGCTTCTCTCGGAGAAGGCAGCTTCGGTCTGTACGAGCCGGTTCACGGCTCAGCACCGGACATTGCGGGTCAAGGACTTGCTAATCCGATTGCTACGATCCTGTCCGTTGCTTTAATGTTCCGTATGACTTTCGGATATGAGAAAGCTGCTGACGCCATTGAGAAGGCGGTAGCAGAGGTACTGGATGCCGGACATCGCACAGCCGATATCGCGGTGGATAAATCCAAGGCCATCTCGACAACACAAATGGGTGATTTGATCGCGGCGGCTATTCGATAAAAGCTTAGCGGCTTCCTTGAAATAAGGTAGCTGATTATACAGCAAGTGCATGATACAGCAGCTCCTGAGCCATCAGGGGCTGCTGTTATATCCGGAAGTGTACAACCTGATGAATGTGTATAAAATGTGAATTTTTAAAAGCTAGTTTAAAGTAATTCTAAAAAAGTAATGGTTACAATATTGACTTTGATTTCTGCGAATGATAACATTTATCAAGTAGGTTGTTTTAATACAATACAGATGATTGAGGAAAACACATTTGATGTTTTTCTTACATATTTTAAAAGGAGGATTTCATATTATGGCAGAAAGATTGGTAGGAAGACCCGCACCTGATTTTGCATTGGAAACAGTGACTGGAGACGGTCAAGAATTTGGTTCGGTGAAGCTTTCCGATTACCGTGGCAAATGGCTCGTATTCTTCTTCTATCCACTGGATTTCACTTTTGTGTGCCCAACAGAAATCACAGCATTGAGCGATGCTGCTGACCAATTTAAAGAGCTGGATACTGAAATTCTGGGTATCAGTGTAGACTCCGTACACAGCCACAAAGCATGGATCAACACTGCTAAAGAAAACAACGGATTGGGCAAACTGAACTTCCCGTTGGCTTCTGATATCACTAAAAAAACAGCAAGCGATTATGGCGTTCTGATCGAAGAAGAAGGAGTTGCATTGCGCGGCTTGTTCATCATTGATCCTGAAGGCGAATTGAAATATCAAGTGGTTAACCACAACGACGTAGGTCGTAGTGTAGAAGAAACATTGCGTGTACTACAAGCTTTGCAATCCGGCGGCTTGTGCGCAATGAACTGGAAACCAGGCGACAAAAACCTGTAATATAAGCTTTAGAAGAAGTTGAACATTAAACTTGCAAGCCCCCAACAAGCGGTTTTTTACCGACATTGGGGGCTTGCTTGCCTATGTTATGCAGGAAAAGAGTCTATGATTATGTGTGTTTGAAGTGAACAGTGCAGGGTGAAATAAGAAATAATTGTGGAAATGTTACTGTGTTTTGGAGGAATTTCAACTGGTGAAAGCGAATAAGGTAACATAGAGGATAAACAAGGCAGAACAGGTTTTGTTCAGAGGAGGCTGAGCCCGGATGAGTTATTGCTGTGGAGCAAGCATGGTAGGAACCAAGGGAACGCTGAAGCATTACCGCACCCAAGTCCATAATGTTCCTTTGCTGTTTTGCCCGGTATGTCGTCGCATTGAGGTCCATTATAAAGTCGAGAATGAGTATGAAATTTTGGCTGAGTATGCACATGGAGACGGGGCAAGCGAGATTGATTTTCAGGACTACGTCATGGAAGATGATGATACGATATTTGAGAATTGTGTGAATCGGGAGAGTGAAGATGCGTTTGAAATTGTGAAGCGCCAAATTGACATGTCCCTGGATTTATTGATGGTAGCTAAACAGATGAACGATGAAAAATGGCAGGGAGAGCTCAAGAGAAGACTGGCTGTTATGAGCCAGAGACGCTCTCGGCTTCAGCATAATAAGAGCGGCAGTTGACATCCTACACACCAAAGAAGCTCTCACACCTGGAGAGCTTTTTTGGTGTGTAGGGCGCTTATTCCTAACTTATTATTTCGTTTTTGGTAATGTTGCGCAGATATTATGACGAAAGAAAACAGGATAAAAATGTGAATTCGACACTTTTTCCGGTTGACTGGAATCCTAAGTCTTGTCTATCATAAAATTAGACTCTCAATTGGACAGAGATGGTCGGAATTTTATGAATCTGTTTTCTAACCGTTGAAGGGTAGTCGATAGATGATGTCTTTCTCTTCTTCAATAATGTTAAGCGTCCGATACGGCCAGTTTATCATTCCGAAACAAGGGGGAAGCCTGGCATGATCAGTGAATTCCAAGAGGCCTTGCTTGATACCGTGGGAGCTTGTCCTTCCACACAGATCGCCAATAACAAGTATGAAAATGTGCTGGAGAACCTGGATAGTGGTATCATGCTGTTTGACAGTGACGGGGTACTGACCTTTATTAACGTGCAAATGGCCAAACTGCTGGAACTGCCGCGTAGTTCGCTGGCAGGTCGCAACTTGATGCAAATTTTGCATCATCCCGAGTTAAGCCGATTTAAGAAGAAGAAAATTATGCGAATATACAAAGAGACCATCTTTCATAGAAAGCGCTATCATGAATTGATTGATGAGTATGGCCGGCATTGGTTGATTACGGTGACCTACGGGGATCAGATGGATGGCGACTTTTTGTTCAGTGTCAAGGATGTGTCGGATTATAAGCAAATTGAGCAGACGGCGTATCAAAATGACAAGCTCGCGATGTTAGGACGCATTTCCGCCTCGATTGCTCATGAAATCCGTAACCCGCTTACCGCCATCCGGGGCTTTATTCAATTACTGCGGCCGCATCTGGTGGAACTGGGAAGAGATGAGTATGCTCGTATTATTTTGACAGAGATAGATCGCGCGAATGACATTATTTATGAGTTTCTGAATTCGTCCAAGCCTTCAGCTCCGCAAAAAACCGCTGTACCTGTGATGGGTCTGCTGAAAGAGGTTGTGATGCTGACCGAAAGCGAGGCGCTGATGAAGGGTTGCCAGATCGCGCTGGATGAAAATAGTACGCTCATGAAGGTTTCCATTGATGTAAAGCAAATTAAGCAGGTCATTCTCAATATGATCAAAAATGCAATGGATGCCATCGAAGGTATCGGAGAAGACCGTGAGGGATGCATTGATATCCATACGGTGCTGGAAGGTTCGTATGTTCATATTTGCATTGAAGATAACGGTTTGGGAATGGATCACAATACATTATCACGTTTATTTGATCCATTTTTTACAACGAAAGAAAGTGGTACCGGCTTGGGACTGGCAGTGAGCTATCGGATCATCAAAAATCACGGGGGCTTTATTCATGTAGACAGTACACATGGAAAGGGGACACAGTTTAAAATCACGCTTCCTGTAGTTTAGTGTTCTGGGACTTTCACAAAGGGATGTAGTAGGTACTGATTCTTTTGTGTTGTACAGAACTGGGGCATAGGTATCACTCATTTGAAAAAGACCGGATAGAGCGCATGATCTGAAGAGATGATGCGCTTTTTTGGTTCTGGAAGCTTATTTATTTGCGTAAATACGAAAATGAAATAATGAATATAAGACTAAAAAATGATTCACCTTTCACAGATTAAATGTTATTATGTACCATAATCCGTATTTATTTTTGATACTAAAGACTTAAAAAACGGCTTCCAAAGCTGTCAAACGTCTTAGATGATCGGAATTTCCGATATGCAGGGGGCTGAAGAGGCTGAATGAGTACACGGCTGGAAGTAAAGAAAACGATAGGCATCGTCATTGCTGCGCTAGTTCTGTTTGTTTTGGTTCAGTTATTTCATGTAACTTTGAATAAGCTATACTCCCATAATGTTTTTTTCTTGCTATACCCCATTGCAGGATTCGTCTGTGCGGCGATCTGTTTCTCTATTTTTTATCAATCCTGGTCGGTTTTGCTGGAGCAGTTATCCTGGCAGAGACTTCTCATCGCGCCCACATTTCTGGTGGCTGGTTTGCTTTACCTTGTTCATATCGTCTCGTTTAGTTTTGTTAGCCTGACGGACTTTGTTTTGTCTCCGGATATTTCGCTGTGGCTTCTTTATGTGAACCGTGTCTTCACCTCTATTATGCTTATAGTCATTTGCTCCCTCCCTTTTAGAAAAGCCGAATCAGGATACAAGAAAACCGTTTTATGGATAGGGATATGTTTTACTTTGCTGATCCTCGGGACCATTCAGATATACGAGTCGCACTTACCGGATCTGCGTATAAGTCACGAGAGGATCTTGAACTGGGTTATCCTGTTTCTGCTTGTATCCAATTTTATTTTAGGTGCACGAAAATATTCCCGACATCTCCCAGCGGAATTTGGTATGTTGCTTATGCTTCGTGGGATTGGGCTGTGTATCGTGAGCCAGTTGTTTTATTTGTCCTCCCGGCAAATGAGTGATATAAATCACCTTATGGGACTTTTGATGAGTGCTATTGCATTCTATGATCTGCTGAGCGGATTGGTTCGGCTAATGGTCCTTGTTCCATACCAGGAAAAGAAGGCGGCAGAATCTGAATTTAATTACATAGCCTATTATGACGATATCACAGGGCTGCCGAATCGTCGGCGTCTTTCACAACGTCTCGAGCAATCTCTGCGCAATTCATTAAAACCCGATGAAACCGCAACTCTTTTAATACTGAATATTGACCGATTCAAAACCATTAATGATTCGCTGGGGCATACGGCAGGGAATTATTTGCTCTATGTTGTAGGCGAACGCTTGGAGCATTTTTGCCGTGAAGGCGAGGATGTTTTCAGCATGGGCGGAGATGAGTTTGCGTTTCTTCTCACGGGCTACAAGGATATAGATGCCATGAAAAATCGTATTGATGATATGGTAAAGTTATTTGAGCAGCCTTTTGATATTAATGGTGAATATTATCATGTTATGGTGAGTATGGGAATAGCTTTGTACCCACTGGATGCCACTCAGGGTGAGCAGCTCATTCAGCACGCGGATACCGCTGTTCATAATGCCAAGGAGCAGGGAGTGAATTTTCAGCGGTATACCAGTGGCATGCAGATGCGTGCACAGGAAAGGCTCCAATTGGAAAATGATTTGCGGCGCGCGCTCGAAAATGAGGAATTTTCACTGGTGTATCAACCGCGTGTTCATTTGCAAAGCGGTGAACTGACGAGCTTGGAGGCACTGGTGCGTTGGAATCATCCTCATCGCGGAATGGTGATGCCGGGAGATTTTATTCCGGTGGCCGAAGAAAGCGGCCTGATCGTGCCTTTGGGGGAATGGGTGCTACGGGAAGCGTGCCTGCAAAACAAGCTCTGGCAGAAGGCCGGATACCAGCCGATTCCGATATCGGTGAATCTATCCATGCGCCAATTTCAGCAAAAAAAGCTGGTGGATGTGATTCGTGGCATTTTGACCTATACGGAACTGGAACCGTGTTATCTGGAGCTGGAGATTACAGAGAGTATGACTTTTGATAAGGATCGAGCCTTTGAGCAACTGAAAAAATAAAAGCTATTGGTGTCGCAATCAGCATCGACGATTTTGGAACAGGCTATAGCTCGTTGCATTATTTGAAAAATCTTCCGATTGACCGTCTTAAAATTGACCGTTCCTTTGTCAATGAGGTGCTGGTCGACAGCAAAAATGCGGCTATTGTGTCGACCATTGCCTCCATGGCCCACCATTTGAAGCTGAAGGTTACGGCTGAAGGAGTGGAAAATGAGGGTCAGCTCCAATTTTTACAGGCTCAGAATTGCCATGAGGGACAAGGCTATTATTTCAGTCGGCCCATTCCGGCGGAATCCTTTGAAACTTGTTTTTGCGCAAACCTATGAATTGGCTGGTTCAGGATGGTATGTAGTTTGCTTGCAATTTACAGGCAGGTAAGTTATACTAGATAACATCCTGATTCTGCTGGTTGACAACATTTTGATTGTGTCATATATAAGAATTGAGATATTCTAAAGTGCGGGTGTAGTTCAATGGTAGAACTTCAGCCTTCCAAGCTGATAGCGTGGGTTCGATTCCCATCACCCGCTTTGCCGTAAAATGCTCGAAACCCTTGCGGCGCAGGGTTTTTATTTTTGCCCATAGCTCGACGTATGACAGACTCCTTTTAAATGGGGCAATTGGATTACATATAGATTAGCCGGGATGCCAATCGGGTGTCCAGGCTTGTTTGCGTTCTTACGAAATTTTTACACTATTAACCGGGGGCATCCAAATTTGCTAATCATAAGTACGGCCTCATTCTGGGTTATCCTGATGATGGCAATAAAAGCTACGATGGCTTACCTCATATCACTATCGCCAATAATTATTTTGAAAATTTGCAAGTTCGCGGGCCCGGGCTTATGAGATATGGATATTTCCATGTTAAAAATAATTACATCAATAATTTTCAGTTGGCCTACACGATAGCTACGAATGCAAGAATCTACTCAGAGTACAACTATTTTGGAAAAGGTAGCGAAAAAGGCGGCATTCTGGATGATAAAGCAAATGGTGAATTTAAAGACGTGGGCAGCTTTCCAACCATCACCAATCAAAAGTCGCGAGTGACCAACTGGAATCCGAGCAAGAACTACAGTTATCAAGTTCAAACTCCTGAATATACAAAGGAATTTGTAACTAAATATGCAGGCTCGTCCAATACAACCCTGGTATTCGGAAAATAATTTTGATGCACAATGGATTTGCAAATACGTTCTGATCTGCTATACTGGCTGCAAGCAAGTATTCCGTGAAAAGGAAGGTAACTATACGTCCGATGAAGTAAGCACACTGATTTTCCCCATAAACTGCACAGTTACTGGCAGGCGGCTGTATGCTGCAACGGAAGAAGTGTGTCTGAAATGAGGTTTGGGACGTATACGTTTGCTCCGTAACGGGACTATGCTTTTTTCCGTTTACGGTTCTCTTTCTCACAAACGTATGTTCTGAAACGATTCATAGCAGTCATTCTATATTCCTTGTATGCAAGCCGCAGCCTTCTGCGGCTTTTTTTATTGCTTTCGGTATTGAAACCGGACAGGGAAAGGATGATTACCATATGAAAACCATTTTGCGTATCCGCAATGTGATAAAGGATTGGAACGGAACGTCTTTGTTTGAGAATGTATCGATGGATGTGACGGAGGGGGAACGACTCGCCCTGTTCGGAAGAAATGGAGCAGGCAAAACGACGCTATTGCGGATACTGTTAGGCGACGAGGCGCCGACTTCAGGTAAGGTAGAGCATGAATTACCGCTGGAGGAGCGGGGCTGGCTGAAGCAGCAGGACACCATTCAATCCGCCCGAACTGCACTTGAGGCGGCACAGCAGGCCAGTCCTGAGCATTGGCGAGTCAGGATGACGCTGAAGCAACTGGAGGCCGAAATTTCCCATAAGGGAGAGGAAGCAGAGCGTCATCTAGAGCAATATGGCGAGCTGATGGATGAGTACGAGCGGCTGCAAGGTTTTGCGTGGGAGTCCGAAGTGGAAAAGGCGCTGACCCGGATGGGCATGCCTGCTGAGACGTGGCCTATTGCCTATGGTGACCTGAGCGGAGGGCAGAAGACGAGAGTGCGGTTGGCCGGACTGATGGTCAGACAGCCGAAGCTGCTGGTGCTGGATGAACCGACCAACCATTTGGATGCCGAAAGTCTGGTTTGGCTGGAGCAGTGGCTGTCCACATATCAAGGGACGCTGTTGTTTGTATCGCATGACAGAGCCTTTTTGGATCGGGTAGCTACAGGTATATGTGAGCTGACGTCAACGGGCATTCGCCGCTATAAGGGTGGCTATACGGAATATAAGTCGCATAAGGAGCGGGAGCTGCGGGAGCAGGAAGCCAACTATCGGAAGCAGGAACTGGCACGGCAGGCGTTGGAGGAGACGATCCGAAATTACCGGGAATGGTTCCATCAGGCGCACCGGGCAGCTTCCAATGTGGAAATGGCCGTTACGCAAAGCTTTTATAAGGCCAAGGCTAATAAAAATATTTCCCGTTATCATGCGAAGGAGAAGGAGCTGGAACGGCTGGAGGCCAACCGGGTTGAGCAGCCGCGCGAAGTAGCATCTTTGCATATGAAATTAAGTGACAGCGGGTTTCAGGCCAAATATCTGCTGCGCGCCGAGCATGTCTATTTTAGCTACGACGACCATACCATTGTACAGGATCTCAACCTGAACATTGCACGTGGCGATCGCCTGGCTGTTCGGGGGCCGAATGGGATTGGCAAAACAACGCTCCTACGGCTGTTGACGGGTCAGCTGGAGCCGTATAAGGGTAAGATCACAGCGAATCCACAGCTGAAAATCGGATATTTTTCACAGGAACTGGAGCAGCTTCCAGAGGATCAGACATTGCTGGATAGTTTGCTTGCGCTCCCCACCATGACGCAGACGGAAGCGAGAACGGTGCTGGGATGCTTTCTTTTTGCCAGAGAAGATGTGTTCAAGAGGATCGGGACGCTTAGTATGGGTGAGAGATGCAGGGTGGCCTTTCTACGCTTGTATTTTAGCGGAGCCAGCCTGCTGGTGCTGGATGAGCCGACCAATTATTTTGACATTGAAACCCGTGAGATTGTAGAGGAGTCCTTGCGCAGTTACGGCGGGGCGCTGGTGCTTGTCTCGCATGACCGGGAGCTGGTGCGCCGGACGGCAACCCGTTTGCTTGATATGCAGCCTGGAGGCGTTTATGAAATCTACGAAGGGACCGCCGACGAAAAGCAGGAAGATCAGCAGAGCCGTCAACAGGAACCAGAGGATCAGGAGCAGCGTGAGGAGCGTCTGCGATTGCAGTTGCGTCTTACGGAACTGATGGGTACGGTCGGGCTGGACGATGAAAATGAGGAACTGTTGTCGGAAATCAGGCGTATTCGTGCCAAACTGGATCAGTCGGATTAAACGGCTGCGTCAGAATGGGTAAAACCGTATGCCCGGCTTGCCAAAGCGCTAGGGTTTGCATATAATAATGAGCAATAGTTCGAAATTTGAAAATGTCTTGATGGAGAAGAGTAGGCAGTGTCTGATTGAACAGGGAGGAAGCGCCGTAGGATTGAGAGCGTTTCTGCAAAACAAGGCTGTTGAAGTTCGCTCCGGAGCAGTTCCTTGAACCTCGTATGCCATTTGTAGATGGCAAGCGGGCAAGTAGGGGATACCGGTTCACGACCGTTACAACGTGCAGAGCGAGATGATCATGCAAAGCATGCATAAACCTGTACTGTCGAATGGCAGAAATTGTCGAAAGACAAAGCGCGGGATGAGCTGAGCAGGATTGTCTAACGAGGGTGGTACCACGGTCTTTTCGTCCCTTTACCGGGAGAGAGGACCTTTTTTTGTTGTCTGAAAAGCTGGATATGAAGAAAGGGGACTGAACAGGCGATGAGCGAAACCATCCAAATGAAGGAACATTTGCTGGCCTTGAAGGAAGAAGCACTGGAAGTATTGGAGAAGGTGGCAACGCCCAAAGAGCTGGCCGATCTGCGGGTTAAATATTCGGGTAAAAAGGGTGCGCTGACTGAAATTTTGCGCGGTATGGGCAAGCTGAGCGCGGAAGAGCGTCCAGTTGTCGGACAGGTAGCTAATGAAGTTCGCGAGGCGATTGAAGAAGTCGTCAACCGTAAGCAGGATGAGTTCACGAAAGCGGAGACGAATGAGCGTCTGCAAGCGGAAAAGATCGACGTTACGCTGCCTGGACGCACATTGCCGCAAGGTGGGCTGCACCCGCTTAATAAAGTAATTGAGCAGATTGAGGACATTTTTACTGGTATGGGTTACCGGGTTGCGGAGGGTCCACAGGCAGAGACAGATTATTATAACTTTGAAGCGTTGAACCTCCCTAAGAATCACCCAGCGCGGGATATGCAGGATTCGTTTTATCTGACCGAGGATCTGTTGATGCGTACCCATACGTCACCTGTTCAAATTCGCGCAATGGAGGCGATGAAGGGCGAAACGCCGATTAAGGTCATTTGTCCGGGTACGGTTTTCCGACGTGATGATGACGATGCTACGCATTCTTTCCAATTCCACCAAATTGAAGGGCTTGTGATTGGAAAAGACATTCGCATGAGTGATCTGAAAGGAACCTTGCTGCAATTCGCACGCGAAATGTTCGGGGAATCGACCGAAATCCGTCTGCGTCCAAGCTTCTTTCCGTTCACAGAGCCGAGTGCTGAGGTAGACGTGACTTTTGTAAAGAAAAATGGCGAGCGCGTATGGATCGAAATTTTGGGCTGTGGCATGGTGCATCCGAAAGTACTGGAAATGGGCGGTTTTGATCCCGAGGAATATAGCGGTTTTGCATTCGGTATGGGTGTAGAGCGGATTGCCATTTTGAAATACGGAATTGACGATATTCGTCATTTTTATAACAGCGACCTGTCATTCTTGAAGCAGTTTGCGCGTCAATAAACAACTATATCGAGGGAAGTGAACCCATATGAAAGTATCATTCGATTGGCTATCCGAGTACGTATCGCTGGATCAGGTGAGCGCGGAGGATCTGGCTGAGAAAATCACCCGTTCGGGCATTGAAATTGATGAGGTCGAACATCGCAACAAAGGGATTACTGGCGTCGTGGTCGGTTATGTCAAAAGCAAGGAAAAACACCCTGATGCGGATAAGCTGAATGTGTGTATCGTCGATGCGGGACAAGAGGAAGATTTGCAAATCGTCTGTGGCGCCAAAAATGTGGATGCAGGGCAAAAGGTTCCTGTTGCCATCGTGGGCGCGAAGCTGCCGGGAGATTTTCAGATTAAAAAGGCCAAGCTGCGTGGTGTTGTATCCATGGGTATGATCTGTTCGGCGAAGGAACTGGGCATGAATGACAAGCTGCTGCCCAAAGAGCTGCAAGAAGGTATTCTCGTACTGCCTGAGGATGCTGAAATTGGTACGCCGATTACGAAGCTGCTCGCGCTGGATGATCAGGTGCTGGATTTTGATCTGACACCAAACCGTTCGGATTGCTTGAGTATGCATGGTGCGGCTTATGAAGTGAGCGCGATTCTGGGGCGTGACATTTCGCTGGCTGAATCGGCTAAGGATTTGGTGGAAATCAGCGATGCGGCGGCAGATCATCTGTCGGTAAAGGTGGATACACCTGAACTGTGCACGCACTATGCGGCTCGATATATCACGGGTGTAAAAGTGGGGGCTTCTCCGCTGTGGATTCAAAACCGCCTGATGGCGGCGGGTGTTCGTCCAATCAACAACATCGTGGATATTACGAACTATGTCATGCTGGAATACGGTCAGCCGTTGCATGCTTTTGATGCGGATAAGCTGGAAAATGGCAACATCGAAGTACGTCTCGCTCGTGCAGGCGAAACATTGGTTACGCTGGACGATCAGGAGCGCAAGCTGGAGCCACATATGCTGCTGATTACAGACGGCGTGAAGCCGATTGCGCTGGCAGGGGTGATGGGCGGAGCCAATTCCGAAGTTACGGATGCGACGGTCAGCATTGCGCTGGAATCCGCAAAGTTTGACGGCGGTACGGTTCGCAAAACGTCCCGTCAGCTTGGACTTCGTTCCGAAGCAAGCCTGCGTTTTGAAAAAGAGGTTGATCCGGGTGCTGTTGTACCTGCGGTGAACCGTGCGGCAGCGCTGATTCAGCGTTATGCAGGAGGCACTGTACACCAGGGTATCGTAGAATCTGCTTCTGCGAAGGCCGAGAACCGGATTATCAAGCTGTCGCTGGATAAAGTGAACCGATATTTGGGAACAGAGTTGTCGCTGCTTGAGGTGAAAACGATTTTCGGTAAACTTCATTTCGGATGCGGTGACGTGGAGCAAGGTGTGTTGGAAGTGGAAGTGCCTACACGCCGCGGGGATATTACCATAGATGTGGATTTGATTGAAGAGGTGGCCCGCCTGTATGGTTACGACAACATTCCGACGACGCCGATTGAAGGACCGACGACGCCGGGTGCTTTGACAGCATCGCAATCACTGCGCCGTTCGCTGCGTAAATTGCTGGCCCATGGCGGTTGGCAAGAGACGATTAGTTACTCGTTTGTGC
Source organism: Paenibacillus sp. IHB B 3084 (assembly GCF_001447315.1). NCBI lineage: Bacteria > Bacillati > Bacillota > Bacilli > Caryophanales > Paenibacillaceae > Paenibacillus > Paenibacillus sp. IHB B 3084. The sequence continues at coordinate 889,367 of NZ_CP013203.1, read as the reverse complement.
ATCCGGAAAGTGCAGGTTTGTTTAATGCGCTGACAGAGGGAAGCCATCCTGTACGTTTAGCGATGCCTATGAGCGAAGACCGCAGTGTGCTGCGTACGAGCATTATTCCGCAAATGCTGGATACAGCAGTGTATAACATGAACCGGAAGCAGGAAAATCTGGCGATTTTCGAAATAGGAACTGTATTTTATACCGCGGAACAAACGCTGACTCGCCAGCCTCAGGAAATTCAAGTGCTCAGTCTGCTGCTGACTGGCGTACGCCGTGAAAAACAATGGAATATCGGTGCTGAGAAGGTCGATTTCTTTGATATTAAAGGCGCGCTGGAAACGGTATTTGACTATTTTGGATTGGGTGCAAGCATCCGTTATGTGGCTGACCAGCCGCAAAGCTATCATCCGGGCCGTTCCGCCTCGGTATGGCTGGATGTGAATGGGACCTCCCAACGAATCGGCACCATCGGGCAGATCCATCCGGAGCTGCAACAGTCTTATGGGCTGAATGATACGTATGTAGCGGAAATTGCGTTGCAACAGGTGATCGAACACGCCAACAGTCACATTCAGTTCAGAGAGCTGGCTCGCTTCCCGTCCGTGGAACGCGACATTGCCCTCGTGGTGGATAAGGACGTAGAAGCAGGCGAACTGCTGCGTGTGATTCATGCGGCGGGCGGAGAGCTATTACAGGATGCACGGGTGTTTGATGTATTTACAGGCAGCAAGCTTGGCGAAGACAAGAAGAGCGTAGCTATCTCCCTGACCTACCGTCATTGGGAGCATACGCTGACGGATGAAGAGATTAATGCGGCGCATATTCCTGTCGTGACGTCTCTGGAACAAACTTTTGGAGCGGAATTGAGAAAGTAGCAGGAAATGCGGGGAGCCGTATCGAATCTTAGTGACAGAGGTTCGATACGGCTTTTTGGCCTATCATCATTGAAGCTCTCTACTCTGATATTCACCCGCTGCGGGGAAACCGGACTAATGGGGTTGAACGCTTCACGAAGGGCGGGTTACCATAGTACCGGACACAACTTAGAATCAACATACAGTAGTATTGAAGGAGGGCATAATTGTGACTACACCAGATCGTACTCGCGTCACTGTAGAGATCTACGGTACTTCTTATAAACTCGTCGGCAGTAATACCGATTATATGAAGCAGGTTGCCAATTACGTGGATGAACGCATGCATAGCATTTCTCAGGCTCATTCGCGTCTTGATATGCCCCGAATTGCCGTGCTGGCTGCGGTTCATATGGCAGAAGAAGCTGTACAAATTCAGGAAATTCAGAGTCATATGAACCGGTTGGCCGGGGAGCGGGCGGAGCTTCGGGGCGAACTGGCTCAACTTCAGACGGCTCTTGGAGAACAGCAGCAAAAAAATACGGATATGCAGCAGTCTTTTGCCCAATTGAAGGAAGAGAAGGAAACGGTTCTGAAAAAATGGACGGAGACCGAATCCGCATCAGCCAGGGAAATTGCCGAATTAAAGGCGAAGCTGGAACAGCAGGAGAAAAAAGCGGCAGAACTCGAAAATGGACAAAAGCAGGCTGAACGTCAATTGGAGAAGTCCCGTCAGGAAGCTTCCCGTAAGCTGAAAGAGCAGCAGGAGGCGGCAAATGCCCGTATCCGCCAGATGGAGGAGCAAACCAAGAAGGAGCTGGCCGAAGCGGCCAAACAGGCAGAAGCCAAGCTGTCGGCTGCGGAGAAGGCTCAACAGGAGCGTCAGCGTACAGAGCTGGACAAGCTGCGTTCTGCTTTGCAGCAGGAGCATAGCCGGAAGGTCACTGAATGGCAGGACAAGTGGTCCGGGCTGAATGAGCAGCTGGAGCAGGAGCGTAAACAGGCGGAACTGGTGCTGAATGAGGAAAAGCTCCAGCATCAGGAAGCAGAGAAACGAGCCGAGGAAGCTGCACTGGAGCAGGAGATTCGGGTCGAGGAGCTTCAAGAGCAATTGGAGCAGGCTCAAGCAGGCAGTACAGAGCTGTCTTCCCGTCTGGGAGAGGCGAAAGAGCAGGTTGCAGCTTTGAAGAGACAGCAATCAGAGCTGGAGTCTGCGCTGGAAGCACAGCGACTGGCTGCAACAGAGCGCGAGCAGGCGGATACACTTGCGCGTGAAGAGTTGCAAAGCCGTTACGATGAATTGGCGGCGGAAGCCAAGGCAACGCAGCAGCAAGCGGCCAAGCTGGAGGAAGAACAGCGCCGAATGCAGAAGTTGCTGGAGCAGGCGCATGTGTCCTCCCGCAAACTGCAAAGTGAGCTGGCTACACTGGTTGAAAGCGAGAAGTCTTGGCAGAAGCTTGCAGAGGAGCGCCAGCTCGCAGTAGATGAGCTGGAGCTTTCGATACTGGAAGTACGTGAACAGAAGGAGACTGTACAGGAGCAATTACAGCATGCCGTGACTGAGGTTGAAGCTGTAAATCATAAGTTTGCTGCACAGCAGCAACGTCTGTTGCAGTTGGAAGCGAGAATCAAGGAGCTTTCACCTGAGCTGATTCGCGTTCAGGACGAGCTGGAGAAGGCAATCCTGCGTGAGCAAGAGGGAACAAAGGCTTACAAAACGCTTCAGGAGCAGTATGGAAGCATGAAGAGCCGGGCAGAGCAACTGGGACAGAATATCAAGCAGCTCCAGCGTGAAGATAGTGAACGGCGGAAGGAACTGGAGCGTGCTGAAGAGGAATCACTTGAATGGCAGCTTAAATATGAGCAGTTGAAGGCCGAAGCGGAACGTTTGGAAGCCGAAGATACTGCCCGCAAGAAAGAATTTGCTTCGTGGGAACGGGAAATAGCCGTAACAGTTGAACAAAAGGAACAGCTTCAAGAGGAAATTCGTCTGGCCGTTGAAGCTGCCGAGGCGGCGAAGGCTGAGCGGCAATCTGTAGATCAGGAACGGAAGGCTTTACAGTCCGAGCTGGAGGAAGTGGGTCAGAAGTATGAACTGGCGGCCCATCAGCTTCGTCTTTTACAGGTTCAGCAGGATGTGGATCGGGAAAATACGGAGAAGATATCGACGGAATTACGTCAATTGCAAGAAGAGTATACCAAGCTTCAATCCGAGTACAATGAGTGGATTGAATTAATCGAACAGGATCAGTAGATACGGATTATAAATGTAATGCAATCCCCGGCTGCTTATCGCCGGGGATTATTTGTATGCTGTATTCTGTTCGGTTCTGTAGATGACAAAAGGCTGTCCATCGGCAGAAGAAATCTGCTGTGGAACAACCTTGTCGGAAATGTGAACCCAAATTATTTCTCGCTCTTGCGGCCGGCTTCAAACGGTGTCGATACCGGAATGAAGAGGTCGATAATCCCGATAACCAATGCAGCGAGCAATGCGCCCAGAACGGAAACACTGACATGGGTCACGACATATTGAGCCATCCAGATAACCAGAGCGCTCACCAGAAAGCCTACGATACCGCGTCCGAATGGTGAAACGCGTCGGCCAAACATAGCCTCAATGATGTAACCGATCAAGGCAATGACAATGGCAAGGATCAGCGCGCTCCAAAAGCCGCCTACACTAAAGCCGGGAACGATCCAGCTTACGACCATCAGAACCAAAGCGGCAACGATGAAACGCACAATGTGCCCGAGAATGCTCACGGAATAACCTCCTTTGTTTTTTGAATGTACAGGGTTATACAAAGGTATTGTGTGGCAGAAACGGCTTTCTTATGTGTAAAACAGAGTTGGCAAATAGCGTAAGTGCGCGGCTTTCGTTATAATATATATATAAGTGAAAGGAGTAGTGAAGTTGGACTCTAAAATATTCAAAACCCTAGAATATCAAAAAATTTTAAATAAACTAAGTCACTATGCTCAAACCGCGATTGGTCAGCAGACAGCCCAGCGGCTACAGCCCAGCGATGATTTGGAGCATATCAAGAAATTGCTAAAAGGCACGGATGAGGCCTATGCTGCCGATCGACTTAAAGGAGTACCCTCGTTTAACGGAATCGTGGATATTACTCCGGCGGTCAAGCGCGCCCGTATCGGGGGAACACTGAGTCCGCAGGAGCTGCTTGGCATTCGGACAACAGTTCAGGCTGCACGCCGTGTACAGGTGTACGTGGCAAGTTTGCATGAGGAAAATCCAGTTGAAACACTGCTGTATTGGAGTGAGCAGCTTTCAGAACAGAGAGGTCTGGAAAACTCGATTAAAGGCTGTATCGACGAAAATGCAGAGGTACTGGATTCTGCCAGTACCGAGCTTTCACAAATCCGCAGAGAGCTGCGCTCGGGTGAAGTGCGTATTCGGGAAAAGCTCGATTCCATGATTCGTTCCTCCACCGTATCCAAAATGCTTCAGGATCAGTTGATTACGATCCGTGGAGACCGTTTTGTAATCCCGGTTAAAGCCGAGTATCGTTCTTATTTTGGCGGAATTGTGCATGATCAATCCGGTTCCGGTGCAACGCTGTTTATCGAGCCTGAATCCATCGTGGCCATGAACAACAAGCTGCGGGAAACACGGTTGAGAGAAGAACGCGAAATTGAAGTGATTTTACAAAAGCTGACCGCACTTGTCGCAGAACAAGCGGATATGCTGCTATATGATGTAGATGTTTTGGGGACGCTTGATTTTATTTTCGCCAAAGCTCGTCTCGCTCGTGAGATGAAGGCAACCTTGCCTTTGATGAATGATCGGGGTTACTTGAAGCTGAAAAAAGGCAGACACCCTCTTATTCCGTTGGAGCAGGTCGTTCCGATTGATGTGGAGCTGGGCAATTCGTATACCTCCATTATCGTAACCGGACCGAATACAGGGGGAAAAACCGTTACGCTGAAAACCATCGGCTTGCTTAGTCTGATGGCGATGTCGGGACTTTTTGTGCCTGTAGAGGACGAAAGCCAACTGTGCGTATTTGATGCGATCTATGCAGATATTGGTGACGAGCAAAGCATTGAGCAAAACCTGAGTACCTTTTCCAGTCATATGACCAACATTATCAGCATCCTGAAAAATATGACGCCTAAAAGCCTTGTGCTGCTTGACGAGGTAGGTGCAGGAACCGATCCTGCGGAAGGCTCGGCTTTGGCTGTATCCATTCTGGAGCATATGCATGCTTTGGGTTGCCGTATGGTTGCGACGACTCACTACAGTGAATTGAAGGCCTATGCCTATGAGCGCAAAGGAATCATTAATGCGAGTATGGAGTTCGATGTTGCTACATTAAGTCCGACATACCGCCTGCTCGTGGGTGTACCTGGTCGAAGTAACGCTTTTGCCATTGCTGAGCGCCTGGGATTGCCGAGTCGTATTTTGGATTATGCCCGTGGTGAGGTGACAGAAGAAGACCAGCGCGTAGAACATATGATTGCGTCACTGGAACAGAATCGTCTGACAGCCGAGCAAGAGCGGGAAAAGGCGGAACAATTGCGTGGGGAGATGGAAGAACTGCGCACCCGTCACCAAAATGAGCTGGATAAGCTGGAAGCACAGCGGGACCGTATGCTGGAGAAAGCGGCGGACGAAGCGAGAGGTCTCGTGGACAAAGCTCGCAGCGAGGCCGAGAAAATCATTGCCGATCTGCGTAAGTTGGCTCAGGAAGAAGGAGCCTCTGTTAAGGAGCACAGGCTGATTGCAGCCCGCAGAGAGCTGGATGAAGCGGAACCGAAACAGCGTAAGAAAAGCGCAGTCAAGCGCCCGGCCGCTGCACGTACTCGTTCTATCGTAGCTGGCGATGAGGTATCCGTTCAGAGTCTGAATAAAAAAGGCCATGTGGTGGAACTGTCCGGTAGCAAGGAGGCCGTGGTGCAACTGGGAATCATGAAAATGAAGGTCAGTCTGGACGATCTGGAGCTACTGCAACCCGCCCAAACAACGGCACCGAGAGTCCAGAAGCCGGTAACTGGCATTAAGCGAACACGGGATGATAATGTGCGAAACGAGCTTGATCTGCGCGGTGCGAACGTGGAGGAAGCGCTGATGGAGGTAGATCGCTTCATGGATGAAGCATTTCTGGCCAATCTGGGGCAGGTACACATTATTCATGGCAAGGGTACAGGGGTTCTTCGGACCGGTATTCAGGAGTACCTTCGCAAGCATAAGCATGTGAAAAGCTACCGTATCGGAAATTACAATGAAGGCGGCACAGGCGTGACGGTTGCTGAATTGGAATGAGCTACGGGTTACCGGCCATTCGGTCGGGAACGCTTTGTAGAACGGGAGGGACAAAGTGAAGATGGCGATTGATGAATTGCTGTCACATCCGTTAGGAATGATGCTGGGCTATTTCTCGGTGGCGGTGCTGGAGCTGATTGTATTTTTGTCTTGCTTTGAGCTGGTAACCCGCTATAAATGCTGGGAAGAGATCAAACGCGGCAATATTTCGGTAGCGATGGCTACGGGCGGGAAAATGTTCGGTATTTGCAACGTGCTCCGCTTTGCGATGGAAGCCAAATCCAGCGTGTACGATACGATGATTTGGTCGTTCGTCGGCTTTTTACTGCTGCTTGCGGCGTACTTTCTGTTTGAGTTTCTGACACCGGTATTTTCAATCGATCAGGAAATTAAGGAGGACAACCGCGCTGTCGGCTTGTTCTCCATGATTATCTCGATATCGTTATCTTATGTGATCGGTGCCAGTGTAACTTGACACATCCTGTATACTAGAGCTTGGTATACGCATGGAACGGAAGGATGATGAAGCTTGGAAATGACTATTTGTCCATGGTGTAACATGGAAATTATGTGGGATGAAGAATTGGGACCTGAAGAAGAGTGCCCTTATTGCCATAATGACCTGAAAGGGTATTCGGATATCACCGATGATGAAGATGAAACGGAGTCTGATTCTGCACATGTTCATGGGCATACGGATGAGCACCGACATGGAGAAAGTGAACACATGCATACTCATGCACATGACCACGAACACCACAGCCATGATGATGCGGCTTCTGCGGGTCAAGCCGCGCCTCTCCCTGGGAAGGAAGACCTAAAGGGCTATCGTACGTTGAGCATTCAGCTTGGGGATGATGATGATCAGGATATTTTATATGAAGCAGAGGATGAAGTCGTAGTTGAAAAGCCGGCTGACGCTCCATTGTTGCAGGACAACGAGCTTCACAAGCTGCCTGTGCTGCATACCCTGCAAAAATTTGAAGAAAGCGGTGCGGATCTAATGGCTTATGAACAAGGCGCTGAACAAATACTCGACAGACAAGATGAGGTTCTTGAATGTTCCCAGTGCGGTGAATATATGCTGCATGCAGGTTCGCAAACCGTGACCGGAGAAGGCTTTGTACCGTCGATGTCTCCCGCGCTCGGCAGACCTGTTCTGGATTTGCCGTTTGTCTTAAATGTATATGTATGTCCAAGCTGCTTCCATGTTCAGCAGACGTTGTCAGAGGATGACCGATTGCGTTTGTTAGAGAAGCTGAGTGGTATTTCCAACAATTAATTATATTCCCCCGGATAAGCCCAAGTTGAATTCGGGCATCTTAAGCCGAAGAAGCTCCGAAGCAAGTTGAGTTAAAAGGAGCTGAATGGTGATTTTCGGTTAGGGGGAAATTCATTGAAATCAAACCTGAACGGACAATCCATTCTGCTGCTAAGCCTGAATGGATTGTTTGTGTTTGCGGCAGCTTTGTCAGGTACTTTTCTTAATGTATATCTGTGGAAAAGCAGGCAGGATTACGCGATGATTGGCTGGTTTAATGTTAGCCAGCAAATTGCGCTGGGAATCATGGTCTGGGTGGCTGGAAAATGGGTCAAGGAGCATAACAAAATGAATGCTCTGCGCGTAGGGACCGCGTTGTCCGGATTATTTTATCTGGTGGTTTTATATACGGGATCGCAGGCTGTAAACTACATATGGCCGTTAGGGATGCTATTGGGTGCAGCGTTGGGTTTGTTTTGGCTAGCTTTTAATGTGATTTTTTTTGAGGTCACAGATCGGGTAAGCCGGGATCATTTTAACGGATGGGTGGGCCTGCTGGGCTCGTTTTCGGGCATTGTCGGTCCTTGGCTGTCCGGCTGGATTATCGCCCGTATGGAGGATGATGCGGGATACCGCGTGATATTTAGCATCTCTTTGGCACTTTATGTGGTGGGGGTAGTGCTGAGTTTCTTTCTTCGCAAGCGTAAGACGACAGGAAGTTACAATTGGCTGGAGCCCAAGCAGCGTTTGTCGAAAAAAGGAAGTATGTGGCGGCCATTGTCGTTGTCGCTTGTTACACAGGGCATTCGTGAAGGGGTTTTTGCCTTCCTGATTACGCTGCTTGTGTACGTCGCTACTCAGCAGGAGTGGAAGCTGGCGCAGTTTTCGCTTATTACATCCGCAGTTTCATTTTTCAGCTTTTGGGCTGTTGGCAAATGGCTCAAGCCACATTATCGCTCGGTTGGCATGCTGTTGGGTGCCGTGCTGCTGGTGATTGCGCTTTTGCCGTTACTGTGGCGTATGGAGTATAGCACGCTGCTGATTATGGGCATCGGGACCGCCTTGTTTTTGCCGTTATATTTAATCCCGATGATCTCTGCGAGCTTTGACTTGATGGGGGTTAGTGAAGAGGATGTAAATAAAAGGGTCGAACTGGTCGTACTACGCGAGTTGTGTCTGATGGTAGGTCGATTGACCGGAATGCTTATCTTTCTGGGTGTGTTGAGTATGAGCAAGGCACCTATAGCCATGATCTGGCTGTTGATTGGACTTGCATTAATGCCCGTGGCGGGATGGGTATTTATGCGCAATGTGCTAAAGAGAGAGCAAACAACGAAACAGAGCAAGTCTCATTCCAAGGCACGACGCTGGCACAGGCAAACCGAGTAGCTCGAAATATATATTCAAAAAAAGAGCCTCCAAACCCACGGAAATGGGAATTGGAGGTTCTTTCGTATTTCGTATTTCGTATTTTGTATTTATTAAGCGAGCGGCTCCGTGAATTCGGGTGAAGGCTTGGTGGTACGTGTTAGTGAAAAAAGCTCCATCTCAGGTCGGTGTGTGCCCGTCAGTTCATCAGCCAATAGCTGTGCAGCCATCATGCTGGTAACTGTACCGTTTCCCCCGTAGCCCTCCAAAAGTAGCAGTTCGGAAAGCGCGGGTGCGGGCCAATATACGGTAAGCCATCATGGGAGGAGCCAAAGACGGCTGCCCATGCATAATCAATCTTGAAGGGTATATCCGGAAAATGCTCCTGTAATGCTTGCAGCAGCTTTTTCTGTTGGTGCAACAGTCTGACTTCACGTTGGTCCGGGTCGAGTACAGGTTCATCCAGCCCTCCGATAATCACGCGTCCTTCCGTGGTGGAGCGTATATACAGATAAGGACGGGCGGTTTCCCAGATCAGACATTGCTCATGCCACATGGCTGAATCTCCAACTGGATTGGTGGCAATCGCATAAGAGCTTTCCAGTATGGCTCCACGATCCTTTTTAATTTCCTGAGACTCATAGCCTGCCGCAAAAATAACCTTTTTCGCCCGAATGGTTCCACCGCTGGTATGACAAACAACCTCATTGTCGCCAAATTCAAAATGCTTCGCTTCGGTATGCTCATATAAGTGTACACCAAGACGACTGGCAGATTGCAGGAGTCCCTGTGCAAAAAGAAACGGATTTACCTCTGCATCCTCATGTGTATACAGCGCAGCCGGTTTTCGAAAAGGAAAACGAGCAGCCACCTGTTGCTCATCCCAATATTCCACCGGGAATCCAAAGCGGGTTAGCTGTTCGAACTCTTTTTGGAGCACCGACACATCCTCGGGTGTACTCGCATAATACAGGCTGCTGCGCCGGATAAAGCACGGATCCAGGTCCACTGTGCTAGCCAGCTTTTCCAACTGATCCAGCGCATCCTTGCACATCCGATAAAACAGTACCCCATTAGCCTCACCAAAGCTGTTGATAAAAGAGGTCAGCGTCTTATCGTTGCTATATTTCAGCAATCCGGTATTGGCCGAAGAACTTCCATGCGCCAGTTTGCGCTTATCAATCACGACCGTATCTACCTTTCGCTCCCCTAGCAGCCGGGCACAGAGCGCTCCACCCATCCCACCGCCGACGATAAGCACATCACAAGTCAAATCTTCTGTTAAAGGAGGAAAATCCAGTTTCTGCTCCAGAATACTAGGCCAATACGTATTTCCACTAATCAATTCCATAACAAAACACTCCCTATAAGCAATGTAATATGCAATATTCAATGTGTGTAGTTATTTTGAGTCCCGTGGCAACAGCGATCGTAAGATCAAATGGATCGCATAGCGTCCTCAGCAAAAGAAACCGCCCCTCACAAAATTGTCAAATTTCGATAAACTCCGCTCCTCCTAGCATATACATATAATCCCGCCAAACGGACAAGCTAACCAGCGTGCAACAAAACATTTAAGGAGGCACAGACCATGCAATCTACGAACATGCAACCCTTAACTGGCAAAGAACTGGAGTACATCGCAGACTCCATTTCCAATGAAAAATTGCTACTCAAGCAATGTGCGGCGACAGCGGCATCCGTCCAGCAGCCTGCTATTCAACAAGCCTGTTTGCAACTCGCTAGAACTCATGAGCACCACCTGAACTTGCTTTCAAATGCTCTCCAACAGCACCAACAGCTTGCTCCTATGCAACCGCAGCAGTAATCATGCATTAACCATAAAGGAGGTATGACAGGATGTATTCACAGAACAATATGTCATTTATGCCCGAAGAAGATTTGCTCTATACCATTCTTGCTGATATGAAACGTACAGTGCGCGAGTACACAACGGCGACAACAGAATCCAATTGTCCGTCTGTGCGTCAGATGTTCACTGACCTTACGAACGACACGTTACGTCTGCAAGGTGATTTGTATCGTCTGATGAGTCAGAACAATATGTACTCCACTCCATCTAAAGCACTGCGCATCGATTTGGACAAACAGATTCAAGAAGCTCGCAAGACCCAACAGGAGTGCCAGCAGTTCATTCAGCAAAAATCGTCCTCAGCGGGAGTATACGGTCAACCGATGCATCAACAGGGCCAGCCGTCTCACCAAAACAACCCTTACTATATGTAAACGGGACACTCCGCTTTTGAAGCCTTTTCTCACAACAAGCCGTCCGTCTGCCGGGTTCACCGGGGCGGGCGGTTTTTCTTTGCAGGTTTAAAGCACGTATTGTATGATGTATAGTAATCTCTTTTGATGGAGGCCTTATGTAGAATGACAGAACTGAATGATTTGAAATTAAAAGTGCTGGAATTGTTAAAAGAAGATGCAAGAAGGACGCCGACTCTGCTTGCTACCTTGCTGGGAGTTGGCGAACAGGATGTACGTGCCGCGATTAAAGAGCTTGAAGACCAACATGTGATCGTCAAATACGCCGCTGTGGTCAATTGGGATAAAGTCGACGACGAAAAGGTTACTGCTTTGATTGAGGTGCAGATTACACCAGAGCGGGGAAGAGGATTTGAAGGCATCGCCGAACGGATTTATTTGTATCCACAAGTTAAATCAGTATATCTCATGTCTGGTGCATACGACTTGCTAGTGGAAGTAGAAGGACGCAATCTTCGCGAGGTAGCGAATTTTGTGTCGGAAAAGCTGTCGCCTATTGATTCGGTCCTGTCCACCAAGACCAATTTTACGCTCAAAAAATACAAACAGGACGGAATTATCTTCGAAGATCATCAGGAAGATAATCGTCTGATGATTTCGCCGTAAAGGAAGATCATGATGAATATCAAACCTGAAGCATTGACTGACAGTAGCAAAGCCATGAGCTCATATTTGTCTCCATTGGTGCGCGAGATTCCATCCTCGGGCATCCGTAAGTTTTTTGATCTGGTGGGCGGCAACAAGGATATTATTACTCTGGGGGTAGGCGAACCGGATTTTACAACCCCTTGGCATATGCGGGAAGCCTGTGTTTATTCATTGGAACGGGGGTTTACCAGCTATACTTCCAACGCGGGTATGCCTGAACTGCGTGAGGCAATTAGTGAATATCTGGATGAGCAATTTGCAGTCCGCTATGATCCAAAAAGTGAAATTATCGTGACGGTGGGCGGTAGCGAAGCGATTGACCTGGCTTTGCGTGCGTTAATTGTACCCGGCGACGAAATTCTCGTTCCAGAGCCATGCTACATCTCGTATTCTCCAATCACTTCCATTGGCGGCGGTATTCCCGTAGGAATCGAAACCTTCGCCAAGGATGAATTCAAGCTGACAGCAGAGGCGCTGGAGGCTAAAATCACACCTAAATCCAAGGTGCTGATTTTGTGCTATCCGAGCAATCCAACCGGGGCGACCATGACCTATGAGGATTGGCTTCCGATTGCGAAAGTTGTAGAAAAACATGATTTGATCGTCATTTCTGATGAAATTTATGCAGAACTAAATTATGGCGAGAAGCATGTCAGCTTCGCGGCTGTGCCGGGCATGATGGATCGTACCATTCTCGTCAGTGGTTTTTCCAAAGCCTTCGCTATGACGGGCTGGCGTATTGGGTATACATGTGGGCATCCTGATTTAATTGCCGCTATGCTTAAAATCCACCAGTATACCGTGATGTGTGCGCCTTCGATGGGTCAGGTAGCGGCTCTTGAGGGGCTGCGCAATGGTTTGGGCGAGAAGGATCGCATGGTGGAAGCTTACAATCAGCGTCGCCGTCTGATGGTTGAAGGATTTCGGGACATTGGTCTGGAATGCCACGAGCCGAGAGGGGCTTTTTATGTTTTCCCAAGTATTCAAAGCACAGGACTAAGCTCGGATGAATTTGCGCAACGTCTTTTGGCTGAGGCCAAGGTTGCGGCTGTGCCGGGGAACGTGTTCGGTTTGGGGGGCGAGGGCTATCTTCGATGCTCGTATGCGACCTCTGTTGCTCAACTGACGGAAGCATTGGATCGTATTGGTCATTTTGTAGAAAAAGTAAAAAAAGAAGGTTAAAATTATTTTTTTATGGGTAAATCATAGAAAATAGTCTTTTATTTCTAAATTTATATGCTATAATTTGAAATCGAAAGCAGGAAGTTTAATTTTTCATTGCAGGAGGAATGCTCATGTCATATGTTGGATATAATTCGTCGGTGTCAACTGGATACGGCATTTCCCTGGAAGATGAAATTTTGTTCCTGCGCAATGAGATGATGCGGACGTTTCAGGAAGAGAAGTCCTTTACCTCTGATCTTGTCATTGAGATCAGTTGCAAGCTCGATTTGAAAATTAACGAATACATGAAGCTGTACGGTTCGGAATGCAAGGTGTAACCGTGTGAAGCCAAGCCGTATATATAGAGAAGGCCGCAGGGCCTTCTTTTTTTGCGTTCACAACTTATGATATATTAGTGGCATGGAAGAGGGGGCGTACATATGAGAGCAGGGCTGAAAAGGCTATCTCCGTGGATCATTGGAATGCTGGCACTCGTGCTGTTGGCCGGATGCGGGGGCGGGACAAGGACAGTTTCTCCATTTTTATTATGGATAAGCAAGGGGATGCTTCAGTTCTTCGTGATGAACTGGCGCAAAAGCTTAAGGATAAACTGGGCGAACAGGCTCCAACCATTGAGATTGCAGTTAGCCCACTGTATAACCAGCAGAAACTGGTCGTTGAATATGCAGCCGGGGAACACGACCTGTTTATTTTGCCGGGAGAGGATATGAAGTTGTACGGACAGAATGGCTCGAATTTGCCTTTAGACGATGCTTTTGACAAGAAAACGTATGCTCGGGGTGTGTTCGAGGGCGGCGTTTTTAAGGAGAAGGAGCAGGGGGAAAAAGGAACAGATGTGATCAAGGAAACTCATTTGTTCGGGATTCCGGTGGGGCAGATGAAGATGTTCAAGGATTTAAAATATAACTCCAAAACATTATTTGCTACCGTGCCACCGCGTACGAGTAATAAGGAAGAAGCCATTAAGGTATTAAAAGCACTGACGGAATGATAGAGGGGATGAGATACCATGGGGATTTATACAAGAACAGGCGATGAGGGACAAACCTCGGTGATCGGCGGTCGAGTGTCCAAGGATGATGACCGTGTGGAGGCATACGGCACGATTGACGAATTGAACAGCTTTGTAGGACAAGCGATCAGCTTTGCCGAAGGTGAAAAGTTTGCGGATATTCGGACTCAATTGGAGGAAGTACAGCAGGAATTGTTCGATTGCGGCTCGGATTTGGCGTTTGTCAAAATTAACGAAAGTAAATACAAGGTGAAGGATGAGCTGGCAGAGCGGCTTGAAGGCTGGATTGACGCATGTCAGGAGGAAAATCCGAAGGTGGAGCGTTTTATTATTCCGGGGGGGAGTACGTTGTCCTCAGCACTTCATGTTTGCCGTACGGTTTGCCGCCGTGCGGAACGTCGTGCTGTCACACTGGGTAAGCATACGGAAATCAATCCTGCGGTACGTCGGTATTTGAACCGTCTGTCCGATTATTTCTTCGTCGTGGCCCGCACCGCGAATGTACGTCAAGGGGTACCGGATGTCGAATATGTGCGCAGCAAAAAAGTGTTCCGCAAATAAGGAGGCAACCGGGAATTTGTGATGAGCTTGTATTATGAACCTATCGTGTATACGATCCCTCCTGAGGAGGAGGGAATGCTGTTGAAGACCATTTTGCAAAAACGTATGAATGTTTCACGCAAGCTGATATCCAAACTTAAGCTGACGGAACAAGGCATTATGCTGAACGGAACACGAGTGTATATCAGCGTAAAGGTACAGTCCGGGGATCGGGTGGAAATTCGTATGGAACGCGAGCGTTCCGATGATATTTTGCCTGAACCGATTCCTTTTGACATTTTATTTGAAGATGAGCATTTATTGGTTGTCAACAAGGCGGCGGGTATGATTGTCCATCCGACTCACGGTCATTACACGGGAACACTGGCTAACGGGGTTGTGCATTATTGGCAGGCCAAAGGTGAGCTGTTCAGATTCCGTCCCGTTCATCGTCTCGATCAGGAGACGACGGGTGTCCTTGTGGTGGCTAAAAATCCATATGTACACCAGCATATTTCCGAGCAAATGATTTCGGGGACGGTGGATAAGCGCTACACGGCCCTGGTGCACGGTTGCCCTGATCCACAGGAAGGAAGGGTGGATGGGCCGATTGACCGTAATCCGGATGATCCGCATTTGCGCATGGTGACCCCTGATGGTTATCCGGCCCTTACACTCTATAAGCTGGAGGAAGCCTGGAATGAGGGGAGCCGCATCGGGATCAAGCTGGAATCCGGACGTACACACCAAATCCGGGTACACATGACTTCTATCGGATGTCCGTTGATCGGAGATAAAATGTACCGAAATACGCCTGCTGACGCTGCGCAACGTGAGCGTTATGATCTGCTGGATGCCCAGATGCCCCGACAGGCACTGCATGCCTCAGAGCTGTCCTTGGTGCATCCTGTGACCAAAGAGCAGTTGACGTTTTGCGCCCCATTGCCGGACGATATGGCCCAGTTGCAGGAGCTGTTAAGAAATCGAAATGGAGGGTTAACATAAAGATGAGCCAGTTGAAAGTATACCAGTACTCCAAATGCAGCACTTGTCGCAATGCAGTGAAATGGCTGCAAAGCAAGGGACATGAAACGGAATTGATTCCTATTTTTGAACAACCGCCCGGCCCGGAGGAATTAGCTGATTTAATCAGCAAAAGTGGACTGGAGCTGAAAAAGTTTTTCAATACGAGCGGTGAGGTATATAAGGAGCTAAAGCTGAAGGACAAGCTGGCAGACATGAGCCGTGAAGAGCAAATCTCGCTTTTATCCTCGAATGGAAGATTGATCAAGCGCCCGATTGTAACAGACGGGAACAAAGTAACGGTAGGCTTCAAAGAGGAAACATTTGAGGAAGCATGGAGCGCTCAATAACGTCCAATTTGGCTCCGCGATGTGTTATACTGTTGGGGTTAAATAATATGATGAATGGGAGCAATACAATCTGTGACACAACGTAATGAACAATCCATAATGCTGGTTGACGGCATGGCTCTGTTATTTCGCGCTTATTATGCAACTGCTGCAAACGGTTATATAAGGCGTACAAAGGCCGGAGTGCCAACGAACGCCATATATGGTTTTATTCGATATTTTTGGGATGCGGTACAAACCTATAATCCGACGCATGTCGTATGCTGCTGGGATATGGGAGGAACGACGTTCCGCGGGGAGCATTTTGCTGCGTACAAGGGGAATCGCGCTGACGCGCCAGATGATTTGATTCCTCAATTTACATTGATCCGTGATGTGACGGATAGCCTCGGCATTCCTAATATTGGAGCCGCAGGCTTTGAAGCGGATGATTGCATCGGTACGCTGGCACGCCACTATACGCAGAATGAGGACATGGATGTAATGATTCTCTCCGGAGATCATGATTTACTCCAATTGGTGGATGAGCGGACACGGGTTATTATTATGAAAAAAGGTCACGGCAATTATATGGTGTACACCCCGGAAACGTTACTGTCTGAAAAAGGGCTCAAACCCCGCCAAGTTGTGGACCTCAAGGGCCTGATGGGGGATGCAAGCGACAATTACCCGGGAGTACGAGGCATTGGTGAAAAGACGGCACTCAAGCTGGTACAGGAATATGACTCCATTGAAGGTATTCTGGAGAATCTGGATCAATTGACGCCAGCAGTGCGCAAAAAGATCGAGAGTGATCTGGATATGCTGCATTTGTCACGTAAGCTGGCAGAAATTCACTGTGGTGTACCTGTAGCATGCGCACTGGACAGTTGTCTGTTGACGCTGGATCATGTGCAAATTGTAGATAAGTTTGAGGAGCTTGAAATGAAAAGCTTGTGTACGTTAATGGGTGTGGCAACTGGATCATAACGAAGCCAGTTTGGCTTCACAGGTACAACTCGGAGCTCGTATTACACATATGAGGATGCTGGCGCTTGGTGCGTTAGTGTCCTTTTTTATACACAGTTATGTCAAGGGAGATATATATTGTTGTGAAGGATTATATACAATTGGGATCAGGGGATTGACCTTGGACACGTTTCAGGTGAATATAGGATAGAGAGAACCGGATCATGACTGAGAGGGGACAACAGCAGCTATGACAGTATTGGGAGCAATTGAGGCAGGCGGTACCAAATTTGTATGTGGAATTGGCAACGAACAGGGAGAGGTGCTGGAACGCGCGAGCTTTCCGACAGCCACGCCAGCAGAAACGATGGCGAATGTCGTTGCATTTTTTGAAGGGAAGGGCATTGAAGCGCTGGGCGTAGGGTCGTTCGGGCCGATTGATCCTATCGAAGGCAGTGATACATATGGCTATATTACAACAACGCCAAAGCCGCATTGGGGCAATTATAACCTGATCGGCAAGCTGAAAGAGCATTTTGACGTACCTATGGGATTTGACACAGATGTGAACGGTGCAGCATTGGGCGAATCCATCTGGGGGGCGGCTAAGGGACTGGATAGCTGTCTCTATATTACGATAGGTACAGGTATCGGAGCGGGTGCTCTGGTTGGTGGAAAGCTGATTCATGGATTGTCCCATCCTGAAATGGGCCATATCCTGGTGCGTCGTCATCCGGAAGATACCTATGAAGGGACATGTCCTTATCACGGAGATTGTCTGGAAGGGCTGGCTGCGGGTCCTGCACTTGAAAAAAGATGGAAGGTCAAAGGCCATGAGCTTTCTGTGGATCACCCGGCATGGGAGATGGAAGCTTATTATTTGGCACAGGCTTTGATGAGCTATGTATTGATTCTTTCACCGCAAAAAATTATTATGGGCGGCGGAGTGATGAAGCAGGAGCAACTGTTCCCACTCGTTCGCGCCGAGCTTCAAAAACTGTTAAACGGATACGTACAGCATCCGAGTCTGACTACAGAAATTGATCAGTATATTGTGGCCCCAGGCTTGGGAGACAATGCCGGATTGTGCGGCGCTCTTGCCTTGGCAAAGGAAAAGCTGAACAAATAAGAATTACGGGTTGACGACAATCCGAGGTACGGTTATCATATAGGCAACAGCATAGTACGGCTCAAAAAGGGAAGCACCTTTCTTGCAAATACGCGAGATAGGTGCTTTTTTGCGTTTGGCGTTGTACCGGACTGTAACCCAATTATAAGCATGGAGGAAAAAAGCATGGAAATTTTATTTTTAAATCGCTTGTCCAAACGGAATGAACAGGGTCATGAGCAATTTGCCCAGGTATGGATTGGACAACATGATGGGGTATGGAGTGCAGGGTGGAGCACACAACACAGCTTGGATGAAAGCACAGATGATCTGTGGTATGAGGGCAGCTTGTGGCAGGAGTTGCTGCATGTGTACCGTCACGAGCTGGCGCTTAAGATGGCAGAGGGCTACAGACCCTTAATCCATGGTGTTTTTCATGAGCAGGAAGGGGCAGCAGGACGTGGGCAAACATTACAAAAGCTGTATTGTTATAGTGATTTGTTTCCGCGTGATGATGTGTATGAGCAATTGACGATGTGGAGACGACAAAAGGCGGCTGCCGAGCGAAAAGCACCCTATTTTATCGCTACCAATCGTCTGCTTCGGTTGATTAGCGTCTATCTTCCCCATACCGAGGAAGAGTTGCTGGAGCTACCAGGGGTGGGGCAAGGTAAAATATCTCAATATGGTCAAGAGCTGCTGGCTATTACGACACAAAATGACCGGACTACCCCATTTCCGCTAAATTGGGTAACAGAGACGCTGGATGAGGAAGTTTTCTTATCATGGCTGTACAAGCAAAAAGAGAACCAATATAAGCAGGAACTGAATAAATTCAGTCTGACAAAAACCATTATTGAAGGTATTTCAGACGGTCTTACGTTGGAGCATATTGGACTGAAGGCGGGGTTACATCGTAGAGAAATGATTGAAGCAGTGGAGCATTTGGATCGAGATGGAATCGATATGGAAAAGCTGATCCGTCAGGAACTGGTGAACGTATCTGAGGAAGAGCAGACGGCGATCTGGTCTGCGTATGAAGAACTGGGGGATACGCTGCTCAAGCCCGTCATGCTGCGGGTATATGGTGAGGAACAGGCTGCGGAAACGGGGCTGGATCAAGTTTATGAGCGGCTGCGTCTGATTCGTATCCGTTTTCGCCATCAGGTGGCATCAGATCGACATGCGGGATAACATCGCGCAAATATAAAATAATCACACAAAAAAAGCAGTAGCTATATCCTGTGAGGATACGGCTACTGCTTCAACCTTTTCTTTTCAAACCCAATCCTTCTTGCGGAAAATACAGAACATGCTAACCCCCAGCGCCACCATAATACCAATGACGATAAAATAACCATAACGCGTATGAAGCTCAGGCATATTATCAAAGTTCATACCATAAATTCCGGTAATCACCGTCAACGGCATAAACACGGTTGTAATCGCTGTAAACACGCGCATGATTTCATTCGCACGGTTAGCGATACTGGATTGATAAGCTTCTCGAAGGTTACCCATTAGATCGCGGTAAGTTTCGAAAGTCTCCGAAATTTTCACGGCATTTTCATAAATATCGCTAAAATATTTTTGCAATTGATCGTCGATCAGCCGTAAATCCCGTTTGTTCAACGTATTGATGACTTCTTTTTGCGGACCAAGCACTTTTTTCAGCCACAGAATCTCACTGCGTAAGCCGATAATTTCATTCAAATGCGATTTTTTTGTATGCATCAGAATGTCTTCTTCCAGCTTCTCAATGCGAACCTCAATCCGGTCACCAACCAGAAAATAGTTGTCAACGATCAAGTCGACCAACAGATACATAAAACGGTCAGGCTGGCTGACCTCCTGCTCCCATAACATAGGCTTGAGGGTGCGTAGCTCATTGATTTTCTGCTTAGTCACCGTAATGATGAAATGGCGGCCGAGAAAAATGTTCAAAGCACGTAAAAATATTTCTTCATCATCAAAACGAATGCTGTTTACAACGATAAAATAATGGCTCTCGTAAATTTCAATCTTCGGGCGTTGCTCTTCTTCGCTCAAACAGTCCTCTACTGCGAGATCATGCATGGAGAATAGAGGCTGGAGCACTGCCAGATCATCAACATCGGCATCAATCCAATAAAAACCTTCTGCTGGCGGAGTAAGCGCCATTTCAATTTCTTCGACAGGGGTAAAAACCCCGTTGTTTACCAAACGGATTTTCATATATGTCACTCCTTATGCTCCGTCGTAACGGAAAATACGTGTACCTCAAGCATAAGGAATGGACTCAGTTAGCCAGTTAGCCGGATCGGGTAAGCGGCATCCCCATCAAAAGCCAGAGGCTTTTGGAGCATGCAGAGCCTGGCGTCCCGTCTTTCGGCAAGCTGAAGTCATTCCTATGCTGTTGTTCAGGGATCGCCGCCTATTCGGACTCGGGTCGCCTTCCATTCCGGATTCACCTCACAAATGTTCTTTTTTAGGTTGCCACAGTATCGCAGAAAGCACTCTAAATCTGCACGACTGCTTTATATTTTCGGCCTATAGCACTTGTATAGTATAACGCTCGGCCTACAGCCTTTCAAGCGCAAAATCATGGGCTAAATCAACAGTAGTGACAAGAGCTTCGACGATAGGGTAATGTATGATTTAACATATGGAAATATAAGACGAAGTGTGAATGCAGGGCACAAACTTACAAGTCTCATCTTGACGAAGCCCAGCGGATGCATTAAAGTGAACAACAAGAACTTTTTATGAACCCAAAATGAATATAGCGAAATCTTATCAAGAGCAGGTGGAGGGACTAGCCCGATGATACCCGGCAACCGGCGATTTTAATCGCACGGTGCTAATTCTTGCAGGACGCGCGCTTTTTACAAAGAGCGATGCCCTGACAGATGAGAGAGGCGCATATGGATACAAATATGACCTTTCTCGTAACCGAGGAAGGTCTTTTTATTATATGCCCGGCATCTCAACATGACGATTTTCGCAAAAACTTCACCGAACAAGGAGTGAGTTTACATGCCGATTAAAATTCCGGATACACTACCTGCCAAGGAAGTGCTGGAGGGCGAAAATATTTTTGTAATGGATGAAAGCCTGGCCTATCATCAGGATATTCGTCCGTTGCGCATCGCCATTTTGAATTTGATGCCTACCAAAGAAACAACGGAAACTCAGCTGTTGCGTCTGGTCGGCAATACCCCGCTTCAAGTGGACGTTACGCTGGTACACATGAAGTCGCATGTATCTAAAAATACATCGCAGGAATATTTGAACATGTTTTATAAAACGTTTGAGGAGATCAGAAACAGCCGTTTTGACGGCATGGTGATTACGGGAGCCCCGTTGAACAGCTTGAGTTTGAAGATGTGAACTACTGGGAGGAAATCCGGCAAATTTTTGAATGGACGAAAACGAATGTAACTTCGACCATGCATATCTGTTGGGCCTCACAGGCGGGTCTGTTTCATCATTTCGGCGTTCCCAAATACGGACTTGATTACAAATGCTTTGGCGTTTTTCCGCATAGCGTTATTAAACCTAAAGTGAAATTGCTACGCGGTTTTGATGAATTGTTTTATGCACCTCATTCCCGGCATACAGAGGTTCGGCGCGAAGATATTGAGCATATTGCCGAACTGGAGCTTTTATCCGAATCCGAGGAAGCCGGAGTGTATCTGGTAGCTACGCGTGATGGCAAACAAATCTTTGTGACTGGGCATTCCGAATACGATCCACTTTCCCTGAAATGGGAATATGATCGTGATGTCGCCAAAGGGATGGATATTGAAGTACCAAAAAATTATTTTCCCAACAATGACCCTGAGCGTACACCGCCCTCAACCTGGCGTGCGCATGCCAATTTATTATTTTCAAATTGGCTCAACTACTATGTATACCAAGAAACCCCTTTCGATATCGGGCCCCAGATTTAAAATGGGGCTTAACGTTTATATCTACGCAGTACCACCTTGCAGCAGCGCAGCAGTATAGATATGATAATCCAATTTTGCAGCATATGTTACAGCACCTATTATGGAAGTGAACAGGAGGATTCATATGAGTGAGAAACAGTGGAAAATCGAAAGCAGGTTAGCACAGATTGGTTCAATCGAAGAACCGGTAACCGGAGCAGTGAATTTTCCGATTTATCAATCTACGGCGTTTCGCCATCCCCGTTTGGGTCAAAGCACAGGATTTGATTACATTCGGACGATCAATCCGACACGTAAAGTACTGGAAGAGGCGTCCGCTGCACTGGAATCCGGTGATGCAGGCTTTGCATGCAGTTCAGGTATGGCGGCGCTGCAAACGGTATTTGCCCTGTTTGGACAAGGAGATCATCTGATTGTATCGCTGGATCTGTATGGAGGCACGTATCGTCTGCTGGAACGTATTTTATCCAGATTCGGCGTGACGGCGAGCTATGTGGATACGAATGATCTTGAAGCCATCGAGCAGTCATGTCGACCGAATACCAAAGCGGTATTCATTGAAACGCCTACGAATCCATTAATGATGATTACGGATATTCGGGCTGTAGCCGAATGGGCGTCACAACGTCAGTTGCTTACTATTGTAGATAATACGCTGTTAACACCGTATTTCCAGCGCCCTTTGGAGCTGGGTGCCGATATTGTGGTACATAGCGCAACCAAGTATCTGGGCGGACACAATGATGTGCTGGCAGGCTTGATCATAACCAAGGGTAAAGAGCTGTCAGCCGAAATTTCCTTCCTGCATAATTCCATTGGGGCTGTACTTTCTCCGAGCGATAGCTATCAGTTGATGAAGGGCATGAAAACATTGGCGCTGCGTATGGATCGGCATGAGCATAATGCGACAGTGCTGGCCAATTATCTGCTGACGCATCCAGCGGTGGCTGAGGTGTTTTATCCAGGGCTTGAGGGTCACCCAGGGCGTGAGATTCAAAACAAACAATCCAGCGGCAACACAGGTATTTTCTCGTTTAAAGTAAAAGATGCCCGTTATGTGGAGCCCTTGCTTCGAAACATTAAGCTCATTGCTTTTGCCGAAAGTTTGGGCGGTGTGGAATCATTAATGACTTATCCTGCTGTACAGACACATGCCGATATACCGGCTGAGATTCGGGATGCGGTCGGGGTGGATGATCGTTTGCTGCGTTTCTCCGTCGGTATTGAACATACGGATGATTTAATTGAAGATTTGCGTTCAGCGTTGGAAGCGGCACGTCAAGAAATCGAAGGAGGGGAATAGCAATGATTGAGGACGTGCGGAAAATCGGGCGGGAAACGGAAAAAGAACGGAAGTTCGCTACCAAGCTGCTACATTTTGGCTCTGAAATTGATAGTGTTACGGGTGCGTCGAGTGTACCGATTTATCAGGCGTCCACCTTTCACCATCATGATATTTTCAATCCTCCGCTGCATGACTACAGCCGTTCTGGCAATCCGACACGGCAAGCTTTGGAGGACTACATCGCCTTACTGGAAGGTGGAGCGAGAGGTTTTGCCTTTGCATCGGGTATGGCGGCTATATCCAGTACGTTTATGCTGTTGTCCGCTGGGGACCATGTCATTGTTTCGGAAGATGTATATGGAGGGACCTACCGCCTGCTGACTTCTATTTTAAAACGGATGAATATCGAAACCACCTTCGTCGATATGACGGACATCAACCTTGTGAAAGAAGCGTTGCAGGAAAATACGAAGGCTGTATATATGGAGACACCTTCCAACCCAACCCTCAAAATTACCGATGTGGCAGGGATAACGGCTTGGGCCCAGGAGAAAGGGCTTCTGACGCTGCTGGATAACACATTCATGACACCTTATTATCAACGTCCGATTGAGCAAGGTGTCGATATCGTGTTGCACAGTGCAACCAAATTTCTCGGCGGGCACAGCGATGTACTCGCAGGACTTGCGGTGGCACGTACGGAGTCGTTGGGCAGACAAATCAAGCAGCTTCAAAATGGACTCGGAACCGTGTTGGCCCCACAGGAGTCGTGGTTGCTTATGCGCGGGATGAAGACACTGAAAGCACGTATGGCTCACAGTGAGAAGAGTGCGGCGAAGCTGGCCAACTGGCTGAACGAGCGAAGTGACATTGAGGCGGTATACTATCCGGGCCTGGAAAATCATCCGGGGCGTGCCGTACATGAGAGCCAATCCAGTGGATACGGTGCGGTTATCTCGTTTGATGTAGGCTCCGGTGAGCGTGCAAAAGAGGTTCTTAATCGCATACAAATTCCGATTGTGGCGGTAAGTCTGGGAGCTGTGGAAAGTATCTTGTCGTATCCGGCGATGATGTCACATGCGGCAATGCCACATAGCGTACGTCTGGAGCGGGGAATCACGGATGGTCTGCTACGTTTCTCCGTAGGTCTGGAGGATATTGACGATCTGATCAATGATCTGAACGAGGCTCTTCGCTAAAACAAAAACACGGCATAATGAACATAAAATCTAAAAAGCAGCAAGCTTCTGTGTAGTGGGAAGCTTGCTGCTTTGTGTAAGTGCGACATGACGGAGGAAATATGAACGTGCTGCACAACCCCTTTTTCCCTTTCCATGGGACAATGTACCATAGAATTATAGCTTGTTCGTCGCATCATCGCCTGGGTATGAAGCAGAAAGAAACGGGAATAAGTATGGTTCCTTACCTAAAGATATGTTAGTATTATCATTAGGTTTTACTATGCTATATAGCACAGACAAATACAAAGCCAGTCATGAACACATATAATACGACAGGGTTCGAACGCAGGTTTGTGAAATCATTCTCGTTCATAAGTCCTGTCTTTCATTTCGTCCCCCTGTGAAAGCGAAGGAGGATACACCATGAGTGTAATCGACCATATTTTAGATAAAGCTCTGCGCGGCGAACGCCTGAATTTAGAGGACACCGTTGCTTTGTTCGAGTCAGACGAGGTAGAAAAAATCGGCCACGCGGCGAATAAAGTGATGAACCGTATGCATCCTGATCCGATTAAAACTTTCGTTATCGGACGAAATATTAACTATACGAACGTGTGCGACGTATATTGCCGTTTTTGCGCTTTTTACCGTAGACCGGGTTCAGATGAAGGTTATGTCCTGCCCGATGAAGTAATTTTCCAGAAGATCAAGGAAACGCAGGAAGTAGGAGGCACTGAAATTTTGATGCAAGGCGGTGTAAATCCGAATCTGCCGTTCAGTTATTATACGGATTTGCTGAAAGCGATCAAGGAGCGTTTTTCCGATATTACGATGCATTCCTTCTCGCCGGCTGAAATTCATAAGATGAAGGAAAAATCCGGCTTGTCCATGGAAGATACGATTCGAGCCATTCATGAAGCCGGATTGGATTCCCTGCCAGGTGGGGGCGGAGAAATTTTGGATGACCGCACACGCCGCAAAATCAGCCGTCTCAAAGGCTCTTGGCGGGACTGGATGGACGTGATGCAGACCGCTCACAAGGTGGGTATGAACACGACGGCCACGATGGTTATCGGCTTTGGCGAGTTGATGGAGGAGCGTGCGCTGCATTTACTGCGTGTTCGTGATGCCCAGGACGAATGCATTGAAAATAAATATGATTCCGAAGGCTTCCTGGCCTTTATTCCATGGACCTTCCAACCGGATAACACAAACCTGAAAAAGGAACGCCAGACGCCGGAGGAATATTTGAAGACTGTTGCAATCAGCCGCCTTGTACTGGATAACATCAAGCATATTCAGTCTTCCTGGGTAACGATGGGACCAGAAATCGGCAAAAAATCACTATACTACGGTTGCGATGACTTCGGTAGTACAATGATTGAGGAAAACGTCGTTTCCGCCGCAGGCGCAACGTACAAAGTCAACATCGAATCCATTTTACAGCTGATCCGCGAAACGGGTCATGTTCCGGCACAACGCAATACCCGCTATGATATTATTCGTACCTTTGACGGTGCCAGCAGTATCGAACATGATTTTATCATGCAAAATTAGGAATACTTTCGTTAATATAGCGTAATCACTGCAAAACGCTTATCTATCATTAATCCGTGTAGAGGGATTAGTGTAGGTAAGCGTTTTTTATGTGTTTATAATTATAGATTATTCTTTTTCCTCAAATCGCATTAATATAATTACAGATTCCCTAAACCGCAAATGGAGCACTATCGGAATTAATGTCTCTGATGCTCAACGTTGGCCCAGATGCTCGTGATATTCGCAATGCTTTACAAATCATACTGAATAATGTCGAACGGCGCAATGCATTCTTAAATCGAATTGTAAATGTTAATGCTCAAGATATATCCATTTTGCTCTATAAAATGAAGAACGATTATCTTAAGTATGATCAACTTTCCAACGAGGATTTTATAAAATTGTATGTAGTTAATCCAATCGAAGCCTTGTCAGTTTATTTTCTGGAGACGGTTGATGTACATAACTACTGGGAATGGAGGGCGGTAGGGGGCACAAGCTATTGAAAGGGCAGAAGATGAGTCACAAAACTATGTATCAGGGTACTAATCTCAAATGTAGACTTAAAACAGGCGTTTTTCTTCCTCTAAATAATATCTATATGGTATAATATCCCTTAACAACAGTATGGCTTAGATGGGCGGTCGGCTAGTCTCCTGCAAAGGAGGTGATGCCTGTGGAGGTTAAAGATACGCTGATGTTGATGATTCAATTTGCAACGTTAGTGATCTTGATTATTTCCTTCAACAAAAAGAAATAGACCGCCCTCTCCAAAGGTAAACGGTCTATTTCGATCGACAAATCTTTGAACAGCCACCGCCCTTATAAGCGGCTGTTGCTAAAGAGTAAGGATGCTACAACATCCTTACTCTTTTTTAGTGTATACATCTTAGCTATATTTTATCATATTGCCAACCAGCATGACAATGGAGTAAAAGCGCATTACGGTAAATATACTTGGCCTTGTTACACTTCCCATCGCTTCACATACATAATCTCAGCCTGCGGGTCTGCCATTTGGATGACCGCCTTAAAGCGCTGCAAATCCAACAGATGAACGCTGTAGACGATGACCAGTTCATCTTTTTCCTCTGCCAGTTCACCTCTATTTTCGCTCTCTATCTGTGCAGGATTTCCCACAGGCGTACTGTGAATACGGAGCCTGCGGTATAAGGCTTCTTCGATGGTTTGCTGATCCTTGCTGACGACACATACCATACGGTTCAGACCGGTAAACATTAATCGGGTCGTTTCATAGGCGGCAAGGCAGGATAAGGCTGAATACAGAGCTGGCTCCCAGCCTAGCACGAAGCCAGCCGTAATTAGCAGCAAACCATTACAAAGCATCACAATTTGTATCAACGGAATCTTCCGATGCGTCAGCAACAGACTGGACGGTCGGCCATCGTCAGATTCGTTCAGCCCCAGAGAATCGAGCAAACCTCCATAACGGGCCGCCAGCCCTGCGCCAAGTCCGATGCAGATCCCCCCGCCCAGAGCGCATACTACCGGGTGGCCACTCACTGCCGGGAAAGGGGACAGAATAATGGCTGAGCCTGAAAAGGCAAACAGACCTGGAAGCGCCCGAAGTAGCATGGGCTTGTGGGTCGACAGAGAATACAGTAGCATGAGCGGCAAGTTCAAAATGAATAGCAGTAATCCAAAATGCTCTTGTGTGTAAAGCGACATGAGTCTGGAGATGCCTGTGACGCCACCAGCGATCATATCGTGCGGATGCAAAAACAATTCCAGACCGAAGGATGCCGTAATTCCACCAATCACCGTATAAAAGACAGGGAACCTGCTCGCATCTCCCGAAGCGGGCTTCACAAGCCGCCTCATAGAGTTTCGGCATGTTTTACAGCGTGCGGCATAGCCTTCCCTCCTATGGATTGTCGTATCCAGCTTTTACAGTCAGTTATACTGAATTTCTTTCTTCCTTTCGAAGGCGAGGGTCCTTGAATTTGAAAACCTTATTCATCATATTAAAAATAGGTTTTGACTGCTTTGCCAGTAACGGAGCCATAATCGCTAATATAAGTACATAGATAGCTGCAAAGGGCTGAACAATATCCAGCAAACCGCCCTCTTTGCCCAAATTAGCCATAATGATCGAGAACTCACCGCGGGCCACAATCGTCAAACCGATATTTGCCGACGCCTTGGGTGACAGAGAGACAGTGCGTCCAGCCAGCATCCCGGCCCAAATGTTACCGATTAACGTAAGAATGACTGCTGCCAGCGCAAGCCAGATCGCGTTTCCGCCCAGAGACAGTGGATCAATAGATAGTCCGAAGCTGAAGAAGAACAAAGCGCCAAAGAAATCGCGGAAAGGAACAATTAAATGCTCAATCCGTTTGGCATGTTCTGTTTCGGCCAGCACGAGTCCGATTAGTAAGGCTCCGATGGCTTCCGCCACATGAATCGTTTCCGAAAAACCTGCCACAAGAAACAGGGAGCCAAAAATAACAAGTCCGAATACCTCATTGGAGCGAATACGAAGAATTCGATTTAACAGAGGGACGGCCTTCCGACCGATAATAATAACTGCGAGCATAAAGCCAAGCGCGATTAGCGCAGATAACAGCACACCCCGAGCGAGGATGAATCGCTGAGAACCAATCCGGAGAGGATGGAAATGTAGACGGCGAGGAAGACATCCTCAAACATAATAATGCCTAAAATCATTTCAGTTTCAGCATTGGCGGTTCGCTTCAGATCGACCAACACCTTGGCAGCAATGGCGCTGGAGGAAATCGTCGTGATCCCGGCAATGACCAGTGTCTCTGCAATGGGAAAACCAGTTAGAAAGCCGAGCGCCAGTCCCAACGTAAAATTAATGCCGATATATATGGTGCCGCCCACCGCGATGGAACGGCCTGACTTAATCAAACGGCCTACCGAGAACTCCAGTCCCAGGTAGAAGAGGAGAAATAGCACCCCGATTCTTCCCATAAAATCAATAAAAGGCGCGCTTTCGATAAATCGGAAATCAAAATGCCACAGCTCCATCGCATGCGGTCCGACGGCCATTCCAATCAGGATATAAAAAGGGATGACCGATAAGCGCAGTTTGGTGGAAATAAGTCCGGCTGCGGCGATCAGAGCAATAGCCAATCCAACCTCAAATACCAGATGATCCATCCAATCACCCGCTTCCGTTCATAAGAATTTGTTTAAAGCGTTTTTGCTGATCACGTTCCCCGACCACGACCACAGTAGCATCTTCGCTAATAATCACTTCCGGGCCGGGATTTACATACTTGTTCCCTTTTTTCTCAACAATGGCAATGACCGTAGCTCCTGAATTTTGGCGTACATCCAGCTCACCGATCGACTTGCCAACACTAGCATAGTGAGGTTCCACTCTGTACCATTCAATAATAAAATCGTCGAACGTCATCTCTACGCTTTCAAGCTGCTTGGGCTTATACGTCATGCCACCAATAATGGAGGCTACCAATCGCGCTTCCTGGTCACTTAGGGTCGTCATAGAAATACTTTGTTCCAAATCCTCATAATCAAAATGATACAACTCACGTCTGCCGTCATCATGAATGATAATGACAAGGCGATCGCCATTTTCCGCATCTATTCGATATTTAATCCCGATTCCTGGCAAAATAGACTCTCGAATATCCATTTGTAATACCTCCTGTATTGTACATTTGTTTAAAATGGGTATGGGAAATAAATCACATACATTAGATGTGACATGGGACTTTTTCCCACATTATAAAATTACATTAATTGTCAAAAAAATGGACAGAGAACAGACTTACTTATTAAATCTTTTGGGAAAATTTTACGAAAAGACATGCAAATATGATGTGCATGTAAAAGGAGTTAAGCCACATAACTGGAGGTGAATTTAATGGGGAACAAGTAGAGTTGCTTTTTCAGCTTGTAGATGACAGGAATGAAAGGCAAGCGCAGTTTTGGAATACTCATTAGTAGCACCAATGCCACCAAAATGACAAAGGGAAGTGATTTGGCCGTAGCAATCACCAGATGAAGGACCGGAGAGGATTTACGGATGGCTGGTTTGGAGTGATGCTCCAGCCCATGGGAGTCCGTTTCCAACGAAGAAGTTTCAACAATCGGCATGAGAGAAGATCCCGCAGTAAACTGGAGGGATTGAGTAGTATCTTCCGCATGAAACGTCACAGGAAGGGACAAAATCTGAACGAGGCTCAATATAACAATCATGAGTGTACGCAGCATGTTCAGCATCGTTGACATCTAATCCCCTCCCTCTTGTGAAAAATTCATATTACTATAACCTTAACATACCCTACTCTAAATATTCAAACGTCTTCTGGTTTTGTCCTGAGTTGCAGCCATTCTTTATAACACCGAAACCTTCTCTTTGAAACCCGTTTATTCTCATTTTATGCTGTATCCTGTTTCCAGTCGTTCACTTCGTATAACCCTTTCGAGCCCGCCATATACTGTAATCAGTGATCGAAAGGAGTGAGCCAATGGAACTGTTTACAGTGTGGACCCATACAGACGGAAATCAGGAAAGCGACCGTTTTTATCAGGTGGTCAAGAGCAGAAACAAAGGACTACATATGTCACGGCGCGGATTTCGATTCACTTTCAGACAACTCGAAAACAAAGTGGCATGGACCTGCAAGGGGACAGAGAGCAATCCGGCGTTTGAAAGCTTTCTCCCCTGTGTATACAGCATCATGGCTTCCGCAATAGCGGATTATATTATCGAAGTCAAGGAATGGGGAATGCTTGATCTGATCCTCGCCAACGCCTGCTCGCTGCTGGAGAAAGAGGATACGGAGCAGATTCGCAGCATGGTGCATTCTTTGTTAAAGGATGATGGCCCAAGAGGGCGTATGAAGCGTCACGGCAAACTGTCTGCTTTACTGGAAAAGGATTTTATGGAGCTGCGCGTGATAAATCTGGAAGGACTTATACAATTCAGATTGAACGCATACAAAAAAGAGCTTGAGGAAATCGTCGACTATGCCATGGAAGAATTTTGGGCGGATCGGCAGTATGAAGAATTTATGGGATTGCTCAAGTACTTTGTGTTTTTTCAGGAAAGTAAAGTTCCACTGGTACATGTGCTTCATCAGGGTGGACATGATTTTACTATCCTCGATAGCTCCATGGTGCCGATACCGACACCTGATGGAGATGACATTATTGTGGAGATGCCGGGGATTGAACTAGAAATGGAGGTCGAGGACAGAATCGTAAGCACACTTATTTCGATTTCTCCTGCTTCCATTATATTACACACAGACGACGAGCACACCCCCATTGTACGGACGCTCCTGCATATTTTTGAAGATAAAATGAAGCTCAGCAGGCTCTTTCCCGGGCAGGATGTTCAAAAATAATTAAGTGCTCGTATAAACCAACGGATTTCTGGAAAACCTTTGCCTCAAGGGGAGGTTTTTTATGAGATCCATGTTGGTATGGAAACGGATTTTGGGAACCGTGTTAATCGCAACCTGTCTGGTATTGCCCGGCAATGAAGTTTACGGTCACAAAGAACCGGTCCAGCATAAGAAATGGCAGTCCACACCTGTTTTAGCTCCGCGCGAAGAGCAGGTTATTACGACCATGACGGTCACGGCAACAGGATATACAGCAGGCTATGAATCGACTGGCAAACGGCCAAGTCATCCCGGTTACGGTATTACGTATTCCGGTGTAAAAGTGCGTCGTGACAAGAACACACTGTCCACCATTGCGGCTGATCCCAAAACGTTTCCTTTGGGCAGCATTTTGTACATTCCAGGATATGGCTACGGGATTGTAGCAGATACAGGTTCAGCAATTAAGGGCAATAAAATTGATTTGTATTTTAAAACAACCCGGCAGGTGTATTCTGAATGGGGCAAGAAAGATGTGGATGTTCAAATTATAAAAAAGGGAACGGAAAATGTACGGAAAAGATGGTGAAATCGCTCCAAAAGGCGATAGAAACGCATAAAACCATTCCGGCCGCTACGCTGGATGATTCCATATAATTCGTGCATATTGTCCTTTCTGACTTCACATACTATGTTGCGGGATGAGCTTATCCCGCAAAACATACTGGGAGGTTGAGAATTATGCCAAATCAAGGCGGAAGTTCTTTCACGAACAAAGGCTTCAAGGCAAGCACAGGAAATCAGTTCAAAGCGGAATTTGCACAAGACAATACGGTAGGTGTCGTTTCACAAAAGGTAAAGCAGTCTGAGCAAAATAAAATTCAAGACAACTTCCAGACACCAAATGAGAAGTATGATGAAGAATTTGCAACAGATCAAGGCGGTACAGGTGCAGTAGCGCAAAAAGTTCAAAACTCCAGTCGCAACAAAATTCAAAACAATGCTCAAACACCGAACGAAAAGTTCGACGAAAACTTCAACACGAAATAAAAAAGAATATACAACCGACAATGCTCCGGATTATATCCGGGGCATTTCGTTTTGAGTAAAAGTGGTTAGGTACAAATAGGTCTAAGGTTTTATCTCCTTTTTAATTGTTTTTAAGGTGGAATTAAGGTTTAAAGTGCAAAATAAAGTCAGCTAAACAACACCACCTTGAAGCATAGGGTTTGGGAGGAGATATACAATGGACGAATTTAAAAATAATAATTCTGGACGCCGGGATGACAACGATCAAGTTGGATCCGATAATACAACCCGGCAGAATGATTCAAATGGTTCCTCATATTACTATTCGTACGGTCCCTTTTCTTCAGTTCAATCAGATGGACAACGCAAGGATGGGAAGCTTGTAGAGAAGGATGTTGAGATTACGCCACCGCAGGCGGTAAGGCCACTTCCTTCTTCATACCATCGTGCCGGGGCTGAGCAACAACAAGACGGCTCGGGTCGCAACGGCGGTAACTGGCAATTTAAACAGAATAAGCCCAAGTCCCAGGTAAAGACGATTTTCCTATCTTTTTTGGCCGGGATGCTGGTTATAACGGTTTTGATGTATACAGCCGACCGCACCAATATGTTTACACCCGAGACGGCGTTAACGTCGGCGGCAGCCGAAAGCGGAGTAACGACTAATTCGGGAACGACGAGTCAGTCTCCTAACGCAGTTCCGGCTGTGATGCCTTCCGGTACCGCAGACGTTCAATCTGTTGTGGCCAAGGCCGGTCCGGCAGTCGTTAAAATTGAAACGCTGGCCAAGCAATCCAGCAGCAGTGGCAGACAAAGCAGCCCTTATTACAATGACCCGCTGTATCAATACTTTTTCGGTAATCAGTATGGAGACAGTGGTAATAGCGGAAACAATGGTAGCAACAATGACAATGAAGGCAACAATAGCGGACAACTGACTCCGCTTGGTATTGGTTCCGGCTTTATTTTCGATAAAACGGGCTACATCCTGACGAACAATCACGTTGTTGAAGGCGCGAATGTGGTTCAGGTTACGGTAGAGGGAACCAACAAGCCGTATGAAGCCAAAGTGCTGGGCAAAAATGCAGACCTGGATTTGGCTGTGCTGAAAATTGAAGGCAAGGATAACTTCCCGACGGTAACACTAGGCAACTCCGACAATGCTAAAGTCGGTGAGTGGATGGTAGCCATCGGTAACCCTGAAGGCTTTGAGCATTCGGTAACAGCCGGAGTGCTGAGCGCAAAGGAACGTACGATTACGATTAACAGTGAATCGACGGGAAAACCGACTCAATATAAACATTTAATTCAGACCGATGCATCCATTAACCCGGGGAACTCTGGTGGCCCCTTGCTGAACCTGCAAGGACAGGTTATCGGCATGAACGTTGCTGTCAGCGCTGATGCACAGGGAATCGGGTTTGCGATTCCGTCCAATACGATTTTGGAAGTTGTGGATAAGCTGAAGACTAATCAGCCTATTCCAAAAGAACCCGTTCCTTTCATTGGCGCAAGTCTGTTGAACCTGAGCCCCGAAGTAGCCAAGGAATTGGGTACAACCCTGACCGAAGGCTCGGTTGTGCGGGATATTATCTACAAATCGCCAGCTTATCAGGCCGATCTGCGTCCTTATGATGTGATTATCGGTGCTAATGGTACTCCTTACAGCACATCACAGGAGCTGATCGATTTCATTCAAAAGCAAAAAGTAGGTACAGCACTGACGCTTAACATTGAACGGGCTGGACAGAAAAAGGATATTCAGTTAAAAGTGGGTAACAAAAACGACTTTAGCTCGACTCTCCAACAGTAATCGAATCATTCTGTAAAAGTGAAAATGTGAAAAGAAACGGAAGGAAGTTGCCTTCCGTTTCTTGCTGTATGCGGCGGCAAGATGCTACACGCGTCTACTCCTGCTACAATAGAGTGAAAAGAAGATAATAAAGGAGCTCGATGGTGTATGCGTTCTACCATTTTGATTATTGATGACGATGAAAAAATTGTGTCCATGCTGCGCAGAGGGCTGGCCTTCGAAGGCTACGAAGTGCTGACGGCTGCCAACGGCGCAGAGGGATTGAATAAAATGCTTACAGCAGAGCCTGATGTTGTCGTGCTGGATGTGATGATGCCGCAACTGGATGGTTTCGAGGTATGCCGTCGCATGCGAGAGGGAGGAAGTACGGTCCCCGTTCTGATGCTTACAGCCAAGGATGAGGTGGAGAACCGGGTCAAGGGATTGGATCTGGGTGCCGACGATTATCTCGTCAAGCCGTTTGCTCTTGAGGAGCTACTGGCTCGTGTGCGGGCGCTTCTGCGTCGTAAAACCGAGCAGCAGGACAATAACGGACATCGACTGACCTTCGAGGATTTACAGTTGGATAACGAATCGCGTGAAGTGATACGTGGGGGCAAGCGACTAGAGCTGACGGCAAAAGAATTCGAACTGCTCCACCTGTTTATGCAAAACCCGAAGCGTGTGCTGTCGCGTGATCTGATTATGGACAAAATTTGGGGCTATGACTACAGCGGAGAGTCGAACGTGCTGGAGGTGTATATTGCCATGCTCCGACAAAAACGGAGCAGGATGGCGGCAAACGGCTCATTCGTACGATTCGGGGAGCGGGCTATATTTTAAGAGGTGATGTGTAATTATGTCCATTCGTTGGCGACTGACAGCTTGGTATTCCAGCATCTTGGCTATAGTGCTTGTTATGTTTGGACTGGCTATTTACGGACTGGTATATTATTACACATATAATGAAGTGAAAAGTCAGCTTACGAACCAGACGCCACGTATTAACAAGCAGTTACTGCTTACCATCAAAGGAGGACTGTTTGAGGTCCCCAATCTGGATTTGGGCTTGATTCAGGGTCGTGGAATTGATGAATCACAGCTATATGTACAAATTTATAATTATACATCCGGCGTCACCAAGACGACGCAAAATATGAAAAATCTCGATATTACCTTTCCGGTTCCATCCACAGCGGCTGGAGCGGTCCAAAATGAGGGAATTCGACGTGTGAGTGTGGATGGGGATTCTTTTATGATTTATCAGCAACCGATCAAATCCGAGGAACTTGGATTAGTGGTTGGACTGTTACAGGTGGGACAATTTACAGGCTCTCAGGATCGGCTGATGAACAGACTGCAAAATGTGCTTGTATACGGTTCGTTGTTTGCCTTGCTCGCTGCCGCAACCTCGGGTCTCTTTTTGGCTCGTAAATCCATGAAGCCGCTAGTGAAGGTGATTGAAGGGGCTAACCAAATTCAGTCCAGTAATGATTTGAGTGTCCGCATTGAATATGATGGACCGCCAGATGAAATTGGGCAACTGATCGCGACGGTTAACAAGATGCTGGGGCGTACGGAGGTTTTTATAAGGAGCTGGAGGATGCTTATGGAGCCCAGCGTCGCTTTGTAGCCGATGCTTCTCATGAATTGCGTACGCCGCTTACGACAATCAGGGGTAACGTT
This sequence comes from Paenibacillus sp. IHB B 3084, assembly GCF_001447315.1. Taxonomy (NCBI): domain Bacteria; kingdom Bacillati; phylum Bacillota; class Bacilli; order Caryophanales; family Paenibacillaceae; genus Paenibacillus; species Paenibacillus sp. IHB B 3084. Next base: position 853,720 of record NZ_CP013203.1, on the reverse strand, counting down.
GATTTTTTGCTTAAAATGTGGACTACAGAGCCGGGAGACCGCCCCAATATGGATGAAGCGATGATTCGTGAACTCTCCATGGAGGCCCTAAGTGATATGGCGGATGAAGGCAAACGGATGAGCCGTCTGGTTGGTGATATGCTATCGCTTGCCAGAGCAGATACAGGGAAAACATTCGAGAAGGCCCCGGTGGCGCTGGAGCCACTCGTAAGTGAGGTTGCCCGGCGTGCTCAATTTTTGGAGCGAACCTCCGAATGGAATGTGGGCGACTTCTCGATACTGAATGGCGTTTATATGGATGGCAGCAAGGATTATTTGCAGCAAATGCTGTTTATTTTCATAGACAATGCGTTCAAATATACACCCGAAGGTACGGTCCGGTTTGATGCTATTGTCTATCAGGGACAGGTAGGTCTGCGAATTAGTGATACAGGCATCGGGATGGACAAGAGTGAGGTTCCCTTTATTTTTGATCGCTTCTATCGGGCGGATGAGTCACGCGGGGTGACAGAGGGAATTGGCTTGGGTTTGTCCATTGCCAAGTGGATAATAGATGAACATCACGGGTCTGTGGAAGTGGTTACACGCCAAGGTGAAGGGACGACATTTATCATCTGGCTTCCGGTCAGCTTTTCCGCGCCTTTGGAATAGGCTATAATAGGAAGGCAACTACATCATAGAATTGGCCGGTAAAGGCTTGGATGCCGCAGCTACCCAGTTTTTGGGAGCTGTCTACTGTGTCGAAGAAAGCGGGTGCTATTTTTGGAAGTGCTCAGAATTTCGCCCCGGGGTTACTGCTACGGCGTAGTCGATGCCATGGTATTGGCTCGTCAGGCGGCCAGAAACTTGGACTTACCTCGGCCTATTTATATACTAGGCATGATTGTGCATAATAGTCATGTCACAAATTCCTTCGAGGATGAAGGAATTATTACACTGGACGGCCCTAACCGCATGGAGATTTTAAGCCAGGTGGAGAGTGGTACCGTTATTTTCACCGCCCATGGTGTATCCCCTGAGGTTCGCAAGCTGGCTCGCGATAAGGGGCTGACTACGGTTGATGCAACCTGCCCGGATGTGACGAAGACCCATGATCTGATTCGGGAGAAGTCTGCCGAGGGATATCAGATTATTTATATCGGCAAAAAGAATCATCCTGAGCCGGAGGGAGCCATCGGTATTGCTCCTGATCATGTCCATCTGATCGAGAAGGAAGAGGAAATCGACAGCCTTACGTTGTCTGCGGACAAAATTCTGATCACGAATCAGACGACTATGAGCCAGTGGGACATCAAGCATATTATGAAAAAGCTACTGGAGAAGTTCCCCGGTGCCGAGATACACAATGAAATCTGTCTGGCCACGCAAGTGCGTCAGGAAGCGGTAGCCGAACAGGCAGGAAATGCAGATCTGGTAATTGTCGTTGGTGATCCGCGCAGCAACAATTCAAACCGATTGGCTCAGGTGTCCGAGGAAATTGCGGGTACAACAGCTTACCGTATTTCTGATGTGACGGAGCTGAAGCAGGAATGGCTGGAGGGCGTTCACAAGGTAGCAGTGACTTCAGGAGCTTCCACGCCTACGCTGATTACGAAAGAGGTTATTTTGTACCTGGAGCAGTATGATCCGGCTAACCCGGATACATGGGAGATTCAGCGGACGGTTGATATGAAGAAGCTGCTGCCCCCTGTGCGTGAAAAGTCAAAAACGACGAAATAACATGTAACAGATGATGGCTGCTGTTCGGGAGGAAATCCCGAATGGCGGCTTTTTTTACTGATTGGAAGGTAGCCCGCCGGATTAAATCAGCATCATAAGGAGCGAAAATGCAGACCAATATTCAGGATAATTAAGTCTTGACGAGTACAGGCAAAACAGGTATATTTACTTTAACGAATAAAAGCTTAAAAGCGAACAAGCGTTTAAGCGTCATAATATCATCTTTAATTGCTCCATAAAATATGTTTTATAGAGAGGAAGAAAAATATGATCGTTATTGCTGGTGTCCAAACACCTGAAGAACATATCCAGGCTATTGTTGCAGTTATTGAAAAGGAAGGTTTGCAGGCTCACGTTTCCCATGGATCGGATCGTACGATTATCGGGCTGATCGGCAGTGTAGAGCCCAAGCTGGCTGAACACCTGCGCCAAATGAAGGGCGTAGAGAATGTAGTCAAAATATCGAAGTCCTACAAATTGGCGAGCCGTGATTTTCATCCCGAAAATACCGTTATCTCTATCAAAGGTGTGAATATCGGCGGAGGCGAGCTTGTGATTATGGGTGGACCATGTGCTGTTGAGTCTGCTGCGCAGATCGACGAAATTGCTGCATTGGTTAAAGCTGCGGGCGCGCAAGTTCTCCGTGGAGGTGCTTTTAAGCCGCGTACGGGTCCTTACAGCTTCCAGGGAACAGGTGTAGAAGGTTTGATCATGATGGCCGAGGCGGGCAAAAAGCATGACCTCCTGACCATTACAGAGGTTATGACACCCGAATACGTGGATATCTGTGCAGAATATGCGGATATTTTACAAGTAGGTACCCGTAACATGCAAAACTTTGATCTATTGCGCAAGCTGGGAACCTGCGGCAAGCCAGTGCTGCTCAAGCGTGGTTTCAGTTCGACTTACGATGAGTTCTTAAATGCTGCCGAGTATATTTTAGCGGGCGGTAACCCGAATGTTATGCTGTGTGAGCGCGGAATCCGTACATTTGAAACTTACACCAGAAATACGCTCGACTTGTCAGCTATTCCTGTTCTGCAACAACTGAGCCATTTGCCGGTTATTTCGGACCCGAGTCATGGCACAGGGCGTCGTGAGCTGGTTGTTCCTATGACGAAGGCTTCGGTAGCTGCAGGAGCAGATGGACTGATTATTGAAATGCACACAGATCCCGACAATTCGATGACGGGCGATGGTGTACAATCCTTGTTCCCAGATCAATTTTCAGATTTGCTGAAAGATTTGGAACTACTGGCTCCAGCTGTAGGAAAAACATTTCATACGCCTAGTACCATTTCTTAAAATCAATACTTAACATTAATGCATAAAAGTTTTGCCGCAACAAAGTAATTCGATTAAAATTGCCCCAAAAGCCCGGTGTTTCGGGCTTTTTGTGCTATTCAAATGTTATCAAGAGCGTAAGCATAGCTAACATTAGTTTAAAAAATACCTTACATAGCTATTGACCCGTGTCATGTTTGAGATTTATAATGACGACAGAAAAAAACATTCGATCATGAACATTTCAGGGTTGTATAAGACTTAATGTTCGGAAAATTGGGAGGAAGAAGACATGTCCGTTGAGAATGTATTGAAAACAATTCAGGAAAATAATATTGAGTGGGTAGATTTTCGCTTTGTAGATTTGTCCGGCCGTGCTCACCATATTTCGTTGCCAGCTTCCGAAGTAGATGAAGAAACATTTGTTAACGGTGTTGCTTTCGACGGTTCTTCCATTCCCGGCTATCGTGGCATCGAGGAATCCGACATGGTTATGCTGCCCGATCCGGAAGCGGTTTTCATCGACCCTTTCACTCAGCATCCTACACTGAATATTCTGTGTGATATTGCTACGCCAGACGGCGAAAAATACGACCGCGATCCTCGCGGCATTGCAAGAAAAGCAGAAGAATTCTTGAAAACTGCTGGTGTAGGTACGAAAGTTAACTTTGCACCTGAATCTGAATTTTTCATCTTTGACGAGGTGCGCTATGAGACCAGTATGAACAGCTCCTCCTTTTTCGTGGATTCCGAAGAAGCTGCTTGGAACACCAATCGAAAGGAAGAGGGCGGAAATCTGGGCTTTAAAGTGGGAGTGAAGGGCGGATATGTGCCTGTAGCGCCAGTAGACACCCAACAAGACATCCGTAGTGAAATGTGCCGTTTGCTTGAAGAAGCAGGTCTGAGAATTGAGCGCCATCACCATGAGGTTGCTACGGCAGGTCAGGCGGAAATTAACTTCCGTTTTGATACACTCAAGAAAACAGCTGATAATCTGCTTGTTTATAAATACATTGTACACAACACAGCTCGTCAATACGGTAAAGTGGCAACATTTATGCCAAAACCACTCTTTGGAGACAACGGAAGCGGTATGCACGTTCACCAATCCATTTTCGATGGAGACACTCCTTTGTTCTACGAAAAAGGTGCTTACGCTAACCTGAGCGAACTGGCCCTTCATTACATTGGCGGTATCCTGTACCATGCACCAGCGCTGATCGCTTTGACGAACCCAAGTACGAACTCGTTCAAGCGTCTCGTTCCAGGCTATGAAGCTCCAGTTAACCTGGTATTCTCCAAAGGTAACCGTTCTGCGGCTGTCCGTATTCCAGTAGCGGCTGTTACGCCTAAAGGCTGTCGGATCGAGTTCCGTACACCGGACTCCACAGCTAACCCTTACCTGGCCTTCTCTGCAATGCTGATGGCGGGTCTGGATGGCATCAAGCGCAAACTGAACCCGATCGAATTGGGATATGGTCCACTTGATACGAACATCTATGAGCTGTCCGATGCTGAAATAGGTAAAATCCGTAGTGTTCCTGCTTCGCTAGATGAGGCTCTGGACGCTCTGGAAGCCGACTACGAGTTCTTGACAGAAGGCGACGTATTTACGAAGGACTTTATTGATAACTATGTAGAGCTCAAGCGTTCTGAAGCTAAATCGGTTAACATCCGTGTTCATCCGCACGAATACAGCCTGTATTTCGACTGCTAATAGCAGTTAATAAAATGAGCAGCATGGTTACCTTGAATAACAAACATTAGCTAACAAAACAAGCAGCATAGCTGCCTTGAACATTAGCCATTAGCCTATGGTAACGGTTAATGTTCAAGATAGGTCTCCGGTTTTTAAGCCGGGGACCTTTTAATATTAAATTAAATACCACAAAATTAAGATGTTAAATATACTTACATTCACATCTTTGTCACATCATAAATGAAATCGGAAACATTTTTTAACAAGTCTTGAACGCTCATATGAATACTGCTATCATAGCGATAATATCCGCACCAGAGTAGAGAAGGGATGGGAATTTGTTGAGTAAGAGAGCCTATAATTTTAATGCAGGACCAGCGGCATTGCCGCTCAAAGTGCTGGAACGTGTACAAGCTGAATTCGTAGATTTTCAGGGAACAGGTATGTCCATTATGGAAATGTCTCACCGTGGAGCTGTGTATGAATCTGTTCATAATGAAGCGCAGGAACGTCTGTTATCTCTGCTAGGCAATCCAGAAGGCTACAAGGTGTTATTTCTCCAAGGAGGCGCCAGTACGCAATTTGCTATGCTGCCCTTAAATTTCTTGGACGAAGGACAGACAGGAAGCTATATCATGACAGGTAGCTGGTCGGACAAGGCTTATAAAGAAGCCAAGCTTGTGGGCAAGGCTCATATTGCTGCATCTTCCGCTGATGAGAAGTATATGCGTCTTCCGAATGTGGATTCTTTGGACTTGCCTGACAATACTGCTTATGTGCATATTACGTCCAACGAGACGATTGAAGGTACACAGTTCAAGCAATTCCCGGATACCGGTTCTGTGCCATTGATTGTGGACATGTCCAGTGATATTTTTTGCAAGCCGTTTGATGCTACTCAATTCGGACTGATCTATGCTGGAGCACAAAAAAATCTGGGTCCTTCCGGCGTAACGGTCGTGATCGCCCGTGAAGAACTGTTAACATCTTCACCGGACAACGTTCCTACGATGCTGCGTTATAGCACTTATCAAAAAAATAACTCTCTCTACAATACACCTCCATCCTTTGCTATATACATGGTGAACGAGGTACTGAAATGGATTCAGGAAGAAGGCGGCCTGGAAGGTATTGAACGCATCAACCAGCAGAAAGCTGCTTTGCTCTACGACCGTATTGACGGCAGCGAAGGCTTCTACCGTGGTTGTGTAGACGTCGCTGACCGTTCCATTATGAATGTGACCTTCCGCCTCGCAAATGAGGACTTGGAAAAGCAATTTATTAAGGAATCCGAGCAGGCCGGTTTCGTCGGTCTGAAGGGACATCGCAGTGTAGGAGGGCTTCGCGCTTCGATCTACAATGCCGTTCCGCTGGAGAACTGTCAAGCGTTGGCCGAGTTTATGGATAGCTTTAAGCAGCGTCATAGCTGATTGTAACGGACATATATTTCGATACACGAATGTTGGAAATCGAAAAAACCAAAGTAAAGCCTTCCCTGAATGTGTATAGGGGAAGGCTTTTAGTGGTGAGGAGCGATAATTTTTCTCATTTGATGTTCATATCCCGCCGATTTTGTTAAAATAATAGAATGTGTAAATTTTTTCAGTTCAAACATGAAGGGAACGAAACGTGATGCCATTACATATTGTGCTTGTTGAGCCGGAAATCCCGGCTAACACAGGGAATATTGCCAGAACGTGTGCTGCTACCGGAACACATCTGCATCTGGTAAAGCCGCTGGGCTTCCGTACCGACGATGCCACGTTAAAACGGGCTGGACTTGATTACTGGTATGCGGTCCACATTGAATACCATGAATCTTTTGCTGAGGTACAGGAGAAGTACCAGGAAGGTCGCTTTTTTTATGCCACCACGAAAGCAAATCAGCGTTATAGTGATATTGCATTTCAGGATGGAGACTTTCTGGTATTTGGCAAAGAAACGAAAGGGCTGCCTACTGAGCTTCTGGCGGCTAATCCGGATACATGCATCAAGATGCCTATGTCAGATAAAGTAAGATCGCTGAATTTGTCGAATTCCGCTGCGATTATCGTATATGAAGCGCTGCGGCAAATGGATTTTCCGGGTTTATCATGAATAATATCAAGTGAGCAAGCATAACTACGAATAAAGAACCAGGACCTTAGTTGCTAATCAAGCCTCACGCCTTTGTTGTTAAGATGAACCTGACGTAACGTTTGAAAATAAGTTTATAATCATTAATTTGTAAAATCCTCAGAGAAAGCTAATGATATTGGACTTTCCGGTCGATAAAAATATTACAGACATTCTGTACCATACTTTGATATGGTTCATGATTTTATGAGAAAATGTAATAAAATTTCCTGTGATCAGCAGGATTCGACAAAAAGACAGCGAATACTACATAAAGAATAGTGTCTTTGTACCTAGTTTTTCGCAGGGAAGAAATTGCAAGTATAATGAATAGGAGAGGTGTACGATCACGATGAAACCTGCCGGTGTGGTGCGTAAAGTTGATCAGTTGGGGAGAATAGTCTTGCCCAAGTCACTACGCAAAAGATATCAAATGAATGAGGGAGACCCTGTCGAAATTTTGGTTCAGGGCGACCATATTATTTTGGAGCGTTATCGTCCGAAATGTGTATTCTGCGGATCAGTTGAGCAAGTGAACAATTTTAAAGACCGTTATATTTGTGCTCAATGTTTGACGGAAATGACACAGTACTCCTAAAATGGGGCAAAAGCATCACGACATTCGTTCGTGATGCTTTTTTTCTTATAGAGTAGTATAGGGGAGCAAGCGTAGTTTACATGCCTGTAAACGATAAGCTCCTATTTATAGAACAAAAAATGAGTAGGGACCGGACGGAGATTTCCATCCGACGGCTTGTTCACGACCCCACCGTTCAGGATGAGTGAGGAGGAGCCGCCCCCGTCCAGATTATAAGCATCCTGAACGCCGAGATTGTACATTTTCCCTTGTAGTTCTTCCAACGTTGCGCCTGAACCCCCGCTTTCATTGTAGCCGTCTACGACAATAATGAGTAGTTGGTCATCTTTATAGTTGCCGATGGCTGTACGTGGGGCCCGTTTAGGCGATACCTTCCACTTGTCTGGAATAGGCATCTTTTGGCCTCTTTGCAGCAGAACGGGAACGAAGGTAGCTCCAAAGACAGGCTTTAGGCTGTCCAGAGCGCCTTGACTGTAAAACTTGCCGCCGATGAGCTTGCTGGTGTTATTCATTCCAACGAAGGACAAATCCTTAAAGCTGGACTGAAAGCCGGTCAGGTAATGGCCGTTCATGACGGTAGTGCTTAATGGATAGCGTTTGCCGTCTCCATCCGCAAAGCCGCCTGCATTAATGCCAGCGACAGCTCCGTGTCTCAGGACAGCACGCATGGTCGTTTCAGAGCCGCCCAGTTTGTCGCTCCCCAGAGACATTTTCATAGCGGCAGGATCTTTAAGCTTGACCTTCATGGCATAGCCATGATAAATCCCCGGGTTCACCTTAAACAATTCAATAGTAATCCGGTTGCTGTCTACCCGCTCATAGGGAACCCCGAGCTTGGCGGTGATGCGTCGATCATATATTTTTTCGGGACGCTTGGATTGGGTAGAGGCCGTTTGAACAAGCTGGTTCATCGTTTGGGTCGTTTGCTTGTACAGCTCCGATGTTCGGCGAATGGTGGACAAGGTGTATGTTGCCGTTTGTTTGGCTTCATCAAGCTGGTTGCTTACGGACTGCGTTTGTAGAACGACCTCGGTTTTTTGCAGACTCGGGACAGTAGATTCGGAAAAACTAAATGTGGGATGAATTAACAAAATACACCCCAACAAACCGATAAAAGGAGCAAGGGCCAACATGAAGAAACGATTTACCTGTTTTGTATCCATATTCATTTCAGCAGGTCCATTTTTTTCTGAAGTGTATTGAGCTGCTGCTTAACTTCGTTCAGTTGGGTGTAAAGCTTATTGCTGTTGTCGGTTTTATTGTTTGCATTATCCTTGGTAAAGGTCAGCAATTCATTGAAGGACTGCACTTTGCCCTCTAATCTGCTTACTTCCTTGGAGAGCGCGGCCAACTGTTTTTCATAGTCGGTTTTGAGCGCTTGAATCTGTTGGTCCGTATGGGTTTGCATTTCGTTCAGCATTTCCTGCTTCAAATGATTGCTGTACAGATAGGTTGCGAGAGCACCTAGTATAATAAGTAGGAACCAAAATAGCAGAAAAGCCTTTACGGGCATCCCCTTTCTTGAAGTGCCTCGCCGGGATTCGGCAGGAGGGTGTTCAGGTGAAGCTTGCATGCGATTTTCAACTCCCGTGTAAAATCAAATTTCCAGTCTTTATTTTGCAGTTCCAATTCTATCATGGGCCTATTTATTTCGCAAAAACGAAATAGATGCATAAAATTATTTGGAAAAAGAGATTGCATCGGAAGGAAGTCCTAGGATACAATTTCCTTAAACGGTTTTCGCTTCTTATACGTTCACATTTGCGCAATTTCTACATATGCAACCCCAAATTATAGATTCATTTTCGCTAACTATGTATTTTTATGTATTTTTTTGTGAAATCAGGAGGTTTAGACATGAGAAAAGTATGGCAGGTGGTCATCATAGACATCCATCCTACAAGCATGCTGGGTACAAAGCTTATTTTGGAAGACCAGCAGGATTTGCTTGTCAGAGGGATGTCCTCCTCCGGAACGGAAGGTCTGGAATTGGCTTGCTCCATTCGGCCGGAAATCATTTTAATGGATTACAGGTTGCCTGAGGGAACGGCGGAACCGTTTCTAACACAAATACGGGCCTTGTCTCCTGACAGCCATATTGTTATTATGACGGATGAGGATAATATTACGCTCTTCCAACAGCTGATTTCGCTGGGAGCGAATGGAATGTTATCCAAACAGGCGTCACCAAGCCAGTTGATCCATCTGATCAACGGTTTGCGCGAAGGATTTGCTTCGTTACCGATGGACTGGATTCGTTGTGGAAACTGGCCTTTTATGCCGCTAATGGCTTCTGAGCCTTTTGACGAATTGACAAAAACTGAAGTTTTTATTATGGAACGTATTGTACAAGGAATTACATATGACAAAATTGCTACTGAGATCGAAGTCAGTCGGCGCTCTATTGATAATTATTTACGTAAAATTTATGCGAAATTGGGCGTGTCCAGCCGGGCACAGGCGATTGAACGTTATGCCTTGTATGCGCGTCAGACCAAGCAGCTATATGCCTGATGCGCCAGCCCGGAAGCCTTGACCTATTTTTCAGCAGAAGGAGGATGTTCATGCAATATTCCTTTGCTTCACGAACGGCTGCAATGTTGGCTTCTCCAGTGCGTCATATCCGGGAAAATGCGAGAAGACACTCCTTTATATCTTTGGCTGAAGAATTGCCTGCACAAGAGCTTTTTCCGGTGAAGCTGCTGGAAGAAGCGGCTCATGATGTGTTTGGCTCCGGCCCTGACGCCCTCCAGTATGGTGAACCGGAGGGCTATTTTCCTTTGCGGGCGTGGCTTGCAGGAGAGTGGGAACAGCGCAAAGGAGTTAGAGTACCACCAGGACAAATCCTCCTGACAACAGGCAGTCAGCAGGCCATTGACCTGATTGTAAGGCTGATGGTGGATGAACGCGACCCGGTGTTGGTCGAAAATCCGACGTCGCCCGGATGTCTGCAAGTGCTGTCGATGCAGGGAGCGCAGATCGTTCCCGTAGAATCTGATGGAGAAGGTGTGCTTCCCGATCAGCTTGAAGCCTTAATCGTTCATCACCATCCCAAGCTTTTTTTCGCTACGCCCACGTTTACGAACCCGACCGGTTCCTTATGGAGCGCGGCAAGACGTCAGGAGATTTTGGACCTGTGCAGGCGTCATCAGGTGTTGATCGTGGAGGACGATTCTTATGGAGAACTTCATTTTAAACAAAAAAATGAATCCGGCGACAAGAGCCCGTATGGGCAAAGCCGGAAATTTGCAGAAGCCTATCCTTCGCTATTTGCGCTGGATCATGCGGGGCAGGGCGGCCAGGTGCTATATATCGGTTCATTCAACAAAACGGTTGCGCCTGCGCTGAGAACCGGATGGGCGGCAGGCCCCGCCCCGTTGATCGAAGGTATGTACGCTTTGAAGCAGTTGGCCGATATGCAATCCAGTACGATGAACCAGCGGCTCCTGTTCCAGTTGCTGACCAGCTCGCGTTTTCAATGGCACGAGCATTTAGCCATGCTGAACAAAGAGTACTCGACACGTCTGCAATTAATTCTGGAGCTGCTCAAGCGCCCGTTTTGGAAAGACGTGACGTACCGCATTCCGTCCGGCGGCATGTATGTGTGGGTTCGGTTGCCCGATGGGCTGGACAGCGCACTGCTGCTAAAGGCGGCTCTACCCAAAGGTGTAGCCTTTATGCCAGGGGAGTTGTGCGCGGTTGGCAGCGAAGGCGCGTCCCATATCCGCCTGAACTTCAGCCATCCGGGCCGCGAGCAGCTACTCATGGGCATGAACTTGATCGGTGAGACGATCAGTGAATTCACTGCGCGAAGCTAGCAGAGGCCGAACGATCTACTTGCTGTGGCATACTTCCGGCAGTCGTGGCGCCAGAAGTAAGCTGTAGGCTTTTCAGTGATCGTCTGCATTTGAAGCGCCAGAAGTAAGCGGCAGGATTTTCAGAGATCGTCTGCATTCGCGGCGGCAGAGTACGCGGCTGGTGCCTCCGCGATCAGGCGTTGTCCGCCGCGATCATTGGGCTCTACGGCCTTGCCAGTGGCCGTTTCGGCGCCCTGCTCTTGCAGCACCGCCGCATACTCGCTCAGGGCGGCTTCGCCAAACGGGGTTAGCCTGTAGCGGCCACGGGCTACGCGCTCGAACCAGCCGTAGTAGTTGCGCTGGAGCACGGCTGCGGCCCCGCTAACGGCTGCTGTGCGGGCGAGCTGCGCCGGGGCCGCTTCCCCCAGGCCCTGCAAGGCTGCGGCCACGCGCAGCGCTTTTTCGCGGTAGGCCGTGACCAGCTTGCGCCGGGTACTGCCGCCAGTGTTGTGGTCGCCGCTGCGTGCGTGAAACTCCCGCAGCAGCTTTTCCTTGCGCGAGCCGGGGCGGGCTGCCGCCGCTTTGCGGTCACCACCGTTCGTACCCGCAGGCTTGCAAAGTACCTCTACGAGCGGCGGCTTGGTTTTGTAATGGGTGATGGTGAGCAAGCCCAGCCCCAACTGGCGGCACAGTCCGACCAACTCGTTCCAGCGCTGATTGACAGCCCCTTTTTTCGCACGGTTTCGTTCCACCGCCACATACACATTGCTGCTTAGCTTCAAACGCTGCATGCCTTGCAGCACCAGCGCCAGATTGAACGTCTTTTTAATCTCCACAATCAGTGGCTCCTGCTGTTCTGGCTTTATTCCCACCAAATCGCAGTTACGCACTTCTCCCTTGATTTCGTATCCCGAGCTCTCAAAAAAGGCTTTGATCGGAGCGTACAGCTCCGTCTCATGCCGAACAGCCATGCTTCTCCCGCTCCTTTATCCCATTATTCCGAGCTTATATTGTACCATAATGCGGCAGGTCCGCGTCGTTGTTGTATATTTTAGCACAGTGTATCTCTCTGTTTTTCGAAAAGGCAGGGAACCTGTCGCAAAAAAAAGGTCAATTCTGAAATCAATCTGCATAGGTATGTATTACACTTTTTTTAAGAGGATTGCATCATATCCTGAAAGGCGTGGACGAGTGTAGCCATTAACCATCCGGAGTGGAGGATAGTCATTACGCAGTCATAGGAGGAACCTAGCATGAATATTTTTGAACGCGTTGCGGAGTACCGGGCGGAAAACAACCGTCTGGCCTGGAGCGGCACTTTTAGAGAGTATATCGAGATACTCAAGAAAGACCCGACGCCGGCGATGACCGCTCATGCACGGGTTTACAAGATGATTGAATCTTTTGGTGTAGAAGAGGCTGGGGGACATAAGCGATATAAATTTTTCGAGCAGGAGATTTTTGGATTGGATCGTGCGCTTGAAAAGTTGGTGGAGGAATACTTCCATTCCTCAGCCCGTCGGCTCGATGTGCGCAAACGTATTCTACTTTTGATGGGACCCGTCAGTGGAGGTAAATCCACGCTGGTCACCTTGCTCAAACGCGGTCTGGAGAAATTTTCGAGGACGGATCAGGGAGCGGTATACGCCATTGAAGGCTGCCCCATGCACGAAGATCCGCTTCATCTCATTCCTCATGAGCTGCGTCCGGATTTTGAGAAGGAGCTGGGGGTGCGGATTGAAGGCAATCTGTGCCCAGCCTGCCAGATGAGATTACGCACAGAATTTGATGGAGATATTGAAAAGGTCCGCGTGGAGCGGGTGTTTATATCGGAAGAAAATCGGATCGGCATCGGTACGTTCAGTCCTTCGGATCCGAAGTCACAGGATATTGCCGATTTGACGGGCAGCATCGACTTTTCTACGATTACGGAGTATGGGTCGGAATCCGATCCACGCGCGTATCGTTTTGACGGAGAACTGAACAAAGCCAACCGTGGACTTATGGAGTTTCAGGAGATGCTGAAATGCGATGAGAAGTTTTTGTGGAATTTGCTGTCACTGACCCAGGAGGGTAATTTTAAAGCGGGACGTTTTGCGTTAATCAGTGCAGATGAATTGATCGTTGCCCATACCAATGAGTCGGAGTATAAAAGCTTTATCGCAAACAAAAAGAACGAGGCTCTGCAATCACGGATGATCGTGATGCCGATTCCTTACAACCTTAAAGTCTCGGAAGAAGAAAAGATTTACGCCAAGCTCATTGAACAAAGCGACATGAAGCATATTCACATCGCCCCTCATGCGCTGCGGACGGCTGCTATTTTCTCCGTGCTTACCCGCTTGAAGGAGACGAAGAAGCAGGGCATGGATCTGGTCAAAAAGATGCGCATGTATGATGGCGAAGAGGTAGAAGGCTACAAGACAGCCGATCTGAAGGAAATGCAAAGTGAGTTTCTGGAGGAAGGCATGTCCGGGGTAGATCCAAGGTACGTCATCAACCGCATTTCCAGTGCGCTCATTAAGCAAAATGTAGAATCCATCAATGCACTGGACATTTTACGAGCTATCAAGGATGGTCTGGATCAGCATGCTTCTATTACGAAGGAAGAAAGGGAGCGCTATCTGAATTTCATTTCCGTGGCCCGTAAGGAGTATGACGAGCTGGCGAAAAAAGAAGTCCAGAAAGCTTTTGTGTATTCGTTCGAGGAATCAGCCAAGACGCTGTTCGACAACTATTTGGATAACATCGAAGCCTTCTGCAATTGGGTGAAAATCCGCGACCCGCTTACGGATGAGGAACTCGACCCGGATGAGCGGCTGATGCGTTCGATCGAAGAGCAGATTGGGGTATCGGAAAATGCGAAAAAGGCGTTCCGCGAAGAAATTCTCATCCGAATTTCCGCTTACTCACGCAAGGGGCGTAAGTTCGAATATCATCATCATGATCGGCTGAGAGAGGCGATTGAGAAGAAGCTGTTCGCTGATTTGAAGGATATTGTGAAAATTACGACCTCGACCAAAACACCCGATGCTAATCAGCTCAAACGAATGAATGAGGTTATTAAGCGGTTGATTGAGGAACACGGCTATACAGGTGCCAGCGCCAACGACCTGCTTCGGTATGTAGGCAGTCTGCTGAATCGGTAAAATTCGGTAAGCTTAAGGTTAGCAAGAGCAAGAGGGTGGAGTAATCCGGTAGCATGCACAGTAAGTTTCCAGTGCTTGCTGTCGGGTTCTTTTTTTATCATGAGGGAGTCATTTCAGGTGCTTGTCCATCATAGATATGTAAAAAATCACAATGAATCCAATGAATTTATAACATTTGCCAAAAATGCGCCGATAAATATGGTAATGTTAAATGGATGTAAACTATTTATTTGGGGGAACTTATGATTGATGTAGCCGAAAGTAGATTAAAACAGATTCAATATATTGGCATCACGGATGAGGATTTGGCTTTATTGCATCTCCATCAGGGTTTGTTCCAATCTATTGTGGATGAGGTGGTGGATCGTTTTTATGATCATGTGGAAAAGGTCCCGCACCTCATGTCGATTATCTCCAAATGGTCTAATATTGAACGATTAAAGCAAACACAACGAGAATATTGGCTTTCTCTGGCAGATGGAAAAATAGATGAGCCGTTTATTGAGCACCGCCTTTTTGTAGGGCAGGTGCATTCCCGCATTGGTCTGTCCTCGGATTATTATTTGGGCACATACATAACTTACTTGGACATTGCAGTAGATATTTTGAAGCATTCGGGGATCGACGATTGGTATCCGATTGTTCACGCTCTTTCCAAAATGTTCAATCTGGACTCCCAGCTTGTGCTGGAAGCCTATCAGAAGAAGGAAAAGGAGCAAATTAACGAACTGGCCGATGAGCAGACACAAGTATTAACCGTTGTGTCCCGAATTGCTCAAAATTTGACTGGTATGATTGCTGAATTACGTGAAAATACAGATAACATTGCAGATAGTGCACGTACAACGGCCTCTTCGCAGGAACATACGGAAGAATTGGTACAGCAGTTGGGCGATGAGATCAAGCATATTGAGCAGATGAGCGGCACGATTCGCGAGCTGTCGGATCAGACGCATTTGCTGGGGCTGAATGCGGCGATTGAAGCAGCACATGCGCAGGAAGCAGGACGCGGGTTTCAGATTGTGGCGCAGGAAGTACGCAAGCTGGCATCCAATTCCAAGCAGGTGCAGGAGCAAATTCAGCGCAAGGTACTGGATATTGCCCATATGCTGAACAGTGTGCAATCCGAAACGGCTGCTACCACAGCCAGCGCCCGACAACAGGCTTCCAGTTCCGAGGAATTGGCTTCCTTTACAAAGCTGATCGAAAATATGGTAAAGGAATTGGAAACGCTTCAGCATTCCAGCGAAATGATGTAGGTGTGAGAGGATAGAATGAGTTGTATCCCGGGGAGAGCTTTTTGAGGAAAATAACGCTCCCCCTCCGTGGCGGTCCAATCAACGCAACCGAGGAAGAGCGTAATACTTATAAGGAAATGATTGATTTCTTCCATTCAGTATGAGCCGCAAATACTCTTTTCCATAACTCGTCCCGTTCCTGGTGACTATAGTTAACAAGCGGCTCACCAAATACATCTGCCAACACTTCCAGCCACTGCGATTTATGATCCAGCTCTATTTTTTCCAATCCGTTCAGCCCGTGTTTTTTCCAAATGCAGCCTCTTAGTTCATTCGTCTCTAATGCTTGTCTTTGCCGAATCAGAAACAGGTTGAACCATGGGGAATCCACTGAGCGGCTATAGAAATGATGTTTTGGCATAAACTCTTCCAAATCCCGAACAACCGTAGGGTCATAATCAACGCCGACAAATGAAGCAAGCGAATCATGCTCTAACCGCCAGCCTTTTGCAACAACCCCGGACTCTGTAACCTTATATTGAAGAGGAGCTTGTTCATAAGTGCCCATACGGAGTGGAACAGGCTCATATGGCATATCGCCTAAACCGACATCAACAATCCATACTTCATCTTCGTGCTGCTCATTTAGCAAGTTCACGGTTAACCCAAGATGAAATGAATTGATGCGTGGCTCTGCCCCTAAAGGCTGAACCCCGGCACGATGCAGGCTGACCTTGTAGCCCAGTGAATGTAGTAGTGCGCTGAAGGCACCATTCAGATGAAAACAATAACCGCTTCTACCCTGTAAAATAAGTTGAACTGATTCTTGAAAACCAATGGCTGCCGGCCTTCTTGCAAAAATGTCCACCGTTTGCCACGAAAGATGTTTCACATGGGCCTTATGCAGCTCAAATAAATAGGATTGGGTAGGAGGCTGAATGTCTTGAATTCCGATCCTGTTTAGATAAGCCTTTATTTCTTCTTTTGTCATGATGTACATATACAGTCACCTCTATTGTTAGTTTCTCAATTTCTCTTTTCGGAATAAATGATCCTTGAGTCATAGCATCATTGTAGAAGGGGGGCGTATTGATTACAATGCTATAAACTTTTGATTGTACCGGTACAATCAGCCAGTGGATTCGGTTCAGTGGCATGCAGATTTACCAAAGATAGTTGTCAGAACATAAAAAAACAGACCGTTTCGCTAGGTCTGTTTTCCTGTTTAGTTCCAAGCCGACAGATTATAGCAGCGCTCTAAGTTCACGTCGGTATTTGTTTAACTGCACGAATGATGGAATAACACGTTTGGCAGAACGGATGCCGCCTATTCTGATGTTGCGGACCACATGATAGGGAGAGATCAAAAGTGTGTGAAGCAAATGTAAATCATGGGCGCTTAACGGACGATATCGTTGATAGTAGTCGACCGCGCGCAGCATCTTGGTCCCGTTCCAAAGACAATTTCGATGAAGAAGATGGGACAAGTCTTTCATTCTTACGTGCAGGGAGCAATTTTCAAAATCGATTAAATGAATTTTGAGCTGTCTGTCTTTAATCAGATTGGGATAATTGTAATCGCCATGTATAAATGCGGCAGCTTTTTGCTCCGAGTCGATTGCTTCTCGAACTTTGGTCTGCTGTAAATGATTCGACACTTCTTCACAGAGAGCCACGAGATGTTCTGTGCCTTTGTAGGGACTGAGGCGTTTTTTGTATCCAGCTATCTCATCATCCAAGCCCTCGTAACGTATTCTGGATGCCGGAGCCTCGGTGACAGGAAAGCCTACGGCACTGGAGTGAAATTTGGCTAAGGTGGAAATTCCCTTTTTGAAATCTATTTTCTTTGTAAATTTTGGTCTTCCTCCATCCACCCAATTGGTTAATGTATACGAAATGCCTTCATGGGTCATATAAGCGGTTTGCTGCACTGTCGGATAAACCTTTTGGCTGCGGGTAAACCCGCGCTCATCCAGGAAGGACAACACACGTGTAATAAAACGAATTTCATCTTCTGGGAATTTGTAGGGCTTTAAACAATAGGTCATGCCGGCGGTCTCAATCTTGTGTATGTCCTTCTTTTGACGAGTACGTTGAATTTTGATTCCGTACATCTGCTCAACGTTCGATAAAATCGACATTTTGATCCTCACTTTCTTTTATGCATGTGCCCATTCCTGCAAAATATGAATGATTTGTAAACGAAGGGGCCACGATTGATCCCAATTGTCCAGGATCTCGCGGTTTCTTGAGCGATTCAGGTGTAGGGAGGCATGCCACGCTTCGCGCGGCAGTTTATACAAGGCTGTAACCATTTTTCGTTCAGTTCGGCTTAGTGGTTTGCGTTTTTGGTATCCCTTCAGCAAGGATTGCACAAATTCAGGATTGAATTGGGTCGTATTCATAAGGGCCTTTGCCAGATCTACATAGACTGAGCCGACCTTAACTCGATCCCAATCAATGATTTTGAGTTGACCATCATCTGAAATAATGACATTGGGGATCGTAATGTCGCTGTGTATTAAAGAGGGGGAACGCTTTTCCTTCTGAAGCAGCTTAACAATGGATGTGTCCTGCAAATCCTTCCATGCCCGCTTAGCTAAACGTTTGCAGTCTTTGCCGTGAGCGTTGTACCAGTTGCCGTATTCTTTGTCATGACGGCTGATTTGTGATATTTTTCTTTGAAAAAGACGGTCCTGGTTTTTCCATATCCGCAATTGCTGAAACGTAGGGGATTTCCCACTTCCAATCCGATGCAAGCCAGTGGACGAGGCGTGAAGCGTGGCAAGTGCCCACCCAAGCTTTTCAAAATCTTCAGCATTCTCCAATCCCCGTCCTTTGATCCACTGACTTACATAAAATGGCGTTTCTTGATGTGTAGTCCACAGCTTCCCGGAATGTGTTGGAAGCCACGCGGGCATGTAGCTATACTTTCTCTTTTTCAAAAGCCTGATCATGCTTGCAGCCTGCTCCATCTGTTGGATTGTATTTGAGCGGACCATCTTAGTACGGCTAAAGGGCTTTAATGCATAAGTTCCCTTTTTCGTTTTCACCTGGATCACTGCATTTTTTCGGTACAGTGATGAGACTAAGCTTGATTTTATTGGGATCAGACCGAAACGACTGGTAATTTTGCGAATCTGTGCTTTGGTATAGGATTTCGTCATAAGAACCTCACTTGACTTGTGATTATAGAAAAAGGTAATCCTCTGTTAGTTATCAGTCTATTCATGAGGAAGATGAAGGTGAGTTCAAATATTGCAAGAGCCATAAAAAAAGGAGCAGCGAAAGTTCGCTACTCCTTTTGAATTAACTCTGTATTTTGCAAGCTGGAATAGGGTCTGGATATTTAATCATTACTATCATCGTAACGGTCATCATCATGATCATCGTCCGTATCCATGATTTTTCCAGATGTCGCATGGATTTCGATGTCAACGGTTCCTTCGTTGGTGAGAATCTTCACGTCATAGATAAACTGTCCGTCTTCCTTGTCCAATTGGGTAGACAGAAAGGTACCGGGTACTGTCTTAAGAGCAATCTGTCCGGCCTGTTTTTCGGTTATGGTGATATTACTTGGCTTGTTTAGGGGCTTCTTGGCATTCAAGTTATCATCCAACTTTGAATGGGACCGAAGGGTTTTTCCAGTATAAGCATCCACATCCACGTCCCAATCTTTATTACCCTGTTGAAGTTCCACCTCATAGTAGGCTTTTCCGGTTTTATGTTCCAGTTCTACATCTTCAACCTTAGCACCATTGCCCACAGCCTTTTTGGCGATATTGGCAGCGGCTGTCGCTCCAATGAGATTCGCAGGCTTGGCTGCCCAGACGGCATTCGCCGAAACACCTGCTACTGTAGCACCGAGCAAAACTGTTGCTGCCATGATTCCTAATGTATAGTTTTTTTTCATGTATAGTTCCTCCTTGTGATGTAAGCTTGAGTACAGCTTATCTATTGAAAATGAGAGGAACGTAATAAAATCATTAGAAAACGATGAGAGAAAATGAGCGATGATGAGAAGAGAGTCATCATTAATCTTCGTTGTCCTGTTTTTCTTTTTCCCAAGTTACAGAATCAATAGAGCCTGATACCGCGTTGACCTGCACCACGGCCTCACGCCCATCCTTCACATCAACCTCAACGAGATAATAAAGGCTCTTTTCGTTACGATGAAGCTCAATATCATCTGTGGTTCCTCCGTTCACCGCCTTTGCAGCAAGCTGGGCCGCTTCCTTTTCTGTGATGACGAGAGATACAGGATCAGGTTTAGGGGAGCTTGGGGTGTTTTTCTGGGGCTCCTGTGTCGTATCCGTATAAGCTTGTGTTCGTCGAATGGAGTCAATATGGCCGTTATAGGCGTTGACTTGTATTTCGTATTTTCCTTTGGGACGCTGCAGCATGATCAGATAAGCATCATTCAAGCGTTTGGATTCCAGCACCTCGCCGGGATATTGATGCAATACAGACTGGATGGCCGCATTTTCCTCCAACGGTGAAGCTGATAGCGACAGTGCCCAAGGCGATTGCAGAAGGTAAAGTGTGATCAGTATAGCCGCCCCTGCCGCCCCAATCATCCACGCATAGATGGCTTTCATCGTTATTCTCTCCTTTTGGTTAATCTGCGGGAACGGCGGGGAGGATGATCGTTGCTGTCGTTCCGCTTTCCTGAATACTTTCTAGCCCAATGTGAGCATGAAGGGCCTCTGCAATTCCTGTAGCCAGCGATAAGCCTAGTCCGGCTCCACCTTCTTCGCGGCTTCTGGCTTCATCCACACGATAGAAGCGGTCAAATACTTTAGATAGCTTGTCCTGCGGAATTCCAATCCCTTGGTCTGTGATTCTGATACAAGGTTGAGCCATCTCACCCGTGGTTCCAATAGTTAGGCGTATCGACTCGTCACTGTATTTACGTGCATTATCCAAAAAGATAAACAGTAGCTGTTTCAGCTTATTTTCATCGCTGTAGCCCATACAGTCCGCCTGCACGTCCAGTTGCACTTCCCGGGCAAAAGCATTTTCAAATGTGACCTTCAACTCTGTCACGATTTTGCTCAGGCGAACCGGCTCCAACACGATATTCCATTGCTCCTCGTTTCTCGCCAAAAGAAGAAGCTGCTCTGCCATTTCCTTCATTCGTATCGCTTCGGAATGGATGGCTTCAACGGACTCGGCGAAAATCTTGGGATGCTGCAGTCCCCGGCGTTTGAGCAGGCTAGCATAGCTTTCAATAATGGTGAGGGGTGTTTTCAGTTCATGGGATGCATTGGAGACAAACTGTTCTTGCCGGACAAAGTTGCGCTCCAGCAATTCAATCATGTCGTTAAACGTTTCTCCCATTTCTACCAGTTCGTCGCGTGATGAGGAGTTGAGCGGAAGGCGCTTAAATTTCCCGCTACGTTGAATCTCTTTCATCGTGCTGATCATAGATGTGATTGGACGTGTAATGAGTCTGCCGAGCAATCTTCCCGAGATCACGACAGGAATGAGCGCAATCCCTGTGACAGCTATAAGTACGATTCTGAGTACCTGTAGCGTCTGCATCGTCGGTTGCAGGCTTTCGGTTATCTGAAGATTGACGACCTCTCCATCGCTCCAGATCATGGGAACCGATACAAGAATGTAACGGTTGTTTTCATGGGTAATCACGCGTACTTGTCGTGTCTCATCATAAACAGCCTTCATCAAACTGAGAGATTGCTCCGAAGAAGAGGTGATCGGGGAAAGAAAATCGCCCTCCGGTTTCATTAGCCGAAGCATACCGTCTGGTGGCACATAGGCTCGAAGAAGATCCCCTGCGACTACCGATGCGGGGGCGCGCTGAATGCCGCGAATCATGTTGTCCGCTGCGGCTTCTACCTGATCTTTGCGGCTGTCTATCGAAAGGTGGCTGAACAGGAAATAGACCGAAAAGTTAATGGCCACAAGTAAAATCGCGAGTAATAACGAGGTGTACATATGGATCTTGTTTTGCAGCTTCATAACGATTCCTTCAGCACATAGCCAATTCCGCGTACGGTATGAATCAGCTCAGGGAGCTGGCGCGTGGGGTCAATTTTATTGCGCACGTATCGGATATACACGTCCACTACGTTGGTATCGCCGTAATAATCAATACCCCATACATTCTCCAGTAATTGTTCTCGGCTAAGCACCTGCCGCTGATGTCTCAGCAAATGAACGAGCAAGTCAAACTCTCGTGGCGTAAGCTCAATGCTGTGCTCACCGCGAAGAACTTCACGGGTACCTTCATGGAGGCGTAAATCCCCGGCATGAAGCCATGCATCTTCCACTTCGGGAACGGCTTCTTTCGTTGCACCTACCCTAAGCGCGGCGCGGACACGTGCAAGCAGCTCTTCGATCACAAAGGGCTTGGTAATATAATCGTTAGCTCCTAGATCGAGCCCCTCGACCTTATCTGCAATAGAACTTTTGGCCGTCAGTAAAATGACAGGAATGCTCGCATCATCCTTACGAATCCGCCGCAGTAGTTCGATGCCACTGAGGCCGGGAATCATAATATCCAGCAGGACCAGATCCCAATGACCTTTGCAATATGTCTCCAGTCCGTCAATTCCGTTTTTTTCTTTGCATACTTGATATCCTTCAAACTCAAGCTCGATCTCCAGAAGCCGGGCAATTTTCTCTTCGTCTTCCACGATCAGAATGGATTGGTTCATTGTGATGCCCTCCTGTAGGCGAATAGCCGATACGGAAGTATTTTAGCATAAGCGGTCGAGTAAGACACGCTTAAGCAGCACAGGCTTTGTAGGGATATACTAGATCAGACATATCTATACATAGAGTATTTTTATACCAAGGATTGAGCGAATTTTCTTATGTTATATTTCTTTACATTGAAAAGGGATAAAATGTCATGGTAGCGCTATATATATCGTCTTTTATCCTGTATGCACAATAAACATGCCTTTGTTTTGGTCAGGACGAACATTGTTTATGGAAGGAAAGTTGCAGTAACATAAGTTAAACCTACTCAATAGAGGAAGAAATACATCATGTCTAAGCCACAGGAGGGTCATATGGAAAACGAAAAAGAAAAACGCCACCCGAAAACGTTTGAGCCTTTTGCATTTATTCTCATTGTGGCTACAAGTGTTCTGGGAGCTATTATCGGAATGCAGATCGTAACCAGCCTGGGGGTGACCCCAAATACGGCCATCATCGGAGCGTTAATCGCGATGCTGATTGCACGTATCCCGTTTAACTGGTTTTTACGTTATAAATCGGTACATCGTCAAAATCTGGTCCAGACGGCGATTTCCTCGGCTACCTTCGGGGCGGCCAATAGCCTGCTGATTCCGATTGGAATTCCATATCTCATGGGAACCCCTGATTTGGTCGTACCCATGCTGCTGGGGGCGGCGTTGGCTATGTTCGCAGATGCAACGATACTGTACAAAATTTTTGATTCCAGACTGTTCCCCGCCTCGGGTACCTGGGCTCCGGGTGTTGCGACAGCGGAATCCATCAGAGCCGGGGACAAGGGCGGCAAGCGTGCCGGATTGCTGGGTGTCGGCGCACTGATCGGGGTAGTCGGCTCTTATCTCAGCATTCCGATGTCTGCCTTTGGTGTTGCTTTTATCGGTAACATTTGGGCCTTGGGCATGTTTGGTGTCGGCTTATTGATTCGCCAGTATTCCATGCCGCTATTTCAGATTGATGTAAATGCGCTATACATTGCGCATGGAGTGATGATCGGGGCGGGCATTGTAGCGCTGATTCAGGCTGCTGTACTCGTATTCGGCCGTTCCGGCAAGAAAAAGGACAGTTCCGCTGCGTTTTCGGATAAAGCTTCAAATGAAGCATCCGGCACGAGTAGCATTGTCGTGGATGGGGCTCCCGTACATGCCTCTTCGCAGGATGAAGAATACACCCGTCCGATTGCAGAGGCTCGTCGTACGCTTGGACTCGGATTCATCGCGTATCTGGCGATTTCCCTGCTGATCGCCATCATCGGTGGACTGGTTACGCACATGTCCGTAGGCATGCTGATCGGCTTTATCGTGTTTGCAGCCTTTGCCGCGTTCGTGCATGAAATTATCGTCGGCATTGCCGCCATGCATTCCGGGTGGTTCCCCGCCTTTGCGGTCGCCTTCATTACCTTGCTTGGCGGTATGATGATCGGCTTTCCGCCAGTGGCTTTGGCATTGCTGGCCGGGTTTAGCGCGGCTACAGGTCCTGCCTTTGCGGATATGGGCTTTGATTTGAAAACAGGCTATATCCTGCGTGGCAACGGTAAGGATAAGGAGCTGGAACGGGAAGGTCGAAAGCAACAGTATATAACGGCTCTGATCGCCTTCGCTGTTGCACTGGTGACTGTAGCTCTGGCTTATCCGAGTTATTTTGCGCAAAATCTGGTGCCACCGATTGATAAAGTATATGTATCCACCATTCAGGCCGGAGCTACACCGGGTGTGGCAAGCCAGCTCTTGCTGTGGGCGATACCGGGAGCGATTCTCCAACTCATAGGTGGCTCCAAGCGCCAACTGGGTGTTATGTTCGCGACAGGGCTACTGATTGCGACAGCGAACGCGTGTTGGGCTGTTCTGGCCGGCATCGCAATTCGCTTCCTCGTAACCCGTTTCGCAAAAAAAGAGGTCGTTTCTTCCATGACGATTCTGGCCGCAGGTTTTATCGCAGGGGATGCGCTGTACAACTTCTTTAATTCCGTATTTAAACTAAAAAAGTGAGATGATGCAGATGGACGCTTTGAAGCTGGATGAGAGAATTGTTGAATATGCCGTTTATGGCGGTGCTGTTCTGGGCGGAGGAGGCGGAGGCAGGATTGAAGAAGGTCTGCGGATCGGAAAGCTGGCTCTTGAAGTGGGACAGCCGAAGCTGGTATCCGTCGAAAGCTTCGCAGATGACGATCTCTTCGTCACCGTGGCTGTCGTTGGTGCCCCGGCTGCTCCGAATAAATATGTGAAGCCTGTTCATTATGTGAAGGCGCTGGAAATGGTGTCCTCCATGACAGGAAAGGGTGTCCGGGCCTTGCATACGAATGAAAATGGCGGCGAAACAACGATTAACGGCTGGTTTCAGTCGGCTTTGAGTGGTATTCCGGTTGTGGATTTTGCATGTAATGGCCGGGCACATCCGACGGGTACAATGGGCTCTATGAATTTGACCGAGCTGCCAGATTACGTTAGCCGTCAGGCTGCGGTGGGCGGACGCGGAGAGCATTATATTGAGGTAGGGATTTCAGGCTCTCTGGACCATGCTGCATCGCTGGTTCGTAAAGCCTCGGTAGAAGCTGGAGGACTTGTAGCGGTTGCGCGGAATCCGGTTACGGCTGCTTACGCGAGAGCCAACGGTGCGCCGGGAGCCATTTCCCGAGCAATTGCTGTCGGAGAAGCGATGCTGGCTCATCAGGGCGAAGCAGCGATTGCAGCCGTGGTCGCTGAGCTGGGCGGCAAGGTGATCGTCTCAGGAGAAGTAACAGAATGCAAGCTTGAAACTTCGGGGGGGCTTTGATGCCGGATTGGTTCATATTACCTATAGCGGCCGTGCCTACGAAATGACCTTCTGGAATGAGTACATGTCCCTGGAGTTTGACGGAAAGCGACTGGCGACTTTTCCAGATTTGATCATGACACTGGATCTGGATACAGGCAGACCTGTAATCACTGCCGCCGTAGCGAAAGGACAGCGACTGGCTGTCATTGCGGTTCCGAAGGAAAAGTTGCTGCTGAGTACAACTATATTTAACACCAAGCTGCTGCAACCGATTGAGCAAATTATTCATAAGCCTATACTGTCCTATCTATAAATGATTTCGGGAGGAATGCAAAGATGGCACTTCAACAGACATTAACCGTATTCGAAGCGCTGGACAGCGCCTATGTAAACGGAGAGCGGGTTAAGCAGCTTTTCGCCGGATACGAGGATATTGTGGTAACCGTAAAACAGGTAATCGGAGCCAAGGGAAGCACGGATTTTATACAAGTGCTTATTCCGGGTACGGAAGGTAAAAGCTCGGGAGGTACAGCACCGACATTCGGCATTGTCGGACGCCTGGGCGGGATCGGCGCACGTCCTTCCCGAATTGGTCTTGTATCTGATGCGGATGGAGCTATTGCGGCGGTGGCTGCCGGGCTTAAGCTGGCGGATATGCAGATCAAAGGTGACAAGCTGAAGGGTGATGTGATCGTAACTACACATATTTGCCCGGATGCACCTACCCGTCCGCATGAGCCAGTTGATTTTATGGACTCCCCTGTGGATTTTTTGGAAATGAATCGTCATGAGATTGTTCCCGAGATGGAAGCTATTTTGTCTATTGATACAACCAAGGGCAATCGTGTCATTAACCATAAGGGAATCGCCATTTCACCCACGGTGAAGGAAGGCTATATTTTGCGAGTCAGTGAGGATCTGCTGCGCCTGATGGAACAGACTACGGGACAACTGCCTGTTACTTTTCCGGTAACCACGCAGGATATCACGCCGTACGGTAATGACTTATACCATATTAATTCGATTTTGCAGCCTGCTGTAGCGACGAATGCGCCTGTAGTCGGTGTGGCTATTACAGCGCAGGCTGCTGTACCAGGATGTGGCACCGGAGCGAGTCATGAGATTGATATCGCGGCTGCTGTACGTTTTTCCATAGAAACGGCCAAGGAATTTACGAATGGCACTTGTGCATTTTATGACCCGCAGGAATTTGTCAAAATTAACGAATTGTACGGCTCCATGAAGATACTTCAGACAGCAGGCAGTGCGCAAAACCACGGCTGATGCTAACAGGGCAGGCCACAGGCTTGCCCTTTGTCGTCAGGAGCGTAAAATAAAATGGATACGAAAGCAGGGGATTAAAGATGGATAAGCTTGGGATGATTACGATTGGGCAAGCGCCCCGGACAGATGTGGCTCCTATCGTGGAACGGGCTTTGGAAGGACGTGCAGAACTGATACAGGCAGGTGCGCTGGACGGTCTTTCTTTTGCTTATATACAAGAGCATCTCTCTCCGTCGCCGGGAGAATATGTATTGACTTCCCGTCTGACGACTGGAGAGTCGGTAGTTATATCACGCGAAAAAATCCAGCCGCTGCTTCAGGAGAAAATTACGCGCATGGAGGAACAGGGCATTCGTACGATTTTATTGCTGTGTACCGGCGTATTTCCGGGATTGCATACCCGAACCGCCTTTTTGATCGAGCCGGACCATGTGCTTCCTCCTGTGATTAAGGCGATGTCTGGCGGACGGCGGGTCGGCCTGATTGGTCCGCTGGAAGAGCAGAAGGACAATCTCAAGCTCAAATTCAATCCTCACGGAATGAATCCCGGGTTTGCGGCGGCCTCGCCTTACAGCAGCAGTGAAGAGGAATTTCGCCATGCTGCCGGGCAGTTCAAGGATCAGGCTGATCTTATCGTGCTGGATTGTATGGGGTATACGGATGTTCACAGAGAACTGGCGGCGCGTTACGCGGGGGTTCCAGTCGTATTGTCCAATGCCCTGATCGGCAAGCTGGTATCGGAAATGGTGTAAGCATATAAGCTGACTGAAAATTTACATGATGGTCACTACACAGGCGGATGGTGCTGCTTCCCATCGCTGTTGCCCCCGGATTTCCGGAATGAATGCACTACGGTAGAAATCCGGGAGCAGCTTAGGCTTACGATGCGAGCTTTCCTACGGAAAGCTTTCAGGCGATCGCTATCGCTTGTCCAGCACCATTCCGCCTGCTCCGTTCCTATGTAAATATTTGGAGGTTAGCTTATACTGTATAAAAATAGGAGGTAAAAAAATGAGCCAACAACGTGTTGAAATTAGTAAAAATGTATTGCAAAAATGTCTGGGACTTACCGCTGGAGAGACGCTTCTGGTGGTAACGGACGATGATAAAAAGGAATTGGGCGAGTCCATTTATGAAGCTGGCAAGGCGCTGGGGGCTGAAGCTGCTATTTTGACGATGAAGGTACGCTCCAAATCGGGGGAGGAGCCTCCGGCACCTGTCGCCGAAGCTATGCTCCGCTCCAACGTTGTCGTATGTGTCACCCGGTATTCGCTGACGCATACCCATGCCCGCAAGCAAGCCGCAGCGGCTGGAGCGCGTCTGGCGACGATGCCTGGCATGACGGACGACATGTTCATGAACGGGGCGATTGCTGCTGATTATCCGAAGGTCAAGGCGTTGACCGAAGAGGTGACCGCATTATTGACGGCTGCCAAGCAGGTGCGGATTGAAAAGGATGGTTACAGCCTGAGCTTTAGCATTGAGGGTCGCAACGGCGTGCCCAGCACGGGCATGTATCTGAACCCTGGCGAATCCGGCAACCTTCCTTCCGGCGAAGCGTATATTGCTCCACTCGAGGGGACGGCGCAAGGCCAGATTGTTGTGGATGGCTCTGTTGCGGGAATCGGTGCCTTGAAGGAGCCGCTACTGCTGATGGTCGAAAACGGCAGGTTGACAGCCGCAGAAGGGGAAGCCGGACAGCCCCTGCTGGAAATACTGGGCGACGGTGACGGCAGAATGCTGGCCGAATTCGGTATCGGGACGAATGATAAAGCGCGTATTACAGGTGTTGTACTGGAAGATGAGAAGGTATACGGCACGATTCACGTAGCTTTTGGCAGCAATAATACTTTTGGTGGGACCATCGCTGCGGGTGTACATATTGACGGTGTCGTTCAGCGACCGGATGTATATCTGGATGACCGCCTGATTATGAAAGCAGGGCAACTGCTGGAGCGTTAGGTGAATGAGAAACAGCAGGAGCTGTAAAAACGGGGAGGAATTCATCATGCTCGGAATTATCAGAGTGCTTACCATGCAAGACGAAGTAGCTATTGGCCTTCACGGCCGGGTTATCGAGCAGCGCTACGGACTGCCTGTCACCAGTGTATGTATCCCTGACCAGCCGCAGGGAATCTATGATGATGCAACGGATCGGGAATCGGTGCCTAAAATTGTGGTTGCAGCGCAACAGCTCGTCGAGCAGGGCTGCACGTCCATTGGCATTAGCTGTGCGGCTGATCCGGCACTGGAGGAAACCCGTCAGGCGGTGAATGTACCTGTATACGGCGCAGGCTCCTGCGCGGCGCATCTGGCATTGACAGCGGCCAGTCGTGTCGGTGTGTTAACCATTTTGGAGGAGGCACCCCCGTTGATCCGCCGTATCTTGGGTGAGTCTTACATCGGCACAGAACGCCCCGAGGGTGTACGTACAACGCTGGACCTGAACACTCCGCAAGGTAAGGAGGCGGCCATGGCAGCGGGGCTGCGGCTTCAGGAGAAGGGTGCAGAGGCCATCGTGCTGGCCTGTACGGGTTTTGTGACGATGAACTTCGCACCGGAGCTGGAGCGCAGGCTGGGCATCCATGCCATTGATCCGATTGTGGCGCTCGGCGCAGCCGCATCAGTGCGTTGGGAGCGGGAGAATGAGGAAGTTCAGGCAGGATAAGCCTGGCTCATAAAATAATAGGGTATGAAATAAACCGCCTTTTCCTGAAAAGGCGGTTTATTTGCGTTCCATCCGGTAAAGGTTTTGTTTTGTAAACTTTTTTGGTACACTATCCTGAAAATTAAGTTAGGCGAGAACTTTGCAGAATCCTATATATGTGCCGTTACCGCAAAATAAATAGCAAGGTGGTCTGTCCATATGAAAATACCGGGTGTAACCGTTCAGGAGCTTATGACAATGCCCGTATTGAAGGAGGCGAAGGTACTAAGCGGAGAGCAAGGGCTAAATCGGATTGTCCGTTTTATTGATATTATGGAGGTCCCTGACTTGAAGGGCTGGATCAGGGAAGGCGTACTATTGATGACAACCGCTTATTCCATCCGTCATGAGCCTGAGGTATTGTGTCAAATTATTCAATTATTGCATCAGGGCGGGGCCGCAGCACTTGCGATCAAACCGACCCGCTTTCTCAAGGAAATTCCCCGCAGTGCGCTGGAGGAAAGCAATGCCTGTGGCCTGCCCGTGATTGAGATTCCGGCCGATATTCCATATACAGATATTACACAGCGAGTCATGGATATAGTGTTGAATCGGCAGGCAGAGCTGCTGCGACGCTCGGAAGAGATATATCGGACCTTAACAACGATGGTGCTGGAGAACAGCGGTATACAGGCTGTAAGCGATAATATTGCAGAGCTGCTTAAAGCCCCGGTTGCTTTGATTGATAATGGAGGCCGAGCCATCGTTACTTCACCACAGGAGTGGAATTGGGCGGAGGCGCAGGATTCCCGCTATTTTCCGATTAATGTCGATAAACGCACGGTTGCCAAGCTGGTCATTGCCCGCAATGAGCTGGATGATATGGAGCAGGTGGGGATTGAGCAGGCACGCCTGGTCATGGCGTTGGAATTAATGCGTGAAAAGGCGGTAGAAGATACGGAAAGCCGACTGCGGGGTAACTTTATTGATGAGCTGATGACCCCTCCGGTGCCGTTGCGGCATGAGGTTGAGCGCCGAGGGCGTCAATTGGGATTTAACCCGGCATATGATTGGGAGGTCGCTGTACTGGAAAGCGCTACCGCTCCGCCAGAAGAGATTCTGTCCGGATTGCTGATTCAGGAATCCACCCGGCGACGTGTGGTTTCTCATATTGAGTTCCGTTCCAATCGGGCAATATTATTTCTGCCTACTCTTCATCCGAATGACCATCATGACGGGGCTGGCGATGATCAGGGACTAACCTGGGCTGAAACGCTGAAGAACTGGAACAGTGAAAAAGCATTGGGAACGGGCGATTATTATATAGGCATAGGAAGTGCCAAAAAGCTGTGGGAGCTGATGCAAAGCTATAATGAGGCACGACGTGCCATCACCGTATCCCAGCGGCTGTATCCCGATAGACGTGTATGTAAATTCGGAGATATCGAAATGCACTATATGCTTGGGGAAGCAATGAACAAAGAGGAATTTGCCGATTTGTTTGAACGTAAGCTGGGCAAACTCCAGCAGTATGATCGGTCTCATGGCAGTGATTTGCTTAAAACGTTATTTTATTATCTGGAAAATCGGGGTAGTCTGATGGATACGGCAAATTATCTTTTTATACACCGTAATTCGGTCAAATACAGATTGGAACGGATTCGTGACATTGCGGATTTTGATCTCAACGATCCACGCGAGCAGTTCATATGCCATACCTGTCTGATCCATTATTATTTGCGGGAACATAAGTAGGCAGATACAGTTGGTTTATGGGACAGGGAGGAAAAGACATGGATAAAAAAATATTAGTAGCGGACGATGAACCCAGCATTCGAAATGCGCTAGCCTATGGGTTGAAAAGAGAAGGTTATTTGGTAGAAACCGCTGTTGACGGGGAAGACGCATTGGAAAAAGTCCGTTTATTCCACCCGGATGTGCTGGTGCTCGACGTGATGATGCCCAAGCTGGGCGGATATGAGGTGTGCCGCCGTCTGGAAAGTCGGAAGGGCATCGGCATTTTGCTGCTGACTGCCAAAAACGATATCGTGGACAAGGTGCTCGGGCTCGAGCTGGGCGCGGACGATTTTATGAGCAAGCCCTTTGATCTGCGAGAGCTGCTCGCCCGCATCAAGGCGCTGGTACGGAGGCTTGAACGGGAGGGAGCGCCTGCACCAGAAGGATCAGAAACGGCACTTGGACCGTTGCGCGTGCGTCCGTCCAGCAGAACGGCTGAACTGGAGGGAACAACGCTGGATCTGACACCCAAGGAGTTTGATGTGCTGGCGCTTCTGGTGTCACATGCCGGGCGGGTGTACACACGGGACGAGCTGCTGGAGCAGGTATGGGGCTTCGATTATGCAGGGGGAACGCGGACCGTGGATATTCATATCCAGCGCCTGCGCAAGAAGCTCGAACCGCATCAGTCGCTATTGCAGACGGTGTATGGAATTGGCTATAAGGCGGAAAAGATGCTGTGAACGAACGCCAGTTGCTTGGCGCTGGACCCTATCCCCCTTTATCCGAACTGAAATAGGCGCCCTGAAATTGGAAAGGTTTTTTGGCTTCCATCACATATCGTACATCCCCGTGAATATACTTAATAACCAACAAGGCCAAACTGTGCCGTGTATCCACTTGGGGGGTGCCTAACAATGCCGGAACCACGTCAGCCATATTCATTCGTCGTATCCCGCGAAGATTGGTCGCTGCATCGCAAAGGGTACCAAGACCAGCAGCGTCATCAGCAGAAGGTCAAAGATGTAATTAAGCAAAATCTGCCTGATCTGATTACGGAAGAAAATATTATCATGTCAGACGGTCAGCAGATTATTAAAGTACCGATCCGCAGTCTGGACGAATATCGCTTCATTTATAATTATCAAAAGCAAAAGCATGTAGGCCAAGGGGACGGTGACAGTCAGGTTGGCGATGTCATCGGACGCGATCCTGCTTCCCAGAAGCCCGGTAAAGGTGAGAAAGCCGGAGACCAGCCCGGACACGATATTATGGAGACGGAAGTCAGCATGGAAGAACTGGAAGATATGCTGTTCGAGGACATGGAATTGCCGCATTTGCAGCAGAAAGACAAGGAACAGATTGAGGTTGAGTCTATCGTATTCAATGACATACGCAAAAAAGGCATGCAGGCAAATATTGACAAGAAGCGAACCATTCTCGAAAATCTGCGCCGCAACGCACGTCAGGGCAATCCGGGCATTCATCATATCAGTCCGGACGATCTCCGTTACAAAACATGGGAGGAAAAAACCATCCCCCAATCCAACGCGGTGATCATTGCGATGATGGATACTTCAGGCTCGATGGGATCTTTTGAAAAATATTGCGCCCGCAGCTTCTTTTTCTGGATGACCCGCTTTTTGCGCCGCCAATATGAAAAGGTAGAGATTGTCTTTCTGGCGCACCATACCGAAGCCAAAGAGGTCACCGAGGAAGAATTTTTCACCCGTGGAGAAAGTGGCGGAACCATCTGTTCTTCGGCTTATCTCAAGGCATTGGAGATTATCGACAAGCGCTATCCTCCTTCCCATTATAATATTTATCCCTTCCATTTCTCGGATGGCGACAATCTGACCTCGGACAACGAACGGTGTGTGAAGCTGATCGAGGAGCTTATGAAGCGCAGCAATATGTTCGGCTATGGAGAAGTGAATCAATATAACCGCAGCAGCACACTGATGTCAGCCTACAAGAACATTAAAAAGGATCAGTTTATGTACTATGTCATCAAGGAAAAGGGCGAGGTATACCAAGCCTTGCGTACCTTTTTTCGCAAACGGGAAGGGGGAACGGTGGGATGAGTAGTGACCATCAGGAGCTAGAATATGCGATTGCTGAGATTATGGAGATAGCCAACGGATTCGGGCTGGACTACTATCCGATGCGGTATGAGATTTGTCCGGCGGATATTGTATACACGTTCGGGGCCTATGGGATGCCCACGCGCTTCAGCCACTGGAGCTTTGGAAAGACGTTTCACAAGATGAAGATGCAGTACGATTTTGGCCTAAGCAAAATCTATGAGCTGGTCATCAACTCCAATCCCTGCTACGCCTTCCTGCTGGATGGAAATTCTTTGGTTCAAAATAAACTGATTGTCGCCCACGTGCTGGCGCACTGTGATTTTTTCAAGCACAACGCCCGCTTCTCAGCTTCCAACCGCAATATGGTGGAGAGTATGTCCGCTACGGCAGACCGGATTAACGGTTATGAAATGGAATACGGTTCGAAGGCCGTCGAATCCTTCATTGATTCGGTACTGGCTATACAGGAGCATATTGATCCGCAGTTGATCAAACCGCAGCATCTGGATAAACAGCGATATATGGAGCTTAAAACCCGTGAGCAAAAGGAAGCGGGAAAACGGAAGCGCCCAGACGGGCCTTACGATGATCTGTGGTCACTGGACACGGTACAGGAGCAGCCCGATCCGTCTGAGAGCGAAGGCATTCGGGTACGACAGTTCCCGCCTGAACCGGAGAAGGATGTCGTCTGGTTTATTCAGGAATTTTCAGAAGTGCTGGAGGACTGGCAGCGGGATATCATGACGATGCTGCGGGACGAAATGCTGTATTTCTGGCCACAGATGGAGACCAAAATTATGAATGAAGGCTGGGCCTCCTATTGGCACCAGCGGATTGTCAGGGAACTGGATTTGACCGGGGATGAAACCGTTGAATTTGCACTGCTGAATGCTTCTGTCGTACAGCCTTCCAAGCAGAGCCTGAATCCGTATTATTTGGGGCTTAAAATATTTGAGGATATTGAAAAGCGATGGGATAACCCAACCCGTGAAGAGCAGGAGCGACAAGGACGCAAACCGGGCGAAGGACGCGCTAAAATGTTCGAGGTACGGGAGCTTGACTCAGACACCTCTTTTATACGCAATTACATGACCAAGAAACTGACCGAGGATTTGGATCTGTACGTATTTGAGAAAAGGGGGCCGGATTGGAAAATCACAGATAAATCGTGGGAGAACATACGAGACCAGCTCGTATTCTCGCGTGTGAATGGTGGCTCCCCTTATATCGTCGTTGAGGATGGAGATTATCTGCACACAGGCGAGTTAAAGCTCAAGCATCAGTTTGAAGGGATTGAGCTGGATTTAAAATATATGGAGCGTACGCTACCGTATGTGTATCAGTTGTGGGGGCGGACCGTTCATTTGGAAACGATGATTGAAGGCAAGCTGGCCTTATTCTCATACGACGGCAAGAAGCATCATCGCAAGTTTGTATAAGGGAGCAGGGTAACGAACGCAGAATGAATATCTAAAAAGGTGCAGCCGTAAAACGGGACTGCACCTTTTTTCTATCCCATCCACAGCAGTCGAACGACAGCCATACTCACAATACCGACAACAACGGTAGCCAGCAGGTTTTTGCTCCATAAGGCAGTCACCAGTGTAGGAAGGATCGCAATAAGCACTTGCCAATTAAAAGTGACGGAGCCTTCCGTTCGAACGAGTAGATGTTCCATCACGAGCGCCGTGAAAATGCAAATAGGGATGTAGGACAGCCATTGGAGCACAGGCTTGGGCAGCGCCAGCTTTTGCAGCACGACGAAGGGAATGATTCTCGGGATGGCTGTGACGACCATACCGCCGATAATGATGTACATGACATATGGATCAATGTTCATTTGTCAGTTAACACTCCAATCGTTGCGGTAATCATAGTAGCTACAATAACGGCGATATGAGATGGCACCCACCAGGATAAAAGGTACATCAGGATTGCCATACACAGCACGAGCAGCAGACGGTGCTTGAGCTTGGAGGTCTGGACGCTTTGCAGCTGGGAAATAAGCAGAGCCAGAAACATAGCCAGCAAGGCAAAATCCAGACCAAATGCCTCTGGCCGGGAAATCCAGTTCCCGAGAATCCCTCCTGCCACACAGGAGGCAATCCAGACGAGGTAAGCAGTTATATTGAGCCCGTTCATCCAGCGATCACTGATCTGTCCACCTTTGGCCAGCTTATCAGAGGCTACCCCGAAGGATTCGTCTGTCAAAAGAACACCAATCCCTATATTTTTCCACAATGAATACTTTGAGAAATAAGGAGCCAACGATGCGCTTAACAACAGGTGGCGGGCATTTACAATAAAAGTCGTTAAAATAATGACAGAGGGGGGACTGACCGTAGCCAGCATCGAGCACATAATAAATTGGGAAGCTCCTGCGTAGACAAGCGCCGACATCAGGGCAATTTCCATCGTGCTAACACCTGACGAGGCCCCCACAATGCCTGCCGCGAAGCCAATACACACATAACCGAGCAACGTAGGGATACAATCCTTGACTCCTTGTAAAAAGTGGAGTGGATCGCGCTCCGTTTTGCTCAACCCCGAAGCTATAGACATTTCAACCTTCCCTTCATTCTAAATTTCATTATAGTATATAACGGAACCTTGAAAGTAATCAATATATTATACATTTGTATGTTATAGTGAACATCATCTATAGCGAACGGGCCTACTTTTGTATCCGTTGTAATTAGTAATGTATAGCCTCCAGAAGATATTTAACAAATTATTTGAATCCGTTGAATATAAAACAAAAATCACTTTATTAGCGATTGAAGAAATCAACATAATCCATATAATAATAAACAACGAACGTTATATATTCAACGAAAGTTCGATTAAATTTTGTTGTAACCTAAATGCTTATTGAGTTATCAGCACATTCTAGCAATATAATATCGAGGTGATCGACTAATGAACATAACGCTTTTTGGTGGTAGTGGTGCAATTGGGAAAATTTTGACTGAGGTAACAATTCAAAACGGGGATAACGTTACCCTTTATGTTAGAAATGCGGGGAAAATTGGACAGAAACATGAGCAGCTAAATGTTGTCGAGGGTCAATTATCTAATCAAGACTTGGTGGAACAAGCACTATCGAATGCTGATATCGTCATTAGCACATTGGGACCCGCGCTCGATACGTCCAGAAAATTAAAAGGTACCCCTGTTGCGGATGGTCATGAGGTTATTGTAAATGCGATGAGAAAGTTAAATAAGAAACGACTCATTACACTTGCTACTCCAACCTTGAAATCTGATAAGGATCGGAATTCGATTGCCACAGTTGTACCAGGAATTATGGCCAAAGTGATGTTTCCGAATGGTTATCACGAAATGAAAAAGCTTGAGAAAATCATCAAGCGATCTTCTTTAGACTGGACAGTAGTTCGGATTATTAATCCAAATGTAAGGCATAAGGAAAACGTTCATTATGCTTACTCGCTAGGCGATCAGCCAGCCAAGATGGGGGTATCCCGAGAAAATATCGCTAAATTTATGTATCATGCAGCTTCCGAGCCATCCTTAATTCATCAAATGCCGATTGTATACAACAGTTGAGAAATGATTCGATCTGTTTATCAAGTGAAGGGAGAGGAACGAGATGAAAGTAGAGATTTGGTCGGACATTGGCTGCCCATTTTGTTATATTGGAAAACAGCGTTTCGAGGACGGGCTGGGACGGTTTGCATCCAAAGATAAAGTGAATGTGGAGTACCGTAGCTTCCAGCTAGATCCTTATGCCGAGAAATACCCTGCTTACGATGTACATGACTTATACGTTTCAAAGCATGGTGGCAGCAGGGAAGAAGCCAAGGCCATGCATAAACAATTTGCCCAACAAGCGAAGAGCGATGGAGTGGATTTTCAATTTGACCGAATAATCCCTACTAATTCGCTCGATGCGCATCGATTGATCAAGTTTGCGGGTACCTATGGCAAGAGTGCGGAAGTGTTGGAGCTTTTGTATAAAGCGTATTTCACAGATTCCAAGCATATCGGCGACGCGGACACACTGGCCGACATAGCGGCAGAAGCCGGTATGGATCGCGAGAAAACGATCAACATGCTGGAAAGCACGCAATATGCGGATGAAGTTCGAGCAGATGGGCGCGAAGCAAGCAACCTTGGAGCTAAAGGTGTACCTTTCTTTGTCATCAACCGCAAATATACGATTTCAGGCGCAGCACAATCAAGCGAAGTATTTCTGGAGGCGCTGCAAAAAGCATGGGACGAGGAACATCCGCTGATGACGTTAGATGCGACTCTAAACCAAGAATCAGGCAATGTTTGCGAGGATGGTTATTGTACGCCAAAAAACAGTTGACGGAGGCGCCATTAAAGTAATCGTAAAACAGCGGCAGTCCAGGACTTTATTTTCTCGTCTATAGCTGCCGCTGTTTCTTTTATTGGAACTCTTTGGGTTTTAATGCTTGGCGAATCAGTTGATTGAATTGACTCATATGGTGATCAAAACTGAATTGTTCGTCAGTGGCTGTACGTGCAATAAGGCCGTCAATCAGCGCATACAACCAGAGAGAAAGGGTCTCTACATCATAGTCTGGATCAACTTGTTCCTCACGAATAGCATTCATTAGCAGATTTTTGAATGATTCACGCATGATGATATCACTTTGATTGAAGACATGTCGTACACCCTTATTGCGTGAAGCTTCAGCCAAAATTTCGATCCATAATCTCTGGTCCATAGGATATACAGGGTCACTGACACAGCTAGTGATAATCGTCAAAATCTGTCCGAGTGGATCTTTTTCGGTATCTTTAAATTCCATCTTGGTTAAGGCATGGCGCTGTTCTTCTTCCACCAGTGCAATAATAAATGCATCTTTACTCGGAAAGTGGCGATACAGATTCCCAGCACTCATGCCTGCTTCTTTTGCAATTTCGACAATGCCTGTTTTGTGAAATCCATTGCGTGAAAAACATCGAACAGCAGCCTCGATGAGCAAGCGTCTGCTATCGTCTTTTTGTTTCATTCGTTTCGATTTAGGCAGTTCAGAGTTATTCATTGTACTTCAAATGTACAGGGATATCTTCTTGACTCTTATCCCTGTAACCTCCTTGCTTCGAGAAATAATGTACATCTATCATACCATGTACATTACCATAGTCTGTATTTGGATTAAAGCGTATTAAAGGCTGGGCGCTCTTTATTGTTAATATCTCCAAGCAGAGGTAAACGAGACAGCATATTCGCCAGGAAATAAGAGTCCCAAGGGAAATGTTCAGTGATCCCTAGACCGACTACATCATAAGACCGGGCCACATCTTGCAAAACTCGGATAATGGTTTCCATACTTGATCCTTGTGGAAAGCTCTTGGTGTATTTCTCGTATGTTCCCGGATAAGCAACCAGAAGGGAACGGAATTCTTTCATATCCAGTACATCCAGATCAAAATGGACAATAATCTTGGATGGTTTTTTCTCAGCTAGCCATTCGAGTACTTTAGAACTATCCTGTTTAATTTCATCTGGACCTACAATATCCAATTTCATATTTCGCATTGGGTCAGAGTTAAGGGGTTCGAACATATCATTCAATCCTACATATAGGATTTGTTCAGGTTTAAAAAGATGAGGAACCTCAGCAACAAATTCCTGATCACCTACACCAAGCAAATTGGCAAGAACATGAGCATGATGATTTTCAAAGTCTTCAGGGATTGAGACATCAGGGTGAGCATCAACCCATAGCAGAGCAACATCTCCATCATATTTCTCATTTAAATAAGAAAAAGGAGCAAGTTCTACACTGCAATCCCCTCCAAGGACAACGATACGTTCAGGATTATGTTTATGAATTAGACTTTTGGCTGATCTAGCTTGTTGCAATACGGTACTTCTTGCAATTATACCTTGTTCTTTTTCTACATTAGGGTTCAGATCCACCGGTACTATTTCAAAAGGACCATCGGACATGGGAGCAAGCCAGTTTAACAAGTGAGCTCCCAGAACGTAAGGAGGGTTGTTCCCTCCTTGCCATTGAGGGAATAACAAACGCAGTGTACGGCTTGTATCCATTTCATTCATAAGACATTTCTCCTTTTATTTAAGTTAGTGATCGTTCATTCACTGAAAATGATACAAGATTACTTTTTATATTGCAAACCCTAAATAACAGAGAATGCCTACTTGAAATTATGCTGATTATACAATGACAATCATGAAATTCTAAAGGAAGCTTTTTTATCTTTTATTATTTTTATAGCAAATGAGAAAGATTCTTTTTGATAAAGAAGGAGCAAGCCGATGGCAGTTAAGACAAAGAGTAAAAGAAAGATAGAAACGCTCATATACTAAAGGCAATTCACGACATATAGAAAAATTGTCGTTATAGGCTCTATTAGTGACAAAACTAATTACAGCGGACA
Source organism: Paenibacillus sp. IHB B 3084 (assembly GCF_001447315.1). Lineage (NCBI taxonomy): Bacteria > Bacillati > Bacillota > Bacilli > Caryophanales > Paenibacillaceae > Paenibacillus > Paenibacillus sp. IHB B 3084. The sequence goes on along the minus strand of NZ_CP013203.1, from coordinate 814,490 downwards.
TCTTTAGTTTTTTATCAATTAAAGCATTTATATTCTCTAGCAACTCTTCCAATTTCACGTTCATTTGCTTCGTTTTTATTGTTTGCTAACGAGAATGTTAAAATGAAAATATTAAAAGGTATATTGTACCTTCTGCCCTTGGAGCCAATGCGGGACTCAAAAGCAGAGCACAAAGACACTTCAACAAATCTGATTGTTAGAGTGTCTTTTGTTAGAAAATGAGCAATTTTGTGAAAATCGAGTTTTTAGTTTGCGTTCACTCATGTTGTTGCAAGCAAGCGGTGAGCAGACATTGAGGGAACTACTGCTGAACAATAACCACTCCGGGATATTTGTTTCCGGTATGAATCTGACACTGTCTGATGACGAAAAATATTATTTTTGCGAAATGTTGAGCGAAGTGTATAATTTTGTTTCACAGGAAGGGTGAAACAGTATAAAGCGCTTTCGCATGAGTATGAAAGCAGCGAGAATGATAAATAATGATCTGTTCAGATTGGCAAAAACCTCCGGTGGCTCGGGGATTTTTGTTGTTTATAAGAATTTTCCGCATGTATACAGATGTTTGGCACGGAACTTGCAATACTAATAAATGAGAGAGACGAAGGGGGGAGACACATAATCGGTGTAATGTTATTTTCTTTTTGCCTATCGCTCTCATTTTTGCGTTATTTGCTGTAGGCATTATTGGATACGCGCTCGGTGTTTTGGATGCCGGTCAGGGAGTCATCCTTGGCCAGAATTTTGTGGGATATACAGCTTGAATCCATGGTATTGAGTTGCAAAGGAAAATGTAAGCGGTTTATTTTCGGTATCGTAGTACATGCAAAATTTCAAAAAAGGATGTGAAAGAATATGAAGAGGAAGTTAAGTGTGCTGCTTATTTTTTTTATGGTAATGGGTCTACCTTTAACTCCCGCCATTGCTGCGGATCCTGGTTATTATGATGAAACATACCGTAATCAGATTCATTTTTCCCCCGAGGCTAACTGGATGAATGACCCGAATGGAATGGTTTATTATAAGGGTGAATATCATTTGTTCTACCAGTACCATCCGTACGGAACGGCATGGGGACCGATGCATTGGGGTCATGCGGTGAGCAAAGACCTTATCAATTGGAAACATTTACCGATTGCGTTATATCCGGATGAAAACGGTCAGATTTTCTCGGGAAGTGCAGTGATCGATTGGAACAATACAGCAGGGTTCGGAAAAGAAGCGATGGTTGCGATCTTTACTCATTCCAAGGATAACGGCCAGGTTCAAAGCATTGCGTACAGCTTAGATAGAGGCAGAACCTGGACTAAGTATGAAGGAAATCCAGTAATGCCGGATCCCCCAATATCGGATTGGCGAGACCCTAAAGTATTCTGGCATGAAGACTCCAGACAATGGGTGATGTCTTTGGCCGCAGCGAATAAAGTAATGTTTTATACTTCGCCCAATTTAAAAAAGTGGACCTATGCAAGTGAATTTGGTGAAGATAACGGAATACAGGCCAACAGTCTGGATACCACTTCGTACGCTATGTCCTCACAGGAAGGCGCTTCATTCTCCTATGAGGGAGATATTACCCTTAATAAAAGAATGGCCGGGAAGGCTCAGGAGGTCTGGTTTTTCGTGCTGACAAAAATGCGAAAAACGGTTATGTCGTCAGTCTGGATGCCAAAAATGATGTCGTTACTTTAAATAAGAATGTCGATGGATCGAATACAGAAATTGCAAGCAAGTCTTTAACCCTAGGAACCTCATCAACTTACAACGTGCAGGTAGACGTATATGGTCATGACATTCAGGTGTTTGTAGATGATCAGTCTGTAATTAAAGAAACTGATACTGAATTTGATTATGGTTATTACGGTCTGACCGCCTGGAATTCAACAGCTTCCTTCCGAAATGTGAATTTCAAGAACACCTCTAACTTTGCAACCAATCTATCTAATTGGACAGCTGTAACCGGCCGGTGGGAAGATACCATGAAGGGGAAAAGCGGTACATCTGCAGATGATGCTTTTATCATAAGTGGTAAGACTGGGGACAACTTTATATATAATGCGACTATAGATTTGTCAGAGGGAGGAGATGAAACAGGATCACTTGTTTTCCGGACGGATGCTGATGCGAAAAATGGATATATGGCGAGTATCGATGCTTTAAACGATAAAGTGAAAATCGTGAAAATGGAAGACGGGAATAGAACTGTTCTGGCTGAAACCACAGTAACGCTGGATACTTATCAAAGCCATGATTTAAAAGTGAGCACATTTGGAACAAATATAAAGATGTATCTGGACGGAAATCTCATTCATGATATCGATGATGCAACCTTCCTGTCCGGCCATTTTGGATTACATCTTTTGCACTCTTCTGCGATTTTTCAGGATGTTCAATTGGGTAGAAATATCATGACCGATGAGAAAGAAATCACCAATCATGATTTTGAAACAGGCGATATAACCGGATGGACTGTGACCCAGGGTGATACTTTTTCGGATGATCATGTATCCAGTGAAGCGACTTATTGGGGTGGATCCTTCGGACATGAGGGGAATTATCACTTGTGGGGATATTCCAAGCTTCACGAGGGAGATGAAGCAACGGGTGAACTGCATTCCTCCTATTTTAAATTAAGCGGATCCGGTGAAATCAATCTATTGTTAGGAGCAGGCGATGATGGCGATAATACCTATGTATCATTGGTCAGAGCAGCCGACGATAAAGAATTGATCCGCCAGGCCAATACAAAATTTAATGAAGAAAAATATTCAAAATACGTATGGGACGCGTCCAAATATATTGGTGAAGTGTTATATATCAAGGTAGTAGACCATGCCAAAGATGGTTACGGTCATATAAATGTTGATGATGTTAATGTTTATAATGAAGGGACCATATCGGATAAAGTTGACCAGGTTGCAAAAGAGCCAGAGAAAACAGATATGAAACAAAGCGGACTCCTCACAGATTGGTCCGCTGTTTCTGGACAGTGGATTCCTTCCACAAACGGCAGCATCGGAGGAATATGGGAATGTCCTACGTTAGTCGAATTGCCGGTTGATGGCGACCCTTCAAAAAGAAAGTGGGTCCTACAGGTAAGTATAAATGATGGTGCTCCAGCAGGCGGATCGGGCATGCAGTATTTTGTAGGCAGCTTTGACGGTAAAACGTTTAAAAATGAAAATAACTCCGATAAAGTGTTATGGACTGACTATGGAGCTGATTTTTATGCTGCTGTGGATTGGAGTGGAGTAGAAGGGGAGAATGGTGAGAAATATTGGCTCGGCTGGATGAGTAATTGGAAGTATGCCAACGATACACCCACCTCAACGTGGAGAAGTTCAACAACACTGCCGCGGAAGATGGAGCTGACTCAAACCGCAAAGGGTCTACGTTTAAAACAAACCCCTATTTCGCTAAAAAGCATTCGTGACAGAGGGGATCGTATATCGTATACCAATAAAATGATATCGGGTAACAGCCATCTTCTTTCTAATTTATCAGAAGATACATTTGAACTGATCGCTTTGTTTGATGTATCAAATACGGAAGCAACAGAATTTGGCTTTGAAATCCGTAAAGGAAGTGAGCAATATACTACTGTCGGTTATGATGTCTACAACGAGCAATTATTCGTTGACCGTACTCATTCAGGAAATTTTGATTACGGAAGTAATGTAGTTGGCAAGCATGAGGGACCATTACATGCTAAGAATGGCACGGTTAAATTGCAGGTAATTGTTGACAGATCAGCTGTAGAGGTGTTCGGTAATGATGGTACGACAGTGATTACCGATCAGATATTCGCGGATTCTGCAAGCAAAGGACTAAAGATCTATAGTAAGGGCGGAAATGTAAAGCTGAAATCTTTGGACCTATATCCTCTAAAGAGTGTATGGAAAGAAAAGAACTCTTCTTTTAAATCCAACTTATCAGGTTGGACCACCGTTAACGGGAAGTGGGCCGACACCATTCATGGAAAACAGGGACAGAGCAAGGGAGATGCTTTCATAGTATCAAAAGTGACTGGCAGGAATTTTGTATATGAAGCCAATATAAACGTGCCAGATACAGATTCCCACCCCGGTAATGCTGAAAAAGATTTGATAGATAACTCCATTGGAGCGGGTTCATTGGTTTTTCGTTCTGACTTAACAGCAAAGAATTCGTATGCAGCAAATGTTGATATAAAAAATAATATTGTAAAATTAATTAAATTTGTTGATGGGACCGGATATGAAATTGCGACATATAACAATGATGGAAAACTGGATTTACAGCCAAATACAGATTATCATCTCAAAGTAGAAGCGCAAGGCAATATCACTAAGGTTTATTTGAGTAATAAATTAGTTATCGACACAAAAGATCAAACTTATAAAGAAGGATACTTTGGTCTCAATGTATGGGATACAACGGCTTTTTTTAATGAAGTTAAAGTGAAACTAAAACATAAAGATGAATGAATAAGAAAAATGATATTTGTATCTCTATGGATTTAGTTTGTGTCGCCGCACAGCGACACAAACTTTTTTAAAATCACGCAATGCTGTTAAAGGCTGACTGTAGCGCTCGTTGCGGCGGTATGGAAGCGGGGATCAGTGGGAATTATAGCAACCTTAGGATCGTCGGACACCTTTTGCTGTTCTTATGCTTCAATCCTTGATTCACCTTGCGCTACGAAACGATTAACTTCTTCCAACGACGGCAAGGCTGCAATCGCTCCAACTTTAGTGCACACGATGGCGCCGACTTGATTGGCAAGTGTCACAAATTCCTGCTGCTGCTTCGCGTTGGAGGTAAATGCCTTAGGCTGACTCAGCTGGCTGATTTGATACAGCATTGCTCCGACGAAGGCATCTCCGGCACCAGTAGAGTCGATCGATTTGACAGTAATACTGCCGATTAGCGAACGGGAGGTACCGTTTGAGATGAGAGTTCCTTCTTTCCCTAAGGTAACTGCCACCGTCTTGGCTCCTAACCCATGCAAAAGATCCAATGAAGCATTGCGGTCAGCCAGCCCTGTAATGATGTTTAATTCCTCTTCGCTTACTTTTACCAAATCCGCATTGTGTATTCCTCTTCTTGATAGTGTGATAAATTCCTCCAGCCTGTCTTTCCAAAGGTCCCCCGATAATTGGGATCAAAGGAGGTGAATTGCCCATTGGCCTTCGCTTCGTCCAATAAAGACAAATACGCTTCCCGAAAAGGATCGGCGAGCAAGGCCGTTGCCGAGCCAAAATGCAGAATGGCAGCCTGACGGGTCCATTCTCTATCAATGTCCTGCAGAGACAGTTGACGGTCAGCTCCGCGGTTGAACACGAAATCCCGTTCGCCGTTAGCGGCAAGGGAAACAAAGGCCAGTGTAGTCGGCGTTGCCGGATCAAAAGGAGCATGGACGTATCCACATGCTGCTCCTCCAGCGTTTGCTTCAGGTACATACCGAAGGGATCGGCTCCGACTTTCCCCAAGAATGACGCTTTTCCTCCGAGTTTGGCTACGGCTGCGCTTACATTTGCCGGAGCACCGCCGGCCTGCTTGGAGAAATGCTGACCCTTGGCAAGATTGACATCAATATCCGTGCAGAAAAATCAATAAGCAGCTCGCCCACACAAAGAACCGTTCCGTCATTTTTCACATTGATTCACCTCTTGGTAGATTAAGTTTAGAACAGGCGTCGAATCCCGGTATACGATATCCGTTGCAACATGGGTCACTCGGTACGGCATGGTATTGTCTTTGATTCTGGACAATAACATTTCGGCTGCAATAATACCCATCTGACTACTGTAAATATGCACGGTTGTAAGATGGGGCTCGACAACCCGGGATTCCGAAGCATCATCGAACCCGCAGACAGCAACATCCTCCGGGATTTTAATTCCCTTGTTTTTCAAAGATTTTATCACGCTGATGGCAATGAAATCATTGGCACAAATAAAAACGGAGGGGCACTCCCTCAGGGCATCCAATTGCTGTTCCATCCAGTTCTCCTCTATAAAGAAGTTGCGGTCCGGCGCTACAATGCTATAGGCAGGATCTACGGCGATTCCTGCTTCTGCTAAGGCTTTATTAAATCCGGTCCAGCGTTCATTGAAGCTTTTGCAGTGATTGTAATCGCCTACAAAACCGAAGCTTTCATAGCCATGATCGATTAATTTCCGGGTAACACAGTATGTGCTATGCTCATTTTCCATTAATACCAGATCTGCCTTCAATTCCGGATACACCATATCTGCAGCGCAATCAATAAAAATGGTTGGGATGCCAAGATCCGTGATCAGCTTGCTGTATTCCTTGCTGAACATTTCGATGCAGAAGATGCCAGCCACATTCGAAGGCTCGAAATTACCGGGTAGGGTCATCGTATTGATATCGTTCTCACGGACAAAATAAATGGATAAAGTATAGCCCTGGTTGCTGATTTCCTTCTCCAGCCCGCTGATCAGCAGCGATCCAAAGTGTGAGCTATTGGGAAGATTACAGGTCAAAAGTGCGATATTGCCCTGTTTTTCAGAGGCTGTTTCCATATAAGAAAATTGTTTGTATTTAAGCTCCACTGCTTTTTTGATCACCTTGTCCCTCGTTACGGCAGGAATATTCTCTACTCCATTAAGCGCCTTGGATGCAGTGTTTCTGGAAATTCCCAAGGCATCAGCGATGTCTTGAATAGTAACCTTTGACTTTCTCGTCATATTGTTCCACCTTATTCTCCCGAATTAAGATTCTTCATATTTCTAATATATAGTATTTTCATGCTTTAACAATGAAATTATTCAAATGAACAAAAAGAGTTTACATTTATTCATTTTTGGGTGCATTTTTGAGAAATTTGGTGCTAAAAATATTACATTCCTCTTGAATCATGCATTTTGAATGAATTTAGTTGCCGAAATGTATTGACTTATTCAATGATCACCTGTTAAATTGTAAGAGAAAAAATGTTCAAATGTAAAATGTAAACCCATTCATTTTGGGGAGGTGTAAAATTCTAGCTCTGTTGGAGGTGGGGATATTACCAGCAAGTATTTGAAAAACATCTTGGTGAATTATGTCAGAGAGATGACATAACATGGCTTATAACTGTCTTTAATAACAAGCCGTGAACAGTAGGGGGGAAAAGATTGGCAAACTCGATCGCTCAAAAAAGGGGAGTTAAGGCTTCAGAAACAAAAAAAAGAAATCATTGGCTAAGTTACATGGTTCGAAATTATATATTGTATTTGTTTCTGCTTCCGTCCATAATTCTTACCGTCATTTTCAAGTATGTTCCCATGTACGGCTCAATTATTGCGTTTAAAGATTTCAGTCCAAGAAAAGGAATCATCGGCAGCGAATGGGTTGGATTCGAACATTTTCAGCGGTTTCTTTCATCGCCAAATTTTTACGACATTTTAATGAATACGCTTAAATTAAGCGCTTACGGTCTTATTCTCGGTTTCCCAGTACCCATCATTCTGGCATTGATGCTAAATCTGATCCGAGGAGCGAAGCTCAAGAAGAATATTCAGCTTATTGTATACGCACCTAACTTCATCTCGGTTGTTGTTGTTGCCGGTATGCTGTTTGTTTTTCTATCGCCGACTGGAGTAGTGAACGCTATGGTAACAACCTTCACCGGCAAGCCGATTTCTTTTATGACTGATCCCGCCTATTTCCGAACGGTATATATTTTGTCCGGTATATGGCAAACAGCGGGCTGGTCCTCTATCATTTATGTGGCCACCTTAGCCAATGTGGACCCGCAGCTGCATGACGCTGCAACAATTGATGGCGCTTCATTGATGAAGAGAATCTTCCACATTGATCTGCCAGCTCTCAAACCTGTCATGGCTGTCCTATTCATTCTCGCTGCAGGAGGCATCATGTCGATCGGTTATGAAAAGGCTTACCTGATGCAGACCGCTCTAAACACGCCAACCTCAGAAATCATCGCGACTTATGTATACAAGGTGGGGTTGCAATCCGGCGATTATGCTTATTCTACGGCAATCGGGTTATTCAATTCCGTGATTAACGTGGTCCTGCTGATTTTCGTAAATACCGTCGTCAAGAAGCTGAACGAAGGGGAAGGGCTGTATTAAAGAAGGAGGTATTCATGGATATTCATTACACCGGGAAGGACCGGATTCTGCTCATCATCAATTATATTTTGCTTGGTTTGTTTGTTCTCGCTATTCTGTTACCGCTGGTTTATGTGGTGCTTTCGTCCTTTTTGACTCCAAATACCCTGATTACGAAAGGGTTTGCCATTACATCATCCGACTGGACACTCACGGGATATGCCAAAATCCTAAGCAACGGTGCCATGATCCGCGGTTTTTTTAATGCCATTTTTTATTCAGCAGCCTTTGCGTTCGCAACTGTATTGTTTTCCGTCTTCGCGGCTTACCCGCTTTCGATTGAAGGGCTGGTAGGGAAACGGTCCATTATGATCTTTTTCCTGATAACAATGTTTTTCGGTGGCGGTCTGATTCCAACCTATCTGGTGATTAAGGATTTAGGCATGTTAAATACGGTGTGGGCCATTATTCTGCCCGGCTCGATCAGCGTATTCAATATTATTCTGGCAAAGACTTATTTCCAAGGGCTTCCCAAAGAGCTGTTCCAGGCGGCAAGCATAGACGGAGCTTCTGAGCTCAGTATTTTCTTTAAAATCGTCCTGCCGTTGTCGAAGCCTATTATTTTTGTTCTAGCTTTATACGCTTTTGTCGGACAGTGGAATTCTTATTTCGACGCCATGATTTATCTGGATGATCCGAAGCTGTTTCCGCTTCAACTGGTGCTGCGCTCCATTTTGATACAGAATCAGGTTCAGCCCGGTATGATTGCCGATGCGCTGGCGCAAGCGGAGCTTAAGAAATTGTCCGAAATGATTAAATACTCTGCCATTGTCATATCAAGTTTGCCTTTGATTGTCATGTATCCATTCTTCCAGAAGTATTTCGAAAAGGGTGTCATGGTAGGCTCGATCAAATAACAAATCGGGGGAATAGAGATGAAAAAAACATTACTAACCTTGTCTGTGCTGGTACTTTCTACTTCACTGCTTGCCGGATGTGGCGGTTCAGGCAATAATTCTGCGGCATCCGAAGATTACAAGCTGGAAAATGTCACTCTGCCGCTTAAAGAGAAAGTTACCTTGCATTTTATGACTCAAAGCTCGCCGCTGGCACCTTCCGATCCAAATGAAAAGCTGATTTATAAAAGACTGGAAGAAAAAACAGGGGTGCATATCGATTTTACCAACTTCACCTCCGATTCCTTCATTGAAAAAAGAAACCTGGCTGTTGCCAGCGGAGATCTTCCAGATGCCATACTGGATGCCGGGTATTCCGATTACGATTTGTTGAACCTCGGAAAGGATGGAACCATTGTCCCTTTAGAGGATTTGATTCAAAAATATATGCCGAATCTGCAGAAGGTATTGAAGGAAGCACCTGAGTACAGATCCATGATAACCGCACAGGACGGGCACATTTATGCCTTTCCTTGGATTGAAGAGCTGGGTTCTGAGAAGGAGAGCATTCATTCTGTAAACGACATGCCATGGATCAATGTGGAGTGGCTGAAAAAGCTGGGACTTAAAATGCCAAAAACCACCGAGGATTTAAAAAATGTCCTGCTCGCATTTAAAAATGGCGACCCTAACGGAAATGGCCAAGCGGATGAAATCCCGCTATCCTTTATACTCAATAACGGCAATGAGGACCTGAATTTTCTGTTCGGATCATTCGGTCTTGGAGACAATGGCGATCATACTGTAGTGACCAATGAGGGGAAAGTGGTCTTCACTGCAGATCAGGACGGTTATAAAGACGGGATTAAATACCTTAATGAGCTATATAAATTGAACCTGATCGACGAGGAGTCTTTCGAGCAGGATTATAACACGTATCTCGCCAAAGGCCAGAATGAAAAGTATGGTCTCTACTTCCAATGGGATAAGGCGAATATTTCAGGAGACAACGATAAATATGATTTGATGAATCCGCTCGCGGGACCAAGCGGTAAAGTCAATGTGACCCGGACAAACAATCTCGGCTTTGACCGGGGGAGAATGGTGATTACCAGCGCCAACAAAAATCTCGAGCTTACGGCAAAATGGATTGACCAGCTATATGATCCTATCCAGTCCGTACAGGACAACTGGGGCACCTACGGCGACAAAACTCAGCAGAATATTTTTGAATACGATGAAGCGAATCATACGCTGAAGCATCTTCCGCTTAAGGGAACTGCCCCTGTCGAGCTGCGTCAAAAAACGAATATCGGTGGTCCATTAGCAATTCTTGATGAGTATTACGGAACCGTGACGACCAAGCCTGACGATGCAGTGGGACGGCTTACGCTCATAAAGGAAAGACTTGTTCCTTATATGAAGGCTGACCACAATTTCCCGAAAGTCTTCTTCTCGCTGGAGGATCAGAAGCAGCTCTCCACACTGGAAACCGACTTGTTTGCTTACGTCAACCGCAAACGGGCGGAATGGATCAAAACAGGCAAAGTGGAAGAAGAATGGGCGGATTATAAAGCTGAGCTTTCCAGACTGGGACTGGACAAATGGCTGGAAATCAAACAGAAAGGCTATGACAGATATCTTAAAGATCAAGGCTGAAACATACAAAAGGTGGTAGGGAGTGATTTATTTTAGGTACTCTCGGTCGACGAGCAAAATCAAACAATTCTGTTAAATACCTTATCAACAATCAAAGGGAGAGTGGATACCATTAAAGAGATGCACCTAACGGATGACAATAGCAGCAGAAAAGGATCAGGAATCAGTTATTATAAGGAGACATACAGGCCTCAATTTCATTATTCACCTGAAAAAAACTGGATGAACGATCCCAACGGCTTGGTATTCTATGAGGGAGAGTACCATCTGTTCTACCAGCATACACCCCATGATACGGAACCTGACTTTGGCCGCATGCATTGGGGGCATGCAGTGAGCAAGGATCTAGTACATTGGGACGAACTCCCGCCGGCAATTCCGCCCGGGGAGGACGGAGCGATCTTCTCGGGGAGTGCGGTGGTGGATAAGAACAATACAAGCGGATTTTTTGACGAGCAAGGATCAGGATTGGTTGCCATTTATACGAATGAGGGCAACAGGGCTCAGCCCGGCAAGCCGCAGGTGCAAAGCATTGCTTACAGCAGGGATAAAGGTCGAACCTGGACAAAATATGAAGGTAACCCGGTTTTATTCCCAATGGAAACGCTAGACTTTCGTGATCCGAAGGTGTTTTGGCATGATGAATCGTCGATGTGGATCATGGTTCTTGCCGTAAGAGAACGTGTAGAATTTTACACATCTCCAAACCTTAAAGAATGGTCTTTTGCAAGCGAATTCGGTTCCGACATTCCGCATATACATCGAGGGATATTTGAATGTCCTGATATATTTCGAATCCAAGTGGATGAGGATCATAATACCACGAAGTGGATTCTGATGCTAAGCGTGGGGGATAGAAATGGTGTGAATCCAGACGATCCGGAACCACCAGCAGGCGGTTCTGGCATGATGTATTTCATAGGCAACTTTGACGGTAAAGCATTTACTCTGGATGAAACGCTGGAATCTTTCGATGCTATTAAATGGGTAGACTACGGATCAGACTTTTACGCGGCCGTGACCTGGAATGGCATTTCAAACGAGGACGGACGAAAGATTTGGGTAGGCTGGATGAACAATTGGCGTTATGCTACCACGCTACCTTCAGAGGAATGGCGTGGCAAGATGTCAATTCCCCGTGAGCTACAGCTTAGGACTTATCCGGAGGGACTTCGCCTAATCCAAGCACCCATAAGGGAATTAAGTCAGCTCAGAAAACCGATTTTGTCTCTGGAAGACTTGACGATTAAGCCAGGTATGAACGTGTTATCTGATATTTCTGCTGCAAAGGCAGAAATTATTGCAGAATTTGAAATCAGTACTGCCGTGGAATTCGGGTTCAAAGTGCGGAAGTCTTCCAATCAGGAGACGATCATTGGATATAATATCTCGAATAGGGAGTTGTTCGTCGATCGGACGAAGTCGAGCGCCATTGATTTTCATTCCGATTTCACAGCAATACACAAGGCCCCTATGAAGCCAGAGCATGAGAGGATACAGTTGAACATTTACATGGATTGGTCAAGTGTTGAAGTCTTCAGCAATAATGGAAAAACAATTATTTCAGACATGATTTTCCCGGACTTGGAAAGCAGGGGGCTGGAACTCTATGCTATTGGCGGAGAACTAAGGGTCGTATCGCTTCAAATCAATGATCTAGTAAGCATTTGGGGAAATGATACTGTTTAAACGTTAGTTATCGTTATCATTCAAATTGAAATTATCTCAAGACAGAACTCGTTAAGCATTGGCTTGATTCGACGAAGTTCTGATACGGGTTACATCCGTATCAGAACTTCGTCCCCAAAACTAATTAAAGTAACATTTTTCTACCAAGACATGTAACACCCGGTCGGCTCACAACCGTATCGGGTGTTTTCGTATCATTGGAAAATTAGCGGAACTCAAAAGACGACCACGGAGCAATATTCATAGCCTGGAGGCATTCTTTCATGATACTTTTGTGCTGCTTCCGTAATTCCCATTCTTTCCCTTCCTATTGAAGCGTCAACGTTTGATGCCGTAATACTCCGACGCCCAGCAAATAAGGAGAAAACATTATGTTGATCTGGCTTGTTTGGCAGACCAAGATTTACAAGTGACCCGTCCATACTAAGGATGGATAGAAAGGCATCAACGTTGATATTTGCAGACACTGTGTTTAAAATAAGATCAAATTTACCAGCCAACTCAGTGAACGTGGTGGGATCACTGGTTACGTAATAGTGATTCGCGCCAAACGTAAGAGCTTCATCTTTTTTGTTCATACTATGGCTCAGGACAGTTACTTCAGCACCCATCGTATGGGCAAACTGAACAGCCAGATGGCCAAGCCTCCCCATTCCCCAAATAGCTACTTTCTTACCTGGTCCGGCGTTCCAGTTGAAGCGATTTGTATACTAATGAATAGAAATATAAAAATCGTTCATTATTTATTGCTCACTGGAATCGAACGCAGGTATCGGACAATCCTGCAATAGGTTAACCGAGTGGGAACAAGTTATCAATTCAGCCAAGAATGGACTACCAAAGTTAGAGACGTGAGCAGCGGATAATGTGCTGAATCAAATCAGCTTTGAATAATTGGGTATGCACCTAATGGAATACCACTAGAAAAGTTGTGTCGTTGAAAGTTCTTTACCTCGGTTGGTGACGGTAAAAGAACTTGCCAACGAGATCCGAAGGGGTAACCTATAAGAGGGCTTCCTTGCCCTGCTCCGATGCAGTTCGGCATATTTCTGCGTGTTTGTCCCATATATTTTCCACCTTAGGCTCAGATTTCGTTCAATCAAGAATGAGGATTGACACCTATATCGGGAACAAATATAATAGGGCTAATCAAAACATATGAACAGTTGATCATGTGTTTATATAATTTCAATTTGTTTAAGGAGAGGATAACGGTGTCCGTACACAATCACGGTCATGACCATGGACATAACCATAACCATGTACATACCAACAATAAAAAAGTACTCCTGATTTCATTCATCATTATTACGGCGTATATGATTATCGAAACGGTTGGAGGCGTGATTACTAACAGCTTGGCTCTGCTTTCCGATGCGGGTCACATGTTGTCCGATTCCATCGCTTTAGGGGTGGCTTTGCTTGCATTCACATTTGGCTCCAAAGCTGTAAACACAGGGAAAACATACGGCTACAGGAGATTTGAAATTTTAGCCGCAGCCCTTAACGGTGTTACGTTGATCGGCATTTCACTCTACATTTTTTATGAGGCGATTGAGCGGTTCATGAATCCTCCGGAAGTAGCCACCTTTGGCATGTTGATTATCAGTTCCATCGGATTGCTTATAAATCTGTTGGTTGCGTGGATTATGATGCGTGGAAGTGACACCAAGGAAAACCTGAATATGCGCAGTGCCTATTTGCACGTGCTCAGTGATATGCTGGGGTCAGTTGGCGCCATTGCCGCAGCTCTTATGATGATGTTCTTTGGCTGGGGTTGGGCAGATCCGCTTGCTAGTGTCATTGTCGCGGGACTTGTTTTACGCAGCGGTTACTTTGTCACAAAATCGTCCTTGCATGTATTGATGGAAGGGGCGCCCGAAAATGTTGATATGAACGAAATTGTCAATTCGATCCGAAGGGTAGATGGTGTTAAGGGAGTCCATGATGTACACATTTGGTCCATTACAAGCAGCATGAACGCTCTTACTGCTCATGTTGTCGTTAACGGAGAAAAATCGATCTATGAAACCGAAGTGATTCTAAAAAAAATCAAACACATGCTGGAACACAAAGAAATCTGGCACGTGACCTTACAAGTTAAGTCCGAACGGCATGCTCACGATAGCTCCATTTTATGTACCGTCAAAGCCGATGTCCCGGATGCGCATGCTCATCATCACCATTGATGGACACGGAATCGTCAACATCAACCGCTGTAGACGAAATGAATTTATTCCCCTATAAGCGGCCTCTCCACTCCATAGTGTGATGAGGCTGTTCTGCTTCTTATGGAAACGAAGTCAATCAAATCAAGATGACTTTTATAATGAGTTTTTAATAAAAGGTGTCTGGCCTACATTCAAGTTCGGAACTAATTCTTAACTACTGCAAGTATTACGGCAGGCCGGTAAACGAGCCGGAGCTGCTGTTTCGCTTGCTGTTTTTGCAGATCCTATACAATCTCGCGGATGACCGAATAATTCAGGAAGCCCAAGTGAATCTGGCTTACAAGTGGTCCATCGGGATTAATCGGAGGATCCGCTGACAGATCGAGTTTGGCCTTAGCGATACGTTCAAGAAATGGATCAAGCGTAGGCCGATCATTGAACACAAAAACGTGTTACCTCACCGAGTTCGTTGTAAACGCGAAACGGAGGTGAAGCTAATAGAGCAAAAGCAGCTTCATCCTCGGATGGAGGATGAAGCTGCTTTTTTCGTCTCATCGTATCCATTTTTCCAGTCTGAGCTTTCACAACTATATAAGCGAGGGTTTGCAGGACTCTCCTAATTCGGGGCTGTTTTTACGTTATGGATGGTAGATGAAATGGTTAACCGTTTTTGGGAATATTGCCCTCATTCAAATCTCTTTCTGCTATTTGGAAGCTACATCCATCGATACTCAGGAAAAGTTTGTCTTTAGCTTTAGGGGATATTTAGATAATTAACAAGCCTGTTTTTAGATTGTATTTGTTAAGCTGGGGTGAAAAAGTGTCCATCAGTTTTTTCATTTTGTTTATTAATTTTTGAGAAATATTAGATATGTAAATTGTGTATTTCGTTTGATATACGGGTATACTGATGACGAAAATGAAAAGAGAGGAGATTAAGATTAATTATAAAGATATATAATTTACATACCAGTGGGTGGTTTCATTTCAGTGTAATTGAAATATGGTTCTACATGAAATAAATAGACAGGCCAAAGCGAAAATATTCAAGAAAAGCAAAATCACAGATGAGTTCCCAGTTTGGGATTTGATTCTGTGATTTTTCTCTTATTTCACGAGCGGAAAAATGTTTGAATATGGAGGTTATTACAAAAAAATATAACGAAAATTACCGCTAGAAGCAGGCTAAATTGCTGCTCAAGAGCCTGTTTCTACAAGTAGTCACCATAGTTTAGACCTGCAGGAGAAGTTAACCTCGTATGCAAAAGATTAGATCGGATCTACAACAATACAGAAACAACGTCTCGCCAGTATTGCTAAGTAAAAAGGGACGAAGCGGGCTATCGTAAAGCTTAGCAATAAATCCAATTACTAACTCGGGTATCGTTTCTTTGTCCTCTGAGAAATGAATTCGAACCCATTTCTCAGAATCCAGGCGAAGATTAGGGGGTTTGATCACTTCATCTGGATCCGTAAAATTCCAGTCTGGGTATACAAGATGAACCAAAGCCAGCAGCTCCGTTTTCCTTGGCTGTGGAATAGGGCGGTTATTATCGTTTTTTTTCCATAAGGGCTTTATTTAATCTTGGCAGCAATATGGTGTGGATTACTTGAGTTTGAAGACACGTCCTAGTTAATTAAAATCTTAAATAAGTTGAATCTTTAGCCGTTGATCTAAATCAAAAGGTCTCCGGCTTTTTGGTTTAAGAACAAAATAGACTTAGTAGTTTAAACAGGAAAGTAATACAGGTGCTGAAAAATGAACTTAAGTTCTGTTCTGAGATATAAAGAATAGATATTAAAACGTTGACTTAATTCAATTTCAAAAGTATAATTCAATTAATCTATTGAATAATTGATAAATTAATTGAGGGGGATTCTATTTATGGGAGCAGTATCTTTAACAAAACAGAATTTTGAATCGAACATTAACAGCGGAGTGACACTAGTCGATTTTTGGGCACCGTGGTGTCCACCTTGTCAAGTGCAACTTCCAATCGTAAATGAGCTAGCTGATGATGTGGCTGGACAAGCAACAGTAGCCAAAGTCAACGTTGATGAAGAAATCGAATTGGCTCAACAATTTGGAGTTAGAAGTATTCCTACGCTACTCTTATTTAAAGATGGTAAATTGGCTGAGACAATGGTGGGGATCGAGCAAAAGCAAGCTCTTAGAGAAAAAATTCTAGGATTGCTTAATTAACAGAGTATTCAACAAATCCATTTTTGTAATAATCATTGAAATACATGTGAAGAGAACGACGGATTTGGATTTTTCTGAACCGTCGTTTTTTTCAATTTATTAAGTGGATTTTTGAGCTAGAACCAAAATGAACGGAAAGTAAATGTTGGATTGCTATTTTATACTTGGACATAATAGTGAGAAAGGAAGGCATACCCGAAAATTTAATGTATTGCAACAAAGAGGAGGTTCCAATGGAAAGTAGATGTCCTGAATCGGATATTAAAGAACGTTTATATCAGCAATTTGCTCGAATTGGGAAATGTTTATCCAGTGACAAAAGACTTGAGATCATGGATCTCTTATCAAACGGACCAAAATCTGTTGAAAGTTTGGCTACACAAACTGGTATGAGTGTTGCGAATGTATCCCGTCACTTACAAATTTTGCTGGAAGGGAAATTGGTTAGATTTCAAAAGAAAGGTACTTTCGTTATATATAATATTAGTGATTCATCTGTAACTCATTTTTTGTCCTCTTTATGGAATTTGTGTGAAGACAGACTCTCTGACATAAAACAGATTAAAGATGAGTTGAAAAGGCAATATATAGGTGTTCAAAGTATCACAAAAAACGACCTATTGGCAAAAATGAAGCAGGATAACATGGTTCTCATAGATCTCCGACCAGTTGAGGAGTATAAAACATCTCATATCCCAGGTGCTATATCTGTACCTTTAGAGCAGTTGGAAGAATACCTAAAAACATTAAATAAAGCTGATGTAGAACTTGCTGCATACTGTCGGGGCCCTTATTGTTCTCTTGCATCTCAAGCTGTTGATTATATTCAAAAACAGGGCTTCACAGCGTATCGAATAGAAGAAGGAGCCCGAGAGTGGAATGCTTACGATGGAGAATGAGGAACGAAATTTTAATAAAAGATGCAAGTGGAAAATATAGTACTTTTAACTTTTAAAGTTTGATTTAGAGAGTTGATAAAACTGAAATTTAATCATTAAATAATTTTGCTAATTTACTGGCTAATTCAACATTTTCGCTTCCTCCGCGGTGTAAGATGTTATCTTTAAAATCAAACCCAATCCAGGTGCCTGTTCATATTAAATGGCTTGACATTAAGAGATAGTTCCGATTTTGAAGAAGAGTATGTTCCGGAATCCATCAATATCTCCATAGGGCGATTGCCTTTTGTTTGGGGAAAAGATTTGTCTCCAAAAGATAGCGTAATTATATTGACCGATTAATATTTTAAAGGAAAAAAAGCGGTACGTATTTTACGAAAACAGGGATTTCATGATTTGTATTTATTAGTAGATCCAGTTTCTCAATTAATTGAATGGGTCAGAAAAGTAAATTAGAACAATATTGCATTGAATAATATTGGATCTGGAGCCATTCAGTTCCGAATAACATACAGTAAGGCGGGAGATTAATGATAAATGTCCAAGAAATAACTTCAGTGAATGAAATAGATACGTTTATCCAAAATAACCGATTAAGTATGCTATATGTATCTCAAGAGGATTGTAATGTATGTCATGCAATTTATCCCAAACTAAAAGAATTACTCAACACCTATCCAGAAATAAAACTTGCGCATATAGATGCTAGTCAGGTAGAGGCGGTTGCAGGCAAATTATTGATTTTTACAGTTCCCACGATCATCTTATTTTTTGATCAAAAGGAATATCTTCGTGAAGGACGGTTTGTTCAGTTTGAACAATTAGAAGCACGATTAGAACAGTTGTACAATGCGGTATAAATTCTAAAGTAATATCAACATGAAAATAAAACTATTTAATACGATGGAGAAAAGAATGAAGAATCCCGTGATTATTATTGGTGCTGGTTTAAGTGACCTGCGAGCTGCCAATTTACTTACAGAACAAGGAAATCTGATGCCCGTCAGCAAAAAAAGTGAGGACTATTATTTATAAAGATTGATCTGCGGATGTCGATACGGCTATATCCGAAGATCGTATTCCACTTCAAAATTTTCCACATTACGGACCTATACTGCATCTGGGAAATGGAAAAATAAAATTGCCTTTGCTGGAACAGAAGCAAGCAAGTACAGAATTTGGTGACATCTTAAAGGTGCACTTCAGTCAGCTGAACTTGTAGTACTGCGCCTAACGCTAAAGCCATTTCATCTCTGATAAACGGGTTGGGTCAAGACAGCGAACTAATCATTGTGGCGGGTTCTGGTGATCAATTAGAATTGTCAGCGATGGACTTTTTGAAAGGGCCTAACACTGTCAAAGGTACGTTTACAGGCGGAGCTAAAGAAATACAAGCAACGATTAATTTTAGTATCCTGACTGATACTCGCCCCATGATTGAGACATTCCCATTAGAACGTGCTAGCGAAGCATACGATAAAATGATGTCAGCATCGACTCGATTCCGTGCTGTCCTGAATATTTCTGAGTGAAGATATAATCCTATGGGTGGGTAGCTTACGACTCGCGCGTTAAATTATATGGTGAGTCTGGTTTAATCTTTTTAATCTCAATCCCACGACTAGAATTCAACCTGAATACGATGTTATGCAATGGTAACGTATGTGAGAAAGGGTTAATAAACAACCACTTGTTCAATTTGAACAAGTGGTTTTTTTAATGTACTGTAGGATTTACCATACGCCTGTATAAGATACTACGTTATGTCGATCTTCGCTCAACTAACTTGTATGTTAAAGTGTTTAGCCTGTTTTTGGTGTTATTCAACCTATTTTGCAAAATGAGAAATGCATTCTCAGCTTGCTGGTCGATAGGATAGTCAATCGTTGTCAAATCGAGCAAGTGAGCCACCTCCGTATTATCGAAGCCCATAATCCCCAAATCTCCCGGAATGGAAAATCCCAATCGACGCAGGGCTGTCATAAGACCAGCTGCCACTTCATCATTGGCACAAAAAATAGCATCAGGTCGGTCTTCCTGCGATACCCACCATTTAGCAAGCTTCTCCCCATCACGAACTAAAGTTTTATCTTCGAAATGAGGAAATGGATACGCCATGAGATTGTGTTTTTTAACGAATTCTGTATGGGCACGAATGCGTTCCTTTGTATTCAGTCCTTTGGACATCGGATATATGCTAAGTATTTTTCGGTAATCTTTGGAATGAAGATATTCAAGACCTGTCCAATAGGCATGAAATTGATCCATAAACACAGAAGGAAGATTCTCGTTTTGAAGACGTTGCCATATAACAATGGGACCATACCGGGCATAGGATTCAATGACATCCCATTCATTGGACCGTATCAAACACACGATAGCATCTAATTGCTTCCGTTTTAGCATTTCCAGGGCGATAAGCTCCTTTTCAGGTTCTCCATTCGTGATAAAAAGAGTGATGATAAATCCGTTTTTCTCAGCAAAAAGAGTGAATGCACGAACAAAATTAATAATAATGGGACTAAAGGAGACCGTCACTATTCCAATCTGACGAGTTTCACCCTTTTTTAGAGAGATCGCATTAGCATTGGGGACATAATCAAGCTCCTCGATAATTCCTAATACTTTTTGTCTGGTTAAATCACTTACGTAGCCGTGTTTATTAATTACTCGTGATACAGTTGCTGTGGATACTCCCGCTAAGCGAGCAATTTCTTGAATATTCGCCACTTCTAACCACCTCTTAAGAGAAATCATATTATGTTTCCTAGGTTTGTCTTAACTAAAAAGGACTTCAGAGCCTAATAATATTGGCTTGAAGTCTTTTAGTTAAGAATTGGAGAAATTAATTGTTCTTCGTCTGTTCTTAGAAGTCAGCTTAGTGTAACTGAAAATGTTCTTGCCACTCATTCAAGCCCTCTTCCATGCGAAAAGCCCTAAAGCCTTCAGATTGTAATTTCTGTGTTGCCAGAGCTGAGTAGACACACAGTGGGCCTCTGCAGTATGCAATGATTTCTGTGTTTTTCGGTATCTCTCTTATTAATGTATCTAACTCTTCCATCGGCATCGAAATTGCTCCCGCAATATGATCCATGTCATACTCTTCTTTAGGACGTAAATCCACCAAAATTATTGAATCATTATTAATCTTCTCCCTAACCTCATCCATCGTAAGCGTTTGAACGTCATCAAGATTATTTAGGAAATCATCTTTCATTCTACTAATGTCAGGAAGTTGTTTTTCACTGATTCGCCATAAAGAGGAAAGAAATTCGATGATTTCTGGATCAGCCAAAGAATAGATCACATATACTCCTTTCTTTGTGAATTTAACCAGTTTTGCATCGAGCAGAATTTGAAGGTGGCGGGATACATTCGCAATATTCATGTCTGTGCAGGTAGCTATTTTTTCTACGGTTCTAGAACCATTGGATAGCAAATTTAAGATCTCAAGGCGCTTATCACTGGATAAACATTTTCCGATTCTAGCCAATTGTTTATAGAGATCTTCCTTAAAAATTTTCGCAGAGTTCAGCATATCTTCCATTATTATCAACCTCTATTCTTGTCGTATTATAAAACGGGAATCCCCAATTTCAATTCATGCATAGCAGAAGCCTTAGAATACATCTTAAACTATAATCCATAACTAAAGAATCATAATGAGGAAATTAGATACTCAAAAATTGACTCTACTCACGAAATCGAGCTCTTGGTCATTCAATTGAATATTAAAATTTTAACATGAACATCCCGAGTGGAGTCAAGTCAAAAGGATATAACTTGATAAAATTTATAAGAATAGGCCCAGGTCAGGGCCTTCACAACATTGAGTCGAAGTAATGCACAGCCTACCCCAGAGACTGCTAAGTGACCAAACAAAGCGAAGATCATTCAGGAGAATTATCATGACGATTTGCGACTAGCCCATTTCTAGCTGAGAAGGGACAGTCTTTACATCACTTATAATGGGGTAGATAGGTTCCAATCGCGGCAGAATCACTTAGCAAATCTCTCTACGTGTAATGCGAGTATATAAAAAGAAAATCTTAAATTCTTGATTACATATCCAACATACAACGCATATGAAACATAAACTCTCACAAAAAAAGTTGACACTGCCGTTGCGCTCTGTCAGCTTTTTTCATTATGCAAAGATTAGTCAAACATCCGCCCCCAATATATTTCTACAATGTGTGTCTCATTTGTAGTCATTTTCTATCCGTGTATTGACGAACAGATTTCCCAATGCTATAATTCAATTAATCAATTGAATATTAAAAAACGCTGTTATAAGCAACTGTAAAAACAATCAAATTTGGAGGGATGAATATGTATAAATCTGTAATTGTCGGAACTGGTCCAGCAGGACTGACCGCAGCGATCTACCTGGCTCGTGCTAATATGTATCCACTCGTCATTGAAGGACTTGAACCAGGAGGACAGCTTACAACAACAACTGAAATTGAGAATTATCCTGGATTTCCAGAAGGCATCATGGGCCCCGAATTAATGGATAATATGCGTAAACAAGCGGAACGCTTCGGGGCTACATTTCTTAACGGTTGGGTAAAGACGGTAGATTTGGAAAAACGACCGTTTAAACTGGAAGTGGAGGGCAAAGGTGAAATCATCACTGAAACTCTGATCATTTCAACCGGTGCCAGTGCGAAATATTTAGGAATACCAGGCGAAACAGAAAATGTAGGCCGGGGAGTTAGTACTTGTGCCACTTGTGATGGGTTTTTCTTTCGAAATAAGGAACTCATTGTAGTGGGTGGAGGCGATACTGCATTGGAAGAAGCAAACTTTCTAACACGATTCGCTTCCAAAGTTACTGTGGTGCATCGTCGAGAAGAACTGAGAGCCTCAAAAATTATGCAAGATCGCGCTCGTTCAAACCCTAAAATTGAGTGGGCTTTAAGCAGGACCCCGCTTGAAGTTGTTGCGGAAGAGCGTGGAGTGACTGGATTGAAAGTCCGGAACCATATGTCAGGCGAAGAGGAAATCCTACATGCACATGGTGTATTTGTAGCCATCGGTCATCATCCGAATACGGACTTTTTAAATGGTCAAATTGAAACGGATAAGAACGGCTACATCGTTACAGTACCCGGCACATCAAAGACAAATATTTCAGGTGTGTTTGCTTGTGGAGATGTACAGGATACTCGCTATCGTCAAGCTATTACTGCGGCAGGGACTGGAGCCATGGCGGCCATGGATAGCGAAAAGTTTATCGATTCTTTGGAAAATAATTAAAACGTCGTTAACCGAATAGAACGTTTTGAATTTTCTCGGAATCTAAGGATTTTAGTGACAAGTACAAGTATTAAAAATATGGAAAGGAGCATATTAAAATGCCGGATCAAAAAGTGAATATGAATACGGTTTGGTTCAAAGACGCGAAAGGTTTTGGTCGCATGAAAGGCGACAATTTACAAACCCAAATTGCTATCCCTGTTCTTAAAGGGGGAAGTGGAGAAGGTGCTAATCCACAACAACTCCTGATGTCCTCTGCCATTGCTTGTTATGCTCTGACACTAGCGTACATGCTCGATCGCAAGAAAGTACCCGTTACCGGGTTCTTTATGGACACAGAAGGGAACATAGCTAGAGGGAACCAACTGAGCATTACACATCGTCCGCATGTTGTTTTATCCTCGAGTGCATCAAAGGAAGATATCACTGTGGTCGAAGCATTATTCCTGCAAGCAGAAGAAAAATGCCACATTGGTCAGCTGCTTGTCAAAGCAGGTGTGCCGGTAGGTACCGAAGGTAAGGTATCGATTGATGCTGGAGATGATCTGACAAGTAACTATATTGAACAACATCAAATAGAATGGTAAACCATCCATTAAAAAAAAGGAGACTTAAAATGAATAAAGTTACCTCTAAATCAGAATTTGATACAGCTATCCGTTCCCCCAAAATTACAGTTGCTGTTTTTAAAGCAGACTGGTGCCCAGACTGCAAATTTATTGATCCATTCATGCCTGAAGTTGAAGAAAAATTTGCGAATGATCTGGATCTCATCGAGGTGGATGTAGATCATGTAGGGACTGTAAGTGAAGAACAAAATATTATGGGTATTCCAAGCTTTGTTGCCTATGTCGACGGTAAAGAGGTTACTCGATATGTCAACAAGCTTCGTAAATCACGCGAAGAGATTGAACATTTTCTGCAAAGTGCTGTTGAGGTATATAACAAACGTTCATAAGGATTTTTGCGCTATTGCGTAGCTATATAGAAACTACTTACATTGGATGAACCAAAGAAAGGTAAGAAATAATGAATAAGAATGAACTATACGAAATCTTAATGAATCACCGATCTATCCGTAGTTACACGGATCAGCCAGTCAGCGAGCAAGAACTGACACTAATCATGAATTCTGTGCAAGCAGCTCCATCCTCTATTAATGGGCAGCAAGTGTCTGTCATAAGTATTGAGGATCGACAAACCAAGAAAAAATCGCTGAGCTGACTGGGAACCAGCCATGGGTAGCACAAGCTCCAGTGTTCCTATTATTTTGTGCTGATTTTTTTAGAGCGAAACTTGCGGCAGAATTGAACGAAGAACACTTGGTTATTACCGAAAGTATGGAGTCCATCTTAGTAAGAGCGACTGATGTTGGACTGGCAATGGGCAACGCAATTGCTGTAGCTGAATCATTAGAACTAGGTATTGTGCCGATTGGAGGAGTGAGAAACCAGCCGCTTGAATTAATTGAATTACTTGGTCTTCCTGAATATGTATTTCCTGTAAGTGGACTTGTTATTGGACATCCTGCTGATCTCTCTGCGAAGAAGCCACGTTTACCTCAAAATGCAATCTGGCATAAAGAACGGTACGACACCAACTTAGAAGCCCTCATTAAAGAATATGATCAAACGATCTCTAACTACATGGATAAACGTACAAATGGAAAAGAAACAAGAGGTTGGAGTCAAGAAGTATCCTCCTTTTATAACCACATTTATTATCCTGAAGTGAGAAGAATGTTGGAGCAGCAAGGATTCGATTTCAAGTAATTTTATTGATGGAAGAGTGTTTTCCCAAATTACATGAAAATCAATGTCTTAGGTTAAACAAGCCCTAAGCCGAAGATCGAACCGATTTGGATATCTGCTTTAATGGAGGAAAGCTGTCCTATTTAACAGGCTTCTGTGGTGGTGCTAACTTGGTTCTCAGTTCATTTTATAAACGTTAGAACGAGAGTCTTTTTATATGCACTGTTAGGGATTAGATAAGTTGATTTAATTGTTGCTAATATACGAACGTCTATGTTATAAAATGACAATAATAAAACTTGGAGGTTTTTTTGTGAATAATTTTCAATCTGTTGAAGCTCTTTTTAAACCATTCGAAATGGGAAATCTCAAACTATCTAATCGTATTATAATGGCACCTATGACTCGAAATTTTTCTCCAAATGGAGTGCCAGGGGAGGATGTCGCTGCGTATTATCGTCGTAGAGCCGAAAATGGTGTTGGACTTATTCTGACAGAGGGTACATTTATCAACCATCCTGATGTTGCATCCGAGGTGCCAGCATGGCAGGAGGACGTACCACACTTATACGGAGAAGAGGCGCTAAACGGTTGGTCAAAAGTAGTTAATGGTGTCCACGAAGTCAGTGGCAAAATTTTCTCGCAAATATGGCACATGGGTGCACGTGGTAACGTCAATGATTACTCTAAACAAGAAATTTCGGAATTAGTTGAAGCCTTCGAGCAGGCAGCAGTAAATGCTAAAAAAGTTGGGTTTGATGGTATCGAGATTATGGCGGCACATGGATTTTTAATTGATCAATTCTTTTGGGAAAAAACAAACTCGCGTAACGACGAATACGGTGGCGATATGGTCAATCGTACGCGCTTTGCTAGTGAGGTTATCGCAGCTTGCCGACGTGCTGTTGGACCAGAATTTCCAATTGTGTTGCGAATCTCACAGTGGAAATATGATGCGTATACAGCAAAATTAGTAGAAACTCCAGAACAATTAAAACACTTCTTAACGCCATTAGTTGATGCAGGCGTTGATATCTTTCATGCCTCTATTCGTCGCTTTTGGGAACCTGCATTTGAAGGATCTGAACTGAATCTCTCAGGATGGATGAAAAAACTGACAGGAAAACCAACAATTACAGTTGGATCTGTCGGTCTTGAGGGCGCTGATTTTGTGGATTTCTTTGCTACCGGGGAAGAGGCTAATGGCAAAGCCAACAAGATGGGTGATTTAATCGAGAGATTAGAACGTGAAGAATTCGATTTGATCGCAGTCGGGCGCGCATTATTGGCTGACCCTGACTGGGTAAACAAAATCCGCGATGGACGAACAGAAGAATTACTTCCGTTTACGCGTGAGGCACTGAACACATTATATTAAACGGAGTTTGAAAAATAACGAAGAACCTATATCGATTTGAAATGCACCCACTAGAATACATTAGAAAAACCCTGGGTTTAACCAATGTATTCTAAGGGTGCATTTTTTTATGGCTATTCGCCTGCATGTTTTGGAAGGCTGGATTTATATAAAAGATTCATTAAATATCTGGTTATTCATGGCTTCCAAGTGCCCCACTCTTCGCATAAAAAGTACTTGACTTAAATGCCTACACATTCTATAATTCAATTAATCAATTGAATAATGTATTCTTGTTTTCGACTAAAAGGAGGCATTTAATGAGAGAAACTTGTTGATTCAATCGTAGGATCTATGAAAAAGCGTAAGTAAGGAAAAAATTATGAGCGTGATGAATTAAAGCTCAGAGTACACTAAAATATCTAATGAATAGAGGGATTTTCTATGAGTCATCAAGACAGTTTATTTAAAAAATCGAATTTTAAACGTATTGGAGAATTTAACTCGGTTTCTCCAGAGATATTCAAGGCGTTTGTAGCCTTTGAAAAGCTAGCATTGGCTGAAGGTAAACTTACGGCAAAATACAAGGAAATAATTGCAATTGCTATAGCCCACACCACGGGATGCCCTTATTGTATTGAGGTTCATGTAAAACAAGCTAAGAAACATGGTGTTTCAAAAGAGGAAATGGCAGAAGCTATAATGGTTGCCACCGCGCTCAAAGCCGGTTCGGCGATGGCTCATGGCGTTAATGCTTTAAATGCGTATGATGGTAACGATGACGACGAGTTATACCGTGCATCTTATATTAATAGACTGCGGGAGTTTACCCAATTAAGTGATTCGTTTAAATCCTTTGCTTCTTTTGATCAGCAAGCGTTGAAAGCCGGCATGCTCAGTACCAAGGAAAAAGAATTGATTGCGGTTGCGGTTGCCCATACCACTGGGTGTCCATATTGCATTGATATTCATACGAAAGCAGCCAAAAAAGCCGGAGCAACCAAAGAAGAACTGGCTGAGTCGATTATGGTAGCTACTGCTTTAAAAGCTGGTTCCGCTCTTGCTCATGGAGTAAATGCACTGGTTGCATTTGACGAATAACTAAAACTGAGAAGGGGTAGAAACATGAAAATTGAAATCTGGTCTGACATTGCATGTCCATTCTGCTATATTGGTAAACAAAATCTGGAGCAAGCCTTAGATGGATTACCGTATAAAGATGAAATAAGTATTGAATACAGAAGCTTTGAGCTTGATCCGGGAGCTTCTTCGTATGATGGAACAAGTTTTATAGAAAAATTAACCCCTAAGTTTGGCGGAAGAGAACAAGCGAAAGAATTTCTTAGCCACTTAACTCAACAAGCCAAGAACGTGGGATTATCCTTTCAATTAGATAGTCTTAAACCCACCAATACACTGGATGCTCATCGTTTATTAAAATGGGCAAAAACGAATGGCAAAGAAACAACGTTGAATGAAAAATTACTTATTGCACATTTCACTGAATCAAGGGATGTAGGAGATTATGATACACTGGCCGATATTGCAGAAGCGGTTGGATTAAACAGAAAAGAAGCCCTCGAAGTATTGAAAAATAAGGATCTCTATAAAGATCAAGTACGAAAAGATCAAGATGAAGCTCGTCGAGTTGGGATTAGCGGGGTACCGTTCTTTATATTCAACCAAAAATATGCAGTTTCAGGGGCACAGCCAACAGAATCTTTTTCTCAAGTGTTGGAGAAAGTCTGGGAAGAAGAGCATCCGGCAGCTAAGTTTGAAATTCTTTCTGATGAAACCTCTAGTGAAGGACTATGTACTGATGAAGGGTGTGCGATCCCGCCTAAAAAGTCATAAAGGACAAGCGAGGATTGAATTAAGATTGGTCTATGAAAAATATAAAATAGAGGAGTCCTAAATATGAGTAAAATGAACGGTGTAGATGTGAATATGCTCGGAAGCTTGGCAGAAAAATATAAGAAAAATCCTGAGGATGCGATTACAAGTTTTGCTTCTACAGTAAAATGGAAAGATGGGTTTTACTCGGAGGCCGAGGTTGGGGACTATAAGCCGGTACCCATTGATGAACCAGAGTGGCTATCCGGAACTGGAAAAGGGCCTAATCCCGTTGAGCTTTTGTTAAGTGCACTTGGCGCTTGTGTAGGTGTTGGATTCATTGCAACAGCTAGTGGTATGGGGATTAAAGTAAATTCGTTGGACGTTGATGTTACTGGCGAAATAGATCTGAACGTTTTCTTTGGCTTAAAAGAGGGTAATTCTGGCTTTGATGAAATAAACGTTCGTTTCAATGTGGACAGTGACGCAGATGAAGCGCAGGTTGAAAAGTTGATTGCAAAAGCCATAGAAATATCACCTGTGAGAAACACCATTGAAAGAAACGTTAAAGTGACTTCGGAGTATACACTCCACAGTTAAAACGTAAGCGTCAAACCCAGTACACCTGTAAACCCAACACCAGTCATGAGATCATAGGCATATCTTAACTCAAGGAGATTTGCCAGATGACCAAAGCAGAACGACACCAGCAGTAATGGACGGAGCGCATCACGGACTATCGAGCCAGTGGCCTCACTGTATGAAAAACGTGAAGATCACGAAATTGTGTACTAATTCAAAAGATTCGTGCTATTAAGAATATAAAGGCTTCATAGACTTGGTAATCTATTTTTCATTCACTTAAGGAGTGGTACAATGGCACATTACGCAGCAATCTTGCACATAGTTGACCCGGGAAAAAGACAAGAGTTACATCCTAAGCACCTGGAATTTTTGAACAAAATGAAGGAACAGGGGAAAATTTATGCCATGGGACCTTTTGTTGATGGGGCCGGCGGTCTAGTCATTTACGTTGCAGATTCATTGGAAGAGGCACAGGCGATGGTTGAAAAAGACCCGTATGTGTCGGAAAAAGCGCTTCGCTTGGAACTTCATGAGTGGAAAATGGTATAAATGAATATACATTTCTCTTTTAGGTTTCGTTAAAAAGCCATCAACGCTACTATAATATCAAGAGGCCCCCAGTATAGGGAGCCTCTTTTTTGGGTGCACCTCACAGTCGCATCATTAGGTGGTTCAAATCCACCGGGTAACTTTACCCTTTAAAGTGCCGTAGCCGAAGCAGACATCCGGCAACCCAAGGTTTCGGATGGGCAGGGTGGAGAAAGTTTGGGAAGAAGAGCATCCGGCAGCTAAGTTTGAAATTCTTTCTGATGAAACCTCTAGTGAAGGACTATGTACTGATGAAGGGTGTGCGATCCCGCCTAAAAAGTCATAAAGGACAAGCGAGGATTGAATTAAGATTGGTCTATGAAAAATATAAAATAGAGGAGTCCTAAATATGAGTAAAATGAACGGTATAGATGTGAATATGCTCGGAAGCTTGGCAGAAAAATATAAGAAAAATCCTGAGGATGCGATTACAAATTTTGCTTCTACAGTAAAATGGAAAGATGGGTTTTACTCGGAGGCCGAGGTTGGGGACTATAAGCCGGTACCCATTGATGAACCAGAGTGGCTATCCGGAACTGGAAAAGGGCCTAATCCCGTTGAGCTTTTGTTAAGTGCACTTGGCGCTTGTGTAGGTGTTGGATTCATTGCAACAGCTAGTGGTATGGGGATTAAAGTAAATTCGTTGGACGTTGATGTTACTGGCGAAATAGATCTGAACGTTTTCTTTGGCTTAAAAGAGGGTAATTCTGGCTTTGATGAAATAAACGTTCGTTTCAATGTGGACAGTGACGCAGATGAAGCGCAGGTTGAAAAGTTGATTGCAAAAGCCATAGAAATATCACCTGTGAGAAACACCATTGAAAGAAACGTTAAAGTGACTTCGATGTATACACTTCACAAAACCATGAATACTTGATTGTTTTGCTAGAAAAGTAGACATTATGCGAGGAACACGTAGCATAATGTCTACTTTTTTTATAATATTAGGATCAGGGTGCTTTCGTTTTCCCTTGTGGCTAAGGACATGTGTGCTCCCTTTTGCCAAACGCCCTACATACGTCAGTAGTTAGTATTTTTAAAACAGCCGACAGGCCGATGTACGAACTATTCTACAGTGGGAGTGGAGAAAACAGATTAAGTACAATTTTGATGAAATCAAGCTTCAATTGAACCGGTCTCTTTCTTGCCATTATGGGGAGATCTGTGGCCTACCAAAAGAACAGAGGGTTTCTCTTTTACTATAGGAGAAGCTCTGGAGTAGGTTTTAATTATTCGGCAGATGAACCTAAATCCGTAATAGATAGCTTAATATCATTCAAACACACATTCAAAAGACCAGAAAGACCGACATTGGCCTGCAACTGCTGGTGAGGAAACTCGAAAAGAGACTTCGGGTTCTCTTTTTTCCGCTTTATATAATGGCTTTGGTCGACCTTCACAAACCGCTTGCCGGTAACGTTGTAATATGCGATCCGTTCAGCAATTCCTAAAGATCTTTACAAGAATATCTCTATAGTTCTAAAGACCGCTCTTCATTTAAGAGGAAAGATCAAGATTATCTGGCGAAACTAGCGGTGACGGAATCGAATAGAACTTGTGGTTAGAACATGGCGGTATTTATTATTAGAACGAGGAATGGGAAAGGAACTTACCGGTGAAATCATATGTGCCTTTTACCTATAAAATGATGGTCCCCTACTTGCTACTAGTGTTGCTTACGGACGTGTTGATCGGCTATATTTCGTATTCGATGCTTGTTCAATCGCGGACGGAGATGGCTGAGACGAATATTCGGACCGGCATGGAGCAGACAAGGAACAATATTCTTTACCAGATGGACGAAATTCAGCGCATGTCCGATACGCTGTTCGGCAGCCTAGCGTTCCAGCACGCCATTCAGAAGAAGGGAAATCCGCTGGACATTTACTGGACGATGCTGGACGAGATCATCCCACAGATGACAGCGCCGCTGCAGCTATCTGGGAACGATATTCGCCTTATGCTTTACACACTGAACAGCGATTTGAGCATTGTGAGTGGCGATAACCTCGCGGAGCCGATCGCGCAAAACGATTATTATATCCTGCCGTTCGGTGAGATTTCCCATTCCGAGTGGTTTCGTTCGCTTCAAGCCACGGAACGGGACAACATCTGGCTGCAAATCGATACCGACAGTAAACTTGGTAATATATCACATTTTCGCCGTTTGGTATCGTATGCCGATTATAAGACCGAAATCGGCTATGTGCGTATCACCGTATCACTCGAAGACCTGTTGGGCGATTTCGTGGCCTTTCCGCTCGAAGAAGGGATTACGCTGCGTCTGGTCGACCGTTCCACTGGCATATCGCTTTACCATCGAGGAATGGCCGAACAAAACGCCTCGCGCGAAGCGTATCTAAGCCTCCGGGAAGAGATCCCGGGTACTGATTTTGTAATCGAGACGCTTGTGCCCAATTCGTACTTGTCAAAGGATGCGGGTAGGTTACAGCGAATCATCATCACCGTATGTGCCATTAGCTTTGTTGTCATGGCCTTCATTGGCTATATCGTCGCCCGCCTTTCCGGGCGTAGGATGTCGAGGATCGTCGACCTTGTTCGTTCGTTCCAGGAAGGGGATTTTCTAAAGCGGATACAATTCTCCGGCAATGACGAGTTTGTACAAATCGCCGATGCGTTCAACGTGATGGCCAGTAGTATCCAAAAATTGATCGATAGCGTCTATATTGAAGGCATCCAAAAGAAACAAGCTGAGCTGGAGGCCTTGCAAGCACAGATCAATCCTCATTTCCTCTATAACACGCTGTCGACGATCGGAAGCTTGGCGAATCTCGGAGAGACGGACAAGGTGACAGAGATGGTGCAAGGGCTCTCCCGTTTTTACCGTCTCACCCTCAACCAAGGCCGTGTCTTCATTGAGCTGGAGAAAGAGCTGGAACAAGTGACGACCTATCTTGCGATCCAACGGGTGAAATATGCGGACGCGTTTACGGTGCATGTCGATGTCGAGCCCGATATTCTGCAGGTGCCGGTCATCAAGCTGATCCTGCAACCCTTCGTGGAGAACGTCTTTAAGCACGCTTGGTTCGGAGATTCGATCGCGATCCTGATTAAGGCGTGTCGTATTGGCGATCTTATCGAGCTGAAGGTCATCGACAACGGCATTGGCATGAAACCCCATACGGTGGAGCGATTGCTAAACAACCCGAGGCAAGAGGGCGGTTACGGTGTCAAAAACGTCGACGATCGCATCAAGCTGTTATACGGAGATGCTTACGGCGTCCAGATCGCAAGCATTTATGGAGGAGGAACGACGGTTCGGATTCTGCTCCCGGCTTGGCATCAGGATGGGCAGGGCGACGAACCACGGCAGTAACCGTGAATTTGTATCCGTTTTCATTGAAGACCGCCATGTTGTCCTTCGGGGGGAAAAGGTATGATACATTCAGGCATAGTGCGTAAATGAGTGAAACGACCGGAGGCATGTACATGAGTGTTAATCTGTTGCTAGTTGATGATGAAGTGGTCGACCTCGAATGGCTACGCCGACGCGTCCTCGAGAGTGGGCTGAATGTCCGCGTAGCGGGCACGGCCCATAGCGGTTTTCAGGCATTGAAGCTCATGGAATCCGAACCGATCGACTTGATCTTATCGGACATTCGAATGCCGATCAGACGGGAACCGAATTCGCCCGGAAGGCGAAGACGATCCATCCGAAGGTTAAGATCGTATTTATTAGCGGCCACGAGGATTTCGGCTACGCCAAGGAAGCGATCGAGATCAATGCTTCAGGGTATTTGCTGAAGCCGGTCGAAGACCAAGAATTATTTCGCATACTGACGGAGCAGGTCGCGAAAATCGAGCAAGAACTGGAGCAGGATCGTTCCTTTACGGAAACCCTGTCGCTCGTGAACGAAGAGCTACTCCTACGGTGGTTTGAGGAACGAACGCCCGCGCCGGCCACATCGCACGTTAGTGGCGTGCTTGCGCATTATTTGGAGAAGGGGACGTCCGTGGCGCTCGTGGAAATTGACGACTTAGAATGGAAGATGCGCAACCTTCCGCTGGAAGAGCAACGCGCAGAGATTCGAAAGATCAGCCGGACGATCAAGACATTTGCAGCGGACATCAGGCTCGGTACCGTCATCGAGGGGCAGGGAAACCGATTCGTGATTCTTGCAGCCGTGCCGGAGTCCAGGTTCAATAGCTTGCTTAAGGAGCTTGTCGAACATGTGAATCGAAGCACTTCTCGCACGGTCACGATCGGCATCGGTCGTAACGCATCCAACGAGACGGAACTCCACGAGTCTTTTCGACAGGCGCTGGCGGCGCTTGGCGCCAAATGGCTGCTCGGCAAAAATCGAATCATTCAAGGAGTGATCGAGGCGCATTCTCAAAATACGCCGGGCAAGTGCATGGAAGAGAAGGTCAATCGAATGCTCGAAGCGATCTTGGACTACGACCTGGTCACAATTGACGACTGTTTGATGGAGTTGCTTCAACAGGATGTGACACTGACTGGCAAGGAAGGCGTGTACGCGCTTATCATACGTATGACGTCCAAGCTGCATGCCGATCTTCAGCAGCGAAAAGAAAATTTATACGAGCTGCTGGAATGGGAATCGCGCCAACCAGACGTACTGTTTCAATTCGAGACGGTGCATGACATTCTGTCTTGGCTTCGCAGGGGATTCTTCGAGCTGTCTGAGATGCTGTACATCAAGGGACAAAGGCAGATGCGCAAACTAATTGAAGAAATCATGCGATACGTGGAGAATAACCTGGAGAAGAAAATTACGCTTAAGGAAGTCGCGGCGCATTTAGATTTTACTGCGAACTATTTGGGCCAGTTATTCAAAGAGGAGACGGGCACACATTTCAGCGATTACTTGATCGGCCTAAAGACGGATCGTGTGTGCGAGCTGCTCAAAGACCCGACGAAGAAAATTTATGAAATCGCTGATCAGATGGGCTATAAGAATATAATTTATTTCAACCGGAATTTCAAGCAAGCAATGGGCATGACGCCGGGCGAATACCGCAAGAAGCACAAAATTTGATAGCTATATGTGTGATTGAGGTCCCGGTCGAATCATGACCGAGGATCTTTTTTTTCTACGCCTGATCAATGAACTCACTGACCTTATTTTGAATGTTTATTAGATAATTATGCTTCTTTTAAAATCTCTGTTGTTTGGTTCCAGCCTGCCTTGTTAATCAATGGGGCAGTGTAGTTTTTTTATGGAGGTAAACGGCACGGTTCGACAGATCGGTGAAAAAGTATAGTTTTTTGTTGCTTGGCTAAATTTTCAAGGCCTATAACGCTCGCCTATAATGGGGACAAAGAGGAAAGAGGAGAGGGAGCATATGAACCTGCATGGATTTTGGAGCGATGTCAGGAAGTATAAAACCCTGCTACTGATGCTCACGCCAGGCGTACTTTTTATTTTTCTGTTCGCCTACGTGCCTATGGCGGGAATCGTATTGGCGTTCAAGCAATTCAACTTCGACGGCGGTGTATTCGGGAGCCCCTGGAACGGTTTCGATAATTTCCGGTTTCTTTTTGAGTCAGGTGACGCCTGGCGCGTAACACGCAACACCGCGCTTTACAATATCGCGTTCATCGTCGTGAACAACGTAGTGCAAATCTTTGCCGCGATCCTACTGTTTGAGGTGGGGGGGAAGTGGTTTCGAAAGTTGACTCAAACGGTGTTTTTCCTGCCTTACTTCATCTCGTGGGTTGTTGTCGGCGCCATTGCATTCAACTTATTTAGCTACGACTTCGGGTTTATTAACGGGATGTTGACGATGCTGGGTATGGAGCCGATCGACATTTACAATACCCCCGCGTATTGGCCGTTCATTCTGGTCATCGTATCCACATGGAAGGCGTTCGGTTACGGGACGATCATGTATCTGGCTACCATCACGAGCATCGATACCGAGATGTACGAGGCGGCGGAAATTGATGGAGCCAACGTCTTTCAACGAATCCTGAAGATTACCGTGCCGAACCTGTATCCAACAATGATTATCCTGGTGTTGCTGGCGATCGGCAATATTTTTCGTGGTGATTTCGGGATGTTCTACAACATGGTTGGCAACAACGGTCTCTTATTCTCAAATACGGATGTCATCGATACGTTTGTCTTCCGCCTGCTGATGACCTCAAATGAGATCGGCATGTCGGCCGCAGCGGGCTTCTACCAATCGTTGCTTGGCTTCGTGACCATCATGA
The DNA here is from genome assembly GCF_001447315.1 of Paenibacillus sp. IHB B 3084. Taxonomy (NCBI): domain Bacteria; kingdom Bacillati; phylum Bacillota; class Bacilli; order Caryophanales; family Paenibacillaceae; genus Paenibacillus; species Paenibacillus sp. IHB B 3084. The sequence goes on along the minus strand of NZ_CP013203.1, from coordinate 779,335 downwards.
TTGCCAACTACGCGGTTCGCAAATACGATAAAGACCGTGCATTATTCTAAGAGAGGGAGAGAATGCCCATGTCTACGATAAATACGAGCCCAGTCGCCCAAGCGGTAGGCAGAAGACGCGTGTCTGCCGATCGTGTATTGCTCAATATTATCGGTTACGTCTCGCTTACTATTCTGGCTTTGTTCTGCATCTTGCCCTTTATTTTGATCGTGTCCTCCTCGTTGACAGAGGAGAAGAGCATTATTGAAAATGGCTTTCAGTTGTTCCCGACGGTCTTCTCGATCGAAGCGTATAGTATTCTGTTCAAATATCCCTCACAGATGATCCAGGCCTACGCCGTCACGATCGGGGTGACCGCCATCGGGACGCTGGTCGGGCTGTTTTTGACCGCAATGACGGCCTATGTTCTGGCTAGGAAGGATTTCAAATGGCGAGGAACCTTCTCGTTCTACTTCTTCTTTACGACACTGTTCAACGGTGGGCTTGTCCCCTGGTATTTGCTCGTCGTTGAATACTTGCACCTAAAGGATACTTTTCTGGTATTGATTCTTCCCTTATTGATGAATGTTTTTTACATCATTGTCATGAAGACGTTCATGGGTAATATCCCGGAAGCGATTACAGAATCCGCTAAAATCGACGGAGCGGGCGATTTCAGGATCTTTATCGAGCTGATCATCCCTTTGTCGAAGCCGGCACTGGCGACCATAGGATTGTTCATCGCGCTTGGTTACTGGAACGATTGGTATAACCCGCTGCTCTTTATCTCGCAAGAGAATTTGATGCCGCTGCAGTACTATCTTTATCGCATGCTTGGGAATATGGACGGCATGCGCAAGGCGATGATGGAATCGGGGGCGGTCGTCAATTTAAGTATCCCGACCGAAAGCTTGAAGATGGCGATGACCATTGTAGCGACAGGACCCATCCTAATCGCGTATCCGTTCATTCAGCGTTTTTTCGTCAAAGGCTTGACTGTCGGTTCAATGAAAGGATGATCTCAGGGCAACTTGGTTATCAATAGCATGTTCCGTTCACATCAATGCCATTATCTGAATTAGGGGGAGTATGGATCATGAAACATAAGAAGAGGAATGCCATGTTGCTTCTTGTCATCATGCTGTTGCTTAGTACGCTACTTAGCGCATGCGGTGGTAACAACGGAAATTCGGGGGACGGGAACGGTACAGACGGCGCGAACGACGGCACGGTTAAACTGAAAATGCTGCTGCTGGGCGCCAAGCCGGCGGATTACGACGAAGTGTTCGGTGAGGTGAACAAACTGCTGAAGAAGAAGATCAACACGACAGTCGATGTCGAATTCCTCGACTGGTCCGATTGGTCGCAGAAATATCCACTCAGGTTCGCAGCGAAAGATGATTTCGACTTGGTGTTCACGGCGAACTGGGCATTTTATTCCAATCAGGCGCTGAATGGTGGCTTCTACGAACTGACCGACGAACTGCTGAAATCCAATGCACCTATGACATGGAAAGCGATGCCGAAGCTCTCTTGGGACCAGGCGAAGATTAAGGGCAAACTGTACATGGTGCCGAACAACAACCAAGAAATTATGGACAAAGTTCTGCTGATTCGTGAGGACTTACGCAAGAAGTACAATCTTGAGCCAGTCACCAGTCCCGAGACGTTTGCCGCCTACGCGAAGACGATTTCGAAGAACGAAAAAGGGATGAGCGGCTTCGCCGCAGCGGCGGGCGGCGGGTATAAATGGAACGAGCTGGATAATGTGCTGCTCGAGCAGTATAACGAATGGAAACTCGTAGATCCGAACATCCCGTTCGCTTATAAGCTCGACGATGCAACAGGCAAAGTTTTTAACGTTTATGATACGCCGGAATTCAAAAAGCTGCTCATTTATTATAAAGACTTGGCCGATAACGGTGGTTGGTCCAAGAACGTTGTCAACAGCAAGAACGACGTTTGGCAGGAAATGAAGGCTGGCAAGGCCGCATCGTACAAACGCAATCTCGGATCTGTGGGCTTCGATTTGGTCGAGGCTCGTCGTGCGCTTCCTGATGCCGACATGGCTATCGCCGATCTCACCCCGAATCAGAAGAAGACGGCTTCCATCTCGACGCAGAATGGCATGGCGGTTCATGCGACGACCAAGCATGTAGAGCGTTCCCTAATGGTGATCGACCTATTGCAGAACGACAAGCAAATTCATGATTTAACGATGTACGGCATCGCAGGCAAGCACTACGAGCCGGTCGGCGACGACAAGTTTAAACCAGGCGCGAGCCAAGCGAATTTCACCGGTTTCTCCTACTGGGGGTGGAATTCGGCACTCAATCGGACGGATGCTTCCTACCCTCAGGAAGCGACGAATATGGAAGCTGACTGGAAGAAGAAAGTTTATCACTATCCGCTTGAGACGTTCGTGTTCGACGACCAGAAGGTAAAGAATGAAATGGCTAGCATCGGCAACGTGATGTTACGATACGGCGTTCCGTTAGAGTACGGCCTGGTTCCGGATTTGGAGAAGGGTCAAGCCGAGTTGATCAAACAACTTAAAGTTGCGGGCATCGACAAAGTACAGGCGGAACTGCAAAGCCAGATCGATGCCTTCTTGGCAGGGAAATAACGTAAAGGGGGAGTCATTCCCTCTTTCTTTTTTCAACGAAAGGCGGGTACAGCAATGGCAACTTTCGAATTTTTAAAAGGGATAGATATCTCGTTTGTGGACGAAATCGAAGCGGCAGGAGGTACGTTTTGCGAAGACTGGGTGCAGGACGACATGCTGCGGTTAAAGCGGAGCGGCGTGAGTTGATCAGGTTGCCAATTTGGAACTACCCGAATCGGCGGATTCTGAAATCCCATGCGGACGATCCAGTTGGCGTGGGACGGGATGTGATCCATAGAGATTTGTGAAAGCGCTTCAATACAGATGTGTTGATGCAAATAAAACAAGGAGGTAGTACAATGATAAATAGAATAATTGCTATGATTCTTACGTTTGCAATGATTATATCCATGACAGCCTTTATCTTACCGATAAAGGTAAGCGCTTCATCTATCCCTGACTCGTTCGCCAAAGGCGCAGATATCAGCTGGCTGCCACAATTAGAGGCCCTTGGTTATAAATTCTATAATGATAATGGGGAAGAGCAAGATCTTCTTCAGATTTTAAAGGATCACGGAATTGATTCCATAAGAATACGGGCTTTTGTTGATCCGTCTGATGATCCTTCCAATGGTCATTGCAGTACAGAAGAAGTAGTTGCATTAGCATCTCGTGTAAGCGCCTTCGGATTTAGGGTTATGATTGATTTACACTACAGTGATACTTGGGCTGACCCGGGAAAACAGATAACACCTAAAGCATGGGCCAACGATAATTTAGATCAATTAAAAGTACATGTATCGGAATACACTTCTGAGGTGATGAATGCTCTAAAAGTAGCAGGCGTAACACCAGAGTGGGTACAAATCGGGAATGAAATTAATAATGGAATGATGCATCCGTTGGGGGAGTATAGCAATACGCCCAACCTCGTTCAACTGATTCAAGCCGGATCGAGCGCAGCCAAAGCGGTTTTTCCTGGGATTAAGGTTATCATCCATAGAGCAGGCGGAGCAGAAAATGGCGTTGAACCGTTTTATGCCGGTCTGGTTGCAGCCGGTCTTAAAGATAGCGATTATGATATCATTGGCTTATCTTATTATCCGGATTCGGTCTTTACTTCCTCAATTAATGAATTAACTGAAAACATGAATAAACTCGCAGAAAAATATGGGAAGGAAGTCATGATTGTTGAAGTCGGGGGGGAAGTTGCCAAGGATGCTGATAGTGTTTATAACATGCTTGTAAATGTTCAAAATAAAATACATGCAGCTCCGAACGATTTGGGAACGGGTGTATTTTATTGGGCACCTGAGGGGAATTATTTTGGGTATCCTAAATCTGCATGGGACCCGGACGGTACGCCCTCATTGGCATTAGATGCATTTATTGATGGTGCTGTTGAAAATAATCGGTATCCTGTGCAATCTTTAGCTCTGGATAAGCACACGGAAACGATTGAAGTAGGTGCTACTAGTAAGCTAAATGCTATCATCAATCCTGCTAATGCAACCTATAAAGGAATTACTTTTACGAGCTCAAATCCTGATATTGTAAAGGTACATCCTTATAATGGGACTATTTCCGGACTTGCTGTTGGGACAGCAACCATATCGGTGGTTTCATATGATGGGGGTTTTACTGACTCTTCCAAAGTTACTGTGGTGCCAAGCACAAGTATGATTCAAAATCCTGGCTTTGAGATGGGATTAAAACCGTGGAAGGTTACTGGGGATACAGACGCGGTTAGTACAGATATTGACGTACACTCCGGCACATTAGCATTACACTATTGGAGACCAACAGCCACAGAATTCAAAGTTTCCCAAACTATCACAGGGATTAAAAATGGCACCTATCAATTATCTGCTTGGGTCTACGGCGGAGGAGAAGAAGAGATATCTGAGATTTTTGCTGGAGGTAAGAGGAAGAGTTTTACAAATACCGGACAATGGTCTAATCCAACAATAGATAACGTTGTAGTTACAGATGGAACTCTGACTATTGGCACCCATCTAAAATTTCCCGGCGGGCAGTGGGGAAACATTGACGACTTCAAACTTATTAAGAAAGCCGATGCTGTAAAGTAACAAGATCTTTGGATCTAAGCTAAAGACATCGAAATTAAGTTATTGGAAAAATGGGTCCCCATTCCTTGGAATGGGGACCGTTTCTTTCGTTTTGACTCATACTATTCGAAAGGGACTTTTTACGAGCAAGAGGCACAAGATTTGAATAGCTGCATGTGTGAGAGAGACCCCGGTTGAATCATGAACAGGGTTCTCTGTTTTTTTTTGAGGGAAAATACATGGTTCGACAGATCGGTGAAAAAGTATGAGTTATTGTTGCTAGGCTAAATTCTCGAGACCCATTACGCTAGCCTATAATGGATACATAGCGGAGAGAGGAGAGGGAGAGCATGAACCTGCACAGATTTGGAGTGATATCAGGAAGAATGAAACCCTGCTTCTAATGCTCACGCTGACGCCTATCGCGATCGGGTATCAGATGTTTCCGCTGGGTTTTCCGTCGATATCATCCTGTCACATTTCAATCATGCTGGATGAGTTACCGAATACAATAAAATCGTATCGACAGCAGAGGCTTACGACGTGGCGCTGGCTCACCGCAGTCCACTCCGTACCGACGCTTTGACTGCTTGCCTGCAAGTAGATCAATAGGCATTCATTATAACAAAGCAAGTATCGATTATAAGGACGAAGCGTGGACGAGTGGTGAGCGTAAAGGACGAAAGGGCGTGGAGGATCATGGTTAAGATCGAGACGTATTGGGAGGACTTGGGTGTAAGGCAAATCAATCGTGAGGAATCCAGGGCGTATTTTATTCCATATGGGGATACGCGGTGGGCGATGGAGGGGAAGCGAGGGCGATCTCCCTTTTACCAAACGCTGAACGGGAGCTGGAAATTCCGCTATCATGCCAGTGTACAGGGGGTTGAAAACGGGTTTTATGAGGAAGGGGCGGATGTCGGCGGATGGGACGATCTTCTTGTACCTTCCTGCTGGCAAGTAAACGGATACGACCAGCTGCATTATACGAACATCCACTATCCTTTTTCGTATAATCCGCCGTATGTGCCGGACGACAATCCGGCGGGGGTCTATGTCAGGGACTTCAATGTGCCGGTTAGCTGGGAGGAGAAGAAGCCGTTCATCGTGTTCGAGGGCGTGAACTCATGTTTTTACCTATGGGTCAACGGCCGGTTTGTCGGCTACAGTCAAGGAAGCCGGATGCCGGCGGAGTTCAATCTGACGGGCGTCTTGCGAACGGGATCGAACCGGGTTACTGTCATGGTCTTAAAGTGGTGCGATGGTTCGTATATAGAGGATCAGGACGTTTGGCGATTTTCGGGTATTTTTCGGGATGTCTATTTGCTCGCACGCGATTCGCATTACATTCGGGATGTCTACAACAAGCAAGAGTTGGCGAGTGATTTCAGCTGGGCCGTGCTGCGCTGCGAAATCGAGGCGATTGGCCCTGTTGGCGTAAAAGCGGAACTACTTGACACGGACGGTAAGCAGGTCGGTTTCCAATCGGCGGCGATCGACGGGAAGGGTATACTAGCGTTCCATGTCGAAGCGCCGGTGCTGTGGAATGCGGAATGTCCTTATTTGTACCAGTTACTCGTATACTCCGGACAAGAAGTCCTCCGATTCCACGTCGGCTTCCGCAAAATCGAAATCAAGGACGGCGTCTTTCGGATTAACGGACAGGCTGTCAAGCTAAAAGGGGTCAATCGGCATGACTCTCATCCCGAGCTGGGACAGACCATTCCCGTTCCCCACATGGTTCAAGACCTTGTCTTAATGAAGCGGTATAACATCAATACGATTCGGACTTCACATTATCCCAACGACTCGAAATTTTTGGAGCATTGCGACGAATACGGATTTTACGTCATCGACGAGGCGGACTTGGAATGCCGTGGGGTGCTGCCCGCGACGGGAACCTACCATGCCTTGACGAAGAATCCAGCCTGGCGGGACAGCTTTGTCGAACGCGCGGAACGGATGATCGAACGGGATAAAAACCACCCGTCCGTCATCATTTGGTCGATGGGGAATGAATCTGGTTTCGACGCCAATCATATCGCGATGGCGGAGTGGGCGAAAGTGCGCGATCCATCCCGTCCGATTCACTACGAAGGCGCCGCACCACGCCATCAAGGCAGCACCGAAACGGGGTGTTTGGACATGGATAGCCATATGTACGAATCGATCGAGTATATTGAGAATTATGCGAAGGACGAAACGGCTACGATGCCGCTCTTCTTATGCGAGTACAGCCATGCGATGGGCAATGGCCCCGGGGATTTGAAGGATTACTGGGACGTCATATATAAATACCCGAAGCTGATGGGCGGCTGCGTCTGGGAATGGTGCGATCACGGGATTTTGACCCGGACGGAGGACGGCACACCTTTCTTCGGCTACGGAGGCGACTTCGGGGATCGGCCAAATGACGGAAATTTCTGCATTGACGGACTCGTGTCGCCGGACCGCGTGCCGCATACCGGTCTGCTCGAGCTGAAGCAAGTGATCGCTCCAATTCGCGTGGAAGCAAAGGCGCTTGCGGAAGGAAAGCTCGATGTCACGAATCTCTACGACTTCATCGACTTATCCCACGTCATCTTCCATTGGAGGGTCGAGAAAGACGGCCAAGTCGCGGGGCAAGGCCTGCTCGAAGGGCTGTCGACGAAGCCGCACGCAACGGAAACGATATCGATCCCGGTATGCTGGCCTAAGGAATCGGAGAGCCGTTATTTCCTGACGATCTCATATCGATTGAACCGCGAGACGTCATGGGGCGGCTTGGGGCACGAAATTGCGTTCGAGCAATTCGAGCTTCCAGTCATCCAGAAGAAAGTAGACGTCGTTTCCGCTGACCGGCCCGGCATCACGGCGCGGGAAGAGGATGGGATACTGACGATCGAAGGCTTCGATTTCGTTCATCGCTTCGATTTATGCAGGGGAGCATTCACGGCGATTTCTCGGCATGGCGTGCCGCTTATCCAAGGTCCGGTCGGCTTCACCGTATGGCGCGCACCGACCGATAACGACCGCTTTGTGAAAGAGAAGTGGCTTGAGGCCGGATTTGATCGGGCGGTCACGAAGGTGTATCGCGTGGACTGGAAGCAGGAGGAAGTCGGTTCGGTCACCATTCAAGTCTCCTTCTCATTGGGCGGCCATAGCGTACCGACCATTCTCTCAGGAAACGCCGAATGGACAGTGTTGGCGACGGGGGAAATCGCGCTGTGCGTAAAAGCGAACGTGAAGGAGGACCTGTTGTATTTGCCTCGCTTCGGGCTTCAGCTCACGATGCCTGCCGGCATGGAGGAAGTAGAATACTTCGGACTCGGCCCGCACGAGAGCTATATGGACAAACGTCGAAGCGTAAAGAAAGGGCATTACCTGACGACAGTCGATGAGATGTTCGTTCTTACATTAAACCGCAAGAAAACGGCTCACGATTCGGAACAGAATGGGTCACTGTATCCAATGCACTAGGCATGGGCCTTCGTTTCAAAGGGGATGAGGCCTTCTCGTTCAATGCGGGGCATTACGGCATGGACGATCTTGCGGCTGCGGGGCACCTCCATGAGCTTACCAAGCGTAAAGAAACGTTTATCCATCTTGATTACAAGATGAGTGGGATTGGATCGAACTCTTGCGGTCCGGAGCTGCTCCAGCCATATCGTCTGGATGAAAAGGAAATTGAATTCGGTTTGTGCATCATTCCGGAGTTTAAAGCAGATGAGTAGCTATGCCTGCCGAGCAGCACAAATACGATAAGTTCAAACGGATTCGTTTGATTCCAAGATCTATATAGAACGCAATTAATAAGCTACCAAATTCACTTCAACCGCCAAATTGGGTAATAAAGGGTAACTCACCACAAGGCGGCGATGAAGATGAACAATGAAGAAATCGAGTATTTGAATACAGCGATGAAAAAGGTATCAGACAAACGACTCTACGAAAGGTATCTGGCGGTCCGACTTCGTCTGGAAGGCCATACACTGGAAGAGATCGGTGATATACTCGGACGTGCACGTCAAACCATCAGCCTCTATTGGCACACCTACCAGAAACAGGGCCTGTCCGGTCTTAAAATGGATCACTCACCTGGACAACCGACAAAACTCACGGAGGAGCAGCGTCGTCAGTTAGCCGCGATGCTGGAGCAGCATCAACCAGCCGATGTAGGTTTTGAAGCTCGGTATACCTGGACACTTCCGCTAGTGGCGGAGTGGATCAAGCAGGAGTTCGGCGTCACCATGAGCGTGCGTGGGATTAGTGCGATGCTGAAGCGGATGAACTTCAGTTTTACCAAAGCCACCTATACGCTAGCTAAAGCCGATGAAGACGCCCAAGCCTTTTTTAAAAAGCACACTTTTGCTGAGCTCAAGAGGCAAGTGGAAGCCGAAAAGATCAATCACTTGCTCTTTGAAGACGAGTCGATGATTCGCTCTTATCAAGCGTTGCAGTACAATTGGTTCCCGCGCGGCCGACAACGCAAAGTGCCTACGTACGGTAAACACGAAGGAGCCAAATTGTTTGGAGCCATTAACTATGAAACCGGTCAGGTGCATCACCGGGAAGAAGAAAAGGCCGACACAGAAGCCTTTATTCGATTTCTCCAGGATCTTCTCACTGCATATCCGAATGGAAAAATCGCTTTAATTCTGGATAACAGCCGGATTCATCATGCCATAGAGTTACAGCCTTTTTTGGAGGAACACTCGCGTCTGCAATTGGTTTTTCTGCCGCCTTACAGTCCAAACCTCAATCCAGTTGAAGGGCTGTGGTTGTGGCTCAAAGCCGATGTAGTGAACAACGTCTTTTTTGAAAAATTCTATAAGATTAAACTTCATGTCAGTCAATTTATGAAGCGAATCAATCAGCAACCGTTGGAAACGATTGATCGCCTGCTTGTCAGGTTATGATCTTAATTGCGGCCTATATAGCTGTATTTTTGCAGGTAGATGCCCGATTTTGTCCATAATTCACCATTACACGAGGAGAGATAGACGCTATGAAGAACACGCAAGTATTCCCACCCGTCAGCGACAAGCTTCCCGTCATGATGCACGGCGCCGATTACAATCCAGATCAATGGCTTCGTTATCCAGAGGTGCTCGAAGAAGATATCCGTCTGATGAAGCTTTCCGGCTGCAACGTCATGTCGATTGGCATATTCGCATGGGCCGCGCTCGAACCGACGGAAGGCACGTTTACCTTCGATTGGCTGGACCAGATGCTCGAGCGCTTCGAAGCGAACGGTATTTATGCTTGGCTGGCGACGCCGAGTGGCGCACGTCCGGCTTGGATGTCGGAGAAGTATCCTGAGGTTCGGCGGGTCGAAGCGAATCGCATCCGCAACCTGCACGGCATGCGTCACAATCACTGCTATACATCACCGGTTTACCGCGAGAAGACTTCCATCATCAACCGGAAGCTGGCGGAGCGTTACGGCGACCATCCGGCGGTCGTAGGCTGGCATATTTCCAACGAATTCGGCGGCGATTGTCATTGCAACTATTGCCAAGACGCCTTCCGGGAGTGGTTGAAAAATAAATACGGTACGCTTGAGGCGTTAAACCATGCGTGGTGGTCGACGTTCTGGGCGCATACGTACCTTGATTGGGGGCAGATCGAATCCCCTGCTCCGCACGGCGAATCCGCAGTGCACGGCCAGAATCTCGACTGGCGCCGCTTCGTGACGGACCAAACGATCGATTTCTGCCGGTACGAGATCGAAGCGATACGGAAAGCAGGGTCAGCGTTGCCGGTCACGACAAACATGCATATGTTCGAGGGTTTGGACTACCGTAAATTCGGAGATTTGCTCGACATCATTTCCTGGGACGCTTACCCGACGTGGCATGAGCATCAAGACAACGCCAAACTGGGAGCATTCGTCGCGTTCTATCACGACCTGTTTCGTTCTATCAAGGGGCGGCCGTTCCTGCTGATGGAAAGCACGCCGAGCCTGACCAACTGGCAGCCGGTCAGCAAGCTAAAGCAGCCAGGAATGCACAAACTGTCCTCATTGCAAGCCGTGGCGCACGGCTCGGATTCCGTCCAATACTTCCAATGGCGCAAAAGCCGCGGCTCCAGCGAGAAATTCCACGGCGCAGTCGTGGACCATGTCGGTCACGAGCATACGCGCGTCTTCCGCGATGTCACGGAGCTTAGCCAGACACTGGCGGGATTGATCGAGGTCGTCGGGACTTCGACGCCCGCGCAAGCGGCAATCCTGTTCGATTGGGATAACCGTTGGGCAATCAAGGATGCACAAGGGCCGCGCAACACGGGTCTCCATTACGAAGAGACTGCGTACGCTCAGCACCGCACGCTGTGGTCGCACGGCGTGCCAACCGACGTCATCGGCTCCGAGGACGACTTCGCGCCGTACAAGCTGATTGTCGCGCCCATGCTATATTTGTGCCGGGAGGAGACCGGGAAGAAGCTAGAACTTTTCGTCGAGAACGGGGGAACGCTGGTCGCGACGTACTGGTCCGGCATCGTCGACGAGCATGATCTTTGCCACCTCGGGGGTTTCCCGGGACCGCTACGCAACACGCTTGGCATTTGGGCGGAGGAGATCGAGGGCTTGTATGACGATGATCGCAACGGCGTCGTATTGGCGGCGGACAATGCGCTCGGACTGGCAGGAACATTTGAATCGCATGAACTTTGCGAGTTGATCCATACGGAGGGTGCGGAAGTGCTTGGCGTCTACACGGACAGTTTCTATGCAGGCCGTCCCGCGCTGACGGTGAACCGACTGGGCAAAGGCAGCGCCTATTACATGGCGACCCGCCTCAAGGACGATTTCCTGGACGCATTCTATGGCCGATTGGCTGAAGAGGCTGGCCTGGAGCGGGTAATCGATACAAAGCTGCCTCATGGCGTTACGGCGCAGGCGCGGACGAACGGAACGGCAGACTTCGTGTTTATCCAGAATTTCGGAGGCACGCCGCAGCGCGTCGAATTGGACGGCCGGTCCTATACAGATATGGAAACTGGCGAAGCGGCGGGTGATGCCGTCGAGCTCGGTGTAAACGGCATTCGCTTGTTGAAACGACAAGCGAAATCCTGGTAATAAGGGGAGGCAACAAGTATGACGAAAATGATCAAGGTAAAGTACATCGACAGGTGGGATCTATCCTTTCACCCTTAGGCTCGGCGTACAGATCCGGCAGGTCGACGCATCGGCTTTACGAACTATTACGTGAAAATGGACGGCAAATATGCCTTGTCAGTAAAGATGATGCCTGCATAGGGTAAAAGAATACAGTAAGAAGCCCTGTACTCTTTAAAGGGACAGGTTTCTTGCATTTCAAATAGTCAATTACTGAGAATAAACGGGCCATAATCCCCCCGTTTTTCAAGAGGATCCAGGTAGATCGCCATCTTCTTCATGTTCTGGGCGGCTGCTGTCATCAGGACTTGTTCTTTTACGTTTTGCAGACGGTGTAAACGGTAATAGCGAAACCCGTTAAGCACTTTAGCTTCAGCGAAGCTTCGCTCAATCGTTTCTTTTCGTTATCGGTATAGATATTTTTTGGATCTTCTCTGCCGGTTTATTCGAACTTCCTCTCAGATATGTCATGTTTCCAGTTTGCGGCGATTCCTGAAACGTGTACACTTCTCAAAATGCCTGTAACCGTGGCAATCCATTGTCCGGTAGGGAAGTGTTGGTTTGAGGTTTTTGCCGGAGCCGATTATCTCGGCATGGAGATTGATGTCAGCAAGGCGGCCAATGAGCGCAGCAGAAAATGATCATGAATCTGGGTATGTATCAGGATGGTACTACCTTGAAGGACCATGTATCTAAAGAAATGTATGTGAAGATCAAAGAGATTCTGAAGAAAAATGGGAATGGAAGCGAACATGCTTGATGATTCAAGCCCTAGGTAGCCGAGACTACAAACAGCAGCCTGAAATCGGCGAAGGCTGGTTACGAACCGGCTGCAGGGGGGCGACCTGTATTTCATCCAATGGACATTTGAAGATAGGAAGATCTGTTTCTTTCTCTTTTTTGGTGGTGAAGTTTTTTTAAAATGGTCTGCTTTATTTTAGTGGCATTTCTCCTTTATGCCGAAGGTTACGTTAGCTGGTTATTGCGGCTGATGCGTTTCCTGATATGATGAAGAACGAGCAGAATTAGAGGGAAAGCGAAAGCATTGGTGAGGTCCCAGTCTACCCAGTAGGCGAGGACCTCCTTGACGTAAAAAATAATATTTTTTACAATCAGATACCACAGTCCGTAAATCAGAAACGCTACTGGAAAGATCAATGGCCGGTAGGATTTTAGCTTTAGTAGCTGAGCTGTCCCTAAAACAAATGCATAAAAGAAAAGCGCTGTTTTGAAATAGGTGCTAATAATCCACGTGGTGACCATTAAAGCCTCAATCCGCTGCAGAAAATTAGCAATGTTGATTCTCCGGGCAAGAATATAGGCTCGCGATTCACGAAGCGGGGGGGAAGGCAGGAGCTCAACTCTGGCTTGGAGGCCTGGCTGTGGGAAGCGATCCTGAGCAAATGATCATTATTCCAAGTCCCATACTGTTGCCGGGAACAGAGTACACTATCCCGGGAGCAAACCTAGAGAATATACAAGAAGTGGTCAAAGCATTTGGAGAAGCTTCCAAAAGGGCAGTAGAAGCAGGCTTCGACACCATCGAATTTCACGCTGGTCATAATCACACCCCTCATTCCTTTCTCAGCTCCCATTTTAATTTTTGAAAAGTTTTACCAAGGGGATCGATCCAGATCAAAAGAAGGAAATGGTTTGGGTCTTGCGTTGGTTTATCGTATCGTTCGTTTATGTAATGGGAAAATCCAGGTAAACAGTGAGCCAGACAAAGGCAGTGAATTTATTGTGACGTTTTCCACGGATAAGTCCAGCTGATCGGAATAACATCAATGGACGTTTTTCGCTTCCAATAGAAGTTGTGAGCAAAACCGCCTGAACACCGTACGTCATATAATTCTGTTTAAAAAAGAAGAAGGTAAGACAAGAGACCTGACTTACCTTCTTCTTTCGATAATTAGGCCTGAGACTCGCGGAGCTTTTTCTCCTTTTCAACAAAAAAGTTATAGAGCGCGCCAATCAGGTTTGCGTCGCTTCGAAAAGTACATTGAGCAATCTTCGGATTCGCTATGTGCAGTGGATTTACTCTCTTGATCTCTCCTAGAGCCCACTCCAGACGCTTAATCAGTATGAGTTGGGCGCTAATCCCCCCTCCGATGGCAAATAGTTCTGGGTCGAGAATATACTGAAGGTTCATAATGTGTGCAGCTACCTTTAGGCAGTACTCATCGAAAACTTTCGTAGCATCCGGGTCATCTGAATTTATGAACTCAAAGACTGCTTCACCGTTTGACGGGTCCTCCAGACCTTTAATTTCGCCAATCTTTTGTACCATGGCTACAGCAGAGCATTCTAGTCCAAAGAAGGTAGCCTCGCAGGTTACTGAGTCCATATGAACTGGATCGAATCATTACAGATCGCTATTCATTATATGGAGATCATTTACTCGAAAAACGATTGAGTAGATCTTTTCATGGGACATCAGATACCTATAATCTTGGGATGTACCCAATTCAGAATGCTGGACTGTGCTAGATCTTGTTGAAGAGCATTAGGGACTACTCCAACTCAACTGAAAATTGATACAACCATTCGTCAATGCTGTGGTCAGGTACATTTAAAGCACGGTAGGTCGCTGGAACATCTGGGTATCCCCCTACATCTTCCTGACTATCAATTATCTTTCCTCTACCAGCTAGAAAATCGGAGATAATTCGTTGATCTGTTGCATCCCGGTCCTCCGGCCTTGCTCCTGCATGCTCAGTGACCTCCTTTACTACTGCCGAGGCAGCTAGTGCTTCAAGTCCTTCAACCCAAACAGGTGGATTGTCAAGCTCCTGAATTCCGCCAAAAGTCAGCGGGACTGACTTGCCATTTCGGTCATAAGCAAGATTATCTTTGAGGTAAGCCCAGCCGCTTTTACTGTTCGTTCCGACAATTCCTAACCCTTTAATCGTATCTACTCCATGCTGCATGTAATTCCCGACGATACTGACTCTAGGGCCTTCCGGTTTGATCCCCGTATTCGCCCATTCATTCTCCACGAATCCGAGTCGAATAGCCCATTTTCCCGGATTATAAATGACATTATTAACAATTACGCCCGTTGAGAATGCTTTGAACCACGGATTACGTTCCATGTTATGGGCATAAAGGTTTCCGATGACTGCCACGTCCTGGACGTAGTCATGAACGAGCGTGCCCATGGAATGGGGGCCCTTCTCATGAACGGAATTATACAGGCCCTCGGCGATAATACTATTGCTGAGTGTTACACGGTGGGTAGTCGCCTTGGTTCCGCTGGTACGAGGACCTGAGAAGGACATGTTCTCATCCACTCCCCATGAAAAGGAGCAATGGTCAATGACAATGTTATAAGCGGAGGCTCCGTAAGTGGATACATCTGGCTCAAAGCCTGCACCTTGAGTGCTGTCACCGTTGCCCATCCGAAACCGGACATGCTGCATCAACACATCATGCGTTCTGATCTGCAAACCTCCCTGGATGAATGTAATGCCAGGGGAGGGGGCCGTCTGACCTGCGATAGTCACGTAGGGTTCTCTCAGCTCAAGACGCTCCTTTTCTAGATTTATGACACCGCCGACTTCAAATACAATAATCCGCGGTCCCTTGGTTTCTAATGCCGCACGAAATGAGCCTGGGCCGTCATTGTTCAGGTTGGTCACTTTGATTACCTTTCCGCCCCGGCCTGCTGGAGTGTCAGTCCCGTATCCCACAGCTCCCGGGAACACCGGTTGTGCTCCGGCTTCACCCGCTGTTACAGCCCCCATCATACATACCCACAACAACAACATACATAAGCCTACCTTCCATCCTTGTTGCAAACAGCTTCGTACATCCATCTAGGATATTCCTCCTTTTTTTCTTATACTAAAGATAATATATATATCCTAATATAACTTTTTTTGAGAGTAGTTCCAACTATTTTAGCACAAAAAAGATTATGAACCAGCCACTATTGTCGATTTTGTGTTTTCTATAAAACTAAAAAATACCCTATCAACTTAATGCTGCTGGTAGGGTATTTACTATCCCAAGCGCTTGGGATTACTCCGTAGTAACGGACGATTGGGTAGCCGTAATTGAGTTTGTCCCTTAGAATCAACCGCAGGCGCTACATAAACTGGGAGCATTCGTCGCGTTCTATCACGACCTGTTTCGTTCTATCAAGGAGCCGCCGTTCCTGTTGATGGAAAGCACGCCGAGCCTGACCGATTGGCAGCCGGGCATGCACAAACTGTCCTCGTTGCAAGCCGTGGCGCGCGGCTTGCAACGAAATGCCAATGGCAATGTGTGCTGAAGGTGGCAAAGATACTGATATTTGATCCATAAGCCCTAGTGATAACCGGGGAACTGGATAAGATAATGAGTTTGTGTAATCTAGATAGCAAAAGGTCTGTTAAGAATTTTTGTAGATTATTTTTGAAGAGATCTCCCACAAGTAAAATTTTTATTTTTTAGGGTAGGTGGTTGCCAACTAGTTCAGAAGCATTTGACCTCAATTTTAGAAACGTAAGTTTCTGTTAAGCCGCAAAATTGATAAATGACATTTTACAATACAGTCTATATAAGAAGTGACAAATGATAATACAGAAAGTGTCATTTTCATGACACAGAAAGTGGCGTTTATAGGCCTTTTTAGTGACAAAACTTGAATTAGATGTCAGTGCCTGCGACCTTGATGGTTCAGGCATTTTTTACTTTTATATAAACCGCAATTAAGATTATAACCTGACCAGTAGGCGATCTATCGTTTCATAAACTGGCTGACATGAAGCTTGATCTTGTAGAACTTCTCAAAAAACACGTTATTGACCACGTCGGATTTAGGCCACAATCATAGTCCCTCGACCGGGTTCAAGTTGGGACTATATGGCGGCAGAAAGACCAAGCGCAGGCGCGGATGTTCCTTCAGGAAAGGCTGTAACCCGGCAGCATGGTGAATCCGGCTGTTGTCTAGAATCATTTTTCCGGTAGAGTACGCCAACAGAAGATCCTGAACTCCCAGCATCTACTGATATGTACACCCAACAAGTGATACCGAACTAAATTGCATGGTTTGTTTACAAAATGGCTCGAGGTCTTATACATGGAATTGTACGGTTAATTTAGACGATAAACTCTGTAAACATCGGACTTCGTAGCAACCCGCTTTATTTAGAGATTTATTCCCAGCAAGTGATTAATTTATTTATAAAATCATCGAAGCTATGAATAGAAGATAACAGATTAACATTTTTATCATCCGTTAATATGGTGGCAAATGCATCAAATACATCGCGGAATATTTTTCGATCCTCTCCGCATACGGTGAGTAATAATACAATTTTCACGGTAGAAGTATCCCACCTAATCCCATTCGGATTCAAATAAATGAACATACCTGTTTTGTGAGATTCCATTTTTATCGCATGAGGAAGAGCAACTTGTCCGAACGCAGTGGATGACATAGTTTCCCGTTCCATAATTTTGCCAAAAAAATCATCGTCCGTATAACCATCCTGATTCATAATTTGGCATATAAAACGTAAAACGTCTTCTTTATCAGACCATTTTGTGGAGTTGTAAAAATGTCTTTCGTCTAAAAAAGATTTTAAATGGATCTTAAATTGATTTTTCTTTTTTTGTTCTTTTAATTCAAATATTTTGTTCGATACTTTTTCTCGATCATTTTCTACAAAGAATGGGGTAATGACTACATAGGGCACTTCTGGAATTTTATGCAATTGGGAAGCGGAAATAATAAAATCGCTTGTTACATAATTCAAATCACTTTCATCCGTTACAATGGAATGAATAGAAATATCATCCCCAAAATACTGTTGCAATTTATTAATTATTTGAACATTCATATTATAGTAAAGAGGAAACAGCACTGTGCACGAGATTTTTACGTTAGTTTGCCTTTGCAATTCAATAGCATACCCTAGGTGAAAAGCTAAATAAGCAATTTCATCATCGCTAATGATATAACCGGTTTTTTCTTTAATCACATGTGAAGCATGAACAGCACAATCATAAATGAGCGGGCATTCTCTTTTTATCGTGTTTGTTAATGGATTTTTCGTTGAATGATGATTATTCAGTCTCATTAAAAGGTTTTTTACATGCAGTGTAAAACGCGTAATAAAATCAGAATCGGCAATACTGATATAGTAATACTTTTCTAAGTCAATGGCGATTTCACTTACCAAATCAATACAATCTTTACCGGCAATGTTTTCCAGATCACTTACTTCAATTTGCGTAAAGTTAACATTAGTACCATTACACGAAATTAAGATCGCCGAATCCGTTATTTCTTCTTCTGAATATTTTATATGAAAATAGGATTCTAATTTAAAGGCGATTTCTTTGGCGATTAAATATGCGGTGTTGTCGACGTTATAATTCACAGGCTTATTTAAAAACTGAAAATCATGTTTCATTCTGTCCAATGCAATGGTGATGTGGATGATCACATTGGTTAAATAATAATCATTCGTAAAAAAGTGATGGGCAGAAAAAGTTTCAACGACGACTTCCCGAATGTAATCGATATTTAACTCTTTATAAAATCCTTTGATTTTATCAATGTCTATAAAACTTCCGTTGGCCTCTTCGTACAAAATACTGCTCATTAGCTTGCGCTTATCTTTTTCTTTTCCTAGTAAGCCTATATGATCCTTAACCAAAAGTAATTCTAAATTATTTTTGGCAAGCTTTTCTTTGATCAGCTTTAAATCAAGCCTAAGCGTTGACTCGCTGATAAACAGAGCGTCGCTTAAATCGTGAATATAAATGGGCTCATTGATTTGCACAAGTTTTTTCAGAATATACGCCATTCTTTCGGATTGGGTTTGCGGGATTGCTTTTTGTTCACTGGTTAGAAACCTATTTACTTGATCGGTATTGACCTTATAACCTTTATTCGAAGATAGGATTAACCCGTGGTGAATTGCATTAATCTCACTTATATAAGATTTGATGGTCCGTTTGGACACGTCATATTTGTCCGCCAAACTTTGCGATGAAATCCATTCATTGTTATATGGGATTAAATATTGAATCAAATCAACATACTGCGTTTTCATTTATGATTCCTCACTTTAAAATGTTGCACCATAGGGGTGCAGTTTTTTATTTGAGCCCGTTTTAGGGTTTGTATTATAGTTTGGTTGTAACAAAGATAGCGCTGTCAAATCATTATAAATAAAAGCAAGGAGGATTACCATGGGAAATACAAAAGAAATGTTAAACGTGTTGTTAGTTTGCGGGTCCGGAGCAAGTTCCGGTTTTATGGCTGCCAATATTAGAAAGGCCGCTAAAAAGAGAAACCTGAATATGGATATTAAAGCCAGAGGGGAAGCGGAAATTGAAAATTACATCCAAGATATCGATGCTTTGTTAGTCGGTCCCCACTTGGCTTATGTCATTGATGAAATCAAAGAACTTACCAAAGATACCGATGTCAAAGTGCTCTTAATGAAGTCTTCTTATTATTCCACTTTAGATGGAGAAGCCGCTTTAGATCATTTGCTGAGTGAGTTGAACAGTTAAAGGGGATAAGAAAAATGAATAAATTAATGGAATGGCTTAAAAATGACTTCTCTCCGAAGATGAATAAAATCAATAACAATGTATGGGTAGTAACACTCAAGGATTCCGTCATGCAATTATTGCCTTTTATTCTTTTAGGATCGGTATTTTGTCTTCTGACTATACCTGGAGATGTATATCAAATCAAAAACTACCCTGATTTTTGGGTTCCCTTTGGATGGACGATGGGCATGCTTTCGCTGCTGGTTTCTTTCCTGATTCCATTTAATTTGATGGAAAAGAAGAAGTTAAGAAAACAGCGCTTTATTGCCGGCTGCACGAGTATGATTACTTTTTTAATCATTATTACTCCCCAAGTCATAAAAGACGGGACGATTGGCTTCACTCATAAATCTTTAGGCACCGGGGGCATGTTTGTCGCCATCATCGCCGCTCTTTTTACCGGTTATATCATGAGTCTGTTCGGAAAATTCTCTTTTTTCAAAGAAGATTCCATCATACCGGACTTTGTCAGATCCTGGTTTGATTCCATGCTTCCCATTGGGGTAACTTTAACTCTGGCTTGGGTGTTGGTCGATCTCGTTCATATTGATATATATAACATCATTTTAAATATTTTTATGCCGTTGGCCAGCGTGGTAGAGACGCCTTGGGGATTCATGTTAATCTTGTTTATCGGTTGTTTCTTATATTCCATGGGGATTTCCGGTTGGGTGTTAACTCCTGTAACCAAACCTATTTTTCTGGCGGCCATTACCGCAAACGCTACCATGGGGGCGCATAATATCGTAACGGCTGAAACGATTTATTCGGCATACCTGTGGGTTGGAGGCGTGGGTTGTACGTTGCCGCTTGCCATTATGCACGTGTTTTCTAAAAGCAACAAGTTAAAAGCGCTGGGACGCGCAAGTTTAGTCCCTTCTATCTTTAATATCAACGAGCCTTTAGTATTTGGTTCTGTCGTATGGAATCCCATTTTGATGCTGCCGATGTGGCTCATCGGTTTAATTTTACCGTTGATCGTTTGGGTCGGAACCAAAGTCATTCACTTTGGCCCCATCCCGAAAGTTGTTTTCGATATGTGGTACGCACCTTTTCCAATTTCCACGTGGATTACAACGGGAACCATTACAGGCATTATTTTGATGTTAATTTGTGTCGCGGTATCCACACTGATTTGGTATCCATTTTTCAAAACCTACGAAAAACAAGAACTTGAAAAAGAATTACAGCAAACCAATTAATCTGTTAAGGAGACTTTATTATGACCTCGGAACAAGTAGCTCAAGATGCGATGCAAATCATTTTGCACGCAGGGGAAGCAAGAAAGCATTGTACGGATGCATTAAAGGATATTGAAAAAAGCGACTTTGACGGAGCTAAGGAGAAGATGAAATTAGCCAACGCGGAAATTGTCATCGCTCATCGCGTGCAAACGAATTGCATCCAAAAAGAAACGGAAGGAGCAAATGGAGAGTACTCCGTTTTATTTGCCCATGCGCAAGACACGCTCATGACGGTCTATAGTGAAATAAATATTGCCAAGCGGTTAATCGATATTTTTGAGAGCTTTAATCAAAGACTAACGAACCTGGAGCTAGCTCATAAATAAAGTTAGGAAGGAAGAAATCATAATGAAGAACATTCCAAAAGGGTTCCCCTCCGATTTTTTATGGGGGGAGCCGTCGCCGCCAATCAAATAGAAGGTGCTTATAATGTTGACGGAAAAGGTTTAAATGTAGCGGATATTAATGAATATATTGATGGCATTCCTTTAGAAAAAAAATCGAATACAGAGCTAACTACCGACTATATTAAAGAAGCGATTAAAAGCGAAGATAGAATTTTCCCTAAACGTTGGGGAATCGATTTCTATCACACCTATAAAGAGGACTTGAAATTATTGGGTGAACTAGGGCTTAAAACCTTTCGCACCTCGATTAATTGGGCAAGAATTTTTCCAAATGGTGACGAAGAACAACCTAATGAAGAAGGCTTGAAATTTTATGATAACCTGATCGACGAAATTATAGCGAATGGCATGGAACCGATGATAACCTTATCGCATTATGAAATGCCGCTTCATTTAACAACTGATTATAAAGGGTGGTATTCCAGAGAAGTTATTGATTTTTTTGTTCGCTTCAGTAAAGTGGTTATTAATCGTTATCACAAAAAAGTTAAATATTGGATTATTATTAATCAAATTAATTTAATTGCTTATGAATCCTTTAATCATTTAGGGATTGCGGAAGATGTAGTGGATGACTTAGCCTCCGCAAAATATCAAGGTGTGCATAATGAAATGGTGGCTTGTGGTTTAGTCACGAAGTATGCCAAAAATCTAAATAAAGATTTACAAATGGGCATGATGCTCTGCGGAGGACCCGCTTATCCGGCTACTTGCAGACCGGAAGATGTATTTGCTACTGTGAGAAGAAATCAGATGGAATACTTCTTCTCCGATGTTTTACTGCGCGGCTATTATCCTGGCTATGCTTTCCGTTATTTCGTTGACAATAATATTACCGTGGAATTCGGTGAAGGTGACGAAGAAGCGTTAAAGAACACAGCTGACTTTATGTCATTTTCCTACTATTATACTCGCATTTTTGATGAAGAAAGCATGAAAAATAAAACAGCAGCTTACCGCAATTCCGAACTTCCGGCAAATCCATGGGGATGGACCATTGATCCTATTGGTCTTCGCACCTTGCTTAACCTGTTTTATGACCGGTATCAGTGCCCTATTTTATTACGGAGAACGGGATCGGCTATCATGACACATTGGAAGAAGACAATTCCATCCATGATTCCTACCGTATTGACTATTTTCGGGCCCATATTGAGCAAATGAGAGAGGCCATTAAAGATGGGGTGGATTTAAGAGGCTATTATGCTTGGGGTCCAATTGATATTATTAGTTGTTCTTCCTCGGAAATGAGCAAACGCTATGGATTTATTTATGTGGATCAAGATGATTTTGGAAAAGGAAGTAAAAAGCGATTTCGTAAAGACAGTTTTTACTGGATGCAAAAAGTGATCGCTTCTAATGGAGAAAACTTGGAATGAGGTTTCGGAATGCCTATTTATCTGAAATTTGGCGGACGGTTGGTGATTGTGGTCGTTGCCACGGCGTTAAGCGCTCTAGCTGTTAATTTATTTATCGAGTGCAATATAGGGTCCGATACCTTAACGGTTTTGTTAGATGGATTGCATATAAGTCTCAGAGTTAGTGTCGGTCTTGCAAGCTTTTGCGTAAGTATTGTTTTTCTCGCCGCGGGTCTATTGCTAAATAGAAAATCGATCGGTTTTTCTTCCGTCATGTATTCCTTTTTGGTAGGACCCTTGATTAACTGGATTCATCCGTTTATTGCCAATATGGAGCTGGCGGATTTATCGTTCTTCAACAAAATCGTCATCGTCATCCTGGCTAACTTTTGTTTCTCTATGACTTATGTGTTGTTGATGAATTTTGGCAATGGCATGTACGCCTTAGATGCGATTTTGCGATATACGGAATCAAAATTCAGAATTAGGTATGATCTCGGCAGAATTGGTGTAGACGCGATCTTTTTAATCATCGGATTCTTGCTCGGCGGAATAGTGGGGATGGGAACGGTGATCGCCTTTATTTTAACGGGTCCAGGAACCCTGCTGCTCGAAAAGATGCTATTTAAATTTGGGAGACTGTATAAATTGTATTAAAGAAAGAGCAATTTATATAGAAAGAGGAGATAGAAACTATGGTGAAAAAAACATTTACAGTCATTGACGAATTAGGCATACACACTCGTCCGGCTTCCATCTTGGTTCAAGCCGCAAGTCAATACAATGCGGAGGTGAACATCGAATATAACGGTCGATCCATTAACTTAAAGTCGATTGTGGGCGTCATGTCTTTAGGTGTTCCACATGGAGCGCAAATTCAAATTGCTGCGGTAGGTTCCGATGCGAATAAGGCGATCCAAGGGATTGAAGAAGCATTAAAGAACGAAGGGCTTGGCGGACCATGCGAAGTTATCTAAAAGGAATCGGCGCTTCAGCTGGTATTGCGGTCGCCAAAGCCTACCGCTTGGAGGAGCCGGAGCTTCAAATTATTAAAAAAAGTATTATCGACCGGGACGCCGAAAAACAGCGATTGGAGCAGGCTATCGGCTGCGCCAAAGATGAACTGAAAAAAATTACGGAATATGTAAACCGAGAGCTTGGCGCCGATAAAGCGGAAATTCTCGTAGCCCAGTTATTGGTGTTAAACGACCCGGAGTTGTTAAATCCGGTGTTCGAGCGGATAGGCACGGAAGGCGTGAATGCGGAATTTGCCTTAAAAGAATCAGCCGACATATTTGTTTCCATGCTGGAATCTATGGAAAACGAATATATGCGGGAACGTGCGAAGGCATCCGCGATGTAACGAATCGGATAATCGCCCATTTATTAGGCGTGCAAATTCCCGATCCTAGCTTGATTTCCGAAGAAGTTGTCATCATCGCAGAGGACTTAACACCTTCAGATACGGCGCAATTAAATCGCCAATATGTGAAAGGTTTTACAACAAATATCGGCGGCCGCACTTCTCATTCAGCGATCATGGCTCGCTCCATGGAAATCCCGGCGGTTGTCGGGACAAAACAAGCTACATCCCGGATTGAACACGGCGTAATGGTGATTGTCGACGGTTTGGAGGGCGAAGTCATCATAGACCCATCATCAGAAATCATCGCACAATATGAAGCGAAAAAAGCAAAATACGAAACGCAAAAAGTGCAGTGGGCCAAATTGGTTCATGAGCCGACGGTAACTAAAGATGGCATGCATGTGGAACTGGCCGCAAACATCGGTACACCGGCTGATGTTAAAAGTGTGCTGGAAAATGGAGGGGAAGCGGTCGGGCTTTACCGTACGGAGTTCCTTTACATGGGTAGAGACCGGCTTCCGACAGAGGAAGAGCAATTTAATGCTTACAAAACAGTTCTTGAAAAAATGGAAGGGAAGCCGGTTGTTGTCCGTACGCTGGACATCGGCGGAGATAAAGAGCTGCCTTACTTAAATCTGCCCAAAGAAATGAACCCGTTTTTAGGCTTTAGAGCGATTCGTTTATGCTTGGAAGAACAAAATATTTTCCGTACGCAATTACGTGCATTATTACGTGCAAGCAGCTATGGAAACTTGAAAATCATGTTCCCTATGATTGCAACATTATCTGAATTTAGGGAAGCAAAAGCCATTCTTTTGGAAGAAAAAGAAAAGCTTGCGGCCAACGGTGTAAAAGCAGCGGATAATATTGAAATTGGCATGATGGTAGAAATACCATCTACCGCTGTAATGGCGGATCAATTTGCCAAAGAGATTGACTTTTTTAGCATTGGAACCAATGATTTGATCCAATATACCCTGGCCGCTGATCGCATGAATGAACGCGTATCTTACTTGTATCAACCATATAATCCAGCTATTTTACGGCTCATTTCAATGGTCATTGATGCGGCGCACAAAGAAGGAAAATGGGTTGGGATGTGCGGAGAAATGGCAGGCGATCCGATGGCCATTCCTTTATTGCTTAGTCTGGGGCTTGATGAGTTCTCCATGAGTGCAACCTCAATCCTCCCGGCACGTACACAAATCAAAGAGCTGGCAAGTGAACATGCACAAAGCATTAAAGAGGCCGTTCTATCAATGAAAACGTCAGAAGAAGTTATTGAGTTTGTAAAAAGGACATTCTATATCCATAACTCCCTAGGAAGTCAGGTGTAACAATCTGTCTCTTCTGATTAACTTTATAATACGAATCGGTGCTTTAGTTGAAGAAAAAACATCATTAAGGTGTACTTCCATATTCCTATCATGCTAAGGCAAGTTAATACCCCAAAACAGCTTAGTGAAGCACGCTTTGCGTGCAGGCTTTCGAACAGATTATGTGTTAATGGACAACTGGTTCACGCTAAGTGAGATCTGCCGCGTTTTGCCCAAAACAAAAAAGATGCTATTTGGAGCTCGGTCCTGTCCAGACTGGGCTATTCTTTTGGTATGCCGATGCAGTTCGTGATCTGGATTATCAAACGACTCTGCAACAATTGATGTCATTCTTTGTAGATCTCGCATCCGCAAAAAACAAACAAAGCAAACAAAACGTATAGTGTCAACTCCACCAGTGGATAGCTGATTCGCCTTTGTATATCAAGGGTTTATTCGGTCATTCAAGCTGCAAAAGTTGAGTTACTAACAAGGTGTGGGCTATTTGGAAATTCACAACATATAAAAAAAGTGTCAAATTGATTTTTCAATTTGACACTTTTTTATATTGGATAGGATAATGAGTCGTGTATCCTAAATTGCAAAAGATCTGTAAAGACTTATATGTAGATTCATTTTTCGAATGGATCTCTCCCAAATGATATTATTTATTTTTAGTGTATAGTGATCGTACAGAAAGTGGTGTTTATGGGCTGTATAGACATTTGGATACGAGGAGGCACGATCTGTGGATTCAATGCAGTATATTATCGGCTCTAATTTAGCTCATATCAGGAAGATTAGAGGACTTAGCCTGGATAAGGTGGCAGAACTGACAGGGGTCAGCAAAGGAATGCTGGCACAGATTGAGAAGGGAAAATCCAATCCTACGGTGACTACACTTTGGAAAATCGCCAACGGTTTGCATGTGTCCTTTTCCACATTCCTCAAAGAGGACTCCCCGCAAATCACTAAAATCAGCAGGGAAGACCTGCATCCGGTGATTGATGAGGATGGTAACTATTTTGTTTACCCTATCTTCCCGTATCATTCGGAAAAGAAGTTCGAGGTGTTCACCGTAAGTCTGAAGCCGGGCTTTACACATCAGGCAGAGAAGCATCTGGGAGAAGAATCGATTCTCATGATCCGCGGGGAAATGTACTTTGAAATGCAGGAACAACAGCATAAACTGAGCGCAGGGGATGCTGTGCAATTTCAAGTGACTGACCTTCATACGTACCGTAATGAGTCGGATGAGGATGCGGATTTTTATGTATTGATTTATTATGCGGATTAGTGGGATGATTAGCACAGTCTAAAACAGGCTTCCACTATATAAAAAGATAGCTACGAGGAAAAGAGAGGAAAGAGAACCCATGGAAAGCAAGTACATCCGAGAAACCTACTGCTTCAAGACGTCCCGTGTATTTCCCAACGATATCAACAATCATAACACGCTCTTCGGAGGCCGATTGATGTCGTATATCGACGATATTGCGTCTATCGCAGCCTCCAAGCTATGCCGCACGAATACGGTCACGGCGTCTACGGATTCGGTGGATTTTTTGCTGCCCATTCATCCGAGCGATTCTGTCACGCTGGAGGCGTTCGTTACCTGGACAGGCCGTAGCTCTATGGAGGTCTTCGTGAAGGTCATTCGCGAAGGACTGATGACTGGCGACCGGAAAATCGCAGCCACCGCCTTCCTGACCTTTGTGGCGCTGGACGAGAACAACCGTAAAGTGATCGTGCCGCAGGTCATCCCAGAGACAGAAGAGGAATTACAACTGCACCAGACCGCGCCGTCTCGTGCAGCGATACGACGTCAGCGCAGGGAGGAAAGCAAGCAACTGGCGAGCTTCCTCACGACAAATTATCCGTGGGAGCTGTAACGTCCTGTCATATGGGTTGCCAGAGCACCGCAGGTTTACAAACATCGCGACCTTGTGTCATGGATTACTGATACAATAAATGACAATGGTCCTGAGATGAGTTCAATGTAAAAGGCGGGAGCGATGTGAATCTAAGAGCAGTGCGTGCGTGGATTACTTACGATTGGGCCAATTCAGGCTATGCAACGACGATACTGGCAGCAGTGTTGCCTATATTTTACAGCTCTGTTGCAGCTTCGACGCTGGATGCGACAACCGCATCCTCCTATCTGGGGTACACACATGCAATCGGCATGTTATGTGTAGCATTATTGTCTCCTGTGCTCGGGGCGGTTGCCGATCTGACAGGCAGCAAGCTGTCTTTCCTGCGAATTTTTACGGGGATTGGTATCGTCGCCACACTGGGCTTTAGCCTGGTAGGAGAAGGAGACTGGCTGCTGGCTTCCGCGCTGCTGGTCTTGTCGACCATCGGATTTGCGGGCGGCAACACCTTTTATGATGCGATGCTCCCTGATCTGGTTCCTTCCGGTAAGCGGGAAACCGTATCGGCCAAAGGCTACGCTTATGGTTACATTGGCGGGGGAATCTTGTTGGCGATCAACATGCTGATGATCCAAAAGCCTCAATGGTTCGGATTAGGAAACACACTGGAGGGAACACGTCTTGCGTTTGTTTCGGTGGCGGTATGGTGGTTGGTGTTTTCTTTGCCTTTATTGCTTCAAGGTCGCCAGCGGCACAGGAGCGGTGAAGGGGAAAGACAAGACCAAGAAAGGCAAACAGGCAGCCTTTTATTCGACTCTGCCTACTGGAAGGCCGGATTTCGGCGGATTCAGGGCACGATGCGCCAAATTCGGCGTTTTCCACAATTGCTTAAATTGCTGCTATCTTTTTGGTTTTTCAATGACGGGATTAATACGATTATATTAATGGCTGCTATTTACGGAACGGGGATTGGGATTGGCACGACGGATCTGATTGCGGCGCTGTTGATAACCCAATTTATTGGCTTTCCCTGTACGCTCCTGCTTGGCAAATGGGCCGAACGCTGGGGATCGCGCCGGATGCTCATGTTCTCGCTCGGGATTTACATGCTGATCGTCATTCTTGGATTTTTCATGACTCAGGCGCTACATTTTTATGTGCTGGCGGCTATGGTCGGTCTGGTACAGGGGAGCAGTCAGTCCATTTCCCGGTCTTTATTCAGCGATCTGATGCCAGCCAGCCGGACGGGTGAATTTTTTGGTTTCGTGAACATTACGGGCAAGTTTTCATCCATTTTCGGCCCGTTTATCTTTGGCTTGGTCGGTCAGCTAACCGGTTCCTCTCGCTGGGGTATTTTATCGCTGTTTGCCTTTTTCGCTATCGGTATACTGATGCTGTGGACTGTGGATATCGCGAAGGGGAAGGCAGACGCGCTTCAAGCTGATCTGGACAAGGGATAGCCCACATACAGGTTCAACCATCATTTTCCCGCAAAAAGAAGCCGTTCTTCCGTTAGCAGTGAGCTGCTGGGAAGACGGCTTTTTGGAAATAACGGAGTCACTGGAAGCTGCTACTTCAATGACAATGATGATGTCTATTCGATGATGAATGAACTAATCTACTTTCACTACACGAAAATGCTGATTCGTTCCGCCGTTATCCCCCCATTGAATCGCTTTGGCTCCATCGGAGGTAGTGCCTTCGGAAATGTCGATCAGCTTGCCCGTTGCCCGGTTTTTCAGTTTGTAATAACCTCCGGTTACAGATACCAGTTGCCATTGCTGGCTGGACCAGCCTCCGTCGCTCCATTGCTCGATGATCGCGCCGTCCGTCGTCGCTCCGTTTTCAACGCCGATCAGCTTGCCACTGTTGCGGTTGACGATTTTGTAATATCCGCCGCCCGCGTCTTTGAGCTGCCATTGCTGGCTGGATGCTCCCGAATCCGCACGCTGTTCCAGATCTGCTCCATCCGTGGTTGCACCGTCAATTACATTCAGCGGCTTGTTGCTCTTGCGGCTTACCAACTGATAATATCCGTCCGGATCAATGGCGATTGGCGTAGTTACGCCTTGAACCACCCCGCTGGCGGTGTCGATGTTCATACTGTCAAACCAGTCCATAGCCAAAGAAGTCCCGGTTGGAAAACGCAGCGGCAGCCATACATATTGTGAATCCTGCACAGGACCGCTCCACGCTCCGGCCCAACGGTCGCCCAAATACAGGTACGAGGTCGTCTGAGTACCTTCTACCGGAATAACGTAGGCCGATTGTGAACCGTAGGTCGTACTGTCTCCGAAGTTAATCGTGTTGCTCCACGTTCCCTCAATGCTGGATGCCGTAGCATACTTGGCCTGGTTGGGATTCCAGCCTGTTGCCCCGGATGTGATCAGGAAGTAGACGTCTCCTTTTTTGAACATTGCCGGAGCTTCACGATATTGTCCCGGCCAGAGTGTGGTCACTAGCGCTTCAACTTGCAGAAAATCCGGTGTCAGACGATAAATGTTCAAATCGGCATTCACACGGGTAGCAGAAATCAGGTAAGCCGTACCATTGTCGTTGTACACAGTCATATCCCTTGAATCGTAATCCAGTGGACGGAAGCTGCCCTGATAGGTGTAATCGCCGTCCACAGTATCGGAAGAGGCAACTGCCACCCGGGCTTCGTTGTAATTAACTCCATTTTCCTTGTGCATCCACAATACGTATTTGCGTGTTTTCTCATTATAAATGACTTTTGGGCGTTCGATATTCGAAACATTCAGCTCTACTGCCGAACTGCTGGTCAGCACGTTTTTGCGGAACTCCCAGTTTTTTAAATCAGAGGAACGGTAGGCGGAAACAGCCTTGAATGTGCCGTTGGGGTTGCGATTTTCACCAAACCAGTAGTAGTAACCGTCTACCTTAATCATACCGCCCCCATGAGCATGAACCACGTTTCCAGCAGTGTCTTTAAACTGAATGCCATTCACAACATTCGCTGGGGCCGCTGAAGCAATCTTCGGTGAAAACATCTGGAAAATGCTCAATGACAGCAAAACAGCGAGCATAATACACAGTAAGACGGCAAA
The DNA here is from genome assembly GCF_001447315.1 of Paenibacillus sp. IHB B 3084. Lineage (NCBI taxonomy): Bacteria > Bacillati > Bacillota > Bacilli > Caryophanales > Paenibacillaceae > Paenibacillus > Paenibacillus sp. IHB B 3084. The sequence goes on along the minus strand of NZ_CP013203.1, from coordinate 749,393 downwards.
ATCATATTTCATTGTTTCGTCCCCCTCTGTATTTTTTTAAAGCGCTTACAAAAATGATTTATACTGAATAGCTCTCTATGCTGATACCTATCACCCTGTCTGATGATGCAATGTGAGCAGCAAGAGGATTATATCCCAATTGTATCCATATTGAATTGAAAGTGCTAGAGTAGTATATTGACCATGTACACCGCACACTTATTACGGCATAGGGGGCCAACCATGGAAATATATGCGATTGACACGAGCAAGCCGGAGGCAGACGGTCATTACGAGTCACTGCTGAACCGGGTTTCGACTGAAAAGCGGCAGAAGCTGGATCGTTTTTTGCATCGGGAGGATGCTTTAAGGGGCTTATACGCCGATGTGCTGTTAAGATGGTTGGCCTGTCGGCAATTGAAGGTATCTAACGCCAGTCTTCAGTTTACATATAATGCTTTCGGCAAGCCTTCCTTGTTGAATGCACCCGCATTCCATTTTAATGTTTCTCACTCGGGAAAATGGGTGGTATGCGCCGTGGATGATCATCCGCTCGGAATCGACATTGAACAGCTCCGTCCTATTGATTTTGAGGTGGGGAGGGTGTGCTTTTCGGACAAGGAGTATGATGCGTTGATGCGCCAGGAGGCGGAGAGCCGCTTATCTTATTTTTACGATCTGTGGACGCTCAAGGAAAGCTTTGTGAAGGCCGAAGGGCAGGGATTAACGCTGCCTCTAAAGTCATTTTCATTCAATTTAAGCGAGTGTCCGTTGATCGGTTTTACGACGGAAGGCTTTACCACCGAGTATTGTCATTTTAAACAGTATGAGATCGATGGACACTACAAAATGGCTGTCTGTGCAACACATGACCACTTTGCCGATCTGGTGCAGCAGGTAAACATACATACACTATATTTGGAATCGGCAGCACAGGCGTAATTTGAAGCACCATCCGACTGCGCAGTGGCGATATAGTAACTCTTAGTTTGGTTTATATAGTTGGAAAAAAGGGAGATGAGCTGCGTTGACGCTAACATTGTTCAAGCACGGCAAGCTGTATGGGGAATGGGCTACCAAGGGAGATTCGGTCATTGTACAAAATGGCATTATACAGGCCATCGGACAAGCACGGGAGCTTGAATTGCAATTGTCGGGTAAGGAATATGACACGGTGGATTGGGAGGACGCTTATGTGTTGCCGGGCTTGACCGACTCACATATGCATTTGTCCATGCATGGCATGAAGCTGGCGATGCTGGATTTTACGTCGGCTACTTCGAAGGAAGAAATGCTTGATATGCTGCGTAAACGGGTTGCGGTAACACCGCCGGGAGAATGGATTTTAGGGCTGAACTGGAACGAAAATGCGTTTATTCCTGTTGAGATTCCGACCCTATCGGAGCTTGATGCCATTACGGATCAGCACCCGGTATATTTGACTCGTACATGCTTTCATACGTTTCTGGCGAATTCAGAAGCGTTTCGACGTGCTGGTATTGGCGAGAACACCCCTGATCCGGCTTCGGGAGCCTACGGAAGAAATGCTGATGGACAGTTGAACGGATTGATTTATGAGGAAGCGTCCACTGCCTTTACAAGTGTGCAGCCAGAGCCGGATTATTCGGTTAAAAAAGATGCAATCCGCCGAGCTTGTCTGGATGCACTACGGCTCGGTTTGACGGCTGCGCACACGGAGGATTTGCGTTTTCTGGGCAGCGTGGACACCATGCAGCGGATTTACAGGGAGCTGAGGGAGGAAGGCATTGCTTTTCGTACGCATCAGCTCATCTATCATCCGTTCATGGAAGAAGCGAGAGCGCAAGGTTTGCGTGCTGGTGACGGAAATGAGTGGTTTAAAATCGGCGCGGTAAAAATGTTTGCCGATGGTGCGATTGGTGGAAGAACTGCGCTATTGTCTGCGCCCTATAGCGATGCTCCACATACCAGCGGCATGGCGATTCAACCGCAACCAGAGCTGAATCAGATGGTGGCGGCTGTCAGAGCCGCAGGTTTTCCGGTCGCTGTACATGCGATAGGGGATGGGGCGGCGCATATGATTTTGACAGCGATGGAAGCCCATGCGCTAACGGAGGAAAGCGGTTTGCCGGATCGTCTGATCCACGGACAGGTGCTGACTGCCGATCTAGTTAAGAGAATGGCGAAGCTGCCGCTGATTGCAGACATCCAGCCGCGTTTTGTAGCAAGTGATTTCCCGTGGGTGCTGGATCGGGTTGGCGAGGAACGTACTGAATATTTGTATGCCTGGAAAAAGCTGCTGAGCGCAGGTATTCCATGTGCTGGCGGCAGTGACGCGCCGATTGAGCCGTTGGACCCTTTTCTCGGCATGCATGCCGCTGTGACCCGCACCAAGCCAGGAGAGACGCATGAGGGCTATCTTCCCGATGAAAAGCTGGACATTCACGAAGCCATTCATCTGTTTACCATCGGAAGCGCAGTAGCTGCGGGAGAAGCGGATGAACGGGGGGCGATGGCTGTAGGCAAAGCCGCCGATTTTACGGTCATTGACCGGGACTTGTCGGAGCGCCCACAGGCTTTGCTTGACGTTAAAGCACGTATGACGGTTGTGAACGGAATGGTTGCGTACCGGGCATAGACGGGCGATAAGGGTGTATGCAAAAAACCTTCAACCTCACGCTAAAAGTGGAGTTGAAGGTTTTTTGGCCTTTACAAACCACGCTGTGCGAAACGGTCTGCATTTTTCACGCTGGACCATAGATCAGAGCTTGCCCCGCCCGGATACCAGTAGGCGAAGCCTGCAAACCCTTTGTCCTGTCCCAGACGGTATTTACGGGTAAAGGATCGCCCTTCCTCCAGCCATAGCTTATGAAGCTGAGTATCCCTGTAGGAAACCGTATACTGCTGAATATCCTCATGCCAGACCGGTTTGGAGGTGGAACGAGACATAAGCTGGTTTTGCTCAATCAGGGAAATATCCGACGAAGCGACCGATTGACCACTCGCATTCAGGGTCCAGTTTCGTGTGAATAGAGGCAATGCCAATATCGCTTTATCCGGATCGGTGGTTAGTAGAAAGCGCCGTACGCTTTCACGGAGCCAAGGTAATGAGGATACGGAGCCGGGGGTTGAGCTGCCTCCCCAATGTTCGTCATATCCCATCAGAATCAAATAGTCTGCCGCAGCGCCAAGCTGCTCATAATCAAAGGCGGCTGTCCAGTCTGTACCGTAATCAGGAGATACACAGATTGCCAGTACAGCATTCAAGCCTTTTAACTTGGCTTTTAATTGTTGGATGAACAACGTGAGCTGAGTACGATCCTGACCATCTACATTTTCAAAATCAATCACAAGCCCATCCAGATGATGTGTAGATACGGCATTCGCAAGCTGAGTTATGGTTTTGTTCCGTAAAACATCACTGGATAGGATTTGGTGTGTCATCGTTAGATTGGAACGGTTGCCTACCATCGCCCAGACTTTTTTTGATGCTGTTTGGACCAGGTGAGGAGCGAGGTGTTTGTAAGATCACTAATATTACCCGTTTCGTTTAGAAAAAACCAGCGTGGTGATAGGGTGTTGATGTTAGATTGAAGCACGGAGCTTTCAAACTGTTGAACGCTCTGGTCATATTGCCAGCCTAGTCGGATGGAAGATGCCGTGGAGGCTGTTTTGGAGGCATGCTGTGTTGAATACGTCAGCAGACGTTCCAGAAGTGCTGCTGTTTCTTCGCGGGTCAGGGAAGATGTGGGGCGAAATTGGTTTCCTTCCCCTTTCATAAAGCCGTAACGGTTCACGGTAGTTACAGCTTCAACAGCCCAATCTGCAATCTGGTCGGTGTCTGTAAAAGTGGAAACCGCTGCTCCTGATCCCGTCGAGCGTATGAGGCGTGCGATCATCAAGGCTGCTTCTTGCCGGGTTACAGGGCTGTTGGGGTGAAACGTGGCGGATGTCCCTCCCTGCACCACGTCAAGCTGGGAGGCTGCTTCAATCCATCCGTAATACCAGGCTTGTTTGGATACATCCCGATAGGAGGAGACCGATGCTTGTACAGGTTCCAGACCGAGTGTGCGATCCAGCGCGGTAACCCATTCGGCTCTCGTAACCGCCTTTTTGGGAGAAAAGTAGCCGGGTCGTGTACCTGCCAAAAATCCTTTGGCGTGCAGTGAGGTGATCGATTGATAAGCATAGCTGTCTGAAATATCCCGAAACGCCACACCGGCTGCGGCTGCGGGAACGGATAAACTTGAAGCGGATGCAGTTATTATAGTAATGGCGGCAGTCGCCAACAGGGTGAGTTTGGTTAGCAAGCGTGATCGTATGGGGCTCATACACAATAACCTTCTTTTTTATGATAGATTGTCAGACGAATCGCTCGTCACATGACGACTAATACTATCAAAAATAGTAAAGTTATTCATTGCTAAATTGTTGGAAAACACAAAAAAGCCCTTACCTGGTAGAGGCAACGGACTTCACATTCGAAACTATTCTTTTTTGGCATACATTATACCAATCGTCTGTGGACCACAATGACTGGAAATGACACATCCGGCTGTTGCCAGCAGCACCTCTTGCGCTCCCGTTTCTTCCTGCAAACGGGCTTGCAGCATCAGTGCATCTTCCTTAGCCAAAGCATGTACGACAATAATGATATCGTTATCCATATGTTCCCGCTGGTTCAGGGCATTTTGCAGCATCTGATCCAGCGCCTTTTCACGTTTGCCGCGGACTTTGTACGCAGGTGTCATTTTTCCGTCTATTACTTTGATCACCGGACGAATTTTGAGCAGACTACCGATCAGGTTTTGCATCCCTGAGCATCTTCCGCCTTTGTACAGATATTCGAGCGTATCAATCACGAATTCCGTGTCTATCAAGGGGCGGGTTCTCGTCAACATGCCCACAATCTGTTCCATTGTACTGCCGTTGGCTGCAGCGCGTGCGGCCTTTATCACGAGCATGCCAAAGCCGCACGACAGATTCAGGGAATCAAAGACGGTAATGCGACCTTCCGGGAACTCGGAGGTAGCGAGCAGCGCATTTTGGTAGGTTGAGGACAGCTCGGAAGACAGACTGATATATAAAATGTCGTCCCCTTGTTCTATGTAGGGAGCAAAGGCTTGAATAAAGTCCGATGGAGAAGGTGCGGCGGTTCGCGGCAAATGTCCCTCACGACTTATGCGCTGAAATAACTGTTCTGGCTGGATATCCACACCGTCCCTTAATGATTCATCCCCAAACACCGTATACAATGGTACAATGCCAATCTCGTACTGTTCGCGCCATTGGACTGGAATATCACTGGTACTGTCCGCAAAAATTTTGATTTTGTTCATACATTGAATCCTCTCTGTGTGATGCGGAGATATTATAAGGATTGCACAGAGGAAGGATAGATATCCGCTGTGTTACTCGGAACGGCAAGACCCATGGCCAGAAGTGCAATGAAGCCCAAAATAATGAACGCATTAATGATTAGCCCTGCAATGGCAAATGCTTTCTTACGGTTCTTCAACGCAATTCCAATAATGCCGACCACAAGCCCGGCGCAATTCAATAACAGACTGCCTAAAAATACAAAAGGAAGCAGGACGGTTCCGGTTTGTTGCAGAACAACTTCTGGGTCCAGGGTTTGGTATTGGCTGAAATGAGCCAACAGATTAATGACCATAACAGCCAGAATGATATACCCGATCAGGCTGACGAGCGACATAATAAAAGAAGCAAGACCGGGACCGGAATGCTTGAGCTTGACTGGAGGCTGGAAGACGGGAGCTTCTGAAAAAACAGGATGCTCCTCAGACGCAACAGGCTTTTGCAGATTAGGATCTTGGTTACTCATTTTTTCAACTCCTTGAACAGTATCCGAACAGGTACTAATTTTCCACAAAATGAACAAAAAAGCAAGGGACCTTACACATTACCCTCCAAAAGGTAGGGTTTAATCATGGAATTCTGCAAGGTTCCAATTTAAATGGAGTGGCTGGTAAACTTCATATGGATTCGATAAAATAAAGAGATAGCTTGGATTAGAGGATGAGATGAAAAGGAGTACACAAACATGCAACGTAGATGGATAATTGTGGGATCTATAATGATGCTGCTGGCGGTAGCTATTGGAGCGTTCGGGGCTCATATCGTGAAAACGCGGATCGACGCGGACGCTTTGGCCGTATATGAAACCGGTGTGAAATATCATATGATTCATGCTGTCGGTTTGCTGATCATTGCATTGGCTGCGGGACAGTGGGGAGCGTCGGCTCGTTTAAAATGGGCAGCGCGGCTGCTGTTTACGGGAATCATTTTGTTTTCCGGCAGCTTGTATGTGCTGAGTTTGACCGGGATTCGCGTGTTAGGTGCCATTACCCCGCTGGGGGGCGTGTGTTTTATCGCAGGTTGGCTTTTGCTGGCATTAGCTGCCTTGGGTTTGAAGAAAGAGGATTAGTTTAACTTTCCAGATCATATCACAAAAAAAAGAGAATCGCTTGGAAAGACATAACGTTTTTCCAAACGATTCTCTTTTTGCGTGTTTATTCATGATGTAAGTGTTTTACTTTTACGATGTGATTTCATCAATTTCATTCATTTTAAAGGAGTAAACCTGCTTCTCATCCACATGATACACACTCAACAAGCTATTATCATGATCCAAATTAAGTATGCGACACGGGATGCTTCGTTGTCCGCCATAGCGGTTCACGATTAACCGTACAAGCGTATTATCTTGTATATAACGTTTAATCCAATCATGGGTGCTAAGTTCTTGTTGTGTTACAGGCTTCGGCTGTACGTGGGATTGTTTGATCTCTTGAACGACAGGTGGCTTGTTCATAGCCGCGTCTAATTTTTTTTGGAGAACTTCTCCGCAAGCTTAGCGGCAGCGTCAGATGAGCCGTTAGCGGCTGACTGTTTTTTTAGATACAGTGCAGCTTCGATTAAATTACCAAGTTCGATACCGGATTGAATCCGGCTATCCGCAATTTGTTCGTTTTGACTCAAGAGGTTAAGCAGAAACTGAAGGGCCTCTACATTGGAACGACCTTTAACTAATACATCTACATTAAATAAATAACTGGCTTCGTCTTGATTTGATTCTGTTTTCATACATCCTCCAGCCCAAGCCCTGGGTAATTAGTCTTTTATAGTACCTATCAATATATCATTAAAACGAAATCTGTCATAGTACCTTAGGCCCTGTTATTAGGTATCAACAAAAATAGGGCCTGATAAACGTATAAAAATTCCGGACGAAAAATGGAGGTGCATAGTTGAACGAAGATACACATGGACCCCGTCGGATAAAGTTTTGTGAAGTCCTGCAAGTGATCACCAATTGATGAAAATACCAACTTGTACTATACATATACAGAGAATAAACGAGAGTGAGAGTGAAATCAAGCAGTTTGAATTTTAAATATTTCTTTTGATTGTAATATGTATGGAAAGCGAAGAAAAGTGGATAATATAAGACTCCGTTAGTGGCTTCATCTGCGCTGACAAGTGATTTCAGGGAAGGGGTATTCTGTCGGGATGCTCTTTTTCACTTGCCGTTATAGATAGCACGGTGGAACCCTAGCATAAATAACGGCAAGCTCATTTGAATGGTAAGTGTTGGAGCATGTAAAGTGTTCAGAGTGATTTAGGTTTAGCAATAGATGGACTAAGTCTAGGGTTGGGTTACTGGTGGGAGATCCTCAAGATGTTCGAAAATAAGCAGTTGCTTCTCTCTTGCGACCTTGACCATTTCATCAGCACCCTGTGAGGGTCCTCCAATTCGAAGCACTGCATCGCAGTGGTCTAGCAAGCGAATGGAGGACGGATGAAAAATGCGGTTGAAAACCTCATCTCCCAAAGAAGTGGAACCAGCTGTGGCGATTAGGGGCAATGCATACCACTCCCCTAGAACCGGTAAATGCCCAGTTTCATAAACTTGAAGAGCAATTTCATTCATGAACTGAACATTTTTCTCGATCAGCACGGGATCATCTGACGTTCCAGAACGATAAGGTCCCGCTATAAGAATATGCAACGAATTTGTTTTTTCCTTTAAAAGACCATGGATTTGAGCGTATTGGAGCAGCAAAATCGTCTTGGCATCACGAATTTCTCCGCTTTTGACCAAATTGAGCGCCTGAATAAAAGGAAGCTCTACCACTTCAATGTTTTCCTGGTCATCCTCGAGTCCACCACCCAGTCCTGTTGCCATATCTTCGTTATACTCTGCTACAAAAAAGTACAGGATTTCGGTAACCGATCCGGGCGACATGTAGGCCTCACCAACCTTTTGTACACAGTCGACACGGTATCCTGTCTCTTCCTCCGTTTCCCGCAGGATACTTTCCTCCGGTGTCTCTTTATCGAGCAGACCTGCACAGGTTTCGATAAGCATTCCCGTCTCATTACCGTTCTGGTAGGTTGGCATTCGGAACTGTCTGGTCAATACTATGGTTTGTTTTTTTCGATTATAAAGTAGGATTGTTGCTCCGTTGCCGCGGTCGTACACTTCACGGGATTGTGTCTCCCATTGGCCACTGTTTTTTTCATACTCGAACGTGACTTTCTTTAAGATGTACCAGTTATCCGATAAAAGCTCCTCTTTGACGATCCGTACTCTTGGTTGTTGCTCCATTGCTTTCATGTTCATTTCCTCCCTAGAAATATTCCATTTTCTTTCGTCAGTTGAAGGACACCAGTCTGCTTCAGGTTTTGGTTGACATGGATACGAAACATATCGATGGCCTTTCCTACAAGTCGTTCCCTTGCATTCATCGGAGTCGAAATCATATAATCGATCAGGGGTTCCGCTTTGTCTACCATCAGGCGGTCGTCGTAATGGAGCAACAGAAGATTAGAAAAGCATGAAGACAGCAAGTCCATTCCGTTACCTAGGTGGAACCGATGAATCGCTTGGTCTAATACGCGAAGATCGGGGTCGAAGGAAGCCGCCAAGTCCTCAAGCTCTTGAAGGTGTTGCGTACTCATCGTCGACGTGCAAACTAGTCCCCCGGGCTTTAGAACACGGTGCATTTCCTCGATCGCTCTGGAGATGTCCGAGACGTGATAAAGCATATTGTTAGCAAGCACCACATCGAATTGCTCTTCGTGAAAAGGGAGCTGTTGGGCGTCAGCCGACAAAAATTTAAACATTGCATTGCTGCTTCCTAAGCGGCAACGTGCTTCCTCCACCATTCCGCTGGAGATATCGGTAAGCGTGATGCGCCAGCTATTGGGAATTCGTTCGGCATTTCTTAACCAAAAGGTCCCGTCACCGCAACCCAACTCGAGAATATGGGCTTCCGGTGTCACTTCCAGTTGATCAAAAACCCAACGATGCCAGCCTTGAGGATTCGTACTGAACTTGTCGTAAAGATTGATTCGTGCTTGCAAGCGGGTGGCCGTCCGATATTGATCCCCCAATTCTCTTCCTTCTGTACGGCTTGTATAAGCTCCGCGAAGCGATCCAAATCGGATCCATCGGCCAACTTTTCCAAAGCTTTTCGAATAGCATGGACGATATGTTCCGTATGAGCGATCTTCTTCTGGAGAATATCGAGCTGTGCTTCCAACGAATGTCTGATGTCCCCATCGGATATCAACTCTGCGTTTAAGATGTCTTTAATTTCTTGAAGAGATAGCCCAACATACTTCAACGTCTGAATCCGCTGCAGTCGTTTCACTTCCTTCACCGTATACTTGCGAGCAGAGCCAGAATGATGGTCTTCCGGGGTCAATAGTCCAATCTGATCGTAATATCGCAAAGTTCGGAGTGTCATACCTGTACTTTTGGCAAGCTGCCCAGTCGATAAATAATCTCCTTTGCTCAACAGGTTCTCCCTCCTTCCCATGCATTGATTTTCCAGTACAATCTACTAGGTTAGTATACTTGGTGACGTAACGTCACCAGCAAGTTAAATTTTTCGATAATTGAGTGTGTGGAAAACAGGGACCCTGCTGTATGGTTATCATTACGATTTTGATGAGGAAGGTAGAAGGGGGCCGAAACGGCCCCTTTTTCATTCTGTGTAAACAGCCTGTTTTTGCTTTGAGATGGGGTTCGCCGAATAAAGAAACGATACTGATTTACTCAACGCGGATTTAATTTCACCTGTGAGCCGCCTTTGCCGCCCGTCTGAATTCCGGTTTCCTTCATTCCGGCTTCTTTCAGATCGACCAATAGCCGCTCTAACACCGCTTTGGCGGCGGCCGCTTCCTTGGCGCCGGACGATTTTACGACCAACTGCACCGGCTTGCCGGAGCGCAGATGTTTGTCTGCTTGGCGCAGCTTCGTGTCGTAGTCATGCTCCTCGATATGAGCAGTGAAGCGAAGCTCCTTGACCTTTTCCTTACTGCTCTTTCCAGCCATGTTGCTACCGCTCACCTTGCGTGTTCCGGTTTCCTTCTGCGCGAGCGCTTTCCCCTTGCCCTTAGCTACTAGGCTACATGGCGGAGGACTGCTCATCAGTGATGTACAGACCAGATCCATTCCTTTGGATCGGGCCATAGCCAAGGCTTCCTCTCTCGAGACGATACCGATCTTCTCACCGTTGAGTCCAGTGAGCATGACCTCGGAAGCTTTTATTTGCTCGTTGATTAATACTGCCACGTAAATGAAGCCTCCCTTAAAAACAATGATAAAGCTATCATATACGGAACCCGTTTGCGATTCAATTTGGAATTCCGGGTAGCGGGCAGATGGAGCTTTCCAATGCGACATAGTACTTTTCTTTAGTACAATCTTTGTTGACAAAAACCATCAACCCCTATACTCTTTTACTGATAATGATTATCATTTTCTAATGAGACATATACATGCAGGGGTGAATGAGAGAAATGAAAAAGATGTTGAATGGCCTATTATTGTTTACGGTTTTTGCTATTGTATTGGCGGGTTGCGGATCAGTAGGGGATAGCTCGAAGTCGGAAGCCACTTCCGGGTCTGAGCAGACCAGCAAAGCGGCTGGGCCGGTTACGGTTAAAGACGATCACGGGGAAGTCAAGCTGGACAAGCCAGCCGAACGTATCGTTGTACTGGAATGGACATTTACCGAAGATCTGATCGCGCTGGGTGTGCAGCCTGTTGGTAATGCGGACAACGACGACTATAAGCTGTGGGTTACACAGGAGGCGAAACTGGCTGATTCGGTCACTGATATCGGTACACGGGGCGAACCGAATTTGGAAGCGATCGCGGCGCTCAAACCGGACCTTATTATCTCTAACGCAGACAATAATGCAGCGATTTACGCACAGCTTAAGGGAATCGCACCAACGATAGAATACGATCCTTACAAGGGAAACGGTTATGATTACGACCGCATGGTCGAGATCTTTAAGCAGATCGCTATCGCTACTGGAAAAACGGAGCAGGCGGATAAAGTCCTAAGCGAACTTGACCAACATTATATTGAGGCAAAGGCTACATTGGAAAAAGCGGGAAAAGCGAATTCCCACTACGCGCTGACTCAGGCTTTCACAGCTCAAAATGCCGCGAGCCTACGGATGTTTAAGGATAACTCGCTTGTAGTTGGGACGCTTGCGAAACTCGGTATGGTGAATGACTGGAAGTCGGACAAAACCGAGAAATATGGATTCAGCACTGTTGGCATCGAAGCTCTTCCGGCGGTACAGGACAGCCATTTTATCTACATTACGCAGAAGACGGACGATGTATTTGGAGCCGCGATGAAGAACAATTCAGTCTGGAAAGAACTGAATTTCGTCAAAGAAAAACGGATCTATCCACTGGACGGAACAACGTGGACGTTCGGCGGCCCAATCTCATCGAAAGTGTTGGTTGATCAGGTGGTTGGAGTTCTGACGAAATGACCCGAGCAGACAGAACGAATTTGTCGAAGGCTTGGCGTGTAGGAAGCATTTTTGGGGGCGGATTGGCCGTCCTTATCGCGCTTTTTTTTGTAAGCTTGTGCTACGGAGAGGCGCCGATCCCGCTGCATACGGTAATCGAGGCGTTGACCCAGCGTCAGAATACGCTTGAGCACAATATGGTTTGGGATCTGCGGATGCCGCGTACGGTCATTGGAATCTTGGCTGGCGGTGCGCTGGCTATTGCCGGTGCGTTACTACAGGCTATCACCAAAAATCCGTTGGCGGCTTCTGATACGCTCGGAATCAACGCTGGTGCCTACTTTGTGGTTGTGCTTGGCGCGGTGATGTTCCCCGCATTGCTGCATCAGGCTCCATTTCTGTTTGCCGCCATCGGCGGCCTGCTGGCAGCGGTGCTTGCTTACTTCATGGGCGGTGGGCGAGCTGGCAGTCCGATCCGGCTGGCGCTTGCTGGCCTCATTGTGTCTATGGTGCTCGGTTCGTTTACCGGAGCATTACATATTTTTTACTCCTTTGAAACGCAGGGATTGTTTCTATGGGGTTCCGGTTCGCTTGTGCAAAACGATTGGAGTGGCACTACTTATGCTTGGCCCTGGGTTGTAGGACTCTCGGTTATCGCGGTTTTGCTGTCGAGGCAATTCGATGTGCTGGATCTGGATGAGTCCACATCCACGTCCCTCGGGCAAAAGGTGGGCTTGACCCGGGCGGTGGGAATTGTATTGGCGGTCTTGCTGTCGACCATTACAGTCAGCGTCATTGGACCCATCGGGTTTGTAGGTTTAGTGGCTCCGCATTTGGTGCGCTTAAGCGGCCTGAAAATGCATCGCTGGGTGCTGCCCGGTTCCTTCCTGTGGGGAGCATTACTCCTGACAGGCGCTGACGTGCTGGCGAAAATGGTCCACCAATCAAGCATGGATCTGCCGACCGGAGCAGTAATGGCATTGATCGGGGCCCCTTGGTTAATTTGGCTGATCCTGTGGAGGATGAAACTGCCTTCCGGCATCGGCGGACAGTCTTCAATGAACATAGGTGTGCGCTCTCGGAAATTACCGTATGGCAGGCTGGTCACATTGTTTGCGTGCGGGGCCGTGCTTTTAACCGTATTCAGCCTGATGTTTGGAGGAATGCGCATTCCGGTGGGCGATCTGCTGTCTGGCCTGTTCGGCGGTGAGAGCGCGAATTCGGCTTTGCTGCAGTTTAGAATTCCACGCACGCTGGTGGCGGCCGGGGCTGGTATCGCGCTTGCGGTCAGCGGTGTCTTGATCCAACTAGCCGTTCGCAATCCCTTGGCGGATGCCTCGATCATCGGGGTTTCTTCTGGAGCGGGATTCGGCGCGCTTGCAGTAATCATCGTCTGGCCCGGACTGCCTATTTATGTGCTGCCAGTCGCTGCGATCGCCGGAGCGGCAGTTTCGGCGGCGGTGATCTTCTTTCTATCCTGGAACAAACATCTGAATCCGTCTGTTGTCATATTACTCGGCATCGCCGTATCAGCGATTGGAGCAGCCGGAATTCAGGTGCTAATTATCCAAGGCTCGCTGTGGGGCAGCACCGGTTATATTTGGCTGACGGGGAGTACCTATGCGCGAAGCTGGGCGCAGGTGACGACGATTCTGGCCTTTCTGCTCGTGTTGTTGCCAGTAGCCTGGTGGCTAGCTCGCCGCTTCGATCTTTTGGTATTTGACGATAGCAGCGCCATGGGACTGGGGCTTCCGGTGCGTCGCACCCGGCTGCTGGCGATGGCAGTGGGTGTGCTGCTGGCGGGAGGAGCGGTAGCCTGCGTGGGTACGATTGGCTTCATCGGGCTGATTGCTCCGCATATCGTGCGTACGTTGATCGGGCACCACGTACGCCGTTCCATTATTTTGTCAAGCATCTTGGGAGCGGTAATGCTGGTGCTGGCAGATACGATTGGACGGACGGTGCTTGCGCCGACGGAGATTCCTTCCGGGCTGCTGATCGCTCTGATCGGTGCGCCGTATTTCCTGTACTTGATGTATCGCTCCAATCGTAGTAAGTCAGTGTAGTTGAAGTGGTACGCAAAAAGGCTGTTTCCGAGCGGATTTTCCGTGGGGGAAACAGCCTCTTTTTATATAGACAGTTGCAGTATTAATTCATTTCTTCTGCAAAGCTACCTGGATTTTATATTTACAAATCTAATAAAGTAGATATAATGTACTTTATGGAACCGTTATTGATTTTTAAAGCTTTGTCTAATGAGACACGTCGTCTAATTATGCTGTGGTTAAAAAATCCAGAGGAATTTTTTGATGAACAGGCTTATCTGAACCAAGGTCTTAATTTTCGAATCGGAATATGCGTGGGGGAAATTCAGGCTAAAGCAGGACTTGCACAGTCTGTTATCTCAAGTTATTTATTAACGATGCAAAAAGCTGGTTTGTTGGAGTCTGAGCGAATTGGGAAGTGGACGTACTATCGTCGGAACGAAAAGACAATACAGGAATTTGCCGAGTACATCCAAAAGGAACTATAGAAAGAAAGGAGGTTTTTTTTCGTAAAACACATCTATAAATCTGTATATATAAATATAATGGGGGCTTACATTTAAAATGAAACAGGTTAACTCTTTGCTTATTATTATTCTGGCTTTAGGCGTATTCGGCATTATTACAACGGAAATGGGGATTATAGGTGTTTTACCCCAGGTCACTCAAAAATTTAATATATCGACTTCACAAGCTGGCTGGCTTGTAAGTGTATTTTCTTTAGTGGTTGCTATTTCAGGTCCATTTCTGACCTTACTCGTTTCCGGTATAAATCGTAAAGTCATTCTGCTAACGGCTGTGCTCAGTTTTGTGATTTCAAATATGGTTTATGCTTTTACAACCGAGTTCGATGTTATGCTCATTTTCCGCATTCTCCCTGCTATTTTTCATCCTGTCTTTTTTTCGGTTGCCCTAGTGGTCGCAGCCAAACTTGTCCCGCCGGAAAAAAGCAGTAAAGCAGTCACCAAGGTTTTCGCCGGAATAACGGTCGGATTTGCTTTTGGCGTACCTTTAACTTCTTATCTCGCAGAAAAAATATCGTTAGAAGCCGCTTTCTTGTTTGGGGCTGTTGTCAGCATGATTGCCTTTACAGGAATCCTCATTTGGCTTCCTTCTATGCCGGTTAAAGAGAAAATGTCTTATGGAAAACAGCTTGGTATACTACGTAAACCTCAATTATGGTTCAATATCGTGACCGTTATTTTTATCTTTGCAGCTATGTTTTCTGTGTACAGCTACTTTGCTGAATATCTTGGTCAGGTAACCCATATGAATGGGTCATGGATTAGTATCATGTTGATGGTCTTTGGGATCATCATGATTTTTGGAAATTTTTTATTTGGAGGGTTATTACATAAAAATCTTATAAAGACCGTCATAATGTTTCCCCTGCTTTATGTGATCATTTACTTAATTATTTATTATTTGAGTTCTTCTTTCCTTCCGATGGTTGTAGTCGTACTCATTTGGGGGCAGTGCATTCCGGAGGGCTTATTATTAGCCAAGCATGGTTAACGACAGAGACGAAAGAAGCTCCCGAATTTGGAAACAGCTTGTTTGTTTCATTTTCTAATCTTGGCATTACTGTGGGGGCTTCAATTGGGGGTTGGTTTATCTCTCACTTGGGAATACACCAGCTCATCTGGAGCGGAATGATGTTTACACTTCTGGCCTTTTTATCAATCATCATAAAAGTAAAAATGTTCAAATCGAATGCAGAGGAAGTAAACGTGAGTTAAAATATGGAGAGACATTAGAAGAGTACCCTACATGATGACCATAAAATAATGCATGGAGTGATGTTGATTGCATTTCGTATGGAGTAATATTTTAATTACCCTCCTAATCGTTGGTGGCATTTTGGCGTTGTTCGTCTGGGGAGTGCTTTCCTTTATAAAGCGTCTTCGGAGATCGGAATGAGCTTTTCAATGATAATTATTTACTAATTACGTAAACGTGGGACCCGTAAAAATAACTCTTTTCAGAGTCTATATTTTACGGGTCTCCGTTTTATTTAGAGCTTACGAATTTCAAATAAATCATTAGGAGTGATATCGAAATAGACACACAATTTAGTGATAAGAGAGGCAGGTATACGCTTGTTCTCCATGTCTTTATTATGCATTAAATCCATAATCGTTGTTCTTCTATGGTTAATATCCTCAGATAGCTTCAATACAGACACATTGTGCTTTTCAATTATTTCTCCCAGTTTACAATATAAGACCCAATCCTTATTATCCATTAAAAAACCTCCAAAGACTGCATGTAAATTATTGAACACTAAACGTTCATGTGCTATACTGTGTTTGTATATATGATCGTTAAACGATCAACAAAATTTAATACTGATACCTTATCAAAGGGATGTACAACATACCCTTGGCTTTGCTATTGCCATTTTTCCAAAAATAGAATTGGGGATGATACCATGATGCAAAACACTAAAACCAACAAACAAGCCATCAAAACCATTGTTCGTATGGGACAGGTTTGGGAGCAAACAGAAGAAAACGAAGAAGCCGGGCTGCACTACTATCACATTAGAGATGCCCTCAACCGCCAATGGCAGACCATTGGGGTGAATGTTACTGATGCAATTCAAGTGTTTGAGAATGGGAACGATGAAGTGTGGACACGAATAATTCAGCCAGCCCCATTTCATCCTGACCTGACTACGAACGATTTAATTCATATGCTCAGTATTGGCCCGGAGGCTTGGCGTATACGCAACGCTATCCAAATCATATTGAATAACGTGGAAAGACGCAATGCATTTGTGAATCGCATCGTGAATGTGAATGACGAAGATGTATTGAATCTATTATACAATATGAAAAAGGAATTTCTTAAGCGCGATCAGCTTTCAAACCAGAAGTTCATGGATTTATATGCTGTAAATCCTGTAGAGGCCTTATCGGTCTATTTTCTGGAGTCAGTGGATGTTCATACATATTGGGAGTGGAGCGAGGCAGGGGGTACATATAGTAAAGCCATTCAGTACAAACAAGTAAAGCCTGAAATGACTTTAGCTGAAGCTATTGAAAAGGCAGAAGATGAAGCCAGAGACTTGGTTTCAGGCTACTAATATCGTGTGCTATCATGTTTTTAACCAATCTATTGGCTTAGATGGGCGGTCGGCTAGTCTCCTGCAAAGGAGGTGACGCCTGTGGAGGTTAAAGATGCGCTGACATTAATGATAATGTTCGGTACATTGCTGGTGACGCTGATCGGATTAGTCATCACAATTGTCGTTGCATTGAACCATAACCAAAAGAAGTAGATGAAAACGGATGGGGTATTGATTTATGTTGAGAATGAAATGATCTATTGGAGGTAAACCGATGAATATTCGGATGTATCATGACTTGGGACCTGATACCTGAACCTAAGCATAAATGGGGAATTACAAGCTTGACCTTGCATCAATACGTTCAAATTCTCAACTTTAACGGTCAAACTCAGCGATCCGCAGAGCTTTTAAATGAAGAGATTGTTGATTTGGAAATAGCGAAAAGTAAGGTATTGGATGAAGAGGATGTGCTTTTTCAATTTTCAGCGTTGAATGTAAATGCCAGGCTTTTGAGTGAGATAAAAGGAGACAAATAAAGAAAAGATGAGCGGTGATTATCCATGAGAATTAGCATCAAGCTGAAATTCAGTCTGTTCCTGGCTGTACTGCTTATTCTTGCTCTAGGCGTGCTAAGCTATTTCGTTCTTCAAGGGGTGGAAAAGAACCAGCAGACTCAAACCGAGGTTTATCTGGCCCAGCACGTCAAAACGGTTAATCTGCGAGTGAAGCAGACCTATTATACGGGTACGCGGCTGGAGCCGCAGACATTTATGAAGCAGCGAGGCCGGGGGCTGGCTACAGAGTTGGCCGGATTTACCGGACTGGGAGTCACGCTATATGATGCGCAGGGACTCCAGGTGGGCACCTCAATTCAAGATCATCCAGCGGTGGACCAGCAGAGTGGAGTAAATGCTGCATTGGCCTATGCATTGCAAAATAAAATTGCATATGAGGCTGTGGGGGACACACTCCTGTATCTGGCGCCGCTTCAAGGGCCAGAGGAACAAATGGGGGTAGTTCAGTTGCAATATTCACTCAAAAGTTCGCAGAGTTTTCTACGAACCCTCCAGAATTTGTTCCTGACTACAGGGATCGCGGTGCTTTTGCTAAGCTTCATCATTGGATATTTGTATTTTAACCGGGCAGCCGCAGCCATTGGACGGTTGAAAAAGGCGGCAGAGGATATTCGCCGCGCCGAATATATTCAGGCTCCTCCACTTAGGCGAAAGGATGAACTGGGCGAGCTGGCCGAGGGCATCTACTTTATGAGCATGGAGATTGAGCAGAGTATTGCTGCTAAGGATGAAGAGCAACGGAAGCTACAACTGGCTATCCACAAGCTCCAGACGCTGGAGCAGCAGCAGAAGCAATATATCGGCAATATTAGCCATGAATTCAAGACACCGCTGACCTCCATTAAAGCTTACGTGGATCTGCTGAATATGTACGACGATGATCCCAAACTGCTGTTGGAAGCCAAGGCCAGCATCGCCCAAGAAACTCAGCGGCTATATGAAATGGTGGAGAAGGTGCTACAGGTGTCGGCGCTGGAAAAATATGATTTTGAGTCACAGGCCGAGCTGTTGGAGGTTGCAGAGGGGTTGCGCAATGTTTGTTCACGTATGAGCGGCAAGGCGGAACGCTTCGGTATCACTATTTCCTGCGATGCGAAGCCAGCCCACATCTGGATTGATAAAGAGAGCTTTATGCATATTTTTATTAATTTGCTGGATAATGCGATCAAATATAATGTCCCTCAAGGAACAATTCATGTCTACAGCGAACTTAGAGACAACCGGGTAAGGATCACGATCCGTGATTCCGGCATAGGCATTCCTGATGAAGCCAGAGAGAGGATTTTCGAGCCCTTCTACACGGTCAACCGCGACCGATCCAGGCAATCGGGCGGCACGGGACTGGGACTGTCACTGGTGCGCAATCTGGTCGAGAAGCAGAATGGAAGCATTACGCTGCTGGAGTCGGAAGGCGAAGGTTCGGTTTTTGAGCTATCTTTTCCGGCTACATCTTAACAGGTCTGCACTCTGTATCAAAGCTACGCAAAAAGTTTACAACTTGGAAACAAGCAGGTGTGGTTTAGAAATACTCCTCCAATATGCTTAGAGTAAGCAAAGGTTACACAAAACTCATGATTAGGCTCCACAGCGAGTTTTGTGTGAATCGAATTCAATCATGTCTATGCTGTACAACGTTTTTAGGGGGAATCATGCAATGAACGTAAATATCCACAGCAAGCTGGGCAAAACAGGACTCATTCTGCTCGCTACGGCAATTCTTCTGTCCATGACTGCGTGCAGTACAGGAAACACAGAGGCGCGGCAGGTCGTAGAGAAGTCCGGCAAAAAGATTACCGTGATGGATAACACCACTGAATCCGTATACACCAAGTTGAAGCTGGAGGGCATTGCTAAGATCGAGGGTGTGCGCGGGATGGATTGGGTGAGTGAAGGCACGCTTGCGGTTGATAAACAGAACAGGAAGCTTTCCCCCGTGATAATTGAGGGAGAAAAACGTTATCCACATAACCTCTATCAATATGATCTTGCTTCCAGTGGGGAGACGCCGCTGCTGGAGGGGGAGAACAGCTACGGATTTGCAAAGCTGTCCCCTGACAGGAAGCATATGCTTTATCAGCAATTGTATGAATCCACAGGAATAGGCTACATCATGAATCTTGAAACCGGCGTTTCCGTGAAAATGTACGATGCAGAGTTTATGGCCGGGGAAGGCGTATGGGAGGATACAGGTCACGTTATTTTTCCCAATATGGAAGGGGACATTATCAGGGCTGATGTAAACGGAAAAAGTGAAGTTGCAGTCAAGACTGGACAGAGAAGTGTTTCTAGCGTGGCTCAGTCGGGAAACATGATCTACTATGTTGCAATGGGGGAATTGATCGCCTATGATATCGAAACCAAGCAATCCGAAGTCCTGAAAAAAAACGTCTGGGTGGTCCTTCCTTCCCCAGATGGCAGCAAGCTGGCGGTTGTAAAACACACCAAACCAGGAGAGAACGTATTGGTTCTCTGCGATACCAAAGGGAAAGAACTGTCCACATTGGCTTCGGGTATGCAACTGTTCGGTACAAGCTGGTCGCCGGATGGGAGCAAGCTGGCCTATGCGGTTTCTGAGGATGGAGATAAATACCGTTTTTTCATTACAGAAGCAGAAACAGGGGAGCAAACCCCTGTTCTGGGCGATAATGGCATAAGTGATCAGTTACGCTGGAGCCCTTCCGGTAAAAAGCTGCTGATTCCAACAGGGGTTTTGAAGGACACTAGATATCAATCTACGGCTTACGTAATCAAGTTATCTTAAGTATAAATCATTTATTTTAAGGAGGATGACGAACGCGATGAAAATAACAGAAGTGCTCTTAAATACACACCGATTGGATGCCATGAAAGATTTTTACGGCTCTCTCTTGGATCTGGAAGTTCTGGAGGAAACCGCTTCACGATTGTCATTTCGAGCTGGCGAATCGGTTCTTGCTTTTCAGGAAGATTCCCTCATGGAGAATGAGTTTTATCACGTTGCGTTTGCGATTCCAACGAATAAGTTCATTGAAGCAAAACAATGGGTAATCGACCGGGGTATCTCATTGATTTCAAGAACCAAAGAGGATGAGTTTCTTTTCGAAAGCTGGAATGCAACAGCACTTTACTTCTATGATCCAGATCATAACCTCATCGAGTTCATTGCTCACCATTCACTCGATAACGCTGTAGATGAAACTTTCGGGCCAAAGGCTCTACTTCGTATAAGTGAGATTGGCCTTCCTGTAGATAATGTTCCAGAATTTTGTCAAACCATCACAGAAGTGTTCCAACTTGATTCATGGGGTGGAGCTGGGCCGCAATTCACGCCGCTAGGGGACGCAGAAGGATTATTAATTGTAATAGACAAGCAGCGGCCTTGGTTCCCGGACGATAGGATGCCGCGCGAGTACAACACCAAAGTCTTGATTAATAGTACATGTCCTGCCAGTCTTTCGCTTCAAAATGGCTTGTACGAATTGAAATCAATCTGATTTAGAACTTCTCGCTCTAATATGAGACAGGAGGAATTCACTTGGCAACGATTGCTGAAATGTACAGGCATTTAACGATGCATCCGTTGATTTCGGAAGAAATATGAAACCACATGATTTGTTAAATGAAGCTATTTCTCAACGTAAGCGGTTGATTGGGAAGCTCCATAATAATCCGTATACAATGGAAAGCTTTTTGCAAGAAATGTTCGTGTATCATGACAGGCATCATAAAGAGCAGATCGTGAATTTTCTTCAATCCATCGTCTAAAACCCATCTGTAGAGTGTTGTTATTTAATACCCTAAATAAAGGATCGAACAAGTGTACCGTTATATGGTATATTGTTCCTATAATAAAAGGTTTATTTATTCATAAGGCGGCACATTTTGGTCACTTTCATGGCGATATTGTAGAAGTTACACTTTGAAACCGATTAATGAATCGGAAGGTTGTAATAATGATGTTGATAAGGGGTGTGCTATAAGGAATTTCATCCCCCAATAGTTCTCTATCATGGTACAAATACTAGGGTTATAGAGAAGATCCTTACAGAAGGAATTAAACCAATGGGGAGAGAGTACGTCCATTTGTCCGAGACCCTTGAATTTGCAACGTTAGCAGGCAGTAGACGTGGAGAATTGGCGATTCTGGAAGTTAACACGACAAGTGCCCTAGCTAATAATGTGAAGTTTTATTATGCAAACAATGAGGTTTGGCTTTCTGATTTTGTACCACCACAGTTTTTGAAAAAGTTATAAAGTACGGGGTGGAGCAGGTGGAGAACAAATTCACTTTGTATTTGCACAATCTTTTAAAAAGGAGTTAATCCGTAAAGGTATCTTAAGTAAATATATGAGAGGTATATGATATTGTTCCAGAAGATGGTACAATGTATTGCAGTAAGTCTGTTCTATCATTGGATTGCAATAGCCTTCTTTTTAATGAGTTGATTCCTAACAAGTTCCTTTTAAGGGGTGGTTTATTTTGTCTAATACAGCCACGATACTCACAGAGATAACCAATCATATGAAAGATAATGATTTAATTCTAAGCAACTTAGCCAGAGAAATAGACATGAATCCTGGTACGATGAGCAGCATCATTAATGGGAACCGCACTTTTTCAGTCGATCAACTAGATCGAATCACAAAAGCAATGGGGCATCCTGTCGGCTATTATTATGAACGATATGTGCATGAGTATTTAGCGGAAGCTAACCCGAATTGGCGTCGAATGAGTCCTTTCTTACATAATTGTGCGAGATTAAACAAATTGGACTGTATTCATGAAGTTGTAAACTTATTGATGGACAAACTGGGATACTCAGAATCCTTATTCGAACTTGCAGAAGAACTCTTTAAAGAGGAGTTATATGAGGCGGCAGCTATACTTTATGAAAATGTAGCTGTAAGTGAGAAAAAGCAATATTCAGAACGTCTAGCTATGTGCCAGTATCGATTATTTGTGGCAAGACAAGGTGATAATCAAGAGGAAAACTATGATGCGGTAGTTCAGTTTCAAACTTACGTTGAGCGCTTGGATGAAGCGGATCAGCTAGATGCGTTAAGGGATTTAGTGAATACATGTCGTTCATTGCGTAAGTGGGATAAGGCCAATAAGTTTGCTACAACTTTGGGAAATAAAGCAGAAATACAATACAAAATCGATCAACAGTATCATGCAAAGAGCGAACATAGAAAGAAGTCATTTTACCCTCCATTTGTATACTGGGCATTTTCACATTTAATTCGTGCTGAAGCTTGTGATGCTAAAAAAGATTATGAAACAGGGCTCCAGCATATCCAGAAATATGCCGATTTAAGCTGGGTGGAAGAAGAAGATGAAACGACCCTAAAATGGAAAAATCAATTTAAGGAGTGGGCAAACGCCAATACCTATGTGAATAGGCTCCTTGCGGGTGAAGTAAACGTGCTTCCCGATTATGTTGCTTATTTTTCATCAAGAAAAGATGAAGTTCTTCCCGCACTTGATATTATAGTTGAGGCAGCTAACCAATATCATTTTGATGTAGATGATATTCTAAAGCAATTCGAGGTGGATATTTCATCTTATCTGGAGGAACAAAGCATCGAAAGCTTTTATACTCAACGATTCATAACAGAACGTTTTATACATTTTTCGAAGGAATTATCAGTTTACTATTTGACCAAAGGAAGATTTTCTGATGGCTTTAGATTTTTATTAAGTTGTTTGGAAAAATCTACATTAATCAATAATAAATCGTATATAATTAAATGTATGAGACTGTTTGAGTTTTTTCAAGAACATGCTTCTGCTGAGACAAGGGCAGTTTTCAGAAATTTGATTAATGAGGTGGATGAAGATGAAACGTAAAATTATTCTAACCTTTTTAGTAGCCAGCTTTATGTTAGTAGCAGTAGTGACTATACCTTTACAATTTCCAGATAAAGGGTCTAGTTATCAACCGACACATCACGGCGAAATTTAATCATCTCTAATAGGGATAAGTGATTTAAATTCGCATCAGTTATTGAAGCAGATCATTAAATTCTTATGATCAATACAGAAGGTTAGATGGGATTGTCCGTCTAGCCTTTTTGATTTGTAAGGAGTTAGGGACGGTTTATGCTTTTTTCTCAAAAATGATTTGCAAAAAATAAAGCCCCCTTTTAATGGAGGACTTGATAAAGTCAAGTTATAATATGGTCTAACATTAGTGACAAGCTAGTGAATTGTGATAATACTTCTTCAATTTATTCAAGCTAATAGCAAAACACCATTAGACATTACACAAGAGATCGGTATCACAACGAGACAGCAGCTACATAACTATAAAAGCTTTTAACACTTATCCCTGAGTTACAGGATATGGTTGAAGACCACGATTTGAAAGATACTACTGCTTCGTTGATTTATACATCTTATAACAAGAATATATACTATTATAGTCGTAGTAAGCTCTGTTTATTTCAGTTCAATTGTCACATTATTTAAAAAGGAAATTTCAAAAACAAGAAGATATTATGATGAGAATGGAAGAGCTACACGCGATGTAGACTATACGAATCATGGGAATTCAAAGCAGCATCCAGAGTGGCCTCATGAACATGTTTTTGAATGGAAAGAAGATGGGGAATTTAAGAGAGTTAACAAGAAGTAGGAGGGATTGTTTTTGGAATACTGGATTTAGATTAGAAAGTGGGCACAGAGAATTGAGAATCCTAGAATAAAATCATTCATTCTTAACCGATTGATGTAGAATGCGCAGAAAATGCACATTACGCAATAGGCACTCCACAAAATTAGTGTACTAAAATTCAATACATATCCACGGGTGTCCACACTCACGCGTAAATGCTGCATAAAATATCCCGGATGAACAAAGAGGAGGTGCACGTGAGGACAATGATACACATGGAACCCGTACAGGTGGGTGAGCATACATTTATCGGAGTTGAGGTCAAACTGCCTAAAACAACGCTGTTGACCATCTCCAATTCCCGTGGTTACATCATGTGCGGCGCACTGGATGTCGGATTGCTGAATGAACGGCTGGGAGATCGGAAAATTCTTGCCGCACGAGCTGTGGGTGTGAAAACGCTGCGCGAATTGTTGGAAGCGCCCATGGAGTCGGTGACGACGGAAGCGGAGCAGCTAGGGATTAAGCCGGGTATGCCGGGGTATGAGGCGCTTTTGAAGCTGGTCTAAGTGGAGCTTTTGCTGCACGAAGGTAGAAAAACGCGAAAAAACCGGGGCTGCTTCGCTCCGGTTTTTCAATAGAAAAGTTATATTTTATCGAGTAAAACAATTCAACCTTCATACGAGCTACATGGCCCAGACAAATTAATCCGCAAATAAAGCGGGCAGGCTGTCGCTAAAGGGAGCTTGGACGATCCCTTTTTCGGTAATGATGGCGGTAATGTATTTATGAGGCGTAATGTCGAAAGCCGGGTTATAGACCTTGATACCCTGTGGGGCCGTCCTTTTGCCGAAGCTTTCGGTAACTTCCTCCGCAGGGCGTTCCTCGATGGGAATGTCTGCGCCTGTTGCCGTGTGCAAATCAATTGTAGATAGCGGTGAAGCTACATAAAAAGGAATACCATGCGCCTTGGCCAGCACAGCTAAGCTGTAAGTCCCGATTTTGTTCGCAACATCGCCATTGGCAGCCACTCTGTCCGTGCCGACGATGACGGCCTGAACCCATCCTTTGGCCATGACCATGCCAGCCATGTTGTCACACAGCAGGGTTACATCAATACCAGCCTGCTGAAGTTCAAAAGCCGTCAGTCGCGCCCCTTGGAGCACAGGACGCGTTTCGTCGGCAAACACTTTCAGGTGTATGCCGTTCTCATGTGCGAGATACATGGGAGCGAGCGCCGTCCCATACTTCGCTGTCGCCAGCCCGCCTGCATTGCAGTGAGTGAGCACGCCCATGCCGTCTTGGAATAGAGGTAAAGCATGGACGCCGATCAGGCGGCATACTTCCTCATCCTCTGCCTGAATGGATATAGCTTCACGCTCCAATCCGGCATTCCAATCCTCGACCCGTCCTCCGGTCGCTTCGGCCGTTAGTTCTTTGGCCCGCTTCTTCATACGGTCCAGTGCCCAGAACAGGTTCACCGCTGTCGGTCGTGATGTAGCCAAATGCCCGCAAACGCTGTGTACATGCTCCAGCCATCCAGCAACATCGGTTCCGCCGTAAGCGGAAGCACCCAGCACGACGCCGTAGGCCGCAGCCATCCCGATGGCCGGCGCACCGCGTACCTTCATGGCATGGATGCCATCCCACACTTCCTCGGCTGTGAACAAATCCAGCATCACGATGGATTCGGGCAGCAGGCGCTGGTCCAGCATGGACAAGTGGTCACCTTTCCATACTAGCGACGATAGAGCCTGACCAGGCACTATTTCTTCATTGGAAGCTTCGGTCGCAGATTTTTTGTTTTCACTCATATCCATTAAGCTCCTTTAGTTGGGGCAGCCGTTGCTGTCTGAATAATGTCTCCCAATTCACGAATCGAATGCACCTCACGATTGCGTAGAACCAAGGCTTTCCCGATAGATAGCGCCAGTCTTTCCGCTGCTTCCTTGATCGCAGGATTGGCAATCGTGTCTATATCGGCCACATGCGACAAGCTGATGATGCGGCGGATGACTTTGCAGCCTGCAAAGCCAATCGTATCTTGCAGCACTTTCTGGAGGTACAAGTCCTGATATCCCGGTGTGCGGGCCATGTGGTCGGTAACATGCTCGTCCCACAGTTTGCGGAACCCGCTCTCATACCGCTCCCATACCTGAATGGCAGTCTCTAAAAGCCAGTCACGCCGTTGCTGCATAGCTGTCTCGTCAGTAGTCCATCCGGGCTGTGCTGCGTAGTTCAACAGCAGATTGGCAATCACCGCTCCGATATCAAAGCCCATCGGTCCGTAGTAGGCAAATTCGGGATCAATGACTTTAGTGGACTCCGTTGTTACAAAAATACTACCCGTATGAAGATCGCCATGCAGTAGCGCTTCTGTTCGCGTCAGAAATTTCTCGCGCAGCAAAGCCACTTCCAGGTGAATGGCATGATCTGTACGAAGTGCCTCAGCCTCGTCTTCGATGTACGAACCATAGTTGTTATTGTCCGAAAACCGATAAGGCTCATCCAAAATAAGATCCTCGGTGATTTTACAAAGATCCGGGTTGATAAAGCGCTTGACCAGCTCTTTTTTGTCTTGCTGATTCATGCCCAGATCCGAGGTGAAAAAGAGCGTACGTGCCAGAAATTCTCCAATATGGTCAGCGAAATGCGGATATGTGTTTCCTTCGATTAATCCTTTGCGCATGATTGTGTATGAGCTTAGATCCTCCATCACAGTCAAGGCGAGTTCATCGTCATAGCCGAGCACCGCAGGAACCAGCTCAGGGCAAATGTGGTGCTCCTGCTGAAGTGCCTCGCGTTCAATACGGGCACGATCCAGTGACAGCGGCCAGGATTCACCCACAATTTTCACATAGGGAAGCGCCTGTTTGGCAATGATACTCTTGTCAGATTCAGAATCCGTAATATGAAAAACCAGATTCAGGTTACCATCACCGATTTCTCGGCATTCCAGACGGGCGTCCTGACTAAAAAATCCGGGGATGCCCTTCACGAATTCAATTGCTTCTTCTGTCGTTAAAGGATGATATTGGGACAACGAAGTCACCTCCATAAAATGTGCTTAAGTCGATTTCCAAAAATACTAAAAGATTAAACCAACCATTTTGCTTGGGTAGAGCCAAGTATAACGAAAAACGCTTGAATTTTGTACATTTTTTTTACGAAACGCCGGAAGAGCACTCAGGAACTCTGTTGTTTTGTTTCGTCTCTATACTGGAAGGGTAAATAATAAACAGACGTCCGGCAGGCGAAATACCGTGCCCGCTGGCGTCTTCCCGTCAGAATGACGGTGGATGAATGCGTAAACGTTCCTGAATGAACAATTTGATGAAAAGGAAGGGATTTATTATGGCTAAAACAACAAGCAACTCGAAAAATACGCAAACGAAATCGGTGGAAGAACTGTTAAACCGTCAGGTGGCTAATCTGAATGTGCTATATGTGAAGATTCATAACTATCACTGGTATGTGAAAGGCACCAACTTTTTTACACTCCATGTCAAATTTGAAGAGCTATATAATGAGATTACGCTAAAAATGGACGAGATCGCTGAACGCCTGCTGGCGCTGAAAGGTTCCCCTTCCGCAACGTTAAAAGAATATCTGGAGCTGTCCTCGATTCACGAGGCAAGTGGTAATGAGGATGCGCCGAAAATGGTACAAACGCTGATTGAGGACTTTGCCACCGTCTGTGAGGAATTTCAGGAAGGGATTGAATTGGCAGAAAGTACTTCTGATCAGCCAACCGCAGATTTGCTGATTGGTTATAAGGCGGATCTGGAAAAACATATGTGGATGCTTCGCTCTTATCTGGGCTAACCATAACAAGGATCTGAAAGCTTGATTCTGACAGTTTAATTCTTATTCCATAGAAGTGGGACCGTATTCTGAAATAAGCGCTACACATGTAAAAACGCTACTGACGTCATGTTGTCGGTAGCGTTTTTATGGCTGAAAAAGACAATTACAGCATTTTAATGCTTTTTCATAGATGGGGTACGATTATGATGGGATATGCGGTAATGATGAATAATTACGCTATAATAAAATTAGGAAGCAGACAATCACGGTAAAGCTTCACCTTTCTTTTTCATTGTTCATCACGTTGGCTTTGGAACACATTTCATAATTTAGTCAGGTTCGTATGCTATTTTGCCATTTGTGAGCTGAGTTCGTATGAATATTTTATGAAGAAAATCGCTTAACCTGTTTTTGTTGGTTGCACCCTTAAAGATATTTATTATAAAATAACTTGAGAATCATTGATAATCAGTTTAGAATGAGTATAAATAAATTTTTAAATATTTTGCTTGCTTGAAATCAGGGGGCTCCCCTGTTTAAATATACTTTCTGATTTCGACACCACACTACAAATTTTGGAGGGTATTCCGAATATGGCTACAAACTTTAAGATTGAAGGTCTCAAAGCGACCATTGAAGGCAAGGAAATTCTGAAAGGCATCAACCTCGAAATGAAGGGCGGAGAAATCCATGCCATCATGGGTCCTAACGGAACGGGTAAAAGTACATTGGCCTCTGCTTTGATGGGGCATCCCAAATATGAAGTCACAGATGGCAAAGTAACTTTGGACGGAGAAGACGTTCTGGACATGGAAGTGGATGAGCGCGCACGTGCGGGATTGTTCCTGGCTATGCAGTATCCGAGTGAAATTGCAGGGGTAACAAACTCCGACTTTTTGCGTAGTGCAATTAACGCACGCCGTGAAGAAGGACAGGAAATTTCCCTGATTAAATTTATTCGCCAAATGGAAAGCAAAATGAAGGAACTTGAAATGAATCCTGAGTTTGCTCACCGTTACCTGAATGAAGGTTTCTCCGGTGGTGAGAAAAAACGGAATGAAATTTTGCAAATGATGATGATCGATCCGAAAATCGTCATTCTGGACGAAATTGACTCCGGTCTGGATATTGACGCTTTGAGAATCGTGGCTAGCGGTGTCAATGCTATGCGTTCCGAAGAGCGCGGTTTCCTCATCATTACTCACTACCAGCGTCTGTTGAATTACGTTAAGCCTGATTTCGTACATGTCATGATGCAAGGACGCATCGTTAAATCCGGTGGACCTGAGCTGGCTGAGCGTCTGGAAGCGGACGGTTACGACTGGATCAAGGAAGAACTGGGTATCGTTGATGAAACTGTAGGACAAGAGGCGTAAGCCGGAAGCGAGGAGGAAAACTAATGAGTACACAAACAATCCTTCCGGTAGATTCCGAGCAACTGCGCGTTCTGTCCGAACGTAACGGCGAGCCGTCATGGCTGACCGCAGACAGACAAAAAGCACTTGAGCTTGCAGGCAAACTGGAGCTTCCGGTATTTGAAAAAACCAAAATCGAACGTTGGAATCTCAACGATTACGGTCAACATAAAAACAGCCAGGCGATTCCATCGGTGGGGCAGGTTCCCGCAGCGATTGCCGATCTGGTAAAAGATCAGCAGGAGGGCGGTCTGATTATCCAGCGCAACTCCGGCGCGGTATATGTGAAGCTGAGCGAGGAATTGGCAGCGCAAGGTGTTATTTTCACGGATCTGCAAACGGCGGTTAAGGAGCATGGTGATCTAGTTAAAGCTCATCTGAATACGGTCATTAAGACGGATGAAAATTCATTGTCCGCGCTGCACGCAGCGATCTGGAACGGTGGAGTATTCGCTTATGTGCCGAAGAATGTGGAGTTAAATGTTCCGCTTCAGGCTGTTTTCCTGACAGACGATGCGACAGCAACCTTTGCACCTCACGTACTGCTCATTGCGGAAAGCCACAGTTCCGTGACGTACGTAGACAACTATGTATCTGCGGATTTGGCTGCACCTGTCATTCATAATGGCGCAGTAGAAGTGGTAGCGAATGCAGGAGCCAAGGTGCGCTATGCAACGGTGCATCAGCTAGGAGAGCAAGTAACGGATATTTCCATCCGCCGTGCTACGTTGGGTAATGACGCAGCTATCGAATGGATTGTCGGAGAAATGAACTACGGCAATACAGCGAGCAATACGATGTCCGTGCTGAAAGGCAATGGCTCCAACTCGGATGCCAAGATTATTGCTGTAGGCTCCGGCTCGCAAAAGCTGAACTATACGACACAAGCACAGCATTTTGGCAAAAGTTCGGCCAGCCAGATGATTACACGCGCAGTTATGCGTGAAAATGCTTCTTCCATTATTAACGGTATTACGAAAATTGAAAAAGGTGCTACCAAAGCAGACGGCCAGCAAACAGAACGTGTTCTCATGCTTAGCCCGAAAGCGCGTGGTGACGCTAACCCGATCCTTCTGATTGATGAGGATGATGTGACCGCAGGTCACGCAGCTTCGGTCGGTCAGGTGAATCGTGAACAAGTGTATTATTTGATGTCCCGCGGGATTAGCCGTGCAGAAGCTGAACGCTTGATTATTTATGGCTTTCTGGCACCTGTCGTTTCTGAAATTCCGCTTGAAGGACTTCAACAGCAGCTGCAAAGCCTTGTTGAAAGGAAGTTAGGCCAATGAATACTGCATTGATCCGTGAACAGTTCCCGATTTTACATCAGGAGATTAACGGTCATCCGCTGGTTTATTTGGATAATGCGGCCACTTCGCAAAAGCCGCTGGCGGTCATCGAGGCGATCAAGCACTACTACGAATATGATAATTCGAACGTTCACCGCGGTGTGCATACCTTGGGGAGTCGCGCTACGGATGCTTATGAAGGTGCGCGGGAGAAGGTAGCCCGCTTTCTGAATGCAAAGCGCAGTCAGGAAATTATTTTTACAAGAGGAACAACAACGGCGCTGAATCTGGTCGCTTCTTCCTATGGTAGAGCCAACTGTCAGGAAGGTGATGAGATTGTCATCACACAGATGGAGCATCACAGTAATCTGATTCCGTGGCAACAGGTAGCCAAAGCCACAGGCGCAACTTTAAAATATATTCCCCTTCAAGAGGACGGTAGCGTTGATCTTGCTGACGTGGAAAAAACGGTTACCGAAAACACTAAAATTGTAGCGATCGCACATGTCTCGAATGTGCTTGGTGTTGTGAACCCGGTCAAAGAGATTGCCGCTATTGCGCATCGAAAAGGTGCGATCATCGTCGTAGATGGTGCGCAAAGCACGCCACATATGAAAGTAGACGTACAAGACATAGATGCTGATTTCTATGCCTTTTCTGGTCACAAAATGTGTGGTCCTACAGGGATCGGGGCATTGTACGGCAAAAAGGCGCTGTTGGAAAACATGGAGCCGATTGAGTTCGGCGGGGAAATGATCGACGATGTGGGATTATATGAATCCACATGGAAGGAGCTGCCTTGGAAATTCGAAGGCGGAACCCCGATCATTGCCGGAGCTGTCGGTTTGGGAGCTGCCATTGATTTTCTGGAGAGCATCGGGCTGGACGCGATTGCACAGCATGAAAGCCGTCTGGCCAACTATGCTCTCAAACGTCTACGTGAAGTGGATGGCTTGACGATTTACGGTCCTGCTGAACGTCATGTAGGACTCGTAACATTCAATCTGAATGATGTACATCCGCATGATGTAGCGACCGTGCTGGATAGTAAAGGGGTGGCTGTACGTGCAGGCCATCACTGCTGCCAGCCATTGATGCGCTGGTTGAAAGCCAGTGCAACGGCGCGAGCCAGCTTTTACCTCTATAACACAGAAGAGGAAGTCGACGTTTTGATCAGCGCCTTAATCCAAACAAAGGAGTATTTTGGCGATGCAACTTGATGACTTGTACCGACGTGTAATTATGGATCATTATAAAAATCCGCGGAATCGCGGACGTTTTGAGGATGACGTGGTCACGGTGGATTTGAACAATCCTACGTGTGGTGACCGGATTTCTCTTCAACTCAAGACGAAGGACGGCGTTGTCGAGGATGCCCGTTTTACAGGGGAAGGCTGTTCAATCAGCATGTCCTCCGCTTCAATGATGACAGAGGCGGTTAAGGGAAAAACGATTGATCAGGCGCTGGATATGGCGAATCGCTTCTCTTCTCTGATGAAGGGTGAAGCCGCCGAATTCGACGATTATGAAGAACTGGAAGCTTTGTCAGGTGTCAATAAGTTCCCGGCCCGTATCAAATGTGCGACTTTGGCCTGGAACGCGTTGCGCAAAGGAATTGATGAAGAACAATAATTTAACTAGAATAGAGGAGGTTTGAGAAACATGGCCAAGCAAGCACCGGAAATGGAAGAGTATAAATATGGCTTTCGTGACGAGCACAAATCCATTTTCCAAACAGGTAAGGGTCTCACTCCGGAAATCGTAAAGGAAATCTCCAAAATTAAGGATGAGCCAGAATGGATGCTGGAATTCCGTCTGAAAGCACTAAAGCAGTTTGAAAAAATGCCTATGCCAAGCTGGGGCGGAGATATGAATGATCTGGATTTCGACGATATCCAGTACTATGTAAGACCTTCCGAGAAGCAAGGAAAAACGTGGGAAGAGGTTCCTACGGAAATTAAGGAAACCTTTGATAAACTGGGGATTCCTGAGGCGGAGCAAAAGTTTCTGGCTGGTGTATCCGCACAGTATGAATCCGAGGTTGTTTACCATAGCATGCAAAAGGAACTGGAAGATCAGGGCGTTATTTTCATGGACACCGATACGGCGCTGCGTGAGCATCCTGAAATTCTGAGAGAGTATTTTGCGACAGTTGTACCTCCTGCGGACAACAAGTTTGCAGCACTGAACAGTGCGGTATGGTCAGGCGGAAGCTTTATCTATGTACCGAAGGGTGTAAAATGTGAAGTTCCATTGCAGGCTTACTTCCGTATTAACTCGGAAAACATGGGGCAATTCGAGCGTACACTCATTATTGCCGACGAAGACAGCTTCGTTCATTATGTAGAAGGCTGTACGGCTCCGATTTACAGCACGAACTCGCTGCATAGCGCAGTGGTGGAAATCATTTGTAAGAAAAATGCACGCGTTCGTTACACAACGATCCAAAACTGGGCACCAAACATCTTTAACTTGGTGACCAAACGTGCGGTTGCAGAAGAAAATGCAACGATGGAATGGGTCGATGGTAACATTGGTTCCAAGCTGACAATGAAATACCCGGCAGTTGTGCTGAAAGGCCGTGGAGCTAAAGGTATGGTCTTGTCCATTGCAGTTGCAGGCAAAGGCCAGCATCAGGATGCAGGGGCGAAAATGATCCATTTGGCACCAGATACGACATCGACGATTGTGTCCAAGTCGATCAGTAAGCATGGCGGTAAAGTTACGTATCGCGGATTGGCTTCATTCGGTCGTCAGGCTCAAGGGGCAAAATCGAATATCAAGTGTGATACGTTGATTTGGATAACCAGTCGACCTCCGATACGATTCCTTATAATGAAATCATGAACGACGACATTACGCTGGAGCACGAAGCAACGGTATCCAAGGTATCGGAGGATCAGTTGTTCTATCTGATGAGCCGCGGCCTGACCGAAGCGGAAGCGACACAAATGATCGTTATGGGCTTTATCGAACCGTTCACCAAAGAACTGCCGATGGAGTACGCGGTAGAGATGAACCGTTTGATCAAGTTCGAAATGGAAGGCAGTATTGGTTAAAACGCCGTAACCCTTGGTGAGACAAGGTTTTTGAGATAATCTAAAGATCTTAAAGACGGATCGTGCCGATTTTGTGCCGACTCGTATTCCCTGTTAGTGTAGGAGGCGAACTTTTTAAGTTCGTCTTCTTCTATTTTTCCGTAATATCTAAATAGATGTCGGCAGTTTTCTGAATTGTCTTATGATCTAACCGTTGCAATACATACTTAATACTTAATCCACCTTGAACCCTCAGATCAACATATTCCTTTAGTTCGGCTACCGACATTCCGGTTTTGCGAAACCACGTCATTCTTTTAATCCATTCCAGATAAGGATGATCTATGATTCGGTTGTTTATAAGGGGAGGTAGAATTAAAAATTTATTGTTAGGACTGCGGATAATTGTCTAGCGCTTAACTATGTTTGCTTAATAGGATGTTGTAAGCCACAAAAACATAAGGAGGCAGGCAACGGATGCAGAAGAATAAACCTGCAGTAAAGAAGAAAACAATCTCTTCTAAACAGACACAGAGGCATGTACATGAATTTGAAGGTAGTACCAAACTGGCTGAAGAAGGCGCAGACCGACATAATCACCGCTTTGCAGGTGTTACTGGGCAAGCGATTCGAGTTGGAAGAAGTCATGTCCATGAGATTGATCTTACAAAAACTGATTTTCTGAACCACTTTCATAATCTGAAAAAGATTAGAACAGGACCAGCTATCCCAGTCGGAAATGGCAAACACGTACATTTGTTACAGGCCAAACTACATTAAATGATGGTCATGTACATCAGTTTAATTTCGCAACATTGATTCAGGCACCTCTTATTTAATGAACGAATGTAGAAGGTGAGTAATCAGGTTTGAGGTGAAGGGTTCCATCGGATAATTCTTGCTTTGCGAAGGTTATGATGGGGCTGAGGTAAGATAGTGACTAGGCATTTGTCCGTAACATAAAAAGAGGCTGTCCTTCGTAGAAGAACCTACGAATCAAGGACAGTCTCTTTTTATTCGCGTAGCCTGTGCTTCGGCAAGACATTTCGTTCCACCGAAGTAACGCCGGGAGGCAGTAGCAGATCAGGATTCCAAATAAATTTCATCTATGGATACATGGCGTTCCCTGGACAAGTCTACATATTCATTATCGTTAATTCTCACTAAGGGTCTAAAGTAATCAGCAGGATTGTTCAGAATAATCGTTCCTGTCTGACCTGTAGTCAACAGGACCTGCTTGTTAATAAAGTTCGGAAGCATATGCCGGATGAAGACTTGAGTGGCTTCCGGGTTAAGATGTCCGAAGCTCATGCTGTGCAGCTCGCGCAGTACGGTGAGCAGCTCCTGCTTCGTCTGGTACACACGGTTAGAGATCATAGCGCTATATACGTCCGCAATCGCCGTAATACTAGCGAAAGGGTGAATATCCTCCTTGAACAGTCCATGCGGGTATCCGCTTCCGTCTTCTCTTTCGTGATGCTGCAAGGCGACGATGGCTGAAATCTCATCGCTGGTTGAATTGCGAATTATATTATAGCCGTAGAGGGAATGTTTTTTCATTTCCTGAAATTCTTCAGGCGTCAGCTTATCAGGTTTATTCAGAATCTCATCCGGTATCATGGACTTGCCTATATCATGTAAATATCCGGCCTTGCCAGCGATATAGGCTTCTTCTTCCGTATATCCAAGCCATATGGCAATGTAATACGACAGTACACCTACTTGGAGAGAATGATTGTACGTATAGTGATCTCCCCGCTCCATAATTAACAGCAGAGATACGACATCTTTTTGACGAGTCAGCTCTGAAACGAGGGGGCCGAACAGCTCATCGACTCGAAATTCATCAAATTTGCCGGATGCGGAAGCTTCGAGAAACATGCTTTCAAAGCCATGAATAGTCTGCTCCATGAGGGGAACGGCGCGTTTAAGGGACTCGGGGGAAGCGGGAACATCGGGGGCAAAGTCAACCGGAATGCTCGCTGAACCGGCATCAATGTCGATATAATCGACACCGTGCATGATGAGCTTGGATATATCGTCGTGCTGTAGCATGGTGCCCTGAATCATGACGGGTACGCCGTGTTCATTGTATGTATCAGATCTGAGACGATCTCCTGGCTTGGCATCGGTAACGTGAACTCTCATGTGCTTAACCTCCTTATTGTCGTAAATTTGTCGAAAATACGAAGCAAACCTAATATATCAAGAATTATATGGGATGACAACGACTAATTCACTATTATTCCTAGCTGTAAAATAGGTCCCAGGAACCCGTCTCTTCTCAGAGGCATACGAAGACATTGTGACCTTGCTTCTCCCCGGGTCTCTATCCTGAGACAATAAAGTAGCTAAATCGTAGGTTGTAGCTCACCCCCGCCGACATGTACCATAATGCGAAATAACATGGTATCCTTAAACATTAGAAGCAACAGAGTCGATATATAAACTATAGAGGAGGGCGGTTATGGAGATGACGACTCAGCAAACGTTAACCATTTTGCATACCAATGATATACATAGTCATTTTGGCAGTATGCCTTCGATAGCCGCGATGATTCATGAACGAAGAGCTGCATCAGGAGATGCGCTGCTTGTGCTGGATATGGGAGACCACATGGACCGGATAGCCCCCGAAACGGAAGGAACGCTGGGTGGGGCGAATGTGGATGTGATCAATCTGACGGGGTACGATGCGATTACGATTGGTAACAACGAGGGTCTGACTTTTACCCCGGATATTCTTGAACAGGCATATGCAGGAATTCACTGCCCGGTCGTATGCGGCAATATCAGGGAGAACGCCACAGGAATGAAGCCTGCGTGGATGACGGATTCGCTCATTTTGGACAAGGCTGGCATTAAGATAGGCTTGCTCGGAGTGACGGCTCCTTTTGGCGAGTTCTATCAATTGCTGGGATGGGATGCACTTGATCCGTTTGAGGTATTGGGCGAGCAAATTCAGTCCCTGAGAAAGCATGTCGATGTTCTGGTTGTGATGTCGCATCTGGGTTTACCTTCGGATAAGAAATTGGCATCGCAGTTTCCGGAGATTGACGTGATTCTTGGAGGGCATACCCATCATGTGCTGGAGGAACCGCTGTGGATCGGGAGCACAGCTCTATGTGGGGCTGGCAAGTATGGAACGCTGCTAGGTGAAGTGACCCTAAGCCGCAGCAGTGGTCATGAACCGTTTCGGGTTACGTCAGGCGGCGTAGTTCCTGTAGATCACACACTGCTGGATGAAAAGGTAGCGTCGGCCATTGTACTGCATCGCAGACAGGCAGAGCGTGCCATGGAGAGCACGGTTACGGTGACGGATCGGAAACTGGAGATCGCATATGATCGCGAATCTCCTTTCGGAAATTTGCTGGCACAATCGGTGTCACATTTTACGGGAACCGCTATTTCTCTAGTGAATGCGGGCCAACTGCTTGGCTCTTTACCTCAAGGTGATGTCAGTAAAGGAATGCTGCATTCCTTATGCCCTTCGCCGATTAATGCCTGTGTCATGAAGCTGTGGGGGAGAGATATTCGGCTCGCACTGGAGCAGTCTTTGCTACCGGAATTTGCTGACAAGAAAATGACGGGATTTGGCTTTAGAGGTAAAGTGCTGGGTACGATGTGTGTGGAAGGTCTGGAGATTCAATATGATCCGGCCGGCGCTCCTTATGATAAAGTGACGGATATACGTGTAGCGGGTCGCTCATTGGAAGAAAATGAGCAATATACGGTGGGCACGTTGGATATGTTCACTTTCAGAGCAGGTTATGAGGTGCTTGCGAACGGAACGGAACTCCGATTTATGCTTCCAGAATTTTTGCGGGATTTGATTGAAATGGAGTTGAAGCGTCCGGGCGCGATGGAAGAGTGTTTTGCAGCTAGGTGGCTTCAGGTATCAAAA
Organism: Paenibacillus sp. IHB B 3084; assembly: GCF_001447315.1. Lineage (NCBI taxonomy): Bacteria > Bacillati > Bacillota > Bacilli > Caryophanales > Paenibacillaceae > Paenibacillus > Paenibacillus sp. IHB B 3084. The sequence goes on along the minus strand of NZ_CP013203.1, from coordinate 711,885 downwards.
CAATCGGGAGAGGATTAAGCTGCGACTGGTACCTGTTACATTATTGAGAGCCGGCATGAAGCTGGGCAAAAAAATATACAATGAAAATGGAATGGTGTTGCTCTCGGAAGGTGTTGAGCTTACTTCGCGATTGATTGAACGTCTAGGCCAAGTCGGAATTGGATATGTATACATCGAGGATGCGGTGACAGAAGATATCGTGATCCCCGAAATGATCCATGAACAGACGAGGGCTGCGGCGCTACAGGAGATCAAAAAGCAGTTTCAGGGTCTGTCCTCCTACTCCGTAGATCATAAGCACCAATACTTTGGCAAGTCATTTTATAAGGTGATGGAATCCATTCTGGACGATATCGGAGGCCGTCAGGATGCCGTCATTATGCTGATGGATATCGGGGCGGCAGATCAGGATCTGTATCATCATTCATTGAACGTATGTCTGTATTCGCTTGTACTGGGAATATCCAGTGGCTACGATAACAACCAGCTCATGGAGCTGGGCATAGGTTCACTACTGCATGATATTGGTAAAATGAAAATTTCACCTCAAGTGCTATATAAACCGGGCAAATTGACGGACGAGGAATACGAGCACATGAAAACGCACACGGTGATCGGTTACAAGCTGCTTAAAGACGAACCGGGAATCCCCCTGCTGTCGGCGCACTGTGCATTACAACATCATGAACGTATCGACGGTAGCGGATATCCGAACGGCTGGAAGAAGGACCAAATCCACGAATACGCCAAATGGATCGGTCTGGCAGACTCGTACGATGCGATGACAGCAAGCCGCATATACAAGCAGCCTTTGTTGCCCTATGAAGCAATGGAGGTGCTGTATGCCGGTGCGGGCACGTTGTATGAGCAACGGATGCTGGAGGCATTCCGCGATTGTGTAGCTATATACCCGCTGGGGCTCTCTGTGGTGCTCAATACGGGGGAAGAAGGGGTTGTGGTGCGCATACACTCCAAAATCCCGCAAAGGCCCGTTATTCGGATTGTGAGGGATCGGGACGGACAGGAACTGAAAGTCCCTTACGATGTGGATCTGTCTGTATCTCTTTCGGTGATGATTACCAACACACTGGGCGCTACAGCTTCCCCTTTTGGAGCAATACACGTGGATTAGCAGATGAAGTGGAAGAAAACATGCAGACACTTTACACATCATGATATGATATTCATACGTCTTTTGAGGTTAATAATAGAAATAAGGTGAAAAATAATGACAGTTCTACAAAACAACATACTTCCACAAATATCGCCAGCGTATGATCCGTGGGACCCGATTGTCTCGCTGCGTACACATGGCCGTCATTTGCTGACAAGTGTGGAAATGACCGTGACGCATCTGTGCAATATGCGCTGTGAGCACTGCGCTGTGGGCGACATGCTTGTTATGAAGGAGGCTCCCTTCCTTCCATTAGATCTGATGCTGAAACGACTGGATGAAGTCGAGCATCTGGAGACGATCAGTATGACAGGCGGAGAACCCGCTTTGCTCGATAAAACGGTGGACGAAGTGATCGTTCCGCTGCTGAAATATGCCAAAGAGCGTGGCATTCGCTCGCAAATCAACTCCAACCTGACATTGGATATTCGCAGATATGAGAAGATGCTCCCTTATCTGGATGTCATGCATATATCGTTTAATTATTTGAATGCCGACGATTTTTATGAAGTGGGTTTTGCAAATACCGGACGTCCGACTCCACGCGCGGGGGCTGTTCGCCTTTATGAGAAAATGGTGGAAAACGCCCGCAGGTTGAGCGAAATGGGTATGTTTATTTCTGCCGAATCCATGATTAATTACCGTACTCACACGAAGCTGGATGGTATTCATCAGTTGATTAATGAAATGGGCTGTCGACGGCATGAGGTTCATCCGATGTACGCATCGAATTTTGCCTCTGCCTTACCTGTCCTTTCACTCGAAGATATGCGCAACTCCATTCATAAGCTGCTGGATGTGCGTAATCAGGATATGTGGATGCTGTTTGGCACGTTGCCGTTCTTTGCCTGTTCGGACCGGGAGGAAGACCGCAAGTTGCTTCGCCGACTGCGCCAAGAACCGAATATTACGGTGCGTAATGATCCGGACGGAAGAAACCGTGTAAATGTGAATATGTTCACGGGGAGCGTATATGTGACGGATTTCGCAGACATTCCGGCTTTCGGAAATATTCAGGAGCGCGATCTGGACGATATTTTCGGTGAATGGCTCAATGAGCATCCGTTGAATCAGACCGTGAACTGTCATTGTGATGCCGCTGCCTGCTGCGGACCGAATCTGCTCGTAGCGGATATGTATTACAAGGGAGTAGATTTTAAATCCAGAAAAGCAATACAACTATAGAAATGGGGAGTTCGTATTGGAAGGTCATACCGAGTTTCATTGGGGATTGCTAACGGTGAATCTTCTTTTGGTATTGCTGCTCGTCTTTCTGAACGGTGTATTTGTGGCAGCGGAATTTTCGCTGGTCAAAATGCGCCAATCCCGATTGACGCAGCTCCAAAGTGAGGGGCATCGCATGGCAGGCTATGCGCTAAAGGTGAACCAGAAGCTGGATGCTTATCTGTCCGCCACCCAATTAGGCATTACGCTGGCTTCGTTGGGCTTGGGCTGGATTGGTGAACCAGCAATATCCGGCTACCTGATCGAGCCACTCATGCACAAACTCGGTGTAACTGACGGTACACTGATTACAACGGTATCCGTTGTCGTCGGATTTTGCGTGATTACCTTTTTGCATATTGTATTGGGTGAGCTGGCTCCAAAGTCTTTGGCGATCCAGAAAACCGAAGGTGTGGCCTTGTTTTTATCCGCTCCTTTGCTGCTTTTTTACAAGATATTTCTGCCCGTCATCTGGGTGTTGAATGCCGCTGCGAATTTGCTATTACGGGCGTTCGGCATCCAGCCTGCGAGTGAAGCGGAAGCGGCGCATTCGGAGGAAGAGATCCGTATCTTGATGAATCAGAGCGCCAAAAGCGGTGTTATTGATAAGGACGAAATCAAGCTGATGGATAATATTTTTGATTTTTCCGATTTGCTGGCCCGTGAAATTATGCTTCCTCGTACGGATATGGACTGCTTGTATACGAATTTATCGTTTAAGGAAAATCTGAAAATCATCAGTGATACCAAGCATTCTCGCTACCCGGTAGCGGTTGAGGATAAGGACCAGATTATCGGCTTTGTTCATATTACCGATCTTCTGTTGGCTGAGCAGGGCGAGCAACTGGATCTGGCCTCGGTGGTGCGTCCTATTTTGAATGTGCCAGAATCCATGGAAGTAAGTCACGTGCTGCGTCTTATGCAGAAAAAGCATTCCCAGATGACTCTCGTGGTCGATGAGTACGGCGGAACGGCCGGACTACTGACAGCGGAGGAAATATTGGAGGAAATCGTCGGGGATCTCTATGATGAATTTGAGGATGAACGTCCAAGCGTGGAGATTAAGAATAATATCATTTCCGTGGACGGCCGTTTGCTCATTGAGGATGTCAATGATCTAACTGGAGTGAACATTGAAGACGACGAAGTAGATTCCATCGGGGGCTGGCTGTTTAAAGAACTGGAAGGCAGCCCGGTGAAAGGGAAAAAGATTGAGTTTTATAACCTGACCTTTGAGGTGGAAGAAGCGACAAGGCTTCGTATTATGAGAGTGAAGATTCACCGCAAGACTGACCCTGTAATCGAAGATGAACTTTCCACCGATGAGTCCTGATCCATAGACATGGTTTGGGGCAGTTCCGTTCCGGTATGAAAGCTATTATAGAGTGTAAAAGCAAGAGCCTTTAGATCCACGGTATCGTGGTTTTAAAGGTTCTTTTTTTATCTGTGATTTTTTGTTCGAGACTTGGGCGATGCCGCATATGTTGAATAGTAAAGCAGATGGATCAATCAAAGGAGGTCCCGGCCCGTGAAATTTCCACAGCAAGGTGAGTTTGCCCCGTTTGTCGGTCCGTTCGATCCGTGCCCGCCCGTTTTGTGTAAAACCTTTGTGCTTCCACCGAACCTGTTTGTACAATTTCAGCCCCCAGGTCTGCCTCAATTCAGTCCAGAAGAGGCGCTGAGGAAGGGAACGCTATGGCCCTTGTTTTACAGCCCTTATGAGTCTTGTAGAAACCAGGGGGGAGGCGAGTAAAATGGATTATCCAAATCAGGGTCAGGCCCAAAACCAGCCTCAGAATCGAAATCAGGTTGAGAACCAGCAGCAGAACCAGAATCAGAATCAGAATCAAAGCCCCTATTCAAACCCGTATCAACAACAAAACCATACTGAGGGCTACAATCAGTACGACAGAAACCCATACCAAGGCTATGCGCCCCAGACTAAGCCGGGTGATGCACAGTTTTATGCACTGTTGGAGAAGCTCCAGGAGGTGGATTTTGTATTGGTGGAACTGAATTTGTATCTCAATACGCACCCGGATGATTTACAGGCTATCGAACAGTTCAATAAGCTGACGCAGGAAAGGACCGGGATTGCCAATGAGTATCAGATCCTATACGGACCTCTGCAAAATTTTGGCCGTGCCTATTCCAAGTATCCTTGGGAATGGAACCAAACCCCTTGGCCGTGGCAGGTATAGGCAGATATAACCTTTTATAAAGGAGGGACCTGAATGTGGGTATATGAGAAGAAGCTGCAATATCCTGTACGTGTTAGCAAATGTGATCCTCACATGGCCAAATTGCTTATGGAGCAGTATGGGGGAGCGGATGGCGAGCTGGCAGCAGCTTTACGGTATCTGAATCAGCGGTATACAATTCCCGATAAGGTTATCGGTGTACTCAATGATATTGGTACGGAGGAATTTGCTCACCTTGAGATGATTGCCACGATGATTTACAAGCTGACCAAGGATGCGAGTGTAGATCAAATGAAGGCAGCGGGGCTGGGGGAACATTATGCGGCGCATGATCATGCGCTGTATTATCAAAACGCTGCCGGAGTTCCTTTTACAGCGGCCTATATTCAAGCCAAAGGCGACCCGATTGCCGATCTATATGAGGACATAGCGGCAGAGGAAAAGGCGAGAGCTACATACCAGTGGCTGATTGATCTGACAGATGATGTGGATTTGCAGGATAGTTTGAAGTTTTTGCGCGAACGTGAAATAATCCATTCGCTCCGCTTCCGCGAGTCTGTGGAAATTTTGAAGGAAGACCGGAATCAAAGGAAAGTGTTTTAAGGAAATCATTCAGAATGTCTCTTGGTAAGCTAATGCTTGCAGGAGACATTTTTCTTTTAAGAATTGTAATTTATGAAGGGCGCTTCAGCACCGAAGCGCCCTTCGTGTTGTCTATATAAGTGAGCAGAAATAATCTCGGGAAACGGCTCAACGAGCCACTGAGCCAGTTGCAAATCATGGAGTACATTAATTAAGGCGGATAATCGTTAGGGATGCGCCTGTCGCGTCGCCTCCCGCGGCATTCCCAATGTTCTTTTTTGTGGAATGAATTGTGATCACCACTCTTTTTCGGTCAGGGTTGCCTTTTATGATTCCGGGTCAGGGTAGCGGTTAGACCTGCTTTGTTCTTCAAATATTAAGACGTCCTCCAGTTTGTGCTGGAGCAGGATCTGGTTATTCACCATCCCTCGCAATACTCGTTCTACGCTTCGATTCAATTGCAGGATATCTTGCAGACAAACATCCTCATCGTTTACAAAACGTTGTATTTTTTCGCCTTCGGCATAAAGTATGCTGGACAAGCCCATTTCTTCCATAGCAATGGATGCGAGTATCATATGAATAACTTCTTTCCTCGTTAGAGAGATGAGGGGATTGATGTCGGGAATACCGGGCATAGACAAGTGCAATCTCTCCCTTCACTCTGAATGTGCATCATGGCTATGGTCGACATGGAATGACATACCCGGTGCCCGTCTTCCTCATTCCTGCTGTAGCTGTGCAAAATACTGCTCGTTATATAAAACACTCGGATGAGTAGGATGGTGCAACTGGGCTATACGGTGATGCAACTTTGCTTTGTCGATGTCACCAATCCGGTCGTAACACAGACATAATTGCAAGTGCGGAAGCCAGGTGTAATAGGACGAATTGGTTAAGGCCATCGCATCTTGTGACGGTTCGATCAGTGTAGCCTGACGGAACCAGTAAATGGCTTGGGCATACTGTTCCGCTTCAATCAATAAATTGCCAAAGGCACAGCAGAACTGGGCGCGTGGTGTGTCGAGAGTAAGCGTGCGAAGCAGAGTGATGCGCTGCTCCTGTTTTTGACCTTGGCGCCCATAGCATTCTGCAAGCTTAAAGCAAGCAGCAATCCGATCCTCAATCCATCCCTGATTCAGCCCCAAATAGTGTTCGTACTGCTGTATGGCTTCTGCCGTCCGTCCGTTGTCATACAACTCATTGGCAAAATAGTAGTGATCTCGTTCAGAAAATGCAGTTCCCTGCTCCCGGTGCTTGAGATATATGTGCAAATTACGGTCGGTGTAGGCACGTGTCTTTTTATGAGTCACCGCCATATTGCTGTGAAAGGTGCTTCCAGTCACATGCAGGAATTCATGCACAAAGCCGATCCATCTGAAATGACGGTCCCGGCGGACAATCCGGTTTCTTTTGAGCTTATGCAGCGGCTGCCCCTGTTCATCTACGGATAGCACATAATCCATCGTAATGCTGTCATAAGAGAGGGTGGCTTGCTTTTTCCAGTCGAGAAATGCCAGTCGGTCTTGCTCTTCCAATATGTCGTCTGCATCCAGCCAAAATTGATAGTCCTGTGTTGCCTGATCAAATGCATAGTTACGGGCTGCGGAAAAATCATCGCACCATTCAAAATCGTATATCCGGGCATTGAACGATGTGGCTACCTCTTGGGTACGGTCAGTAGAGCCGGTATCGACAATAATGATTTCATCCACCAGATCATGGACTGATTTCAGGCAGGTGTGAAGTGCTTCTTCTTCATTTTTGACAATCATGCATAAGCTGACGGTTACCATGCTCTTTGTCCCTCCCAAAAAACTTGGTATGATTCCCATTTTATTAGGATAGCTTGCTCATTATGTAGGAATTTCGGTTGAACACGTTGAGGGTATGGTGATGATCATAAATGGGGCGGCGCTCTAATAGATTAGAAAATCAAAGTCCGATGAAAGGGGGGAAGGCATGAGCCGGCCGTTCATTTCACTGTGCATGATTGTAAAAAATGAGGCGGAACGGATCACAGCTTGCTTGCAAAGTGCCAGGGATGTTGTGGATGAGATCATTATTACGGATACAGGGTCCACGGATGGGACGATGGACATTTGTCGTTCCATGGGGGCATCTGTTGATTCACGGAAATGGGATGACAGCTTTGCGAAAGCACGAAATGCGGGAATAGCGCGTGCCACCGGGGGTGGATTTTATGGCTGGATGCGGATGAAGAACTGGATCACGATGAGAGTGGACAGCTGCGCAAGTTTGTAAAAGCGATCCGTGCATACACGGCTGCTTTGAAGGTACTGAACGAGATGGACGGTTTTTGTATACAGTTGTCCGCAAATTCGTTTGTTCCGCAATGACATCGGGTGTCAATTGTGCGTGATATTCATGAAAAGCTGCAACCTCCGGCAGGAAAACAGGATGTCCCAAAACGGAATATCCGGTTGCTGGAACAGGAAAAGGCACAGGAAAGTACGATACCTTAATTCGTCACGGAGCCTGAAGGGCATATGGCCGGGAATTGAAATGGGGCGGCTGTAGAAGCACAGGCCATCTTGGAGGCTGCTGGAAAAGGAGGAGCGTTATCAGAACAGGTGTTGACCGCCCAGGCTTAAAAAAGAGCTAGGCGGAAATGTACTCGATGGCGATCATTGAACTGGTCCCTCCTGCCAGCGATAGGGTCAGCCCGGATACGAGGGATTGTAAACTTCCGGGTACCGTCACCCGAAATAATAACGATGCAACGATTTCGCCACCTGCTAAAACAGCCGGGAAGGGTCCCGACGGCATATTGTATTTTTTTCACCCTCAGCATTAATCAAGTGACTTAATGACAGCTCTTGAAAGGCGATGCAGGCAAGCAGTGCATTGATGTTGTTTTCATCGATATTTCCAGGTGTAAGTCCATTCATATCACGCTCACTTCCTTATCGCTTAATCGCAATTAGCGTTTGCGTCAAAGCAAGCAGAAGGAACGGTTATGAGGCTTCCGCCTGATGGGAGGCGTCGACTCATGCGTATATTAATCGGCAGCCCGGTGCATCAAAAGCCCGAAATATTAGTTTTATTTCTTCAGGCTTTGGAGCGGCTGGAAGCACCCGATGTGCTGCCGGATTATTTGTTCGTGGATGATAATGACAATCCGGCCTCGAGCCAATGGCTGACTGATTTTGCGGACCGGCTTCCGGGGCGTGTTTTGCCCCCGCTGTCAGGCTTGCAGCAATACGAGAACCGAAGCAATGAGCATACCCATTATTGGCCCCCTTCCCTCGTCTGGAAAGTGGCCGGGTTCAAAAATCGTCTCATTGATTACGCGCTTCAGCATCATTACGACGCGCTATTTTTGGTCGATTCAGACCTGGTTCTCCATTCTCGTACTTTATGCAGACTGGTCGAGACAGAGAAGGATATCGTATCCGAGATTTTCTGGACACGTTGGCAGCCTGACGGGGCATTATTGCCTCAAGTGTGGGTTAGTGATGAATACAATCTGTTCCATCGTGAAGAAGGTGAAGTGCTAACGGCAGAAGAGCGGGCGCATCGCGAGCTTCATTTTATACATCAGTTGCATGTTCCCGGTTTATACGAAGTAGGCGGTCTGGGTGCTTGTACCTTAATTCGTAGACGGGCGCTGGAAGCCGGTATTCATTTTGGCAAAATCCCGAACGTTTCCTTTTGGGGAGAGGATCGACATTTTTGTATCCGGGCGGCGGCGTACGGGTTTTCGCTTTTTGTGGATACACATTACCCGGCCATGCACTTGTACCGCGAAGCGGACATCATCAAGGCAGAACAACTGTTACTGACTCTGAATGGAATTATTACGCAGGACACAGCTAATACGGACGATCAAAAAGCTTCACTCACTCCTGAAAATTCAAATATTTCAGAAAATTCTCCATCCAACACTGCCTCTAAATCTCCTGAAATCACCATTCCATCGGATCTTCGTGAGTCTGCTGTCTTTGCAAAGCATGCTGCGGATTCTTTTGTCGTGCCACCAGCTTTCTCCGGTCCACGACATAGTGAGCTTCATGCTCCGCCTGTCTCCAGGCCCAAATTGACACTGAGCATGACGGTATGCAATGAGGCAGATCGCAAGCTCGCAGAAGTGCTTCGAAGTCATCGGGAATATATTGATGAAGCGGTCATTATTGATGATGGCAGCCGTGATGATAGCGGTGAATTGTGCCGGAATCTGCTAAAAGGGATCCCACTGCGTTTGATCCGTAATGAGAGGGCCTCCTTTACGAATGAAGTGGAGCTGCGAAAACAGCAATGGAGAGAGACGCTGGCATCTTCCCCGGAATGGATTTTAAACATGGATGCTGACGAAATATTTGAATCCCGATTTGCTCAAGCTGTGCATGCTTTATTAGCCGGAACGAAAGCCGACACCCTTTGTTTCAGGCTGTTTGATATGTGGTCTCCCACGCATTACCGGGATGATGATTACTGGCAGGCTCATCGTTATTACCGTCCCTTTTTAACTCGGTATCGGGATGGATTTCCCTATAAATGGAAAGAGCAATATTTGCATTGCGGGAGATTTCCCGATAATGTGCTTGAGCTTCCCAGTGAAATTAGCGACTATCGTATCCAGCACTGGGGCTGGTATACACCAGCTATTCGCACATCCAAATATGAACGCTATCAACAACTGGACCCGGATGCCCGTTATGGGTTGAAGGAACAATATGAGTCCATATTGGACCCAACTCCCCGTCTCAGTCTCTGGATAGACCCGGGCCGGGATGATGTGAACAATAAACATGAGGCTGAATCCGGAGATACTGCCAGCGTAAAATCCGATGTGAACACGGGCGTGAACATTGAGGATGCGACTGCTGAGAATAAAATTGAAGCAATTCATACCGTTGAAGCTGTTCAAATGGCTAACGCTGCCAACCCCGTTGAAACTGCTCCTGCTCATGAAGTTATTAACCCTGCGAATCCTGTCAACACGAGTGCTGTCGCTAAGATTGCCGGTGTTCATGCTATTATTGGCTCCCGTACGCTTACTAAAGGCGAAATAGAGGGCGCACTTTATAGAGAAGGGAAAGGAGAAGAACAGGGCATGGCATGCAAACTGTGCGGCTCGTCCAATACGGCGGTGTTTCATCGGTATGAACATTTTACATTGATAGGATGTGGCTCATGTGGGCTTATTTTTCGCAATGATGTGGATCGGATACAGCCTGAGGATATGATCGCAGATATTTATAACGTCAAATGGGTCGCCATGCGCGATAGTGCAGCCGCTTCGACCTACGGGGACCATGCTCTTTTCGGACTCATGCTGCTGGATATGTTCAGTCCCGGTAAAGGGAATTTGCTGGAAATTGGATCAGGTACGGGAGAATTTATTCATGCTGCCCTTCAGAGTGGATGGAATGCTGTGGGCATTGAGCCTTCCATAGACTCGCGCGCATATGCCAAATACAAATATGACGTGGATCTGCTGCCGGGCTACTGGAATGGAGGCGATACAGAGACAGAGACAGAAACAGAGACAGAAACAGAAACAGAAACAGAGACAGAAACAGAAGAAGAAGCGGCGAATGAAGCGCCAGAAACGGAGGGAGATACTGCCTTATCTCTGGATCATGAATATGAGGCTGTTGCATGCTGGCATGTGCTGGAGCATATTGCAGACCCCGTAGCATTTTTAACGGATTTACGAGAGCAGCTTCAACCGGATGGAACGTTATACATTACAGTACCCAACAAAAACTCATTTACAAATGAGGCTTACGGTGCTCACTCGCCTTTATTTACCGAGGAAGATCATTTGTATCATTATTCAGAGCACACGCTGACACGTTTGCTGGCGAAGTCCGGTCTGCGCCCGGTGGCCCTGTTCACCCGTCAGCTTCCTTCCGGTCTGGACGCCTTGATAGAGGTGCATCCCTTATATGGCGAGCTTACTTTCACGGAGCGGATGGGACTGTTGGCCAAACTTCAAGGTGAGAAACGCGGTCATGAGCTATGCTGTGTGGCAAAGGCGATCTGAGCTGGCTGGGGGAATATACGGTCTGACCCATACCGTTGCACCTTTCATTTAAAAAAGGGGGCTATATCCATGAACGCTGCTGATCCGTACCTCTCCCGTTTTTTCGTGCATTCTGACCCCAATACCTCCAGCCTGATCTACAGGCTGCCCCAAAGCTGGTGGAGTCGTCCCTATGAGTATGAGTGGTGTCTGCACTTTATGTCCGGGCAGGATACGGTGCTTGACGCGGCATGTGGTATTCCGCATCCGTTCAAGTTTGAGCTGGCCCGGCGCTGCGCTCAGGCCTATGCCTGCGATCTGGATATGAGGATCGTTTCCGTGGATGCCATATTGGCCGAGGTGCGCCGGGATATCGGAGAGGAGGCTGCCGAGCGTGTTCAGGAAATTTTACCGATTCGTCTGCACTCTGCGCATGCTAATTTAACCGCCTTGCCTTATGAGGCGGCCAGTTTTGACAAAATTGTATGTATATCAGTACTGGAGCATCTAACCCCTGATGACTCGTTAGCTGCCCTGCGTGAATTTCACCGGACTTTGCGGGATGACGGGATGCTACTGCTAACCTTTGATTACCCTACGGTTAATCTGTCCGCGATGGAGCAATGGATGAGTCAGGCGGGGTTTTCGTACTGGAGCGACGTTGATCTCAACCTTCCGCCGGACGCCTTGCATACGGATTTGTGGGGCGGTTTGCATTGTTTCAGGGCTGTTTTGAAAAAATATAAGAGTTAACGGTATGCGCAATGAGGTTTACACGGACCTCTCTTATTGCCTATCATGAGAGGGGTCGGGATTGTAAACCTACATAGGAAAGGAATGACTGACAACTACATGAACAATGCACCTGTGTTGAAGAAACCTGAGGCTATGGTATTTGATATGGACGGTACACTTTTTCAGACGGAGACGCTGCTGCTTCCTGCTTATCACAAGCTGTTTGATACGCTGCGCGCCGAAGGGCTTTTTGAAGGAGAGACGCCGCCCGAGGAGCTTATTTTGAATAGTTTGGGTATGCTGCTGGATGAAATCTGGAGAAGAGTAATGCCGGAAGCCAGCGAAGCGGCTCACAGAAGAGCGGACGAGCTGCTGCTCCAGTTGGAGCTGGAGGGATTGAAGAACGGAAGTCATGCCCTGTATCCACATGTAAAAGAAACGCTCCAGACCCTCCACGAGCAGGGTGTTCGGTTGTTCGTAGCCAGTAACGGGCTGGAGGATTATGTAAAAGGGATAGCGGCTGCATATGAAATGGTCCCGATTTTTGAAGGACTGTACAGCGCTGGTGAATACAGCACACTTTCCAAAGTGAATTTGCTGGAGATTTTGTTGAGCAAGCACGGGATTTCAAACGTATGGATGGTAGGTGATCGTTCTTCCGATGTGGAGGCAGGCAAAAAGAACGGACAAACAGTCATCGGCTGCGCCTATGCTGGATTTGGCGTAAACGACGAGTTGAAGGGTTCCGATGCGATTATTACGGACTTCACGCAGCTGCTCACACTTTATAAAAACGCCGAGTAGCTACGAAGCACAGGTTACTGGTTATAGAAATGTTTGACGTACCCATATAAAAAGCATGCGAGGTTAGTCAAATAAATGATAAAACAAGGAAGGCGGCCGCTTTTACGCGGAGCCTTCCTTTGTTTTATTTTCAGTTTTGCTTTCAGTTTTGCTCTCTGTGTTGTGATCCGTCAGAGGTTTTGGTTTAATTTGCGTATGATAGACCCATAAGGCGTATTCCATGGGCTTGGCGATGGAGCGGCGGTAGGTTTCTTTTTCACCAATACGTGCAAATACCTCGCGTGCTGGCTTCGGATTGACCTCCAGTACATAAATGCGACCGTCCTTGTTAATTGCCAAATCGAGCGCAAGCTCGCACAATGCCCCATAGCTTTCCTCCAGATAAGCAGCGATATCCAGTCCGAGCTTTTCCCCCTGCTTGATGATTCTCTCTCTCTGTTTTTCATCACGAATCCATTGTGTCAGCAGTTGATTCATCGGTACCGCCTTGCCTCCGCCATGCAGATTGGAAGTAACGCTCCGATGTGCCCCGATCCGCCCTGCACATCCGGTTAACTCCCATGTCCCCTGACCATTTTTTTGCACCAGCATGCGGTAATCATGAACTCTGCCATTCGGCAGTTGTACAGGAATCCCTTCCTGAACAATGTAATTATTCATGTTCCAATTGCTTAAACGTGGCTCCAGACGGTCCAGACGCACCCGCTGTTGAGGAATAATATGACGTTTGCGATTGCGGCCCTCGATCAGATACAGGCCGCCCTGCTTGTTAACAGGCTCAATGCGTAAAATTCCGCGTCCTCCGGTGCCGTTAATCGGCTTGAGGTAGACCAGTGAATTCTTTCGGAGCATCCGCCTTACACTATGAAATCCCATGAACGGCTCCGTTTCAGGGAGATGCGATCGGAAGGCAGACTTTCTCGCAAGCTGCTGATGAATGGCCCATTTGTTACTCAGTGGCCGGTTTAAATATACGAGATCTGTATATTGCACCCGAAATTCCTGCAACTGACGATATCGTTCACTGCGCTGTACCCGGCAACGGTCGAAAATCATATCCGGGAATTCCCGCCATTTCAGGGTCCATTTGCCGCTGTGCGGATCATACATTTGGGCAAGGAGCAACTTGCGTTCTTTATGGACATCGGCGGGAGTGAATACATACATATCCAGCCCCAGTCTTTTACCCTCTGTAATCATGCGCTCATATATGGCGCGTTCCTCCAATTGCTTTTTGTTGTTCAAATACAAGGCCATGATGCCTAGGACAGGTTTTGGCACAGCATTCCACCTTCCTCTGCCGTCTGCTCATCTTCGGACAGCTCCCCGCGAAATACGAGGGTAGGCTTTCCGGTCGGTCCAGTCGTCATTTCATGCGCAACAAGTCCTGCGTGAAAGCAGGTTTTGAGACTGGCCATATTGTCGGCGGCCACGCTGCACGTCAGGCGACGCAGCTGTTTGAGCTGGGCGGACAGCAGTCTAGCGCCCAATCTGCGGCCCCGGTAAAGCGGACGAATGATCACGATGCACGCATCTTCACCGTAATTCAGAGCAAGGCAAAATCCCGCAATCCGCAGCCCTTGCTCCGTGCGCAGATAAGCGCACAGGAGGGAGGAGCCGGGGGATTTTAATTGCTCCGGCGTTAAAACGGCCAGCTGCCGCAAGGCATTGCGGGTAATGCGCATGCCGCCCGAGCTGCGGGCCAGAAATAGCAGCTGCCGTCGTCTCAGCAGCCAGCTCCGGGCAGGCAAATGTTGAACATCGCTAATGTGCGGCATGATTCCACTTCCTTGACTCATAATTTCATTCGTCCGGCCAAATAGGAGCTGTACTGGAATATGCGTCTCAGCGATTTTTGACGAATTTCCGGCTCGTCGAATTTCATGGGTTTGGCGTTGGCTTCAAAAAACCAGGGAACACCGAGCGTATCCACCCCCAAATCCATAGACATTTCCCCATGAGAAAGGCCGGAGCCGCGTTCAATTTGGCGTGCGATCTGAATGGCCGTACTTTTGATCTTGTTCAGCAGGACCGTGCTGCTTTCAGGCCCAAACAACGCAGACAGCAGCTTAAACGGGTCCTCCACACTTCCGCCGCGCGGGACATGTGTCGTAATACTTCCTTTGCCTGCCAATCTGGCACCAACTCCGGTAATGCTCCATGAGCCACGGGCGTTTTTTTGCACCAGGATCCGCAGGTCGAACGGCTTTTTCTGATAGGTTACCAGCTCGATACCCTGCTGGATGATATAAGGTGACGCACCCGCTTCCCGGCGGATGCGCCCCCACAGTCGGGACAATGATACCGACCTGTAGGTTACGCTTTTTTTGTCATGCTGGATCGTCAGCCTGTAGGCCATTAGATGGTCCGGCCGGTATTTGAGAATCATAATCCCTTTTCCAGCTTTGCCGTTCTCAGGCTTGAGATACAGGTATGGATAGGCGGACAGCATTTTCCCCAGAGAAGACAAGTTGCCTAACCGTTTGGTCGCCGGAACGAGATGACGGGTGGATTCCGAGGCGCGCAGCCATTTGAACAGCTCCCATTTGTTAAAAAAACCCGGATTGTACAGTTCAACACCTGAGGCATGCGAAATTTCATCCAGTTTGGTACGCACAGAGGTTTTCAGTTCAAAGCTGCGGTTAGGAATGCGATTATAGATGACCTGTGGTTGTGGAAAGTCCCGTTCCTCCCACGTCTCTGAGCTTTTGTTGAAAATATAGCCCTTGACCGTTTCGGATGCCAGCTGCAGATCCTTGACAGTAACGATGTACACCTGGTAGCCCATTCGTGTCCCTGTTTCAAGAATATCCCTGAAATTGCGCTGATTGCCCTTGAAAAATTGTCCTTGATCGTGCACGGTCAATACAGCAACGACTGGTTTATGCTCCGCCCGGGTATTCATAGTTCCTCTTTTCTGCGGAATTTACTGAGGTAAAGACAGTGGTCCAAAATATGCTCCACGGATGCTTTACCCTCCGCACGCAACGATGGATGCTGAAAAATAGATCGCCCCGGCTTAGAGTTGGCTTCGAACATCCACACCTTTTCTTGTTGGTCAATGCCCAGATCAAACCCGATTTCACCCAGCAGATGATGATGATGGTGCTCGATAGCTTCTGCGAGCGTAACTGCGACGTTCTTGGCATGCTGAAGTACCTCGCCTGCCCGGTCTCCGAATACCCGATTCAGCGCCTGCTCCGGTGTCATAAGGGAACCGCCATTTTTAATATGAGTTGTAACACTGCCGCGTCCAGCCTTTTTGGCTCCAATTCCGACGACAACCCACTGGTTATTGCCGTTCTTGTGCATATGAAACCGGAAATCAATTGGGCAATTGTCAATCTCAATCAGTTGAATGCCCTGCTGAATGACGTAGCCCTTCAACGACTGGCCCTGATTGGATTGAAGCATACGAAGCATGGAGTTAAAAGAGGTGAAGCGTAGCAATACATTGCTTTTTTTCTTTCGGTACCTCACATAATAACCTTGCTTCGGAACATGGGAGAGACGGAAAATTCCTTTACCGAGACTGCCCCCGCTCGGCTTGTAATAAGCAAATTGGTGACGGTCCAGCATGCCCCGGATACGCTCTGAGCTGGGGTTCATATACGATTCGGGGACATAACGGTTAACCTCCGAGTTATTTTCCAGTAGATGATAGATATCCGATTTGTTGAAGAAGCTCCAGTTGAAGAAGGGAATTCGTTTGCGGGAAAAGCGCTCGCGCAACTGATTGATCGCCGGGGAAAAATCAGAGCGGCGGCTCGGCAGCCGATTATAAATCACGTCCGGCAGGGGTACGGTTTTACGTGTGAAACCCCCACTCGAGGAAAGAAAATAGCCGTTAATTGTATCATTTTGCCAGTTGATATCCCGAGGGGTGAAGGCGAAAATATAAGATTTATTGCTGCCTTCTTTCAGCAGTTGCTTAATAAAACCTGTACGTGAACTAAAAGGGCGGGTAGTGGAGGTATTGCCGTCAGACAGCACGCCGATCAGCGGCCCGAGCTGCACATCCCCATCCTGATTTCGTAAATAGATGGACCCGCTTTTGGGAACACGGATCGCATTACGCAAGCCCGAGGTCAGGTATAGATGACGTCCTGCCTTCTGGATCGGTTTAATCGTCGCGGGAATCTGATCCTTGCCGAGCCGCAGACGAATGGACTTGGCTCCGGATAATTTAAGGCTTTTCAACAAGGAAGTGGATATATACGCCACCTTGTCGGGCTGCTGTGAGAAATGCACATTGCAATGCGTTAAACTCATCTGTTTATCCTCCTATACCGTATGTTCAAGGGAGGCGCCCGCGCCCTTTGACCCCGCCGGTTTCGAATGAGTCATTAAATACCGGGCATATTCGAGCGGGCGGTTGACTGACCGGTAAGCGCACTCTGGCTGACAGGTCTGAAAGAAAGAGGCCCGACCCGGCCGGGAATTAACCTCCAATAGCCAGATGTTCCCACTCCGCTCAATACCGTAATCAATTCCCAGCTCGCCAAGGCGGCCGTATCGTTCCTCCAGCGCCCCGGTAATGGTTAGGGACAGCGACATCATCTGCCCGATGATGAGACGCGTGCTGTCCGCGCCATATTGTTCACAAAGGTAAGACTCTGCCGGATGGGCTTCACCCCCTCCGTGCAGATTGGAAGTCAGGGTTCCTTTCCTGCCTTCTCTCACGGCAAAGCCCGTCAGTCGCCAGCAGCCGTTGCCGTCCTTTTGCATGAGCGCGCGGACATCAAAGGGATGACCGCTTTGGCTCGTTAATTTCAAATAAGGCTGCACGATATAGGATCGTCTGCGTGCAATCCCGTCGACCCATGATAATCCAGCATTTAGCTCGGAAAACTGGCGCCGGAACGGACGGTTTCGGGAGTCTCTGCCCTGCACGAGCAGTGCGGTGTCTCCGTCCGATAGTCGTAGATACAACGTGCCCTTGCCGTGCGATCCGGCCTGGGGCTTCATAAATAGCGCCGAATGGCGATGCAGCCATTCCACAAGCTGAGCCGTGTCCCGGTAAGGCGCCGTAGGCGGCACAAAGGGACGCACTTCATCTATTGCGTGCAGCGCACGATATACCTGCCATTTGCCGGGCAAGTTACGCGACCAGTAGATGAGCTTGCGTGATTCCTGCTCTGCTATATGCTCCAGTGCGTGCCCGGCGCTCTGGCTACCGTGGGCGTGGAAACA
Organism: Paenibacillus sp. IHB B 3084; assembly: GCF_001447315.1. NCBI lineage: Bacteria > Bacillati > Bacillota > Bacilli > Caryophanales > Paenibacillaceae > Paenibacillus > Paenibacillus sp. IHB B 3084. The sequence goes on along the minus strand of NZ_CP013203.1, from coordinate 693,980 downwards.
GCGATTATACACAATATCCGGCAAGGGGAATCGACCGGATGTCCATACTCCATCGCGATAGGTATAACCTCGTATGGAGTGATCTTCGGGCGAAATTCCTTCGACGGTAAACGCCATTACATTAAGTCCGGAGCGCCTGCCCAACAGACTTAGCCTGCGGCAAAACTCCGCTTCGGTAATCGGGGGAATCGCCGCCTGATTCCGGCTGACGAGCACGCCCAGCGTGTCTGGTACGACAAGAGACACCGATAACAGCCTCCTTTGGCAGCCGGATTCCGTAAGAGACGGATTTATTTGAATCCGGCTGAATAACAGCAGTATTCAATCATTTTCTTCACAGACGGTCGGGTTTTCTGATCATTTAACGGCGTATTGTCATTTTTCGAAGGTTTGGAGTTGACCTCCAGCAACCAGATATGCCCCGTGCTGTCAATCGCCAGATCAATGCCAAATTCCGCGAAATGGGCTGGAATCGCCTTCTCAACGCCGTTTGCAATTTCGAGCGCAGCTGTTTTCAGATGAGTCTGTCCGTTCGATTTGACTAAGGCAGGCAGCGTGGTTTTGGCCAGTGCCTCCTTGACCGTGCTCAGCGTGCCACCTCGCGCCAGATTGGACACAAAATGGCTGCCCCCGGCAATCCGGGCGACGATGGAGGTCACGGTCCATGCGCCAGAGGCGTTTTTCTGCACAAGCGCACGGAAGTCAACCGGACGCTTGCCGTGATCAATCAGGGTAAGGCCCTGTTGGAGCTGGAAGCGCGTCGTTTTCATTTTTCCTGCCAAGCCTTTGTACAGCTTTTCGATGTTCGGATACATTTGCTTTCGTGGTGTGCCTGCGGTGGTGGACAGTACGCAAAAGGTGCCATCGGCTTGCTTCGTAATGCGCATAATGCCTTTGCCCAGACTTCCCCGCACAGGCTTGAGAAAAACGGTGGGGTACTGGTGGCACATTTTTTTGAAGACCGCAAAGGTTTGTAACAAATGGGACTCGGGTAAATACTTGCGCAGGGATGAATTGGATTTAAGCGCGTCGAACACTTCATTTTTATCGAGAAACTTTTCATTAAAAATGGCCGTTCCGTACTGTGATTTTACTTCTTTCATAAAATGCTGTACGCTAGTTCTGTTCTCGAGTTTACGAGAGGTGAGCCGGTTATTGACGACGTCCCCGGCGGGCATGACTGTCTTTTTCCAGCCTCCGTCATAGACCCATCCCTGAACGCGTCCGGGCTGATTTCCAATATGCTCCGGGGTGAAAAAATACACATATGCTCCTTGTCTGCGGCATTCCCCGATCAGTTCACGGCAGAACAGGGTGATCGACCCGAAAGGCTTGTCGGGCTGTTCGGGATAGTCCCGACTGACCAGCACGCTAATAAGTGGGCCCACTCGAAGTGTCCGGCGTCCTCGGCTGTAGGTTACTCGCAGCTCACAATTGGCATGAAGTCCCATTTTGCGGGCCAGCACGCTTCCCACACGCAGGCCTCTGTAACGGGGTACCGATATAACGGTAACCTGCTGGCGGAACGAACCGAAGGCGAGCTGTACAGGGTGGCCTGCGGATATTTTCCATTTGCGAAGCAAGGACTCGCCGACCATGAGTACGTCATCCTGCAAGATGCCCGATCCGATGATTTGAATCGTTGTTTTTTTGATGGACATCGTGGATCTCCTTCCCGGCAGCAACTTGATGTCTTAAAAGTAACGGGAAACGTGAAGGGGCTGTAATAGCACTGATTCATCATATGAGGACATATATACCTTGGTGATTGACGGACAATGTGAAATGTTTGCACTATTATTTGAATTGGAGGAAATAACGAATATGAATATCTATGATAAAGCCCATGATTTGGCGAAAGCGTTGAAGGAAAGCAAAGAGGTGGAGGAAATTACGTCAGCGATGAAGCTGATTGAAACCGACCCGGAAGCCAAGAAAATGCTCGACGATTTCCGTGAGCGCCAAATGGAAGTACAGCAGCGGATGATGAGCGGTGATATGCCGGCACAGGAAGAGATGGAAAAAATGGAAAAGCTGTTCGAGGTACTTAGCCTGAACCTGAATATCCGCCGTCTGTTCGACGCCGAACGCCGCCTGAGTGTGATCATCGAGGACGTTAACAAAATTATCGCAGACAGCCTTCAGCATTTATACGGCTCGTCTCTGTAAGTTTGTCTCATATTCCTTCCTGCCCTCTCATAGACTAGATACATAGAGTCACAGGGAGAGGAAGGGATAACATTGGGTACTTTTAAAAAATGGAAACACGGTTTGTACACACTGATTGCGCTGGCTATGGTGCTTACTGCGCTGCCGCGCATCTCGCTTACGGGCGGATTGAACTGGGTCAACGGCTTCGGTATCGTCTGGGTACTGTTTGCGCTGCTTGTCATCGGAGCGAATCTGCACTTTTTGCTTGGCGTGGATGAGGAGAAGCGGAAAACGCTGGAGCGAGTGCGGCGGGCCAAAATGCAGCAGTGGCAGATGAAATGGGATAAAGAAGCTGATAAAGGCGGTACGCTGTAAAGGTTTCCTCCCGGCTTGCCATGAGCATGCTAGGATCCTGTCTGTCCGTGATAGTTAAAAAGCGGTCCCTGTAAAAAGGAGATCGCTTTTTGCTATTTCTGGCCTGAAATTCAGTGATTCACGAGGGTCTAAAAAGACAGGGTTTTGTGCTATAATAGATACAGAATGATACAGATTGAACGTTGGGGGTGTAACAGAGTTGGACGGGCTAGATGAAACAGTTACGAAGCATGAGCAGCTATTGCGTCATATCGAGCAGTTGAAAATAGGCTCCAAAATTTCTGTGCGCAGGTTGGCTAAAGAAATGAGCGTCAGCGAAGGAACAGCCTACCGGGCCGTGAAGGAAGCGGAGAACCTGGGGATCGTCATTACCAAGGAACGGATCGGGACGGTGCGGGTGGAAAAGCGTCCGCGCGGGTTGTCCGAGCAGCTAACCTTTGCGGATGTTGTGAATATCGTAGAGGGACATGTGCTAGGGGGAAGCGAGGGGCTGGAAAAGCCCTTGCACAAGTATGTCATCGGAGCGATGCGTGAAGAGGCTATGGCCCGATACATCGATGCAGGCAGCCTGCTGATCGTCGGTAACCGTGAGGATGCGCACTCCCTTGCGCTGGAGCAGGGAGCTGGTGTGCTGATTACAGGCGGTTTCGGGACGAGTCGGGAGGTCAAGCAACTGGCGGACCAGATCAGTTTGCCGATCATTTCCTCGCGTCACGATACCTTTACGGTGGCCTCCATGATTAACAGAGCGATTTTCGACCGCTTGATCAAAAAGAAAATTATGCTGATTGAAGACATCGCGGCAGGCAAACCGAAGACGCAGACCTTGAAAATCAACAGTACTCTTATCGAATTTGAAGAGCTTTCGGTGACGACTGGAAACCACCATTTTGCGGTGGTGGATGAATGGAACCGTCTGATCGGCATCGTCAGCCGCAAGGATGTGGAGGGACTGCAACCCGAGCATACGATGGACAAATGTCTGATCCGCAATCCGGTAACCGTGACCTACCAGACCTCGCTCGCTTCGGCTGCGCAGATGATGGCGTGGGAAGGTGTGGATTATTTACCGGTCGTGGACCGCAACCGCAAGCTGCTGGGTTCCGTTACACGGCGGGAGGTACTGGATGCACTGCGCAACGCCCAAAAGCAGCCTCAGCTTGGCGAGACGTTCGACCAGCTGATCTGGAACGGATTTGCCGAGGAGCGTGATGAGGACGGATCATTATTTTTTCGTGGCTTCGTCATTCCTCAGATGGCGACCAATCTGGGGACCATCTCGGAAGGCGTGCTGGTGAACGTGATGACACAAGCGGGCTATCGGGCGGCCAGAGACATGAGCGGGAAGGACTATGTGCTGGACAATTTAACGACCTATTTTATCCGACCGGTACAGATTGAGGATGCCATAGTCCTTCGTCCGTTGTTGCTGGAAACGAGCCGCCGCACCTGCAAGCTGGAAATTGCAATTACACGGGAAAATCAATTGGTGTGCAAAGCGGTGATGACACTTCATTCCATTGAACACGGCTAGTGTCAATTCGTGTGTGGTAAGTGGAGTCAGAATAGAACAGTTTAATGACTTTCTGGAAGTCTTTCTTTTGCCTCCAGCCAAATTTGCAGTACACCTTCCATTACAAGCATCGTTTTGACCTGGATTGTATACTCCTTGTCACGAACGGTGTATTTTTTTTGGTGAAGCAACATGCGTACCAGCTTGCTGTCGGAATCAATCTCGAACATGTCCCGGCCTCGCAGTACCTCCAAATCCCGGCTGACGCGGCGAAGAAGCTCCTTTAGATTAATAGAGTCAATCTTTTCGGCAGAAGTTTCTTCGGCGATTAATTTGATTTCCTTGACAACAGTCTGACGCTTGCTGTATTTGCGCAGTGTTCTATTGTCCTCCTGCGCTTGCTGGAGCTGGAATTGAAGGTCCTGATTGTTCATCCACAGCTCATTGAAGCTAGCGTGCCAGATGGCATTGTAGACAATCGCTCCGGTAATCATGCCCAGCACGAACACGGAGGATAATTGCATAAAAGGGCGCAGGCGCTCAAAGGGGGGCACTCTCATGGTCTTTTCACCTCATGGCCGTGCGTTGCCGCACACCCATTTGACCAGCTCTGCACCCATATGAGCGCCTAAAAAGGCGAAAATCAAATATAATATCTGCTTAATGGCAGGTGACAAATTACCATCCAGCATATTGCTCTCAATGACCCGGATCGGGTCCATCGTTCCCCCCACAGCGGCGGCAAGCGCCCATATTTTAATTCTTCCGGCAACCTCCAGCATCGTCTGGGTAGGTGGCTGAAGCGATACCACAGCGCCCATTCCGCCGAGCATGGCTCCCCCGAGCACGATGCCGAAGGCAATGAAGAAGTCGAGAATCGCTTTGGATATAAAAGTGCTCATGCTCTTTTCCTCCTTAGGTGTAAGAATCAGGACCGCGCTTGTCCGCCCGGGTCTGTACTTTTATTGTATGGGCGCTACCAACGTGGATATGATAAAATAGTTTGAAGAAAAACAAGCGGTGAAAGGAAGAGAAGCGCATGAGTTCATTTGTGCATTTGCATGTTCATAGCGAGTACAGCCTGCTGGACGGCGCGGCTCGTACCGCGGAGTTGGTCAAACAGGCATCAGCTTATGGAATGAAGGCACTGGCCCTTACGGATCACGGGGTTATGTATGGTGCCATTCCTTTTTATAGAGCGTGTGTGGAGAACGGCATTAAGCCGATTATCGGGTGTGAGGCCTATATGACGGCAGGCTCGCGCAAGGAGCGGGGCAGCCGGAAGGACCAGCCCATATATCATTTAATTTTGCTCGCCAAAAATAAAACAGGCTATCAAAATCTGATGAAGCTGTGCTCTATCGGCCATTTGGAGGGCTTTCACTACAAGCCGCGAATCGACATGGAAGCGCTGGCTGCCCATCATGAAGGCATCATATGCTTGAGCGCATGTTTGGGCGGTGAAGTTCCGCAGCATTTGCTGCATGGTCGGGAAGCCGAGGCAAGGCGGGCAGCGGAACGCTACCGCAACATTTTTGGCGATGATTTTTATCTGGAGCTTCAGGATCACGGTCTGTCGGAGCAAAAGCGCGTAAATCCTCTGTTGATCGCGTTAGCGAAGGAGCTGGATATTCAGCTGGTAGCGACGAATGACGTGCATTACCTGACCGAGCCGGATGCAGATGTACAAGACGTTCTGATCTGCATTGGAACTGGCAAGACGGTCGACGACGAGGAGCGCTTGCGCATACCGACCCGTCAGTTGTACCTGAAAAGCCAGGAGGAGATGACTCGTTTGTTCCCCCATGTGGCGGAAGCCATCGACAATACAGTGCGTATTGCTGAAAAATGCGAATTGGAGCTGGAATTTGGGCAATCCATTTTGCCTGAATATCGTCCGCTGCCGGAAGGCATGACTCCTTCGTCCTATCTGAGCAGTTTGTGTGTGCAAGGGCTGGAGCGTCGTTATGGGAGTGATCTGGCGTGGGAACAACCGGAGCAACGAGAAAGGCTGGAGCAGCGGCTCAGTTATGAGCTGAACACGATTGACAGCATGGGATTCAGTGATTATTTTCTGATCGTGTGGGATTTTATCGCTTTCGCTCATAAGCATAATATTGCTACCGGCCCGGGACGGGGTTCCTCGGCGGGCAGTCTGGTTGCCTATGTGCTTAACATCACGAATGTGGATCCGATGAAATATAACCTGCTGTTTGAACGGTTTCTGAATCCTGAACGGATTAGCATGCCGGATATAGATATTGATTTCAGCGATGAACGACGGGATGAGGTTATCGACTATGTGGTGCAGAAGTACGGTAACGAGCATGTAGCGCAGATTATTACCTTCGGAACGCTGGCGGCAAGAGCCGCAGTGCGTGACGTTGGGCGTGCGTTGAATGTACCGTATGGCGAAGTGGACAAGGCGGCCAAGCTGATTCCGGCGCAGCTCGGGATTAATATCCGTCATGCGCTTGAGATCACCCCGGAGCTGAAGACACTGTATGAAACCAAGCCCAAGACGCGCGAGCTGCTGGATATGGCAATTAAAGTAGAAGGCATGCCGCGTCATGCCTCAACCCATGCGGCGGGTGTCGTTATTTCGCGGACTCCGCTGACCGATGCAGTTCCGCTTCAAGAGGGGAGTGAAGGGGTTCCCCTGACGCAATACTCGATGGAAAATCTGGAGCGGATCGGTTTGCTGAAAATGGATTTTCTTGGGCTGCGCACCCTTTCTATTATTGAACGCTGTATGCGTTGGATTACCGAAGAACATGGGGAAACGCCTGATTTTAGCCGCATTCCTGATAATGACCCACATACCTATGACATGCTGGGCAAAGGCGACACAGGCGGTGTGTTCCAGTTGGAGTCGGCGGGGGTACGCCGTGTGCTCAAGGATCTAAAGCCAAGTGTGTTCGAGGATATTATTTCTGTATTGGCCTTGTATCGTCCGGGTCCAATGGGCTTCATTCCTAACTTTATTCAGGCCAAGCACGGGGAGATTGAGGTTCATTATCCGCATCCTGATCTGGAGCCCATCTTGAAGGATACGTACGGCATTATCGTGTATCAGGAGCAAATCATGCAGATTGCTTCGCGCATGGCGGGCTTTTCCCTGGGAGAAGCCGATCTGCTGCGTCGCGCCGTGTCCAAGAAAAAGCGCGAAGTGCTGGATCTTGAGCGAGGTCATTTTGTGGAGGGCAGTGTCAAGCAGGGTTACACGGAAGAGGAAGCCGGAAAAGTCTACGATATGATCGTCCGTTTTGCGGACTATGGATTTCCACGTGCACATGCGGCTGCTTATGGTGTGCTGGCGTTCCAGACGGCGTATCTCAAAGCCCATTATCCGGTGCAGTTTATGGCTTCCATGCTGACAGCGGTGATGGGTAGCCACCGGAAAGTGGCGGAATATGTCGTCGAATGCCGTCGTATGGATATGGCAGTTCTGCCACCTGATGTGAACGAAAGCGGGGTGCTGTTTACCCCGTTGCAGGAAGGTAATATCCGCTTCGGACTGGCCGCGATTAAAAATGTCGGCACGCAGGCGATGGAAAGTATTCTCGCCGTTCGCAAGGAGCGTCCTTTTGACAGCTTGCTCGATTTTTGTCGCCGTGTGGATTTGCGGGTGTGCAATAAGCGGGTGATCGAATCGCTCATTCAGGCAGGGGCTTTTGACTCGTTGCCGGGTCATCGGGCGCAGTTGCTTGCCATGCTGGATGAAACGGTGGATGCAGCGGTCAAATGGCGCAAGGAACGTGACGATTTGCAAATTGATATGTTTGGTTTTGTGGAAATGCCTAACTGGGATATCGAATATCCCGAAGTACCAAAATTCAGTGCAGGTCAGCAGTTAGAGCTGGAACGTGAGTTGTTGGGACTGTATCTGTCCGGGCATCCGCTGGATGATTTTGAGCCGTTACTGGAAAGCAGCGATGCGGAGCGACTGATGGAATTGGGCGATGTGCCGGATGAAGCGGTTGTCGTAACCGCAGGTATGGTTGTGTCGCTCAAGACGATTACGACCAAGCAGGGCAAGGCTATGGCCTTTATCGAGCTGGAGGATCAGATTGAGCGCTGTGAGGTTGTGTTGTTTCCCGAAGTGTGGAAGCGAAGCCACCAGTGGATTGAAAAGGGAGCGTTGCTTGCGCTTCGTGCCAAAATGCAGCACCAGGACGAGCATTTCAAGCTCCTTGCGGACGAGGCCGCGCCACTGGCGGAGGATTCGCTGGCGCGGCTTCTCCAGCGCCGGCGTGCCGGAGCGCGTTCGTCCGCCGCGGCTGGCTCTGCCACTGGCGGCCCCGGCGGGGGAACGCCACGTGTGCCGTCGAGGCCGTCGGCAGCCGGGGCGTCTGCGCAGCCGACTACGCCGCAAACGGTCCCGCCCGTTTCGACGGCTCGCCCGGCCACGGGCACTACGCCGCACGCCACGGAAGCGGCTCCCGGCGAACAAGCCTCGGCTCCGCGTAGTTCGGAGCCGACTGCCCGTCAGCGGGTGTTTGTCAAAATCACCCGCCAGGCCGAGGAGGACGCCAGCTTGCTGGTCAGCCTCAAGGCGCTGCTACAGGAACATCCCGGTGCATTGCCTACCGTACTTTTTTATGAGAGCAGCCAGCGTTTGCTGGCGTTGAGTGATGCTTACAGCATCAAGCCTTCGCCTCAGCTTTTTGACCGGATGGAGTCGATGCTGGGGGCAGGCACAGTGAAAGTCAAATAATGAACATTTTCCTCCCCTCCCGCATACACTTGGAACACTGGCGGAACAGGAATACCAGCACTTATCCAGCATCATGAGGTTCCGCAAGGTGGAAGACAGAACTGTATGGTGAAGGCGGGAGGGAAATCATGTCCTATGAATACACAGAATCCTTGTTAATTCGCAGAGGCATTAGTATTGAGTCCATAGCGGACATTGTTTTTCAGCTTCAGCTAAAATATTACCCCCAGTTGACCATTGAAGAATGTGTAGACAGCGTAAAGGCAGTTTTGCAGAAGCGAGAAGTGCAATATACGCTATTCACGGGGATTGCGCTGGATGAACTGGCCGAAAAAAAACTTCTTCCCCAGCCGCTGCAAGCCATTATGGAGGCAGATGAGCCCCTGTACGGGGTGGACGAGACACTGGCCCTCGGGATTACGAGCGTCTATGGTATGATTGGCTTGACCAGCTTTGGTTATCTGGATAAAGAAAAGACGGGAATCATTGAACAGCTAAACCATAAAGGCAGCGGTATTCATGTATTTCTGGACGATCTGGTCGCCGGGCTGGCTGCTGCCGCTTCTTCGCGCATTGCTCATCGCAGCCTGCATGCCAAGCAATACCCTTCGTCATTGGACACTTGATTTACTTGTTCAAACAGAGTCAATGATTTTCTGGGCCCTCTGACCGATCTTGACCGAGCAGGAGGGCTTTTGTTGCGGGAAAAAAGTAAGGTATGTTATCATGAGTCTATTATATGGGCTCAAAACTTGAGGCTTAGGGGGTAGAAACAAGGCATGTGGACGGTGATCTATATAGCACCGACGGCCAGACTGGCTGACATGATTAAGCTCAAACTGTCGGAAGAAGGTTTTATGGTGCAGGCCCGGGCCATCAGCGCGTCCAAGCAGCAGTTTGAGATACTTGTGCCTTCGGGTGAAGTTGAAGAAATACAGGAAGTGCTTAATTCGATTTTGCGCCCTTGAGTCCGGAACGGCGGATAGTGATACAGCAGCATGAATGGAACGAAGGATGCACGATTGGCGGTAATGTTTTGCAAAACAGGCGTTGACGTGTGTATAAACATAATGCTTAGAGGTGCCGCACAGACGGCAGAGGACCTTGTATCGGTTACGGCTGACAAATAAACGGCTGGAGAGGTGTAGTTGTGTTTAAAGATTTATTCCAAAAGAAGCGTAAATACGCGACCATCCCTTCGGAACGGGCGCTGAGCGGCGATCAAGCGGACATGCCGGATCGTCCCAAACGAGAAATTCCCGAAGGTCTTATGACCAAATGCGGCAAGTGCGGGAGCATTCAATACAGTAAAGAGTTGGAAAAAAATCTGAAAGTGTGCCCGGTGTGCGGATATCATATGCGTCTTAACGCGATGGATCGTATCCGTATGGTGCTCGATGAAGATACATTTACAGAATATGATGCCGATATGATTTCGGTTGATCCGCTGGATTTTCCGGGATATGCGAGTAAGCTGGAGCAGCAGACGCTGAAATCCGGTTTGCGAGAGGCTGTCATTACGGGCGATGGGCTTATTCATGGGCATCCGACTGTTGTTGCGGTGATGAGCTTTGACTTTTTCACTGGTAGCATGGGTTCGGTCGTCGGGGAGAAAATTACCCGCGCCATTGAGCAGGCGATAGACAAGCGTCTTCCGCTTATTATTTTCTCCACATCTGGTGGGGCGCGTATGCAGGAAAGTATTTTGAGCCTGATGCAGATGGCCAAAACAAGTGCGGCTCTCGCTCGCATGGACGAGCAGGGATTGCTCTATATTTCCGTTATCACCGATCCGACTACAGGTGGAGTATCCGCCAGTTTTGCTACGCTTGGAGATATTAACATTGCGGAGCCGGGGGCAGTATTCGGTTTTGCCGGACGTATCGTGATCGAACAGACGATCAGACAGAAGCTACCGGACGATTTTCAAACCTCCGAATTTAATTTGCAGCACGGACAATTGGATATGGTTGTACATCGCAAGGAACTGCGCGATACACTTGGCCAACTGCTCGATTTGCACAGCGCGAAAGAGGTGGAATAGATGGCTGGCGAATTGCCTTATGAAAAGCCCCTGGTCGAGATGCGACAAAAGATCGAAGAACTCAAGCAATTCGGTCAGGATAAGCAAATTGATTTTACAGATGAAATTAACCGTCTGGAGGAACGTTATCTCCAGACGGAGGAAGAAATATACACAAACATTACAGCATCGCAAAAAATGCACGTGGCCCGTCATCATCAGCGACCGACATCGCTTGATCTGATCGAGCAGGTGTTTACGGACTTTATCGAATTGCACGGCGACCGCCTGTATGGCGACGATCTGGCGGTCGTGGGTGGAATTGCCAAGCTGAATGGTATTCCGGTAACCGTCATTGGACAGCAACGTGGCAAGGATACGAAGGATAATATCGCGCGGTTTTTCGGAAGCGCGCACCCGGAGGGATTCCGTAAAGGCTTGCGTCTTATGCAGCAGGCTAACAAATTCAAACGCCCTATTATTACATTTATTGATACGAAGGGCGCTTATCCGGGTAATACAGCAGAGGAGAGAGGTCAATCGGAAGCGATTGCCCGCAATTTGCGGGAGATGGCAAAGCTTTCGGTGCCTGTTATTTGTGTGGTCATCGGCGAGGGTGGAAGCGGCGGTGCACTTGCGTTTGCCGTCGGCAACCGTGTGCTGATGTTGGAGCATGCCATCTACTCGGCCATTTCTCCAAACGGAGCGGCCTCAATTCTGTGGAAGGATGCTTCCAAGGCGGATCAGGCTGCCGAGGCCATGAAGATTACGGCGAATGACCTCCTGCGCATGGAGGTCATCGAGGATATCGTGCCGGAGCCGAAGGGGGGCGCGCATCGTAACTATGAAGTAACCGCTGCTGCTATCAAGGAGTCGCTGGAACGTCATTTGGCCGACCTTTTGAATATGAACAGCGACGAATTGAGGGAAGATCGGTATCAAAAGTTCCGAAAAATAGGCCAATATACCTTTTTGAAAACTTCGGAACCAGGTCCCATGTTGTAATACGCTGGAAACGGGTAACAATAAATATGACGAACTTCCTATACAAATAGGAAAAAGTGTAGTAGATTTAATTGTTGGAAAAAGATATAAAGTAGCACCTTTGAAAACGGAGGAAAAACCCAAATGCGCAAAACTAAGATTGTATGTACCATCGGTCCTTCCAGTGAGTCATTGGAAAATGTGAAGAAACTGATTTTGGCTGGTATGAACGTAGCCCGCCTGAATTTCTCTCACGGTGATTTCGAGGAGCATGGCAACCGGATCAAAAATATCCGCCAAGCTTGTAAGGAGCTTAACAAAAACGTTGCTATTTTGCTCGATACGAAGGGGCCGGAAATCCGGACAGGAAAGCTCGAAGTTGAACCTATTGAGCTTGTTCAGGACGAGTATATTATGCTGACAACGGAAGAAATTCTCGGTACGAAAGATCGTATTTCCGTTACGTACCAGGATCTTCCCTCGGACGTGGAGCCCGGCTCCACCATTCTGATCGACGACGGTCTGATCGGACTCACCGTTATTGAAGTATCAGGTAGTGAAATCAAATGCCGCATTGTCAATGGCGGAACGATCAAGAGCAAGAAAGGCGTTAATGTTCCCGGAGTGAACATTTCCTTGCCAGGCATTACAGAAAAGGATGCTAACGACATCACTTTCGGTATTGAGCAGGACGTTGATTTCATCGCAGCTTCTTTTGTTCGTAAAGCGAGTGATGTACTGGAAATTCGTGAATTGCTGGCGAAGCATAATGCAAGTCACATTCAAATCATTTCCAAAATCGAAAATCAGCAAGGTGTCGACAATTTGGACGAAATTTTGGAAGCTTCGGATGGCCTGATGGTTGCCCGTGGTGACCTCGGTGTTGAAATTCCTGCTGAAGAAGTGCCATTGGCGCAAAAATTGATGATTACCAAGTGTAATGTAGCGGGCAAGCCTGTTATTACCGCAACACAAATGCTGGATTCCATGCAACGTAACCCGCGTCCGACTCGTGCGGAAGCGAGTGACGTAGCGAATGCCATTTTTGACGGAACAGATGCCATTATGCTGTCCGGCGAAACAGCTGCGGGTAAATATCCGGTAGAATCTGTATTGACGATGTCCCGTATTGCAGAGAAAGCAGAATCCGCTCTGAACTACCGTGATTTGTTCAAAAAACAAAGAACGGCTCAGGAAGTTAGTATTACGGAAGCGATCAGCCAATCCGTTTCTATTTCTGCGCTTGACCTGCATGCCAAAGCCATCCTGACGTCCACACAAAGCGGAACAACGGCGCGTATGATTTCCAAATACCGTCCACAAGCTCCGATTATTGCTGTGACAACGCAGGAAAGAACAGTTCGCCGCTTGGCTCTGATCTGGGGAGTACATGCAGTACAAGGCAAACCTGTCGTGGACACGACGGACAAACTGATCGAAAATGCACTGGAAGGCGGTCGCAAATCCGGTCTCGTTAAAGAGGGCGATTTGGTTGTTATTACCGCAGGTATACCGCTCGGTGCTTCTGGTTCTACAAACCTGATTAAAATTAGCTGTGTTCCTGCACAAGCGAAACTTTAGCTTGTTCGGAATAAAAACAGACAGGCTTCATCTTCTAGGTGCGGCAGAGAGAGCATTCAAGTCATTTATGACTTGGATGCTCTTTTTTTTATGCTCTCTAGCTTCTCTGATCCTCCAGACCTTCTATCCGTGTAAAATCCAGAAATGCCTGCTGGATCATGCTAAGGTTAGTATCGCGTAGATACAGTAAATTTATGTGGTAACGCTCATTCTGCCCCTCAGCATGAGGCCAAGGAAGCCACTCTACCGACGGAACGTCACTACTTTCGTTACGAAGAACACCACAGGCAGGGAAGAAGGCAAGTGCTTCTCCGTTGCTTACCACCTGCTTTAACGCCTCCCATGAATTCATTTCCAGATGGGGCTTGATCAACGAGGAATATGGATCTACAACAGATGGCCCGCTATATCTCACCCATGTACCCTTGGCCAGCATTTCAGGCCCCAAAGCATCCATTGATTTGGAAGTATACTCCATTGACATAGACCTGATAACTCCAATTCGATCCGAAGCTACAGGCTCTACCACGGTATGCTCGGAAGAATACTCTCCGTCATTCAAAAAAGCAAAATCAATCTCCCCCTGCTTTAGCAGTTGTCTGACTTTATCCGGGGATTGAATTTCTAGCTGAATTTGGCATTCGGGATATTGTTGAGCAAATTTAGCCATCATAGAAGGGAGTACATACGTGCCCGAGATGGACTCGGCGCCGATGTGCAATTGTCCCTGCGACTGCTCAGTATGTTCATTCACTGTTTGTCTTGCTTCTTGCTCCAGAGCAACCATTTGCTTGGCATAAGGCAGCAGCTTTTTTCCAGTTTCGGTAAGCATAATTCTTCCTTGCTGGGAGACGAATAGGGAGACCCCCAGTTCCTTTTCCAGACTTTTCATATGAAAGCTGACGGTAGGCTGTTTAATTTGCAATGCCTCCGCCACATCCGTCGCCTTGTGGAATTTGTCGATCATCATCAAAATACGCAATTTTAAAATATTCATGAACTTGAACAGCTCTCCTTACATGGACTTCATGTATAAAAAATCAATTATAGATTAATTATATACTGAAAAACAATTTATCTATCAATATTTTATATTTTTTTTACAAAACCAAGTCGTTCGTCTAACATTCCAAGCCTACAATGTAAAAGTGTTGATGGTCATAAATAAAAAACCGTCACTTAAATAAGGGGAGGACAATAAAAAATGTTGAAAAAATGGCCGTTCATTCTGATGACTCTTACCATGGTATTTGCACTTGCAGCTTGCGGATCAGCTAACAATGCTGCACCACAAGGAGGCGCTGCTACAGGAACAGACAATAAAGCGGCTGCTGAACTGACAGGTAACATTCTGGCTGTTGGCTCCACTGCACTTCAACCATTGGTAGAGCAAGCGGGACAAAAATTTATGGCTGTAGATAAATATAAAGGAATTGCGGTACAAGTGCAGGGCGGCGGTAGCGGTACTGGCTTGACTCAAGTTTCCGGCGGACAAGCGGATATCGGTAACTCCGACGTATTTGCAAAGGAAAAACTGGAGAGCGGCGCAGATGAATTGGTCGATCACCAGGTAGCTGTTGTAGCAATGTCAGCAGTAGCAAACCCTAAGGTTGGCGTAACAGACCTGAAGAAAGATCAATTGGTACAAATTTTCACAGGTAAAATCACCAACTGGAAACAAGTTGGCGGTGTGGATCAAAAAATCGTTATTGTAAACCGTCCAAGCAGCTCCGGTACTCGTGCGACATTTGAAAAATACGCTTTGGGACAAAAAACGGAAGATCTGCCAGGCTCCATTCAGGAAGATTCCTCCGGTACTGTGAAAAAGCTGATTGCTGAAACACCGGGTGCTATTGGTTACCTCGCCCTGTCCTACATCGACAACACAGTAACAGCATTGAAATACGATGGTGTTGAAGCTAACGTGGAAAATGTAGAGCAAGGTAAATATCCAGTATGGGCTTACGAGCATATGTACACCAAAGGTGAGCCAAAAGAGCATGTAAAAGCATTCCTGGATTACATTCTGTCTGATGAAATCCAAAAATCCGATGTCGTAGACCTGGGATACATCCCGGTATCAGGCATGCAAGTTAAACGCGATGCTGACGGTAACATTACGAAATAAGGAGATATACACCTCCTGTTCGGATGAATGCAGCTAAATGCAAAGTTATATTCACGGAGAAGAGGCGGACTAACGTCCAGCCTCTATTCTTCCGTTAAAGGAGTCACAGTATGGAACCAATTGAAGGGAAGGCATACATGGAACAGAATAAACGATCCCGAGGTATGAAAGAAAGGCATTATTGGGAAGAATGGACCGGCCGCATTTATACGTCGGTTTGTGTCGTTTTTTTGGTTGCAGTCATTGTCTCCATTGTATATTTTGTCGCCTCCAAAGGTGTAGCTACATTTGTGGTGAATGGAGTCAGTCTGCAAGAGTTTTTCTTCGGAACCAAATGGAGCCCGGATGGTGAGCCTAAGTCCTTCGGCGCACTTCCGTTTATTACAGGCTCTTTTGCTGTAACCGTTCTGGCGGCCTTGATCGCCAGCCCGCTCAGCTTGTGTGCGGCTTTATTTATGACCGAAATCGTACCGAAATCCGGTAAACGTATCCTTCAACCTGCGATTGAATTGTTATCCGGTATTCCGTCCGTAGTATACGGCTTTGTCGGCTTGACCGTAATTGTTCCGTTGCTGCGGGACGTGTTCGGGGGACAAGGCATCGGGATTCTCGCTGGCTGTCTCGTGTTGTCAGTGATGATTTTGCCGACGATTACGAGTATTATGGCGGATGCATTGTCATCCTTGCCAGGTGGCCTACGCGAGTCCTCTTACGCCCTGGGCGCTACCCGCTGGCAGACAATTGCACGTGTTATTATTCCGACACTGCTGCCTGCTCTGTTAACAGGAATTATTCTTGGTATGGCTCGTGCCTTCGGGGAAGCGCTGGCTGTACAGATGGTGATCGGGAATGCTCCGCATATACCGCAATCCTTGCTGGAATCCGCTTCGACCTTGACCAGTGTTATTACACTTAGCATGGGCAATACAGCTATGGGCTCGGTTCATAACAATGCTCTCTGGAGCATGGCGCTTGTTCTCCTGCTCATGACATTCATCTTCGTGCTGCTGGTAAGGCTGCTTGAAAGGAGAAACCGGATTTGATGAAAGCTAAAACGACCGACAAAATCGCTACATTTGTAATCTGTTTCTTCGCATTGTTCATTGTCGCACTTCTGGTGGGACTGCTGGGATTCATTTTGGCACGCGGAGTCAGTCACATTTCCTTTGACTTTTTGACCAGTGCTCCTCAGACGTTACGCGCAGGTGGAGGCATCGGCCCGCAATTGTTCAACTCTGTATTTTTACTTATTTTAACCTTGATTATCACCATTCCGATTGGTTGGGGTGCGGGTATATACATGGCGCAATATGCGAAGCCGGGGAAAATTACGGACTTCATACGACTTGTCGTCGAAGTATTGTCTTCGTTTCCGTCCATCGTCATCGGTTTGTTCGGACTTTTACTTATCGTAAATACATTTAATTTTGGTTTTTCCCTGTTATCAGGAGCCTTGGCCTTGGCTGTATTCAACCTGCCGCTGATGGTTCGGACGACAGAACAGGCTTTCCGGGCTGTGCCCAAGGAGCAAAAGGAAGCCGGGCTTGCGCTCGGGTTGTCCAAGTGGAAAATCATTACCTCCATTTTGCTGCCTGCTGCGCTGCCGAGCTTGATTACAGGGACGATTTTGGCCGCGGGCCGCATTTTTGGGGAAGCAGCAGCGTTGCTGTTTACAGCTGGGATGAGTACGCCGCCGCTTGATTTCACTGATTGGAATCCATTGCATGCCAGATCGCCCATTAATCCGATGCGTCCTGCCGAGACACTGGCTGTGCATATCTGGAAGGTTAACAGTGAAGGTATCGCTCCTGATTCCAAGGATATTGCCGCAGGTGCTTCCGCGGTATTGGTGCTGCTCGTACTTGCCTTCAACCTGATCGCAAGATGGTTCGGAAGAGTCGTCTACCGCCGCCTGACAGCTGCCAAACGGATGGATTAGAAAGGGGATGGGAAACATGGAACAAGTCATTTCGCGAACGGCAACACCTGCAACGCCCATACAATCTACGCGCTCGGAACAACTTGCGGGGCAAGCTCCACAACCTTTCAGTACCGAGGATTTAAGTATCTATTACGGCAGCTTTGAGGCTGTAAAAAAAGTA
Source organism: Paenibacillus sp. IHB B 3084 (assembly GCF_001447315.1). NCBI lineage: Bacteria > Bacillati > Bacillota > Bacilli > Caryophanales > Paenibacillaceae > Paenibacillus > Paenibacillus sp. IHB B 3084. The sequence continues at coordinate 676,406 of NZ_CP013203.1, read as the reverse complement.
AATCTGGCCTTTCCCGAGCAGACAGTGACCGCCCTGATCGGGCCTTCCGGCTGCGGTAAATCGACCTTTTTGCGCTCTCTTAACCGGATGAACGACGAGATTGCCTCTTCCTCTACGACAGGGCACATCTGGATGGACGGACAGGATTTGACCGCACCGGGCACAGATGTGATCAAGCTGCGTCAGCAAATTGGCATGGTGTGGCAGCGGCCTAACCCGTTTTACAAATCCATTTATAATAACATCGCTTTCGGTCCCAAATACCGGGGTGTTCGTAAAAAGAAACAGCTTGATGAAATCGTCGAAAGCAGTCTGCGTAAAGCAGCACTATGGGATGAGGTTAAGGACCGTCTTCATGATTCCGCTCTGGCGTTGTCTGGTGGACAGCAGCAGCGGCTTTGTATTGCGCGCGCGCTATCCGTCCAACCGAAAATTTTATTGCTTGACGAGCCGGCCTCTGCGCTGGACCCTGTATCTACAGGCAAGGTGGAAGAGCTGATTACCGAGTTGAAAAAAGAGCTGCGCATCGTCATCGTGACGCACAATATGCAACAGGCGGCACGGATTTCCGATTATACGGCTTATTTTTATATCGGGAGTCTGGTCGAGCATGGCAAAACGAATGATATTTTCACTAATCCTGAAAATGAGCTGACCCAGGAGTACATTATGGGGCGGTTTGGGTAAGCGAGACTGTTCGTCGGCTTACTATATATGAAATAGGAAAAACCCTCTTACTAATCCAGTATTAGTAAGAGGGTTTTTTATTAGTTTAGTAAACTCTTTCATTTGTATATAATAAAATATATTGATTATTTGGGTATATTTTCATATAATACATGTGTTCAATAGTTTTGAGGTACCCATAATCATATTAAAGGAGAGGTTTGGAATGAGGTTTAATGTTAAAGAATCTGTCAAGTGGATCGCCCTTTCAGGAATGGCGATTACAGTAACAACAGGGCTTATTAACCCTTCGTGGGCGGCAGCGGAACAGGATTCAGCTGATGCGGGGGTGAATGTTACCCAAGCAGTATATGGTGATACGGCCATTTACAAAAATTCTATCGTACCATTCGCCAGCGCCAGTACGGACAGTTTGCTGGATAAGTACCGTGATTTTAGTAAATTTTCCACTGGCGATGTATCTAAGGATACCAAACTGGCCTTGAATATCGTATCGTGGCAATTGCCGCATGGCGGATTCTTCAAAGCTATGGAAAAGAATTATAAATCCAAGTGGGATGGTAAAGCTGCACGCTCCACCTGGAAGAGCAAGGATGGCGTAGAGCTGGGAACATTTGATAATGAGGCTACGACAACTGAAATTCGCTTTTTGGCGGATGTATACAAAAAAACAAAAAATAAAGACATTAAGGACAGTGTACAAAAAGCAGTTGACTTCGTTCTAACCTCTCAATATTCCTCCGGTGGCTGGCCGCAAGTATACCCTAAACGTGGTAATTATTCTGATGCCGTAACTTACAACGATGATGCAATGGTTAGAGTTATGGTGTTGGCGGATGATATTGCGAACAAGAAGCAGCCGTTTGATAGCGATATTCTGGACAATACATATCGCTCCAGACTTCAGCAAGCGCTAAACAAAGGCATCCAGTACACAATTAAGTCTCAAATTGTAAATAATGGTACACCGACGATCTGGGGTGCACAGCATGATCCGGTTACTTATGCATCTGTTGAAGCCCGGGCATTTGAGCTTGCTTCCAAAACAACCACGGAATCGGTAGGCATCACTGCCTTCTTGATGTCCCAACCGCAAACGGCTGAGGTGAAAAAAGCAGCTCAGAGCGCCTTGAAATGGTTTGACACTAATCGGATCGACGGTATCAAATACAATCGTCAAGGTCCGGAATTTTTCCAAAAGGACGCATCGAGCGTAATGTGGTATCGTTTCTACAATGTGGAAGACAATAAGTACTTCTTTTCAGACCGGGATGGCAAAAAGTATACTGACATCATGAAAATCAGTGAGGAGAGACGACTCGGTTATGCTTGGGCAGGAAGTCAAGCGAAAAGTCTGTTGAATGCGGCTTCGGAAAGCGGATATTACAAATTGTCCAAGCCGTTGCCAAAATGATAAAGCCATCATTATAAAATGCTTGGGAGGGCGGAACCATCACGGTTCGGCCCTCTTTTTGTTCCGGGGCGGTAAATATGGTTTAATGGAGAGAGGGCAAAAATAGAGATAAAGATGCACACAGATAGGAGAGCTTGTATGATACAAGAGGAGAAACAAACGGAATTACGCTGGTATGGAGCGCCGCTGCGTGTCCGTTATCAGGAAAGCGACCAAATGGGGGTCGTGTACCATGCCAATTATCTGAACTGGTTTGAGATCGGGCGTACGGAAATGATCCGGCAGGCAGGCTTTAACTATCGGAGCATGGAGGAACAAGGTGTTCTGCTGCCCGTTATCGAAATCAATGCGAAATATGTGAGTCCTGCCCGATATGATGATTTGATTACCATTTATACCGCGATTACGGACTTCTCCAGACTACGTCTGAACTACACTTATGAGGTCCGGCGTGTAACAGCCGAGGAGCATCAAAGCCAGGTGGGAAAGGTGTGGACACAGGCAGACACACTTCCGGGAGAGCTGCTCGTAACCGGCGTGACACGCCACGTATGGGTGAGCACTGAATGGAAGCCCGTCCGACTGGATCAGGCGCTGCCTAAGCTGTACATCGCGCTACGATCTGCGATGTCAGGCGGGGAGGGAGAGAAAACGTGATGATGCGTAAACGTCTATGGCTGTTGCTGTTGATTATCCCTCTGGCTGAGTTGTACGGGTTCATATGGGTAAGTCACTGGATTGGAGCGGGTAAAACCATTCTGCTGATCATTCTGACAACCCTGATTGGAGCCGCCATGATGCAATTTGAAGGCCGCAAGGTCATTGCTGATGCGAAAAATGAAATGAATCGGGGACAAATGCCCGGACGCAAAATACTGGATGGATTATGTGTCTTTTTCGGCGGGAGCTTGCTGCTTATCCCCGGATTTTTAACGGATATTATCGGTTTTACGCTGGTTTTCCCTTTGACCCGTGCGTTGTATCGACGCTTTTTATTGAAATGGCTGGAGAAAAAAATGAAAAATGGCAGTATTACGTTTCGGCGGTTTTGACGTAAGCTGCCGTTTTTCCTGCTCCAATCTTTTTAACGGACTCTTCCGGCGAGAATATAATTGCGCAAGTCCTGAATGACGTTGGCGCGATTCAGCGCATCGACTACAATGAGGGACACAGGCCCGATAATCAGTCCCAGCACACCAAACAGCTTGAGCCCGATGAACATCCCAATAAGGGTGGGAAGCGGGTTCAAACCCACGCTGCTGGCCAGTACTTTAGGTTCTACAATTTGCCGTCCCACCAACAGGATGATATAGAGGATCGATAATCCTACCCCTAATGCCAAATTACCCGACATATATGCATATAAAATCCACGGAATCATCACAATGCCAACCCCTAAATAAGGAAGCAAATCAACCAGCCCGATCATCAAACCGATGGTGAAGGCGGATTCTACACGCAAAATGAACAGTCCAATAATGACGGTCACCGCGGTAATGGAGATGATAATAAACTGTGCACGCAAATAACCAAACAACGCCTTGCGCAGATCGTGCCATATCCCCGACATGGGCTTGCGAATCGTATCAGGAACCGTATTCGAGAGCATTTGGCTATGTTGGTCCCAGTCCTTACTGATAAAAAATGCCGCTAATACAATAACCATCAGCACCGCACCCATGTTAGGCAGAGAGGTCAGCAAATTCAGAATACCATTAAAAAATTGGGCAACCAGTGTGGTGACAGCAGAGCTAACCGTCTGGGTTGTTTTATCAATATTGCTGTTAATTGTATGGTAGTAATCGGGGTTATTGCGGATAAAATGGTTAATTTCATTAATTACATTTTGAATCAGATCGCTTTGAGTCCAGTCGATAAACAGGCTTTTAAAATGTTCAATATGCCCGTCAAAGGTCATAGTGAGTCTAATAACCTCTCGAACCATTCGCGTTATGGCCGCAGAGAGGACAACGGCGATTCCGCCTAAATATACAAATAACGAGACCGTGACAGCCATCCAACGTGGCATGCGGGCCTTGCTGCGCAGAAAGCGGACCAGCGGATTCATGGCATAGGCCACAACCCAGGCGAACAGGAAGGGATAGATGAGAGGGAACAGCACGTATATGCCCAGCAACAGAGCTACAGTCACGACTGCGACCCACAGAGCGCGAAATATGCGATTCAGGATCAACCGGCTCAAGCTCTCACGGCTCCTTTCTTTTACAGTTGTATTCCATGAAATAAGTGCTTTACTATACATATGCAAGAAGGGGGTGAGACAAGACCTGTGTAAAAAAGTGCAAATGGAATAATAAATTTTGTAAGGGGTTTCAAAAATTTCTTTATGAACCCGATAAAACATTTGAATGTGTCGGAATAGCCCTGAATGTTCACATAAACGACAAAATCCAGTATAGTGAAAGAAGGTTTAAATATTGACATATGGCGTTAACATTACTTATTTATTTAAAAGGCAAAACTTACTTTTGAAAATGTTTACATTGCAAGTCCGTTCACAATGTTTTTACAAAGGAGAGATGTAACGATGACAGCGACTAAAGGTCTGGAAGGGATCGTAGCGACCACTTCCTCCATAAGCTCTATCGTAGATGGCGTTCTCACGTACCGGGGTTATAACATTGATGATTTGGCTGTTAACGCCGCTTTTGAAGAGGTAGCTTATTTGTTGTGGTTCGGAAAATTGCCTGATCAAGCCCAATTGCAGGAGCTTCGCGACCAATTAAGCGAATATGCTGCCATTCCGGATGAAATTATTACTCAATTAAAGCTGTACCCGAAAGATTTGAGCACGATGGCTGCCCTGAGATCAGCCGTATCGTCTCTTGCCTTGTATGACCCACAGGCGGATGATATGTCGAGAGAGGCCAATGTGATCAAAACCGTCAAGCTTCAGGCGCAATTGCCCACAATTGTGGCGGCCATAGCGCGTGTGCGCGAAGGGCTGGAGCCGATTGCGCCCAAGAAAGGTGTTTCTATCGCCGAAAACTTTCTGTATCAGCTTACTGGCAAAGACCCGGAAGAGACGGCTATCAAAGCGTTCAATCAGGCTCTTGTGCTGCATGCCGATCATGAATTGAATGCATCGACCTTTGCTGCACGCGTGACGGTAGCAACACTATCCGATATTTATTCCGGCATTACGTCGGCAATCGGAGCTTTGAAGGGACCACTGCATGGCGGAGCCAACGAAGCTGTTGCCAAAACCCTGGAGGAAATCGGCGGTTTGGATCAGGTGGATTCGTATATTCAGACCAAACTGGATAACCGCGAAAAAATTATGGGCTTTGGACATCGTGTCTATAAAAACGGTGATCCGCGTGCCAAGCATTTGCACAAAATGTCCCGCGAACTGGGCGAAATGAACGGCGATACGACGTTGTTCGATATTTCGGTTCGAATCGAGGAAATTGTGACAGGACAAAAGGGCTTGAAGCCGAATGTTGATTTTTACTCTGCCTCTGTTTATACCCAACTGGGTATCAAAAGAGACCTGTTCACACCGATCTTTGCCGTGAGTCGTGTATCGGGGTGGACTGCGCACATTTTGGAGCAGTACGAAAATAATCGTCTGATCCGTCCGCGCGCTGAATACACAGGTCCGATTGACCAAAAGTATGTGTCTCCGGAATTACGCTAATCACTTGTTGTATGAATATTGAGGCTATATACCCTGAATTAAAAAAATAAGGTACAATAGAAGGGACGGCGAGAGATGCGTGTTTTTGTCTATGATGAAGATCACGTCTTTCGCCCTGTACCCATTCATATCTGAGGAGGAAAAGGAACTTATGGCGAAATTTGAAAAGTTTGAGCTCCCAACTGAAGGCGAAAAAATTACGATTGATAACGGTCAACTACAGGTTCCGAATTATCCGGTTATTCCGTTTATCGAAGGCGACGGCACAGGCCGCGACATCTGGAAAGCATCCAAGCGCGTACTGGACGCAGCTGTAGATAAAGCATATAACGGTTCCAAAAAGATTGCCTGGTATGAAGTATTCGCTGGTGAGAAAGCTTTCAATACATACGGCGAGTGGTTGCCTAACGATACCTTGGAAGCCATCCGTGAGTATATTGTAGCCATCAAAGGGCCGCTTACGACACCGATTGGCGGCGGCATTCGCTCTTTGAACGTAGCATTGCGTCAAGAACTGGATCTGTACGTATGTCTGCGTCCTGTTCGTTACTTTAACGGTGTTCCTTCTCCGGTGAAGCGTCCTGAATTGGTAGACATGGTTATTTTCCGTGAGAATACTGAGGATATCTATGCTGGTATTGAGTATGCTGAAGGCTCCGAGGACGTAAAAAAAGTCATTCAGTTCCTCCAACAAGAGCTGGGTGTGAACAAAATCCGTTTCCCTGAAACGTCGGGTATCGGGATCAAGCCGGTTTCCTCCGAGGGTTCAAAACGTCTGGTACGTGCAGCCATTCAGTATGCTGTTGACCACGGACGAAAGAGCGTAACGCTCGTACACAAAGGCAACATTATGAAATTTACCGAAGGTGCCTTCAAAAACTGGGGTTATGAAGTGGCTGAGGAAGAATTTGCAGATAAAGTATTTACTTGGGCTCAATATGATGCAATCAAGGAAAAAGATGGTGAAGATGCGGCAAATGCAGCTCAAAAAGCAGCAGAAGATGCAGGCAAAATCATCATCAAGGATGCGATCGCTGACATTGCACTTCAACAAGTGCTGACTCGTCCTTCCGAATTTGATGTCATTGCTACACTGAACCTGAACGGAGACTATCTGTCCGATGCGCTGGCTGCTCAAGTCGGTGGAATTGGTATCGCACCAGGTGCGAACATTAACTATGTAACTGGGCATGCTATCTTTGAAGCTACACACGGCACAGCGCCAAAATATGCTGACAAAGATGTCGTAAACCCTGGTTCCGTTATTTTGTCCGGCGTGATGCTGCTTGAGCATTTGGGCTGGCACGAAGCGGCAAACCTGATTTACAAAGGACTGGAAACGTCCATTAATAAGAAAATCGTAACGTATGACTTTGCTCGCCTGATGGAAGGCGCTACACAAGTGAAATGCTCCGAGTTCGCAGATACCATTATTAGTAACCTGTAGAGAGGGGAATGCCACGTGACCATTCAACGCAAAAAATATCCATTGTTGGCGCCGGTTTTACCGGTGCCACTACCGCATTGCTGCTGGCCCAAAAAGAGCTGGGTGATATCGTTCTGATCGATATTCCGCAACTTGAGAATCCGACCAAAGGCAAAGCGCTTGATATTTTAGAGGCCAGTCCGGTCCAGGGATTTGACAGCCAGGTCACAGGCACTTCCAATTATGAGGATGCAGCCAACTCGGATATCGTCATTATTACGGCGGGGATTGCGCGCAAGCCAGGCATGAGCCGTGACGATTTGGTAAATACGAATGCAGGCATTGTAAAATCCGTATGTGAAAACGTGAAGAAGTATGCGCCGGATTCTATCGTCATTATTCTGAGTAATCCGGTCGATGCCATGACCTATACCGCATACCAGACGCTTGGTTTCCCAAAAAATCGGGTCATCGGCCAATCTGGTGTGCTGGATACGGCTCGGTATTGTACCTTTATTGCACAGGAACTGAACGTATCCGTCGAAGACGTGCGTGGCTTCGTATTGGGTGGTCACGGTGATGATATGGTGCCGCTGGTACGCTATTCCAGCGTTGGTGGTATCCCTATCGAAACCCTGATTTCGAAGGAACGTATCGAAGCGATCGTACAGCGGACGCGTGTCGGTGGCGGGGAGATTGTTAACCTGCTGGGCAACGGTAGCGCATACTATGCCCCGGCAGCCTCACTTACGCAGATGACAGAAGCGATTGTAAAAGACAAAAAACGTATTATCCCGGTCATTGCCTATCTGGAGGGAGAGTACGGTTATCAGGACTTGTTCCTCGGCGTACCGACACTTCTTGGTGGTAATGGTATCGAAAAGGTGTTCGAGCTGGAATTGACAGCCGAAGAAAAAACAGCGCTTGATCAATCCGCCGAATCAGTCCGCAATGTAATTAAAGTAGTAACTGTATAAGCTCGCCTATCTATTAAAACGGTATACTTTACTTGAAGAGGTGTCCCAAAGCCATAGTCATGGCTGGAGGACACCTCTTTTCGCTTTATAAGTAATCTATTTGTATTCTTCCTTTTCCTTTAATGTTGAAAATTTCAGCTTGGGTTTGCTGGCACTGGCGGAGCGGACGGAACGATTGCGGACAAGCGTAAGCGCTCACCTTTGTCTCCGGATTTATACCATATCAAATATATTCAATAGAATCCGGAGACAACAGCGATGGTAGCAACGTTCCGTTCGCGGAGCCTCTCCAGCACTCCACCCTAGCTGAAACTTTTCTCACCGTCTTCCTTTGCTTTGTCCTGCTTCCCCGGTATAATAGATTTCATATGCATTGATAGTGTACATAGAAAAGCATGTCCCAAAACACTGAAATGATGGTAGTCTACTCGTTGGAATATGATCGTTCTATGGAAAAATGAATTTGCAGGTCAACAAAGAAATGGAGGTTGTAAAGAATGTTTTTTATTCACATGATCGGTTCGCTGGCGATGGGTTTTTATTTATTGCTCCCGTTTGTAGTTGGTAAAATCGACAAGCTGGCTCCCACCGTGCAGGAAGGGACGATATCGGCTGTTCAGCTATTGAACCGTTTGGCTCAATTCGCACTTATCCTTGTGCTTGTTAGCGGTATCTATATGATTTTTGCCTGGGGTCCATATTCCGTAGCATGGATCGTGGTCGTTTTGTTGTTGTTTCTCGCTATTTCTGGTATCGCTGGGGCCATGGGTAAGCCGTTACGGCTGTCGCTGGAAGCGATTCGTAACCAACAGCCTATTACGCAATACGCTGGAAAAATGCGTATGTTCAGTACGCTGCTTGCCGTCTTCATGATCTTGATTACGTTTTTAATGGTATACAGCCATATTATTTAATTAAGCATTTTGCGAGTGGCTACAATCGAATGATGTCAAATGCTAAATTGAAAAAAACGGCTTGTGCTGAATAAGCACAAGCCGTTTTTTTATGCGTACAACGAACTTCATGCTCCTTTTTCGTTTAACGTACAAGTGCGTGTGGTAAATCAGGAGTAGAGTGGGTGCAAATGTTGCATCCTATAAAATATCTAATCTTGAAAGGAGAATGCACGATGGCCAAAAGCAATCAAACCCAACAAACCTTGCCTCCGCAGCATCAAGAACAGCAACCGGGGGTTGAATCCAAAATGTCGCCCGCACCTCAGTTTGAGAAGTCTACCTATAAGGCGGCTGGCAAACTAACAGGCAAAGTCGCACTTATTACTGGTGGAGACAGTGGAATTGGACGGGCTGTAGCTGTCACGTATGCTAAAGAAGGTGCGAACGTAGCTATCATCTACTTGAACGAGCATAAGGATGCTGAGGAGACAAAGCGCCAGGTAGAGCAGGAGGGCCGCAAATGCGTACTGATTCCCGGCGATATCGGAGATGACCAATTTGCCAAAAAAGCAGTTCAACAGACGGTTAACGAGCTGGGCAAGCTGGACATTGTCGTGAACAATGCCGCAGAGCAGCATCCACAGCAGAAGCTGGAGGATATCACGAGAGAGCAGCTGGAGCGCACATTCCGCACGAACATTTTCGGCATGTTCTTCTTGACGCAAGCGGCATTGCCGCATTTGAAGAAAGGCAGCGCCATCGTGAATACCACCTCGATTACGGCCTATGCCGGGAACAAGACACTCATTGATTATTCATCCACCAAAGGGGCGATTACTTCATTCACCCGTTCGCTTTCGCTCAATTTGGTCGATCAAGGCATTCGGGTAAATGCTGTAGCACCGGGTCCGGTCTGGACACCGCTAATCCCTTCGACCTTTGATGCCAAGACCGTCAGTGAGTTCGGAGGCGCGCAGCCGATGAAACGTCCCGGTCAGCCGGAAGAGTTGGCGCCAGCCTATGTGTACCTTGCTTCGGATGATTCATCTTATGTAAGCGGGCAGGTTATTCATATCAACGGCGGTGAAGTCGTCAACGGATAAGAGAGAGGTTGGGGCAACGTGTGCCCTGACCTTTTTTCCTTTTTAACAGTGGAACAAAAGGCAGGTAGCCTGTAGAATGGGACTTAACTTACATAGCTGTTATGATCATAAAAATTTCTACTCAACTAAAGGATGGGCATATTTATGAAGTCGTTTCGTTTCAGGCTTACCTTGATTATGCTGATTTTGATCGGCGTATCTGTCCTGGCTGCCGGAATCACCATGGGACAAATTTTTAAAAACTCGAACATGAAGGTGCTTGAGGAAAATATGGGGCGTGAGATCGACCTGCTTCGGGCTACATTTCCTTTTGTCAACGCAGATGCTCTTTCCAGTACCGACTACGTCTCCTATTATTCGGAAAAGGCCAAGGAAATTGCCCATCTGACCGAATCACGGGTGACCTTCATTCGCAAGGATGGATCGGTGGTTGGTGATTCACTAAGTGATCCGCGCAAGATGGAGAACCATGCATCACGTGAAGAAATCCAAGAAGCCGCGTCGGAAGGAATCGGACGAACCATACGCTACAGTGAAACTTTGCAGCGGAATATGCTGTACGTGGCAGAGCCTGTCGTATCCGACAAGGGGTTCGACGGATATATTCGTTTGTCCATGAATCTGAAGGCGGTGGAGGAAGGTGTGCAGCGTGGCTGGACGGCAATTGGCATTGGTCTGGTCTTGTTGTTCCTTGCGGCTGGATTGGTCAGTTACCGTATCGCACGTGGCCTAACCTCGCCTATTGAGCATATTACAGGCGTAGCGAATCGTATTTCCGGGCTGGATTATGACGCAAGAGTTGGCATACAGCGCCGGGATGAGGTAGGACAACTGGGTGATGCGATTAACCGTATGGCGGACAGCCTGCAAAACCAAATGAAAACGATACGTGATAATGAGGATTTGCTTCAGAGCGTCATGAGCAATATGACCGGAGGGATTCTCATGATTGATGCCGGGGAGCGCATTGCGCTTGTGAATCGTGAGTCTGAGCGCATGCTCGGTGTCACTAGCAAACGGGTGACGGACAAGCCGTATCATGAGCTGAAAAAGCACTACGAGCTGACGAAGCTGATTGAGGGTAGTATACAAAGCCGCGAAAGACTGCATGGTGAGGTTCATCTGTATAATCCCGAGGAACGGCTGATTCTGCTCGATGGCGTGCCGATGTATGAGGATGAAGGCGGATATCGCGGCATGCTGTTCCTATTGCAGGATATTACAGCTATTCGGCGGCTGGAAAATATGCGGAGCGAATTTGTGGCGAATGTTTCCCATGAGCTAAAAACGCCGATTGCCGCAGTCAAGGGCTTTGCCGAGACGTTGCTCGGTGGCGGGGTAAAGGATGAGGAAACATCCCGTTCTTTTTGCAAATTATTTATGATGAAAGCGAACGGCTAAATCGGCTGATCGGCGACATTCTGGAGCTGTCCAAAATTGAATCCAAGCGTTCTCCGCTGGATTGCTCTCCGGTCCATGTGTCCTCGTTTATAGAATCATTACTGGAAAAATTGAATAATGTAGCTGCCAAAAAGAGAATTACACTACACATGGATGTCCCGGATGAACTGTTTATGGAGGCGGATGAAGATAAGCTCCAGCAGATTTTTCTGAACCTTCTGTCTAATGGCATTAACTACACACTCGACGGTGGCAAGGTGAAAATTAAGGTTGTAGCGGTACAACGGGAGAATGACACGGAGAAGGTCGTATTTACGGTTAGCGATACAGGCATCGGGATTCCGAAGAAAGACCTGCCACGCATCTTCGAGCGCTTTTACCGGGTGGACAAGGGACGTTCGCGCAACTCGGGTGGAACCGGCCTGGGATTGTCTATCGTCAAGCATTTGGTGGACCTGCATCATGGGGTGCTTTCCGTAGAAAGCGAGCTTGGTTTGGGCACCATATTTACAATCGAATTGCCGTTGTTGCAACAGGAAGAATGAACTAGATCAGTTTTTACATTCTGTTAACAATGCCGTGATAAAATATACGGGTGTCGCATGAGTTTGGAAAAGATTTTGGAATTTTGACCAATGCGCCTTTAAAAGGTAAACAGGAGATGAATTTATTTATGGGACAACGCTTGCTGGTTATTGAGGATGAACCAACGCTTGCCAGATTGCTATCCTACAATTTGATACAAGAGGGGTTTGAAGTAGATACGGAGGATCATGGCAGTGCAGGGTTTGAAAAAGCCTCCAGAGAGTCCTACGATTTGATCCTGCTGGATTTGATGCTGCCCGGTATGAACGGACTGGATATTTTGAGCAGACTACGCCATCAGGGACTGACAACACCCATCATTATTTTAACGGCCAAAAACGGCGAAGCCGAGGTTGTCCAAGGATTGAAATCAGGAGCAGATGATTATATTACGAAGCCTTTCGGTGTTTCCGAGCTGCTGGCCCGCGTAACGGCGGTACTGCGTCGTACTTCCGGGGGGATGAAGGCGTGCTGTCTGATCAGAAAGACGGCTCCAAAATTCAATTAGGCGAGCTGGAGATTTATCCTGAAAAATATGAAGTGATTCTCGGAGGACAATCCATAAGCTTAAGACCGAAGGAATTTGAGGTGCTTCTCTACTTGTCCCGTAAGCCAGGCGTGGTATTGACTCGCGACGATCTGATGAACGCGGTCTGGGGCTTTGACTATATCGGCGGTCAACGGACGGTGGATGTGCATGTTAGCTCATTGCGCAAGAAGCTGGAGCTGGACCCCGATTCGGTTCATATTGATTCGATTCGCGGAGTTGGATACAAGCTGGTTGTTAATAAAAAAAGAAGCGCTTCTCATTTACTATAAATGAGAAGCGTTTTTCTTTGTGTTCGATTTTGTGTACATTTTGTGATTTTACGTTTCGTTAACATAAACAGACGTTACAATCAACAAATGACCGATATGATGTTCCCGTCACTCCAAGTAGTTAAAAAAGGGGACTTCAGAACGATGATAACGGAACCAAAGACCCAGCCGAGTTCCACCGCCGTGATTGAACGTGAATCCAACAAGCCGATTACCACCTACGTGCCGTGCCGGGAGGTTCCGATCATTGGTACGGATATGTCTTGTAAAGAACTGTTAGCACTTATGAAAACGCAAGAAGACATTCCTTGTGTCATAGTCGTTGATAAAAATGGCCTTCCGTTGGGCATTATTATGAGAGATGCGTATAACCGACATTTTACGGGCAGGTTTGCTGCGGCTCTGTTTTATGACAAGCCTGCGGCGATATTTGCCGACCCCGATACATTAATTGTGGATCTGGAAAGCCCGGCATCGGACATTGTAGAGCAGGCGATGCTACGCGAAGATCAACAATTTTACGATTGTTTGTTAATTAAGGAGGGGACGAGGTTACTTGGCGTGCTGACTATTCGTGATATCCTGACGGTTGTTCAGCGAATGCAAAGAGAAGCGGACGAGCATCGGAGTAACGTGGTTCGGCATAGCTATGATGGTGCCCATCGGATTCAGACAACTGTGCTGGATGCCGCTAAAGAGGCCGGTGACAGTGTGCGTCTAACCCGTTCGATGAGTGAATTATCACGCCGTGGCAAAATAGAACTGGAAGATGTTCTGCTTTCCTATCGTGCAGTCACAGAGCAAATGAAGCGCCAGCATGAGCAGATTACAGCGCTAACCCAATCGCTGAATGACATTGCAGGCATGGCTTCCTCCATCCGCGCACTTGCGGATCAAAGTGGACTGCTGGCGATCAACGCTTCAATTGAAGCAGCACATGCCGGCGAACATGGGCGTGGCTTCCAGATCGTGTCTCAGGAGGTGCGGAATATGTCACTTCAGACGAAAGCCTTTTCCGCACAGATTACAAGCTTGCTTACAGATATTGAACAAATGCTGCGTGACACTGCCGATCTGACGGATACGAGCATGCAGCAGATTAATAGCGGCTCCCGGTATATATCCGCTGGAACCCAAACGTTTACCCAACTGTTGCAGGCCGTTGCTGAAATTGAGACCAAAAACAACGAAATGTCCCGTTCCGCAGAGGAAGCGGCTTTGAATGCAGCTCGGATTGCACAGGAGCTGGAGCTTATGCTGAATTCCTGATCATTTTACATACCGTTAACAAATCCACCACACTGAATTTACACACAGCTTATATAATCTTCATATTGTGCAAATCAGGTGCAATGCTTGAGGACCATAACTGCAACACGAAGGAGATCATAAATCAATGAATGATTCCGTTATTCGGATTGATAAGCTGAACTTGTATTATGAAAATTTTCAAGCGCTGAAACATATAAACCTGGATATTCCTGAAAAAACGGTAACAGCCTTCATCGGGCCGTCCGGCTGCGGTAAATCTACCTTGCTGCGTACGCTGAATCGGATGAACGATATGATACCGGGAACGCGTATTGAAGGAACGGTGAGTATCGCAGGTCAGGATATATATGGCGATACGATGGAAGTAGAAGCCCTGCGCAAGCAGGTGGGAATGGTTTTTCAACAGCCTAATCCGTTTCCTAAATCTATTTATGATAACGTGGCGTACGGCCCGCGTCTGCACGGAGTCCGGCAAAAGGACAAGCTGGATGAACTTGTTGAGCAAAGCTTGCGGCAGGCGGCACTCTGGGAAGAGGTTAAGGACTTTCTCAAGCGTTCAGCCCTGAGCTTGTCCGGTGGACAGCAGCAGCGTCTGTGTATTGCCCGGGCGCTTGCTGTGCAGCCGGATATTCTGCTCATGGATGAGGCAACGTCAGCGCTGGACCCGATCTCCACGATGAAGATTGAAGAACTGGTTCAAGACCTGCGTGACAGGTATACGATTGTCATGGTGACGCATAACATGCATCAGGCGGCTCGTGTGTCCGGTCGGACTGCGTTTTTCTTGAACGGTGTCGTGGTAGAGGCGGCGGATACAGAGACGATGTTTTCCACGCCGCAAGATTCCCGTACGGAAGATTATATTTCCGGCCGATTCGGCTAAAGCCAACCAGATTAGTAATGCCAGGAGGGGTGACTTCGAAATGATACGCAGAAAAGGTTTTGATGAAGGATTAGATGAGCTGAGAGCCGTACTGCGCGAAATGGGTGCACATGTATCGAAGGCACTCGATCAGGCCATCGAATGTTTGCAGACCAAAAATACGGAATTGGCCCAGCAGGTGGTCAAAAATGATACATCCCTCAATGCGCTGGAAGAGAACATTCTCGATATGGGCTCCAAGCTCATTATTACCCAGCAGCCGGTAGCCAAGGATTTACGCCGGATCATTGTTGCTTTTAAAATTTCCAGTGATCTGGAAAGGATGGGGGATTTGGCACTCGATATTGCCAAGGTCACGCTGCGTCTGGAAGGGCAGCAGGTCATCAAGCCGCTGGTGGATATTCCACAGATGGCTTCGATTGTTAAAGAGATGATTGACGACGCCATTACATCCTATTTGGATGAAAATACAGATTTGGCTTATAAAATGGCCAAAGAGGATGATCGTGTAGATTCCATGTATAGCCATATGATCAGCAATCTTTATGTGTTTATGGTAGAAAAGCCTGAGGAAGCTCCACAAGGCATGTTGCAACTGCTCGTTGGACGATATATTGAGCGGATTGGTGACCATGCAACGAATATCGGTGAAAGCACCGTATATCTCGTGACAGGGAGCGGCCGGATTTGAACCAGTAGGGCTTTTTAGGTATATAGCGGTTGTTTCTGACCCAGACTTGTCTTTGTGCAAAAGGCGAATCTGGCTAGGAAACAGCCGTTTTTTTCTGAAAAAGGAGCCTTTATGTTAAGATAGGAAAAGGAATGCGTAAAACGAAAGAACCTTTCGAATGCATTGATGAACTTGCGAGGTGCTAAATGGATAAACTCATGCTTATAGATGGCAACAGTATCATTTACCGGGCGTTTTTCGCTATGCCGCCGTTAACGAATTCGAGCGGACAGCAGACGAACGCAGTGTACGGATTTACAACAATGTTGCTACGGCTTTTGGAGGAGCACAAGCCGACGCATATACTGGTTGCCTTTGATGCCGGAAAAATAACGTTTCGCCATAAAGGATACGAGGATTACAAGGGTGGACGGGAGAAAACACCACCGGAGCTGTCACAACAATTCCCGCTGCTGAAAGAGCTGCTGACCGCCTTTGGCATTGCCCAGTTTGAGCTGGATGGCTATGAGGCGGACGATATCATTGGAACCCTGTCTAAAACCGCGGACGAAGCTGGTCTTAACGTGCTGGTGGTTACCGGAGATAAGGATATGCTTCAGTTGGCTTCGGACAACGTCACTGTCGGCTTGACCCGCAAAGGGGTTACCGAGGTGGAGACATACGGACCTGAACAGATTCAGGAGCGTTACGGCTTGAAGCCGTTGCAAATTATCGACCTCAAGGGTCTGATGGGCGATACATCAGACAACATTCCCGGGATTCCGGGTGTGGGGGAAAAGACAGCGCTCAAGCTGCTGCACCAGTATGGATCGGTGGAAGAGGTGCTGGCGCATACAGATGAGCTGAAAGGCAAAATGAAAGAGCGCGTCGAAACGCATGCAGATGATGCACGGATGAGCAAGGATTTGGCGACCATCTATCGGGATGTAACGCTGGACAAGCAACTGGAGGATGTCGTCTTCGGTGGGCTGCAAGCTGAAACGGCGGGACCTGCGCTGGCGAAGCTGGAGTTCAAGTCCTTGCTGGAGCGTTTATCCTTTTCGGGCGAGGTTGGCAGTGCTGGAATAGACGTAGAGGAAGCTGCGGCTGACGTGACCGTATTGGACGAACAGCGGATTAGCGAGCTGGTAAATGTACTGGATACCGTCGATCTGCTACATGTAGAGACCCATGGCGACAATCCGCATCATGCTGAAATTGTGGGTTTGGTCTTTGGCGGAGCGGGGCGACAGTTTTTATGACCTTGGATGTATTACAAACTGATGCAGCCAAGCCTGTCCGTGAATGGCTCGCCGATGCTGAGCGCAAAAAGCGGGGGCATGATTTGCACCGTACGGATTTAGCCTTGCATTGGCACGGGATTGAATTTGCCGGGGCGGAGTTCGATGTACAGTTGGCCGGATATTTGCTGGACCCGACGGATGCAAACCAGTCACTGAGCGGATTGGCAGCCAAGCATGGCTTGTCCTCGATTCGTCCGGACGATGAAGTATTCGGCAAAGGCGCTAAATATAAAGTACCTGACGTGGATGTGCTGTCCGATCATGTGGCGCGCAAGGCGGCGGTGATTGAAGCGCTGGTGCCTGTACAGCAGGCCGAGCTGGAAAAAACGGAAATGCACAAGCTCTTCCATGAGCTGGAGATGCCGTTGTCTCGCATTTTGGCGGATATGGAGAAGCAGGGCATTTTGGTGAATGTGGAAGAACTGCGCGCTTTGGGTAAAGAATTTGAAGCCCAGATTGAAACGCTGGTGCGCGAGATTTACATCATTGCAGGTGTAGAGTTCAATCTGAATTCGCCCAAGCAGCTAGGTGAAATTTTGTTCGATAAGCTGGGCCTTCCTGTTATCAAAAAGACGAAAACCGGGTACTCCACCGATGCCGAGGTACTGGAAAAGCTCGCCCCATATCATGATATTGTGCAAAACATTTTGCAGTACCGTACGATTGCGAAACTCCAATCCACGTATGTGGAAGGATTACTTAAGGAAATTTCGGATAAAACGGGCAAGTTGCATACGTATTTCCGGCAGACGGTTGCGGCTACAGGACGCTTGAGCAGCCAGTTTCCGAATTTGCAAAATATTCCGATTCGTCTGGAAGAGGGACGTAAAATTCGCAAGGTATTTGTGCCTTCCGAGCCGGGCTGGTCTATTCTGGCGGCGGACTACTCGCAGATCGAGCTGCGAGTGCTGGCTGATATTTCGGATGATGAGCGCTTGAAGGAAGCCTTTGTGCACGATATGGACATTCATACGAAGACCGCGTCCGATGTGTTCGGCATCCCTGCGGAAGACGTAGATTCTAACATGCGGCGTTCTGCCAAGGCGGTTAACTTCGGGATTGTCTACGGGATCAGTGATTACGGTTTGTCGCAAAACCTGAATATTACGCGCAAGGAAGCGGCTCGCTTTATTGACCAGTATTTTGACGTGTTCCAGGGCGTCCGCCGTTACATGGATGATATTGTGAAGGATGCGAAGCGGGACGGATACGTAAAAACGCTGCTGGAACGCAGACGTTATTTGCCGGAGATTAATGCCAGCAACTTCAACCTGCGTTCGTTTGCGGAGCGTACCGCAATGAATACGCCGATTCAGGGTACCGCAGCCGATATTATCAAGCTGGCGATGGTACAGATGGAAGCGGCGCTTCGCGAACGTAATCTTCGCAGCCGTATGCTGCTTCAAGTACATGATGAGCTTGTTTTCGAAGTTCCGCCGGAGGAAATGGAAACGATGAAAGAGCTTGTCCCGGCTACGATGGAAGCGGCGCTGAAGCTGTCCGTACCGCTTAAAGCGGAAGTTAGCTATGGAAGCAATTGGTATGAAGCGAAATAAGTTATTTCAATGAGCAGATAGTCCCATTTTAACGCTGCTTCCGTTATAATATAGGATGAGGTGAAGACATCATGCCGGAATTACCGGAAGTAGAAACGATTAAACGAACGTTAAACGAGCTTATCGTCGATAAACATATAGATCATGTGACTGTGAATCTGCCGCGCATCATTCAGCGGCCTGATGATATACACGCTTTTGCTATGGAACTGGCTGATCATCGGATTACAGGAGTGGAGAGACGTGGGAAGTTTTTGCGGATTCTGCTGGATGGGCTGGTACTCGTTTCCCATCTCAGAATGGAAGGGCGATACGGCCTGTATTCGCAAAATGATCCTGTGGAAAAGCATACTCACGTTATCTTTCATTTTACGGATGGTACGGAATTACGCTATCAGGATGTTCGCCAATTTGGCACGATGCATTTATTTACGGAAGGACAGGATTTACTGGAGAAGCCGCTGAACAAGCTCGGTTTGGAGCCTATGGACGAGTCCTTTACACCGGAGGCACTTCGCGCAGCTGTGGGGACCCGTTCGACTTCGATCAAGGCGGCGCTGTTAAACCAGTCATATGTCGTGGGCATCGGGAATATTTATGTGGATGAGTCGTTGTTTAAGGCGGGTATACATCCGGCACAGCCGGCCAAAAGTTTGGATGACAACCAGTTTCGTGTGCTGCACGAAGCTATTATCTCCACACTGAGCGCGTCGATTTTGGTCGGAGGATCGTCCATCAAATCATTCGTCAACGGACAGGGTGAATCGGGCGACTTCCAGCATCAATTGCAAATCTACGGACGCAGCGTTAAGCCTTGTGTTAACTGTGGTACATTGATCGAAAAATCCGTCGTAGCCGGACGTGGTACACATCATTGTCCGGTCTGCCAGCCTCTGCGCTAAGCAGGTACAGTCACCCAAAGCCCATACCTCTCATATATTGATTCCAAGTACCAATACTGCGAAGGGTTCCGGCTGCTTTAAGGCCCTGCCTTCGCAATGGGAGGGAATTGGAGTGGCTAATCATTGGGGGGCCCTGCTGCTGTTGGCATTTGCACTAAGTCTGGACAGTTTTGGAGTCGGTGTTACGTATGGGCTGCGCAAAATGAAAATTCCACTGCTATCCATTGTCATCATTTCAGTATGTTCAGGTTTGGTCATCGGCATATCCATGCAGCTAGGCGCATTGTTGTCCCAGGTTCTGTCTCCTGTATATACGACCGTTTTTGGCGCTGTTATCCTGATTGGAATTGGCTGCTACTCTTTGTATCAATCTTTGCATCGCAAGGAGGATCTGATTGATGAACCCGATCCTGAGAACAGTAATGTTCTGGCAGGGGAGAAATCTGAAGAAGTACAAGAGGAACGGACCGTATTTTCGTTGGAATTCCGCAAAGGGGGTCTTGTTATTCGGATTCTCCGAAGTCCGTCTGCTGCGGATATGGACCGTTCGGGCAGTATCTCCGCTATGGAGGCGGTTTGGTTAGGTATCGCTTTATCGGTTGATGCGTTCGGTGCGGGATTGGGAGCAGCTATGCTGGGCTTCCAGCCACTTGCTACCGCGCTGGCTATTGCGTTATTCAGCGGAACATTTTTGATTGCGGGTATGAAAGCAGGTTTCTGTCTGTCGGCATTTCGATTTATGAAAGCGCTGGGTGTGTTACCGGCATTATTACTGATTATGATGGGCATATTGAAGCTGTTATGAGGTGAAAGAGCATGAATATCGGATTAACCGGAGGTATTGCTACCGGTAAAAGCACCGTGTCGGCTCTACTAGTCGCCAAGGGTGCGCTGCTGATCGACGCAGATGCCATTGCCCGGGAAGTGATGCTTCCGGGGCATCCGGTGCTGGCGGCGGTCATACAGCATTTTGGACAAGCTGTGATGAACAGTGACGGAACTCTGCACCGCAAAAAGCTGGGCGAGATTGTATTTGGGGACCCTGTCCAGCGGCAGGCGCTTAATGATATTACACATCCCGCGATTCGTGAGGAAATGCGCACGCGTATGGAATCTTACGAGCGCGAACATCCGGACAAGCTCGTTCTGGCAGATATCCCGCTACTGTATGAGTCCGGATTAGAGAGCTTGTACGATGAAATAATGGTGGTATACGTACCACGGGATGTGCAGCTCCAGCGTCTGATACTCAGAGACGGATTGACCGAGGAACAAGCAGGACTTCGGTTGTCTTCGCAAATGGATATTGAACACAAAAGAAGCCTGGCCGATATCGTCATCGACAATAGCGGAACACAGGCCGAAACAAAACAGCAAATGGATCAATTCTGGCAGCGAAAGGGACTTGCATGAATATTTTGCGCAAAAAAAGAGTCCTGCTGACTTTGTTTGTCGGGTTTGTCTTGATTCTGTTTTTTAATTCAAACTGGATGTCGTGGTTCTATCCGATTCAATATAAGGATGAGATTCGGCAATATTCGCAGACGTATGAAGTGGACCCGTTTTTGGTGGCGTCCATTATCCGTGTTGAGACGAACTTTAAGACCAGCAAGCAGTCGCACAAGGGTGCACTGGGACTCATGCAAATCATGCCCGATACTGCGAATTGGATTATGGATAGCGCTCAAATCCAAAAGGTTCCGCTGGATAGCGTCAAGCACGAGCCGGGTACCAACATTGAACTTGGAACCTGGTATGTGCATAACCTGTCGGTGAAATTTAAGGATAATCCGGTAGCTACCGTTGCGGCTTACAACGCAGGCCCCGGTAAAGTGCAGGAGTGGCTCGACAAGGGCGTATGGGATGGGAAAGAAGAATCCATCAAGCAAATCCCTTTTGGCGAGACGCGACATTATGTACAGCGGGTTATTTACTACTACAGGCAATACACGAAAATTTATAATCAGTTTTAATGGATGGCGAGGCTGCGTGTAAATATGTCATGACACAATGAGCCTGATGGCATTAAAATGAAAAAAGCGCAGGACAGGCTGTTTTTAGCAGCCCATCCGTACACTTTTTCTTGTTATTTTTGCATTATTACCGCGATTATTGGTATTGACCTGCCAATTGTTGTTCGGCGATCGTTACGAGGCGTTTTGTGATGTAGCCCCCGATCGAACCGTTCTCATAGGAAGTCATGTTACCTTGGTATCCATCTTGAGGAATGCTGATACCCAGCTCTTGAGCGATTTCAAATTTCATTTGCTCCAGAGCGCCGGTGGATCTGCTGACTACCAGGTTGTTGGAGTTGCCATTGTTTCCTTGTGCCATTGTTGTTCACCTCCTCGCGACTTGGTAAACATATTATGAACCGTTTTGACAAAATTATTACGAAAAAAGTATAGAGAATTTATTGGAAAAAGGAAGTGATGAATTTATGAAATGCCCGTACTGTGCCTACAATGGAACAAAGGTACTGGACTCGCGGCCTGCGAATGACAACAAGTCCATCCGTCGCCGTCGCGAATGCGAGCAATGTGCTAGGCGTTTTACCACCTTTGAAATGGTGGAGGAGACCCCGCTCATGGTCATTAAAAAGGATGGCAGCCGTGAAGAGTTCAGCCGTGATAAAATGCTGCGCGGTCTCATTCGGGCTTGCGAGAAGCGTCCCGTATCCGTAGAGCAACTGGATATGATCGTATCTCAGGTGGAAAACGCCATTCGTAACACAGCCGCTACAGAGGTGGACAGCCAGCAGATCGGCGAGCTGGTCATGGAACAGCTCTATCCTGTTGATGAAGTGGCCTATGTACGCTTTGCGTCCGTCTATCGGCAGTTTAAAGACATCAACATGTTTATGAAAGAACTGAAAACACTGTTATCCAAAGATACAGCCAGCGACTGATCGCTGACTGTGTCTTGGTTTATGGTGAGAAGGTTATATTTTTTTATAAAAGTATTGACACAGGGGTGAAAATTTTATATGATATGGGAGTCGCTTCAAACAGATGTTGAAATTACATAAAACGGGGCCTTAGCTCAGCTGGGAGAGCGCATCGCTGGCAGCGATGAGGTCAGGGGTTCGATCCCCCTAGGCTCCACCAAATTTTAATATGGACTCTTAGCTCAGTTGGTAGAGCAGTTGACTCTTAATCAATTGGTCCAGGGTTCGAGTCCCTGAGAGTCCATCCTTTAGAAAAACGGCAGAAATGCCGTTTTTTTTGTTTTGAATTCAGCTCTGCTTTCCCTTGTGATCACACTTTTGGTCACAGAAGGCCCTACTTTCTTAATGAAAAGCAAACGCCATGTTCTCTTGAATGAGGGCACGGCGTTTGTTTTAGTTTTACTTCAGCTTTTTAAAAGGCGGTCATTCAACTTTTACAGTACATTTGAATTGGCTTGAGGGATTTTCCGTAGCCTATTCAAGAGCAGAAGCCTCGTCATGCAGAAATTTTTGCCGTTCCTCGTACAAACGCCGCGCTTCCCGATCTTGGCTTAGAAACTCCAGTATATCCATCGCCTTCTTCAATGTGGGTTCACTCATCTTAAGCACCTTCCAATTTGCCTTATAAGAAGATAGACTCCCTTCTTGAAGTTAAACATCACATTCCTTAACACTCATGATCAATGGAGCTGTTACTTGTGATCAAATCCGTTAAAGTCCCTGAGCATTCCGATAAAATTTTCAAGTTGTTCATCGTCCCATCTTGAAATGTGTTCGTAAAATACAAATTCTTTCTCTTTTAGAGCATCAATCGTCTTTTGTTGTCCAAGCTCAGTGAGGGATAGAAGTATTCCTCGACGATCATCAGGGGAGGTTTCCCTTTTCACATAACTCAAAAGCTCAAGTTGTTTGACGAGACGGCTAACCGAACTGCGATCCATAGCTGTTGATTCCGCCAGCGTAGTGGCGCTTGTTGGCCCATATGAGTACAGCCAACGGATAATATGGAAACCCGCAGGTTGTATTGAAGGATCGAAACGTGCTGCAGTTTTGACATTTAGCGCATGTGAGGCGCTTATGAGGGCATTAATTTGCTCGCCGAGTTCCAGTTCCAGTTGTCCTCTTGGCGTATTTTTGTGTCGATCATCATTCATCCTATTTCACCTAACCTTAATTGATAAATTAAATAATTCAAGTCAATTACTTGACATATATCAACCAAAATAATAAAGTTGATTTATATCAAGTATATGGCTGCGTCAGCTGCATGTCAAAACTTGAGACGGGTCTAACGGAGTAAAGCAATGAACGGCCAATTACATTGACATTGACAATGACTATTCAGCACAAAGGAGAATCACGATGATGGCTAATCCGATTGTTGTAATAACTGGCGGAACGAGTGGTCTGGGGCAACTCGTTGCGATTGAATTGGCTAAACGTGGTACTCATCTTGTCATGACAGCCAGGAGCAAGGATCGCGCTGAAGCTACTAAAAAAATTATAAAAGATATGGTGCCCTCAACAAAAGTAGACTTTTTTTTCGGGGACCTATCCTTAATGAAAGATGTCAGACGTATGGGGAACGAGATTTCAACTGCATACCCCAAAATAGATGTGCTTTTGAATAATGCAGGACTGCATGCATTCGAACAACGGGTAACCTCCGAGGGATTTGCAGAAATGATAGCTGTGAATTATTTAGCACCGTGGTTATTGACGCACGCCTTACAGCGTTCCTTGAAAAATGCAGGAAGCGCCAGAATTGTAAATGTTGCTTCTGAGGCTTCACGCAATCATGGCGAGCTTAAGCTCCCTGAGGATTTGACCAATATAGCTCCTTTTACTTCTAGAGGCTCATCTGCAATATATGGGAAAACCAAGCTGTATAACATTATGTTTACTGGTGAACTGGCACGTCAATGGAATGGAACGGGGATCAGTGTTAACGCTCTGAATCCAGGGTTTAATGTTACAGGTCTCGGACGTGAGCTCTGGTTTGCATCAATGCTTGAGCGTTTTTTGAATTTTTTTCATATTGGTGATCCACGCAGAGGAGCTGATATTATGACTCGTTTAATTGTGGATCCACAGTACCAGGCAGTTACAGGAGGGTATTTTAATGTCGGAACCGGACATTCAATTGTACCTGTAGACCCCGGTGGAGATATTGCTATGCAAAATAAACTGTGGAATTGTACGAAAGAATTACTACAACAAAGAGGTCTTCTTAACAATATGACCTGATTTTATGGATTACAGCGGTAAACTGAGGACTGTGAGCAGTTGACTCTCAATCAATTGGTCCAGGGTTCGTGTCCCTGAGAGTCCATCCTTTAGAAAAAACGGCAGAAATGCCGTTTTTTTGTCGTTGATCAAGTATGGGATTTATTTTCACAGTGTAAATGGCGGCAATGCCCGCATTGCAGAACGAAACTCAAGCGGTATCATAACGCTTAGTATTTATTCTTTGCTCATCCATGCAGATCCACTAGATTGAGAAATCACATAGCTACATGTATTTCGTAAATGAAGAGTAGTTCAATGAAAAGATGTGAAAAACAATATTTTAGTGAATTGCGTCATAGGGCATCTATCGTATTTTAGTGTAATTTAGATAAATAAGAAAGATAAACAAATTCATTCTAAAATACTGCTAAAGACAAAATTGTTTTTAAAGTCTGGAGTGTTGAAAAAGTGATTAGAAAAGCGAGTATTATGCATGTTTTTCCTGATTATTATGAAGAGTATAAGCGCCGTCATGACAAACTTTGGCCGGAAATGGCTGAAGTGCTAAAAAGGCACGGTGCACACAACTATTCAATATTTCTTGATGAAGAAACGGGGAGCTTATTTGCTTTCTTAGAAATTGAAGATGAAGAAAAATGGGGACAAATTGCTCAAACAGATATTTGCCAAAAATGGTGGGCTTATATGGAGCCTTTAATGGAGACAAATCCTGATAACAGTCCTGTGTCAAGAAATTTAAAGGAAGTATTTTATTTGGAATAATAATTATAAAACGTCTAAATCCGAATTTGCATCATTCCCCAATTGAGGGAGCTGTTTAATTTTCATGAAGAAGATATGGTTTTACTTTGCGAATATTTATATAAATTCAAAGCTAAACGTAAAGCTTTTCTTAACGATTACATTGATTATGATGACAACGCTAGTATTTGTATTAGGAGGTCTTCAATATGCTTTTTCCCTCTATGATGAGCAAATCTATGCAAAATCCTCACAAGTGCTGATGATGTCATCCAACAACGTAGAAGAGAAGCTTGAAAGAGCGGAAGAAGTCAGTTATAACATAGCAGTCGACCCGTATATTCAAAAAATTTTATTAGAACTTCAAGGAAATGTAAAAGGCTATGATTTCTATCGTCTTGAACAGAAAATTGGAGATGAATTGGAGAAATATGTAGATCCGGCAAATTACGTTCATTCCATTTATCTGTATGATTCAGCAGGAAGGGAGTTTTTAGCCGGGGATAGCAGCAAACCAATAAAGAATAAAGATAAGGAACTTGCTCTTAGTCAGGCGGATAAGGATGATGGCAAAAACCATTGGATGGAGCTGGAAGGATATAATGGGGATTTAATTTCTGTTCGCCTTATCCAGTCTTATGAGAACTTAAACTTTGAAACCATCGGCAAGCTGCTTGTTCGTGTTAATTTAGACAAGATTGTAAGCGGTTTACCAAAACCTCACGGAGAAATAGCAGGAAATATTGTGATTACAAAAGAGGATGAGGTTTTTTATTCGGAAAAAGGAATAGATGATTTTAAAGAATATCATTTCAATGCAAAAAATGATCGGGGCTATAGTATTGAATACATTAATGGGGAAAGAACCTTTGTCAGCCATATTACAACCGATTTTAAAGACTGGACATACTGGAGCATCATTCCATTTAACATGATGTTCTCCAAGATTACTGCTGCGAAATATACCTTGGTGCTGGTTTTTATGGTAATGTTCGTTTTTCTTATTTCCCTTGGTTTTAAATTTTTAAGAAAGTTTACGAATCCCATTCAAGAATTAGCATCTACCATGCAGGAAGTCCAAAAGGGGAACTTTCACGCAGTAAATTTATTAAATCCCTCTATGATTAATGAAGGCGAGGTAGGGATTCTTTATCGGAATTTTATAACAATGATCCAAAGAATTGATGAGTTGATCCAGGAGAACTTTTCTAAGCAGCTGCTGATAAAGGAAACTGAATTTAAAGCACTGCAGGCTCAGATAAACCCGCACTTTTTATACAATACGCTGGAGTCCGTTAATTGGTTGGCTAAAACAAATAAACAGGAGCAAATTTCAAGCATGGTGGAAGCCCTTGGTCATCTCATGAGGTACTCCACAAATTTTAATCAGGATATTATTACATTTGAAGAAGAACTCGACATTTTAAAAAGCTATTTAACAATCCAAAAATACCGGTTTGACGACCGGATTGATTTTCAAATGGACTTCCCCTAC
The DNA here is from genome assembly GCF_001447315.1 of Paenibacillus sp. IHB B 3084. Classification (NCBI taxonomy): domain Bacteria; kingdom Bacillati; phylum Bacillota; class Bacilli; order Caryophanales; family Paenibacillaceae; genus Paenibacillus; species Paenibacillus sp. IHB B 3084. Next base: position 649,417 of record NZ_CP013203.1, on the reverse strand, counting down.
TATGTTGCAAAATATAAGATTCCAAAATTAATATTGCAGCCGCTTCTGGAGAATTCGTTCAAGCATGCAGTTGAGCCATCCGTCTATTTGTCAGTTATTAAATTGCATGTTTATCAGGAAGAGGACAAGCTATTTATTCGGATAGAAGATAACGGGCCTGGCATAGATCCCCTAATACTTCAAAAAGTAAAAGAAGGCAAAGTAAATCCTAAAGGTACTGGAATAGGATTGAATAATATCGATGATAGGATCAAGCTTTATGCTGGTGAACAGTATGGTTTAAGAATTGAAAATCTTTCGGGAAAAGGGACCGCAATTACGGTAGTTTTACCTGTTCAAACGGGGTGATAGAATGTCATATAAAGTGTTATTGGTAGATGACGAAAGGATTATTGTCGAAGGTATTTCCAATGTGATCGATTGGGCAGCATTGGATACGGAACTTGTAGCAACGGCGAGAAACGGGATCGATGCGTATGAGAAAATTGTTGAACTAAAACCTGATATTGTTATCAGTGATATCAAAATGCCTGGTATGGACGGACTTAGTCTTGTTTCAAAGGCGCATAAGAAATATCCTTCTATAAAATTTATCCTACTGTCCGGATACAGTGAGTTTGAATACGCGAGAATCGCCATGCACTATGATGTTAAAAATTATTTGTTAAAGCCATGCAATGAGGATAAAATTACAGCTGCACTTAACGATACCGTTAATGAACTAAACGAAAAAAAGGTTCAGGAAACCTTTATTAGCGAGCTCCGGGAAAAATATCAAAACGCTCAGCCCTATATCAAAGCACATCTGTTAACTGAATTCTTAACTAGTAAAAGATACTTAGACAATGATTTATCATTCTATCAGCAGCTTTTTGATTTTGAAATAAATAATCAGCAGGTAAGAATCGTTCTTTTTATGATGGAAGGTTATTCTTCTTATGAGCATTTGTTTGCCATCAAAAATATTGGAGCTGAGATCCTTGACTCTGTCTTGGTAACTACCAATATTGGTGAATATGCACTGTTTCTTATCGAGGATGATCATGACTCGGAAAAATTACATCAAAAAATTAAACAAATAAGAGAGATCATTTATCAATATTTCAAAAGAGATACCACTGTTGCCATAAGTGAAGGGGACTATTTCCGAAACGCCAGGAACTTGTACCGTGAGGCAATGGAGTGTTTGGAACATCGTTTTTATTTGGGGGAAGGAAGCATTATAACGAGAAAAGATATTTTACCGGCAAATACAGCCGTCCCCAATGATTTTATTATCGATGAGCAGCAACTTGTTCTAAAAATCAAATCCGGGCATATCCAGGATGTATGCAAAGGAATTACCAGTATTTTTGAAAAAATGACGGATTTACGCCTGGGGATTGACTTGACAAAATCCCATTGTATACAGCTCTATATTGCAATTGTACAGACGGTAGATACAGATCGCATGCAAGGTTACCTCATGGGAACATCTGCACTGTTAGAGATGGAAACTGTCCAGCAGATGAAAGATTATATCGAAGCAACAGCCAGAAAAATGACCAATGAGTACTATAATCGTTTCAAGTCAAAACAGTCTTCCGTAATTAGCAGAGTAATAGAAATCTTAGTCGAGAATCTAGGTAATCCTGATTTATCACTAAAAATGGTAGCTAATGACATTCTATATATGAATCCAGATTATCTGGGAAAACTGTTCAAACAGGAAACGGGCCAGAGATTCTCAACCTGCCTTACTAAATTAAGAATTGAAAAGGCAGTGGAGTACATTTCAAAAATGGACGATGTGAAGGTGGGAACGTTGGCCAAAATAATCGGTTTTGGTGACAACCCCCAATACTTTAGTCAGGTTTTCAAAAAATATACTGGTTATACACCATCTGAATACCGGAAAGTTACATGAATCCACCGCTTGTTTTGCCAGCTAAGAGCTAAAAAACGAAAATATAAGCTCACTCGCAAAAGGGAGGTTAAAGCTTGAAAAAGTTTGGCTTGGTATTATTAGCTTTTATAATGCTCCTTTCAGTCGCTGCTTGCGATTTAGACAATAAAGGAAATAATGAAGAAGAAAGTGAAAAAGTGACCCTGCGCGTAGCCTGGTGGGGTGACCAATCCAGACATGAATATACCTTGAAAGTTATTCAAATGTATGAGAATGCAAATCCAAATGTAAAAATTGTAGAGGAATATGCAAATTGGGAGGATTATTGGAAGAGGCTTGCTCCAATGGCTGCCGCTAGCCAATTGCCAGATGTGATTCAAATGGATAGAGCCTACCTGTTTCAATATGGTGAAAAAGGTCGACTGGATGATTTAACTCCGTATATAAAAAATGGGACGATTGATATTCGCTCCATTGATGAAAACGCCATTTCCGGTGGAAGGATTGCAGGTAAATTATACGGCTTCACACTTGGATCAAACGTCCTTTCTGTTATTACAAATGATAATCTGTTAAAAGAAGCCGGTATTAAAATTGAAGATGAAAACTGGACTTGGGATGACTTCGAAAAAATAGCAATCGAGGTCCAAAATGCTGTAGACGTGTATGGTACAAATGGAATGTACCCTGCCGATGTATTTTTCCCTTACTATTTAAGCACACAAGGCTCTCGTCTTTATAATGAAAACGGTACAGGCCTTGGCTATTCAGACGATCAATTATTTGTTGATTACTTTAAAAGGCAGCTTAGGTTAGTTGATGCAAAGGCATTCCCGACTCCAGACGTTCAAGCACATATAGCAGGAATTCATGATGAATTTATCGTAACAGGAAATGCAGCAATGAGTTGGAACTGGTCCAATCAATATTCAGGATTTGCCGAATCGGCTAAAGCACCCTTATCCATCAAACTGCCTCCTGAGTACGCGAACGAAACTTCTTTATTTTTAAGACCGAGTATGTTTTTTTCAATCCCTAAGAGTTCAAAACAAAAAGAACAAGCGGCCAAGTTCATTAATTTCTTTGTAAATAATATGGAAGCAAATAAGTTGATCAAAGGTGATCGAGGTGTCCCGGTATCTTCAAAGGTTATCAAAGGAATCAAGCCAGAATTATCCGAGGTTGAAACCAAAATCTTTGATTATGTTGAAAAAGTGTCTCAAAATGTACGCACCACGGATCCGATTGATCCACTGGGCCATTCGGAAATAATGAAAGCGCTTGATAATATATCCGAACAGATTTTATTTAAGAAAATTACTTCGGAAGATGGAGCGAGGTCCTTTAGAAAACAAGCTGAAAGGATCTTAGGAAAAAATAAGTAATCAAAACACCTTCAAGAGAATTCATCCGTATCGTCAGATATGGAGATAACCTTGGAGGTGTTTTTGCGTTGGCAACCAGCGTGAGTTATCCCGTAGATATAACAATGTATTGAAACAAGTATGTTTTTTAAACGTAATCCACTGTTTTTTTTATAGTTTCAAGAAAGCACTTTCAATACAATAACAGTATGAGTGTAAGCGGTGACAAATCAAGATAAAGAGATCATTATTTGGAGGGATTGTTGTGTTGCAGGTAAAAGCTTTCGAAAAGAAAGAGGTCATTGATCGTATTCATTTATTAATGAATAATCTCACAGAAATCAAAGACCAAAGCGGTGAATTTTTACTCAATTTTGACGGGTTAATTGTGGATGATAAAAGCTGGAATGTTTGGAACTGGCCTCAGGGTGTAGGGTTATATGGAATATACAAATATTGTAAATTAAATAATGACCAAAAAGCTTTGGAAATTATCAATGAATGGTTCAATGCAAGGATCCAAGAAGGTGCACCGCCGAAAAACGTCAATACGATGGCGCCGCTATTAACATTGGCATTTTTATATGAGGATACCGGAAACCAGACATACCTGCCCTATTTGGAGGATTGGGCTGAATGGGTAATGCATGATATGCCTCGTACAAAAGAAGACGGGTTACAGCATATGACCTATGGACCGGAGAATAAAAATCAGCTTTGGGACGATACCTTGATGATGACCGTGCTGCCTTTGGCGAAAATCGGTAAGCTGCTAAACAAACCTGAATACCTGGAAGAAGCCAAAAAGCAGTTTCTAATCCATATCAAATATTTAACGGACAAAAAGACAGGCTTATGGTTCCACGGCTGGACATTCGAAGAAAACCATAATTATGCCGAAGCGCTTTGGGCAAGAGGAAATTGCTGGATTACCATTGCGATTCCCGAGATTATTGAAATATTGGAATTGGAAAAGGGGGATTTTCTCCGTGAATTCCTAATTGATACATTGAACAGGCAAATTGAAGCTCTTGCCAACTATCAGGATGTAAGCGGATTATGGCATACACTAATTAATGACCAGACCTCTTATTTGGAAGCCTCAGCTTCAGCTGGGTTTGCATATGGAATTTTAAAATCCGTTCATAAGCGGTATATCAGCCAGGACTATAAAGAAGTAGCCCACAAGGCTATTTGCGGAATTATCAATGAAATTAATAAAGAAGGAGCATTGCAAAGGGTATCCGTAGGAACAGGTATGGGAGATACTTTAGAATTTTACAAGGAAATCAGACAGACTACCATGCCTTATGGACAATCGCTTGCTGTGCTTTGCCTATCCGAATATCTTCATACTTATATCTAATACAACCCCAAAATGGAGGAGAATAAAGTGGTTAGACAACCCAAATTTATTAATTATTTGTCCTATGGGTTAGGTGATTTCTTAGGGGCAGGCGCGTTTGCATTGACAGCAGCATGGTTACTTTTCTTTTTAACAACTTTTTGTGGCCTAACTGCCATTCAAGCAGGTTCTATTTTCGCTATTGCTCGGATTGTTGATGCGATTGCAGCGCCAACTATGGGATATATTACAGATAATTTTCATAAAACAAAACTTGGCCGACGCTTTGGAAGACGAAAATTCTTTATATTAGCCGCCATTCCACTTGTACTTGTCTATGCAGCAATTTGGGTTTCCGGTTTTTCTTACTGGTATTACTTATTAACCTATATCTTGTTTGAAATTGTGTACTCAATGATTTTAATTCCTTATGATACACTTGCCGCTGAAATGAGTAACGATTATAAAGTACGTTCGAAGTTTACAGGTGCAAGAATGTTTGTTGCTCAGGCTTCAGCTGTATTCGCTGCATTTATTCCTGGCCGTCTTGTGGAAGCATTGGGTAAGGATGATCCTCTTACATTCCTGTACTCAGGTATTATTTTCACTGTCATATTTATAGTGGTATTGTCACTGCTTTACAGAAATACATGGGAACGTCCTCTCGAAGAAATACCTGAAGGGGAAGTGATTGGTAATAGAACTTTTTTACAAAATGTTCATAAGATCTATGCGGATTTATTCTCGACTTTACGAGTAAAAACATTCCGCCACCATCTGGGTATGTATTTGGGTGGATATTTAAGTCAGGATGTATTCAACGCCGTATTTACTTATTTTGTTGTTTTTGCTCTCCTGCAAAATGCCGTTGCCGCATCCAACTTATTAACCTTTATGTATGTCATGCAGCTTTTTGGTGTATGGATTGCTCTTACCTTAACGATTAAATTGAATCCTGCCCCGGCGTATAGAACTGCAATTACTCTCTTTATCGCAGGAGTTATTGGATTTATCGTATTAAAGGTCACTGGAACGCTAAATAACACCGTTTTATTGTTTGCTATGATTGGAATTTGCGGGTTGGGACGCGGTGGTTTGAACTACATCCCCTGGAACAACTACGCATTTATTCCAGATGTAGATGAAGCTTTAACTGGTCAAAGACGTGAAGGTGTGTTCGCCGGTGTAATGAGTTTGATCAGAAAAGGGACACAGGCGTTAGCAGTCTTTTTAGTAGGTGTTGCACTGCAAGAAGCAGGCTTTGTATCCGGACAATCATCACAACCGGCTTCAGCTGTAACAACTATTATTTCTATCTTGCTGTTTGGTACGCTCTTCTTTTTGGTGGGAGGTTTGATTGTCTCCTATCGTTACAAATTAACTAAAGAAAATCATGTTGTTTTGATGGATGAAATTAAACGCTTGAAAAATGGCGGCTCTAAAAAAGAGGTTACACCGGAAGCCCGAAAAGTTTTTGAACAATTAACAGGCTGGGAATATGAAAAAACATGGGGAAATAACACTGTGGGGTATGAAAATCTTATAAAATATAAAGATAATCATGAAACCAAACATGAAGTAATAGTATAAGTGTGAACATGGGTGAATTGAAATGATCAAGTCAATAAAGCCGTATCACATGGATTTCATGTGATGCGGCTTTATATAAATGGAGGACGGTTATGAATGCAAATTTAGGAATCCGGGCACATGATATTGAAAACGTTCCTTTACAAGAAGCGGTGAATATCATATCAAGTAAAGGACTTACATCCGTTCAGTTAGCCGTAAGTAAATCGCTAAATGATGTAAATACAAAATTAGGAAGTTTTAGTCCTGGCATTGCTCACTATATAAGTAGTATTTTTCGAAAAAAAGATGTACAAATAGCGGTTTTAGGTTGCTACATCAACATGATCCACCCTGACCCAAGTCAAAGAAGAAAAGAATTGGATCGATTCAAGGAGCATATCCGGTTTGCCCGTGATTTTGGCTGCAGCATTGTTGGCACCGAGTCTGGGAATGTAAACCCAGAGATTGTCTATACCGAAGAAAATTTTTCTGAAAAGCCTTTTTTGGATGTAGTGGAAAATGTCAGAGAGCTTGTAGCGGAAGCAGAAAAGTTCGGTGTAATCGTGGGAATTGAGGGAGGAATTAATCATCCTATTCATACACCGGAGCGGATGAGAAGATTGCTGGATAGTGTTCCGTCTAATAATCTTCAAGTCATCTTTGACCCGGCTAACTTTATTTCCCTGAATAATTATCAAAACCAGGAATCTGTTTTCCAAGAAGCATTTGATCTTTTTGGAGACAGAATTGTGATTATGCATGCAAAGGATTTAATTATTGAGGATAATGGGATAAAGTTCGTGCCTGTTGGAAAAGGGATATTAAACTATAATTTTCTACTGAAATTATTAAAAGATAAGAAACCTTATATAAATATTCTATTAGAAGAAACAAAGGAACAGGATATCGACAAGAGCGTTGCTTATATAAATGGGTTATATGCTTCTTTCCATGTTGACTGAACGTCTCTGCAAGTAGCACTAGCAACCCATTGTTCGCGAGTGTAACTTTGATCGTTGTTTCATCGCAGTTCGCATTTTACAATAACATGAGTTGAGTTCCTAATCATTGAACTGGACTAAGTGAAAACCAATATGATGTCAAAAAGGAGGGGGAACGATGTATCGTATCATTGATTTCGTACTCAATCTGCTCCATGCAAAGCCTGCGGAATAAACAAGGCGAAGCATGGTATGGAGCGAATATATTTCGCCTGTAAGGATTAGTTATTGGCAGACGCAGGCTTTGCCCTTAAAATGTAAAATTTATTTTAAGGAGCGAGCCCTACATGAATTATTTGAAGGCAACTGATCTACTTCCTGATGATTTGCTTAAGGAAGTTCAGCGGTATATACAAGGAGAACTCATTTATATCCCAAGTCGTCCAAGTGAGCGTCGGAGATGGGGAGAAAGCTCAGGCGCAGCCCTTTATTATCTCATTCGGAACGAAGAGATACGTGCAAGATTCAGCGAGAGGGTGCCCATTGACGAACTCTCAGAACAATACGGACTGTCTGTAGACCGCATTAAGAAAATCGTATATTCAAAAAATAAAAAATGTGCCCGCAGAGATGATCTGTGGGTTTTTGTTGTCCTCTTATAAGTATAACGTTACAAACATTTGATAAAAGAACTTGGCATATATCTAAACTTCCAGAATCTTTACAATAAGGTCATTGCAGAAGAGCAGGAGGTAAATAATGAAGTATACTCAGAAAAAATTCGAAACGCATGACTTTTTAAGGATTAGAGATTTTTTGAAACACTCCCTCAAAAGTAGCCCCAACCTCAAAAATTGGTTTATAGATCGATGGAATTTTTGTAGATATTGGGGACAAATCATGCACAATACATTTGAAATGTGGCCTGAGACTGTTGGGATTTGGGAGGATGAGCATAAAGAAATTGTTGCTGTTGTTCACCCGGAAGGAGAAGGTAACATAGGTGAAGCCTATTTCCAGCTTGCAGATCGAGATTTTTCAAATGAATTTCTAAATGAATTAATAGATTATGCTGAAATGAAATTAGCTTTACACAATGAGGGAGTAACCACTTTAGATTTAATCGTAAACGAGGAGGGAGAACAACTTAAGGAGCTTTTGAAAAAAAGAAGTTATATCTTGCAGGATGGGAAAGAAACGACGTCCTATATGAATGTACCCCATGATGTAAAGGTAGAATTACCAAAAGGGTTTAGAATTTCGGATGCGAATGAAGTGGGGGATTTTGAAAAAGGGTTTGCTCATGGAAGAGCATTTGGGTATTACAAGGGCGATTATCTAGATCATAATGTCGCTGAACGATGTTATATATCATTGAGAAATGCCCCTGATTATATACCGGAATTGGATGTAGTCATCCTGGATCAAAACAATGAAGTTGCTTCTTTCACTACTCTCTGGTACGACGAGCTAAATAAAATAGGAATACTGGAGCCGGTAGGTACGATACCTAAGTATAGTAAAATGGGGCTTGGAAAAGCCGTTATTTATGAAGCCATAAAAGAGTCAAGGACAAAGGTGCAGAAAGAATTTTTGTGGGTTCCGGTCAGTCCTTTTATCTTTCGATGGGGTTTTCATTAGCATATTCAAAAGAAGTATGGCAAAAAAGAACATCATTGTTTAACGCTGACTGACATAATCGGCAAGGATTTTCAGGTACTCGTCATTCACCAATTTTCTTGGGGCGAATACGGCTGTTAAAAAAGTTAGAGATTTTGAACGCGCGATTTTTTCATCCATCATGGAATGGTCGGCTTCAGGTAAATGAATCACGGACAGCAGCTCTGAAGGTATTTTTTGGCGATATACTCGCTCGGTATCCTTTACATCAACATTAATATCTTTACCAGCCAGAACCAAGAGTATAGGAGAATGGAAGTGACTTAATTCTTCGGTGGAATCAGACAGAAAATTTTTGCCTATAAAGCTCCATCTTTCTTTGGAAATCATATCGTCAGGATCGGCTATGCTTAGATATTCTTCATAAGAAGCATGTTTTTTCAGTAACTGTAGAATTTCTTGATCGTAGTTCAATGTCTTTTGAATTTCTTGCGGAGTAGCTCCTTCTTGTTCCATTTCTTTTCTGGTATTAAATTGTCCTTGGGAAATCCAGTTCACGGCAGGCGATACAAGGATGCTGAAAGCAATATTGTGCTCCTCTTTAACGATCTTCGGAATGACCCATCCTGCTTGACTGGCTCCCCATAGGCCGATTTTTTGCTTATCAACTACAGGTAAGCTTCTTGCCCAGTCTATTGCATATCGGATCTCCTGTGCGCGGTCCTCCATGCTTTGGTCGAGCCAATTGCCAGGAGCGCTGTTAATACCGGGCTTATTCAGTGACAGGGAGGCATAACCCTTGGAAGCGAACTTTTCCCACAGTGGTTTGTATCCATCATCATATGTGTCATTAATAGGACCATCCCCATGGACAAAAACAACCAATCCAACCTTTCCCGAGTAGTTCTTAGGCAAAGCTAATGTACCTGTTAACAGCCCTTTAGGTGTCTTAATTTGTATTTTTTCTTCTGTCATCTTGTAGGAATTTTGATATAGAACAATTAGTATCAAGGCAACAGCCAGAGCTGCCGCAATACCAAAAGTAAGCTTGAATGTTTTTTTCAACGATGTTCTCTCCTCGAATGCAGATTCTCTTTCCAACTCATCAGATACCATACAGGCTCCTTGAACCAAAAATGCCGTAACCCATTATACTTGGATTGTTCTACTTCAAACGCCAGTTTGTGATACAAACGGATAGCCCCTTGGTTCTTATGCGCTACATGGAGCGTCAATGCATGAAAACCAGATTCAACCGTAAATTGCTGTGCGAAAGCTAGAAGACGGCGTCCTATTCCCTGGTTACGATGACTTGAACGAATCGCCAAATGATCAATGTAACACTCATTTGCAGCGGGGGTATACTCCAGCGCGTGCATACCTGTCAAAAATTTAAATACATTGAAGCAACCAAACTGTTTTAGGAGCGGAGCTAAAGAAATGGGGTTTGTTTTAGGAAGTGAAGAGGAGGGGGCCTTCCATTTGAGGGAAAGAACACCGACAACATCTTCGTTCTCTTTGGCTACAAATTGTTTCATAGATGTAGAATAAGGATTCTGAACCCAAACTTTCATTAACAACTGCTGTATAGCTTGATCCTCCAGTGTAACAAGAGATTGGAATTTTGCTTTAAACGATTCAACTAAAAGACTGCAAACAGCTTCATGGTCTTGTTTCTGGTATGCAACAATGTCAAAGGATTTTGCACTCATGTAACGCCCTCCAAGATTTATTCTACTTTAACTTGAATTTCATATTGCAGCTTGTTGTTGTCGAACATCGAAAGATAAGATTTTTCTACTAGAACAATCTTGCTTTGGCAGTTATATCGATGATGAGCTACATATCGTTCCATTTGTTTGATTTCATAATCAATCTCAGGTTCTTCAATGACGGAAAGATGCTTATAAAGATAGTTGCCTTCTTCCAGAATATAGTCAGCCACATCCGCCGTTTCATAACATAGCTTCACCTGTCCGGCATCAGACAAGTAATGCAGGTCATTTTCAAATAATCGAGGTGGGGCAGGGCGGTGTTTAAATAGGTTTCCGGCAGTGAGCTCTTGACCATTCTCCAATGCAAACCATAGCTTTAAATGACGGGGACCTAATCGTTTGACCTGATACTCATCGCCCTGCTGGGTCCGATTATTATGTTCTTCTAACATTTTGTGAATAAACTGTTCATGCATCTTCAAGTTAGCTATTTCAGCTTGTACCTTCTGCAACGATTGCTCTAAAAGCTGGTTATAATCATCGGCAGCATAGGAAGTCATACATTCTTGAATCTGACCGACAGGGACATTTAATTTACGTAGTAATAAAATATGCGAAAGCTGATAAATCTCATGAAGCCCGTACATCCGATATTGATTTTCTTCAGTATGTGATGGATATAGGATTCCCTTTTCTTCAAAATATCGCAGTTGATGTACAGATACATTCATGAGCTGAGCAAGCTGGCTGATCGTAATGTGTTCTTTCAATGACAGGACTCCTTACTGGTAGTTGAATAACTCCACTATAAACCTTAGGTCAGACCTAGGGTCAATAGAAAATAACAAATCAAATTTTGGATAGGCGTATGTGTCGAGCATTTGATGCCCACACCAAGGGGGAGACTGGAGAGTTTACCTGTCGGTGATAACCCGTTATAATCATAAGATTAGTGAGCATAAACAAGATGCTCTGGATGAAGGTTAGAATGGGGAAATCATGTTGAAAACTTTTAAAAAGGTATACATTGAGATAACGAGCATTTGCAATCTCGCATGCAGTTTTTGTCCTCAAACACAGCGTGTCAAAAAATTTATTGATCCGGAAGTCTTTCGAAATGTGCTTGATCAGGTCAAACCACATACGGATTACATCTATTTGCATGTAAAAGGAGAGCCGTTGCTCCATCCGAAAATTGATCTTTTGCTGGAAAGTGCTCATGAGAAAGGCTTGAAGGTCAATATAACCACCAATGGTACCTTGCTGCCGAAGACCGGACATAAGCTGCTTGGGCAACCAGCGCTGCGTCAGATGAACTTCTCTCTCCACAGTTTTGACGGGCATGAAGGCTCCGTGGATCGAGAAGGATATTTGGGTAATATTTTCACGTTTGTAAGAGAAGCGGTGAAACACAATGTCATTATTTCGTTCCGTCTCTGGAACTTGACTGAAGATAATTTGACTAATGTGCAGCGTCAGCGCAACCGGGAAACACTTGAACAACTGGAGCAAGAGTTTGGACTGGACTATCGGATTGAGGAAAAAGTGATACCGGGCAGTGGGGTCAAAATCGCACCAAACGTTTATTTGAATCAGGATCATGAATTTGAATGGCCGAGCCTCAGCGCCCCGGAAGATGACGGAAAAGGCTTTTGCCATGCACTCCGTAGCCAGGCGGCGGTATTGGTGGATGGAACAGTGGTCCCTTGCTGTCTTGATGGAGAAGGTGTCATTAATTTAGGTAACGTGCACGAACAATCTTTTTCCGACATTGTGGAAGGGGAGCGTGCAAACCGTCTGTACTTCGGATTCTCCAAGAGAGAAGCGGTGGAAGAGCTGTGCCGCAAATGCGGTTACCGTAAACGATTTGGAACATAACTGAGATTTGGCAGGTGGAGACTTCGAATCTCTGACCGATCGCTACCCCCGTTTTGGAGTTTAGATCCATAGGAAAAAGCCGCTAAACAACAAGGATTTCTTGGTGTTTAGCGGCTTTTTTGCGTACGTGAAACATGTTCACATTCAACTGTTAGCCAGCGCTTTGGCGTGTTGTTTGCCTGCTGAGAGAAGGCTGTCACTCAGTTCAGGATTATTAACAGAACGTGCAAGCACAAGAGAACCGACCATACTGCTGAACAATGCCCTAGCTTTGGACAGATCCATTCCCGCCAAATTGGAGATAAACGTAATCATTCGTTCCAGCTCCTGCGTGAATATCTGCCGGATTTCTTCGGAAGAACGGGCTATTTCTACGGAAAGGGCAGGAATAATACAGCCCATTTCTGTTCGATCACGGTGATGGGTGCTTAAATAGTAGTCGATGACAACATTAATTTTGGGATCTTGCTTTTCTTGGTCAACGGCCTTCTGAAGAAGTGCAAGGGTATTACTGACGGCATAGCGACAGGCTTCGGCGACTAGCTGTTCTTTATTGTCAAAGTGTGAATAAAACCCGCCGTGAGTTAATCCGGCGCCTTTCATAATAAAAGGCACACTTACATCGTGGATACCGTTGGCGCGAAAAGCCTGGGCAGCACTTTCAACGATCTTACTCCGCACTTTCATCTTATGGCCTTTTGGATAAGGCATTGTAATCACTCCACGGCTTCATAATGCTAACTTCAAAATATTATAACCATCATAATAAAACGTGTCAATTGGTCTTCTTGCCACGACAACTTCAGCATGGCTGATCACGACTATTGACGTATTTTAAATATGATGACTATAATATATTATGATCATCATATTTAAATCAGGCTATTTTAACAGGGGGTATTTGGTTATGAGCAAGCTTGAATCTGTAGATACACTGGTCATTGGATCAGGTCCGGGAGGTTATGTGGCGGCATTGCGTTCTTCTCAGCTTGGAATGAAGACTGCGATTGTCGAACGCAGTCAGCTAGGTGGAGTCTGCACGCATGTGGGCTGCATTCCATCTAAAGCTTTAATTGCCGAAGCACATCGCTATGAGGCACTCAGGCAGTTCAGTCAGACAGATGCAGCAGCGTCATTCGTGAATGCTCAAGCTTTCAAACAGGGGATTGTAACTAAGCAGGCAGGCGGAGTCGGCTATTTAATGAAAACGGCAGGAGTGAGCATTCTGGAAGGGGAGGCAAGCTTGGTTGAAGAGCATACTGCCATCATCAAGCAACATGGAGCGGAACAAACAATTTCCTTTAAGTATGCCATATTGGCAACCGGTTCCCGTCCAATCGAGTTGAATGCATTTCCGTTCGGAGGGCGTATTTTATCTTCTACAGAGGCGCTTTCGCTTTCAGAGGTTCCAACCAGTCTAGTCGTCATAGGCGGTGGATATATCGGCGTTGAGCTTGGACAGATGTATGCCAAATTTGGAACAAAGGTAACGATTCTGGAGGGAGGGGAACGGGTACTGCCGGGATTTGAGACGGACCTTGTGGCCCCTGTTGTTAAGCAGTTGAAAACAGATGGTGTAAGCATCGTAACTGGGGCGACAGCCGAGAAAGCCGCACAGAATGCGGATACCATTACGCTGCATTATTCAAAAGATCAGGAGCAGCATCATGTCACCGCAGAGTTTGTATTAGTTACTGTAGGCAGAAAACCCAATACGGATGGCAGGTTAGGATTGGAGCGCATTGGCTTGCCAGTGACGAGCAGGGGATTGATCGAGACAGACGAGCAGTGTAGAACGGCTATTCCGCATATTTTTGCCATTGGAGATATTACGACGGGTCCAGCGCTTGCCCATAAAGCTTCCTATGAAGCGAAGATCGCGGCAGAAGCGATTGCAGGTCAGGCTGCTAAAGTGGATTATAAAGCCATACCGCTGGTTGTCTTTTCTGAACCGGAGCTGGCTAGTGTGGGCCTAAGTGAAACAGAAGCCAAGGAAAAATTCTTACCGATTGTTATTGGCAGAGCTTCTTTTACGATTAATGGCAGGGCATTGGCATTGAGAGCAGCAGAGGGGTATATCAAAATCGTAGCAAAACAGGACTCGGGAGTCGTGCTGGGTGCGCAAATCGTGGGTGTCGAGGCGTCAACACTCATTTCGGAGCTTGCTCTAGCCATCGAGATGGGCGCAACCGTAGAAGACTTGGCTCTAACCATTCATCCCCATCCCACACTGGGAGAAGTAATTATGGAGGCTGCGGAGAACGCGGTCAGAAAAATGGACAGTACAAAGTAGAGGCTCCGTACAAAATCACTTCATTGCCTGTGAGAATAATTATCAACTATAATGTATTATAGTTGAATGTGAATGCGATCAGGTACGTGGATGGTTTGGATCGGGGGCTGGACAAAAGCAATGAAATTAAATGATCACATCTTGCTCTGGAATCATGTTTTTATACAAGTGATGGATGTTCGTCATAAGAAAATGAGTAAAGGGGAGGAGTTGCGGAGCTATAGTCTTCCGGCTAGTGCTTTCTTGTATACTCTGCGCGGAAGTGCGCGAGTGCGGCTGGACGACAGCATTCATAAGGTGGAGCGTTTTCATGTGCTTGAATATTACATCATTCTGTACAAGGCAACGTTGGCCCTGACCTGTCGCAAGGAGATTGCACAATTGTTGGAAAAGGAAAATCCTTTTCAGAATCAGTATGCTTTCGCACCTCATTACCCGCTGCCCCTGTATGATAAAGTAAAGCTGTTGGAGCAAGAATGGCGTGAAGCTTCCGGACTTGGAAAACTGCATGTCAAAGCCTTATTTCAACAATTAGTATATGAGCTGTTGCAGCAGTTGTATCGGCAGGGCATTGAACCCCTTAAGCCCGACCTTGTATCGCAGGCTGTAGCATATATTCGTGAGTACTCCAGCCGATCTATGACACTTGAGTCCATTGCAGAGGAACTGGAGTGTAGCACCGGGCATCTATCAAGGCTGTTCAAGAATAAAATGCATACCAGTCCGATTCATTATTTGGGTCAGGTACGGATAGATCGAGCAGTTCAGCTTTTAATGCAGACGGACGCCACTTTACAGGAAATTGCGGAGAGTGTGGGGTATCCGGATGCTCATTCATTAAGCCGCAGCTTCAAGAAATACAAGGGACTTTCTCCTGTACGATTCAAAAAAGAACGGCAGCATCATGTCAGGAAGCAAGATCAGGATATGCCCCAAACGTTGCTAACATATGCCCTTCAGCAGACACCTTTCACACGTTATACTGATATTGATTATCAATATCGGTATAACGCGGAGGGAGATTTATTTATGCACGGAAGAGTCAAAATAACCGCCATGATGATTATGCTGTGTTTATCATTGATGCTGGGAGCTTGTTCAGCTCCTGCCAATACAAATGGAAGCTCGCAGACAGAGGCTAATCCTACAACGACATCATCCAATGGCGATGGACAAGTGACAGTGCAAGCAAAGACAAGAACAGTATCGACACTAAAAGGAGATGTAGAAGTACCTGCAAACCCGAAACGAGTTGCATCTGATCAGTATATGGGTCATCTTTTGAAACTGGGAATTATTCCGGTAGGAGTCAGAAGCTGATGCTAAACTAAAAAGTGGACACCGAGAATCGAGAATGCGAGAATAAAATCAAACACATTCGAGGTGCTTCCCTATGAGTAAAAACTACGACAAGGCTTTTAAAGTTCAAACCGTTCAAATGATTCAAGAAGAAGGTAAACCTGTCTCTCAAGTAGCGAGAGAATTGGGCATCTCCGCGAACACGCTGTATCGTTGGGTAGCTGAACACAACCAAGATGGGAAACAGGCTTTCCCTGGCAGTGGGAACCTGAAGCCAGAGGATCAAGCCACAAGAGAACTCCACAAACGCATTCGTGATCTGGAAGAGGAGAACGATATTCTAAAAAAGGCGATGCACTACTTTGCCAAAGACCGACGCTGATCTTTTCTTTTATATATGATCACCGCTTCCAGTGTCGTGTTGCAAAGATGTGTGCGGTGTTTGGTGTTTCACGAAGCGGCTATTACAGATGGGTACAAACTCGAACGATTCATAAAGAACGACAAAAACAACGGGAAAAGCTTTTACAACGTATCCGCCGGATCTTCTTGGATTCACGCCGTTTGTATGGCAGCCGGAAGATTCATAAAGCTTTGGTTCAGCAAGGAGTTGTCGTGTCACAAAAAACAGTAGTGCGAATCATGAAGGAGCTTGGTTTAACGTCCAGAACCGTGAAAAAATACAAAGCAACTACGAACTCCAAACACCAACTGCCTGTTCATGAGAACCTTTTAAACCAACAGTTTGTTGCTGAGGCTCCAAACGAGGTGTGGATGACGGATATTACGTATATTCCCACCGATGAAGGCTGGCTTTATTTGGCGAGCGTGATGGACTTGTACAGCCGCAAAATCGTAGGATTCCACATGGATTCTCGGATGACTAAAGAGTTAGTCATTCAGGCCCTTGACCAAGCATATCGTGTCCAACGACCGGGCAAAGGGGTTCTGCATCATTCGGATCGAGGGAGCCAATACGCATCTCACGAGTATCAAGCTAAGCTGGTTAAGTACCATATGAAAGGCAGCATGAGCCGCAAGGGGAACTGTTATGACAACGCCTGTATCGAATCCTTCCACAGCGTTCTAAAGAAGGAACTGATTTACTTAGACCACTACAAAACCCGTCGTGAGGCAAAGAAGCAGATTTTCGAATATATTACATGCTTTTATAATGGGAAACGAATCCACTCTTCCCTAGGTTATGTATCTCCAAATCAGTATGAACGATTGTACCGAAAACCCGCTTGAAGTTCTCGACTTGGGGTGTCCATTCTATTGACAGTAGTCCAAGCTTTATGCTGAATGAGGCTTGGATTGATAAATCAGGATATCCCAAAGAGAAGTTGGTCGGAATCAAGGATCTCGGCGAATTTCCTATGAATCTGGAGAAACTGACGGTTTTGCAACCGGATTTAATCATAGGTTCGATAGAAAAAAACATCGATAGCTACCAAAAGGTTGGAACTACCGTTTTCCTGCCATATTGGGAGGGCGAATCTACAGCGGGGCCGCTGGATAAATTCCGCAGAATCAGTGAAATCTTTGGCAAGGAGAAAGAAGCCGAGCAGTGGATCACTGAATATGAGAATAAAGTCGCAGAGGCCAGAAAGAAAATTGACGGTATCGTTAAGGTCGGAGAGACGGTTTCGATCGTGCAGGTCGCGAACAAATCAGTATATGTTTTAGCGGCAGAAGGCGGAAATTACGGAAGTCCAACCATTTATCAGATGTTAAAGCTGCCACCTACGAAGAAAGCATTGCACATGAAAGAAGGATTCGAAAGTATTTCGCTTGAGGCTTTGCCTAAGTACACAGGGGATCATATCTTTGTATATGGTTCTGAAGATGAAGGGGCCAATCAAGTTCTGAATAGTGAGCTGTGGAAAGGCCTTCCGGCTGTAAAAAAAGGACAGGTTTATATGTATGGCTCATTCAGCGATAAAGGGGATGAGTTTGTGATGGAAGATCCTTATTCGTTGGAGCTTCAACTGGATACCATAGTTAATCTCTTATTAGCCCACAAAAAATAAAGCTGAATACAGCTGTTACCGATGAAACATTTGATTCATAGAAAAAAAACCGCTAAAAACGAGGGTAAACCTCTGTGTTTAGCGGTTTTTTTATCGTTATTCAACGTAGCTCTCGCCTCATTCGCTTATTGTTGTCGTCACCGCGCCATTAATGACTGCCGCTCGCTGCAACGTCCCCATTTACAAAAAACAGTGACTATTCTCACAAAAAACGACATATTCCGACACCGGAATGCCATATTATAGTAAGTGTTGATAGGCTATAATCGTAGCAGTGAAAAACTGATTGTCACAAAAATTTATTAGAGTCAGGATTGGTGGTTCAAATAATGAAGCTGGCAACAAAATTAACTTGGATGATGCTCATCATACTGCTTCTCGTAGGCTCCTCCATTGGATACTTCGGATATCGTACCGCTTACCATCAAGTGGATGAAGCTGCTGGGATCGAGCTGGTGGGTTGCGCCAATATTACGACTGGCCTTATAAATCCTGCGGATATATCGGCTCTGGTCAGTGGAGATAACAGCAAACTTGCTGCCATTGAAGACCGAATCGGCTGGATTGTAGCACATAAGCCTATTTTTAAAGAGGCTTTCATTCTCTCTCTGGATGGAAAAATTCTCGCCGCCGATGCCAACTTCAAGCAAAGAGGCTATCAAGCTGGCGATTCCTTCTACTTCACGGACGAAGACAAGGAAATGATAACTACTATGAAGCATTCCGCATACTCCAAGGTTTATACATATGAAGGAACCTCGCTCAAAACCGGATATGGCCCCATTTATCAGGACCATGATCCCACCAAGCCCATTGTTGCACTGATGGCTATCAATTTTGACGGCTCGTTAATTCAGGAACGGACGTTGGATATTATTGTTCAGCCCTTCATTATTGGCGGCTCCATCTTCATCGTGGCTATCCTTGTCGCTTACCTGTTGATTCGCCGTATGGTAAGTCCGCTTACCAAGCTGTCAACCTCTGTGAACACTATTACAAAGGGCGACCTTACCCATGAACCACTTCTCTTCAAAAGCAAGGATGAAATCGGGAATCTGGCCCGCGACTTCAATGATATGACAATGAACCTGCGCAACCTGATTACTCAGGTCAATCACACCTCCATGCTGGTCGCTTCTTCCTCTCAGGAGCTGTCTGCCAGCGCCCAGGCAACGAACCGTGCTGGAGAGCACAGTGTGAATGTTACGATTGAGCTGGCCGATGGGGCGCATACCCAACTGCAGAACCTGGAAGGAAGCTATAAAGCCGTTCAGGATATGTCACGCTTCATCAGCAATATTGCTGGCAATGCGGACATCGCGATGAATAAGGCCGCCGATAATGTTCAGAAAGCGCGTCTTGGCCAGGAATCGATGCATTCCACCACCTCCCAAATGGGAGTTGTGAGGGAAAGCATTGGTGATCTCTCAAGCATTATTGATACGCTTAGCAGTCATTCCAAGGAGATTGAGAACATCGTCGGCACCATCGCCAGCATCGCCGAGGAGACCAACTTGCTGTCGCTGAATGCGGCGATAGAAGCTGCGCGCGCCGGAGAAGAAGGCCGGGGTTTTGCCGTTGTCGCCGGCTCCGTCCGCAAGCTGGCCGAACGTTCGGCCATATCCGCCAGACAAATCAGCGAGCTGGTCAGTCTGATTATCCCCCAAATCGACAAGGCGGGAGAAACTATGAAGCGTTCCACGGACGAAATGCTGCAGGGCAAGGAGCTGATCATATGGGCCGGACGCTCCTTCTCTGAGATCGAAGTCTCCGTATCCGATATGTCTGCCCAAAGCGAGCAAATATCAGCCACAGTCCGGGAGTTGGCGCTGATCTGCGAAGGGCTCGTTGAAGCCATTCAGAATATCGTTACGGTCTCTAATCATACGGCTGAAGGGGCGGAGTCCCTGTCCACCTCTTCGGAGCAACAGCTTGCCGCCATGCAAGAAGTGGAATCCTCCGCATCGCTCCTCTCCTCACTGGCCGAGAAGCTGCAGGTTTTGGTGGAGAACTTCAAGATTTAGGTTTCGTGCAGAACGTGTATACATTTCCGATAAATCATTTGGTTCATAGAGAAATAAACCGCTAAATACGAGGGGAAACCCTGTGTTTGGCGGTTTTTTTATGGTTATTTTATGATGAGTCAGCTCAGTCACTTATGGTAGTCGTCACTGTGACGTTGTTGACAGAGGTTGAGGAGGCGCTAGTGTTGAAATTAATCACCTCCAGGACTACCGTTGCACCAACAATCAAGCCTGTATTTATAATTAAATTAGCAGCGGTAAGCGTCGTTAATCCGCCTCGCTGCAAAGTGCCACCTACGAATATATTGTAGTAGCCGCTGCTTGTCGGAACCGTAAGTCCGTTGGCAGCAACTGAAGCACCGCTATCATTCGTGAAGCTTTGTGCCGGAATGGTGGTTACTCCTCCCACGATGTTGCCCAGCACTACGGTAGCTGTATAACGATTAACAACAGGAGTGAAATTAATATTCGTTGTGACATTAATGTTTCCGCTCACTATACTGTCTGCTTCCAGACGTATTCAAATAATAGACATAGGAACTCCTCCATTCCTAATATTCCAGATATATCTCATAGTTTAGTTTATGTCTATCATCTGGATATGGATTGGATGGGGAAGAGTCTCTAATTACTGCTTTTTTATCAAGCTTCTTTGGGCCCGGGTGACAATTCGTTTGGTTTCCTTCGTATCCGAAGTCTCCAGCCACGCAGCACACACTTGAAGCACCCATTCGGGATTGGTTTTACTGGCATCATTCAGCCAATTGCCCACAGAGTCCTGAACATATTTGGCAGGATCGGATTGGACTACTTCCAAAAGTGGAAGTGCCAGCTCCGGGTGTTCTTTCAGTTTAGGAATGTGCTTGACCCAGACACCTTGTGGCCGGGTCAAATCGATGGCAAAACGACGTATATTAGCATCCTGATCCCGTACCCAATCGTTTAACAGATCAAGCGCGTCAACCAATTGCTTGGAAATAGGCTCTCTCACGGCCATCCAGGCAATTTCACGTACTCCAAAGTGCGAATCCGCTGCAAATGGGCGAATACCCGCCAATTTCTGATCTACATCCCCTTTGATCTTATCTTTATTGATGCAGATAAACCGAATAATCCATCGTATCTAGCTTGGGCACTCCGTTTTTCGCATCCTGCACGGTGATTATTGGCGATAACGTCATCCGGGAAGGAGAAGTCATTCAAGCCTTCAGTACGGACCCTCGTGTACAGGGGGTAAGGAAGTTCTACGACTTGCTGGCTGAAGAAACGAGGATTACAGCTACAGCCATTCAGACGGTAGGGAGCAAAGGCTATGATGGTTTCGTGATCGGAATCGTAAATGGTTAATTGGCGAAAATCTGCTAAGCACAGGGGGACAACCTGAGTGTTTAGCTTTTTTGTTGTGGTAAAATGATGCTGAAGGAAGCATCAGAACGTTTTTGAACGTTTACTGCTGAATTCCTATGTAAGAAGAATGAATTTACATAAAAGTAGATGCATTTTCTTTAAAATGTAAACGTAATCATGATGATTGGAGCAGGAATTCACCATTTTGTAAAAAAATGAAGTTGGAATGAAGTTTTTTGAATCTTTTTGAAGAAAAATGATTGTTTTTTGTGAGGTTTATGGTACGATATGAACAAGTTGGGGGAATGAAGATGCTGACGGAAGAAAGATACAAGTTAATAATACAGCGCTTACAAGAACGCGGTGTTGTAAAGTTACAGGAATTGGTCGATCTGTTGGGCGCTTCTGAATCAACGATTCGGCGTGATTTAATCGATCTTGAAGCCCGTCAGTTGCTAAAGCGGATTCATGGCGGGGCTTCCTTGCTGAATCAGAAAAGTCAGGAACCTGGCATGGAAGAAAAAACATTCAAAAACGTTCAACAAAAAAATGTAGTCGCCCGTATAGCCGCCAAAGAAATTTTGGATGGCGAATGTATTTATCTGGATGCGGGAACAACAACGATGGCGATGATTCCTTACATCGAAGCTAAAGACGTGACGGTCGTGACAAATGGCCTATCCCACGTAGAAGCCCTGGTAAGCAAGCGAATCAGAAGCTATCTACTGGGAGGGATGATGAAAATTCATACCAAAGCCGTAATCGGGAGTATTGCCCTGCAGAATTTGGACAATTTTCGATTCGACAAGTGCTTTCTGGGAACGAACGGGGTAGACGTGGAAATGGGGTATACCACTCCTGATCCTGAAGAGGCGCTGATTAAGCGGCGGGCCCACCAGCTGTCCGGCAAAACGTATGTGTTGGCAGATTCCAGTAAAATTGGAGAAGTTACCTTCGCCAAACTGTTCGAACTAAAGGAAGCTATTCTTATTAGCGAATCGGTGCCTGAACGCTCACGCCGATCCATTGCTCAGAAAACTAAAATAATCGAGGGATAACAATGATATATACAGTAACGCTGAACCCTTCTATTGATTACATCGTGGAAGTTGACGATTTGAAGCTTGGGGATTTGAACCGGATGAAACGAGATTTGAAATTGCCGGGTGGCAAGGGGATTAATGTATCCCGGATACTGTACCAATTAGGAGCAGACAGCACGGCGATTGGCTTTCTCGGTGGATTCACAGGCAGGTTTATCAACGATACATTGCGGGAAGAATCCATTAAAACTGATTTTGTAATCATCGAAGATGACACTCGGATCAACATTAAGCTCAAGCATGGCGATGAGACGGAAATTAACGGTTTGGGACCTGCGATTCGTGAGCATGAGGCGGATGCGTTGGTGCAGAAGTTGTCAGGTCTCCAGAAAAATGACATTGTCGTCTTGTCGGGAAGTATCCCGCCGTCACTTGGAGGAGACTTCTACGATCGGCTGATTAGCGTATGCCAGCAGACTGGGGCTGAATTCGTCATCGACACCACAGGTGACGCGCTGATGAAGGCACTGGTTCATAAGCCACTGCTCGTCAAGCCGAATCACCATGAGCTGGCTGAGTTGTTTGGCGTAACCATTAATTCAAAGGAGGAGATCGTCACTTACGGCCGTAAGCTGCTGGAAGCAGGTGCAAAAAATGTACTGATTTCCATGGCAGGAGAAGGGGCTTTGTTCATTACGGCAGATGAAGTGTATCACGCAAATGTACCAGCAGGAACGGTTAAAAATTCTGTAGGCGCAGGTGATTCGATGATTGCTGGATTCGTGGGTACGCTGGCTCTTCTTGGCGATCCGATCGAAGCATTCCGTGCAGGAGTGGCATCCGGAAGCGCAACCGCATTCTCCGATGATCTGGCTACCAGAGAGAAAATTGAACAATTACGGCCGCAAGTTGCGATTTCAAAATGGTAATCCCTGCTACAGCATGAGCTTATTATGCGTGTGTCCACACGCTGACCGAACTTAGGAGAGTGTGAAAAATGAGAATAACAGACCTGATGATTAAAGAAACGATGATCATGGATTTGCAGGCTACGACAAAAGACGGGGCGATTGAGGAACTCATCGCCAGTCTCGAAGCCAGCGGACGCATTAATGACCGGGCATTGTTCAAAGAAATGATTTACAAACGCGAAGCAGAATCCAGCACAGGAATCGGTGGCGGCATTGCGATGCCACATGCCAAGACCAAAGCTGTGAATGAAGCGACTGTCGTTTTTGCAAAAAGCAGTAAAGGTGTAGATTTCGAATCGTTGGATGGTGAGCCAGCGAACGTATTTTTCATGATTGCAGCCCCAGAGGGAGCAGCGAATACGCATCTTCGCACACTGGCGGCACTTTCCCGGTTGTTAATTGATACCGATTTCATCGAAAAGCTGATGAATGCGCAAACACCGGATGAAGTATCCGAGCTGTTTGATACCAAGCAGGCGGAAGAAGAAGCAGCCAAGAAAGAAAAAGAGGCTGCCAAAGCACAGCAAACGCCGGACGTTATCGCTGGTAATCCGGATTCTGACGAGTTTGTGGTTGCGGTGACCGCTTGCCCTACAGGCATTGCGCACACGTATATGGCTGAAGACGCTCTCATTAAGAAAGCGAAAGAGATGGGTGTAAATATCCGGGTAGAAACGAATGGCTCGGAAGGTGCGCAAAACGTACTGACAGCGGATGAAATTCGTCGTGCCAAAGGTGTAATCGTCGCAGCTGACAAAAAGGTTGAAATGGCCAGATTTGACGGTAAGCCTGTATTGCAAAGACCGGTAAGTGACGGTATTCGTAAATCTGAAGAACTGATCCGCAAAGCGCTAAACGGCGATGCTCCAATCTACCGTAGTGAAGGTAATGGGAACACGGAGGAGACGAAAGCAGAAAAAGCCAGCGTCGGCAGTAAAATTTACAAGGATCTAATGAACGGTATCTCTCATATGCTACCGTTCGTTGTAGGCGGCGGGATTTTGCTGGCCATCTCCTTCCTGTTCGAACAGATGGCGGGCGCAGAGAATCCAATCGTTAAGCTGCTGCAAACGATTGGCGGCGGAACAGGTGCGTTCCACTTCCTGATTCCGATACTGGCCGGATTTATCGCGATGAGTATTGGGGATCGTCCGGCATTGATGCCAGGTATGGTTGGTGGTCTGATGGCTGTAAACTCTAATGCAGGCTTTCTTGGCGGTCTGGCAGCAGGTTTCATGGCTGGTTATGTGGTTATCTTCCTGCGTAAAGCTTTTGCAGGTCTGCCGAAAACGCTGGATGGCTTAAAGCCAATCTTGTTATACCCAGTATTTGGACTACTAATTACAGGCGCGATTATGTTCTACCTGTTTGATCCGATTTTCGGTGGTATTAATACGTGGCTTGTCAATGTTCTGAACAATTTAGGAACAGGTAATGCGGTTATTCTGGGTCTGATCCTGGGTGGAATGATGTCGATTGACATGGGTGGACCTTTCAACAAAGCGGCATACGCATTTTCGATCGGTGTCTTTACTTCCAGCGGTAACACGAACGGAGCTATGATGGCTGCTGTTATGGCGGGCGGTATGGTACCTCCGCTGGCGATCGCATTAGCTTCAACGTTCTTCAAAAATAAATTTACTGAGCAAGAGCGCAAGTCTGGCTTGACGAACTATGTACTCGGGTTGTCCTTCATTACGGAAGGAGCAATTCCATTCGCAGCTGCTGACCCTCTGCGTGTCCTAACCTCTTGTATTGTAGGCTCAGCGATTGCTGGTGGTCTGACGCAGTTTTGGCAAATCAATCTCCCAGCTCCACATGGCGGCATTTTTGTAGCAGCTCTTGCCAATCATGCTTTGCTGTTCTTGCTTGCAGTGGCGATTGGCTCTGTGATTTCCGCGCTCATTCTGGGACTGTGGAAAAAACCGCTCGAAGCGAAATAACTGGCATCACAAAAATAAAGAAATAAGAAGAGGGACACACTCCCTCTGGTTTTCATAATAGTAAAGCCGCTAAACACCAGATTTCTGAGTGTTTGGCGGCTTTTTCTTTATGCTAAGTTGGCTTGCGCATATAGCTTATTAGTAGTTTTTGCATTGGAGCTATCGCATATAAAGCTCCTTAACTAGTTGCATCAGCAGCTTTCGCGCCGAAGACATGTATTGCTGGTGCTGGCTGCTGTGTAATAGTCCAACGGGAATAGCCGGGTCTGTTAACTGTAGTGGAATCGTGATGAACTCTTCCGACACAGGTAACGACGATAGAATTACTCCGACCGAAGGAATTGCTTTTACAAATGACGGTATGGATGAGATTTGACTGACAATATAAAAAAACGGCATCGACGGAAAGCGCGAAAGCTCTTTTTCCAGCCGAATATGATACAGGCAGTTCTTCCCTCCAACGATCAGCGGGTATTCGTACAGGTCTTCTAGATGAACCTCGCTTTTGGCCGCAAAGGGATGATCACGGGATACGATAAAAGCAATCTGTTCGTGATACACAGGTTCAAAGTGCAGGGAAGGAATCGAGTATGGTTCCCCGCAAATTGCAAAATCAAGCGTGTTCTCCATCAGAGCATTCGAGAGTGCATCTGTGTTTCCTACTGTAAAATGGCACGTCATATTCGGCTTATGCTCCCGAAACTGACGCAGGACCTCGGGCAGCACGGTAGCCGCTACCGTTTCAATTACCCCGATATGCAGCGTGCCGATTTCCTCTTTTTTCAGAGAATTAGCCTGATCCAATACATAATTCCAATGCTGAATAAGTCCATCTACCTCTTCTGCATAACATTTACCCGCAGCGGTTAATTCCGCATCCCATCCTCTTTTAAAAAGCTGAAATCCCAGCTCCTTCTCCAGTCTCTGAACTTGGCTGGTTACTGTAGACTGTGCGTAGTTTAATTTGGCGGCAGCCTTTGAGAAGGTTCCTTCTTCAATAATGGTACGAAACGTGGTTAGCTCTTTCAGATCCATGAACACTCATCTCCATCGGTAAAAATGAATATATTTATGATTATTTTCAATTATACAGATGAAAAAGGATGAGGTAAAATCATCTTATCCAGACGGACAGGAGAGATGAACATGCCATTTGTACGAGTAGGTTACATGGAGGATCAATACACAGAGAAGGAGCTACCTGGGATTAGCCGCTGTATCATGGACGCTTTGATCGAACATTTTCAGGTGCCGGCAAAAGATTATTTTCAGGTTTTTCATGCTCATAAGCAGAGCGAGTTTTATTACAGTCCGGATTATTTACAGGTACCGAGAACAGACAAGCTGCTCTATATCCAAATTACGCTCGGATCAGGCAGAAGTACGGAACAAAAAAAGAGCTTCTACCAAAGGGTAGCCGAACTCTTATCCACCGAATGCAAGATCAGGCCGGAGGATGTATTTGTAACACTGGTGGAAACGGAATTAGAGGATTGGTCCTTTGGCAACGGGCTTGCCCAGATGATTTTATAGCTGGAAACTGCACATCTGCATACGATCTGCATAACTGAACATCAGGAACGAAGGGAAGTGTTGAAAAAATGAAGCATAAATTAATCCCATCGAGTGTACGGGAAAAGGTTGGGGATTTTGCGCCCGCTTTTGTGAACTATACGGAGAACGTTCTTTTTGGCGATGTATGGAGAAGAAGCGAGCTATCTCTCAGAGAACGGAGTCTCATAACCATTTCCGCGTTGGTAGCGGGTGAGCATGGGGGTCAGCTTCCCTATCATCTGAATTTGGCCAAGGATAACGGATTATCGGAAGAAGAACTGGTCGAGGTAATCACACAGCTTGCCTTTTATGTAGGATGGCCCCGAGCCGCCTCAGCTATTCAAATTGCCAAAGACGTATTTTGCAAAGAAAAAGAGAGTTAAGCATGAACCTAAAAAGGTTTTTTAATCATGATTGTATTTGTTATTCTGCTTTGAAAGCGGTATAGTAAGAGTAATTGAATGAGGGGTGAAGTGCCCTTCGGGATTGTTACTGGTAAGCAGGCGATACCCAAATAATGACTAATTGATTTAGTCGTTATTTGGTTTTTTTGTTATTACAAACTTTGTCATTACATCAATGAGGTGAGCAGATAAATGATCATCCGGCAAATTTTTAACAACAATGTTATTCGAGTCGAAAATCAGGTGGGTCATGAATTTGTTGTCATAGGGAATGGTTTGGGCTTTAAAAAGAAAAATGGTCAGAGGGTCGATGAGGAAAAAATAGAAAAAACCTTTGTATTAAAGTCCGATAAAATTCCGCAAAAATTAATAGATCTTATTGGGGAAACATCTGTAGAGTATTTAAAGGTGGCGGATGAAATTGTAGGCAGCGCAAAAAAGGAAATGGGAGATATTTTTAGTGACAATATCTATATTTCTCTGATTGACCATATTCAATTTGCCATCTCTCGGTACAGAAAATCCGTGGGACTTAAAAATTCACTGTTATGGCAAATTAAAAAATTTTATAAAAAAGAATTTATGATCGGAATGAATGCATTGGACATCATCCATGCTCAATTTGGCATCCAAATGGACGAGCATGAAGCAAGCTTTATTGCCATGCATTTTGTCAATGCAAGGCAAGACGGTCAGGGAATGAAGCAAACGGTTGAGATTACGGAGGTCATTGATGACATTTTCAACATTGTAACCGATTACTATCAGCTGGCATTGGATGAAACTTCATTCAGCTATTCCCGGTTTATTACCCATTTACAATACTTTGCTCAAAGAATGCTGAGTAACGAACAAGAGCAACGAGCTTCAGGCGACAACTTCTTGTATGAGCAGGTCAAAGATAAATACACGAAGGCTTTTCAATGTACCCATTTGATTAATCAATATTTGGAATTAAAGCATGAAAGTGCTATGTCGATTGATGAAAAGGTGTACTTGACGATTCATATACAGCGTGTGACTTCCAGAAACGATATGGCTGGTTCCTAGAAAAAAAAGCTTGCAAACGATTTCTGAGTGATTTATAGTAGGCTCACAACTTAAATATAAGGATTGTTACTGGTTAAGCAGGCGATACCTAAATGAATGGCAGTGATCATTTTCTTTGATTACACAGGCCTTTCGTTTAGGTATTTTTTTGTTTTCAGACAATCTGCCCAGAAGGAGAATGAACATGGACCATAAGAAAATGGGCGATGACATCGTACGCCTCGTTGGAGGAGAAGAAAATATTAACGGGCTTGTGCATTGTGCTACACGGCTCAGATTTGACCTGAAAGATTCAAGAAAAGCCGAAAGAGAAACGCTAGAGAAGCATGAGGGCATCATTACTGTTGTCGAAAGCGGAGGGCAGTTTCAAGTGGTTATCGGGAGCCACGTTGCCTATGTATATACGGAGATCATGAAAAACAGGAATTTTGGATCGGACTCTCCTGCGGCTGGTGAATCAAGCGGAAAGAAGACATCGGTCATATCTACAATCTTTGAAGTCATTTCCGGCAGTTTCTCCCCGCTGATTCCGGCGATGGCGGGCTCGGGGATGATAAAAGCACTCCTGACGGTTTTGACCTTGCTGGGGTGGATGTCTGCGACAAGTGATACCTATCTGATCCTGTCCGCTGCGGGGAATGCTGTGTTTTACTTCTTACCGATTTTGCTTGGGGTCACGCTTGGTATAAAGCTGAAGGCGAATCCTTATGTAGCCGGTGTCATCGGTGCGGCCCTCATGGAACCCAACTTTACGGGGCTGATGGACAAAGGCTCTGATGTATCGTTTTTAGGAATTCCGGTGGTCATGATGAACTACTCGGCCAGTGTTTTCCCGGTTTTCATATCCATCAGCATATATGCGTTGGTGGACAAGTTTTTGAAGAAGATCATTCTTAAGGATCTACAGCTTTTTTTAGTTCCGATGCTGGCTTTAATGATTATGGTTCCGCTATCTGCGATCGCATTCGGACCTTTCGGTACAGGGGTAGGAGATTGGATTTCTTCAGGTGTGACATGGTTAATCGGTGTAAGTGGCATTTTGTCAGGGATTGTTCTTGGCGGCTTTATGACCTTTATGGTCGTCTTCGGACTTCACTGGGGGTTTACACCCATCACGATTCAAAATATCGGTGTTGGTGGTGATCCGATTGAGGCGATGGCTGCAGCAGCTGTATTTGCTCAAATTGGTGTCGCATTTGGTATCTTCCTGAAGGCGAGAAAAGATAAAACACTTAGAACTCTTGCCGGTTCCACGAGTATTACAGGATTACTGGCTGGTGTGACAGAGCCGATTGTGTATGGTCTGGTGCTTCGTTATAAACGTGTCATTCCGATTGTCATTATTGCAGGCGCTCTAGGTGGAGCTATTAATGGACATTTTGGGGTAAAAATGACGGCTTATGTTTTTCACAATATTTTTGCTATTCCAGTATATACGCCAACCTTAATTTATGTTATCGCCATTGCATGCTCGTTCGCGGCGGCAACGGTACTAACCCTTATTTTCGGGTATGAAAGCAAGGTTAAGGGGGAGGCCCTGGAAACAGTTGAATCCATGAAAACAGAAGAACCCGTGGCCGTCGACATCAAGAAAGAAACGATATACAGCCCGATCACAGGCAAGACTATACCACTGAGCCAAGTGAATGATTCTGCATTTTCTACAGAGGCCATGGGAAAAGGGTTAGCCATTGAACCGTCTGTCGGTGAGGTCGTAGCGCCGATAGATGGAGTTGTAACCTCGCTGTTCCCCACAGGACACGCGATAGGCTTGACTTCAAATGCGGGTACGGAGATATTGATTCATATCGGAATTAACACGGTTGCGCTGAAAGGGAAGCATTTTAATCCAGTGGTTAAAGAGGGGGACAGTGTGAAACAGGGCGATTTGTTAATCCAATTTGACAGGGAACAGATTATAGAAGCAGGATACGAAATCGTGACGCCTGTCATCGTCACACTTACTAAAAATAAAGTGGACGTATTCGAGACAAATCAGGAGCAGGTTCAGAAAAACGAAGTATTGTTAACTTTGGTTGTGTGATACAGGAAAGCGTCATCATCACATACATGGATTGCGAACATCAGAAGGATATAACTATAACTGGAGGGACTATATCATGAAACATGATCAATTGAAGGCATTTCCCGAAGATTTTTTCTGGGGAGGTTCAACTTCCGCTTATCAAGTAGAGGGTGCATGGGACGAAGATGGAAAAGGACCCTCTGTCATTGACATGGCTAATCACGTCGAAGGGGTCACTGATTTTAAGGTAACCAGTGATCATTACCATATGTTCAAAGAAGACGTAGCTTTGATGGCTGAAATGAGCTTTAAAGCGTACCGTTTCTCTATTGCCTGGACACGTATTTATCCGCAGGGTGCAGGTGAAGTTAATCAGAAGGGAATCGCGTTTTACAGCTCATTAATTGACGAACTGATTAAATATGGTATTGAACCGATTGTTACTATGTATCATTTTGATCTGCCTTATGCTCTTGAAAAACAAGGCGGATGGTCGAAGAGGGAGACGATTGGCGCCTTCGAGCAGTATGCCAAAACATTGAATGAGAACTTTGGAGACAGGGTGAAATATTGGTTAACCATCAATGAGCAAAATATGCTGATTCTCCATCCCGGCTCCATCGGAACTTTAGATACAAGCCTGGAAAATCCGCAAAAGGTACTGTACCAACAAAATCATCATATGTTAGTCGCGCAGGCGAAAGCGATGGTATTGTGCCATGAAATGCTACCTGACGCGAAAATTGGACCAGCGCCGAATATCGGGGTTATCTATCCAGCCAGTTCCAAGCCAGAAGATACACTGGCGGCTGATAACTATGCAGCCATTCGCAACTGGCTCTATCTGGATATGGCGGTATTTGGTCGATACAATCACATTGCCTGGAGCTATTTGGTCGAAAAAGGATATGAGCCTGTCATTGAAGAGGGCGATATGGACATATTAGCGAAGGGAAATCCGGACTTTATCGCCTTTAATTATTACACCTCTCAAACCGTAGGAGAAAGCTTGGATGACGGAAATGATTTTTCACATACAGGAGATCAGCATGAAATTGTGGGTGAGCCTGGAGCATACAGAGGCTCGGTGAATCCCAATCTGCAAACGACGGAGTTTGGATGGGAGATTGATCCGGTCGGTTTTAGATCCACGCTGCGTCAAATTTATTCTCGCTACCATTTGCCTCTTATCGTGACGGAGAATGGTTTGGGCGCTTTTGACAAGCTTGAAGAAGGCGATGTAGTGAATGATCCTTATCGGATTGACTTTTTCAACAAACATATCGAGCAGATTCAACTGGCTATTACAGACGGTGTAGAAGTATTCGGCTTCTGTCCGTGGTCTGCGATTGATCTTGTTAGCACCCATCAGGGCTCCAGCAAGCGTTACGGGTTTATCTATGTTGATCGTGAAGAGTTTGATCTCAAAGATTTGCGCCGTATTCGTAAACAAAGCTTCTATTGGTATCAAAAGCTGATCGCCACGAATGGCGAAATTCGTTAATTAAAGTATCGTAACTAGAGCACCTCCCTAAATGGAAGATTTCCATTTAGGGAGGTGCTTATATTTTTTAAACCTTAGGGGAGAGGCTGATTTCATTTAAGCAACAATTATCCCTTTTCCAGAAGTGTGATTATGTATTATATAATAGAAGAAACACAAACGGAAAGGACATCATGCATTGACCTTACAACAATTAAAATATGTCATCGAGGTTGCCAATCGTGGCTCCATGAATGAGGCGGCAAAGCGGTTGTTTATTTCCCAGCCCAGTCTGTCGAACGCGATTCGGGATCTGGAGGAAGAAATTCATATCACGATTTTTGACCGCACCAATAAAGGCATTTCTTTGTCCAAGGAGGGTGTGGAGTTTCTCGGTTATGCGCGTCAGGTCGTCGAACAGGCGGAGCTGCTGGAAAGTCGCTATCTGGATGCCAAGCCTTCACCGCAGCATTTTTCCGTATCCACGCAGCATTATGCTTTTGCTGTAAATGCATTTGTGAATCTAGTGAATCAATATGGTCAGGATGAGTATGAGCTGGCTTTGCGGGAGACGAAAACCCATGAAATCATACAGGATGTCAAAAGCTTACGCAGCGAAATTGGAATTTTGTATCTCAACGAATTTAACGCTAAGGTGATTAATAAGCTGCTAAAAGATGCAAATCTGCAATTTAACAGCCTGTTTATCGCCAAGCCGCATATTTTTATCAGTGCCAAAAATCCGCTATCCCGGCAGTCCATCGTGACCATTGACCAGCTTCATCCTTATCCGTATCTGTCCTTTGAGCAAGGGGAGTACAATTCTTTTCACTTTTCCGAGGAGATTCTGAGCACGCTGTCGCATCCTAAAAGCATTCGTGTCCATGACCGGGCCACCCTTTTCAATCTGCTGATTGGCCTGAACGGGTATACCATTTCTACCGGGGTGATCAGGGCGGATCTGAACGGTAACGAGATTATTTCCGTACCTTTGGAATGTGAGGAGTCTATTAATGTGGGATGGATTTGTCATAAAAATGCTGCGCTCTCCAAGCTGGCTTCCGTCTATGTAGAAGCGCTGCATGAGGCGATAGGCGAGTAAAAAGTTTGGTATAGTTTTAGGCTATAACTAGCTATAGTTTATTGGAGTTACATTATAACTGAAAATGTATGTTATCTTTCTTACAAGAACTTCACTACAGAAGCGAAAAAGGAGATAACCCTAATGAGCAGCATCCTTGACAATGCATCCCAACGAAAAGTGACCCCTTTCAGACATGATATGGTCGGCAGCTTTCTGCGTCCGCAAGCGATCAAAGACGCTAGAATTCAATTTCAAAACAACGAAATTTCTGCGGACGAATTGAGAAAGATTGAAGACAACGAAATTATCAAGCTGGTAGAAAAGCAAAAATCCGTAGGACTTAAAGCCGTGACAGACGGTGAATTCAGACGCTCTTGGTGGCATCTTGATTTTATGTGGGGCCTGGACGGTGTGGAAAAGGTACAGCTTTCGAACGGCTATCAATTCCAAGGTGTGGAAACAAGAGCGGAAACCGCACGCTTGTCCGGTAAAATCGGTCACTCCCGTCACCCTTTCATTGAAGATTTCAAATTCCTGAAACAAGTAGCCGGTGAGGATGCGATTGCACGTCAAACCATTCCGGCACCTGCGCAATTCCTGGCCGAGCTGTTGCGTGGAGAAAATAAAGAAACAACCGATACCTATTACAGCAATCTGGATGAGCTGGTAACGGATATCGCCAAAGCTTACAAATCCGTGATTCAAGTATTCTATAATGAGGGCTGCCGCAGCTTGCAGCTGGATGATTGCACATGGGGCATGCTCTGCGATAAAAACTATTGGGAAGCCAGACAGCATGCGGGTGAGAATGTGGAAGATACCAAAAAGCTGTTCGCCCGCGTGAATCAGGAAACCGTGAATGATCTTCCAGCCGATTTGGTCGTTACAACCCACGTATGCCGTGGTAACTACCATTCCACCTGGGCATCCTCCGGCGGCTACGAGCCAGTTGCTGAAACCCTGTTCGGCATCGACAACATCGACGGCTACTACCTCGAGTTCGATACCGACCGTGCAGGCGATTTCACACCGCTGAAGCATCTGAAAGGCCAGCAGCAGATCGTCCTGGGCCTCGTTTCCTCTAAAACGGGTGAGCTGGAAGACAAGCAGACGGTCATTAACCGCATTAAGGAAGCTACTCAATTTGTGGATATTAACCACATCTGCCTTAGCCCACAATGCGGCTTCGCTTCGACAGAAGAGGGCAATATTCTGACAGAAGAACAGCAGTGGAAGAAGCTTGCCTTCATTAAAGAGATTGCGGACGAGATTTGGAAGTAAGGGTTTAGGGGAATTGATTGGGTAGGTTCTTTAAACTAAAGATCCCTTTATCATAAAAAACACGCCACATGGGGCGTGTTTTTTATTTTGGCGTGTGACTTAGCTTCATTTCTTAATTAATATTCCCATAGTTTTATTCCGCTCAGATAGCACATGACTTGGTGTATAATCCATATCCCCATTTATTTCTTGCGTTTGAGCGCACCCTGTAGAGGGCATACCTGTTTTGTAGAATTATTGCCTTCCCCTCTACAAGTCACACTATTGATTTTACAGGAGCCTCTTGCCTTTCGCATGTAAGTAAAGGATGACATTTCAGTCCAATACACCTGCCAACATCACAACAAAGATTGGATTCAACAGCTATGATATGGCTCATAATTTTCATTTATAATAAGCACAAGGAGGCTCATAAGATGTTTGACCACAAGTCATTGCAATTGCTAACTCAGATGGTTAACTATCCGAAGTTGTCAATTCCGGAGTTGAGACTTCAATTGAATTTATCGCCTCGACAGTTTGAATATACGCTGAATAAATTAAATGACGGACTAATTGAGTTGGATTTACCGAAGATTGAAGTAATTGAAATGGGGTTTAAGATTGACGAAAGAGTTAAGAAATACTGGAAAAATGAGGAATTGTCACTTGGTCGCAAGCAACTGGTTTTTCAAGAGAATGAACGACTGTATTTGATTTATTTATACACGTATATCCGGCGGGAGCCGATTTCGATCGTTCATTATCAGTCTTTGCTCCAGGTAAGCAGGAATACGGCCTTGGCAGATGTCAAAAAGCTACGTGCGCTTTGTCAGGGAGAAGGTGTCAAATTAGATTATAACCGAACGGACGGTTTTAAATTGGAGGGAGAAGAGCGTCACAAGCGGCGATTTGCATCGGTATGTATTGGGACACTATTACAGCTGCCGATGGGACGCCCGGGTATCAAGCAGGTGATGGATAGTTGGAAATATGAAGATACGAGTACAACGATCAAGCAGCAATTAACCGATATGGCTCATGAGTATCAGGTCGTCTTTGTGGGCAACAGGCTGGATCAACTTATTTATGAGCTGTTGTTTCTGCAATTCCGCTATGGGCGTAATGCACTGTTTTTGCCCGTTAAGCAAACAGAGTTAATACGACAACAACCACTCTTTCTGATGGGCAAGAAATTATCCGCTTATTTGTTTAATGAAGTGCATGAGATGGAGATCGTATATCTAACGATTCAATTATTGTCAGCTACGCAGGGCGTGCCCCATATTTATCCCAGTGAAGAGCTGAGTTATGTATCTGACGAAATTATCAGAGAAGTAGAACGCCTGACCCTAGTACCCTTTAAAGAAAAACCTATTTTGCAATCGATCTTGTACAAGCATTTGGTACCGGCTTACTTTAGGATTATGTGTGAAGTGCCTTTATCTAATCCTTTAATTGACACTATCAAAGCAGAACATGACGCCCTGTTCAAACTGGTCAAGCAAGCGTTGAAGTCATTGTCTGATTTTACAGGGGAGTGGATCTCGGATGAAGAGGTTGGATACTTTACCATTTTGTTCGGAGGGCATGTCCGCAGATTAGAACCTGAACCTAAAGTATACCGGGCTACAATTGTATGTCCAAACGGGATCAGTTCCTCCATGATGTTACGGACGCAATTGTGTCAGCTATTTCCGGGCGTGCATTTTACGGAATCACATTCGGTTGCGGAATTAAAACAGATATCTCCGGATAGCTATGACATGATTTTTTCTACTATTTATTTGGAATCATCCAAACCTGTTTACTTGACTCGCCCATTATTAACCGCATTAGAAGAAGATTATTTGCAACAAGCTGTTGCTGCTGATTTTGATCTGCCCGTACCTTCTGCGGTGCCCATAGATGAATTAATGGCTACCATACGGAAACATGCCACGATTAAAAGCGAAAAAGCACTTTATACAGATTTAACAAATCATTTACGACAGATGCGTTCAATTGAAAGGAGTCATTCCCCTATGTTGTCCGAGCTTTTAACTGTAGATAAAATTCGATTCACGGATGCTCCCCTGGATTGGAAGGAAGCGATTCAACTAGCAGCCAAACCATTAGAGGAACAGAACTATATTACACCTGACTACACACAGGCAATGATTAACAGAGTTTTGGGAATCGGTGCTTTTATTCATGTCGGCAAAGGAATTGCTATCCCACATGCAAGGCCGGAACAAGGTGTGCAGAAATTGGGGATGTCGCTGTTGCGAGTGAAAAAACCGGTGTTGCTGCTTGATCAGCCGGAGCATGCGATTGATATGTTTATTTGCCTAGCGGCGATTGACAATAAGTTGCACTTAAAGGCGCTGACGGAATTGACTTCGTTTCTGGTCAACGACGATTCGTTAAACCGTTTGAAAGAAGCTACAACAGCGGACGAAATTATAGCCATGATGCAAAAAAAAGGAGACGATAAAAAATGAAAATTTTAACAGTTTGTGGTTCTGGTCTGGGAACAAGCTTTATGGTGGAAATGAATATTAAGCAGCTATTGAATGAGATGGGTGTAGAGGGTGTGGAAGTAGATCATTCCGATCTGGGCTCCGCTACGCCTGGGAGCGCAGATGTGTTTTTTCTTGCCAGAGACATTGCTGAAGGCGGAGCGAGCCTGGGTGATGTGGTCGTTCTGGAAAACATTATCGATCTCGAGGAATTACGCACAAAACTAACAGCAGTCTTACAAGATAAAAATCTATTGTAAGGAGAATTGGCCCATATGAATAAAGCTTTGAATATACTCATTAACGTTTTGAGTGAGCCGTCTGTGCTAGTTGCGTTGATTGCCTTGGTAGGGTTGCTGGCTCAGCGGAAAAATCTCTCGGATATCCTGAAGGGAACGACCAAAACGTTTGTAGGATTTCTTGTCATCAGCGCAGGCGCAGGTGTTTTGCAGCAAGCTCTTGCACCTTTTGGCGATATGTTTAAAGCAGCGTTTCATGTAAGCGGTATCGTTCCAAATAATGAAGCTATTGTGGCTCTTGCCGTGAGTAAGTATGGTTCCTCCACTGCACTGATTATGTTTTTCGGTATGATTGTGAACCTGCTGATTGCTCGTTTTACACGATTTAAGTACATTTTTTTAACAGGTCATATTACGCTATATATGTCATGTATGATTGCTATCATTTTATCAGTGAGTGGTTTCACATCCGTCTCCCTTATCCTTTTTGGAGCGCTGACTGTAGGTATTTTCATGTCGCTTTCTCCAGCCGTTGTGCAGCCATTTGTCCGTAAATTAACGGGCAATGACAATGTGGCTTTGGGGCATTCTGGCGCGGTCGGCTTTGCTATTGGCGGGCTGGTAGGTATGGCAGTGAAAGGCAAGAAAGACATTGTATCCACTGAACAAATCAATTTCCCTAAAGGACTCGGCTTTCTGCGGGACAGTACGGTCAGTATTGCGTTAACGATGGCGGTCTTCTACATCATTGTAGCCCTTTTTGCAGGTCCGGCTTATGTCGAAAGTCACTTGAGTAACGGGAAAAACTATATTTTATTTGCGCTACTTCAGGCAGGGTTGTTTTCTGCAGGCGTATTTATCATCTTGTCGGGTGTACGTCTGGTCTTGGCTGAAATTGTACCGGCATTTAAAGGGATTTCCTCGAAAATTGTACCGGATTCCAAACCGGCGCTGGATGTCCCCATTGTTTATACCTATGCTCCGAACGCGGTACTGATAGGCTTCTTCTCCAGTTTTGTGGGGGGATTGTCAGCATGCTCATTCTGGTTTTATCCGGCGGGATTGTTATTTTACCTGGGGTTGTCCCGCACTTCTTCACAGGAGCAGCAGCAGGAGTGTTTGGAAATACCATGGGCGGTGTGCGTGGCGCCATTTTAGGCGCATTTGTGAACGGAGTGCTCATCAGTTTTATGCCCATTCTATTAATACCTGTTTTAGGGGATCTCGGGTTAGCCAACGCAACCTTCTCCGATTCCGACTTTGGTGTAGTGGGGCTGTTCTTGAGCGGGCTAAACCAGTTGGGTGGAAAAACGATAACGATGATTGGGATCGGTTTGGTGCTGCTCATTATGATTTTGGTAAGCCTGAAAAAGTCGAAAAGCAGTGCGCAATAAACAATATAAATGAACACTATAAAAAACGAGGATCAGGAAGAGAGGACAAACTTTATGAGATTTGACCAGCAAGACCTTCAAGCCGTTATGGCCATCCGAGCATTATCTTTAGACGCGATTGATGAAGCAAACTCCGGGCATCCCGGATTACCTTTAGGTGCAGCACCTATGGCTTATGCTCTTTGGTCACAGGCATTACTTGTAAATCCCAAAAATTCGCGATGGGAAAATCGGGATCGGTTCGTTCTGTCTGCTGGCCATGGATCCATGCTCCTTTACAGTCTGCTTCACTTATCCGGTTTTGATGTGACGATTGACGATTTGAAGAAATTCCGGCAGTTAGGTTCCCGAACGCCCGGGCATCCAGAAGTCGGACACACCGACGGTGTGGAAGCGACGACGGGACCCTTGGGACAAGGGGTGGCGATGGCTGTTGGCATGGCATTGGCAGAACGGCATTTAGCAGGTTTATATAATAAGGAGTCCTTTCCGATTGTGGATCACTACACGTATTGTTTGTGCGGAGATGGTGATTTAATGGAGGGCGTGGCTAATGAGGCGATCTCTCATGCCGGCCATGAGCAATTGGATAAATTAATCATGCTATACGATTCCAATGACATATCGCTGGATGGAGAACTGAGTCATTCTTTCTCAGAAAATATAAAACAGCGGTTTGAGTCCAGTGGGTGGCAACATATCCTGGTTACAGAGGGTAATGATCTTACCGAGATTACTGCAGCGATTGACTTGGCACGAGAAAATCATACACAACCTACAATTATTGAAGTGAAGACTGTGATCGGGTATGGCTCACCGCATGCCGGTACGCATAAAGTTCATGGTTCACCTCTGGGAGAAGCAGGAACGGCTGCGGCAAAATTGAGCTATCAATGGGAACTACCGGCTTTTACCGTATCAGAGGAAGTTTATACCCTTTTTCGTGAAAAAGTAGCAGCTCGTGGTGCCAAAGCCGAGGCTGAATGGCAGGCTCTAATGGTGAATTATACGGAAAGTTATCCAGAACTGGCTAAACAGTTTCATGACAGCTTTACCAATACACTGCCCGTTGATTGGGAAAAACCATTGGCTGATTACGAAGCAAGCTCAAGTAAAGCAGGACGAGATACCGGCAGCGACATCTTGAACTTGATTGCACAGCGGGTCCCTTATTTCTTTGGAGGTTCAGCTGACTTAGCGAGTTCCAATAAGACATTAATTGCAGGAGATGAACGTTTTTCTAAATCAGCCCCAGCAGCACGTAACATTTGGTTTGGTGTACGTGAATTTGCGATGGCAGCTGAAATGAATGGCATAGCACTGCACGGTGGGTTAAAGATTTATGGAGGAACTTTCTTTGTATTTTCCGATTATTTAAAAGCAGCTATACGCTTGGCGGCCATTCAGCAACTTCCGGTGATTTACGTACTAACCCATGACTCCATTATCGTAGGAGAAGATGGACCTACCCATGAGCCGATCGAGCAACTGGCAGGATTGCGTGCGATGCCGAATTTAAATGTAATCCGTCCCGCAGACGGCAATGAAGTAATCGCTGCCTGGCATATGGCGATCTCATCAGTTTCAACACCGACAGCACTTGTCCTTACACGTCAGGCTCTGCCGATCCTTGCAGGCAGCTCTGAAAAGGCGTTGGAAGGTGTGGAAAAAGGCGGATATGTTTTAGCACCTGCATCCAAAGAAGTACCAGATTTGCTGTTAATCGCAAGTGGTTCAGAGGTGAAGCTGGCTGTCGAAGCACAGAGTATCTTGGAAAACGAAGGCATTTCAGCATCTGTCGTAAGCTTGCCGAACACATCTGCTTTTGATCAGCAGGACGAAGCTTACAAAGAAAAAGTCTTGCCCAAAGCAATACGTGCCCGCGTCGGCATTGAAATGGGGGCAAGCTTTGGCTGGGAACGCTATATCGGACTGGACGGAAAGATGTTAGCCATTGATCGTTTTGGCGCATCCGGTAAAGGAACTGAAGTTGTAGAAGCCTTTGGCTTTAACGCAGCCAATATCGTTGCTTTAGCGAAAGAGGTACTTGCTGAATTAAGGAAATGATAAGAAATTAGAAACACTGAAAAGGTGCAAACACGCTACTAAGCAGTTACGCAAAAAAAGTCGTTCATTAGATCAATCTGATGAGCGGCTTTTTTGATATGTTTCTACACGATGTAACTGAACCACATATGCGTGCGTGTCATTATTCATGTTTAAAATCTCTTTAACAATATTTCTCGCTATATAGACCGCAATTAAGATCATAACCTGACAAGCAGGCGATCAATCGTTTCCAACGGTTGCTGATTGATTCGCTTCATAAATTGACTGACATGAAGTTTAATCTTATAGAATTTTTCAAAAAAGACGTTGTTCACTACATCGGCTTTGAGCCACAACCACAGCCCTTCAACTGGATTGAGGTTTGGACTGTAAGGCGGCAGAAAAACCAATTGCAGACGCGAGTGTTCCTCCAAAAAAGGCTGTAACTCTATGGCATGATGAATCCGGCTGTTATCCAGAATTAAAGCGATTTTTCCATTCGGATATGCAGTGAGAAGATCCTGGAGAAATCGAATAAAGGCTTCTGTGTCGGCCTTTTCTTCTTCCCGGTGATGCACCTGACCGGTTTCATAGTTAATGGCTCCAAACAATTTGGCTCCTTCGTGTTTACCGTACGTAGGCACTTTGCGTTGTCGGCCGCGCGGGAACCAATTGTACTGCAACGCTTGATAAGAGCGAATCATCGACTCGTCTTCAAAGAGCAAGTGATTGATCTTTTCGGCTTCCACTTGCCTCTTGAGCTCAGCAAAAGTGTGCTTTTTAAAAAAGGCTTGGGCGTCTTCATCGGCTTTAGCTAGCGTATAGGTGGCTTTGGTAAAACTGAAGTTCATCCGCTTCAGCATCGCACTAATCCCACGCACGCTCATGGTGACACCGAACTCCTGCTTGATCCACTCCGCCACTAGCGGAAGTGTCCAGGTATACCGAGCTTCAAAACCTACATCGGCTGGTTGATGCTGCTCCAGCATCGCGGCTAACTGACGACGCTGCTCCTCCGTGAGTTTTGTCGGTTGTCCAGGAGAGTGATCCATTTTAAGACCGGACAGGCCCTGTTTCTGGTAGGTGTGCCAATAGAGGCTGATGGTTTGACGTGCACGTCCGAGTATATCACCGAACTCTTTCAGTGTATGGCCTTCCAGACGAAGTCGGACCGCCAGATACCTTTCGTAGAGTCGTTTGTCTGATACCTCTTTCATCGCTGTATTCAAATACTCGATTTCTTCATTGTTCATCTTCATCGCCGCCTTGTGGTGAGTTACCCTTTATTACCCGATTTGGCGGTTGAAGTGAATTTGGTAGCTTATTAATTGCGTTCTATATAGGTTTGATAAATGAATTGATATTCATTTTGTTGATCAATGATGCTGGATTTTTATTACAAGGGAAATATGGAGGGGAAATCAGTGAGCTACTTTTTATTAATTACTACACGAACAAACAAGTTCGATGCTAATGATATCAAAGGACACTATGACCATCTGGAAAAGTTGAAAAAAGAGGAGCTTCTTGAAATGTATGGTCCATTTAGCGATGCAACGGGAGGAGCCTATTTAATAAAAGCAGCGTCACTTGATGAGGCGACAAAGATTGGGAATTTAGATCCGCTCATTCAAAACGGCTCTTCCACATTGACAATAAAGGAATGGCTGTTGCGTTAAATTTCATCTGCGAAGAGTGATCATAAGTGATCGAATATGAAAAGGGATGCGGGCTGAAAAGAAGGCACGCCGGAGTGTCTTTCTGGTATTGAATAAAAAATGAGGACTATGATTTTCTGAAAATGAAAAGCATGGCCCTTTTTTTATTTCCCAAGAGATTGCCCACAGATCTGCTGACAAGGAATAGCGGCAGGAGAAATAATGATGGCTGCCTCTCCTTGGTCTTTGGTTCGAATTTGAATACTGGCCTCTTTCATTTCTTGAAATCTGGCTCTTTTGTAAAAGACAGTTTACATGATTTGATATAAGTATCACGTGCACGGATAAATATATGTTGGAGGTTCTGGCAATGAGTAATAATGAATCACCCTTGAGAGTAGGCATATTTTTGTTTGATGGTGCTGATACAACCGATTATATTGGCCCTTATGAGGTATTTTCCGCTGTGGATTATGTCTCGGCCAAAAAGCCGACTATGTATCAGACAGCGCGTACCCTGTATAACGTGTTTACTGTCAGTGAAACTAAAAAAGATCTGCGCGCTATGGCGGGGGGACTAATTGGGGGATTAGTTGTTAGGGCAGAATACGATTTTAATGATTGCCCCGAGATCGACATTTTAGTTATTCCCGGCGGCGCAATAACAGAGGAACTTTTAGCCAATGTCAATGTAATTAGCTGGCTGGAGGATCAGAGTAAAAACGCGGCTATTACCTTATCCGTGTGTACTGGGGCTGTATTACTGGCCAAGACAGGGCTCCTTAGCGGGCTGTCGGCGACAACACATCATCTGGCTTTTGATAAGTTATTGGCTATTGAACCTACAATAATGCTGAAGAAAGATGAGCGGTTTGTTGACAACGGCCATATTATCACGGCAGCCGGGGTTACAGCCGGATACGATGCAGCAATGCATATCGTCTATAAAACAGCCGGAGGCAATGCCCTTTTAAAAGCAGGCGAGGCACTGGAATATGGGAACGCTTGGAAAAGTATACAAAGAAAACTGGCCGGTCTGCCTGTACATCGTACAATTACCAGTAGATGCATCAAATGCGGCAAGTGCGCGAAAAATTGTCCATTCAGTGCGGTTGTGGAAGGCGAAACACAGTTTCATATTCAAGTGGAACGGTGTGTCGGCATAGGACCGTGTGCCGGGTTGTGTCCGGTAGGGGCTATTGAGTCATCATTTCAACTATAATTCAAGCCAGGCCTGGCGCAACAGGCGGACAGCCGGGTCGATATCCTCGTTTGCAATGGCACCGAAGCCCAAAAGAACACGGGCCGTTGTCCCGGGTGAGGATTCCACCCAGAGATTGTCACCGTGGATATATACACCGGCCTGGGCCGCCTTGGCTACTAGGTTCCGTGAGGACACCGGCTGATTTAGATGTAACAGGATATGAAGACCGGCATTTACTCCGGATATTGTAACGGTGTCGCCGAAGTGCTCCTGTAGCGCACGTAGCAATATCTCTCGCTTTTTCTTAAACTGACGGAGCATTTTCCGCAAGTGACTTTCAAAAAGATTTTCCTGTAAGAACCGTTCCAGAGGTTTTTGGATGAGCAGGGGCACTGAGCAGGCATAGTTTTTGGTTGTCTGCTGCAGGTGCCGCACCAAGTTTTTCGGCAATACCGCATACGCAACCCTAAGGGAAGGCGAAAGGATTTTAGAAAAACTGCCGATGTAGATTACTTTATCTGGCGCCAATCCCTGCAGAGCCGGTGCTGGTTTTACGTCATAGAGCAGGTGGCAGTCATAGTCATCTTCAATAATCAGAGCCTCCTGTTCATAGGCCCAGTCAATAAGCTGTAGACGCCTAGTTATGGACATAATGCGGCCTGTAGGGAATTGATGCGAGGGTGTCACATAGACAGCCTCGGCGGTAGTGGTCCGTAATGCTTTGACATTGAGACCGTGGCTGTTAACCGGAATGAGTGGTACCTGAAAGCCGTAATTGGTAAAAGTCGAGTGGGCGGCGGTGAAACCCGGATCTTCCATGGCAATGGTGTTAGCCACAGTTCGGAGGAGCTGACAGATAATCATAAGACAATGGATAGTTCCAGAAGTAATCAATATTTGGTCGGCTGTACACCGGACAT
Organism: Paenibacillus sp. IHB B 3084; assembly: GCF_001447315.1. NCBI lineage: Bacteria > Bacillati > Bacillota > Bacilli > Caryophanales > Paenibacillaceae > Paenibacillus > Paenibacillus sp. IHB B 3084. The sequence continues at coordinate 605,318 of NZ_CP013203.1, read as the reverse complement.
CCCGGTATTCATGCAAATACTTCACCAGTTCATTGCGTAGTCCGGGTTCACCCATGAAGTTACTGTAGTTCAAGAATTGTTCTTTGTCCTGTCGCAGACAGAGGTTAGTTAACCGCTGCCATTGCGGAAACGGAAAGGTCTGCGGGCTCAAATTGCCGTACCGGAAATCGTATAAAATTCCGTCCGGCTGCGATTGACTGGGAGGCGTGTCCGGAACATTATCTGCATACGCGGAGAATTTAGTGTTAGGGAGTGTTTCTACGTAATAGCCGCTACGGCTTTTGCCAACAATATAGCCTTCGGATAAGAGTTGCTGATAGGTGGTGTCCACCGTATTTCTACTGATATGAAGCTCGGTCGCGAGGCGGCGGCTGGAAGGCAGTTTGGCCTGCGCGCTGAGTTCACCGCTTAGAATTTTGGTGCGCATTTGTTGGTAGAGTTGTTGGTAGAGCGGTTTTTTACTTTTTGCATCCAGTAAGTACATTATGGGCCTCCTTATAGAAAATGCCGCGTGACGGCAAGGGTAAAAGCCTGTGTGTAGACACAAAGGCGTTGAGAAACACATCCTTTCTTATAAGAAAAATACATGGGGTTGCCCAATTTTACATTGGGTTTATTTTACTCCCATAATTTTTTGGGAAATCTTCTTAGTTGATAATTTCCCTTATCACATTCCTCGCCAAGCGCACTTTCTCTGGACTCGATTTTTGGAGCATTGTAATAATCTCAATAATATCTTCATCAAACTCTACAATTTTGGGGTCTTCGCTTACATATGAAAACAACTGAACTAAGTTGACGTCTAGGGCTTTTGCGATCTTAGCTACATTTATCAAAGAAACATTCTTTTCTCCTCGTTCGATCTGTCCAATGTATGTAAAATGAAATCCACCTTTTTCCCCAAGAGCTTCTTGTGAGAGGCCCTTTTCTTTGCGCAACACCCTTATTCTAGCCCCAATTAGCTTTAACACTTCTTTGTCCTGCATTTATCTACACCCCTTCATACTAAAAAGTGTAGACAAGATTTTCTTGGGTAAACATGAGATTAAGAATCGTATATTTAGCATTAAGTATACCTATAAGTATTATTTTAGAGTATAATAAGGGCTCTTCGCTCTATTGGATGGGTAACGCCGTATAGAAATAGGTTCATAGTCAAGCTTGTTTCAGTAGATTCTTAAAGAAATGGTATAAAGGGAACGGGGTAAAAATGGGTTTAGGGCCTGTGTGCTGCAAGTGCTGGAAGCCGATGTTTATTCGCGGTCATGTAGACCATAGCTATTAGATTATGGACGTTTCTGTACCCACGTGCTTTTCGTTTGGCTGCTTGCACTAATCCATTTATGCCTTCAAGCAGACCATTGGTCATCCGGCTGTGAAACCAACGCAGAATGCCTTCTTCATGTTGTTTCACGGTCTTTGCCAGATCCATCATCGCTCCCAACTGTGAGCGCCTAGCCCAGCCTAACCACTCCCGTAAATAGACGTCAGCAAAGACGTGCGGGGTCGTCCATAGTTCCTGCATGGCTAATTTTAAGCGGTAGGCTCTGCCTGTTTTTAGGTTTTTGTCCTTCAGGCTTTCCAAGGTATCTCGCTGCTCTGCCTTCAAGTTCGTTTTGTTCTTTAACCATAGATATTTGGTTCGCTTGAGCCCAGGTTCTTCTTTCTGCTCGGCTTTACGCACCTCATCCACGGCTTCATTCACCATCTTCATGACGTGGAACTTATCAAAGGTAATTTCGGCTGTGGGGAACTGCTCTTCAATACCTCGAATAAAGGCGGGAGACATATCGCAGCAGATTTCCTGTATTTGTGCCGATTCTACGCCTTTTTGTAGTAAATACTGGTTGAAACGCGCTAAGGTATCTTTGCCTTTTCCTTCGGTTGCAAAAAGTACCGTTTTGGTGTCCACATCCACAAACAAGGTAATGTAGCGGTGACCCCGACGCGAGGACGTTTCGTCGATGGCGATCCGCCGAACTAAGCTGACGTCCAGTTCGGTCATGGCTTGATTGACGTAGTGATGAAAAATCCGCCACATGCGTGTGTCATGTTCTCGTAATTCACGCGCTGCTGCGTTGACGGGCATTTCAGCCATTAAACGCATGGCCCAGGCCTCAAAATCCAAGGTGAAATGCGACAACGGCCGGGACCACTTCACGGGAATCAACGTGATTTTATTACATTGTTTGCAGTCTGTTCGGGGAACCCGGGCATGTAAATAGGTTTTCCATTTCCAAATATCGAGATGGCGCCACTGTTTTTTCTCTGCATCGTAGGCCTTGCAAGGTGCTCCACAATGCGGACAGGCAAACAGGGCTCCTCGTTCAAAATCAATAAATAAGTGCCATGCTTCTTCTTGCGGGTCATACTCAATATCAGCTAATTTCCAGGGTTCTTCAAGGTCTAACATGAACTTGAACACATCATTCATTAGATTATCCTTTTTGCTTAATGGGGTCCACATGTTCCATCCCGTCCTCTTCCTATTATTACTAGACAGTATGGACACTTTCTCTATTAAACAGACATCTAACATTTACTTTAGCGAAGAAGCATAATAAGACTAATATTGAAATTCTCTGGAGGAATAGATATGAAAGAAGCTCCTTCTACCTATATTCCAAGTCCTACCCAACCATCCAGACCCGCACAACACCTACATAAATCAATAACCGATTTCCACACCTTAGCCCAATACCACATGAAACTAGCTCAGATCCTGCAAAAGCACAACCAGCTCCAATGCTGCATTATCCTGTGTGACTGGGCATTAACCTCCATGCTGAAAGCTCTATATATGAAAGAGAACAACAGCTTTTTCCCTCCGGGATTCCTGTCTATGACTGACCTGCTGCACTTATTACATACCGAAACCAACCCCGGATTGGATCTTGTCGTATTTATAGGCACCACTCAATTTCTTTCATCCCAGTTAGAAACTTCACTTCTTCAAAAGATGAAATACAAGGATGTGAGCAGGTTACTGCGAAGAACGGACGACATTCTCTGCCAGTTGTCATCCAGAGTCATTAGCGATCTATCTCAAACGTATCAGTCCATTTTCTGAGTAGCCCTTCCATGGCAAATAAACTTGCCGATTCGCCCTGTCGTTATCCGCTTTTCTTCATACGATAAGAGTAAGCTTTAACGCAAGGAGGGATTCAGACATGGGTGAAGTAGGTTACGGTGGAGCATGGACATCCACAGGAGCGATTTTGGTATTGTTCATCTTGTTGGTAATTATTACTAAGTCTTTTCTGATCTAACAGTAGGTTAGCATCGCTTAAATCCACAAATCGGCCTTCTTTCACGACATCGTGAGAGAGGGCTTTTTTATGCAGAATGGGTGTTGGCCCAGCATGTTGTCTGGCCCTGCAAGCATTGTTATACTTTACATACAGGGAGATTTTCCCTCAAGTATATAGCAATACGGATAGCGGAAGACGTGGGAAAACGGAAATTCGCTGACCAAAATCAGGAGGATCGCATGATGAATATGGCGAGCAGTCCATTTCAATTTACGACAGACACGGCGACTCTTTGCCTATTTGATACGCAAGCACTTAAGCATCGTTTGGACGATGATCCGGATTGGTGGTCTATCGAAGAGGACGAGCTGGGCGAGTTGAACAAAGGAAATGTAGCTTTTTTGAATCTGGGAGCCGACGGGACCTATGAGGTTTTGATGACAGATCATATTGACAAGCCTGCTGTGCGGCTGTTTTTGAAGGTTCCCTCAGGCAACCTATTTGTTGGAGCAGGGGAGGAAGCCACAAGTGGCGGACTGGAGCCTGAATGTGTATGGGGAGGATCGTTCCTGTCTGTGCAACCCGGACTTTATGAATGCTCGGCGAGTAGAGAAAACAACCGTATTTATCTTTCTTTAAAAAAAGGAAGCGAAGGCAGCAATAGCTTTACTAGTCTGATTCGATTGTAGGTTGCAGGATCAACCCGTAACGGCTCATACAAGCCGCCTGAACAGGTGAGAGCAGGAACAACCGAAACCGGGGGGGAATGGAAAAAAGGCTATCCCCACGGCTTACACATCCGTGAAGACAGCCCTTTATCATTCTATTGGCTATTGATACTTTACAATAATGGCATTGCTGATTTGGCGGCCGGGTGTGGTGAGGTAGGAGCCGTTGTAATACAGCCCGCTGGAAGCACCGCCGTCCAGATTCATGGCCTGATAAGCGCCGGCCTGCTTCATCATTTGGGCGAGCTGCGGTATAGTCGCTCCACTCGTGGTCAGGAGGATCAGCTTATGATCCCGACTCATTCCGATTGCGCTGCGGGCGCCACCACCTGTTAATATTTTAGGGTCCTTGAAGCCTTCGGCTTTGACATTTAGGGAAACCTGACCGTTCGTGACCAGACGAGGCCCGGCTTGAAGGGCACCTTCGACACTGCCTTGGCTTAACCGTTGTTCGAAGGCAGAACCCGACATTAGCTCGGATAAATGATTAGCATCGTAGGTGAAGACCGTCCGTTGGTCGCCAGAGCTTTTTTTCAACATCTTTCCGTGACTGACCAGGTAGCCGTAAGGCGTTTTGTAAGAGCTTTTGGTATAGGCATCAAAGTATGTGCCATTTATGGCTACAACCGCTTGGTTACGTTTGGCTATACTGCCTAAGTCTTCCACTTTACCAATGGTATCGCCTGCCAGAGCCACGTCCAAGCTTACCTTAGGATGGAGCATAGAGATGGTTACCACCTTAGCGGAAAAGGAACGAGACCCGACCTTGAAGTTTTTATGAGCTGTCGTAATGGGTGTAGTGTTTCCGGGTAACTTGCCAGTATGTACCGGAAGCGTGACGGACGTTGCACCTTGCTTAATGCGTACAGCTGAGGTTTCCTTTTGCCATGAGACTTGCAGGTCTAGATATTGACTGATGAACTGCAAGGGGACATAGGTCGAACCGTTATCGGTAAAAGGAGCATTTTGCAAACGGATTGTCTGGTCATTCACTTTGGCAGTAGATTGCCCTGTAAATAATGTGAGCCGGGTATTGCCTTGCGCAATTTCTATTTTTTTGTCTGCTGCCGTTTTGTTGAATGTGATTCCTTCATAGCTGTTCAGGAGAAGAAGCGGGATGAAGGAGTGGATACTCTGGTCCACATAGACCAGCATAGGCGCTGGGGCAGCAGCGTAGATCGGGGATACAAGTAATAGCAAGGACAGGATAACAAGTGCGGTGATTCTTTTCATGAATAGATCAATCTCCTTATGTAGTCTTGACACTTTACGAGGTGCTTGTACTTATATCGGGTTTTATAAGTTGTAAATGTATGTATGCCGCGAGCTTTGGCGCTATTTTGTCGGCAGTACGATATCCGGATTGGCGGTTACGTCAAATGAAGGCATGTTAGCGGTTGGAACCTGTGACGGTATGCTTCATGTAATTGATTTGCAAAGCGGCACCAAGAGGATGAATACAGCATCGGCACCGCTCCAATCCGCGAGACAGGGCGTTGGATCATCTGGCGTAACCATGAGCCACTGCGCTGGTAATACGAATATTTTGCAAATGAGGATAAAAGCAAAATCTGTTAAGCTAACTTGGAAGAATGTGTAATGGCACATGATGCAGTTCTGATATAGAAAGGAAAGAGGTGCGGAGACATGGACAAGAAGGCGGATATTCGCACATCCATGAAGGAGTTATTTGCACATATGGATGAGGCTTTTTTTATGGATTTGGTAGAAAATGTACCCTTTGAGATGCGTGACGGCAATGCCGATGAGGAAGGCTGGATCAAGTGGAAGCCTCTTCCTTCGCAGATCACAGAGCAGGAAGTTCGGGATCTTGAGGAAACCTACCATTTCGAGCTTCCTCCCTTGCTGAGAAGTTTCATCATGTCCTATCATTATGTGTCTTTACAATTCGATAACGAATGCATTCCGGGGGTGTACTGGAGCGATTGTACCTTCGTTGAGTTTCCACGAATGCCTGTGGGCCAAGGGCTAAAGGGATTTTATGAGCTGATCGACCAGTGGTCGCCATTGCTGTCGGCGGGGTATATTCCCTTCGCAGTGGCAGAGGAGAACGAGGGTCCTGTCTGTTTGAATGCAGGGAGCAGACAGAAGGATGGTGACTATCCCGTTGTATGGTTCTATCATCAGGATTTGCAGCATCTGGACGAGGACGAGTTACGCATCAGGGATAACCTGATTCCCCATGTACAAGGGCTGTTCCCATCTTCCGTCGAGATGTTTAACGTCATGTTCAAGGAGATTAGGCACTAACAATTTCGGAATTGGGACTATATCATGCATCTATTGTATTGACATAAAAAATGAGGAATGTTATAAAAAAAGGTAGGCTGGCACTCGAATGAGGGGAGTGCTAACAGACTTTCGAGTTTGGACGGTTCCCCATGTGCAGCCTTACCTTACATAAGGTTCATATTCGAAAGGAGATATCAGAATGGAGAAAAAACAGTTTCAGGCTGAGTCCAAGCGTCTGCTCGAAATGATGATTAACTCGATTTACACGCAAAAGGAAATTTTTCTAAGAGAGCTGATCTCCAACGCAAGTGATGCAATTGATAAAATTTATTACAAAGCGCTGACGGATGATCAACTGGTCTTTGACAAAGAAAATTACTATATCAAAGTAACAGCCGACAAGGAGAACAGAACGCTCACTCTTCGCGATACCGGGATTGGTATGACCAAGGAAGAACTGGAAAACAATCTGGGTGTCATTGCTAAAAGCGGCTCGCTGGCGTTCAAAAATGAAAATGAATCCAAGGATGGACATGACATCATTGGGCAGTTCGGGGTCGGCTTCTATTCGGCATTTATGGTGGCGGATGTTGTTACAGTGACTACAAAGGCACTGGGCAGCGATACCGCTTATAAGTGGGAATCCACAGGTGCAGATGGATATATCGTTGAACCGGCTGAAAAAGACGAGGTCGGCTCTGTGATTGTTTTGAAAATCAAAGAAAACACCGAGGATGAGTCCTACGACGAATATTTGGACGAGTATCGTTTAAAAGCACTGATCAAGAAATACTCCGACTTTATCCGTTATCCAATCAAGATGGATGTTACGGGCAAACGTCTGAAAGAGGGCAGTGACAACGAGTTCGAGGATTACGAGGAAGAACAGCGTATTAACAGCATGGTTCCAATCTGGAGAAAGAACAAAAGCGAGCTGACCGACGAGGATTATCAAAATTTTTATGCGGAAAAACGCTATGGCTACGACAAGCCACTCCAGCATATCCACGTCAGCGCGGACGGCGCGGTGGTGTACCAGGCTATTTTGTTCATTCCAGAAAATATCCCGTTTGATTTCTATTCCAAGGAGTATGAAAAAGGGCTGGAACTGTACGCCAACGGCGTGCTGATTATGGAAAAATCGCCTGACCTGCTGCCGGATTATTTCAGCTTTGTCAAAGGTATGGTGGACTCCGAAAGCTTGTCGTTGAACATTTCCAGAGAAATGTTGCAGCATGACCGCCAACTGAAGCTGATTGCTAAAAATATCGAAAGCAAAATCAAAGGCCAACTACTGACTCTGCTCAAAAATGACCGGGAAAAGTATGATCAATTCTACAAATCATTTGGCAGACAATTGAAATTTGGCGTCTACAACGATTATGGCACTCATAAGGAGACGCTTCAGGATCTGCTCATGTTCTACTCTTCTACGGAGAAAAAGCAGGTTACACTGGACGAGTATGTATCGCGTATGCCTGAGGATCAGAAGTATATTTATTATGCTTCCGGGGAGTCCAATGAGCGTATCGAGAAGCTGCCGCAGACCGAAATGGTGGCCGACAAGGGCTACGAAATTCTGTACTTCACCGATGATATTGATGAGTTCGCTATTAAAATGCTCATAAGCTACAAGGAGAAAGAATTCAAATCCGTATCCAGTGGCGATCTGGGCATTGAGGCTGACGAGAACGAGAAGGAAACAGAAGCGGAACAAAACGACAACAAAGAGCTGTTCGAGTACATGAAGGGCTTGCTGGAAGGCAAGGTATCCAGTGTTAAAGCCTCCAAGCGCTTGAAGACACATCCGGTGTGTCTGTCCGCAGACGGCGAAGTGACGATTGAAATGGAGAAAATCTTAAATGCTATGCCGAACAACGCCGATGTCAAAGCGAATAAAGTGCTGGAAATCAACATCAACCATGCGGTGTTCAACTCTCTGAAAGAGGCTTTTGCCGAGGACAAGGAGAAGGTCAATCTCTATACGGCATTGCTGTATAATCAGGCACTGTTGATCGAAGGCTTGCCACTGCAAGACCCGGTTGAATTCACCAACGATATTTGCAAAATCATGGTTTAATAAGGTTTAGTTTTGTTTTAGTTTTATAGAGAGCCGTTCCCGCATCGGGGGCGGCTTTATTCATGATAAACAATCCTACAGTACCAGCCAATCATTTTACCACCCTCTGAATCTTCTTCATAGGAATTGGCGGGGTGGCCTTTTTAATAGAAATAAGATAATATTAACTCTTTAAGGCTGTTTACCTGGAATGCAAAAAAACTTCCGGTAAACGTGTACTGACTTCCTTGGAACGCCTTGGGAGGGGCTTTTATGGCGTTTTCATGCCTGAATTTGGGATTTGTAAAATTTTTGTGACATAGCCGTGTGAATTTTTACACTGCAAATTATCGTTTTTCTTGATTATTTGGTGGGATGTCTTTATAATCATTTTGTTTGCAAGAATGATTAGCGATTAGCGTATGGAATAAGGAGGTTATTTATTTTGGGAAAAGCATTGATTATTGGCGCCGGTGGCGTGGCCAGCGTTGTGGTGCATAAATGTTGCCAAAACCCAGATGTATTTGAAGAAATTTGTATCGCAAGCAGAACTGTTGAGAAATGCGATGCGCTTAAAGAAAAGCTGGGTGGAGGCCGTACGAAGATACAAACGGCTCAGCTGGATGCTGACAACACCGACATGGTCATTGACCTGATTCGAAGCTTTCAACCGGATGTAGTTATCAATGTGGCTCTCCCTTATCAGGATTTGACGATTATGGATGCTTGCCTTGAGACAGGCGTTCATTACGTTGATACGGCGAATTATGAACCGCCGGATACGCCGAAGTTTGAATACAGCTGGCAATGGGCCTACAAAGAAAGATTCGAAAAAGCGGGCATTACAGCTCTGCTGGGCAGCGGTTTTGATCCAGGCGTGACTGGAGTATTTACGGCTTATGCTCAAAAGCATTATTTTGATGAAATTCATACGATTGATATTGTAGATGCGAATGCAGGGGACCACGGATATCCTTTTGCAACTAACTTTAATCCGGAAATTAATATTCGGGAAATTACGGCGAAGGGCCGTTACTTTGAAAATGGAGAGTGGATTGAAACTGAGCCGCTTTCCGAGAAAAAGGTATACGACCTTCCTGAAATCGGACCGAAAAACATATATCTTTTGTACCATGAAGAACTGGAATCTCTTGCAGTAAACATTAAAGGTGTGAAAAAAATCCGTTTCTGGATGACTTTCTCGGACAACTACCTGAATCATTTGAACGTGCTTCAAAACGTAGGTATGACTTCTATCGAGCCTATTGATTACGAAGGACAACAAATCATTCCATTGCAGTTCCTGAAAGCCATTTTGCCAGACCCGGCTTCCCTCGGACCTAGAACCAAGGGTAAAACGAACATTGGATGTATCATTCAGGGTATTAAAGACGGAAAACCAAAAACGTATTATGTATACAATGTGTGTGATCATGAGGAATGCTATGCAGAGGTTGGCTCCCAAGCCATTTCCTACACGACAGGTGTTCCTGCCATGATCGGCGCAATGCTTATCATTAAAGGCATCTGGAAAAAACCAGGCGTATACAACGTTGAGGAATTTGATCCAGATCCATTCATGGAAGCACTGAATAAACACGGATTGCCATGGCAAGAGAGCTTTACGCCAACGTTGCTTGATTGAGGCCTGTGATGAATATTGATATTAGCGGACTTCCATCACCTTGTTACCTTGTTGACGAAAGACTTCTTGTGAAAAACCTTGAGGTTTTAAATTCTGTTCAAGAGCGAACAGGCTGCAACATTTTGCTTGCTCTTAAGGGATTTTCGATGTTTTCGACCTTTCCTCTGGTTGGCAAATATTTAAAAGGCGTAACCTCCAGTTCGTTGTTCGAGGCGAGACTGGGTCGCGAAAAAATGGACAAGGAGGTCCACGTATACGCACCAGCTTATGTTGACAGTGAATTTGACGAGCTACTGGAGTATGTTGACCACGTCGTTTTCAACTCCTTCGATCAATTGAAACGGTTCAAAAGTAAGGTGCAAGGCGTGACTTCCAAAAAGATAGAAATTGGAATTCGGGTCAATCCGGAATATTCGGAAATCGAAACTCCGCTGTATGATCCTTGCTACAACAACTCCAGAATGGGTGTGACCTTGGCTAACTTTAGACCTGAGGATCTGGATGGCGTGGACGGTATTCATTTTCATACGATGTGTGAACAGAATTCCGACACGCTGGAGCGCACCATTAAAGTCGTGGATGAGAAATTCGGGCCATACATTAAGAACATGAAATGGCTTAATTTTGGCGGCGGTCACCATATTACCAGAGAAGACTATGATCTGGACACGCTGGTACGCTGCATCCAATATTTTCAGGATAAATATGGTGTACAGGTTTACCTGGAGCCGGGCGAAGCTATCGCTTTGAATACCGGTTATCTGGTTGCTACAGTCCTGGATACGATGAAAAACGGAATGGATATTGCGATTCTGGATACTTCGGCTGAGTGTCATATGCCCGATGTGCTGGCTATGCCATATCGCCCGAATATCATTGATGCAGGTAAGCCTGGTGAGTATGCGCACACCTACAGACTCGGTGGCCTTACCTGCCTGGCCGGAGATGTAATTGGAGACTACTCCTTTAAAGAGCCATTGAAGCCGGGAGACAAGCTTGTATTCTGCGACATGGCCCATTACACGATGGTCAAAAACCACATGTTCAACGGAGTCAACCTGCCAGCCATCGCCAGCTACAATGACGAAGAAGGCATTAAGGTGATCCGCCAGTTCTCCTACGAGGACTTTAGCTCGCGTTTGTCGTAAGATATGGATAGTGTGAAATAACTGAGTGTATCGATTGGAATGACTGAACTACAAAAGCCTCGCCCCTTGAGATGGGGGCGAGGCTTTTTGGCGTAGTTAGAGATTTTTTTGATTTTTATACTTGCCTTTTGTATGTTTATACTAGTACGACAGTAGGCATGAAGTAAGGTTGATCAGTCGGTTTTTATTTAATCTACAATTCTAGAAGAAAGTTTATACCAGAATACATGTCCTCCTAGTTGAAGGCCCGGTGAATCAACAGCTAGGTAGTATTCCTGATCGCCATCAAGCGCTTTTGTTAAAAAGTATTGACCGTCTCTTGAACGTTTAATTCTTTTTCCAGTGCTATCGTAAAGAGTTAGTTCCAACCACCCATCGGAATACTTATCACCCTCAATTACAAATTCAACTGTACCTGCTTCAAAAGACTTGAATTTAAAAACATCGTAGCCTTCCCAGGTTCCGTTTATGCTTTCTCCTAAGGTTCCAATAACAGAATCTCCTATTAGCTGGTAGTTAGCTTCTTCAAAACTGTCATTTGGTTCCTGTTCATTTCCAGTAAGGGTAGAGGCAGTATTTAGTTGCTTGTTTGGTACAGGATTTGCTTCTTCGGCTAAAGCGACACTGGCAGTAGTACTCAGCATTAGTGTAAGACCTAATGAAGCTAACAACGTTTTTCTCATGAATAGACTTCCTCTCTTTTTGGGACTTATATTCATTTATATGAATATATTAGTAATTAAGTCGATTTTATTGTATACTATTTACCAGTAAATTGGAACAATAAAAAGGAATATATATCAATAAAATGAATAAAATAGAATATTTTGTTACAAAGGTGTATTTCTTTCATCTCTCAGGAGTAGAATCTAAGGAAGTTCTGTAGAAAAGGACATGAAGTATGTACTAACAGCTCAAAACAGAATACATAATCGGAATAAATAATTTTAAGTATGGGTAGAGAGCTTATTGTTGAAGTAGCTTTTTTTCTGGAAAACAGGTAAGTTTCTTGGCTGCCAACATTTATGATATACTCATTGGATTGGAAACCTATTGAAATGTTAAATGGATGAATCATATGGAATGACAGGCAGAGGTGAAATGAATATGTTCGACCCGACGGTTTTTGATAATTTAAAAGTAGCTATGGAAAATGCAGTATATGATCTGGATAATCTGGATTCACGTATTGAAATCACGCAACGGATCGACCGATTGGAAATGTCCGTGATGTCGCGTGAATTCGCTATACAGTTCAGGCTGACGAAACGACCCGGTGTGACAGCAGAAATTCGCTTAAAGGCAGATTTAAACAACTTGGCTGCGGAAATTTTGGAGATTGAGGATCATACCCCCGGATGTGTGCTGCTGCTCAGATTCTATATGGAGGTTAGTAAGGTTGAAACACAATGCAGCCAGATTGAAGATATATTGATGCAGATTTGGAAGCCGGATCTTAGGCCGGTCCAAACGCTCAGCTTTGTTCACGGGGAGAAGGCAGCTACATACCAAAATAAGATTGAACTTCAATTTTCCAGACAAATTAATGAAGATCAGATGGAGGATATCCCGGAGCTATTGGAGCATATTTTGCTGACGCTTACGGAATTACACAAGGTATGAAAATTGATTTCAACGATTTGGTCAGATTGAATTGAACTGGAAAGGGAAGTTAGAATTAAAGGAGCAGGGAATATAAAATGAATGAACTTGAATTTTCACAAGTGTATGCGATTATGGAAGCCTCTTTTCCTGAAACGGAATGTAGAATCTTTGCGTCGCAAAAGGCACTGCTTACTCATCCTAGCTATCACTTAATCACTGAAAAGAATGAGCAAGGGCATACGATCGCTTTTCTGGCGGGCTGGGAATTTACACATTTTCGGTTTGTAGAGCATATTGCGGTAGATCAGGCTATACGTGGTGGCGGGTTAGGTAAAAAGCTCATGAGCAGATTTATTACACAGTCCGATAAACCGGTAGTGCTGGAGGTTGAGCCACCTGAGGATGAATGGACTCAGAGAAGAATTGGTTTTTACGAACGCTTGGGATTCCATCTCAACGATTTTGAGTATGTACAGCCTCCTTTGAGGGAAGGGCAGTCCGATCTGAGGCTTCAAATTATGAGTTATCCGTGTGCGCTGACAGAGCAGGATTTTGCTCCATTTAGACAAATTTTATATACCGAGGTTTACGGGCTGAAATGAGAGAACATATTTAATTAGTGTATATAAAAATGTAAAAGGCTCTGTTTTTGCCGTATTCATACGGGAGCAGAGCCTTGTTTCATTGAGACAGCGTAACTTAATGATGGCTGTGTCTTGTCCAAACCATTACAAATTCCTTTTCACGCGTTTCTGGATCAACGGATTCCTCTTGAATGATAAAGCTATTTTTGGTATAAAAGTTAAATGCCTTCGTGTTGGACTGGTACACTTTCAATCGGATCTGATCATGTTGCTTCTTAACCCATTCTAGTAGTAACTTGCCATAGCCTTTTCGTTGGGAACCTACTCGTATAAATAAGGCCGTCAAATATCCATCTATCATGGAAACGAAGCCACCAATAGTGTGATCGTCCTGTATAATAACGTAGTTTTGAGCTAGAGGAAGGTATTTGTCCTCCATTTGTCCAACCTGTGATGTCCAATATTGTGGATCAATAAAATGATGGGCCTCAACGGAAGCTTCCAGCCATATAGAGGTTAATTCTTTAAACTCTTTCACTTTCCCTGGTCGAATAGACATAGAGTGACCTCTTTTCCCAGTATGTAATTGGGTTACGATAGTATGATGTTTAACATAAAAAAGACCGTCCGTAGACGGCCTTTTTACCCGTGGCGCTTATTTAAAGCTTTGATCCGTATCCCGCGCCTCCGTCATCTCTGAGAATTAGAGAATGGCGGACCGGGTAAGGGATACGTTCAACATCTGATTACTAATGTTGACGCACCTCCTTTCCTGATGCGTTCATCTTACCATATATGGTGTTTGACATCCAGTTATTTTCGTATGTTTTCAGGAAAAATTTATAGAGAATATTATATAAAAATAACTTGATTTTATGGTTCATGGGAGATATAATCTTAATTACGATGATTGAAAAACATTGTATGAATACATAATATGCGGTCGTGGCGGAATTGGCAGACGCGCACGGTTCAGGTCCGTGTGGGCTAACCCCCCGTGGAGGTTCGAGTCCTCTCGACCGCATCTTACCCTAACAATTACAGGTTCTTGGATTGGCTGGATGCCACCAAGAGCCTGTTTTCATATGGTCAAGAAGCTCCGTGTGTTGCTCATCTCCTGGTGAACGGCATTTATGGCCATGTTATCAGAAATAAATAATCATTCTATTTACTGGAATATATATTTAATATAGTCTTTTGCACTCTGATCAATTTCTTCATCGCTCGCTTGAAATGAGGCTCCAAAGACAGCAAAATAGGGTAATGATATTGCACCAACATGTACTGCGCTGGCTTTAAAAGGTGTTATAACTTCATCTACAGTAAACGTAACGGAACCAGTAGGTAAATAATTTTCTTTTTTATCGCCAATGGACACTGCTATCCCTAGCTTCTTTCCTTTTAGCTTATTACCTTTTGAACCATAAGCCCATCCATGAGTAAAGACATCATCCATCCATTTTTTTAATAAAGGCGGGTAACTATACCAATATAAAGGGAATTGAAATATTACATTGTTGTATGCTTCAAGTAACTTTTGCTCTTTCAAGACATCAATGCTCCAGTTTGGATACTCTTTATAAATCTCGTGAATTGTAATTTCATGGGTATATTGAAGTAATTCTTGTTTCCATCTTTTATTTACTCTAGAATCTTCAATATTCGGATGAGCTAAAATAACAAGAGTTTTCATAATAAATCACCTTTCTTGCGTAACATATTTTGCTTTTTGTAGATACTTATATTATTATTCTGTACGCTTCAAAAAAAGTAAATACACACAATAAAGTAATATAGTTACTTGAAAGTGTGCATTGGACTTAGAGTGAAGATATGCGATTATAAAAATAATTAGATAAACTTTGTTATTTTTAGCGTTGAAGAGGTGGTACTATGAAACAATATAATTTAGGCATAGAAGCAACACTTGAGATCATCGGAGGTAAATGGAAATCATTAATCATATGTTTATTAATGTCTGGTAGAAAAAGGACAAGTGAATTACAGCGTAGTATTCCAGGCATTTCTCAAAAGGTTCTTATACAGCAACTTCGTGAACTTGAAAAGGATGGTATCATAGGCAGGCATGTGTATAATCAAATGCCTCCAAAAGTGGAGTATTATATAACGGAATATGGAATTACAGCAAATGAAATTATTGACTTAATGTGTTCTTGGGGTAGAGCTAATATCAAAATAAGACAACAGCAAGGAGAAGATGTGATGCTGTTAGAAAATGATTCAAAATGAATAGTTGATTAAAAGAGCGTTGTAGACTGTGATGTTTACGGCGGTTTTCTTTTTTTCGTAGAGTTGGCAGTTTCGGGATATCTGTTGTAGCAGCATATTCCTCAGTTACCTTCAAGTACTATGCTTTGTGTTGAGCCGCAAGCTAGTTTACTATATAGTTATGACTGGACCATTCCATCTATATTAAATCAATGTCTAAGTAGGGGGACCCTTGCAATGATTATTAAACCGAAAATCCGTGGCTTTATCTGTACTACTGCACACCCGGGAGGATGTGCGGCTCATGTGAATCGTCAGATCGACTACATTAAAGACAGCACGTCAATACAAGGAGCTAAAAAGGTACTTGTAATCGGAGCATCTACTGGATATGGGCTTGCTTCCCGTATTGCTGCGAGCTTCGGTATGGGGGCGGATACCATAGGTGTATCCTATGAACGTCCCGCTTCAGAGGGGCGCACGGCTTCAGCAGGCTGGTATAACACTGTAGCCTTTGAAAGAGCGGCCAGAGCGGCTGGCTACATAGCAGAAAGCATTAATGGAGACGCTTTTTCCCATGAAATCAAGCAGGAGACGTTGAAACTGGTTAAGGAAAAGCTGGGCAAGGTAGATCTGATTGTGTATAGTGTCGCCTCACCACGACGGACGCATCCCGATACGGGTGAAACCTTCAACTCCGTTCTCAAGCCCATCGGGCAGCCTTTTTCTAATAAAACGGTGAATACCAATACAGGTGTCGTATCAGAGATTACGCTGGAACCGGCAACGGAGGAGGAAATCGAAAATACGGTAACGGTAATGGGGGGCGAAGATTGGTCCTTGTGGCTAAAAGCGCTGGAAGAAGCGGATCTGCTGGCTGAAGGGGTAACCACACTGGCTTACTCATATATTGGCCCAGAGATCACGGAGGCTATTTACCGTAAAGGAACCATTGGCCAAGCCAAAAATGATTTGGAAGCCACAGCCCATACCTTAACGAAGCAACTGGAGCGTTATCATGGTAAAGCTTACGTTTCTGTAAATAAAGCTTTGGTTACACAGTCCAGCTCGGCTATTCCAGTTGTACCTCTGTATATTTCTTTGCTGTTTAAGGTTATGAAAGAAAAGGGTTTGCATGAGGGCTGTATCGAGCAAGCGCAGCGTCTGTTCGGGAAGTTATATAGTGAAGCCACAGTGGAAACCGATGAGGAAGGACGCATTCGTCTGGACAATTGGGAAATGAGGGCGGATGTCCAGCAGGCTGTCCAAGAGGCTTGGTCCGGGATTACTACAGAAAACGTGTCTGAACGGGGCGACCTCGAACAATATCGTCTGGACTTCCTTCAATTATTTGGATTCGGGTTTGATGAAATTGATTATGATTTGGACGTAAATCCAGATATTCAGTAGCATCGTGGCTAATCGCGAATTGTACAGCAAACATAATAAAAACGGGCACTTACAAGCGAAATAAATGGCTTGTGGTGCCCGTTTTTTTATATGTTTGGCAAATGTATATAAGCTGAACTAAAAAAAGGTACATGGAAAACGAAGTAGGCGGAATGGTGCTGTATAAGCGAAGCACCATCCGTCTGCGAAGTGACACTAAGGTAACTTTTAAGTTCCGCTTATATAGTGTTCTTGTTTCAGCAGTTGAAACTATTGGGGATCTGACGTAGATACCGATTTGTAATGAAGCAGACGAAAAACAGCGATGGTAATCATGATCCCGGCAACGCCGAAGACAGATACGGAGGTCAAAGCCTGATAGGCTTGCCAGCCGAATAAAAAAGCAATACCACTGCCAAAGGTTGTGCCTGCCAGTAAACCGAGTGCGCAAGCGATGTCTGTTCTGAATTTCATAAGTATTTTTCCTTTCGGAATCAGGATTTGAAAAGCAACTTGTACTTTTTATCTGGACTTGGACAGGAACTTGTGCGTACAATTAAATAGAAATCGTTTTCAAAGGCAATCTTGTTATCATTATGGATCATTTTTGTGCAAATTATTCCTTTTCAGGAGGTAGATGAAATGAATATGAATGAGCAGATCAAGCAGTGGAACGAAGAGGCACAGGCAAACAACGCCGATCATCCTTACCGAAAGGTCGAATTGTTTATTGAGGTGCGCGATGGGGCGCTTAAAGCTGTCGTCCCCTATCTGAAGCAACGGAATTACCGTCATGTGACGCTGGTAGAGGATGAACATACTTCTGCGGCGGCAGGGGAAAAGGTGGCACAACTCATACGTGACGCGGGTTTGGTGGTCGATGTGGTTCGGTTGCCTCCCAATGCTGTGGGGGATGTGATTGCAGATGAGAGTTATATCGTGAAAGTGTTGTTGGGCGTGACAGATGAGAGTCAGGCTGTACTGGCCGTAGGCTCTGGCACTATTCATGATCTGGTTCGCTTCGCATGCTATAAAATGAATCGCCCGTTCCTGTCGGTGCCGACGGCCGCTTCTGTGGATGGATTTACATCGGCAGGCGCGCCGTTGATTGTGGGCGGCAGTAAGCAGACATTTCAGGCTGTTCCGCCGGAAGCGATCTTTGCTGATCTGTCCGTACTGGCGAGTGCGCCACAAGCGATGACAGCGGCAGGCTTTGGCGATATGCTCGGCAAATTCACCTCATTAGCCGATTGGCATGTGTCCAGGGATTTGGGAGACGAACCCTATTCGCCCCTGGCTAATCGAATCACGGAGGAAGCGCTGCAAGCCTGTGTAGAGCATATTGATGAGATTGCAGCGGGTTGTCAGGCAGGTGTCGAAGTGCTGATGAACGCGCTGATCGCATCCGGAATTTCCATGCTGATGATTGATCATTCCCGTCCGGCATCGGGTGGAGAGCACCACATTTCCCACCGAATTGAAATGGATTTTATTGCAGAGGGACGCAAGCAAATTTTGCACGGTGCCAAAGTGGGCGTAGCTTCTGCTTTACTGGCGGACTTGTACAGGGATCTGGCTGCTAGCCAAGATGTGGATGCTTTTAAGGTATACCGAACCTTGCCAACGTCGGAGCAGATGCGTGCATGGCTGGCTCAGGTAGGAGGCCCGTCCACGATTGCCGAGCTGGGCGTAACCGAGGAACAGCTTGCACGCGCACTCCGCACAGCTCATACCCTGCGTAATCGCTATACAGGGCTCAAGTATATGAACGATCATCAATTGCTTCGTTCATAATATGTACATCTGCACAAGCGGTATTTAGACGGGATTAGCCAAGCACTTGTAACATGGAAGGGATTAGCGAATGGGTTTACGCCTCCGGTAGCTATACAACGATATCCTGCTCCTGTGACATTTGTATGTACAAATGAACGATATGCTATAATCGTGAAATACAAAAGGGTACACGATATTGCAAGTGACGGAGGAAATTATGGCGCCCAAATATATACAAGTTAAACAGGAAATTTTATCATGGATTCATTCATCCAGGCTGGAACCTCAAAGCCAGCTTCCATCTGAACATGAAATGTCTGAGCAATTTGCGGTTAGTCGGCAAACCGTGCGTCAGGCGTTAGGCGAGCTGGTACAGGAAGGTTGGCTTTTTCGCATGCAGGGCAAGGGAACCTTTGTTGCCACACGGGACAGCAAGCAGCCCGAGGACCCACGGACCATCGGGGTCGTTACGACCTATATATCCGATTATATTTTCCCCTCGATTGTGCAGGGAATTGAAACCAAATTAAGTCGTCAGGGCTATAAGCTGCTGCTCTCAAGTACAGGCAATGACCCCGAGCAGGAACGGCAGTGTTTGGAAATGCTGTTAAGTCAGCCCTTGAGCGGGATTATTATTGAGCCGACGAAAAGTGGGGAACGCAATCCCAATCTGAATTATTACCTGACCTTGGAAAATCGCCAAATTCCTTATTTAATGATCAATGCGCGGTATGAGGAAATGGATGCGCCATGTCTGCGTGTAGATGATGAGAAGGGTGGATTTTTAGCGGCTGAGCATCTGATTAAGTTGGGACATCGGCGGTTAGCCGGGTTTTTCAAAACAGATGATATGCAGGGAATTCTACGTATGAAGGGATTTGTAGCCGCCCACCGCAAATATGGGGTTACGCTGCATCCGAATGCAGTGACCACCTACCGGACGGAAGAAAAAAATGAGGTTCCGTTACAGCGTGCGTCTGTGCTGCTGAGTATGGAGCCGGGAGAGCGTCCTACCGGATGGGTAACATATAATGATGAGCTGGCAGTGCGTTTGTTGGATATTGTGCGTTCGGCGGGTCTGAGCATTCCGGATGATTTGTCGCTGGTCGGGTTTGATGACTCTTTTTTGGCAACGGCAACGGAAATCAAGCTAACTACAATCCGGCATCCGAAGGAGGAGCTGGGACTTCGTGCTGCTGATACGATACTGTCGATGATCGAAGAAAAGGGCTTTCGCGAAGAGGATCGTCAGTGGATTATTCCGCCTGAGCTGATTATCCGTGAATCTACGGGGCCTGTTGCCAGTGATATATAGGAGCCTTAAGTATAAGTATGGGCGAGTTTTTATCTGGACACATGTAAGGACAAGTTGGAAAAAATGTAGTTCTAACACCTAATAGCATATTGGCGTGCTCACTCGCCGTACAAGACAGCCTGTTTTCTGGATTGCAGAAAACAGGCTGTTTTTGCTATGTTTTTTTTGAAAATATAAACAGTTACACAGTGAAAAAACGTATAAAAAAACACTGGATAAGTTGTACGTACAAGTGTATAATGAAAGCGGAACCAAGGATATGAGGTCATTAGCACTTCCATTGCAGATTTCAGAAATGATAGTAAAAGGAGTGTTTTATACATGTTAGAACAATTGAAACAGGAAGTATGGGAGGCTAATTTGGCTCTTCCCAAGCATGGTCTGGTTACTTTTACATGGGGAAATGTAAGCGGTATCGACCGTGAGCAGGGGCTGGTTGTAATTAAGCCAAGTGGTGTGGCCTACGAGGAGCTGAAAGCAGAGCAATTGGTCGTACTCAATTTGCAAGGCGATATTGTTGAGGGGGAGCTTCGTCCTTCATCGGATACACCTACACATCTGGCGCTGTACCGTGCTTTTCCACAAATCGGCGGTATTGTACACACGCATTCCTCTTGGGCCACAAGCTGGGCGCAGGCAGGACGCGCGATTCCGGCATTAGGGACAACACAGGGTGATTATTTTTATGGAACGATTCCATGTACTCGCGCGATGACTTCAGAGGAAATTGCCGGAGAGTATGAGCTGGAGACGGGACATGTGATCATTGAGACGTTTCAGGATATTAGTCCGGCGGACATTCCAGGTGTACTCGTTAATCAGCATGCACCGTTCGCTTGGGGAAAAAATGCTGATGATGCTGTTCATAATGCGGTGGTGCTGGAGGAAGTAGCCAAGATGGCGTACCGTTCCTTCGCGTTGAACCCGGAATTAACCTCTATGGATCAGGCGCTTTTGGATAAGCATTTTCTGCGCAAGCATGGAGCGAACGCTTACTACGGTCAAACGAAAAAGGAGGAGACACACAAATGAGCAAGTATACCATTGGTGTCGATTATGGAACAGAGTCCGGGCGCGCGGTCATTGTTGACCTCTCTAACGGAGCTGAAATTGCTACACACGTAACACCTTATCGCCATGGGGTTATTGATGAAGTGCTGCCTGGCAGCGGGCGCAAGCTGGAAATGGACTGGGCGCTGGAGCATCCGGCTGACTATATTGAAGTACTGACGACTTCTGTACCTGCTGTCATGAAGGAGACGGGAATTTCTCCAGACGACATCATCGGGATCGGAATTGATTTTACGGCATGTACGATGCTGCCGATCGACGCGCAAGGACAACCATTGTGCTTTGACGAGAACCTGAAGGATAACCCGCATAGCTGGGTAAAACTGTGGAAGCACCATGCAGCGCAGGATGAAGCGGATCGTCTGAACGAAATTGCATCACAGCGCGGAGAGGCATTTCAGCCCCGTTATGGTGGTAAAATTTCATCCGAATGGATGATCGCAAAAATTTGGCAAATTCTGAACGAGGCGCCGGATATTTATGATCAGACAGATCGCTTTGTAGAAGCGACCGACTGGGTCATTTCCCAGCTTAGTGGAGAACTGAAACGTAATCAATGTACAGCGGGTTACAAGTCCATTTACCATCATCGTGACGGTTATCCGGACCGTGAGTTTTTCAAAGCGCTCGATCCTCGTCTGGAAAATCTGACAGATACGAAGCTGCGTGGTGAAGTTTATGACTTGGGTAGCCGTGCAGGTGGATTAACAGAGGACATGGCTGCAAAGCTCGGGTTGAATCCGGGAACTGCGGTAGCAGTAGGTAACGTGGATGCACATGCGGCTGTTCCGGCGGTAGGTGTCGTCACACCAGGCAAGCTGGTCATGGCGATGGGAACTTCTATTTGTCATATGCTGCTCGGTGAGGAAGAAAAAGAAGTCGAAGGCATGTGCGGTGTTGTAGAAAACGGAATTATCCCGGGCTATTACGGCTATGAGGCTGGTCAGTCGGCGGTAGGAGATATTTTCGCATGGTTCGTTGAGCATGCTGTTCCCGGTGAGGTGAAGGAGCAGGCTGCGGCAGAAGGCGTGAACGTCCATGTGTGGCTGGAGCGCAATGCGGCAGCGTACAAACCGGGCGAAACCGGATTGCTTGCGCTGGATTGGTGGAACGGTAATCGTTCTGTGCTGGTGGATACGAACCTGACGGGTCTTATTGTCGGCTATACGCTGCTGACGAAGCCGGAGGAAGTGTATCGTACATTGCTGGAAGCCACAGCGTTCGGTACACGTAAAATCGTCGATGCGTTCCATCACAACGGCGTGCCGGTAGATGTATTGTACGCATGCGGTGGATTGCCGCAGAAAAACCGTCTCTTGATGCAAATTTATGCCGATGTAACCGGACGGGAGATCAAAGTGGCGGCTTCTACTCAAACCCCTGCCCTGGGCGCAGCGATGTTCGCGGCAGTGGCTGCGGGAGCAGAGGCCGGAGGGTATGACGATATCGTCGAAGCAGCGCGCCATATGGCTCGTGTACGGGACGAGAGCTTCAAACCGATCCCGGAGAACGCGGCCGTCTATGATAAGCTGTACGAGGAATACAGCCGTCTTCACGACTACTTTGGACGTGGAGGCAATCCGGTGATGAAGAAGCTGAAGGCGATTAAGGAAGAAGCCGGACGTTCTACAGAAGCGGCAAGCACTCATTCTTAAAAGGTAAGTATCTAAAAAAGCACAGTACGCCGGAAAACGGCAGACTGTGCTTTCTTTTGTTCTTATATTCCGTGATTTGCAACAAGCGAAAGTCTTGTGAAATGAAAGATGGTAATGCGTTCCTTTCATAGACTTTCAGGTAAAGTACAATCGTTTAGTTTTAACGGGCATTCTCACTTTTTCAGCATGGCATCAGCAAACAAAATGGATTTTGGAATGCGGAAAAACTGTTCCGCCTGATCCTGGAAAGTTTGAGAAGGAACGGTACCCTGATGCAACCATTTTCGGAATGTGCCGGGATGAACGCCAATCCAATGACTGACATCGGTCACCGAAATATCATGGACCATACATAGACCCGCCAAAATCCGGTTTTTGACCGGAGAACGAGTCACAGTCCGTTTCATAAAACGGGACGGTGATGGCTGACAGATGAGCGGTGAACGCCGGACAACCTCTTCGTTAAATAGAATATGGTGCGGATAACCAAGTGTGTTACACGTTTTTTCCAGATTAGTGTTGCCGGGAATACGGCCTTCATATACCCACGCACTGACGCTACGGGAGGAAATGGAAAGCTCCTCGGCAAGCTGAGACAGTTTAATGTCATTAGCCATCAAAACGGCTAGCAGAACACGATTGCGTACTTGACAGCGTGTCGGCTTGCGAAAACGTTTGACGCGCACACCTTTTCCCAAATATTTGCGATTGATCAGAGACCACGCCTGAATGGAATGTTTATCTTGTTGTTTAGGCATATATCCTCCGATTTTTTTTAACCACATACTACTATACCCGAAGGGGGCTTTGCAAGTGACTCCCCTCCTGATTTTCTTTTAATCCCATGGGCTTAACCGGTTTATGGAAAATAAGGTCCATTTGACCTATGAAAAGGGCTGCTTAAGGGGCCGATATATTAAATTGTTGTATTTATTATGGGAATGGAGGAAAGATGTTCTTTTTTTATGATTGTAAGGTTTATAAGAGAGAGAAATGGATAGGGGACTCCAAGTGTACCCAACTATTTCCTGAATGACAAGAGGAGGTTATCCAGTCAGATGTTTTGTAAAAAGATAATGGTATGGTTTCTGACGGCACTTTTGGCAGCAAACACTTTGCTGTGCTTGCCTAGTGTGGCAGGAGCGGAGGAACAAGACACGAAGGACGGAGTAGAACAAAATCAAGCGGATACGGCACAGGAGGAACTTGAGCTTTCTGATGGAAACGTTTCTTTCACCCCGTCTGCTTCTGTGACAAACAGCGTCTATAACGCATTAATGATGAGCTTGGCTGCAACAGTGGAATATACGTCGATCCCTATTAATCCCGGGGAAACGTATGAATTTGAGAATACAGATACGATTAGTAAATCCATATACAGTAACGCGTCCGAATCCAAAGGCATTCTGTATGATAGTGTGAGTTACAAAGAGGACGGAGATATCAGCACTGTCCATATGGATTACGGCATAAGCCCCATTGGTGTTCCCGGGGGAGGTACAGCATTTATTACGAATGCAGGGACAACAACATTAACCGTAAAGATAACGGATGTCTTCACCTACAGCACATCGGAGAGCCCGGCATTGGAGCGTGTTACGGTCTCTAAGAATGAGAGCTACCGGATCGTAAATGACGGATGGACTGCCCGTTCGATTCAGCATGATGGTTCAAGTAAGGACAATCGCCGTTTTGATTTTGCCAAATACAAGGCAGATGGAACTTTAGCCGCATCTGGTCTTAACAGCATTGCTCATCCCTCTTTGGCTGAAGGAGAGGAACTGATCGTTACAGGCGGCACTTCAAATGCAGTGACCTTTGGTTTACCATACGGAAAATACAGTACAGAAAGTACCGGAGAACCTGCTTACGCACGGGTTTCCTTGAACCAAGGAGAAAGCTACCAGTTTATTAATGTTGGAACCAGATTAGACTCAATTGAAAGTGATGGTACACCCAAGGATAAATTGGACTATGTTGTGTATCTGTCCAATGGAACGGAATCCTCGCGTGGCACTGGCACTTCAGCCAAGCCGCAGGTCGGTGTAGACAAATACGCGGTTATTACCCAGGTTACGGCCAACCCGGTTACATACGGCGCACCTTACCGTAACTTTATCGCCCGTCCTGTGGGCGGGGATGCGATCAGCCGTGTCGAGTTTGAGGCAGGCAAGAGCTACATTTTCCATAATAACGGCACGCTGATGAACCCGATCTACAACAACTCAAGAAAGGCAGGAAATTTGTTCGATTATGCTATTTACAAGCCAGATGGAACGGTAAACTCCTACGGTTTTAACAGCCAGGCTGGTCCTATGATTCCAGCTTCAGGCTATGCCATTGTGACTGTGATGGGCCCAGGACCGATTACATTTGATTATACGGACGATTTTTCCTGGGAAACGAGCAAAGATCCTGCCTTTTTACGCGTAACCTTATCGAAGGGTGAAAGTTATGCTTATACGAATATCAGTGATCATTTAAGGAATCTGCACAGCACCGCTCCAACCGTTAAGGGCAAATTTGATGTGGTCCTGTATAAAGCGAACGGCATGGAGGAATCCAGACGCAGTACTGGAAACTCAACCTTTCTGGTTGGTGCAGGTAAAAAGGCCAGCGTGACGGTAACCAGTGACACGCCGGTCACCTTTGGTGGTATCTATCGGAGCTTTAAGGCCAGCGAAGATGACAATGGTATCGGCCAAACGACGTTGGAACCGGGGGATTCGTATGTTTTCCGGAATCATGATAGCCAATCGAACTCATTGCGGCGTGACAAAAGTAGCGGGAATGCACGCTTTGATTCTGCAAGCTACCGAGGACTTCGTTTACTTACATCAGATCATTTCAACAATATAGTAGACCCGGAGATTGTCGCGGGCGGTGAAGCAATTGTCACCAATGTATCAGATCGGCCAATCACCTTTAGTTATAGCAGTAAAGTAGAGGCTTTGCTCAGCGGGCAGGCGGCATTCCATCGAATTACGCTAAAACGTGGAGAAAGTCGGAGATTTATTAATGTAAGTTCTATAGACAAAGCCCTGGATGTCATTTCTGCCAACGGTATGAAGTGGAGCTATACCAATTACCGTGCAGACGGAACTTTCACTCAAGTGAATGATACAACGCAATTGCCTCTAGTACAGGCTGGTGGCTACGTGGTGATTACTTCTGTATCGGATATACCGGTTACGTTTGGCGGTCCATTAGGAATATTCGACGTGGATGATGCCCAAGCTCCGGCAGGTCAGGTAACCGTTAATCAAGGAGAGAGCTACGTATTCGTGAATACAGGTACAGAGACTTCTACGCTGACCTCCAATGCTGCAAGTGAAAATCGTCTCTATGACTATGCCATATATGGAGAAGGTACCGGTGTTCATTCCAAGGTGGATGACGCAGGCATGAGTGTTTCGTTGCCTATGATCTTACTTGGGGCTGGAAAAACGCTAGTCGTGACTGTGACTTCACCACAGGCTGTAACTTTTAATTATGGAAATGAGATCAAGGCTGAAGCGGGTACAGAACCGGCGTTATTAAAAACGTCTTTGTCCGGCGGAAAGCAGGAAGTATGGATCAATCGCGGAAGCGAGGCAGCCCCTGTCTTGACGAATGCAAAGACGGCTGGTGGAACGTATCAGTATACCGTTACGGATCAGGCTGGAAAAGTGATTCGTGAACATAAAGAGGCGACAGATAATCTACAGCAAGTGCCAGGTAAAGCAAACATTCATCTTGCCGTAGCAGCAGCTACTCCTGCTGTTAACTTTGGAGCGCCTTATCGTTTGTTTGCTATGAAAAATAACGATGACAGCAAGCTGGACGAGCTAATTGAACTCATAGAAAAGGAAGCTGACTTTACGGCAGGTCAGCAAGGGAAATATCGATTTACGCCCAAAGAAGACGGAATGTACCGTTTTGCGGTGAAGGAAAAATCCAACGAAGCTGCGCAGCAGCCTATTGTAACCTTGTTTACCGACCCTGATTTTTCGAATCAGCTTGTCTCCTCAACAGAGCAAGCGCAAATATATGGTTGGAATTTCACTGTTTTAGAGTATGAGATGAAGGCAGGACAAACCGTTTATGTGAAGCTGACAGAAACTAATAGTGGCGCATTACAAACCGTAATTAAAGCAGCACATATGGCGCTTGGCAAGGATACTTCATATGAATACGGCAAAGGGAACCGACTGAATAAAGTTATTTTTTCCACCGGAGATCAAATCGAACTGCATTATGATTTAAACGGAAACGTCAGTATGCGGCTGAAAAAGGTATTTCCTTTTACAAATTAAATAGGGGTGAGCATGTGTTTAAACGTTATATTTGTAGTCTATTATGTGTGGCAATGTTGCTTGGTCCATGGAGTACATGGGCATATGGAGAGGAAGGGAAAGGAGAGGCAGCGGCTTCTCAATCTTCTTCGTCTTCCACTCCACAGATTATTACCAGAGCATGGCTTGCACAGCAAACAGGTAAGGATCAGGCTTGGGTCAATGCACAGTTATCCAAAGGCTATACTTTATATGATATTTATAAAGCTTGGCAAAAAGATGGTGGGGAAAACTCATTACCTGAACAAAGTCCTGCCTTGTGGGTACAGCAAAATGGGCTTGAATTGAGCACAAAAGCGAAGATGGAACCGTCCAAGGAGTCGGCTGTAAAGGCAGGTGAAAAGCCCGTTCAGGATGAAGTGGTGAATCCCAAACCGCTGGATAAGGGTGAGGAACCATCGCTGGTCCCTGAGACGACTGAGGTAGGTATACCATCCATACCCCGTGTAAATGATTCCGTATATGCGCCGATTCTAGGAGAAAACGGTCTGATCGGGCAGGATTTACTTAAACAAAGTTTGTTACAGGTATCTGCTACAACAGATGTGTATGCTCCTTTTGATCAGGCGGCGCTTGCACAAAGCAGGCTAAGTGATGATACTTCGCGTTATGGGCTGGATTACGGTGACAACAGTGTGTCCACCGCTTCAGGACAGCTTGTCGTGCAAAATACGGACTTGGTGCTGCCAGGATCGTTGCCCTTTGCACTGACTCGTGTGTATAACAGTTCATTGGCGAATAACCAGATTGGTGTGCAGCAAAATGAAGGGGTGTACACAAACACAAGTGCCATCCGCGAGGAGGAAGCAGCTTCTGGTCTGGGTAGAGGCTGGAAATGGGATCTTCCCCACATACAAAAACAGGATGGTAAACAGTATCTGTACATGCCGGGAACGGGCTCCTATGAACTGAGAGATGATTTGCAGCTTGAAGGATATGCATACAAAGATCTCAAGATCAGTACAGATCAAAGCGCAAGCGTGCAGGGAGTAAGCAGTGCATACAAAATAGCAGAGCTGAATGGAAATGACTATTATCTGGATCAAGATGGTTATTTGATTTTAATCCAGGATGCGTATAAAAATCGGGTGGAGTTTGACTATACAAGTTCTGGTGGAGCTAAGCTCATTCGTTCGATTCGAAATAATGATGGCAGAGAGCTTGACTTCACTTACAATGCCGGACAGCTTGTCGTCAAAGAGCAGGGCGCAGACCATCAGTACACCTATCGTCAAAGTGACGAGGGAAGCAGCAAGGTGCTAACGGAAGTGCTGGATTCTCTTTCTCGAAGCGCAAGCTATACGTATACCTTCATGGATGCTCCGTTTAATCTGGTAGCAGATGGTGAAGGGAAAACGGGAGCCTTACAGCCAAATGCAACCGCGCTGCTCACACGAATTGTACGACCGACTTCGTCCATGACAGACATTCGTTATGAAGCCTATAACAAGCAAATAGGCGTATACGGTACACAAGGCGTGTTCAAGGTGGTTTCACGCGCAGATGTGTACAGTACGACGGCAGGCAATCGTTTTTTGAATAAAATAGATTTCACCTATTTGGGAGAAGATCTGGCCAGCTATGGCAACAACGCTGAATGGACGGTGACGGCTACAGGAACACGTACAGCGGAAACCTTCCGTTTTGGCAAAACCTTTAGAGGAGACCATGCACCGGACAAACTTGTTCTAAGCCGCTATGATCAAGAGGGAGATTCCACCGGGTATCATGTAGACTACACGTATAAGGATGCCATGGACTGGAATTTACCTGCGCAAATGCGGGAGTCCTATACGGAGGGGGTTCTTCATCCGAGCCTGTAACGACCTCCTATGACTATAATGAATATGGTCTCCCTTTGAAAATATCCCAAAGTACGGGATCGGAGACGGTGCATACGTATAAAGCCTCTAATGAGCCTTTTTTCTGGGTACAACCTGTTCAGACGGTTAGCAAAATCAGTGAAGGAAAAACCGGAACGACAGTTCGAACCTATAAAGCAGAGGGCCAATTGTACGAGCAGAAAAGTTATGAAGGCACAGCGCAGGGGAAGCTTTTATCACACAGGTATACTTTTTACAATGCAAAAGGGAATGTAAGCGGTCAGAAAGTTCTCATTGATGATAGAAATTATACGGATGTTTCTATTGATTATGATTCTCCCTATGGTTCTCAGCTCCCGACAAGGCAGCTTTTGCCTAAAGGTGTTGAGTATACGTATGATTACTATCCGACCGGAGAAATCAAGTCCCAAACCGATGCCAAGCGCAAAACGGAGTCCTATGTGTATGACGCGTTGGGGCGTGTAACGAAGGTTACTTATCCGGATGGAACTCAAACGGTTGTGGTATATAAGGATGATACGAACGATGTCACCGTCACCGGACCGGATGGCGTGAGCGCTGAAAGACTGTATAATCCATTCGGACAGATGCTCCAGCAGCAGGTGGATGACGCGATCTACGGATATGGTTATGATGATCATGGAGATAGGGTAGAAAGCACGGATGCAGAGCAGGCGACCACTCGCTATGCTTACGATGCGTTTGGACGACTTGTGAAGTCGACCTATGCGGATGGAACAACGGATACTGTGGCGTATAATGCGGTGGATCGTACCGTTACTCAGACGGATGCGTCCGGCTATCGCGTGCGTGAGGTATCGGATGCTTTGGGGCGTGTGACCTCCACCCAAGAAGCTAAAAATGGATCCTTTCAGCCGCTGGAGTCGTTAGCTTATAATCATGCGGGTATGGTCACTAGCCGGACGGACGGTAACGGCCAACGTATGACCTATGATTACGATGCTCTGGGACAAATGACTTCGGTCACCGATCCATCCGGACAGCAGGTTAGCTATACGTATGATCTGGCCGGAAATGTGAAGACCGTTCAATATCCTGATGGGCAAAAGAATGTGTACTCCTATGACGAACTGGGCAGACGGACGCTGCTTGAGAAATCAAGTGGAGGAACAACATTAAATATTTATGATACGGATGGAAATATCACCCGTATGCTGACAGGGAAATCGGAAGCGATCACTTTTCAATATAATGCGGACGGGCTGGTTACCGAAGCGGCAGGCCCCGATTTTAAAACCAATTACACCTACGACAATGCAGGACGCCGAACCAGCATGACAGATGGGCAGGGTACGACTTCCTATGCCTATGATCCAGCAAATGGGTCGTTGACTGGACTGAAGTACCCGGACGGCACGCAAATAACCTACGAGTACAATAAGCAGTCTCGTACAGGTTATGTGCTGACCGATGCTTCTGGAACGTCTATGCATGTCCAGTCCAAGCTGGATAGTTTGGGCCAAGTGACTCAAATGGACGTTAGCAGTGGAGCAGGGACAGCGGGCGTACAGAGTGTGGCAGGAGCGAGTGCTGCTGTGGGTGGATCACTGGACCGCATGACGTTTGAGTATGCACCGAATGGGTTGCTGAAAGGTCAGTCTTCAAGCCGAGGGCTGAGTACGCGATTCAGCTATAACGGACTGGATTTGTCCGGGGTAACGGTAGAGCAAGGCGGTACGGCGCTGCACCAATTTGGTTATGAGCGGGATGGGAATAAAAACATCATCGGACGTACACAAAACGGAACAACAGACCAGTTTGGATATGACCCGTCAAACCGAGTGGCCAGCGAAGCCGCAGGTGAGAAGAACAAGACCTACGGCTACGATCCGAATGGAAACCGAAGCGCCGAAGGCAGCGGTAAAGTGTTCGGTATGGAAAACGCCAGTTATGGCTATGATTCCGTCAGTCGTCTGACCCATGTGAGCGGTGAAGGGAAAGAGGTCGGATACAGCTATAACGGAGACGGGCTGCTGTACGAGCGTACGGAGGGTGGCAAAACGACCCGGTATTACTACGATGAAGAAGCGAAGCTGATGGCGGAAGCTGAGGTCGAAGGTGGAGCGGCGAAGATCACGTATGCCTATGTGTATGACTTGTCCGGTCAACTGTGGGCCAGACAAGACAAGGCAAGCGGACAGCTGCAATATTATCAGCTGAATGGCCACGGTGATGTGGTGGGCCTGAGTGACAGCACAGGCAAGGAGCTAAATAGTTACACCTACGACATTTGGGGCGGCCCGGAGACGGTGAAAGAGACCGTACCGAATGTGCTGCGCTATGCTGGCGAGTATTGGGATGATACGACTGGGCTCCAGTACCTACGGGCTCGCTGGTATGATCCGGGCACAGCCCGTTTTATGGGCGAGGATACGTATCAGGGCGAGATCAGCAATCCGCAAAGCTTGAACTGGTATGCGTATGTGGCGAATAATCCGCTTGGATATGTAGACCCTAGTGGGCATGAATTTATGCCTACGACTAAAGGCGGGATATTTTATACCAACCAGAAAACTATTATTCATTGTGAAAGAGTAGGGATGGGGACTTGCTGGAATGAGTTTAAAGCAGGAACCATACAGGCATCCACGGCAGTAGCCAACTTCATGATTGTGGATGATATTAACACGCTGCTTGATCCCAAAGCATCTACCTTTGACAAAACACTTGCGGCCGTAGGATTTATTCCCGTGGGTAAGTTTGTTAAAGGCGGAAAATTGATTATAAAGCTGACGAGTAAAGAAGGAAGATATATTGAACGATCTGTCGAATTGTCAGAAAAAAATCTAAAAGCAGCCAAAGCGCTCCCTTGTAACTGCTTTACAGCGGGTACGAAGGTTCAAACAGACGAAAGGGAGAAGAATATCGAAGACATCGAAGTCGGAGATAAGGTTCTTTCCAAGGATGAAGAGACTGGTGAAGTAGCGTATAAAGAGGTTACGGCTACGTTCAATCATGAGACGGATGAGATTTACAAGATTCATGTGGGCGACCAGACGATTGAGTCTACGTTTAACCATCCATTCTGGGTGGAGGGCAAAGGATGGACTTTTGTCAAGGACTTGAAAGTTGGAGATTTGCTTGTTCAGAGCGATGGCAATACACTCAAGATAGACAGTATTGAACTGGAGCACAAGCAGGTTACGGTTTATAACATGACAGTTGATGAGTTCCATACTTATTTCGTGAGTGACCTTGGTATTTGGGTTCACAATACTAATTGTTGGGGGAAGTTTAGTGCCGATGACTTGAAGAAATTAGCGCAGGCTGACCAGAAGGATATAAGGAAAATAACAGGAAATGCAGATGATGCTTTTAATTTCTTTAAAGAACAAGTAAGCGACTTTAAAGAAGTTTCATCAGGAGTGTTTGTCGGTAAAGATGCAAATAGTGTTACATTTACTTATCGGGCGGCTTCTAAATCAGGCCCTCCAACAATTGATGTGAATGGAATTAGTGGAATAAGGAAAATCAAGTTCTTGGAGGATTGATATGAAAAAAATCAGTGATAGTGAAACCCTTAAAGTCCTTGAGAGCAATTTTTTAAAGGTGTTTAAGAATAAAGACCCTTTCGATAATGCATACACAGACTCTATCCAAGCTAAACTGCTCTTATTTCCTACAGACGGGTATTACCTTCAAGAAGAGCAGTTTAATGTTCTCTGTCAAGCAATCAGTCGTATTGGGGAAGATAAATTTTTCACATCCGAAATTGAAGGTGATTGCTTCTCCACATCGCTATCAAGCGATTCATACGAGTATGGTCACTGGATAGGAGAGATTTCATCTACTTATGAGGATTATACAAATATTCCAATTGTATTAGAAAACGCAATTTATTCGACTAGCGGCAATTGGGGAGTGATTATTTCGCATGAAGGTCATGCTGTTTTGGGCGGTAGCAAAGAGTTGATAAAAAAGATTCAGACGATATACCCCCATTATGAGACCTGCAAGCAAAGATTTATCGAGTATTGGGAGCATAACCAAAGAGAGTACAATTCTAATATTGATTGGGTACATGATTTTCTAAAACAGTTTTCATAGTTTGCTTCAGACCTTGAGGGCGATACGCTCCAAGGTCTTTTCTTTTACCCCCACCCAGTGCCGAATGAATTGGGCGTCTGAATCTAATTAAGCATCACCCATGTAATACCAGTACAAGAAATTTTTCAATGCCCCCTGTACGCACGTAAATGCTTTAAGAGTATAACCTATATAGCGCTATACCGTTACATTATTCAGGTCGATTATGGTCAGATACCACCATGATTTACCTGTATTTTGTTATCTTCTCTTTCTTTCGTTTTTTTCAATATTCATCGCAACTGTAGAATACGTCGCCCCGATAGAGAGGCTGAAAGGCAATTGAATCACAACTTTTAGGATAGTAACCACCACTATTAAGAGTAGGGGCGGTTAAATCGAATAATTTGATTTTGTCCGCAACAGAACTGAACATTATAGCGATAGTTACGACGAAGAAAGCAAGCAATCTGGTGACGACCAGTTTACATAAAGAGTAGGTCATGTGGTAAGGCTAGCCACCAATTAATAAAACGACAGATTTTATTGCAGAACTAGTTCAAATTAACCCTTCCATACGAATGAGCCAACGAATAGTTCAACTAGAGTCATTGCTTGACAAAGCAAATCAGTAAACTAAGAGAAGTTTGATCTTGGGGGCAACAGTCCTCAAGGTCTTTCTTTTATCCCCAACCAGTGCCGAATGATTCGGGCACCTAGGTTCAAACGCACTTAACCCTCATCAACCCTGGTCAAGGCCCCATTCAGTGGACAATGAAAAAAACACCTACACAGCAAAATGAACTGTGACCCGTAAGATGGGAAATTTGAGGGAATTGATCTTTTTCGGATCATTTGTGTTTTAATCAAACTATCGAACAAAAACGGAGAAGCATTCAGGCTCTACAAAAATCAGCTTCAAGACAGATTGAAGATTATGAACGAACTACGAAGTATCTCAACAATGCTCTAGCCTTTCACAAGGATAATTTGTTGTTTTTTTGTTTTAATGTTGTTCTTCTCCGATTGGTATTTAGTCGGTTTAGATGAAAAGCTGATAAGGAAAGTACTCGAACTAAAAAGTACAGTAAATTATGAAGTTTCCTCCATGTTGTCTTACATTCTTGCTTGGCATTACAAGGGTACGGACATTTGTAAATTTGATTCATTATTAAATGAGTCGATACAAGAGTGTCCAAAACATATTACTAACTTCACTGATTTGGGAAAGCACTATCTAGATAAGGGGGATAAAGAATTAGGAAAAACATTGATTTGGAAGGGAGTATCAAACGTTAAATTAATTTATAAAGATTCCAATATTGATTATGATCCACTCGATATAGTTCGCTTTGTAAATGAGAGGATAACTGGAGTATTTATGACTGAAAATATGTATCACTCTCTTAATAAATTGATACAAACTTAAATGTGAAAGGCCTTAAAAGGGAAATGACAAAATTTCCAAGAGTCTCGCCTACAAGCTCTTTCTTCTCTATACAAGATTTTAAACATTTAGCCACAATGCAATATAGTTTCGTGTTGTGGTTTTTTATTTTTTTATTATAATTTATCTATATATTTACAAATAAATCGGAGCAATCACCTTTCAATATAACGTGGCCAGGCTGGTTACGGAAGCGGCGGGACCAGATTTTAAAACCAATTATACCTATGACCTTGTGGGACGCCGAACCAGCATGACAGATGGGCAGGGAACAACCTCGTATGCCTATGATCCAGCAGATGGGTCGTTGACCGGGCTGAAGTACCCGGATGGTACGCAAATCAGCTATGAGTACAATAAGCAGTCTCGCACAGGCTATGTACTGACCGATGCTTCTGGAGCGTCTATGCACGTCCAGTCCAAGCTGGACAGCTTGGGCCGAGTGACTCAAATGGACATTAGCAGTGGAGCAGGTACAGCCAACATACAGAGTCTGACAGGAGCCAGTGCTGCTTCGGGCGGATCACTGGATCGCATGACGTTTGATTATGCACCGAATGGGTTGCTGAAAGGTCAGTCTTCAAGCCGAGGGCTGAGTACGCGATTCAGCTATAACGGACTGGATTTGTCCGGGGTTACGGTAGAGCAAGGCGGTACAGCGCTACACCAATTTGGTTATGAGCGGGATGCCAATAAAAACATCATCGGACGTACGCAAAACGGAACGACAGACCAGTTTGGATATGACCCGTTAAACCGAATTGCCAGCGAAGCCGCAGGTGAGAAGAACAAGACCTATGGCTACGATCCGAATGGAAACCGAAGCGCCGAAGGCAGCGGCAAAGTGTTCGGCATGAAAAACGCTGAATATACGTATGATTCCGTCAGCCGTCTGACGAAGGTGAGCGGTGAGGGCAAAGAGGTCGGATACAGCTACAATGGAGACGGACTGCTGTACGAGCGTACGGAGGGTGGCAAAACGACCCGGTATTACTACAACGAAGAAGCGAAGCTGATGGCAGAAGCTGAGGTCGAAGGTGAAACGCCGAAGATCACGTATGTCTATGTGTATGACTTGTCCGGTCAACTGTGGGCCAGACAAGACAAGGCCAGTGGACAGCTGCAATATTATCAGCTCAACGGTCACGGGGATGTGGTGGGCCTGAGTGACAGCACAGGCAAGGAGCTAAATAGTTACAGCTACGACATTTGGGGCGGCCCGGAGACGGTGAAAGAGACTGTTCCGAACGTGCTGCGTTATGCTGGCGAGTATTGGGATGACACGACCGGACTCCAGTATTTGCGAGCCCGCTGGTATGATCCAGGCACAGCCCGTTTTATGGGCGAGGATACGTATCAGGGAGAAATGAGTGATCCGCGAAGCTTGAATGGGTATGCGTATGTAGCGAATAATCCGTTAATTTATATTGATCCAAGTGGACATTATTTCGAAACCCTTGATTATCAGGAACTTAGAATATTACTAAATGAAGCGAGGGTTAAATCGAGTTCCAGCAAGAATCAGGATTATCAGTTATACAAGGACTTCATACGGAAACGATACGATTTTTCGTCGGTTTTTGGAGGAGCAAACCAGTATAATTACTTATACGACCTGTTAACGGGAACGAGTGGCTATAAGAATAGTGCAGGCAAGTCAGATTGGGCTAGAGGACAGTTGTTAAGTGCATACCAAAAGTGGACCGATGCCGAAGTCCTTGGCATAGCTGCGATGGGGATGATTGGTAATACTGGTGGAAAGTCTGTTAAGGGAAGAACAACAGGTTTTACAAAAATCAGCTTCAAGACAGACTTGTTTAATCGATATCAGAAACATGTATTCTCAACCGACCATATTAAAGACGGGATAATGAAATTAGGAAAAGATAAACAATCAATATTCAGTAGCATAACTGGAAAAATTGGCTCTGTAGATCCCTCTAAGTTAAAACAAGGTTCAAACCAAATGCATACCAAAATTAACGGATATGATGTAACAATAAGATTTTACGTTGAAAATGGTGCAGTTATTAATGTGAATACCTTTATGGGAACTGCTGACAGGGTAATTGGAAACCTCATTAAATAAATTGGAGTGGTAAAATGGAAGATATAAAATTGCAAGAGACTGTATCAAAATTAGTTGCTAGTAGGGATTCTCTTGAGGAAGCAGAAAGACTAATGCTAGACTATGTGAAAGTAAATCCAAATGATGTTGATGGTTGGGCTAGATTGGTCATTTTGGAGACACTTTCTCCGATTGAAGATTATGAACGAGCTACTAAGTATCTCAACAATGCTCTAGCCTTTCACAAGGACAATTTGTTGTTTTTTGTCTTAATGTTGTTCTTCTCCGATTGGTATTTAGGTGGCTTAGATGAAAAGCTGGTAAGGAAAGCGCTCGAACTAAAAAGTACAGTAAATTGTGAAGTTTCCTCCATATTGTCTTACATTCTTGCTTGGCATTACAAGAGTATGGACATTTGTAAATTTGATTCATTATTAAATGAGTCGATACAAGAGTGTCCAAAACATGTTACTAATTTCACTGATTTGGGGATGCACTATCTAGGTAAGGGCGATAAAGAATTAGGAAAAAAATTGATTCGGAAGGGGATATCAAACGTTAAATTAATTTATATAGATTCCAATATTGATTATGATCCACTCGATATAGTTCGCTTTGTAAATGAGAGGATAACTGGAGTATTTATGACTGAAGATACGTATCACTCTCTTAATAAATTGATACAAAACTAAATGTGAAAGGCCTTAAAAAGGGGAATTACGAAATTTCCAAGAGCCTCGCCTACAAGCTCTTTCTTCTCTATACAAGATTTTAAACATTTAGCCACAATGCGATATAGTTTCGTGTTGTGGTTTTTTATTATAATTTATTATATATATTTACAAATAAATCGGAGCAGTCACCTTTCAATATAACGCGGACAGGCTGGTTACCGAAGCGGCGGGACCGGATTTTAAAACAAATTATACCTATGACCTTGTGGGACGCCGAACCAGCATGACAGATGGGCAGGGAACAACCTCCTATGCCTATGATCCAGCAAATGGGTCGTTGACCGGACTAAAGTACCCGGACGGCACGCAAATAACCTACGAGTACAACAAGCAGTCTCGCACAGGTTATGTGCTGACCGATGCTTCTGGAACGTCTATGCATGTCCAGTCCAAGCTGGATAGCTTGGGCCGGGTTACTCAAATGGACGTTAGCAGTGGAGCCGATACAGCAAATGTGCAGAGTCTTTCAGGGGCGACGACGGCTGCAGCGGGTGGATCACTGGATCGCATGACGTTTGATTATGCTCCTAATGGTTTGCTGAAGGGTCAGTCTTCGAGTAGAGGGCTGAGTACGCGATTCAGCTATAACGGACTGGACTTGTCCGGGGTAACGGTGGAGCAAGGCGGTACGGCGCTACACCAATTTGGTTATGAACGGGATGGGAATAAAAACATCATCGGACGTACACAAAACGGAACCACGGATCAATTTGGATACGACCCGTCAAACCGAATAGCCAGCGAAGCCGCAGGTGAGAAGAACAAGACCTACGGCTACGATCCGAATGGAAACCGAAGCGCGGAAGGCAGCGGCAAAGTGTTCGGTATGGAAAACGCCAGTTATGGCTATGATTCCGTCAGTCGTCTGACAAATGTGAGCGGTGAGGGCAAAGAGGTCGGGTACAGCTATAACGGAGACGGGCTTCTGTACGAGCGTACAGAGGGCGGTAAAACGACCCGGTATTACTATGACGAAGAAGCGAAGCTGATGGCGGAGGCCGAGGTCGAAGGTGGAGCAGCGAAGATCACGTATGTCTATGTGTATGACTTGTCCGGTCAACTGTGGGCTAGACAAGATAAAGCAAGCGAACAGTTGCAATATTATCAGTTGAATGGTCACGGTGATGTGGTGGGCTTGGGTGATAGTATGGGCAAGGAACTGAACAGCTACAGCTACGACATTTGGGGCGGCCCGGAGACGGTGAAAGAGACCGTACCGAACGTGCTACGTTATGCTGGTGAGTATTGGGATGACACGACCGGACTCCAGTATTTGCGAGCCCGCTGGTATGATCCGGGCACAGCGCGTTTTATGGGCGAGGATACGTATCAGGGAGAGATGAGTGATCCGCAGAGCTTGAATTGGTATGCGTATGTAGCCAATAATCCGTTGAAGTACACTGATCCAAGTGGGCATAAAGTTTGGCTAGTTCACGGTACTTTTGCTTATCTAAATACATGGAATAATAGTAAAAATTACATCGAAAAGGAACTTTTTCATGAACCGATTGATACTCCGCGATGGAGCGGTAAGAATAAGAATGGAGCCCGCGTTAAGGGTGCAGAAATTGTAGCAAATGAAATTTATAATTATCATCAGACCCATCCAAAAGAACCGATACGAATCATGGGGCATAGTCACGGAGGTAATGTTTCCATCATGGCAACTAACATCTTGGCTAAACGTGGGGTGCACGTTGATACTCTTATCACCATTGCGACACCAGTACGAGGGTATAAGCTGAAAACGGATGTAGGACAACATATCAATGTATATAACGATTATGATTTAGTACAAAAAGAACTTGGAGGGAGTATTTGGACTTTGGGGCAAGCGATGCGTACATTCAGTGGCGCTGAAAATGTTAAAGTTAAATTATCTTCATATTTTTCTACACATCGAATTGAAGCCCATTCTGTAATGCATAATAATCCTAATACATTGGATAAATACGTAAAGCCACTTTTGTTACAACATAATTTTTCTGAAGCAAGGTATAAAAATTCAATGAAAAAACTGAGCAACACTTTAAAAGGATAAGCGCTATTTAGATATGATATAAATTGAAAAGTAAAAAATCAAACATAGACAGGAGGGAGTAAATGAGTAAAATGCCTATCTGGTTCAAAATAATATGGATGATACCTATTCTTATAAATATAGCGGCTTTCATATGGTTTATTTTAGGCTCAACGGGGGGCTTTCAACATGGACATGATATCTTGGGAACCGCTACATTGGTTTTATTTGGAGTTCCGTCAATTATAATTGTATTAATATCGTTAACGTATATTTGGCAGGGATGGGCACCATTTAGTGGGATAAAATATTTGGTGTCAGCAATATTGATGTTATCTTTACTATTTTTTTCTTATTATTTAGTAGATGGAACTCCCACTCGAGGATGGCTATATGATAATGTTGATAGTGATCCAATACGCTTAACTTCAGATCAAAAATATGAATATCGCATTGATTTAATTAATCCTTTCCAGAGGAATAGTAGGGAACAATTGCACTTGAAAAATATTTCAACAGGAGAAGAAAAAATATCGCTATTTCAATTAGAAAGGAAAATGAGGGCTATTCAGGTGGAGGTAGCGAGGACTGGGCTTGGGGGATTTTAAAACCGACAAATGTACCGAATCAATACGAGTTGTCTACACTGGACGAACATAAAAATGGGAGGTATGGTATGGATCCCAGAGTTTTTCTAATTGATGTAGAGGCGGGGACTGCGCAAATATTGAAATAGGATTTTTGAATATTTTACCACAATGCGATATAGTTTCGTGTTGTGGTTTTTTTTTAATTATCAGTCCTTAATTGCGCTTACTTCATGCTATTGTAATAAATACTATGGTGGGCTGGTTACCGAAGCGGCGGGACCGGATTTTAAAACCAATTATACCTATGACCTTGCGGGACGCCGAACCAGCATGACAGATGGGCAGGGAACGACCTCGTATGCCTATGATCCAGCAAATGGGTCGTTGACCGGACTTAAAGTACCCGGACGGCACGCAAATAACCTACGAGTACAACAAGCAGTCTCGCACAGGTTATGTGCTGACCGATGCTTCTGGAACGTCTATGCATGTCCAGTCCAGGCTGGATAGTTTGGGCCAAGTGACTCAAATGGACGTTAGCAGTGGAGCAGGGACAGCCAACGTACAGAGTGTGGCAGGAGCGAGTGCTGCTGTGGGTGGATCACTGGACCGCATGACATTTGAGTATGCACCGAATGGGTTGCTGAAAGGTCAGTCTTCAAGCCGAGGGCTGAGTACGCGATTCAGCTATAACGGACTGGATTTGTCTGGAGTTACAGTAGAGCAAGGCGGTACAGCGCTGCACCAATTTGGGTATGAGCGGGATGGGAATAAAAACATCATCGGACGTACGCAAAATGGCGAGGATACGTATCAAGGTGAGATAAGCGATCCGCAAAGCTTGAACTGGTATGCATGTGTTGCGAATAATCCGATGGGTATGTTGACCCGAGCGGGCAAGAATTTATGCCTGCGACTAAAGACGGAATATTTATACTAACCAGAAGAACATTATACATTGTGAAAGAGTAGAGATTTTGGTTCAGAGTAAAGCTAAATTCGCCTTGAGGGATAAATTCCTTCAAGGTTTTTCATTTGCATTGGACTCATTGGGGTATTTTATGCAGATGAATTGAATATGGGAATTTCATGATAGGGAAGTATAAGAGTACAATGGGTACAGCCATAAAGCTGAATTAAATATATTTAAAACTATTGCCGTAGAGTCACGTTTAATTACAGAGTATAATGCAATTGATGGTGAAGGAGTTCTCTACAACTTGGAAGCAATAAGGAGAATTAAGACTAGGGAATCTCTTTCTTTTATGAAGATAAGAGCAGGTTCGGAAAAAAGAAGTTATCTTATTTTCAGAAGAATGTCTTAATGCCGTTTCAATAATTATTGTATGACTGTAAAGGGCAAGTGGTCTGTTCTAGCCATTAATACTGTGTACGAAATTCATGAAAGGCTTGTTTCATAAGCTCTAGTTCAACTAAAAGAATTTATTAATAGCTTGCATTTTAACTCAGCCAATTTATTCACAACTTTGTAACCTCGGTGGGCGGGGGTATTGCGAGATTGTTGTCGAATTGTTTCACTATATTTACATACTATACTCTGGTAATCTATTAATATATATAGGGGGAAAGGAAAGGCGTTCCGATTCAATCGGTTGAGATGCGTTTATGTTCTATATGTTTAGTGAATGTCTATATTGCCATGTCTATATCGTCATGTCTGTATAACTTCATAGACAAGCTAGAGATAGCTCCCGCACAATATAAAATACAGCACAGGATGGTGTAAGTAATGAAGTTTTTGAAAGTAAAATGGATGGCTGTATGTTTGATGGCAATCTGTTGTTTGGGTCTGTTGGGCATACATACGAATACGGCAAGTGCTCAAGCGAAGGCTCCTTTGCTGGGGGTCAATGATGTATTACTGGACTCTAATACGATTCGGCCAGTGATGGAAAATGACAAGTTGTATGTACCTATCGTTACATTAGGTCAAAAGATGGGGATCTCCACTTCGGCTAGCGGACGTACATTGGTGTTGACCGGACATAATCGCAGCTTTACGCTGGATCTGACCAAGGGTGATGTTTTTGAGCGCGGAGGACGTACGATGGTGCCAATTCGCACATTGGCGGATGCCTTCGGTTTTACCATCACGATACCTTCAAGCAATCTATATCGGATTCAGAACGCGAATGCGAGCTTGTCTGATACACAATTTTTGAATAAATTTGCCGCAGAAATTAAACAGTATGCAGCCGTGAAGCCCGGCAAAACTAGCAATGCAGGAACCAAGGGGAACGCTTCCTCATCGAGCCGAACGATTTATTTGAGCTTTGATGATGGTCCTACGGCGCATACTTCACAACTGTTGGATATTTTGGATAAATATAATGCCAAGGCTACTTTCTTTATGCTGGGACCGGAAATTCGTGAACATAGTGCAGTTATGAAGAGAATGGTAGAGGCGGGTCATGGCTTGGGCTTGCACGGGATGTCGCACCAGGTGAAGAAAATCTATGCTTCTCCGGCAGCGGCGCTTGCAGAAATGAATCAGGATAATGAGATTTTATTCCAGGCAACTGGGCAACGCACTTCTTTGATTCGTACTCCTTATGGCAGCAAACCGTATTTGAAGAAAGCATTCCGTGATCAGCTGACGGGTGCGGGCTATCATATTTGGGATTGGAATGTAGATTCCAACGATTGGCGTTATACCAAAAATCCAGAGCATTTTGAACAAACTGTTCTGAGTGATATTAGAAGATTGAAAAAACAAGGCAGAACACCTGTCGTTCTTATGCATGATAAGCCATCTACGATCAAGGTACTTCCACAGATTATGGCGGCTTTGCAGAAGGAAGGCTATTCTTTTGAGCCGTTGAATGGCAATCTGACTCCACTTAATTTTTGGAATGATCATCGTTAATTGAATAGCTTGTCAGAAAAACAGGCTACCCTACTTTATTTTTTGAAGAGGGGGGGTCTGTTTTTTTATATAAGCGGTAAGCAGAAATCAGGTCTTGGATAAACAAGCGTTACATTGCCCAATAAGGAAGTAAAGACACCTTTAAAACTATTTATTAGGTTTTTTAGGGTGTTTTTTGTCGTGTGTGCACAGAAAATCATGAGGTTTGCAGCTTGTTTTATATGAATCTATGATTTCAGTTCCCTCTTCAGGTCATATGACTTTACGGGTTGCCACGTCGCTGCATATATTGCAGTAACCGCCCCGAGAGGAGGAACAGGTATGAATATTAACCCCGCTATGTTTAGTATGTTTTGCGCTACCACAGGTGCCATTATTACCTTTGCATTTGGCGGCTGGAATCAGCTTATGGTGCTGTTCACGGTTGCAAT
The DNA here is from genome assembly GCF_001447315.1 of Paenibacillus sp. IHB B 3084. Taxonomy (NCBI): domain Bacteria; kingdom Bacillati; phylum Bacillota; class Bacilli; order Caryophanales; family Paenibacillaceae; genus Paenibacillus; species Paenibacillus sp. IHB B 3084. The sequence goes on along the minus strand of NZ_CP013203.1, from coordinate 562,208 downwards.
GGCTATTGATTATGTGACTGGGGTTGCCGCAGCGATTAAGACTGGGGAAGGCTTGAGCAGCAAAGCAGGGTTTTGGGGATTGACGAGGAAGGCTTTGATGCTGATGGTGATTTCTTTGGCACATCATGTAGACCTCCTGATGGGCACTGAAATGATGAAAGGGGCGGCGACGTATTTTTATTTATCCAATGAATTAATCTCGATTACGGAAAACTGCTCACGCATGGGCTTGCCGCTCCCACCGAAGCTCAAGAATTTTTTTGCTCTGCTGAAGGACAAGGAGTCTGCCGGGAAAGATGGTGGAAAAGATCGCTAGAATTACGAAGTTTCTTTCCGTATGCGGGACGTTATGATAAAATTTTCAAGAGAACATTTTAAGATAAGGAGCCTATACGCATGATTAAACATATTGTTTTGTTCAAATTGAAAGAACGCTCCCCTGAAAGCATTGAGCATACGGCGTCCGTCTTGCGCAGCATGAATGGTAAAATCAAAGAACTTCTATCACTCGAAGTAGGTACGGATGTGATTCGTTCGGAACGATCTTATGATATTTCCCTTACGGCTGTTGTCGAAACACTGGAGGATCTGCAGACGTATCAGATACACCCTGTGCATCAGGAGATCATTGTACACATGAATGAAGTGAAAGATGTATCGATCGCAGTTGATTATGAAATTTGAAGCGGTTCGGGAGGTGAAGGACCTTGTATTATGTCAACCGGGAGCAAATTGAGCTTCGACTAGGTGCCGTTCCCGACATTGCTGCAGGACTCCGCCGCATAACGGCCGCTTGGAACGGAGATTTGTTGCAGGGACTGGTGCAGGAGCGCTGCCTACATCTGGCGATTGAAACGGTAACGGACGTAGGAAGCTATATCATTGATGGATTTATTATGCGCGATGCCAGCAGCTACGAGGATATTATCGGTATCATTCATGAAGAGGGCGTACTGGATGATACCGTGTTTAATCCGATCATGGAGCTGGTCGCCTTGCGGAAACCCTTGGTGCAGGAATATTTCCATTGGGACCGGACGAGCCTTCATCCGCTCACACCTGAGCTGCCCGAGCTATTGGAGCGTTTTGCATCCAGTGTGCATGACTATTTAAATAAGGAATTGGGTCCGCAGCCCGAGGGAGTGTAAAGGCTAAAGTGACGGATAAGTATATCGTTCCCGAAATGCCCACCAGGCGCATGATTATGACATTGTTGAAAACCAAGGGACCTGTGGGCGTCGGAAGCTTGGCAGCTCAATTGGGCATTACCGAAATGGGGGTGCGCAGGCATCTCAAATTGATGGAGCAGGATGGTCTCATCGTCGCTACCGTAGTGCGGCAGGCGATGGGACGTCCGACGTTTTTGTACAGTCTGAGCGAGCAGGGAAGTGAGCAGTTTCCCCGCAATTATGATCATTTGTTGCTGGAACTACTGGGGGAACTGGATGAAGAGCAGGGAATGGAAGCTGTTTACTCTCTGTTTGACGGCAGAAAACGCAAAATGATGAAGCGTTACGCCCCTCAGATAGAGAGCGAGACCACGCTGGCTTCACGTGTGGAAAAGCTTTCCGGCATTCAGAACGCCTCCGGTTATATGGCGGAGTGGCGGGAAGAAGAGGACGGGAGCTACTCTATTGTGGAATACAATTGTCCGATTTCTCAAATCGCAGGCCGTTACCGCAAGGCTTGTGAATGTGAGCAGCAAATGTTCGAGGAGCTGCTTGATGCCGAGGTTGTTCGTGAGGATTGCTTGGCGGATGGAGGACGTTGCTGCCTGTATCGTATCCGGTCCCGAAAAAAGTAGGAGCTTTTATGGTCGTTCGCTGTGTCATGACAAGCTCTCCCTGCTTATAATGCATTAACAGATGGGCATTCGCCCGGGCATAAGGGAGAGATGATGATGAAAGAAAACCACAAAAGCTTTATCCGTGGTGCGGTGGCAGGTAGCATTGCCGGTTCGCTCGCTGCGCTGTTGTTTGCCCCCAAGTCAGGTCGTGATCTGCGTCAGGACATTACGGATCAGGCACGTCTAGTCAGTGATAAGGGGCAGGAACTGGCCGGGAAAATTACAGATACCTCTATTGAGTATACCGATAAAATTAAGGATACGGCCTCAGCGGTTATTCATGAAATCGGGCAATTTCGCAAAAAAGGCGGAGTTCTTCCTGAAGTCAGCATTTCATCCGATCCTGTTCAAGAAGATATCAAAAAGGATTCCCTGTAAGCAACTCTAAACCAATATAATTTAGCTGAATATGGATTCGCTTCGAGGCTTCTCCTGTTGGGATGAAGCCTCTTTGTTGATCGCTTTCCCTTTTTCGGGTAATATTTTGGGGTACCCTTTACTCGAATACAACATAAGGTATGTAGCAACGGATAGCTTCCCAAGAGGGAACGACTCATACTTGAACAAAAAGGAAGCGGTGTGTACGTGCAGCAAGCGATTGCAATATTGGATTCCGGTGTAGGAGGTCTGACGGTTGTTAAAGAAGTCATGCGTCAACTTCCAAGGGAAAAAATCATTTATTTTGGAGACACTGCGCGCACCCCGTATGGACCCCGGCCATCGGAAGAGGTTAAGAAATTTACAGAGCAAATGGTTGATTTTCTGATTCAATTTGATCCGAAAGTCATTATTATTGCCTGCAACACGGCAACAGCCGCGGCATTGGACTATATTAGCCAAAAGGTATCCATTCCGGTGATTGGAGTCATCCACCCCGGGGCACGTGCTGCAATTAGCGCAACAGCCACCGGGCATGTCGGGGTGATTGGGACTGTAGGTACAATCCGAAGCGGAGCCTATACGGCTGCGCTGAAGCAACTATCCCCCTATGTAGACGTGGTGAGCCATGCTTGCCCTTCGCTTGTTCCTTTGGTGGAACAGGGATTGTTCCGTTCAGAGACAACATCAGAGGTCGTAGAGGAGACATTGAGACGGATTCAAGCGTACCCGATTGATTGTCTGATTCTTGGTTGTACGCATTATCCTTTTTTGAAGGAAACGATTCAGGAAGTGATGGGCCCCAACGTGAAGCTGATTAGCTCCGCAGACGAAACGGCTCGTGAGACGAGTACGATTTTGTATAACAAGGGCAAGTTGGAAGCCGGGGATGAGACACCGGTGCATCAGCTTTTTTGTTCTGGTGATCCGGAATTGTTCCAGAGTATCGCAGCACAGTGGCTTGGGGAGCAAATTCGTCAAACGCCTGTTGTTTGGCAGGTCACCAATCTCGATTGACGAGACGGCCGATTTTTTTGTCATTAGACAAAAGAATCGGCTGTTTTGGTATTCGCTTCATCAAGACACGCCGCGTCTGCATAACATGCAGTAAGACAGATGGAAGGGGCGTAGAAGATGAGGGAATATATCGTACAAAAAGGAGATACTTTGCACCGGGTCGCCTCGGCTTTTAAATTATCGGCAGATACATTGATGGCAGACAATCCATGGACTGCCGCGCAACCCTATCTGGTTTGTGGTCAAGTGCTGTACATTCGTCCGTCAATGGATCGTAAATACGTTATTCAGCCCGGTGAGCATGCCAGACACATTGCCAAGCAGTTTGGTGTGGAGCTTGATGAACTGCGGCAGGCTAATCCCGAACTTGCGGAGCATGATTTTGTGGAAGGAAAAACAATCATTATCCCTGAACACCATCAGGATCAGATTATACATTTGCGCGGGGAGTATGGGTACGAGGACTTGAGAGAAGATCTTGCGGCACTGGCTCAAAGGTATCCGTTTATTGAAGTTGGCAGCATCGGCACCAGTGTCATGGGAAAGGATATTCCCTATGTACGTATTGGACGGGGACCACTGAAAATTCACGCCAATGCCTCCGTACATGCCAATGAATGGCTGACGACACCGTGTTTGCTGCGTTTTGTAGAGCGATATGCGCAAGGAGTCGACAGGAAGAATGGAAATGAAGAGGGGGAGCATCACGATGAGCGAGAGGATCAAGGTAATGCTCCTCCATGGATATATGGCGTTTCTCCACAGACTTGGCTAAACCGTACTTCCTTATGGGTAGTGCCCATGGTCAATCCGGACGGGGTGGAACTGGTTCAACAAGGTGTCCTTCCGTCTCATCCCCTGTATCCTGACTTAAGAAAATGGAATGATGGCCGCGCTGATTATCGTGGGTGGAAGGCGAACATTCGCGGTGTAGATCTCAACGATCAGTTTCCGGCGCATTGGGAGGAAGAGGTGCGAAGACGCGGCAAAACAGGTCCGTCCAGAAGGGATTATGCGGGTCCTGCACCTTTGTCTGAGCCAGAGGCTAAAGCGCTTGTCGATCTGACGGAGCGGGAACAGTTTGATATGGTGTTGTCCATACACAGTCAGGGACAGGAAATCTATTGGAATTACCGGGATTTGGAGCCAAAGGAGAGTCGGGATTGGGCATCACGGCTGGCGGCTGCGACAGGATACCGGGCGGTAAAGCTGGGGGGCAGTGATGCAGGGTATAAGGACTGGTTTATACAGCGCTTTGGCAAACCTGGTTTTACCGTTGAAGTCGGGCTGGGCGTAAATCCGCTGCCTATGCGTGATTATGACGATATTGCGGCAGAGGTGGGCATGTTAATGGCAACGGTGCTGTCATGGTAAAAGGGTCGACCTGAAACGCCATAGTTTATCAGTACGTATTAGGAGGAGCACGTGTTTTTACAAGTGTTCCTCTTACATGTCCCTTCAATGGGGTATATATACTTAGGAGCATTGGAAATGGAGTGAGCAACCTATGAAGTGGAAAAGATTACTGTCTCTCCGTCAATGGTCACATGTGTTTCGTCGCATGCCCCGGTTTATTACGTCGTCGAAAATTCCATTGGGTGAAAAATTGCTGTTTGTCGTTCCTGTACTGCTCTATTGGGTACTGCCGGATGTCATGCCCTTTATGCCCATTGACGACATTGGGGTGACGCTGCTGCTGATGAACTGGTTTGTGACCCGCGCTGAACGAAAATATCCCGATGTGCTTGAGAAGCAGCGTGTACGTGTCCGGTAGGAATATAAGCTTGTGAATTTCGTGATTGCGATTTTTCGCAGTTTTCTTTACAATAGGAATATTGCCTTTCTAGTGTAGAGGCTATTTGCAGTTTATAGTTGTTGAACTTACCTGTTAAATTGTGTGGCACGGATATTCATACTCCGATGGACCACACTTCATTTGATTAATATGAAGGAGATGAAGTTGATGAATTGCAAAATTACTCGCAACGCTGCTAAAGTATTGAAGCTTGAATTGGATAAAGAAGAAAACCAAGGGAAGAGCCTGCGGGTTGTCATTACTCATTCCCATGGAGATCATGCTCATTACGGGCTGGATTTGGACACGCCTAAAGAAACAGATACCGTCGTATCTACAGATAAAGGCATTGATGTTATTTTGGAAAACGGCCAGCCGCTGCTGGATGGCGTGAAAATTGATTACTTGTATTTCCCCGAAGAAGGATTTGTCATTACTAACCCTTCCCAAGGTAATCACGGCGACCACTAAGCCAGAGCACGGAGGGACGACAGATGGCCAATGATATTCGCGTATGTGATGAATGCAATCATATTCGCTTGAAAACAATCTTGCCCAAGCTGCAAAAGATGGCACCGGATGCGGAGATCAAAATCGGTTGCAAGTCGTATTGCGGACCTTGTGGGAAGCGCGCGTTCGTATATGTGAACGGACGCTATATAAGTGCAGCTACAGAAGATGAAGTATTGGAGAAGGCTGCGCGTTTTATAAAATAATTCCAGTACGCAGCATTCGCGGCTTTGTATAGTTCCCCTTCTTCTGATCCATGCTAATGGATGCAGACCACTGCCCAGAAGGAGGAGTGACTCATGGCCCAATATGATTCTAATCTGGACAATCACAGTGTCGAGGCCCAAACGCAAAACTCGGTGGACAAGCTTCACCATGCCGTTTCTCAGGCATTGTCACATCCGGCTGAGCAACTGATCGAGCAGGCGGAGCAGTCCCGTACTCATGCGGAGCATGCCATAGAGCAGGCGAAGGACAGCCTTGGCGACGATGCGGTAGAGGTTGCCGAGGAAATGCTTGGTGAAGAGACACAACGGCTGGAGCAGGCCAAAAAAGCATTGCGCCCATAAGCATTCGTAAATGTAAATGAGCGCGGTTTACTAGCACAAGAATACCAAAAGCCCGATCATCAGCATGTTGCTGCTTGATCGGGCTTTTCTTGTAGGTACTCATCCTTCTGGGAATCCGGGAAGGGTGCTGTGCAAGCAACCTTCCTCAGAAAGTCTATTTGGATGTCGAAGGAGTTGTAGTTACTTCTTTGATTTGCGGTTCCCATTGGCGAATGAGATCATACGTGATCACCTGATCGGAAATGTTCAACCGATTGAGAGCTTCAGTATACCCCGGTCCGCAGGCGTTCACATCCGTAGGCTGGCCTGTGGTAAGGTTGTAACAGGTTCCTTTGGAGAATGTGCCGTCCTCGGATGGAATGTAGTACACACGACCATCAGTGAAGGCACCACTGCGCAGCACGACCATGCGAGGCTTCCCGCTGAACAGATCATTTCCCATAAAGTGATACGGTTTCGTTGAAATGCCGAGCAGATGCATCACCGACGGTGTCAGATCAAGCTGTCCTGCCGGTTCAGTGTAAGTTCCCGCATGGCTTCCATCGGGAAGATGCACAAGCAGCGGCACCTGGTTCATGATTTTTTGCATATCAAGATCTGTGAGTGGTTTACCCAGAAATTTCTCATACAGGGTCTTATCTTTAATGGAATTGTCGTGATCCCCGTAGAACATCAGGATCGTATTATCCCACAATCCGTCTTTCTTCATTTGATCCACCAGTTCACCTAGTGCTTCATCCACATAATGCACGGATTTCAAATAGTCTCCGAACATGGTCCCTTCAAACTCGCCAACATCCAAATCCACAGCGTCAGGTGACAGATTGTAAGGGTGGTGGCTCGAAATTCCGACCATATAAGCGTAGAACGGCTGTTTGACCTCAGTGGTGAGATCATTGAGCGTTTGCCGGAAAAAGGATTTGTCTCCCAGCGACCATCCAAGCGGCTCGTCTATTTTAAAATCTTTTTTACTGTAGAACTTGTCATAGTTCATCGCCTTATACATCGTGTAGCGATTCCAGAAGCTGCTGTCGTAAACGTGAAATGCATTAGGGCTGTAGCCAGTATCTTTTAGAATAGAAGGCAACGTATCGAATTTATGGTCCGCATAACGGATGAATACCGAGCCTGTAGGGAGTGGATGCAGTGAAGCATGTGTAGTGAAATCCGCGTCTGAAGTACGGCCCTGCGCAGTCTGGTGATAATAATTGTTAAAATACATGCTTTCCTTCGTCAGCTTGTCAAAGTTAGGCGTTATGGCCTGACCGTTGATCTCCTTGCCGATGAAAAAGTTCATATACGCTTCGGCTTGAATGACCATCACATTTTTGCCTTTATACTTGCCGGAAAGGTCATTTTTCACCTGAAGCAGCTTTTGATGCTGATTAAACCATTCCTTATCCTTATCGGACTCAGCCTGAGCCAGCGTAGGCTGAGATCCCAGATGGTCCTGTCCATAGCGGTAAATGTCGTACCCGTGAAATCCGATCAGCCCGGTTACATTGTACAGGGCCATCGACCACCAGTTACCGACGAATATGCCGGTTGCCCACGTGGACGTATAGTATTTAATCGGTCCAAAGGTAAAAATGTAGCCGATCAGGAAGGCCAACGCGCCTTTGGAGAAGCGAAGCAGAAACCTTTTGCTGAATGAACCGCGTGACGTTTGGATGTAAGAATCACTCGTTGTATACCGACGCCGCAGGGAAGCCACGAACATCACATACGGAATGAACAGGATCCAGTCTGCAAAAAAGAAAAGATCCCACCAGTACATCAGAGATATGATACTTCCACCCAGGGAATCAACTTGTCCGGCTTGAAGCAAGACGGGAATCGTAATGAAATCCTGAAAATACCGATAATAAACCATGTCAGAGTAAATGAGCGCGGTAAGCAAAATATCAAGCACCACAAGAGCGATTAAACGTCCGCGCCGTAACAGCCATAAGGTCCAAAAACTCACAAGCAAGAGCGAACCGATCGCGATGACATAATCCAGCGGATTCATGTCAACATTTTGGGCATGCAGGTTATGGTGGATCAGAACGAGCTTGCCAATCATAAGTACAAAAAACAGACCAAACCCGAAATATCGGGACAACAGCATTCTGCTGAACATGTTTCCAGTGCGATTTGCACTGGCCGTGCGAATAACCAACACTTTACCCCCTTCGGCAGAAATGTTCGGCTAGTATAAACTAAATATTAACGTAATGTTAAAACCGAAATCGCCTTTAATTATTATAGCGCTCATCCCGCGCATTTCAATGATTAAGTAAAGAAAATACAGCATTTTCCTTCCAGTACAGCAGGGGAAAGCTACATTTTTATCCTATGAACAACACAAATCAGGCCAGAAGGCGAACGGATGGTTCGCTTCCTGGCCTGAGCATCATCTACTTAAGGCTGAGTATCTTTGTGGCGCGGTGGTAGAGGGCCCAGATACTGATAGTATTGGCATTCGATCCGGCCATTAAACAGCTTGCGGCGCTTATCGGCTTTACGGCCCCAATAGTGCTCGAATTGCTTGGTGGAGCTGATGGCAAAGAAGGACCATGTCTTCATTTCCGCTGCCGTGCGTGCGATTGACCGGATCAGCTTCTCTACCTCGGTTTCCTCACTCAGTCTCTCACCATAAGGTGGATTGGTAATCATCACACCATATTGGCCTTCAAGTCTGACTTTCGTTACAGGCATCACCTTTAATGAGATATCTTTAGCGAAGCCTGCCGCCTTTACAGCAGCCTCAGCGACTTCGATGGCACCTGGATCAATATCGCTGCCTGCAATCTCGAAAGGAATGTCATCGCGGGTCAAATCCATCGCTTCGTCGCGAGCCTGATCCCATAGCTCGCGACCAATGACAGGCCAGTCTTCCGAGTTAAAGGTACGTCTCAGTCCCGGAGCAATATTCCATGCCTGCATTGCTGCTTCTACCAGCAGAGTACCGGAACCGCAGCACGGGTCATAGAACGGTCGATCCGGGGTCCAGCGGCTAAGCTGAATCAGAGCGGAAGCCATCGTCTCTTTGAGCGGAGCCTCCGTCACGAGCTTGCGATAACCGCGCTTGTGCAGTCCCGGACCTGTCGTATCAAGCGTTAGCAATGCACGGTCATTTAAGAGAATGACCTCTATAACGTAACGAGGGCCGTCCTCTTCAAACCAATCCGTGTGGTAGGTTTCCTTGAGCTTTTCTACAATCGCCTTCTTGACGATTCCCTGACTGGCTGGTACGCTACTAAGCTGTGATTTGTGCGAGCGTCCCTCTACCGGAAATTCACCATCCATAGGAATCCAATCCTCCCATGGCAAAGCTTTGGTGCACTCGAACAGCTCGTCGAAGGTGGTTGCGGCAAATTCGCCCATTTTAATAAGAACGCGGTCTGATGTGCGCAACCACAGGTTACACCGGCATATATCAATATAATCACCGGAAAAAACGACGCGGCCATTCTCGACGGTCAGGTCCTCATATCCGAGTTCTCTGAGCTCCCGAGCCACGACGGCTTCAAGTCCCATCGGCGCAGTTGCAATTAGTTGCAGTTGAGTCATTAAACGTATTCACTCCGTCCCCATAATCATATAAGCTTGGTTCAATCCCTATAGTATAGGTCATTGTACACGAAGAGACAAATAATTAAGGCAAATAATTTACGAAGGACATCGCGTCCAACCTACGTTATGATAAAGCGAGAAGGAGAGATGAAACGTGGAAATTACACCCAATATGACGCCTGAACAATATGTAGACCAACTGGTACAGGAAGATAAAACGCTACGCGGCATCAGGGAGGCCATTGTTGCAGAGGGGATGCCTGAGGTATCGGTGGCTCATCCTTACGGAAAGCTGCTGACCTTTCTAATTGAGGTATCCGGCGCGCAGCAGGTACTGGAGATTGGCGCATTAGGCGGATACAGTGGATTATGTCTGGCCCGTGGATTGGGAGAGAAGGGACGCATTGTGTCATTAGAGCTGAAAGAAGCGTATGCGGCACTGGCACATAGACATATGGAGGCAAACGGCTACGGTGACCGTGTCGAATATCGTCTCGGACCTGCAGCGGACAGCCTGAAGGAACTTCAGGAAGAGGGGAGGACCTTCGATTTTTTCTTCATCGATGCCGATAAGGAAAATTACCCGGTGTATCTGGAATATGCGATTGCTCTGGCGAATCCAGGTGCCATTATTGCGGGAGATAACTGTTTCCTTCGCGGACGGACGCTCAATACCGACAAGAACGGTCCTGCCGTACAGGCCGTGAGACGCTTTAACGAAACGATAGCTACGGACCCGCGGCTAGTCAGTACGCTTTTGCCAGCCTATGACGGATTGGCATTGGCCCGTGTAAAATAGGCTGTAGTGTTACTTATACAGCTATACAAAAAGTAGCTATACAAAAAGAACCTCCTTGTCCACAAAATTGTGGAGCGGAGGTTCTTGTCTGTTCTGGAAGGCTGACCTTACCAGAAGGCTATCTTACCTGAAATCAGGTGCAGGCTTACGATCATAGAGCTTCATACGTACCCAGAATATATTGACGATCAGCAGGACACCTGACATGATGAACAATCCTTCGATGCCGATAAAACCGGACAGTACCCCGCCAATAACAGCGCCCAGCATATTACCAAGCGCCAGCGAGCTGGTATTGAAGCCGAACGAACGGCTTTCCATGCCTTCCGGTGTATACGTGCGAATCAGCGCGTTTACGCTTGGCAGCAGTCCGCCCATAAATATACCCATGAAAAAACGGATCGTGACGAGCTGCCATACCTGATTGACAAAAGCCTGCGGAATGAGCATGAGCGCGGTTCCGAGCAGAGCGAGGGTCAAAATGCGGTGTGCCCCGATCTTGTCACTCAATCTTCCAAGCAGCGGCGCAGCGACCATATTGGATACGCCGGTAATGGCTGTAACAAACCCGGCAATGAGCGCAATTCCTTCTGCCGACCCATACAGCTTTTGCACATATAACGGCAACAAAGATACCGTACTGATCATGGCAAACTGGAGCAGGAACGTTACGGTGAACAAAGCCGGAAGCTGGGGCGTATGGCTTAGCTCCTTTAATCCGGCAAGAACCGAAATTTGCGGTATTCGTGCAGCTTCGGCTTTGCTGAAATCTTCCTTAACCAGAAACATTGCGATGAGAGAGGCTACAAGAATAAGAGCGCCTGTAATGTAAAAGATCGGTCTGAATCCAACCCAGTCAGCCAAAAAACCGCCCATCAGAGGGCCGAGAATCGTACCCGCCATCTGACCGGATTGCATAATCCCCATAGCGAAACCGGTCCGTTCTTTGGGTGTGGTACCCGACACCAGAGAAATCGAAGCCGGATTGAAGCCCGAAATCGTACCGTTCAGCAGACGAAGCGCCAACAGTTGCCACGGATGGGTGACCAAACCCATGCAGCCAATCACCAGAGCCATACCGAAGCCCGAGCGGAGCAGCATTACTTTGCGCCCATATCGGTCAGCCAGTTTGCCCCATAGAGGCTGGAACATAAATGAAGTCAAAAAGTTTGCGGCAAAAATAACTCCGGCCCACAGACCGATATCATGCTCTCCCTTGACATGAAGGTCTTGGGCCAGATAAAGAGCGAGGAACGGAGTAATCATCGTAATACCCGCATTGACTAGAAACTGACCGAACCAAAGCACAATGAGATTGACTTTCCACGTCTCCCACGTTTTCAATGTGCTTTCACTTCCTTTCTGCCATTTCATGCTGATGCAAAACTACTTATCCATGTAGAATCCATGTAGAACTTCCCGGAGCTTTAAAAAAGCCATTCCTCTAGTATAGCACACTTCATTGAAACTTTATCCAAATGTCATGGGTTTGTCATGGATTGTCCGCCAGCGGCGGTTGTTACGACTCTTGAAAAAGGGCATAATAAAATACAGTAGTTACGATTCGAACTGGAGGCTGAAGTCATGACCTACAACGATACCTTTATCCGCGCATGCCGCAAGCAGGCTGTGGATCATATTCCCGTATGGTACATGCGGCAGGCCGGAAGATATGATCCTGAATATCGCAAAATTAAAGAAAAATACACGTTGCTTGAAATTTGTCGTCAGCCCGAGCTGGCTGCAGAAGTGACCTTAATGCCCGTGCGCAAGCTCGGGGTAGACGCTGCTATTTTATATTCTGATATTATGAATCCGGTAGCCTCGCTGGGGATTGATTTTGATATTGTCAAAAATATCGGTCCGGTTATTGATAATCCGATCCGGACAGCGGCGGACGTGGACAAGCTGCGCCCGATTGATGTAGAACGAGATTTGAGTCACATTTTGGAAACGATCCGTATTTTGGACCGTGAGCTGGAGGTACCGCTGATTACGTTCGCTGGAGCTCCTTTTACAATTGCGAGTTATTTAATAGAAGGAAGACCGTCCAAAGGATATATCCGCACCAAAGCCATGATGTACGGAGAGCCTGAATTATGGCATCGGCTGATGGACAAGCTTGGAGACATGGTTATTACATACGTGCGTGCCCATATTGCTAATGGCGGCAAGGCATTTCAACTGTTTGATAGCTGGGTAGGGGCGCTTTCGCCTCATGATTTTCAAATGTTTGTGCTGCCGAAGATTACACGTATTTTCCATGAACTGTCTGATCTGGACGTACCAAAAATCTATTTTCCAGGTGTAAGCTCTGGCGAGTTGCTACCGCTGCTGGGCGGGGTAAAGGCCGATGTGATCGGACTGGACTGGCGGGTAAGTATACCAGAAGGACGCCGTCGTTTGGGTAATGGTTTTGGTGTGCAGGGAAATCTGGACCCTTACGTGCTCACAGCGCCGATGGATGTAATCAAACAGTATGCGAAAACGATTGTGGATGAAGGAATTTTGGAGCCGGGATATATTTTTAATCTGGGTCACGGTTTATTTCCAGAAGCTTCGTTAGATAAATTGAGAGAGCTTACGGAGTATGTGCATGAGTATTCCCGTTCCGTTTTGATAAAGAAGTAATCAATCAGAAATTTGAAGAGGTGATGTGCTGATGAAAACCAAAGTGGGTGTACTGGTTATGTCCTACGGGACACCGGAAAGTTTGGACCAAGTGGAAGCCTATTACACACATATTCGTCGTGGCAACGCTCCTTCCCCGGAGCAATTGAAAGAATTAAAGGATCGTTATGAAGCCATTGTGGGCGGTGTATTTCCGCTACGTCAAAATACGGATCGTCAGGTTCAAAATCTGCAAGAAACATTAAATCGGGAAAATCGTAATCCGGATATTGAATTTGTCTGCTATCAGGGACTCAAACATGCCAAGCCGTTCATCGAGGATGGCGTGGAGGCTATGGTGCAAGACGGTATCCGTAAAGCGGTAGGTGTCGTGCTGGCTCCGCATTATTCCGTGATGAGTGTAGGCACTTATATTAAGCGCGCACAGGCCAAGGCACAGGAACTGGATCTGGCTATATCGTTTGTGGAAAGCTATCATCTTCATCCAAAGCTGATCAAGACGTTGACCGAGCGTGTAAATGCAAAGCTGGCGCTTTTCGAAGAAGCAGGGGCGAATCGGGACGAGGTACGTGTATTGTTCAGTGCGCACAGCTTGCCTGAGCGGATTCTGGCGATGGGTGATCCTTATGTAGAGCAATTGATGGCTACTTCGCAAGCTGTTGCGGACAAGGCAGGAATCACCAACTGGCAGTTTACGTGGCAAAGCGCAGGCCGCACAGCAGAGCCTTGGCTCGGTCCTGACATCCTGGATACCATGCACAGTCTCAAGGAAGAGCAGGTTGAATATGTGCTGGCTGCGCCAGTCGGCTTCGTTTCAGATCATCTGGAGGTACTGTACGATCTGGATATTGAGGCACAGGCTTTGGCGAAGGAATTGGATATGCGTTTCCAGCGGATTGATTCGCTTAACAGTGATCCATTGTACATGGAGACGCTTAGCGATGTCATCATAGACCAATGGAAAAAGGGATGAGGACATAATGGAGCAAAAACTACGCAACATTGTGATTGTAGGCGGAGGATTGACCGGACTGAGCGCAGCTTTTTATACACGTAAAATGTACAAAGAAGCAGGCTACACACCACGAATAACGCTGGTGGAAAAGGCCCCAGTGTTGGGCGGGAAAATCGAAACGTTGCATAAAGACGGATTTGTAATTGAAAAAGGGCCGGATTCCTTTCTAGCCCGTAAAACGGCTATGATCGAGCTGGCACAAGAGCTGGATCTGGATCATGAGCTGGTAAGCACGAATCCTGAGGCGAAAAAAACATACATTTTGCATGAAGGTCAGCTCCATCCGATGCCCCCCGGTCTGGTACTGGGGATTCCGACGGAGCTGAAACCTTTTCTGCGAAGCGGGCTCATCTCGTTGGGCGGCAAGCTGCGGGCCATGATGGATTTTGTTATTCCGCCTCGTCGCATACCCGGTGATGAAGCCTTGGGTGATTTTATCGAACGCCGACTGGGCAAAGAAGTGCTGGAAAATGTAACCGAGCCGCTGCTGGCTGGCATATATGCTGCCAATATGAAGACGCTGAGCTTGCAGGCGACCTTCCCGCAATTTGCTGAAGTAGAGCAGCAATATGGAAGCCTCATTCACGGGATGATGACCGGAAGAAAGCCAGCCGAGACGCATACAGGCACGAAAAAAAGTGCTTTCCTGACCTTCCGTCAAGGACTGCAAAGTTTGGTACATGCGTTACTAAATGACTTGCATGACTGTGATTTGCGTACAGGCGTTGCTGTTACAGAATTCACAAAGACAGCAGGCGGTGAAGGCAGTGTCTACCATGTTGTATTGGATAATGGGGAGACGTTGGATGCGGACGATCTATTTATCACGACTCCGAATTTTGCTGCAGCGCCGCTGTTGCGAGGACATGTGAATGTGGCGGCACTGGAAGCCGTTAATTATGTGTCCGTGGCGAATGTGGTCATGGCCTTTAATAAAAAAGACATCGAGAATGTCTTTGATGGTTCCGGTTTTCTGGTACCCCGTAAAGAGGGACGCAGTGTGACGGCATGTACGTGGACGTCCGCCAAGTGGTTGCATACCAGTCCGGACGATAAAGTACTGTTGCGCTGCTACGTGGGGCGTGCTGGAGCCGAAGAAACGGTAGAGCTACCCGATGATGAACTGACTGCGCTGGTACGTAAGGATTTGCAGGACATGATGGGGGTTACGGCGACTCCGCTATTTACGGAAATTACCCGTCTTCGCCACTCTATGCCGCAATATCCGGTAGGACACCCTCAGGCTATCGCCGATCTGCGAGAAGAACTGCGTACAACGATGCCGGGAGTGTATGTTTTGGGTGCTGGCTATGATGCCATCGGGTTGCCGGATTGTATCCGCCAAGCCAAGGAATGGGCCTCTGTCGCCGTCCAAGCTGCGGAACGGGAAGCGGTCAAGGTACAGGCATAATTATAAATGGTTGGAGCACTTGAATAACGAACCCTTCGCTATCCCAAGCGAGGGGTTCTATTTATACCGAAATTTGATATATAATGGAGAAGGTGTTAAAATCGCCGGATCATTCAAGAATGTAATGCATATGCAACAGCATAGAAGGAGTGAAGAATGTACCCTCCCAGATCACAGAAAAATGAAGGTCGAAAGAAAGCAAGGAAGCGAAAATAGGCAAGGCTTGGATCATCACGAATCTGGTCCTGCTGCTTATGATCGTAGGTCTTTTCGGATATTATTACATATTTGAACATGGGAAGAGTCGCTCTCTTGCGGAAAACGCCGGACTATTACAACAGGAGAACAAGAGCAAAACGGATTCAGCGGGTGGAGGACAGTCTTCTAGCCCGGTAAGAGAGAACGTTACAGCCGTTTCAAATGAACAACCGGACGACAGCTCCAATGGAGATGAGCACGCTGCTGACGATAAGACAGAGCAACCTTCTGATACTGATACTGCTACAGTTACAGACAGCCGCCCCGCGACCTCATCTGACACAAAT
The DNA here is from genome assembly GCF_001447315.1 of Paenibacillus sp. IHB B 3084. Taxonomy (NCBI): domain Bacteria; kingdom Bacillati; phylum Bacillota; class Bacilli; order Caryophanales; family Paenibacillaceae; genus Paenibacillus; species Paenibacillus sp. IHB B 3084. The sequence continues at coordinate 546,134 of NZ_CP013203.1, read as the reverse complement.
GCTGCTGAAGGCAAATCGTCAGAATCAGGATCATCTTCGGAGAAAGACGGGCAATCACCGGACAGCTCTTCAAATAAGGATGCATCGGACAGTGGGAAATCTACTGACCCCAACGAATCGGAGCAGGTGAGGAAAGCCGCATCGGATGGAACAGCTTCACCGACAGTCACGCTTCATTTTGTAGGGGATGTGCAGTTTTCTGGTAAGGTTGAGCAGCGGTTGGAAAAGAACGGATTTGATTTTCCATATCAATATCTCGGAAATCTGTTTCGCAAGGACGATCTGACGATAGCCAATCTGGAAACGCCGGTTACAACCGCGGGCGTGGGTGCGCTGAATAAAACGTATGTGTATAAGTCTTCTCCCAAGGCGTTGACTGCGTTGGCTGCGGCAGGGATAGATGCTGTAAATTTGGCCAACAATCATATTTTGGATCAGGGCACAGACGGTTTACTGGATACGCTGAAATATTTGAAGGAAAACGATATAGCGTATACCGGAGCCGGGCGTAATGCAAAAGAAGCGTATGCTCCGCACTATTTTGAGCGTAAAGGTATTAAAATTGCATTGCTGGGCGCTACACGGGTTATGCCCGAGGCCAACTGGAATGCAGGCGCCAAACAGCCCGGTGTTGCAGAAGCCTACGATTCGACCGCGATTGTGAAGTCGATTCGCGAAGCGCGCAAGCAGGCTGATTTGGTCATTGTCATTGCGCATTGGGGCAAGGAGCGCGCTACTGCACTGGAGCCTCATCAAACCGAGCTATCGCACGCTTTTATTGATGCAGGGGCAGATCTCGTAATCGGAGGTCACCCGCACGTACTACAGGGCATGGAGCAGTATAAAGGCAAATGGATTGCATACAGCACAGGGAATTTTATTTTTTCTAAATCTACAGTACCAGCCACCTGGGATACAGCGATATTTCAGGCAACTTGTACCCGGGCTGGGGCTTGCAGCATGAAGCTGACCCCTTTTCGGGCGGAGCTGGGTCAACCAGTTCCAATGAAGGATGCGGAGGCCAGCAAAATTTTGCAAGGAGTAGTGGCGATGTCACCGGCTAATGTTTCTGTAGGCGCAGACGGTACAGTAACCGCCCGATAGTTGTCGAAGGAAATCTTTTACACGAGGCTGGTCTGTATTGAGGCTACCACTTGTGGATGGAGGTCTTAACCGGAATGGACAATTTGTGCGTGGCTCACCGCGGTTTTTCAGGAATTGCTCCCGAGAACACGTTGGCGGCTTTTAAGCTTGCAATAGATCAGCCGTTTGTGCGCTGGATTGAGCTGGATGTACAACTGTCGAAGGATGGCGTTCCGGTGGTCATTCATGATTTCACGCTGGAGCGCACGACTAACGGCACAGGTCGGGTGAAGGATACAGACTGGAAAGAGCTGAAACGTCTGGATGCAGGTGGCTGGAAAAGCACGGAATATCAAGGTGAAAGCATTCCTGCTCTCGCACAAGTGCTGGATCTGTGTCGTGGCCGCGTATCGCTCAATATTGAGCTAAAAACCGCAGGAGATATGTATCCAGGGCTGGAGAAGGCCGTACTCCGTGAAATTGTGGCGCGAGATATGGAGAATGAGGTGGTATTGACCTCTTTTGAGCGTTCGGCTTTACGTCGGGCCAAAGAACTGGCGCCAGGTATCCGTACCGGGCTAATTATCGATGCTCGTCCGGACGATCTGGCAAAGCAGTTGGAAGGGCTGCAATGCTCTTTTCTATCCATGGGCTACCCGCGTTTGGATCGAAAGCTGATGAAAGACTTGACCGGACACGGTATCACTGTCATGGCATGGACGGTGGATGACCGTAGCATGATGCGGAGATTGGCCTCGTTACATCCTGAATTGATGATTTGTACCAATTGGCCGGATCGCTGGGAGCAGGTTTTTTTGCATTCCAAGCACCGGATGTGGCACTATATACGTAATCTATTTATTAAATAATGGGACTACATACGCGGGAAGGGTGACTGGTCGTAATGAACGTGGAAATTCGTAATGTTTACTGTGTCGGGCGCAATTATAAGCTGCACGCCGAGGAACTGGGAAATGAGGTTCCCACAGAGCCGATGATTTTTTTAAAGCCTTCTCATGCGGTAGTACCGCTGGATGGAGCAACACTGGAGCTTCCTAAAGATCAAGGAGACATTCATTACGAGACTGAGCTGGTTGTGGCTGTGGGTCGTAATTACGAACCGGGTATGTCTGCGGAAGCGATTCTGAATGCTTTTGCCTTCGGAATTGATTTTACCCTGCGTGATGTACAAAGCGTTCTTAAGAAAAAGGGTCATCCATGGACGGCGGCTAAAGGGTTCAAATTTTCTGCTCCCGTTACACCGTTCTTGCCTTTAGAGAAACTGGACACGCTGGAGCAGCAGGATTTTTCATTGCTCAAAAATGGACAGGAAGTACAGCGCGGCCATATCAAGGATATGATTTTTTCCATCCAGCATATCATTGATTACATAGGGAGTCATTATGGACTGGATGAGGGCGATATTATTTTCACAGGCACTCCGGCAGGTGTAGGGCCAACCACGAGTGGAGATCGTTTCGAGCTATTTTGGGGAACTGACCGTCAAGGAAGCTGCACAATCGGTTAAGCTGATGCGTGGATAGTATGAATGAAGATGATTAAAAAGGGAGTTCTTTTGGTAGTTGGGCAGTATGGAGTGATTCTCGTACGCAAGAATGTAAGGGCCGTGTCCTGTGCCATAGCATGGGACGCGGCTTTTATATAAGTGTAGAGCGTTGTACAATAATATACGAACTGAAAAATGAAAAACGAGAGATTCATTTCAAAGTGGGGGTATATCATGGATTGGATCATCGGATTGCTTGGCGCTGCTATAGTGGCGGGGGCTGCTTTTTATAAAAAATCCTTAACCTTATCGGGCTTTGCGGCAGCTGTGCTGATGGGAACCGTGTATTATGGTGCAGGTAACCTGTTTTGGTTTGGGACCTTGCTCCTGTTCTTCATCACATCAACCTTGCTGTCGAGGTTCAAAAAGGAGCGCAAGGCAGAACTTGAAAAATCGTATGCCAAAACCGGAAACCGGGATGCAGGACAGGTATGGGCCAACGGGGGATTAGGTATGCTGCTGTGCCTGGGATATGCGATCTGGCCTCATGTTGCCTGGCAGTTGACTTTTGTTGGCGTCATGGCTACGGTCACGTCGGATACGTGGGCAACGGAATTTGGCAGCCTGAGCCGCAAGCCGCCTCGCTCGATACTGAATGGCAAGGTGCTGGCACCCGGAACCTCGGGAGGTGTATCTTCTCTGGGGACGGCTGCGGCTTTGGCTGGGGGCGTGCTGATTGGAACAGGGGCATGGGTCTTTGGATACGCCGCAGGAATGCCGGGCCTGCCACTATGGCTGTGGGCACTGATCGGAGGAATATCTGGCAGCGCGGGGGCTTTTGCCGATTCCTATCTGGGTGCTACGGTGCAAATGATGCGGTTCTGCACGGTTTGTGATCGGGAAGTAGAGGTGGACTCGCATTGTGGACAACCGACGGTTGATGTGCGGGGATGGCGCTGGATGAGCAATGATCGAGTGAACAGCATTAGCTCCATTTTCGGGGGCTGGTCGCTCTGGCAGGAATTCTGTTTATCCTTTAATACAGGGAGGTGCGAAGATGGGCGGTATACATGGAGATAAATATGAAGCTATTTTGGACGCCGCTTATACAATCTTCGGCACCAAAGGCTTTTATGAAAGCAAGATTTCCGAGATTGCAGAACAGGCGGGTGTTGCCAAAGGCACGGTATATTTGTACTTCAAAAGCAAAGAACAGCTTTTTACAGCGGTTACGCGCAGAGATTGCGAGCAATACCTGGCCGAAATGCAGGGCGTACTGGCTAACCGCGCTTTGGGAGAGGGACTGTTGCGAATGGCAAAACTGCACTTACATTACTACTACAAGCGCAAGCAGCATACCAAGTTGTTTTTTATGACCCCGAACAATGACCCTGATTTAATGGAGTTTATGCGCGGATTTATTCAGGATTATACCGATATGGTCAAAAACAAACTGGCTTTGGAGGGTGTGCAGCAGCCTGAGCTTCATGCGAAGGCTTTCATTGGCATGATGGAGCGCCTCAAAATAGACATTTTACTGGAAAAAGATTTCCGTGAATGCGATGTGGATCAGACGGCTGAATTTGCGACTAACTTGTTTATGTACGGCTGTGAAGCCGGGAGCGGGATACGCAGACTGTGATATTGTAAAGCTAGAAACCGTACTGACCTCGTTCAGATCACGGTTTTTTTAATCATTTGGTGTGACTGTGTTAAAATAAACAAGATGCATCACAAAATAGGGGAAGAGTAGGGAATCCGTATGAATATTATGACCATTGAACATATAACGAAAAGCTATGGCGAAAAAATGTTGTTTGAGGATGCTTCCTTTGGCATGGATGAACGTGAAAAAATAGGGGTCGTTGGTGTGAATGGCACTGGTAAATCAACGTTTTTACGCGTGATTTCCGGCTTAGAGCCACCGGATGATGGCAATATTGCGGTCAACAACGGTGTACGCATTCAATATTTGGCGCAAAATCCGGAGTTTGACCCCGAGGTGAAGGTACTCCAACATATTTTCTACGGCAACCAGCCGGAAATGAAGGCGGTGCGCGAATATACGGAAACGATGGAGATGCTGGAGCTGAATCCGGGCAGTGAGGAGCTTCAAAACCGCCTGTTGCGGGCAAGCCAGCAAATGGATACGCTCCAGGCATGGCAGTTGGAGAGTGAGGCCAAAAACATACTGACCCGGCTGGGTATCACGCAGTTTGAGGCACGTATGGGAGTGCTCTCTGGTGGACAGCGTAAACGTGTTGCTTTGGCAGCAGCTTTGATCCAGCCCTGTGAGCTACTCATTCTGGATGAGCCTACCAACCATATTGATAATGAGTCGGTTGAATGGCTGGAGCAGTATTTGCAGAAAAGACGCGGCGCGTTGCTGATGATTACGCATGATCGCTATTTTCTGGATAGAGTGGCAACTGTCATGCTAGAGCTGGATCATGGTCGACTTTTCCGCTATGAGGCCAACTATACCCGTTTTCTGGAGCTAAAGGCAGAACGCGAGGAACGGGAATCATCTTCGGAGCAAAAGCGGCAAAACCTGTTGCGCAATGAACTAGCATGGATTCGCCGGGGGGCAAAGGCCCGTTCGACCAAGCAAAAAGCGCGTATTGAACGATTTGAACAGCTTAAGGATCAGCAGCCGGAAGCTCGTTCCGGGTCTGTAGACATGTCGGTTGCCTCCACGCGTCTCGGTAAGAAAATACTGGAGCTGGATCACCTGTCCAAATCGGTAGGTTCCCGTAAGCTGATTCAGGATTTGAGCTATATCGCTGTGCCCGGTGACCGGGTTGGGATTGTGGGTCCCAATGGTAGCGGAAAATCGACTCTGCTCCAAATGATTGCACAGCGCGTAGAACCGGATTCAGGCAGTGTGATCGTGGGACCGACCGTGAAGCTCGGTTATTTTACCCAGGAACATCAGGAAATGAACGAATCGCTGCGTGTCATCGAATACATTAAGGAAGAAGCCGAAGTGATCCGGACAGCAGATGGTTCGGCTATTACAGCCGCGCAAATGCTGGAGCGTTTTCTGTTTGCGCCAAGCGCGCAATGGACGGTCATTTCCCGGTTGTCAGGGGGCGAGAAACGGCGCTTGTACCTGCTGCGTGTGCTGATGTCCGCACCAAATGTATTGTTACTGGATGAACCGACGAATGATCTGGATATTCAGACTCTTTCCGTGCTGGAGGACTATCTGGATGAATTTCCGGGTGTTGTTTTTATCGTTTCCCATGACCGGTATTTCCTGGACCGCACGATAGATAAGGTACTGGCATTCGAAGGAGAAGGACAGGTACGTGTGCATGTGGGCGATTATAGCGAGTATGCAGAATGGATCAGTAAAAATGCTCCATCCGCTGCGAATTCGTCTGTCTCGGCGGGTACTTCTTCTGCTCAGTCTTCCACGTCTAAGTCTGCGGATGCTTCGGATTCAGTCAAGGAGACCACCAAAACCAAGCTTAAATTCACCTTTAAGGAACAGCGGGAATATGAGCAAATTGACGAATTGATCGAACAGGCTGAGGAGAAGTTGGCTAGCATCCAGCGACAGATGGAAGAGTCTTTCAATGATTCCGTACGACTACAGGAGCTTATGGCTGAGCAAACGAAGGCCGAACAGCATTTGGAGCATCAAATGGAGCGCTGGACCTATCTGAACGAGCTGGCCGAGCAAATTGAACAAAGCAAATCTTAAAATACGAAACAAGTATATTGCGTGAATCGTTTTTCCGTCGTTACTTAAAAAAGCAAGTCTCTGTAAGCACTGGAGACTTGCTTTTTTGTGTTTATTCCAGTACATCGGTCGTGGAAATAACTCATGTCCTGACTTGGAAACTCGAAGCTACCTAACATTATGCAAATGTATGAATTTATTAATATGTTTTTCATATTATTAAGAAGTTTATTATATATTTCTAATATTAAAACTTGCTTGCTATAATCAAATTTATATAGAAAGGAGGAATTCAAAATGGAATATCGTAAACTTGGAAAAAGCGGTTTGGGGGTAAGCGAGATAGCATTGGGAAACTGGATAACCCATGGTGCACAAGTGGATGACACCACAGCGAAAGCATGTGTCCATGCTGCATTAGATTCAGGAATCACTACGTTTGATACTGCTGATGTTTATTCAGAAACGATGGCGGAAACGGTTTTAGGTCATTCTTTAAAGGGAATACGACGTGAAAGTATTGAACTATGCACAAAGGTTTTTCATCCAACAGGTACCGGACAGAATGATAAAGGGCTATCCCGCAAGCATATTATGGAGGCCTGCCATGCTTCCCTTCGACGCTTGCAGACGGATTATATTGATGTTTATTATGCACATCGTTTTGATCCAACCGTATCACTTGAAGAGACATTTTTGGCATTATCCGATTTGGTTCGTCAGGGGAAGGTTTTGTATGTAGGGGTGAGCGAGTGGACAGCAGATCAGATAAAGCAAGGAGCGGATTTAGCGAGAGAGCTAAAGGTCCCCTTCGTGGCAAGTCAACCCCAATATTCCATGCTATGGCGTGTCATTGAAGCTGAAGTGATTCCCGCTTGTGAGCAGGAAGGAATTGGACAGGTCGTTTGGTCACCTCTGGCACAGGGTATTCTTTCAGGCAAATATGCAATAGACAAGCCGCTTCCTGAGGGTTCACGTGCTTCTACGGCAGCAGGTTCACCATTTTTCGAACGCTTGGCCGGACAATGGTTACGTAAAGAGGTCCTTCAGGCAGTGGAGCAGATTCGGCCGATTGCACAGGAATATGGTTTAACGCTACCACAGCTTGCAGTAGCATGGGTTTTACAAAACCCGCAAGTGTCCTCAGCTATTATCGGTGCTTCCAAGCCAGATCAGGTTAAGGAGAACGTAAAAGCTGCGGGTGTTCGTCTGGATGGAGAGGTTATGAGACAAATGGATAGTATTTTAAACGGTGTTGTTGAACGTGATCCGAGTAAAACAGGTTAAGACTACGCGCTGACGGTAGTTTACATGTCTAATTACTATTACACGCTGTTTCTTCAACCACCTCCAGAAAATGAGTCAGAACAGCGTCATTCGCATCTGTTTTCCATGCAGCGTAAAGCGGGATGGACGGAGAATCTTCGTGAAAAGAACGAAATACGACATCACTACGTTGGAAAACAGAAACGGAAGAGGGAACAATGGAGATGCCTATACCAGCAGCTACCAAATTAACGATTGTATACATTTGAACGGCTTCCTGTACGATTTGGGGCTGGAAGCCGTGTTGTCTGCAAAAGTCTAATATGAGATCATGAAAAGACGATCCCATATGAGGCGGAGACAGGATAAAAGATTCTTCCGCTAAAGAACGTAGAGACAAGGTTGGATGGTGGGCTAGCGGATGTGTTGCGGGAAGTACGGCGATGAGTGATTCGTTGGTGTAGAGCCGAGAGGTGATATGTATAGATGGATCTGCCCAGCGCATGAAGCCCACATGAACTTTGCCATCGTGTATGGCTTTCAGTTGTTGGGCAGATGTCATTTCAAACAACGTAAGCTTCACGTCTGGAAAATGCTCCCGAAATTTCTTTAAGGCGTTAACCATCAGACTGCCAGATGCCGAATCTACAAAAGCGATGGATAAATGTCCGAATTTCCCCTGACTTGCAAGCTGTGTCATCTTAATGGATTTTTCCAATTGAGAAACCATGTTTCTGGATTCTTCTAAAAAGATCGCTCCTGCTGACGTAAGTCGAACTTGCCTTTTGGTTCGTTCCAAAAGTTTCACGCCAAGCTCTTCCTCAAGGCTTTGGATTTGTTGGCTCAAGGGAGGCTGGGTGATATTCAGTTTTTTTGCAGCACGATTAAAATGTAGTTCTTCCGCCACTGCGATAAAGTAACGTAGTTTTTTCAGATCCATAGCTGTGATTTCCTTTCGCTAAGCCACACCGACCTATTCTCCAGTGGAACAGGCCGGTCGTCATCATTCGGATTAAACCGTCACATAAGCGGCAAGCAGACGGGCAGTGTTCACTACAGCCTGCTTGTGCGTACGCTCCATCGCATGGGAGGCGTGTACGCCAGGGCCGATCAGCGCAGCGCGGATATTGTTGCCTGCTTTCAGCGCGGCCGAAGCGTCCGAACCATAGTGCGGATAAATATCAACCACATACGGGATATTCAGCTCCTTGACCAGCTCAATCAGGCGAGTCGTCATGTCATAATCATAAGGCCCGGAAGAATCCTTGGCACAAATGGATACATCCGTCTCCTTGCAACTCAGATCCTCGCCTATGCAGCCCATATCGACGGCAATCATCTCGCTGACACCCTCGGGGATGTAAGCAGCCCCGTGACCGACTTCCTCATAGTTGGAAATGATCAGCTTAACGGTATGACGGGGCTTCCAGTCTTCGCGTACAGCGGATTCCAGTAAACCAAACAGTGCAGCCACGCTGGCTTTATCATCCAGATGACGTGACTTGATAAAGCCGCTGGGTGTCACGACCGGACGGGCGTCGAACGAAATAAAATCCCCTACCGCAATGCCGAGCTGGAGCACGTCTTCTTTAGATTCGACAAGCTCGTCGATCCGCACCTCCATATGACTTTCCTTGCGTTCAAAGCTACGTGCATCATCATAGACATGCACAGACGGATGGCTCGACAGAATCGTGCCTGTATATGTTTGTCCGCTTCTGGTATGAATCAGGCAGTATTCGTTCTCGATGCTGTTCATCATAAAACCACCGACAGATGTCAGCCGCAAGGTACCGTGACTGGTTATTGAGCGTATCATCGCACCCAATGTATCCACATGCGCGCTCAGCGCAACTGTACGGTCTGTTTGCTGGCCCTCCAGGGTCAAGATGGCACCGCCCTTGGCGTTCCATTCTAAGGGCACCCCAAGGCTTGCGGCTTCCTTACGGATCAGTTCCATCACATGATGTGTGTAGCCGCTGGGACTGGGGGTGTTCAATAGTTGATTCAGAAAGGTCATGATATAATTTTCGTTCAGATGAATCGTCATGTTGTTGCTCCTCCTCATTTGGACAACCGGTCAAGGTCAGAGGATATTTGCTCTGTATCCTTGTCAGATGTAGACACCGCACTGGACGAACCAGACGTGTTATAGACGGTATCCGCATATGCTTCCACAGCGGGTGTGTGCTCTTCTTGCAGTGTATGAAGCTGGGTGGTCAGACGTTTGATCTCTCTCTGAAGCTTATATTGACGGAAAATACCGAAGGAACCGACGATAAGCCCTCCAAGAAGAGTGCAGCCGAGAATAAGCAAAATCAAAGGGACATTGACCGTACGAAATAGAAGATTTACTTGGACCGATTTCACGTTAATGACAGCGAATACAGCCGTTAACAAAGCGATAACAAGAGCTGCAATCAAAGACCATTGTGTTTTCAAAATGCCACCTCCTTCCGCTACATTATAAAATCCCTTGCCCGTCATGGACAAGGGATTTATCCTTGCATTGTTTTAATGCTGGATTCTAATCGTGTATGGTTTTACTTTCCGGCGGTCAGCTTTTCCATTTCCGTAATAACTTCCTCGAATACGCTCATCGCTTCGCGGATCGGTTGCGGAGAGGACATATCCACGCCAGCCTTCTTCAAAATATTAATCGAATAATCGCTACCGCCGCTCTTCAGGAATCCTAAATAACGGTCAACGGCTGGTTGGCCTTCTTCCAGAATCTGTTTCGAGAAGCTGGTTGCCGCAGAGAAGCCGGTAGCATATTTGTAGACATAAAAGCTGTTATAAAAATGGGGGATACGGGCCCATTCCATTTCAATGTCTTTGTCTACTTTCATGCCAGGGCCGTGATATTTCACATTCAGATCATAATAAATCTCTGATAGAAGCTGCGGTGTAAGGGATTCTCCCTGTTCTGCGCGCTCATGTACGATTTTCTCAAACTCCGCAAACATCGTTTGACGGAATACCGTCGTACGGAATTGGTCCGCATAGTAGGTGAGAAGGTACATTTTCTCTTTTGGATCGGTGGACTTTTTCAGCAAGTAGTCCATCAGCAACGCTTCATTGGTTGTAGATGCTACTTCAGCCAGGAAAATAGTGTACTGGGCATCCCGATATTTCAACGCATTATCCGAGTAATACGAATGCAGCGCGTGTCCCATCTCATGAGCGAGCGTAAACATGCTGTTCAGGTTATCTTTATGGTTCAGCAGCACATAAGGATGAGTACCGTAAGCACCCCAGCTATATGCGCCTGTACGTTTATTTTCATTTTCGTACACATCAATCCAGCGATCATCGTAGCCTTTTTGCAACGAAGCCAGATAGTCCTTGCCCAGCGGCTTTAGACCTTCCTTCGTTTGCTTTTTAGCATCTTCATACGAAATGTCAAGCTTGTATTCGTCCACAAGCGGAGCGAACAGGTCATACATATGAAGCTCATCCACGCCCAGCAGCTTTTTGCGCAACTTGATATAACGGTGCAGCAAAGGTAAGCTCTCGTGAATGGTATCAATCAGATTGGAGTACACTTCCTTCGGAATATTGTCACCGTATAACGACATTTCTAATACGGAAGGGTATTTGCGAACACGGGAATAAAAAACATTTTTGTTCACATTGGCACTTAATGTGGAAGCAATCGTGTTTTTATTCTTGGCATAAGTGTCGTACACCGCTTTAAAAGCACGCTCACGTACTTCCCGGTGCGGACTTTCTAGGAATTGAATATAGCTGCCATGCGTCAGTTCAACCTCTTTGCCGTTCTCGTCCTTTATCTTTGGAAATTTCAGATCCGCATTGTTCAGCATACCGAAAATAGTTTGCGGCGCTTGAGCCAGGTTACCCACCTGAGCCAGCAGGGCTTCTTCCGATTTACCCAGAATATGCGCTTTCTCCCGTTTCATTTCCTGAAGTGTAAAGCGATAATCTGCCAGCTTCGGATCTTTAATCAATGCATCGAGCTGATTGTCGGGCAGCGCCAAAATTTCAGGTGTCACGAAAGACAGGGATTCACTGACCTCAACGCCTAATTTTTTGGCTTTTTGCGAAAGGCCCTGATATGTAGGTTCAGCCGTATCCTCGTCATGATGCAGATGGGCGTACACATATACGCGCTCGGTTTTAAGCGATAGTTCATCTTCCAGCTTAAAGCAGTTGACAATTGCTTCCGCTGAATTCAGCTTGCCTTGGAATTGTGTAGCTTTTTTGGCTAGTTGTTTGACTTCTTCGTACTCTTGATCCCATGCTTTGCGGTCTGGAAACAGGTCTTCAAGCTTCCAGGTATTTTCCACAGATGCGTCTGCGCGTTTTACGATTTCACTCATGGAGAGCCTCCTCTGATCGAACGAAATGTGGGGTGGGGCTGCTGCGGTACGGGGCGGCTGCCAAAACGAAGAAACCGCCACGCTGACCGTGAGCAGCAGAGCAAGAGGTTTTGTGGCATGCATGTAACGGCATATCCTCCTTATACCATGGCTTGTTATGCCATAGTATGACCTCCTGCGCCCAAAAGTATAATTTTCTTTACCTTGGGTCGGAACCTATATTTAATAAGCTGTATACAATAAGATAAAAGGCAAAGCAAACCATGATAACGGCAGTGAGGGCCATCCACTTTTTGAGAGGAGCCGGTAACGTATCACGTTTCATGATCAGCACTCCGCCCAGCGTAAAAGCCAGAATAATGAAGATGAGAAAGCTATTGGATACCATGAATGCGCTATACCTGTTTGAAAGCGTTCATGATCTGCTGCCACTCTTCCTCGTTATCTTGAAAGGACTGCTTGGGAAACCGATTTTGAGCCCAATGCATCAGCGCTGGACGGCTCAAAAACGTGTGAGCTTCTTCGCCCCAGTCATCGGATATTTCCCGTAGAACGATGTAACGGCCCTGCACCTCGACAGTCATCATGTTCCAATTGTCTTTTTTGTATATTTCGTGTTTTTTCATCATTTGCATGTCTCCGATTTTAAAGATGTTTTGGTTCATGATACCGCAGTTTCCGCCGCAAAAGCAAATCATTCCAGCCTGTAAAAGCCCTCAAAACATCAATTGCATTGTGAAAAAGCATGAAGTATAATATGGATATTCGCCATAGATGGCGGTATTTTTAGGAGGTTGTTCACTTGAAAGGTACAGTAAAATGGTTTAACGCAGAAAAAGGTTATGGCTTCATCCAAATGGATGGTGGCGAGGACGTATTCGTACATTTCTCCGCAATCCAAGGCGACGGCTTTAAGACTTTGGAAGAAGGTCAAGCGGTTGAATTCGAAATCACTGAAGGTAACCGTGGACCCCAAGCAGCTAACGTAAATAAACTGTAAGTGTAACTGAATTGTAAGAATTGTTCCGTCATACGGATGTCTTATATATTACGGTTAAACGATGAATTGAGAGCGCAGTTCCTTATAATTTAAGGAACTGCGCTTTTTTGCGTAAAAAAGTTTATGATATGAGAAGGCTGAGCAGGAAAAGGGTATTATACCGTTATGGAAACGAAACATTGTCATTACTGTAGGAGTTGAGAAGATGAGCGCAGCAGAGGCGAGTCGTAAACCTTCCTTGACCAAGGGTCCAATTACCAAAACACTGTTATCTCAGCAGTGGCGGTCATTTTCTATTATGCTTTTGGAAAATGGAAGCAGGCCAGCATTGCGATGGCTTTCAAAGCGTGAAACCGGTAGAGGATAAGGGATAGGCAGGGCTTTTAACCTATTCTGAAATTAATAAGATTATCAGGGTGAATTTTGTTTAATTTCAATTTTTGTGTATTTAATCATGACAGGTATAAAGATTTTTTGTGAAAATGGATCGTTTTTCTTAAATATTAAAGAAAAAGTGAGGTTGTTCATTTGTGCTAAAAGGACGATCATATTATAATGAGTATGGTTTGGATAGGTATAATTACGTAGACAACAATGTGGAGGCACCGTCATTTGAGTTATGTTGAGCAAGGACGTTATCAAGTTCCGAGAGGCCCCATAGGTCTAATGAGCCGAATGTACAAGCACATTCTCCCTGAAACGAAGCAGGAATTGGGAAATTGGAAACACAAGGCTAAACAGATTCCGGATCCCGAGCTGAGAAGTCAGGCACTTGCAAGCATAGCAGAAAAGACGTTTCACTGTGTAGGCGGGGCGGTTTATGCCGCAGGGAATATGTCTGCCCGGCAGACGTTAATTCCGCTTATTGTGGCGTACCAGACGATTAGCGATTATCTGGACAACCTGTGTGATCGCAGCACGTCCATGGACCCGGATGATTTCAGGCTGTTGCATCAGTCTATGCTGGATGCGGTCAACCCCGCAGCTAAGCCAGTGAATTATTACGCTTTGCGTCGTGAGCAGGAGGATGGCGGTTATTTGACCGGGCTGGTGACAACCTGTCAGTCTTGTGTAAGCAGGCTTCCTGGCTATGAGGCGGCAATGCCTTACGTTCAGGATCTGGCGGGATTATACACGGATTTGCAAGTTTACAAGCATATTAAACCCGAATTGCGCGAACAAGCGCTATTGGATTGGTGGTCGGTTCATAAGGACCGTACACCGGAGTTGCGCTGGAACGAATTTGCTGCGGCTACCGGTTCAACCCTGGGGGTATTTATGCTGTTTCTTGCTGCTAGCGACCAGCATCTCACGGATGCGGGGGCTGCCTCAATACATGTATCGTATTTTCCACATGTGTGCAGTCTTCATATTTTGCTGGATTATCTAATCGATCAAGACGAAGACCGGAAGGGCGGAGATCTTAACTTCTGCAATTATTATGAAGATACCGACATGATGCTGGACCGGATCGCCTATGTTGTGAATCGGGCGCGGGTTGATATTGCAGATGTCCCTGCCAGCTCCTTTCACCGGATGATTATCGAGGGATTGCTGGCGTTATATTTATCCGACCCCAAAGTTAGCGAGCAGCAAGAAGTGCGCGCGGTTTCGAAACGTTTAATGAAAAACAGTCCGCTCATGCGTTTGTTTTTCTTTTTAAACAGTCGATGGATAAGAAGGCTTTTATGAACATTTTGAGGAGGTCATAAATCATGACAGCAGTTAAGAAAATCGCAGTATTAACGAGTGGTGGAGATTCACAGGGGATGAACGCCGCAGTTCGCGCCGTTGTGCGCAGCGGCTTGTATTTTGGACTTGAAGTATTCGGGGTTCAGCGCGGATATCAGGGCCTGCTGAATGATGATATTTTCCCGATGGATCTGAGAAGTGTCGGAGATATTATCCAACGTGGGGGTACTGTACTTCAATCTGCCCGGTGTCTAGAATTTACGACCGAGGAAGGACAGAAGCGAGGCGCTGAAATTTTGCGTAACCGTGGAATTGATGGCTTAGTCGTGATCGGAGGCGATGGTTCCTATCAAGGAGCTAACAAACTGACCAAACAAGGAATTAAAACAATGTGCCTTCCAGGTACGATTGACAATGACATTTCCTTCACCGACTACACGATTGGTTTTGATACGGCGGTTAGTATCGTAGTGGACGCCATCAACAAACTGCGTGATACGATGTCATCCCATGAACGTTCTTCTATCGTAGAAGTCATGGGACGTCATTGCGGCGATATTGCTTTGCATGCAGGTCTGGCTTCCGGCGCAGAAACGATTTTGGTGCCCGAAGTAGAGTTTGACCTGAATGAAGTATCTGATCGGATGAAGCAAAACTTTAAGCACGGCAAACGCCACAGTATCATTATCGTTGCTGAAGGCGCAGGCAAAGGTGAAACCGTAGCACAAGTAATCCAGGAAAACTGTCCGGATTATGAGCCGCGTGTAACGGTGCTTGGACACATTCAACGTGGAGGCACACCAACCGCATTTGACCGTAATCTGGCAAGCCGTTTGGGTGACTTTGCTGTTCGTCAATTGATTGAGGGTATATCGGACAAGGCTTGCGGAACGATTGATGGCAAGCTGGTAGCCACTGATATTGACAAGGTCGTTAATACGAAAAAAGATTTCAATATGGAGCTTTACGAGCTGGCCTTGCGCTTGTCCCAATAATAATTAGCTGTTTTATGTACCAGATTGATTCACATCTGGGAATTCTTAAACTCATGCGGATGACCCGAGTCATCCGCTTATTTTTTAACATTTAAAGCAGGTTTGGAGGGGAATAAATGTATTTGTTCAAAATCGAAGTGGACAGCTCGGAAGGAGCCTTAACCGTTATTCTCGTTGCGGAAAATGAGGAGCAGGCATTTCAGGCGGTGGACCAGCATGTGGAGAGACATTTTCTGTATCCTCCAAAGCTGAACGAAGTAGCTATTGTGGAGAAAAAAAGAATAACTTCGGGTACTGCATATGTCATGGAAACACGCTGATACACGCAAAGGCTAAACAGCCTCTACGTGTTGTTTTTTTTCGGCAAAACGTCGTTGTACAACCAGCAGGCGGAAGAGAAGGGACACTGCTCCCGCGGCCAAACCTGTAATCAAGCCGATCCAGTAGCCGTAGGGACCAAATGATGTCCAACGTGAGATAATATATCCTACAGGAAGTCCAATAACCCAATAGGCCAGAAACGTAATCAGAAAGGCCGAATTGACATCCTTATATCCACGCAGTGCTCCTTGAGTAGGTGTAGCGATAGCGTCGGATATTTGAAAGAAAATCGCATAGAGCAGGAAATGTTGCGCTAACTGAATAACCTGTGGATCGGTGGAGTACAGCATGGCGACCTGTTCGCCCCAGATCACAAGCACAACAGCCGTGATCAATGACAGACCAACCGCACTGCTGATTCCCATCACGCTGTATATTTTTGCATCCCGCGGCCGTCCTGCCCCACCTCATACCCGACCAGAATCGTGAGCGCCATACAAATACTGAGCGGAATCATATATAGTGTTGTCGCAAAGTTCATAGCGGCCTGATGAGCCGCAATTGTTGCCGTATTATAACTGCTCATGAAGAGAGTAACAGCTGCGAAGACAGCCGTTTCGAAAAAGATCGCAAAGCCGATGGGTACCCCGATTTTGATAAGCTCTTTCCAGGCACTAATAGCAATGCCGTATATCTTGTTGAAAATCCCGTATTCGGCAAATATCTTTCCCCGATGTGCGGTGATGCCAGCAACAAGCATAACAATCCAGTACGTGGCGGCAGTTGCCACTCCGGAGCCCACACCCCCAGACGAGGAAAACCCCAGTTTCCATAAATGAGTAAGTAGTTCAACAAGACATTGATGGGCAACGACATCAGTGTGATGGTCATCGTAAACCGGGTTTGTCCCAGTGCATCCATAAAGCTCCGTAGGACCGTATAAGCAAAGAGCGGGGCAATGCCGAAGGCCATCCCACAAAGGTAGTACAAGGCCACATTATGAACCCTCAACTCCAGATTCATCCCGTGCAGAATGGGCTTAACGAGAAAAATACCTGCAATCAGAACAATCATCGATAGAGTGAGCGAGAGCCATAGGGCCTGAATGACATAGTAAGAAACCTTGTCCTTGCGCTGTGCTCCAACCAATTGGGATACAATAGGGGTGATGGCCATAAGTATTCCGTTGAGGCCTGTTTGTACAGGGACCCACAGACTCACTCCGATGGCTACACCAGCCAAATCGGCAGAAGAAAAGTGTCCCGACATATTAGTATCAAAAAAAGTCATCGCGGATAGTGCAAGTTGTGTTACCAGAATAGGGAGCAAAATGTTAAAAAGCTGCTTCCATTTTTGGCTGTTAGTTAGCGTCAAATGCATGTTTATGTCCTCACTTACTTGGAAGTTATCAATCGTATATATCATAACGTGTCAAGTATTTATTGTAAGGGATGTAGCAGCATTTGAACAGCAACAAAAGACTGCACCCATGATCAAACGAATGGGGCAGCCTTGGAAACCTTTAAATGATTTGGTGTATTGTGCAGAAATAATGATAAGACCGGGATACATGGATTATTTGTACATTACTCCGCTAGTATAGCGGTTTGTAGCATTCCAGAGTAAATATTCGTCAACCTTCATATCCTTGAGCGCTCGAATTTGATCCTCGACCTGGGTTTTACCATATTTGGCATAATGACCGCTTCCCAGCCAGCTTGCGGTAAAATCCTGAATCCATGGACGAATGATGGGTTTCAGCTTGCCTGTCGGGTCAAGCTTTTTGTGCGTATCTGCCATCGAGCCTTTAATGGTCTGGTACGGATTTTTGTCAGGGTCTTTTACACCGAACCAGCCTGTTGTATAGTGACTTGGATAAACCATAGGAGAAATGACATCCACATTTTCTGAAATTTTGGCGAAATCCTGTCCGATTCCTTCCGCAGCGGGAACGGATGCGGCATACCCGAAAATATCTACTGATACCCGCACACCCAGTGGAGCAAGCTCTTTACGGGCATATTGCACGAACTCAGCGACCGCATCTACACGTGATTGATTGGATTTGGTATATTTCAGCTTGTCGGCTCTTTTCTCAAAGCCTTCAGGGAAACGTACATAGTCAAACTGAATTTCCTTGAAGCCCAGCTTTGCTGCCTCCTTGGCGATAGCAATATTATAATCCCAAACCTCTTTATTATAGGGATTGACGAACCCATCGCCCTTGCCGTTTTTCCAGACAGAGCCGTCAGGATTGCGGAAGGACATTTCGGGATTTTTGTTGGCTAATACCGTATCTTTAAATACTACAATACGGGCAATCGGGTACACGTTGTGCTTTTTCAACCGGTCCATCAAACCGGAAATATCCCGAATGAATTTTTGCGGCTTGCCCAATTTCATCAGCTCGGGATTGGTCGTTGGATAAGTGATGTAACCTGCATCATCCTTAATATCAATAACCATGGAATTGAGCTCTGTTTTGTCGAGCAGTTCAAGCAGCTGGGTCATACGCGAACCGCCTGCACTATAAGCCGTAACATAGATGCCCTTGATAGCAGGAGTCGTCGGCTGTGGGTCAATTTTAACCGGAGGATTGGAGGCATCCATCTTCATATTACTGTGCTGAGCCTGAATCATCGCGCTGCTAATTGTCGTTGCCACCGTATCTTTTACATTTGGGGCGTTGGCTGAATGATCCCCGTTTCCGCCTATTCCCATTGCCAATAGCATAATTGCCCAAATCATATTCATTTCCTAACTCTCTCCCTTATGTAAGTCGCTTACCTGATTATACGTAAAGTTATGTATCGAGAAACAACACGGTTGTAACCAATACTGGAATCATCAGGCACAGTCTTACATGATTAACCCAAGCCTTGTTCATTGAATCCGTAAAATGGCATAAATAATGCCGCTTTCTTCGTGGCTGCGGACTGCAACCGGAAGAAGCGGCACTTGGTGGAGAGATTTAATGAAGATGTTTACTGAAGATACGTATTGTCCTGATGCTCACAAATACTGTACTGAATAATTTCGAGCGCATCCATGGGCTTGAGAATGGCCATCCCGTCCCGAAGTACAATCATCGAGTTCAGCTCATTCTTTTTGAGAAACGGGAGCATTTCTGGATACCATCTCAAGACAATGTCGGACAGTTTTACCGTTTCCATTTCCACAAAAATCACCCTTTCCTGCTCGGAATCATTCCATAAGAATCATTCGGTACGAATCGGAAAAGCAAAGTGCCTGTGAAATAGCAGGTAAAGCTGGTCTTTATATAATATGGGAACAGCGCACGTATAGTGTACCACAGAAACTGCATTTTGACACTTGGGCTCGTGCTTATCTTCGGCGGAATGAGCCCATAACCCCTACCGTTTCTACGATATTAACAAAAGCAGAAGGGTCTACTTTCTTAATAATGCGTTTCAGTTCTGCCAGCTCGTAGCGTGTTGTAACTGTCATCAGCATATCCTTTTCGGTATGAGAAAATGCACCTTCAATTTTAATTTTACTGACTCCACGCGGCGTTGTCAGCATTCGGCTGAGCAGCTTCTCTGTATGCTCAGTAATGATGTAAACGGTTATTTTAGTGTGACTCACATAAATCTGATCCAACACCTTGCCGGTCGCGAAAATGGATAACATGGATGCAAGGGCAACATTCCAGTCCTGGTTCAGATATCCTGCTGCCAGAATAACCAGCCCATTCAAACCGACGAGCACAGTCCCTACAGGAAAATCGCGGTAACGGGTGACGATGGAGCCGATAATGTCAAAACCGCCAGTAGATCCCCCCACCCGAAAGGAAATACCAGCTCCAACGCCAATCAGCACTCCACCAAAAACGGAGGCCAGCAGCGTATCGTTAACAAGGGCATGCACAGGAATCCAGGCCAAAATCCATGTCGTGGCGACAACAGACAAAATACTCATACTAATAAATCGTTTCCCTAAAATAAACCAGCCTGCAATGAGCATCGGAATGTTTAGGACAAAATACATCACGCTGATATCGAATTTTGTAAAGTAGCCAATTAACATGGAAAGCCCTGCTACTCCGCCGCTCAGCAGGTGGTGCGGCACGAGAAACAGATTAAAACCGCTTGCTATAGCAGCGGCTCCCAAAATGACAACAAAACAGTTTAAAACTATTTTAACAACGTTTTTCACCTCATTTAAAATATACGGACAGTAACTTGCTGGTATTCATGAATTGTTTTGTGTTATAATGCGATGTGGATATTCTTGAGTAGGGACCTTCTGTCCAGAGAAACACTTAAAATTTAAACTGTTTTAAAAAGGATAAATTCGTTTAAGATGTATCGGATAAGGTTAACCGAGTTTATACAGAAAGATGCAGTTATAGGCCTTAATAAACTGTCACTGTATTGGGTAAACCTATACAACAATATCGCTACTTAAGAATACAGACAACATTGTGGATTGTCCACCACATCCACCATTATGAAGGAGTTTGAATAAATTTGACGACATTTGCAGAATTTAATCTTGAACCGAAAGTACTTGAGGCGATTACAGAGCTTGGTTTTGAAGAAGCGACGCCGATTCAATCCCAATCCATCCCTCTTGCGCTGCAAGGAAGAGACATGATTGGCCAAGCCCAAACAGGTACGGGTAAAACCGCAGCTTTTGGTATTCCGTTGATCAGCAAAATCTCTAAAAACGACGACAAAATCAGAGCCCTGATTATGGCTCCAACACGTGAGCTTGCCATTCAGGTAGCTGAAGAAATCGAAAAACTTTCCCGCTTCAAAGGTCTTCGCACTCTGCCAATCTATGGCGGTCAAGATATCGTGCGCCAGATTCGCGCTTTGAAAAAGAAACCTCAAATTATCATTGGTACACCAGGTCGCTTGCTCGACCATATCAACCGCAAAACCATCAAGCTGGAAGACGTAAACACCGTTGTTTTGGATGAAGCAGATGAAATGCTGGATATGGGCTTTATGGAAGATATCCAATCCATTCTGAAGCAGGTTCCGGACGAGCGTCAAACGATGCTTTTCTCGGCTACGATGCCTCCTAATATCAAAAAATTGGCTGAACAGTTCCTTAAAAACCCTGAGCATGTTTCAGTTATCCCTAAACAAGTTAGTGCTCCACTGATTGATCAGGCCTACATTGAAGTTCCTGAACGTCAAAAATTCGAAGCTTTGAGCCGTTTGATCGACATGGAATCCCCAGAACTCGCTATCGTATTCGGTCGTACCAAGCGCCGGGTAGACGAGCTGGCTGAAGCGCTGCAAAAACGTGGATATTCCGCAGACGGTCTGCATGGTGACTTGTCTCAGAACCAACGTGATGCCGTAATGCGCAAATTCCGCGACGGAAGCATTGACGTGCTCGTAGCAACTGATGTAGCTGCCCGTGGTTTGGACGTTTCCGGTGTAACCCACGTTGTGAACTTTGACCTTCCGCAAGATCCGGAAAGCTATGTTCACCGTATTGGACGTACCGGACGTGCAGGTAAAGAAGGAGAAGCATGGTCTTTCGTAACGCCTCGTGAAATTGATCATCTGCATTTCATTGAGCGTGTAACTCGTCACCGTATTGCGCGTAAGCCGCTTCCAACTTTGGCTGAAGCTTTGGAAGGCAAACAACGCATCATCGCAGAACGTCTCCTCGAGGCTGTAGAAAGCGGTGAGCTGAACGAATACAAAGGCTTGGCTATTCAAATGCTGGAGCAGTATGACTCCGTACAACTTCTCTCCGCAGCTCTGAAGCTGATGACTGGCGAGAAGAGAGAAGGGTCTATTGAGCTGACTCCGGAAGATCCAATTCGTGCAAAACGTCGTAAACCGGATGTTCGTTCCGGCGGACGCAAGCCGTCTAACTACAGCGGACGCAGCAACGGTGGTTATAACTCCAACCGTACTGGTGGCAGTGGTAGTGGCAGCAAAGGCGGATATGGTGGCTACAATCGTGGCAGCAAAGAAGGCGGTAGCTACAACCGTGATTCCGCGAGCCGCAATAGTGGAGATCGCAGACCACGTCCAAGCAGTAGCGGAGAAACTCGTCGTCCTGCAAGACGCGAAGATTCCTCTTCTGAATAAGAATTGAAATAACAGGAAAGCCGAAGTGAATGCTCGCTTCGGCTTTTTGCTATGAGATCAAAAAGTGCAAATTTCTTAGCAACCTGCTTCGACGGTTGAAGTATTGATTTCACTGGCGCATTGGGGATGAAATACGGTATGATATAGTCAACAGCCGGAATTTACAGGCACAGCAACATGAGCCATGGAACCTGCCAGGGCTTGCGGAGGGAGAGACTAACGTTGGAGTTTAAAGGAGCTATGGGTGGTATTTATCGCCTGACTGAATGGATTACCAGACTGGCGGCTACCAATTTGTTATGGGTGTTATGCTCGTCGCCTTTTATGTTCTGTCTCATACTCAAACTACTTGTGATGAATCAGAACTTGGCTAATGAATCTTTACAAATGAACTGGGCGATGGCTGTTTTGGCACCGCTTACTTTATTTCCGGCTACATCGGCCATGTTTACCGTCGTCCGCAAATGGGTAATGGGCGATACGGATGCAGGTGTGTTTCGTACCTTCTTTAAAGGATACAAGGAAAACTATAAGCAGAGCCTGATCGGAGGCATCTTTTACACGCTACTGTTTGTCATTATGTATGTGGATTATACCGTGTATATGACGCAGCTCAGCAATTTGCAAATTGTAGGCATTATCATGCTTATTCTCATCATTATTTTGCTCGTATCCATGTTTAACTTTTTCTCGATGGTTGCTCATTATCATATGTCCAGCGGACAACTGATCAAAAATGCGGTCTTGCTGACGCTCATTCGACCGTTCCGTGTATTTTCTACCATGCTCGGTAGCGCGATTGTTATCTTTATTGGAGTCAAATACCCTGTGCTTTTCTTGTTCTTCATTGGTAGTGTGGTGGCCTGGTTCGCTTTCTTTAATTTTTATGGAACGTTCCTCAAAATGCAGGATCAGATGGAAAAGATGAAGCAAAAAGACGAAGAGGCAGGTATCACGGAAGACAAGAAAAGTGATAACCTCCAAAAATAAAACAGATTTCTCCTAGCATTTACTTTCCGAGTGAGAAGCGCTATAATAAGGTCACATCCTGCGATGCACGTTACGGTCATTTGTTGTTTTGAACCAATGACAATGTCTAGGGAGACCAATACGGGTGGACAGCTGAAAAGCCCTGTCAATTCTGACAAGGGGACTTCAAAAGTTTGTCCTGCGATCACCCACCTGCTAAAGCAGGTTCAGAAGACGCTATGGTCGGACGGCATCGGCGGGTACTCTATAACGTAATCAATACACCCTGATACTGCTCCGTGCAGAAACAGGGTGTTTTTTGTATGTAATAATGCTAAAATAAGAAATAAGGTACTCAATCGCATACCACAGGTATGATCGGGTTCACTTTGTTGCTTTAACGTTTTTATAAAGCGCTTGCAGCAAAGGGAAATCGATGTGCTGTATTCAGCAACGATTATCATGAAGGAGGAAATGTCTTGTCGTTAAAGAGGACTCTGGTGGGGATTGTGCGCAGCCAAGAAGGTACAAGCGACCGGGTCAAAGACCCCCAAATGAAGACACGCTATTATAACTTATCGAGAGACAAGGCCTGGGAAGAGGTATCGTCCGTTTTAAAAAAGATTCCTGGATACAAGGTGCTACATGAGGTGCCATCCGTAGGTGAGATTACGCTTGAGAAGCGAACGGCATTCGGCAGAACTGTCGACATTACCGTTTCTATATTGTCCGTCTCGCCCGTTCGGAGTGCTGTGGATATTTATTCCGCTTCGCGCGGATCGCTGGGGGACATGGGTGCAAATTATCGCATTATTTTGCAGTTGTTTGCCGTGATTGACAAGAAACTGTCCGCTCATAAGGTCGTACAGTGATTGCGGACGTGTGAGCAGCAACGTGGCAGACCAACGTCAAAAAAAGCGAGGAAGGCAACCCTTCACTCGCTTTTTTAATATTCGAATCAGCCTTAACGTAAGCAGAATGAATTAGACCAGCTTCTTCACCGCTGCAATCGCTTGATCATAGTCAGGATGCTCGGACATTTCGCTCAGATATTCTACATAAGCGATTTTATCGTTTTGATCAATCACGAAAATAGCGCGATGATCCAGATGGAATTCCTTAATAAACACGCCGTAGGCTTCGCCGAAGGAATGGTCCTTGTAATCGGACAGTGTCAATACACGGTCAATACCCGCAGCACCGCACCAACGAGCTTGGGCAAACGGCAGATCCACGCTGACAGTCAGTATTACGACTTGATCTCCGAGAGAATCCGCTTCTTGATTAAAACGACGAGTCTGTGCGTCACACACGCCTGTATCAAGAGAAGGAACAACGCTGATTAGCTTGACTTTACCTGCAAAATCTTGAAGCGTAGCAGCTTCCAGCAGATTTTTTTGCAATTTAAAATCAGGGGCCTGATCTCCAACTTTCAGTTCAGGACCCACGAGAGTCAAAGGATTGCCTTTAAAAGTAGCAGCTTCTTTACGTTCTTGTGCCATATGTAATAGCCTCCTTGGTTTTTAGCATTGGTTATCGTTGCTGAAATCTATTATAATCTTTTATAAAAGACATTGTCCAATTTGAATAAGGTGGAGACACCCCATGAAGGAAGGATTGCCTTGATTTTTTTACGGTATGAGAACTGGAAAAGTTATTTGCGTTTTTACCCGGTTACCTGTTTGATTCTGCTTATCAATATCGTGATGTTTATTGTGCTGACCGTACATGGTGGATCGGAAAATAGTTTGACACTAATCCGGTATGGGGCCTTGATCAATGAGGAGCCGTTTACCGACCAGTTATGGCGGTATGTGTCAGCTATGTTTTTACACGCGGGTTTTGATCATCTTTTCTTTAATTCCTTTGCGATTCTTGTATTTGCTCCACCGCTGGAACGTCTGCTGGGGTCCTTTCGCTACGTGCTGCTGTACCTCGCTACAGGCATTGTAGGAAACGTGCTGTCCATTGCGCATTACAACATGGTAGCGGAAACCACGGTCTCTGTAGGGGCGTCAGGAGCGATATATGGTATCTACGGCGCATTTCTGTACGTTGCTCTGTTTCAGCGGACGCTGATGGATGAAGCTTCACGCAAAACACTGTACACGCTGCTCGGCTTTGGTATCCTGTTTTCGTTCGCTGTGGCGAATATTAACTGGACCGCCCATTTTGGAGGACTGCTCAGCGGGTTTTTCTTGTATGGATTAATGATCAGATTGACTGGCCAACGTAAACGTCACTAAAGACAGCTTTACCGTAAGTCGGCAGGGCAAGAAAGAGGAAGGGGTTCGTCTAACCTCTTCTTCCCGATGTTGAAAAATAGATTGGAGCGAATAACGGAGTGGAATTACGACAGTTGCAATACTTCATGAAGGTAGCGCAAAAGGAACATGTCACTCAGGCAGCCGAGGAGCTGCATGTGGCGCAATCTGCGGTCAGTCGGCAAATTCATCAGCTTGAAGAGGAGCTGGGGGTTAACCTTTTTATGCAAAAGGGCCGCAACTTGCAGCTTACACCGGTGGGGCAGTTATTTTGCAAACGGGTTGAAACGATTATAAAGGATTTGGAGCGGGCTGTTCTGGAGGTCCATGAGTTTTTAGACCCCGAGGGTGGAGAAATTCGTATCGGCTTCCCGCACAGTTTGGGCATTCATCTTATTCCTACGGTTGTGGCTGAATTTCGTAAACGGTATCCGAATGTTAAATTCAGATTTAAACAGGGGATGTACCCAAGTTTGATCCGTGATGTGTTGGCGGGTGAGGTGGATTTGGCTTTTGTATCCCCTTTTCCGGATCGTCATGATCATGTCGAGGGAGATGTGGTGCTGACCGAGGAGCTGTTTGCGGTTCTTCCCCCTAATCATCCTTTGGCTTCAGCCGGGCACATCACGCTGGATCAGCTTAAAGGAGAAAAGTTCATCTTGTTCAGAGACGGTTACTCCCTGCGTCCGATTGTCTGGCAAGCTTGTCTGGAGGCCGGATTTACGCCTGACATCGCTTTTGAAGGCGAGGAGACGGATACGATCCGCGGATTAGTTGCCGCAGGTATGGGGGTCAGTCTTTTGCCGGAGATGGCGTTGTTCCAGACCAATCCGCTCCAGCCCGCGAGGGTGTCCATTGTTGATCCCGAGGTGACGCGAACCATTGGCTTAATTCACCGTAGAGATGACAAGCTTCCGTTGGTTGCCAAATCGTTCCGCACTTTTTTGTTGCAATATTTTGGTCTTCAAGGTAGCGGTACTGTGACGGATGGAAGTGCTAAAGCGGACTAACAACAGGCGAGTATAGGGAATTGGATAAAATATAAAAAGGTTGTTCCTCTACCATCATCATGGGGAGGAACAACCTTTTTTTGCTACAAAAGCGATTAGTCACGGCTGTTGAAGATGCCGATCAGGCGAATCAGCTCCAGTAAGGAAACGAGAGCGGCAGCCACATATGTTAATGCAGCGGCATTCAATACTTTAGCCACACCTCGTTCTTCATCACTGCGGATAAATCCTTCGGACACCATAATTTCACGGGCACGGTTGGAAGCATTAAATTCGACCGGCAATGTAATTAATTGAAAAGCAACAGTAGCTGAGAAAAAGATAATGCCCAAGCCAATCAGGTTTGTGTAGCTGAACAGTAACCCGGCAATCAACAGAAACGGTGCAATGCCGGATGCGAAGTTGACAATCGGGAAAATCCGGTGACGCAGCGCTAACATAGGATAATGCTCTTTATGCTGAATCGCATGACCGACCTCGTGACAAGCCACAGCAACTGCGGAAATAGATTTTTCATAATATACTGGCTCGGACAAGCGTACTACGCGTTGCATCGGATCATAGTGGTCAGATAACGCGCCAGGTACAGGTTCAATGGGCACATCGTGCAAACCGTTGCGATCCAGCATATGCCGGGCGGCATCGTAGCCTGTCAACCCGTTTTCGTTGGGAACATCAGACCATTTGTTAAAAGTACCTTTCACACGAAATTGCGCCCATAAGGATAAACCGAACGCAAGAATAATCAATATATACATCCCCATCATAAAGCAACCCTCCATTATTATTTCATCAAAACAGCCCGGGGATCTACATCATAGAACTGTGCTCCAGCAAATACTTCAGAGCTTCGATACAAGCGGCGCTTTGCGGTAGTAGACCAGTAAGCAGCTTACGTGCTTGAACGGGCTTGAGCTGCCCCAGAAGAGGCTGTAGCTCATTGACTTCGCGCTCCAGGCGCTGCATGTGCATCTCTAGACTTGTCAGCTTATCGGTGACGTGCTCTTCGCCCGGAACCGAATTCCACTTCATTAATGTCTGTTTAATTTCCTCGAGGCTATACTTCTCTTGTTTCATTTGGTTAATACGTTCAAGCCTTTTTAAAGTTTCATCATTATATAACCGATAATTTTTCAAAGACCGTTCTTCAGGTGCGATCAAACCGAGCTTCGTATAATAATCAATGGTCCGTTCGCTGACACCAGCCGTCTTGGCTAGCTCGCCAATTCGATATAGCTTCATATCCCCATCTGTCCTCACCTCGCGCTCTTCATTCAGCCTTCAATATTACGCATCTGCAAACAGAGTGCTTATAAAAATATTTTACATGATTCCCAACCGTACAGTCAAACGTCATGCTTTTCTAGCCCATGAAACAAGCTACTTTTATAGTTAGTAAACGTGACATGGAAAGTTCAAGATCACTTTTTTTTCGAATAATAAAAAAATCTTGTCAAGTTTCATGTATTCTGATTATAATGACAATAAGAATTTCACGAAATGTAAAGAAACTTAACATTTGAGGGAGTGGGCTTCATGAGAAAAAAGTGGTTTGTTGCATTACTGTCCATGCTGACGGTACTGGCTTTTCCGGTAGGTGCGTTCGCTGCTGACGGTCCGACAAATATTCAGCTTCAAGCGGGATTAAACACGGCGTTTACCTTCTTGGCATTTATTCTTGTGTTTTTCATGCAGGCGGGATTTGCATTGCTGGAGGCTGGCTCCACACGAATGAAGAATGCGGGGCATGTCGCTGGTAAAACGATTCTCACCACGGGCGTTGCAGCATTATCCTTCTGGGCTCTTGGGTTCGGGCTAGGCTTCGGTAACGATGGCGGTAACGGATTTATGGGGCTGACGGGTTTCTTCATGAGCGGCACGGATGCTGCTGTATCGTTTGACTCCCTTTCAAGTCTGGATGTTCCGATTACAATCATGTTTTTGTTCCACTTTGCTTTTGCTGCGGTATCTCTTTCTATCGCATGCGGGGGAATGGCAGAGCGTGCAAAATTAAGTGTATACATCATTTTCGGTATTTTGTTCTCCATCGTAATCTATCCGGTTGTAGCTCACTGGGTATGGGGCGGCGGCTGGCTCGGCAAGCTGGGCATGCAGGATTATGCCGGCTCGACGGTAGTCCATCTGACAGGAGCTACAGCGGCACTCGTCGCTACATTGCTGCTGAAACCGAGACTGGGCAAGTTCAACAAGGACGGCAAACCGAATATTATCCCTGGACATAATCAGGTATACTCCATTCTGGGGGTTATTATTCTCTGGTTCGGCTGGTTTGGATTTAACCCGGGTAGTGCTGTATCGGCTATGAATGACGGATTTTTCGGGTATGTGGCGGTAACCACGAATCTTGCGGCGGCGGCAGGTGGAGTATTTGCCCTGCTGGTATCTTGGATGGTCTATGGAAAAGCGGATATTCCGTCCATGCTGAACGGTGTACTGGCGGCTTTGGTAGCAATAACAGGGGCGTGCGCATTTGTAGCTCCTTGGGCGGCTCTGGTCATCGGTGCGGTAGCAGGGATTATTACCTTCTTCACAGCACAATGGTTTGAGCGTGCAAGAGTAGATGATCCGGTATATGCATTTTCCGTCCATGGTATTGCAGGGATGTGGGGTGCGATATCCACAGGATTGTTTGCTACTCCTGAACTGGTGAAAATAACAGGTGTTGGTCAAGCGGGGCTCTTCTATGGTGGCGGATTTACGCAATTGGGAGTGCAGCTTCTGGGACTGATAGGGACTTTGGCTTTCGTGTTCGTCATTTCCTTCATTATTCTGGGTTCGATGAAAGCTATTATGGGTATTCGTGTTACGGAAGAGGAAGAAACGATGGGACTGGATATCAGTGAGCATGGTACGTACGGCTATCCTGAGCAAATGAAGTTGGTTGCCGAGGCTGAGAAGCGTTCTGGGACTGTAAGCTAATATGTAAAATATAAAGAGCCAGTATGAATGAGCGGAGGAGATGGAAGTATGGAACTGCAAAATACGGCACCTTGGGTGAGTTCAGCCGAAGCGATTGATCATGCAGATACGCCTGAATCGCTAAGGCAGGCTAGGGTCGATTCTCAAAAATGGCTGCTGGCTTCCCAAGCCTCCGCTCCGTTATCAGACTGGTTACAAACGGCGAATGATATGCATGACCGCATTGCAGCCAGAGCTGTGCAAATGTGCGAAAAAGGGATGGTTGAGGATGGCTTCGGCCTTCCTCCCGTCCCTTACGCATTTATAGCCTTCGGCAGCATGGGACGCTCGGAGTCGACGCTATGGAGTGACCAAGATAACGGTATGATTATTAGTGACACTGCATCTGTCGGGAAAGAATCATATTTTATGGAGTTCGGCCAGAGGATATCTGCAATGCTGGAATATTTGGGATATCCGAAATGTGAAGGGAAAGTGATGTGTTCAGAGCCGCTATGGCGCCAAACGTTGTCTGAGTGGCAGGAGCAGCTGGCAAAATGGTCCGATGATTTTGCATGGGAGCCGATTCGTTATCTGATTATCTCTTCTGATATGAGGCACATCGCTGGAGACGAGCAATTGTCAGCAGAATGGAAGCGGAGCTTTTATGCGTTGCTGCGTAAGCATCCGGATTTGCCGTCCGCGGTACTTAGGAACACGGTAAGGCATAAAGCGACACTTAATATTTTGGGTCAGATCGTTACCGAGCGCTTCGGGGAGCACGCGGGCGATTTTGATGTGAAATACGGTTTATACATCCCGTTGGTAAATGCAGTACGGTTTTGGGCTTTGCAGCACGGGGTGGAGGAGACCTCTACGTTGAAAAGGCTCAGGCGGCTCGCGCTGCTGGAAGCAGCACCGTCACCTTTGCTGGATGCTTGTGAGCGGGCCTTTCGGATCGCGCTACAGCTTCGGATGGCTACTCCGGTGCAGGAAAAGAACGGACTCTTGGTTAGCAAGGGTTACCTTGCTGTCAAACCATTGAAGCAAGGTAAGGGCTGGCATGAACTGCGCGAGGCGCTTTCGACGGTGCGGCGGCTACATCGTGCGCTGCAAAGACAGCTGCGGTTTACGGAAGGGAGAAGGTCATGAAGGAACCAGCGCAGGGAGGCGGCTTTTGGAGCGCTCTTCGCAGAGGAGGGGTACCGTCGGCCATCGCTTCTGTGATGGGAGCTCCTACGGCTCAGCAGATGGCCTTTATCCGTTCCTTAACTCGGGAGCAACGGCGCTCAGAGGTATTGCGAACCCCGCTGGAGCGTTTGGAAACGGTTGTTTTTGACTTGGAAACTACGGGATTTTCAGCGCAGCATGGAGATGAGATTTTATCGTTCGGTGCGATTCGGGTTGTTGGGGATACGATAATGGAAAAAGAGCAATTTTACACGCTTGTCAATCCACGTACGGCCATTCCTGAGCACATTACGGAGCTTACCGGGATTACCCGGGAAATGACGGATGAGGCTTTGCCTCTTATGGATGGGCTGCATGACTTTATGTCCTTTGTAGGGGGACGGGTGCTTGTAGCGCATGCCAGTGCTCATGACAAGGCATTTTTGAATGCAGCGTTGTGGAAAACCTCTAAAGTGCAACTGACCCACCGTGTTTTGGATACGATGATGCTTGCTAAATGGCTGGAACCGCAGCAGCACCAAACGTACAGTTTGGATGAGCTGCTGACCTATCAGGGCATACCCATTCAGGGGCGGCATCATGCGTTAGAGGATGCGAAAATGACGGCAAAGCTGTGGGTGGCGTACGTTCAGGAAATGCTGAAGCGTAATGTGACCAATTTGGCAGATGTGTATGCTCATTTAAGCCATGCCTGATTCAGTACAAGGCACAAGCTTCAATATAAGACAACATTACAGCAAGTCTGCGATCATTCGTGGGTTTGCTGTTTTTTTGTGCACCTGTACAGATTGGAAGGGTTAGAGGTGGGAGCAGGATGGGCACCATATGTGAGAGTAATCCAGATGAAAGGCCGGGTGATTGGGCTGTGAAAAAAGTTGTTTTTATTAAATTCCTGATGGTTATGCTGGTTGTAGGAGTAGCTTCATCGGGAGGAGCAACAAACATGATTTATGCGGCAAGCGCACCGGCTAAAAATGTGCAAATTCAGGAGGAATATGAAGGTGAGGGAAGACTTGAAACTGGCAAGGGGATAGAAACAGGGTTAGATGCTATAGAAGTGATGCAAAAGATACAGCCTGGTCAACCGCTTCCTTCCATAATTTTAAAAGGTTTGGACGGCAAATCCTACAATATAGGAGCCAAGCATCATAAAGCGCTGGTGATCAGCTTCTGGGCCTCGTGGTGCGATCCGTGCCGTTTGGAGGCACCTGTACTGAATGGGCTATATAGCAAGTACAAGCATGATGTGGACGTGTATGGGATTAATGTAACACGCTATGATCGGTTGGAGGATGTGCAAAAGTTTTCCCGCTCGCTAAACCTTCAATTTCCGGTTTTGCTGGATGAGCAAGGAGCGCTGTTTGAAAGGTTTGGGGGTGCTGCATTTCCGACGAATGTCATGGTTGACCGTCATGGACAGGTACGTGAAATCATAATCGGCATGCTCAGCGAACGTGAGCTGGAACGAAAAATAGAATTACTGCAAAAAAGACGGTGTCTTTAGGGGCCGAATAGACCGCAAAAGACACCGCTTATTAAATAAAAAGCATACATCAAAGAGCAACCATCCAATCAGTGATTTACCAGTCCTTGGGGCGATAGTTCGTTCTGCTGATTTTTCGGAGACGGAGCTTCCAGCAATGCATAACGGAAGCTGTCCACCAGTGCTTCCCAACTGGCTTCAATTACATTTTCGGATACGCCCACGTTACTCCATACGTCCTCGTAATTTTTGGACTCAATGAGCACGCGTACCTTG
Source organism: Paenibacillus sp. IHB B 3084 (assembly GCF_001447315.1). Classification (NCBI taxonomy): domain Bacteria; kingdom Bacillati; phylum Bacillota; class Bacilli; order Caryophanales; family Paenibacillaceae; genus Paenibacillus; species Paenibacillus sp. IHB B 3084. The sequence goes on along the minus strand of NZ_CP013203.1, from coordinate 514,050 downwards.
GCAGCGGTGGCATCCTTTTCATCGAGCACACGTACTTTATAGTCTGCCAGATGCATATCGCGCAGTGCTGGGAAATATTGAGAAAGAGCTTTACGCAGTGCGTTATCGAGCGCGTTGACCGGACCGTTGCCTTCAGCGGCAGTATAAACGCTTGTGCCTGCAACATTCAGCTTCAAGAACGCTTCGGATACAACCGGGCGACCCGCTGTTTTCTCCACCAGCACCTTGAAGGACTCAAATGTGAACATTTCCTTCACTTCACCGCCTGCTTCACGAATGAGCAGCTCCAGCGAAGCATCGGCTCCTTCAAACTGGTAGCCTTGATGCTCCAGCTCCTTGATGCGGCTAATGACCCCACGTGCCTCATTGCTGGACGGATCAAGGGTTATGCCCAGCTCCTGCGCCTTAGACACAACATTGCTTTGCCCGGCAAGTTCAGAGACCAGCACCCGTTGCTTGTTGCCTACCAGTTCGGGAGCGATGTGCTCATAGGTTCGCGAGTCGCGTAGAATAGCTGACACGTGGATACCGCCTTTGTGGGCAAAGGCAGCATTGCCGACATAAGGCTGGTTCACTGGCAAATTCACGTTGGCAACTTCGCTGACAAAGCGGGCCGTGTTGTGAAGCTGCTTTAGCTTGTCGGAGTCCAAACACTCGTAGCCGAGCTTGAGCTGCAAATTTGGAATGACGGAGCATAAATTAGCATTACCACAACGTTCGCCGTATCCGTTAATCGTACCTTGGATTTGTCTCGCGCCTGCTTGCACTGCACTCAGCGTATTGGCTACAGCCAATTCACAGTCATTGTGTGTGTGAATGCCCAGCTTTGACCTTGTGAGCTGGCTATGCAGTGTGGTGACAATTTCCTGTATCTCATGCGGCATGGTGCCGCCATTGGTATCGCACATGACGAGCCAGTCTGCGCCTGCTTCTTCCGCTTTTTTCATGACGGCGAGTGCATATTCGGGATTATTTTTATATCCGTCAAAAAAATGCTCGGCATCAAAAATAACCTCCATGCCCCCTTGCTTTAAAAAGGCGATGGAGTCGTAAATCATGGACAGATTTTCTTCGAGTGTCGTCTGTAAGGCAGTGTGTACATGAAAATCCCATGATTTGCCGACGAGAGTAGCCGCTTGGGCGCCGGATTCCAGAATCCGTTGCAGATTGGCATCCTGTGCCGCTATGCTATCTTTACGGCGTGTGCTGCCAAAGGCAACAATCTTGGCCTTTAGTCCCAGTTCTTGCACCCGTTTGAAAAATTCGATATCCTTGCTGTTGCTCCCGGGAATCCCGCCTTCAATATAATGAACACCGAGATCATCGAGTTTTTTGGCGATTTTCAATTTGTCGTCAGCAGACAAGCTAATTCCTTCTCCTTGAGTTCCGTCGCGCAGTGTTGTATCGAAGATAGAGATAGCGGTGGACATGAGGACTCCTCCTTCGCGGATTGCACAGATTGGTAGTGCTTTGCTTTTTTAAGCAGCTTATTTAATGATTTAACGCGTGAAAATAGAAAAGTGTCAACCTGCCTTGATTCGTATGATTTTTGATTATATCAACTTATGACTTCAAATGTAATATATAAATATCATTTTTGACCGCAAAACCTTATTTTCATGTAAAATAGGGCATAGCGTTATTTTATAATTTATAGTTAAAAGAAGGGTTGAGCATGAGAGATGTCAGTGCTTATTATCCGGTTGGTGGACGGGTTATTCTGCATGTCGATATGAACGCATTTTATTGTTCTGTTCATGCAGCGGAGGAACCGGAGAAATACAAGGGGTTGCCTACCGCAGTCGCGGGCAGCAGTGAGCTGCGCAGAGGTGTAATCGTAACCTGCTCCTATGAAGCCCGGCGATTGGGCATCTCAACAGGGATGGTCGTCCAGCAGGCCCGGCGGATTTGTCCGCAGCTCATCGTGATTCAGCCTGATTTTCACTTGTACCGTCGTTATTCCAAGGCTTTTATGAGCATTGCTTATTCGTATACACCTATGTTGGAGGCAACTTCAATTGATGAATGTTATCTGGATATTACAGGTTCCAAGCAGTTTGGAACGCCAATGGAGATTGCGGAGGAAATCCAGCGCAGAGTAGCGGACGAACTGGGACTGCCTTGCTCCATCGGAGTGGCGCCCAACAAGCTGCTTGCCAAAATGGCCTCTGACCTGAAAAAACCGCGCGGAATTTCTGTTTTGCGCTTGCGTGATGTGCCAAAGGTTTTGTGGAATCTCCCCTGTGGTCAATTGTTTGGTGTGGGACGGAAAACGGCCGACAAGCTTCGGCAAATGAACATTCGCACCATTGGCCAATTGGCCAAGGCGGACGAGCATGTGCTGATTGGCGTATTTGGCGTGACTGGCTCGTGGTTAAAGCTGGCTGCTAACGGGATTAATCATTCTCCGGTCAATACCGAGCGGGAGCCGAACAAGTCGATCGGACACACTACTACCTTGCCCATGGATGTGGTGGAGCTGGAGGAAGCCCAACGGGTGCTTCTCAATATTAGCGATCAGGTAGCCCGCCGGCTTCGACGGCATGGCATGCTGGCAGGAGGTATTCAACTGACCATTCGGACGCCGGAGATGAAGACCTTTACGCGTTCTCAGGTAAGGAGTATTCCTACGGAAAGCGCAGAGGACATATATAAGGAAGCTTGTGCGCTGTATAGGCGACATTGGGGAGAGGGCAAGCCTGTTCGTTTGCTTGGAATTACGCTTCAGCAGCTAATCCCAAAGGAAGAAGCTGCTGTTCAATTGGATCTATTTGAATACAAGGACCAGCCCAAAAAGGAAAGCTTGCTGAAGACAATGGATGCATTGCGAGACAAGTTTGGCGAAAATGCAGTTCTGACCGCCGGGATGCTGGGAGATGACCCTTCGGTACTTCTTCGGAACTCCAAGCTGCGCGGAACTTCGCTGCAAAAAGACAATCTCCAGACGCCTGAGTAAACTTTTTGGTGGATTTGTGTAAAGCAACGTAGGCATACGTTATAAGTATTTTTTGCATAAAGGATCAATGAAAATAATTTGTAATAATTTATTGTTTGTATTAATATGTGAATAGAATGCAAAAGCTGGTTTGTTTGATTGTATAGGAGGCAGAGGAGAGTTATGGCTAAATACACTTGGGTAGAAAAAGATACATGCATTGCGTGCGGAGCCTGTGGTGCTACAGCACCGGACATTTATGATTATGACGATGAGGGCTTGGCTGAAGTGATCTTTGATGGAGATGGAAACCAAGGCATTAAGGCAATTTCAGACGACCTGTTTGATGATATGCAGGATGCTTGCGATGGTTGCCCTACAGATTCTATTAAAGTTGCAGACGAGCCTTTCAATAAAGAAGGTTAAGTCTACGCTATCTTGGATAGGCACAGCACTGACAGCACTCTTTGCCGTACAACGGTGAAAAGGTGCTGTCGGTGCTGTTTTTTTATGTGCTGTTCATATGGCCTGTTTTGACCGATATACATAGTAAAGAATAGGGTAAGACTACACGATCAGGAGGATCCGATGAATCATTCGCCTCATCTTAAATCGTATGTAAAAATGCACCCTGATAATAAAATGGCCTGGTATTTGCTCGGCAAAGAGTATGAGAGCAGTGGTCAGGAGGGTAAAGCAAATTATTGTTTCAATCGCGCGGGTGAAGTGTTCGAAGCCTTCGAGCATAAACAGATTCCGGCAGACGTATGGATGGAGTATCAGGATAAAGTGGTGCAGATGTCCAAGGAGAAGGCGCGGAGAACGGCTCGAACGCGTTATTTGCTAACTACGTTGATGGTACTTCTTCTAATATGGGTACCTTCAGCCAATTCGCCGGGTCATTCGAGGGAAAGTGCATCCGTTCCGCCTGGAACAGAGCGTGTGGCAGCCGACAATGTCAAAGTGGCAGGAGAGCAGACTTCTGACCCGAATAAAGTGGCTCAGATCGGTGGGCTTGGTGCTGGTGGTATGTTTACGGCCCAAGCACGCACAGGCAGTTCAGCAGGAACAGCACTTGCAGATATGTTGGCAAAGGCTGGTCGTCTTCCGGCCGAGACTACAGTGCTGGGTATGGAGCAAAGTGGTTCTTGGCTGCTCTGGAGAGATCGTATGCAGCCGCTGCTTAGCTTGCAAAACAAAGGAAATGGAGGCTTAGCCGTCCAGTCTTACGACGCAGCAGCGTGTGCTTGTAAGCCGTCTGACAGTGAAAAGCTTCGAAAAGCAGGTCTACAATGGGCTGCGGGACAGGAAGAACTGGCTGTGCTGAATAGCTCCATGCGTGCTTTTCGTACGCAGCATCAACGTCTTCCTCAAAGTCTCGATGAGCTGACCGGAAGCTTTCCGGATAATATGATGTACGGTACGACAGACGGAATGAAGAAGGCTTTTACACCTATGCGTAGTTTACTTGCTTCACAGGGACAGAGGGCTGAAGGAGCAGCAAGTCAACAAGCTGGCTCGTCGGCTGAAAGCAGTCCTTTGCTGGCGTCGTCGCTGTATGGACGGCCTTTTCTGGGGCAGCCGCTGCGGATTGTGGTAGACAAGTCGAAGCACAGGCTCGGATTGGTGAGTGGCAATGTGCTGATCCGCAATTATCCTATCGGTTTGGGCGGAGAGCGGACTCCGGAAGGGAAGTTTGTTATTACGGATAAAGTCGTAAATCCGAACGGCAAGTCCAACGGTGAGTTTGGCAGCCGCGGTATGCAGCTGTCTGGAACGAATTATGCCATCCACGGCACGAACGAGCCAGACAGCATTGGCAAAAATGAGTCATTGGGCTGCGTTCGCATGGGCAAACAGGATGTGGAGGAGTTATTTGCTCTCGTACCTTCAGGTACGGAGGTGGTCATTGGTACCGGGGGACTGCCTGATCGAGTGCTTGTGCCTGGCTCCCGATTTACGACTGAGCCGCAGCAGGACCAGACCAATCCCCGCAAAACCTATCACTGGCTAAATTAATCTTTAACGCTATTGCTACGTGTAGTTTAACGATTTCCCGCTTGTGCTAAAACAACGACCAGAACAATCACAATGATGAGGAGAACAAAACTGACGGCGGTCCATACAATCGCTTTCTTGTTCACCTCGTCCTTTTTCTTTTGCAGACTTGGCGGCTTGCGCTTGGTCTTCATATCAGCAATCCCTCTTTTCTGACGGGCTATAGCCCTGTCTTACTATGTCCATTGTAAATGGTTTGATTATACATTTACAATGACATCTCCATGACAACTGAATTGTTCCTGATGCTGCACTCGCAAATTACTTTCTTTTTGGTATGGAAAAAGCTAAACTATTTTGTAGAGATGTTTTTTTAGGATTGCGCAAGGGCATAGAACGGAGTGGATGAATCGTGTTGTATCGAAGGATTGTGAAACCTGTTTTTTTCAAAATGAGTCCAGAGACGGCTCACCATGTAGTCATTGACGGGTTAAAGCATGCGGGCTCATTTCCTGGCGGAGCGACAGCGCTGCGGGGAATGTACGGGGTCAAGGAGACGCCGGATTTGGCCGTCGATCTGTTCGGTATCCATTTTCCCAATCCGATTGGACTGGCTGCGGGACTGGATAAAAATGCGGAAGCGGTTGTCGGTTTTTCTTCCATTGGTTTTGGTTTTATGGAAGTAGGCACGGTGACACCTGTGGGACAGCCGGGCAATGACCGTCCTCGTTTGTTCCGGTTGCCTCCTGATGAGGCGTTAGTGAATCGGATGGGCTTTAACAATCTGGGTGCGGAAAGCATGGCTAAACGTCTGGCTGCGCTGAAACATCGGCCTGTTCCGGTTGCTGTGAATATTGGTAAAAATAAAAACACGCCTAATGAGGATGCCCATAAGGATTATGAGAAGTGCATTTCCGCGCTGTATCCGTATGCGGACTTTTTTGTAGTAAATATTAGTTCACCGAATACGCCGGATCTACGAAAGCTTCAGCATGGTAGTGAGCTAAAATCGCTGCTGGAAGCAGTGCGTGCAGAAATGGGAGTACAGGCAACGAAGCATGGCGGAGCCAAGTCAGTGCTGGTCAAAATTGCGCCGGACGTATCGGATGAGGAACTGGAATATATGACAGACGCGATTGCGGCCAGTGGAGTGGACGGCATCATCGCGACGAATACGACAATTTCGAGGGCTGGCCTGACGCACCGGAATGCGGGTGAGACGGGCGGGCTTAGTGGTAAGCCGCTACGTGACCGTTCTACAGAGGTCATCGGACGAGTGTATCGCCAAACCGATGGCAAGCTGCCGATTATCGGATCGGGCGGCATTTTCAGCAGTCGTGATGCTTACGACAAAATTAAAGCAGGCGCAAGCCTGATTGAAATTTATACATCATTGATCTATGAGGGGCCGGAAGTGAACCGGACATTACATGCCGGTCTGCGTGAGCTGCTGCGAAAGGACGGCTTTAGACACATTAGCGAGGCTGTTGGTGCAGATCACAGATAAAAAGTGTTGTCGGAAGAGACAGGAGGTACGGGGATGGACGGAAGAGACTGGGGAACATTTTTGCTGCCATATGATCAGGCGGTGGAGGAGCTTAAGGTCAAGTTCAAAACAATGCGTGCGGAGCTGAAAAAGCGCGAGGAATACGCTCCTATCGAATTCGTAACCGGACGGGTGAAAAAAATATCAAGCATCCTCGATAAAGCGAAGAGATTACAGGTTCCTTCTGATCAGCTGGAGACGGGAATCGAGGATATTGCAGGAATCCGCATTATGTGCCAATTTGTTGAGGATATCCGGCGGGTAGCCGAGTACATTCGAAGACGCAAGGATTTGACCGTACTGTATGAAAAGGACTATATAACCAATTATAAAGATAGCGGATACCGCAGCTTTCATATGATTGTGGAATATCCGGTGCAAACAGCGCTTGGATTAAAAATTGTGCTGGCAGAAATTCAGATTCGTACCTTGGCGATGAATTTTTGGGCGACCATTGAGCATTCCCTCAGCTATAAGTATCGTGAGAGCTTGCCAGATAATATGCGTACACGGTTAAAAAAGGCAGCCGAGGCGGCCTTCGTACTGGACAACGAGATGTCTTCGATGCGTCTTGAAATATTGGAAGCGCAGAAGAAGTTCGAGGATGAAGCGAATATTGTATCCAAAGTGCTGACAGGTATGCACCGACTGTATTTCTACCATAAGATCAGTGAAACGATTGATGCGCAGCGCAGGTTCAATGAGCTGTGGGAGCGGCACGACATGGAAGGAATCAAGCTGCTTCACGATGAGGTCAAAGAGATGCTAGAAGCCTCTACCAAGGAAGAAGACAGGGATGAGTATTAAATGACAAACCTTTCCTACGAACCGCTGTACGTGACTTATTTGGTATACTTCAATCGGGATCGGGATTATTTTGAATGTCACGAGGTACTGGAAGAGCTGTGGCTAAAGCTGGACCGTGACCCTGTATATAAAGGTTTGCTGCAAATTGCTGTAGGGCTGTATCACTTCCGTAACGGAAATTTTCGCGGTGGACATATGTTGCTGGACAGCGCGGTACACAAGCTGGAGCATGCGTCTCCGCAGGCGCTGGGCATTAACATGGAGAAGCTGGTGAACGAGGCCCGTGCTTGCGCCCGCCAGCTTGCCGAAGCCGTTGTAGCTGGCTCGAAGGATCTCCAGCACCAGCCGCCGGGTTTTCGGGATTTGACGATTGAAATCGTCGATCCCGTGCTACGCCAGGCTGTGGAGGAGGCATCGCCGTCCATAACAGCCAACATCCCGCAGCAGAGAGGCCCGCGGCGTGGGGAAAAGCATGAGCAGCGTCAGCAGGCGCTTGAGGCTTCTATGAGGCGCAGACAGGCGGCTGACGGCTCCTGCTCTGCCTCGCCCGGTACGAAGGGCACGATGTAGTTTGAAGCGTGCCCATTATTAAAGCAAGCAGCCCGATCCGTTTCAAGGGGATCGGGCTGCTTTATCGTTCAGTAGCCTAAGCCGTGTGGACGTCGTTAAGGAGGTTGTTTAGGAAGTTACATTCTTTTTATATTTTTCAAAAAAGGCTTTGAAATCATCGAGTGTGTAGCCGTTGTCGGAAGGATTTTCCTTCAAACCACCTACCATGCGCTCTTTTTCCACACCTTTTTCATAATAGATGAGCGTAGGGGTGTACTCAATTTTGTACTTGTCCCAGCCGTCCTCATACTCGCGCAGGTTAAATTCGTGCATGGTGATGTTTTCCTGCTTGCTCAGAGGCATTAACTTGGGAGTGGTGGCGCGACAATGAACACAGTCAGATGCAAAATGATAGACGAAAAAGTTTTCCTTTTTGTCAATTTTGCTTTGCAGATCCTCCGGTTTAATAATCTGCTGATAGTTTAGATCATTCAGCAGCTCTTGGGTGGCAGGTTTTAACGAGGCTGTGGAAACGCCATACAGCTTGTTTTTAGTGCCTGAATTTAAAGCGAGCAGCACTCCAAGCAAAATGACCAGCACAACAAAAAAGCCGATGACAGGTATAAGCTTTTTTTTGTTGGATTTTTGTGCGTTCAATGCAATCTCTCCTATCAAAATTCAAAATATGTAGCTATGAGTCTCATTATTATACAACATTACAGCTTGTAGTGAAAGTTTGTAAATCACACGGATATTGCAGCTTAACAGGTTGATTATGGTACAATAAATTTTATTTTAACAGGACAGGATGATTGCAATTATGGGTGTACAGCTCCCTACAGCATTTGTGAAGCGCATGGAGCAATTGCTCGGCGACGAGTTTGAGGCTTTTATGGCTGCTTATGACCATACGCCTCATGCCGGGATACGCGTCAATACGTTAAAAATTTCGGTGGAGGCGTTTAAGGCGATTTCGCCGTTTGAACTGCGGCCAATTCCGTGGTGTGATACAGGTTTTTATGTTCCGTACGGCACAAAGCCGGGGTTACATCCTTATTATCATGCGGGACTGTATTATGTGCAGGAACCAAGTGCAATGTCTCCGGTAGAATTGCTAAATGTTGCTCAGGGTGAGGCTGTAATGGACTTGTGAGCTGCACCGGGCGGGAAATCGACCCAAATTGCGGCCAAGCTGCAAGGAAGCGGTCTGCTCGTAACGAATGATATTAGCGCAGATCGAACCAAGGCATTGGCCAAAAATGTGGAATTATATGGTGTGCGAAATGCCGTAGTGCTGAATGAAAGCCCGGATCGAATCGCAGATGACTTCCCTCATTTTTTTGATAAAATATTAATTGACGCTCCTTGCTCGGTAGAAGGGATGTTTCGCAAGGATGAGGATATGGCGAAGCAATGGGAAAACCATTCGGTGGACAAATGTGTAGTTATGCAGCGGGATATTTTGCGAGTGGCAGTATCTATGTTAAGTGACGGGGGAAGAATTGTTTATTCGACCTGTACCTTTGCTCCAGAAGAAAATGAAGGGATGATCGCAGAGTTTCTGGAGGCACATCCTGATTTTGATGTTGTTCCTGTTCCTTCAGGAACGGGTTTTGCTTCAGGTCATCCAGAATGGGTGAGTGAAGCGGTTGCGGTAGGCCATCCGGAACTGCGTGGAACAGCACGCCTTTGGCCTCATCTTATAGAGGGTGAGGGTTATTTTATCGCTGTGTTGCAGCATCAAGGCAGTCGTACAGCTACAGCGGATAATCAGCGGGGAATGGTCGATTCCTTTAAATCCGTTGACAGGGACGAAAAGGCTTTAAACATAGGTTCGGATCGTGCCCGTAAGAAGCAGCGGCTGTCTGTCAAGGAAGCGCCGACGCCAGGTGGACAGGGCAGGTTTGCAGTTAGAGAGCACAAACGGAATCGAAAAGGGATGGACGGGAAATCGGGTAAAGGAGCGAATGTACGCGGTTTCGAGAGCAACAAGTCTCGTTCTGGTAAAGATGCGGCAAAATACGCTGGGCGGGGACAACATGATGTACTGGAGTCCTATCTCTATTTTGTACAGGAGCAGCTTGAGGCGTTATTTGCAGGCCATATAGTAGTTTACGGAGATCGGATTTATCAGTCGCCGCTGGAATCTCATCGTCTGGACGGGCTTAAGGTGGTCCGTCCGGGCTGGTTTATGGGAACAGACAAGAATGGTCGGTTTGTACCTTCGCACCCGCTGGCAGTGGCTTTGTGCCCTTCTGAGGCGGTCAGGAGCATAAACCTCTCCAGTTCAGACACAGAGGCCATCCGTTATTTGAAAGGTGAAACGTTATCCATCCCGGCCCAGCGAATGACGCTGCGGAACGAAGCACAGCCCAAAGGCTACGCTCTCGTATGCATTGACGGATATTCTGCCGGATGGGCAAATGGCAGGACGGTATGCTCAAAAATGAATACCCTACAGGCTGGAGGTGGACATCGGTATGAGTGGGAAAGGAAGACAGACGCAGCGTTTGGACAAGGTTCTAACCCATATGGGATACGGTTCGCGCAGTGATATCAAGAGACAGGTAAAGCAAGGGATGATTACTGTGAACGGTCGGACTACCAAGGATAGCGGCTTGCAGGTTCATCCGTACAACGATCAGATTGAAGTGAACGGGGAACGGGTTGTTTTTCGGGAGTACGTTTATATCATGTTGCATAAGCCACCGGGCGTTATATCCGCAACCGAGGATACAAGAGAGCGAACGGTGCTGGATTTGCTGAGTGCAGAGGAACGGAATTTTGAGCCTTTTCCTGTAGGACGGCTGGATAAGGATACGGAAGGGCTGCTATTGTTAACGAACGATGGCAAGCTGGCGCATGAACTCTTATCTCCACGGCGACATGTTCCCAAAACGTATGAGGCTACGGTGTCGGGTCATGTGACGGAAGAGGATGTTCATCAATTTGCAGCAGGGGTGGAGTTGGATGACGGCTATGTCACTCTTCCGGCCCAATTGACCATTCTTCGTTATGAAAAAGCGCAAGAAGATGAAGAAGTCATTTCATACATTTCTCTTGTGATCCATGAAGGGAAGTTTCATCAGGTGAAGCGCATGTTTGAGGCGGTCGGCAAAAAGGTTACGTATTTGAAAAGAACGGCGATGGGGCCGTTAACGCTGGATGATCAGCTTCCTCTGGGCAGCTATCGTGAGCTGACGAACGAGGAGCTGGCATGGATCGGCCGGGATTTGGCATCTGCAACGTCAGAGGCTTAATAGATATAGTGAAGCAGCAATGACGCACAGGCTCTTATGGGAGTTCCCTGTGCGTCATTTTGCTATACAGACTATAATTTACAGCTAACAGATGGCAGACTGCATGTTTATTGTGCGCGTGCCGCCCGACTTTTTTTCACTTCTGCTGCCTTATAAGCTGTGACCTTGTTTTTGCCCGTTGTTTTGGATATATACATAGCCTGATCGGCCTGTTTGACCAGTTCATCCGGGTTCATTTCCTTCTTTAACGTGCTGTGCCCGACGCTGATGGTCACGATGCTTTCATCGGCGACCCGCTCACGGATTCGTTCCGCGACCTGTTCGACATTGGCCCGCCGATCAACCACCATCGCGACCAACTCCTCGCCGCCGTATCTTCCGGTTAGTCCGATTTCATCCAGTTCTTCTTCCATAATCTGTGCAACCTGTTTAAGTACATCATCCGCGCGGGCATGGCCCTGCGTATCATTCAGCTTTTTGAAATTATCAATGTCGCAAAAAATGACCGATACGCGGATTCCCTGCTCCATATATCGCCGCAATCGCCCCGAAAAGTATTTACGGTTATACAGGCCAGTCAAACCATCAGTAATGGAGGAACGGTAAATCCGTTGAAGCAGCTCCACAATCCGTTCGAACAGGATTAGAAACAACGTAGTGTAATACAGCAATGGCAAAAATGACATCCATAGGACTGTGCTTGTTGCACCTTTTTCAGCCGGAATGTCGGCTCGCAACCACAGACAGCCAAGCCAAAGCAAATAGAACAGTAAGCCCAGTGCAAACTTTTTGGGCTGACCGATTCGTGGGATGATGAATACAAGGCTCAAAGTAAGCACAATGAGTCGATAAAGCAGGGTGAACCCGACGAGATTTGCTGCGCTGATCCAACTGGGCAGCAATCCGGCAGCCCATACGCTAACTGGCAATATCAGTAGCGCTCCCAGCAACAGCAAAGACCATGCTCCCGCACGTTTTAGCTTCCGGTAGAGCTGAAATACGGCGGCATTGGTAAGCACAAAGGCAGCAGCCTCCAGCGTATTTTGCCACACGATTCCTTGTAGCGGCATTTTGCCGCCACCTGCCGAATAGAGATTCATGGCTTCATATGTCATAATAAAAATAGCGGCAACCGAAAAAAGGATATAGGCTTTTTTTCGCTGTCTGCTATATATGATCACGCACATCAGCGCCATCATGAGTATAATATACAAACCGCAGGCGGCACTTACAGCCCCGGCCAGAGATGGGAAACCGAAGGTTCCCGATAAGGACAACAACGTCAACGTCACCGACTCCATCTGTATAGATAGTGAGTCTATTGAACGGGGAATATGGTTCCGATACAATAGACAGGATTTATTCCATTTAAAATGTTATAATTTTCTTTTGTACTTAGCAATTATTCTCAATATATCATTTTTCAGAAAATCCGGAAACCTATACATACAACCTGTGATCCGGGCAATACAACGCTTGAAAGGGGAAGCACGTCATGAAATTGCTACAGGCTCTCTTTTTCCCACCCGAGCAACCGGGCGGCGTTTCATCTATGATTCCATATCTGCAAGAGCGATTTATGTCCCCGCGTTGGGAAATGGAGCTATTTTCAATCCCTAAACGGATTCGTAATAAGGGCAGGGATGAAGTCATATTTGATACCTTTGACTGGACGCAATATGAACAATATCCGATTGTCCAAAAATATATTCAGACGTACCGTGACTATTTGTGGTGGACCCGGCTTCGCATTCAGAAGCCCTTTGATCTCATTCATGCTCATCATCCGATTGCCGGGATTGCTATGAAAACTGTTTTTCCCGACATCCCGCTCGTTCAGACGATTCACTCTTCTTATGAGAAGGAGTTAATTCTAAACGGTAAAATAGAGGAGAACGGGCCTGAGCATCAATTTCTGGTGTCCTTGTATCGGGAGTTGGAGCATAAGGCCGATCGCCTGATTGCAGTATCCCGCTCTTTCCAGCATTACTTGATGCCATATGTACAAAATCCGCAAGATATTGTGGTCATTCCGAATGGATATGATGAGAAGCGCTTCAAGCCCATACCACATGAAAATGAAGTGACACAGCTTATAACTGTCTGTCGCCTTGTCCCTGCCAAAGGGCTGGATACTTTGTTACAGGCCTGTGCCGAGCTGAAAAAGAGAAATCAGAATTATGTGCTGCATATTATCGGAGATGGTCCCATTCGACCCGAGCTGGAAGAGCTGGCGCGGCGGTTGGATATTTACCATGAAACGATCTTTTATGGATACACGCTTCATCCAGAAGAGTTTATGCCTTTCTTTGATGTGTTTGTTTTGCCTTCACGAGCGGAGGCCTTTGGTTCCGTGTTTGCGGAGGCGGCTTTGAGCTGTTTGGCTTTGGTGGGTACAGAGGTGGGGGGAATACCGGAGCAAATTGAGGATGGGGTAAATGGTCTGCTTGTGCCACCCGACAGTCCGGGGGCACTGGCAGACGCATTGGAAAAGGTTATCGCAGACCCTGCCTATCGTTATGAGCTGGCGCGATCTGCCTGCGACAAGGCTAAATCGAGCTATTCCCTGAGCAGGGCTGTTAATGAGCTAAAGAAAATGTATTTGAAATTCCAGCCCTAACCATGGCGTGTACCACCTGATTTTGAATCAGAATGCCGAAAGCTGGAGCGAGGACGTGAGGAACGGAAGGGTCCCCCACGTCCTGCCATGATCAACTTGCTCACCCACATCAGACTAAGCATCCCGAAAATGGGATATAGAACGGACAGCAGTGAGCTGAAACCAAACTGACTGATTAGAAAACATGTGAGCATAATGAATAGTGTGATGAGCTTAGGTGAAATTTGGATATGCTGGCGGATTTGCAGACTGACACCGTAAATGTCGGCCACGAAGGTACTGAAGATTTCCATGAAAATGAGTAAAATATAAATGATTTCGACCAGGGCCCCCAGACGGTAAGCAATGCTTCCCATCGGGATCTCAAATTGCCGAATTCCCGGCATATGTGCCGACATGGCAAAGTGAGCAGACATGAGCATAAACCCGACGCCAATCCCGCCCAAAACCCCGCCCCAGCGAATCGTTTTGCGGGAAAAGGTTTGACTGCCGAGTGGTACAAGCACAGCTTGGGCCATTGCCAGATTGAAGGAAGTATACAGCAGCGGAGAAATCCAGGCTCGCAGTATACTATAATCGGACGTATTTGTAATAAAGCTCTGCGGGTTTGGCATGGAGAGTGTGTTGTTAATGAGCAGGAAAGACATAATCATCATCATAGGGACAACAATGGTGTTCATATGCAGGATAGCCTTGATTCCTTTGCTCAGCAGTAGATATGTTCCGATCAGTGTAATGAGCAGTCCGGTCTGGTAATGCAGGTGAAGGTGTTCAACGAAAACAGAACCCGCTCCTGCCAGCATCACACTGTTGACACCAATCAGTACGATGAGCGTGAACCAGCTAATCCATTTACCGGCTCTGGCTCCAAAAAGGTGCTTGTTCAGATCCTCGTAGGACCGAGCTGAAATATCGTGAGCGATCAGCATCATTTTCGTACCCAGCCATACAAATATGAGTGTGGACAGCATGATGGTGAGTGTAGCCCAACGTCCGTACTGTGTAAAAAACTGCAATATTTCTTGTCCGGTAGCAAATCCGGCACCGACGATTGTTCCGATGTATGTAAAAGCAATCTGCAAAACATGAATATTACGTTTCATCCTCAGTCCCTCCTTGCCTGCTTGAATAACGCTGTAGCGAGCATATAATACAAACTATGTTCAACTGAATTGGGACATGACTGGATGAGACTGAAAATAATTATAGTGAATTTAACGAATAGCTTGACGGGAGCGTAATTTATGGGTCAAATCCTTGCATGGATACTGGAATACGGATATTTGGCAATGTTCGGCTTGCTTGCCCTTGGAGTAGCCGGTATGCCGATACCTGACGAAGTGCTGATGATCGCCTTTGGCGGGCTCGTGTCTCAAGGACACTACAACTTTATTGCCGCGCTTGCAGTCACATTTTCCGGAAGTATGACTGGCATGATGCTTAGTTATACGCTCGGTCGTTTGCTAGGCAAGCCGCTGCTGCATCGATACGGTAAATGGGTGAGGCTTACGCCATCGAGAATTGCTTCTTCCGAGAACTGGTTCGGACGCTACGGCACTTGGGGCATTCTGTTCGGTTACTTTGTTCCTGGCTTGAGACATGTGTCCTCATATCTGGCAGGTACGACCCGTTTGAGTGTCTTTCGCTATATGATGTATGCATCGGCGGGCGCATTGCTGTGGTGCGGCACGTTTCTGGGAATTGGACATGCGGTGGGCATGCACTGGGAACAGGTGGCGAAGCTGATGGAAAAGGTGACACATCGGATAGGGCTGGCGGTCATTCTTCTGATTATTTTGGGAGGAATAGTCGCGTGGTTTTGGAATAAGCGTAAAAAAAATGTCACATGAACGTATGGGAAAGCAAGCTATGGCTTGAAAGCGTCAGGTGATGTATGGTACTTTTACCGCATAGGAATGCCGTGGGAGGTCATGGAATGGAAGTATTAAAGGAACGGATTATAAAAGAAGGCGTCGTTGCGTCGGATCAGGTGTTGAAGCTGGATGGATTACTTAATCACCAGGTGGATCCGAAGCTGACGATGGAAATGGGACGAGAGTTCGCAGCTCGTTTCCGGGAAGAGAATATTACGAGAGTGGTAACCGTGGAATCCTCAGGTATTGCCATAGGTTTCGCAACAGCATTGGAGCTGGGTGTACCGCTGGTGTTTGCCCGCCGCAAAAAGACTTTATTGGCCGACCCGGACGCATTATGCGAACGTGTGCCTTCATTTACGAAAGGCATTGTCACGGACATTATGCTGTCCCGTCAATTTATTCATGAGCATGACCGTGTTCTGTTCATTGATGATATTATCGCCAATGGTGATGCCGCAAGAGGTATGGTCAAAATCATTCAACGCTCCGGTGCGGAGCTGGTCGGATTCGGCGTGGCCGTGGAAAAATGCTTCCAGGCCGGGGCGAGAACGATCCGTGAGCAGGGTATACGGGTAGAGTCACTTGTCAGAATTTCATCGTTAACTGACGGCAAGATCGAGTTTGCCGAATAGTAACAATTTAGAAACTGCTGATCCTTATTTCTAATAATAACCTTTGCATGAGCTTCAATTTCGCTTATAATGTAGATAAGGTTTTGGGAGAGGAGGCAGCAACATGGGGAAAGAGCAATTGACCGAACAGTTTTTTCTGGAAAAACTGGCAGCGGCTAAAGTACATTTTGAACGTGCCTTGGATTGTAAGCATACGGAATTTGACGATTTGTATCCCTATATGATTGAACATCCTCAGTTTTTTTGGTACAAACGCTATGTGGCCTGGTCTGAGTTGTTGACGTTGGTTAACTTATGCGAAGAATTGTCCTTCTCTTGGAAAGAAGAATTTACTGCCCACCAAGTGGAATACGTAGATCAGCGAGTGTTGTCTGCACAAGTGCTGGACTTCTGGTATGAGAAGAACGATACAAAAGAACATGATCACAGTGTAAATCAGTCGGGATAATTTGTCGCTCTGT
The DNA here is from genome assembly GCF_001447315.1 of Paenibacillus sp. IHB B 3084. Lineage (NCBI taxonomy): Bacteria > Bacillati > Bacillota > Bacilli > Caryophanales > Paenibacillaceae > Paenibacillus > Paenibacillus sp. IHB B 3084. Next base: position 497,365 of record NZ_CP013203.1, on the reverse strand, counting down.
TGGCAATCCATATAAGTAGTAAGAGGGAAGAGACCTAAATGATTTCGTTTAGGTCTCTTTTTAAACTTTTTAATGTGCATAAATAAATGATAGCTGCCGTGTTAGAAACGATTGTATAAGGGGGGACAGGGATGATTAAGGATGAAGAATTAGACGCCTATCGGCTCTCCGGTGAGAAGGTGCGCGTCGTGCGGGATGGGCTGGAGTCCAACGATGTGGTAGGCATAGTGCTGGCGTGGGACGAGGAGCAGGTGCTTATCCGCCGCCAGAATCGGCGTGTGGTCAAGCTGGATCGTAGCTATACATATCAGTCGTTCAGCGAGCCGCGTCACAATCCGATTGAACTGTATTAGACGAATGGGTCTCGAGCTGGCTGGATAAAAGGGTTTGAAGTGACTGGATAAAATAGGTGTACGTGTTGATGGCATATGCAGCCTGTAAACCGGACACAGTACATAAGAATATACTCCATATGAGAGGGTGTGCTGTGTCTTGACGGTTATGAATGAGAAAATACATGCGTATAAGGATCAAATCAGTCATTTAGAAGATAAGCTGCCGGAGGTAGTTCATGCCTATCATCGTTTCACCGGGGAGTGTTTTCAAGCCGGGAGTCTGGATGAAAAGACCAAGCAACTGATCGCGCTAGGTATTGGTTTGTTTGCCAATAATGAGGTATGCACGTTTTATCACGTGGACGAGGCTCGGTCCAAAGGAGCCAGTGATCAGGAGATTATGGAGACCATTGCTGTAGCCGCAGCGGTAGGCGGAGGACATGCTCTTAGCCAAGGGGTTACACGTGTACAGAAGGCGCTGCAATAAAGCGAATTATTAGTGGGAATTCTTTATACACCGTTCATAGCGGGTAGGAATGGATAACGATAGCTGATGTTTATGTAAAGAAGCTTCCGAGCACGCTTGTGCCTGCGGAAGCTTCTTTCGTTTGCGGGCTGTGCGGGGATTATGCACTTCCGCTTGCGGCAGAAGCAGCAGGGCGAAGCGATTTACGCTTATAGGCCGAGGAGGATGTAACCAGACTTCGTTCAACAAACCGTAGGGGCTTGGAAGCTGAGCGGCTGTCTGGAAACTCGGAGCGATGTTTTTCGGGTAAAGGGGAGGCAGCTGTATGAGGCATAGAGGTTGAGAGCCCCAGATAAGCGCGCATTCGTTCATACATTTCTTTGCGGAATACAGGCATAGCCATACTGAACTGCTCTTTATTTCCTTTACTTATATAGGTGGCGTGAACGCCTGAGTGGTTTTGTTGTATGTCCAAAACACGAATATGACATTTATTAAATTCATGTTTTATTTCAGATAGTAAGATTCCGGTACGATCTACTCCTGCGTTAACCATTTCGACATAAAGATCAGGCGTTTTCAGCATACCGCTTTCTTCAAGAATAAGACTGTCCCGCTCAAATACCTTTTGAATAAAGGTAAGGAGCAGATAATTTTTCACAAGAGACAATTCATTCTGAGTAGTAACTGAAGAGATCATAACCATTCACCGCCTTAGGAAAATGTGATGATAATCCATATCTGACTGAACGAAAAGAACTAGCGTTCTCAGGAACTTATGTTCTTATTTTAGTGTATTATTCCTAATTTATCAAGAGGGAATAAAAATATATAGTGTTTGACTTCTTCTTATGAGCATGGTATGATCTATCTTGTCGCTAAGAAAGATTGATCTTTCGAGGACGAATGACAACATATATGCGGTCGTGGCGGAATTGGCAGACGCGCACGGTTCAGGTCCGTGTGGGCTAACCCCCGTGGAGGTTCGAGTCCTCTCGACCGCATCATCTTAAAAATGAACGCTCTTGAATTTCCCCTGTGGAGATTCAGGAGCTTTTTGCATATTCGGGACATGTAAAGTGGTACTCATGACACCCATATGTAACCCCTCATGAATGTTTGCTGCATTGGTGTAAGCGTCTAAATCGCCAAGTACAAGAATGACTGTAGATGCGGTCTTGATTTTGATTTGTTTCTGGCGACGGCCTTCAAAATCTGGCTGGACATTCTATAATAGCAAGGAGTAACATGGCTGCTTCTGAAAAAGCCAACTTTATATCGCACCAACAAAAGAGTCTGTAGTCCTGAAATGGTATGGGGTCCTTTTTGGTGTTTAATGCTTAACCGTCAGACGACAGCAAGCGGCACATCATTTCCTCGTACCGGCGTTCATATAATGTACATCATGACGGTATATGGAGGTACAAGAGAATGGACGATGCACGGAGCGCGGTCGATGAGGGGACAAGGAAGCTGAGGAACTTTTTTATGCGCCAGCAGCATCAAGACGGATCATGGCATTTTTGCTTTGAGAACGGGGTGACGATGGATGCTTATGTCATGATCCTCTTTCGGATATTGGATATACAGAATGAAGAGCTGATCCGGCGTCTGCATGATCGCATCCTTGCGGAGCAGCAGCCGGAAGGCTGTTGGCGTTGGTACCGGGACGAGCAAGAAGGTAATTTATCCGTTTCCATTGATGCCTATTATGCCCTGCTCTATTTCGGGTACAGTGAACCGACGGACGAGTCGATGGAGCGGGCCAGGCGTTACATCCAATCGCAAGGTGGGCCGGGGAAATCGACCAGCATTCTGACAAAGGCGATTCTCGCTGCAACGGGGCAGCGCAAATGGCCAACATCGATCTCGTTCATACCGCTGGAGATCATCCTTTTTCCTGCCTATATGCCAATTAATCTGTATGAATTCTCAGGTTATTCCCGCATCCATCTGATCCCTATGCTGATCATGGCGGACCGGAATTTCTCTATATCAACGAATAAGGCTCCCATTGTATCCGATCTGTTCGATTCACGCTATGATGACGATGAGCCGCAACCCCAGGAGCACCGGGAGATCGCGGAAAGCATACGTATCGGTCTCAGCAGACTTCTCGGAACTCCCCGTTATATCCATGAAGCAGCTCTAAACAAGGCGGAGCAGTTCATGCTGAATCGAATCGAATCGGATGGCACCCTATACAGTTATGCGAGCAGCACCATTCTCATGGTTTTTGCCCTGCTTGCACTGGGCTATGATAAACGGCATCCGCTTATTTTAAAGGCCGTTCAAGGGTTGACAGAGATGCAGTACCGCTTTGACGGTAAAGCTACCATTCAGAATTCGCCCTCAACGATCTGGGATACGGCCTTGATCTCCTATGCGCTGCAGGAGTCCGGCGTCGCCGAGGATCATGAGGCCGTGCAGCGGTCGGCAGCCTATCTCTTATCCAGACAACAGGACAAAGCGGCGGATTGGAGTGTTCATAATCCGGATACGGTTCCTGGCGGCTGGGGATTCTCCGAGACCAATACCTTAAATCCCGATGTAGACGACACAACAGCCGCTTTAAGAGCGATTCACTGCCTGTCCCGTACGGATCCTAAATATCGTGACTCATCCACCCGGGGACTAAACTGGGTTATGTCTATGCAAAATAAAGACGGCGGTTGGCCTGCGTTCGAAAAAAACACCAATAAGAAAATGCTCACATGGCTGGCCATAGATGGTGCCAAGTCCGCCGCTATCGACCCTTCGGGAGCCGACCTTACTGGACGCACATTGGAATACCTCGGAAATTGTTGCGGATTCGACACGAGGCACGATTTCATCAAACGGGGGGTCAACTGGCTGATCTCCCATCAGGAGAAAGACGGATCATGGTATGGAAGATGGGGGATTTGTTACATTTACGGCACTTGGGCGGCACTGACTGGTTTAGAGGCTGCCGGGCTTCCGGCGGACCATACTTCGATTCAAAAAGGAGCGGAATGGCTCTTGCAGATTCAAAATTCGGATGGGGGCTGGGGTGAATCCTGCATCAGCGACCGGGTGATGAAATACATGCCCTTAGGGGAAAGCACGCCATCCCAAACTGCGTGGGCACTCGATGCACTCATCGCGGTTCAGCCGCAGCCGTCTGCTGCCGTAAATAGAGGAATATACAAGTTGATGGAATTGCTGCAAAACGACGATTGGCCGACCGCATATCCCACGGGTGCCGGGCTCCCGGGTAACTTCTATTCTCATTATCATAGCTATCGTTACATCTGGCCGCTTCTGACCCTAAGCCATTATAAGAAGAAATACGGGGAATAAGGAGCCATACGGCATCTATGTGGCAGGAATGGTTATATGGTGTGAGGGCTTAGCTCGTACAGGATGACTTTATTGCTCGGAATGAGGTCAATATTCCCCATAGAATGAAGGTATTGGTCAGGGGAGGGGAGAGGCCTCCCCGAAGCTGTCGCTTCGTTAATTTGTCAATGGTAGAGAGTGTGCTGGTTCGGTTGTCGTTCTCTCCGAGTTCTCTCAAACGTCCAAAATCGACCACATTTTGCCGACTTGCCGGGCGCTTGAATTAGACGAAAAGACCGTCAGAAACCTTGATTTTACAAGGGTTTTGACGGTTTTTTAATTCCGTTCCATTGACTTATATTCCGCTAGGATCCCAATCGCATACGCGGTTCAGGTCCGTGTGGGCTAACCCCCGTGGAGTTCGAGTCCTCTCGACCGCATCATCTTATAATATACAGGTTCGTGAATTGCTTTTGTAGCAGCTTACGGACCTTTTTATATGCTTATGAGATTTAAGCTGTTGCTCAAGACTTGTGTCAAAGAAATTAGAATAAACTTGAATGAATAATGAATCAAATCACTCACCTTGATCAGCAAATGCTGCTGTCTAAACAATAACGAATAAAACAACTGCCGCTCGTAAGATATAGCGGCAGTTGTTTAGTATTAACTGCATGAAATTAACTGTATCAGGACTCAGCTTCTCCTCTTTTCTTTGAGCGCGCCCCTGCCAAATGGACTACTAGCGAAGCTACCACCAAAAATGCAGTTACACCTACAATGATAACAAAAAAGGATTGATCAAAAGCAGAACGGCCTGCAGCTTTCAATGCCTCTGCAGCCTGTGCAGGCAAACCCTCTGCAACCAGGAGTGCTTCATCCAGGCTGTCTTTCACATTCGCAGGAACATGGAGTCCCGAAGGGACTTTCATAGCCAGAGTATACACAAGGGTTGACATGCTTCCGATGATAGCAATCCCCGATGCTCCCCCCATTTCATAGGCAACTTCCTCAATGGATGCAGCCATACCTGCTTTCTGAGGGGGGCATAGTTCATAATGGAATGAGATGCCGCTGTCATACCTGCTCCCAAGCCTGCACCAAGCAGGGCCAATCCAAGGATCTGCCCGGCAATGCCTGAATTAAATTGCATAAGATAGATGCCCATACCCAGACCGGCAATCAGAAGAGAGATGCTCTTAATACGGATAACGTCATAGCGATGCAATATGGACCCGGTTAACGGGCCGGCAATGAGAGATGCAATCGGTATGCTTATCGTGTACAGTCCTGCTTGGAGAGGCGACAGACCTTCCACCAGTTGAAGACGCTGGGTTACAATATATTGAATCCCCATCTGTGCAAATGCACCCACCAAGGCAGTTATAAATCCGGTGCTGAACCTTGTAATTTTGAATAAAGTAAGATCAATAAGAGGGCTGGCGCTTTTATTTTGACGACGGATAAAGATGATAAGTGCCAAGACGCCGATAACCGCACCTATTACGGCCAATATTGGAGACCCGTCACGACGGGCAAACTCTTTGATTGAATAGATGAGTCCCACCATGGCGATCATGATTTGGATGGAACCGGTAAGATCCCATTTTTTCTCTTTATTGCCCGTATGTTTTGGAACATAAATCAGAGTTAATGCAAAAGCAATGATCGCAATCGGCAAGTTAATCAAAAATACAGAACCCCACCAAAAATGCTCTAAAAGAAGCCCGCCGACGATAGGACCTAGTCCTGCACCTCCTGCGGAAACGGAGCCCCAAATTCCGATCGCTAATCCACGCTCGCGTTCATCGGTAAATGTAATCCTAATGATTGACAAGGTAGCAGGCATCATCATAGACGCTCCGACTGCAAGAAGAACCCGAGACGCCACTAATACAAAGGGCACGGGAGAAAAGGCGGCAGTAAGCGAAGCAGCAGCAAATACAAGCAAACCGAGGGTAAAGATTTTTTTATAACCCAATCGGTCCCCAAGCGTTCCCATTGCTGGCAGCAGACCCGCCATAACGAGCGAGTACCCATTCAGAATCCATAATTTTTCTGATGCGGATGCACCGAGGTCATGGGTTAGGCTTGGCAATGCCGTGTAAAGGATGGTCATATCCATTACAATAAGTAAAAGTGCGCTTGATACGATAGCCAGAATCATCCAACGTTTGAATTTAGACATGTTTTCCTCCGTTAATACAAATTTAAGGTATTGCAATTAAAACTTTAAACTATAGGGTTACACTATACTCAAGTAAAAATTCATGGGTATACTAAATTATTAGGTTTCTAAAATCATAACGGAGGAAGAGTTATGTCAAAAAGTCACAGCCAATACTTTACTACCAGTGAGCTCGCTAAAACTTGCGGAGTTACCAAACATACCCTGTTCCATTATGATGAGATTGGACTCTTAAAACCAGAATTCACAAACTCAAAAGGCTATCGTTATTACTCCATTCAGCAATGTTACACGCTTGATATTATTAATGTGCTGAAGAAGGCGGGGAGTTCACTACAGGAAATCAAGGGATTTATTCAGAATCAGAACACGCCTCTACTCATAGAACTGCTCAAACAGAAACTGCATGACCTGGAAGTAGAACGGATTAGAATAAAACGGTTGCAAGGCCTTTTGAAAGGCGCCATTGAAATGACGGAGCAAGCTAACGGAGAATTACGCGATGGGCCATCGATTGAGGAATGTGAAGAGGAATATTTCATCGCCACACCATTGGAACAGGGAGATGGTGATAAGGAGTTTGCTCACAAATTAAGCGAACATCGAGATTATTGCGAAAATCACTTTGTTGATTACGAGTTTCCGATCTGGACGATTTTATGCAAGGATCGTTTTGAGTCAGGCGATTATTATACGGACTATATTGCCAATAAACTCAAGGCTCCGATTTTGGAGGAGAGAATGATCACCAAACCCCAAGGACTCTATGCAGTCATGAATCACAGAGGATCATATGAAACAATGTCAGAAACGTATTCCATTATAAGAAAATATATAGAGAGTAATGGGAAGGCTATATGCGGAAATGCCTACGCGGTGGAATTGCTCAGCTATTTTGCAGAAAAAAATCCGGACGACTATGTAATACGGATATCGGTTGAGGTTTGTTAAGGGAGAAAATTTCTTTTATAAGGTTACCCTTTAAGATATGATAGAAAATAACGCATTTTATGATGAAGCTATTGAAAGGTTGGATGAGAGATGGAGAAAGCAACTTTTGCAGGTGGATGCTTCTGGTGTATGGTGACTCCGTTCGAGGAGCAGCCGGGCATTCATGGCATTGTCTCAGGCTATACTGGAGGGACGATTCCCGATCCGACCTACGAACAGGTTAAAACAGGAACTACAGGTCACTACGAGGTGGTGCAGATTACTTTTGAGCCTGAGCTGTTTCCTTATGAAAAGCTGCTCGAATTGTATTGGCCGCAAACAGACCCTACTGACGGGGAAGGTCAATTTCAGGATCGGGGTACACAGTACAAGCCCGCTATTTTTTACCATACGGACCAGCAACGGGATCTTGCAGAGCAGTCCAAGGAGCAGTTGGCAAAAAGCGGACGTTTTGACAAGCCCATCGTGACGGAAATTCTTCCGGCCTCCATATTTTATCCGGCAGAGGATTACCATCAGGATTATCACAAAAAGAATGTGAAGCATTACAAGGAAGACCGCGCCCAAACGGGTCGTGATGAGTTTATAAATCAGAACTGGTAAGCAAGTTTAGCATACATTTTGCGTACGTAAGGCAGATCAGGGATAACCCTTTGGGTCTGCCCATACATATTTAGGACTCGTTACTCACACAATGAAGGGACAGAGAAGGAGGCTGACCTGTAATGAGTAAACGAACGAAACTTCACCTGAGAAACATCATAAAGAAGGCTATACAGGCTACTCGCAGCCGTAAAGAGCCGACCTGTGCACATGTGGTTTTCCAAAATCCGAGAATGAAAAAAAACTTAGCTGTGTGTATTGTGGTAGGTCTTGTTTTTACGGTATGCGGGAATGTCTGGAGCATGGATGTAGCAAGCGCTACGGGTAAGCAGGATCAGCACCAAAAGATGGTGGCCGTCATTATCGACGACATGGGCAACAACATGAAAGGGACTAAGCAAATTTTAAATTTGCCGGTTAAAATCACGGTTGCGGTAATGCCGTTTCTGCCCTCCACCAAGCAGGATGCCATAGAAGCTCATAAGCGCGGTCATGACGTCATTGTACATCTTCCAATGGAGCCAAAGCAGGGAAGACCAGAATGGCTTGGACCTGGAGCGATTAAGGCAAATATGTCGGATGAAGAAGTACGCGCCAAGGTGACAGCAGCTATTAAGGAAGTCCCTTTTGCGATAGGTATGAACAATCACATGGGCTCCAAGGTCACCTCAGACAAACGCATTATGTCCATCGTTCTCGACGTTTGCAAGGAGCGTGGGCTATTTTTTGTCGACAGCCGTACGAACTATTGGTCTGTAGTGCCTGAACTTGCTGTTGAAAAGGGAATGCCACCGGTGCGCAATGACATTTTTCTGGATGATGCCCATACACTCGCCCATGTGAATCGGCAATTAACCAAGGTGGCTGAATGGGTGGACGAGCACGATACCTGTGTAACCATTGGTCACGTTGGTGTAGCTGGCATGCACACGTTCTCGGCACTTCATTCATCGGTTCCTGCGCTAAAAGATCACGCCAAGTTTGTGGGCATTAGTGATTTGGTGCGTTCCGTATGGGGATGGAAGGGAGCTCCTGCCACCCACACTACCATACCGTCAAATGAGCAATAATGCCTTCGGCTATCGCTTCTGCAACGTTTTTTTGACCGCGATCCCCGGAAAGAATAGCCCTGTCCTGTTCATTGCTGATAAATCCGGTTTCTACGATTACAGCGGGAGGCTGGATTTTATTTAAAAGATAGAAGGGTTTTCCGTAAACCGTTTCTCTGTTCATGCAGAATAAGCGGTTTAATGAATGTTGAATCCGCTCTGCCAACAGATAGCTGCTGCCTTCATCCTGGTACAAAACAATCGGTCCCCGTTTTTCGGCACGTTTGGTCCAATTCACATGCAGACTGACGACCAAAGCAGTAGGTAGTTGTTCTGCCAGGCTTTTACGCTGGGCCAGGTCTTTCAGATGCCGGGATTTGGATTGAAGCCAACGATTATCGTCGCTTAGAGCATAGTCCTTGTCCCTGTTTAAGATCGCGGGATAGCCCTGTGAGCGTAAAATCAGGTACAGTTTTTGACCTATTGCGAGATTGACGTCTTTTTCAAGAAGCCCTTTATGGCTCGTTCCACCGTCCACGCCTCCATGACCGACGTCTATAAGCACAACGGGTTTGGCAAAAGCGTGATACGACGAATGTACGTTGAATTGGCTTTCTGAGTCCTTGTTCGGATAGATGCTTTTTTCGCCGGGCTGGGCGCTTGCATAGGCAAAGGGTATAAATACAGCACTGCAAAGGACACTTAAAATTAATCCCAGTCCAGTTAACCATTTGATGTTTAGCTTTTCTTTTCGCACGTCCCATTCCTCCAGTAGACGGATTGATTATTTTGTTATTCAGTTACTGCAAGAAATAAACAAGCATAACCAAGAAATAAACAACTATAACCAAGCAGCATAGCTGCCTTAAACAAAATCATTAGCCTTCGGGTAACTGTTTTGTTTAAGATAGTATGTTCCATTTAAGGGAAGTCATGCATAGTTATTCCCGCAGGGTTAGCCTTTTTGGAAAATGAGCAAGCTATGCTTATCTGCATCCAACGTGTGAATTTGATGTTTTCCTGCAATGCGAACAAAATGTCAGGGATGCAGTTTAAAGGAGGTCGCGGAGGATGGCCAAGAGTGACGAACTGGTGACGTACATTACGCAGCGAATTGTTCGGTATATGGAAACGCCGCGCGATGTGCGCCGTAGCCGCAAACAATCCAGAGAGCCATGGGTATACAAATGGTTCGGAATGCTGCCGCTCGCTCTGAATATGTGGATTAAATCCGCACGCAAAGGGCGAAAGGAGCGGCATTAAACTCGCCAAAGAGACCACAAGAGGCATATGGAATGCCGTTTGAGGTCTCTTTTTGTGTTATAGAAATGTTCAAGAATGATTTCGTAATTTATGACTAAGGATGGATACGATAAAATTCACCACCAGATAACAGCCGGTCCAGCGGCACAAAGCGGGAAAGTCCGGTGCGGCAAGTTGCCGCATACATAATAGGATGAGACAGATCAGGCGAAGGGTTCCAGGATTGATATCCGTTAATAGCCAAAGGGCCGCCAAAGGCAAAATTTATGCTGGTCGCAGAAAATACGATACGTGATGATTCATTCAGTGTGTTGGTAAACTGATTTACGTTATGGATGGAAAGCTTTTGTTGGGGCAGAAGCCAGCTAAGATCGTCATAGGGGTCAAAAGGCTCAGCCGAAAGGGTAATCGCCTGTGCCCCTGCTTTCAGAGAGAGAGCAGAAGAAGAATTTGTGCTGCTGTGTAGCTTGTTTTTCCAGCTTCCATTGGCTACCTCCGCAGGCAATGGATCACCCGTAAAAGCGTCGATGCATGCTTCGCTGCCCGTGGAGGAACGCACTCGCCAGTAGGCTAATAGCGGTTCCTCATACATGGGAGTAATTTGCAGCTTGTCGATGGATGAAAGGTCGGTTTCTGTGAGGGATTTAAGGGATTGGCGGAGTAAATTCATACTGTACGGCCCGCCCGGCCCGTTTCCGTATTCATTAAGCTGATAAGCGCCGTTATGATCTGCCCCGATAATCAGGTAGCCAATGTATTCATCTCCACGATTCACTTGCACGAGCCAGCTATGGGTTCCGGGTCCGAGGGGATGGTAGCTAAGCTCGGCATCTTTCCACTGGGCAAATGGAGACTGTGCTGATAGCGACTGCACCGTATCGGAGGATACCCGCTTTACGTCCGTTGGTACCCCTTGCTCCTGAGCAGGAGGACTTGCGGAAGAGTTATCCGGAGAAAGGTAGGGGCTTACAGGAGCCGCCTCGGTTTGCTCCTGCTTCTCAGCTTGGTTTGGTTCGTGGGTTCCGCTGGGGAAACCAATGAACTTGCTTCGTAAGGGGGTGACGGGTTTGCGATGTGATCTTGGGTTGCTAAGGGGGCCGCTTGAATGGAAGCAAACGGACAGACTGCGGACAGACCGATCAGAACAGCCGCAATCATACCAACGCTATAGTGTCCGGAATTTTTTTTCAATGAAATCCACCTTTCTGACGGCATAATGCACCGATGGAAGCTTTTTTATCCAGCATATAGCTTGTCCGATAAAAAGACTGCTACACCTTGTCGGCACATCTGTCCTGACCGGGTTCGTTTTTTGCTGTCGATAAGTAGCAACAGGCTTGGCAAAGCTTGTCGGTACAGCAATAAACCCGATATAGTCTGAAGCACGATGTTAAAAGCTGACGATACCTCTGCAACCAGCCTGCGAAGGAGCGTGAGATATCGGTTACCGCAGATGAAATATCCCGCAGTTAATGGCGGATACAAGCACCTTCGGTTCATATTGCCATACCATTTCTTTGCGGCGGGCCTGATGCTGCTCTTGTACGGCTTCTTTTTGTTCCTCTTCTTCTTTTTGCTCCTTGACCAAATCATCGTAATAGTGATCAATAACCTCCAATTCCTCGCGCAGCCGTTCTCTGGCCTGCTCAGCCCACTTGTAATCCTGTTGGCTTAGCTGAACATTGAGATAGTTTTCCAGCGAGGTGGAGGCCTCCGGAACAGATAACTTTGCAGGCTGCACATGCATATTGCCTGCCAGCAGGGGGCTGAGCTGCCGGGATTCGAGCATGCCGCCAAAGTCGGGTACAATCGTGCCGCTTTGAGCGAAATCCCGAGCCAATGCAGCTCTTCCCGCTTCAAATCACAGGCAAATTCGATCTTGTAGCAGACGCCCAGCCAGGCTTCATACACTGCGGGAGAACGCGCGGATAATTGACGAGCATTGGGCTGCTCGAACAAATTGACATATTTCCCTCCATCCCGTGCAGCTTCAAAAATTTGATGCAGCCGACGACTCCCATAACGCAGCTCTTCCTGCAAAATACGTCCGGGCCCTAGCTGCGGTAACGCCGGAACATGACCGAAGTAACGGCCCATGACCTGATCCTGCGCCGGGCTGCCGGACGCTGGGGCTGGTTGTGGACCTTGCCCCGGTTGTGCTTGTGACGGGGGGAGGGACGTATTTTCCATCGAACTTTCCTGTGCCGTCCGGTAGGCTTCCCCATCGAAAATAAAGGTGAACGACATCGTTTGCGCCGGAACACCCGTACGCTCCACATAGCCCCAATAGTAGGGGCGGTTCGTTAGAGCTTTATCCGCTTCGGGAGAAAGCTTGACGGTCACATGGTTGGGCGACCTCTCGATCACGTTGCATCCGGTCGCTTCCAGATACGTGAGGACAAAGCGCTGTACCTGCTGTGAATTCATGGTCATATCAGTTGCCTCCTTTCGCGCTGCGTCGGGCTTTGGCTGGAGGGACAGCGCTGCCTGAAAAGCCTAGCAAAGCAGCGGTGGTTTGGCTTGTCCCCGTCAAACGCCCGTTGATCTGATTGGCTTCGGAGGACATATCGGTTGGCGTATCCGAAGTAGATGGACTTTCTGTGCGAATCTGTTTCATTTCCTGTTTGATCGAATCCAGCGAATGACCGAGCTTTTGCATTTTTCGGCGTATTTCATCATCACTGCTGGATTCAAGCATGATTCTATACAGGCTCTTTTCAATGGATTCCTTCTTTTCAAACCGTTCCAGAATGACGTCCAGCCCGCCTATAACCATTTCGAACATATTGATTTTTTCATGCAGCAGGTGGAGGATATGCTCTTCAATCGTTCCGGTGGTGGACAGGTTGAAAATATTCACATCATGCGTCTGTCCCAGTCGATGCACACGTCCAATCCGTTGTTCCACACGCATGGGGTTCCACGGCAGGTCAAAGTTAATCATATGGTGGCAAAATTGCAGGTTAATGCCCTCGCCGCCCGCCTCCGTGGCAATCATCACCTGAATGCGTCCGCGGAACAGATCCATCATCCAGTCCTTGCGTCCCCGGTTCATGCCGCCTCGGTAAGGAACAGCGGATAGCCCCCGGTCGCGAAAATAGTTCAGCAAATATTCCTGTGTAGCCCGGTATTCGGTAAAAATAATTACTTTTTCGTTCATTTGACGAATGAGTTCAAGCGCTTTTTCCGCCTTGGAATTGGCTTTAATCGCTTTGATGTGCGCGACCAATTCCCAGACGCGATCACGCAAGGGAGAGTCGGGCGCCATCTTTTTAGACAAATTGACAAGCGTTACGAATACCGCATCCCGGCTACTGCACACTTCCCGCTGAAGGGTAACGAGGGACAGCATACTGCTCAAATTTCCGCCATTCGCCTGATATTGATCCTTGACAAAGGAAGTGACTCCATCGTATAGCGCTTGTTCTTCCGGCGAAAGCTCCAAGTGAATGTTGGAAACATTTCGTTTGGTGAATTGGACCGGCCCTTCGCCGCGACGGTTGCGGATCATGACTTTGGACAGCTCATCCTTGAGCTGATCCTCATTTTTAGGTAGACGTTTATCCACAACGAAGTTAGCTGAAAAATCCCCGTGTCGTCCTAACTGACCGGGCTTAAGCAATGTAATGAGATTGAACAGTTCGGACAGATCATTTTGGACAGGGGTAGCGGTCAGGAGCAAACAATATTTTTTTCGCAGCTTCATAATAAACTGGTAGTTGGATGTTTTTTTATTTTTCAGCTTGTGGGCTTCGTCGATAATGAGCAGATCATAATCAGTGTCCAGCAGGATGTTGCTGTGTGGCTCCCGCTTGGCTGTATCCATAGAGGCCACGACGACCTCGGACGACCAGGAATATGCTTTTTTCTGAGCGACAGCCGGAATGCCAAATTTGCTGTTCAGCTCACGAACCCATTGAAGCACCAGGGAAGCGGGGACAAGAATAAGTACTTTGGCGGCAAGCCCGCGAACCAGATATTCTTTTAGAATCATTCCAGCTTCGATCGTCTTACCCAAGCCGACTTCATCAGCGAGGATGGCGCGACCGGACATTTCAAACAATACCTTTCGGGCCGTATCCAGCTGATGGGGCAGCGGAGTGAGGTCTTGCAAATGCTTCAGACATTGAAGCTCATCAAAGCTGGGGACCAGCTTGGCCTTTTCCGCCTCAATCGCCAACTGATATAGACCCCAATCTCCCCAAGGTCCTCCTTTGCAGAGGCGTTGGTCCAGCTCATCCTGCCAGCTACGGTCAAATTGCACCGGAACAGGCAATGGTGTCTGATTTTGTGATTGTGGGGAACTTGTCGATTTGGCTTTCATGATGAATTCCCTCCCTCCTAGTAATGGCGCAGATGAAGCTCTTGGTTCTGTCACATCGTTGGCATCTATGTTGCACAGATCGTAGATGTAGTATGGACGGAAAAAGATATCTTCATAACAGGAGGGGTGAAATCCTTTAGCTGCCTTCCATTAGCTTTTGGAGTTTGCTTTCTGTAGAGGTTTGTGCGTTCGGGGTGTAGATGCTGCAACGCAGATCGACGCTGCCTTGTACCTGAAGGGAGGTCAGGTCGAACAACATTTTGCCTGCCTTGGCATGACGAAATTCAATCAGCACCTCCGGCGCAGAGCTGACCTCACTCTGATTCCAAAGTTCATTAAACTCCGGATAAGCCCGGCTCATGTTCTGTATGAACTGTGCATACCAAGGGTCTGTCACATATTGTCCGTAATAAGCGCGGAAAATAGCAAGGAATCCTTTTACAAAATGCTCCCAGTTTACAGCCAGACTTTTAAACTCTTTTTTGGTAAACAGCAGCTCAATCATGTTGCGCTGTTCATGGGGCAGCTCTGCAAAATCCATAAACACATGAGCCGCCGCCGCATTCCAGCCGACAATATGGCAACGCCGATCTGAAATAATAGCAGGGCAGTAGCGTAGCTCCTGTACTATTTTTTGCAGGGAAGGGGAAATAACCGTCTGCTCTGCAAGAGCAGGAGGTGTTTGAAATCCGGTTTCAAGCGCCAAATCATACAAATACTTTCGTTCGTCCGCGTTTAGCTGCAAGGCGGCGGCAATGGCATCCAGTACAGAGGCGGACACCTTGATATCGCGTCCCTGCTCCAGCCAGGTGTACCATGTGGTGCTGACACCTGCTAATTGAGCCACTTCTTCTCTGCGCAAGCCGGGTGTTCTGCGGCGTGATCCGTTCGGCAGACCGACCTTATGCGGGTGTAAACGGGCTCTTTTGGTTTTAAGAAAAACAGATAGTGCTTCCAGACGTGCTTCCGGTTTCATAGCGAGTTCTCTCCATTCGATGGTGGATAAGTAATGAGCAGTTAAGGCTCTAACTATAGTAGTGTTCATTATACCAGGATAAACAAACACTTGTAATAGGATAAGATAAGGGTAAAATGAGGATTATAAGTAAGCAATCGAGCAGGAGGAATGAAGAGCGTATGCAAAGAGTTGTAATTACAGGTATGGGTGTGGTTTCGCCACTGGGCAATGACGTGGACACGCTGTGGAAGAATCTGCTGGAGGGTCGTTCAGGTATACGAAAAATAGACACGTTCGATGTGTCCGATTTGAAAGCACAGATCGCCGGACTGGTACAGGATTTTGATGCAGAAAAGCAATGGGGACGTAAAGACGCCAGACGAATGGATCGCTTCACTCAGTTTGCGTTGTTTGCGGCAGAGCAAGCGCTGAAGGACTCCGGTCTGGAACTGGATAACACGAATCTGGAGCGTGTCGGTGTCTATGTAGGATCAGGAGTCGGCGGTCTGGATACGTTGGTGGACAATGTGAATGTATTACAGAATCGTGGGCCAGGCAGGGTCAGTCCGACTCTGGTACCTATGATGATTTCAAATATGGCTGCGGCGCAAATCAGTATTGCGTTCGGAGCAATGGGTCCCACGCTTTCGCCGGTTACGGCCTGTTCCATTGGAAATACGGCGATTGGAGAAGCGTTTCGTACGATTCGCACAGGAGATGCGGATGTGATTTTTGCAGGTGGAGCGGAGGCAGCGGTTACCAGACTGGCGCTTGCGAGCTTCTCCAATGCAACGGCCTTGTCGACTCGTAACGAGGAGCCTTCGATTGCGAGCCGACCGTTTGATAAGGACCGCGACGGCTTTGTTATGAGCGAAGGGGCGGGCATTCTGGTACTGGAGTCGCTGGAGCATGCTGTTCAGCGTGGCGCAGAAATAGTTGGGGAGGTCATTGGCTATGGCGCAAGCTCGGATGCCTACCATATGGTTGCACCGCACCCGGAAGGAACTGGAGCTTATCTGGCGATGAAAGCAGCCCTTCAATCCGCCCATATCACGCCTGAAGAGGTGGATGTGATCAGTGCGCATGCAACGAGTACGCCCGTTGGCGATCTGGCCGAGACCCTCGCAATACACAAACTGTTCGGTGACCATGCCTACCAAATTCCGGTTACCGCGAATAAATCCATGCTCGGTCATATGCTGGGAGCCGCAGGCGGTGTCGAAGCCATTGCACTTGTACAGAGTCTAAGGGAAGGCATCATTCCGCCAACGGTTCATCTGGACAACCCGGACCCGGCTTGTGATCTGGACTATGTGCCTCACGAAGCACGCAAGGCCTCATTAAATATCGGGCTATCCAATTCCTTCGGATTTGGCGGTCACAATGCGGTCATCGTTATTAAGCGTTATGAGCCATAAGTGAAATAAATGATTTAACCTCAGGAGTTCTATCCAACGGGATGGAATGCCTGAGGTTTTTGCTATTGGCAACGGGTTCATTTTAGATAAGAGATAGAGTAAGATGGAGGAAAACATTTGGAGGCGCATTGGAAGTAATGATTTTAATCAGGAACATAGAACCAGCAGATGCTGAAGCGTATTGGAATTTTAGGCTGGAAGCTAGTGCGATTAATGGTGAAAGGTTTTGGAGAGATGAAAATTGAACGGTTGCTTTCTATCGTCATTTTGCTGTTGAAAAAAAATAGAATTCAGGCGAAGGAACTGGCAGATTTGTATGAGGTTTCGATACGGACGATCTACAGAGATATCGAGGCGATTAGCCTGGCTGGTATTCCGGTGGTAACCTATCAGGGGGTAAATGGAGGAATCGGCCTGATGGATGGCTACCGTCTGGATCGAAGTGTGCTGACGGATGGCGATGTGAAGGACATTGTGATGGGCTTGCAGAGCTTGTCCTCATCGTTTGGTGGACCGAATGTGACCCGGCTGCTCGATAAATTTGAAAGCATTATACCAGATTCGGGAAAAGCACAATTCAGTGTTAATACCACACAGTTCATCGTCGATCATTCGGGTTGGGGAAATCAGTCTGCACAGGAGGCTAAGCTGGTAAAGGTGAAGGAGGCGCTGAGTCAAGCGAGTACGATTGCTTTTACTTATCGGAATGCGCAGGGAGCCGTGACTGCACGGAATGTCGAGCCGCACACGCTCGTTCTGAAAGGACAGCAATGGTTTGTATACGCCTACTGTCTCGACAGGGAGCAATTTCGTTTGTTCAAACTATCCCGCATGAGTGATCCTGTCGTGATGGAGACGGCTTTCACTCGCCGGGACCTTTCCTATGAAGTGCTACCATGGAATGAGGAACGGCTGACGGCGGTTAAGACGGTACAGCCTTTTACGTTGCAATTTAACCACAAATCCCGGCATCTGGCGGAAGACTGGTTTGGCGTGGAAGCATTGACCGAGCAGGGAGAAGGGATGTATACGGTTTCGGTTCCTTTTCCCGAGGATGCGTGGATGTATGGATTTATTTTAAGTCTCGGGCCGGATGTGGTCGTCAAGGAACCTGCTCATTTACGGGAAAAGATTCGGGATATGGCGTTACGTATTGCATCCAATTATGGAGAGCCCCTGATAGAGAATCCCGAAAAACATAGAATATAAAAACAAACCTGACGGATAGTTGTCAGGTTTGTTTCGTTATACTGATGTCATATCAATCACGAAAGGGGATTTACAAAATGGATAAAGCTTGTCAAAGTTGCGGGATGCCGCTGGAGCATGAGGAACAATACGGAACGGACGCACAACAGGTCAAAACAGATGAATATTGTAAGTATTGTTATAAGGAAGGTGCGTTTGTTCAGTCTGATTTGACGATGGAGGAGATGATTCAGCAGTGCGCACCTATTCTCGCAGAGCAAGGGATGCAGAAGGAAGAGGCTGTTGCAATGATGCGTAGTTATCTGCCAAATTTAAAACGCTGGCGTTCACAGGAGAGTACGGAACGTGAAGAAGATTTTAAACCGATCCGGGAGGAAAGTCGGGGGGAGATTCGCCTGATCGGACTGGCAGCACGTACAAGCAACCGGAATGAGCAAACATCCCAGGCAATCATTCCAGGTATGTGGGAACGCTTCTGGAGTGAAGATGTGCCTGGACGGATAAGCGGGCATGAAGAACACCGTTCTGTCTATGGTTGCTATACCAATTATGAAAATGGGGTTTTTGGCGACTATACCTTTTTTATCGGAAAAGAAGCGGCTGCGGATGGTGAATCTCCTGACGGTCTTGAACAACTCGTTATTCCGGCTGCGCGTTACGCTGTCTTTCAAGCTACACCCGAACCTTCCTCGGTCTTCCGGGTATGGCAAGCGATTTGGAGCTGGGCCGCCTCGGGACAAGCAGAGCGGACGTACACAGGTGATTTTGAAGTGTATGGCAATCCTGATGAGCCCGTACTAATTTACATTGCGATCAAGTGATGATTAGGTAGTAAAAACAGAGAGAGCCGTCCGACCATTGCTGTGGTGCGGACGGTTTTTTTTGCTGTTTAAATCATAGTAGTCACCCTTCATTCAAGTTGAACGGAAGGTTACTGCCCAAAAGACGAGAGCCAGAGCACTGACGCCAGCACCCAATAGACATACCCCGTTCCAGCCTGCATATGTGTACATATGAGTCGAAGCGATGGCCCCGGTGGCGCTGCCGATGGAATAAAATATCATGTAGCCTGCGGTCAGTCGGCTGCGTGCCTCAGGACGTACAGTGAAAATCATGCTCTGATTCGTCACATGCACAGCCTGTACCGCCAGATCCAGAAGGATAACGCCAAGGACCAAAGCGAACAGCGAGTGCTCGGTATAGCCGATAGGCAACCAGGATAGCAGTAGCAGAGCCAGCGCGATACCCGTCGTCCGCTGTCCTGAGCCTTGATCGGCGAGACGCCCTGCCCGAGCAGCCGCTAATGCTCCGGCGACTCCGGCCAGACCAAAGGCCCCGATGGCAGTGTGTGAAAGAGATAGCGGCGGGGCACTGAGAGGCAGTACCAGCGAAGTCCACAATATGCTGAACGCAGTAAAAATGAGCAAAGCCAGCACGGCTCGGACACGCAGAATCCGTTCTTGCACGAACAGGGTGAGAACCGAGCGAAGTAGCTGCGGATAGGATAGCGTTGTTCCTTTGGGTTCATTCTGTGGCAGCACCCGAAACAGTGCTACAGCCATGAATAGCGTCAATGCGGCAGAAACAAGGTACACCGAACGCCAACCCGCGAGATCGGTCAATACACCAGCCACGGTTCGTGCCAGCAGAATACCGATAACGACACCGCTGGTCACCAGACCTACGATGCGTCCGCGTTCAGCCGGGGCGGCCAAGGTCGAGGCGAACGCAACAAGTGTCTGTGTGACGACAGCCAGCAGCCCAACTGCTGCCATGCCCATGAGCAGGATTGTACGCGTGGGAGCCAGGCTAACTGCGACTAACGCCAGCACGGATAGGAGCATTTGTCCGGTAATCAGCCGCCGCCGATTCAAAAGATCGCCAAGCGGGACGAGCAGAAACAGTCCCAATGCATAACAAATCTGCGTGACTGTAATGACGATGCCAACCGATGAATGTGTGATGCCAAACTCGTGTGCCAGCGCGTCCAGTAATGGTTGCGCGTAATAAATGTTGGCGACAGCCAGCCCACAGGCGATGGCAAATAGGAGTGCCACAGATCGGGACATGGAATGAACGGGGGCTGTTTCGGCAGCGTTGGCTACAGTTTGATGGGGCAGGAGTACCGCTTTTTCTTCTGACGTTTTCATTTTCACATACCACATCACTTTCTGTGAGTTACATACCGACAAGTATAATATACCGATTGGTACGTAATGATTTTAGATTAATATAACTTGCGTCCATACGAGATGTCAAGAATTTATCATGTACATATTTGACAGTCGCTTCTGATGATCATACAATCTTAATATACTGAACGATACGAAAAGAAGGGGTTATTTATGGTTCGACCACGGGAATTTGATGAGGAAAAGGCATTGGATGCAGCGATGCAACTTTTTGGGAAAAAGGGTTCGAGGCTACGTCTTTAAGCGATTTAACCTCCAAAATGGGAATTCAGCGTCCCAGTATTTATGCTGCCTTTGGGGATAAAAAGCAATTATTCGAAGCCGCACTGCGCAAATATACACAATCCCACGCTGCTAATGTACGGTCCAGACTGCTAAGCAGTGCTTCTGTCAAAGAAGCGATTTGCAATTTTTTTGAAGGGGTAGTGGCAGAAGAATATGATGAAGGCCCTAACCGGGGGTGCTTTTGCATCAATACAATGGTAGAATTGGCCCCACATGATGAGAAGTTTGAAATTTTGACGAGGGAGCATCAGATGTATCTTTCTACTGTATTTCAAGAAACCATCGAGCGTGGTATACGGTCAGGGGAGCTTGAGGCTACTACGGACGCGCGAGCTTTGGCTCATACAATGATCTCGTTGTTAATCGGGATTACCGTAATGATGAAGTCACGTCCGGAGCGTTCTTTTGTGGATCATGCGGTTGCGACTACACTTATGTTATTGAAGTGACTATTTCATTTTGAATATATTAAGGGATGTGTGTATTTCTCGCAATTTTTTGGAAAGTTCATGATTGAGAAGAAGCATCAGGGGATTATCGTAAATATGTCTTCTGTTTCTGGAATGGAAGGAAGCTCGGATGCGATCTATGGATTATCAAAAGCTGCAATCTTGGGCTTTACTAAAAGCTGTGCCATGAATTTTTCACCTTATGTAAGGGTCAATGCTGTGGCACCAACGATGGTAAGTACCTCAATGATGGATCATATTCCTGAATGGAGAAAGGAAGAATATACAAGTCATCAGCTAATTCCAGAGCCTTTAAATGCAGAAGATGTTGCTTATACTGTCCTTTTTCTGCTATCGGAAAGATCCAGGCATTATACGGGAGCGACCTTTGATATTAATAATGGGTGTTATTTAAGATAATTTTAGACGATATACTGGAAATCGCTTGTGTAGACTATACACCCGTTGTAAGGCCGATATTATGACGTTTTGTACAGAAGCATACTGCTTTGGATGAAATTATTTTTGTTTGTTTTGCTGCGGATAATGCTCAGTTATACAGCCGCAAGCTTCAAGATGAAGTAAAGGATATTAAAAAAGATACGGTTGAATGAGAGAATGCACGTACAAGTGGGTATAAGGGGGATAAGTGAATGCATGAGGAGCAAAATCAGGAACATTGGCCAGTGTGGGCTACGGAGCCTGTGAAAATAGTGAATCCTGATCCTGACTGGTCAGAGCAGGGCTTGCAGGTTATTCACGAGTTGCGGGAGCTGCTACTGCCGTTTAAGGTGACGGAAATGGAGCACATAGGAAGCACGGCAATTCCCAATCTTTCCGCCAAGCCCATCATAGACATTATGGCAAAATTGGAATCCTGGGATAGGCTGGAACAGATTGTATCTGCCTTGCAACCAGCAGGCTGGAGCTATGTTCCGCCTGTGCTGGACGGTCGGGAATGGAGAAGATTTTTGGTTAAAGTGGAACAGGATCAAAGAAAGGGACATCTGCATCTGATGCTGGAACATGAGGAGCATTGGGATCAACAACTGTTGTTTCGGAACCGTCTTCGTGAACGGCCTGAGCTGGTTCAGCAATATGATGCATTAAAAAGGAAGCTGGCAATGGAAAATCAGCATGATCGTGAAGCGTACACGGACGCTAAAACCGATTTTGTGCAAAACGTTCTGGATGCCGGACCATCCTAAAGATTAGGACGGCCGGACATCCCGGGTTTTCACATTGTTACTATAGAAGGTAGAAGCGCTGGATAGTTTATAGGAAGGGAACTTCTCGTCTGCATCAAGGCGCATGGATTCCTCAAAATAAATCGCCTGTTGACCGCTAACGAGAAAAGGCAAGCTGCCCGCCTGTACTTCTATATCGCCGTTGCCGGCGTGCTGACGATCTTTAGTACCGTAATACCATCACAGCCGCAGCCCTCTGTGTCGTAAAAAAGCTTGATATAGCCCGGTTGATCACCGAGAATTTGTGTAAGCCGCTGTTCAGCCAGTGGACTGATTTGAATGTTCATGATGTCATTTCGCTCCTTTATGTCGAATAGGTCATTACATGTTATATTTTTGACACAAATTTCTGGTTGCTGTGTTGGGCATTTTTACGAATGATGCCGGGGAAGTGCTACTATTAAAGCACGTATACCGGAAGCAGCCGTGGGGGATTCCCGGTACTTTCCAACCAAGCTCCGAAATCTCTGACATTTGTTATTGTCGTGTAGGGGAATGGCCGGCTGATTACAGACGTTTCAAGAATACGCTGATGCGCTCCAAGGCGATTCCCAGTTGTTCCTGTGACGATGCGTACGAGCAGCGGATAAAGCCCTCGCCGCCCGGTCCGAATGCGGAGCCGGGTACGGTAATGACACCCTCTTCTTCCAGTAACCGCTTGGCAAACTGCTCTGAGCTTAAGCCTGTGTGTGCAATGGATGGAAAAGCGTAGAAGGCACCGTTCGGTTCATGGCACGGCAGTCCTGTCTGACGCAAGCTTTCAACAAACCATTTTCTGCGCAGATTGTACGATTCCATCATGCGGTCTTTTTCCTCCAGCCCGTGGCGTAGGGACTCAATAGCGGCAATTTGCCCGATAATAGGAGCGCACATAACGGTATATTGATGGATTTTCAGCATGGCTGAAATCAGCTCCTGCGGGCCGCATACATAGCCGACTCTCCAACCCGTCATCGCAAAGGCCTTGGAAAAGCCGCTGATGAGCAGGGTTCGTTCTTTCATGCCCGGCAAAGCGGCGAAGCTTACATGCTTCTGTCCATAGGTCAGTTCACCATAAATTTCATCGGAGATCACGACTAGATTATACTCCTCCACCAAGCGGGCAATCGGTAGCCAGTCCTCATAAGTCATTACTCCACCTGTCGGATTGTTCGGATAACAGAGAATAAGCACTTTGGATCGTGGAGTCAGCTTGGCTTTGAGCGCTTCGGCCGTCAGCTTGAACTGCTGATCAGCAGAGGTTTCAACCGTTACCGTATGCCCTCCATTCAGGAACGTGATCGGTGAATACGAAATATAGCAGGGAGCCGGAATGAGAATTTCATCGTGTTCCGTAATCAGGGCGCGGAGCGCCAAATCCAGCGCTTCACTGCTACCGATCGTTACCATGATTTCATTTGCCGGATTGTAGGACGTGTTAAAGTTGCTCTCCAGATACCCGGCAATCTCCTCACGCAGCTCGGGAAGACCAGCATTCGGTGTGTACGAGGTCTTGCCATTTTCCAGTGCTGTGATACAAGCCATTCTGACATGTTGAGGGGTCACAAAGTCTGGTTCACCGACACCAAGCGAAACAATATCTTTTCTGCCTGCGCTATATTCAAAAAACTTACGGATGCCAGAAGGCGGCATTTCCCGTACAGCTGGAGTTAAAAATCGCTTATAGATACTGTGGTCGATACGTTCGTCATGTTGATTTCCTCCTTTTTGAAAAACAAAAAAACCCGCCCCTGTAAAGGGACGAGTTTATACCCGTGTTACCACCCTAGTTTCATTCCATAAGAAATGACACTCTGTTCACGTATCCATCAATACGTGTTCCGGTTAACGCTGGAAAGGCGGCAGAGCTTACTTCAAGTTCAGCCCGCTTCTCGGAGATGGCGTTCGGCTACCCTCGGAATGTTGGCTTTCACCTGCCCCAACTCTCTGAAAAATCCGCTGTATAGCTTACTCGTTCTCGTCATTGAAATTTGTTACCGTATCAAGTTAGGTGTAATTATAAGCACAACATTTCAGGATGGCAAGTCTTTTTTATGAATTTAAAGACAGGAGCATCATCATTGACGATTGGAAAATAACGTATATAGTGGTATCAAGGGGGATTGGGCCCCCGATTTCACCATGATATTTGACAATATTGGCTAGAGAGGGATGGTGTCCATATGAACGTATTTGAACGCTTTAACGGCAAGGTTTTGCCTACGGGATGGGGCTGGATCAACGAACCGACTGTATGGAGATTCGATGAATCCAAGAATTTACAGGTATCTGCACCTTCACAGGCGGATTTCTTTAGAGATCCATCCGGCGCAGCGATAAAATCGTCTGCACCCTTTTTGCATACAACGCTTCAAGGTGATTTTACAATATGGACGAGGGTTCGTGTCGATATGAAGCAGCCTTATGATTCAGGATGCTTGATGATTATGGCGGATGATACCCATTGGGCCAAGCTATGCTTTGAATATTTTGAAAGCACTCCCTCTATTCTTAGTGTGGTCACACGGGATACGTCCGATGATTGTATATCTGGGACGATGGACGTTTCCAATCCGTATTTGCGAGTGGCAAGAGCCGGCAATTGCTTTGCTTTTCATTATTCATCAGACGGGCAGCAATGGAAGTTGGCGAGATATTTTGGCATGGATGTTCCAAACGAGCTAAAGGTTGGGGTCGTTGCACAATCTCCGGTCGGAGAAGGTTGTGATGTTTCTTTTGATGCCTTGACTGTGGAGAATCACGTATCCGGGGACATACGAACTGTGTAATAAACGGAGTGAGCATTTCTATAAACAAGTATGGCAGCATGACGTATATACGTATATTCAGGCAGGGGGCTGGACAAGAGTTTGTTGTTTAAAGGAAAGAGATATAAGCTACCCGGCTTATTGGGTGTACTGCTTGTAGCTACGTTGGGATGTTATGGGCTTATTATGTATGTGCAGTCCACAAGTGGGACGAAAATGTATCAATTTTTGTACTGGGATATATTTCTGGCATGGGTTCCAGTCTTGATTTCTCTGGGAATGATCGCCTTATCCAGGCTAGGAAACATAAAAGTGAGAAGGCTTCTTTTATTAATTGCCGGAGTCGTATGGTTGTTTTTTCTGCCGAATGCGCTGTATTTGCTGACTGAATTACTGCATGCATTCCGTTTTTATGATGTGAATCCTGACTCGCGTTTTTGGCTGAATACTCAATTTTGGTTGATCTTATTTACGTCTTTTTCGGCGGCAGGGATTGGTCTTTTTCTTACTTCCATTTGTATATTTATGATCCACCATATGCTGCAAAAGGTTTGTTCCGGCTGGCTTGCGTGGGTTATCGTTTTGATGTTCCTGTGGCTGTCCAGTGTGGGTGTATATATCGGCAGATTTGCTCGCTGGAATAGCTGGGATATGGCGTTGCAACCCATAGTGATCGTGATGGATGTTTGGAAATGGGTGGTACATGCCGGAGCAAGGCTTCATTTGTTGTCATTTAGCTGGCTGGTGTTTGGAATCGCGGTCATTTTTTATCTGTTGATCTATATCTCTTTAAGTGAGGAGAAGCATGTTTAGGCCGAGGATACGTATTCCACGAATACGGGCTTCGGCCTTTTTACATATGGGAAGCCCATCAGCTAACGTTGTCCTCCCCGTGTTCTTCATAAAGCACACGCACCAGAAGATCCTGACTGAAATTGCCGAATCTTTTGCCGAAAATGGTGAGACCCCCTTTGTTCTGCGGCTGATCGGATACGGATAAACGTAATGTAATATCACTTTTATAGTTCAGGCCGATATCCTCCAGTGTGACTTCGGATATACGGCATCCGTCGATGAAGCTTCCATGTTGATTGATGCGGATTAATTTGAGCATGCCATATTGGTTCAAGTGCGGCGGCCACCAATCGGGATTGAGGACCCCGGGCACTTCTCCAAAGTCTCCGGCGCTGGTCCAGTGACCGATGGGAATATCATTCACATGAAAATAAATATCGGACGGGTATTCCTCACAATAACCCGGTGCTTCTGAGCCCAGCTCTGCGGAAAATTGAATTTCGGTAAAGGATTGATTCTCTTTCAGATAGTTAGGAATCCGATATTCCAGAAAGCCGTCTGCCATCCAGATCATTTCAGAATCCAGCCGCCCGGGATCTGCAAAATAGCGGGGATCATCAAAATCGCCAATAATGCTGTCTCTGGTCACCAAGCCACAGGTAGGTACTGCCTGATAGTTACTATAATGACCGATGCGAATTTCAACCTCATACACATTCTTCTGCTCTCTGCTACGCAAGTCCACCATCAGCTTTTCCTTGTTCAGATAGCACATTTTTCGGGTTCCGTGCTTGCCACTCACGGTATTGATCTCGACAAGGCCGCATTCCTCCAGCTTACGAATATGCATCGTAATCGTGCCGTTGCTCAGATCAAGTCTGTTAGCGATGTCATTCATACTTTGTCCTTGATGGGCGGCGAGTAATTCCAGAATTTGAATGCGGATTTCCGAACCGAGCGCTTTGAAAATGTCTAGCCCTGACATTAAGTCCTTAATATAAATCATAGCTATAGACCTTCCTTATCTCTAAAAAATGTATTGTAAGCGCTTATATATTTGTTTTGACTTATGTTAAAATAAAATCAGAAAGAAGTAAACTGCTTTGCTGTAAATTATTTTTATAAAAATAAAAAGGAGAGTGAAACGAACCTCAGAATCGATTTTTCATCAAAATAAAACGTATTAAAGTTATTTAATTGAATTATACAGTTAAAAAGAACTTAAATACGTTTTAATTTAACTTTTCATGCTATTCAATTCTATACTTTATATTTGTTTAAAAAGATTTAAAAATACATTGACGAACCGTTGAACGGCATGCTATATTTTGTTTGTAAACGAATACATTATTGATAAAGTAAAATGTTAATTATATGACGCATGAGAGGGATGATGATCACAGGCTGAGTGTACAACAGATGATGTACCGCACAGGTGAATACAGCCCAAGTGGTATGAGTTTATTTTAACACTATATGTATGCGGTTTCATTTCAATTTTAGGAGGGGTCGCGTTGATAAAGAAAAAAGGTTTTGCAATGACAATGGTTGTGCTGTTGTTGATGGTTGCTGCACTGGCTGGCTGTAG
The DNA here is from genome assembly GCF_001447315.1 of Paenibacillus sp. IHB B 3084. Classification (NCBI taxonomy): domain Bacteria; kingdom Bacillati; phylum Bacillota; class Bacilli; order Caryophanales; family Paenibacillaceae; genus Paenibacillus; species Paenibacillus sp. IHB B 3084. The sequence goes on along the minus strand of NZ_CP013203.1, from coordinate 469,998 downwards.
TGGAGGAAGCTCCAGTAGTGATGGAAGCAAGGAGCTTACGTTCATGTTCCGTGGCGGAACAGATGAGCAGAAGGCATATAAGGAAGTCATTAAGAAATTTGAAGAAGAACATCCTGGCGTGAAGGTTAAAATGGTCGTGACAGCAGCGGATCAATATGCGACAAAGCTTAGAGCTGCGATTACAGGGAATAATCTTCCAGATGTCTTTTATTTTAACCCTGGAGATGTGAAGGCTTATGTAAATAGTGGGGTACTGAAGGACCTCACCCCTTACATTGAGAAGAACAAGGATATAAATCTGGATAACATTTGGAAATACGGTGTGGATTTGTATCGCTATGACGGTAAAATGGCCGGTCAAGGAGATATTTACGGTATGCCGAAGGACTTGGGTCCATTCGCACTCGGCTACAACAAAACGATGTTCGAAAAAGCGGGCATTCCCTTGCCTGATAAAGACAAACCGTATACATGGGATGAATTCATCAAGGTCAGCCAAGAGTTGACCAAAGATACAAATGGCGACGGCAAGCCAGATCAATACGGTACAGGCTTTAACGTTCAGTGGGCATTACAAGCCTTTGTATGGAGCAATGGGGCAGATTGGCTGGATGAGAGCAAAACCAAAGTAACGATTGATGATCCGAAATTTGCGGAAGCGCTTCAGTACTTTGCTGATATGCAAAACAAATATAAAATTACACCTGGTATTGAACAATCACAAACACTGGACACCTATCAACGCTGGATGAAGGGTGAAATGGCATTCTTCCCGGTAGGTCCTTGGGATATGAGTACATTTGAAAAACTGCCATTTGAATATGATCTGTTGCCTTTCCCGGCAGGATCGACTGGCAAATCGGCAACATGGATTGGTTCTCTGGGTATCGGTGTTTCCTCTAAAACAAAGTACCCGGATGAAGCTGTAGCTCTGGTCAACTATCTGACGACTTCCAAAGAAGGAATGAAGCAGCTCGTAGACGCAAAGGTACAAATTCCGAATCTGCTGGATATGGCGGATGAGTGGGCCAAAGATGCGAAAACCAAGCCTGCTAACAAACAAGAATTTATTGATATTGTGAATGACTATGGTCGCTCGTTGCCAGGCAACTATACGTATAACGCCGAATGGTACGATATTTTCTTCACCGATATTCAACCTGTGCTGGACGGTAAGATTACAGCAGCGGACTATGTAAAGCAGGAGCAACCAAAGATGCAGAAACTGCTGGATAAAGCGGTGGAGCAAGAGAAAAAATCACAGAAATAATGCATAAATAGCGGATAAGGGATGATGTTAGTGGCTGATATCATGCTGCTGGCATCATCTTCATTCCAAATTAGAAACAGAGGTGAGCCCTGTGATAACCAAATCTAATCTCTACCGCAAAGAGAAGATATATGGATACTTATTTATTCTTCCTCCTATTCTCGGTCTGCTAATCTTTACGTTGTTCCCGTTTGTCTATTCGTTATACGGCTCTTTTACAGATTGGGACGGATTGGGACAAATGAACTTTATTGGTCTCGACAATTTTAGGGATTTATTTAGCGATGAGCTCTTTTACAAATCGATGTACAATACTCTTTTCTTAATGCTGGGTATTCCAATCGGTCTAGTATTAGCCTTACTGCTAGCACTGGGGTTGAATCGCAAGATTCCAGGCACGACGACATTTCGTGTGATCTACTATATTCCGGTTATTTCCTCTTTGGCTGCTGTTTCTATTATGTGGAACTGGGCATACAACGGAGACTATGGTCTGGTGAACCAATTTCTTGAGCTGTTCGGCATCAAAGGTCCTAACTGGCTGATGGATAAGGATACAGTCAAGCCAGCCTTGATTCTCATGACGGTTTGGAAAGGTCTCGGCTATACCATGTTGCTGTACCTGGCGGCGTTGCAAAGTGTATCTCGCTCTTATTATGAAGCAGCAGAGCTGGATGGAGCCAGCGGATTCCAAATGTTCCGCAACATTACATGGCCAATGGTGAAGCCGGTAACCTTTTTCCTGGTCGTAACCAATATCATTGGCGGTTCGCAAATTTTTACCGAAATGAACATTATGACACCAACGGGTGGTCCAGAATACTCCTCCGCCTCAATCGTCTTCTATATTTGGGATAAGGCATTCAAAAACCTGCAAATGGGCTATGCCTCCGCGATGGCTATGATTCTCGGCATCTTCATTTTTATCGTAACGTTGATCCAATTCAAAATGAATGAAAAGTCATCCTTTGATGGGGATTGATTTTCGCGGAAAGGAGTGAGTCTGATTATGTCCCATAGTCAAAGAACAAAAGTTACCAATACGATTATCTTTATTGCCCTGGCCATTGGAGCTATTGTGATGATCGCACCGTTGCTCTGGATGCTGTCCACCTCGGTTAAGGAAAAGCAGGATGTTTTTGCTCTTCCGCCAGTATGGATACCAGAAGTGTTCCAGTTCAGCAAGTACAAGGAGATTTGGGAAGCAGGGCCTTTGCTCAGCGGGATTAAAAACAGTGTAATTGTAGCAGTAAGTGTTACCATTATTGGTACTTTTACATCCAGTGTGGCCGCTTTTGCATTCGCAAAGCTGAGATTTCCTCATAAAAACAAACTGTTTCTGGCCCTGATCGCATCGATGATGATCCCGTATCCGACGGTTATGATTCCACAGTTTATGATGTTTTCCAAGCTCGGTTGGGTAGACACGCTTCTGCCACTGATCGTTCCGGGTCTGTTTGGGAATGTGGTCATGATCTTTTTCCTGCGGCAATATTTACTTAGCATACCGGATGCCATTATCGAAGCTGCTAAAATTGACGGAAGCTCTTATTTCCGACTCTACTCGTCGATTACGTTCCCGCTCATAAAGCCAGCTATCGCTGCGCAGCTTATTTTATGGTTCATGGGGATTTGGAATGATTATCTGGCCCCTATTATTTATTTGAATTCACCGGAAACGCAGACGTTGCAGCTGGTCATAGCGAACTTTAATGCGACCTATGCCATTCAGACGGATTATCCGCTCATTATGGCAGCTTCCATAATCGCTTTGTTACCTGTGCTGATTATATTCCTGATCTTCCAGAAACAGATTATTGAGTCGGTTGCTATTTCTGGTGTCAAAGGTTAAGTGTAGCCACTGGAGGGCACGGATGAATGATGCAAGGCATTCAGAATATGTAATGGGAAAAGAAAGGAGGAGAATAACAGTTATGGTGATGTTGCTTATGCTGGGCCTATCCGGCTGTGGGGATAATACCCCGGACCCTGTGTACCCGCAGGCTCCGCCTCCCGATCACTTGTATGATCAAAGTACGATAAACGATGAGCAGCAATGGGCGATTAACAATGCGCATGATCCGGCGATTATCAAAACAGATCACGGCTATTATGTCTACTCCACGGATGTAAAGGCAGGCGGAGAGCTGAGACCGGGGGTTATGGTGCGCAAATCGACCGATCTGATTCACTGGAACTGGGTACAGTATGCACTGCCCGGCATTCCCAAGGAAGCGGAGGCATGGTCGTCAGCAACCAATCTGTGGGCACCGGACGTTATTAAAATGGGCGATACCTATCGGATGTATTATTCAGCCTCTACCTTTGGAAGCACACGATCAGCCATCGGATTGCAGACATCCAGCTCGCCGGAAGGCCCGTGGAAGGATGAAGGGCTGGTCATTAAAACGAAGGAGCATGACAAGCTGAATGCGATTGATGCCAATCCGGTGCTGGATGCGGAGGGGAATTCGTGGATGGTGTACGGCTCGTTTTTTGGAGGCATCTATATTACACCGCTTGATTCCCAGACTGGAAAGCTCAAAGAATCCGGCTATGGCAAAAATATTGCCGCCAGAGATCGGGCAACAGAGGACGGTGCTGTGGAAGGGCCGTACATTGTGTATAATCCCGCATTCCGCAAATATTACTTGTTTGTCTCATATGATTCTTTGTTCGAGGATTATAATGTACGCGTTGCCCGCTCGGATTCGATCACAGGGCCGTATGTGGATATCAATGGACATGATATGGCAGATACCAGCTATTTGCCCCAATACGAGATTGGGAACAAGGTACTGGGCGGTTATCGGTTCAGCGAAGGAGAAGGCTGGATTGCGCCGGGTCACAATTCCGTCCTGAAGGACGGAGAGGATTATTATATCGTGCATCATGCACGGGGAGAGACGGATAAGCGATGGCCGTATCTGCATGTACGCAAAATATTATGGACCGCTGAGGGCTGGCCTGTCGTATCACCGGAACGGTATGCGGGCGAGAAGGAACAGGACATACCTCAAAGATTATTATCCGGCAGTTGGGAACGCATCGTGATGAAGCAGGAAGTGGACGGTCAAGTGGAAGCTGAACCGCTTCGTCTGGAAGATGGAGATCGGGCAACCAGCGGAACGCTTGAAGGCCACTGGAGCTTTGACGGCAAGCGTACTTTAACAATGGATTGGAGCGATACATCCGAAGGAACCAAGGAACAACTGCTTTTACTTCCTTCATGGGATTGGGAGCTGGGTCGCCAAACTTTAATTTTTACAGGGATGGACGACAAGGGAATTTCCATCTGGGGTAAGCGTATCGGCGATTAATTGTATGAACTACATACTTATATAGAGGAGAGAAGAACCATGAATCAACCTGTACCTTTTATTAATCCGGTTATTGAGCAACGTGCAGATCCCTGGATTTACAAGCATAGTGACGGATATTATTACTTTACCGGGTCCGTACCCGAGTATGATCGCATTGAGGTTCGACGGGCACTTACCATTCAGGGATTAAATACAGCAGAGCCTATCGCCGTGTGGCACAAATATGAAACAGGCCCGTTAAGCGCCAACATTTGGGCACCGGAAATTCATTTTATTGATGGCAAATGGTACATTTATTTTGCAGCGGCCCGCACTACAGAAACGAAGGAAGGCCTGTTCGACCACCGGATGTTCGTGCTGGAAAATGCTTCGGCCAACCCGCTGGAAGGAGAATGGGTGGAAAAGGGGCAGATCAAAACCCGTTGGGAAACGTTCGCGCTTGATGCCACAACCTTCCAGCATCATGGAGTTCTGTATTATGTATGGGCACAGAAGGACCCGGACATTGTCGGTAATTCCAATCTGTACATTTCTGAAATGAGCAATCCGTGGACGCTGCGCGGTGAGCAGGTGATGATCTCCACCCCTGAATATGATTGGGAAGTCATTGGTTTTAAGGTGAATGAAGGAGCGGCAGTTCTGAAACGGAACGGACGAATCTTTATCAGTTATTCAGCCAGCGCCACCGATTACAATTATTGCATGGGACTGCTGACAGCGGACGAAAATGCAAACCTGCTCGACCCGAAATCGTGGACGAAATCACCTCAGCCTGTATTTTGCACGAATGAGGAAACGGGCCAGTTTGGACCGGGTCATAACAGCTTTACGGTTGGGGCTGACGGTAATGATGTCATCGTGTATCATGCACGGAACTACAAGGAAATTACGGGTGACCCGCTGTATGACCCGAATCGCCATACACGTGTCCAGCCGTTGAACTGGAATGAGGACGGAACGCCTGATTTTGGCATTCCTGTACCGGATGGAGTTCCTGCCGGTAAATAAGCGATACGAATGGTACAGGAGTTGACGTGTTGCATAGAAGCCCCGCAACTTTCTGAACGAGGCAGAGAATAATAAATTAACTGCATATAACAAGGGTGATAAGATATTTTCTAAGCCGTAAGGCTGGGAGATATCTTTTTGTTTTCGCAGTACCTTTGCCACGGTGAAAGAGGATCATCGGGGCAGGCTCGAATTTCTGCAAATCCCCGGTACGGATACTTGTGTCGTAGCGATTCATGATTATGTGCCGTCCCTGCCCTGGTTTATTTATAAATACACTCAGGCCAAAGTGCATCTGGGGGTCATGTGTGCGTTTGGCAAGCATGTCAAACGCAGGATTGATAAAAATGTTTAATATTTTCCACGGGGTGGAAGCTGCAAATGTATGGTAAAGTGTAGTTTATACAAGGCTCTTACCTATCACACGTTTATACCGAATCCGAATCAATCGAGGTGAGGAAAAATGCTGCAATCGTTAAAAGCCATTGCTAACTATCGGAAAGAAAACGATCTGGCCTGGGATACGCCGACTTGGCTGAAACTGCTCGTTTCGGCTGAGGAGCGTATTGTGAATCTGGAACGCATCCACTCTATAGGGGAGTTAAAGGATGCTAATCCCGTACTGGATTATGTGGAGCGTACGTTGCTTATTTTGGACGGGCTTCCGCTGTCTTTCTGGATTAAGGAGCTGCTGGAAGACGTGCTGGTATGGTCTGAGACGGCCAAAGGAGGCACAGTTCGCGAACGGCTGCGCTGGCAGCAGGAGGGCATCAATTTATTTGTGCATAATATCGGTTCCGCCCAGCTGTACGTCAGACAGGCTCAAGCGGAGAAACCGGTGTTTCCCCGCAATACTATGACTCGGATTCTGATTGAGACCCATGGATTAATCGGACAATATATACGGGGCGAAATTCCTTTTGTGGAAAATCGGGCGCTGCTGGAAATTACCCGTAAGGGCTGGTTAAGCCACGAGGAACTGGAGCTTGCCTTACGGGCGCTGAACGAGTGCATTATCGCTGGGGTAGACCCTGAATTATGGGAGCAGGTACGGAGTGAAGTGGAGCAACTGATTGGCTGGATCGCATGGGATAACGCGCCTGTGGCCTGGAGTGTAAAGGAACGACTGGAGAGATTACGATCGGTTTCTATTCATGAAGGGGAGCCATTTGAGCAGGCTTATGCCGAGCTGGAGCGCGAGTTGAATGTAGATAAGGCGCTGACTCCGTTGGAAAATCGAACGCTTTGGTATGTGGAGTCGGCTTTACAGGATTTTTCGCTTCAGGAGCTGGTGAAGGTATTTTTGCTCACGTTACGGGATGGTACGGGACAGGAATTGCCTGCAACGGTGCGTCATATCAGCTTTGAATCGCTCATGAACACCATGCATTATGACTATCGCGGCATCAAGAAAATTAACGTTTATAAAAAACGGATGATTGAAAAATATTTACACGCGTTATCCTGGCAGGATATCTTGAAAGGAAAACGGAAGCATAATCCTCATTTGAATGTGATCGTGGAGCATAAAGAGGAACTGCCGAGTACCGTTTTTTTCAATTTTCATTTTTCATCTGCGGCTGAGAAGCTGATCGACTTTTGCATCGAGGCGGAAAAAACGCCTTTGTATGACAAAGCTATATTACTACTGTTTGACCTGTTCGGCTTGCGCCGTGATGCTTATGATCGTTTTCACAATGAGGAGACGTACCTTACGGACATGAACCTAACTGTAGATTACAAAAAGGTCATTCTGGATTACGTGACGGGAACTCGTGTACTGGATATCGGACCGGGTGGGGGTGTGCTGCTGGACCTGATTGAACAGGAGATACCAGACGCGAAGCCGCTGGGACTTGATATTTCTGTGAACGTTATTGAGGCGCTCAAACGTAAAAAGCAATTGGAGGGCCACCGCTGGGATGTTATTAAAGGAGATGCTCTCCAACTGGAGGAATTTATAGAGCCGGGGAGCATGGATACGGTCATTTTCTCTTCCATTCTCCATGAGCTGTATTCTTACATCGAACGGGATGGAACCCGATTCAATCTGCATACGGTAGAGGCTGCTTTGCAAAGCGCCTATCGTGTGCTGGCACCGGGCGGACGGATCATTATCCGTGACGGCATTATGACTGAACCGGTAGAACAGCGCAGACGAATCCGGTTCCTGGAGCCGGACGGAATGGAATGGCTGTTGCGATATGCCAAAGATTTTACAGGTCGCGACATTGAAGTGGAGCGTGTGAGTGAGCATGTGGCTATTTTGCCTGTGAACGATGCGATGGAATTTCTATACACCTACACGTGGGGAACAGAAGCTTATGTGCATGAAGTGCAGGAGCAGTTTGGGTATTTAACTCCTTCACAGTATGAAGAGTGTATTCGTCGCACGCTTGGATCGCAGGCAATAATTCGTGAAAGCCGTCACTATTTGCAGGGGGGCTATGCGGAGGCGCTGGCCGGGCGTATTGAATTTACCGATGAGCAGGGAGAGCCGGTTCCTTTGCCAGACAGTACCTGTCTGATCGTGATTGAGAAGCCGTAATAGGGCTGGAGTTGCTGAATGATTTTTAATTTGAACAAGAGAATGCCTTCTGATTTGTGCCAAGCACGATTAGAAGGCATTTTTAGAAACTAGTGGAGGTGTGTTCATGTATATCCTCGCAGGTGGAGATATCCGGGTATGATTCGCAGTGGGCGGAAGAGTATACGCGAGAGCGAGCGAAAATTGTAGAGACTCTCAGAGGTGTATGTGTCGGCATAGAGCATATCGGTAGTACGTCCGTTCTTAATCTGGGAGCTAAGGCTATTATTGATATTATGGTTGGAGTGGAAGATTTGGCAAGTATTCAATCCGAACATCGGGAGCGCTTACTAGGTATTCAATATGAATATGTACATAAGCCTGATTTTCCAGAGAGAGCTTTCTTTCGCCGTGGAGAAAGGGGAGCTGGGACCCATCATTTGCATATTTACAAGTATAAAGGTGAGCATTGGGAAAACCATCTATTGTTCAGAGATTACTTAAAAGCGCATCCTGAGGGCCTGCGAGCGTATGATACTTTAAAAAAAGATTTGGCGTACCAATTCAAATATGACCGTGCAGCTTATACCGAAGCCAAAGGACCGTTTATTCGGCAGATGGTTGAGCAGGCGAAGCTTGAAAGAAATAGGCAGGGACAGATGAATTCTTAGTACGCATGGACAAGGTGGAGGAATGATGAAGAATATGATGCTTGATGCACAGGTAACGCCGAATGGTTTAAAAGACAGAATGATGCTGCTGTCAGCGCTGGACATTATATTGTCTCCAGAAGATTGGTTACGCACGTATCGTATGCAGTCTGAATGGTCTGGTGATGTGTGCCTGGGTGAGGTGAACAACGGCGCTGGAGATACGATTCATATGTTGTGGATGCGTGGAGGTGTGCTGTTGAAGGGTTTTGACCACGAATCCCCTGTAAGTCCTCATGCGAGAGACGAATATGAGGTCTGGCCGGGCATGTATGACGGTGTGCCTGATGATATGATGGAGCTTTTGGAAGACGAAGCGCTGGAGAAGGAGGACGTTACCTTTTGTATGTGGAGGGAAGCGGGAGATACGGCATGGCGTATGGGCAACGTGAACATCCCCGAGGCGTATGATGATGGTGCTTCCTTTTTACTGGGGAAACTTATAGTTACACCGGAGGAATATCAGGAATGGGCTGAAAGTTACTATGAGTTGGTGATTTCTCTAGAGGTGGTAAGCCAGATTTTCAACGGTGTTCCGATCACTACACAGATGATCTCTGCACTTCATCCACAGCGTGACGTTACGGAAGCGATAAAGGAGCTAAAGCAGCTTGGCGTTCAGGTGCATGAAAGCTAAGAATTCAGATTTGTTTTTCTTGACAAGTTTTGTATATAATACAGGAGAAATGGCTGAGTTAATCACCTCGAATTAAAGGAGCTGTGTTGAAGATGTCCAAACGTTTGATTCCTTACATCACGATGGATGGAAATGCAAAAGAAGCAATCGAATTTTATGAAGAGGCATTGGATGCTCAACTGCTTTTTATTCAAACCTTTGGGGAAATGCCGGAAAACCCCGATTTTCCCATTCCCGCAGAGGTCAAGGAACGTGTTGGACATGCTACCCTTAAAGTGGGTGAGACAGAGCTTATGTTTTCTGATACCTTTCCCGGATCACCGTTTAACAGCGGGAATCAGGTGAGCATCTGTATTACAACCGATAGTGTGGAGCAAGCTCAAAAAATGTTTGATGCTCTACAGCAAGGAGGACAGGTGGGAATGCCTTTGCAGGAAACCCATTTTAGTCCAGCTTATGGGAATGTAACAGACAAGTTTGGTGTCACCTTTCAAATGTTCACAGAGGCTCGGTCTTAAGAAATGGAAAACGGCTCGATTTCGCTACTTTAGCGATCTGGCCGTTTTTTTGCGTGCATGTCCTCGTCTGAAAAATAAATATACATACATAAAGCATGGGAGTGATATCTTTTTTTACCCTGCTTGCTGTTTAGTGGATTGGTTTATTTAATCAATTATTATCAAATGATAACTAGCGTTTATTTACTGAATGCTTAGACGCTTTCGGTTCTCTTTTTTCACGTATAGCTCAATTCCTAAAATAAAATATTTTAATATTTTTGAACTGGAAACAAAAATTTAATATAATATTGTAATGCACCAACGGGTGGGAGGATAGGCCATGAACAAAGAAGAACAGGTCTTAATGGGTTTCAGGGACTTATATAACAAGACAGTTTGGCTTAATAAGGATAAGATGGAAGACAGTCTTAAGGGTTATAAGCCTTCTGAAGTACATTGCATCGAATACATTGAAAAAAATGTAGATTCCAATGTGACAAAACTTGCGGAGTCCTTTTATGTGACTCGCGGTGCCATAAGTAAAATAACGAAGAAGCTCATAAAAAAAGGCCTTATCGAAAGCTACCAGAAGTCGGATAACAAGAAAGAAATCTATTTTAGGCTTACGGAGCAAGGGAAAGTAATTTATAAAATCCATGAGGACCTGCACAAAGAGTTTCAAGAGCGAGATAAAGTCGTATTTGAGCAGGTAACCGAGGAACAATTTGACAGTATGCTTAACTTCGTGGAAAAGTATAATAGGCATTTGGATGCAGAAATAAAGAAACTGGGTGTAGATATTAAGTCGGAGTAAATTTGAATAATGAAAATGAAACCACAGGCAGCCGGGCTCTATTGAGAACAGGCTGCCTTTTTATCGTTATCATTTTGTTGACAAGGAAACAAAGTAGGGATACGATAATAATGTTTCCAAGGAAATAAAACCACAGCTTTTGAGGGGAGAATTTAATGTTCAAATTTAGATCACACAATGAACAGAACACAGAACAAACCGTAGATAAACACGCTTTAATATTCGGTCTTATCTCTGTGTTTCTTTGCGGAATAGGCTTCAGTATCATAGCACCTGTCGTCCCATTCATAGTACAGCCTTATATAAGCAATCCGGGAGAACAAGCTATCGTTGTCACGCTGCTGACCTCTGTTTATGCCTTCTGCGTGTTTTTTGCGGCCCCCGTACTTGGAGCTCTGAGCGACAAATATGGCCGTCGTCCATTGCTCTTAGTATGCCTTTTGGGTTCCGCAATCGGGTACTTGGTTTTTGGCATAGGAGGAGCTCTATGGGTACTATTTGCGGGGCGCATAATAGAGGGTATAACAGGTGGGAGCATAAGCACGATCTTCGCATATTTTGCAGACATCATTCCTCCAGAACAGAGAACCAAATACTTTGGATGGGTGAGTGCGGTTGTAGGTGTAGGCACCGTCATTGGCCCAACTGTAGGCGGATTACTCGCCAAGTTTGATTATTCTGCACCCATGTATTTTGGAGCAATCATAACTTTAGTAAATGTTATATATGGATTCTTTTTTATGCCTGAGAGCCTTGACAAGAAACATAGACTGAAAGAAATTACTTTTGTAAGACTTAATCCATTCATACAGCTTGCAAACCTGCTTTCCATGAAAAACTTAAACAGGCTACTTATCTCAGCGTTCTTACTTTGGATACCCAACGGATCTTTACAGGCCGTTTTTTCACAATTTACAATGGATACTTTCAGTTGGAAGCCTGCACTAATCGGACTTATGTTCTCAATTATGGGTTTCCAAGACATCATTTCACAAGGTTTCATAATGCCAAAGCTTTTGATAAAACTTAATGATAAACAGATAGCAATTCTTGGAATGGTTTCGGAGATTATAGGCTACAGTCTTATTGCGCTATCTACTTTGTTCTCATTCTATCCTCTTTTTATCGCTGGCATGTTTATATTTGGTTTTGGTGATTCGATCTTCGGGCCTTCATTCAATGGGATGCTCTCCAAGTCTGTCGATTCTAGTGAACAAGGAAGGATTCAAGGAGGTAGTCAATCTATTCAGGCTTTAGCAAGAATGATTGGGCCTATCATTGGAGGTCAAATCTATGTATCACTTGGTCATGCCGCACCCGCTTTTATGGGTATGATCCTTATAGCAGCGGCAATACCAGTTTTATATAAGAGAACGAATATAAATATGTAAACTACCTACTTTCTTTAGGCAATAGGGTTTCAGAACTTAGGGACAAGTTCTGAAACCCTATTTGTTTACAGTCTGAGCCATCCGCATGCGGATGGCTCTTCATAGTATCACCTTGCTAAATTAATTTCACGTATTTTGTATTTATACGCCAAAATTAAAATCATCATCTGTCAGCGGCTCCACATTCATTGCACGCACGTAGCCGTTTCCTTTTTTAGAAAAGAAATCATGCTGCTTGGTGTGGGTGCTGATGCCGTTGAATACAATTGGATTGACTTCTTCTTCTTCAAACAACGGATCAAAGCCCAGGTTCATCATGGCCTTATTGGCGTTGTAGCGCAAGAAGACTTTGACATCGTCTATGAGTCCAATAGGGGCGTAAATTTGCTCGGTGTATTGTTCCTCGTTATTGTGCAAGTAGCGCAGCAACCCTACCAGCGTCTGGTACAGATCCCGTTGCTCTTCCTCGTCCAGCTCTGCATAAATCTCCTGTGCCAGCACACCCACATAAACACCGTGAATACTTTCGTCCCGTAAAATCAGGTCGATAATTTCTCCGCTGCATGTCATCTTGCCCTGACCCGCCAGATAGAGAGGGTAGAAGAAGCCGCTATAAAATAAATAGCTTTCCAACAGCACGGACGCTGCCATCGCGAGATACAGGTCTTTGGGTGTGTGGATATTCATATAATACTGACGAATGGTTTCCGCCTTGGTCTGGAGATGCGGATTTTCCTCTACCCAACGGAATACACCGTCAATCTCTTCCGTAGAAGCCAGGGTTGTAAAAATACTGCTGTACGACTTCGCATGAATTTGCTCCATCATCGCCATAAAGCTCAGTACAGCTTTGCGTTGCAGCCCGTCCACATGCTCCATAATTTGCGGCATACCTACGCCGCCTTGAATCGTATCCAGCAGCGTTAAGCCGCCGAGCACCTTCATGTAGGCATCTTTTTCAATATCACTGAGGGTGACCCAGCTCATTTTATCGTCGGACAGCGGAATTTCATCATCCGTCCAAAATTGCATAATGTTCTGATTCCAGAACATCAATGTGAAATCATCGTCCGAGCGGTTCCAGTTTACAGCTTGTATGCCTGTCATTGTTTAGCATTCTCCCTTCAGCTTCCGAGATTTCCTAGAGTCACAATAAGGTGATGTAGGCGAATCATCGTATGCTTGACATACGGAAGCTGCATCCGCGAGGCCGTGTCCCAACCCATAAAGGGCGGAACATCGCGCTGGATACAGCTTCTAATGAAAAGCATCCATATATATGAGGTCTTCTAATGTTAATTTATGAGTACGGTCTTAGATCGAACAGGTGAGGCACTCTTCTACAGACAGCTTTTTGGTACGTGTGTAGTACAACGATTTGAGTCCTTTGTGAGCAGCATACAGATAGCAACGTGCCAATTGGCGTGTAGTCACGTCACTGTTCACATGAAGCACGGTCGAAATCCCTTGATCCACGTGAGGCTGAATTTCTGCAATCAGGTCCAGCACTTTGAACTGATCCATTTGATAAGCGGATTTATAAAAGAACACATTATCTCTTTGCAAGTAAGGCATTGGATAATAGGTCGTCGAATTCGCATAGGTACGTGTTTCAATTTGTTCCACGATTGGCATCACGCTGGACGTCGCATTTTGAATATATGAAATGCTGGCCGTCGGCGCAATCGCCATACGGTAAGCGTGATACAGGCCGTTCTTCTGCACGTCTGCTTTCAGCTTGCCCCAATCCTCCGGAGAAGGAATATAGATGTCGTTGAACAGCTCTTGTACGCGTGCCGTTGTCGGACGGTAATCGGTATTCAGATAACGGTCAAAATACACACCAGTCGCGTAATCCGATTCCTCAAAGCCATAAAAGCTTTGTCCGGCCGCTTGCGCGATCTCCATGCTTTTCTCCAGCGAGTGATAGTTCATCGTCATGAAGAAGGTACGGACAAAATCCTTCGCTTCGTTGCTTTCATAAGCAATTTTGTTCTTGGCAAGGTAGCCGTGCAGGTTCATGACACCTAGACCGACAGAATGCATCTCACGGTTTGCCTTGGCAACACCCGGCGCGTTCGCGACTTGGGTCATATCGCTGACCGAGGTCAGGGCAATCATCCCCTCGTGAACGGATTCGCGGATTTTCCCATGCTCCATCACATTTACAATGTTGAGAGAAGCCAGATTACAGCTAATATCCCGACGGATTGTATCCTGTTGGCCGTAATCTGTAATTTCAGAGGTCTCCTGTAATTGGAAAATTTCTGTGCACAGGTTTGACATTTTAACCTGGCCCACGTTTTTAAGAGCATGTGCCTGATTCGCGTTACTTTTGTTCATCATGTATGGATAGCCGGATTCCAACTGGATCATGGCAATTTTGGTCAACATGTCACGCGCGCTCATTGCTACCTTTTTCTTCACCCGGTCGTCAGCAAGCAGCGTATCGTACATTTTATCCAGATCCATATCGTCCAGATGCGTACCGTAGGCCTTGTACACACTGTAAGGAGCGAATACATGCAGCGGCTCATTATCCTGAGCCAGCTTATAAAAGCGGTTCGGCACAATCAGTCCGATGGAGAGTGTCTTGAGGCGTACTCTTTCGTCGGCATTGATTTTTTTACTATCCAGGAACTCCAGTACATCCCATCCGAAAATGTTGTAGTATGCTGCGCCGGAACCTTTACGTTGACCCATCTGATCCGCGTAAGAGAAGCCGTCCTCCATCAGCTTCAGTACAGGCATAATTCCTTTAGCCGCGCCTTCTACACCTTTGATCGCCTCGCCGCGTGACCGCAGTTTCGACAAGTTGACCGCGACACCGCCGCCGATTTTGGACAACTGCATGCAAGTGTTCAGCACGTAGTTGATCGAGTTGAGGGAGTCGTCCATTTCGAGCAGGAAGCAGGATACCAGTTCTCCACGACGGCTTTTGCCTGCATTCAGGAAGGTTGGCGTAGCCGGCTGGAGACGCTGCTCCATCATCGAGCGGGACAACAGGCGCGCAGTATCGGCGTTACCGCGTCCCAAATGCAGGGCGACGACCGCCACCCGGTCAGGGTAGTGCTCCAGATAAACCTTACGGTCATTACTCTTCACTGCATAATCCGTATAAAACTTGGATGCTGCCATATAGGAAGGAAATTTAAAATTATAACTATGAGTGATATGGAAAATATCCTTAATTTCGTCAGCTGTATAGCTACTATAGAAATTTTCGTAATAATCATTCTCAATCATGTAGAGCACTTGAGCCGCTGTATCCGCAAACTTCAAGCTCCGTTCTTCGACTTCCTTCATAAACTCGTCTACAGCCTCTTGGTCCTTTTCCAATTGGAAAAAGCCATCTGTATCGCGTTTCATCAACATGTTGTTCAGTTCAATATGCCGCAACTCGGCTCACCTCCTGTTTGAAACGCTCTACATCGCCGAACGTTCCAGATAATTCAAATTTACTGATGACAGGCACGTTATAATGGTCGGAGATCAAATCCGCGCTTTTGGCAAAGCTCTCGCCCCAGTTACGGTTGCCGCTGGCAGCCACACCCACGAGGTTTTGAGCATTTTTTTGCAAAAAGGAAGATACCTTCTCAGGTATCTGTCCAAATCCCGTTGTATATGTAATGAGTACGTATGGTTCCTCTATAGTCATTTGCTCCTGGATTTGGACCGCCGGAAGCTTGAGCTTCCCGATAAATCTTTTTACATTGCCGGTCTTGGAATCATAAGCAATCAGCATTGTATTCATCCTCCTTGACATTTGGCAAAACGGCATCTGCCCAAGGCTCGAAATCCTGTAAAGATTCGCAAACCCTTGCTGGCTGTGCTTCGCCAAAATTTTAACGTCTATTTATATCGGTACTTCCATATCTGTATTTTCAAGATATATGTGTAAAATACGCGTTATACACTATATTTAGAGTACGATTTCTATTTTATATCTATATATAGGTGAGGTCAATCACTTTTAAAAGGTTGGGCACAAGGATTGGGGGCAAGTCCAAGCGGGGTGCGGGATAAGCAGAATAACTTTTTTTTTCATGCGAATTTTACAAATGTACTGGAGTTTTGAAGGATGAAGATGTACGATTTGTCAATAGGAGATACTGTGCTAAATCTACCTTTTACTGTAGGGGGAATACGTATGATGGGAAATGGATTTATGGATTCAGGGTCGTTTGACGCTATATTAAGATACCATTACATAACCGAAGGGAAGATGTACTATGCCGCATATTATTGGGGAACGCATCGTGCTGAGAGAGTATCGTCAGGAGGATATACCGGAAATACGAAAATGGGTCAATGACCCGGATATTACACGCGGTTTGAGCGATGTTTTTACTTATCCTCATTCTCAGACGAATAGCGAAGCCTACGTACAGATGATGATCGACGGTAACTCCGAGATGAAGGGCTTTGTTATTGCGCATAAAGACACGCTGGATTATATCGGACAACTGGATTTATTTAAAATCAACTGGATGAATCGGCATGCCACGCTCGGCGTTGTGATTGGACGCGACGATAATCTGGGCAAAGGCTACGGACGTGAAGCGATCCGGCTATTACAGAAATTTGTATTTCATACACTGAACCTGAATCGGCTGGAGCTGGAGGTCTATGCATACAACGAGCGTGCATATCGCTGCTATCTGGCCTGCGGCTTCAAGGAGGAAGGTCGGCTGCGGCAAAAGCTGTTCAGGGAAGGCCAATACTATGACATCATCCAGATGGGGATTTTGCGAAGTGAGTATGAGGCTGCGGAGCAAACGACGGAATCTTCGCAGAACGTGTAGGGAAACAGACAGTCATCATCGTGTCATGTATATATGGAACGAAACAGAACGTTCAATGTAAAAGGGCTGAACAGCATTAGGCTGTCAGCCCTGTAATCTTTCATTCATATAAGCCAAACTCGAACTATAAGCTGACTTTAAAAAAATAAGCATCAAAACGGAGTAGGCGGAATGGTGCTGTACAAGCGAAGCGGTCGCTTTTGTCCCCGGATTTCTATCCTAGTTATATGATTATTCAAGAAACCCGGGGGCGGTGGCGATGGCAAGCACCATCCGACTGCGTAGTGGCACGATAGGTAACTTTTAAGTTCAGCTTATTTGATCGTTATTTTTCCCCGTTCCACAGCTTGAGCCTATTTTGGATCAGTCCGGTGTAGATTTCTTCAGCCTTCGGCACACCCGCCTGATCCAACTCTTGGAGCATGCGGTCATAGACAGCATCAAATTGATCCGGCTTGGCGAGTACAGCTTCGGGAATCCGTTTGCGCACAATGTCTTGCGACTTCTGATAAATGACATTGTAGTTTGTATTGGTCGGGACGGGCATGTTGTAGGCGGCGCCCCATTCTTTTACCGGAAAATCCTTCTCGTTCGGGAACAGGTCCTTCCACGTTCGAGCATTGTAGGCTTGCAGGGATTTTTTTTCGGCCGGGCTGTAATTTTCGGTAATCATCTCCGGATAGTTCGTCGTATAGTAGTTGCCGGAAGGGTCCTTGATGCCGTCACCGTAATGCGGCCCCCATATCCAGTACAAACCGATGCCCGACTCTCTCATAAAAGCGGAATTATCGGTGTTTTTACGTTGCTGCACATCGTCCGGAATAACTCGTTTGCCGTTCTCTACATTGTAATGCTGGCCTTCGATTCCCCAGTTGCGCAAAATTTGTCCTTCGTCGGAGGCCAGAAAATCCAGAAACTTGATGGCACGCACGGGATTTTTGCACGAGGTTGTAATTCCGATCCCGTATGCAGCATCAAACCCGAGCGGCTGGAGGGAATGATCCTCGTATTTCTCGCTTAACGTAACCGGGAAATGCGCGTAGGTAAATTCATCCTTGCCCGACGCTTTGAGTGCGTTTTCGGCATCCTGATAGTTCCATTCCTGATCGATGAGTCCAATCACACGACCTGCGGCGATTTTGGACTTGTATTGATCGCTTTTTTGCACAAAAGTGTCCTTATCCAGCAGTCCTTCGTTGTACATGTGATTCAGCCAGCGAAAATATTCCCGTTCCTCCGGGCGTTTGTAGTGGAGAATGGCTTTATACGTCTTGGGGTCGATATAATACTCTCCATCATCCGGTCCGCCTGTAGCGGTAACTGCCGGATTGGTTACGGTAATTTGAATTTTCCAATCTTCGGCATCAAGGGAGAGGGGGATGGTAGGCTGACCGTTAGTGGTGGGGTATTTGGCGACATAGTCCTTGAGCGCTTTTTCAAAATCCTGCACAGTGCGGATTTTCGGATAGCCAAGCTTCTCAAGTGCCTGATGCTGGATTTCGAACCCGGCTTGTGCGTCAAATGCGATGTGATCTACGCCCAAATTTGTCGGAATGGTATAGATTGCAGGGTCGTCGTGGCTATATTTAATACGGTTAAAATAGTCTCCATACACTTTCTTGATATTGGGGCCGTATTTGTCAATCAGGTCGGTTAAGTCAATGAGTGCCCCGGCATCGACCAGCTTGCCGACATCACTTTTGGGATAGACCAGGTCAGGATACTCTCCGCTGGCAGCCATCAGAGCAAACTTTTCCTCACTCCGGCCATTGACGGCATGCTCCCCGTTCAGTGTGACGCCCGTTTTTTTGATGATTTCCTGCCCGACTGCATCCTTCATATTATTCCAGTTGGAGCTGGCGTCACCACCAAAAAAGTAAGTGTAACAGGGCTGGTGTCATCGGGATTTTCCTTTTCTGCCGTACCGCCTGTTCCGTTCGCGCAGCCCGTTGTCACGAGCAGCAGCAAAGCCAGGAGCAGGATGGAGCCTTGTCGTACCGACCTGTTTTTGAACATCTGCAAGATCCCCCTTTATAAGTATGATTTACATAATGTAAGTGCTTTCAATAGTAAATTGTAGGAAATAGCGAGCCTTCCGTCAAGTCATTTCTGTTGATTTGTTATGTGTTTGTTTTTTTATTATGCAAACATATTTTGGTGGATGGTGTGGATTTGTGCAAATCTATCGTTTGATGATCTAAAACAAAGTGTGCTACGATGATACCAGTTTATTAGTACGCCCATGTATTGGAAAGGCAGAGGCAGAAAAAAGATTCCGAATAGGGTTGGGTGAGAAGATGCGTGGAAAAGTAACGTTGCAGGAAATTGCGGATGCGGCGGGCGTTTCAAAGTTCGCTGTTTCGCGTGCATTGTCCGGCAAGCCCGGAGTAAGTGAGGAGACGAGGGCAGTGTTGGTCAAGCTGGCTGCCCAGATGGGCTATTTTCGCAATCATCCAAAGACAACGGGGGTGGAACCTCGGGACACGGATGCCGGGGAATGGTCGGGCACTGTGCTGGTGTTATTTCCGAATATACGGCACCAGAACAGAGAATCCAGGTATTGGGGTCCTGTGTTTGAAGGTATTTCCGAGCGTCTGAACCGAAAGGGGATGAACATGCTCACGTTAACGGAGCCTTCGACAGAGGATATGTTTTCTTTGCTGAATCCGGAGGCGATCAGGGGCATTATCACGGTGGGGTCGATTTCTACTTCTATATTGCTGAATATTTATCGGATGAGCATTCCGGTCGTCATGGTGGATCATTGGGATGCTGCGTTTTTAAGCGATACGGTGTTTACAGATAACCGCACATGTATGTCTGAACTCATGAGAAATGTGCTGTGCAGGGGCTATACCCGTTTTCAATTTGTCGGAAATATCGACGATGCTCACAGTTTCTATGAACGTTGGGAAGCTTTTCGCTCCACACTGGAGCTTGGAGGAATAGACTTAAAACAAAACGGAGCTTTGCTCCACATGGGAGCGCAGAAGCTTGCCGAGGAATTGGACAAGCTGACCGAGGATGAATTGCCGGAGATGTTTGTATGTGTGAATGATGTGACTGCCGGGCAAGTGGTGGATGCGCTCAAACAAAAGGGAATTGACGTCCCAAGGCGCTGTGGAGTGACTGGTTTTGACGATACGAGCGAGCAGATGCCGATTTATGCGACGGTGAGAGTGGATAAGGAACTGCTGGGCATGCGTGCGGTGGATCAATTGCTATGGCGCATAACCAACCCGGATTCGCCTGTTGAGAAAAAGCTGTTACATGCAGATCTGGTCGTACGGGAGGGGTATGCGCCGCGGCTCAGTCAGGGTAACGATGAACATGAACACCCAATCAGCACAATCAAATATAGTTGACGTCCAGATATAGATGATCGAGCTCCGTACACGGGGGAAGATGAAAAGTCGCTTTTTAGCCTTTTGGGGCGAGGCGACTTTTCTTTGTTGTTTTTCGATTTGTTTTGTCATAAAAACGATTTGACTATTTTGTTAGCTTAATGTTATTTTTGTTATGTTTATATAGGAGTCCAGATGTTCCCAATCATCTTTACAGGGAGGCTTGCGACGATGTTCAATGTGACAGGGTTGTATAACTGGAGGTTTAGGAACGCATCAGGTGATGAGTGGCTTAGCGCGAAAGTACCGGGATGTGTGCATACGGATCTTTTACGACATGGCAAAATTCCTGATCCTTTTATCGGAACGAACGAGGCGGAGGTACAATGGATTGACAAACAGGACTGGGTATACGAAGCCCATTTTGAAATGAGTGTGGAACAGCTTCAGTGCCCGTGTGTAGAACTGGTGCTGGAGGGCTTGGACACGTATGCGGAGGTAAAGGTGAATGGACACCCCGTTTTGTCGGCCAACAATATGTTTCGGATGTGGAGACGGGATGTGAAGGCATGGATTCAGCAGGGGGAGAATCGGCTGGAAATTGCATTCCGTTCTCCGGTAGCTGAGGATCTGCCCAAGCTGGAGCAACTGGGTTACGCTCTTCCCGCGCCAAATGATCAGTCCGAAGCAGGGGGGCTGACAGACAAAAAGGTAAGCGTTTTCGCACGTAAGGCTCCTTACCACTACGGCTGGGATTGGGGACCGAGGCTGGTGACAAGCGGCATTTGGAGAGAGGTGCGGGTGGAGGCATGGTCTGGTCTTATCGTTAGAGACTTGTTTATCCGGCAGGATGAAATCAGTGCAGACGGAGCCAGACTCACGGCTGTGGCAGAGATTGAGAATGCGGGTGAGATCAGAGAAGCCGATCTGCGTATATCCGCTGACGGGAGGGAGTGGTCGAAGCCTGTTCGTTTGCTGAAGGGAAGGCAAACGGTGGATCTGGAATTGTATATAGAGCAACCCAGGCTGTGGTGGTGCCGGGGACTTGGAGAGCCGCATCTATATACGTTTGCAGCCGAGCTTGTGCACCGGGATGAAGGAACGGTCATCGCGGAAAAAACGGTGAAGACGGGCTTGCGTTCCATTCGTCTTGTGCGTGAACGGGATGCGGCGGGAGAGGGCTTTTATTTTGAGCTGAACGAGGTTCCGGTGTTTGCGAAGGGAGCCAACCATATTCCGAATGACAGCTTTCCGACGGAAGTGACACGGGAGAGATATCGGCATGAGATTGCCAGCGCTGCCGCCTCTCATATGAACATGTTGCGGGTCTGGGGCGGCGGTATTTATGAGGAAGACGTATTTTACGAACTTTGTGATGAATACGGTTTATTGATATGGCAGGATTTTATGTTTGCGTGCAGTATGTACCCGGGAGATCAGGCTTTTTTGGACAATGTGGCAAAGGAAGCGGAGGACAACATCAAGCGTCTGCGCAATCATCCATGTATCGCTTTATGGTGCGGCAATAATGAGATTGATTCGGCTTGGGCGCATTATGAGGAGAACGGGGGCTGGGGCTGGAAAAAGGATTATACGCCAGCGCAGCGAGAGCGCTTGTGGTCTGATTATGAGACACTTTTCCACCGGATTTTACCGGAAGTGGTACACATTTGGTCCCCGCAGACGGCATATTGGCCCTCGTCTCCACTGATCGGCCTGTCTGGTGACCGAAATCAGCATGCTCATCCGTCTTCGACGGCGGGGGATGTTCATTACTGGGGCGTATGGCATGCATCTGAGCCGTTTGAAAATTACCATGTGCATGTGGGGCGTTTTATGAGTGAATATGGCTTTCAGTCCTTTCCCGAATACAAGTCCGTGCGCTTCTATGCAGAAGAGAATGAGTTGGAGCTGGAATCAACAGTAATGCTGGCGCATCAGAAGAACGAGGCAGGCAATCGCCTGATTAAAGAATATATGGAACGGTACATGCGGGAGCCGAAGGATTTTAAAGCTTTTCTTCCCATGAGTCAGATTTTACAGGCGGAAGCGATGAAAATGGCCATCGAGGCCCATCGGCGTCGCAAGCCTTACTGTATGGGCACATTGTATTGGCAAATGAATGATTGCTGGCCCGTTGCCTCCTGGTCGAGTATGGACTATTTTGGTCGCTGGAAGGCGCTGCAATATACGGCTAAGCGCAGCTTTGCCGATGTGCTGCTGAGCGTGGCGGATACGGATCAGGGCAATAAAGAGCTGCATATTGTCAACGATAAGCTAAAACCTGTTCAAGGCACGCTGCGGCTGACGCTTTTGCAGATTCGGGACAGCAAGACCATCCATGAAGAGGATATTCAGGTAGAGCAGCGAGCTAACGCAGCGGGGCTGGTACATATACTGCCTGCCGACAAATGGCTGAATGGACAGAACCCTGCCGAGCATATGCTGGTCGCACGTCTGATAGAGCACGGTGAACAGGTGGCTTCCTGTGAAGTTTATTTTGCTGATACAAAAGAGATGGATTTGCCACAGCCGAATATTGAAGTGATAGAAGTACAGGGAAGCGGAGGAAGCCGCTTTAACCTTCGCTCGGATGTACTGGCGAGGCATGTATGGCTGTCAGCGGAGCAGGAAGGCATTTTCAGCGATAATCATCTGGATCTGGCACCTGGTATTCCGAAAACGGTGGAATTTTTGGCTCTTGGCAGGGGGGGCTCGGCTTTTGAGGTAGCTTCTCCGGGCAAGCTGACGGTACGTTCATTGGTAGATTGGATACAAGGTTAGAGAACAGTTCAGGTTTATCCGTACTTCATTTAGGCGGATAAGCCTTTTTTTGCTGTATAAATGATTTTGTGATGATATGTATAGCGTTTTTCATTATGTTAATATATTTAACATAAATGAGTTTTTGAATTGAATATCAACGGATATTTGTGAGAAATCTATCTATTCAGCCTCTAATTTTGGTAGAATAGGTTCAAAGTATAATCAAGAGCGCATTAAAGCTGACATCACGAGTATGCTTATTGTTGAACGAAGCTCTATAAAGAGGGTCATGGAAGCATGAGGCAGCAGGGGGGTATATGATGCGAAAGAGCTGGTACAGGAGATTGCTTTTTTCCTATTTCCCGATTTTTATGTTGACTGTGTCCATTCTCATTTTTTTATCCTTCCTGATCGTGAATGAGATATCGCGTAATGAAACCGGGAAGGCGAATCGGATTACGACCGGATTTGTGATGGACAGTGTGGAAAAGTCGCTGACGAAGGTAGAAATGGACGTATTAAGCGAGGCGGAAACCAATAAGAGTTACAGCTACTTTTTGAATGGACAGGCGCAGAGCGGCAGCACGATGTTGTATGGACTGGCAGGAAGCTTGCGTGCGCTCAAGGATAATCATGAATTGGTACATTCCATTTATATTTACAGGATGAAGGATCAAAAGGTACTAACCAGGAGCGGTCTTCAGGATGCCAAGACATTTGGCGATTATCCGTATATCGAGCAGGCACTGCGATCTGAGGATCGGCAGTGGTCACCTGTGCGGGAATGGAAGGAGCCGGGCAAACATACGTCAGATCGTGTGATTTCGATGCATAAGCGGCTTCCGTTGCCGTTCGGGGGACAAGGGCTGCTGGTAATCAATATCGGTGTGTATCCATTGGAACAAATGATCGGTCAAATGACGAATCCGGCGGTTTCCTATCTGGTGATTAAGGATGGCAGTGGACATACGATCTACCCGTCTGCATCTGACACAGGGGGGGCTGTAAAGGAGAAAGACGGACAACAATTGACTCATCTGCCGTCGGCTAGACTAGGCTGGAGCTTCGAAAGCGGCATTCGTGCCGGGCAACTGTTCGAGTGGGTGTCTGTCATTTCTTACGTTTGGATTGTGCTCGGGCTGGCTGTTGTCGTCTTGGCAGTAGTTTACATTATCTATGTAACACGCAGAAATTACCGACCGATTCAACTGATGATGCAGCGTATTCAACAGTTGCCGGGCAGTCCTGATGGGGGAACCAACAAGGATGAGCTGTGGATGATTGATCACGCACTGCAAAATCTGATTCGGCAAACGGTCGATTATGAACAGCAAGAGCATGCGAATGTACTTATTCGGCGACGGCAATTGTTCCTTGACCTGATGGAAGGTACAACCATGGAAACGGCCACAGTGCGTTTGGATAATCTGTCTCCTTTTGTGGACGGTACCCAGAGAGATGCTATCCGTGTCTACGCCGTCATGGTGGTAGAGCTGCATGATCTGGAACTGGAGCAGCCGCACACAGCAGAAGGGATACAAGCAGGCAATAGAAGTTCGAATGAGCATGGGGGTGAAGATCAACGCCTAAGCCTGTCGTTGCTGGGTGTGATGCAGGAGCTTGCAGCCACTTATGGTTGGCAGGGCTGGGCAGAATGGATGAGCCGCGAAAGAATTGCCATTTTGCTAAGAAAAGAGGATGATGACGGGGAAGGGTTGCTGGCTGTGAAGCTGCAAGAGATGGCGCAAACGGGCTGCGAGTGGCTACAGGGTCATCTGGGTGTACAGCTCACCATCGGAATTGGCGGCCAGACTCACGAGTTGGAGTATATTAAGGATTCCTATCTGGCGGCTGTTTCTGCTCTTCGGTATCGGTTAACGCTCGGGGTACGCGATATTGTGACCAGTGACCAGGTTCCGCAGGACAATGAAATTCCGTTATATACGTATCTGCCGCTGATTTCGGAGACCATCCGTTCTTTTCGGTTGGCCAGCCATGATTGGCGTGGACAGTTGGAAGGTCTATTCGCAAAGATGGAAACGGACAAGTTGAAGGATGGGGATATTTTAACTGTGATTCAGTGGCTACAGGAGTTGCTGGAACGGGAAATGCGCGAGATGAAGGACGTGTCGGGTGCGCTGGATCGTTATTTTAACGGGCCGGAGGCGCTAAAGTGGAGAGGTGAGGTCGAATCAGCCCCTTCGCTGGCTCTGATGCACACTCTGATGCTGGAGCACATGACCACCGTGTACCGGACTTATGTTGCAGCCAGTGAAACCAAGAGCTATCGGGCTATGGTCAGTGAGATGAAACAATATATTGAAGAGCATTATACGAATCCGGATTTATCTTTGAATCATTTGAGCGAACGTTTTGATGTGTCGCCTAAATACGCCAGTCATTTGTTTAAAACCGAGTTTGATATGAAATTCGTGGATTTTTTGACCCGGTTGCGTATGAACCATGCCCAGCAAATGCTGTGTAACACTACAGAGACGGTTCAGCACATTGCAACCCAGGTCGGTTATGCCAATTCGATTACCTTTGGACGGGTGTTTAAGCGTGTGGTTGGCGTAACGCCGGGAGATTATCGCAAGCTGAGATTGAAGCCGGAAGATTCATCATTAACAGGGGGAGCGCTTTAGGCGCTCGCCTTTTTAGCATTTTATTCGTTAAAAGGCGGGCAGACGGTGTTGGTTTATGGAGCGGAATTTAGTTTATTGCGGCCCAAGGGACAAATGCGATACTTATGTCCATATCTTGAACCTACAGGGCGTCAACGGCCGATGTATTGGAAGGCATGAGGACGAACCGGAATGACGGAGGATGGGCTATGGCGGACATAGATGTACAAAAGCAATATGGGGATGAGCCGAAGGCTTCCGGCTGGGCGGCAGGCATTGATGTCGGCGGGACGAAGACGCTGATCTGTATCGGTACAGCGGAACGGCAAGTGGTGGTGAGGCATAAAATTCCGACGGTTCATACGAAGGATGCCGCCTTTTTCTTTGAAAGTCTGTTCGGGGAGCTGGAAAGCTGTCTGGAGCAGGAAGGCTTGACGCTAGAGCAATTAAAAGGAATCGGGATCGGCTTTCCCGGTGTGGTAGATAACGATAGCGGCAGAATCACTCACGCCCCGGCGCTCCAATGGAGCATGCACGACAGTACACATGACAGTGGTATGCATGGCGGTATACGATCTGTCATTGGACAGCGCTATAGCGGACGCTTGGTGCTGGATAATGATGTGAATATGGCTGCGTTGGGAGAGCAATGGCTGGGCGCAGCGAGGGGATTACGTCATGTGCTGATGGTAACGGTAGGCACAGGCATTGGAAGTGGTCTTATTTTGAACGGGGAGCTATACAAGGGAGCCGCAGGCGGAGCTGGGGAAATGGCCTACTGGATTGCAGGTGAAGAACAGGCGCGGCAAGCGGCAGAACGAAGAGGGACGGACGAGTTCGGTGTGTTCGAATCTTTAACGTCGGGTACGGCAATAACGCACAGTGTAAAATCGGCCCTCGCATCCGGCATACCAGGTACGCACATGGTACGGCTGGCGGATGGCCAACGGGACCATGTTGGGGCGCGACATGTTCTGCAAGCAGCAGCCGAAGGAGATGTGGAAGCACAGACGATTCTGGAGCCTGCACTGGCTCATATGGCGATGGCTTTGACGAATGTGATCAGCTTGCTGAACCCGGAAATGATCGTTGTAGGCGGAGGTGTGGCTGAAGGGAGCGCGTATTATTTGGATGAAATTCGGCAAAGAGTAGCCTTATGGACGGACATTCCTTGTACCATTGTACCTGCTGGGCTGGGTAATGAAGCCGGGGCCATCGGAGCGCTGGCGACGATTCTGGGCAGCACGGTACGCTAAACAACAGGGAGGATTCCAGATGGTTGGCTCACAAATGCTGAAGTTGCGAGGCTTTTATTTGTTTATTGGTTTGGCCGGGGGGATGTTTAACCCGTATTTGACGTTACTGCTGGTTCAGAACGGGTTGACGAGCACCAGTGTTGGTGCGCTGATGGCGATCGGTACGCTGGTATCCATTCTGGTTCAGCCGATCTGGGGAATTATTGTGGATCAATACCGTCAAATGCGGCTGGTGCTTATTTTGAGTGTGGCTGTCCCGGGTGTGATGGCGGTATGTTATCAGTCAGAGCATTTTGTGCTGATGGCGCTTGTATATTCGATTATGGCTATATTCACGGCAACACAGGCGCCGATCGCTGATTCCTATGCGATCGTGACAGCGAAAAAGGCAGGAGCGACTTACGGCAGCATACGATTTATGGCGAGTATAGGTAATGCGGTGGGCGGTTATGCTGGAGGGCTGTTTGTGTCGCTTCTATCGGTGTCCATGATTTGGGTGCCTTTTTTGGTACTGAACGGTCTTGCGGCCCTGACGGCACTGGCGCTTCCGAAAAACACGGAGGAAGATCTGGCGTTGCGCAAATCGTTTTCTGACGGTATCGGTCAATTAATCCGTAACAAGACGTTTTTAATATTTTGGGTGGCAGCTTTTTGGTGAATCAGACGTTGACCGCATTTAACACCTATTTTGTACTGGCTTTTAAAATGTCAGGAGGACCTACGGGGTTGGTCGGGGTTGCTCTGCTGGTTGCTTCCATTACGAATGTGCCCTCCATGCTGCTGGCTTCCCGGGTGATTCGCAGGATTGGGCTGGAGAGAACCCTTTTGCTAGGGGCTGTAGCCTATATGCTGCGTTGGGGAGTTCAACTGGCATTTCCTGATCCTGCGGTTATGATTGCTGTGCAGGTGTTGCACGGGTTGTCGTTTGGATTTTTCTACATTGCGGCCGTTGAATATGTATCGCATGTGACAGAAAAGGATATGCAGGCCACCGGACAAAGCGTGTTCAATATGGTATTCGCCGGACTGGCGGGCATTGTAGGTAATCTGTTGAATGGATACCTCCTTCATGCCGGGGGACCGCAGCTTATGAACCTGGCTTGTCTGATCAGCGCGACCTTAGGTGCGTTAATGATGGTTTATGTATCACGCAGCCGTAAAGATGGAAAGACAGAGAAGGTGCGCAAGCTATCCATGAGTCTTCCATCAGAAACTTCGCCGCAGGAGTAGTATAATGAAGCTACTACATCGTTAAAACTTAACAAAACACAGAGAGCATCCCAACCCTGATGAGAGGGAGGATGCTTTTTTTTGCGTAAAAGCAACTTTTAAGTCACTTGGCATGGCAACATACCTAACGCGATTCGAACGAAGAAAATAGTTTATTCGCAGGAAAATAGTGATCTTTTATAAAAGTAAGCGTTTTATCGTGTTTGGTAATCGCTTTCATCTAAACTGTTTATGATCGGGAAACTAGTTTATTGTCAGTTTTCCTACGCTCATGTCATACTAAGGCACATCCCGGACCTACACGGACAGATACATGCCAATGCATGATATGCCATAACCTTCTGATAAGAAGAGGGGCGAACGGGAAAAAGCAGACAAAGGGGTGTTCAGGAATGAGAGGAAATAAGGCTGGAGGAACATTGAAGAAGCTGCGTCTGCTGCTTGCAGCTACAGTTGCACTGTCGGTTGTATTGAGCGGATGCTCGTCGGGTGAGGCGGACAAAAGTTCGACGGCTACCGGAGACAAGGGTGGTTCATTGAAGGTTGAAATTTTTGACAGAGGCAACACACCTCAAGGCTACACCATTACCGACAGCTATTTAACCCGTTATGCAAAAGAGAACTTTGGCAAACCCAACAATATTGATCTATCATATGTGCCTGTTCAGCGCTCGGAAGAGGTCACCAAGCTGAATGTCCTGATGGCGAGTGGCGGCGATGTACCTGATATCGTATTCACTTACGATTCCGGCACTTTTGAGCGGTACGCAGAGCAAGGTGGGCTGACAGATTTGACTCCGCTACTGAATGAGTATGGCCCGAATCTCAAAAAATTCCTTGGTGAAGATACGCTGAGCTACGGTCAGGTGGAAGGCAAGCAGTTTGCCATTCCGGGTAAGCGTACTATTTTAGGGAAATATTCTTCCTTCATACGCCAGGATTGGCTCGATACACTGAAAATGCCTGTCCCTAAAACGACAGACGAACTATATAACACGCTCAAAGCATTCAAGGAAAAAGACCCAGGCAAGACCGGCGGTAAGGTGGTTCCGCTGGGGATGACGATGGAGCCGGGACAATATGATTCGCTGCTGTGGTCTTTTATCAAGCCGGTGACGGATGAGCAGAAATATACGCTGACTCAAAAGCTGGGTTCCCGTGACTATCCGATCCTGCTGCCTGGATTCAAGGATGGAGTTCAGTTTATGAACAAGCTTTACAATGAAGATCTGATCAGCAAGGATTTTGGTTTGGATAAGGATAAAAAACAACTGACTCAGGATATTCAAAGCGGCAATACCGGCTTTTTCAGTGAAGATTACGACAACATTTTTACAACGACTCCGCTTATGCAAATCTGTTGGCCAACCAGCCGAAAGCCAAGCTGACGCCAATGGATCCGTACACGAACAGTGAGGGCAAGCATGCCAAGCCGGAATTTGCATCCAATGGCCTGTACATTATGGTACCTAAATCCAGTGAGCATGCGATTGAGGCGATTAAGTACCTCGATTGGATGTCTTCCGAGAAGGTACTGCTCGATATGCAAAACGGTGTAGAGGGTGAAAATTATACCTTGAAAGATGGAATCCCGGTTGCCAAGGAAAATCCGACACAAGAAGCACAGGACCGTATCTATAATCAGGGCGATGTAGTTATCGTAGCGAACGGCAAGATTGCAGGCGATGATGAGAAGAACAAGGAAGCCTTTATTTTGGGCATGCCGTCCCAGTTCCAGGGGATGTCCGCAAAGCGATGGATATTTCCAACACAGACACCGTACCTCCGCTGAAATTTGACCATCCAATCAAATCCGAGTCCAAATACAGCAACTCGCTGCTGGACAAGTTTGATGAAATGGTTGTGAAATCGGTAATGGCACCACCTGCACAATTTGATGCAACCTATGAAGCGGCATTGAAGGATTATATGGCAAGCGGCGGTCAAGCGATACTGGATGAGCGCACCGAGGCTTACAAGGCCATGACAGACAAGTAAGAAGGCGGAATGTAAAGGAGGAGACAGCGCATGAAAGGGAACGTTTACTTCCGCAGATATTGGCAATTATACGCGTTGCTTGTGCTGCCCTTGGTCTACTTTATTGTATTCAAATATGGCCCGATGTGGGGCGTGCAGATTGCATTTAAGGATTTCAACTTTTTCCAGGGAATTACCGGAAGTGAATGGATCGGATTCGACGCGTTTCGGGAAGTGTTCCGCATGGACGATTTCTATAGAACACTGCGCAATACCATCGTGCTGAATCTGCTTGATCTGCTGGTATCTTTTCCGGCACCCTTGGTCCTGGCGATTTTGCTCTATGAAATGAAAGTGGTCTGGTTCAAGAAGCTGTCGCAGACGATTTTGTACATTCCCCATTTTATCTCGTGGGTAATTATTGGCGGGATTGTGTACCAGGTATTTGGTACGCAGTCCGGCATGATCAACAATGTGCTGACCTCGTTCGGATTTCAGGCAATTCCTTTTTTGACGGATAAAAATGATTGGGTGATCACCTATCTGCTTACGGGTGTGTGGCAAAGTGCAG
The DNA here is from genome assembly GCF_001447315.1 of Paenibacillus sp. IHB B 3084. Taxonomy (NCBI): domain Bacteria; kingdom Bacillati; phylum Bacillota; class Bacilli; order Caryophanales; family Paenibacillaceae; genus Paenibacillus; species Paenibacillus sp. IHB B 3084. The sequence goes on along the minus strand of NZ_CP013203.1, from coordinate 439,245 downwards.
GCTGGGGAACGATTTTGTACCTGGCTGCCTTGACTGGAATTAACCGGGAGTTGTTTGAGGCCGCTGAGGTAGATGGCGCAGGGCGTATGAAACGAATTTGGCACATTACGATCCCAGGTATGAAAACGACGATTGCTACGCTGCTCATCATTAATCTGGGCAATATGATCACCATTGGCTTTGATCGTCCTTATGTTATTGGCAACGTGGCGGTTCGGGATTATTCCGATGTGTTAAGTACGTTTGTATATCGTATCGGAATGGAATCCGGGCAATATACGCTGGCAACGGTGGTGGGGCTGTTTCAGGCGGTGGTCGGTCTGATCTTCGTACTGGGCGCGAACTATGCTTCCAAGAAGCTGACGGATGAAAGTATTTTGTAAGTGGTAAAGGAGCTGACACCTGATGAGTGAACGTACTGCGAACCGCACCTTTGATATCGTAACCACCCTATTGGTGGCTGTGGCTGTACTGCTGTGTTTGGCCCCGTTTATTCATATTTTGTCTATTTCCTTCAGCTCAAACCGGGCTATTACGTCCGGAGAAGTTACCTTGTTCCCGGTTGAGTTCAATCTGAAGGCGTACGGGAAGGTTTTCTCCGATTTGAGCATGATTCGTTCGCTCGGGTTTACGGTCATGCTGACTGTGATCACGACGGTGCTGAGTATGCTGATGACGGTGATAGCTGCATATCCGTTAACGAAGAAAAATTTAAAGGGCCGCAAAACGATTATGTTTATGATTGTGGTGACGATGTTTTTCAGTGGCGGCATCATTCCAGAATACATTCTGGTGCGCGATCTGCATTTGCTGAATAATATGTGGTCCCTTATTTTACCCGGTCTGATCAGTCCGTTTTATCTGATTATTCTGATTTCCTTCTTTAACGGGATTCCAGAGAGCTTGGGAGAAGCAGCAGAGATTGATGGCAGCAGCCAATTCGGTACTTTGATTCGGATTGTGCTTCCGCTATCCCTGCCTGTTCTGGCGACATTAAGTCTGTTTTACGGTGTGGGGCGCTGGAATGGGTTTCAGGATACGCTGATGTATATCCAAAACCCGGATTTGTTCCCGTTGCAGCTTAAGCTGTATCAAATGATTCAAAATAACATGGTGTCCGAGCTGTCGAGGCTGGAAGGAGCAAGCGGCGCAAGAATTACACCTGAAGGGCTGAAGGCGGCGAGTGTCATTTTCGCAACGGTTCCGATCATGCTTGTTTATCCATGGCTGCAAAGATATTTTGTCAGCGGCGTGATGCTTGGAGCGGTGAAAGGATGATGACGATGAAGGCGAAGGGGGAATACTCCTTTTCCACCTGTTGGAATATAAAAAGGCATACAGTCGGCCGAGAGCTTGTGGAGGAAATCCGTGAGCTGGGCTTTGGCCGGGTGGAGCTGAATTATAACATTACCCGGGAAATGCTGACGACGATTGAGCCTATGATTGAGCGGGGAGAAATCGGCATATCGAGTGTGCATAATACGTTTCCATATACGCCCGACCCGGATTACGGTACGGATTCCGTTCTGCTCGGATTTGATGATGAGACGAAGCGAAAACGCGCGATAGAGCTGCAGGTACAATCTGCGGAATATGCGCATCGTTATGGTGCAAAGGCAGTGGTTGTGCATCCTGGAGAGGTTCCGTTTCCTTACGATATCAGCGGTGAGCTGGAAGTGATTTACCGTGAGCAGGGCAGGGATTCGGTAGCTTATCAAGCGTTGTGGGCACAAATGCTGGAGCGGCGGAATACGCTGAGCGGGCATTATGTACAACGTATCCGCGACAGTCTGGAAGAGGTGTGTGACCGTATCGCCTCCAAGGGCTATGATGTAGCGATTGGTATCGAAACGCGTTCACGCTGCTATCAGATGCCTACCTTACAGGAGGCCAAGACGATCATAGACGATTTGAAGGGCGCACCCGTATATCTGTGGTATGACATTGGACACGGCATGATCATGGACCGGATGGGATTGTACGATAATGCCAAGGAAGCCAATGAAATGATCGACTATATTCTCGGTGTCCACATCCATGAAACGATAGGGTTATCCGATCACTGGTGCCCTTATATTCATAGTGGTGATCTGGAGTTCTTTGATCGTTTCATTCAGATCATCCTGCAGGCGCCGATCAAGGTGTATGAACTGAAAGCGGCTTGCCAGCCAGAGGACATTGAACGCAGCCATGAGTTGCTGACAAGTAAGATAGCGAAACTTCAGACGCAAGGATGATCAACGATTATGCATATCACAGGGGTTGAGGGAATGTACAGTAAAATCGTAGCGGTCAACGATGCCTGGGTGAAACCGGGCATGGATCATCAGGTGCTGGATGTCGACAGCCGTTATTACGGCGGGGTGACCGATGATGAGAACGGGATTGCCTGGCCTAATCATTCGGTTGGCACTCCTGCGGCAATGGCAATCTGGGCGGCCGCGCTCGTCAATCCGGATTCCGCCTATTACCGGAATGAGGATGTGCTGATCCGGCTGGAGCTGGCGGCGCAGTACATGCTGCGTGTACAGCATGAGGACGGCTCTATTTCGCCGGGCTGGACCAATTTTCATTCGCCGCCGGATACGGCGTTCGTGGTGGTAGGCTATGCTCAGGTCTACCAGTTGCTGATCGGTGACGACTGGCTGGAGCTGTGCCGGGTGACTGGCGCGATCCGCCTGTTTCTGGAGCGGACGATTCCAGTCATGCTGACCGGAGGTTGCCATACGCCGAATCACCGCTGGGTGCTGTGCGCTGCTCTGGGCTTCCTGCATGAGCTGTTTGATCTACCCGAGGCGCTCGCCCGGGCCGGTATGTGGCTGGCAGAAGGGCTGGACGAAACGCCGGATGGCGAATGGACGGAGCGCAGCAACGGAATTTATAATGCCGTCAGCGATATTATGCTGATTCATGCCGCCCGTTTATTGAAGCTGCCGGAGCTGCTGGAGCCGGTGCGGCGCAATTTGCACATGATGGTGTATCTTGTCCATCCGGATGGGGAAGTGGTCACAGAGTATTCGGGAAGACAGGACTTCGGCGTGATGATGAATTTATCCTCCTATCTTCTCCCGTATGCCATGCTGGCTACCGAGGATGAGGATACTATATTCGAAGCGATGGCTGTCGCCGCGGTTCAAGTAACGGATCATCCGGGCGGTGCTCCGATTAATGCGGCTGTGCGCTTTTTGCTGGAGCCACGTTTGCAAACCCGCAAACTACCACCAGCTGCATTACCTGTCACCTATAACAAGCTGCTGAACGGAGGTTTTCCGAGGGCTGACTATCTGAGCCGGATGGATGAGGCAGGGCATCATCAGCACATTTATCACAGCAGGCTGCATACGGACTTTGGCGCTCCGGTTGCTCGATATCGGCAGAAGGATACCAGCGCGACACTCATGACCGAGGCTTCATCGTTCCTATCGTTGCGGCATGGAGATGCACGTCTACTGGCGGTTCAGGCAGCTTCGTATTTCTCGCCAGGCTTCGTGCCTATGCAGGAGCTGACTGCGCATGAAACCGGATGGACGCTATCGGGTCAGCAGGCCAAGGGCTATTACGGGCCTGTTGCTGCCGCTGATCTGCCGCCTACCTCGCAGGAGGAAATCAGTCCGTGGTATTTGCTCCCGCACCACAAACGACCACTAACCCATGAACAGAAGCATGAAATCCGGGTCGATGTGGATCGTCAGGAGGATATGTGGACGCTTCGTTTTCGTTCAGAAGGTCCGGTGGATTGCATGACACAGATTTTATTTGTTTTTGGACGTGAAGGAAAATTCACTTGCGGGGAATACAGGCTGGTTAATGAAGCGGTGCAATGCTGGACTGGGGGTATGGCGCGCTATGAATCGGGAAATGCATGGTTAGAGCTGACAGGAACAGCGATGGAGCATTCGGCTACTTCGGTTCGGGGGGCTGCTCACCCTGTGGATTGTCACACATTGCTAGTCAATTGGATGGCTCCGTTCGATCAGACGATCACGATCCGTATGTCTCCTTTGCCAGTGAGTGAAGTTTGAGGTACGATGAGCACCTGTTTCCGGGGATGAGGTTAGTCTCGGAAACAGGTGCTTTTTGGTGTCTTGAGCCCTGCTGAATGGAGCGCTTCCATTGAGCTTGAAGCGATTGTGGTGTACACTGTCCAGAACAGGTGTAAATTGGAACGTCAGGAAGGATGGACGGTTGCAAAGGAGGGAAAGACACTTATGTATGCCCGTTTAAGATCGTTGAATTATCCTGTAAAAGGGTATGTTTTATTGTATTGGCCGTATGCTCAGTGATAAGCACCTTGTGGATCATTAACGTGCGGCTGCCCTCGGGAGGCCGCCCTTATCTTTTATTTGGTGGAATATGATGCTGGCCTGGATTCCGATGCTTTTAACGCTGCTGCTTGATGTGATTTATAGTTCCTGGCGGCGGGGAACGAGAACATTTTTGCTCTGGATAACGGGAGCGGTATGGTTCTTTTTTTATCCCAACACACCGTATTTAATCACAGATTTGCTGCATGTGTTCGCGAGATATCCTTTTCTCGGGGAGCAACGCTTTTGGGGAGAGCCGTATTTCTGGAATCATGTACTGGGGATGCTGTCGGTCGCTGTCCTTGGGCTGACGATGGGATTTGTATCGCTCGAATCTGTACGACAGCTGGTACAGCGTGCACGCGGCGGGTTTGTAAGCTGGCTGTTTGTGCTGGCTGTACTGCTGCTAAGTAGCTTGGGGATTTATATCGGTCGTTTCTTTCGGGGGAACACATGGGATATTATATCTGCGCCTTCCCAGTTATATGCGCAGGTATCCTCCATATGGGCAGATACCCTGCAGCGTGCTCATTTTGTGGAGTTTAGTGGGATGGTATTCGCTATTTTGTTCATTAGCTATGTATCCACGATGTGCGTGGTTTGGATCGGCAACAGCCGTCGGGATGAATGGCGTAACTGGTGATGTCAATACGACCATGTGGCTGAGTAGCTTCATAAGCTTGAATAGAAAGGAGGAGTAGAGACAATGAACGGACAGAACCGATCAGATATTCGCGCAGGGCTTCAGGTGGATATTGTGCTTAAAAAAGATCAGCCTACCGGAAAGCTGACGCGAGGAACGGTGAAGGATATTTTGACCAATTCTCCGCGTCATCCGCATGGAATTAAAGTGCGTTTGGCAGACGGACAGGTTGGGCGTGTCAAACATATCGTAACCAATGAAGGATAGAGACCGCGGGTTGAGGGGGAATGACGTATGAATCAGGCAACGGCAAGGTCGCAACATGATCGCTATCCGTTTGTTTTGCTTGTATTACTGGTGCTTGTTCTCATCTGGTCCTTTATCCATCCGGCGGATCATTTTACCTGGGTACTGGAAGTTCTCCCGGCGATTTTGGGAGCGGGTCTGCTGGTGGCGGTTTACCGCCAATTCCGGTTTACGAATCTGGTGTATACCCTGATGTGGCTGCATGCGCTCATTCTGATTGTCGGCGGGCATTATACCTATGCGGAAATGCCCCTGTTCAACTGGATTCGGGATACCTTCGGGCTGGAGCGTAACTATTACGACCGACTTGGGCATTTTGTGCAAGGCTTTGTGCCTGCGCTTATTGTCAGAGAAGTACTGCTGCGTAAAACGACCTTGGGAAGCGGAGGTTGGCTGACCTTTCTCACGGTTAGTGTATGCCTTGCGATTAGTGCTGCGTATGAGCTGATTGAGTTTGCCGTAGCCAAGGCGACTGGAACGGCCGCAGAAGCCTTTTTGGGAACCCAAGGGGATATATGGGATACTCAATGGGATATGCTTCTTGCTTTGCTTGGTGCCATGACAGCCGTGATTCTGTTAAGCGGAGTACATAACAAGCTGCTGAAACAGCTCAGACATTAGCGGGTTCCTTTCTATTGGAGATTATAGCTGGACGATATAAAGTTGTAATGATAGTGGAGGGTGGTTACAGAATGCGTGCTAAAGCATTTTCTAACCACCCTTTGATGTATCCTGAGATCCGCAGTTTCTGGGGCTATATATGCGTCATAGGGCGGCTGCCGAGATGTAAGGTTGCTGCATCGATGTAGCTGTCCAGCAGCCGTTCGAAAATGCGGTCCCACGTCTGCTCCAGACTGTACGCTCTGCCCGCCACGGACATAGAATCGCGAAGCGGGCCGTCTTTGTACAACAGGTGTACAGCTTGGGCAAAGGCAGGGGCATCTCCAGCCGGACACAGTAAGCCCGTCTTCCCATGGATGAGATTATCCTTTACCCCGCCTTCATCGGCACCGACCACGGGCGTTCCGCTCGCCATGGCCTCCAGCACGACGTTGCCGAATGTTTCCGTAGTGGAGGGAAACAGGAATACATCCGCTGCGGCGTATAGCTCCGCTAATTCCTGCCCTTTCACAAAGCCAAGCCAATGGACTGCATGCTCTGGCACCCCCATGTCCGCTGCTGTTTTGACCTTGTACAGTGGTCCGTCTCCCGCAATGACCAGCACAGATTCTGCCCGGACATCGTCAGGCAACTGGAGATAGGCGTCCAGTAGGGTGTCTATTCCCTTTTCCGGTGCAAGTCTGCCGACATATAAAATAACGAAAGCGTCTGCGCGAACGCCCCATTTTCTCCATACTTCGTGACGATCCACTTTCGGTTGGAAGCGTTGGGTATCAATGCCTCGGCCCCAGATTTCGAGTTGACTCATTCCTCTATTGCGCAATAACTCCATAGTTGACCGAGAGGGCACGTACACTCGTTCACAATGTCTGTGAAACCAGAGCATGTATTTCCATAAGGCAGGTTCAAGCCAGCGAAGCTTGTAATATTCGAGGTATTTATCAAAGTGGGTATGATATGAGGCGACGAGCGGAACATGGTGTTTGGCTGCGTAGCTTGTTCCGTACAGGCCAAGGTTAAACGGGGTAGCGACATGAATCAGGTGCGGGGAAAAGGCGGTCAGACGGTCGTTAATCTGCTTGGCGTTGGGGATCGCCAGTCTGCATTCACGGTACAACAAAAAAGGGATGCTCCGAAACCGTTCTACACCCGGCCCGGAGGGCAGATGATGGTCTGCCTCCGGTGCGAAGACGAGCGTAGATACCCCATGTTTCTCCAGATAGCCAATCCATCGTTCCAGTGTCAGGGCAGCGCCATTTACGTCAGGAGCATACGTGTCCGTAAATAATGCGACTCGAAGCATGCCTTCATTCCTCCTCCGCCATTCTCATTTATCCTATGACGTTCCATGGGAGTCCGCTTGGAGGCTCCGGCTTTTATTGTGCCATGATTTTGTTTACGGGCTTGCCGGGTTTTGTAAAAGCTGACCCGCGGACGGGCGGTTTTCTCGGAACATCCAATAGTAGACGAGGGAGGACAAAATATAGAACACACCTGTCATGCTGAACGTGATGGCATAGCCCCAGTAATTGCCGTAGGTCGTAATCAGATAGGCTTGTACAGGTCCCATGCCTGCGGTTCCGAGCATCCAGGTCGTTTGGAGAATCGAGTTGGCAATGCCCCGGTTCTTATCCGATACACGTTCCACCAGAATGGCAGTTTGCAGCGGATTGGCCGCATTCATCAACGCTTGCCTGAACAGAAAGCTGATGGAAGCAATCCAGAGGACATTGGTGAAGCCGGTAATCAGAAGAAACGGGAGCGAGAGCAGTTGAAAGCCCACGACAGCCTTGACCAGTCCGATCCGGCTGCCAAGCGTAGGCCCGATCAGCATGGAGAGGATGGTCATGAGCTGACCGAGAGCAATCAGCAAACTCATCGCGCTGAGCGATACGGAAAAGCGGTTCGTAAAATATAAATTGAGATACGGGATGACCAGACCTGAGCCCAACCCGAGAAAAAACTGGGCAAGAACAAATTGTCCGATAACCCGGGTATCGGAAGCAGCAGGAGCAAGTGCTACTGGTAATGCGGGCGTGGATTCCGCCGTATCCGCTGTTACCGGTTCAGGTGTCGATTTGGCAAGGTGCACATTTTCTTCGACGTGAGAGGCTTTTGTCATGAACAATAGAGGAATAAAAGCGGTCAGTGTTGCCGTTCCTCCGAGAAACAGGGCGACCCGCAGACTGGAAAGCTGTGTGATCCCCCACGTTTGCAGTCCATCCGCAAGCACACCACCGCCAAAGCTCCCTATGACCTGTGCCGCGAGTACAAGAGCCGAGTAATAGCTGAATATCTTCAAGCGCTGGGCTTTGCTTATGCTTTCCGCCAAAAAGGGTACAGCCAGCACCTGAATAAAGGCGGCAAATACTCCCGAAACGACGGCGAAAACCAGCATACTGCCACTGGTATCCGTAAAGGTACGGATGAGAAAGGCAACACCGCTGAATAGCGCTCCGATGACCAGCATGTGTTTGCGGCTCGTCCGATCCCCTAAAAAACCGACCGGAATAAACAGCAAAGCTGTAGCCAGCGCCTGCATGCTCACCACTCGGCCATTCATGTCATCCCCGAAGCCAAGCCCCTGGATATGCAGGTTATACAGTACGGAAAACATCCCCGTACCCATCTGGTACAGCAGATTGGCGATAAAAAACAATCGGATATTACGTGGCCACTTTCGAGGCTCGTCTAACATTTTGCTAATCCATGACACGATGCGATCCTCCTGTGACGTTGATGCAGATAAGTTGATGCTGTTGATATGTATTCTAGCAGGATCTGTGCATTTCATAAATATTCCTTGTCTCCGATTTTTTTGGGTAATAATAAAGCATAGACTTTGTCTTGAAATTTCATTATAGTAATTCGGTATGAATAAATTTGAAGGGTAAGCAGGAGGGATGGCTTTGGCTTTTGGAGCACGGGTGTTAAAAACGGGAATCGCAGTGACGCTCGCCCTTTTTTTGAGCACGCTCTTGAATACCCATTCGCCTGTGGGGGCAGCGATAGCCGCTATTTTTGCCATGCAACCGTCGATATACAGGTCGTGGCGTTATTTTCTGGATCAACTCCAAACAAGCACACTGGGTGCAATCATGGCGTTGCTGGGCGGAATGGTATTTTCAAATGAACCGATTGCGGTCGGATTGGTATGTGTACTGGTACTAATGATATGTCTGAAAATAAATATGGCTGATACGGTAGGTTTGACACTCGTTACCGTTGTTTCTGTAATGGAAGCTTCCGGTGACTGGAAATTTGCGGTGACCCGTTTTGTGCTCACCTTAATCGGGATTGTTTCTGCTTTTGTCATTAATGTTACTGTTTTTCCCCCGAAACCGAAAAGGCAGTTTATCAATCAGATTCAAAGTGTATTTAACAGTATGTCCTTGCTGCTGCGCACCGCCATTTCCGATGAGATTAAGGAGTCTGTCTTTAAAGAGGAAAAAGGCAATCTGGAGGGAGCTATAAAATCGCTATCGGATAAATATCATTTGTTCGAGGAAGAGCAGAAGAAGCTCAAGCGCTCCCGGTTCAGTCAGACGAGGCAGATGGTGGTATACAAGCAAATGCTCGGAAGTTTGCACAAAGGATATGAGGTACTGGACGCGGTGGAAAGGCACTACTTCCAGTCCTTACGACCGAAGGGAACGGATGCATTTTTTGATAGTCATCTGGAGCTGCTGATCCGGTTCCATGAACATGCGCTGCTTAAATTCGAGGATAAGCTGAAACCGAACGAGGAAGAAAGCGAAATGTTCCAGCAGGCGAACGGCGAATTTATGAAGCATGCAATTACCCGTTTTGACCACTGTCAGGAGGGAATGCTGAGACTGTCGATTGTGGCTGCCGCGATGTATGACTATGGTCATCAACTGGAGCGGTTGAGCAGATTGGCGGATCATATTCATCCTGTGGAAGAGAGCAAGTAGCGAATGTATGAAAAAGCAAAAAGCGGTCGTATTCATCTATACAGATGGACGACCGCTTTTTGCGTATATAAAAAGGCATAAAAAAAGCCCGCTGGTTGCGAACAGGGGGTGAAGTTGCTACAATAGAGGATGCTATGTTTATGGTAAAACCATGAATTTAAATTCGTTAATTACACTTCTTATCGCATTATAGCATGTTTCAAAGTGTAAGTCAATTTTCCCGGATCAGAGGGATGCCAAGGGTATACCCAGGTCCATAATAGAACATAGTTTAGCCCTGCGGTGGAGCGGGAGGAAACGGAACAGGAGTGATGCCAGTGACTACTGAGCAGCAATGGAATGAGGAACAACGGAGAGTAGAGGACGTGACTGCTGTCATTAGCGGGCGCATTCGGAAGCTGGAGACGGAGGTTGGCTCTGTACGCGGAGATGTCGTAGATATGCGTAAAGACTTTTGGGATGAGGTAACGATCAATTTTAGTGAGGCGGATGATGTGGGCGAGACCTCCACCAGCTTGCGTCAGCAATCTGAAATTTTGTCGGAACGGGAGCGCAGGCACAAGCATTCTACAGAGGCGCTGGGTCGTTTGAAAAAGCTGCTGGAATCACCGTATTTTGCACGTATTGATTTTGCTGAGGAAGGACAGCCCGCAGAGCGTGTTTATCTGGGGATCGCCTCCCTGCTGGATAATCAGGACGAGGAATTTCTGGTCTATGACTGGCGTGCGCCGATTTCCAATCTCTATTACGATAATATGCCGGGTCCCGCTTCCTATAAGACTCCGACAGGGGAAATGAAAGGAGAACTGACGCTCAAGCGCCAATTCTCGATCCGCGGTGGACAGATTCGTTTTATGTTCGATACAGGGGTAACGATTGGAGACGAGCTGCTACAGGCGGTGCTGAGCCGCAGCTCGGATGCTCAGATGAAAAGTATTGTGGCAACAATCCAAAGGGAGCAGAATCGCATTATTCGTGATGATCGAAGCCGTATGCTCATCGTACAGGGGGCGGCGGGAAGCGGCAAAACATCTGCTGCGCTCCAGAGAGTAGCCTATTTGCTGTATAAGTACCGTGATCGCTTGCGCGCGGATCAGGTGGTGCTATTTTCGCCCAATCCGATGTTTAACAGCTACGTTTCGACGGTACTGCCCGAATTGGGTGAGGAAAACATGCTCCAGGCCACGCTTCAGGAGTATTTAGAGCGTCGGTTGGGCCGGGAGTTTCAACTGGAAGATCCCTTTGAGCAACTGGAATATGTACTTTCGGCATCGTCACAGCCGGGGTATGAGGCCAGAATGGAAGGTATCCGCTTTAAGTCTTCCAAGACGTTTTTACAAGCCATTACCGGATACAAGGCATATTTGGAGCAGGAAGGTATGCGTTTTAAACCGATCCGGTTTCAAGGGCGCGAGGTGGTTCCATTGGAGGAAATGGTGCGCAAGTTTTATGGATTCGACTCTTCGGTACGGCTGGCGAATCGGCTGGAGCTGCTAAGGGATTGGATGCTCAAGGAGCTGGCCCGTTTCGGTAAGGAGGAATGCTCTGCTCCATGGGTGGATCAGCAGATGGATCTGATGGAGCCTGAGGATTACCAGCGTGCTTATAATCGCATGCGGCGTAAATCCAAGAACAAGGGCCATACCTTCGACGATTTTACACGTGAACGGGAAATACTGGCGCGTATGGTGGTCAGTGACCGCTTGAAGCCCTTGCGTAAGTGGATCAAGGCGCTTCGCTTTGTGGACACGACCCGCTTATACGGGGAGTTGTTCCTGAATGAGACGCTGCTGAGCCAACTGGCCGATCACGCCGAGCTGCCCGATAGCTGGAGTGAAATCAGCCGTCAAACGCTGGAACGGATGCAGGCCGGGGAACTGGCGTATGAGGACGTAACCCCCTTTTTGTATCTGCGTGAGCTGATGTTGGGTTTCCGTTCCAATAGTAATATCCGTCATGTGTTTATTGATGAAGCGCAGGACTATTCACCGTTTCAACTGGCTTTTTTCAAGCGCTTGTTTCCGCAGGCTAAAATGACGGCGCTGGGCGATTTTAATCAGGCGATTTATGCGCATGCTTCGGTGCTTCAGGATGCGGAACCTCTCTATGAGCTGTATGGAGCGGAACAGACTGAGATGATCTCTCTGACACGCAGCTACCGCTCGACTCAGGAAATTGTGGAGTTTACCCGGGGAATGGTAGCCGAAGGCGAGCATATTGTACCGTTTAACCGGAAGGGTGAGAAGCCACGTGTTACGGAGGTACATTCGCGTGAAATGCTGCATCGTCTGATCGTCGGAAACATCACAGAATTGCTGGCAGAAGGCTATGAATCCGTGGCAGTAATCTGCAAAAATGCCGGAGAAAGTGCAGCAGCTTACGAAGCGCTCGAAGGGCAGTTGCCCGTGAAGCCAAGGCTGATCAAGAAGACAACTCCGGCTTTTGAAAAGGGAATTCATATCATTCCGGCTTATCTGGCGAAAGGCGTAGAATTCGATGCGGTCCTGATCTATGACGGATCAGCGGAGCAATATCAGCGTGAAAGTGAGCGCAAGTTGTTCTACACTGCCTGTACACGGGCTATGCATTTGCTGCACATTTATACGATAGGCGAAATTACACCATTCGTGAGTTCGCAGGAATCGGATTCGTATACCCGTAAAGTGGAAGAAAGTGATCCTGTTCTGTAAGACTGGCATAATTGTGCGTATTCCAGTAACATAAGCAAATAAGAAAAACAGGTAAGAAGCATAAACGGAGGTAACAAAACGCAATGGACATGAAGAGTGTATTTCAACGCCCGCCGCTGGCGGACTGTGTACCCGAGCTGGTAGCTACAGCCAGAGGGGAGCGCAAGGCATCGCTGGTTATCCGCGGAGGAACGCTGGTCAATGTGGTATCGGGCGAATTATTACCGGGAATGTCTATTGCTGTGCAGGGCTCCCGTATCGCATACGTCGGTCGGGACGTTAGCCATACTATCGGAGAAGACACCGTGATCATTGAAGCGGAAGGCCGCTATATGGCACCGGGATTACTGGACGGACATTGTCACATCGAAAGCACGCAGCTTACCGTAACGGAATTTGCAAAAGCTGTGCTGCCGCTAGGCGTGACGGGCGGATTTTTTGACCCGCATGAGATTTCAAATGTGCTTGGTCTGAAAGGGCTTCGCCTGATGCTCGATGAAGCACGCACGACACCGCTGGCTGCCTACATGCAGGTGGCTTCTTGTGTTCCGTCCACAGGACCGGAACTGGAAACGACAGGGGCTTCCTTCGGCCCGGCGGAAGTCGCGGAAGCCTTACGCTGGGGCCCGGACATGATCGGGCTGGGCGAAGTCATGAATTTCCCGGGCGTCGTCTATGGAGACGATGTAATGATCGGGGAAATTCAGGCCACGCTGCGCGCGGGCAAGGTGGCGGATGGCCATTTTACATGGGCCTCCGACGACTGGCGGCTGCCGGTATATGCAGCCGCAGGGATTACGGGCGACCACGAATGTGTCACGCCCGAGGATGTAGCCGAGCGTATCCGGCTCGGCATGTATGCCAAAATGCGGCAAGGCTCCGCATGGCATGATGTGGCGGAGACCATCCGCGCCAGCACGGAAATGGGTCTCGATACCCGGCGCATGATGCTGGTGACGGATGACCGTAGCGCGGAATCCTTGCTCCATGAGGGACAGATGGACTTCGTCGTGCGTCATGCCATTGCGCAGGGCGTCAAGCCCGTGACCGCATTTCAGATGGCTACGCTGAATACGGCAGAGCGCTTCGGCGTAGCGCGGGATATCGGCTCGATTATTCCGGGAGCGATTGCCGATATTATTTTGCTCGATGGCCGACTGGCCGAAGTGAACGTGACCGCTACGATTGCAGCGGGGCAGTTGGTGGCCGAGCACGGCCAAATGGTCGCCGATTGGGATGGCTTTGTTTATCCTGCGGAAGTGATGGACACGGTTCGTCTGGGACGTGACCTGAGTGCTGCTGATTTCCGCATTGCGGCTCCAGTACAAGAGGGGAACGTACCTGTACGGGTAATTCGTGTCACGGAAAATCACGTGGACACGAAGGAAGTGCGGATGAATGTTCAGATCCGCAATGGTGAGGTCACGGCAGATCCCGCGCAGGATCTTTGCAAAATAGCCGTCTTCGAGCGGCATCATGGCAGTGGCAGCCATGCCGTGGCACTCGTGACGGGCGTCGGTTTCACTGAGCCTGCCGCCATTGCCATGACTGTGGCGCATGACAGCCATAATCTGCTCGTCATTGGCAACGATGACGAGTTAATGATCCAGGCGGCGAAGCAGGCCGTGGCTATGCGCGGCGGCGTGGTGGTCGTGTCCGCCTCGGGCGAAACACGCTTCCCGCTGCCTATCGCCGGGCTGATGTCTCCTGCGCCGTTTGCAGAGGTGGCTGCGCAGTCCGAGAGCATCAGCCGGGCACTTCAGCAATCCGGCTGTGTGCTGAACAACGCACTGATGACACTGTCGCTACTGGCGTTGGTGGTCATCCCCGAAATCCGCCTGTCGGATCAGGGACTTGTCGTGATCGGAGCGGACGGTATCCGCAAGGTATCGCTGTTCGTAGAAGAGGATACATCAGAAGCCTGATAGAATCCTTAGCCCATATGGGCGTAGCTACGATATGTGTTTTTGAAAGGGGGTGTCCCATAAGGTCTGTAAAGACTGGAGGGATAGCCCCTGTTTTCTGCATTAAATATCAAAAAGGTTTCCTTCTATACAGGATTCGGGGAGCAATGAGCATATGCATCAGTATTATCGTTCATTAAAGAAGATAGCTTATCAAGCTTCGATTGTAGAGCAGGATTGGAAGAGATTTGTAGAACGAACTCGTGTGAAGCATGTGCAGCAGGGAACGTATCTAATTGAAACGGGTGTACCCGTAAATCATGCCTATTTTTGCTCAGAGGGATTATTCCGTTTATTTTACACTTTGGCAGATGGCAGGGAGTATAATGTTGGCTTTTCGCCAGAAGATGATTATGTAACCTCTTACGGGGCTATGGTCCAAGGGCAACCGTCGACCTTTACCATTGAGGCTATGGAGGATTCGGTAGTCGTTGAAATCCCCTATGACGTACTGAAGGAGCTTATGGATACAAGCCATATGTGGGAAAGATTCGTGCGCAAGAGTGTAGAGAGACTATATATTCGAAAAGAGGAACGGGAACGCGAACTCTTGTATCTTTCCGCCAAGGAACGTTACCAAGCCTTTCTTCTCAAATACCCCGGATTGGACAAACGAATTGCCCAATATCATATCGCTTCGTACATCGGTGTATCCCCCGTTTCGCTTAGCCGATTGCTCCGCAGCGATCCGCATTAACATAGGTTAATGCAGCTTGGGGGACAAGCAGAGTACAATCATGTTAGTCCATTCGAGCTTCATAAAAAAGGAGATAGGCATATGCGATATATGATGATTGTTTTGTTGGAATTTTATCCTTCCTGGCTGGCTTTGCCTCGGGAAGAGCGTCGAAAATATGCGGCATCCTTGCAGGAGAGCATTCAAAAATATAGCGAGCATGTTCAAGTTCGTTTTTTTGATGCAGAGGCGCTTCCCGGCAAGGATTACACCGATTTCGTCGTATGCGAAACGGAGGATATGAAACAGTATCACTATATGTGGGAAGAAATTCGCGACTCGGAGCCGTACACCAAGGGATATATGAAGATTAAAAATGTGGTCATGGGGATGGAAAATGCCTTTCAGTCATACGAGTCAGAAATACTACAGATGAAAAAGTGAAATATAAGCTGAACCCGATAAATTAACTCGGAAAACGGAGTAGATGGAATGATGCTGTACAAGCGGTGGGAAGCACCATCCGTCTGTGCAGTGGCGCAACATGTAATTTTTGGTTCAGCATATATACGATTAATTAAAGGCGAATTCCTGGGCTGTTGCATATAGGATTCGCCTTTTACTTTTTGCCATCATTCAGCTCAAATCTGTGACAAAAGGGGCTGCTGCAAGCATCTGTTCGGCTTCGTGCTGTTTACGGAATTGCGAAGGGGTCATGCCGTTCCATTTTTTAAAGGTTGCGATAAAATAGCTCAGATTATCAAAGCCAACCTCCAGCGCAATATCGACCACCTTGCGGTCACTTTGCTCCAGCAGTCGGCAAGCCTTCTGAACCCGGTGGTAATTGATGTATTCGACCGGGCTTTTTTGTACCATCTGCTTGAAGAAACGGCAAAAATGGCCCTCGCTCATACGGATCTCATCGGCGATATCCCGCAAACGAATAGGCTCATGAGCATGATTGTTGATGTACGCCAACGCTTGTTTGATCCGTTCAACCTTGCTGCGTTGACCTGCCATAATCACGTTCTCTCCATTAGCCGGGGTCATATGTGGATACATGCTGGCGATGATGCTATAGAGCTGTGCCTTGGTCGCCAGTTCACGGGCAGGTGCATTCTGTTCATGGCTGGTGATGATGCGGCGCAGCGCGGTCAGCACCTCCTGTTCCCAGGGCAGGACTCCGCGAATGTGAGGGGGAGCGACCAGCTTTTTGCTGAAAAAAGGGTCGATGAACTGCTCCTGCACCGCATCCTGTGTCCGGCTGAGCAGCAGATCTGGATGAAACACCACGGCAGAGAATACGCAGTCAGGGTCTCGTTTCAAATACCCGGCGTGAAGTTCCCCGCTATTTACAAAAAGGGCTTCACCTTCGCTGACCTCAGTGTAGGCCATATCCGTCTGAAATACCGCGCTGCCCCGCTCCACAACAATAAACTCCATTTCCTCATGCCAATGACACTCCAGTACACAATTTCCATTCAACTGTTCCACGCCCGGATACACGCTGACCGGATACATGGGATTGCCATGAATACGGTTTTCCCGCAGCATTTCCCGATTCATTTCCTGCACTCCCTTCCAGATGCCTGTTTAGTATAGAAAATATCAAAATATTGATACAATACGTCAAAATAAAAGAAGTAAACCCTTACATAAATCAATATTATTATAGTAAGGATTTCGAAAAAATCCAACAAGCAATTTGGGTTCACCAATATATAGATCGAAACGGAGGAAATAAACAGATGAAATTTACAGATGGCTATTGGATGGTCCGCAAGGGCTATGAAATACAAAACCCTGCGGAAATCCGTGATATTGTGACGGACGATGCTTCCATGACGGTATATGCAGCAACTCACCGGATCGAGCATAAAGGAGACACCCTGAACGGGGCGTTACTGAAAGCGACCTATAGCTCGCCGATGCCGAATGTCATTCGGGTACGCTTCAATCACCACAAGGGACGGGTACATCATGGACCGGATTTTGAAATTCATACCTTGCCGACCGAGGTGAACATTACGGTAGGTGAGGACGCAGCGGTGCTCCAAAGCGGCGATCTGAGTGTGCGGGTCGGCCGTGGAAAGAGCTGGGACGTAGGCTTTTATGTGGAGGATCGTAAAATCACGGGTAGCGGGCATCGTGGGCCTGGATACATTACAGACCCGCAGGATCAGCCTTTTTTCCGGGAGCAACTGGAGCTGGGAATCGGGGAGTACATATACGGCCTCGGGGAACGCTTCACTCCGTTTGTGAAAAATGGGCAGGTGGTCGATATCTGGAATGAGGACGGCGGCACCAGCAGTGAGCAGGCGTACAAAAACATTCCCTTTTACCTGTCTAATAAAGGCTATGGTGTGTTCGTCAATCATCCGGAAAAGGTATCGTATGAAATTGCATCGGAAAATGTCTCGAAGGTGCAGTTTAGCGTCTCCGGCGAATCGTTAGAGTATTTTATTATTGGCGGAGCCAATCCTAAAGAGGTGCTGGACAATTACACCAAGCTGACGGGCAAGCCGTCGTTGCCACCAGCCTGGACCTTTGGTTTGTGGCTGACCACCTCGTTTACGACCGATTATGATGAAGCGACGGTGAATCATTTTGTAGATGGGATGGCAGAGCGTGATTTGCCGCTCTCGGTATTCCATTTTGACTGCTTCTGGATGAAGGAATACCAATGGTGCGATTTCCAATGGGATCAAGATATGTTCCCGGACCCGGAAGGCATGCTACAGCGTTTGAAAGCGAAGGGACTCAAAATTTGTGCATGGATTAACCCGTATATTGCGGAAAAATCCATCTTGTTCGATGAAGGCATGGAGAACGGATATCTGGTCAAAACCGTAGATGGCGGCGTGTGGCAATGGGACATGTGGCAGGCAGGTATGGGGCTGGTTGATTTTACGAATCCGGCTGCGGTGACCTGGTATCAGGAAAAGTTGAAGGTACTGGTGGATCAGGGCGTGGATTGCTTTAAAACGGATTTCGGCGAGCGGATTCCTACGAATGTGGTGTATTATGACGGCTCTGACCCGGTGAAAATGCACAATTATTACACGCATCTGTACAACAAAGCTGTATTTGACGTGCTGGAGGAAAAGCTGGGTAAAAATGAAGCGGCCTTGTTCGCACGTTCTGCCACAGCCGGGGGACAGCAGTTCCCGGTTCACTGGGGCGGCGACTGCTCGTCGACATATGAGTCGATGGCGGAATCGCTGCGGGGCGGCTTATCGCTCGGTTTGAGCGGCTTTGGCTTCTGGAGTCATGACATTAGCGGCTTCGAATTAACAGCAGCGCCGGACGTGTACAAACGGTGGGTACAATTTGGACTTCTGTCCTCCCACAGCCGTCTGCACGGAAATGAATCGTACCGCGTACCTTGGCTGTTCGATGAAGAGTCGGTGGATGTGGTACGCAGCTTTACAAAGCTCAAATGCTCGCTGATGCCGTATCTGTACCCGTCCGCTGTGGAGTCCTCGGTAAAGGGTCTGCCAATGATGCGGGCTATGGTATTGGAATTCCCGCAGGACCCGACTTGTGCAACGCTGGATCTGCAATACATGCTGGGCGATTCTATTTTGGTAGCCCCGATCTTGAATAAAGAAGGCAATGTGCAGTATTATGTACCGGAGGGCCAATGGACGAATTTGTTGACGAATGACACGGTAACAGGGGGGCGCTGGGTTAACGAGCATCACGATTTTACAACCTTGCCCGTGCTGGTGAAGCCGAACACGCTGCTGGCGATTGGTCATGAGGACAGCCGTCCGGATTACGATTATGCAGATCAAGTGGCTTTCCACCTGTTTGAGCTGGGCGAAGGCCAACAGGCTCGGACGGTTATTGTGAACACATCAGGTGAAAAAGAGCTGACCTTTACAGCCAGTCGCAAGGATTCTGTGATTACAGTGAAGGCTGAGGGTGCGGTTAAACCATGGTCACTGGTACTGCGAGGGATTCACGAGGCTAAAGTCGAGGATGGCAGTAGTCAAGCGGGAGAGCAGGGTGTGACCATTACACCAGCCTCAAGCGGACAACAGGAGCTTACCATTCATTTGGGATAGGTTATGTCACTCTCGCTCACAAATAAAATTCGCTATTTTGTTGTATAACGATTGTATTGCAAAAAGAGGCTTGCCTGATTCAACGGGCAGGCCCTTTTTTTTTGCTTTGGAATTGCTGGTTATCCTTGCTGGAGAAGCATCGGAACAACGTACTGCCTGAATATATCCACAGGAGTCCGTTTCTTTTTGAACTTGTCAGCAGTAACGACCACCACCATGTCATAAGACGGGACGACAACAATATATTGACCGCCAAAGCCGAGCGCGTAATAATAGTCCGTTTCAATGCTTTTCTCCGTTGCGTCTGAAAAGGAAGAAGCCCACCAGTGCCAGCCGTAAAAGGCTTTTTGTGGCTTGGCCGCGGGAAGGAGCGCACGGGTGGAGTGCCGGACGGTCTCAGCTTTTATGAGCTGATGGCCTTCACAGCTTCCTTCGTTCAGGTAGAGCAGTCCAAATTGAAGCATATCCATGGGTTTGAGACGCAGTCCAAAGCCTCCTGTATGAGTGCCTTGCGGATCGGTTTCCCAATGGTAGTTTTCGATACCCAGCGGTTGGAATAACTGTTGCTCGGCAAATTCAGCTACCGCTTGTCCAGAAGCATAACGCAAAATGGTAGCCAAAAGCTGGGAGCAGCCGGAGTTGTACTCCATTCGTGTACCTGGTATATCAGCCAGCGGCTGTGACAGCACAAATTGTACCCAGTCTGATGTTCGGCTCATCGTCGGAAATGAATTTTGCCCGCCAAATTCAGTCCAGTTAAAGCCAGCGGACATCGTTAACAGATGTTTAATCGTAATATCACGCTTTCGCGTATCGCTGTCCTCGGCAATCTGGGGAAAAAAATTAAGGATAGGCGTGTCCGGCTGTGGTACGATTTGCTGATCCATTGCGATGCTGACTAGTGCGGCAATCACGCTTTTGGTGCAGGAGTTTATTTTATAGAGTTCATTCGTGAATTGAGGTTCACGGTAGTATTCCAGCATTATGTTCCCTTGCTGAACGATCAGGCAGCTACGAATTTCCAGCTCCTTCAGCCCACGGACAAGCGGTGTAAGTTCCAAACTACTCAAGTAAGTCCCTCCTTGACATTTATACTACATAAAAAAATAAGTATATCATTTTCAAACCGCTTCTTAAGACAATGAAGGTGGTTTTTTTGGTTCACAATATTGTCACAAATACATTGAGAAATCTATACACTATTCTCGTTTCGTTCAAAAACTTCTCTAAATTAAACGATATATAGTAAGTTGGACATTTTATTCAGACATAACTGGGGGATCGATTCATGAATTTAACAATCAAGGCCAAAATGATTCTTAGTGCACTGCTTATTCCGGGTGTCATTGCAGCCATGCTGCTGACAAACTACATTCTGAGTGTGCACAATGAGAACGAGTATAGGGATATTGTGAATCGTGAGGAGACCATTGTATATAATTCAAAATCTCTTCAATTTTTATTGAACGGAATATCTAATGACGAGCGTGGATATTTGCTAACCCGGGACGAACAGTATGGTAAAGAGATCGAAAATAAGCAGAGCGAAATCGAAAAGCTGCTACGGGAAACCGAAGCTTTGGTCGATACGAGTAATGGGGATATGAACAAAAAGATGGATGACCTGAAGACGGGAATCAATGCCTATTTTAACCATGTCCATGGCTTATTGAATACAGCGGGTTACCGGAGTACTAAGGACATGTTTCCGCCATTTTCGGATTTACTCGATGTGTTTGAAAATGAACGAGTTCAACGAAAGCAGCTTGATGTGAAGATGATGGCGTTCGTCAAGGCTCAGGAGGACATGGTAAAGGCGAAAATACAGCACGCGCACCAAACCATGACGAACACAACCTGGATAACGAGTATTGTGGGCTGTCTGATCATCATTTACAGTATTGCACAATCGGTTATTTTGATTCGTTCGATCCGGCCGCTGCATCACATGAATGAACAATTGCTGGAGATGTCGGAGGGCGGGGGAGATTTGCGTAGCCGCCTCGATATTACATCCAAAGACGAAATTGGCATGATTGCCAGCTCGTACAACAAGCTGATCGCGGGCTTTCGCAATATTATTGTGGATGCTCAGGATACAGCCCGTACGTTATCTGTGACCGCCGAGCGGGTAAGCCTGAGCACTGAAGAAATGAATCAGGCCAATCGTCATACTTCCGGTGTGATGGAAGAGCTTGCTACTGGTATGGAGCACCAGGTCGATGATATTACAAGCACCACCGATACAGTGAAGGAGCTTGCTGACGGACTCAACCATATTGCGGTGACGAGCCAGCAGGTATATGAGCTGTCTGATACGGCTGCCAGAGATGCGCAAGCAGGGGAGCAATCCATCGGTCAAGCGATGCGGCAGATGGAAAAGGTCAGCGAAAGTGTAGATAGCTCTGCTCGTGCTGTACGTCTGCTCAGTGAACAGGCTGAACAGATTGGAATGATCGGTTCCGTCATTACCGGTATTGCCAAGCAAACAGGAATGCTGGCGCTTAATGCTTCGATTGAAGCCGCCAGAGCAGGAGAACAGGGCAGGGGATTTGCTGTCGTAGCATCTGAGGTAAGAAGGCTGTCTGATCAGGTATCCGTTTCAGCAGCGGAAATTACACAATTTGTGCAGCATATTCAGGACCATGTTGGTCATGTAGCATCAACGATGCAAGCCGGAACGGTTGAAGTTCAATCAGGCGTGAAGATTATGGAATCGGCTGAAACGGCATTTCGTCAGATTGGCGGCTCCATTCAGCAGGTTAGCGAACAGATACACAGTGTACATCGCTCTGTGGGACAGATGTCTACCGGATCGGGACAGATGGTGGAGGCCGTAGAGCGTATCCGTGAAGTAGCCGAACAGTCGGCAGGCGGAACCCAGAGCGTCAGTGCAGCCGCTGAGGAGCAGTTGGCTTCCATGGAGGATATCGCGTCATCCATTCATACGCTGGCAGAAATGTCGAAATTGCTGAATGCAAGGGTTGGAGGATTTAAGGTATAGCTGTATAAATCCGCACCAATGTAAACACAATAACACCTGTTGAATCATTTTGGACAGTTGTGTTATTACTTTTGCAAAGGTGGTAACGGGATGCAACAAAATAAAGGGAATCTGCTTGCATTAGGTTCCATCCCGCTGATGATGACGCTAGGCAATTCCATGCTGATTCCTGTTTTGCCGGAAATCGGACGCAAGCTACATGTCAGTTCCTTTCGCGTTAGCATGTTGATTACGGTATATGCAGTTGTTGCCATTTTGCTGATTCCAATAGCGGGATATCTCTCCGACCGATTTGGTCGCAAGGCCGTGATTGTGCCCTGCTTGATCCTCACGGTGATTGGCGGGGGAATTTCTGCGGTGGGGGCATGGCTGCTTCATGATCAGGCAGCGTACTGGACCATTATTGGGGGACGGTTGCTACAGGGGGTCGGAGCAGCGGGTGCTTTTCCCATTGTCATTCCGCTCGTGGGGGATTTGTATGAGAACGAGGAAGAAGCCAGCAAAAATCTGGGTGTAGTTGAGACGTACAATACCTTCGGCAAAGTGCTAAGTCCGATCCTTGGTGCGGCATTGGGAGCAGTCCTTTGGTTTTTGCCATTGGCGGTGATTCCGGGCCTCTGTCTGATTTCACTCATTTTGGTGCTTTGGCTGATTCATGCGCCCAAACGTAAGAACCAACCGGTTACGTTTCGGGAGTTTGTGGGAAATGTGAAGCAGGTGCTTGCCGAAAAAGGACGCTGGCTATATGCTATTTTCGCCGTGGGTGGCATTTGTATGTTTGTCATTTTTGGCGTCCTGTTCTACTTATCTGACATACTGGAAAGTCGTTACAACCTTCGTGGAGTCTGGAAGGGTTTCGTGCTGGCGATTCCGCTGGTTTCTCTCTGTCTGTGCTCTTATATTGGAGGAAAGATCATCGGTAAGCACAAAAAACGGATGAAATGGATCGGTTTTGGCGGGTTGGCCGTGTTGACGATCAGCTTGGGCATTCTCGGATTTTTTCAACATATTTATGCGGTGATCGGACTGTTTACATTGGGGGGAGCCGGAATTGGACTGGCACTGCCTTGTTTGGATGCCCTGATTACGAAAGGGATTGAAAAAGAGGAGCGCGGAACGATTACCAGCCTGTACAGCAGTATGCGCTTTGTCGGGGTATCGCTAGGTCCTCCGGTTGTATCCTTGCTGATCGGAAGCAGTGGGCATGGTCTGCTCTTTGGCGTGATGGCCGGAGTGGGCGGAATTGCGGCTCTGCTCATGCTGTTTGCGGTTAAACCGAAGCAAGATGAACCCTCAGACGAAAAATCCGGTGAACGCATGAATGTGTCCGGGGGGCAGTCAGATATATCACGAAAAAAGCCGCTTTCTTCCAAATTGAGACGCAAAACCCCGGCAAAGTAAGAGCGATCTAAAACCAAAGAGCACCCGATTCCATGAAGCCATGGTGTTGGGTGCTCTTTTTTGAAATATGCTTACCCCTCGACAGGGACACGTGTCTTGGGCTTGCGACCTACAGCGATCTGAATAATATAGATGAGCAGGAACAATACAATAAACAGCGAGGAAAGGCGATACATCCACGCATAATCGCTGGCTTTGGCGATAATACCAAGAATAAGGGCACCGGCAGCTACCCCGAAATCGAGGGAATTCAGAAACATACCGTTTGCCATGCCCCGCTGCTTGGGCGACACAACCTGAATCATCCACGTTTGCAAGGTCGGCTGCATGACACCAAAACCGATACCATAGCAAAGAGCGGACAGATACATGAAGGCGTCACTATGTGCGTAGGAAAGCAGGATAAGACCGCCAATCAGGAACAGGGCACCGGGGATGAGCAACGCTTTTGCTCCTTTTTTGTCATAGATACGACCCGAGAAGGGACGTACGATCAGGACGGACAGCGCATTAAACAGGAAAAAATAAGCCGGGTGCGACAGATTCGCTTCATCCCCGTAAAGCGCCATAAAGCCGAGCAATCCGCCGTACGTAATGGACATAAGCATGTTCAGCAAGGCTGGAATCCAGAGCTTGCGGTTAAATGCCGGTTTTCGTCCTTCTTCCAAAGGAACCATCGGCGGCTCAACATGTCCTTTCGGCAGTGTACGAATCAGCCAGTAGGCCAGCGGGAAAATAACGACAATGACAACTGATGTCGTATATACCAGCAGATTAAAGCTGCCGTATTGCAGCATTGAAATACCGATAGTTGGGCCAATAGACATCGCCAGGCTGGTGGACAGGCTGAAATACCCCATTCCTTCACCGAGGCGCTTGGCGGGAATGACATCTGAGGCCATTGTCGGAAATGCGGTACTGCTCATACCGAAGCCAATCCCGAACAGCATGCGCATGAGAAGCAGTACCGTAATTGTCGGTGAAACGCTATATCCAAGCGTGCCCGCCAACGCGAACAGCAGACCGATGAAAATCAGGGTGCTGCGATGTCCTTTTTCCAGCATACGGGCTGAAAAAAGCCGGGCCGCAATCGCGCTTAATGCGAACAGCGTCGTAACGAGGCTGATCTGGACGGAGCTGGCGTGGAATGTATTCTTCACATACGAAGGAATGGAAGACAGGATCATCTGTAATTCGAGAAATAAAAATAGATTGGATACCGTTAAAACGATAAATTCCTTGGTCCAAAGAGGTTGCTTGCCTTGTTGCATGTTAGTCGGTCTCTCCTTGTTTCTCTGATTCGGTCATGTTAGCGTGAATGTGTAAAAGCGTCTGGCGGAATTGCTCTATATCAGCAAAGGTAATTCCTTTTACAAAATCATGGTTGGCGTCACGTTCGATAGGAAGAGTTTTCTCTACGAGTTGTCGGCCTGCTTCGGTCAAATGAAGCAAATAAGCCCGACGATCCTGTGGACTATTCACACGGCGAACCCAACCCTTCTTGTCCAACAAATCAATAATTCGGGTCGTAGTCGGCTGGTCCTTGACGGCCTTGGCCGCAATTTCTTTCTGATTTAGGCCCTCGGCCTGATAAATTTGATACAGCACCGACCATTGCTCAGGGGAAATATCAAAAGGTTTAAGGCGCTGCATAAGCTGCTGACTCATCTTACGGTGGGTAATGCCGAGCAGCATGCCGATGGAACAATCCGGGGGCAAGTTATTCATGAGTAGCTTCCTTTCTGTTTTCCGTACATAAATTAATTGTTAAAACAATTATATGTAAAACAAGTTGTTTTGTCAAAAAAAGTTGTCTATAAATGCTCATCTGCCGATTCCTGAACCAAGATAGCAGCCGCAATTACGCAGGAGCAATTTAGGGAGGCGCTGTCAAGCCATCCGACATACGAGAGGTACTGGTAGAGGATCGGGTTAACCATATGTCTAGCTATCTGAAATCGGTTTACGTGGATCATGGTGAGGATTTGCCTGAACACTGGAGAAACTTGACGCGCCCTTTGGCAGACTTTCGAGATATGGAGAGAAAATGATGCGGAGGCAAAAAACAGCCCGCAATATACGGGCTGTTCGGGTTTAAAGCAATATAGTTTTGCCATTTCGGGCGAATTAGGCTTTAGGTACAGTTTCCCAGTCCTTCAGGAAGCGTTCAATACCGCTGTCAGTCAACGGGTGTTTCCACAGGGAAGGGAGCAGGGAGCCAGGAATGGTGGCAATATGCGCACCAGACAGAGCAGCATCTTCCACATGCTTGATGTTACGGATGGAGGCTGCAATGATTTCGGCTTTCAGATCATAAATGTCCAAAATCTGTCTCAGGTCACGAATCAGCTTCATGCCATCAACGGCGATATCATCCAGACGTCCTACGAACGGGCTGATAAAAGTAGCGCCAGCTTTGGCAGCCATCAAACCTTGAGCCGCGGAGAAAATCAGCGTTACGTTCGTTTTAATCCCGTTCTTGGTCAGCTCGTTACAAGCATACAAACCGTCTTCAGTCATAGGCAGCTTAATAACAACGTTTGGAGCCCATTTGGCAATCTCATAAGCTTCCTTGAGCATATCCTCGGCTTTCAAGCCAATGACCTCAGCACTTACGGGGCCCTCAACGATACCGCAAATCTCCTGAATGACTTCCTTGAACACCCGACCTTCCTTAGCGATCAGCGAAGGGTTCGTTGTTACACCATCAACCAGACCCAAACGTTCAATACGTTTGATTTCTTCAATGTTACCAGTATCCAAGAAAAATTTCATTTGATTTCCTCCTCAGGGTTTTATAATTCATAATACATATCACACACCATGCACATCAGCTAATAAAAGGTAGCATATTGCACACGTTAAACTTATAATTAGTATGTATTACATACTTAATTGTGACACATTTTAAAATTGAAAACAAGCGGTCTTTGATTAAAATTTGATGAATTGTCGGAAAATGCGGAAATTTACCGATCTAGGCTCATCTATAATGTATACTACCCCATTCTATAAGGAGGTAATCATTATTCAACTGTCTGAAAGACAGCGGGAAATTGTTGATATTGTCCAGCGCCAGGCGCCTGTTACAGGGGATAAAATCGCTGAGGAGTTGGGGCTGACGAGACCGACCCTCCGTTCCGATCTTGCTTTGCTCGTCATGCTCGGTCTGGTAGACGCCAAGCCCAAGGTGGGATATTTGCCAGGGCGTTATCCTAAATATGAAAGTCATATCGGCACCATGCTTAAAAAGCTGACCGTGGCTGATGTGCTCAGTGATCCGATTTTGATTTCCGGTGACGCTACGGCTTACGATGCGGTACTAATGTTGTTTCAGCAAAATACGGGTACGTTGATGGTCATGGGAGAGGATCAGGAGCTGATCGGAATTGTTACCCGCAAGGATCTGCTGAAGGTGACGCTGGGACATACCGATCTTCACGCCGTTCCGGTAACGATGGCGATGACGCGACGGGCACAAATGACGACACTTACTCCGGGTGATTCTCTGCTGGAGGCGATATCCAGGCTCGTTCGTCATCAGGTCAATTGCCTTCCGGTCATGGACGAGCAGTGTATGGAGACCTCCTCCATTCAAGCCATTGGATTGGTGGGGCGGGTTACCAAAACGGACATTATGAACGCTATTTTGAGCTTGACGGAAGAGAAGACGTAAAAGAAGATGTAGAACAAGAAAAAAGGGGGCTTTATATGTACTGGTTGGCCATGCTGACCATGCTGATTGATCATATCGGACTCGTATTTTTCCCGACTGATCCGGCCTGGAGAATTGCCGGCAGGCTTGCTTTTCCAATCTATGCGTATGCGCTGTATATGGGGTATGCCCGCACCCGGAATATGCGAAGCTATATGCTCCGCTTGCTCGGTATCGCCCTGATTTCTCAGGTGCCCTATATGCTGGCGTTCGATGTGTACAGGCCGAACGTGGTCTGGACACTGTTGACCTCGCTGCTGGCACTGACCGCCGCGTCCCGTCTGAAAAATGGAGCGGCTGTGGCAGGCTGGTATGTGCTGACAGCACTGGTCATGGAGCTTACCCTGATGGATTACGGAGCCTACGGGTTGCTGCTTATCCTCATTTATCGCTACACCCGTTCGTATATGATGGTTGCGGCGCATTTTGCGCTGAACGTCGTATATGACATGGTGCATCACGCGAATCTCCAGCATTTTAGTCTGCTATCTACCATTCTTATCGCATGCTTTGCATCCGGGGAGAGCGGCTTTTATAAACGGGTGCCGCGCTGGTTGTGGCGCAGCTTTTATCCGGTGCATCTGGCTGTTATTGCAGTCGTTCGCCTCTGGCCCTGAAATAAGCCCATAATCATTCTCAAAATTAGCAAAAGAACCTTTGAAACCACGAAATACATGGTTTCAAAGGTTCTTTGTTATACCAAAGTTCAGGACGCTTTGTTAGGACCTTGGGCAAAAGGCAATGGCCGCTCTGGAGCGCCTTCCTTCATGTACTGCACCAATACTTCCGGAATATTGTGTATTCCGCCTGCATTAACACGATAGCCATTCGTTTGTCCAGGTGAGTTAATGCCACGCTTCACCGTGAAGGTAACGTCAATACCCAAGGCGCGGCAAATTTCCAGCGTTTCCTTGGTATATCCTCCATACGGAAAGGCAAGGACGTTGCGATCATTATGAAGATGCTTGAACAGCTTCTTGTCGGCAGTGTCCAAATCGTTGTAAACCCGCTGTTTAAATTCGTCCTCGGTTTCCATACGCCCCAGCTTTTTCGAATATACCGGACCCATGAGAAGCGGTTTTTCCTTGGTGCGTGCTACATTTGTGTATCCATACGCATGCTGGTCATTGGTATGATTGTAAAAATCAACACCTTCAGAATGCATATGCTGGATTTGTTCCCAGGTCAGCTTCGGAATACCGATGTGTTTGGGATTACTGATCGTGGATGTGATGAGAAAATTGGTTGCCGGTACACGGTACTTTTTCAACACGGGAAAGGTGTCTGTATAAAAAGATTCATAGCCGTCGTCGAAGGTCATGAGTACAGCATTATCGGGCACCTTGGCTTTATGCAGAATAAAGTCCGTATACTCTTTCATCGTGATCCAGTGGAAGCCATTAGCTTTCATTTCATCCAGTTGCTTTGTCAAATTGCTGAGCTTGAGAGCGCCGGGATCGGGTGGCGTTTTGGTTACCTCATGGTACATCAGAACAATGACTTTGTTTTGGTAATATACTTTATCAGGCGTTGGCGTCAGAGAGAATAAATGTCGTACCAGCCGATCTGCATTAGCCGTACGTGTACGGTGAGTCCCTTTAACAACGGGTGGATGGTAGATGGCGCGTGCTTCGTACACCAAAATCCCTAAAATAGCTACCATGCTCATAATCAGCATCGTTCTTTTGAATATGACGTGTTTCATGTGATGACATCCCCCGCATGCAAAAATTCTAAAAGTGCAGATATGTAAACCAGATATCTACTAGCAAAATCTAGTCTATCATACCTAATACACACGGAGGAAATATCACAACTTTGTTACCTCTGTGTTGCTTTTGTCGATACCGACGATGCGGCAGGGAAATAACCGATCTCAACCGCATGCTGGATCATATTTTGAATAAACTCCAGATCGGTTGTCGGGCATTGCACACCAGCCTGATCCAGTAGAGCGGCAGTCACAGGGCAGCCGTATCGGTAAGCCGAATCCTTGGCCCCGTCTCCCTCCAGTTGGCCCATAGCGAGGTGCAACGCATCCTCCTGAATGCCGGAAGACGGGTTCAGCAGCCAAGCGCTGTAATCGTCAAAAGGCATCGTGTCTACTGCGTATCCAAGCTGGTTGACCATAGCAATCAGCTCATCATACGGCAGCGGGTTCGGATTGCAAATATGGAAAATGCGGTTCGCGCTTTTTTGATGCACGGATAGCTCTACAATAGCGCGGCTCGCATAGTCAATTGGTGTGAAGTCCGTATGCCAATCAGCCTGTGGCGCTTTGCCCAGCAGCAGCATCGCCTTTATCATCCGGTAGTAGGCGTTACTATCAATATTGCGCTGGAAGCGTCCGTTAGCCGAATGGGCCGTCAGATTGCCTGCACGATAGATAGAGATAGGTGTACCCGACTGGGCCGCCTGGAACATCAGCTTTTCCGCTGCGAGCTTACTGTTCGTGTACAGGTTGTCCACCTGTAGCTCGTCAGGGAAGGAGGACAGCTCCAATACGGATTCCCATTGCCCTTCATTCGCCAGATCCTCCGGTATGCCCATGGTTGAGACATGATGAAAAGATACTCCCGGTTTGGCCTGAGCAATTTTCAGCAGCTCCAGCGTTCCGGTTACATTCGTACGGTCAAAGGCAGCCGAATCACCAAAATGGCGAACGTCAGCGGCGCTGTGAATAATACCGTCAATTTGATGCTCCAGCATATGGCGGTCAACGTCAGAGAGGCCAAGGTCCGTCTGCTCCAGATCACCGTACACCGCTTTGACCCGTCCTTCGATCAGGCTGGAAACGTCTGGTCCAAAATATCCTGTCAATACGGACTGAATGCGTTCGATGCCGGATGGACCGTCCTGAGAAGGGCGTACCATGGCATACACTTTGGCTTCCGTCCGTTGAAGCAGGTCATAGAGAATATGCGAACCGAGATAACCTGTAGCCCCGGTCAATAACACAACATTCATGTCGCGCAATTCAGCTACATCCGCAGTGCCTGACAGCTCGATAGGATGCTCATTCAGGTCTGTTTTTTCTTGTGTAACTGCTATCGTTTTGCGTTGCGGTGTTTGTTCCGTACCCAGTTGTTCCACGTATTCGGCAAGCTCACGAACGGTTTTGTAGCGGAAAAAGTCTCCAATACGTAACGCACCATAACTCGGCTTTAAAATAGCCAGCACATGAATGACACGAAGGGAGTCGCCGCCGATCAGGAAGAAGTCATCTGTTGCGCCGATGTTTGTTTTGCCAAGTACCTGTGTCCAGGCTTCGGCAATAAGCGTTTCAGTTCCTTCACGGAGAGGTTCCCCGCCGTAGGAGCTGTCGGACGCCTCGGGAAGCGGCAGCAGGGCCAGCTTTTTGCGGTCAATCTTGCCCGTCGGTGAAATCGGCATAGCTTCCAGATGAACGACATGGCTCGGTACAAAATAGGAAGGCAGCTTGCCCGCAATATAAGACTGTATTACGTCTTGCGGAATGGACTGTCCGTCCGTAGTTGTGTAATAGCCAACCAGCATATTTTGATCCGTGTGATCCTTGACAGCTACGACAGATACGTCCTGAACGCCCGGATGCTTGGAAAAATGATCTTCAATCTCCCCAATTTCAATCCGGTTGCCCCGGATTTTGAGTTGTGAATCCTTCCGGCTTACGTATTCAATCGTACCGTCTGGCAGCAGCTTGGCGATATCGCCTGAGCGGTACATTTTTTCACCCGGAACAAAAGGGTTGTCCACGAACGATTGTGCCGTCCGTTCCGGCTGATGGAGATAGCCATGAGCCAGTGCCGGCGTAGCAATGCATACTTCACCGGGAATGTTAATCGGGCATAGCTTGTTATCATCGTTGACGATATAGACTTTGTAGTTATAAATCGGCTTGCCGATCGGGATGTTCACGACGTGCTCAGGCACAGCACCACGCACCCGGTGGGTCGTCGTTGCTACGGTGCATTCAGTCGGTCCATACACGTTCACGATGTCTGTATCTGTACCGAATTTGCTCTGGAAGGCTCGAACTTGTGAGCCGTACAGGGCTTCGCCTGCCACGGTGACAATTCGTACCTTAGCTAATTTGCGGTAGCCTTCGTCTGACAGATACGTAGATAGCTGATTAAAGAACACGGTTGGCAAAATGGTAATGATCGTCGTGCCTGTGCGTGCGATGGCTTCTGCGAATTCTTCAACAGACACGCGTTCTTCAGAGGACAACAGGTACAGCTTGGCTCCGTAGAACAAGGCTCCAATCGTATCCCAAACGGATGCATCAAAGCTATAGGTGGCGAATTGAGTCAATACATCCTGAGGTGTAATATCGCAATCGCGCTGTACGACAGCCCCCAGGTTCACGACGCCCCGGTGAGCAATCAGGGCACCCTTCGGCTTGCCTGTCGAGCCGGACGTATAGATGACATAAGCGAGATCATCCGGACCTACGTTAACGTTCGGATTGCTTGCGGCATAGCCTGCCAGAGGCCCGTTAATGGCCAGAATTTCTTTGACCGTCTCAATGGAGCCGCATAGTTCAGCCGCTTGTCCGGCGAGTGCAGAAGTCGTAAGGACGAAGGGAGAACGCGTGTCCTCTACAATGTAGCTGCTCCGGTCGGCTGGATGAGCTGGATCGACAGGCACATATACACCCCGGCTTTCAGAATACCAAGCAGGGAAATGACGGTTTCCAGGCTTCGCTCCATGAAAATGGTCACGAATTCGCCTTTTGCCAGACCTTTAGACAATAGCACGCGTGCAACTTGATTGGCGCGTTCATTAAGCTCACGGTACGTATATTCTCCGGCGTGGGAAGCGATGGCCGGACGATCCGGATACTGCGAAGCGGCCTCCTCGAACATTCCATGAATGGTCTGATGCTCAGGATACTTCACAACTGTATTATTTAAGTCCTCGTGAGCTGCCCGATCTGCTTCGGATAAGATGTCAACCGAATTGATAAGGGCATGACTGTTGGTGAGTGCGCCACGCAGAAGAAATTCAAAATATTCTGTATACCGAACAACCGTTGTTTCCAGAAGAAGTGATTCATCATACCGAATCTGTATTTGGTAAGTGCCGTTGTTCTCACGGATTACCCAGTCCATGATACGAGGCTCTGTATCTTCATTGACCAGCAGATTTACCGAGAACGAGGTATCCGCTTGCGGGTCTGCCAGATAAGCCTGGGGCTTATGGAGCATTTCCTGAAACAAGCCTGCCAGCTCGTGAAAATTAGTATTATTTTCCATCGTTAGCGAAGCTGTGAGTATACCGGATTGAGGCACGAAAGTAGAGAAGGAGATACCTTCTTCTGCGGACAGACGATACAGCCATGCTGCATACACTGACAGAAGCATGGCATGTTGTTCTTCCGCTGACGTTTGCTGATGCAACAGCTTCGAGATGCTTGGTTCTAACTCTACCTGATAAGTAGAGTATGTATGTTTGCGTTGCAGACGTGCAAAATCCAAAGGAACCAGGAATGGGGATGGCGCTGTTTGTGTACTGTTTTGTAGTAATAAAACCATTACGCTTACCTCCTGAACGTATGATGTCGTGATGCTAAAGTCAGTAAATGCCTCCGATCCCGTCAAATGCATGAATAGGAGGGAGGCACTACCGAACGACTTACTTATTGAATAAGTTTCAAAGTAGATAATTGATAATTATGATTTGGTGCGGTTAGGGTCCGAAATTTTGAAATAAGAAGTAATTTCCTGAAGCTCCTCAGACATGGACGACAGCTTATGGGACGATTCAATGATGGAATCCAGCGAAGCTTTTTGTTCCTCGACCGTCTGCACAATGTGGATACTGTTGCTGGCTGTTTTGCTTACAGTGGAAGAAAGATCTTCCGCTGATGCCGTCATTTCCTGTGTACCGGCGGATATTTCCTCTGTAGCGCTGGATACCTCTTGAATTTGCCATGCCACTGTCTTGGTTGCTTGAAGAATGCTATTGAACAGCTCACCAGCTTGTCCGGCTACAATAATTCCGTTTTGTGCCTCAACGTTGCCTTGCTCCATCGACTTCACAGCCTGTCCGATTTCGCTTTGGATCTCTTCAATCAGCGGTGTGATTTGTTTTGTTGCCTCCGCTGTTTGTTCTGCCAGCTTGCGTACTTCGCTGGCGACCACCGCAAAGCCTTTGCCTTCTTCACCGACACGCGCTGCTTCAATGGAAGCATTCAGGGCGAGCAGGTTCGTCTGGCTGGAAATACCTGAGATCGTACCGATGATATTACCAATTTCTTGTGAACGGTTATCCAGTAACTTGATAATACGGGATGTGTTCGTAACTGTATCGGTAATTAAATGCATTTGTGAAGAAACTTTACCCACAATTTCGTTGCCTTCATTAGAACGCTTCTCTACCGAATCGGCTTCCTCTGCAACAGTGGAAGAGCTAGCAGCAATATTTTGAATAACCGAGGCCATTTCAGCCATGGCACGCGCGCTATCGCCCGTTGCTTTTTCCTGTGAACGGATGTTTTTCGTAATTTCATTGATGTTCTGATTGATGATATTGGAATTGATTCCGTTTTGTTCGCAGATCGCGAGCAATTCTTTCGCCGATTCATTCACTTCATCAGTTGTCAGCTTCACTTTGGTCATAATGCTGTTAATATGGCTTACCATATCGTTGAAGTTGCTGTTCACCACGCCCAGATCGTCTTGCCCTGCTTGAATCTGAACATCCAGATTTCCTCGGCTTACTTCACTGATACCGTACATTAGTTGTTTAATAGGAGACAGTGTACGCTTCACGACCCAATATTGGATCGCCAAGCAGATGAGCAGGAAAGCAGCCAGAATTGTAGTGCCGCTGATCAGCAGCTTGGTCAACCCGGCAGGTACAGCGCCTGCATCCGCATCAACAGCAAAATATGCAAAGATTTTGCCACTTGAATCTTTAAGCGGGTACGTCAAGGTTGTCCACGTACCAAAGCTGTCATCATAGAAGCTGGTAAACGTCGGTTTTCCGGTATCCAGCATGTGGCTTACGCCTTCCACAACTACAGAAGGTTGTTTATACATACCGCCGACACCCAGTTTATCTTTTTCGAATGCTTCTCTCAAAGCGGTAGGCATCGCTACAATAGATGTCTTGTCACCGTCTTCCAGCTCTGTTCCGAAGATATAAGCTTGAGAGATATTCGGGTTCGTCGCTGTAATGTTATCCAGATAAGCGCGAAGTTTGGCCTGAACAGGCCCGTCATAGTTTTTTTCTTGAACGGCCTGGGATACTTCATTCACATTAATTCCCTCAGCCCATTTTAATGTGATTTTTTCCACTTGCCCATGTAACTGGTCTATCAAAATCGTACGCTGGATCAAATAGCTGGACACAATGAGGACTAGCCCGATCAATACGATGTTGAAGAAGGATAATAATAAGTTCTTGGTGAAGAAAGATAAGCTACTCCACTTTTTCAAAATGCTCCACTCCCTGGTTGTAATTTTTGTATATGGTGTTGAACCGCTTATCGAATGAGATAATTTAGTCCCCCTTACAAACAATATTAATTAAGGTAATAGACCTCTTGAAATTTTGTTAATAGGTCTTTGGTCCTTTTTAGATAAGTATGTATCCCTATATATATGTCGTACGATAAGCTCTTGAAATGAATACCTTGCCCAATAAAAATTTAATTTTTACCGGGTAATTCCTGTGTGTGTTTCAGTATATTCCATTTTATACTTCAACTTGAAATTCAAATTCAATTCAGGCTTCAAGTAGGTATCCAATAGAAACCATCATACTTTATAATAGAGTCAAATGCACTTGTCAATTTGGGACATTTTTCATATTTCGCATTACAGATGCTTGATATGCCGCGGTTTTTGCGGGTTCCTTGCAAAATGAGTCAATATAGCCACGACATAGGAAGAGGGATGAAGAGAATGTCCAAGCTTACGATTGTAAAGGTTGAAAGTGATCATGCAGATCTGCATGATTTGATTCAAAGACTGGATGAGGATTTGCTGAAAAGGTATCCTGCTGATGAAATTTACTTGGTTGATTTTTCCAATCCGAAAGTTAAAGAAATGATTTTCGCTGTTGTGTATTCGGATGCAAAACCGGTTGCTTGCGGCGGACTTAGGCCTATAGATGCGGAAGAGATGGAGCTTAAGCGATTTTATGTCGATTCTTCTTATCGTAGGCAAGGCATTGCCGTCAGTCTGTTAGCTTTTCTGGAAGAAGAGGCCCGTAAACGAGGCACTATAAGAATCAAGCTGGAGACAGGGGCTGCTCAACCTGAAGCCATTGCTCTCTATACGAAGCAGGGATATGAGCCTATTGAACGATTTGGAGAATATAAAGAGGATGAAAATAGTCTTTGTTACGGTAAGAAGCTGACAGTGTCTTTATAAAACGTTTTCATATAAAATGAATGATGAACCATACTAGCCTATATAGCGGGAGAGATGATAATGAATTTGAAGCAAAAAGCAGCTGAAAAAGCAGTAGAAGCCATTCAGGACGGCATGAAAGTAGGACTGGGCACAGGCTCCACAGCTTATTGGGCCATTCAAAAAATAGGTGAGCGTGTGGCGCAAGGCTTACATATACAGGCTGTAGCTACTTCCCAAGCTTCGGAGGATCAGGCCAGAGAACTGGGAATTCCCATCGTTCCATTTGATCAGATTGGACGACTCGACGTAACGATTGACGGAGCGGACGAGGTGAATGAGCAGCTTGTTCTGGTGAAGGGTGGAGGTGGAGCTTTACTGAGAGAGAAAATCGTGGAAAGTAACAGCAACCGGCTAATCATTATTGTGGACGAGTCCAAAGATGTGAAGGTGCTGGGTGCATTTCCATTACCAGTCGAAGTCGTACCCTTTGCCAGTGAATGGACGTTGGAGGCATTACAGCAGACAGGCTGCCGGGCTGAGTGGCGAATGAAGGACGGGGAGCGTTTCCAGACGGATAACGGCAATTATATTGCCGACTGTCGTTACGGAACCATTGAAAACCCGCAAGAGCTGGAAATCCGATTGAACCAAATTCCGGGGGTGGTCGATAACGGATTGTTCATTAATATGGCAGACCAGGTTATTATCGCACGGGCCAATGGACAGATTGACGTTCGAAATAAGTGATGCCTAACGCACGTCTGCTTCGCAATGTAGCCTTTGTGGTATTCATTTTATATACGGGGCTGTTATTATATTGGATGTTTCTTGGTTTTGGGCGTACATTACGACCGGGTACTCCATATTCATATAATATCGTTCCGCTGGATACGATCGGGCGATATGTGAGGGCGGCACAGTCGCTTCCTTTTCGGGTGTGGGGTGTCAATTTGCTCGGTAACATCGGAGTCTTCGTCCCGTTTGGCATCCTTCTGCCTATCATTTGGGTGGCCTTACGCAGATTAGGCAGCTTGTTGCTGACCGTGGCGGTCGCGCTTGTAATTCTTGAAGTGTCCCAAATGCTGCTCGGCGCAGGCACGATGGACGTGGATGATGTGATCCTGAATGTACTGGGTGTGCTTTTTGGCAGGGTTGTTTACAAGCTACTACGAAAGAGGCTAGGGATTGAATAATGAAAGCCCTGCTCTCCCGAAGGCGTTTCTTGTGCCGATTGGGGACGGGCTTTTTTACATAATAGACTGTAGTTTTCGCATAATACAACTTCATACCAGGGGGATAAAAGGGTTGAACTTGACAAAAGTTTGCAATTAAGATATCTTTGAATAAAGATATGAGTAACGGAGGCTGTTAATATGTCAGTAAAACCAGATGATCAGGACTTGGCGCTTAACTTGTTTGTTGTGCTGGCTCGCGCCTATAATTCGGTCACATCCCGCACAAATCGGGATATTCATAGTCATGGATTGAACACAACAGAATTTGGTGTACTTGATCTGTTATATTATCGTGGACCGCAGCCCTTGCAGAAAATTGGTGAAAAGGTGCTGATCTCCAGTGGAAATATTACGTACGTCGTAGATAAACTTCAGAAAAAAAAGCTGCTCACCCGGCGTGCATCACAAGATGATCGGCGTGTGATTTATGCAGAACTGACTGACGAGGGACGTCATTTCTTTGAGCAAATATTCCCGCAGCATCATCGTGTTATTATGGAGACAGTGGACGGATTATCTGTGGAAGAGAAAGAACAAGTCATTCATCTGTTAAAAAAGTTGGGGCTAACGGCTGAGGGACAGAAAAGTAACGACTAATAAGCTGCAAATACCCGAGTTAAATAGGCTTATAAATAAAATACCGGTTTTCCGGTATTTTATTTTTTTACACGCATTTTTAGGCAGCGGGGTTAATGTAAAGGCGGAAATCAGGTATAATTGACAAATAGTCACGCTCGGATGTTCCCCCAGTTACAGTCTATGGATATAAATACGGCCTTGTCGGGGAAGGAGCTGTACATGAGTATACAGCAATATACCGCAGGTGAATCGTTACTGCTGCAAGCAGAAAATTTGGCGGAACTAGTCACAAATAAGCAATACGAATTACAGCCGGATCTTTTGCAGCGTTTTGGGGATAACGGTTAAGTAAAAACAAAGCAGGATTCAATATATAGTTTGAATTATTTGGCAGAAAGTGTGATTGTAAACAGTCCGATTCTATTTACTCAGTATGTTTCCTGGTTAAGAAAGCTGTTGGAAGGCTTCGATATAACACAGGAAGATTTGACGATCAATTTCAGATTGATTCAGGAGACGTTAGTAGAACATTTCCGTCATCCGGATAAAACGATGGTGCTGCAGCATCTGGATTTGGGGATACAGGAAACTGGAAAGAAAGAGGAATACGCCTCTTTTATTACGAATGATAATCCGTTAGCAGCTGATGTGGTGGCTATTTCAGCTACCATGACTTACCATGTCCATTTGGTGAAGGAACTGATTGCTTTCATTCGGCAAAATGCTGCTACATGTCATGTGAGAATTTTGGTCGGCGGTTTGCCCTTTAATCTTGATCCGCGCTTGTGGCAGGAAATAGGGGCGGACGGCTGTGCACCTGATGCAGAGGAAGCGCTGGAGGTAGCAGAACACCTGCTGTCGTCCAGGGTGTGAGGCAGTTTGAAATATTTGTAACCAGGAGTCATTGGGTAAAGGGGGGCCTTTTATATGAAGGAACCGGCAGCAGAAATGGCTGTCCTGCGGAAAACGATCGAGCAATTAACAGATGAGATTGTGAAAAGCAAGGCTGAAGAAGAAAAGATGCTGAATGAATTTTCAGCGATGAATAATGAGCTTGTCAATTTGCAGCGTCAGCTTGCCAAAAGCAATGCAGATTTAAAGCGGACAAAGGAAGAAGCGGTACGGGCGAATGACTTGAAAAGCACCTTTCTTGCAATGGTCAGTCATGAATTCAGGACTCCGATGAACGGGATACTCGGGATGATCGAAATGCTGGGTTCATCCAGGCTTTCCCCGGATCAACGGCAGGCGATCAGTGTCATACGCGAATCGGCATCTGTGCTGCTAAATATGATTAATAACCTCCTTGATATATCCAAGGTGGAAGCGGGACAAATGGAGATGGAGATCGGGAGCGTCAGGGTCCAGGCGATTATGAACCACGTTGCCCAGTTGTTGGAGCCGCAAATCTATCAGAAGGGAAACCGTCTAAGCATAGAGGCCGATTCCCGTGTAGCAGACCATTTGGAGGGAGATTCGGCACGGATCATGCAGATTTTGCTCAATCTGCTGAACAATGCCAATAAATTTACGAGCGATGGATTGCTAGTTGTTCGGACGAAGCTGGTAGAAGAAACAGAGGGTTCCCAGCGTATTCGGTTTGAGGTGCAGGATTCGGGCATCGGAATTTCACCGGAGGATCAGGTCAAGTTATTTCAGCCCTATGTGCAGGCAGGGGAAGGCAGCTCTTCACAATATGGAGGGACCGGACTGGGACTATGGATATGCAGTTCATTCGTTGAACTGATGAAGGGACAGATTGGAGTCATCAGTGAGGAAGGTCAAGGCTCTACGTTCTGGTTTGAGATTCCTCTTGTCAGGGGAACAGGGCAGGCAGACGAAGTGAAGGAGCATGAAACCGCCGAGCTGACAGGGCTTGGTGAGTGGCTGCGTGAGCATAGTCATTCCCTCGCTATTCTGGTAGCCGAGGATAATCGGGTTAATCGTCAGGTGGTCGAGTTACAGCTTCGTCACTTGGGATTCCAGCATATTGATTTCGCGGAGGATGGAGAGGCTGCCGTAAAAGCGGCCTCTCAACGGACTTATGCTTGTATTTTGATGGATCATCATATGCCCATCATGAATGGTATTGATGCGGCAAGGGCCATTCGCCAGCGTGAAGCGGTGGGCAAGCTACCTCCGGTGCCAATCATTTCTTTGACAGGGAACGTGTCAGAGGAGGATAGAGCGAGGGGCCGGGAAGTTGGGGTGAACGACTATCTGTCGAAGCCGGTAATGATTGAACGACTGTCTGAGAAGCTCATCCAATGGCTTCCCATGGCTGCTGCCGAGCCTATCCTTAATGAAGAAGTTATTCATGAAATTATGCTGCTGGACGAGAATGGCAGTATGGGATTGCTGGCCTCACTCGTAGAGATGTACACCAGTGATACACCTGCTAAAATAAGCACATTAATTGAACTGGCTACTGCGGACGAATCAGCAAAAGTAGTGGAGGTTGCTCACGAGCTGAAATCAGGTAGCGTGAGTCTGGGAATTGAGCGTTTGTCCACGTTATTTTCCGATATTGAGCAGCTCGCACGGGAGAAGCGACTTGAAGCTGCACAAGAGAAGCTGGCTGCCCTTCAGTCTGCTTATCAGGCAACGTGTAGGGAACTGGAACGATATATTCGTCAGTAATCGTTGGAATTTTCCTGTTAAGCTTGCACACAGATGGAAAAGTTGTGTGCAAGTTTTTTTCTGGAGACAGGGCGGAGAAGGAGACATAGATAACAGATATGAAAGAACAACTTCGTTCGATTCACCCACTGGCCTGGACGATTATTGCGGGTACTATATTTGGCAGGATGGCAACATCCATGAGTATCCCGTTTTTGTCCATTTATTTGACTACCCGCTTGGGGGTATCCCCTTTTCATACAGGGGTGATCGTATCGGTCAGTTCATTAGTTGGCATTTTTGCCAGCTTTTACGGTGGATATATTTCCGACCGGATCGGACGACGTAAAGTGATGCTGGTGTCCATCGCCAGTTGGGCACTTGTATTCGTGGCTTTTGCGTTGGCTGAAGCGGCCTGGGCCTTTTTCGTCATCAATGCTCTGAATGGACTGTGCAGATCCTTGT
Organism: Paenibacillus sp. IHB B 3084; assembly: GCF_001447315.1. NCBI lineage: Bacteria > Bacillati > Bacillota > Bacilli > Caryophanales > Paenibacillaceae > Paenibacillus > Paenibacillus sp. IHB B 3084. The sequence goes on along the minus strand of NZ_CP013203.1, from coordinate 398,673 downwards.
TCGAGCCAACCTCGCGGGCGCTGTTATCAGATGTAACTCCCAAGGAGAAAAGACTGCTCATCTACAATATGAGATATGCGGCGATTAATGTAGGTGTGGTGGCAGGGCCGTTGCTTGGTTTGATGTTAGGATCGGCATCCTCGGGTACACCGTTTATGGTAGCGGCTGGTGTGTACGCGTTGTACGGGGTGTTGCTGTTGATCCAATTTACTCGGTATGCATCAGATCTGCATTCAGGGACAACGGTGGGAGAGGCTCCACTGCGGATGGGCGAGGCGTTCCGCACAGCCAGCCGTGATCCGGTGTTTATGCCGATTTTGCTGGGGACGATATTTTGCGTCATGGGTTATGCTCATTCCAATTCCACGATGCCCCAATTCTTGTCCTTATCCTTCGAGGAAGGGACCCGGTGGTTTACATACATGCTTACAGTCAACGCGGTGTGCGTATTGGCTTTTCAATATCCGCTGGTACGGCTGGCAAGCCGTTTTTCCCCGGTAAATTCCTTGATTGCAGGAAATATATGTATTGCAGTCAGCCTGTTACTGTGCGGTATGCTAAATTCGGGCTGGATGTTCATACTGGATATGGTGCTGTTTACAGTGGGTGAAGTACTGCTGTTCACGATGCTGGATGTATTAATTGATCAAATTGCAGATGCTCAATATAAAGGGACCTATTTCGGTACGATTGGCTTTAATAATCTGGGTAGCGTGTTTGCTCCTTTGTTTGGCGGCTGGCTATTGGACATCTATGGTCAAACAGCGCCGCTTGTCGTTTTTGTTCCGGTTGCACTGTCGGTCGTGATTGGCATTCCATTCCTGCTGGTCGCACGCCGCCGTCTGGCGCAGCGTACAGCCCGGATCGCAGCTCAAGGAGGAGAGTCCGTAGAGCAACTGTCATCATAAAAAAGGGAGCTGAGTGCTGGATGAAGTCGGAAGAAGATGTGCTACGAATCATACAATATATGAATGATCCACAGGTGCTTGAAGACTTGCGCTATGTGCGAGAGCTGAGGCTGCCGCAGGGCTGTATTGCCGCAGGTTATGTACGTAATCGGGTGTGGGACAAGCTGCATGGTTATACAACTCCTACGCCTTTGAATGATATAGATGTTATTTATTTTGACCCGAAAAATACGCTGGAGGAACGGGACGAGCACCTTGAACTGTCCTTGAACCGCAAGCAGGCGGGACGCAACTGGTCTGTCAAAAATCAGGCGCGGATGCATTTTCGCAACGGGGCAGCTCCTTATGCTTCGGTAGAGGATGCGATGAGCCGCTGGCCGGAGACGGCTACAGCGGTAGCGGTTAGATTGAATGACGAGGATCAAATGGAGGTCGTTTGTCCGCATGGATTAAAGGATCTGCTGGATATGCGGGTACGCCAAAGTCCATTGTTCCGCCATACGACGGCTTTTCGTCAGCGTGTATTTGAGAAGCAGTGGCTGGATAACTGGCCGTTGCTTATTTTGGAGAACTAGAGTGTAATCCCCATTTCAGGTTATAAGGAGAGACGATGAACCATGTTTAAAAATATAAAAGCAGATTCGGATCGTGAGGAGGTTCTGGAGCTGCTAACCTACGCCGCGCTGGATCATCCTGAACGCGGAGAGGCAGCTTTACGTACTTACCAAGCTTCGGATGACTGGAAGCTATTCGGTGTGGAAGATGAAGGACTAATTGTAGGTATTGTCGGATTTGAGGAGCAGGAGGATGGAACAACCGTAATCCGGCATCTGGCCGTGTTGCCCGAAAATCGTCATAGAGGATATGCCAGAGGTATGCTGCTTACCCTCATTCAGGAACGTAATCCGAAACGGCTCACCGTGGACACGGATGCAGAGGGAGCAGATTTCTTCCGTAACGTGGGCTTTGCCGTATACGGATCGGAGGACTTATCCAAAGGCGGGCAATTTCATTGTGTGTATGAAATGGACGAAGAATAAGCGAATCTCCGGGTCCCGCGTCTCTTTTTTTACATAAGATATGTTGTGTCAGGAATTGACATCATTCTCATGTAAAAGTTGATGTGCCTTTGGTTGCAAAGGCATTAGCGGGGGAGGTGGGTTCCAATGGGTTACCACTACACGGCTATAGGAGATTCATTAACGACAGGTGCTGGGACGCTGCTGACTGGCGGATTTGTGCCTACCTATCGACGGATGGCGGAAAAACGTCTTCGTACTCCAGTCAGTTACGAGAATTTGGGGATCAACGGGCTGACATCGCAGGAGCTGCTGGCGATGGTCCGCAACAATCCACTCTTTCGGTCGGCGTTGAGCCGAGCTGAACTCATAACGGTGACGATTGGCGGGAATGATCTGCGCCCATACGCCAGCGCTATTGCTGGAGGCTCCGGTTCGTCTGCGTCGTCCATTCCGCAAGCACTGAACCGCACGAAAGAACATGTACGCCAAATCGTACATGTCCTGTATCAGATAAAATACGGCCAGCGTGAGCCATTTATCATTCGAATGGTAGGGCTGTATAATCCTTTTCCGGGCGTGAGGGAGGCGGGGATATATGTGCGCCAATATAACTCATTTCTCGCTACGCTGGGCGGTCCGAATTACCGGGTGGCGAACATTTACCCTGCATTTGAGGGCAACGAAAGGGAACTGCTCTCGCTGGATCGGGTGCATCCAAACAGTCGCGGCTATCGCGTCATTGCGGAGGAGCTGGATCGGCTCGGCTATGCGCCATTGCGGTGAGCGTAGAAGGGTATGTGCAAAAGAAAAAAGAGGTCCATCATGGCAGTAGTATCTGACCATCGTGGACCTTTATCTTTAGCTGAACGGAACCCTTTAAATTTCTAAAATAGCTTTCAGCTTTTTACAGTCTTCCTGTAACGCAGGCAGCTGTTCCAAAAAAAGGAGAAGGGCTTTAACGTGGGCTGTCTCCACGTTTTGTTCGGACAGTTCGCCCTGTAGCCTGCTTAATATTTGCATATGTTCATTCTGGATGGCTTCATCTAATTCGATTTGTTTCAAGACTGCGTCCATATGTTGAAGCACATAGGCGATTTGTCTTCCTTTGGTCCAGATATGATCAGAGTCTTCATATAATCCGGAATCGAGGCCCCACATAATTTGATGTTGAACATCAGGGCTCAGCATTCCTTGTGCCAGCATATCCGTAATGCTGACGATAAATTCAGCCAGTGTTTGATGCTCCGTCGAGGACAGCTCTGAATCGCTCATTCGGAAGGAATTGATAATCATGCTTTTGACGACAAAAACAATATCGTACGCATAGTCATGTATGGACTCTCCATAAGCATCTATTAAGAAATCGACCATCAGGCTGGATAAATTATGCTCAAGACGATCAATAGCATGCGCAATTTTTTCTTCCTTGGAACCGATTAAAGGGACGGAGTATACCAGCAAATGAATTCTATTCTTGTAGATCCGGCCCAGCGCAATCAAGTAAAGCTGTCTCAATTTTTCCCGGGCAGGGAGCTGATGCTTGAGATTTAGTTCCTTAGCATCTTTATTGAGAAGTTTTTCAATCAGGGCAATCGTCCCTAGCAGCAGTTCTTCCTTGCTTTGAAAGTATTTATAAAAAGAAGCCTTCACCATCCCGCTTTCGCGGGCAATTTCATCCACCGAGGTGGCATCGTACCCTTTTTCAGAAAACAGGGAAAGGGCGGCAAATATAATATCATCACTCGTTATTTTTTTCATTGTACCCCCAATTTTTCACTCTGTCTTTTTAATTTCCAGCGGGCAATAACCATATACAGGGACGGAACCACAAACATCGTAAGAATGGTCGAGTACATCAATCCAAACATAATGGTGTACGACAGAGGTCTAAACATATGTTCCCCAATCAGTGCAATTGGAAGCAGACCGACAATGGCTGTCACCGAAGTAAGCAGGATCGGACGAAAACGTGCCTTGGTCGCTGCAATTACCGCTTCTTTCAGTTCTACTCCTTCACGTCTTGCATCCTCGATAAACTCAATCAGCACAATGCCGTTACGTACGACAATACCTGCCAAGGTCATTAATCCCAATACGCCCATAAAAGTGATCGGTGTATTCAGGAGGAACAGGCCCAGAAATCCGCCCACGGCTGCCATATACACAGTAGTCAGAATGATGAATGGGATCGAGAAGGAATAGAATTGCAAGAATATAAGCATGAAGATTAACAGAATGACGACAACATATAACAATCCTATTTCTGATAAAATGTCATCCTGACCTGAAATTTCTCCGCCGATTTCCCAAGAGTACCCTGGAGGGAATTTAATGTCTTCCAATTTAAGTTTCACATCATTCATGACTTCTGAAGCTGTACGCCCACGAACATCAGCATTTACAGTAATCGAACGCTTTAAATTATAATGGTTAATTTTTTGCGTTGCAAAGGATGGCTTTAATTCAGCCAGTTGGGACAAAGGTATTTGAACACCATTGGCATTAGTTACATTCAATTGCTGAAACAAAATCTCAGGATTTGGGTCTGCTTGACTCAGTTTCAGCTTAATATTGATCAAATCTTTCCCCGTATCAAATCGGCTAAAGCTCACGCCATTACCCATTAATAAAAGTGTGCGTGTCAGATCATTATTGCTGACCTGATATTGATCCATCGCTTGTTTTTTGATTTGAAAATCCAGCGTATAGCCTTCGTTTTCCATATCATCCTGAACGTCCTGCGTTCCTTCTATAGACATCATGTCTTCTTTTAACTGTTGAGATAAGGATCGTAGCTGATCCACATTATTGCCTAAAATCCGAATGGAAATCGGCTTGCCGAGAGGCAGTCCCACCTTGGCTATTTTCAGGGAGATGGATTGACCCGGATAACGATCTTTTAAGACGGTGGACCATTTCTCTGCCATTTCATCCGGATCGAACTCGCCTTCTTCCCCAACAATAGCAATCTGCCCCAAGGTTGTGCCTGTTTTGGCCTCAGCGGTCATATCTTGAAACAACGGAGGAGCATCGCCGCCAGCCGCATAGCTGATCGTACGCACATGAGGCTGTTGCTTCACCCATTTGGCAATATCCTCGGTGACCCGCTTGGTTTCTTCTATAGAAGTACCTGTCGGCATCCGTACATTAATGCTTAATTGCGGATCGTTGGTTCTGGGGAACAGATCAATCGGAATAAAAGCAAGTACGCCGTACAGTGAGGTGCTGATCAATAATCCTAATGCAGCATATAATCCAGGTCGCTTAATCACTTTAGGAATAAGCTTATCGGCATATACGTTACGAAGATCATCAATTTGTTTGCCCAGAAGTCCGGGCGGCTTCATGGTGGAGTTGTCTGACTTTTGACTTCGTTGACCGTACCATTCTCTAAAAATTGGAATGACGGTAAAGGACATGAGCATGGAAGCCAATAATGTGAAAATAACAGCAAACGGTAACGGTTTGATAAAGGAGCCTGCATCGCCTGACATAAAGAACAGCGGGGCGAAGGAGGCCACTGTCGCCAAGGTTGCAGTCAGAATGGAAATGGAAACTTCCTTCGTTCCTTTTAGTGCGGCTATCTTGGGACTTTCCCCCATCGTTAGCATCCTGCGCTCAATATTATCATTAACCACCACAGCATCATCGACTAGAATCCCCATTACAATAATTAAGCCAATGACCGTAACCTGATTCAATGTTATTCCGAGCATAGGGAGAATAATGAGACCTATGGCGATTGAAATAGGAATAGCCAGTGCCACAAAAGACGATGTAATCAGATTCAAGCCCAATGTACATACGATCACAACCGCCGCAATAGCAAACAGCAATTCACGAGTCAAACCATGAAAAATATGACCAATCCACTCAGTTTGTGAAAATAACGTGTTCAACTGAAAGGTATTAGGCAGATCTGGTTTTAACAACTGCATTTCTTCGTTTACTTTACTATAAATCGTTTCTACGTCAGAACCGGTGTTACCGTTAATCGTTAGTGTAATGGCTGGTTTACCATTAAAATAAGCCATGTAGCTGCTGGTATTATGCGTAAGCAAAACGCTGCCGACATCACTGAGATATACAGGAGTACCACTTTCTGTTTTAGAAATAATGACTTTACTCAAATCCTGAGCATTCTTGGACTGCGTCACATTCATTCGGTACGTGCGTTCATCGTAATCCAGATTGCCTATCGGATATTGCTCATTTTCCTTTTGCACTGCACTCATAAGTTGTTCCCAGCTAATATGGTACTGCTGGAGCTTCTGTGCATCAATCTGAATTTGAATCTCTTGATCGGGTAATCCTTTAATCGTCACTTCTGATACACCGGGGACGGTTCTTAATTGATCTTTCCAAGACTTCACGAGATCATTTAATGGATATAATTGCTCCGCAGAGTTCCCCGTGATGGCGTAGGAATGAATAAATACCTTGTTCAAATCATCGTAAACCACAGGCTTTTGAGCATCTGTAGGGAGAGACGATTGGACATCGTTCATTTTTTTACGTAATTCATCCCAAGCTTCCTTGGCATTGGCGTTGCCTTCAGTTTCAATAATAATCGTCGACAGCCCATTTTCGGATGTGGAAGAAATCTTTTTAATATGGTTGATTTCTTTCATTTTTTGTTCCAAAGGCTTTGTAACCGTTTGTTCTACTTTTTGGGGTGTAGCCCCCGGATAAAGCGTCGTGACCATAGCTGTTTTCTTAATAATATCCGGCATTTCCTGCCGTGGAAGCTGAGAGACACTATACAGCCCGGCAACAATCGCCATGATAAAAATAAAGAGGGTCAGTTTTTTCTTTCGGATAAAATATGCAATCATTTGCTCGTTCCCCCCGTGACCTGAATGGGCAGCCCATCGTAGATCAGGTTTACTCCGGTGGTAACGATACGATCCCCGACATTCAGCCCCTTGGTAATTTCGAGCTTATTGTTCGACATCTGACCGACATTCACGATGGTTTTTAGCGCCTTGTTGTTCACCACTTTATAGACAAAAGTATCTGTACCGTTATTAATGACAGCTTTGGCCGGGAGCAAAATTTGCTCACTCTGGGTCAGTTGGCGGCCTGCCTTTACGACTTGTCCCGGGGCCCAATCATGCTGGGTGTTAGGAACAATCACTTCCACGTTGATACTGCCCGTATTGGTGTTGGTGGCTGGATAAATTTTGCTGACCGTTCCTTCTCTGTTCTCATCGTATAGTTGAAGCTGGACGGTCTGACCTTGCTTCCAGTTCGTGATTTCATGGTCGGGAACAGGGAGCAGCACCTTGAGCTTGTCGATTTGTCCGATACGGTATACGGGCTGTCCTGCGCTTGCCAATTGTCCGACCGTTGCCTTTTTTTCCAGAATAACGCCGGAAATCGGTGCTTTTAAAGCTGTCTTGGAGAGGGAAAGTTCGGCCTGCTTTTTGGCAATGACCGCTTGCTGGTATGCCGCAGCAGAGTTATCCTTGGAGGCTACAGCCTGTTCCTTCGCGGCGATGGCAGATTCTTTCCCGGCTTGGGCTTGCTGTAAACTGGATGCTGCCGATTGCCGATCTTCTAATGTTGCTCCCTCCTGGATTAAGGAGAGGGCTTCTTGTGCATCCTCAAGGTCCTTGGTGGCATTGGTCAAAGCGAGCTGCGCATTTTCATTATCGTTTTTGGTTGCAGCTCCCTGATCATATAAAAGCTTGGTGCGTTCAGCAGTAGCCTGTACTTTAGTCAAAGCGGATTGTGCTCTTTGCACTTTGGTGCGCACCTGTGCCTTTTCCTGCTCTCTGGCTCCTTTATTCACTTTGTTAACTCCGGCCTGAGCTGCTGCCTTTTGCGCATCGGCGGATTGGATGGAGGCATCTGCGCTTGAAATGGCGGCTGTAGCATTTTTGATACCCGCTTGTGCTTCAAGAATGGCTGTATTGGCTTGCTCCAGTTGGAGCTGATAGCTGGATGAATCCAGCCTGGTCATGATCTGCCCCTGGGATACGGGATCTCCCACATTTACAAGGGTATCGCGTACCAGTCCAGATAACTCAAAAGATACAATGGTATCTTCATAGGGCTGTAGTGTGCCTGAAAGGTCAAAAGACGCAGACAGTGGCTCTTTTTTAACGATCATTGCTTCAACCTTTTGGTTTTGTTGTTCTGCTGCTTCATGATCACTCGATCCTGTAGATGAGCAGGCTGAGGTGAACAGAAGAATGAATATAGCAGATATGTAGAGACCGTGTTTCAACAAGATGATCATCCTTCCTAATTTTGTACTTAAGAGTTTATATATAAACTTAAGAGTTTATAAACGGATTATAGGACCCAATCTTTGGCATGTCAACAACTGTTTATAAAAAAACACCTCTCATCCTAAGGATCAAAATACCGATCCAGATCGATGGAGGTGTTATGTGGATGAAACGTAAAACCGACCTTTCTCATGAGAGGAGAAAGGTCGTCCATATAAAATCCAGCCCTTTCTAGCCGATTAATTTACGGAATAAGCTGCGTACAGCCCACTTGCGTTCACTTCGTTTGCGGTATTTGGGCAGGGAGCGGTAGACAGCGATAGACTGGTTAAAAGCTGCCGTGGCCTCGTCTTTGCGTCCCAGCAAACGATACATCAAGCCTGTCAGATAATAGCCCTCGCTGGAAGAAGACTGAATCTCCTGAAACTGGTGTAGATAATGCAGCGCCTTGTTTACGTCACGTTCCTTGAAAGCTGCGGCCAAATGCAAATAAGGCTCACCGTATTGAACCCGTGGGTTAATGTCCAGTGCTTTCAGTAAATGCGGTTCTCCATCCTCGATGTGCCCCGTATGAACCTCAGCCGTTCCCCGTGCATTCCAATAATCTGCGGAACCCTCATAACGGGACTCGATGTCCAGCAGCAGCTCCAAAGCCTGATGATATTTCTTACTTTCGATCCAAATGCGAGCCAAATCGAACTTGGCAGCCACATCGTTGGCATTTAAGGCGATCTGCTGACGCAGCCGCGCAGCATTGCGCCTTCTTTTCCATGGTTTGCTGATGCTGGGTAATACACCGATAAAGCTGCGATCCAATATGTAAATCACAATCAGCAGTACGAGCAACGCCAGAAACGGGTTGCCGAGCAAACTCCATAATAGAGAGAAAATCAAAAATTTCCCGATCATCCTGCTCCCATCCTCCTGTACATGTAACTATCCATACTTTCCACATTATAGCATAGGGTCATCACAAGGGTCATTAGCATGGTGAGGCTTGCAAGGAGTATACCCATCTGTGAAGCAGCACGTTTATTCATCCTGATTGATGTACTGTTTTACCAGAAAAATCACCTTGGAGCGAGGGTAACCCCGTAGTTTATTATGATATTTGTAAATGCTTTTGAGGTAACAGTGGGCACAAATGAACGCACCCTTGGAAATAATGATCGAATCGGTCGAATGGCAGAGCACACACTGTTCAGGCTGATGCTTGTGAAAATATCGCATGTTCAAAGTCTCCCCTCTATGTACGATAGGTTTCTATGACTCGTCCTGAATGCCAAGTAATTGGGATACTATTTTCCTGTGTCGTTTGGCTTTTCTTGTACCGTGAATGAGATTCGACAGACGAGAAGGCGGAATTTGGTACGTCTCACAAACGTTTTCTGATCCAGTTGCCTTTCCACAAGCTTCTGCTTGATCGTCCATCCGAAGGGCGTTACAGGGTGTTTTTATTGTTGTCCAACATGATTCACCTTCTTTATGTATATAGGTTGAAAAATTAGTCTTGATTGGTTGCTAATTGGTTATTCAAAGCGTACCATGAGATAAAATAATTATCGAAAATAGATTTTCATTGAAAATTGCAACTTCATCGTGGGTATAATTGACATTATTTCTAGGTAAATTCTATAATCGGAATATTACGTAAAAAAGTAGGTTCTCTAAATGAAATTTTAAAATCATTACTGGAGGCGACATATTCATTGGAACAAGCCATTGTGATTCGTTCAGAAATACGAAAGTGTATGCAAGAAGAAGGCTTTACGCTAGGCGGTTTCTCGAAAGCAACAGAAATAAGGGGTAGCTACCTTAGTTTATTGCTCAATCACGATTCCCATAAATATCCTCTACCGATGCGACATTTTGATAGTATGATCCAGGCTTTAGGTAAACCAGAGGGATGGCTGTATGAGTGTTACGTGGATGAATGCTTTATTACAGGAAAGACGGATCGTCGTCGGGTGGAACCTTTTTTGCTGCGTTGTGCAGAGCTTGGGAAAACTGAATGTATAGAACGAGTATTATCTCGTTTAATGGAGAATCTAAATCAACTTTCTCTAGTGTTCGAAATTGCAGAGAAGGTACACGCAGCGGGAAATCAGCAGGGGGCGGTGCTGTTCTATGAGTGTGTGGCTGAACATGAGAAACACCAGCATTCCGAAACCTTGGCGATTAGCCAGTATCGGCTGTTTCGTGCCGCCTTGGGTCAAGACTTGCAGAAAAATAGAGATGCAGCCACACGGTTTTTACAGTTTCGAAATCGTTTGCCTGTACATTTCCAGTTAGATGGACTATTACAATTGGCAAACACATATTATACATTGAGTGACTGGAAACGAATGGGGGAGTGCGCTGACGAGTTAATCGTATTAGCAAAGGTCGTTTATCAGGAGCAGAATCAAAGAAAAACGAGTAAGCGAGAAAAGACTTCTTTGAATACAGAGCGACACTTGGTAGTGTATTATGGTCAGGGGTTCCTTTTAAAAGCAACTGAATATGAGAAGCAGGGTTTCTATGAAGACTCTAGAAAATATATTGATGGATATTCTGATTTGTCTTGGTTTAAAGGTCTGGATATTATTGGAATAGAGGAAATGAATAAGTTTAAAATGTTTGCAGTAGCTAATTCGTATATGTTGGATATGCTCATGGGTCATAATCACAAATTAACGGAATATACACATTATTTAGCCTCACATCCTCGTGAAGTTCTATTTGGATTGGCGATTATCGTAGGGACAGCAAATAAATACGGTTTTTCTATAGATAAAACCCTAGAGGAATTATCTGAAGAAATATCAAAATTCAACGAATATGATGATATTATTGCATTAGGAAGAAGATTACATTTTCATTATCATTTATCCCTGTATTATTTAGATAAAGGCTTGTCAGATCAGTGTATTCAAAATACTTTACAGAGTCTCAATTTATCAGTTACTATTAACAACAGTAGTATGTTTGCTCAGGGAGTTGCCTTGTTTGAATTATGCAGAGAACAAGCTACAGAAGGCCAACTAAACTGTTACAAAAAAATTTTGGAGGAGGTTAGAGTACATGAGAGGCTTAATCTCTGCCATCTTAGTAATAAGTTTCTTTAGTTTTACTTTCTGGAGTGGACAAATTTCAACGACTTTTCCTGATGCTATTATAAAGCCAATGGATCACGGTATAGGTTCCTAATTTCAAGACTGTCATACAAGAAATTTTCATATCGTAATTTCTTTATATATTTATATGATTAAGGTTTCAATAAAAAAAGGTAATAGACCCACATACACTACATAATTACATTTGACCCTTGCCACTTGCGGCAAGGGTTTTCTGCTTTTTTTCTATCATTTAATCACAGCAATATGTTTCTCGAGGAGTGATTTTTTTCTAGAAGATACGAAAAGGTGCTTACAACATGGCGAAAAAGGTTTATTCAAGCAATCACATTGAGCGATGTAAAAGAGATATCAGGATGAAATACGGATATACGTCATTTTACCCTTCTGATAACATCGTTTACATCCTACTTTATAGTAAGCGTGAACTTATAGAGCGAATATTAGTTCCACTGACAAGCTGCTAGAGGTACCTAAGGTTAACAGAGCTTTTTCTCGTTGAAGTAAATTCCGTTTAGCCTTGTCAAATTTATTGAATGACACATACTGGATTGTCAACACTAAACTAGACAATTTTTTGTGGTGCCTTTGCTTGAACTCAGCCGGACTCAAGTAATCCAGAGAACCGTGAATCCGAATATGGTTAAACCAGTGTACATAGTCATGTAATTCTGTGGTTAGCTCAGCAGGACTTTCGAAATGACGTTTCTTCACAAACTCCGTTTTGAAAATTTTAAAAGCAGCTTCCGCAACGGCATTGTCATAGGGACAGCCTTTCATGCTCAAAGAACGCTCAATCTGAAAAGCCTTCAGCGCATCGTCGATGAGCTTATTCTTGAATTTATTGCCTCGGTCGGTATGGAAGAGCTGAATGTCATTCAGGTTGCCCTTAAATTGAAGCCAAAGCACGGTAAACCAACTTGGCATCTTGTGGGGGCCTGCACTGTAGCCGATAATCTCGCGGTTAAACAGATCTACAAAGAAGCATACGTAGTTCCAATATGAACCCACTCGGACGTACGTCAGATCGCTTACGACGACAGATAACGCCTGCTCTTGTTCAAATTTCCGGTCCAGTACATTCGCTTGCTTGGCTTCATTGCATCTCGTGGGATGAGGCTTGTACTGAGCGACCGTATACGAGGAAATCAACCCGTATTCCTTCATGATTCGTCCAATTCTCCGCCTGGATACCGTAAAGCCTTGCTGGTGCAACGCTTTTTTGATCTTACGCGTACCGTAGTTTTGACGGCTGCTTTGAAAAATGTCCATAATCAGGGAGGAAAGCTCATCCTCCGATGTCACTTCTACTTTGTTTTCTTCATAATAATAGGTGCTTCTCGGAAGTTTTAGGACGTCGCACATGGCTGATACCGAGTATTTATGTTTATTCTGGCGAATGACATTTACTTTCGTCCCATGATCAGCGCGGCTTGCTTTAAAATGTCATTCTCCATGAGCAGTTGCTTGTTCTGTTTTCGAAGTTCGATCAGTTCTAATTCCTCTGGAGTCCGGTTGTCTTTCTCTTTGAAGGATCCAGATGTGGAACTCTGTTTCACCCATTTATCCAGCGATGAAGGATTCAAATCATATTCTTGAATGATATCCTTTCGCGGTTTACCACTTTGATAGAGCTGAACCATCTGCGCTTTAAATTCAGCGCTAAAGGTACGTCTTTCTTTTTTTGTCATGATCCGTTTGCTCCTCCTAGGTTGGTCTGTAGTCTACTATATTAGACCACAATTTTTCTGTCTAGAAGAGTGTAGCCGATCCATAAAACTTGGGCAAATGATTGGGAAGACTATGCAGCTTCCGAAGTAGGTTATAAGGACTTGAACTTCCTAAATGGGTATAGGCTCGATTCAATCTCTATTAGTTATACCGACTCCACATGCGAATTATTAGCAGGATGCACCCGTTACAAAATTCAAACTTATAATTATTCCACATATTAATAGCTCTTAAAAGGCTATAGCGCATAAGCGGTATAGCCTTTTTTTTACTTTACGACAAGCTTCCTGACACTTCGACACACCTCATAATATAGTATTGAGAAGATTTAATTATTATGGAGGTGTCATATGATAAAAGGAATCGCAAGAGGATTAATCGTATTTTTACTAGCTACTATTTTTTCCGTACAAGGCGTTTATGCTGAACAGACAGCAATCAACCAACAAGCTGGGTATACATTAGAGTTTCCAAGCTCACGCTACCCTGAAACTGGAGCACACATTAGAGATGCAATAGCAGCCGACACTCTGCTGTATGTACGATTGATCGGGACGGAGCCGAGGAAAACCGTAAGGAGTTATTAAAGGGAGTTCCGATGAAAAAAGGATATGACCGTGACGAGTGACCCATGGCAATGTGTGCAGAAGGTGGAGAGGGTGCAGACATAAAGTACATAAGACCGAAGGATAATCGTGGAGATGGAGGCTGGGTCGGTCACAAACTGGATGAATATGAAGATTGAACAAAAGTGCAATTTATCGTTAAATAAAGACATGGACTCAATCAGTGTAGAAGCTGGTATGAGTCCTTTTTTATACCCAATAAAAAATAAATATTCAAATATATAGATTATATTTATAGATTAGCAAGTTTATGTTTAGACACCCCTTTCTGAATTTTGTTATTCTTTGAACATATTAATCAAAGGAGCAATTTTTAATGAAAAAGATTTTCGGTTTAATTTTATCTATTACTTTATTGTTTGTACTACTCATTCCATTCTCTTCAGTCAGTGCTTATTCAGGTGGATTGGCCAATGGAAAGCAAGCCATCCTAAGTAGCACATTATGGGGAGAAGGGGAGTCAAGTCTACTAGCTACTGATAATAATAATAAAACAGGGATATCCCTAAAATCACAGTATTTAATTATCGATTTAGGATCTAGTTACACGGTAAGGTCCTATCGTTTTGATGCAACAGGTTCAATAAGATGGGATATGTATAATAGCGCTAAAGGTTACATCGCAGGATTCGGCACTAGTTCTTATCCAATGAATGGTTCTGTTTTTCAAGGCTTTTCTCCCAATTCGAGATATTTAGTCTTAAGTGGAACTGGAACAATTAATGAGCTTGATGTATTCACCGGGAGTGATGTTCCTGCTGCCGCTCAAAAGTTAAATGCTGTTGGCGGAGAGTCAAAAGTCACATTAAGTTTTGATTCGGTTGCCAATGCTACAAGTTATACGGTAAAAAGGTCTGTAAAATCTGGTGGTCCTTATGAGAACATTGCAGACATGATTAAAGATACCTCTTTCATAGATAGCAATGTTAAGAACGGTACAACTTATTATTACGTTGTAACAGCCGTTAATGATGGGGGAGAAAGTACATTTTCAAATGAAGCTTCAGCCACTCCAAAGGCAGTACTTATTCCTGATCCTAATCCAACTACTGAACCAAAGCCCTCAGAACCTGATGAAAATTTACCAGGTGATCGTGCCATAGTGGTAGTAACCATGACAACAGGATTAGAAAAAGAATTTGATCTGAGCATGAAAGAGGTCAATGACTTTATTGTCTGGTATGAGAGCAAGCAGGCTGGATCTGGTCCGGCTTCGTACGCTATTAACAAGCATGACAACAATAAAGGACCATTCAGTAGCCGAAAGGATTACATGCTGTATGATCGTATCCTAACGTTTGAAGTAAGTGAATACTCTAAATAAGATTAAATCCCCGCTAACCTTAACTGGTCGGCGGGGATTTTTGTTGAAGAATCTAAGGAACAGTGTGTTGAAGATCGTACAGGAAATTTAGGCTTTAACTGGTTCAGGTCGTTTTAATTGAAGAGGGGGAGGTATTAGCCAACCCTTTTCTTTGTTCATTTTTAGAATACGAACTCCCAAAGCAGTCTTAGTTAGATGATATTTCGCAAATAAAGCCCCGATGTCTTCTCTAATGGATTGACCCATAGCTTGGCTGCAAGATGTCAATCCCACAGAGGTATCTAATGCGATTTTAGCTGCAATTTCGGGATCAGTAAACCTTGCACCAGCCGGGATATCCTCAAGTTTCACAGGGGGTCTTTCAGGCATAATAGGGGCTGGGGCAATACCATTATCAGTAAGCATTGCGTCGCATTCTTGGATTTCCAGTTTAGCTTGATCAATAAGATCATCCAGTACTTTTTTGAGTTCTTTGTCTCCTGCGTGGTTTAAAAATGCTTGGTAAAATGAAACGCTGCCCTTTGCTAACGCCGAAAACTGCCACACACTATAAATTTCTCCGTAATGCATGGGCTCGTCTTTTGGATTCCCGCTTAGGATTCCCATTATAAAAACCACTCCTTGTTTACTTTAATGATGTACAAATTTATGATTCCCAGTAGTGAAGATTTAATGTGAAGGTAAAAGCAATACTGTCATTACAAATAATGTATACGAAATAAGTTCTACTGGGCATGCTAAATACATTAAAGAATTGATTGGAAACACAAATTTAAAGGAGTGGTTTAGGCATGTTGAAAAAAATGAAGATAATGGTGGTTGTTGCATTAATGATTTCAAGTTTTGGAGCGGTAGTAGCATTTGCTGAAAACAGTGAAACCAATATGGGCACAAAGGACAATGGTAGAACACAAATGCTGACTACTAATAATAACGATGACGATAATGATAATTGGGGATGGCTTGGTCTGTTAGGATTAATTGGATTGGCAGGTTTAAGACGTCGCGACCATGAAAACCACAAAAAAAGATAATCGTAAGTAACAACTCAAAAAACACCTTAAAAATCCCTGCTGTCCTTAACTGGTCGGCGGGGATTGTTTTGTTGAAGGAATTACCACATCGTTCACCGAATGATTATCGAGGTGATCAGCATGAACCATACATATAAAGTGTTAAAGTCGGATATCGAACTGTTTGCAGCTGCAGTAAGCCAGGTAAGAGTATATGTAGTAAAGCCGTTGAGTGAAGATATGGTGGAGGTTGTAGACTAGCTGTTTGCCGCACCTGCGGCACAGCGACTTTTTATTTTACATTATAAGGGGGAGTGCCAGCGTCGTTGTCACCAGGTGCAAACATATGTAAAATATAGTGAATATATTTGGGTTGACAGCACATTTGGACAGCAGTATGCTTGCAAGGGAAATATTGATGTCCTCGTTAGGTGAGGCTCCTATACGAACATAAGCCACTGCCCGGAAACATCGAAAGATGCCAATGGGTATAACAGGAATTGCCGGATTAAGGCTCTTCTTAATGTGGCTAAAGAACTTTGGTTCTTTTACGTCGTATAGTGCTAAAGCTCGACTTGGGGGAATCGGATATTTGCATGCCTTATCTTGCATGCAGAACGACGCCCCTTCAGTTGAGCTGAGGGGCGTTTTTATTTCAATGTGTTAGGTATTGGCAGTGACATGGTTCCTGTGAGACAAGTAAAATATGGAGCCAACAATGCGATATGGGAGAGGGGGTGAACCATTCTTATGAGTAGTCGAAGTTCGTCTGAACCGGATCCAGAACCAGTGAGTCTATTGGCAGTCGGGTTAAAACTAGATACCGTAATTGAGTATGGTTGCAACTCCTCTCCTACGGGGTAGTATTGGGCCTGACTGCCTTAAAACAAGGAGGCAGTCGACATGTCAAAAATGAATTTTTTTCAAAAAAAGCAGCAAAATAAAAGTGCTGCTCATATTCAAGGCTTTGATATTGAATTGAATCAGGAAAATACTCGTCGTATTGATCGGCTAGTCGATAGTTACGAAAATAGCATTCTTTCTCATTTAGATGAAGCGTACCAAAGAACGACAAGCTGGTCAGATCGTCTTGCGGATCGGATTGCATCATTCGGCGGTAGCTGGAGATTTATTACTTATTTCGCTATCTTTCTGACCATCTGGATACTCTTGAACAGCTTGCCGTTTACTCGCTTTCATTTCGATGAACCTCCATTTATCTTGTTGAACTTGTGTTTGTCCTTTATCGCAGCATTCCAGGCTCCGGTCATTATGATGAGTCAGAACCGCCAAACTGCAAGGGATAAGCATGAATCGATCATTGACTTCGCGATCAACTACAAAGCCGAACAAGAGATTGACGATATGCAGAGCCACCTTCATCGGATCGAAGGCGAACTGATTGAGATTAAAAAACTCTTACTTGTTCTAAAACAACCGAATGAATGAAGAACATAAATGACCCTTTGGATTATACGGAGGCCTCGTAGAAAAGTTGGATTGTCAACACTAAACTAGACAATTTTTTTGTGGTGCCTCTGCTTGAACTCAGCCGGACTCAAGTAATCCAGAGAACCGTGAATCCGAATATGGTTAAACCAGTGTACATAGTCATGTAATTCTGTGGTTAGCTCAGCAAGACTTTCAAAATGACGTTTCTTCACAAACTCCGTTTTGAAAATTTTAAAAGTAGCTTCCGCAACGGCATTGTCATAGGGACAGCCTTTCATGCTCAAAGAACGCTCAATCTGAAAAGCCTTCAGCGCATCGTCGATGAGCTTATTCTTGAACAGACATGTAATAAGGCGTTTCAATTTACATAACCCAATTCATTTTTGAATATAGTCTATCAGAACTGGGAATATATATCGAGATTAAAAAGTGTTCAACACCTGCAACTACTGAATAAAAGAATAAAGTAAATACCCTACTGGCAGTAAGCTGGCAGGGTATTTTTTGTTTATAGATACAAATTTATTGTGCGTAACGAAAGCTGTCTCGCTGATTCGAGTTCCTGGATCTCATGAAACCATGTAGTGGACTTTAGAAGTTTATTGGTTATCGCCAAACCAAATGTTTTCAGTTCCTGTCCGAGTGTCCGTCCAAACGGTTACAAGGCGGCCTGTTTGAGGAACAATGGCATTTCCAATGTAGTCTCCAATTAGAGGAAGGCCTGCGACACTAATAATGATAATCTTAGTTTTTCATCTAACGTTGTTTATCACATCTACGTATGGAATAGCTTAGCGAGTAAGTCACTGGTTTATTCCAATTCACTGACGATTAATGCGAATACTAGTCAAATTCTTAGTTTCAACATCGTAGGTAATACTTCTTACGAAGTTCAATTTCTTGTTACAGGCATGGTTCCAACAGATACAGTTATCACGGTATTCGGAATGGATTCATCTGGAAACGTGATTCCACATCAAAAAGTGCTGCAAGAAGAACTCACTCAAATTGCCCAACTTAACCCATAAGTTGAAGTAGCCGCAGTTTCTTTAATATAAAAGAGGAGGTCACCATGGCAAACGTACAAATCTCGCCAAGTACTAGTGTTCAGTTTGAGCCAACCATCGCGATAAACTGGCTCACTGTTTAGTCTAGTCAATTTCTTTATTTATACATACTGTATACCGTATCTTATAAAAAGGAGGAGTTCATGTGAGTGAATGTGGACATGAGCATAAGGTAAAACATTTTGGTGCTTTCACATCGCCAGCTGCAATTTTGGTACTTTTTATCCTGTTGGTTATCATCACTAAAGCCTGTTGGATTTAATTTTTAAAGCATCGTGGCGGTAACGTCCAATCCTTGTTTCGGTATAATAGGCTCTACTGGTATGTAACCGGTAGAGCCTTTGTAATGTTTACCTGTATGCCCTGTCCTCTGACATATTTGAGCTTATATTTATGTTGTACTATAAAGGAGGTTCAAGCCATGAGCGGATATGAAGGGTAATATAGTTGCTAGATCAATCAAGCTTACAGGCCAGATCGACAGCTCAGAAATGAATGCTTCAGATATAAAGGCCAGTACAGTTAAAGCAAGTACAATACGAGGTAGCAAGTTAATCGGTAATGAGATCGAGGGCGGTATCATTACGGGAGCCTTGTTCCGAACTGCTATTCATTTATTCAGATAAGAATGATACTGCAACATACGAAATAATACCTTTTTCGCTAATTGATAAGTTAAAGAACGGGATAACTCGCTTAAGAACGGTAAATCTGATTCCTTTCAAACAATCCCCATACCTGCTCTGCCATGTATTTAGGTGGATGAGGCATGTTATTTAAAATCCACCATTCAATTACCCCGGTGAACGCAAAGGCCATAAATTGCGTAATCAATTGCTTGTCATACCCCTTATTAAGGTCCTCCATATTGACCTGATCTTTTATGTTCCCTGCCACGATCTCCAACATATGCTCCCGAAAAGCAGGGATTCCTTTATTCGAAAGCATGGAAGCGTAAAACGTATGGTTCTGCTCAAAGTATTGAAAAACAGGTAACAATGAATGGATAAAATTAACTTTCTCTTGGTTTGGATCGGTCGAGATGCAAATAGAAATCATTTTGCTCAAATGCTCATCGATGCATTTGTTAAGAAGATCGTATTTATCGTTGTAGTGAAAATAAATGGTTCCCCTATTAACATTCGCCCGATCCGCAATCTCATTAATAGTTATTTCTTCAAAATCCTTCTCCGAGATCAAACCGATAAATGCATTAAATATGGCTTCCTTCGTTTTTAGGATTCTTCGATCGATTTTAACTCCCATAATGTATAGCCCCCAGAAGATATTTAACAAATCATTTGATTCCGTTGAATATTAAACAAAAATCACTTTATTAGCGATTGAAGCAATCATCATATTCCATATAATAATAACCAACGAACGTTATATATTCAACAAAAGTTCGATTAAGTTTTGCTGTAACCTTGATGTTTATTGGGTTAAAAGAGCAATTTAATAATAAAGCATCGAGGTGATCGACTAATGAACATAACGCTTTTTGGTGGTAGTGGTGCGATCGGGAAAATTTTGACTGAGGTAACAATTCAAAACGGGGATAACGTTACCCTTTATGTTAGAAATGCGGGGAAAATTGGACAGAAACATGAGCAGCTAAATGTTGTCGAGGGTCAATTATCTAATCAAGACTTGGTGGAAAAAGCAATATCGAATGCTGATATCGTCATTAGCACATTGGGACCCGCGCTCGATACGTCCAGAAAATTAAAAGGTACCCCTGTTGCGGATGGTCATGAGGTTATTGTTACACTTGCTACTCCAACCTTGAAATCTGATAAGGATCGGAATTTATGCACCATGCAGCTTCAAACCAATCCTTAATTCATCAGATGCCGATTGTATACAACAATTAAGAAAGCCTCCGTTAGGGTAAAAAGTAGCTGATTAATTGAGGTCTAAAACTGAGGAGGTGTTCAAATGGCAGAAAGAAGTGAAGTAAAGCATTCCGCTCTACATCATGTCGGTATTACAACAGGTAAAATCGACGAAATGTTGTTGTGGTACAGTAAGGCGATCGGAATGAAAATCAATTTCGAGAAAGTTAATCCAGCAGGTAACCTTCCGGGCGTTAAAGCAGCATGGGTGACGAACGATAAAGCAAACCACCGAATAGCGCTTATTGAAATTCCCGGATTACCTGTCGCTGAAACGGGTAGGCCTCGCTCAAGCATTAGTCACTTAGCATTCGAATACGATTCTCTTGATGATCTTCTGGATACGTATATCCGGTTAAGAGATATCGGTATTAAGCCTATCGTAACTGCAGATCAAGGTATCAATATTGCCTTCTACTATAAAGATCCCGATGGTAATACAGTTGAGCTTACCATGGTTATGCTCGGAGATTGGGACAAATCCACTTCCTTTATGAAGACATCACCTGCATTTGCGGAAATGCCTATGGGGAAATATGTGGATGTTGAAAAAATGCTCAAGGCCAGAGGGCCCCGTAGGCGACTACAAGAAACTGTAAAAGCAGCAGCTGAATTTTAACTAGGAGGATATACAAAATGAAAACACTCGTAATTGTCGGAGCAGGTCCAGGACTAGGTCAATCGTTAGCACGTAAATTCGGCAAAAATGGATTTCAGATTGCCTTGATATCTCGAAACCAGAGTAAACTGGTTGATCTAGTTTTGGAGTTAGAAGAACAGAACATCGCGGCAGCTGGCTTTGCAACTGATTTGTATAGTAAAGAACAGCTGGAGGGTGCTTTTGCAGCAATCAAAGAGAAGTTTGGTTCAATTGATGTCGTGGAGTTTAGTCCAACGGTTGGCAACTATCCACCTACTCCAGCTTGGCAGGTAACAGACGAGAATGCCTTAGACATCTTTAACGGCTTTATGATTGGTGCAATTCGAACCGTCCAATCTGTCTTACCTGATATGATTAAGGAGGGCGAAGGCGCACTCTTGTTTACGACGGGCCTATCTGCAATTTATCCGATGCAAATAATGGGGAACATCGGTATTGCTATGGCTGGTTTACGAAACTATTTGATCAATCTTCATGCTGATCTTGCGCCTAAAGGTATTTATGTCGGACATCTCTCTTTGGGGGTATTCATTAAGCAGGGAACGCAAACAGATCCTGACTACATTGCTGAGGCGTGGTTTGACATGTACACTAGACGAGACAAGGCCGAAGAAACTTTTCCGGTCGGTGTAACCCCAGAAACAATAGTATGGTGATTTGAACTCAGTCTATTTTTTAACGAATAACGATAGTTCAATTCCACTGTAAATTCTTAAGAGAAACGTTCTATTATATATTTGTACCAGTCAATCCCTGAGTCTAATGTGTAGCCTTATATTAAGGACTCCTAATAAGTATTTGAGGTAACTGGTACAAGATTGTGGTTGGATAGCCTGATACAGTCAAACGCGCGTGCCAACCGATGCAGCGGTGTGGAAGCCAACTTAGATGAGCAATACCTTAAAAAACGGATAGAAATTCTTCTGGAGTGGAAATCAGTGTTATTATGTCTTGCAGAAGGTGAACTGTCCCCCTTTGATAAATGGTGCGCTGGAATAAACTTAGTCAGGAAGACCCTGAAGTTGAAAACATATTGAAAAATATCAACAAGACAAACAACCAATCAATGAATGAATGGGACGCTAGAGAAGCTTGAAAAGCTGGCTGAGAGTAATAGGAGTATTGAGCTGAAAGAAAAGCTACTTGGTTAGTTATGGATTCTGAACGGAATAGGAACAAACAATCCCCGCTAACCTTAACTGGTCGGCGGGGAATTTTTTCGTCGAAGTAATTTCCGCTTAGCCTTGCCAAATTTATTGAATGGCACATACGGTGTACGGTATCTAAATAAAAGGAGGAATTCATGTGAGTGAATGTGTTGGAGGAGCTGAGCGTAGGGAAAACTGTTTTGGTGCTTTCACATCGCCAGCAGCAATTTTAGTACTCTTTATTCTGTTGGTTATCATCACTAAAGCCTGTTGGGTTTAATTTTTAAAGCATCGTGGCGGTAACGCCCAATCCTTGTTTCGGTATAAAAGGCTCTATCGGTATGTGATCGATAGAGCCTTTGTAATTATTACCTGTATGCCCTGTACTCTGACGTATTTGTGCATATATTTATGCTGTACTACAAATAAAGGAGGTTCAAGCCATGGGTGGATATGAAGGTGGAGCAGGTTATGGTGGACATTTCCTTGATAATCTGGATTCAAAACGTAACCCAATTCTGCATTAGTATCTTTGACATGAATACCAATGCCGCCGATCAGGATTCCATCGTTTTTCAGACAAATGGCTAGTTCGTAATCTTGTCTTGGCTGTTCCTGCTGTGAAGCTAGAACTTGTTCTATATACGCCTTTGTATCTTCTTCTGTATTCGGTCCCCATGCTGTATGCCTGGTGACTTCAGGCAATGAAGTGTACGTATGTATACTTTCCCAATCGGATCTGCAAATATCACGAATGATGAGCCGATTTGTCTCAATTTGTATAACTATTCCTCCTGTCTATATTCAAAAGACTCTGCCTAGTATTTTAAAAGGCTTAACACCTTAATCCAATTCATTTATGCGTTCGTAGCCTTTAAACGTTATGACCTCCATTTTACAATGAACCCAGACCTTTTGCCGCCTGAACGCAAACCGCAAGGGTGCGTCTGGCAAAAGGCAATTAGAAGATAATGAATGTGGTACTGGAATCCTCCTGTTATTGGCTATCTGGTTCGTCCTAAAAAAGCCTGCGGGCCGTTACGAACCGTTTCTGCCATTTGTCGTCAAGCGTGTCAAAATGAACGCCGCGTTCTTTGGAGAACGTATGCAGCAATGTGTTGTTCCCTGCATAGATCGCCACATGGCCGATCTCCAGGCCGCGTGCGCTGAAGAACAGCAGGTCGCCTTTGCGCAGCTCGTTCAGCCCGACCTCCCGCCCTTCTTTAGCCTGATCGTAAGAGACACGGGGGAGGTCGATAGAGAGCGTATGCCGGAACACTTCCCCCACAAAAGAAGAACAATCAAAGGTCGATGTCTGTCCGGTTGCTGCGCCGAATTCATAAGGGGTACTGAGAAATTTCTCACCGTAGGCGATCAGTTCATCTCCCTGCCGTTCCGCCAGGGATGGGCTGGAATAGTTGCTGTATTTTGGTTTTGCCGATATGTATCCGGTCAGGTTGTCTTTAGTGCGCACTTCCAGCCAGAGAGCATTGACCTCGCGGATGACATGAACCTTTTCGTCGGCTGGAATAAGCCGCAGGGAAGGGGAAGCTACCGATGAATCCGGTTTGCTGCGCAGGTTGACCCCGGAAAGAACCGTTGTGAAAAAATCGTCCCTGGAGGCAATTCGGATCGTCCGGGTCAAGGCATCCCACTTTACTGTGCTCCCAAGTGCTTCGCTTACAAAACGTAGTGGAATCATCGTGTTGCCCTTAACCATCTGTCCGGGAACATTCAGGGATAGCGTATTGCCATTTAAGGTGGCAGCGAGTTCCCCGATGCGGTAGGTCAGCACCGTGTCGTTTTTGGTTGCCGTTACGGTTTTGCTGGATCCATCCCAGGAAAGCCTGGCTCCTTGCGCCTCAAACAACTGGCGCATGGGGATGAGCGTTGTCCCGTCTAGCAGCAGCGGCTGGGCGGCAAGCTGAAGCGGGCGGTCATCTACATAAACGGTTGTCACCGGAGTCGTCCGTACCGACTTTGCATACGACGGGTTTGCTTGGAGCAGTGATACCGCTAGCAGAGCTAGCAATGCTTTCTTGTTGATTGTCATGCTGTTATCACCTCATTGTGAATGTGTTCATCTAAGTTGTACGAGACTGCATCCGATTAGTTGTGTACCAAATATTGTATTCATTCGAAAAACAAAACAAACAAAAACAAAACAAAATAATATCTGTGTTTTATCATTGACAACAAAATAAAATAAAGATAAAATTACATATGTGAAATATTTCACTTTATAGAATAGTTCCGTATTTAGCGAGGCATCAAGAAGTGAATCCTTTAGGAGGCCGATTTTTATGAGCGCACATGTATTTTTTGTACCGTCTATCAATCTAATGGGAAAAGGCTGTTTGCATGAAGTTGGACCCTATATAAAAGAGCTGAATTTAAACAAAGCACTAGTCGTGACGGATAAGTTTTTGATGAAGAGCGGTATTGCAGGCAAGATCACATCCTTGCTGGATGATATTGGCTTGGACTATGCGGTATACGATGAGGTCAAACCAAATCCGACCTGTAAAAATGTACATGATGGCGTTCAATTTCTGGAAGAAAACGGATGTGACTTTTTAATTTCCATTGGCGGAGGATCACCACAGGATACGGCTAAGGGAATCGGCATTATTGCTACCAATGGGGGACATATAACCGATTATGAGGGCGTTCATAAATCCAAGCATAAATCGCTACCTATTGTCGCTATTAATACCACAGCAGGAACATCCGCTGAAATCACGCCAATTATGTCATTACGGACGAAGAGCGCAAGGTCAAGATGGTTATGGTCGATAAGAATAGTGTAGCTACGATTTCGGTCAACGACCCTGAACTGATGGTAGACAAACCCGCCGCGTTAACGGCAGCTACAGGGCTAGATGCTTTGACCCATGCTATTGAAGCTTTGGTTACGCCAGGTGCTTATCCTGTAACGGATGCGACTGCGTTGGCAGCAGTAGAAATTATTTTTAATCATTTGGCTCGTACAGTGAGCAACGGTCATGATATAGAAGCACGTGAGCAAATGGTATACGCTATTTTCTTGGGAGGACTTGCATTTAATAATGCCGGATTGGGTTACGTTCATGCTATGGCGCATCAGCTTGGCGGTGTATACGATTTGCCTCATGGTGTTTGCAATGCCATGCTGCTGCCGATTGTGGAGGAGGAGAACGCCAAGCATGTACCGGAGAAATTTCGTGCCATCGCTAAGGTCATCGGTTTTGAAGATAAGGGGAAAACGGATAAGGAATGCGCAGACTATGTAATCCAAAGAATCAAAGACCTGTCGAAGGAAGTTGGGATTCCTTCCAAACTTTCTGAACTGGGTGTAAATGAAGTGGATTTGGATCTGCTTGCCGAGAACTCAATGAAGGATGCTTGCGCTCCGGGCAATCCGTTCATACCTAGCAAAGAACAAGTCATCAAGATGTTTAAGAAAATTCTTTAAATAAAAGCTGCTATTATTGTGTTAAATATTATAAGGGCTGTCCCAGAAAATCATCGATGAACACTGGGAACGGCCCTTTCGCATTTTCTGCTAAGAGATTTGTGAAACTAGAGATAAGACAACCCCATTGAATATTAATGGCACAGCTCTCTCGGCTAAAGCTGTAGGAGACTCTTTTTTTCCTTCCACGTTCCAATGAAAGGTTACACCATAAATGGACCAGCTTAATATGTTCGCGGCAAGTTCTAACGTTCTTTGGTCTGTATTATTGGCTTCTCTTGTTATGAGTTGAAGTATGAATTGCTCTAATTGATTCTTAATATGTTCTTCCAGGATCGGTGCCACTGAATTATATTTATGAACGCATTGGTTACTTGAGTCGTGATAGTCACATAACGAAAGAATAAGTTTATGAATGGTCTCCTCCGACAAACGTGCCTCAGCATCAATCCTCTTGATAACATACTCCAAAAATGCGTCTGACAAAAGGGTTTCAAGCAGTGCATATTTATCTTGAAAATGTGCATAGAACGTGGCACGGTTAATGGTGGCTTTTTGGGTAATGTCATTGATCGTAATCGTGTAGAAGTCCTTCTTATTTAATTGGTCAACGAATGCGTCGAGAATTAATCTACGTGTTCGAATGACGCGCGGATCGTTTGGGTTGGGTGAAGTTACACCAGGCATCCTCAAGACACTCCTTTCAGGTAAATCAAATGATTCCCCCATTATAAACATGTGTTGTTTTGTCAACAAGTGAATTTAGATATACAACAATTTCATAACCCTTTTGGTTAAGCAACAGAATGAACATTTTGTCGGTTGAATGATAAATTAAACATTGCTAACATTTCACTTGCACCCCGTTTGATGTTGCATGAGCCTTATATATAATCCTTTAAAACGATAAAAGAAAATGAGGAGGTACAATCCTTGAGTAATCAACCGCAAAATGTCCATTCAACAGAAGCTTTATTTCAACCTTATACCATTCATAATCTGACCCTACAGACTCGTATTGTAATGCCGGCAATGGGCCGCGCTTTTTCACCAAATGGTGTGCCAGGACCGGATGTAGCCGCTTATTATCGCCGTCGCGCAGAGAATGATGTAGGTCTTATTATTACTGAAGGTGCAGTGATTGACCATCCGGCTGGAACAAGTGAGCCGAGGATACCTAATTTTTATGGGGAAGCGGCTTTAAACGGTTGGGCTGAAGTGGTCAGAGAGGTGCATGAAGCCGGAAGCAAAATTTTTCCACAGCTTTGGCATATGGGGATGGCTCGTCCTTTGGGATCTCAGCCGAACCCGGAAGCGCTGTCGATTGGTCCATCAGGGCTGGACCTGGAAGGAAAAAAAGTAACCGAGCCGATGACAGAAGAAGAAATCGTCAAGGTCATTGGGGCCTATGTCGATGCAGCTGCGAATGCAAAACGACTAGGCTTTGATGGCGTTGAAATTCACGGAGCACACGGCTATCTGGTTGATCAATTCTTTTGGGAGAAAACGAACCAACGTACGGATCGCTATGGTGGCGATATCATAAAACGTGCTCAATTCGCCATTGAGCTTGTGGAAGCTATTCGTGCTGAGGTTGGCCCTGACTACCCTATTGCCATGCGCCTATCCCAATGGAAAATGAATGATTACAACGCAAAGCCGTTCGATACACCGGATAAACTGAGGCAGCTCCTGAATGTGTTAGTACAAGCGGGCGTGGACATCTTCCATTGCTCGACACGTCGCTTTTGGGTACCTGAATTTGAAGGCTCCGATTTGAGCTTTGCCGGATGGGTGAAGAAGCTGACTGGAAAAACCACGATTACGGTTGGCTCTGTAGGTCTGGATGAGGATTTTGTAAGTTATACGGAAGGGAAAGGGGCAGGACACCAAGATATTAATGAACTTCTGGAACGGCTGGGCAACAATGAATTTGATTTGGTAGCTGTTGGGCGTGCGCTTCTGGGCGATCCTGCATGGGCTACGAAAATACGTGAAGGTCGAATTCATGATCTTCAAACTTTCACACCTGAGGTACTTAAAACGCTCAACTAAAATATCCCATGCTTCGAATATCTCTTCATTTCATAAATAAACAATGTAAGCCAAAATACTCAAAGTCATAGGAACTTCGGGTATTTTGGCTTTTTAATGTGTCTGCAACAGCAGTCCACCATCAACCATTTTGAATTAAGTCATCACAGATTCCCACTTGCTCACTTTTTTACTCAAGAACTTTTGAAGCTCCTCTTTATTGTTGCTTAGCTTATACAATAAAGAAAGGGCAACTTGAAGCATTCATACGTTAAACTTAGAACCAGATCAGGCTGACAAAAAATACTTGATATATATAGATGTCTATGTAATAATGCTTGTATGTTAAAAAATAATGCAGCTGCACTGATAGGAACCATTAGAGACTCGATCAATAAATTGATTGTGTCTGAGCTCGAATCGAATGGAATTGAAGGGATTGTACCTACCCATGGTGGAATCCTAATGTTCCTTTATCAAAAGGACGGGCTTTCCATTAAGGAATTGACGCAAAAAATTTCTCGTCAGCAGCCAACAGTTACTGTTTTGATCGACAAGCTAGTGAAGTTGGGGTATGTCGAAAGAAAAAAGGAAAGGGAGGATAGCAGAGTTACCCTGATATATCTGACCGATAAGGGGAAAGAGCTGGAGCCTGTATTTGAGGCGATCTCCAATAGATTAAAAGAAACCATTTATGGTGGTCTCAAAGACGAAGAAAAAGAACAACTGGAATATCTGCTGGAACATGTAAAAAACAGATTATAAATTTTTTTGAGTAAATGTATAGATATCTATATAAATGCCAAAATAACAATAAAACATCTGGAGGTTATTGAAATGAAACATCTTATCATTTATGCTCACTCTAACGCTGAAAGTTTGAATCATGCGATACTGGAAACTGTTGTAAATACCTTGAAAGAAAAAGGCGATGAAGTCGTTGTACGCGATCTATATGCCCTTGATTTTCAACCTGTATTAAAACCTGAGGATACTTCCGCTATGAGAGCAGGGCAAACTCCAGCCGATATCAAAGTAGAGCAGGAATACATCTCACAATCGGATACGATTACATTTATTTCTCCTATTTGGTGGACAGGTCTTCCTGCTATCCTGAAAGGTTACGTTGATCGTGTATTTGCCTACGGCTTTGCATATACGTCTGGTCCGGAAGGGATTAATAAGCTTCTTACAGGTAAAAAAGGTTTTATTGTGAATACACACGGTACTCCCAACGCGATTTACGATGAAATCGGTATGACCGCAGGATTGAAGATCACTTCGGATACGGGGATTTTTGATTTCGTTGGGATTGAATCCGTCGGTCATTTGCTGCTTGGAAGTATCGGTTACCTTGATGAAGATGGCTATAAAGGACTATTGAAGCAGGTCCAAGACACCGTCAAATCGGTGTTATAACGAAACTATATTATCACATTGAAAGGCTGTTCTTACCGTTAAGAAATGTACGGCAGTCTTCAAATGATGAGGTCAACCAGCATTTACTGGTTGGCCTTTTCTTCTATATAAGCTGACTCCGAATGCGCAGTGGCAATACATGAAACCTTTAAGTTCAGTTTATATAGATGCTAATATCCTTCGACGGTTTTGGAATTTCCCTCTACGATTAAGGACATGTAAACGTCAATAGGATCCTCACTTTCAACTTTAAAACCAAACCGTTCATAAAGACGTCTGGCAGAGCTTCCTTGCAGGACATTTAAGGTTACACGGTTTCCTTTTACACCATTTTGTTCAAGTAGATTTCTTAATACTTGACTGCCGACCCCTTTGCCTTGGTAATTGGGATGAATATAAAAATGCTCCAATAAATAACCGTCTAACGTCGGTTTAAAAGCTATGCAACCAACAAAAGAAGAATCTACTTCGATGATCCAGGTATGTACAGAGTCGAATGCATCACGGAAGCGTTGCCGAACTTTTTCTTCATCAAATCTTCCTAACCTGCTTAAATCGTTACGCAGTACAATGGCTCGTAAATGAGCAATGGTTTCAACATCGGAATTTTGGGATTGGCGAAGAGTAAAAGGTTTCATCTCATGTAACAACTCCTTTATCGTAAACAGGCAAGAGGTGACCAGCATATTTTTTTCTTATTCGACGCTGAGTTCTCATAACCCTTGTATTAAAATTCACAAATAATTCATTGTTATTATCGTCAGCAATTCATTATAGTACATAGTATTAATAGTTAACTGTATGTATTATGTGTTTTGCGGAGGTTCACTATGAAAGATTATGAACTAAGGGACGAATTGAGAGAA
Source organism: Paenibacillus sp. IHB B 3084 (assembly GCF_001447315.1). Classification (NCBI taxonomy): domain Bacteria; kingdom Bacillati; phylum Bacillota; class Bacilli; order Caryophanales; family Paenibacillaceae; genus Paenibacillus; species Paenibacillus sp. IHB B 3084. Next base: position 368,701 of record NZ_CP013203.1, on the reverse strand, counting down.
TCCGTTAACCGGATTTATGACATGGAATTATTCGGTAGCCTGACGGAGCTTGTTCAGGGGGAAAACCATGTGCTTCAATATTTAGTTCAGCATCGAGATGATGAAATTAATCCATCCTTACTCAGTGACCACCTGCATGTATCCAGATCGAGAATTACGGCAGCGCTTACGGGATTAAGGAAAAAAGGCTATGTGACCATGGAAATGTCTGAGCATGACAGACGACGAATGTGTGTAAGGCTTACACCAGAAGGTGCATCCCTGATTAAACAGAAACAAGAGAGAATTGAAGGCTATTTTGAAGCGCTGGTAGGGGATCTGGGTGAGGACAATGTCAGGGAATTTATACGATTGATCGAGCTTTCCATTCGTATTATGAATGCGGAATCTACTGAAAAATAACATAATGTGAGGGTGTACAGGATGAAGTATAAAATAATAGCAGATAGCTGCTGTGATTTAACGAGAGAGCTTAGAGAAGAGATGCAAGTTACTACGATTCCGTTAAATATGACGCTGGGAGATAAATGCTTTGTAGATGATGAAACGCTAGATTTACCTCAGTTTATGGAAGAAATGAAAGCCTGTACAACCAAGATCGGATCGGCTTCACCGTCACCTATGCTGTATAAGGAAGCCTTTCAAGGTGAGCATACTTCTTTTGCCATTACATTATCCAGCAATCTGTCCAGTTCGTATTCAAGTGCATTAGTTGGTAAGGATATGGCGGAGGAAGAAGGGGCTGATGTTCATGTATTCGATTCGAAAAGCGCGTCGGCTGGACAAATATTGTTAGCTCTAAAATTACGCAAGCTGATCGACGAGGGGTATCATAAAGGAGAGATTATTTCTTCACTGGAAAGCTTTATCACGAAGATGAAAACCTATTTTGTCCTAGAGAATCTGGACAATTTGGTGAAGAACGGACGAATGAATAAAATTACAGGAAAGATACTTTCATTCCTGCATATCAGACCCATTTTGGGTTCAGACAGTGACGGAAATATCGCATTGTTTACCCAAGCGCGTGGTCAAAATCAAATCATTGAAAAGCTGGCAGATACGATCGAAAAAAGTGGTCGGGCTACGGAGGGGGAAAGCATTGTGATTACCCACTGTAATAATCCCGGGCTTGCGGAGAAACTGGTGAATGCGTTGAAGAACCGATATCAATTTAAGGATATTCTGATTGTGCCCACCAGAGGAATCAGTTCGATGTATGCCAATGACAAAGGAATTATTATGGCGTTTTAAGCTATTGGAGTGAATGGTACTCTCTTATTAAATCAAGGTTTATGCCAATTCGAGCCTGAGTTGGTGTAAGCCTTTTTGACATGCTGATAAACACATTGAAATACTATGAATAATATGGAGCAGGGAAAAATATGACTCGTACGAGTACAAACGAAGTCATACGCAGGAATTTCAGATTCACCCGGAAGCACGGGTCGGTTGGATGACATTGTAACAGATGGAAAGCTGCCCTCAGGAACTGAAAAGTTTGATACCGCGTTATTTGTGCCCGCAGGCGGGTATTATCACCATATTGGCGGCAATGTATGGAATGGAGAAGGTAACCCCCATCCTCCCGCTCATGCGACAGGGGTTAAGGAAATTATACTGCTGCTTCCTGACGATGGATCTTTGTGGAAGCTAAAAAACACATAGAGCTTGATGGCCATGCAACCCATGGAGAAGTGAATGGATTTTCTGCCATGACCCAAGCGGGAAACAAGCTGGTGTTTGATATTAGCAGATGAGCAGGTCAGCCATATGTTAAACCGGATGTATCCATGTCTAACTTAATTTTTTGATAACCACAGAAGCGTTTACGTTGGCTTGGGTACCTCCAGCCAAGGTTTGCAGGGTAACCGCAGCGGCAGAGCTATGATTTCGCAGGGTAAGGACATCACCGGATGCTAGAGCGAGGATGGCCTGCCCTGTGTTTTGCTGCGTACCAGCTCCTGAGCCGTATATGGTTCCTGCTGCCAGAGTGCCATTAATAAATATGGCAAATTGGCTTGGCTCTACACCCGATACTGAAAAGTTAACTTCATAGTTCCCCGCATCGGTAACTGCAATCTGCGTAGTACCGGGAGCATGGGTAATTCCAGGTGTAAGTATACCGTTCGTATCGAAAATGACATCCGCTTCTATCGGAACGACTTGAGCTCCTAAGTTGTAGATATAACCAAACTGAGCTATTCCACCTGCGGTTCCTGTAGCTCCCGTAGCCCCGGTGGCCCCCGTCGCTCCTGCGGTACCCGTAGACCCAGTGGCACCTACCGCACCCGCAGGACCTGCTGGACCGACAGCCCCTGCAACGCCAGCAGGACCTGCTGGACCAACTGCCCCTGCAATGCCCGCAGGACCTGCTGGACCGACTGCCCCTGGAATGCCCGCAGGACCTACGGGACCTGCTGGTCCTACCGCACCCGCAGCTCCAACTGCGCCCGCAGTGCCCACAGCCCCCGCTGCGCCTACATTTCCGGCAGCCCCAACGGTGCCCGCAGTGCCCACAGCCCCCGCTGCGCCTACATTTCCGGCAGTCCCAACGGTGCCCGCAGTACCCACAGCGCCTGCAGCGCCCACATTTCCCGCAGTTCCGACGGCTCCAGCAGTACCCACAGCGCCCGCTGCACCTACGTTACCTGCTGCACCTATAGCTCCAGCTGCGCCTGTTATACCTAAAACATTTTGAGGTATATTTACACGGACGATTTGCTTTCTGACGACGATTTCCTTGCAAAAGCACTTTCGTTTCGAATGGCATTTTCTCTTCGGACGTTTTTTACTAAACCAAGAGCGGATAAAAACGTCTTTTTTACGGCCTTTCTTTCGTTTCAATTCGGGACGACCCAATACAAACACCTCCATATCGATTTGTTGTATACTACTCCATTCATCCATGGCAGGCATGGACATCTGTCCTGTCGTTGATAGGCAATGATCTATTTTTGGATAAAAATGGGTCTTTGTACAGGTACATTCATCTAGTTATATAAAAATAGCGCCCCCGGCTGTTACCTTGGTTCACACCAAGGAACAGCCGGGGGCGCCAGAAGAAGCGCGCCGTAATTATGAAGCGGTTTGAAGCCGCTTTTTGCGCATGTATATAGCGTACAAAATGCCGCCTAGCAGGCACAAAGTACAAGCGAAGCCTGCCAGCAACCAGGCTGAATCGACAGCCCCGCCGCGATCCATGCTGTGTCCGAGCCATAATGGCAGCAGAGCGCCCCCGACTCCACCTGCGCCAATAAGCAGGCTGGTTGTGGATTCTTCTGTGCCGGGCATCATCTTGCTGGCAAAGACGAGTGCGATCGAAAAGATACCGGACATGCCCAGCCCTAGCAACGCGATAAGCACAAAGGCACCAGCAGTTCCCTTGACCAGCGGGAACACGCAGAGTAGCATAGTCGCAGCAAGCGAGCTAAGGGCAACAAAGACACCATAGCCGTATCGGTCGGCAATGTTTCCTGCGAACAGTCGCCCGGCAGCCATTGCCAGCCAGAAGCAGGTAACACTGAGTGCCGCCTCGGCTTGGGAAAGGCCCAGCCGTTCAATGAACATAGAAGGCAGGAAATTGGCAAGGCTCATTTCTGTCCCTACATAGATAAAGAAAAAGATGATAAACAGTGCCAGCAGCCGCCAATTTCCCGCAGCGTTCACTTTAGAAGCTCCCTTGGATGAAGAATGTAGGGCCGAGCCGGAATGCGTATGCCTTTCCCTGGGACGCCCATATTCGTCCAATACGGCATCCAGCTTGCCGAAGGACCCCTGTAGCCAGGCTACGACTGCCACCGCCGCACAGACGGAGATGACAGGGAAGGCCAACCGCCACCAGCCAAGGGCGATCAACTGGCTGGCAACCGCAGGCATAGCTAACGCGCCGATCCCGAAAAAGACCTCCAGACGGCTCATCGCCGCACCCGTTCCTTCGGTAATACCGCTAATCACGATGGTTCCGATGACCGCTTCCACCATGCCGAAGCCAAAGCCAGCTACCGCTCCGACGGCATATAGCCAACCCCATGGGGGCAGCAGTGAGTAGAGCACTTCCGCCGCACACAGCAGCAGCAAGGCGAATACCAGCGTCCGGCGTTTGCCAAACTGCCTTGCAAGCCATGGCGACAGCAGGACGCCAGCCAGAAAACCGGAAAATTGGGCGAAGATTAGACTTCCGCCCTCCGTATAATTCCGGCCATAGTGCTCCAACAGCACGGGCAGCAGAGATCCTACAACCACGTGCGCCAGGCCAATTAGAAAATAAGACAAGCTGCCAATCCATAGCAGTCGTTTCATGATGAACTCCTTTGATACCTGAAATTGCACTTATACCGTAAAGTGAACGACAATGTAAGATATTAAATATTTATGATAATTCCAGCACGTGAAAGCCATAGCCTTCGATGGTAACATCTCCTTCCAGGAATTCGCCGCTGAGCAGCTCATGTCCTTTTTGTTCATCCAGATGATAATTCTGTTTCTCGGCGTTATGGTTCAAGATGAACAAATACGATTTTCCATCCTTGGAGCGAACGCTGGCCTCCACACCCGCAGGATCACGCAGCAAGAACGGAATCTCTTTTTCCTCACAAATATAGACCAGCAGACCGTCCAGGAAAGCTTCTTCAGGGTCCGAAGCCACATACCATGCTTCACCTTGACCAAAACGATTGCGTGTCAGCACAGGCATTCCCTGATAAAAATCATCGCCGTACTCTGCCAGCACCTCGGCACCTTCGCTATGCAGCAGGTCGCAGAGTAAGCCGCATTCATATTCCCCTTGTAATGCTCCCACCTGTTCCTTCAATACGATCCGATTGCGTGACTCCGGCAGAAGTGCGTCAATTTCTTCTACCCAAACTCCGAGAAGCTTACGTAGCTTACCCGGATATCCTCCGGTTGTGACCAGATCGTTTTCATTCACAATTCCGCTGAAAAAGGTGGTGACAAAGGTGCCGCCATGTTCAGTAAATTGTTCCAGTTTTTCCGCTGTACCCGGCTTGACCATGTAGAGTACAGGCGCGATAATGAGATCATATTTCTGGAAATCTGATTCCACGGAAATCAAGTCTACCTGGACGTTACGGCGGAAGAGGGCGGCATAGTATTTATGCACCTGATCGACGTAATTCAGTGCTACAGAAGGACCGCTTGATTTTTCCAGTGCCCACCAATTATCCCAATCGAACAAAATGGCTACTTTTGCGTTCACGGTGGCATCCAGCAGCGTATTACCTAATGTGCCAAGCTCGCTACCGAGCTGTGCCACCTCCCGTAATACACGTGTATTCTCATGACCGGCATGCTCAATCACAGCCCCGTGGAATTTCTCACAGGCTCCGATGGAACGGCGAAGCTGGAAGAACATGACCGTGTCCGCGCCATGCGCTACCGCCTGGTAACTCCATAACCGCATGACACCAGGCCGCTTGAGCGAATTGTACGCTTGCCAGTTTTGCTGGCTCGGTGTTTGCTCCATCAGCATAAAAGGCTGCCCATCCTTAAGACCGCGCATCAGATCGTGGGCCATCGCGGTATAGCTCGGTGGGGTATTAGCCCGCGGATAGCTGTCCCAAGACACAATATCCATGTGCTTTGCCCATTTGAAATAGTCCAGTTGCTTGAAAAAGCCCATCAGATTGGTCGTTATGACAGCTCTGGGGATATGCTTTTTGATCGCGTTATACTCCAGCAAATAGCATTCCAGCATACTGTCTGAATTAAAGCGTGCGTAATCAAGGGAAATGCCCTGAAAGGTGGAGTGGTTTTCGCCCCAATGCTCGCTCAGATTATTGGGGGGTACAATTTCATCCCAATCATAGAAGGTGTGTCCCCAGAACGAAGTATTCCATACCCGGTTCACTTCTTCCAGTGTTCCATATTTTTGTTTGAGCCACACTCGGAATGCAGCAGCACAGTTATCACAATAGCAATCCCCGCCGTACTCATTGGACACGTGCCACACGAGGATCGCGGGATGGTTTTTGTAGCGTTCTGCCAATCGGTCAGCCATGCTCTCCGCATATTTGCGGTAGGTGGGACTGTTCGGACAGGAATTGTGGCGTCCGCCGAATTTTCGTTTGCGCCCGTCGACATCAACCCGGAGAATATCCGGATATCGAGTCGCCATCCAGGCAGGGTGAGCCGCAGTGCTGGTGGCAAGACACACAAAGACACCGCTTTCATATAAACTGTCGATGAATTGATCCAACCATTCAAAATGATATGTGATTTCATCGGATTGAATTTTGGCCCAGGAAAATACGTTGACTGTGGCGATATCAATTCCTGCCAGCCGGAACATCCGTAAGTCCTCCTTATGTGTGGTGTCATCCCATTGCTCAGGGTTGTAATCTCCGCCGTAAAATACTTTAGGCAGTTTACCGCTTATCATGCCAATCACCTCTATATATAAGAATAATTCTATCTTATAATACAAGTAAACGCTTTTAAATATAATAAAATGAACATGGATATAACAATATGGATCAACATTAAGGAATACATAACCGCGTGCGCCGGAGGTGCTTTTTATGATTTTAACTCCCCATCATTTGCGATTTTTTCTGACTACGCGTGAGCATTCTTTGCCGCTTTTTATCGAAAGTATCGGATTTAACAGCAGGCAGGAGGATGTATCCCGGCCGGAGGGATATCCCTGCTTTCACTGGATTCAGACGGTGTCCGGGGAAGGGGTATTCACGTTCAAGGGGGCTCTTTCCGTTTGGGAGAACATGCCGGAGTTCTGCTGCTGCCGGGAGAGTCCCATGCTTACAGCCGGGCGACGAAAGTATGGCGAACGCTGTACATTACGTTTGATGGACCGATAGCCGCTGCTGTGCTGACCGAACTCGGATTGAAGCACACGCGCGGGTATCATTGGGACGCTCATAGTGAACTGCACAGCTTCGGAGAAAGTATGCTTCATTCTATGGCGAGTGAACGGGATTTATCAGGGCTGGACGCTTCGGCCAATATGTACCGCTTTCTAACTTTGCTGCGCAAACATGGTCAATACAGCTCTATGCCTTCCTTGTCTCATAATGTAGAACGTTTGGGGCCTGTGCTGGCTTTTATGGAAGAAAATTATGCCAGCCCGGATATCGGCCTGTCCGATATGGCGGTGATGATGAATGTCAGCGCCCGTCATTTGAATACATTATTCAAGCAGGCATTCGGTGTGACCTCTTACGCTTATCTGATCGTCATACGTCTGCGCAAGGCTAAGGAAATGATGACTGATTTCCCGCACTTAACGGTAAAAGAGATCGCCGAGCGGGTAGGGTTCCGTGATGTCAGTCATTTTGTGGCGACTTTCCGCAAGGCCGAAGGAATTACCCCTGAAAGGTTCAAATTATTGTATTTATAAGGGTATTTTATCGAAATACTCTTTCTTACTCGGGAATGCTCATTATAGGAAGCATTCCTTATTGTTTTTTTCAGGATGAGGGAGTATAAAATAATAGTTCATTTGTTTCATCAATCTGATGTTCAGGTGACATAATAACATATGATCCAAAGTTCTTCTGCAAAACCCTCATCCAAAGAAGGAGTTAACGAAATGCTGAGTAAAGTCAAAAGATTACTAATCGGTCGTCCACGAAAATCGACGGCTCTTGAAGATGAGAAACTAAACAAGCTTAAGGCTCTGGCCATCCTGTCCTCGGATGCGTTGTCCTCTGTAGCTTACGGAACAGAGCAAATTCTGCTTGTTTTGATTACAGCGGGCTTCGCTGCCCTGTGGTACTCCATTCCTATATCCATCGCGGTATTGGGATTGCTGATTATTTTGATTCTGTCCTACAGACAGACTATTTTTTCCTATCCCGGTGGCGGTGGCGCCTATATCGTCGCACAGGACAATTTGGGCAGGGCACCGAGTCTGATTGCAGGCGGATCTTTGCTGGTCGATTATATTCTGACAGTAGCAGTCAGCTCGTCGGCGGGTACAGATGCTATTACATCGGCGTTTCCATCATTGCATGATCATCGGATCGCGATTGCACTGATCATGATCATCTTTTTGACCATTATGAACTTGCGCGGGGTAACGGAATCTGCCTCGGTGCTAGCTGTACCGATTTATTTGTTCGTGGTTTCGATCTTTGTTCTGATTATTAGCGGTATCATCCATTACTTGGCAGGAGGAGCCCATGCTGCGGCACCGCAATTTGGAGCTACGGTATCCAATGTTAGTCTGTTTCTGCTGCTGAAGGCGTTCAGCTCAGGTTGCTCGGCGCTAACCGGGGTAGAGGCTGTCTCGAATGCCATTCCGAACTTCCGCAAGCCTGCTGCCAAAAATGCGGCAACTACGCTGATGATGATGGGCTTGATTCTCGGGTGTATGTTTATCGGAATCAGCCTGCTGGCTTATTGGTACGGTATTCGTCCTAATCCGCATGAAACGGTCATTTCGCAAATTGCGAACGCCACTTTCGGGCGCGGTGTGATGTATTACATCATTCAAGGTGTGACGGCGATGATCTTGTTTTTGGCGGCGAATACAGCTTATTCGGCCTTTCCGTTGCTCGCATTTATGCTGGCCAAAGATAAATACATGCCGCATATGTTCATGGTTCGCGGAGATCGGCTTGGTTACTCGAACGGTATTCTGTTTCTGAGTATTTTCTCGGCATTGCTGGTCATCGTATTTGGCGGCAATACGGGAAATCTGATTCCGCTTTATGCTGTAGGGGTATTTATTCCGTTTACGCTTTCCCAACTGGGAATGATGATTCGCTGGATTCGTCTCAAGCCATCAGGCTGGGTCGTCAAGCTTGCTATTAATACCATTGGAATGCTGACCACGCTGTCCATTACGCTTATCTTTATTTTTACCAAGTTTAGTCAGGTGTGGATGGTTTTTATCTTCCTGCCTCTGGTTCTGTATTTCTTTATGAAGATCGATAGACATTACAAAAATACGGCTGAGCAGCTGCGGATAGATATTACGAAGGATAAACCTATGGTCAAAGGCAATACAATCATTATTCCGGTAGCTGGTATTACACGGGTCGTGATGAATACCATCAGCTATGCCAAGACCTTGTCGGATAATGTGGTTGCTGTATATGTAGGTGTTGATGATGAAGCGATCCGCAAGATGGAGCAAAAATGGGAAGAGTGGGATGTAGGGATCCGATTGGTGGTGCTGAAATCCCGTTATCGGAGCATTATCAATCCGCTTCGCAAGTTCATTGATACGGTGGAGTGGAAAAAAGCGGACGAAGATCATATTACCGTCCTTATTCCGCAATTCATCACGAAGCACTGGTGGGAAAATATTTTGCACAACCAGACCAGCCTGCTGATGAGAGCTTATTTGATCAATTACAAAGACGTTATTGTAACGACTGTTCCTTTTCATTTAAACAAATAAATCGTATAACAGTCCTTGCAAGGGGACAGGCGTTTATAGCATGAAAAAATGAACATCTTTTGGCCGCATGTCGTTGCGGCTGGAGGGTGTTTTTTTCCATACCGCCATATTTACTTTAACGATACGTTTTGTGTATTATAGATACAAAATGTATCATTAAAGAACCGATATGGAGGGATACGATGCCCGTAGCCAAGGGTGAAACGGAACATAACAAGCTGCAATTTGTAGATACGCTGAGAGCATTGGCGATTATGGGCGTGTTGCTTGTCCATGTCAGCCAGCACGTAGAGGGACTAAACGGATGGTTGCAAAAGGGTTTAAGTTTGGGAGCGAAAGGGGTCGCTTTATTTTATCTGGCTAGTTCTTTTACGCTCTTTCTGTCTTTGAGCAGACGTATGGGCGACAGGAAAGAGGGGGTCTCGGCGTATCTGGTGCGTCGTTTTTTTCGTATTGCCCCGTTGTATTACGTTATGCTAATCATCTATTTGGTTGTGAACGGGACAGGGCCCCGTTTCTGGCTTGGGGATCAGGAAGGGGTTACCGTTGCCAATATCGCAGCCCATATTTTGTTTCTGAATGGCCTGAACCCGTACTGGATCAACAGCATTATCGGTGTGGAGTGGTCCATTGCGGTGGAATGTATTTTTTATCTGTGCGTGCCGCTATTATTTAAGCTCATTCAATCGATTCGGCATGCTGCCTGGTTTGTGACCGGCGCGCTTGTACTGAGCTTCGGACTGAATACGGTGTTTGCGTATGCTCCATGGATCAGTGATCACTCGTTATGGGGACATTATCTGTATTTATGGTTTCCCAACCAACTGCCTGTTTTCGGACTGGGGGTATTGCTGTTCTTCATATGGAAAGACGAGCGGCATTGGAAAAGTATGGATCGATTCAGCGGGGGATTGCTGCTTGGCTCCGTACTGTTTGCTCTTTGTACGGGGATGACGGATTATCTCATCGGTGTCCTGTTGCTGCTGGCAGCCTATGCTTTGTATCACTGGCAGCCTGTGTGGCTGCTAAACCGGGGATGGTCATGGATCGGCTGCCTTAGCTACAGTATGTATTTGACGCATCTGCTTGTTCTGGAGATGGTCAATCAGATTGAGCTACCCTTTTCCCCTGTTGTTAATATGACTCTGATGTTTATCATGACACTACTGTTGACTACAGGTCTGTCTTGGATCACCTATTCTTGGATCGAGCAACCGGGCATTCGTTGGGGAAAAAAGATCATATCACGTATGAAGTCTGTGCGCTCACAGAAAGATTCGGTCAAGGAAAGTGTTGCCTGAGCTGTAGCTTTCTTCTCCATCCGATAACATTTCATTGAAGTGCTTAAAGAAATCTATCAAATCATTGAAAAGACCTCTTGAAAAGTAGGCCGCAGCCCTTTATATTCGATGTACATCCAAGTTTTTTGAAAACACCGATGAGATTTGTTGGAATTGAAAAGGAGATGCACGTATGCTTGTGAAGCCTTTCGGCTTTTTAGTATTTTCCACGTTTGAAGGAGTGGCAGTTTTTGCGCTCATTCTTAGTATTTTTAAAGTTAAAATGACTCCTTATGTACGGCAAGCAATTTTTGTGAACCTGATTATGAACTTGCAAAGTTATTTGCTGAGAGAGGAATTTTCCCTCGCTTATCTGGTGCCTGTCATTAACATGCTGCTTTTTATCTTTTTGCTCGCTACGGTGGTGAAAATTCCGATTGTATGGTCAGGTATTATGACGGTTACCGGTTATTTTGCTTATGCGGTCGTTCAGTCGGTGCTTTTAAAAGCGATGTTCGGGAGCCTGCCAGTCTCTGAGCTACAGGACGGTTCCCTGAAGGGCTATCTGCTGCAAATGGTAAGTGCGGTGGCAGGACTGCTCATTTCATTTATTTTGTATCGAAAAGGCATCGGGTTTGCCGTTAATTTCAAAAAGCTTAAATTTAGAGCTGAATACGGCATTGTGATTACACTCATTATTTTATCCTTCATATCCACCTCTATCGTGCTGTACTACAACGAGGTATGGTTAAATATGATGTTTTTTGCACTGGTATCGGGATTCTTCATCTATTATGCGGTTGGAAAGGAATATCGGGATGATTGAAACGATGGCTTTCAAGCTTGCTAACCAGATCAAACGGACTGTGCCGGATCATCCGGCTTCTATCCCGGTACTTAAATATGCACTGGCTCTTATTATAAATGCCTCCATGATTATTATGCTGACGCTACTCGCCTCATTCTTCACCGGGCGGACGGCAGAGGCTGTGACGATTCTAGTGGCTTTTGCCTTGTTGCGCCAAATGTCAGGAGGGATTCATCTAAAAACAGGGATGGCATGTATTGTGGCGACCTCTGTAGCTTTTACAGCCATATCCTTTATCTCTTTACATAGTTGGTGGACAAACCTGTTCACCGGATTATCCCTGCTTCTTGTCTTATGCTTTGCCCCGTCCAGAATTGAAAAGCAGTCGCGCATTCCATCCCGGTTTTATCCCCTCCTGCGACTTTTAGCATCTCTGCTTGTATGTACTAATTTTGTAATCGGTTCCTCTGTAGTGGCTGTTGCTTTTCTAGTCCAGAGCCTGACGTTGATTCGGAAAAGGAGGTGAGGAAAATGGTGAAAAAAATCGTATATGGTCTGGCAACATCGTTGTCTATGTTTGCTGCATTTGCTGTGTCGGTAGCGAGTTATGTGTATGTCTATCAGGGAGATACGCCCGAGGAGCTGCTTAAATAGTATAACTTCATTTCCTTATATACATAGGCTGCCAGCGAGCAGCTTCTTTTTTTGCAAAAAAAAATCAGGCGCTCCATTAAGAGCGCCCGAATGGGAGAGGAGAAACCGGACGAAGAGCTTATGGGGAAACGTAAGTCTTCTCCGCGGTTGTCTACGACATTGGTTGAATGCCGATATCTTAAGGATGCCCACGATATGGTTTTTTATACCTCCTCAAACCCTACATTTTTCAAACGGCTATGCATGTGGTACGATAACGTCATAATCTTTATATGGTTATCAACACATATAGAAAATAGGTGAGTTTCAGCGTGAGAGTGGTATCGGGTAGTGCCAAAGGAAGGCCGTTAAAGGCAGTTCCCGGCACAGGGACGCGACCAACCACGGATAAGGTCAAGGAAGCGTTATTTAGCATGATAGGTCCTTATTTTGATGGGGGAGTCGCGCTTGATCTGTTTGCAGGCAGTGGCGGCCTGGGTATAGAGGCGCTCAGCCGGGGAATGGACAAGGCAGTCTTTATTGATATGGAATCAAAAAGTATTGATGTCATTAAAGAAAATTTGCGAAAAACCGGATTGGAAGAACAGGCTGAAGTGTTCCGCAATGATGCCGGACGAGCGCTCAAGGTGCTGGCTAAACGTGGAGCTTTTTTTGATGCTGTTTTTCTGGATCCGCCCTATCGTCTCAAGCATGGTGATGAATTGATGAGCCGTATGGCTGAACTTGACTTGCTTCGTTCCGAGGCAGTCATTGTGCTGGAGTATGAGTCGGGACATAAGTACCCGGAAAGCTTTGGGCCGTTCGAACAGGTCAGAAAAGCGGTCTATGGCGAAACGACGTTATCTATCTACCGCTTTGCAGCAGAGCAACCGGACGATGCAGAACATACGGAGGCCGGAACGGAAACATCCGGTATAGCCGAATCAGGCGGGGAGGACCATCATGACTGAGCACAAACCACGTATTGCCGTATATCCGGGAACCTTTGATCCCGTGACGATGGGGCATCAGGATATTATTCAAAGAGCGGCGAGGCAGTTTGATCTGCTGATTGTCGCGGTACTTAACAATATTAGTAAAAATCCACTGTTTTCTCTGGAGGAGCGAATGGAGCTACTGCGGACGGTAACCCGCGATATTCCGAACATTGAGGTGGACAGCTTCCGTGACCTGACAGCCAATTATGTACGTGAAAAAGGGGCTCAGGTTATCGTCAGAGGAATCCGGTCGGTGACAGATTTTGAATACGAGCTGCAATTGGCTTCCACAAACCATAAGCTGAACCCGGATGCCGAAACGATCTTTATGATGACGAACCCGACTTATTCATATCTGAGTTCCAGTATGGTGAAGGAAATCGCCCATTTTGATGGCAAGGTCGTAGATCTGGTGGCCCCTGAAGTCGAGGATGCGCTTCGTGCCAAGGTTAACGCCAATCGTGGCGGCTCCACCATGAAGTCATAAAGGAAATGACGAGCAGTGTAAGTATAATCGCGCCCAGCAGCGCAATAGACAAGGCGGTCAGTTGCCATGGATACAGTGACGGACTTTCCAACTGTGTCCATAGGTTGCTGCTCTCTGCCATAACGGAATGCGCGGCTGGATCATAACCGCCTTCCGCGAAGGAAGAAACGGAGCTGCGGCTAACATAAGCGGGAAGTGCATTGCTTGTCATAAGGCTAAGAGACGTCCATGCAACGAGTGTGAGCATAAAGGCGATGATGCCATGAAGCACCCTGGATATGGTGAACGTGATGCCTTTGTCCGAGGGTCTGGTGACGGCTGTGATTTGGAGCCAGCCGCATAGCCCCCCCCAGCCTAGTACGGCGCTGATCAGAGCCGCTTGTGTACGAAGGTCGTAGGGCAGTCGGCTGATTTCATAGGAACCGAGATGGATCTCTATCCAGGCGGGCCAGATGAAAGAAAATGCTCCTTGACCTGAGTACATGGATAGCAGCCGAATCAGTACGGAAAAGAAAATAATGAATCCACCTGTCATCATAAGTGTCTGTACGGCATGGGATACGGTTTCGCCCAGCAGCTTTCCGAAGCTGCGCCCGTCTCGTTCTCTGGCAGAGCGTGTGGCGTCCCATGCGGACCGGATGAGGGTGGTAGAAGTACGGGAAACAGAGGTTCGCCGGAGGGCAACTGGCGTTTCCCGTTTTTGCGATTCTTTTGACGATGCAGTTAGTCTGACTGTAATCCATCCCGCCAGCAGGCCGGAGATCCAGTGAATGGCAAGCAACATGGCGCCTACAGCAGCATTGTGCAGCAATCCTGTCCCGATCACGAGCAGGATGGTAATCGGATTGCAGAAATGAGTGATAGCGGTCAATCGTCTAAGCTGGCGCTCGGTCATATCCTCCTGCTGTGTCCATTGGCGCACTGCTTCCGCAGCAGCCGGAAATCCGGCAGTCAGACCAAGGGCCAGTACCCAGCCGCTTCGACCCGGAAGACGGAACCAGGAGCGCATGAACGGTTCCAGGAGGACGCCAAGCCCATGCACCAAACCGAAGGCGAAAAGCATTTCGGACAGCATTAAGAAAGGGAGCATGGCCGGGAAAATAATGCTCCACCATAGCTTAAGCCCCTGGGCGGAGGCTTGAAATACCTCTTCCGGTGAGGAGACAACAGCCAGCACGAGCAGAATGGCACCAAGTCCTAGGAACAGGGTTGTCCAATAAGAAGCAGAATGGGCTTCCTTTTGTAGCAAAGGGTTCACCTCCCTGGAAGTGATATGATTTAACATTTAAAAAACGAATCTCATCGTGCATAAATATAGTAGAGTTCACCGTATGTTGTTTCTAGCGCCTGTTCGCGTTTGTTTGTAATCGGCCGAGGTGCTCGTACGCGCTGTCGGTAATTAATGTATGCTTTTTTGTAAGAATTGAGAACAGGCAGGGCACAGAGTGGATTTGGGTGAGATAGGAAGAAGTTAAGGCTGTGAGGGGGAGAAGCGATGAAACGAATTAACCGGAACAGAGCTTTTTTTACAACCGGATATGTTCTGTTCCTGGCCGCTATGGTCTATGTGCTGGTATATATGCCAACCCCGTATCTGATCTATGGACCCGGCGGGGCGAATGAAATCAAGCCGATGGTTACCGTCCAGGAAGGCGACCGTAGCGAACGGGGAACTTTTATGATGACGACGGTATCGGCGCGTTATGCCAATGTCATTATGCTGGGTATATCGAAGCTGGATGCCAATTCGGAGATTCAGCGTAAGGAGGATCGACTGCACGGCAGGAGCGAAGACGAATATGCAGCAGAGCAGGTGTGGTATATGGGAGATTCCCAGTCTTCTGCGATGGAGGCTGCTTATACGCGGGCCGATATTTCTTATCGCATTGTGCCGGATTATGTGTACGTTTTTAAGGTGCCCAGTTCGAACAGTGTATTTCATCCCGGAGATGAAATTCTGGAACTGAACGGGGGAAGGGTGACGGATAATCGTTCCATTCGAAATGCCCTAGAGGATGAAAAGGCGGGAACGATGGCCAAAGTGAAGCTAAAACGTGATGGCAAGCTGCTGACTGTGCAAGCTCCATTAATGACCATCACGGACAGCGAAACAGGCAAACAGCGTCCCGGCTTTGGAGTCAGCATCGCTACCGTTCAGAAAGTAGAGCCGAAGGATGAACGTAAAACGATTCATTTTACGTCAACGGATGTGGGCGGGCCTTCGGCTGGTTTGATGTTTACGATGGAAATTTATAATCAGCTGACACCGGGCGATCTGAGCAAGGGATATCGTGTTGCCGGTACGGGTACGATTGATAAGAACGGTAAGGTGGGAGCGATCGGCGGTGCAAAGTATAAAATTGTCGCCGCTGACCGTCAGGGTGCTGAATTGTTTTTCGTCCCGACGGACAATTATAAGGAAGCCCAGGCCAAAGCTGAGCAAATCGGAACCCGAATGAAGCTCGTTCCGGTTCGCAAGCTTGACGATGCGTTAACTTATATGGAAAAGCTCCCGATCAAATCATGACGGGCGGCCGCAAGTAATCGGCATACATGTCACGAATGGCGGGACGGGGCATTCCGGCTGCGTGTATGGCGGCTGCTGCGGTGTCCCAGTCCAGATGAGGATGCGATCCGGCTGACGGCTTAACCCATACCGGAAGGGTCGCTGTCTGCTTCATGCGGGCCAGCAGCTCGCGTCCGGCAGTATTAAAGCCGAGTACGCGGATATAGCCGGGGCCTTTCGCCAGCTCGGAGGGGGCCATACCTGCTTTGGCATGATTCAGCAAAATATGGGTGAACATACGCTGAAGCTTCGTACGAGTGTACCGCTTCGTCTTGACAGCGGCGAGTAATGCCTCTACGGAGGGCTGGGGCAGCGTGTACAGCGATTGCCGCAGGCGATGCTCCAGCCCTTCGGTCACCTCGTGCAGCTCCGCCAGCTGCTGCGGGCTGCGCGTGATGAGGGCGTTCAGCAACGGCTGGCTGAACGCTTCCCAATGCAGCGGCGCGCGTCGGGCTTGCCATTCGCGCCGCAAAATCTCCAGCGTCGCCGCAGGCACGTACGGCGACGCGGCCTCCGGCCCGCCGTCGAGGAGGAGACGGCGGATGGCCGTTGCGCTGGCGATGACCCCGTCCGCGGGCGCAACGGCTTCGTGGTAGCCCGATCCCGTGCGGGCTACGGTGAAGGGCTGGATTGCGCTGTCCAGCCGTTCCAGCGCAATCAAGTAATGCAGCCCCAACGTATTGTTGGGCTGCTGCATGAGGGCGGCGAGCGCAGCGCCGTCCGCCCCTTCGGCCGCGAGCGCGGCTGCGGCCCCCGCGTAGGCGGCGGGGTAGCTTGCGCCGCTGCTCAGGCGCTGCGCGATGCCGGCCTTGAGCTCGGCAGGCTCCGCCGCCAGCACGCGGGCCAGCGCGCGCAGTGGGGCGATGTCGCCGCTCTCGCTGCCGAAGCAGAGCGCGTCGACGACGCCCGTGGCGCGGAGCAGGGCGACCGCCCCGTGGGCAAACCATTCTGCGGGCTGGACGGCATAGGCCACAGGCAGCTCCAAAACCAGGTCCACACCCATGGCAAGTGCCATTTCGGTGCGGGACCATTTGTCCACAATTGCGGGTTCCCCCCGCTGGAGGAAGGGACCGCTCATCACAGCCACCGTGCGCTGCGCGCCAGTGATGCGAAAAGACTCCTTCCAGTGATGCGTGTGACCGTTATGTAGCGGGTTGTATTCTACAATAATACCGAGGGTTTTCAAGGCTATACTTCGGCTCCTTTCTGATGTCGCCAATCTGGTGACTATCCTGAAAAGGATGGTTCTCCACCAGTTAATGATTGCTCTAGGGGTAGCGATGATGCTTTTTTGTGATCCGAAATGAACAAGACCATTGAGACCTGAAGAAAAAAGCTTTATACTCGCATTATTGTACACGAAGAGTGGCGGGGGTACGAATACTCACAGGTACATGATCCATGCAACGTATTTTCGCTTTCGCATAAAACTTGCGGAACCATTGGAAAACCGATGGATTTGTGAGAGGTGTAAAGTGAAAGGTGTTGACAAACGACTCGATCAGTCGGTATAATAATTTTTGTTTGTTTGGAGTGATAGCGATGCAACTATTTTTTCGCAAAGTAGCAACAAGTGATGGTCCTTTTCCGATCCGTGAAGCTCTCAATGTGAGTGAATTGGTGGATGATCGTCCTGATGTTACGGCCGTTTCCCCGCTGGAGACCGATTTGGTCGCCGTTAGTCTGGGTCAAGGCTTAATGAGCGTGGAAGGCACGTTGACCGCAGGTCTGGACATGCTGTGCTCACGCTGTTTAAGTCCGATGCACGAGGATTTGAAGATTGAATTCCGTGAACGGTTTAAGCAAATCTCTTCGGTTGGCGAAGAGAAGGATGAAGATGGCGAATTTATCGCAGTGACGGGGGATTCCTTCGACATTGCACCGTATTGTGAAGAGCTGTTTGTACTGCACGTGCCGTTTGCACCTGTGTGCAGTGAGGATTGTCAGGGGATCGCTCCTGCGACCGGACAAAACTGGAGCGTTGGCTCCGATGACAGTGACGATGGCGATACGAAAAAGATTGATCCGCGTCTGGCAGGGCTTAAGGATTTTTTTAAATGAGAATTGAGTTCAATTCTGACAAATCATCATCCACTTGTGCAGGGGAGTTACAGAACCGACACATGGATGTTGCAGGCTTGATTCACCGGCTGTGAGGTAGCTGCTTCCGGCAGTTTCCTTCAGTCTTGAATGAGATAAGAAGTCACGCCCGTTATACGGGTTGATCTGGTTAAGGAGGTGGGAATAATGGCAGTACCTCAACGGAGAACATCCAAAACTCGTCGCGACAAACGTCGTACTCACTTTAAACTGGCAGTACCAGGTATGGTGAAATGCTCCGAATGCGGCGAATTGAAACTTGCTCACCATGTGTGCAAAGTTTGCGGAACGTACAAAGCTAGAGAGATTATCTCTCAATAATGTCCGATAAGCGGATTCTTTGGAATCTTCGCAGGAAAAGTAGCGCTTCACTCTAGTGAGGCGCTACTTTTTTTGTCTTCGTACTTTCTTTTTACGGCGGCATGCTATATACTGTTTTAGTACCAGGTTCTAAGGAAGAAGGGCCGAAGGGGTTCTTTATACATACAAGATGACAAATCGGCATGAAGCATTCGCCGCTAGCACGTGAAGTAACCCGAACCGCCGGCTGAACGGTAATTTATTGCAGGGAAAGGAGGCGTCACTGATATCGAACGTTTGCCAAAGAGACAGAGACAGCAACGGCTGACTCAATTAATTGATGAGAATCCGTTCGTAACGGATCAGGAGCTGACGAGACAGCTTAAGGTGAGCATTCAGACGATTCGGCTGGATCGGATGGAATTGGGTATCCCAGAGCTGCGGGAGCGACTGAAGCTGATGGCTGAGCGTTCCTACGATCAGGTTCGCTCCCTGCCTTTACATGAAGTGATCGGGGATATCGTGGATCTCCAGTTGGACAGAAGCGGTATTTCCATTTTTGAAATTAAAGAAGAGCATATCTTTTCACGCACTGGCATCGCGCGGGGGCATTATGTGTTTGCCCAGGCCAATTCTTTGGCTATTGCCGTGATTAATGATGAGATAGCGTTGACCGCTTCGGCGGACATCCGCTTTGTCCGCCCTGTTCATTTGGGAGAAAAGTGCATTGCCAAAGCATATGTGCGATCAAATCCCGAACAAAAAGGGAAAGCCAAAGTAGAAGTGTTTGCTTACGTGGGAGAAGAAATGGTGTTCCAGGGTAACTTTGTCATTTACCGCTCCACAGAGGAAGAGTATAGCGAAGGAGGAAGTCAGCATGCGGATCGCCATTGATGCCATGGGGGGGACAATGCTCCCGAGGCGACAGTAGAGGGCGCGTTATCTGCGGCGGCGGAATGGAAGGATACAGACATTACGCTGGTTGGTGACCGGGAACGAATTGAATCGGTGCTGAACGGCAGAGCATTGCCTGCGAATCTCATCATTCGCCATGCATCCGAAACGATAGATGCGCAGGATGAGCCTGTGAAGGCAGTACGACGTAAAAAGGATGCCTCCATGGTCGTAGCTGGCCGAATGGTCAAAGAAGGCGAAGCAGATGCCATGATATCGGCAGGTAATACGGGTGCGCTGATGACAACAGGTTTGTTGGTGGTTGGGAGAATGGCAGGTATTGAGCGTCCTGCTCTTGCACCGATGATTCCAACGATTGACGATCAGGGTGTGCTGGCGCTGGACTTGGGAGCTAATATGGACGCCAAGCCTGAACATCTTGCCCAATATGCGCTGATGGGTAGCTTGTACCGCCAAAAGGTTCATGGTGTGGCTTCCCCCAGAGTGGGTTTGCTGAATGTTGGGACGGAAGCCGGGAAGGGCAATGAACTGACGAAACTGGCTTATCCTCTGATTGAGCAGTTGTCTGTTAACTTTGTAGGTAATGTGGAGTCTAGAGATGTGCTGACCGGGAATTGCGATGTGCTGGTGTGTGACGGATTCGCCGGAAACATCATGCTAAAATCGCTGGAAGGTACGGCGGGTGCGATATTCTCTCTCTTAAAGGAGCAGTTTAGTAAATCCTTAAAAACCAAACTGGCAGCGGCTCTGATTATGTCTGAGCTTCGCAGTTTGAAAAATAAACTGGACTACAAAGAGCACGGCGGCGCTCCCTTACTGGGACTGAGCGGACTCGTATTGAAAAGTCACGGTTCATCTGACGGCATTGCCGTCAAAAATGCAGTAAGACAGGCCCGTACGGCCTTGCAAAACCAGTTGGTGGAAAGTATATCCAAGGAAATCAGCAGGAAGTGAGTGACGATATGAATAATTTGCGGTCAGTTGGTGTTATCGGAACAGGGAAATACGTGCCTGAGAAAATATTGACGAACAAAGATTTGGAAGCAATCGTAGAAACAAGTGACGAATGGATTGTCAGCCGTACAGGAATTCAGGAGCGCCACATTGCGGCTCCAGAGCAGGCTACGTCCGATTTGGCTTATGAAGCAGCGATTAAGGCATTGGCATCCGCAGGTATGACGGCACAGGATTTGGATCTGATCATAGTTGCTACGGTTACGCCGGACATGGCATTTCCTTCGACTGCCTGCATTCTTCAGGACAAGCTCGGAGCCAAAGGCGCAGCAGCTTTTGATTTGTCTGCGGCATGCTCAGGGTTTGTATATGGGCTGGCAACTGCGACGAGCTTTATTAAGACGGGCATTTATAATAATGCGTTAATCATTGGGGCAGACTGTCTTTCCCGGATCACGGATTATACAGACCGCAATACTTGTGTTCTTTTTGGAGACGGTGCAGGGGCGGTAGTAATTGGTGAAGTACCTGAGGGTAGAGGATTCCAATCCTTTGATCTTGGTGCCGAAGGAGCAGGAGGCGGATTGCTTAAGCTGGAAGCTGGCGGTTCACGTTTGCCTGCAAGTGCGGATACCGTAGAAAACAAGCAACACTATATTTATATGAACGGACGCGAAGTGTTCAAGTTCGCGGTACGTGTTATGGGAACGGCAACTGTCGATGTGCTTGAAAAAGCGGGGCTTTCCAAAGATGATATTGATTTGTTCGTTCCGCATCAAGCCAATATTCGCATTATTCAATCGGCGATGCAACGTTTGGATCTACCGGAAGAAAAGGTTATCATTAATGTTCATAAATATGCGAATACGTCCGCGGCATCGATTCCTCTTGCGCTTGTGGAAGCAGCCGAGGAAGGCCGCATGAAGGAAGGCGACCGGGTATTAATGGTGGGCTTTGGCGGCGGTTTGACTTGGGGCGCGTCGGTTCTTGTCTGGTAAGAAAGCGGCGGGTTTGATACAATATTGAATTTGTCTGGTACTTTACAAGACAAGCATTGGATACAGAGAGGTGCATACACGATGGGCAAAACGGCATTTATATTTCCCGGTCAGGGTTCACAAGCTGTAGGTATGGCTAAAGATGCTTATGAAGCAGTTCCTGCGGCAAGAGAAGTGTTCCGCCAAGCGGACGAACGGTTAGGTTTTGCGCTAAGCTCACTGATTTTTGAAGGTCCAGATACAGCCTTGAAGCAGACATCCAATACGCAGCCTGCGCTGTTGACGGCGAGCATTGCGTTGTATGAAGCGTTCAAGGAAAAGGGCATTTGCCCTGATTACGTGGCTGGGCACAGTCTTGGAGAATACAGTGCGCTCGTTGCTTCCGGCGTACTTGCCTTTGAAGATGCAGTTGAGATCGTTCGTACTCGTGGCGAGTTCATGGAACAAGCTATTCCTGACGGACAAGGAGGGATGGCTGCTGTATTGGGAGCCGACCGTGAAGCATTGGCGACACTATGTCGTGATATTACGGAATCCGGTCAATTGGTCGAATTGGCGAACATCAATTGCCCGGGGCAGATTGTCGTATCCGGTGCGAAGGAGGGCGTAGCCGCTGTCGCTGAACGCGTGAAGGAAGCGGGTGGCAAGCGTGTTATTACTTTGGAGGTCAGTGGTCCTTTTCATTCTTCGCTGATGAAGGAAGCAGCGATTAAGTTGTCCGGCAAGCTGGAAGACGTAGCTTTTTCCAAAGCTCAGGTTCCGGTTGTAGCCAATGTCACAGCGAAACCTGTGCGTGAGGGTGGCGAAATTCGCCAGCTACTGGTCGAGCAGGTCTATTCCCCGGTATTGTGGGAAGACAGTGTAGCATGGCTGCTGGAGCAGGGAGTTGACACTTTTGTTGAGTTCGGACCGGGCAGTGTTTTGACTGGACTGGTTAAAAAGATCGACAAAACGGTTAAGCTGTATAATATAAGCAGCCTAGAATCGCTTGTTTCGGTAACGGAAGCCTTGGAGGCCCGTTAAAAGTAGCAATTATCGCCTTAACGGTTATATACTTGCAAGGGGAGGCTGGATGATGTCTAAGCCATTAAGTGGAAAAACGGCGCTCGTTACAGGGGCGTCACGGGGGATCGGCCGCAGTATCGCATTGGCGTTGGCTGAAGCAGGCGCTAATGTAGCGGTAAACTACGCTGGTAGTGAAGCGGCTGCGGCAGAGGTTGCGGAGCAAATTCGTGCCAAAGGCGTGGAAGCTATTACGGTTCAGGCTAATGTCGGTCGCGCCGACGAGGCAGATCGGTTAATCAAGGATGTGATCGGCGCTTGGGGCAAGATCGATATTCTGGTGAATAATGCCGGAATAACAAGAGATAATTTAATCATGCGTATGAAGGAAGAGGAGTTCGATCAGGTGATCGAAACGAATCTGAAAGGTGTGTTTAATTGCCTCAAGGCAGCGACTCGTCCGATGATGAAGCAGCGTTCCGGTCGGATCATCAATATTTCTTCCGTTGTCGGCGTACTCGGCAATGCAGGACAAGCCAACTATGTGGCTGCCAAAGCAGGAGTGATCGGTCTTACCAAATCGTCCGCGAGGGAGCTTGCTTCGAGAGGTATTACTGTCAACTGCGTAGCCCCGGGATTCATTGATACTGAAATGACACAGGTGCTTGCTGATGATTTGCGTGACAATATGCTCAGCGGTATTCCGCTGGCCCGTCTCGGACGGCCTGAGGAAATTGCGGATGTGGTGCTATTTTTGGCCTCTGATGCTTCCTCATACATGACGGGCCAGACTTTGCATGTGGATGGCGGCATGTACATGTAGCTACATGTAGCTAATCCGCATGCCCCGAAGAAGAGTAGTGATTGAAAACTCTCTTCTATGGCATTTTAAATGTAATTTTCGTATAATACCTAAGGAGGAGGTGAGCCGGATGTCCGACGTATTGGAGCGCGTAAAGCGCATTGTCGTTGACCGTTTGGGAGCCGACGAAGCCGAAGTTACACTTGAAGCATCTTTCAAAGATGATTTAGGCGCTGATTCTCTCGATGTAGTTGAATTGGTTATGGAATTGGAAGATGAGTTTGATATGGAAATCTCTGATGAAGATGCAGAGAAAATTACAACCGTAGGTGAAGTTGTAAAGTACATACAATCTCATACCTAATTCAAGTCAACAAAAGTCCCGTTCTGTTACAGGCGGGACTTTCTCCTAATCATACAGATTGAACTAAAGACGGAATTGTCGCGTGTTCTTGAGCTTGGCTCGGCATGACTTAGTCAAGGGTGGGAGTATGTTGCATTACTAACTTTAGTTGATTCTATATTATTTTTGCACACAAGAGCGTACGGCTTGAAATACAATATGCAGTAGACATAGAGGTGATTATCTTTGAAACAACGTGTTGTCATAACAGGAATGGGTGTAATCACTTCGCTGGGACAGGATTTGAACACACTATGGGATAATCTGATGGCTGGAAAATCCGGCGTCAGTGAAATCGAAGCTTTCGATACCAGTGAATATACAACGAAAATTGCGGCTTCTATTAAGGATTTTAATCCTGAGGATTATATAGAGCGCAAGGATGCCCGTAAAATGGACCGTTTTGTCCAATTCGCCGTTGCCGCCAGTAAATTGGCACTTAAGGACAGCGGACTCGTAATCGGAGAGAATGCCGATGCCGAGCGTGTGGGTGTATCCGTTGGTTCCGGTATTGGCGGATTGGGTACCTGGGAGGATCAGCACAATGCGCTGATTGAAAAAGGACCTAAACGCGTAAGCCCTTTCTTTATCCCGATGATGATTGCTAATATGGGTTCCGGCCAAGTGTCGATTTCACTCGGCGCTAAAGGACCGAATACATCACCGGTTACGGCTTGTGCAACGGGTAGTCATGCTATCGGCGATTCGTTCCGCATGATTCAGCGTGGTGATGCTGACGCCATGATTTGCGGCGGGGCTGAGGCAACTATTCGTCCGATCGGCATGGCTGGCTTTTGTTCGATGCGGGCGATGTCCACTCGTAACGATGAGCCTGAGAAGGCAAGCCGTCCCTTTGATACTGACAGAGACGGATTTGTTATGGGCGAAGGCTCCGGTGTTCTGATTCTGGAATCGTTGGAGCACGCATTGAAGCGTGGCGCACGTATTTACGGCGAAATGATCGGCTATGGTCTGTCGGGCGATGCACATCACATGACAGAGCCAGATCCGGATGGCGCGGCGCGCTGTATTAAAATGGCGATCCGCGACGCAGGGTTGAATCCTGAGGACATTGATTATATCAATGCGCATGGTACATCTACACCAGTCGGTGACAAATCGGAAACAGAAGCAGTTAAGAAAACGCTTGGAGACCACGCCTATAAAGTGGCGATTAGCTCAACCAAGTCAATGACGGGGCACTTGTTGGGTGCAGCCGGTGGCGTTGAGGCCGTGATCTGCGGACTGGCTCTCCAGCACCAGACTATTCCGCCGACGATTAATCTGGATAATCAGGACCCGGCTTGTGATCTGGATTATGTACCTAACGAGCCGAGAAAAGCGAAACTAAATGTCGTGATGTCCAATTCCTTTGGTTTTGGCGGTCACAATGCTACCGTTATTCTAAAAAATATGAAGCGTAAGGGGTCAGTTCGTTGAGTGGAGACTTGAAGCAATTACAGCAGAAACTTCATATTCAATTCAACAACCGGCAGCTTCTGAAGCAGGCCTTTACGCACGCTTCCTACGTAAACGAACATCGGTTCAGTCAGCATGCAGACAATGAGCGGCTTGAATTTTTAGGTGACGCTGTTCTGGAGTTGACTGTATCCGAGCAATTGTACAATCAGTACCCTAATCGGCCGGAAGGCGAACTGACCAAGCTGCGTGCAGCCATTGTCTGTGAGCCTTCTTTGGTAAAATTTGCTGTCGGACTTGAGTTCGGGCAATATGTACTGCTTGGCAAAGGTGAAGAGCTGACAGGCGGACGTACTCGTCCGGCTCTGTTGGCCGATGTATTCGAAGCGTTCGTAGGCGCGCTATATTTGGATCAAGGTCTGGATGCCGTCCGGTCGTTTCTGGAACGTTATATTTTTCCTCAAATTGTATTAAACGGTAAGCTACAGATGAGTGATTTCAAAACAGAGCTTCAGGAACTGACGCAGCATCATAACATGGGGATGCTTGAATACAAGATTGTGGAGGAGCGCGGACCTGCCCACGAGCGCGAGTTTGTAGCTGAGGTATATATGGACAGCGAACGGCTGGGTACAGGTACAGGACGCTCCAAAAAAGAAGCTGAGCAGCAGGCGGCGGCAGTAGCCTTAAACCGTTTGAAGCTGGCGGAATCGTAATCGGTACCTGAGCGGCCCGGACGGGTTACACGAGCAAGGGGACACAAAGTAAGAGCAAAGGGCAGTCCGCGGGGAGTCCCGGCCCGCAATGGCGAATGGACTGCGTTTTGCTCTTTTTTCGTGGCTTTGCTGCTGTAGCTCTGTATGTCGTTGCCTTGCTTTATCCGAAGTAGTCTTGTGCTACAATAGGAATAATTCTTGTGAGTCAGGTAAACGGTGGTGTACAAGCATATTTAAATGTTAGAGGTGAGATTGAGTATGTTTTTAAAGCGCATTGAGCTGGCGGGCTTCAAATCGTTTGCAGATAAAACGGAGATGGAATTCGTCCGAGGCATAACAGCGGTCGTCGGACCCAACGGAAGCGGAAAGAGTAATATATCCGACGGTATTCGCTGGGTACTGGGTGAACAGAGCGCCAAATCACTGCGCGGCGGTAAAATGGAGGACATTATTTTTGCGGGTAGTGATGCTCGTAAGGCCGTTAATTACGGCGAAGTGTCGCTTACGCTGGATAATGAGGATCAGGCATTGCCGCTTGATTTTGGCGAGGTCACGGTCACGCGGCGTGTGCATCGTAGTGGAGATAGTGAATATTTTATTAACCGACAGTCATGCAGACTCCGGGATATTACCGAGCTGTTTATGGATACAGGTATTGGTAAAGAAGCATATTCCATTATCGGACAGGGGCGTATTGAAGAGATTTTGAGTACCCGTTCCGAGGACCGCCGGGGGATTTTCGAGGAAGCGTCCGGTATTGTTAAATACAAATCACGTAAAAAAGACGCAGTTCGCAAGCTGGATGACACGGAGCAAAATTTACTGCGTATTCATGATTTGGTCAGTGAGCTGGAGGATCAGATCGGGCCGCTCAAGGAGCAGTCGGAAAAGGCGATCCACTATAAGGAGCTGCGGGGTAAACTGAAATCGAAGGAAATTTCGATGTATGTCCATCAGATTGAACAGATTCATACCTCGTGGAGCGATGCGACGTCCAAGCTGGCTTTGTTGCAGCAGGAGCAGCTACAGCTGTCTACGGTAGTGTCCCGTCATGATGCGATGCTGGAGAGCGACCGCAATGAGCTGCGTCAGCTGGAGGAGCAAGTGGAGCGGCTGCAAAGTGATCTGTTGCAATACAGTGAAGCTACGGAAAAGAGTGAAGGCTACGGTGAACTGCTGAAAGAGCGTACACGCAATCTGGAGGCAAACAGGGAGCAGCTCATTTTATCGCTCAGCACGAGCGAATCACGTCATTCCGAGCGCAAAAGTGAGCTGGATCTACTGAACGAAAAACTGTCTGCATTGACTGTCGAACTTGACGAGCTACGTGAACGGCTATCCGACGAAGAGGCGAAGCTGATTGGTGTCACAGGCGGAATCAGCCAGGAGCAGGAGGAAAGTCTGAAGGGCGGACTGCTGGAGCTGATGAATCAGATGGCACAGGCGCGTAACGAAATCCGTTATACCGACCAGCAGAAGGAAGCGCTGGAACGGCGGGTGACTCGCGTAAGTGACGAATCTGGCAAATGGGAAGCCCAGAAAGCCGAACTGGAACAGCGTAAAAAGGGTTTGGAAGCGGCTGTGCAGAAGCTGGGTCAGGAAATCAGCAGTCTGCGCAGCGGATATATTCAGGGAAGCGAAAAATACCAGGCGCTGCAAAAGCTGCTGGAAGAAAGTCAGGGCACTATCCGCAAATGGGAACAAAAACGTGAGGCCCAAATTTCACGCCGAGATACGATGAAGGAAATGCAGGATGACTTCGATGGCTTTATGCTGGGTGTTAAAGAAGTATTGAAGGCGGCACGCAAAGAAACCCTGCATGGTGTGCATGGGGCGGTAGCAGAGCTGATCCGGGTACCTGAGCATTTGGAGCAGGCGATGGAAACCGCTTTGGGCGCTTCGATGCAGCATATCGTGATGGAAAACGAATCGGTGTCCAGACAGGCGATTAGCTTTTTGAAGCAGCGTCAGCTGGGCAGAGCGACATTTTTGCCTATGGATGTTATCCGTCCGCGTCAAATTGGGGCGGGTGAACGCCAGATCGCGGAAGGTGCCGAGGGCTTTGTTGGAATCGGTGCGGATCTTGTTCAGTTTGATCAACGGTATGCTGGCATTGTAGGCAGTCTTCTGGGAAATGTGGTTATTGCCCGTACCCTGGAAGATGCAAACCGTATTGCGGCACGCTGCCAATATAGATATCGTGTCGTAACGCTGGAAGGCGATGTTGTCAATGCAGGTGGTTCCATGACAGGTGGTAGCCAATTCAAGAAAAATGCCAATCTGCTTGGACGTAAACGTCAGTTGGATCAGTTGGATCAGGATATTATCGATACGGAGCAACAAATTGCGAGGCTGCGTCAGAGCGTGGTAGATACAAAACGCCAACTGGAAGAGACACAGATTCGCTTGGACGAGCTGCGTCAGGGCGGCGATGTGAAGCGCGGCGAAGAACAGCAGACAGCAATGGAGCTCAAGCAACTGGAGCATGAGCTTCGCCATGTTCTGGAGCAGGTGGCTGCATCTGGTCAGGAGAAGAAGGGTTTTGATCAGGAGATCAAGGAACTGGAAGCTTCCCGTGAAGAGGCGTTGCTGAAATTAGCTGCGCTGGAGGAAGAAGAGAAGAAAACCCACCAGGCTATCCATGCCGCTGAATTTGCCCGTAAGGCCAACGAATCTGCCAAAGAACAGCTACAGGGAGAACTTACGAATCTCAAGGTAAGAGAAGGAAAGCTGGATCAGGAGCGTTTTTCACTGGAAGAGCAGTTGCGTAGACTACGGGGCGATTATGATACCCTTGGCAAGGATTCCAGACAGAACAAGACCTTACTTGCTTCCATCGAAGCTGATCTGCTGACCAATGAACAGGAAAGCGTGAAGCAGATTGAAAACCTCAATCAGTATCGGCTTAAAAAGGAAGAGGCTTCGCAGCAATTGGAATTCAAGCGTGCTGCACGCAGTAGCTTGTCCAAAAAGCTGGAAGTGGCCGAAAATGAGACGAAAGAGCAACGCATTCAGCTCAAGTCGGTCGAGGAGCAGCTACGCCAGACAGAAATCGGAGTGAACCGGCTTGATGTAGAGCTGGAGAACGTCCTGAAAAAATTAAGTGATGACTATGAACTCAGCTATGAACTGGCCAAGCAGCGTTATCCGATACCGGAAGATATAGAAGGTACGCAGGCCGAAGTGCACAGGCTCAAACGCGGTATTTCAGCATTGGGCGAGGTAAACCTGGGTGCCATTGAGGAATACCAGCGGGTGCATGAGCGTTACACGTTTCTCGATGAGCAGAAGTCTGATCTGGTCGAGGCCAAGACAACGCTCTATCAGGTCATTCGTGAAATGGATGATGAAATGTCCAAACGCTTCAAAGCCACTTTCGATGCCATCCGACGCGAATTTGGTACGGTGTTCTCCAAGCTGTTCGGGGGCGGGCGTGCCGATCTGGTACTGCTTGACCCGGAACGTATGCTGGAGACGGGAATTGATATTGTGGCCCAGCCGCCGGGCAAAAAGCTGCAAAACTTGCAACTGCTGTCAGGAGGAGAGCGGGCGTTAACGGCGATGGCGCTATTGTTTGCCATTTTACATGTCAAGCCTGTCCCATTCTGTGTGCTGGATGAAGTGGAGGCCGCACTGGACGAATCCAATGTGGTGCGTTTTGCCCAATATTTACGGGAGTTCTCCGAACAGACACAATTCATTGTAGTTACACATCGCAAGGGCACGATGGAAGAAGCCGATGTGCTATATGGAGTTACGATGGAAGAAGGCGGGGTTTCCAAGCTCGTATCCGTCAAGCTGGATAATGAGGAAGCCGAGATTGCCTGACATCAAATAACATACTTTCAGATCAACGGAGGGAACCTATGAGTTTCTTTAGGAAATTGAAGGAAAGCATTGCAAGCAAAACCGAATCTGTTACCAAACAGTTCAAGGACGGTCTGGAAAAAACACGCAAAGGTTTTGTTGAAAAAGTATCGGATCTGATGATTCGCCGCAAGAAGATTGATGAGGAGTTTTATGAGGAGCTGGAAGAAATTTTGATTGGTGCCGATGTTGGCGTCAACACAGTTATGAACCTCATTGAAGACCTGCGGGTAGAAGTGAAAAAACGCAAAATCGAGGACGCATCCGAGCTACAGCCTGTATTATCGGAAAAGCTGTCTGAGCTGCTGCGGGGCAATGACAACAGTCAGCTTCAAATGAGCCCTGACGGGATTACAGTCATTCTATTCGTCGGTGTCAATGGTGTCGGCAAAACAACAACCATCGGTAAACTGGCGCATCGTTTTAAACAGGAAGGTAAAAAGTGTTGTTGGCCGCCGGGGATACGTTCCGTGCTGGTGCGATTGAACAGCTTGAGGTATGGGGTGAACGGGCTGGTGTAGAGGTCATTAAGCAGCAATCCGGTTCTGATCCAGCGGCGGTTATGTTTGATGCGGTACAGGCTGCCAAGCAGCGTCAGGTGGATGTGTTACTGTGTGATACCGCAGGACGTCTCCAGAATAAAAGCAATCTGATGGAGGAGCTGAACAAAATTTTCCGCGTGATCCAGCGTGAAATTCCCGATGCTCCCCATGAAGTACTGCTGGTACTCGATGCGACGACCGGACAAAACGCGCTCAATCAAGCCAAAATGTTTGGCGAGAAAAGTGGCGTAACCGGGCTGGTGCTGACGAAGCTGGATGGTACAGCGAAGGGTGGTATTGTCGTGGCGATCCGCCAAGAGCTGAATTTGCCAGTGAAGCTGGTAGGCTTGGGTGAAAAAGTGAATGATCTCCAGCCATTTGATTCCGAGCAATTCGTTCATGCGTTGTTCGCTGGGTTGATTCAGGAAGAAGGCGTAGATGAAACCGCTCCGGATGAAGAAGAACAGGCCTAATCAGGCTTGGGGCAAAGTATGGTCTGGTTGCTGCGTGAGATCACAGGGATGTATAATGAAAGAAGAGGGTCTGTCGGCGCCGGATATGAATTTTTTTGGATGTAAAAATATTTCACAGGAAGCCGGGTGAAGAACCAATGGCGAATACCTATACTTATTCCCGCAGGGAAGAAATAGCCAATGCGATCACACATGGAATTGGAGCCGTTTTAAGTGTGGCGGCACTTGTGCTGCTCATTGTTTTTGCAAGCTTGAAAGGGACTACTTGGCATGTCGTCAGTTTCACGATTTACGGAATTACGATGCTGCTGTTATACACCAATTCCACGTTGCTTCATAGTCTGCGCGAAGGAAAATTGAAGGATTTGTTCGAAATATTCGATCATTCTTGCATTTACCTGTTCATTGCAGGCAGCTACACCCCGTTTATGCTCGTTGCACTGCGCGGGACATTAGGTTGGACGCTGTTTGGCGTTATTTGGGGAATCGCCCTGTTTGGTGTGCTATTCAAGGCATTCTTCACCAAGCGCTTCCTGTTCATGTCTACCGTGTTCTACATCGGGATGGGCTGGCTCATCACGATTGCCTGGAACCCGCTGGTGGCGGCTGTTCCCGCCGGGGGCATGACGCTATTGTTCCTGGGCGGTCTAATGTATACGTTAGGCACAATCTTCTATGTGTGGCGGGCGTTTCCGTATCATCACGCGATCTGGCATCTGTTTGTTCTGGCAGGCAGCGTACTTCATTTTCTGGCTGTTCTGCTGTATCTTACCCCGGTAAGAGTTTAAACCCTAGTAGGCAAAAAGCCGATTCGTACTTCCGTTTAAGGGCAGTGAATCGGCTTTTTTTGGTTGACAAGGGATAACGCTTGACATCTTCTTTTCTTTTATGTATGATAAGGATCGTTGAAAAGAACTGTAAAGTGTTTTTCCTTGACGATGGAGGTATACGCGATGAGTCAGGAGAATCGGCTGGAAAAGACAAACCGGATTAACCGACTGTTTGACTTCTATGAACCTCTGCTTACGGAGAAGCAACAGATGTTTTTGAAATATTACTTCCATGATGATTTTTCTCTGGGAGAGATTGCTTCGGAATTTCAAATTAGCCGTCAGGCTGTGTATGAGCATATCAAACGTGCCGAGCAGGTACTGGAAATGTATGAGGAAAAGCTCGGGTTGCTCAGTAAACATGAGCGCAGAAGCCGAGATCTGGAAGAATTGAATACAGCGTTGTATGAGGCGTTCGATAAAATCGGTAAACCCGATGAAGGCACTCTGCAACATGTTCATCAAATTGTAAATCGCCTGCAGGAATTGTAGGTCATATAGATTAGTAAACAAACAACCCTGGTAGACAAGGAGGTGCGAAAATATGGCATTTGAAGGATTATCGACCCGCTTGCAAAATGTATTTAGTAAACTGCGCGGCAAAGGAAAAGTGTCTGAGGATGATGTAGCTCAGGCGATGCGCGAAGTACGATTAGCTTTGCTGGAGGCGGACGTTAACTTCAAGGTTGTAAAGGACTTTATTGCCAAGGTGAAGGAGAAATCCGTCGGCAAGGAAGTGATGGACAGCTTCACGCCAGGTATGGTAATCATCGACATCGTGAACAAGGAACTGACCGAGTTGATGGGCGGCAGTCAGGCCAAGCTTGCCAAAGCAAACAAACCGCCTACGGTCATTATGATGGTGGGTCTCCAGGGCGCAGGTAAGACGACGACGTCCGGTAAGCTGGCGAAGTTGCTGCAAAAGCAAAATCATCGCCCCTTGCTCGTAGCTGGTGATATATATAGACCGGCTGCGATCAAGCAGTTACAGGTACTTGGCGAGCAGATCAACGCTCCTGTATTTACGCTCGGTGATCAGACAAGCCCGGTGGAAATTGCAAAACAGGGCTTACAGCATGCCAAGGATAACGGTAATGACTACGTTATTATAGATACTGCCGGTCGTCTTCACGTGGATGAAGAGCTTATGGAAGAGTTGCGCCAGATTCATGCGAATGTGAATCCTGACGAAGTTCTGCTGGTTGTTGACAGCATGACAGGTCAGGATGCGGTAAACGTTGCGGAGCACTTTAACACGAGCTTGGAGTTAACAGGGGTTGTACTGACGAAGCTGGACGGCGATACCCGCGGTGGTGCGGCCTTGTCGGTTAAGGCTGTGACTGGATGCCCGATCAAGTTTGCTACATTGGGTGAAAAGCTGGATGCAATGGAGCCGTTCCATCCGGAACGGATGGCTTCACGGATTTTGGGTATGGGTGACATGTTGTCCCTGATTGAAAAAGCGCAATCCAATATCGACGCGGATAAGGCGAAGGAAATGGAACGGAAAATGCGCAATGCTGAATTTACCTTCGAAGATTTTCTGGAGCAGATGGATCAAGTTAAAAAGCTTGGCCCGATCGACCAGATTCTCGATATGATTCCCGGCATGGGCAATATGAAGCAAATGAAAGATGTTAAAGTGGATGACAAGCAGATGGGCCGGATTGAGGCTATCGTTCATTCCATGACCACACAAGAAAAGCAAAACCCGGACATGATTAATCATAGCCGCCGTAAACGGATTGCTGTAGGCAGTGGAACATCACTGGCTGAGGTAAACCGCCTGATCAAGCAATTTGACGAAATGCGGCGCATGATGAAGCAGTTCTCAGACATGATGGGACCTAAGGGTGGCAAAAACAAAGCCCTGAAGCAGTTGAAGGGTATGGGTAAAGGTATGAAGTTTCCTTTCCGTTAAGGCCATTAGGCCGTTGGAATTATAGGATAACAATATACAGTCTACTTTTTGAAGGAGGTGAATTTTCGTGGCAGTTCGTATTCGTCTGAAACGTATGGGTGCACATAAAGCTCCTTTCTATCGCGTCGTGGTATCGGATTCCCGTTCCCCGCGTGACGGTCGTTTTATCGAAGAAATCGGTTATTACAACCCTATTACAGTACCAGCAGTTGTAAAAATTGATGAAGATAAAGCGTTGAAATGGTTGCAAGATGGTGCACAAGCATCCGATACAGTCCGCAACTTGCTTAGCAAAGCGGGCGTAATGAAAAAGTTTCATGAGCTTAAACAACAGAAATAAGGTGCTGATACGGAGGGTCAACCATGGAAGAATTAGTGATAATCATTGCTAAGGCTTTAGTCGATCATCCGGAAGATGTAACCGTGAAGACCTTGGAGAAGGATCGGCTTGTCGTATATGAGCTTAGCGTGCATCCTGAGGATGTAGGTAAAATCATTGGCAAGCAGGGTCGTATCGCCAAGGCGCTTCGCACTGTGGTTGCATCAGCAGCCGTTAAGATGGATAAACGGGTTACCGTAGACATCATATCTTAAAGATATACGAAAGTGGGTTAGGATGTATGTCCTAACCCTTTTTCGTACATGATGAAGATGATATGGAGCGGGACCGATTACATGCAGGAGGAACACGATGCAGCAATTGTTTAATGTCGGGAAAATTGTGAATACACATGGAATCCGCGGCGAGCTTAAAATATTAACGACGACTGATTTCCTGGAGGATCGTTTTGCCAAAGGCAGTGAGTTGTTGATCATTCCTGCGGATGGTAAAGCGCCGATCCCTGTAACTATTGAAACAGCACGTTTTCAAAAAAATATGGTTGTAGCCAAATTCAAGGAATATCATAACATCAATGATGTTGAAAAGTATAAAGGCAGCTTATTGAAGGTGTCCGCTGAACGGCTAGGCGAACTAGAGGAAAATGAGTTTTATTTTCATGAAGTTGTTGGCTTGGATGTAGTGACAGAAGATGGAGAAAAGCTTGGCGTGGTGAAGGAGATTTTGACACCAGGAGCTAACGATGTATGGGTAGTCACAATGCCGGATGGCAAGGAACTGCTGTTGCCGTATATAGAAGGTGTCATTTTGGATGTAAACGTGCCTGAAAAACGGGTTACGGTACGGTTGATGGAAGGACTACTGTAATGCGGGTGGATGTGCTGACCCTGTTTCCCGAAATGTTTGACGGTGTATTTAATGCAAGCATTCTGGGAAAAGCAAGGGAGAAGGGAATCATATCACTGCAAGCGGTTAATTTTCGCGAATATGCTGGGAACAAGCATGGTCAAGTGGATGATACACCCTATGGCGGCGGGGGCGGGATGGTATTGAAGCCTGACCCGATTTTCGCTGCGGTGGAGGCGTTATTGGATGAGTCAGAGAGTCCAACCCTATTAGGGAACACAGACGAAGTTGTTCAAGGTGAAGAGGCCGGGTCGAGTGCAGGTTTGAAAGCACCACGTATTATTTTGATGTGTCCCCAAGGTGAGACTTTTACGCAAAAGAAATCGGAGGAGCTTGCTAAAGAGGACCATCTTATTTTTATATGCGGGCATTATGAGGGCTATGATGAGCGTATTCGCGAGCATTTGGTAACGGATGAGCTTTCAATTGGAGATTATGTGTTGACTGGTGGGGAACTGCCCGCCATGGTCGCTATAGATAGTGTGGCACGGTTGCTGCCTGGAGTGCTGGGCAATGAAACGAGTGCGGTAACGGACTCTTTTAGTACAGGTCTGCTGGAGTACCCGCATTATACCAGACCTGCTGAGTTTCGGGGCTGGAAGGTGCCTGAGGTGCTGTTGTCAGGGCATCACGTTAATATTGATGCATGGAGACGGCAGGAGGCACTGCGTCGTACGATGGAACGTCGACCGGATCTGCTGGAGCAGGCTGAAATGACAAGCAAGGAACGGCTATGGATAGAGGAACAGCGCAAGATGGATTGATCATGGGAAGAGTGTATTAAAGCGCTGTAGCAATGAGGGGATTTGAAAGCAGGTGCTAACCTGTTTTATAATGTAATTAATTAAATATAATGTTTGGTCAAATCCCTTTTTCTTGTTGCAATGCGGTATCCTCCATGATACAATACATCTGTTGTGTGTAATACGGTGGTCCTCTGTGGATGATGAAGGAAACGGATGTGTTTCCAGAAGATGCATGAACACCTGTACGGAAGGAGGGAGTCATAGATGAATATCGTCCAAGCGATCACTGAAGAACAACTGCGTAAAGATTTGCCTAACTTTCGTCCCGGTGACACTTTGAAAGTGCACGTGAAAGTTATTGAGGGAACTCGTGAGCGTATCCAGTTGTTTGAAGGTGTTGTAATTAAACGCCGTGGTGGTGGAATCAGTGAGACTTTTACAGTTCGTAAAATTTCTTACGGTGTAGGTGTGGAAAGAACTTTCCCGCTTCATTCCCCGAAAATCGATAAAATCGACGTGGCTCGCCGTGGTAAAGTGCGTCGTGCGAAGCTTTATTATCTTCGTGAACTGCGCGGTAAAGCAGCGAGAATTAAAGAAATTCGTCGTTAATACAACGAATAACGAAAGGGGCTTGATTACAAGCTCCTTTCGTTTTTTCTACGTACATAGGGAACTGTGGATTATTGACCGTAAAGAGAGGACAGTGAGCTATGGAGCAAGAAGTAGGACAAGGAGCTATACAGCAGCCGACCGATCAGGATGGTACGCCCAAGCGTAAACCGAAAAATGAGATTTTTGAGTGGATTAAGGCCATCGTTATTGCATTAGTGTTGGTCTTTTTAATCCGTTGGTTTCTTTTTAAGCCGTTTATTGTGGATGGCCCGTCGATGCAGCCTAACTTTCATACCGGTGAACGTGTCATTGTAAATGAAATTTTGTATGATTTCCGTTCCCCAAAACCGGGAGAGGTAATCGTGTTTCATGTACCGGATGAAGGAAGAGACTTTATTAAGCGCGTCATTGCCGTTGAGGGCGATACGGTTAAGGTAGAAGGTGACACGATTACGGTGAATGGTAAACCTATTCAGGAGCCTTACTTGAAAACTCCGTTGGAGGAAGCGCATCAGAATGGTGAGCTTTACAACAAGTTTACAAATTTCCCGAATGAAAATTTTAAGGATGGTAAAGTTCCAGCAGGACATATTTTTGTTATGGGGGATAACCGTTCCAACAGTACAGACAGTCGGATGATTGGATATATTGATTTGAAAGAAATTGTCGGCCGTGCTGATGTTATTTTCTGGCCGGTGAAGGATATGAAGTGGATTAACCACTAGAACAACTAATATGCAGCATAGCTGCCGTAATCCTGACGCATAACCCTGTGGGAAACGTTAGGAGTTACGATCAATGAGGTGATGACGGTGACGATACAATGGTTTCCTGGTCATATGACCAAAGCGCGCCGCCAAATTGAAGCAAAATTAAAGCTGATTGATTTGGTAATTGAGTTGATTGATGCTCGATTGCCGCTTTCCAGCCGAAATCCAATGATTGATGATATTTTGCAGGGCAAGCCGCGAATGATTATTTTAAATAAGGCAGATTTGGCGGATCCGGTAGTATCACAGCAGTGGATTGCCTACTTTAAGGAGCAAGGGCATATCGCTTTTCAGGTGGATGCTACAACAGGCACAGGGATGAAAGAAATTCCGGTTCAGGCCAAGTTGCTGCTTAAGGAAAAGATAGATCGGCAGATTTCTAAAGGTATGAATCCTCGTCCTATGCGTGCTTTGATTGTTGGTATACCGAATGTCGGTAAATCAACCCTGATCAACCGTATGGCAGGACGTAGCATTGCAGCTACGGGCGATCGTCCTGGGGTGACGAAGGCACAGCAATGGATCAAGATTGGTGAAATTGAGTTGCTGGATACACCGGGTATTTTGTGGCCCAAATTTGAGGATCAGAATGTTGGTTATCGTCTGGCGGTTACAGGCGCGATCAAGGAAGAGATTTTGAATGTTGAGGACATCGCTTTTTTCGCGACAAAATATTTGGTTCAATATTACTGGGATGAGCTGGCAGCGCGCTTTGAGCTGACTGAACGTCCCGAGGATACGGAAAATGCTGATGAAATTGTCAGTGTCATGGAAGCGATTGGACGTAAACGCGGCTGTATTGTCAGCGGTGGACGTGTAGATCTCGAAAAGTCGTCAAAAATCATTTTACGAGAGCTGCGTGCAGGTAAGCTGGGACGTTTCAGTTTGGAAGCTCCTTACTGATTCTGCCAGATGTACCGGATACACAACATAGCATAGTGTGGCAAGGAAGAACCTTCCCCATCTCTCCGGAGAGAGGAAGGTTTTTTGGTATGTGAAGGCAGGTTAACGAAAAGGGTTTTGGGATGGACAGGTCTGTGTTAAGCTGAATAAAATTGTGCAGAACTATGGCGTGAATTAAGCGCCAAACTACATATAGATAGGCGGGTATGGAGTATGGAAGAAAAAGTGGTAGCGGTAACGGACATGCTGCGCTATGAAAAAGAGTGCTGGGAGCAATCCTATGAGCGCATCGCTGGTATTGATGAGGTAGGCCGAGGGTGTTTGTTCGGGGATGTTGTGGCAGCGGCGGTCATTTTGCCGAATGGTGAGCTGCTGGAGGGCGTGGATGATTCCAAAAAGCTGACGGACAAGAAGAGGGAAACCTACTATGAGCTGATTATGGAGAAGGCCATTGCCGTAGGAGTCGGGTATGTGGACGCACGAACGATTGATGCCATCAATATTAAGCAGGCTGCTCGTTTGGCGATGAAGCAGGCAGTTGAGGCATTACAGGTATCTCCTGATTATTTGCTTGTAGATGCAGAAAAGGTGGATTTGCCTATTCCCCAGCTCTCTATTATTAAAGGAGATGCGAACAGCCAGTCTATTGCTGCGGCTTCTATCATAGCCAAGGTAACCCGTGATCGACTGTGCAAAGGTGAATGGGATGCAAAGTACCCGGAATATGGGATTGGCATACATAAAGGTTACGCTACCAAGCTACACAGGGAACAAATTTTGGCGCTGGGACCTACAGCGATGCATAGACGCAGCTTTCTTGGGAATTTGTTGATCGAGCAACCGACGTTGTTTGACCTGTAAATACTTATTATGAGTCGGGACTGTGCCGATATAATGTATACCCAATAAAATAGAGCCCTTGAATATGGGGCATAAAGAGAGGAGGGACCCTATGAATATCGGTTCTGTATTTCGAGGATTACTTGGTGATGCGAAGGCGGGAGAGACTAAAAAGCTCGATATGCAGCCAGGTCAGGTCGTTCGGGGCGTCGTATTAAAGGTGTCTGAGGACGGCGGTGAAGCTGTACTGCAAATTCAAGGTTCCCAGGTCAGGGCCAAACTGGAAACTCCTCTTCAACCTGGACAGTCTACATTACTTCAGGTTCAGCCAGCTTCGCCCAGCGGAATGACTGTGCTTAAGCCTTTGAACGATGCTGCCAACACAGGACAGCAGACTGTAGCGTTGGCAGATGTACTGGATTCGGTGGGGCTACCGGATACAGCGCAGAACAGAGAACTGATACAGGCGATGCAAAAGAATGGTGTACCGTTGACATCGGAAAATGCGGCTTCTTTACGGGACGCTTTGGCGAAACAACCGGGAAAAGTACAAATGGAGACGTTTGTACAGGCAGCAGCGGTTGCCTTTCAACGTGGATTGCCATTGACGGCGGAAAGTATAAACGGTTTGCGACAGGCGATGTTTGGCCCTCCTTTAAATGATCTTTTGTCTTCGCTGGAGCAGGAGCTTGAAGCGGTATTCAAGCAGCAAGGACAAGGAACTTCTGCTGACCGTACGTTGGGAGAAGCTACAGCCTTAAAGGCGGGTGATCGAGTGTCTCCTGCTCCATCAGGTGCTTCTTCATCTGTTGTTGCAGATGCACCAGAAGGCCAAGTTCCTGTATTGTCCAAGGATGCCGCTGCTGTTGCTACAAAGCAGGCAGAAGCGGCACAGGCAGCAGGAGGCAAGGAGACACTGAAAGGGACTCAGGCGGCAAATCTTGCTGCTATGGTGGGTGAAGCGGGCGCTTCGGCGACTGACTGGGATGCTCCGACTGGAACTGCTGCACCTGTAGCTAAAGGTACGGTCTCTGGGGAAGCAACGGTAGCTAATGGGCGTGGAGCCATAGCCACGGAGGTGGTGGATTCTGGTGCAAATGTGCCTGAATCGGGCGCTGATGCACTAAGGGCTTCACGAGCCGGAACGGAGCAGCCTCAAGCTGCCACGGCGGGTACACAACAGCCCAAGGGCGCCGAAGGCACTCCGACTGCGGCAACGGCGGAGCTTGCCGGGGCGAAGCCCGCTGCAAGCTCCGCTACGGCCGACCGTGCCGCCGCGCAGCTAGCTGGCGGCTCTGCGCCGCAGGCCGCTGCGGGCAACGCGGCCACGCCGGAGGCGCCTCTCCAGCGGCTGCGCACGCTGCTGCAAGAGCTGCGCGCGGCGGTGCCGCCCGCGCTGGGCACGGCTGCGCCGGAACAGCCCGCAGTAGAAGCGCCGCAGCCTACGGCTGGCGCTCTGCGGGCTACGGACACCGCTGCTACGCAGCCAGCGGCGTCCGTGGCGTCCAGCACGCAGCTCACCCCCACGGAGGACCCGTGGGTGGGCCGCGTGCTCAAGCTGCTCGGTGCAGAGCACGAACAGCAGGTACACCGCGCGGCTGCACAGACCGCGCAGGGAACGGCGGCGGCCCGTATGGAGCCGCCGGAAGGGACGCCGCCGCTGCCGGGATTAGCGGTTGCGGCGGGCGGTACGGTGTCAGCGGACGCCGACACCGTAAAGGGGGCGCTGCTCCAGTTGATGGGCAGCGATGACCTGCCGCCTGCCCTGAAAGAGGCGGCGCAGCAGGTCGTGCAGCACCTGACGGGTCAGCAGTTGCTGCTGAACACGGACCGTACGGCCCCTTTTGCACAGGTACACATGTTTATTCCGTTTGTCGGACCGGATGGTCGTGAAACAGCTACGATCCAGATTCAGTCTCGACGCGGTAAACGCGGGGAGCTGGATGCATCCAATTGCCGACTTTGGTTTGATTTGGACATGAAGGCGCTCGGGCCAACATTGGTGGATGTGCAAGTCGTGGACCGGATAGTGAGCCTCAAGCTCCATAACGATCAGGATTGGGCTGCTTCGCTGTTGACCAGCGGGCGTGAATCCATTCATACGGCGCTGGAATCGCTAGGCTATCAGCTTTTATCCCTGCGCACCGAACCGATGCCGGTAAGGACTGGACAGGAGAGCAAAGGTCTGGTCTCTTCGGAGGTACAAAGCTATGTGCCTCAGCCGTATAAAGGAGTCGATCTTAAAATATGAAAGAGCCGTTAGAGGCTCCTTCTCCTTCTAGGAAGAAGGCTGTCGCCCTTAAATATACGCCCGGTGAGAGCGAAGCCCCTATCGTCGTTGCCAAAGGCAGTGGTCGTATTGCGGATAGCATTTTAGAAAAAGCCAAAGAGCACGGCGTTCCCGTTCAAGAGGATGCCGCACTGGTTGAGGTATTGTCCAAGCTTGACTTGGATGAACAAATTCCTGCTGAGCTATATCAATTGGTGGCAGAGGTGCTCACCTATATATATCAAATGGATAAGCTTGCTCCAAGGGATGACACCTGATGAGGAACGACATGAGGACCAGAGGCAAGGATCAACGAAAAACCAAAGGAGCTTTGGGTGAACAGGCAGCGGCTTCGTTTTTGGAAAATCTGGGTTATCGTATCATAGAGCGTAACTGGCGATGTCGTAGCGGAGAAATGGATCTGATTGCCGCGCAGCATGATATTCTCGTGTTTATTGAAGTACGCAGCCGAAGTAGCTCCAATTATGGAACGCCCGC
Source organism: Paenibacillus sp. IHB B 3084 (assembly GCF_001447315.1). NCBI lineage: Bacteria > Bacillati > Bacillota > Bacilli > Caryophanales > Paenibacillaceae > Paenibacillus > Paenibacillus sp. IHB B 3084. The sequence goes on along the minus strand of NZ_CP013203.1, from coordinate 327,418 downwards.
AGAATCAATCACTGCACGTAAAATAACCCAAGTTCGCCAGACAGCCGCTGTTTATTTGCATATGAACGGAATTGAGGATGTTCCAATCCGTTTTGATATGATCTCTGTACGATTGATTGACGAAACCGCGGTCGTCACGGACCATATAATCGAGGCATTCTAAAAGAGCGATAAATTTTTTGAAGGTTCATTTCGAATTTTATATGCACAGGTTGACAGGAAGGAATGCTAAAGGTATATTTTATTGAGAATGGTTATCATTTTGATTTATAGTTATAGTGAACATTCACGAGCTATTCCTACAAAGGAGGATATACGTGACAGAGCATACCTTTAGTGAACATGTCATAGATGTAATTCAGGAACGACGGACCATTAAACGGTTCAAATCCGACCCCATTCCAGTAGATACCATTAAAGAACTGCTGGATGTTGCTGTATGGGCCCCCAATCATAAAATGCGCGAGCCATGGCGTTTTCTCTTGTTTGCCGGTGACGGCCGGAAAAAACTTGCTGAAGCTATTGAAGCCGATATTGGCAAGGATAACAAGTTCGAAAGTGGCATTTTGCACAATCCGATTCAGCTTTTAGTTGTGTTGGAGGAAGATCCGCGTCAGGCAGTTTGGGATGAGGACTTTGCAGCGGTTAGTGCCCTTGTACAAAACTTTATGCTTGCCGCATGGAGTAAAGGAATCGGAACGTTTTGGGTCACAAAGCCTTTTCTTTATTCACCGAAATTCCGCAAGCATTTGGGAATTCAGCCTGGTGAGAAGATCATCGGCATGGTGTATGCAGGTTATCCTGAAGTCATTCCAGAACCAAGACCACGTATTCCAGCAGCGGATAAGCTAACCCTGTTTGACAAATAATCTTTTGTCGAATAACCTTGATTAGACAGCTATATGAATTAAAAATGTAACATGATATTTGCAGCAGATGAAAATTTGGAAGCACCTTTTTTCATATATGCAATGCTCCCCGTGGGAGACATTTCAGTATGAGGAGAGGTGTTTTTTGTTATGTATGGAAAATTACATGGAGCTTGTCTTAATGGAATAGACGGTGTTCTGATTGAGGTGGAGACTGATTTGTCTAATGGGTTGCCTCAAACTGCAATCATCGGATTGCCGGATTCGGCCATTCGAGAGGCTGTGGAGCGCGTAAGAGCAGCGATCAAAAACTGCGGTTTCAAATATCCGTCCCAGCGTGTAACCATAAATTTGGCTCCTGCTGATTTACGTAAGGAAGGCTCATCCTTTGACTTTGCTATCGCTTTGGGACTGCTGACAACCAGCGGACAAGTCGTTTTACCTACGGGGGAACGGACGCTATTTATCGGTGAACTAGCGTTGGACGGCAGTATTCGCCCCGTGAACGGGGTATTGTCTATGGTTGATTTGGCCAAGCGAGAAGGATTTCATTCGGTGCTGCTTCCTGAGGAAAATGCAGGGGAAGCACGCCTGATCACGGGTATACGTATTTACGCTGTTCGTCATCTGATGGATCTCATTCCAGCAAAAAATCACGGACAATACGCTATTGAAGGCCAATCAAAAGATCCGAATTCTAATTACCTATCTGATCTAATTAATGACGAGCTCACTAACCAAGTCACTAATCAAGTCATTAAGAAATCTAATGATCCAGCTCCTATTCCAGTCTCGAATCAAGCTGAAAATCATGATCAAGGCAAACGTATTACTGCTAGACAGCAGATCATTATCCATGCTTATGACCATTTGCCTCAGGCAGATCAAATACCTATGGGGGAGGTCAAAGAGATAATTGACGCTATGGAGGATTACAGCGATGTATTAGGTCAGCTACACGCTAAACGAGCGTTGGTTATCGCTGCTGCCGGAATGCACAATATCATCCTTATTGGGCCGCCTGGTGCCGGAAAAACGATGCTAATCCGCAGGCTGCCATCCATTCTGCCGCCCTTGACCGAAAAAGAGGCACTGGAGGTTACCAAAATATACAGTGCTGCTGGAAAATGGAAGGAGTCGTCGCCTCATTTGATGAACATTCGCCCCTTCCGTTCACCTCATCATACGATTTCCGCCGCTGGGCTTGTGGGAGGAGGAGGAATACCCAAGCCAGGAGAAATTAGCCTTGCGCATCGGGGTATTTTATTTTTGGATGAGTTGCCTGAATTTAGTCGTCATGTGCTAGAGGTGCTGCGCCAGCCATTGGAAGACCGCAATGTGACAATCAGCCGTTCACGTGCAGTTTTTAAGTATCCTGCGCATTTTTTACTTGCAGCTTCTATGAACCCGTGTCACTGCGGTTTTTTCGGAAGTGATACGCAACATCAGCGTTGTACCTGCTCACCTGCTGCGGTAGCCCGCTATCGTTCACGTATTTCTGGTCCGTTGCTGGACCGGATCGATCTTCAGCTTGAGGTATCACAACCGAAGGATTGGCGGGAGGAAAAGGAGTCACTGTCGTCCGCTGAAATGCGAAGACAGGTACTAGCTGCTCAAGCGATACAAATCCATAGATATAGCAAGCTTCCTTTTTCATGGAATAGCGAACTATCCGGTCAAATGCTCCGTAAATATGCGGTGTTAGAACATAACGCGGCAGAACTGCTTGATCAGACGATGGATGCACTCGGTTTAAGCATGCGTGCGTATGATCGAATTCTCAAACTGTCACGCACCATTGCAGACTTGAATCAATCAGAGAAGATCACAATGTCACATGTAGCTGAAGCCATTCAATATCGGAATATGGACAGAGCACATGCCAGTTTTTCAGAAGAATAAAACAGCATAGGAATAACGATATGTCCATATTTTTTATGTAAGACAAAAAAAGCTCCAGACGCAAAGTTCTGGAGAAGAAAAAAAGATTATGACAATGTGATTATACAATAAGTATATCAGTTTCGTATATACGATTATGCATCATCTGCCATGTTACTTGATGGAAGAAAAACCAGCTGTCAATCCTTTGTTGTGAAGGTGTAGCTGAAAGTATACAAAGCCTCCGAACCAGAAACTGCTCGGAGGCTTTTTTTATATAATTCGGATTAGAGCACGTTCAGCTTCACTTCGATATTACCGCGGGTAGCGCGGGAGTAAGGACACTGTTCGTGTGCGCCTTCTACCAGTTTTACCGCAGTTTCATGGTCAACACCTTTCACCAGAACATCAAGGTTCACTCCGATTCCGAAGCCGCCGTCTTCAACTTTACCGAAATTGACCGTTGCTGTTACTTCGGTACCTTCATGTTTAATACGCTGCATGCGGGCAACCATATTCAAAGCACTGTCAAAACACGCTGAATAGCCTGCGAACAATTGCTCCGGGTTCGTACCCGCGCCACCTGCACCGCCCATTTCTTTGGGTGTATCAATATTTAAACGAAGTTCAGGGGAAGAAGACTCGACATAACCATCACGTCCTCCAACTGCTTTCACTGTTGTTTCATACATTTTTTGTTGAATGGTCATCATAATTCAATCACTGCCTCTCGTTCAATTTGTATTTTACACAATTTAATTTATCAAAATAATTATTATTTGTAAAGTATTTTGTGCAATTAGCATGTTTTTTGTTATATAATGTGCTAAAATAATGACGAAAGCAGGTGATCTGACAGCATGGACAACAATCATAGTGAAGGCGCAACATTAAAACTTGATAATCAATTATGCTTTGCCATATATGCGTGCTCCAGAGAGATTACGAAGCTATACCAGCCTTATCTGGAAAAGCTTGGTGTGACATACTCACAGTATTTGGTGCTCATTGTGTTGTGGGAGCGCGAGGAATGTACAGTGAAGGAATTAGGCGAGGCGTTGTATCTGGACTCAGGGACACTAACCCCGTTATTGAAAAGATTGCAGAATGCCGGACTCATTGACCGGAAGCGTTCGACTCAGGATGAACGCAAGGTGCTGATTTCTTTGACTCCAGAAGGAAATGCATTGCGGGAAAAAGCGCTATCTGTACCGGGATGTATTCAGGAAAAAACAAGCATGACCCACGGTCAATTCGGCTCGCTCCTGCTTCAGTTCAATGATCTGCTGGACCGAGTTCATGAAGCGAATGTGCAGGTTGAAAAATCATAATAGGCATTTCAGGTTACTTTTAAGAATCTTATTGTTATGTAGCCGCCCGTAGCTGGATGAAGGAATGCTCCAATGAACTGAAGTACCTCTCATACGGATTTAATAAATCCCGAACTTGAAGAGGTACTTTTTTGTTTGTATTCTATTAAAATGAATATCCATTAATATCCAAGCATTCGATTTTGGGAATGATATTGATATCAAAATACTGTAATTCATAACGTTAAATTATAAGGAAAGCGTTTTAAAAACATGTTACAATGATGTAGGTTTAGTATAGATTTCCTTGTGAACCGCCCTTGTTTCAGTCATGTTGATAGGAGGATTCCAGAATGAATATCCATGAATATCAGGGTAAAGAAGTATTGAAGCAGTACGGAGTGGCTGTACCGAATGGTAAGGTTGCCTATACGGTGGAGGAAGCCGTTGCTGCGGCAGAATCGCTTGGAAGCGCTGTTACGGTGGTAAAGGCGCAAATTCATGCCGGTGGACGTGGTAAAGCGGGCGGTGTGAAGGTTGCCAAAAGCTTGGATGAAGTGCGCACCTATGCTTCTGAAATTTTGGGTAAGGTGCTGGTGACACATCAGACCGGGCCTGAAGGTAAAGAGGTTAAACGCCTTTTGGTAGAGGAAGGCTGCGATATTCGTAAAGAGTATTATGTCGGTGTTGTCGTGGATCGTGCGACCGGACGTGTCGTGATCATGGCCTCGGAAGAAGGCGGTACGGAAATCGAAGAGGTAGCTGCGGCTACTCCGGAGAAAATTTTTAAAGCGGTTGTTGATCCAGGGATTGGGCTTCAGGTTTATCAGGCTCGTAAGCTGGCTTATGACATTAACATCCCCAATGAGCTGGTGAACAAGGCGGTTAAGTTCATGCAGGCGCTCTATGAAGCTTTTGTGGACAAGGATTGTTCGATTGCAGAGATCAATCCGCTGGTCGTTACAGGTGACGGGAATGTGCTGGCGTTGGACGCCAAACTGAATTTCGACTCGAATGCGTTATACCGTCACAAGGATATTTTGGAGCTGCGTGATTTGGACGAAGAAGACGAGAAAGAAATAGAAGCTTCCAAATACGATCTGAGCTACATCGCATTGGACGGAAATATTGGGTGTATGGTCAACGGCGCAGGTCTTGCCATGGCGACGATGGACATTATCAAATATTACGGCGGCGATCCGGCCAATTTCCTGGACGTAGGGGGCGGTGCGACGACGGAAAAGGTAACCGAAGCGTTCAAAATCATTTTGTCCGATCCGAAGGTAGAAGGCATTTTTGTGAACATTTTCGGCGGAATTATGCAGTGCGACATCATTGCAAACGGTGTGGTGGAGGCTGCCAAGCAATTGGGGTTGACCCGTCCGCTTGTTGTCCGTCTCGAAGGTACGAATGTCGAGTTGGGTAAACAGATTTTGGCGGAGTCCGGTTTGAATATCGTGGCGGCTGATTCCATGGCGGACGGTGCCCAGAAAATCGTCGAACTTGTTCAATAGCCTGTTTGCATTCCGATATGCCGAATAAACGATAGGGGATGTGAAGATCGTGAGTATTTTGGTCGATAAGCATACAAAGGTGATTACACAGGGGATTACGGGAAAAACGGCGTTATTCCACGCCAAGGGTGCGCTTGATTATGGCACACAGATGGTAGGAGGCACCTCTCCAGGCAAGGGCGGCACCGAGGTGGAAATTACGCTGGAGAACGGACAAAAGGTCAAGTTGCCCGTGTTTAATACAGTGAGCGAAGCGAAGGCTGCTACAGGTGCGACAGCGAGTGTTATTTATGTGCCGCCTGCTTTTGCTGCGGATTCCATTTTGGAGGCTGTAGATGCAGAGTTAGACCTCGTCATTTGTATAACCGAGGGTATTCCGGTGCTTGATATGATTAAGGTCAAACGCTTTATGGAAGGTAAAAAGACCGTTCTGATCGGTCCTAACTGTCCAGGCGTAATTACACCGGGAGAGTGCAAAATTGGTATCATGCCGGGTTACATTCATCTACCGGGTCATGTAGGTGTTGTGTCACGTAGCGGAACGCTGACCTATGAAGCGGTGCATCAGCTGACTACCCGGGGCATCGGACAATCCTCTGCGGTTGGTATTGGCGGTGATCCGGTTAAGGGCTCGGAATTTATTGATATTTTGCAGCGCTTCAATGAAGATCCTAACACGCATGCTGTCATTCTGATCGGAGAAATCGGCGGTACGGCCGAGGAGGAAGCTGCCGAGTGGATTCGAGACAATATGACGAAACCGGTAGTCGGTTTTATCGGCGGTGTGACTGCGCCTCCAGGCAAACGGATGGGGCATGCAGGCGCCATCATTTCCGGCGGAAAAGGAACAGCCAAGGAAAAAATCGCTACGCTTGAAGCCTGTGGTATCAAGGTGGCACCGACTCCTTCGGAGATGGGCTCGACGCTGGTCAGTGTGCTGGAAGCACGTGGTATTTTGAATTTATGTACGACACATTAAATCGTGTTTCTTCATTAATATACAAGCTGTAAAATGGCATCGAAATTTGCCGCCTGCTAGTGTATAATGAAAGAAAGGTAAGCAACCTTTTTGTCTTCTGAAACAGGGGATGAAAAGGTTGCTTTTTTTGCGTTGGGACAAGCTTTTCAGGGAAACGCTTGCAAAATGATACGTTGTACCACAAAATAAGGGAGGGTTCACTCTTCCCGTGAATGGGGGAATCGCAGTTTGGAAGAAAGATGGCTTTTGCTGGGTTTGCATGAATTAGAGGGTATCGGTAGAAAAACAATTCAGCGTATTTGGTCGAGTGACTACCAATTGCATGAACTGCTGCATTTTAGCGAGCAGAAATGGATTGAGGTAGGATTAAGTCCTGCTCAGGCCCGTGTAGCGATGCAACGTTACGACGAAGATTGGGTACATGAAAGATATCGGCGGGTTCAATCCGGCGATATCGGAGTGATAACTTATGTGGATGAAGATTATCCCCTATTAATGAAGGAAACGGTAGACGCGCCTTGGGTATTGTATACGAAAGGGGACATTTCACTTCTGCATACATGCTCTGTAGCTATGGTGGGGACCCGCATTCCTACGGCTTATGGACGCAGAGTGGCCGAAATGCTGACAGAGGGATTGTGTGATGCGGGTATTACTGTAGTCAGTGGATTGGCGAGAGGGATCGATAGTATTTGCCATGAAGCTGCTCTGCGCCGGGGAGGCAATACGATTGGGGTGCTTGGAACGGCGATTGATCAAATTTACCCGTCCCAAAATGCATCTTTATTTGCAGAGATGGCGAGCAAAGGCCTGATTGTATCTGAATATCCACCAGGAACCAGATCGCATCCGGGAATGTTTCCACAGCGTAACCGGATCATTGCCGGTCTGACACAGGGAACCGTTGTCGTGGAAGCAGATGTAAGAAGCGGTTCCCTAATTACAGCCGATGCTGCGTTGGAGGCGGATCGAGATGTGTTCGCCGTTCCGGGGCCGATTACATCACCGAAGAGTAGAGGTACGTTAAGCCTGATTAAGCAAGGCGCTAAAACGGTCACCGAAGCTTCAGATATTGTAGAGGAGTACGTAGCCGATTTGCGTATAAGGGATGTTTCTTCATACAATAGAGAGCAGGGTCTGGATGTGAATGGGGTCTCCAAAGCACCAGCGAGTGAAACACCCGAGGAAAAGCGTGTTGTGCTTTTACTGGAGCAAGGAACCATGACACTGGATGAACTGCTTGAAGTAACTGCATGGGATTTTGGACTTTTACACTCAGTTCTGTTATCGTTAATCATAAAAAAAAGGATCGCCCAGCTTACGGGTACAAAATACAAACTTATTTAATAGTTAATTTTGCAAATCCTTAATGTAGTAATTGTACAAATTCAATATTAAACATCCGGGGATGGGAGTTTAGATATTTATCCGCACAGCGGATTCCTGCTCCCTCCCTACTTCCTGAAATGTGTTGGCTTTATAGCTCGCAGTAGCGGAGCAAGGGATTTGAATCCGGAGAAGCGATAGCGCTCGCCTTTGCAACGGAATTCCAACCTTGTCACACTTTACTTATAAGGAATTCCGTTGCAACAGCGATTGTAGGATCAAATCCATTGCGGAGCGTCTCCGCGCTATAACTCACCACATTTCAGGAAGTCTATCCTATTGTACGTAATTGAGAGGAGGAAGAGCCTATGGCGGATTCACTCGTCATCGTGGAATCGCCTTCCAAGGCGAAGACGATCGGCAAATACTTGGGCAGTAAATATATCGTCAAGGCTTCCATGGGTCATATCAGGGATTTGCCAAAGAGTCAGATCGGCGTAGAGGTCGAAAATGATTTTAATCCCAAATACATTACCATTCGAGGTAAAGGCTCGATTTTGAAAGAATTAAAGGATGCCAGAAAAAAAGTAAAAAAAGTATATCTAGCGGCTGACCCGGATCGCGAAGGCGAAGCTATCGCTTGGCATTTGGCGCATGCGCTGGATCTGGACGATACAGCAGACTGCCGCGTTGTATTTAATGAAATCACAAAGCAGGCGGTTAAGGATGCATTTAAAACACCACGCAAAATCAATATGGATTTGGTCAATGCCCAACAGGCACGGCGGATCCTTGATCGGCTTGTCGGCTACAAAATCAGTCCATTGCTTTGGAAGAAGGTAAAGAAGGGCTTGTCCGCAGGGCGCGTGCAGTCGGTTGCCGTGAAAATTATCCTGGACCGGGAAAACGAGATTAATGAGTTTGTACCGGAAGAGTATTGGACGATCACAGCTAAACTGGCGATTAAGGACAGTACCTTTGAGGCGAAATTCCATCAGCTTCGTGGCAAAAAGAAAGAGCTCTCCAGCGAAGCGGATGTACAAGAAGTGCTGGAGGCTATTGGCAAGTCGTCTTACAAGGTTCGTGATGTGAAAGAGAAAGAGCGTTTGCGCAATCCTTCTCCACCATTCACGACTAGCTCCTTGCAGCAAGAGGCGGCTCGGAAACTCAACTTCCGTGCATCCAAAACGATGTCCGTGGCCCAGCAGTTGTATGAGGGTGTGGACTTGGGCAAAGAAGGAACCGTGGGTCTGATTACGTATATGCGTACGGATTCCACACGAATAGCTGTTTCGGCCCAAGAGGAAGCGAAGGAATTCATTATTCAGAAATATGGCGAAGCTTTTGTACCTGAAAGTCCTCGTCAATATTCCAAAAAAGCGGCCAATGCCCAGGATGCGCATGAAGCGATTCGTCCAACCTCCGCGTTGCGTGACCCGGAAACGGTTAAGCCGTTTATGAGCCGGGATCAGTTCCGTTTGTACAAACTGGTATGGGAGCGTTTTATGGCCAGCCAGATGGCTTCCGCTATTATGGATACCTTGTCCGTTGATATTGAAGCGGGTGAGACTATATTCCGGGCAGCTGGCTCGAAGGTTCGTTTTCCAGGCTTCATGAAAGTGTATGTGGAGGGGAATGACGATGGAAAAACCGAAGAAGATAGGCTGCTGCCGCCGCTTAAACCTGGCGACAAGCTGAAAAAGGAATCGGTTGAGCCGAAGCAGCATTTCACGCAACCGCCTCCCCGTTATACAGAGGCACGACTGGTGAAAACGCTGGAAGAACTGGGTATCGGACGTCCGAGTACGTATGCACCGACACTGGAAACTATTCAGAAGCGTGGCTATGTCGCCATTGAAGAGAAGAAGTTCTTCCCTACAGAGCTGGGAGAACTGGTCATCGAGCAGATGGAGGAATTCTTTCCTGAAATTCTGAACGTGGAATTCACGGCTAATATGGAAGGTGATCTTGACCACGTAGAAGAAGGCGTAGGAGACTGGGTCAAGGTCTTGAGTGACTTTTACGAGTCGTTTGAGAAGCGTCTGGAAGTTGCAGAGGAAGAAATGAAGGAAATTGAGATCAAGGATGAAGAATCCGATGTCATTTGTGACAAATGTGGCAGCACGATGGTGTATAAGCTTGGCCGCTTTGGTAAATTTCTGGCCTGCTCGGCATTCCCGGATTGCCGTAATACGAAGCCGATTGTCAAGGATATCGGAATAAATTGTCCTACATGTGGTGAGGGCCATGTTGTGGAACGGCGGAGTAAAAAAGGACGCATCTTTTATGGATGTGACCGTTATCCGGAATGCGATTTTGTATCCTGGGATAAACCGTCCATTAAGCCTTGTCCAAGTTGTGGTGGCCTAATGGTCGAAAAACGTACCAAACAAGGAACGAAGCTCAACTGTACCGTCTGCGATCACAGTGAAATGTTGGAAGATAGCGACGAGGGTGTAGAGACTTCATAAGAACAACAATAGCAGGGGGATTTAAACGTGAGTGAACTACAAAAGGTAACAGTCATCGGAGCAGGTTTGGCGGGCAGTGAAGCTGCCTGGCAGATCGCAAGCCGTGGCGTGCCTGTCCAGCTATATGAAATGAGACCGGTTGTTAAGACACCGGCGCATCATACAGATAAATTTGCCGAGCTGGTGTGCAGCAATTCTTTACGGGCAAATGGTTTGACCAACGCGGTAGGTGTGCTTAAAGAAGAAATGAGGATATTAAACTCCTTGATTTTGAATGCCGCTGACCGTCATGCTGTTCCGGCAGGTGGTGCGCTGGCGGTGGATCGTGATGGATTTTCCGGACATATTACAGATACTCTTCATCAACATCCGCTTATTGAGGTGGTCAATGAGGAGCTTCAGGAAATTCCCCAAGATGGGATTGTGGTCATTGCTACCGGGCCTTTAACTTCTCCGGCTTTGTCGGAGCAGATTAAATCGCTGATGGGAGAAGAGTATTTTTACTTTTACGATGCAGCGGCCCCGATTGTGGAAAAGGACTCTATCGACATGAGTAAGGTTTATCTTGCTTCCCGCTACGATAAGGGAGAAGCAGCCTACTTGAACTGTCCGATGAATGAAGCGGAATTTGATGCTTTTTATGAGGCGCTGATTACGGCTGAAGTGGCACAAGTTAAGGAATTCGAAAAAGAAATATATTTCGAAGGCTGTATGCCCATTGAAGTGATGATGCAGCGCGGTAAGCAGACGGCATTGTTCGGGCCGATGAAACCAGTCGGTCTCGTGAATCCACATACAGGAGAGTTGCCATATGCCGTTGTGCAGCTTCGACAGGATAATGCGGCGGGTACACTGTACAATCTGGTTGGCTTCCAGACTCATCTGAAGTGGGGAGAGCAAAAGCGCGTATTTTCCATGATACCAGGCCTGGAGAATGCAGAGTTTGTACGTTATGGTGTGATGCATCGCAACACCTTTATTAATTCTCCACAGCAGCTTCATCCGACCTATCAGTTCAAAGGCAGAAGTAATTTGTTCTTTGCCGGACAAATGACTGGAGTGGAGGGGTACGTAGAATCTGCGGCCTCGGGTTTGCTGGCTGGGATGAATGCAGCGCGTGCGGCGCGTGGACAAGAAATGTTTGTATTCCCTGCGGAAACGACACTGGGCAGCATGGCTCGTTACATCACAACCGCTGATTTCAAGCATTTTCAGCCGATGAATGCGAACTTTGGTCTGCTGCCAAAGCTGGAGACGCGTATCCGCAACAAGAAGGAAAAGAACGAAGCGCTTGCTAACCGTGCGTTGGAAAGCTTGCGTGGTTATATTAACGAAGCGGAAGTTATGTCAGCCGAAGTACAGTCATAAGGATGAAGGAAAAGGAGGAGCGCGTTATGGATATGTCCTTTCATGCTACCACCATCTGTGCTGTACGCCACAATGGCAAGGGAGCTATTGCCGGTGATGGTCAGGTAACGTTCGGTAACAGTGTCGTCATGAAGCAGACGGCGAAAAAAGTACGCAGATTATACCGTGGTCAGGTGGTCGCAGGTTTTGCCGGTTCAGTGGCGGATGCCATCACATTGTTTGAAAAGTTTGAAAACAAGCTGGAGGAACATCACGGCAATCTTCAGCGGGCCGCGGTGGAACTGGCTAAGGACTGGCGGCAGGACCGTATCCTGCGTAAGCTGGAGGCTTTGATGATTGTTATGGATCAATCCGGAATGCTACTCATTTCCGGGGGTGGTGAAATTATCGAGCCGGACGATGATGTGCTTGCGATCGGCTCAGGCGGCAATTTTGCATTGGCGGCGGCGCGTGCATTCAAGCGTCATGGCTCCGGCATGGAGGCAAAGGATATGGCCCGGGAAGCGCTGGAGGTTGCGTCGGAGATATGCGTGTATACGAACAATCAGATTATCGTGGAAGAACTGTAAATCGGCTCTGAGTATTCAAGGGTGGAGGAGTGCAAAATGAATAATCAATCGTTGACGCCCAGACAAGTTGTATCCGAGCTGGATAAATATATTGTCGGACAGAAGCAGGCTAAAAAATCCGTTGCCGTTGCCTTGCGCAACCGTTATCGGCGCAGCAAGCTGCCGGACGAAATCCGGGATGAAATTGTGCCCAAAAATATTTTGATGATCGGTCCGACGGGCGTGGGTAAAACCGAAATTGCACGCAGACTGGCCCGGCTCGTGGGAGCTCCTTTTATTAAGGTAGAGGCGACTAAATTTACAGAAGTGGGTTATGTCGGCCGGGATGTGGAATCCATGGTGCGTGACTTGATGGAAACCTCGATTCGCATCGTTAAAGCAGAGCGGACGGAGAATGTGAAGGACAAAGCCGAGGACATGGCGAATGAACGGATTGTCAGCATTCTTGTACCTGCGGAGAAATCAAATAAATCCCAACGTAATCCCTTTGAAATGCTGTTTGGCAATAACACCGGGAATTCGCCAGAGGAAGAGCCCCCGCAACAGGACGCATCCTTGGCAGAGAAACGGCGTAAGGCTAAATTCGACCTGTTGTCCGGCAAGCTTGAGGATGAAGTGATTGAGATTGATGTGGAGGATACCGCACCCAATATGCTGGATATGTTTGCTGGGCAGGGAAATGAGCAAATGGGCATGAACATGCAGGAAATGTTCGGAAGCTTTCTGCCAAAGCGAACCAAAAAGCGCAAGTTGCCGGTGAAGGAAGCCCGCAAGGTGCTAATTCAGGATGAGGCTGCCAAGCTGATCGACATGGATGATGTCATTCAGGAGTCCGTGAAGCGTGCTGAACAATCCGGTATCATTTTTATAGATGAAATCGACAAGATTGCCAGCCAGGGCAAGGGCAGTGGTCCTGATGTGTCTAGAGAAGGTGTCCAGCGCGATATTTTGCCTATTGTCGAGGGTTCTACCATTATGACTAAATACGGCCCGGTAAGGACAGATTATATTCTGTTTATCGCCGCTGGAGCTTTTCATGTTGCTAAGCCTTCTGATCTGATCCCTGAGTTGCAGGGACGTTTTCCAATCCGTGTTGAACTGAGCAGTCTCACATTGGATGAATTTGTATCCATTTTGACAGAGCCTAAAAATGCGCTGACCAAGCAATACACGGATTTGCTTCGTACCGAAGAGATTGAAGTAGAATTTTCGGCAGAAGCCATCCGTGAAATTGCCAGCATTGCCGAGTCTGTAAACCGGAACACGGAAAACATCGGTGCACGCCGCTTGCATACCATTTTGGAGAAGTTGCTGGAGGATTTGTCCTTCGAGGCTCCGGAGCTTACTTTGGACCGTATGATCATTACCCCGGAATATGTTCGGGAGAAGCTGGGTGATATTGCCCAAAACAGGGACCTTAGTCAGTATATTTTATGAGTGGAAGCTTTTAAAATAGGATGCGTTGTCTAGAATAACACTATCTTGCACCGTCATATAGACCTAGATGAACCTCCCTTTGATGATTTTCCTGTCTATTCCAAAAGTAGGACGTATAATCTTTTACAGGTGCAAAGTGCTAAGAAAACATTCATTTTATTGAAAAAAACCTGAAAAATTTAACAATTTATGCATCGAAAGCCCTCTTTTTTAAAAAAGATAGGGCTTTTTTCTTATTGTAATTAGGTCTCAACTCTACGAAACTTAGAATATATGACACAAAGCAATTATTTTCTACTTAAGACCTAAGAGAAATGTATAATTATGAAATTTAATTGTCGAAAAAAAGTGAAAAATCTTGTTTTATTGAATCTTACTTTGGAGTAGACGCTGGAAGGAGGAGCTAAATGAATCTGCTGGGTGATATGAGCTTTCAAAAACTTCAGGCAGGTGTTCAGGCGGCAAATACGAGACAACGTGTGATGGCCAACAACATTTCCAATGAGGATACCCCGTATTTTAAGCGTTCAGAGGTCTCATTTGAAGAATTGCTTCAGCAGCAAATGGGTGGCGACGTGACACCATTACGTGGAAAAGTAACCAATGCGAAACATTTTCAAATAGGACCTGCGAACTCCATTCCAGATGCTGTGGTTACCAAAGATGGGTATTCTGTCATGAACAACAATATGAATAACGTGGATATCGACAGAGAAATGAGCCTTATGGCCGAGAATCAACTGAGATATAATACCTACATCCAAGAAATTATTGAACGCATCAAAATGATGAGAACAGCGGTAGAAGGGAGATAGGACCAGGTGAAGATTAACAACGGCTTTGATATCAGCGCATCTGCTCTTACGGCCCAAAGGTTGCGGATGGATGTCATATCAAGCAACATTGCCAACGCAGAGACAACACGGGCAAAAGTGGAGAATGGACAAGCGGTTCCATATCGGAGAAAAACGGTTGTTTTGGAGCCTAACCAATCTCGGTTTGCCGATGTTTTGCAGGCTCAAATGGAAGGAAATAGCACGGGCGCCGCTGGCGTCAAGGTTTCGCAAATACAGGAAGATCAGTCACCTTTGAAGCCTGTGTACAATCCGGGTCACCCGGATGCTGATAAAGATGGCTATGTATATATGCCTAATGTAGACATTATGAAAGAAATGGTAGACATGATTTCCGCAACACGCTCTTACGAAGCCAATGTAACAGCTCTGAATGCATCCAAGGCAATGGTTTCCAAGGCACTTGAAATCGGTCGCTAAGTTCCAGGACTACTAACTACAGAATAGGGAGAGTAAAACATGATCCAGAACGCCATGTTTAATGTACAGACACCGGTAATACAGCAAATTCAATCACCTAACAATGTGTTGACGAAATCAACGCCTTCCGAATCCTTGAAGGATTTTGGTTCGTTCCTAAAGGATGCGCTCAATGAAGTGGGGCAGCAGGAAGCCGCTACACACACGATGTCCGACCAGTTCATGGCAGGAAAAGTTGATGTTGATCAGGTCATGATCACATCCCAACAAGCGCTGCTTTCCCTGCAGCTTACTACTCAGGTCCGAAACAAAGCGATTGAAGCCTATCAGGAGATCATGCGTACACAGATGTAAAGAGGGTCTAGCAAAGTTTCGGATGGGGTGACGGAGTGAACGAGAGAATCGCCCAATATCGGGATAAGATTTCCGGGTATTGGAATAATTTTAGCAAAAAACAGAAGATATTACTTGTTTCGACCTTGGCATTCATCATCATTGCCATTGTAGTGCTAACGATGCAGTTTACCAAAACCGAGTATGAAGTGGCTTTCCGGGATTTAAACGCAAACGATGCTGCCGGGGTCATTAAATATCTCGATTCTGCGGGTATACCGTATCAGCTCAATGATGGCGGGACGCAAATCGCAGTCCCAACCGCAAACGCGGATAAGGCAAAGGTAGATGTTGGGTCTCAGGGCCTAATTCAGAAGGGTTCAATCGGCATGAGTACCTTTGATCAGTCCTCCTCGGCAATTGGCATGACGGAGAACGAGTTCAATGTGAAGTACAATAACGCATTGAATGGCGAAGTACAGCAACTGTTGGAACGGATGGATGGTGTCCAAAGCTCCAAAGCTGTCATTAATATGCCGAAGGAAAACATTTTTGCCGGACTTGAAGAAAAGGACAAAGCTTCTGCTTCGGTTCAAATGGAATTCGAACCTGGTTTTACGCCAAATCAGCAAGCCATCGACGGATACTTTAATCTGGTAAAAACGGCTGTGCCGAATTTGCCTGTAGAAAACATTACGATCACCAATAAGGAGTATGAACTGATTCCAACGGCCAAGGGCGGTCAAGGAGGTCTCTCCAGTGGTGTTGAGGAAAACATGGCTCTGCAGAAGAAGTTTGAGAGCGATGTAAGGAATAATGTCCAACAATTTTTGTCGAAAATTGTTGGCGAAGACAAAGTGAATGTGCTGGTTATGTCACAGTTAAATTTCGACAAAGTAACCTCGAAAGAACAACTGGTCACACCGGTTGATCAAACGAAAATGAAGGGCATTGAAATCAGCGCCCAGCAAATTCAGGAAAGCTACACTGGCAGTAGTGGACAAACCGGAGGAGTCGCAGGCACAGGAACGCAGGATGTACCTGGTTACCCTGGAGGAAGCAATTCGGGCAACACAAGCTCAGACAAGAGCTCAAGCACAATTAACTACGAAGTTAACCGAATTGCGAAGGATATTATCCAAAGTCCGTACACTGTAAAAGATTTAACCATTAATGTAGCAGTTGAACCACCAACGGGGCAGCAAACTTTGGATGCTGCAACTCAGGCCGCAATCCAAAACATCTTGGTTAATATCGTAAGAGCTTCATTAGCGAATTCCGGCGTTACTATTACAGACGCTGATTTAGCCAAAAAAGTTTCAGTGTTCTCTCAAACCGTACCGGCGCCAGCGAACACCAACACGTTTTTCTCGGCTTCCAACCCTTGGGTATGGGGCATCGGGGCTGCTGTACTGGCACTGTTGGCAGGTGTAATCTTCTTGATTGTACGCGGTCGTCGTAAGCAGCAGGAAGAAGAACTGGAAGAAGATCTGCAACTTATGCCAACCCCGACGGAGTTCCCGTCCATTACCATGGAAAGTGTGACAAATGAAAGTCAAGTGCGTAAACAGCTTGAGAGTCTGGCGAAAAAGAAACCCGACGAATTCGTCAATCTGCTTCGTACATGGCTGGCTGACGAATAGAGGTGAGTTCATTGGCAAAGGCAAGCAGTCAAGGTTTAACGGGAAGACAAAAAGCGGCAATTCTGCTAATCACGATGGGGCCGGAAGTATCTGCTCAAATATTCAAGCATTTGCGTGATGAAGAGATTGAGCAACTTACATTGGAAATCGCCAATGTGAGGAAGGTTGATGCAACGGAAAAAGATTCGATTATGGCTGAGTTTCATCAAATTTGTTTGGCTCAGGAGTACATTTCCCAAGGCGGCATCAATTATGCCAAAGAGATATTGGAAAAGGCACTCGGGTCACAAAAAGCAGTTGAGGTCATTAACCGTCTGACGGCGACGTTGCAGGTGAGACCGTTCGATTTTGCCCGCAAGGCTGATCCAAACCAGATTTTAAACTTTATACAGAATGAAAATCCACAGACGATTGCTCTCGTGCTCTCGTACTTGCAATTTGAGCAGGCGGCAGCGATTCTGTCGTCCCTGCCACAGGAAAAGCAGGCTGATGTGGCCAGACGTGTCGCTGTAATGGACAGCACTTCGCCGGAAGTCATTTCACAAGTGGAACGTGTGCTGGAGCAAAAGCTGTCGGCAACCGCGACACAGGATTACACGAATGCGGGCGGTATCGAGTCCATTGTTCAGATTTTGAATGGCGTAGACCGTGGAACCGAGCGTACGATTCTGGACTCGCTTGAAATTCAGGACCCTGAACTGGCCGAAGAAATCAAGAAAAGAATGTTCGTATTCGAGGATATCGTCAATGTGGACAACCGTTCCATTCAACGTATTATCCGCGATATCGACAATGCCGATTTGCAGTTGGCGCTTAAAGTGTCCAGCGAAGAGGTACGCGATGTGATCTTCCGAAATATGTCGAAACGGATGGCAGAAACCTTCAAAGAGGAAATGGAGTATATGGGACCGGTACGGCTGCGTGATGTGGAAGAAGCGCAGACTCGCATCGTATCGACGATCCGCAGATTGGAAGAGGCCGGTGAGATTATAATCGCACGCGGCGGAGGAGATGACATCATTGTCTAACTTGATCAAATCTTTCCAATATGTGCCTGTTGAAGCTTTGAAAACCATTGATGTGGCACATTCGTATGCGCCTGAAACGTCGGAAGAGGAAGTCACAACTGAACATATGGAGCCGGAACCACAGAGAGATTACGAGACTGAACGGCTTCGGGATGAAATGCTGAATGATGCCAAGGATTTTGCTGAACGGCAGGTTCGTGAGGCGGCTGAAGAAGCGGAACGGATGCTTCAGGAGGCGCAGCAGCAGATAGAAGCCTGGTGGCAGGAACGCCGTGAGCAGGACGAGCAGTTAACAGAGGCCTTAAAGGCTGACGGATTTCAGCAAGGCTATGAAGAAGGTCAGAAATTGGCTGAGGCTGAGCTTCAGGCGAAATCGGAACAGATGATGGTAGAGGCGCAGGATATTTTGCGTCAGGCTTATGAGACCAAGGAACAACTGATTCAGGAGGCTGAGCCTTTTCTGGTCGAGCTGAGTAGTGCTATTGCTGAGAAAGTCATTGAAAAACAGCTTAGCATAGAGCCGGAATATACAATTGAGCTCATTCGTAATAATCTGGCTCGTAAGCGGGAAAAAGGAACAATTACGTTGTGTGTGTCGCCTCAGCATTTCGCATTTGTGCAAGGAGCGCGCGAAGAATTGTCATTAACTGTCGATTCGCAGGCAGAGCTGCAAATTATTCCTGATGGTACTGTGAAGGATCGCGGCTGTGTCATTCGTTCTTCCTTTGGAAGTGTGGATGCGCGGATAGATACACAGCTGGCTGAGATCAAAAAGGAACTGCTGCGTCTGGCACACGAGAACGAGGAGCGAAGACATGAAGGGGCTTAATGCGCAGCGCTACATGGATCATTTGCGACAACTGGACCCGGTTCGGGTAAACGGCAAGGTGACACAGGTTATCGGTTTGATGGTGGAATCGGAAGGTCCAGACGCCAGTATAGGGGATGTCTGTTACATTTATCCGGGTAAAACGACTAAGCCACTGCAAGCGGAGGTCGTAGGCTTTAGAGATAACAAGGTACTTTTGATGCCGCTTGGAGAACTGCAATCCATTGGACCCGGTTGTGATGTCGTAGGAACAGGGAAGCCATTGAACGTACAGGTGGGATCGGAGCTGTTGGGCAAAGTGCTGGACGGTTTGGGCCAACCTCTGGACGGCTCGTTGATTCCCTCACGGATGGCGAGATACTCGACCTTCAACATTCCATCCAATCCACTGAGTCGCCCACGTGTACAGGAGCCGATCAGTATCGGTGTACGGGCCATCGATGGATTGCTTACTATCGGTAAAGGACAGCGGGTCGGTATTTTCGCCGGCTCTGGTGTAGGTAAGAGTACCCTGATGGGAATGATTGCTCGTAATACGGAAGCAGATGTGAACGTAATCGCTCTGATCGGGGAACGTGGACGCGAGGTGCTGGACTTTATTGAACGGGATTTGGGTCCGGAAGGGCTTGAACGTTCAGTAGTCATCGTAGCCACTTCCGACCAACCTGCATTGATCCGCATTAAAGGTGCGCTCATTGCAACGACAATCGCTGAATACTTTCGGGACCGCGGCTTGAACGTCATGCTGATGATGGACTCGGTTACCCGGTATGCAATGGCGCAGCGTGAAGTAGGACTGGCTGTCGGGGAGCCACCAGCGATGAGGGGTTATACCCCTTCCGTATTCGCCAGTTTGCCCAAGTTGCTGGAACGTGCGGGAACCGGGCCAACCGGCTCTATAACCGCCTTTTATACGGTACTGGTTGATGGTGATGACATGAATGAACCCATCGCGGATGCGGTGCGCGGGATCTTGGATGGACACATTGTGCTCAACCGGGGAATTGCGAATAAGGGACATTTTCCTGCGATTGATGTGTTAGCCAGCATTAGCCGGGTCATGAAGGACATTGCACCACGTGATCAGATTGACGCTGCCGAAAATATTAAGCGCCTGATGGCGGTTTATAAAGATTCAGAGGACCTGATTAACATCGGGGCTTATCAGCAGGGTTCGAATGCAGAAATTGACGAATCCATGGAGCGTATACGGGATATATGGGATTTTACAAGGCAAAGAACAGATGAAAAGGCTGAGCTGGACGAGGTACGTGAGCGTTTGATTTCTGAATTTACGAGGAGATGAAGGTTGAACGATGAGATTTCAGTATTCCTTTCAGAAAATTGTAGACTTGAAAACCAACGAAAAGTCACAGGCCGAATGGTTGCTTTCCAGTGCTGTTGGACAATTGCAGGTTGAGGAGCAAACATTGACACAGCTTGTAGGCGAAAGGAATCGGGTCATATCAGCCATTCAAAAGGCTGCCGAGGATTGCGCGCCGCTCTCTACCATTCAGGAATTACAGGCTTACGTCAACCATCTGGATCAATGTATTACACGCAAGCATAGAGATGTTCAATATGCGCAGCAAAATGTGCAAAGCAAACAAACCGTTTTGACCGATAAAATGCTGGATGAACAAGTTTGGCTGAAAGCGAGAGAGAAGGCCAACGTGAAATTCCAACAGGAAATGCTCCTGCGCGAGCAGAACGAGCTGGATGAAATGGCTTCCGTGAGATTTGCCATGAGAGCCCGGTAAGCGGAAAGTCACAGGATACGCATATCAGCTGCCTGAGGAGGAAGACGATGGCACGGAATTTAGCAGAAAATGAACTGGATATGGATTTGGAAAAAGAGTCAGGTGGGGGATTTGAACGGTTTATGTTTTTCCTGATTCCGATTGTTTTTACAATCGTTCTGGTGGGGGTCCTGCTTACGCTGTTCAACGTGGATTTCAGAAGTGAAATGATTTCATTGGGAAACAAGATTCCAATTGTGAAGAATTGGATTCCCGAACCGAAAGACAAGGTTGCCAAGAGCAAAGAGGCAGATCAGAAAGCCCAGTCCGTAAGCTCTGAAGCAACCATCCAGCAGCTTAAGACAGATTTGGCCAAGCAGTCGGAGGAACTCAAAAAGGCTACCGCTGCCAGAACAACTCAGGATAAAAAGGTTACAGAACTGCAAAATCAGGTCAATACGCTACAAACGCAAACGCAACAACAGTCGCAGGACAGTCAGCAGGGACAGCCGGGTACACAAGCGGCAAGCGGAACAGCGAATGAAGACCCATATGTAAAACAGGCTAAAGACCTTGCTTCCATGTATGAAGGAATGACTGCAAGTAAGGCAGCACCGATTATGGCAAACTTGACAACCGAAGAAACGGTGCAACTGCTAAGCTATATGGACCCTGCAAACAGCGCGAAAATTTTACAAAAGATGGATGCTAAAAAAGCAGCCGATATCACTATGGCTTTGAAAAACGTGACACCATCTACTGATTTGTCAGTGGCTGCGTTGCAGTCCCGTCTGAAAAAGGATCAAAGCACTGCAGCGGGGACAACGAGCAAAAGTCTGCAAAACACTCAGATTAGCAGCACATTTGCTTCCATGGACAAGAAAAGCGGTGCCGAACTGATTTTACAAACTTACAAAATCAGTCCGGACAAGGCATTAAACATATTAAATACAGTAGATGATTCGACACGTGCTTCTTTACTGCAAAATATGTCTGCGAAGGACGCTGCACAAACGGCGAAAATTTTAAACAAGCTGATGGGCAGCAAGTGATTTGAATGAAGGGAGGTGAAAAAATAAATGACACTTATTTCTCAAAGTGTATCTCTCAGCAGTTCCAGTCAGACGGCTGGTAGCACAGCTAGTACAGCGACAACCTCAACAGCAGGGACGGCAGCAGCAGGAGCCACAGGCGGTGCTTTTAATCAGACGCTTACGCAAATGATGACTGGCGGGCAAACGGGCTCTACAAGCACAGATGCTGGGAAATCTCCATTAGTTATGGTGATGCCGCTGATTACTGCCGGAGAATCGACAGAAGCTTCAACAGAGCCGCTTGTTGAGACGTTGGCTCCATTACTGCAAAACCTTGAAAAGTTGGATGATCAGGTAGCGTCTGACCCAGCCTTGTTCGCAGCTCTGCAATCGTGGGTCCAGCAAGTACAGCAGTTATTACAAGGTGACGGTGGTGCACAGGAGCAAACAGACGGTGGGGAAACGAATGCGGCGACAGGCTTAACGGCTTTGGCAGCACATCCGGCTACCATTCGGTTTGCATTACAGGATGCTTTGTCACAGCTTGCAAATGTAGTGAATCAGGCTACGGGAGACCAAAAGGCCCAGATTACACAGTTGCTACAATCGCTTCAAAATACGACAGCTGGTACGGGAGCTATTTCCGATGAGCAGTGGACCGGCGTACTGAAAGCTGTGGAGCTTGCTGATGGCGCAGATTCACAAGCAGTTCAGCCTTCCACGAATCGGGCGAATGGCACTCAGACATTAACGGCTGTTTCTACAGATAAACAGGTTGTTGCTACTGAGCAGCAGACGAGTCAAGGCGGGACAAACCAGCAAGGTGCAGAAGGACAACGTTCATCAGCTAATGTTCATGTTCAAGCCGCAGTTAAAGCAACTCCAACGGATGAAACTGGTGCAGTAGTGGACGTAACCGAGCAGGCTGATCCAGCAGCGACCGACAGTCAAACTCCTGTGATTACGACCGCAGGCCAGCTTTCGGTGCAGACCCAAGGCACAACTCCTTCGGCTCCGGCGCAGCCTGTCGTACATGTGCGACAATTTGCTAAGGAAATGACGGACTTTGTAGTGCAAAAGCTGGATATCGTGAAGCATTCTGGATTAACAGAAGCGACTATTATGCTTCGTCCAGATCATTTGGGACAGCTTGAAGTCAAACTGACGATGCAGAATGGGCACTTGGTTGCCCAGTTCATGACTGAGCACAGCGGAGCTAAAGATTTGCTCGAACAGCAAATGTCACAGTTGCGTGCAAGTCTTCAAAGTCAGGGAATTCAGGTAGATAAGGTGGAAGTAACGCAAAATGAATCACTTTCCTCCCATATGTATCAGGATGGCCGTGGATCAGGTGCAAATCAGCAGCAACAATCCGAGCAACGTTCCAAGACGCGGAGCAGAGAAGAAGCCGATGATGCTCTAAAGGTAGCTGAAATGGCGGAAGAACTCCGCAATTGGACAGCAGAACAACGCACAGATGATGTAAATCGGACAGGCTCCTTTACAGCACAAGCGTAGCATGGAGGTGAGAACACAATGACGACTGCGGACAATAATGTATCCACCAGTAACGTCTGGCCGAATTACAACGTGAATAACGTCAAAACGGCAAGTGCCAAGGATACCAAAACGATGGGTAAGGATCAATTTTTGAAAATTTTGATTACCCAGCTCCAAAACCAGGACCCAATGCAGCCTCTGGAAGATAAGGAATTTATTGCGCAAATGGCGCAATTTTCTTCCGTGGAGCAGTTGATGAACATTTCTACCCAGTTGAATACGTTGGGACAGTCTTTAGGAATATCCTCCGGTTTGATTGGAAAAGAAGTCAGCTGGATCGAGGCAGGTAAGAAGGATTCAATTACGGGTGAAACGGGCGCAGGTGCGGTGAAAAGTGGAATCGTGGATTCCATCGTTATTCGTGACGGTGTACAGTATGCCAAAATCGGAAAGTCAGAGGTAGCCCTGAAAGATGTGACATCGGTAAGCAAGGCTCAAACAGCGGCTTCCTCGGCAGGGACATCGGATACTACAACTTCTTCCTCTACTGGAAGTGGTGAGACACATGAATGACCGGATAACGGTCGGACGTCTTTTTCCCGCCAATGTTCCTCCGGCAGCAATCTCGCAGAACCGGGTAAATCCGGTACCGAAGGATGGTAGGCCATTCGGACAGGTGTTGCAGGATCAAGTACTCAAGCTGAGCAATCATGCAGCAAAGCGTTTGGAGCAGCGGGGGATAGAACTGAGAAGTGACCAGATGGCGAAGATTAACTCCGCTGTGGATAAAGCAGCTGCCAAAGGCGCCAAAGAATCATTGATTTTAATGCAGGATATGGCGTTGATCGTAAGTGTGCCCAACCGGACAGTAGTTACCGCGATGGATAAGCAATCCATGCAGGATAACGTATTTACGCAAATTGATAGTGCCGTTATTATTTCATAGAAAATTTAGCAAGAAGTGGCTGGCCCGAGCAGGAAAGCCATGAAGAAGCCGCGGATCGACTGATGCGGTTAATCGAGCAAGCATTCAGAGGAGGATTTATACTCAATGTTGAGATCAATGTATTCGGGTGTATCGGGTATGAAGGGCTTTCAAACAAAGCTGGACGTTATCGGTAACAACATTGCAAACGTAAATACAACAGGCTTCAAGTCCAGCCGTGTCATGTTCAAGGATATTTTGAGCCAAACGAGTTCGGGCGCAAGTGCGCCGGACGGAACGACTACTGCGGGACAAAATGCCAAGCAGGTCGGTTTAGGGGTATCGGTCAGTTCGATTGATACACTTCATCTTCCAGGTAGTGCCATGACTACGAACAATCCGACAGATTTGCGGATTAACGGTGACGGATTTTTCCTGGTCAAAATGAATGATGCACAGGAAGTTCCTTATCTGACTCGCGCGGGTGATTTTCACGTGGACGCAAACCGGAATTTGGTTACCTCAGATGGCTTTTTCGTAGGAGATGCGGGTGGAGATCCAATCACACTGGCTGACAATGTGACATCGTTCTCTATCTCGCAGGACGGTACGATTGTACAGCAATTGGATGATGGCACCGTAGACAATGGCACGCAAATTGGTATAGCCAGAGTGACAAACCCCGAAGGCTTGGAGAAAATCGGAGGTAGCTTGTACCGTACCACGGTTAACTCCAACATTGATGCACTTGAGCCTGGAGTAGCTAATTCGGAGGGCCGGGGCGCTATCATCGCGGGTCAACTGGAAATGTCCAACGTCGATTTGACAGGTGAATTTACCGAAATGATCGTAGCACAGCGCGGTTTCCAGGCGAACTCGCGTATCATTACGACCTCGGATGAAGTGCTACAGGAAGTTGTAAACTTGAAACGTTAATCGCATCTAAACGCGGGGGAGTAAAGGCTCCCCCGTACCTATCAGGAGGATGGTGTTACGATGATCCCGTTAACGCGGCTAAACGGCTCGCCTATGTGGCTTAATGCTCTGCTCATTGAGACTGTGGAGGAAACGCCGGATACATACGTCACTTTAGTGACGGGGAAACGGTTGATTGTATTGGAAAAAGCGGCAGATGTCGTCTCCTTGATCAAGGGTTACAGCCGTGAAATCGGCATACATGCCGCCACGATAAAAGTGCAACAAATGGAGGAAGACGAATGAAAAAGATGCTGCCATGGCTCATTACAATTTTACTCGCGATTACTTTGATTGCAGGTGCGGCCTTTGTACTTATACCAGCGCTTAGCGGGAAAAAGTCGGAAGTCACTCCAAATGCGCAAGCTGCTCAAGCAGAACAGCTTCCCCGACTGACAGCAGATGAATTGGTGGAAGTAAGTTCTGAAATTACTGGTATCAAAACCAATCTGGCAGACGCCGATTATATTGTGCAGATGAATCTTGCTTTTCAATTAAACGATGCCAAAGCAAAGGAATCTTTTGAAAAAATCAAGGACATCAGTATCAAGCCAATCGTTATTCAATTACTTGCAGACACCAAGCCTGATGAGCTCAGAACAGCTAAAGGCCGGGACCAGTTCAGTGACAAGCTGACGGATCTTATCAACAAGTCGCTCCCTGAAGGTCACCTGGGGAACGCCAAAATTACAGACTTTTTGCTGGCAGCCATTTGATTCCAGGTGAACTTGTCAGAACATGTAAGGGGGTGAATAACATTGGTGGATATAATGTCGCAAGGGGAAATTGATGCCCTTTTAGCAGCTCTATCGTCCGGTGAAATGGATGCGGAAGAACTTAAAAAGGAAGATACCCAAAAGAAAGTTCGCGCTTATGACTTCAAAAGAGCGCTTCGGTTTTCCAAGGATCATATTCGGAGTTTGACGCGGATACACGAAAATTTTGCGCGGTATCTGACCACTTATTTTTCAGCACAACTCCGGACGTTTGTCCAAATTAATGTCGTTCAGGTGGAGCAGCTTCCTTATGATGAATTCATTCGCTCCATTCCAAAAATGACCATTTTGAACATTTTTGAAGCTGAGCCGCTGGAAGGACGCATGGTGCTTGAGGTTCACCCGAACGTAGCTTTTGCAATGCTGGACAGGCTTCTCGGAGGAACCGGAACAGCGCCGTCCAAGGTTAACGCGTTGACAGAAATTGAGACGACAATTATGGAGCGGATTTTTAGTCGTACCTTTGACAGCCTGCAAGAGGCTTGGAAAACGGTATTGGATATTGAACCGCGTTTGGAGGCAATGGAAACCAATCCGCAGTTTATGCAGATTGTTTCACCAAATGAAACGATTGCCCTAATCTCACTTAGTACCAAAATTGGTGATACCACAGGGATGATTAACCTTTGTATCCCGCACGTGGTATTGGAGCCGATTATGGCTAGACTGTCCACGCACCAGTGGTTTACATCCGAAAAGAAATCAAGGGCGCCTGAAGAGATTGACGCCTTGAGGTTACGGGTCACGAAAGCGCAACTTCCCATTATTGCTGAGCTAGGTGAATCCCGAATAAATGTGGCCGAGTTTTTGGGCCTTTCGGTGGGGGATGTCATTTCATTGAACAAACCCGTCAAGGAAGGGCTCTCCATCCGGGTGGGCGAAAAACTGAAATTCTTGGGAAGTCCCGGCATGGTAAAAGATCGTGTTGCCGTACAGATTGATGAAATTGTCAGCGAAGGAGTTGAAGAAATTGACGAGTAAAGACTATTTGTCCCAGGAGGAAATTGATGCCCTGCTGAAACAGTCGGAAGCGGGCACAGATTCTACTCCCGCCAAAAAGACCGTTGACGATTTTCTGACTCCTCTGGAGCAGGATGCTCTCGGAGAGATCGGTAATATTACGTTCGGCAGCGCAGCGACAGCTCTTTCCACACTGCTCGGTCAAAAGGTTGATATTACAACCCCTAAAGTTTCAATTATTACCCGTTCTCAATTCGAAACAACTTTTCCTAAGCCGCACGTAGCGGTACATGTGAATTATGTAGATGGATTTGAGGGTATTAACTCGCTCGTGATCAAAAAGCGTGATGCGCAGGTCATAGCGGATTTGATGCTTGGCGGTGAAGGAAATCCGGTAGATGAAGAATTGAATGAAATTCATATCAGCGCTGTGCAGGAAGCGATGAACCAGATGATGGGCTCGTCGGCAACCTCAATGTCTACCATGTTTAACCGTTTTGTTAATATTTCTCCGCCTGGAATTGATATTTTGGATCCAATGCATGGTGATGGAGTATCCAGCCTGCCAGATGAACAGACGCTGATTACAGTATCCTTCCGTTTGTTGATCGGTGACCTGATTGACTCTACATTGATGCAACTGTTGCCTGTGCATTTTGCTAAAAAGATGGTGAGCATTCTGATGAATGGCGGAGAGGAAGATGAGCAACCGCAAGCCTCCGCACAGCAAGTAGCTGCAACGGCCGCTCCAGAAGTACCGCAACAAACTGAGATTCCGCAACAGCAACCCGCACCAACGTATCAACAGCCGCCTGTAGCCGCACAGGTGCCTGCACAGACGCCGCAGGATGCAGGTTATGGACAGCAACCGCCTATGTACCCTCAAGACCCTGGATACGGTCAGCAGGGAGTACCAGGTTATGGGATGCCTGGAGGTGCACCACCGCAGGCCCCTTATGGAGCGCCTCATCATTATGGTTCGATACCGGGACGAAATGTAAATGTGCAGCCTGTACAATTTTCAAACTTGCAATCCGGTGCATTTGCGCAAGTGGATGAAAACAATTTAAATTTATTGATGGACATTCCCCTTAGAGTCACCGTAGAATTAGGAAGGACCCAAAAGCAAATTAAAGATATTCTAGAGCTCTCACAAGGTTCAATTATTGAACTGGACAAGCTTGCCGGGGAGCCGGTGGACATTCTGGTTAACAACAAACTGATTGCCAAAGGCGAGGTTGTCGTAATCGACGAGAACTTCGGCGTGCGTGTGACGGATATTGTAAGCCAATGGGACCGTATTCAGAAATTACAATAATAGCATAATTTAGGGAGGATTTATTTCAGATGGCAAACCGTATTTTGATCGTGGACGATGCTGCATTTATGAGAATGATGATTCGGGACATCCTGTCCAAAAATGGATATGAAGTAGTAGGAGAGGCCCAGGATGGATCACAGGCTATTGAAAAATTCAAGGAGCTTCGTCCGGACCTGATTACGATGGATATTACGATGCCCGAAATGGACGGCATTGCCGCTCTGAAGGAAATCAAAAAAATTGACGCGAACGCAAAGGTCATCATGTGCTCCGCGATGGGTCAGCAAGCAATGGTTATTGATGCCATCCAAGCAGGCGCAAAAGATTTTATCGTTAAGCCTTTCCAATCGGATCGGGTTATCGAAGCCATCAACAAAACATTGGGTGTGTAAGGCGCATCCGCTATGGATACAAAACAGGGTGCCTCTGACGCATTGAGTACATCCAGCAATATAGGCAACATTGCCTGGGTCCTTTTCGTGCTGATCTTTATCATCGTACTTATCGTGTACTTGATACGGTTTTTGAGTAAAAGAAATCAGAGCTGGTTCAGCAACCGCTCCGTTCGCATACTGGGAGGCGTGGGGCTGGGCCCTAACAAATCCCTTCAGCTTGTTGAAGTTGGTAGCAGTGTGTATCTCATTGGTGTGGGAGAAGATATCCGGCTTGTTGACAAAGTATCCGATCCTGAAGAAGTGGAGCAAATTTTGGCCGCACTGGAGCAGGAAGCTTCTCTGCAGCGCGGCCCGATTGCCCCGCTATTCGCTAAAATTGCGGGTAAGCTTCGCCGGAACACCGCGGCACAGCAGCAGCCTGAAGAGGAAACGTCTTTTCACGAGATGTTCGAATCCAAGCTTCGGCAAATGCCGAATCGCAAGGATAAACTCGAAAAGCTGCGCAATGAGGAGAATACTACAGATCGGTCGGGAGATTCATGAGAAAAAAGATTATACTTGCATGTTTGCTGCTCGTCTTGTTCAGCTTCATTTCGGTGACGGCGGCCTCTGCGGAACCGATCCCGAACATTGATATACAAGTCGGCAACTCGGACAAAGGACAGCCCGGTGCCACCTCGCTGTCTATTATTTTACTTATTACTGTCATCAGTGTAGCGCCCGCTTTGCTTGTGCTTATGACGAGCTTTACGCGAATTGTGATCGTGCTGGGCTTTGTTCGCACCTCGCTGGGGACCCAGCAGATGCCGCCTAACCAGGTGCTTGTCGGACTGGCCTTGTTTCTTACCTTATTTATAATGGCCCCGACGTTCTCCGCTATGAACGAGACTGCGCTCCAGCCGTATCTCAAGGGGGATTTAACGCAATCTCAGGCGCTGGACAAGGCTGCGGTACCCATCAAGACCTTTATGTTCTCTCATACACGGGAGAAGGATCTACTGCTCTTTATGAAATACACCAAGATGGAAAAACCGAAAAACTATCAGGATATCCCATTAACGGTGATGGTTCCGGCTTACGCTATCAGTGAGTTAAAGACAGCATTTCAGATGGGCTTCATGATATTTATACCGTTTTTGGTCATTGACATTGTGGTGGCGAGTACGCTCATGGCTATGGGGATGATGATGCTGCCGCCGGTGATGATTTCGCTTCCTTTTAAAATACTGCTGTTTGTGCTCGTAGACGGTTGGTATCTGGTCGTCAAATCATTGCTTCTAAGCTTTAACACATGAATATTTCCCACAGGGACAGCAATCAAGGAGGACGGCAATGACTTCGGAGTTTATTATTTCCCTTGCCGGACAAGCGGTGTACACAGTGCTTAAAGTTAGCGCTCCGATGCTGATTTTGGGATTGGTCGTCGGTTTGATTATCAGTATTTTTCAGGCGACAACCCAAATTCAGGAGCAGACTTTGGCATTTGTTCCGAAGATTGTCGCCGTATTACTGGCATTGCTCTTGTTCGGACCATGGATATTGACGACATTAGTGGATTTTACGTTTAACATTCTGGACAATTTGTACAAATATATAGGTTAGGCTGAAGTTATGGACATGTTGTTACAGAGTTTTCCTGTTTTTTTGCTGATTTTTTGTCGGATTACCTCGTTTTTTGTAGTAGCGCCTATTTTTTCAACCCGAGGAGTACCTAATATCTTTAAGGTTGGTATATCGGGATTTCTCGCATTGATCGTGTATCTCACTTATGGTACGCATCAGCAAGTACCGACGGATGCAGCGTATGTGCTGTTGGTGGGTCGCGAGGTGTTGATTGGGTTGTTGCTGGGTTTTACCGCTTATTTATTCATGACAGCGATCCAAACCGCAGGTTCCTTTATTGACCTTCAGGTAGGTTTCGGGATGGCCAGTGTGTTTGACCCGATGACAGGAGCTTCGTCGCCTTTAACGGGAAATTTCAAGTTTGCGATAGCCGTGTTGCTCTTTTTAAGCTTAAACGGGCATCATCACCTGATAAACGCTATTTTATACAGCTATGATTGGGTGCCGCTGACGAATGATTTTTTTGTAAAGCTGTATGGAGGCAGTGTGACGGAATTTCTGATCCGTTCCTTTGCTGAATCTTTTATGCTGGCTTTTCAAATTGCTGCTCCTATAGTAGTAGCTACTTTTTTAACGGATGTGGGACTCGGATTTTTGGCTAAAACGGCTCCGCAGTTTAACATTTTTGTCATTGGTGTGCCGCTTAAAATTATTGTGGGACTGTTCATGTTATTGCTTCTTATGCCGAGTTTTGCTTTTATCTTTGAAAAATTGTTTACTGTGATGTTCGAATCCATGCGCAACTTGTTGGATATTATGGGTAACCGTCCTTAATGTCTGGTTTGGGGGAACGTAGTTTGTCATTTAAATATGCTATGAACCTGCAGTTGTTCTCAGGGGAAAAAACGGAAAAAGCCACACCCAAAAAGAAACAGGATGCCAGGCAAAAAGGGCAGGTTGCAAAAAGTATGGAGTTGCCCGCAGCGGGTGTCCTGCTGGTCACGTTTTTCTGTCTTATGATTTTCGGCGGGTATTTCAAGGATCATGCAGTTCGCTTGTTTCGGGATATTTTTGTAAACCGGTTATCGATGGAGGTAACGCCGAACACGACAATGCTGATGATGGGTGAGTATGGCGTGCAAATCATGATTATGCTGGCGCCTATTTTTATTGGGGCCATTGTCATCGGGGTAGCTGCGAATTACATGCAGATCGGTTTCTTGTTAACTGGAGAGGGGATTACGCCCAAGTTTAGCAAGATTGACCCGATTAAAGGATTTAAAAATATTTTTTCCATGCGGTCACTGGTTGAATTCCTGAAATCTGTTTTAAAAATGACCGTGATCGGTTATCTGGTGTACAGCGTGCTGTGGAAAACAAAAGCAGACTTACCCAAGCTGGCCGAAATGTCCGGTGACCAAATGTTGAGCTTTACGGCTTCATTAACAATGGAGCTGGGACTCAAAATTGGTGTGGTTCTGTTCGTTTTAGCAGTATTGGATTATATGTATCAACGCTATGAGCATGAGAAAAATCTGAAAATGTCCAAACAGGACATCAAGGATGAATACAAGAAAATGGAGGGTGACCCGCTGATCAAAGGGAAAATTCGCGAACGGCAGCGCCGAATGGCTATGCAGCGCATGATGCAGGAAGTTCCCAATGCAGATGTCATCATTACCAACCCTACGCACTTTGCTGTGGCTTTGAAATATGACGGTTCGGAGATGGAGGCGCCGCAGATTATTGCGAAAGGGCAAGATTACGTAGCGCTCCGAATTAAGGAAATTGCCAAGCAAAACGGCGTTATAACGATGGAAAACAAGCCGCTGGCACGGGCGCTGTTTCAAAGAGCCGAAATCGGGGATGCGATTCCAGCCGATCTGTTCCAGGCTGTTGCCGAAGTGCTGGCGTATGTATATAAATTAAAAGGTAAAGTGAAATAAAGGGATCGGAGGCCAAGAGACCCGTGAAAATAAAAGAAATAACCGTCCTTGCAGGCGTCATCGGCATCGTTCTTATGATGATTCTACCGATCCCTTCATGGTTGCTCGACATTTTGCTCGTGATTAACATATCGATTGCTTTGATGATTCTACTCGTTTCTATGAACACGAAGGAAGCTTTACAGTTTTCTATTTTTCCTTCATTGCTGCTTATCACAACGTTGTTTCGTCTGGCGCTTAACATTTCTACGACCAAGCTCATTTTAGGTGAGGGACATGCCGGAGAAGTCGTGGCTACGTTTGGTAGTTGGATTGCAGGCGGACAAATTGCAGTCGGTTTTGTTGTCTTCCTGATTCTCGTGGTTGTGCAGTTTATCGTGATCACCAAGGGCTCCGAGCGGGTTGCTGAGGTAGGCGCAAGGTTTACGCTGGACGCGATGCCGGGTAAACAAATGAGTATTGATGCCGACCTGAATGCAGGTCTGATCAACGAACAGCAAGCCCGTGAACGGCGTAGTAAAATCGAACGGGAAGCGGATTTTTACGGAGCAATGGACGGTGCTAGTAAATTTGTTAAAGGTGACGCCATTGCGAGTATTATCATTTTGATTATCAACCTGGTCGGCGGTTTCATTATTGGTATGGCTGTTCAGGGTAAAGGGTTTCAGGAGGCGCTGTCGACTTACTCCGTTCTGACCATTGGTGATGGACTGGTCAGCCAGATCCCCGCATTGCTCATATCCACGGCGTCAGGCTTGATCGTT
This sequence comes from Paenibacillus sp. IHB B 3084, assembly GCF_001447315.1. Lineage (NCBI taxonomy): Bacteria > Bacillati > Bacillota > Bacilli > Caryophanales > Paenibacillaceae > Paenibacillus > Paenibacillus sp. IHB B 3084. Next base: position 294,689 of record NZ_CP013203.1, on the reverse strand, counting down.
ACACGAGCTACGTCTGATGGAAACTTGGCGGATGATTTGACGGATCAGCTCTTTTCATATCCAAAGCTAATTTACATTGTGGCTGCCACGATTGCTTTGTTGGGCTTGTTTACTCCTATTCATATCATTACGACCCTTCCACTGGCTGTTCTGCTGTTTTTTGCGGCCCGAAGAATGCAGGGCAATATGGAACGTAAGCAGATTGCTGATGAGCAGATGGAAGAAGAGCAACAGATCGAAGAGGTTCGCAGTCCGGAAAGTGTTATTAATTTGCTTCAGGTGGACCCAATCGAATTCGAGTTTGGATACGGGCTGATTCCACTGGCTGATACACAGCAGGGCGGGGATTTGCTGGATCGGATTATTATGATCCGTCGTCAATGTGCGCTGGAGCTGGGATTGGTTGTGCCGGTCATTCGCATACGGACAATATCCAGCTCAAGCCAAACGAGTATGTAATCAAATTAAAGGCAATACGGTAGGCGGCGGGGAATTGCTGTTGAACCATTATCTGGCGATGAGCCCAGGATACGACGACGATTCCATTACGGGTATTGAAACGACAGAACCAGCCTTCGGATTGCCTGCGCTCTGGATTGATGAGAATACCAAGGATGTTGCGGAGCTTTCCGGTTATACGGTTGTGGACCCTCCTTCGGTCGTAGCTACTCATTTGACAGAGACGATCAAGAAACACGCCCACGAGTTGCTTGGCAGACAAGAAACGCGGTCGCTGGTCGACAATCTCAAGGAAAATTATCCAGTGCTTGTGGACGATCTTATTCCTTCCGTATTGGCGATTGGAGATGTACAAAAAGTGCTGGCCAAGCTGTTAAAAGAAAAATATCCATCCGCGATATGGTGACCATTTTTGAAACACTGGCTGATTACGGCACTTATACAAAAGATCCGGACGTGCTGACTGAATATGTCCGTCAGGCGTTGTCCGCCAGATTACGCAGCAGTTCGCCCAGCAGGGAGAGACACTACGTGTCATTACCGTGGGACCAGGGCTGGAGAAGAAAATTGCCGAAAGCGTGCAACAGTCGGAGCAGGGCAGCTATCTGGCTCTTGATCCGGTATCAACGCAGACGGTGTATCAAAGGATGATGGAGCAAATCAACCGTCTCATTCAATCCGGGCAGCAGCCTATCGTACTAACGTCACCGACGATTCGTATGTATTTGCGGCAAGTGATGGAACGGACGATGCAGGATGTCCCGGTACTGTCGTACAGTGAGCTAGAGCCGAACGTTGAAATTCAAAGTGTCGGGGTGGTGAACTTATGAGAGTGAAACGATATGTAGTGGATACAATGCCGGAAGCCATGATGCAAATCAGAGGTGACTTTGGAACGGATGCCGTCATTTTGAGCACCAAGGAAATGAAGATCGGCGGATTTATGGGTATGTTCGGTAAAAAGAAAATCGAAGTCGTCGCTGCGGTAGAGGAGCAGCAGCTTCAAAAACCACGACGGACTCAACCGTCACAGGAACCTTATGTTGAGGCTTTTCCACCCATGAATGCTCCTGAGCAGCAGGAAGCACCGTCGTCACCAGTGGTCCCCAGACAAGCCGCTCCAGAAGCCTATCGACGGGTAACGCAGATGACGAACGGTTCCAAAGAGGGATTGGCTGATTTGATGGCTGCGGCCGAACAAGTTGCCCCAGGCACAGAACGTTCTTCATACGGAGCAGGTTATAGTGTGGAAGCTGAAAATGAAGCTTTTAACAACAAAGCAGCAGTTCCGAAAAAGGTAACATCCAACGAGTTGTTTAAGCAAGCGTCGGAGGCAAGCATTCCAGACAAGATGGGGGCAGAGGAAAATCAATCCCTGCTTTATGAATTACGGGAAATGAAAGCCATGATGACTCGAATTTCCCGTAATTCTACGATGGAAAACACTTGGCCGGAACCGTTACAAGAGATTTGTGAGCGTATGCTGGAGCAAGAAGTGGAACGCGATTTGCTGGAGCATTGGCTGGAACGGGTATATGAGCGCCGAAGTGAGCATCCATCTGATCCTGAATCTTTTGATTGGGAGCAGGCCCTTCGTGCAGAAGTGACCGGATTCATTCGGGAAAGGCTGGACAAGGGCATCTCGAAAGATACCAAAATTGTCTATGTGGCAGGTCCAACCGGAGTAGGAAAAACGACGACCATTGCGAAGTTGGCAGCGGAACAGTTGTTTAAGCATCACCGCAAAGTCGGATTTATTACCTCGGACACGTACCGTATCTCGGCCGTCGAGCAGTTGCGTACATATGCTACGATTTTGAATGTGCCGCTTGAAGTTGTGCAATCTCCCGGAGATGTTCACAGAGCCATTCAACGTCTGGAGCATTGTGACTTGATCCTGATGGATACCGCAGGACGAAATTATCGTAATGAGCTACTCGTTTCCGAATTGCAAAGTCTGCTTTCACCTATTAAGGAAAGTGAGACGTATCTGGTGCTTAGCCTAACATCCAAAAGCAAAGATATGCTCAACATAACTGGACATTTCAATAAGTTTGGCCTTGGTAAGGTTGTATTTACCAAAATGGATGAGACAGGTAGTTGCGGCGGTTTGTTTAATCTGTTGCACCAGTTTCCAATGCAGTTGGCCTATATTACGAACGGTCAAAATGTGCCTGATGATCTGCTGCATCCAGATACAGAAATGGTGACAAGCCTGCTGTTCGGAGCCACAGAATCGTCAGGAGATACCGGGGATTCTGTATGAGTGACCAAGCCCAATCTCTTAGACAAATGGCTTCTGCCCTGGATAAGTATCGACTACCTGCACGTAATCGCCATGCGAAAATAGTGACAGTCACCAGTGGTAAGGGCGGTGTGGGCAAGTCCAATTTCACCCTTAATTTTGCTTTGGCCTTGCAATCGCTTGGGCGAAAGGTACTCGTATTTGATGCTGATATCGGTATGGCCAATATTGATGTGTTGATGGGTGCCAACTCAAGATACAATCTTCTTCATCTGTTAAAACGTGAAAAATCAATGGCCGAAATTGTTCAAACGGGCTTGGGAGGCTTGCCTTATATTGCTGGAGGATCTGGCCTGAGCGAGCTGTTCTCGTTATCCGATGACGATCTGAATTACTTTGCCGATGAGGTGGAGAAAATTGCGGCAGATATGGATTATGTTTTGTTTGACACTGGCGCGGGGTTATCTAAAGAAAACCTGAAATTCATAACATCCGCTGACGAGTGTATGGTCGTAACTACGCCAGAGCCGACGTCTTTGACGGATGCTTATGCGCTGATCAAAGTCGTCAGTGGATTGCAAAAGGATACAGTATTCAAAATTATAGTCAATCGTGCCGATAACGATAATGAGGCCCGTCAAGTTGCCGATAAGATAGCTCTGGTTGCGCGACGCTTTTTGGAGATCGACATTCCGTTGCTGGGACATATCAGTGATGATACGCATGTCATGCAGGCAGTCAAAAGGCAGGTGCCTTTTTCAATTGCTTATCCGGGATGTACGGCATCCAGAGATGTGTTGAATCTGGCGCACCGTTTTGCAGCGATGCCACAGACTCCGCAATCAGGTACTTTGAGCGGAATCAAAGGGTTTATGCAAAAATGGTTGCGGCGTTCGGCACATTGATTTTGACTGAAAGGAAACAGAGGTGTTTAACATGTGTGCTTACCGGGTGCTGGTTGTGGATGATTCGGCCTTTATGCGCAAAATTATTTCAGATTTAATTGTAAAAGATGAGTCGTTCGACATCGCAGGTACAGCCGCCAACGGCAAAGAGGCTGTAGAGAAAGTGAAGGAGTTACAGCCTGACCTAGTCACAATGGATGTCGAGATGCCTGAAATGAATGGCCTTGAAGCGCTTCCTCTTATTATGGCGGCCCATCCGCTTCCGGTCATTATGCTCTCTGGTATTAATGAACAGGGTATGAAGGAGACCATTATGGCTCTGGAAGCAGGAGCTTTCGATTTTATACGGAAGCCCTCCATCTCTCACGCGCAGGATATCAAGCAGGTGGGCAAGGCGCTACTGGAGCAGATGCACACCGCTATGCTAGCAGTCCGCAGCCGATTGGAGCGCAAGGAAGCTAACGAACGAAAAGCAGCGCTGGAGCAGACTACAGAAGGACAAGCTTTAGCTGACATGGGAACGGAAGGTAAAGAAGCTACAGACAAGGCTCCTATTGCAACTGCTGCACCGGTTCCGCCGAAGCGGGATGCTGGCAAGTCCGTTCCGGCAGCCAAGTCGGCCGCGAAACGGCCGCAGACAGGAAGTTCTGTACCTGACAGCCATTTAAATAAGCCAGTCGCCCAGCCGCGGAAGACCGCCCAAGCACCTGCTACGCAGAAGAAGGAAGAGCCGCCCAAGGGAGTTGAACGTGCGACAAGGCAACTGAATACTTCGGGTACGTCCGCAGCTAAATCGCAGCACAGCACGGATAAGGCAGGGCTTATCAAACCTGAGCCCCGGAAATCGGTGTCTACACCGATGCCTTCGACTCCAGTTGCTTCTTCGGCTGTTACGCCCCCAGTGAGGGCACCCATTGTTCAGTCAGCGCCCAAGGGGTTCTCCCTAAAAAAAGGAGTATATTCGCCCAACTTCCGCAAGCTGGTCGCAGTCGGATGCTCTACCGGTGGTCCGCGTGCGCTCAAGACGTTGTTGGAACGCATTCCCGGGGATTTTCCCGCCCCGATTGTCATTGTGCAGCATATGCCGCCCAACTTTACCCGTTCGCTGGCACAGCGTCTGAATACGTTGAGTCCGCTCCGGGTGGTTGAAGCCGAGCAGGGGATGACGCTGGAGACTGGAACAGCTTATATCGCTCCGGGAGGATATCAATTGAGAATTGTGCCGGGAGCCAGTGGTAAATACACAGTGTCACTGAAGACGGAAGAAGCTCGTAACGGTCACCGTCCTTCTGTTGACACGATGTTCGAATCGTTACTCCCGTTAACCTCTCTGGAACGGCATCTGGTGTTGCTGACTGGCATGGGTAGCGACGGGGCTAAAATGATGAAAAAGCTTTTTGATGCAGGGGTACAATCCACATTTGCTGAAAATGAGGAAACTTGCGTAGTGTACGGAATGCCCCGCTCGGCCGTAGAGTTAAAATGTGTGCGCCACCTTCTGCCGATGCAGGAGATCGCCCCCAAGCTTGTACAAGTTGTGAAATAATCGGAGTGTAACTCATGGAGGAGGTGTCTCACAATGGACATGAACCAATATTTAAACATGTTTATTGATGAGTCGAATGATCATCTGCAATCTCTTAACGAAAAAATGCTTCAACTGGAAAGTAATCCTACCGATCTGGGCATCGTTCAGGTGATTTTCCGGTCTGCCCATACCCTCAAAGGAATGGCTGCTACAATGGGTTTTGAAGACCTGGCATCGCTCACTCACCAAATGGAGAACGTTCTTGATCTGGTACGTAACAACAAGCTTGCGATGCAGGAATTTATATTCGATACCTTTTTCAAAGGGTTGGATGCGTTGGAGTCCATGGTACAGAACATTACAGAGGGTGGCGATGGAAAAGCGGATGTATCCTCTATTGTAGCTTCACTGCAATCCATCGTGCGTGGCGATTTCCAAAAATCCGGCACAGATACTGTTACTGAGGCGGTTACGCCGAAAAAAGCGGCTGATAGCGAAAGCGCGGGTCTTGTGCTGGATCAATTCCAGTATTCTGTACTGGAGCAATCTATTTCCGAAGGTCATCGGGTTCACTATATACAGGTAACGATTAGCTCAGAAAGCCAGTTGAAGGCTGCGCGTGCCTTTATGGTATTTAATACGCTGGAGAACACTGGTGAAATCGTAAAAGCTTATCCGTCTGTGCAGGATATTGAGCAGGAGAAATTCGAACAAAATTTCTCGTTATATTACATAACGCAGAAAGAGGTAGGAGAGCTGGAAAAGGAAATCGCCAGTATTTCCGAAATCGAGTCCGTCTCCGTTGTACAGCTGGATCAGGAATCGCTTAAGCAAATGAGCGAAGTCAATGCCGGACTGGCAGAAACTGCTGCGGCGCAGGAAGCCCCGGTAGCTGTACAACAACAGTCCGCTGCATCCCAGCCGCAGTCTCCAACTGCGGCCTCCGGCGCTAAGCCAGCCGAGGGTAAAGCTCCAGTAGCCAAGCCAGCAGCGCCTACGCACAACCGTACGATTCGTGTCGACATTGAACGTCTGGACGTATTGATGAATTTGTTCAGTGAATTGCTCATTGACCGTGTACGGTTGGAGCAACTGGCGAGTGAGGCTTCCAATCCGGCATTGACGGAAACGGTAGAGCATATGAGCCGTGTAAGCAGTGATCTGCAAAATGTCGTGCTTAAATTGCGGATGGTACCCGTGGACACAGTTTTCAATCGTTTCCCGCGTATGGTGCGCGACCTGGCCAAATCGCTGGATAAAAAGCTGGATTTGGTTATTACTGGCGCGGACACCGAAATGGACCGTACCGTTATCGACGAGATCGGTGATCCGTTAGTGCATTTACTGCGTAACTCTGTGGATCACGGCATCGAGCCAGTAGCGACCCGTATTGCGGCAGGCAAACCGGAGACAGGAACAGTTCATTTACGTGCTTTCCACAGCGGCAATAACGTGTTCATTGAGATTGAAGATGATGGTAGCGGCATTAATCGCGAGAAGGTACTGAAAAGTGCCATTTCCAAAGGGATTATGACGGAGGAACAAGCAGCTGCAATGACCGATGAAGAGGCCCATCAGGTGCTATTCGCTCCGGGATTCAGCACAGCCGAGGTCATTTCGGACGTTTCAGGACGCGGCGTTGGACTCGATGTAGTTAAATCTAAAATCACTTCCCTTGGCGGTAACGTTACGATTCATTCTGTTCTGGGCAAAGGAACCAATTTTTCTGTACAATTGCCACTGACACTATCCATTATTGCGGCCATGATGATACAGATCGGTTCCGAAAAATATGCGATTCCGTTGTCTTCTATTGTGGAGACCGCGATCGTCAAACGGACACAAATCCGTTCTGTTCATGGCAATAAAATGATCGCTTTCCGCGAATCCCATATTCCGCTTATCTCCTTGAGTCAGTTGTTTGAAGTGCCAGACTTCAATGAGGATGAAGAAGAAGAGACAGAGGTTGTTGTTATTCGCAAGGGTGACCGTTTGGCAGCCCTTTCTGTTCAGGACTTTTTGGGACAAAGTGAAATTGTTCTTAAAAACCTGGGCAAATACCTTCCGAACATCCAGGGAATTTCAGGCGCCACGATTTTGGGTGACGGTCAGGTTGCTTTGATTATCGACCCTAATGTTTTCATTAAATAATGTCTTCATTAAATGAAAGAAATGTGAAATTGCTGACATCCATAAGGAGGGTTTTTAGACATGGGAGAAGAAATTAAAGTTATCGTATTTAAACTTGGTGAAGAAGAATACGGTGTCGAAGTAGAAAAAGTCCAATCCATTGAGCGCATGGTGCCGATTACACGTGTTCCAAGAACATACGATTTTGTCAAAGGCGTATTCAATATGAGAGGCGTGGTCATTCCCGTTATTGATCTGCGGGGTCGCTTTGGATTGTCTGAGGCGGAATACACCGATCAAACCCGGATTATCATCGTTGCAGTGGGTGAGATGCAAGTCGGCTTTATCGTTGATTCGGCGAACGACGTAATTGACCTGAATACCGACAACATTGAGACACCACCGGAAGTCGTTGGCGGAGTCAAGGCTAAATATTTGCGTGGAGTCGCTAAAATCGGTGAAGAGCGCTTGCTCATCATGCTGAATTTGTCTGAGGTGCTGAATCGGAGTGAAATGAACCAACTGGAAGGCTTAGAGGATTAGTTTATGGAGAATCTTGAGAATCTTGGAGATTTCAAGTTGGATGTTTTGAAGGAAGTCGGTAACATTGGTTCGGGGAACGCTGCTACAGCGCTCTCCCGACTTCTGAATAAACCCGTTGATATGGGTGTACCTAAAGTACAGATGCTGCCTTTTGAGGAGATTGCCGAAAAGGTTGGCGGGAATGAGCAACTTGTCGTTGCGATATTTTTCAGAGTCGAGGGCGAAGCTCCAGGCAATCTCTTTTTCATATTGCAACCTCATGCGGCAAAAAGTCTGCTTTCCCGGCTGGCGAATATTCCCTCGGATGATGAGGACAGCTTTAACGAAATGGAGCATTCCGCTCTGTCCGAAATCGGAAATATTTTAGCGGGTTCATACTTGTCCTCATTGGCCGATTTCACCCGGTTGTCCATGTATCCGACTGTTCCTGCACTAGCTTTGGATATGGCCGGTGCCATTCTCAGCTACGGATTGTTACAATTTGGTCAGATGGGGGATGCAGCCCTGTTGATTGACACATCGTTTCTGGAGGGGCAGAATCAGATTGAGGGTCAATTTTTCCTGATTCCGGATCCGGAATCGTTTGGTAAAATATTCAGGTCGTTAGGAGTCCCGATGAACGATGATTGAGGATAAAAGCATCATCAAAGTGGGCATGGCAGACTTGAACGTAACCAGCAATCCAAACTCCATTCGCACGACAGGACTTGGTTCCTGCGTCGGGTTGACCCTCTACGATCCTCATTTAAAACTGGCTGGTATGGCACATGTAATGCTACCGTCATCGGACATTGCACGTGAAGGGCAACTTAACATTGCTAAATACGCCGATACCGCGTTGCCAGAGCTATTTGAGCGGATGCTGAAATTGGGAGCCGAACGCCGCAGACTGGTCGCCAAAATGGCAGGGGGAGCGCAAATGTTCGCCTTTGCCGGCAGCGGGGACACCATGCGAATTGGTCCGCGCAATGTGGAATCATGCAAGGAAATGCTCGTAGATCTCGGTATTCCACTGCTTGCGGAGGATACAGGCGGTAGTTATGGCCGAACGATTGAACTGGACTGTGAAACTGGCGTTTTGAATATTCGAAGCGTACAAAAAGGTGTAAAGGAATTATAATTATGTTATTTGGCAGCTTACGCATTAATCTTTGGTCTGGAGTAGTCGGATTTATCCTGACTTTTGTGTTGTCCACTGGCAGCAATCTGCTGACCACGAGCTTAATTCGTGGCTTGATCGCCTTCGTTTTTTGGTTCCTGCTTGCATTTGTGCTGCGCTGGGCACTGGGTGTCGTAGCGCGGCCAGATCTGGGTAATGCCCAAAGCCGGGCAAGCTCTCAGGTGGATGGCGTAGGGGGAATCTGGACCTGACGACACCAGACGAAGATGAAAACCTAAATGAATTGTTGAAGCCGAAACCAGAGCAGACGGACGGGAAAAACACCGGTTTTGCGCCTTTAAACCCGCCTAAGCTGGTTTCAAACAAGGACCCTGAAGAATTGGCCAAGGCCGTTCGTCACCTGACAGACAAACAAGGAGGGTGAAGCCGATGAACGAGCGAAAAGCCGCTCATTTAAACCATTCCGAACTGTGGGAGCAATGGAAAGAACACGGTGACAAGGAAGCAAAAAAGCAGTTAATTGAAAAGTACCTTCATATTGTGGAGTATGTGTCGGGACGCCTTGCAGTAGGTTTACCTAAAAATGTATCCAAAGATGATCTAGCCAGTAACGGGGTCATGGGCTTGATTGATGCTCTTGAAAAGTTTGACTATGAACGTGGTTTGCAGTTTGAGACTTATGCTTCCTGGCGCGTTCGAGGAGCGATTTTGGATGGTCTTCGCCAAGGAGACTGGGTTCCACGTTCGGTCAGGGAAAAAGCGAAAAAAATTGAGGATGCCTATCAGCATCTGGAGCAGAGATACTTACGCACGGTAAGTGACGAAGAGATGAGCCATTATTTGGACGTCTCTGAAAAAGAGTTTCAAACCATGATCCAGGAGGTCGCCGTTATGTCGATCGTTTCACTGGAGGACCCGATCCGCGAAGAAGAGTCGGAGACACGACTTTCCCTTTTAGTCGATGAAAAAGCGAAAAATCCGGATCACAAGGTCAATGAATTTACACTTCGTGATGCGCTTGCACAAGGCATTGATAAATTGACTGAAAAAGAACGTATCGTTGTTTCTTTATTGTATTACGAGGATTTGTCACTCAGTGAAATCGCTGAGGTCATGTCGCTTTCACCCTCGCGAATTTCACAACTACATTCCAAAGCCATATTGCGGCTGAGAGCGACACTGGACAAACAGCGGGATCTGCTAATGCGTAAAGATTAAACGTACGGGAGGTTACAGTAACAGTTAGACGGAAGGAGCACCCCTGTGGAGAAGCAATATGCTTTGGACCAGTATTTAAAAGTGGTCGTCTCACCCGATAAACTTAGCGCTTATTTGGAGTTTGCCAAACGTGAAGAAGGCTTTTCCTGTTCTGTGGAAGAATTGGAGCGTTTCCTGAATAACCAAAAATAAGTCATGGTTTGATTACTGATGCGATTCATACGTTTGTGGCAAGATCGGAAGATTATTTCTTCACCAAATTACTGATTGCTGAGGGAACACCGCCGATTCATGGCACGGACGGAAAATTAATCTTGCTGAAGTTGTGACTGGTGAAGATGCACATAAGCCGCTCGAAACCATGGATGGACGAGTGGACTATAAAGAATTAACCCGTTTAAAGAATGTAAAGCGTGGACAACTGATTGCCGAGCGGGTTGATCCATTGCCGGGTGTACCTGGTATTGCTGTAACGGGAGAGGAATTCCTTACCTTTCAGGCAAAGAGGCACGGTTTAAAATCGGGAAAAACGTAGTTGTTCATCCAGAGGGCGTTGCAATGTACGCAGCTATCGACGGACTGGTGACTACGACTGAAAAGGGTAAGCTCAATGTGTTTCCCGTATATGAAGTGAACGGTGATGTGGATTATAGCGTCGGCAACATTGACTTTGTTGGAACCGTCGTCATTCGGGGTAATGTCCTGACAGGTTTTCGTATTCGGGCGGCTGGCGACATTCGTGTCATCGGCGGCGTGGAAGGTGCTGAATTGGATGCGGAAGGCTCAGTCGACATCAGTGGCGGTATTATCGGTTACCACAAGGGGTATGTGAAAGCTGCACAAAATGTGAAATGTTCCTTTATCCAGGATGGTAACGTGATTGCAGGTGGCGAAATACTTGTATCCCAAAGCATCATGCACTCCCAGATCAAAGCCAGTAAGAATGTACTTTGCGGAGGGGCTAAAGGACTGATCGTAGGTGGTAGTGTACAAGCTGGCGAAAAGGTAGTGGCGCGCACCATCGGTAATACGATGTCCACGGCCACTATAATCGAAGTAGGTGTACTGCCAGAGTTGCGCGATGAGCTGACTGAACTCCGGGCACGTTTGAAGCAACAGACAGACAGCCAGGATAAGACCAATAAGGCCTCACCATATTGGACCAGCTTGCTGCTGCCGGACAGCTTGCCCCTGATAGAATGGCGATGCGAATCAAGTTGACATCTACCAAAAATCAAATGACAACGAGCTTCTGGAAACCAAATCAAGAATGTTGGAGATTGAACGAACCTTAGAAGATACAAGCCGCGCACGGGTAGAAGTCAAAACGTTATTTACGGCGGCTCTAAAATAGTTATCGGCAGATATACAAATTTATTAAAGATTCGGTGGAAAGAATGGCGTTTTATTATCATGAGGGTGACATCAGCATGTCCTCCTCCGTGTAATCTGGCACAGGAATAACAAGTTTTCTTATTCCTCGGAAAACAGATACGGATGCCCAATCGGAAAGGGTGTGGTCCAATGAGCCTGAAAGCTGTTGAATTACAAATCGCCGTACCTCGTACCAGTGAAGCGGGTAAGTACCAAAGCGAATACCAGCAACGTCCGATGAATGAGCAAGCGTTGTTAGGGCAAAAGACCGAGCAGGAGACAGAAAAGATTCGTCAGCGAAGCAGTGCGGTGGATGAATCTACGGAAACATTCGTCGGTGAGAGGGAAACTGGAGGGCAGGGCAGTCATTCTTCTGGACAGAGTCGATCTCGGTCCAGTGAAAATGAACTGCCAAAGGAGCATCCTGCAGAGCATCCATACAAGGGACATCATATAGATTTTTCGCTCTGATCAGACAGGTGGAAAGCGTTATAAAAGGAGACGATGGGCAGTGGATCAACCATGGATATATATTGTTCTGCTGGGTGCCGCAGCTGTTGTCTACGCCTGGCTGCTGCCCAAGCGGCAGGCAGGCCGGGGAACAGAAGAGGTCGTCGTCCAAAAGGTCGAGGCCACCTTGGAGCAATATATGGCCGATATTGAAAACGACAATGATGAGCTGATTGAGCTCGTATCCAGGATAAAGCAGGAACATGCGGTTAAACAGGCCTCATTGCAGGAGCAAGTGGCTGAGCTTCGGAACCGGATTGTGGAGCTTGAACGCCAGGCTGCGCTTGCTTCAGTTTCTACACAGTCAGTGTCTGGATCTGAGGTACTACATACAGGTACCCCGCATCAGGTGGTGGCGGCTTATGGTCAGTTCCGCAATACGCAGTCTGCTATTCCCATGCAGGCAGAGCAGTCTGACGCCTCTATTGTAGCTGTGGAAGAGCAGGCGCCGTTGCAAGAAGCTGAGCCGGAAGCTCAGCAGGAATCTATCCGTGAGCGTTATCAGGAACTGTTCTCGCTGTATGAGCAGGGCAAATCGGTGGATTACATTGCTAAGCAATCAGGCATCCAACGGGGCGAGGTACAGCTCATATTACAACTGGCGGAACGGGAGGATCTGACGTGATCAAAAATCGTTCATTCATGCTGGGTATGGGCACCGGACTTATTACAGGCGCACTGTTGCTGCAACTGGCGATGATCGGTCAGGGTCAATCGCAGCCGTCTTCAGTAGACCCGAAAAATATGACTCGTGAGCAATTGGAGGAGGCGGCAGCCGGACTGAATCTTCAAATCAGTGATAGTTCTGATCCGAAGATGACAGAAGAGGAATGGCGTAACAAGGTGATCAAGGAAGGCAATAAAACACCGGTTGCTCCCAAAAAGGCAGAAGCGGCGCAAATTCCATCGACACCAAAGAAACCTGCAAGCAGTACACCTTCGGCTGCTTCTAAGCCTTCAGCAAGCACGACTGCACTCCAAAGTCCGGATAAGCCGCAAACTAAAGGTTCGAGTGCTACGACTACTCCAGATATGCCTAAACAGCCAGCCACTCCGCAAGTGCAATATAGCATTGCATCGGGAAGCAATCTGAGGAGTGTGGCATCTGGTTTGCAGAAGGCGGGCGTCGTATCGGATGCCAGCGCGTTTGAGGCAGAGGCTAAGGCTCAAAAAATCAATACCAAAATCCGTACCGGTACCTATGAGTTTGCCAAGGGTGAGGATTTCGGTTCTATCATTACTAAAATTACAAAGAAGCCGTCCAACTGACCGTGATATCGGGAAGTGGGCGGTTTTTATTTTTCGCTAGAAAGCTCTACGGGCGGGAATAATCAGTCACATTTCGCGCTAATCCTGCTATTGTCGAAAAGTTGGTTGCAACGCTGCGGGTGTTATGGTATATTAATTGACGGTGTTAAAAACGCACGTCGATTAATTTTGTAAAGGGTGCTTTCCCAATGGAAAGTCTTTGCGAGAAATGATGTCGGCGGAGGACACACAAAAAACCAAACTTAGGAGGTGCGTGAAGATGGCAGTAATCTCCATGAAACAGCTTCTGGAAGCTGGGGTTCACTTTGGTCACCAAACACGTCGCTGGAACCCGAAAATGGATCGTTATATCTTCACTGAAAGAAACGGTATTTACATCATTGACTTGCAAAAGACAGTGAAAAAGGTTGAGGAAGCTTACAACTTCGTAAAAAGCATTGCAGCTGAGAATGGTACAATCCTGTTCGTAGGCACGAAGAAACAAGCGCAAGATTCCGTTAAAGAAGAGGCAGCACGCGCTGGTCAATTCTACATCAACCAACGTTGGTTGGGCGGTACGCTCACTAACTTCCAAACCATTCAAAAACGTATTGATCGTTTGAAACAACTGGAAGCTTGGGAAGAAGACGGTACTTTCGCAGTTCTTCCTAAAAAAGAAGTTATCATTCTCCGTAAAGAGAAAGATCGTCTTGAAAAATTCTTGGGCGGTATCAAAAACATGAAGGGCCTTCCAAGCGCTCTGTTCATCATTGATCCACGCAAAGAACGTATCGCGGTTGCTGAAGCTCGCAAATTGGGTATCCCAATCGTGGGTATCGTTGATACAAACTGCGATCCAGACGAAATTGACTATGTTATCCCAGGTAATGACGACGCGATTCGCGCTGTTAAATTGCTGACAGGTAAAATGGCTGATGCAGTTATGGAAGCTAATCAAGGCGAAGAAACTACAGCATAATATTTCCTTGCGGAAATACTTATATGAATTAAATGAAAAGGGTGGTTGGCAGGTGTATAACCTCTCACTACCCTTTTTTTAAGGGATAAAGCTTGTGTACACCACTGAAAATTAAATTTGGAGGGAAATAATATGGCAGTTAATGCTAGCGCAGTAAAAGAGCTACGTGAAAAAACAGGCGCAGGAATGCTGGATTGTAAAAAAGCGCTTGAAGAAGCAAACGGTGATTTGACAAAAGCAGTTGAAGTTCTGCGTGAAAAAGGACTTGCGGCTGCAGCGAACAAAGCAGGCCGTATCGCTACTGAAGGCGTTGTTGAATCCTACATCCATGCTGGCGGCCGTATCGGCGTACTGGTAGAAGTAAACTGCGAAACAGACTTCGTCGCTAAAACAGACCAGTTCAGAGATTTTGTACGTGACATCGCTATGCATATCGCTGCATCGAACCCTCGTTATGTTCGTCGCGAAGAAGTGCCACAGGAAGAGATCGAAAAAGAAAAAGAAATCCTGAAAGCACAAGCTTTGAACGAAGGCAAACCAGAAAAAATCGTTGAGAAAATGGTTGAAGGCCGCATCGGTAAATTCTATGAAGAGTTCTGTCTGTTGGAGCAATCTTTCATTAAAGATCCGGACAAAACAATCTCCACACTCATCAACGAAAAAATCAGCACCATTGGCGAAAATATTTCCCTGCGTCGTTTTGTTCGTTTTGAACTGGGCGAAGGTTTGGAGAAAAAAGAAGACAACTTCTACGAAGAAGTTATGTCTCAAGTGAAATAATAATTACCAACGAACGGTAATTGCATACGGAAAGAGCAAAGAATTGGAACACATCAGTGTTCCTTTTCTTGCAACAGGACATCTATCCTGTACATAATATATAGTCGATATTGGAGGGTGATCATTTGGAAAAACCTGTTTTTAAGCGTGTTGTTCTGAAAGTCAGCGGAGAGTCGCTGTCCGGCCCGAACGGTTACGGTATTGATGCGGATACAATTGCGTCGATCGCCGAGCAGGTCAAGGACGTTGTCGAACTGGGAGTAGAAGTTGCTATCGTGTGCGGAGGCGGCAACATTTGGCGGGGTATTGCCGGAAGCGCCAACGGAATTGACCGGGCAACAGCGGATTACATGGGGATGCTGGCAACGGTGATGAACTCACTGGCACTACAGGATGCTTTGGAACAAATTGAAGTTCCTACGCGTGTACAGACATCTATCGCAATGCAGCAAATTGCTGAGCCTTACATTCGTCGTAGAGCTATCCGCCATCTGGAAAAAGGCCGTGTTGTTATTTTTGCGGCAGGTACAGGGAATCCGTTCTTCTCAACCGATACTACAGCTGCTTTGCGTGCTGCCGAAATTGAGGCTGAAGTGATTCTGATGGCTAAAAATAAAGTGGACGGCGTGTATTCAGCTGATCCGTTTAAAGACAGCACAGCCGAGAAGTATGAGCAACTTACGTATTTGGATGTGCTCAACAAAAATCTCGGTGTCATGGACTCCACGGCTTCCTCGCTGTGCATGGATAACAATATTCCGTTGATTGTCTTTGCTATTACAGAGCAAGGTAACATTAAACGTGTCGTGTTGGGTGAGAAAATTGGCACGATCGTCAAAGGGAGTGTAAATTAATGCCACAATCTGTGAAAAAGAGCGCTGAAGAGCGCATGCATAAAGCAATTCAGTCGTTGCAACGTGACCTTGCATCTTTGCGCGCTGGTCGGGCGACGCCAGCTCTACTGGATCGCGTTCAGGTTGAGTACTACGGTGCAATGACTCCAGTCAATCAGTTAGCTAATGTAAATACACCGGACAGCAGGACTTTGATGATTCAGCCTTGGGATAAATCCTCCTTGGCCGACATTGAGCGTGCTATCCAAAAATCCGATCTGGGGTTGACTCCTTCCAATGACGGGAATACCATTCGCCTGAGTATTCCTGCTTTGACAGAAGAACGCAGAACCGATCTGGTGAAGCTGACGAAAAAGAACGGCGAAGAAGCGAAGGTCGCCATTCGTAACATTCGTCGCGATGCGAATGATGATATTAAAAAAATGGAGAAAACTGATATATCCGAGGATGAATCCCGTAAATATCAGGAAGAAATCCAGAAAACGACAGATAAATTTATCGCCGAAGTGGATAAAGTTTTGGCTGCAAAAGAAAAAGAAATTATGGAAGTATAAGAGACTGGTAGCCCCTCCCTTACGGTGGGGTTTGTCTCTTTTCAAGCCTGAGGCACATTTTCAGAGAATGCTGGAGGAACTGGAATGATCAAACGGGTTCGGTCTTGGTGGAACGGGGAACAAAAACAGCAAACACCGGCCATTTCAAAAGACAATATTCCGCAGCATGTTGCTGTCATCATGGATGGGAACGGCAGATGGGCCAAACGGATTGGAATGCCGCGGATTGTAGGGCATCAAAATGGAATGAAGGCAGTGAAGCGCACAGCAATTGCTGCGGATGAACTGGGCATTAAATATTTGACCTTATTTGCCTTTTCAACTGAAAATTGGTCGCGTCCCAAGGATGAAGTCGATTTTTTGATGCGGCTGCCGCAAGAATTTTTGGCTATTGAGCTTGACGAGCTGATTGAAAAAAATGTACAAGTACGTATGATGGGAAATAAGGAGCATTTGCCTTCTCATACCGTTGATGCGCTGACTGAAGCGACTCGGCGAACTGAAAATAATACCGGACTTGTTCTTAATTTTGCATTGAATTATGGAAGTCGGCTAGAAATCACTGAATGTATGCAAGCGTTGGGTCGTGAAATTGAGGATGGGAAGCTTAAACCCGGAGATATTACGCCCGAACTCATTGAGAACTCTTTGCTCTCCAGCGGTATGCCGGATCCTGATCTTCTGATTCGGACAAGTGGCGAGCTGAGACTCAGCAATTTTATGCTCTGGCAACTTGCTTACAGTGAGCTATGGTTTACTGATATTTATTGGCCTGAGTTTAAGAAAGAGCATTTATACGAAGCAGTGGTCGAATATCAGCGGAGATCACGGCGGTATGGCGGGCTGAAGTAAATGGAGGATGAAAGCCGTTGAGACAGAGATTGATTACCGGTATTGTGGCAGGCGCATTTTTTTTGGCGATGGTCCTGTGGGGCGGATTGGCCTACCATTTGCTCATTTTGGCCATGGCCCTAATCGGATTCTATGAATTCGCGCGGATGACCAATGTATCTCCTTTCAGCAGTACGGCGTTAGTTGGCTATGCAGGAATATTAACTTTTGTATTTCCTTATCAGCCCTTGGGTCTGCACTCACCATTACCGTCTATAAGTCTGCTTTGGCTGCTGATGATTATTTTTATGATCATTACGGTGGGAACGAAAAATAAAATCACAATTCAAACGGTGTCCATACTATTTCTCGGTACTGTTTATATAGGCTTTGGATTTTCGTATATTGCGGAATCACGCCATATGGAACATGGGCTTTTATGGACCTTTTTGTTGCTGGCTTGCATTTGGGCAAGTGATGCAGGGGCTTATTTTGTAGGTAAAATGGCGGGGAAGACAAAGCTATGGCCTGCGATCAGTCCAAATAAAACAGTCGAAGGGTCTATAGGCGGGATTGTTTTAGCGTTGGCTACAGCACTGATATTTGCCGGATTGTCAGAAGGGCTGCTGCCATGGGACAAAGCTTTCGCTATCGGTTTATCTTGTGCAGTTGTGGGTCAACTGGGCGATTTAGTGCAATCTGCGTACAAGCGGGTGTACGACATTAAAGATTCCGGTAATCTGCTGCCAGGGCACGGTGGTATACTAGACCGCTGCGACAGTTGGATTGTCGTTTTTCCATTTGTACATATGCTGATGCTGCTTCCATGACCCTTACTTGGTGGTTACAGATTATGCTCAGGTTAAAATTAGCTGCAGAGTAACGGTTATTTTCAAGATAGGAAGGTGCTTCATGAAAAGAATTACGGTACTCGGTTCAACCGGGTCTATTGGAACACAGACACTGGATGTCGTATCTATGCACCCGGATCAGTTTGCCGTAGAGGCTTTAGCAGGTGGCTCAAATATAAAGTTGCTTGTCGAGCAGGCGAATCTATACCAACCCAAGAAGGTGTCCGTTGGCACCAAGCAATTGGCGGAGGAAATCCGTCCTTTGTTGCCTTCCGGAATGGAACTGCATTGGGGGAATGAAGGACTCGTCGAACTAGCTGCGAATACGGATGCAGATATGGTTGTGACAGCTGTAATGGGCAGTGTCGGATTGCACTCCACGCTGGCCGCGATTGAGGCTGGAAAACAGATCGGTTTGGCCAATAAGGAAACACTGGTTACCGCCGGTCATCTGGTCACAGAACGGGCCCGGGCGAAAGGAGTGCCGTTGCTGCCGATTGACAGTGAGCATTCAGCTATTTTTCAATGCTTGAATGGTGAGCGTATGAAAGATGTGGCACATATTACTCTCACGGCATCGGGCGGTTCTTTTCGTGATTTGACAAGGGAACAGCTTCGTGAGGTTACGGTGGAAGATGCGCTCAAGCATCCCAATTGGTCGATGGGTGCCAAAATTACGATTGATTCGGCAACGATGGTAAACAAAGGGTTAGAGGTCATTGAGGCGCACTGGTTGTTCGGACTTGATTATGAGCGGATTCACGTGCTATTGCATCCTGAAAGTATCATTCATTCCTATGTAGAATTTGTGGATACCAGTATTGTCGCTCAACTAGGTAACCCTGATATGAGAGTTCCTATTCAATACGCCTTAACATATCCTGAACGGATGAAGTCTCCCGCCAAGCCGCTGTCATTGGCTGAGGTGGGAAGGCTCCATTTTAAGGAAATGGATTTTAATCGTTTTCCTTGTTTAAGGCTTGCCTTTGAATGTGGTAAAATGGGTGGTACAGCACCAACTGCATTTAATGCGGCTAATGAGATTGCTGTTGACCGTTTTCTGCGTGGAGAAATTCCTTTTCTGCATATCGAAGCCGTTATTGAGCGTGTATTGGAACGGCATGTCAATGTTACTAACCCCGATTTGGCTGCGATTGAAGCCTGTGATCGTGAGGTTCGCAGCATAGCTGCCGGGATATAGGCTGACTTTGGGTTCGGAAGTGAATTGTGATTCTCTTGTGTGGGATCGGAGAATAATGATAATCTAGGAAGACAAACTCGATCTCATTGAAAGGGGAACGGAAACGATTGGAAACGATTCGAATAGTTTTGATGACGGTGCTCATGTTTTTCGTCATAGTGACGGTGCATGAATGGGGGCATTATTATTTTGCCAAACGCGCCGGGATTCTGGTCCGGGAGTTTGCGATCGGTTTCGGTCCGAAACTGTTTTCTTATAAAAGAAACGAGACGCGATTTACACTACGTTTGCTGCCGTTTGGTGGTTTCGCTCGCATGGCGGGAGAAGATCCGGAAATCAATGAAATTGAAACCGGACAAACAATTGCTGTACGCGTAACGGACGGTGTCGTCAAAACCATTTATTTGGACCAGTTGGATAACCGCAAAAATGTGGTGCGCGGTGAAGTCCAGCACATTGATCTAGAGCAGGCACTGACTGTAAAATTGGATGTGGATGGCGAAGATCAGCAATATACGGTGCACCCACAAGCGATGATGGTAACCAAAGGACAATCCATCCAGATTGCGCCTAAGGATCGACAGTATGGCAGCAAAACAGTAGGACAGCGTGCTCTGGCTATCTTTGCCGGACCCCTGATGAATTTTATTCTTGCCTTTGTGCTGTTTGGTCTGCATATCCAGATGGTCGGCGTACAAGTGGACAACCCGACTTATGTTCAGATTAGTGACATTACAGCGGGGATGCCTGCTGCTGAAGCTGATTTGCATAAGGGAGATATCATTGAATCAGTCAACGGGGTTGCAATTGGTGCGAATGTTGAAAATATGATCAAACTGATTGCCGATTCCCAAGACAAGCCGATGAAGTGGGTTGTTCGCCGGGATAACAAAACTTTTGATCTGACGATTACACCTCGTGCAATGGAAGGACAAAAGGGCGGTAAAGTGGGCATCGTGCCTGAACTTCCGACACGGCAAGCCGGAGTCGGGGAAACGTTTAAATTTGCCGGACAATCCATGGTACGAACGACGGACATTATTTTCCAGGGATTTAGTCAGCTTATCCAACGTTTCTCCATTAATGATCTGGGAGGTCCGGTACGTACTTTTGAAGTGACAGGACAAATTGCCAAGCAGGGCATTGAGCAGCTTACGTATTGGACTGCTATAATGAGTCTTTATTTGGGGATATTTAATCTATTGCCAATTCCGGCGCTGGATGGAAGCAGACTTGTTTTCCTCGGTGTAGAGGCGGTAAGAGGACGTCCGGTTGATCCGAGTAGGGAAGGTATGGTCCATTTTGTTGGTTTTGCCATGTTATTCCTGCTCATGATTGCGGTCACGTACAATGATATTTTACGATTAATTAACGGTTAATTAGAGACGGACTTATATAAAAGGGTCTGTATGGGAGGACATGCGTTTCTATGTCGAACGATAAACAGTTTGTCGAGGAAATTACGCCACAGAGCGAAGATTTTTCCCGATGGTATATTGATGTTATTAAAAAAGCTGAACTGATGGATTACTCCCCGGTTCGCGGATGTATTGTGTTCCGTCCCGACGGTTTTGAAATTTGGGAACATATCAAGGAAGCCATGGATGTACGTTTCAAAGAAACAGGTCATCGCAATGCCTATTTTCCGATGTTCATTCCTGAGAGTTTTTTCCAGAAGGAAAAAGAGCATGTCGAAGGGTTTAACCCGGAGCTTCCTTGGGTAACCGAGGCTGGCGGGGAAAAGCTGGAGGAGCGCCTTGCGATCCGTCCGACTTCAGAGACAATGATCGGTCATATGTACTCCAAATGGATTCAATCCTATCGTGATCTGCCAGTGCTTATCAACCAATGGGCTAACGTGGTTCGTTGGGAAAAACGCACGCTTCCTTTCTTGCGTACGAGTGAGTTTTTGTGGCAGGAAGGTCACACTGCTCATGAAAATGAAGAAGAAGCACGCGAAGAAACGATGAAAATGCTGGAAGTATACCGCGAGGTTATCGAGGAAGTGCTGGCTATCCCGGTTATTACCGGGCAAAAAACGCCTTCTGAAAAATTTGCAGGTGCGAAGGATACTTTCTCACTGGAAGCGATGATGAAGGATGGGCGTGCGGTGCAGGCGGGAACTTCCCACTACATGGGAACCAATTTTGCCGTTGCTTTTGATATTAAATACTTGAGCCGGGACAATAACCTGGAATACGCTCATACCACTTCATGGGGAACAAGCACGCGTCTGATTGGTGCGCTGATTATGGTTCATGGGGATGACCGTGGTTTGGTTTTGCCTCCTAAGGTTGCGCCTACACAGGTCATTATGGTGCCTATCGGGCCACCTAAGAAGCGTGAAGCAGTTATTGCCCGTGCAGATGAACTGTTCGCTGAACTGAAACAGGTGGGCGTACGTGTGAAAATGGACGATCGCAGTGATGTGAGTCCTGGTTGGAAGTTTAACGAATATGAAATGCGCGGTGTACCGGTGCGTCTGGAAATCGGACCTCGTGATATGGAAAATGGTGTTTGCGTGCTCGTATCCCGTATCAGTGGCGAGAAAAAGATTGTACAGCAGGATAACCTTGTTGAGGAAGTCCATGCGATGCTGGCACAGGTACAGCAGGAAATGTTTGATCGTGCCAAGAGCTTTATGGATGAAAACTTCTATTCCGTAGATACGCTGGATGAAATGAAGGCGCTCATGGAAGAGAAACGCGGCTTTACTTTGGCAGGCTGGTGCGGATCTGAAGAATGTGAAGACAAGGTCAAAGAAGTGACAGGCGCTACAAGCCGCAATATACCTTTTAAAACTACTGAGCAAAAGACCACATGTCTGTGCTGCGGCAAACCAGCCAAGCATACTGTAGTGTTCGCACGGGCGTACTAATAAAGAAGTAAAGCTATACCACTATACTCACTTCATTCTCTCCGCCAACGAGCATAACCGAAAGGGGTTGCTATGGTGTAGGATTGAGGGGTTACGAAAAGCTTTTGCGGTCGGAGATGTTTTAGACGCAGAAGCTTTTCATGTTTTCAGAATTGCAGATTTGGAACCGAGGTACGATTAAAGTTGTTAAGTCAATGGAAAACGGGGGGAGAGCCATGGGCGGAGCTGAAGAAAAGAGAAAACGGCTGGAACTGCTGATGAAGCAGGTGGTGATGCCGGAGGGAGTGGTGGAGCCTTATTTCCTAGACGGTTGGATTGAGCAGGTGGAAATAAGCCGTACCAACAAGGATTGGAATATTATCATCGCCAAGGAAACACTGGTTCCCGCTCAGGTATATCGGGCCTTCTGTATTCAAGTGCAGGAGAAAATGAACCACATCGCTAAAATCACCTTTCGGTTTCGGTATAGTGAGCAAGTTCAGTCTGCGGATATCATCAGTGAATACTGGAAACTTTTTCTGGAATGGGTGCACCGTGAAATCCCATCCGTGAACGGCTGGATGACCCGGGCTGTACATGAATGGGAGGACGGCCTGTTATTGTTGACGATGAGCGATAGCATGTCACTGGAGCTGGCACGTAAAAAGCAGATTGACCAAGCAATCATCAAATTCTACGATAAATATTTTGGTCTCTCGATGCGTATTAAAATCCAGGTGGGTGAAAGTAATCAGGAGGCTTTGCAGCAGTTTCAAGAGAAAAAGATGCAGGAAGAACGTGAAGTTATTCAGCAGATGATGGAAAGCATGGAATCGGAAATGCCGCCAGTGGATGAAGAAGAGGGAGATGTAAGGCTTCAATTTGGCTATGACATCAAGGAACCGCCTGTTCCGATGCAGGACATTCAGGATGAAGAGAAGAAAGTCACATTACAAGGGACGATCTTCGGTCTGGATAGCAAAGAACTACGTAACGGAAGTACGTTGTTTACGTATTATTTGACTGACTTTAGTGATTCGCTGCAAATGAAAATGTTTGCCAAAACAAAAGAAGATCTAAAAATTCTCAGCTTGCTGGCTAACGGTAAATGGGTTAAAGTCCGTGGTCGCGTCGAATATGATCGTTTTATGCAAATTCCTGAGCTGGTTATGATTCCTTCTGATCTGGTAGAGGTGCAGGCTCCTCCTTCCCGTAAAGATAATGCAGAGGAAAAACGGGTTGAGTTTCATCTTCATACGAAGATGAGCGCGATGGATGCTGTAAGCTCCATTGACCAGTATGTTAAAACAGCCGCCAAGTGGGGGCACAAGGCGATTGCGGTCACCGATCATGGTGGAGTGCAATGTTATCCCGATGCCGCTAAGACCGCCAAGAAAAACGGAATTAAAATGATCTACGGTATCGAGGCCAATGTGGTCAACGATGCGGTTGAGGTTGTAATGCAGTCACAGCCGCTTAATTTGAAAACAGCGACTTATGTCGTTTTTGATATTGAAACCACCGGGCTATCAGTTACACAAAATAGAATTATTGAGATTGCCGCTGTTAAAATGCATGAAGGCAAAGAGGTTGACCGTTATGCTACCTTTGTAAATCCACATGAGCGTATTCCTTACAATATCCAGCAATTGACCAACATTAACGATGAAATGGTCAAGGATGCACCTGATGTGGAGCCCGTTATGAAGGAATTCGTGGCTTTTGCAGGCGATGCTGTATTAGTTGCTCATAATGCGCGATTTGATGTCGGCTTTATCCAGGCAACGCTTAGGAACATGGGATTGCCTGAGATGACGAACCCAGTACTCGATACACTGGAATTGGCTCGCTTGTTGTTCCCGACAATGAAGAATCATCGTCTGAACACACTGACCACCAAATATAAGGTTGCGCTCGAAAGTCATCACCGGGCCATTGATGATACAGTTGCGCTAACGGAAGTGCTGAATGGACTTTTGAATGATGCAGAACAAATTAAAGGCTTAAAAATGCTCGACCGCTTGAACGACTATGTGGGTAAGGATTTATCGACCGTTCGTCCTTTCCACTGCTGCATTTATGCGCTTAATCCGATTGGCAAAAAAAATCTGTACAAGCTGGTTTCAATGTCACATACCGAATATTTTAAGCGTGTCCCTTGTATTCCTAAATCGAAATTGTCAGAGATGAGAGACGGGCTGCTTATTATTTCAGGTTGCGAAAAGGGAGAGTTTTTCGAGGCTGTGCTGAACAAGTCGGAGGAGGAAGCCGAGGAAATCGCCCAGTTTTATGATGTGCTGGAGATCCAGCCTTTAACTATGTACATGCATCTGGTGGAAAAACAACTGGTAAGTGGCCCTGATGCTCTGAAAACGGCAGTTCGTAAAGTATGCGAAATTGGGCGGCGACTTGATAAGCCCGTTATTGCTACAGGCAATGTTCACTATTTGGAAACGCGTGATAAGCTGTACCGAGATATCACGATACATGGAATTACTGGCTTTAGCCCGTTAAAAGATATCCGGAAACCGGATGCGCATTTGCGCACGACAGACGAAATGCTGGCAGAATTCGAGTTTCTGGGCGAGGAGAAAGCCTATGAAGTCGTTGTGAAGAATACCAGCGAGCTGGCGGATCGGTTTGAGGAATTGGAGCTGTTCCCTGACAAGCTGTTTACACCGTTGCTGGATGGGGCAGACGAGGAAATCCGCAATACTTGCTACGAGACGGCTAAATCCATTTATGGTGAGGAATTGCCCGAGGTGGTCGTAGCCCGTCTGGAGAAAGAACTGGAGCCGATTATTAAATACGGTTTCTCTGCCAACTATCTCATTTCCGAGCGTCTGGTTAAAAAGTCCAATCAGGATGGATACCTGGTAGGTTCACGGGGTTCTGTTGGATCTTCTGTGGTCGCTACCTTCCTCGGTATTTCCGAGGTTAATCCACTGCCTGCCCATTATATTTGCGGTAATCCTGAATGCAGACATAGCGAATGGATTTTGGATGGTAGTGTGCCAAGCGGATTTGACTTACCTGACAAAAACTGCCCGCAATGCGGTGGCAAGCTGAAGGGTGAAGGACAGGATATTCCGTTTGAAACGTTCCTTGGGTTTAAGGGAGATAAAGTTCCCGATATTGACTTGAACTTCTCCGGGGAATATCAGCCAGTCGCACATAATTATACGAAAGTACTGTTTGGAGAGAAAAGCGTATTCCGTGCTGGAACCATCGGTACGGTTGCCGAGAAAACGGCCTTTGGCTTTGCGAAGAAATTTGAAGAGGCGCATCATAAAAAATGGCGCGGGGCCGAACTGAACAGGCTGGCTTCCGGCTGTACGGGCGTCAAACGCAGCACCGGACAGCATCCGGGCGGGATCGTCGTCGTTCCCGATTATATTGAGGTTGAGGACATTACGCCGGTACAATTCCCGGCTGATGATACAAGCTCGGAATGGAAAACGACGCATTTTGATTATCATGCTTTTGACGCGAACTTGCTCAAGCTCGATATTCTGGGCCATGATGATCCGACCATGATGAGAATGCTTCAGGATTTGACCGGTGTCGACCCAACAACGATTCCG
The DNA here is from genome assembly GCF_001447315.1 of Paenibacillus sp. IHB B 3084. Lineage (NCBI taxonomy): Bacteria > Bacillati > Bacillota > Bacilli > Caryophanales > Paenibacillaceae > Paenibacillus > Paenibacillus sp. IHB B 3084. Next base: position 268,918 of record NZ_CP013203.1, on the reverse strand, counting down.
ATGAATGATCCGAAGGTCATGAGCATGTTTAATTCCACGGAGGCGCTTGGTGTAACGCCGCAGCAAATCCGTACTCCTGTCGCAACCTATGGGGTACCCGAGATGGGAACCAAGTTTGTACGCCAAATGCTAGTGGAATCACAGCCGACTTCCTTTGCCGATTTGCTGCAAATTTCCGGTTTGTCCCACGGTACGGGCGTATGGCTGGGTAACGCGCAGGATTTGATCAAGAACAATACCTGCAACATCAAGACCGTAATCGGTTGCCGGGATGATATCATGCTATTCCTGATCTACAAGGCGGGGATGGATGCAAGTCTGGCCTTTAAAATTACGGAGAGCGTGCGTAAAGGTAAGGGGCTCAGTGCGGAATGGATCGAGGAAATGAAAAATGCAAGGTGCCGCAATGGTACATTGATTCCTGTCTCAAGATCCAGTATATGTTTCCAAAGGCGCATGCCGCAGCCTATGTTATTTCAGCAGTGCGGACCGCCTATTTCAAGCTGTATTATCCGATTGAATATTATGCGACCTATTTCTCGGTACGCGCAGCCGATTTTGATATTGAGCTGTGTTGTCAGGGATATGATGCCATCGCGCGGAAAATTGTCGAAATCGAGCAGCTCGGTTTTCAGGCTCCGCCTAAGGAAAAAGGGATGCTTCCGATCCTGGAAATGGCGTTGGAAATGACAGCACGCGGTTTCAGTTTCAAGACGATTGATTTGTATCGTTCTGAAGCTACGCGTTTCAAGGTAGACGGAGATTCGCTCATTCCTCCGTTCGGGGCGCTTCAGGGGATTGGTGACAACGCGGCGCGTAACATCGCAGCCTCTCGTGAGCAGGGTGAATTTTTGTCTGTCGAGGATTTCAGCAAAAATCGAAGGCCAGTAAAACGATTGTCGAAATGCTATCCCAGATGGGCTGTTTCCGCGGACTGCCAGAGAGCAATCAGTTGTCTCTGTTTTAAACGGAATCCTAGTAGTCAAGCTCTGGCACTTGTCACATAACTACGGTTATGTTATAATTTTTTGGTAATCATGGAGATAAAACCGTTGCTTAAAGAGTGGGGAAACCCACTCTTTACTGTTTGATATACAGTTACAACGTGAAAAGACGATTTTTGGGCAGGAACCGGTACGCCGGTTTATTTGCAGTGAGCCCAAAATGAACATTACATCAAATGAAAATGGAAAATGCCGGTGATGGAGAAGCATTGTCCATGGCAATGGGGCGTCTCTTTTTCACCACAGGAAAGTTTACTTTTGGAGGTTATAATCTTTGAGCACACCAAAGATCAAGTCAGTAGTAGAAGAAATGGCCCAACCTTACCTCGATGAGCATGGTTTTGAACTGGTCGATGTCGAGTATGTCAAAGAGGGCAGCAATTGGTTCTTCGCGTTTTTGTAGACAAAGACGGGGGAATTGATCTGGACGACTGTAGTATGATCAGTGAATACCTGGGTCAAAAGCTGGACGAAAATGACCCTGTTTCTACAGCATATTTTCTGGAAGTGTCTTCACCAGGCGCTGAAAGACCGCTGAAAAAGCGGAAGACGTAACCAAAGCGGTAGGCAAAAATGTATTCGTTACTACATACGAGCCGATCAACGGTCTGAAGGAATTTGAAGGTCGTTTGCTTTCTTTTGAAGATGGGGAACTTACCGTTCAGAGCGGACAAAAGAAGCACGCCATACCTTATGACAAGGTTGCTGGAGCCAGGCTCGCGATCATATTTTAGTTCGGATTTGACCGTTGCTGTTTGACATGTGCTTCATGTTTTTTGCCTCGTGTGCCGACCAGGACGCAGGTGCATCATTTGAAAGGGGAGCAGTAATCCATGAGTATGGATTTATTGAAGCAATGAACGAGTTGGAACGGGAAAAGGGGATCAGCAAGGATGTGCTGTTTGAGGCCATTGAAGCAGCCTTGATTTCCAGCTACAAACGGAATTTCAACACCGCACAAAACGTGCGTGTCGATATGAACCGCAACTCGGGTGTCATTAAGGTATATGCCCGCAAGCTGATCGTTGAGGAGGTATTGGATCCTCGCACCGAGATTTCGTTGCCAGCGGCCCGTGAGATTAACCCGCATTTTCAGCTGGAGGATATTGCTGAAATTGAAGTTACTCCTCGTGACTTTGGACGGATTGCCGCACAGACAGCGAAGCAGGTCGTAACCCAGCGTATCCGTGAAGCGGAGCGGGGATTGATCTACAACAAGTTTGTGGACAAGGAAGAGGATATTGTAACAGGGACCGTACAACGTCAGGACCCGCGTAATATTTATATTGACCTGGGTAAGGTGGAGGCGGTTCTCCCGTTGGGCGAGTTGATGCCTAATGAGAAATTCAGTCATCTGGACCGGATTAAGGCTTATATTACCAAGGTAGAGAATACGACCAAAGGGCCGCAAATCATGTTGTCCCGCTCACATCCAGGTCTGCTTAAGCGTTTGTTCGAACTCGAGGTGCCGGAAATTTTTGACGGTGTCGTTGAGATTCGTTCTGTAGCGCGTGAAGCAGGCTTCCGTTCTAAAATCGCAGTTCATTCTCGCAATGCCGAGGTAGATCCGGTCGGTTCTTGTGTAGGACCGAGAGGAACGCGGGTGCAGACGATTGTGAATGAGTTGCGTGGTGAAAAATCGACATTGTGCGTTATTCCGATAATGTTGACGAGTATGTGGCTAATGCGCTGAGCCCGTCTAAGGTGCTTGAGGTGCAGGTGTTTGAAGAAGAAAAAATGGCGCGTGTCATCGTGCCGGATTATCAGCTTTCTCTGGCCATTGGTATCAAAGGGCAAAATGCCCGCCTTGCTGCCAAGCTTACTGGCTGGAAAATTGATATCAAGAGCGAAACGCAGGCGGAGGAAGAACTCGGCAGACCGAGAACATCCACCGATGAAATGCATCAGGATTCCGTTTCTGTAGATTAAACGGAGTGTAGGGGGGTTAATGCATGAAACAGAGAAAGATACCTTTGCGCAAGTGTGTGGCCTGTCATGAAATGATGCCTAAGAAGCAGTTGATCCGTGTCGTCAAAACCCTGAAGACGAAGTGCTGATTGACTTGACTGGCAAAAAGTCGGGACGCGGCGCTTACTTGTGCGGCAAAGCCGCCTGCTTCAAGCTTGCTCAAAAAAGCAAGGCACTGGATCGGGCATTGAAGCACTCGGTTCATGCTGATATTTATGAGCAGCTAAGTCGTGATTTTGCTGCCGTCGAGGAAGAATTCCTGGCGGCACAAGGCAGCGTGCAGGATGAATAAGGCGCTGTCTGGATTGGGCCTTGCTATGAGAGCTGGCAAGCTGCTAACAGGTGATGAGATCGTTTATAAAGCGATCAGGTCTTCAGAAGCCAAGCTAGTCATTCTTGCGAAAGATGCTTCAATGAATACTCAAAAGAAATTCCGCGACAAATGCGGGACGTACAAAATCCCCTTATTGATAGGATTTGACCGGGAAAGCTTGGGAAGCAGCATCGGCAAGCCTGAACGGGTTGTGCTGGCTGTGACGGATCAAGGATTCGCGAAATTGATCAAGAAACATGCGGGGATAATGTCGGAGGTGGAGTATATTGAGTAAACAAGAAAGCAAAGACAAAGTGCGGGTATACGAATACGCCAAATCGTTGAACATGAGCAGCAAAGAAATTATCACCATTCTTAAACGGCTGGATATTCCCGTGAACAACCATATGAGCGTCATGGAACACGATGCCGTGGGTAAAGTGGAAAAATTTTTTAAGGATATTAAATCCAATGCTGCGGCCAAGCAAGGCGGAGCAGGCACGGCGCAAGTAAGCTCGAACCAGGCCGGTTCAAGCCAGAATATTAATCATTCAACTGAGCAAACCAAAAATCAACAGGAAAAGCAGGTAAGTATGAATAGGACAAACAACAACCAAAACAGTAACCGAAGCAGCGCTCCAAAAGCGCAAGGCAGTCAGCAGGGCGGTCAAAACCGCAGTCAACAGAGTACAAGCAGACCAAGTGGACAACAAGGCAGCCAGAACCGCAGTGGCGGCCAGCAACAGGGAGGACAACAGCGCCCAAGCACTAACACGGGTTCACGTCCTCAAGGCAGCCAAAGCACCAACTCACGTCCACAAGGGAGCAGTCAAGGTGGTACGGCAGTAAGAACGGCATCATCCACGGGAGGCAGTAATGCAAACCGTAGCGGTGGTGGCAACCGTACAGGCAGCAATTCCAATAATGGCACTAACCGTTCCGGTCAAGGTCGTTTTGACGATAACCGTCAAGGCGGAGGACGCGGAGGTAACGGTGGTCGTGGTGGCAATAACCGCGGTGGTAGCAATCGTGGTGGGAAATTCAACAATCGTGGCAGAGGTCAGCAACAGGAGCGCCGCGAGAAGATCGACAATACGCCTAAGAAGATCATTGTGCGCGGTGAGATGACAGTAGGCGAAACAGCGAAGCTTCTCCACAAGGATGCATCGGAAGTTATCAAAAAGCTGATCACACTCGGAACGATGGCGACCATTAACCAGGAACTGGATATGGATACTATCCTTCTGCTTGCCGGAGATTTCGGTGTAGAAGTAGAAGTGAAAATTCCGGTCGAAGAGGATCGCTTTGAAACAGTGGAAGAAAACGATGATCCAGAGCTTCTGAAAGCACGTCCACCTGTTGTTACCATTATGGGTCACGTCGATCATGGTAAAACAACTTTGTTGGATGCTATTCGCTCCACTAATGTAACGGGCGGCGAAGCTGGTGGTATTACACAGCATATCGGTGCATACCAAGTTGAAATCAACAGCAAAAAAATCACTTTCCTGGATACACCGGGTCACGAAGCATTTACGGCTATGCGTGCTCGTGGTGCTCAAGTTACGGATATGACGATCATTGTTGTTGCGGCTGACGACGGCGTTATGCCACAGACAGTTGAAGCTATTAACCACGCGAAGGCAGCAGGCCTGCCGATTATCGTGGCTGTGAACAAGATCGACAAACCGGATGCAAATCCGGATAAAGTGAAGCAAGAACTGACCGAGTATGAATTGGTTCCTGAAGAGTGGGGCGGCGATACGATTTTCGTTAACGTTTCCGCGAAACAGAGAATGGGACTTGAAGATCTGCTCGAAATGATCCTGCTCGTAGCTGAAGTGAATGAGTACAAAGCGAACCCGGACAAACGGGCACGTGGTACGATAATCGAGGCTGAGCTGGATAAAGGCCGCGGTTCCGTAGCTCGTATCCTTGTTCAGAACGGTACCCTGAAAGTCGGCGATGCTTTCGTAGCAGGTAACTGTTTCGGACGTGTACGTGCCATGGTTAACGACAAAGGCCGCCGTCTTAAGGAAGCGGGCCCTTCCACACCGGTTGAAATCACTGGTTTGACAGAAGTGCCACTTGCTGGCGATCCGTTCATTGTGTTCGAGGATGAGCGCAAAGCTCGTGCTATCGCTGATAGACGTGCGATTACGCAACGTCAGTCCGATCTGGGCAGCAACACCCGCGTAACGCTGGATGACCTGTTCCAGCACATCAAGGATGGCGAGATGAAAGATCTGAACGTCATTATCAAAGGTGATGTGCAAGGTTCCGTCGAAGCGCTGAAAGGCTCCTTGAACAAGATTGAAGTTGAAGGTGTACGTGTTAAAATTCTTCACAGCGGTGCAGGTGCAATTACCGAATCCGATATTATTTTGGCTGCGGCTTCCAATGCCATTGTGATTGGTTTTAACGTTCGTCCGGATAATCAGGCAAAATCTACAGCTGAAGCAGAAAAAGTGGACATTCGTCTGCACCGCGTCATTTACAATGTCATTGAAGAAATCGAGCAAGCCATGAAAGGCATGTTGGATCCTGAATATAAAGAAAATGTAATTGGGCATGCTGAAGTTCGTAACGTGTTTAAAGTAACTAAGGTTGGTACGATTGCCGGTTGTATGGTGACGTCCGGTAAAATTGCCCGTTCAGCAGAAGCACGCCTGATACGTGATGGCATTGTTATTTTTGAAGGTAAAATCGACTCACTGAAACGCTTTAAGGACGACGCAAAAGAAGTTGCCCAAGGTTACGAATGCGGTATTACCCTTGATGGCTATAATGATGTTAAGGAACTCGACATTATTGAAGCGTTCGTCATGGAAACAGTGGAGCGCTAACGGCAGAGAGGTGAGCATCCATGGCTAAAATACGTACAGGTCGGGTTGGCGAGCAGATTAAGAAAGAGCTGAGCCAACTCATACAGACCGAATTAAAAGATCCCCGTATCGGTTTTATTACGGTAACGGGTGTCGATCTGACAAACGATTTGTCCCAAGCGAAAATCTACTTGAGCGTGCTTGGGGATGAGGAGCAAAAAACTTCTTCCCTGAAAGCATTGGACAAAGCGAACGGTTATCTTCGTTCTGAACTTGGCAAACGAATACGGCTCCGCCATATTCCCGAGCTGATCTTCAAAATTGACGAATCTATCGCTTATGGCAGCCGGATTGAAAAGCTGTTAAGTGATATCGACAAGGATGAAAAATAGCAAGAGCCAGTTTATCCGAAGGAACTATGAACTGAATGTAAAGGAGACGGCAATGCATACCTATGAACAGGCGCTTCAACAAGCGAAGGAATTTATTCTGGAGCATGATGATTACCTGATCGTATCGCATGTACAGCCGGACGGAGACGCAGTCAGCTCCACCGTAACGGTGGGCTGGCTTCTCTCATGTCTGGGGAAGAAATTTACCATGCTGAATGAGGGGCCTATCCCGAAGCGCATGGATTTTTTATGGCATGCCGATGAGATTATGGATATGAGCCAGCAACCGCCGGAACGGAAATACAACCGGATTATTTGCGTCGATTGTGCAGATTTCCGTCGTGTTGGTCTGACAGAGCAGTTTTTTGCGGAAGATGCTATCATTTTGAATATTGATCATCATCCAACGAATGATGCGTATGGCACAGTTAATGTGATTAAGTCGGATGCTGCGGCAACGGCAGAAATTCTTTTTGATTTACTGGAAAAGTTTGCGATCAACTGGGACGTTGAAGTGGCGACGGCTGTATATACCGGGCTGCTGACGGACACAGGAGGCTTCAGGTATTCGAACACTTCACCCAAGGTTATGTCTACGGTGTCACGATTGCTCGCTTATGGTGTAGACGGTCCTTATCTCTCCGAGAGTCTGCTGGAAGAAATGACCTTCCCGCAAATGAAGGTGCTGACCAAAGCATTGCAAACGCTTGAAATTTCGAAGGATGGTAAAATCGCCTGGGTGGTTGTAACCCCTGATGATATGAAGGATTGCGGAGCTGTTAATGAGGATTTGGAAGGTATCGTCAATTATCCGAGAAATATTCGCGGCGTTGAAGTAGGCATTTTCTTTAAAGTGATTAGTGATCAAGCGGTCAAAGCCAGCATGAGATCGGCAGGTAATGTTAACGTATCTGCGCTTGCCCAGTCATTTGGGGGCGGGGGGCATGTACGTGCTGCCGGTTGCCGTCTGGAGGGTAAGTTGGAGGATATTATTGAGATCGTTGTAGGGCGGGTGAAGGCCGAGCTATGAAGCCGATGAAGCAGGAACAGGCAAATTGGGAAGGAGTACTACCCGTTTACAAACCCGCTGGATTCACCTCCCACGATGTGGTGGCCAAGGCTCGCCGTTTGCTGGGAATGAAGCGAATCGGACATACAGGAACACTTGATCCTCAGGTGACGGGCGTGCTGCCGTTGTGTCTGGGACGTGCTACCCGTGTAGTTGAATACATGCAGGAGCTACCTAAGGAATACCATGCAACGTTACGCTTGGGGATTGCCACGGATACGGAGGACCTTACGGGTACGATTACTGAAGAGTGTGACCGTCCGGTAGAGGTTACAGAAGAGGAAGCGAAAGCGGTTCTGGAGCGTTTTGTCGGTACGATTTCCCAAGTGCCGCCAATGTACTCTGCGCTCAAAGTGGATGGCAAACGTCTATACGAGCTGGCCCGAGAAGGCAAAACCGTGGAGCGTAAAAGCCGTGAAGTGACCATTTACGAGCTGGAAATGACGGGATTCGCGGATACGGGATCCCATGTGGATATTTCTTTTCGTGCATTATGCTCCAAAGGAACTTATATTCGCACGCTATGCGTCGATATCGGCCGCGCCTTGGGATATCCTTCGACGATGGTCAAGCTGGAACGTACCATGTCTGCGGGGATTCCTGCAGATCGTTGTTTAACATTTGAAGAAATTGAACGCTACGTAGCGGATGGTAGCCTGGGTGAGCGGCTTATTGCCACTGATGAGGCCATTAACTATATGCCTGATCATACGGTAGCCGAAGTGAAGGCTGCTGCTGCTCTTCAAGGTCAGCGTTTGTCACTAAGCATGATTTCACCGCCTGTGACGGACAGCCAGCCCTTCCGTTTGTATAAAGAGGATCGAACGTTTTTGGGCATATATGGACAGGATGAATCAGGGGCTATCGCGCCAATTAAAGTTTTTTTACCTTGAATTGTGCTATAATTTTGACGAAGTTAGTCAAATGATGTGAAATGCAGGTGAAATAATATGATTACCGTATCGTTATCTTATCCATTGAGCGATGAGCTTTTGCACCAATGGGGACGTTCACAGGTCACGGCGATCGGTCAGTTTGACGGTCTTCATCTTGGACACGCAAGTGTCATACGAAAGGCTGTCGAGCTGGCTCGGGAACAGAAAGTGCCGGTATCTGTTATGACATTTCATCCTCACCCGAAGGAAGTCATGAAAAAAGGCGACTATGAAGGCTATTTGACCCCGCTTGTGGACAAGCAGGATATTTTGGCCGATATGGGTGTGGACGTGCTTTATATTTTGAGTTTTGACGAGGACTTTTCCAAAGTTAGCCCTGAGGCGTTTATCACGGACATCCTGCTTCCACTGCAGATTCAAACAGCAGTAGTGGGCTTTGATTTCCGGTTTGGCTACCGGGGAGCCGGACATGAGCATACACTTCGGGAGCTGGGAGGAGAACGAATGTCCGTCCACACCGTACCGCCATTCGAGCTGGCTGGGGAAAAAGTGAGTAGCTCCGGCATCCGCCGTGCCTTGCATACAGGAGATTTAACGCATGCCTCTCGCTGGCTGGGACGCCCATATCGCATTCGGGGCACCGTAATGGATGGAGAGAAGCGAGGACGTACCATCGGCTTCCCGACAGCCAATCTCAAGCTGGATGATACTTACGTGATTCCAGTCAAAGGCGTATACGCTGTGAGGGCACTGGTAGGTGATCGTTGGGTATGCGGGGTAATGAATGTAGGAGTTAAGCCTACTTTTCATGAAGGTGTGCTGAATCCGTCGTTTGAGGTTCATCTGTTTGATTTTGATCAGCAGATTTATGGTGAGCCTGTGCTTGTTGAGCTTCATCATTACATTCGTCCTGAGCGCAAATTCTCTTCAGTGGACGAGTTGATTACCCAGATTGGCAATGACGTACAAACGGCTAAAAAGCTGTTAGGCTAATTTATTTACATAAGACAGGCGCTGTGTTATACTGACTTATGTTGTGTAAACAACGATGAACCTTGGCTTGGTTGTCTGCTTTCACCGGCGGCTACGAGGCTAATGGCGATTATAATGAAGGAGGTGAACAGGATGGCATTGACTCAAGAGCGTAAACAGCAATTGATCGAGGAGTACAAAACTCATGAATCCGATACAGGATCTGCTGAGGTACAAATCGCTATCCTTACTGAAAACATCGTTAACTTGCAAAGCCACTTTCGTTCGCATAAGAAAGACCATCACTCCCGCCGCGGGTTGTTGAAAATGGTCGGTCAGCGTCGTAAACTTTTGGCTTACCTGAAGAAGACTGATGTTAAACGTTACAGTGCGTTGATCGAGCGTCTCGGACTGCGTCGTTAATTTTCAGACATGTAATGAGAAAAGAAGCCTGGTTGTTCACCGCTTGTCCCTGCTAAGGCGACGGCGGACAGCAGCCGGGTTCTTTTTTGAAGTAAGGAATTATTTTTGACGTACAGATCCTTTAGAAGTGCGAGTCTAGTAAGGTTCCTGGTGCTTATAATGCATAGGGCTTCTTATGAATTAGGCCCGCGCAGGAAATACTGGATATGTATAGAACTTTTACAATGGAATGAAATGGAGGGATACCATGGAGCAACGTGTGGAAATGCAGCTCGGCGGAAGAAAGCTGGTGCTGGAAACAGGACGTCTTGCGAAACAGGCCAATGCGGCAGTTAAAGTAAGCTATGGCGAAACGGTTGTTCTCTGTACCGTGACCGCTTCCAATGCGCCGAAAGATTTGGACTTTTTCCCGCTGACGGTGAACTATGAAGAAAGATTGTATGCTGTGGGAAAAATTCCAGGCGGATTTATTAAACGGGAAGGACGCCCGAGTCAAAAAGCGATTTTGTCCAGCCGTCTGACAGACCGTCCGATTCGCCCATTGTTCCCGGAAGGCTTCCGGAATGATGTACAGGTACTAAACCTGGTGATGAGTGTCGATCAGGATTGTGAGCCGGAAATTGCAGCGATGATCGGAACCTCGGCAGCGCTTAGCATTTCGGATGTACCTTTTAATGGACCGATTGGCGGAGTCGCTGTAGGACGTGTGGACGGACAATTCGTGATTAACCCGGACATTGCGCAGCAGGATGCAAGCGATCTGTACCTGGTTGTAGCCGGAACAAAAGATGCTATCATGATGGTAGAAGCGGAAGGTAACGAAATTCCGGAAGAAGCCATGCTGGAAGCAATCATGTTTGGACATGACGAGATCAAGAACATTGTGGCAGTCATTGAGCAACTGGTTCAAGTGGCAGGTAAAGAAAAAATGCAGGTTAAACTGCATGCTGTCGATGAAAAAGTGAACAGCGAAGTTCGTGCTTATGCAGCCGAACGTTTGGTGGAAGCCGTCAAAATTGTAGAAAAACATGCCCGTCAAGAGGCGATTGATGCAGTCAACGAAGAGACGGTTGCACACTTTGAAGCACAATACATAGAGACGCCTGAGCTTTTGAAAGACGTGAGCGAAGTTCTCTATGATATCGTTAAAGAAGAAGTCCGTCGTCTGATTACGCATGATAAAGTGCGTCCTGACGGTCGTAAGCTTGACGAGATTCGTCCGATCGAAAGCGACACGAGCATTCTGCCGCGTACGCATGGCTCGGGCTTGTTCACACGCGGTCAAACGCAAGCGCTTAGCGTTTGTACACTTGGCGCATTGGGTGATGTACAAATTTTGGACGGCATTGATTTGGAAGAAACGAAGCGTTTCATGCATCATTACAATTTCCCTCCATTCAGTGTAGGCGAGGCTCGTCCTTTGCGTGCGCCGGGTCGTCGTGAAATTGGACATGGTGCTCTTGGTGAGCGTGCGCTTTCCAAAGTCATTCCTTCTGAAACTGAATTTCCATATACGATTCGTCTCGTTTCCGAAGTGCTGGAATCGAATGGCTCGACTTCCCAGGCTAGTATTTGCGCGAGCACACTGGCTATGATGGATGCGGGTGTACCGATCAAGGCTCCGGTTGCAGGTGTAGCGATGGGATTGATCAAGGACGGGGATCATGTTTCTGTGTTGACCGATATCCAGGGCATGGAAGATCACCTGGGTGATATGGACTTTAAAGTGGCTGGTACAGCAAAAGGCGTAACTGCTATTCAAATGGATATCAAGATTAACGGTATCGACCGTAACATTTTGCAGGATGCGCTCAATCAAGCCAGAGAAGGACGTCTGTTCATTCTTAGCAAAATGATGGAAGCCATCCAGACGCCGCGTGAGCAATTGTCTCCGTATGCGCCGAAAATTATGACGATGCACATTAACCCGGATAAAATCCGTGATGTTATTGGTGCGGGTGGTAAAATCATTAACAAAATCATCGAAGAAACCGGCGTAAAAATTGATATCGAACAAGATGGTCGTGTATTCATCGCTTCCACAAACCAAGAGATGAATGAAAAGGCGCGTTCCATTATTGAAGGTATCGTGAAAGAAGTCGTGATCGGAGAGATTTACATCGGCACAGTGAAACGGATTGAAAAATTCGGTGCGTTCGTCGAAATTTTACCGGGCAAGGACGGTCTGGTTCATATTTCCCAACTGTCTACTGAACGTGTAGCCAAAGTTGAGGATGTAGTTGCTATTGGAGATACGATTACGGTGAAAGTAACCGAAATTGATCAACAAGGCCGTGTCAATTTGTCCCGCAAAGCGGTTCTGACGGCTGAGGCTCCTGCAAAGTCCTAGTACCTGCGTACAGCGGATCGCTATAACAGGAGTGCTGTTCGTTTTTACAGAACACTCGGGATTAGAAATAGCATTGTTTAAGCTTTTGGAAAGAGGCAGAGCTACGTTTCTGGCTCTTTTTTCATACATAATCACAAGCTGTGTCGAAGTGGGCTTTCAGGCGCTTGCTGCGTCATAGTTCTTGTCCTCCCCGCATACAATGTGGACAAACGGGCGGGAGGATGAAGGGATCATGAGAAAGGCAGAGAGAGCAGCGTGGGTTGTAGCCAGTCTGGCCATTACGCTGGTGATTGGACAGTTTAGCGGGGTACGTGAGTATGTAAGCCAACTACGCGCCGGATACAGCACGGAAACGAGTGAGCCCGAGGCTACAACAACGATGGCGGTCGCGGCTTTACCTGATAATGCACTCATGCAGCGACTGCGATCAGAGGCTGCCCGGCAAAGACGGGAGCCGGTTGATGCCAAAGTCGATCGGGTATGGAAGGCTATTCCTGGCTATAACGGCTTGGAGGTTGACCTGGATGCGACTTATCGTAAAGCAATTGCGGCTCCAGATCGACCCATACAGTACGTATATCGGCAGCTTGCGCCCAAAGTACATTTGAATCAGCTTGGTAATGTCCCGATTTACCGGGGAAATCCCGAGAAGCCGATGGTTTCTTTCATGATCAATGTGGCTTGGGGAAACGAGTATATCATGCCTATACTGGATACGCTGGATCAGGAAAAGGTCAAGGCTACGTTTTTTTTCGATGGTAGCTGGCTGAAAAAAATCCTGAACTCGCTAAAGAAATTCAAAAAAGAGGACATGAGCTTTCGAACCATGCATACTCCCATCCGAATATGAGCCGTCTGAGCAGGGAAAGGGCTACACAGGAAATAGAGAAGACACAAGTGCTTCTTCAGGAAATTTTAGGTGTGAAAAATAGCTGGTTTGCACCGCCGTCTGGCGATTTTAATCAGGAAACTGTCGATTTAGCAGCAGGTATGGGGCTTAAAACAGTTCTGTGGACACTGGATACAGTGGACTGGAGGCATCCTTCACCGGAATCGGTAATTGCTAAAATCAGTAGCAAGGTCGAATCGGGATCACTGATTTTGATGCATCCGACAGATTCTTCATCGGCAGCTCTCAAAGGTATGATTCGTGCCATTCGCAGCAAGGGACTGGTACCTGGAACCGTCAGTCAGACGCTTTCCCCTGATCGGCAGCTACCTGCTCCGGTTGAGTGAACGTCTTTTTTCTGTTAGGATTGAACATTATGGCAAAGTTTGCAATTCAGTTTAGGAGGGCCAATCATGGAAAGAATTCAACTCAAAAACGGCCTAAGAGTGGTCATTGAAAAAATTCCAACCGTGCGTTCCGTTTCTTTCGGCATATGGGTTAAAACCGGCTCCCGAAATGAAACCCCGGACAATAACGGTATTTCTCATTTTATTGAACACATGCTTTTCAAAGGAACAGAGCGTTTTGACGCGAAGGAAATTGCCGAGCAATTTGACGCCATCGGAGGAAATGTTAATGCATTCACTTCGAAAGAATATACGTGCTATTATGCAAAAGTGCTGGATGAGCATCTGCCGATTGCGGTTGATGTACTGTCCGATATGTTTTTTAATTCTAAATTAGATCATGAAGAGCTGGCAAAAGAGAAGAACGTGATCCTGGAGGAAATCTCTATGTACGAGGACACACCGGACGATATGGTGCATGATCTCTTGTCACGCGCAGCCTATGGCGACCATCCGCTGGCTTACCCCATTCTCGGTACCGAAAAGCATTTATTAGCTATGGACAGCTCCCATCTCAGCAACTATATGAAAGAACACTATACAATCGACAATACGGTCATCAGTGTGGCTGGTAATATTGATGATAGTCTGGTAGAGCTACTGGAGCGTCACTTTGGGCACTTTGATAACCATGGAACAGCTTCGCCCCTGACGGTGCCTGCGTTTAACGGTGAACTGTTGTATCATGAAAAGGCAACGGAGCAGAATCATATTTGCTTGTCCCTGCCCGGATTTGCAACAGGTGACGATCTACAGTATGCTATGGTATTGCTGAACAACGCGATCGGCGGCGGTATGAGCTCACGTCTGTTCCAGGAAATTCGGGAAAAGCGCGGGCTGGCTTATTCGGTCTATTCCTACCATAGCTCCCACGCGGACAGTGGTATGTTTACCCTTTATGCCGGTACAGCTCCCAAGCAGACGAAGGATGTGCTGGATCTGACGCTTGAACTGCTACGTGATGTGGCTGTCAAGGGACTGGACGATAACGAGCTTCGTAAGGGCAAGGAGCAGTTAAAAGGAAGCCTGATTTTAAGCCTTGAGGGCACAGGAAGCCGGATGAATCGTCTTGGGAAAAATGAGTTGATGCTAGGGCAGCATTACACGCTGGATCAAATGATCGAACACATTGAGCAAGTGACAGCCGATGATGTGAACAAGGTACTGGACCGGATGTTCTCGGAGCCGTTTGCCCTGTCGATGGTTGGAGCGAGTGATTCAGCGGTTAAGGATATGAGGAGGGACTATTTTGTTAACTTACGTGGAAATTAACAGACTTGGGGGCAATGAGGATATTGAGCTGCCCCGTAAAATGTCAGAGCTTGCATCCGGGTTTGACCTGTATGCTGCGGTGCAAGAGGACTTAGTTCTGGAACCAGGCAAGCGTTGTCTTGTTCCAACCGGATTCGCTATAGCAATGCCGGCAGGACTGGAGGCACAAATCCGTCCGCGCAGCGGACTGGCTCTCAAGCATGGTATTACCTGTCTCAACACACCGGGAACCATTGATGCGGATTATCGTGGGGAGATTAAGGTACTGCTTATCAATTTGGGCGAGGAACCATTCACGATTACGCGTAATGAGCGAATTGCACAAATGGTATTTCAGGCTGTACCTGAGGTAGAGCTGAAGCAGGTAGAACATTTGTCTGAAACGGTGCGTGGTGCTGGAGGCTTTGGTCATACCGGTCGCTAAGTTCACAGTTTCTTTTTAAACGGTAGAATGTCACGGTATTAATCAGCATTTTGTGAATGTAACGGAATTGTCGATTTTAAAGCTGGAGCATAAATAACATATGAAAATGGATACACATGAAAGCCGTCCCGAATAGGGCGGTTTTTTTGTGTTTCTTCACCTATCTATGGGTGTCTGCATAGACTAAAAGCATATCGTGTCTCGGAAAGGAGTGATCCGGATGCTAACAGGAATACGCATCGTTGTCTTGGGTGGCGATGCGAGGCAGCTTGAGGTAATCCGCAAATGTGTAGACATGGATGCTACCGTCAGCGTGGTCGGCTTTGACCAGCTTGAAGAGCCGCTCAGAGGAGCATCACGGGAGTCGTTGTCTGTCAAGCTGCTGGAATCGGCAGATGCGCTAGTGTTGCCAGTGGTGGGATGCGATGAGGAAGGCAATGTGAATGCACTTTTCGGAGCGCAAAAGCTGCAGTTTCTGAATGAGCACGCCGCTGCTCTTCCGCCACACTGCGTCGTATATACGGGGATGGCGCGGACGTACTTAAAAGAAATTTGTGCCAGACATGATTTAAAACTGGTGGAGCTGTTGGAAAGAGACGATGTGGCCATATATAACTCAATACCTACGGCGGAAGGCGCACTGATGATGGCGATTCAGCATACGGATTTTACGATTCATGGTGCAAATTGTGTGGTTCTGGGCATGGGACGGACTGGATTTACCATGGCAAGGGCGCTACAAGGATTGGGAGCCAGAGTGAAGGTCGGGGTGCGTCGGGCGGAGGATGCGGCAAGAGCGGTGGAAATGGGCTGGAAGCCTTTTATGACAAGGGATTTGGCGGATGAGACTCAGGGAGTTGACTTGATTTTTAATACGATACCCTCTATGATTATCACAGCGCAAATCCTGTCTAAATTGCCACAGAGCACCGTGATTATTGACCTTGCTTCCGCCCCGGGCGGATGTGATTTCCGTTTTGCGGAAAAGCGTGGAATCACGGCAATGCTAGCCCCCGGCCTTCCCGGTATTGTCGCTCCCAAAACTGCTGGTGCCATTATAGCGAATACGCTGGTGCAGTTGTTAATGGAAGATAATCCTGATCGGGGGATGCGTAATGAGTTGGCAAGGGAAAACGGTAGGTTATGCAATTACAGGCTCACACTGCACATTTGAAGAGGTTATGCCTGTGATACAGCGTTTTGTTGACGAGGGTGCGAAGGTCGTTCCCATTATATCCAATACGGTATTAACAACGGATACCCGCTTCGGTACTTCGCAAAGTTGGCAAAAACAGTTGAAAGATATAACAGGGAATGATATCATTTCTACAATTGTGGAGGCTGAGCCACTGGGTCCCTCCCAAATACTCGATGTACTGGTGATTGCGCCCTTGACGGGGAATTCGATGAGTAAGCTGGCGAACGCCATGACAGACAGTCCGGTTCTGATGGCCGCCAAGGCGCAATTGCGCAACGGTCGTCCGCTTCTTTTGGCCATATCAACCAATGATGGGCTTGGCTTGAATGCTGCGAATATCGCCAAGTTACTGGTAGCCAAAAATATATTTTTTGTGCCGTTCGGACAGGACAATCCAGTTAAAAAGCCCAATTCACTTGTGGCTGACATGGAGCTGATTCCGGAAGCCGCTTACGCTGCTATGCAGGGCAAACAGCTTCAACCGATGATTGTGGAACGCAAGACCCCATGATGTACTATAGTTAACTGCTGAGCATCCCTCGCCTAGAAGATGATTCGATGATGCATCGGGTCTGATTTCTTGTTGGCAGTGGATGCTTTCAGAATAAAAAATGGTTTTTTAGTCGAGAAGGGGAGATACACCAGATGAGCAATAGAAAGTTTAATGTAGCTGTCGTTGGAGCGACAGGCGCTGTAGGAGAACAAATCGTAAGTCTGCTGGAAAAACGGGATTTTCCTGTGGATAAAATTAAATTTCTTTCTTCGCCTCGTTCTGCCGGCACTTTAATTAGCTTTAAAGGTCAGCAAATTCCAGTAGAAATTGCAACCCCCGACAGCTTTGAAGGAATCGACATTGCCTTGTTCAGCGCAGGCGGAGACGTAAGTAAGGAACTGGCACCACATGCTGTTCGTCATGGTGCGGTTTGCATTGACAACACAAACGCCTTCCGCATGGACCCTACAGCTCCTCTTGTCGTTCCTGAGGTGAACAGCGACAAAATTGCCGAGCATCAGGGGATTATTGCCAACCCGAACTGCTCCACCATCCAGATGGTAGCTGCTTTGAAACCATTATATGATCAGTATGGCATTTCCCGTATCATCGTATCCACATATCAAGCGGTGTCCGGGGCTGGAAGTCGTGCCATTGATGAACTGAATCGTCAAAGTGCAGCGATCCTTAACGGTGAAGAAGTACAGCCTGATCTGCTGCCAGTCGGCTCATTGCCGGTGAAGCATCAGATCGCTTTCAATGCTATCCCGCAAATCGACAAATTCCAGGACAATGGCTATACACTGGAAGAAATGAAAATGGTTCGTGAAACGAAAAAAATATTAGATGATGAATCCGTGGACGTAACAGCAACGTGTGTCCGTATTCCTGTCGTATACGGACACTCCGAATCCGTCTATGTAGAGCTTAAAAAAGATTATGATTTGGAAGAAATCCGCAATCTGCTTGCTTCGGCACCGGGTGTAACACTGGTAGACGATCCTGCTGCGCAACTCTATCCGCTGGCATCCGAAGCCGCAGGGAAACCTGATGTATTCGTAGGACGTGTACGCCGTGATTTGGGCAACAGCCGTGGATTGAATCTGTGGGTTGTATCCGACAACCTGCTCAAGGGAGCGGCATGGAACGCGGTGCAAATCGCCGAGATTATTGCTGCAAATGCGGAGTAAAGTTCCTGAAGCAGGGAGTAAGATGGGGGAAAAACAATGAGTATTTTAGTTCAGAAATTTGGGGGCACCTCGCTGTCCACACCCGAAGCGCGTCAACTGGTGTTGGGACATGTCAAGCGGGAGCTGGAACAAAATGTTCAACTGGTTGTCGTTGTGTCGGCCATGGGGCGGAAAGGAGAGCCTTATGCCACCGACACGCTGCTTGATTGGGCTGCGTCTAACGGCGACAGTCTTCCTAGGCGCGAACGGGATTTACTGCTGTGCTGTGGTGAAATCATTTCTGCCGCTACATTATGCAGCCTGATGGAAAATGAAGGTATTCCTGCTACGGTGCTGACCGGGGCACAAGCGGGCTTTATTACGGATAATCAATACGGCAATGCTCGTATTTTGGATATAAAGCCAGACCGTATCGTGGAAGAGCTGAACCAGGGTCGAGTTGTCATTGTGACAGGCTTCCAGGGACAGACTGCAAACGGTGATATGACCACCTTGGGTCGTGGAGGCAGCGATACTTCCGCTACCGCTCTGGGTGCTGCTCTACATGCGGATATGGTAGATATATATACAGATGTGAACGGCATCTTGACCGCCGATCCGCGCATTGTAGAAAATGCAAAGCCGCTTGCCCATGTCAGCTATACGGAGATTTGTAATATGGCTCATCAGGGGGCTAAGGTTATCCACCCCCGTGCCGTTGAAATCGCCATGCAGGCGAATATTCCGGTTCGGGTTCGTTCTACCTTTTCCGAAGGGGAAGGAACGCTGGTCACCCATCCGGAGGGCTTTAAGGACGTACAGGCAGACATCGTTGACCGTTTCGTGACCGGTATTGCGTATGTCGGCAACGTCACACAAATTACCGTAGAATTAAAGCATGGCTCGGAGCATTTGCAATTACAAGTATTCAAATCCATGGCTGAGCATGGAATCAGCGTCGATTTTATTAATGTAACTCCATCCGGGGCAGTTTATACCGTGTTCGATAATGATGGAAGCAAAGCGGTTGAAGTATTGAACGGACTGGGCCTGGAGCCTAAAATTTTGGCAGGATGCGCTAAAGTATCCGTCATAGGCGGCGGTATCAATGGGGTACCGGGCATTATGGCGACGATTGTAGAGGCATTGGCAGAATCAGACGTACAGATTCTTCAATCGGCAGATTCCAACACAACAATTTGGGTACTCGTAAAAAAAGAAGATATGGTGCAGGCTGTACGCGCATTGCATAATAAATTTGAACTCCATCAATAGGCGCAATGTCCGTGCTCGGACTTGCAAAAAAGGAGGCAGCATGGTGAACTTCGGCAGACTGATTACCGCAATGGTGACACCTTTTGATCAGCAAGGAGAGATTGACTGGACTGCATTGTCCTCGTTGGTTGATTATTTAATAGAAGAACAACATTCGGAGTCTCTTGTCGTATCAGGAACGACGGGCGAGTCTCCAACCCTGAGCGATGATGAAAAAATCAAGTTGTTTGCATTTACTGTAGAAAAAGCAGCCGGACGATGTAAAATCATTGCCGGTACCGGTAGCAACAATACACGTCACTCCATTCATCTGACCCGTGCTGCGGAGCAGGCGGGGGTAGACGGTATTTTGCTGGTAGTGCCTTATTACAATAAACCGAATCAGGAAGGGATGTATCAGCATTTTGAAAGTATTGCAAATTCCACATCCCTTCCAGTCATACTGTATAATGTACCAAGCCGTACCGCAGCCAGCCTGACCGTAGAAACGACGCTGCGTCTTGCGCAAATCCCTAACATTGTAGGAACCAAAGAATGCGCGTCGCTGGCGCAGGTCACACAGATTGCAGCCGCAGCTCCGGAGGGATTCTTCATTTATTCGGGGGATGACGCTTCCGGGTTGCCTGCTATGGCTGTAGGGGCTTATGGTATTATCAGCGTGGCGAGTCATGTAGTAGGCGCAGAAATGAAGCAGATGATTGATGCACTTGTAGGGGGAAACGCACAGCAGGCAGCAAAATTGCATCAGCAGTTGTTTCCGGTTTTCAAGGGTTTGTTCGGCTGTCCTCATCCGCTACCTAATCCGGTGGCTGTAAAATATGCGTTGGAGTTACGGAATGTTTCGGTCGGTTCTGTCCGGTTGCCGCTTATTCCTCCGACCGAAGAGGAAGCGGAATTTATTAAAAAGTTATTTGCCCGCTAATCGGCAAAAATGACTTTGAAATATTAAATGAATATGGGAAATCATCCTTGTTAAAGGTAGCCGGGAGTAAAAAACCGGAGGATTTGTATAGTCTGACAAGGTACTTCGGCATGAGGGCGTTCTTATAGGGCGCCCTTTTTGTCGTACCTTTTAACCATGCATAAAGATAATTGAACAGGGAGTAATGGTTTTAGACGGGAGCGGGAAACCTATGCGTAACGAACAGGATGACTTGTTTTTTCTTATTTTAATCATGTATAATGGGGTCAAGTGACTGGGTGCGGTATTCTTTTGAAAATTAAATAAATAAATCAAGGTACGACGTCCAACTACCATAGGAGGTTTAGATTCATTTGTCTAAAAAAACAAACAACGATAAATTGATGATTTTCGCTTTGGGCGGCGTCGGTGAAATCGGGAAAAATATGTATGTCATTCAATACGGCAATGACATTGTCGTGGTGGATTCGGGTCTGAAATTCCCGGAAGAGGACATGCTTGGTATTGATATCGTTATTCCTGATATTTCCTACCTTACGGAGAACCGCGACAAAGTAAGAGGCATAGTGCTGACTCATGGTCATGAGGACCATATCGGCGGTTTGCCTTACGTGCTGAAACATTTGAACGTACCGGTATACGGTACCAAATTGACGCTGGGACTGGTGGAAAACAAGCTGAAGGAAGCGAATCTGCTTGGCGAAACCAAACGTATTTTGATCAATGCTGATTCCGAAATCAAACTGGGTTCCACGCTGAAAGCAACATTCTTCAGAACTAACCACAGTATTCCGGATTCGGTGGGTGTATGTATTGATACTCCTGAGGGCGCTGTTGTTCATACAGGTGACTTCAAGTTTGATCATACTCCGGTTAACGGACAATATGCAGATTTGCAGCGTATGGCTGAAATCGGCACACGTGGCGTACTGGCTCTTTTGTCAGACAGCACCAATGCGGAAAAACCTGGCTTTACTCCATCGGAAAAGAGCGTCGGCATCGTGCTGGAAGACATTTTCCGTAAGTCGAAACAGCGTGTAGTTGTAGCTACTTTTGCTTCCAACGTACACCGTATTCAGCAGGTCATTAATGCTGCGGAATCGACAGGACGCAAAGTGACGGTTATCGGTCGCAGTATGGTTAATGTCGTAGGGATTGCTTCCGATTTAGGCTATTTGGAAATTCCGGATGGAATGCTGATTGAGCCTGAGGAAGTTGGCAAAATGTCAGCGGATCGCGTAGTTATTCTCTGCACAGGTAGCCAAGGCGAACCGATGTCCGCTTTGACAAGAATGGCACGTTCCACACATCGTAAGGTGGATATTCTTCCTGGAGATTCGGTCATCATTGCTGCTACACCTGTACCGGGTAATGAAAAATATGTCGGTCGCACGATTGATGAATTGTTCCGTTTAGGTGCCAATGTTTATTACAGCGCAGCTAATCCGGGAATTCACGTTTCCGGACACGGAAGCCAGGAAGAACTCAAACTGATGCTGAATCTGATGAAACCCAAATTCTTCTTGCCAATTCATGGTGAGTTCAGAATGCAACGTCGTCATGCCCTCCTTGCCGAATCGGTAGGTGTAGAGCCAGACAACATTTTCATCACGGATATCGGTGAAGTTATTGAAATTCAGAACGGTGGAGCACGCAGAGCTGGTAAGGTTACAGCGGGCAACGTGTTAATCGACGGACTGGGTGTAGGAGATGTAGGGAATATCGTATTACGCGACCGTAAATTGCTGTCACAGGACGGTATTTTGGTTGTTGTTGTCACCCTGAGCAAGCAGGACGGCACCATCAAGTCCGGGCCGGATATTATTTCCCGCGGTTTCGTATATGTCCGCGAATCGGAAGGATTGCTGGATGAAGCGAATCGCATTGTCTCAAGCACACTGCATAAGCTCATGAGCGAGAATGTAAATGAATGGGCTTCCCTTAAAACAAACGTCAAGGATGCGCTGGGTCGCTTCTTGTATGAGCAAACTCGTCGCAGACCGATGATTTTGCCAATCATTATGGAAGTGTGAGTCAATTGAAATTTGCTCGAAAACCTGAATTAAAAACTTAAGTCACAGGCACACAGTCGCCTCTCTTCCCGCAGGAAATATTGGACGGTTTCCGCGGGAGGGGAGGCTTTTTTGGCTTTTCCGGGTGAGGAAATAGGGGAAGCCATGGGGGCGGGTATAAAATATTCCATTTCCATCCCATACTATAGGGTGAATACGGGTCACAAAGACGCGTAAAGCGAAAGGAAGATTACCCACATGGAACAATACAGCAACCTATCATCCGGCAGACAGGAAACGGAAGCACCGGATCAACCTATGCCTGAAGTCGGGCAAAGACCCATTTCCCCCGCAATGGAGGCCTTGCAGCAACTGGGACAAACCTCCATGCCCGGAAGCGAATCGAATATTTTTTGCATGACAATTATCGGTCAGATTGAAGGACATTTGATTTTGCCACCCCAAAACAAAACGACCAAATACGAGCACATTATTCCCCAACTGGTGGCAGCAGAACAAAACCCCCGTATTGAAGGCTTAATGATACTGCTGAATACAGTAGGCGGGGATGTAGAGGCCGGACTGGCTATTGCTGAAATGATCGCTTCAATGAGTAAACCGACGGTAACGATTGTCATTGGAGGAGGGCATAGCATCGGTGTACCTATCGCTGTCTCTTCCACCTATTCTTATATTGCCGAGAGCGCGACAATGACCATTCACCCGATTCGTATGAACGGTTTGGTCATTGGGGTGCCACAAACGTTTGAATATATGGAAAAAATGCAGGAGCGTGTTGTGCGTTTTGTGGTTTCCCACTCGCGTATTACCGAGGAGCGGTTTAAGGAGCTTATGTTTAAAACCGGTGAACTGAATCGGGATATTGGTACCGCGGTTGGAGGAGCCGATGCAGTGAAGTATGGCTTAATGGACGCCGTTGGTGGCATCGGAGAAGCGTTGAAACAACTGAACACCATTATTGAATCGCGTCGTCAGCAAAACGGAATTACAGGGACTCAGCAGCAGGCTCCGTTCGTACCTTTTCCCCCCAATGCTACAGGGAATCCGACTGGAACGCTCCCAAATGAGCATAATGGGGAGTTGCCCCAATGACATTATATACGGTAATGCCAATGGAAATGGTGTGGGAGGGCATGTGGAAGGAGACGGAGACGTTCGCGGAGGTTCGGGTTGACGGTTTACTCATGCAGGTACAGCCGCTCGAAAGTCGCAGGGGGATTATCGTCCGATTGCTGGACTGTCCACTGGAAACTTACCTTAATCCGCGTTATGAGCCTGGACAAGTCATCGAATGGTCGTAGAAGGTGTCGAGTAGGACGAAAATAGGTCGTTTAATGTCGAAAAAGAACATATGTGCGGATACCCAGTGACGTGGTATAATATTCTTCTGGGGGGTGACCTTGAATGTCCAGAAGAAGGAAAAGGAAAAAGAAAGCCGCGTTTGGCGGAGTTCTAAAATTCGAAATTTACGGCATTGTGCTGATTACATTGGCGGTCATTGCGCTGTCGGGTGAAGCGGCGGTCGGTCGCTCGCTATCCAAGATGTTCGGGCTTGTACTGGGGAAATTTTATTTTGTCTTACCCCTGATCGGCATTTATTACGGTCTGATGGTGATGATTCATCGCAAATGGCCGAACCAGTGGAACTCGCGTAAAACGGGATTGCTACTGCTGGTATTTGCCTTTACGCTCATGAGCTCTATTTCATCTATGGAGCAGCGTTTGGGGCCGATCAATGCACTTCAACCGGGCGGAGTGATGAGCCAGATACATATAGATATGCGTGAGCAGTTGCTGTCACCTGACAAGGAAGGCCATACCTCAATGCTGAACAAGGATATTAGCGGGGGGTACATCGGGGCATTGCAGCTTACTGTGCTGTTGTGGCTGTTTGGTCTTACGGGTGCCAAGCTGATTATGATTGTAATGTTTGTGATTTGCTTTATGTTGCTGACCCAGCTATCTTATGTGGATCTGGTGCGCATTGTTCGGACGAAGCTGCTGGCGGCAGGGGGAAGCGTTCGGAAAAAATGGATTGGTAAAGCCACTCCACTTTCGGCATCCGGCAGAGGTACCGGGAATAAAAAAATCAAGTCCGAGTCGATTCCTGCTTATGAGGAAGATATGGATGATGATTTTGATGAAATGCAGCCTCCGGCGCGTAAGCAGCCGATTTTCTTTCAGCTGTTTGGCCTGAAAAAATCAGCTGGAGAGGACGAGAATGATCGTTCCGTTCATGCTGACGAGGATGATCATGAAGCTGAGGAAGCACAGCCCTTGTGGAGAAATGCCAAGCAAGCAGATGAATTGTCCGATACTGCTGAAAACTTGGATGAGGAAGCTTCTGTTCCGATAAAAAGGTCACCGATTATTCGGGATTTCTTCGAGCAGGTGAAGCAAGAGGAAAGAAGACCTGAGGATGAATCTGAGGCATCCCTGGCTGGGTCAGAGCAGACGGATTCAACTTATGATGAGCCGCTGGATGACAACTTTATGGATGCCGCTGTAAATATAGATGCGGACAGTGCGGGAGCAACAGGTCATAATACACTGGACAGTACAACTGGACAGGCTAAAATGAACCCAACGGGGACATCAGGCGAAGAGGTTGAAGCCACAGTTGCTGCCATTCCTGCTCCACCGCCGCCCAAGCCCTACAAGCTCCCGTCGTTCCGTTTGCTTTCCAAACCACAAAACGTGGGCAAAGGCCTTGGGCAAAAGGATTACATGCAAACGGCACGCAAGCTGGAGGCCACGTTGGAGAGCTTTGGCGTACGGGCGAAGGTACTGGAGGTGGTCCGTGGACCTGCGGTGACGCGCTATGAAATTCAGCCGGACATTGGTGTGAAGGTTAGCCGCATTGTGAGTCTGACGGATGACATTGCGCTTGCGCTCGCTGCGAAGGATATTCGTATGGAGGCTCCAATTCCGGGTAAATCGGCTATCGGCATTGAGGTTCCGAATAATGAGGTTTCTATTGTAACGATGCGTGAGGTTATGGAGACGACCATTTTCCAGGAGTCTGTATCCAATTTGTCCATTGCCTTTGGACGTGATATTGCAGGACAGACGATTGTTGGTAATTTGGCCAAGATGCCCCATTTGCTTGTAGCAGGAGCTACCGGTTCGGGTAAATCGGTGTGTATCAACGGTATCATCACGAGTATCTTGTACAAGGCGAAGCCGGATGAGGTTAAATTCCTCATGGTCGATCCTAAAATGGTGGAGTTAAACGTGTACAACGGGATTCCGCATTTGTTGGCGCCTGTCGTTACCGATCCGAAGCGCGCTTCACTCGCTTTGAAAAAAATTGTAGTAGAAATGGAAAAACGTTACGAGTTATTTTCCAAATCAGGAACCCGTAACATTGAAGGGTATAATAATTTGATGAAAGACAATCCTGCTGCGTTTCTGCCTTACATCGTCGTCATTGTGGACGAGTTGGCGGATCTGATGATGGTAGCTGCGGGGGATGTGGAGGATGCGATTGCACGACTAGCCCAAATGGCGCGTGCCGCAGGCATTCATCTTATCATTGCAACGCAGAGACCGTCTGTTGATGTAATTACCGGGGTTATCAAAGCCAATATTCCTTCGCGTATTGCCTTTGGTGTGTCCTCGCAGGTGGATTCCCGTACAATACTGGACATGGGAGGAGCCGAGAAACTGCTTGGACGTGGGGATATGCTGTTCATGCCGATGGGCGCTTCCAAGCCGGTTCGCGTTCAGGGAGCGTTTATGAGCGATCAGGAAGTGGAGAACATCGTTAACTATGTGCGTGAGCAGGGTGAAGCGCAATATGATGAAACGCTTGTACCGGAGGTAGAGGAAGTATCGGCTGATGCCGATGAAATGCTGGATGAGCTGTACGATCAGGCCGTCAACATCATTTTGGAGGCCAAGCAGGCATCTGTATCTCTCCTTCAGCGCCGCATGAGGATCGGCTATACGCGTGCGGCCCGACTGATTGACTCTATGGAGGCTCGTGGAGTTATCGGTCCTTACGAGGGGAGCAAGCCCCGTGAGGTGCTTATTTCAATGGAGCAATATCAGCAAAACAAAGTCAGTTCCTGACCATAGGCTTTACCGGAAATCGCATCCAAAATCGTTGTTTGTAAGTATGGTGTTGGTTTAAATTCGACAACACTATGCGTACAGACAGCGTTTTTTTGCTTTTTTTAGGAATAGGAGCAGTCGAATGAAAGAAGATTAAAAGGGTGAATAGCTTTAAGCAGAGCTTGTCATAATAAACGTAGCTATCCTGTTAATCCCACAAAAGAAAGGTAGAGCGCAGCATATGAAAAAGACAATGGTCTGGATTTGCACGGGTATTCTCGCAGCCTCGGCTATCACGTACACAGGACTTATTGCGAACGTCTCTGCGCAGCATGCAGAGCCGCTGAGCACACAGCAGGAAGTACAAGTAACAGAAACAGAGCCTTCTCAAGCGACATTTAGCACGGAGGCGGTTAATTACGGTTCCTATGGCCAGGATGTATATGAACTGCAATCCCGTTTGAAGCTGCTGGGCTTTTTCGGGGCGGAAGTGGACAGTCATTTTGGCAGCAGTACATTGAAGGCGGTTAAGGGCTTTCAAAAAGAGTTTGGCATCACCCCTGACGGAGCGGTCGGAGCAAAAACAAAGCTAAAGCTGGTGAATGCAACTCCTAATTGGAAACCGACGGAAACTCCTTTACATCGTAAAAATCAGGGTTCCGCTCAGGGACAGACAGCGGACAATAATAAACCGGATCAAAAAGATGAAACGATGGGATCGGCTAACACGATGGGGCTGTCTGACAACGATCTCAAAATTATGGCTAATGCAGTCTACGGTGAATCCCGTGGCGAGCCGTTTGAAGGACAGGTTGCCGTAGCGGCGGTCATTTTGAACCGTGTAAAATCACCCAGCTTTCCGAACACTCCGTCGGGAGTCATTTTTCAGCCCGGGGCTTTTACAGCCGTGGCAGACGGTCAGATATGGCTAACGCCAAATGAAACCGCACAGAAGGCGGTACGTCAGGCATTAAATGGCTGGGACCCGAGCGGAGGCTGCCTGTATTATTTTAATCCAAAAACAGCCACCTCCAAATGGATTTGGAGCCGTCCGCAGGTGAAGACCATCGGACAGCACATTTTCTGTATGTAAAACGCCGAAGCAGCCGGGAGCTTGTCTCCGGTTGCTTCTTGGCTTTTGCATCGTTAGAATAAAGATTGGCACACTTTACCTCTTTATAAGGAAGCATGACGGTAGCAGTTGCCCACCAAAGGATAGACGAAATTGACGTCACAAAGGAGTTTTGGACTTGAACAAAACAGGTTTCGAGCGTGGTACGAGCAGACAATTAAGGATTCATGTATTGCCGACCAAGCGCTTCAAGACGTTTGCCATATCATTGTATGTAGGAACTCCGCTACGGGAGGAAACCGTAACCCGAGTAGGTCTTGCGCCTTTTGTGCTGCGTCGTGGTACGGAATCATATCCTCAAACCACGCAATTTAGAGAGCAATTGGAGCAATTGTACGGTGCCGGCTTTGGATTCGATGTATATAAACGCGGAGATTATCAGATCGTGCAATTTCGCATGGATACCATTAATGACAGCTTCGTAAACAGCCCGGACAGCTTGCTCGATCGTTCGTTTGCCTTTCTTGGAGAAGTGCTGACGAAGCCTGCCTTGGAGAATGGCGCGTTTCAAACCGGATATGTCCAACAGGAACGGGAAAATGTACGGAAGAAGCTGGAATCTATAGTCAATGATAAAATCCGTTATGCGGGAGAGCGCTGCATGGAGGAAATGTGCAAAAATGAGCCTTATCGTTTGCATCCCCTCGGTCAGCGGTCTGATCTGGACAGTATAGATGCGAAGGGCTTGTATCAGGCTTATGGAGAATGGCTGAACAACGCCAGCATGGATTTGTATGTGGTTGGAGATACGACGTTGGAGGAAGTGGAGAAGTTCGTAGACCGCTATTTCCAACTGAACCGTTCGGAAGTAAAGGGCTATGCCCCTGAACAACCCAAAGCCGTGGAGCGTGATGTACAAACGGTGGTAGAGCGTCTTGATGTAAATCAGGGCAAGCTGAACATGGGATTACGCACCCCGATTACGTATGGTGATGATCGATATGCCTCTGCATTGATGTACAACGGGATTTTAGGCGGTTATCCTCACTCCAAGTTGTTCGTCAACGTGCGTGAGAAGGAAAGCTTGGCGTACTACGCCTCATCACGGTATGACGGGCACAAGGGCATAGGCACGATTCAATCCGGTATCGAAATTCCCAATTATGAAAAAGCGGTTACCATTATCCGCAAGCAATTGGAAGATACGCAAAATGGGGCGATTACCGAACTGGAGATGACTCAAACACAGGCGATGATCCGCAATTTATTGAAGGAAATGCAGGATTCCGCTTTTGAAATGATTGCTTACGATTTTAACAGACAGCTTTCCGGCAAAGAGCGGACGGTAGATGAGCTGCTGAGCCAGGTGGAGGCCGTCAAGGTGCAGGATGTTCAGGATGCCGCCCGGACGTTCCGACTGGACACCATTTATTTCTTGAGAGACCAGAAGGGGGAATAGCGGGTGGAGCACATACCTTATGAGCATTTGCAGGAAACGCTGTACTATGAAGTGATGGATAACGGATTACACGTCTATGTTTTGCCCAAACCGGGCTTTCAAAAGACATACGCTACATTTGCAACCAAATACGGTTCGGTCGATAATCATTTTCGCGTTGAAGGTCAGCAGCCGGTTAAGGTGCCGGATGGCATCGCCCATTTTTTGGAGCATAAAATGTTTGAAGAGCCTCAAGGCGATATTTTCGCTACTTTTTCCTCCAATGGAGCATCGGCCAATGCGTTTACGAGCTTTGATCAAACGGTATATCTATTTTCCGCAACCGAGCACATTCAGGAGAATTTGACCACACTGATCAATTTTGTACAGCATCCTTACTTTACAGATGAGAATGTGGAGAAGGAAAAAGGCATTATCGGCCAGGAAATCAATATGTATGAGGATAACCCGGACTGGCGGAGCTACTTTGGTCTGATCGAAGCGCTATACAAGGTCCATCCGGTGCATATTGATATTGCAGGTACCGTTCAATCCATCAGCACGATTACGAAGGAAACGCTGTATAGCTGCTATGAGGCTTTTTACCACCCGAGCAATATGATCCTTTTTGTGGTAGGCGGAGTGGACCCGGCAGAAGTAATAGAACTGGTGCGTAACAATCAGGCGAAAAAGGATTACAAGCCGCAAGGAGAGATTGAGCGGATTTTTGATGAAGAACCTGCTACTGTGGCAGAGAAGCGTCGTGAGGTAAAGCTGGCGGTTTCTCTGCCTAAGCTGTTGTTCGGATTCAAGGAAGCCAAGGTAGGCCTAACGGGAAAAGAACTGCTCCGTCATGATCTGGAGACCAAGCTGATGCTCGATCTCTTGTTCGGCTCCAGTACGCAACTGTACCAAAAGCTCTACGATGAGGACCTCATTTCAGACAGTTTCGGCCATGAGTACAACAGCACGCCACAGTATGCGTTTTCTGCTATCGGCGGAGATACAAAGGACCCGGATCGGCTGTTGGCGCGGATACGTGAAGAGGTGGAGTCCATCCAAAAACAGGGCTTCACGGCAGAACATTTTGAACGGGCACGTAAAAAGAAAATCGGCGGTTACCTGCGCATGCTCAATTCGCCTGAAAATATTGCGCATGAGTTTACGAGACATCGCTTTCGGGATAGTGATTTTTTCCAACTGCTCCCGGTCTATGAAAGCATTACGCTTGAGGATATTAACCGCCGTCTGAAAGATCATATCCAGTGGGATCAGATGGCTATATCGCTGGTGGTGAGTCCGTAATGTCCAGGGAGAGGGAACCGATAACCACCAAGGACGGGGAATTAAAAGCTATTGGTGATACGACTGTGCTGATCACAGGAGCAAGCGGCGGGATTGGAGCGGCTATTGCTGAGCGTTTTGCGGCTGTTGGGATGAACGTGGTCATTCACTACATGAAATCCCATGAAAAAGCGAATGAAGTTGCCCGTCGCTGTATGGCTTATTCAGGCAAGGTGATGACTGTGTCAGCGGACCTGCGGAGCAAGGAACAGATTGAACGCATGCGCGAGAAGCTGGAGAATCACGGGATGAAGCCAGATATTCTTGTGAATAACGCCGGATTATCTCATTATGGATTGCTGACGGATGTGTCGGAAGAGGAATGGGATGAAGTGATGGCCGTCAATGTGAAGGGAACCTTTCTGTGTACGCAGGTATTTATGCCACATATGATTTCCCAACGCTATGGCCGTATCGTGAATGTGTCATCTGTATGGGGAATATGCGGCGCTTCGTGCGAGGTGCTGTATTCCACAACCAAAGGGGGATTAACGCATTCACTAAAGCGCTGGCTCAAGAAGTTGCGCCTTCAGGAGTAACGGTTAATGCTGTAGCTCCGGGAGCGGTGGATACGTCGATGCTGGATCATCTGGACGAAGGGGAAATCTCCAGTCTCGAAGAAGAAATTCCTGCCGGTCGATTGGCTCGGCCTGATGAAATTTCGTCACTGGTTTATTTTCTGGCGCTTTCTGAATCGGGTTATATTAACGGGCAGGTCATAAGTCCTAACGGAGGATGGGTAACTTGATGGGAAGTACAGATTTTGGAGGAAACCTTCCAGTATAGTGAGCACCTGAGAAGAGCATATTATAACTGTTGATTTTAAATCTGAATCATCTAAGGAGGATTTAAGTATGTCAACAGTTGTTCAGAATTTCGATACCTGGAAGAAGTTCCTTGGTCAGCGTGTGGAACAGGCGGAGAAGCTAGGAATCAGCCAGGATACCATTTCAGAGCTTGCTTATGAAATCGGTGATTTTCTGGATGAGAAGGTCGATCCGGCTAACCACTCCAACCGCGCACTGAAAGAACTGTGGGGAGTTGCCGATGAGGACGAGCGTCACACTATCGCCCGGCTGATGGTCAAATTAGCCAAAAGCAACGCATAAGCAGGAACCAACATGAAAAGCTCCCTTTTGGGGGCTTTTCTGTAATGGTTACAGAGCTGTTCTTGTAATTCCGTTGTAATTTATATATCATAAACGTGATCGAGGCTTATGCGATTGTGTTGAATACAGGAAGCCTTTGTGGTCTCAATAATTGGTTTTGTCGAATGGTGTTATTTTATGATACAATAAGGCTTTGATTGGAAATGTTGACGGTTTTGAATGTGAATGAGGTGCTAATGTGACGGAAGAAATGAAACAGTGGTACATGGAGTACAAGATACATAAAAATCGTCCCGGATTGCTGGGAGACATTGCTTCCATGCTTGGTATTCTGGGGGTTAATATACTAACGATCAATGGTGTTGAAGGTGAAAGACGGGGGATGCTGCTGGAAACGGACGATGACGAGAAGATACGCATTCTCGGTGATACCTTAAAGAAGGCCAGCAATATTACAGTTACGGCCTTACGTACCCCGAAGCTGGTCGATATATTGGCAGTAAGACACGGACGTTACATTGACCGGGATTCGGATGACCGCAAAACATTCCGCTTTACACGGGAGGAGCTTGGGTTACTGGTCGATTTTTTGGGTGAAGTATTAAAGAGGGATGGCAATCAGGTCATTGGACTTCGAGGAATGCCCCGTGTGGGAAAAACCGAATCCATTATAGCCAGTAGCGTATGCGCCATGAAGCGCTGGACTTTTGTGTCTTCAACGCTGCTACGGCAGACGGTGCGCAGCCAGCTCTCCGAAGAGGAAATGAACCCTAACAATGTTTTTATTATTGACGGCATTGTGAGTACGATTCGGTCAAATGAAAGACATTATCACCTGCTTCAGGAAATTATGAGCATGCCGAGTACAAAGGTTATTGAGCATCCTGACGTTTTTGTACGTGAATCGGGATACAGCTTCGACGATTTTAATATCATTATTGAACTTCGCAATAATCCGGCTGAGGAAATTACTTATGATACCTTTACAGCCAGTTATACT
Organism: Paenibacillus sp. IHB B 3084; assembly: GCF_001447315.1. NCBI lineage: Bacteria > Bacillati > Bacillota > Bacilli > Caryophanales > Paenibacillaceae > Paenibacillus > Paenibacillus sp. IHB B 3084. The sequence goes on along the minus strand of NZ_CP013203.1, from coordinate 236,605 downwards.
GAAGATCTTTAAATAAGCGTAATTATACAAGGAGATGATGACATGTCAGAACTGGGTCAGCAATTAAAGGAGGCCCGGCTGCAAAAAGGATTGAGCCTTGACGATGTTCAGGAAATGACGAAGATACGCAAACGTTATCTGGAAGCCATTGAGACGGGCGATTACAAAGTGCTGCCGGGAAGCTTTTATGTCAGAGCTTTTATTAAAACGTACGCTGAAACGGTCGGTTTAAACCCCGACGAGATTCTGGAAGGACATAAAAGCAATGTGCCTGAACCGGAGCCGGAAGCTGTCATGGAGCCTGTGACACAGAAACGCTCCAGCCGTCCGGCTTCGATTGGAAATCTCAAATGGTTGCCGACAGCTTTAATGTGGCTTTTTCTGGTTCTTATTGTTGGGGTTATTTATGCTTATTGGGTGAGTAACAACCATACGGCTCCAAAAACAGCCGAGAATACAACACCGATTACGACACCGATTACGCCCGCTCCTGACAGCACTAATAAGGGGACTACGACACCGCCACAAAATACGACAACAACTCCTCCTCAGGGAAGCGGTCAGACGACAACGCCGAATAACGGTCAAACGGCAGCTCCCAATGGTGGCGGCGGACAAACCACTCCTGATACGGGACAAACGGGGCAAACCCAACCGGGAGGGACAGGTACAGGAACGGATACGACCACTCCTGACAGCAGCCAGCAGCCGAACACCACTACTCCGCAACAAGGTGTAACCGTGGCTCAGGATGGCAAGCAAGGTAAAACGACGATTTTCAAAGTTTCCAGTGCAACGGGAGCTACAGTCAAGGTCGATATTAAGGCAACGGGAGAAAGCTGGCTTGAAGTGTACAAGGGACAAAACTCACGTGGCGAAAAGCTGAGCTACGGCATGACCAAAAGCGGAGATGCTATGTCCTTTGACATCGGTCCGGAAGGTTTGTATATCAAATCAGGACGTTCTTCTGCCACGGATATTTCCGTAGCAGGTCAACCGATAACTGATAATAAATCGACGACTCGTGTTTTGATACAGCCAGGAGAGGCTTCTTCGACCGGAACGAGTGCCGGGGTGAGTGGTACTACTATGGATTCGACTACAGGCAGTACGAGTTCAACACAGAGCGGTACAACTTCTTCGACTACTGGCGGTGAATAAACCTTCTATTGCGCGGAAATACTAATGACTGTAATTCATGGGAAGCCAGTCATTTCATTTTCCGCAAAGTGAGGTGTATACATTATGACCGTCAGCTGGATTGTGACAGGGCTTGGTATAATTGTCAGTCTACTTGGCTATTATCTAACCCCAAGTGCATGGGGCTATGGCATACTAGGCTTTGGTCTTGCTCACATTGTGCTCGGACTTCTGGATATGTTCCGGAATCCGACCCGCAGCCACAGTTAGATGTTGACCGTGGAATGAAATAAAGGCGTTTTTGTCAGCTTGACTGGCAAGAGCGCCTTTTTAGTGAGCGGATTATTGGATTTTGTAAATGACTAGCCTATAATTAGTTATTGAACTTTGTTGTGGAAAGGAAAGTGAAACGATGGCTTCAGAAAATTCATTTGATATCGTCTCCAAAATGGATATGCAGGAATTGACCAATGCGGTTCATCAGACGGAGCGTGAAATTGAAACAAGATTTGATTTTAAGGGGAGCAAAAGTAGCCTTAAGCTTGAAAAGGAAGCTCTTACGATTGCATCGGAAGACGAATACAAGCTCAATGCGGTAATTGATATTTTGCAATCCAAAATGGCCAAGCGCGGTTTATCTCTTAAAAACGTGGAGTACGGTAAGTTGGAACCAGCCTCTTTGGGTTCAGTACGCCAGCGTCTTGCACTCAAGCAGGGGATTGATCAGGATAATGCCAAAAAAATTAACATTCTTATCCGGGACTCCAAGCTGAAAGTGAAAAGTCAGATTCAAGGTGATCAGATCCGCGTGACTGGAAAAAACAAGGATGATTTGCAAGCGGTCATTCAGTTGTTGCGCAAAGCTGATCTGCCATTGGAGCTTCAATTTACGAATATGAAATAAAGCCGTTTTCCCTCATGCAGATTGTAAGAAAAAATGACACTTGATGCGCGGCAGGTTATTTTGACATGCGTTTTACACCATATTATACTTGTAACGAAAATGCAGACGATCAGGTGTATAGCGATAGTCAAAAGCGATTTACATAGGATTGAATTCAATCCGAAAACTGCCATTTTCAATCAAGTACGATAATCAGGGGAGAGTGTGTTGTGAATTTACCCAACAGAATTACAATAACGCGGATTTGCCTCATCCCGGTGATGATGCTGGCCTTGCTGGTGGATTTTGATTTCTATCCGCCGCCGATTGAGATCGGAGCTTTCAAGCTGCCGTATAATCAGTTGATTGCGGCTATTATTTTCCTCATAGCCGCCAGCACGGATGGTCTTGACGGATATTTGGCCCGTAAAAATAACATGGTCACCAACTTGGGAAAATTGCTGGACCCTCTTGCGGATAAGCTTTTGGTAACTGCTATTTTGGTTTCTTTGGTGGAATTGGGCAAGATTGATTCGTGGATTGTTGTTGTCATTGTTAGCCGTGAGTTTGCGGTTACCGGTCTGCGTCAAATTGCTTTACTGGATGGCTCTGTGGTCGCTGCAAGCAACTGGGGCAAAATAAAGACTGTCATCCAGATCGTTGCCATTGTAGCGTTACTCATTAATAACTTCCCGTTTGTTTTTCTGGGTATTCCGTTTGATTTGATAGCGATATGGGCGGCTGCGTTAATTACTATTTACTCGGGCATTGACTATTTTGTAAAGAACAGTCATTTACTCCGCTCCTCCAAGGTTTAACAGGATACGTTTCATGGGAACAGCGATAGGGAGTTTGCTTATTGCTGTTTCTTTGTATAATTCCCACAACATTCGCTCTACAGGAGGCAGAAACGATGAAAGCTGAAATCATCGCAGTAGGAACTGAATTATTGCTTGGACAAATTGTGAATACAAATGCCCAATATTTGTCACAAGAGTTGGCTACGATTGGGATTGATGTATATTTTCAGACGGTTGTCGGCGATAACATGGATCGACTTCAGGAAGCGGTTCGTCTGGCTCAGAAGCGTGCGGATATTATTTTGTTCTCGGGCGGTTTGGGACCGACTCAGGATGATTTGACAAAAGATGCAATTGCCGCTGTGCTGGGACGTAAATTGCATATAGACCGTCTCGCTATGGATAAGCTGGAACAGTTTTTCCGTAATCGCGGGGTGGAGATGACCGAGAATAACCGCCGTCAGGCGCTTTCTATTGAAGGAGCTAGCCCTCTTGAAAATGAGACAGGGCTGGCTGTGGGCGATGCGATTGCACAGGAAGGTAAATATTATGTGATTTTGCCTGGTCCGCCGAAGGAACTTAAGCCGATGTTCGAGAATCAGGCAAAACCTTGGTTGCTCCAGCAAGCACTGAGCGGTAAGGAAATGCCGATTTATTCGAAAATGCTAAAGTTTGCAGGAATCGGTGAGTCTGCTCTCGAAACCCGGTTGCTGGATCTGATCAAATCACAGACAGACCCGACCATTGCTCCTTATGCCAAGGAGGGAGAGGTCACGATCCGTATATCCACCAAGGCGGCCAGCGAGAGCGAGGCGCTGGTCAAGCTGGGGGCTACGGAAGCAGAAATTCAGCAGCGTCTTTCGGAATACATGTATGCGAGCGAGGACGTCACGCTGGAGAAGGTTATTGTGGATTTGATGTCCAATCGCGGACTGACTGTTAGCGCGGCAGAAAGCTGCACAGGTGGAATGCTGATGGAGCACATCACTTCCGTTCCAGGCAGCTCAGTTATGTTTCAGGGCGGTATCGTGTGTTATTCCAATGAAATGAAGAAGAAGCTGCTCAACGTGCCACATGATTATTTGGAGGGGGACAATGCGCCCGGCGCAGTAAGCGAAGAAGTAGCCCTTGTACTTGCGGAGCAGGCAAGAATGGTCATGGACACTGATTTCGGACTCTCAGTTACAGGTGTAGCTGGACCCGGATATTCTGAGCGGAAGCCAGTCGGTCTGGTTTATATCGGCATTGCCGAGCGTGATAAGGAGACTGAGGTATACGAGCTGAAGCTGGGCGGGAATCGTGAAACGATCCGGTTGCGGTCTGTTAAGGCAATCCTGTACAGATTATGGCGCAGACTGGTGGAAAATGAAAAGCTCTCTTAAGGAGCTGTATACGACGCGAGTTTTCATAGAGTTGTTTTAGATAGACGATTAATGGTATAATCATATTATCGGAAGAACCGTTGCAAAAGCTTTTTTGCCTGCGGTTCTTTTTTTGATTTAAGAGACAGATGGAAGTATAGATGAGAACCGACCAAACAAAAAAAACGAATGTATGTTCGAAAAAATGCTTGGCAAGCGTGTCAAAACAAGGTATTATTAAACTACAAACAATGAAGGATGTGAGTTTATTGTCAGATCGTCGTGCTGCGCTGGATATGGCGCTCCGTCAAATAGAAAAGCAATTCGGTAAAGGTTCCATTATGAAGTTGGGTGAGTCCACCCATATGCAAGTGGAAACTATTACCAGTGGTTCGATTGCTTTGGATATTGCGTTAGGAACGGGCGGCTTCCCGAGAGGCCGAATTATTGAGGTATATGGACCAGAATCATCCGGTAAAACAACGGTAGCTCTTCACGCTATAGCAGAGGTACAAAAAACAGGCGGACAAGCCGCTTTTATCGACGCCGAGCATGCTCTTGATCCGTCGTATGCCAGCAAGCTGGGTGTCAATATTGATGAGTTGTTGCTATCGCAGCCAGATACAGGAGAGCAAGCACTTGAGATTGCCGAAGCGCTTGTACGTAGTGGAGCGGTAGACATTGTTGTTGTTGACTCTGTAGCGGCACTTGTGCCAAAAGCGGAGATTGAAGGTGAAATGGGAGATTCCCATGTTGGTCTTCAAGCCCGTTTAATGTCACAGGCATTGCGTAAGCTGTCCGGTGCTATTAACAAGTCGAACACCATTGCTATCTTTATTAACCAATTACGTGAAAAAATAGGTGTTATGTTCGGTAACCCTGAAACTACACCAGGTGGACGTGCTCTGAAATTTTATTCTACAGTTCGTTTGGATGTCCGCCGCATTGAAAGCTTGAAAAACGGTAATGATGTTGTTGGTAACCGCACACGTATTAAAGTGGTGAAGAACAAAGTCGCACCTCCTTTCCGTCAGGCGGAAGTGGACATTATGTACGGCGAAGGCATCTCCAAGACAGGCAGTTTGATCGACATTGGTACGGAGTATGACATTGTCGATAAGAGCGGAGCTTGGTATTCCTATGAAGGTGAACGACTAGGTCAGGGACGTGAAAATGCGAAGCAATTTTTGAAGGAAAATCCGAACATTGCTAGCACGATCGAACAAAAAATTCGGGTGGCCAGCAATTTGATTACGACGGTAGCTCCGCCGACAGAAGAAGAGTTGGCACAGCAAGCCAAGGAAGAACAGGAATTGCTGGAGCTTGAATAAAGCTTGGTGAATCTTGGTTTGTGAACTGGAGCCAGGGGTTATGGCACAGCCGTTTGAATAGCATGATTCTGATGCCCTGCACAGTTGTGCAGGGTATTTTTGCATCGAATGTGGCCTGCGTGTCAGCTACATTTTACTTTTGCGTGGCGGGCGTTCTCAGCTTGCTTTCGTGAATATCAAAGTGAGGGAAGCACATTGCAATTGGAAGATGAAGGTGAACACACTTCGAAGGAAAATGAGCAGCAAGGCATTTCCCTTTTTCCTGATCATGAGGAATTGATGATTACGAGGGTGGAACGGGGGCAGGGTAGGAAACGCGGAAGATACACGATTCATTTTGGCCCGTATTCATTGTCCATATTGGAAGATGTAATGATCAAGTACAATATGTTCAAAGGAACGACTTTCGTCAAAAAGGAACTGGAAGAAATCGTTCTGGCGGACGAAAAGCAACAGGCATACGTGCACGCGCTTCGTTATTTGGGACGAAAGCCGCGTACACGTCAGGAGATTGAGCAGCGTTTGACGCAAAAGGAAATGGGTCAAGCTGTTATTGATGAAGTGTTGAACCGTCTGGAGCGGGAGCGACTTGTGGATGACGATCTATACGCCCGTCAGTGGGCAAGACAGCGCATAACGAGCCAGCGGAAGGGGAAGATGTGGGTAAGGCAGGAACTGCGTCAAAAGGGCATCTCTAAAGCCTCTATCGGGGAAGCTTTAGGTGAGATCAGCGATCAGGAGGAATGGGAGAGCGCTTTGGTTGTCGGACGCAAGAAATGGAATCAGGTGCGTGGAGATATAATGGAGAAAAAACGCAAAACGTATCCCTTTCTCATGAGGCGCGGATATTCGGGAGATATGACACGCCGCGTAGTTAATCATCTCACGATGGCCGAGCAAGATGGGACTTCCGATGACGAGGAATTATCGCAGTGGGATGAATAGTTGTTAAACAGCCGGGTATCCATTAGCTGGCACAAGTGAACAGAATGAGCTGGCTATCGTATGGAAAGCCACATGGTAATCTACTAAAGTTTGCATTCCCTTGACAATGCCATTTGTCAAATAATAAAATATATATGAAACGATGCTTGTGGAACACCCTTTTTCCTTCCAAAAAAGCGGAGTCCATGGGTACGTTCTCATCGCCAAATAACAAGTGATGCCGCTATGCCAGGCGGAATTGTACATGTGAAAGCATGTGCATATGAAATGAAACGGCTGCGTGCCGTTATCTTAGTTTGACGATCAAAGCTAATGTGACAATTGCAAAAAGTCCCAAGGAATGCCTTGGAGGAACCAACGAGGAGGTGAACAGTATGATGATGACTGCGATCTGGTTCGTTCTCGTTGCTGTAGCCGCGTTATTCTTTGGGTTCGGGATTGGTTATTTTATTCGCAAATCTATTGCAGAAGCTAAAATCTCCAGTGCGGAAGAAGCTGCCGCGCAAATCGTGGAGAACGCGAAAAAAGAGGCAGAAGCGCTGAAGAAGGAAACGGTATTGGAAGCGAAAGATGAAATTCACCGCATCCGTGCCGAAGCTGAAAAGGAAACTCGTGAGCGTCGTAATGAAATTCAACGGCAGGAACGAAGACTGCTGCAAAAAGAAGAGTCGCTGGATAAAAAATTGGAATCGCTGGAACGTAAAGAAGAACAAGTGGCCAACAAAGAGAAACGAATCGATGAAACCCAGCAGCAGATTGATTTGATTTACAAGAGTCAGGTAACTGAGCTGGAGCGTATTTCCAATCTGACGACGGAAGATGCGAGAAGTATTATTCTGTCCAACGTAGAACAGGAAGTTCGTCATGAAACCGCTCAGATGATTAAGGAAATTGAGCAACAGGCCAAAGAGGAAGCGGACAAAAAGTCTCGTGAAATCATCACACTGGCCATCCAACGCTGTGCAGCGGACCATGTGGCGGAAACGACGGTTTCCGTGGTCACATTGCCGAACGAAGAAATGAAGGGCCGGATTATCGGACGTGAAGGCCGTAATATCCGTGCGCTTGAAACCCTTACGGGAATTGACCTCATTATTGATGATACGCCGGAAGCTGTTATTTTGTCCGGATTTGATCCGATTCGCAGAGAGATTGCGCGTACTGCGCTTGAGAAGCTCGTAGCGGACGGACGGATACATCCGGCTCGTATTGAAGAAATGGTGGAAAAATCCCGTAAAGAAGTGGATGAACGAATCCGCGAATATGGCGAACAAGCCACCTTCGAGGTGGGTGTGCATAGCCTGCATCCGGATTTAATCAAGATCCTGGGACGTCTCAAGTTCCGTACAAGCTACGGACAGAACGTATTGAAGCACTCGATGGAAGTTGCATACTTGACAGGTCTGATGGCCGGAGAACTGGGCGAGGACGTTACACTGGCAAGACGGGCAGGGTTGCTGCATGACATCGGGAAGGCGCTGGATCACGAAGTGGAAGGATCACACGTTGAAATTGGCGTGGAACTGGCGAAGAAGTACAAGGAACACCCGGTCGTCATCAACAGTATTGCTTCACATCACGGCGACTGCGAAGCGACTTCGGTGATTGCCATGCTGGTTGGGGCGGCAGATGCCCTTTCGGCAGCAAGACCGGGAGCGCGGCGTGAAACACTGGAGACGTACATCCGTCGTCTTGAGAAGCTGGAACGCATTTCCGAATCTTTTGAAGGCGTGGAAAAATCGTACGCCATTCAAGCTGGACGCGAAGTCCGCGTCATGGTGCAGCCAGAGAAAATTGATGATGCGGAAGCATTCCGATTGGCTCGTGATATAACGAAAACGATTGAAAATGAACTGGATTATCCAGGGCATATCAAGGTTACCGTCATTCGCGAGACCCGCGCGGTAGAATACGCAAAATAAAAGCAATTTAACGAAAAGTGGCCGCTGTTTGTAGGGCCACTTTTCATTATGTAAGGCATACCAGGGAGGGTTTTCTATCAACGTACTATTTATTGGAGATATTTTCGGTAGTGTAGGCAGAAAGGCATTAAGGGAAAATCTCCCTTCGCTAAAATCAAAATACAACCCGCATATTATTATCGTGAACGGGGAAAATTCAGCTTCAGGAAGAGGTATTACTCCAGCCATCGCCAGAGAATTTTTTGATTGGGGCGTACATGGTATTACAATGGGTAATCATACTTGGGACAATAAGGATATATTTGATTTTATAGATGATGAGCCGCGTATCATACGTCCGGCAAACTTCCCGCCAGGAACGCCGGGGCGAGGCTATACCGTGGTGAAAGGTGGAGGCAAGGAGCTGGCGATCGTTAACTTGCAGGGCAGAACCTTTTTGCCACCCATCGATTGCCCGTTCCGTGCAGCAGATGAGATCGTAGATGAATTGCGCAAGAAGCATAAGCACATTCTGGTTGATTTTCATGCCGAAGCGACATCGGAAAAAATCGCTATGGGTTGGCATCTAGATGGCCGTGCTTCAATTGTTGTTGGTACACACACCCATGTGCAGAGCAACGATGATACGATTTTACCGCAAGGAACTGCGTATCAGACAGATGTGGGCATGGTAGGTCCCTATGAAGGAGTACTTGGCATGCAGAGAGACGCCGTGCTGCAGAAATTTCAGACTCAGCTTCCGGTACGTTTTCAACCGGACAACGGAAAATGGCATTTTCACGCAGTTAGCGTAGAGTTGAATGACACCGACGGTATGGCGCGTAAAATTCAGAAAATTAGACTCAAAGAAGATGAATGGCGGATGGATTAACCTTTTTTGGAAACTGCTTAAGGAAAGAATAAGGAAAACTGTCACCAAAAAGCAGGAATTTTTTGCTGACCCTCGAATAACATCTAATAGTGGAATCAAACCATCATCATTCCCAGGGGAGGTACTTACTATGGATGTATTAAAAGTATCAGCAAAATCCAATCCTAATTCAGTTGCAGGCGCACTCGCAGGAGTACTGCGTGAACGCGGAAATGCCGAATTGCAGGCGATTGGAGCAGGTGCACTGAACCAAGCCATTAAAGCTGTAGCCATTGCCCGGGGATTTGTCGCACCAAGCGGAGTGGATTTGATTTGTATTCCTGCTTTTACGGATATTGTTATTGACGGAGAAGACCGGACTGCAATGAAGCTGATTGTAGAGCCAAGATAATAAATGCTAGTTGCCTGAGCCTGTTTACGATGGTGTAAACGGGCTTTTTTGCATGGAAGTCGCCTGTATTACATAGATTGTAAGACAACTTCATCACGCTGTAATCTATGAATGGAGGTAAGATGTATGAACAGTAAACCACACATGAAATGGTCGGTTGCCGATTTGCATTGTGATGTGTTGTGTAAGATGCAGCTTAACCCGCAGGTGGATTTCAGTCATCCGTCGCTTGATGTTACAAGAGAGCGTTTGTTAGAAGGCCATGTGAACTTGCAGACATTCGCTATATATATTTCCCAGGTGTTGGGTACGCCAAGATTTGAGCATGTAATTCGTCAGGTTGAACTGTTCAGACAGCATATGATATCCCCATCTGGCGGGTTGAAGCCGCTATTGTGGAAGGAAGACTTGGAAAAATGTAAGGATACATCAGTGGGACATCGGGAAGGCAATGGAATGCAACAACTTCAAGGATCACTCTGGGCACTGCTATCGCTGGAGGGAGTGGACGCGCTGGAAGGGAATCCGTTTTATGCTGAACTGTGCTATGCCTTGGGAATCCGTTTGATCGGGCTGACGTGGAATTATGCAAATTGGGCGGCTGACGGCATTATGGAGCAGAGGGGTGGCGGCCTGACGCGCAAGGGGCATGAGTTGGTCAAGCGCTGTAATGAATTAGGTTTGCTACTAGATGTATCGCATTTGTCTGTACAAGGCTTCTGGGAGGTGCTGGAGGAGGCAGTTCAACCGCCGATTGCTTCGCACTCTAACTCCTTCGCGATATGTCCTCACCCACGTAATCTTCGGGATGAACAGATTCGTGCGCTGATCGCGCGTAACGGACGGATCGGCTTGACTTTCGTCACGATGTTTCTCAAAGAGCAGGGTACGGTGACCGCTGAGGATTTGTTGCCACACATTGAACATCTTTGTTCACTAGGCGGCGAACGTCATTTGATGTTCGGATCTGATTTTGACGGTATCGAGCATCATGTGCAAGGGCTGGAGCATCCGGGGAAATATCCGGGTTTTGCAGAACTGCTGCTGAAGCATTATCCTGGGGAACTGGTCAAGGGGTGGCTGGGAGGACATGCGCTGGAATATTTGCAAACGAATCTGCCTTCCAAAATGTCTTCTTAAATAGCTATTTATACCCGTTATTTTTGGCTACGCACACCCTTGACAAAGCGAGATATATTACGAAATAATTGGAGCATCCTAGAATGGCATGGTGCTAAAATAACGCTTGCCGAAATATGACATACGTTGGAGCGAGCCTGACGGGTCACCATGCTATACTGCCATATCAGAAGGGAGCTCCATTACATAATGTTGATAAAAAAGGTTACCTGGCTTGAACTCTTTTATGACTTATTGTTCGTAGCCGCTGTCTCCAAGGCCACTCATGTTTTACTACATGTTGAGCATGGTAGTATTTCTTGGGAGCATCTGGAAAAGTTTATTTTGATTTTTATTCCGATATGGTGGGCTTGGGTGGGACAAACTGTCTACAACAACCGTTTTGGTCAAGACAGTATAACGCATCGAATCTTTATGATCCTTCAATTGTTTTTCGTGTTAATCATGACTGCTAGCCTTAATATAGATTTTGACGCGTATTATGTCTCTTTTTTTGTTGGCTATATTGGTTTAAGAGGCTTGACTGCCGTTCAATATTTACTTTCGGCACCCAAAGAAACGGCTCATAAACAGGAAACAGCTCGTTTTTTCGGTACCTATTTTTGGATCGGAATAGTCATTTCCAGTTGCTCCCTCTTCTTTGACTCTTGGGTTCGATATTTGATTTTATATGCCGGCATTGCTGTTGATATCCTCGTGCCTTTGATTGGTCGTAAAAAATTGGTGATCACACCTATCCATACCGAGCATCTATTAGAGCGCTTTGCACAGTTCACTTTAATTCTGCTTGGCGAATCGGTGATCAGTATGCTTTCTGTTTTACAATCCGATCATTTTACGCTCTCTTCCGTTGTATTTGCTGCCTTGGCTTTTGTATTAGTCATTGCAATCTGGTGGCAATATTTTGAGAATATGGAGAAGCGGGTAGATAAATCAAAACAATCAGCAGGACAGACTATTATTTATGGTCATTTGTTTATTTATTGTTCACTTAGCATGCTGGCAGCTTCGATACAGCTCTTGTTTTTGGGACAGGTAGCCTATATCTTTGCACTTTGCTTTACCTTTGCTTCTGTATTTATTTACTTTCTGTCAGTTCTGCTGGTATTCCATCGGTACAGGTTAAGTCATCTTAAACCAAGTCCTAGAGTCATTCTTTTCTTAACAGGAATACTCTGTGTCTTGTTTGTCCTTAATGTATTTATTGTTGTTCCCTCTCATCTCATCGTAGCTGAAATCATGCTGTTCTTTCTCCTGTTTGCTAAAACGACGGTTTGAACTGTCAAGGATGTAGTGTTAATCTGGCGAGTGGGACGATATTAAAGGCTGATTAGGGCGAAAAACTGAACTTTGTCCCGCTCTCCTTTTCTTTCTTGGCAAAGTAGGAGTATAATAGCATAGATGTGTAAAGTATTGTATAGAGAAAAAGGAGTGACCATACGATGAGTAAAATCGTACCTGTCGGCGTTTCCGCACGCCATATTCACCTGACTCAAGAGCATATTGAAATTTTGTTTGGAGCAGGCTATCAACTGACTGAATTTAAACCATTGTCCCAATCAGGACAATTTGCCGCAAATGAAACGGTAGCTGTAATTGGTTCTAAGGGCCAATTTGATAAGGTTCGTATTTTGGGACCCGCTCGTCCGGCTTCCCAGCTTGAAATCTCTCGCACAGATTCCTTTGCTATTGGGGTAAAAGCGCCTGTACGCGAATCTGGCAGCATTGACGGTACACCAGGAATCACAGTAAAAGGACCAGCCGGAGAAGTGGAACTGCAAGAGGGTGTAATCGTAGCTGCCCGTCATATTCATTTCCATACATCTGATGCAGCGAAATGGGACATTAAGGACAAGCAGTTGCTGAAAGTACGTGTCGGCGGCGAACGTGGTCTTGTATTTGAAAATGTTCTTGCACGTGTGTCCGATTCTTTTGCTTTGGATATGCACATTGATACAGATGAAGCGAACGGAGCCGGTGTGAAAAACGGTGACAACGCTGAAATCGTAGACTAATATACGTATATAATGCCGAAAGGCTAAGGGTCCGATTCTTGCTAAAGAGTCGGGCTTTTTACATACTAAGGATTCTAAAAATGGTTACCTATAAAATTATGGACATTAGATTCACTGCGTAACCAATTGGCGTTTACGGGGAGATATGGCGATGGCTTATAAATCATGCTATAATTTAGTGTAATGCCTTTTTCAAAGGAGTTTTTACGGGCTTAAAAGAGATTAATCCATATGCTAAGATACGGTAAAAGCGTAATTGGTGTGAAATAGATGGTGTAAGGAGTGACCAAAGGAATGGCCAAGGAAACGAAAGATTACTCCAAATATTTTGATTTCTCGGATGCAAAGATCATTTCTCAGGATGAGCACAGCAAGAAGATCCGCATTCGCGGACGTGAGATCAATATTATGGCGGAGCCGAATCATAGAAAAGAAAAGCAACGCGGTAAAGAGGATGTACAGGTACTGTACGATAATGCAGTTCCGGATGAGCTGAAGCATATCGGCGAGGGAAAGCATTACATCGTGTACACATTCGGTTGCCAGATGAACGAGCATGATTCAGAAACGATTAAAGGATTGCTGGAGCAAATGGGTTATCAGGCGACAGAGGATCGTAAGGAAGCGGACATCATCTTGCTGAATACATGTGCGATCCGCGAAAATGCGGAGGACAAAGTATTTGGTGAGCTGGGTCACCTCAAGCATCTCAAAACGGAGAAGCCAGGTATGCTGCTTGGCGTGTGTGGATGCATGTCGCAGGAAGAAAGTGTCGTCAACCGGATTTTGCAAAAGCACGGTTTTGTCGACATGATTTTTGGTACCCATAATATTCACCGCTTGCCGCAGCTCGTCAAGGAAGCACTCTTCAGCAAAGAAATGGTGGTCGAAGTGTGGTCCAAGGAAGGCGACATTATCGAAAACCTGCCGAAGAAGCGCGAGGGTATGCGGGCTTGGGTAAATATTATGTACGGCTGTGATAAATTTTGCACCTATTGCATTGTTCCCTTCACACGCGGTAAGGAAAGAAGCCGTCGGCCCGAGGATGTCATTGCTGAGGTACGGGATTTGGCACGCCAGGGATTTAAGGAAATTACCTTGCTGGGTCAGAACGTCAATGCCTATGGTAAGGATTTGAAGGATATGAATTACAGATTCGGGGATCTGATGGACGATATGCGTAAGATTGATATTCCGCGTGTACGTTTTACAACATCACATCCGCGTGATTTTGATGACCACTTGGTTGAAGTGCTCGGTAAGGGCGGCAATTTGGTGGAGCATATCCATCTGCCTGTTCAATCCGGCAATACGGATATATTGAAGAAAATGAACCGAAAATATACACGTGAGCGCGTTCTGGAGCTGGCGGCGAAGATCAAAGCGGCTGTTCCGCATGCTTCGCTGACAACGGATATTATCGTAGGTTTTCCAGGCGAAACGGACGAACAGTTTGAAGATACCATTTCTCTCGTACGTGAGGTCGGTTACGACTTTGCCTACACCTTTATTTATTCGCCACGTGAAGGTACACCGGCGGCGTCCATGGAAGACAATGTGCCTATGTCGGTCAAAAAGGAGCGTCTCCAGCGTTTAAACAATGTGGTGAACGAAAACAGCCTCCGCTTTAACGGTAGACTGCGTGGCGAGGTGGTTGAGGTGCTGGTGGAAGGCGAGAGCAAAAATAACAGCGAGGTGCTTGCCGGCCGGACCCGTTCCAATAAGCTGGTGCATTTTGAAGGCTCCAAGGATCTGATCGGTACCTTTGTGCAGGTGAAAATTACGGAGCCTATGACCTTTTACATCCAGGGTGATTTGGTTCAAACTGCCGTGGCGGTCAACGGTTAACAAAATAGCGCAGCAAGGTTTGCATGTGGATCAAATATGAGTTGTATGTACGACCGTATAAGTGAGAGAAGGAGCGATGGACAGTGACAGAGGAGCGGTTGCAACAGTCAGAGCATCAACCGGCGGCGCGCCAGCATGATCATTTGGTCAATCGCGATATGATATTGGCGAAAGCCCAAGAGTTGGCGGGTATTTTGGGCAACAGTGAGGAAGTGCAGGTATTTCGGAAAGCAGAAGACAAAATCCGCGATCATGAGCGCATCCAGCATCTGATTGCAGCGATGAAGAAAAAGCAAAAGGAAATTGTGGCCTTCGAATCCTTGAAGAATCAGACGATGATTGCCAAAATAGAGGCCGAGCTTCAGGAGCTTCAAGAAGAGCTTGACGGTATTCCGATTGTAACGGAGTTTCAACAAAGCCAGGTAGAAATTAATGAGCTGCTGCAAATGGTTATCATGGCAATTCGTGATACAGTTGCCGAAAAGGTGAATGTAGAAGAGGGAAAAAGTACTTCTTCCTCCAATTGCAGTGACTAGAATGATGTATGGTGTGGAGGCTCAGCCTCCACGCCTTTTTTTCAGGAGTAACTTGTAATGATACGTATTGTGCCAGATTTCAAGAGTAAATAGGACATCATAGAAAGGATGAAGGCAAGGAAATGGATATTTTGCGTAGTTTGGTAGAGGGTGAAGTAAATACATTTTGGGAGTATTTGGGCTGTGAATTGATCGAAGCTGATGCAAAAGAGGTACATATCGCTTTACAGGCTGGACCACAACATACCAACGTGGTGGGTATTGTTCATGGTGGCGTACTCACAACATTGATGGATCAGGCGATGGGGATGGTGAGCATGGTTTCACGCAATATGGAATTATGTGTGACGACAAATCTGAACGTCCATTTTTTGTCAGCGATGAAACAAGGGCGATTGGAGGTTAAGGCACGAATTCTCCATCAAGGGGGGCGTACTATAACGACTGAGGCGGAAGTGAAGAATAGTGAAGGAACGCTCGGCTGCATGGCTACGGCGACATTCCGGGTATTGCGTAAACAAACAGATCATTTGGATAAGGCCTGACGCTTGACAAAACTTTTTATTATGTCATAATGAATTTATCAAAACGATATAATGTGGTGATGCCAATGGATAACGAACGTATAAACGAAGAGACGCAGAAGGCGTCGTATAACATTAAGAAATATCGCACCCCGGATGGTGCTCCGGCAGATATCGTCATGTTCACCTTAACCAAGCGGGAGCGCAAGACGGTGACAAAGACGTTGCCGATCCGTGAGCTGAAGGTAATGCTTATCAAGCGTCGTAGTTGGCCGTTTGCCGGACGTTGGGCGTTGCCTGGGGGCTTTTGTCAGGAAGATGAATCCATTTACGGTGCTGCCAAGCGCGAGCTGTTAGAGGAAACCGGCGTGGACGGCGGTCATCTGGAGTACCTAGGTGTGTATAGTGGACCTGGGCGTGATCCGCGGGGGTGGATTATATCGCATGCGTTTTTTGCACTGGTAGAGGAATGGATGCTGGAGCAGCGGCAAGCGGCGGATGATGCTTCCGAGGTTGGGCTGTTCACGATCCGTGAAGCGCTGGAGGAATTAGAGCTGGCGTTTGACCACCGGGACATTATTGTGGATGCCTACCGGAAGATTCAGTTGCAAATGCTCCAGACGACGATAGCCAAGCAGTTTTTGCCTCTGCATTTTACATTGGGCGAGCTGTATCAGGTCATTCAAAGTGTCGTACCGGATTTCGAAGAGCCGAACTTTATTCGCAAAATAACGTCGACTCGCAGCAGACAGGGAATATTGGAAGAGGTACGGGACGAGAACGGCAAACCGCTCAGCTCCAATCAGTATTCACAGAGACCTGCACAGCTTTATCGTTTTAGTGACAGGGTGCCGCGGTTGTCTATCTACACCTAATGTATTGTAGTAGGTCACGTAAAGAACGCACACTCCCCAACTTGAGGATGAAGGAGCTGACTGAACGATGAAGGCATTGATTGTTATTGATTACACGAATGATTTTGTGGACGGCAGTCTGCCTGTTGGACAACCGGCAATAGAGCTGGATGAACGGATGGAAGCCATTACGCAGGCCTATGTGGATCAAGGGGACTTTGTCGTAATGGCAGTGGACCTGCATGAGGAAAATGATGTTTATCACCCGGAAAGCAAGCTGTTTCCTCCACATAATATTCGTGGAACCGGGGGACGAGATTTGTATGGCAAGCTCCATAACCTCTATGCTACACAGAGTGATTCCATCTATTGGATGGATAAAACACGATACAGCGCCTTCGCTGGCACGGATCTGGAACTCAGGTTGCGTGAACGAGGTATTACGGAAGTTCATTTGATCGGTGTGTGTACGGATATATGTGTACTGCATACGGCTGTAGACGCTTATAACAAAGGTTTTGCGATTACGGTATACAAGGACGCTGTGGCGAGCTTTAATCAGGCCGGACATGATTGGGCTTTGGGTCATTTTCAGGGCAGTCTCGGAGCCGACGTATGGTCGGCTGAGGATACGATTTTACGCCAGAAGAAGTAAATAACTTAACGATTGTGCACCATTATCCGATAACAGAATGGAGTCGGATATTGCTGACGGATGGACAAGGCGGTACGCCGCTGCAAAACCGGGGACAGTCAGAGAGGATGATTACGATGCAGTCAACGAGCCTCGCATTACATACAGATAAATATCAAATTAATATGATGTACGCCCACTGGGTGAACGGAAGTCACCAGCGCAAAGCTGTGTTTGAGGCATATTTTCGCAAGCTGCCTTTTGGCAACGGATATGCGGTGTTCGCAGGTCTGGAACGCATTGTGAATTATATTGCAAATCTGCGCTTTACAGAAGAGGATATCCGTTACCTCTCAGAGCAAGAGGAGAAGTATGATCCCATGTTTCTGGAGGCATTGCGCCAGTTTAGGTTTGGCGGAACCGTTCATTCGATGAAAGAAGGAGCGCTTGTTTTTCCGAATGAGCCTCTGGTACGCGTCGAAGGAACGATTATGGAAACACAATTGGTCGAGACAGCGTTGTTGAATTTTATGAACTATCAGACGCTGATTGCGACGAAGGCGTCGCGCATCAAGCAGGTGGCAAGCGGCGATACGCTGCTGGAATTTGGTACACGGCGGGCGCAGGAAGCAGATGCGGCGATTTGGGGAGCACGGGCAGCTTATGTAGCGGGTTTTGACGCAACATCTAATATGCTGGCAGGTGAGCACTTTGGTATTCCGACGAAGGGAACACATGCTCATTCCTGGGTGCAGACCTTTATGAGTGAGCAGGAGGCTTTTGACGTGTATGCGAAGGTTTTACCGGATCAGGTCACACTGTTGGTGGACACCTTTGATACGCTGGAGAGCGGCGTTCCCCATGCGATTCGGACAGCGAAGATGCTGGAGAGCCAGGGCAAACGTATGAATTCAATCCGCCTGGATAGTGGTGACTTAGCCTATTTGTCCATTCAGGCGCGGGAAATGCTGGATGCTGAAGGCTTGGATTACGTACAAATTGTAGCCTCCAATGATTTGGATGAAAATACGATTTTCAACTTAAAGGCCCAAGGTGCGCGTATCGATGTATGGGGTGTGGGGACACAGCTCATTACAGCTTCGGATCAACCTTCATTGGGCGGGGTGTACAAGCTGGTCGAACGGGAAGTAGAAGGCGAAATGCTGCCGACGATTAAAATTTCGGGTAACCCGGAAAAGGTTTCCACACCGGGCAAGAAGGATGTATATCGTATTATAGATAAGAAGAAAGGGAGAGCTGTCGCCGATTATATTTCTTTTCCGGACGAAGATCGTCCGCGCAATGGAAAGCGGCTGAAACTCTTTAACCCGCTGCATCCGTATATGAAGAAGTTTGTGGAAAATTACGAGGCAGTTCCGATGCTGGAGCCTATTTTCGTAAATGGGCAGAAAGTGTATGAGCTTCCCGGACTGGACGAAATTCGCGCATACCATACTTCCCAGCTGCAACTGTTCTGGCCGGAATATTTGCGGAAGCTGAACCCGGAAATTTACCGTGTAAATCTCAGTGAAAAGGTATGGGGGCTGAAACAAAAGCTGATCGACAGCTATATGCAGCCAGAAGTGGAAGAAAAGGAATAGTTTTAAGAGGCACCCTGCAAATGATGGGGTGCCTCTTTGTGTTTCAGAGCGTGAGAGGGAAATCTGTGTGTTATTTGTAAATCTCCCTCATGACATGCCGCAGCTCAGGTATAATAATGCGCTCCATCGCCAAACGGACGGCTCCACGCGAGCCTGGCATAGAAAATACGGCTGTCCGGCCCACGGTGCCAGCCACAGCACGACTCAATATCGCTGCTGAACCTATATCCTCAGCAAAGCTTAAATAACGGAAGATTTCCCCGAATCCGGGCAGTTCCTTATCCAGCAGAGAGGATACGGCTTCAAATGTGGTATCACGCGGGGAAATACCGGTGCCGCCTGTCAAAAGTACGGCCTCAATGTCATCGCGTTCAGCGGCTTCGGATACGAGCTGCCGGATGCCGTCATAGTCGTCTTTGACGATAACATATCGGACTACCTGATAGCCGTTCGTTTCCAGCAAATCCATCAGTAGGCGTCCTCCGGTATCTGTCTCTACGGTACGGGTGTCGGAGACGGTTACAACCATGCAGCTAACCTGCTGCGGGGCCTCCAGTCGATGCTCCTCTACAGAAGATATATTCATTGCAATGCTCACTCCTCAATCTATGGTTAGACATACTCTTTTTTTACAATAGAGGAACGATCGCGGGTATGCAAGTCAATAGTGGACACGAGGAAGCGGTGTGATTTATTCCCTTGCACGGATGGGTTGGAATATAGTACACTTCCTTACATAAGTCAGGATTTTTTGTTTGGTCATTGATGAAAGCGTGAACAACGGTTGATTAATCTCAATTGTCGGCGGGTAATAATACAGCAGGGTCAACAACAGGGAGGTAATGTATTATGAAACATTCATACCAACAATGCGTGGATGCTTGCCTGGAATGTATGAACGCTTGCAACGTCAGTTATGTGGCGAGCTTGAAGGAATATGATTTGGCTATGCTGCGCGAGTGTATTCGAGTGAGCCGGGAATGTGCAGAAATATGCGGGTTTGCCGCTCAAATGCTGGAACGCGGAACGGAATTTGCCGAGCAAATTTGTGAGCTGTGTGCCAGAGCCTGTGAAGTATGTGCTGCTGAATGCGGTAAGCACGCCCATGAGCATTGCAAGCAATGTGCAGAAGCCTGCCGCCGTTGTGTTCAGGCATGCCGCCAAATGGTGGCTGTGTAATTACATATAATCGAGTCAGCGCCTGAACAGAAAATAAAACATTGCTTTCTACAGGATAGGTTTGTATAATGATGGGAATTAACGTCTTGGAACGGGAGAGTAGCAGGGGAGCCATATCATTACAGCGAGCCGGAAAAGGTGGAAGCCGGTATGAGGCCCAACGTGAAGCGCACCCGGGAGACGGTTGTTCCAACACGGAGTTCCGTTAGTAGTTCAGCCCGGCAGACACCGTTATTTGTCATTGGAGTGAAATCGGCGATTATGCATAGTTCATTGCACAATCCGATTTACGAAGAGTGGTACCGCGGGGATATTAAAGTTCTCGTCTCTTGAATAATTCAAGAGGCGGGAGCTTTTTTTGTTAGATTCTAATGAAAAAAAGGAGAGAAAACCATGCTGTTATCGACCGCTACTCAGGCTATTTCTGCCCATACGGGCTTGGAGGAAAAGGAGATTTCCTCTTTATTGGAGGTACCGCCACAACCGGAATGGGGGGATGTAGCGTTTCCCTGTTTTTTGCTGGCTAAAAAGTTTAGGAAGGCTCCGCAGCAAATTGCGTTGGAACTGGCGGAGGCCATAACCCGTAAGGAAGGACTGACTGCTTCGGCATCAGGAGCCTTTGTCAATATAACACTGGGGCGTTCCGTTCATATTCCACTGATGCTGGCTGAATTAAACAAACCAGAATTTTTCAAGCCAGTTCTCGGACACGGACAGCGGGTAGTGATTGATATGTCTTCACCCAATATTGCCAAACCGTTTGGTATCGGTCATCTTCGCTCTACTGTCATCGGCGCTGCACTGTACCGCATTCTCGGGGAAACGGGGTTTGTTCCGGTTAGTGTGAATCATCTGGGGGATTGGGGAACACAGTTTGGTAAGCAAATTGCGGCTTATAAAAGATGGGGAAATGAGGAGCAGCTACAGCAGGATCCGATTGGGGAATCGCTGAAGCTGTACGTGCGTTTTCATGAGGAAGTCGAGCATGACCCGTCTTTGGAGGACGAAGGTCGAGAATGGTTCCGCCGTCTGGAGCATGGAGATACCGAGGCTCAGCGGCTATGGGAGTTTTTTGTTGAAGTCAGCCTGCGTGAATTTGATCGCATGTATCAGCGTCTGAACATTACATTCGACCATGTGCTGGGAGAGAGCTTTTACAATGATAAAATGAAGGCAGTTGTTGCCCAATTAAGGACGAAAGGTTTGCTGGAAGAAAGTGAAGGTGCGCTTGTGGTGCGTTTGGAGGATAAAGGACTGCCGCCTTGTCTGATCTTGAAAAAGGATGGGACTACCATCTACCCGACACGGGATTTGGCTACGGCGATCTATCGTCATGAGGTGATGAAAGCTGATCGGTTGCTGTACGTGGTAGGTGGAGAGCAGCAGTTGCATTTCCGGCAAGTGTTTGAGGTGCTAAAGCGTGCAGGGGAGATGTGGGCGGAGCAGTGTGAGCACGTGCCGTTTGGTCTGATGCGTTTTGCAGGTAAAAAAATGTCCACAAGACGCGGCAAAGTCGTGAAGCTGGAAGAGGTACTGGATGAAGCGGTAGCCCGCGCTCTATCTATCATCACTCAGAAGAATCCCGATTTACAGGATCAACAGGAAATAGCCGAGGATGTCGGCATCGGGGCGATCATTTTTGGCGACTTAAAAAATAACCGCCTGAACGAAGTAGATTTCTCACTGGAAGACGCGTTAACCTTTGAAGGTGAGACAGGTCCTTATGTACAATACACACATGCACGTATACGCAGTCTTTTGGAAAAAGCTCATGCTGGCACTGGTACGTTGGCTGGTTCTAGTATAGATGTTCCCGCGGGGAACGTCATGCACCTGATTCAACGTATACATCAGATGAAATGCTGGGGGATGCAGGCTGGGCGCTGCTTAAGCAACTGGTTCGTTATCAGGGTCAACTGGTGCGTGCGGCTCGGCAACTGGAACCTTCGGTTATCGCGAGGTTTGCGCTGGATACGGCGCAGGCGTTCAACCGCTTTTACGCCAAGGAACGGATTGTCGATGGTGGGCCGTGGCGCATTCAGTTGGCTGAACAAACTGCTGATATTTTGGCACATACGCTGCAAATTCTTGGTCTGAAAGCACCCTATCGGATGTAGCCAAATGGCCTGAGGAAAAATGCCCGCAAAGTGAGTATCCTTAGAATGTAGCCTAGGACGTGAGCAGAAAAGAGTTAAACGGGTTACACTAACTGTAAGTATCGTAAGCTTTTTTTACAATCAATTTTTGAGTATCTGAAACATTTGTTGATAGTATTGCGTCGATAAGTATAGAAGAAATATAGTAAATATGGAGGTGCATCTCATGAAAAAAAACAAAAGCGTGACAGCAGCTTTGCTCGTGATCTGTTCGTTGGCAGTGGCTACGTCAGCTTCTGCTTTTCGTGATATAAAAGGAACCGAGCAGGAGAAGATTGTAAGTTCGCTTCAGAACAGAGGGATTATTCAGGGCATTACCAAGGATAAGTTTGCGCCTGATCAATCACTTACGTATGCACAAGGGGTGCATTTGGTCGTTAATGCGATGGATCTTCAGGTTATGCCGGATTTCACGACGGGTTCCTTCGCAAATATTCCGTCTTCGGCATGGTACGCCAAGTCTTACCGGATTGCGGCTCAACACCAAATTCCTTTGTCACCGGATATTGATCCAAGCACTCAGATGACAAGAGAACAATTCGCGAATATACTGTACAAAGCGGTTAGTGCAACCGGAGAATATCCAACAGTCCGCATGTACATTAATGTGGCGGATGGTAAGAAGCTGGACCAAGATTCAAGCGAAGGGGTTCAGTTCCTGCTGTTGACCAAAATTGCAAAATTAGATAAAAAGAGCAACTTTAGTCCGGACCGTAAGGTAACCCGAATGGAGGCAGCAGAGATGGTCTATAATGCATCCGAATTTGTGCAAAATCATAAACCGATAGAATCTACTCCAGAAAATCCGGCTGAGCCTTCAGATCCGGGCCAGCAAAATGGTATTAGTATGAGTGTAGAGAAGGTGAATGACCAACAGAATAAGGTAACATTAACCCGGTTCCAGGCACCCAATCCCGGTTACGGTATTGAAGTGGATCATATCGACTATGTAGATGACGCCAATGCAGTGATTTACTACAAGTTGACAAGTCCAAAGCCGGGGGAAATGAATATCCAGGTCATTACGGATACCCACACCAGTACCCTGGTGGACAGCAAGTACAAAGTTACGATAAAGGCAGTAGAGGGAACCGTTTTTCCTCCTACAGGACCAGGCACCTCGGTAGCCCAATAATAGTTGTAGCCTACACACGAAGCATGTGTTTAGAAAAAAGTAAAACAGCAAGCCTCCATTGTATTTATCCGGAGACTTGCTGTTTTTTTATGCATGCTTTGTGGGCTTGCTTTATGCGCTTCCTCCAGCCAAGCCAGGTCCGTTTTGACCTGTGCCCGGTTTTTGCAAGGAGCTGGTACTTGCTCGGGTATCGGCTTTTCCAGAAGTCGCAGCTCCTGCTGCAACAACAGTTTGCTCTGCAAGCAAAGCTTTCTGTTCCGACGATGCAGTAGAGGATGCATTTGTATCTGTTCCCGCTGTTCCTGACTGGAGCTGATACATCTGGAAGTAACGACCGCCCTGAGCCATGAGTTCGTCATGGTTACCGCGTTCGACAATCTCACCCCGATGCAGCACCAGAATTTGGTCCGCACTGCGGATGGTTGACAGACGGTGAGCAATGATGAAGGTAGTACGCCCTTTCTTGAGCACCTCCAGCGCAGATTGGATAAGCGCCTCGGTTTCAGTGTCAATATTGGCAGTAGCTTCATCGAGAATCAGAATCGCCGGATCAAAGGCCAACGCGCGGGCGAAGGAAATGAGCTGACGCTGCCCGGCTGATAAAGTACTTCCTTTTTCGATCACTGGCTCGTCAAAGCCTTGTGGCAAGTGGGCCAGCAGTTTGTCAGCCCCAACATCACACAGTGCTTTGTTCACCTGTTCTCTGGTAATCCGGCTATCTCCCAGACTGACATTGGAGGCTACTGTACCTGTAAACAAATATGGATCTTGAAGAACGATTCCCATATGATGGCGTAGCCACTGCTTCGGAATGTCCTTGACAGAGGTTCCGTCAATGGTGATCGTTCCTTTTTGCGGATCATAAAACCGGAACAGCAGGTTAATAATCGAGCTTTTGCCTGATCCGGTATGTCCGACGAGAGCAACCGTTTGGCCGGGATGTGCAGTAAAGGAAATATGTTTAAGGACAGCATCCTTTTTGTAGGCAAAGGTTACGTCGTCGAACTCCACCAGACCTTTGTAACGCGGCATCGTGCCGTCTGTTACCTGTTCTCCGGTTTCATCCATCAGTTCAAATACCCGCCCCGAGGATACGATTGAAGCATCCAGCACCGCAAGCTGGTTGACCATACCAGTCATCGGTTGGAACAGTCGTCCCAGTACATCGACGAAGGCGTATAGTACGCCTAGTGATACAGCACTGCCAGTCGTGCCAAGCGCCTCGGCTCCGAAATACCACAACACGACGGCAAAGGCAAGATTTCTCAGCACATTAACCAGATTGTGTGAAGTGAAGGCGTTCAAATTCAGCATTTTATTCTGATGCTTCATATAATCATCGTTCAGTTCTTCAAACTCATGTTGCGTTTGTTTCTGGTGCCGGAACACGCGAATAATGGACATCCCTTGAATAGATTCGTTGATAATTGCATTAATCTCACTGAGCCGGGACCGAATGATCGTATTAAAGCGGGTGGCGACTTTGCGGTACAGTACAATCCACAAGATCAGTAGCGGTACAATGAACAGAGAGATCAGACCCAGTCTGAAGTCCAGCAAAAAGAGTGCGACATATACCCCGGCCATCGTCACAATACCTGAAGTGAAGTTCGACAGTACGGCCACGAATAAATCTTTTACCGCTTCTGTGTCATTTGTAACACGGGATACGACCTTACCTGCGGGCAGATTGTCAAAAAAGTAAACTGGCAACCGTTGAATGTGTGCATAGAGGTCAAGCCGAAGCTTTTGAATAACCTTGTTGGCCGAGGATTGCAGCCAGTAGGTTTTGCCAAATTCAGCAAAGATCGAAATGACCAGAAAAAAGCAATACCAGCCAATCAGTTGAAAGATACCGGGCATTTCCGGCTTGTAAAAGCTATATAGCTCATCGGCTGTCAAAGCCTTGGCATCATAGCGAAAGGTGTCGGAGCCGCGTGTCACCGTCAGCGTGCCGTTCGCAAAGGAGCGGTTACCGTCAGCCACCTGCACCGAGCCATCAATAAATACGAAGGATTTCCCAACTTGTAAAATCCTTGCTTCGCGCCCTTTGGGCTCCCCGGCCTCAAAGCGGTCTTCACGCTTAAAATGGGTTCCGGCATAACTTACGGTACCGTCCACACTAGTTGTCTCGTAAAATGGTTTTTCAATAGCGAGCATATGGTCGTCGATCATCGTTTTGGCGATGAAGGGTCCGGCCAGCTCAGCGGCTACCCCGATAGCCAACGCGATGAGTGCGGCGATAAAGCCCGCTTTGCTCGTCAGGGCATACTGGAATAGCCTTTTGCCGATATTGGGTTTCATTAGGATACCTCCCCTGAGGTCAGAACAGATTCCACTTGCTGTCGTTCATACTGTTGACGGTACCATCCGTCCGTCTGAAGCAGCTCGTTGTGGGTTCCTTCCTCAATAATGCGTCCTTGCTCCAGCACGACGATCCGGTCTGCATGTTCTACAGCCGAGAGACGGTGAGTGGAGATCAGAGTTGTTTTACCCGAGCGTTTACGCCGGATATTATCAATAATACGTGCTTCTGTTCGAGCATCAACCGCGGACAGTGCATCGTCTAGCACCAGAATATCAGGATCGCCGATAAAGGCGCGTGCCAGCGAAACACGTTGCTTCTGGCCGCCGGACAGGGCAATGCCTTTTTCTCCGACGAGTGTATCCAGTCCATCAGACAAGGTGCCTAAATCCTGATCGAAGGCTGCGGTACGGATTGCTTCCATGATGTCGTCATCACCTGCACGCGGTTTACCGAACTGAATGTTCTCACGCACTGATTTGGAGAACAGAATTTGCTCCTGTGGCACGTAGCCGATCCAGCTGTGCAGTTGTTCAACAGCGATGTCCTCCAGCCGAGTGCCAGAGATTAAAATGTCACCGCTACCCGTCGGGTATTCATGCAGTAGCTGTTTGAGCAGGGTGGATTTCCCGCTGCCTGTTCGGCCGACGACACCTAGCGTTTCTCCACGTTTCAGCTCCAAATTCACATGTAACAGATTGTCAACAGATGAGGTTGGGTAGCGGAAGGTAACATCTTTCATCGTAATGGACTCGGGGTGGTTAACCGTTACAGGCTGAGCTGCATCTTGTACGTCCGGCTCCACATGGAGAGTTTCGTTCACCCGATCGAGGGAAGCGCTACCGCGCTGCATAATGTTGATCAGCTCGCCAATGGCAAACATCGGCCAAATCATCATCCCCAGATACATGTTAAAGGATACCAGTTCACCCAGCGTGATATCGTTATGAAATACCAGATAAATACCATAGCCAAGTCCGATCACATAGCTAAGTCCTACGCATAAGCGGATCGTCGGTTCGAAGAGAGCATCCATTCGGGCGACCGCCAGATTTTTGCGAAATACGTCATCGGTAATATCGGCGAACCGTTTTTCATCCATTCGTTCCTGTACATAGGCGCGAATGACCCGGATACCTGCCACGGATTCCAGCACTTGGTCGTTCATATCGCCAAATGCATCCTGTGCCAGCGTGTAACGCTCGTGAACGGCTTTACCGTAAATGCTCATTGCCAGCGCGATAAAAGGAAGGGGCAGAACCGCCGCCAGCGTCAGCTTCCAGCTAATCAGGGTGCCCATGGCGACCAGCACGACGCTCAGGTAAACTGTAGAGTCAGTTAGCGTCAGCATGCCAAAGCCCGCAGTACTAGCGACGGAGCGAAGGTCGTTCGTAGCACGAGCCATCAGGTCACCAGTACGATTGCGTTCAAAAAATGGAGGTGTCATCCGCAGCAGATGGTTCATAAAGCGTGTGCGCAACAGGCGCTCCACCAGATTGGCACCACCAAACAGCTTGTGCATCCATATGTACGTAATGTAGTAGATGACGGCAAGAATGCCTAAAATATAAAAAATATAATGCCAGAGCGAGGACCATGAAATTGAACCGCGTACGATCTCATCAATAGCGCTACCTAGCAGCCGAGGCGGAGCAAGCTCCAGCACGCCAACGGCTATCAGCAAAAACAGCCCAATCGAGTACCGGCTTCGTTCTCTTTTAAAAAACCAGCTTAAATTTTTGAGTACCGAAAACAAGAGGAATCCCATCCTTTCATGAAAAGCTCATGCGAGAGTTGTCGTACCATTTTGAATAAACAATAACGGCTTGCTACCACTAGCTTCAATCCGGTAACAGGCGCAAAAAAGGCATACCGTCCGCAGACGATATGCCTTAAATCTCAATATCATATGGCGCGCAGGTATTTTCAGCACACTCACCACTGAAAAACTGCTCAAACGCAGGCAGCCACTCGTATTAAACCATACAACGTGAATGGCCCAATTCCGAAGGATGCGTCAAGGGAGATGCTCCGGTATGAAGTTGTTGTGTTTGTAGAGTTGGGTAAAAGGCGAGATGAATGTTTAGCACCGGTAACACTCCTTTCTTCTTCGAATTGGATTCATTCTGAACATGAGTAATCGTTCAAATTGGTAATTAATTTCAAAATGGATCTCGTATGGTTGAATCTTAACACCGTCTTTTGCGAATTGTCAAACCTTTTTCAAAAAAATGTATATCGCTCGCTGGAGATTTTCATTTGAGCAAGGGGCGGTTGGTGGTCATTCTAAAGAATACTATGATATAGTTAACAGGACGTAATTGTACAAGGAGATGAGCATAACGAATGAGCATACAGGTAACTGAACCAGCGGCACAGTGGTACATCAAGGAGCTTGGTCTGAACCGTGGAGATACCATCCGTTTTTTTGCCCGCTATAGTTCTGGCGGTGGGTTACATCCAGGCTTCTCTCTGGGAATTGCCGTAGAGCCTCCGCAGCACCCTGTACTACAACATGAAGCGGCTGGCATCACGTTTTATATGGAGGACCAGGATTATTGGTATTTGAAGGGTCATCATCTGGAAGTAAAGTATCTGGAGGAACATGACGACATTATTTACACGTATGCCGAGGAAGAGCAGTCTTAATGCTCTAACGTTAGAAATAGCGAGCAGGTGAACCGTTTAGGGTCATGAAAAAACGGCGGAATATCGCATGACAGGGGATTAAACCTGTGTGTGATACTCCGCCGTTTTGTTGTCCTTGGGGCGCGTGTGCTGTATGTTAAGGGTTGTTAAGCATCGGACCATCCACCGCAAAATCAAAATCGTCAATGTCGTACACATGTACAGGTACGGAAGCTTCAATAATGCGATGAATCCAGTCCAGTTGATCTGTCAAAATGGGTAATTCTTCACGCTGGGCTGTTAGCACCAGTTCGGTCTCGATTGGATCAAAATATTCTCCGTAATGCGCAGTATCGACGGCATTAATGACGATCAGTGTGGTGTTAGCGTCGAACAGGATAGGCAAGCTTTTGGCCCAGGGCATCTGAAGCGCGCGCCGGATTTTTTTCTGATTCAAAGGTTCCTCAAAATAGCTGATCAGTTCGCTTACCTTTCGCTTCACATGCTGATCGTCCGCAGGATTATCCATGAGCGGTTCCGTGCTATCCTGAAATTCGTATAGCTCCAGCAGCGACGTGTAAGGCACTATATATTCCACAGGGGCGGGAGTTGTAAGCAGTTGGCCATATATGGCAACCATTACAGCTTCCGTTACAAATTGTCGGGACATCGGTCAAGCCTCCTGCATTTACCAAATTATGCGATAAGAGTATAACACAAAGCGGGACTGAATTCAGTCCGTCATGCAGATTGCTCAGGTTCATTCGTCTTTTGCGTTGACTGCCTTTTTCAATCTTATGTCTGCTGCTGGTCAAATACGTTTTTTTATAGACAGCATCTGCCAGCGCCAGACGAAGGATAAGCGAGGAAGTCTAGGTGCGTCCGATTAACAGCGATAGCAGCCCGGCGGCGATGAGCGGTCCTACAGGAACGCCTTTGAAGAAGGCCACACCAATCACGGTTCCAATAAGCAAACCCGTCACAATGATGGGCTGTCCGGACATCAGGGTTACTCCGCGGCCGCCAAGGTAGGCTACCAGGATGCCAATAGCAATAGCGAGCAGCGACTTCCAGTGAAGGAAGGACTCCATCACCTGGCTAATGCTGATTTTACCGCTGGCCAGTGGGGTCATCACACCAATGGTTAGAATGATGATCCCGATCGTCAATCCATACTTTTCAAGCCAGGGGAAAGCAGTATGAAAATGGGTTACCCGAAGTAGCAGTAGTACGACCATGGCAATGGTGACGGTGGAGTTGCCGCTGACAATTCCAAGACCAGCCAGTACCAGCAGGATGAGTGAACTGTAATCCATATATGTGTTCTCCTTAGTTCATTTAGCTTTGAATATGTTCAGCGATTTGGCGACCGTGCCAGCGGCCTGTTTCAATGAACACCTCATTGGCATTGCTGCCAGAAGCGATGACACCCGCCACATATATACCCGGTATATTGGTCTCCATCGTGGAAGGGTCATATTCCGGTTTGTCCAGACCCTCAGCCATGTGGACCCCTACAGACTCCAGTAGCTTCCGTTCCGGGTGAAACCCGGTCAGCGCCAGTACAAAATCATTTTCGAGCCGGAAAGCTTCTGCCTCCAACGGGGTGACCACTACATAATCCGGATGAACTTCAGTGATGCGCGCGCCCAGATGGAGCGTAATTTTTCCTTTTTGTACCATGCTGTCGAACAGTGGGCGAACCCACGGCTTAATGTATTCAGACAGTTCGGTTCGGCGATACACCATGTCAATGGTAGCCCCGACACGTACGAGTTCCATCGCTGCATCCACCGCAGAATTGCTGCCGCCGATGATTGCGACCCGCGTGCCGGTATAGGGATGGGCTTCACTGAAATAATGAGTAACTTTATCTAATTGTTCCCCGGGAATGCCCAAATAGTTCGGATGATCAAAATATCCTGTAGCCACGACGACATAGCGTGACGAATACGTTTTGGCTATTCCCTGCTTGCTCACCGTATGTACAGTAAATGTAGTATCATCCTGTCGTGTGATCGTTTTTGCTTCCTCATAATGACGGATGTTCAGGTTATAATGTGCAGCTACCTTGCGGTAATACGCCAGTGCTTCATGACGGTAAGGCTTGTCATTAGGCGTACTGAACGGAACATCGCCAATTTCCAGCAGTTCAGCCGTGCTGAAAAACTGCATGTTCGTCGGGTACAGAAAAATGGAGTGAACAATGTTACTTTTTTCGATAATGACAGTTTGCAAGCCTCTGCGGCTGCATTCGATTGCAGCGGACAGCCCGCAAGGCCCGCCTCCGATAATGACTACGTCGTGCATCTCGATGAACCTCCCGTTATATTGGTCTGTTGCGCCTGTTTTGCAGTAGTATGGTAGACGTTTCAAAGCGCTAATTCATAAAAATTTGAAAAGGCGAAACAATTGAATATATGCAATCTCTGCACAAAAGTCAAGTAATATCATCCTACCGCAATGCGTACACAATATCCAGCCGTTTTCAGAAAGAAGTAAAAGAATGATACGATTGACAGCTATTTTTAACAATCATATAATTAGATATATATCTATTGTTATGTGTAGAATTTAATTTTTCACGCAAAGTATATGGAGAGTAGTTAGTGATGAAAAGAGGCGTTAACGTTGCAACTGGATAAAATGGTCAACTATCATAAAGCGCTTGCTGATCCTACGCGTATGCGTATATTACTGCTCTTGTCACGTGGAGAGATGCATGGTCAGGCGTTGGCGGAAAAACTGAATTTATCCCAACCGACTGTCACGCATCATGCTTCCAAGCTTCGTGAGGCCGGGTTAATCAAGGAGCGGCGTGATAAGAATACGGTATATTTCACACTAAATCCTGAACTGATCAGGCAGCATGCCGAGGCGACAGTGCGGTTTATTTTTGAAAAAGGAGAGGGGGAGGAAGAAATGTCAGAGGTTAATGAAACGCTGGAAGCGACAGTCTTGCGTAATTTTTTTTCCAAGGACGGCAAGCTACGTCAAATTCCCTCGCAATACAAGAAAAAGCTGATCGTGCTTCAAATGCTGGCAGAAAAGCTGGAGCCGGGCCGCGTGTATCCTGAACGTGAGCTAAACGAGTGGATTAAGCAGTATCATGAGGATTTTGCGACAATTCGGCGTGAGCTGATTATGCATCAATTTATGTACAGGGAACGTGAAATGTATGAATTGAATCCACGTGAGATGTGGACGCGCTGGGATCAAGTGCGCTAAAAGAAACTTGAAAAGATTTAAAAAAAGGTTTGCGGCAAACTTGACAGACGAATTGTGGACTTGTATGATTAAGGAAATTTTAGGAGGAGGCGATGTTATATGCGTACGAACATGAATGGATTGGTTCAGCAGCAGTATGACGTTGTCTCCCGCACGGATGATGCATAGTTGAAGACTATATGAAATAAGTATAGTTTTTACATGGCATTCGGTTGAGCAGTAGAACCGATGAAATCCGCAGGGAGTGATTCCCTGCGGATTTTTTTATGATTAGGGTCTTGGGATAGCCTCGGCCTGAATCATACACCCTCCGCAGGGGTTTCCCTGCGGATTTTTTGCGTTGTTTGCTCGCGGGAGAGAACATTTATAAACCGAATAGCACGAAAATAAAAAAACATCAACTTTAAACATCAGCAATAAACGATGATTCACAGGAGGAAAACAATGAGTATACATGAATACGGCTGGTCTGATTACTGGAACGGCTTTTGGGATCAATGGAAACAAAGCTTTGAAGAACGAGCAGAAAATACACAGGTACGCCCTGCCCGTCTGATTGCCGATTATGGTCAAAAAGTAAAGCTTATGACTATGGATGGAGAACGCTGGGGAGCTGCTTCCGGCAAGCTGAGACATGCTATCGTCGATCCGGCAGAAATGCCGGCTGTGGGGGATTGGGTGGCTGTCACCGTGCCAGATGGAGTCTCTGATACAGTCATTCATGCCGTGCTGCCACGTAAAAGTCGGATATCCCGGCAGGCTGCGGGCTTTGAGACGAAGGAGCAATTGATTGCGACAAATGTAGATACGCTCTTTCTCGTCAATGCGCTGAATCACGATTTTAATGTGCGCAGGCTGGAACGGTATCTAATTATGGCGTGGAACAGTGGGGTCGATCCGGTCGTTGTGTTGAGCAAAAGCGATCTTTGTCCCGATGTGGAAGAGCGGGTGGCCGAAGCGGAGGGGGTGGCCCCCGGTGTGCCAGTCATCGTTATTTCTGCCTTGCAGAACGAAGGGAGAGAGCAACTGGAGGCGTTTCTTCAACCCGGGCGTACAGTTGCCTTAACAGGCTCATCCGGCAGCGGCAAATCAACGATTGTGAACTGGCTGTCCGGGGCCGAAATTCAGCTTACACAGGATGTGAGGGAAGAGGACAGTCGAGGGCGTCATACGACCACCCACCGACAGTTGTTCCCCATATTGAAGCAAGCCGTTCTGCTGGATACGCCGGGAATGCGTGAATTGAATCTGTGGGATGATTCCACCGGAGTCGCCAATACCTTCGCGGATATTACTGAAATGGCACAAAATTGCCGTTTTGCAGATTGCAAGCATCAGGGAGAAGCGGGATGTGCGGTAGAGGAAGCTGTGCAGCGTGGTGAGCTATCTGAATCCAGAGTGAACAACTATCGCAAAATGCAGCGGGAGCTGGAGTATCAGGCACGTAAAGAAGCAGATCGGCGGAAAAAGGATCAACGTTCAAGCACAAATCAGGGCCGAGTCGGTAATCGAAGTGGCTGGAGACGTGATGTGGAGTGGTGAGATGAAGAAAGGTTATTTGTAAAAGTCACAGGAGAATCTGCGGTGTGGTCGGCATATCCTGTAGAGGGGTGAGTATATGCCGAATTATAGTATCGTGGTGAGTTTGTCGGATCGTCGTCTGTATTTAAAAGATGGCGATCAGACTGTACTTAGTTATCCGGTCGGTATCGGTAAAATCGCTACACAGACACCGCACGGACAATTTACCATCATCAATAAACAGCCCAATCCCGGCGGCCCCTTTGGAGCGTTCTGGATGGGGCTGTCCAAGCCGCATTATGGCATCCACGGCACCAATGCGCCTTGGTCCATTGGCAAGCTGGTGTCGCATGGTTGCATACGTATGCAGAACAAGGATGTGCTGGAGCTTCAGGAAAAGGTGAGCATCGGCACGCCGGTCACCATACTGCCTTAGTGACCGACAAGTTACACTACCCTGCAAGCCATGTGCTGTCCAATTATGATTTGGGTTGAATAGGGATACGGGCTTCAATCCGTTTGGAGCCCTCTTTGTCGTCTGCGGATTTAACTAGCGTGCCGGAAAGATGCTCTCCGCTTGCTCCATACACTCGTTTCGCATTCGCCCACATGTCTTCATTAGGCTCGAAAATGATAACCATGGTGTAACGATTAGCCAGGCTCGGTTTTTTGACCCTCATGCTGAAAGAGCCGTCAGGCATGACTCTGGTTTGATCATCATAGCCGAACTGCCAGCGTCCCGGGAAATCAATAGTGAGCTTGACATCTGATCCTTCCAGCAAATTACTGCGCGCATATACATGATAATAGTTGCCTTCCTGCTTCACATCCGGCTTGATCCACACTTTGGGGCTACCGTAATCCTTTGGTTTGTTCCAGACAGGCTTAACCAGCGGGGTGCTTTGTTCCTGCTCAGGATCAAACTCCGCGCCAATTCGGACTTCTTGCCGAAGCTGTTCCTTTTCTTCGTATTGATATACATAGGGGCCTTCCAATTTCTCACCACCGCTGCCGTAAAGATTGCGTATCGGGTCGTCTTGGTCAGCCGGACGGAACAAAACCGTCAGATCCATGCTGCCCTGTATGCCTGGCCGTTGCACACGAAGTACAAAGCTTCCGTCCTTTTGAACAGTTGCTTCGTCCGTGTACCCGGTGAGCAGGGAGTTTTTGACCGCGAGATTACCCTTAATCCGCGCTCCGGCGGGGAGGTTAGAGCGCCCTGTGACCTTTACGGTTTTTCTGTCTATATTTACGTTGCCTGATATTTCGACATAACTGCTGCCTTGTTGGTGTACAGGGGTGCGATTGGCAGCTCGTTCATCCAGGGAGGACGTATTCTGGTTTGGGTTGCCGGTAACAGTGTAGGCGCGGGCCTCAGCCTCATGTTGGGCCATACTGCGGGTAGAGGCTTTTTCCCTGCTACATGCAGACAGAATTGTCAGCAACAACAAAGTGTATAAAAATATCCAGCCTATTTTAGCCAATCTGTGCTTTTCCATAGTTTCTGCTCGCTCCTTGTTCATAGCTTCCAGATTTAAAGCGGTCAATCCTTTGAAACTTTATGTATTTACCCTTTTTAAAGGTTATGTAATCCAGCCTGTTTTATCCAACAGGGTGCCTATTTGTTTAAACTACAAGCAGAATGGTTAAAAATGGATAGCCTGATCATCCCCTTGGAAAGCAGGGGCAGCATGTTGTAAAGGAGCCTGAGTCATATGTCCATTGACCGTTTTATCCTGAAAAAGCTGGACAACTGCCGGGAAGAGCATACACGCGCTAATTTACTGGAACTGTTTAGAATACGAATTGAGAAGGCGCAGAAGTTGGAACGAGGCGGCAAAAAAGGTTATCGCAAAAGAAATATAAGCAGATTGTTATAAAATGATAGGCTCGGCTAGTTACATGTATCATGTTTCAAAGCTGCTAATACGGAGAGAGTGCTTAGTCACTCTCTCTTTTTTGCTATGATTTCGGAACAAAAAAAGTCCCTCTTAGTAGAGGGACAGTGCCAATGAATCATTTTCACTAACGCTATGCAGGATGGCTTCACAACCGACAATTTCTATACTGATCAAAGAGTTAAGACATTTTTGAAGGGCACGCTTGCCTCTGGAGATTTTGTTCTCCAAAGTGTTGCTTAGAAGTTTTAATGTTTTTTGTACAGGTTGTTTGTTTTCTTGGTTGAAGTATACGGGAATACGTTTGTTTTGAAATGTAATTAATGTTCTCACAAAATCACCTCGCTTGAGTTATTTCATGGCTTTATTGTAGTGCCCGTTTCTTAAAATTACCTTAAAAACACCTTATAAAAACATAAAGGTCTGAAAAATTTACAAAGTGTTCACAATACTCTACAAACAATCAAATTTGCTTCTAATCCATCGACAAAATGGCGTATATGCGAATACTGCAAAACTGTGAAAGTATAACATATTGATTCATATGACTCTTTTAAGATATAAAAATACAACTAAAGTCGTGATTTGATAGCTCGAGTGGGTAGTTTGTAACAAATTGACAGTCTAATAGGCGGATGCTACAGTTACGATAGCCATATTTCTATAGAAAATAGGCTGTTTGTGTGAGCTTTACTGTATATATTAAGGATCGGGAGGGATGACAGATGATCCTGACCGTGCTTTCGGGACGACAGGAAACAGAGTGGTTTGACATCGAGGTGGCTGATGAATACTTGGTGGATCATTTGAAGCTGATGCTGGGTGTGCGTATTTTTGGTGAGCCTCCTGCGGAAGGAATGCAATATATTATGGAAGCAAAATTCCCGGAGGGTCTTTGGTTCAGAGTGGATGACGACCAACTGCTGATAGGAGCGGGTCTGCGGGAAGGCTGTACGGTGCGTATTCAGCGCGCTTTTTCGACAACCCGGGACGAAGCTCCTGTATATGGACGTCGTTCGCTGTTTCAAAGTGAAAAAAATGGGTAAATACACACATGAAATTATATGAAACCTTGGTAAAATGAAATAGTAAGCGAAAAGGGGGACTTTTGTCTTGAATGTATTATACCAGCGCTCCCCGAGATTAAGACCGGCGCTCCGAGAGGAGAAGCTGGAGATTTTACGGCCTCCGGCTGAGCCGAGCAAGCCGTCTTTTTCCATTATATCTATACTTATTCCGTTAATGATGACGTTGGTAACGATTGGTTTTTACGTATATATGAGCAAAACAGGCAAGATGGGCAACAGTAACTATCTGATGTTTCAGATGGTTACTGTGGTCATGATGCTTACATCCTATACCATTCCTTTTTTCGTATATTTGAACAATAAGAAGGAATACAAGCGCAAGCTGGAAGAACGTGACCGGATGTACCGGGAACAGCTTCAGAAGCATCGGGAAGAGCTTGAATTGAAACGCGAAGAGCAAATTCGCACGCTGTATGAAATTCACGGTGACCCGCAAATTTGTGCTCAAATCGTCAAAAACCGTAACAGCTCTCTCTGGGAGCGTTCGCCGGAGGACGAGGATTTTTTGCAAGTGCGTATTGGAACCGGACAAGTTCCGTTTCATATCAAGCTGCAAATCCCGCGTCCGGACGGCTATGACCGAGACCCATTGTTAGGGGCTGCAGATGAACTTGGGGAAGAGTTTCGTCTGGTGGACGCTGCGTCCATTGCATTACCGCTGTTCCAATCCAAGGTGGTTGGGCTGGTTGGAGAGCGAGAGCACACTCTGGCAGCATTAAGAGTGATTCTGGCACAGGTGGCTGTTCGTCACTCGCCGGATGAAGTGAAAATAGCTTCCTTTTATGATGAGCGGGAAGAAAATGAATGGAATTGGATGCGTTGGCTTCCGCATGTGTGGGACGATGACAGAACCGGACGGATGATGTCAGACCGCAGCAGCAGTGCCCATCAATTGGCCGACTTTCTGTTTGCCAGATTGAACCGCCGTAAAAACAACCGCAACGAACGTAATGGAAAAGGGATGGAAATCCCGTGTTATGTGGTTGTTTTATCAGATAGCCAGCTAATTGAGGAAGAACCGCTGCTTCCGTTGCTGTTGGAGGACGGACGGGCAATTGATGCGTGTACCATCGTGCTGGCTTCCCGTAAGGAAGCTTTGCCGATGCAGTGTCAGCTAATCGTGGAGGCTTCCAGGGACCAAGGCGTATATGCTCGCAAATCCGAGTCACCGGAGGTTGAACAGCAAAGCTTTAAACCGGATCGTCTGTCGAGAGAGGAAGCAGATGCATTGGCACGATATATGGCTCCTATTCGCTTGAAGCGTTCCTCGGCTTCGGATATTCCCTCTATGCTGCCTCTGTTCGATATGATGAGCGTAGCGGGTGTGGAAGAACTGGACGTGACAGAGCGTTGGCGTCGTAATCGTCATCCTGATACCTTGCCTGTGCCTATGGGAGTGCGGGCAGGCGGCAAGA
Organism: Paenibacillus sp. IHB B 3084; assembly: GCF_001447315.1. Lineage (NCBI taxonomy): Bacteria > Bacillati > Bacillota > Bacilli > Caryophanales > Paenibacillaceae > Paenibacillus > Paenibacillus sp. IHB B 3084. The sequence goes on along the minus strand of NZ_CP013203.1, from coordinate 199,256 downwards.
AGATCATGATTAATCTGCATGATAAAATCGAGCGCCAGGGACACGGTCCCCACGGCTTGATCGCAGGTACGACAGGTTCGGGGAAAAGTGAGGTTATTCAGTCTATCGTAGCCTCCCTTGCTGCTGAGTTTCACCCGCATGATCTTGCATTTATGCTGATTGACTACAAGGGCGGCGGCATGTCCAATACGTTCGTTAATTTGCCTCATGTAGTAGGCACGATTACGAATTTGGATAATAACCTGATCGAACGCGCCAAAATTTCATTAAAAGCAGAACTGGTTCGCCGACAAAAAATATTAAACGATGCAGGCAATTTGCAGCATATTGATGAATATTACAGATTGCTTCGGCAGCGGCACGCACAACCGCTGCCTCATCTGGTTATTATTATTGATGAATTTGCACAATTAAAACGGGATCAGCCTGAGTTCATGGATGAGCTGATCAGTATTGCCGCCATTGGGCGGACATTGGGTGTCCATCTGATTTTGGCGACTCAAAAGCCTGCTGGCGTGGTGGACGATAAAATCTGGAGTAACTCCAGATTCCGTATCTGCTTACGGGTGCAGAGCGAAGGCGACAGCCGTGATATGTTGAAAATACCGAATGCCGCGTGGATCACGAAGCCGGGACGAGGGTATTTTCAGGTCGGTAGTGATGAGGTTTTTGAAGAGATGCAGTTTGCCTGGAGCGGTGCGCCGTATGTAGGCAACAGCGATATTTCTTCCGCACTTCCTGTGCACGAGGTTAGACTGAACGGCAAGCGTGAAGCGCTGCTGACTGGCGGCGAACGGGCAAGCTCAGGCTTAAAAGGAGAAGAAGCTCCCAAACAGCTCCAGATAATCATTGATTATATTGCAGAAGAAGCTGCCAAGGCAGGGATCGAACGGCTTCAGGGGCCGTGGCTTCCACCGCTGCCTGAATTGCTGGATTTGACTAATTTGTCTCCATGCGCCGAAACGGGCAGTCCAACATCGCCTCAAGAGCTGAAGGCGGTCATGGGCTTGGTTGATGATTTGCCGAACCAGCGACAGGAGCCGATTTATGCATCACTGGATCATGGTCATTGGGCAGTGTACGGTATGCCGGGCATGGGTAAAACGACCTTTTTGCAGACAATGCTGATGTCGATGGCTCAACGCTTTCATGCCAACCGTTGGAACGGTTATATCATTGATATGGGTCGAACGATGCGTGACTTTGGGGAACTCCCCCAGATCGGTGCTGTTATGATGGCAGAGGAGGACGACCGGATCAAGCGGTTGTTCCGTTATCTGTTCAAGCTGGTGGCTGTACGCAAGGACATGATCTCCGAAGCTGGTGTCAAAACGATAAGCTCTTATCGACATTCTGCTGTTGAGGATGTGCCGCAAATTATCGTAGTCATTGACGGCTACCTTAATTTCCGTAATGCTTATCCAGATGAAAATGAGCTGCTGGAATCTCTTTTGCGTGAAGGTGGCAGTCTCGGCATTACATTTATCATTACAGCGAATCGGATTACTGATGTGTTTGAGAAGTTCCGCAGTAATATTCCGAACGCCGTTTCTTTTGAAATGTCTGACCCGAGTGATTATTATTATGCGGTAGGACGACCAGCCAAAACACCAGGGCCTCTAATCCCGGGCCGGGCTTTGGTTAAAGGGCATATCCCGCCGCTGGAGTTCCAGGCGGCGTTGCCTTCACCCGGAGAAGATGAAACGGAACGTTCAGCACGGTTGCGCCGCAATATCGCGGGCATCGTACAGGAATGGAAGGGCAAAAACGCCCCAGCCATTCTTCCGTTGCCCGAGCGAATCCCGTTGACGGAACTGCTTCAGCAGTGGGACGGGACGAGTGGGCCTTCGGGCGCGCTTCCTTATGAGGTGCCTGTAGGGCTACAGAGCGACGATCTGGAGCCTTTCTTACTGAATCTCAAGGAAGGTCCTAATTTTATCGTGGGCAGTCCTATGGAGGGAGGGAAAACCTCTTTCCTCATGAGCTGGATCATTTCGCTGGCTTATTACACATCGCCGAGTCAATTGGAAGTCTATACGGTTGATACCCGCTATGGAGGCGGGGGATTATCCCGATTGCGACATCTTCCTCATGTCAAGGCTGCTGCTGAAAGCGAGGAAGAGCTTGGACCTTTGGTACAGCAAATGTATGATATCGTTCAACAGAGGAACAAGGACGGAAATGATCCCGAATTGCTGCTGGTCATTGATGATGCGGATATGCTAAGCAAGCAATTGAACGATTTTACGATAAAGGATCAGCTTTCTGCCATTGTGCGGTTGGGACGTGATCGCAATGTGCATGTCGTGCTGTCGGGCGTGCCATCTGATTTCCCAACCTTTGGCGTGGACTGGTTTAATGATGTTAAGGCAAGTCAAAGCGGCATGCTTTTCGGAACACTGGATTCGAATGATTTATCGTTCTTTCGTATCCCCTATTCAGAAGCGAATGCCGCCGCTGGTGGCCTAAAAGTCCTGCCCCCTGGGCAGGGATACTACGTACGACGCAAATTTACCAGGGTAAAAGCGGCAATTCCCTTCTCAGAGCAAGTGAGCTGTGAGGATTGGATAACGAAAATTCGTGACCGATGGCATGTTGTAGTTTGAAGGGAGGTGGCTCATAATGTTAACGTTTCAAGCTTCCAAGCAGAAGTTAATAACCCTCAAGTCGAAGGAACTGTTTTTCCTGGCAGGCGTGTTGGGTTCTGACAGGCTGCTTGGAGTGGAAGATCCGTTTAAGGGCTATCTGGCAGAAGAGTTGGCGGAAGAGTGGGAGCAGGTAAAAGCCTCTCTTCTGGAAAAGGGTTATCTAAAGCGAGTAGATGAGGGTACTGAGTTGGCAATGCCCCCTACCGTTTTTTCGAGGGTTGCTATCGCGGGATTATCTAACCGGGCTTGCCGCATACGCTATGCGCGGGGCGGCAAGCAGTTCGAAGGTTACCTCCATTGCACGAACGAGCGTGTCGTGGAGCTAGTAAAATCCGTTGATGAACCCGATGAGTACCGCCTGTATGATCTGGGTAATGTGGAGAAGGCTTGCGAGACATTGATTGATAAAATGGGCTGGGTAGATCGGCTCGTGCCTGAATCTCCCGCACTTATGTTCTCCAAGCAGGCATTTAATGAAATTTACAAGCAATCTGCAGGAGACAGTGTTTCTCAGCTTAACAGCAAACTGACCGAGGCGAGCGGAGATGCAGAAGGTTCTGCGAGACTTGCCCAGTCATTGAGTTCCCGTATAGCCGAAGGAGAACTGCAATTACTGGTCTGGAACGGCAGGGAGTGGGAATCACAGCGGGTTGCCTTTGTCCTGTGTCCAACGATGAACTGGATATTTCGTATGAGCTCTAATGGCAACGGAGATTGGCTTATTGCAGCCATGGCATCAAGAGATCAGTTTGTGGATTTATTATTGAATTGGTTGAGACAGTCGGCAGTGACAGAAGAAGTGACAGAAGAAGGGTGATGGATATGCGCATTCGAGTTGAACCGGATGTGCTTCGGGGGCTTAGCGGGCAGCTACAGCATGCGGCGGAGCAAATTCAACAGTTAACAGTAGGGTTGGAGCAGGCGTTACAATCGCTTGATTGGGATGTATCTGCGCGTGAGTCGGTCTTGAATCATTGGATGCAGGCCAAACGGATGTCGGAGCAGATTCATGCTTATCTCCATACATCAGGTACACAACTGAATCGAAAGGCAGAACAGTTTCAGTCTGTTGACCACAACTATCATACGATTCTGTCATTTGCCAGCCAACCATTAGGACGGCCAGTCACGATGCTGGATTGGTCGAATCAGCAGTCACCGTCTATTTTGCCCGGGCAACCTTCGGAAGGAAGCGGTCCGATTTCGGACCCGCTGTCTGTCGTGCATGCCATTGCTGGTGTACAGTCGTCGGATGCAGGTACACTGAATCAGGATATTTTGAAGCAGGCAACTTCCAGCAACCCTCAGGAATGGTACTTTGCTGACCCGGCTATAGTTAGGGATCAGCCTGTCGCTTAGTAGATTCCCGGGACTCTCATGTTTAGATGTGAGGTTCCTATACATTCAGTTCATAGAATCCTGATTCCTTGGGACTTATTGGGTGCTTATTCTATTGGTATTATGCTGTTAGGTGCTGTTTTATAGTCAAAAAGTGGGGTTAATACAATTAGGACCTTCGCCTTTTGTAGGAAATTAAATAAACATAGTACAATTTGAACCAGTTAAACAAAACATTTAGTTATCATCAAGGAGGATTCATAATATGGCAGGACGTATTTTAATTACCCCGGAACAGGTCGATCAGGTAGCTAACCAATTTAAACAAAGCGGTGAACAAAGCCAGCAGATCGTTTCCAGCTTGACACAATCCATCTCAGGTATGGAAGGTCAATGGGAAGGTATGACCAAACAACGCTTCTTTCAAGAGTTTCAGGAAGCCAGCAAACAAATGCAAGCTTTCGTAACGACTTTGAACAGCATCAGCCAGGAACTGACGGCTATCGCTAACAAATTCCGTACTGTTGACCAAACGAAGTAAGATGCGTGATAAGCATCACCTTATAATATACCACTCTATGAAGAAGCAATATGGTTGAACCATTTCTTATGGTCTGTACATTGGTATAGTGGTTATCAGGAAAAACCGGGCGATCTTCGGACACCCGGTTTTCTTGCCATCCATAGATTGATATAATAGGGTGAGGAAACTAGCATACTGAACGATGTAAGGAGAGGGATGTTCCATGTCTTTTCAACCGAATCCGGGAGACGAATTGATCATAAACGGCACAGCCTATGTGATTGGGCGACATCCTGTTGCACCCGGTTTGGCTTATGCTCAAGCAGGGCGGCAGGGGATCGTATACCAGCTGAATGCCAAAAGCGGAGCGCCGCATGAGGCTAAAGCCCTTAAAGTGTTTTTTCCAAAGTTCCGTATCCCGGCTATGGTTTATCAATCTGAGCATATGGAAGCGTACGGGGATATTCCCGGTTTGCAGGTATGCAAGCGTGATGTGCTCACTCCAGAAAGAAACGGAAGTCTGATCGCCGAGCAGCCTGATTTGTTGTATGCAGTGCTGATGCCATGGATTCATGGGACGACATGGTTCGATTGTCTCACAGCTCAGCAGCAGCTTGAGGCTTCCGATTGTCTGGCTTTGGCCCGGGCGCTGGCAGGGATCGGTTCAGCTATGGAGCAAAAAGGACTAGCGCACTGTGATTTATCTGCGCCGAATGTCATGCTTCCGTTTTTTTCTGAAGTGGAACTGCCTGAAGGCACATCAGCTGTAGAATTGGTCGATGTGGAACAAATGTACAGTACCAAAATGGATCGTCCGGATGCTCTACTGGCGGGTTCGCCGGGGTATGCTGCGCACCGTACCGTTCACAGCGGATTATGGAGCGCGTATGCGGATCGTTTTGCAGGGGCCATTATTATCGGCGAAATGCTGGGATGGTCAGACCGTGTGGTGGTCGATAAAGCGTGGGGCGAAAGTTATTTTGACCAGCATGAAATGCAGACGCCTTGCGAACGTTATTATATTTTACGCAAGTCGCTGGAAGCCCGTTGGGGAAGCAAAGTGGTGGAGCTGTTTAGCCGTGCCTGGGATAGTCAGGATCTGAGCAGTTGCCCTACCTTTGGTGAATGGCTGGTTGTACTCAATGCACTTACCGAGCAAGAGATTCCTGTTGAAGTAAAGACGGTGGAACCCGAGGCGACAGAGGCAGCAGCATTAGCTACTGGCGAGTCCGGGGAAGCTGTACCCTCCTTGGTTGCACCGCTCCAAGCGGAACAAGCTGCGATACTGAGCCAGGCGGTCAAGGAGCAAGGAGAGCGTGGGGTGACGGACAAGCTGTTCCGGCAGGCGCGTGAACTGGAGAAGCAAAACAAGCCTGCCGCGGCCCTGGAGGTATATCGGTCGTTGTATCATTTTGTAGAAGACGGCAGCCCTCTGCATGTGGAGGTATCGGCTGCCATTATGGGGCTAGAGGAGCAGTTGAATCCCAAGCCGCCTGAGCAGCCGGAAAAATCAGCAGCCTGGTACCGCTCCAAAAAGTTCATTGTGACAACGGCGGCGGCTGTCGTTCTGCTGGCTGTTGGCATCCCAGCCGTGAATATTCTGGCGGATCAGTCCAATCAGCGGCAAATCGAGGCAGCCAAGCAGGAAGAAGCCGCAAAGGCGGCGGAAGCGAAGCTGGCTGCCGAGCAGGAGGCTTCTCAAAAGGCACTGACGGAGAAGCAACGGCAGGAAGCTGGGCAGCAGGCCAAACAACAGGCTCTTGCTGCCCAAAAGCAGCAGGAAGAGCAGAAAAAACAACAGACCCTTGTAGCTCAGCAGGTCAAATATGAAGCCTACCTTGCTCAAAAGGAACAAAACAAGCAGGCGGCCGCCAAGCTGGCAAAGCAGAAAGCGTATGATCAGCAGGCGAAGTACGAAACATATTTGGCTTGGAAGAAGAACCAGGCTGCCCGCGCAGCGCAGGAAGAGGCAGCACGTAAGGCGGCGGCAGAGACGGAGCAAAAGCAAAAAGCATCAATTCATGCAAGTAACAAACAGAATGTTCTCCAGCTTATTTCCCTGTATAACAAGGCTTATGCCTCTCAGGAGGGCGGAAGCACGGCGAAGGCGAAGGGTTTTGCCAATCGTTTTAGAGCATTGTACGAAAGTAATTCTTCCTATTATCGTTCGGTAGGCGAAGTCGGGTATCGGGCTTCCTCTATCTATAACTTTTTAAGCGATACGAATTTTAGACTGCCTAAAATTTAATTTTTTTATATTTTCATATTTTCATATCTTGAATGAAGTGGCACAAGATGATAAAAGGTAACTGAGGGGAGCGTGTGCAAACGATGAATTATACCATACAGGCTTCTCAGCGTACCCCCGCCCTGATCATTTACCTGATTGACATTAGCGCGTCAATGAACATGCTCATGGAGGGGCGGCGGCGAATTGATGTGGTCTATGAAGCCATATCACTGGCGATCCGGCAGATGGTTTTCCGTTCGACTAAAGGGAATCGGCTGACTGCACGCTACCGGATTGCGATTTTGGCCTATAGTGACGACGTATATGATCTGCTCAACGGTGTGAAGGGGATTGATGAAATTGCGGCGATTGGCTCGTTGCCCGATTTGACACCCAAACGGTTTTCAGATTCGGCAAAAGCTTTCTTGCAAGCCGAACGTATTTTACAGGCGGAGCTGCCGGGGATGCAGGATTGTCCTGCTCCTTTGGTTTGTCATATGACAGATGGTGTTTCCACAGGTGATGATCCGGAACCGATTGCGAAGCGTATTATGAGCATGAGTGTACCGGACGGCAATGTACTGGTGGAAAATATATTTTTATCGGACAGACTTTTGGAAACGCCTATTCAGGACCCCCGCCGCTGGAAAGGTCTTACGCATAATACGCCGTTACAGGATGAACATGCTGTGAAATTGCGTAATATGTCTTCTGTACTTCCTGAAAGCTATCGGGAAATGCTGTTTGAGGCAGATTATCAGCTAGGTGAGGGAGCAGTTATGATGCTGCCCGGAACCTGTCCGGAACTGGTGTCCATCGGTTTTCAAATGTCGGCCGCAACGCCTGTACGGTAAGGAGGTAAACGCATGAATCCACTGCTGTCTCTGCTCCCCACGAGCAAAAGGAAGGGAATGAATGCACGGCTGGCGCAGCATTTTTCCTACATAAGCTCTCAGACGGGCGATCAGCCACTATCGACGCATCATAGCCGCTTTATGTGCCGTTATGGTTACGGAAGATCTGCTGAATCTGCCAGTATGGGTGAAAGCGGACAGGATTTCGCCGCAGTGCGTATTCATAAATCCGTCTGTTGTTTTGTTCTGTGTGATGGTGTCGGGCTTAGTTACCAGGGAGATTTTGCAGCCCGCTATTTGGGTTCCTCTTTGCTGGATTGGATGGAACAGGGGCAGGATCTGTCTGCCGATAAACTGGGGCTGTACCTCGAACGCTTGGCGGGTACAGCTGTGGAGGAACTGGATCGGCAGCCTTTACACCATGAATCGGGCTTGATGCGTTCGGTGCTGGAGGATAAACGTCGTCAGGGAAGCCAGTCGATGTATATTTGCGGTAAAATCGAGCTACCGAAGCGCGGCACCCGCGGGCGTCTCAGACTTGCCTGGCAAGGAGATTCACGATTGCGGCTATGGAACGGTTCGGAGGAGATCAGCCAATTATTTGATCATACCTTCTCTACATCGGAACGTTGGTCCACAAGCCGTGGGCCGATTGGAGGTAAGCCTCATTGGTACGAAAGAAGCATACCCGCAGATATGTCGATGAGATTACAGGTATACAGTGACGGGTTATCCGATTTGGACCCTATTCGTGAGCCTGTCCCTGATGAGCAGATACAGGTTTTGCTGGACGCCTCCCATACCGGAGGGCTTGATGATGATGCTGCATTTATAGAATTGCAGTGGTAAACGGAATAAGGAAAGGACGTATGCATCCATACTGATGGCTGCATAACGTCCTTTTTTAATGAATACATAGAAAGAAGCTAACGGTCAACAAGAAAGCAGAAGAAAAGATGCGATAATGGGTGTATAATTGGTCCTTTTCTCGATTATCGCAACGGAATAGCAAAAAATGCGCAAAAATGGTGATTATAAAGTATACCTTTTTGGGTAATCTTGTGATTATACAGGATACTGAAAAGGAGCGATACATATGAACTATACATTAGCAGGAGGCGCACGCTTTGAAGGCAAAACGGCTCTGATCACGGGGGCTGGTTCTGGTATTGGCAAGGCAACGGCTATTCAAATGGCCAGAGAGGGAGCGAATGTTGCACTTTTTGATGTCAGTAATGAACGGATTGTAGAGACGGAGAGAGAGATTAATGCTATACGTGAAGGTGCCGCTCGGGCTTTTGACGTGGATATTGCCGATCCGGTGCGTGTGGAAAAAGCCGTTTTGGAAGCGGTTGAACTGTTTGGCGGGCTGCATATCATTTTTGCCAATGCGGGGATTAACGGGGTGGTCGGACCGATTGAGGATTTGAGCATTGAGGATTGGCGGCAGACGCTGTCTACGAATCTGGATGGTACTTTCCTGACGGTGAAGTATACCGTACCGCATTTGAAAAAAAACGGTGGCGGCAGCATTATCATTACTAGCTCCATTAATGGAAATCAGCGCTTTACCAGCTTTGGAATGTCAGCCTACAGTACGTCCAAGGCAGGTCAAACCGGTTTTGCTAAAATGGCTGCGTTGGAGCTGGCCAATTTCCGTATTCGTGTCAATGTCATCTATCCTGGAGCGATTTCGACGAATATTGACGAAACTACGGAGAAATCGGAAAGGTTAAAGCAGATTACTATCCCTGTCCAGTTTCCCGAAGGAGGGCAGCCGTTGGCTAATGGGCCCGGTCAACCCGAGCAGGTAGCTGATTTGGTGACATTCTTGGCTTCCGATCATTCGCGCCACATTACCGGTGCACAAATTGTGATTGATGGGGCGGAATCCTTATTGTTTTAGCACTAAAGAATTCTCTGTGAGGGAAAAATGTTTTGTGGTATCCTGAGTGTAACGTCCTGGTTAAGGTGCGAATGTGAAGCTCACATAAAAACCCCGGGTCCTTCGCACCTCGAAATTTGTCGAAAAGGATTAGAATCCACTTTCTATAATAGAAGTCAAGGGTGTATTCAAGCTTTTTTAGCATCGTTTTTTGCGAAAATGTATGGAATTGATATCAATAAGGTATGAATTACTGCATTTTCGCTGTCGCACTCTATATGAGTGCGTGGATTGAAATCCTAAGTCATGGACTAAAAAGCGTTTAAGAGAGGCGTCGCACTCTATATGAGTGCGTGGATTGAAATTTTAGAGAAGGTCCAATTATTCCACAGCGTGAACAAGTCGCACTCTATATGAGTGCGTGGATTGAAATCATTACGATAAGCCTTCCATGTTAAGCCAGAATCAAAGTCGCACTCTATATGAGTGCGTGGATTGAAATAATAACGGCAGCCATACCGAATATCCCCCGGTTAGGTCGCACTCTATATGAGTGCGTGGATTGAAATTGTACAGGTTGAGAGAGATACGAGCGATGATGTATGCGTCGCACTCTATATGAGTGCGTGGATTGAAATCGGTAAAACGTTATATTCGGTAATTTTAGTTTTCGCATGTCGCACTCTATATGAGTGCGTGGATTGAAATATCGTCCCGGCTGGGGCATCCAAGGTCTTTTGCGTAGGTCGCACTCTATATGAGTGCGTGGATTGAAATCGGTATAAGGATATCCCTAAAATGGTGGACGAGCTTAAAGTCGCACTCTATATGAGTGCGTGGATTGAAATGTATTCGTCATCTAAGGACTCCACGTACCGTGTATGGGTCGCACTCTATATGAGTGCGTGGATTGAAATCGTTTCAAGCAGCTCCATCGGAACGTCTTGACCGATGTCGCACTCTATATGAGTGCGTGGATTGAAATTCTATCGGTCGAAAGAAATGGGAAGCTACCGAGGAACGTCGCACTCTATATGAGTGCGTGGATTGAAATCTCAAGGCGATGGTGGTTCCACTGGGGTTGACAGTCGCACTCTATATGAGTGCGTTGATTGAAATATGACGAATATCATGTCGACCATAGAGCAGCTCAGTCGCACTCTATATGAGTGTGTGGATTGAAATCGTGGAGGGTGTAAGCGATTAGGCAGTTGCATTTAATTTGGGTATACGCCAAGAATCCTCAGAGGGAAGCCTCTGGGGATTTTTAAATGCTTGATTCAGCTTAACTATTGAATTTTTCTTTTAATTTATTTTTTTGGAGGGAAAGGAAAATAAATGTCGAAAAAGTAAAAGTAAATATATCTTTGTTCCTTTTTTATCAATATATTGGTAAATAGGTACTGGTTCAGAAGAACCGTTAAGTAGAGTGTATAGCCGACATTGAACAAAAGTATGGGCATATTCAGACGAACACCCCAACCATTGAATAAGGAGATTAAAACATGCAATATATTGCCCACATACGGGAAAGTGACCAAGAGATTCAGACGGTAGCAGATCACCTGTTGGAAACTCAACAGCTAGCAGAATCTTATGGAGACAAAATAGGTATCCGACATATTACCGGACTCGCTGGTATGCTGCATGATTTGGGCAAATACACAGAAAAGTTTCAAGATTACATACGTTTGGCGGTGCAAAATCCTGACAATCCACCGAAACGAGGAAGCGTAGATCATTCTACCGCTGGGGGAAAGTTATTATACAATCTTTTTCACATTCAACCTCAAGGGACATTTGATAAGCAGGATTTCATGAACAAAGCTTTATTATCCGAAGTTGTAGGGAATGCGATTATTTCACACCATGCATATCTGCAGGATTTTTTAGACCCCGACCTGGAATCAAAATTTCTGGATCGGGTGCGTGATCGAGAGCTGGAAGGATTTGATCATGCAGTCGGCCTTTTTTATGAGCAGGTGATGGGAAAATCCACATTTTACCATTATGTGAATCAAGCAGGGGCCGAGTTGGCTCATTATATGAAACGGGATCATAATCCAGACGTTGAACTCAAAATGATGTTCTTATCCAAGTTTGTTTTTAGCGCTTTGATTGATGCGGATCGCACGAATACCCGTTGTTTTGAAGAAATTAATATTAAAGGCGAAAAGAATGACAATGAACCGATGAATCGTCAACAGCTATTTCAAACGTATTACGAAAGATTAATGGAGCGTATTAACGCTCTGCAATCAGGAGAGGCTGCCGACACAACCATTAATTTGCTTAGAAAACAAATGTCCGAGCAATGTGAGCAATTTGCAGACAAGCCTTCCGGGATACATACACTCTCCATACCCACTGGGGGTGGAAAAACGCTGGCAAGTTTGCGTTATGCCCTGAAACATGCAGTTACATTTGAAAAAAAGCATATCATCTACGTCGTTCCATTCACGACGATTATTGAACAAAACGCTCAGGAGGTTCGCAAAATTATACGGGATGACGCTAACATTCTGGAGCATCACTCGAATGTGGTCATGAACGAGGTAGAAGATATAGATCGGCAGGAGCATGAGCTTGAAGATGTTGTTGTGAATACACATCAAAAATTAAAGCTGGCTAAGGATAATTGGGATTCGCCCATCATTTTCACGACCATGGTGCAATTTTTAAATGTACTTTACGCAGATGGCAGCAGAAATGTCCGCAGACTTCACAATTTGAGTGAGTCTGTCATCATTTTTGATGAGGTCCAAAAAGTCCCCACTCACTGCATTTCATTGTTTAATCAAGCGCTGAATTTTTTGAAAACGTATGCCAGTTCAAGTATTGTTCTTTGCACTGCTACCCAACCGGAATTGGATTTTGTACATAACAAGCTGGACATCGAGCCGGATGCAGAAATAGTGCATGATCTCGATCATGTCATAGAGAAGTTTAAGCGGGTTGAAATTGTTGACAAGGCGACGAACGGCACTGTAAATACGGAAAAGCTTGCCGATTTTGTTGAGCAAAAGCTCGCTGATGAGCCAAGCGTACTCGTTATTCTCAATACAAAAGCGGTGGTCAAAAATTTATATCTTCGACTAACAGAAGGAAACAGTGCAATCCCGGTTTACCACCTAAGTACTTCCATGTGTCCGGCTCATCGCAATCGCATATTGGAGAAAGTAAAACAACATTTAAATGATAAGGAACCTGTCGTTTGTATCAGCACACAGCTCATCGAGGCAGGAGTGGATATTAGCTTTACCTGTGTCATTCGATCCTTGGCTGGTCTGGATTCGATTGCACAAGCGGCAGGCCGATGTAATCGCCACGGAAGAGATGAAACAAAGCAGGTGTATGTCATTGATCATGAAGAAGAGAATCTCAAGCGGCTCAAAGAAATTAAAATCGGCAAAGAAATTACCAGAAAAATGCTCATTGACTTAAAACGTGACAAAACCTGCTACGGTGGTAACGTATTATCCGCACAGGCTATGGAAATATATTTCCAAAAATATTATACCGAGCTGGCAACCGACTTGAACTATTTTATACCTAAGCTAAGAAAAAACATGACTGAGCTATTAACTGTTAGTCGCAGTGAAAATACGTACTATCGCTCTTATTACGATGAAAAGGGCACGATTCTTCCTTTATTTTTAGCGAATAGCTATAAGACCGCAGCAGAATACTTTCAGGTCATTAAAGATCATACAACAGCAGTTATCGTTCCATATGGAGATGGAGAGAAGGAAGGAAAAAAGATTATCGCTGATCTCAACGGACAGCAAAGCATAGAGGATCTCAGTAGTCTGCTGCGCAAAGCACAGCAATTCACCATTAATATATTGCACCATGAGAAAGAAGAACTGGATCACAATAAGGCGCTGATTCCTTATTTGGATGGAAAGATATGGGCTTTGACTGAGGGGGCCTATGATGATTTATTTGGGCTGAATCCTCACAATGATAGTTTGCATGATGGCTTTATTCTCTAAGAATGCCTTTATGGGAGATAAAGAGCCTATATGTTGCATTGACTGACCATGCCAAAAGTAATATTCTGGTACTATGTTTAGATAAAAAGACCTAGAAAGGAGGAAGCTGCCAGTTGAGAAACGCAATCGAATTTAGAGTTTATGGAGATTATGCCCTGTTCACTGACCCGCTAACCAAGCTGGGTGGTGAGAAACTAACCTACAGTGTCCCTACCTATCAGGCATTAAAAGGGGTCGTAGAAAGTATTTATTGGAAGCCTACCATTACGATGGTTGTTGACAAGGTTCGTGTACTAAAGCCTATTCGAATGGAATCGAAGGGGATTCGGCCCATGGAATATAGCGGCGGTAATACGCTTGCTAATTATACCTATCTCAAAGACCCTTGCTATGAGGTTCAGGCTCATTTTATTTTTAATCCGCATCGTCCCGAGATGGAATATGATCGTAATGAGAATAAGCATCACAATATACTCAAACGCTCATTGCTGGCGGGTGGACGCAGAGATATTTTCCTGGGCACACGGGAATGCCAAGCTTATGTAGAGCCATGTGTTTTTGGTGAATCCCCCGGTTTCTATGATAATTATGGAGACATTCATTTGGGAAACATGGTGCATGGGATTAACTATCCCGATGAGACAGGCAGGAATCAGTTGGAGGTGCGCTTGTGGAAGCCCGTGATGAAGAACGGGGTCATTGAATTTATTTCACCGGAGAAATGCCCACAAGTTCGTATCATAGGCGAAATGCATTCCAAACAATTTGGTGAAAATAACGTTCAATCCGCAGATGAGCTGCTTGCAGAGTGGGAGGGGTGGGGCATGAAATGAGCTGGCTGCTAAATCTATATGAAACGTATGAATCCAACATTAAATGTGTCGGTGTGACGGAGAATAAATACAATGATCGCGAATACACGCTGCTGCCCATCTCTCATACAACTCAAAATGCACAAATTGAAGTGGAGATTACAGAGCAAGGCGATTTTCATTCAGCCCGAGTGCTGGACAAAGACGAATTTAGTACATTAATTCCTTGCACGGAGAAGTCAGCCAGTCGGGCTGGTTCTGTGGTAGCACCTTATCCACTGCATGATAAATTAAGTTATGTTGCTGGAGATTTTGTCACCTATGGTGGAAAGATCAAAAAAGAAGAGCCTTTTGCTGCTTATATTCAGCAGTTAGAAGGGTGGGCTAATTCAGAATATGCGACTCCTAAGCTGAAAAGCATCTATCGTTACTTGAGCAAGCGTCGACTGATTAAAGACTTGTCAGACCAGTCTGTTTTATACCTTGATGAGAATCAAAAACTGATAAGCAAATGGGACAAGAAGTATGAGCATTTAGCTGCGGAAAAACCACGTATATTTACGGCAGTTCCCGGTGAACTGGAGAGCGTATTTATCCGTTTTAATGTGTATTCACCAAATCAAGCGTTAACTAAAGTTTGGCAGGATAAAGAGCTATTTGATTCATTTGTTGATTATTACAGTAAATTGCTGGGCGAAGAAGACATTTGTTATGTAACCGGGGAGAAACTCCCGAGCACGGATAAACATGCGAATAAAATTAGAAATTCTGGAGATAAAGCAAAGCTGATTTCGGCAAATGACACGAGCGGTTTCACGTTCAGAGGACGTTTTGCTCACAGTCATGAAGCAGCAAGCATCAGCTACGAGGTATCGCAAAAAGCTCATAATGCTTTAAAGTGGCTGATTCATCGTCAAGGGAAAATCATGGAGAATCGTGTCTTTCTCGTCTGGGGGAATGATGCCCCGGATGTGCCGAGCCTTACGGACAATGACAACATCTTTGCAATGGATTTTGGTTCTGAATCATCGCAGCCGATAGCCATCAAAGGTCATACTAACGAGGAGTTTGCTTTTGATCTGGCCAAAGCACTATCGGGTTATCGTAATAAACTGGCTATCAAATCGGCGTCCAAAGCAAACGTCAATATTCTTGTGCTTGACTCAGCGACAACGGGACGCATGGCTGTTCTATATTATCGGAATTTGGATAAAAAATTGTATTTTGACAAGCTGATAGACTGGCATTCTACATGCGCCTGGCTGCACCGTTATCAGAAGGACGAGCAAGGTGAGTTGCTACAATTTTGGGGAGCGCCGGCGACGAAGGACATTGCTTTTGCGGCCTACGGTCCGAAGGCGAATGACAAGCTCGTTAAAGGTCTTATGGAACGAATGCTTCCATGTATCGTAGATGGTCGAAAAATTCCGCAGGATATTGTAAGGAGTGCTACTCACCGTGCCTCTAATCCGGTAGCTATGGATAAATGGGAATGGGAGAAGACACTGAGTATAGCATGTGCATTGATTAACCAACGGGAGGGATACAATGTGGCATTAGATAAAGAAAATATGGATCGCAGTTATTTATTTGGCAGACTGTTGGCGATAGCTGATGTGATGGAACGAAGCGCATTAGACAAGGATGAGAAGCGATCCACTAATGCAATTCGATATATGAGTGCTTTCTCACAACATCCAGAAAGAACCTGGAGGACCATACAGAATGCCTTGCAGCCACATCAGGCCAGACTTGGCAAACGCTTAAACTATTATTCCAATATGATTGATGAAGTAGCCTCAAAAATACCCATGGATGAATTTAATAACAAACCGCTAACCGGCAAGTATTTGCTCGGCTTGTATAGTCAACGCTATGAAATCTATCATAACACGGATAAAAAGAATCATGAGGGCAATAACACAGGGAATGACGACGACCAAGACAGCGACATCGCAAATGTGAAAAATTAATACTGATCATAAGAAATGTTAAAAATATAGAGTTTACATTCAAAGGAGAATAATAACATGACTATTTTAGATCATAAAATTGATTTTGCAGTTGTATTGTCTGTCACGAAAGCAAATCCCAATGGTGATCCTCTGAATGGTAATCGTCCCCGGCAAAATTACGATGGCTATGGCGAGATTTCTGATGTGGCGCTGAAACGGAAAATAAGAAATCGTCTGCAAGATATGGGAGAGTCTATTTTTGTTCAATCTAATGATCGGAAATTGGATTCTTTTAGTAGTTTAAGAGAACGTGCAGATGCAAATCCTGAGTTGGAAAAATTCTTTAAGGGCAAGGAAGGTTCCAGCGATGAATTTGCCAGAATCGCCTGCCGGGAATGGATGGATGTTCGTAGCTTCGGTCAAGTTTTTGCATTCAAAGCGGCTAGTAAAGGCGCAGGAGTATCCGTCGGGGTAAGAGGTCCTGTATCTATACATACGGCTACCAGTGTTGATCCCATTGATATTACAAGTATGCAAATCACTAAAAGTGTAAACTCCGAACCGGGGAAAGAAAGAGGTTCCGATACGATGGGGATGAAGCATCGGGTGGATTTTGGTGTGTACGTATTTAAGGGAAGTATCAATACGCAACTAGCTGAAAAAACAGGGTTTACCTATGAGGATGCAGAGAAAATTCGGGAAGCCTTAAAAACACTGTTCGAAAATGACGTATCATCCGCTCGTCCTGACGGTAGTATGGAAGTCCATAAAGTATATTGGTGGGAGCATCATTCCAAACTTGGACAATACTCATCCGCTAAAGTGCACCGTTCTTTAAAGGTGAAATTGAAAGAAAATACAGACGAACTCAACAGATCTTTTGATGATCATTATGAATGCATACTCACACCACTTGAAGGCTTAGTGCCCCGTGAATATCCAGAACTATAACGAAGAGGATTATTTGCTGCTATCCGGTATTCAGCATTTTAATTTCTGTAGAAGACAATGGGCGCTTATTCATATCGAGCAGCAATGGGAAGAAAACGTGCGGACGATCGAGGGGGATCATTTACACCGAAAAGCGGATCAGCCGATGATTCGTGAGAAAAGAGGCGATAAACTCATCGTACGCGCGTTGCCTATACATTCCAGAGAACTTGGGATTACCGGAATCTGTGACGTCGTAGAGTTTGTACGGGATGCTCATGGGGTTCCGCTGGCAGGGGAGGAAGGTATGTACCTTCCTTTTCCTGTTGAATACAAGCGTGGCAAGCCCAAACGAAATGATTCAGATCATTCCCAGTTAGTCGCACAAGTGATGTGTCTTGAAGAAATGCTTGTGTGTGATATTGCAAAAGGATACTTTTATTACGATGAGATCAAACATCGGGTAGAGGTCATCATCACTACTGCTGACCGTGAACGGGTGCGAGCAAGTATTCAGGAAATGCGGCATTATTTTGAGCGCAATCACACCCCAAAAGCCAAAGCGGGGCCACATTGCCAAAGCTGCTCGCTTCAACATATCTGTGTGCCGGAAATTTTAAATAAAAGATCTGTTTCCAGTTTCATTGAAAGCAGGATAGCTGAATGAAAAAATTACTGAATACGTTGTTTGTCACCTTGCCGGATACGTACTTGTCACTAGATGGGGAAAATATTGTGATTAAACAAGAAGAGGCCATTCTTGCACGCTACCCTTTGCATAACCTGGAAGCTGTATGTACTTTTGGCTATGCAGGGGTAAGTCCGGGTCTGATGGGTGCTTGTGCAGCACGCAATATAGATTTAACCTTTATGACGCGAACTGGACGTTTCTTGGCACGTGTGATCGGAGAAAGTCGTGGAAATGTGGTACTCCGAAAAGAACAGTATCGGATTTCCGATGATGACCAAAGAAGTGCTCTTGTAGCCAGAAATATGATTATAGGCAAGATATATAATAATAAATGGATTTTGGAGCGAGCGACAAGGGACTATCCCCTACGTATTGACGCTGATCGAATGAAAAAGGTGACTGCTTCTTTAGCAGGGGCCATGCAGCAAGTCCGTGAAGTGGAGGACTTGGACATTTTGCGTGGTTTGGAGGGTGCGGCGGCTGTACAGTACAATTCGGTTTTTGATGAACTGATTTTGCAGCAAAAGAAGGATTTTTACTTCCATGGACGCAATAAACGCCCGCCGTTGGATAATGTCAATGCTTTATTATCTTTTGCCTACACACTTCTGTCCAACGATATGAAATCTGCACTGGAAGCTGTCGGCTTGGATGCTTATGTAGGTTTTCTGCATAGAGATCGTCCGGGGCGAGCTTCATTGGCACTGGATGTTATGGAAGAACTTCGTGGAGTATATGCAGACCGTTTTGTCCTTACATTGATTAACAAAAAGTTGATTCATGGCAAAGGATTTTACAGGAAAGAAAATGGCGCTGTGATTATGGACGATGACACGAGAAAAATAGTATTGAAGGCATGGCAGGAACGCAAACAGGAAAAGATTATTCATCCTTATTTGAATGAGAAAATGTCTTGGGGGCTTGTGCCCCATTCACAGGCTTTGCTCTTGGCTAGATATATTCGAGGAGATTTGGACGAGTACCCTCCATTTTTGTGGAAGTAGGTGTGATCTTGTTAATCCTAATTACTTATGATGTAAGTACAGTAGACAGGGAAGGCAGAAAAAGATTGGCCAAGGTTGCAAAAAAGGTGTGTAGATCACGGACAAAGGGTGCAAAATTCCGTGTTTGAGTGCATTTTGGATTCGACCCAGTTTCGCCGTTTGAAGTATGAATTAGAAGAATTGATCGATAAAAAAGAAGACAGCCTGCGTTTCTACAATTTAGGAGATAACTATAAAAAGAAAGTAGAGCATATGGGGGCAAAAGAATCTTACGATATGGAAAGCCCGCTGATTCTGTAAGGTGCGAATGTGAAGCTCACATAAAAACCTCGGATCCTTCGCACCTCGAAATTTGTCGAAAAGGATTAGAATCCACTTTCTATAATAGAAGTCAAGGGTAGATTCAAACTTTTTTAGCATCGTTTTCTGCGAGAATGTATGGAATTGATACCATTAGCGTATCAATTTCTGAATTTTCGCTGTCGCACTCTGTATGGAGTGCGTGGATTGAAATCAACATTTAATGCCATTATGGAAACCCTCATACAGGTCGCACTCTGTATGGAGTGCGTGGATTGAAATAAAGAAATTGAAGGACATACGCCGGAAAAGGATGATTTGTCGCACTCTGTATGGAGTGCGTGGATTGAAATCCCTTGTTTTCGGGACTCTTTGTTATTTGGGAGGTTTGGTCGCACTCTGTATGGAGTGCGTGGATTGAAATGTTCCAGTCTTAATATTCGCCTGCGCCTGTTGTAAGGTCGCACTCTGTATGGAGTGCGTGGATTGAAATCGATTAAGGATCGTATAAGCGGTACGGAACGACTACGTCGCACTCTGTATGGAGTGCGTGGATTGAAATGATAGTACCGGCCGCTTACTGAATGTGAAACATCGTCGCACTCTGTATGGAGTGCGTGGATTGAAATCATACCGAGGCGAAGCCGCTGACGGCCGTGACGTAGTCGCACTCTGTATGGAGTGCGTGGATTGAAATCAAAATGTGGTTATATCATTGCTTTAAGAATTTAGTGTCGCACTCTGTATGGAGTGCGACCTTTCTATCACACACTGCGTCCATTTTAAACAAACTAGAAAACAACGCAAATCCTCTTGTCTACTCAAAATATATTTTACAAATACATTTATGATTATCGAAAACATAAAGGTATCTACTGATCAATGTAGAATATATATCGCTGTACTCCAATTCCAGAGAGGGGCAGATGAGGATGAAAAGGCGGGTTGCAGCAAATAGAATCAAGAGAGGTTTTTTAATAACGTTAGCATTATTACTAATGATTGCAGGGTCTTCATTGGGAATGAGTGATGCTTCCGCTGCACTATCTGAGCAGAAGGATAAGCAGGATGCGCCCGCTTTTTCCGAGGTATCCGTTCATGATCCCTCCATCGTCAAAGACGGCGATACTTATTATGTGTTTGGTTCACATATTTCGGCGGCGAAGAGCAAGGATCTTAAAAACTGGACTTCTTTTGCAAACGGTTACACAACTCCGGGAAACACGCTTTTTGGGGATTTATCGAAGAATCTCGCAGGTTCCTTTGCTTGGGCAGGGGAAAATGATTCGGACAGCAAGGGAGGATTCTCGGTCTGGGCGCCGGATGTATTTTGGAATGAGCATTATGTCAATGACGATGGGACAAAAGGGGCCTATATGATTTATTATAGTGCGTCTTCTACCTACATTCGTTCCGCGATCGGTGTTGCTGTTGCACCCCAAATCGAAGGTCCTTATCAATATGTGGATACAATTGTATATACTGGTTTCACGAAGGAGAGCGCCTACGACAAGGACAGCAAAGTGGATAAAAAATGGACTAACACGCCGATCCAACAGTTGGTTGATCAAGGCAAACTGCAAGGTCCAAGAGCGGGATGGTTCAACGCAGATGGTTCTTACGCAAATAAAATGTTTCCGAATGCGATTGATCCAGCTATCTTTTATGATACAGAAGGGCGTTTATGGATGACATATGGATCATGGTCTGGGGGGATTTTTTTACTTGAGCTGGATAAAGCAACAGGAAAGCCTATCTATCCAGGTCGAGACGGAACGACGAAAGATGGTCGGCTGATTGATCGTTATTTTGGCACCAAAATTGCGGGCGGATATGGGGAATCAGGAGAGGGCCCTTACATTGAATACAATAAAGAGACGGGCTACTACTATTTATTTGTAACCTATGGCGGACTTGCCTCGGATGGTGGCTATAACATGAGGTTATTCCGTTCCAAAAATCCGTCAGGACCTTATAAGGATGCCAAGGGACAGAACGCCGTTTTACCTGCCAACACCAAGAATGCCGCTTTTGGCAACAAGCTAATAGGTAACTTTTTGTTCAACAGTAAAATTGGTGATCCAGGCGAAGGAATTGGCTATGGTTACGTATCCTCTGGCCACAACTCTGCTTATACCGATCCTGTTAACGGGCAAATGTTTGTTGTCTTTCATACCCGCTTTCCTCAGCAGGGAGAGAAGCATGAATTGCGCATACACCAGATGTTCATGAACCAGGAAGGCTGGCCTGTAGTAGCTCCTTACCGTTATGGTGGTGAGACTCTTACAGAACTGGATGAGGATCAATTCGTTGGAGATTATCAGTATATCAATCATGGCAGTGATACGTCGGCGGCGATCAAGCCAGCGCAGTTTATTCAGCTAAAAGCAGATCATACCGTTACAGGTGATCTACAAGGGACGTGGCGTAAGGATGGAGACGCGAATGTCCGGCTGACGCTGGAAGGCGCTGTATATGACGGAGTTTTCATTAGACAATGGGATGACTATACCAAGCAATATGTTATGACATTTACGGTTGTTTCCAAAACAGGGGAAATGGCCTGGGGGAGTCAGTTCGCTCCTTCGACGGATGCAACAGTGGTTGAAAGTGTATATGGTGAGTTGGACCTTGGTGATACAAGTCGGGTAGTGGCCAATGTATCCCTTCCAAAGCAAGGAAGTCGGCAAACCTCGATTACTTGGAAAAGTTCAGACCCGAGCGTCATTTCTGATACAGGCGAGGTTAAACGTCCTGAAATCGGAGAAAAGGCTGTATCAGCCACTCTGACCGCTACGATTTCCAATGGGGAGAGCAGTAAGAACAAAACCTTTAACATCACAGTATCTCCTTATGAGATGGCAACGCTGACCGCACAATATAAATTTGAAAATAATCTTGAGGATAGTAAAGCTGCTTTTGCGAATGGTGAGGTCATCGGTGACCGGATTGATCGTGAAGGAGGAACTGTCACCTACACGGAGGGTACAAGTGGTCAAGCAGTCTTATTGGATGGAAAATCTGGAATTAAGCTGCCCCAAGGGATTATATCCAGTTCTGCATATTCCGTGTCCCTGTGGGTTCATCCGAGTGAGCTGACGCTGTATACCCCGACTTTTTTCGGAGCTATGGATAGTAATCACTGGATTAGCTTGCTGCCCAAAGGTCCCGAGGGAGACAACACGATGCTTTGGTCCGGTAGCTCGCCTTGGTATACCGGCAGCACCGGTATGAAAATCAAAACCAATGAGTGGACACATCTCGCCTTCACTGTAGACAATGGAGTATTATCCGTGTACGTGAACGGCAAACCCCAGTTTGCAGGAACAGGATTTCCAGAAGTATTTACATCCAAAGCAGGAACGTTCAGCTTGGGTGTTAACTGGTGGGACCCTGCCTTTAAAGGCGCTATTGATGGGTTAAGTATATTCGCAGGGGCGCTTCCTCCATCTCAGGTGGCAGGACTGGCCAAGGTGAAATGAACCTAGGCTGATAGATATGAGAGGTTGAGAAGAAGCATCTCCAGTGAGAGATTACTGTGTATGCTTCTTCTTTTTGTGTAGCATACTCAGTGCGAATGTGAAGCTCACATGAATTCCCCGGGTCCTTCGCACCTCAGATTTTGTCGAAATTCTGTCGAATGTGAATGATTTGTGAATGCATCATAAAGGGAACATGCTTTTTATGATGCCTTATGGTCAAATTTCGCTAAAATGAATTGAAACGGGTTTGTTTTGACCCTTTTTCGCTGTCGCACTCCATATGAGTGCGTGGATTGAAATCGGCTGGTTCAGCGGATGCTCTTCCAGGCGGTTTAGTCGCACTCCATATGAGTGCGTGGATTGAAATATTCTTCAAAGTGCCATCCACGAACCCACACATATAGTCGCACTCCATATGAGTGCGTGGATTGAAATTGTTATACGCAGAATGGGTTGCTTATTTGTACTATGTCGCACTCTATATGAGTGCGTGGATTGAAATTTTTAATCGGCAATTCATTGCTCTCCACTTACCCACGTGCTTTCAAAAGCATTCAAACCCGTGTGAAATTTTTCCTTGGTCTATTAAATTCCACTCATCTCGTTCGTGTCACCATGTCCTTTTTGGACAAATTATGCCAAACGTAGTTTTTCCGCATGAGTTGCAATAAAAATGTTGACAGTTGTTAATTTTTGGACAAAAATAGTAATTGATCTTTAAAATTATGGAATTTTTATGTGAAGGGTGGTTATGACTTGAAGCATACACCTACGATTTTAGCGGAGTTTGAAGAGTATCTAAAACAAAACGACTTGACTTTGGCTCAATTTGCGGAATATTCGGGTGTTTATCAAAGAACACTTAGTAATTGGATTACTCAACATCGTCCTGTTTCTGTACAACAGCTTGACCGAATCACGTTGGCCATGGGATTACCGGAGGGCTATTTTTACGAACTATACATAGAAAATTACATCATCGACCTTCCCCCGAATTGGCGGCGAATTGAGCCACTATTATATCGTTGTGGAGAGCTGGACAAGCTGGATGCGATCCGTCGAATGGTTAGACATATTATGGACAATCCGTTGTATTCGCTCAGACTATTTGACATTGCGGAAGCGCTATTTGCACAGGGACGACATGCTGCTGCGTTGCTGCTCTATGAGAATGTAGCAGAAGTGGAAAAATATCAACATTCTGAACGCTTGGCAATCTGTCAATATCGTTTGTTTACGATTCAGGTTGGAGACGATCAGAACCGAAATCTCAAGGCAGCTACGCTATTTGAACCCTTTATTGAACGGTTGGATGAAATAGTTCAGCTTGATGCATTGAAGGATTTGGCGAATGTGTATCGTTCTTTGCGTCAGTGGGACAGGCTGGATGCAATAGCTCGAAAAATGAGAGATAAAGCGGAAATTCAATATACGATGAAGCATCAGCAGAAGAAGCGAAAGCATGAGAAACCTGATAAGAAGCTGAGTCGACCCATGTTTGTGTACATCACCTATTCTGATTTACTGTGTGCCAGTGTATGTGAAGCCCAAGGCGATTATGAGCAAGCTCTACAATATACATACGCCTACACTAATTTGGATTGGGTCATAGAGACGGACGAGGATACCCAACATTGGGTTAACTTGTTCAAAGATTGGTCAGAAGGTAATATTTACACATACAAACTTTTATCTGGAGATATAAGTGTGCTTCGTGATTATGTGGATTATATTGGTACTTCACCTGATATGTCGGAAAAGGAAATGGTAGCTAAATTGATGAACGTTTTGATTGCGGCTAATCAATACCAGCTAGATGTGAATGATATACTCTTGCGCTTTGAAAGGGAAAAAATTAAATGCTTTTCTCAACAGCAACCATCTATGGATATGTACACCCAACAAGTCGTTCCAGACCAATATGCACGTTTTGGTTATGAGTTAGCTTATTATTATTTGTATCGAGGGATGCATAGTGATGGCTTTAAATATTTGATCTATGCAATTGAAAGCTCGAATACACTAAATAATGTGACCTGCTTTAAAAACTGTTTGGGGCTGTTCGCACATTTCCGAGCTTACGCTATCCCTGAAACCCAAGTGGAATTTTACAATTTTTTTGAAAAGGTGTGGTTAAACAATGTTGAAAAAAATGGGTCTATTGATCGTCGCAACTAGCTTCTTGTTTATCTTGACTGTACCTGTTCATTTGGATAACCAGAGAATCCAGCTTCAGGAAACCATTGGAGGTGCTTAACAGGGAGAGTAAGAAATAACACTTGCTAACCTTACGGTTCGAGGGTATTGTTGATTGCAAGTTTATCTCTGAGCAACTTGGACACAACTGAAAATGAACATAGATCGATATAAAGTGCCTCTGGATTGTTCCGGAAGCACTTTTTTTGTTGAGCGTATGATTAAATAATCCAAAAGTTTACGTTTTGCATTAGGATATGACACAGAAGGGGGAATCATGCTGATGATGAATCAAGGTGTGACTTTACTTCGTGTCGAGAGAGCCAGAAAAAGACTGTACCAAGTCCAGAAAAAATACGGATTTTTAACACATCCCAAAGTGATTGAACAATCCAAGAAACTGGATGATCTTTTGAATCAATACCAAACGTGCAAATCAAAATCTTAACGAACTGATAATTAGAGCAAAATTTAACCTGGAGGTAATAAAGTTGAATAAACGCAATGCTGTAACCCCTTTTGGGTGGAAAATCAAACAAAAGCTGGTTGAAAAACAAATTGACCAGAAAACATTTTGTGAGACATATCATATACCACCTAGCCGATTGTCCAATCTCATTCACGGAACACGTAGGGCCAAGAAACATAGAACACAAGTATCCCAATTGCTTGGAATAGAAGAGTAATCCCTCCCCTCTTTTCCCCATGAATACAGGACATCTTCTGGAGATTTATGCTACAGTGACGAAAGACCCCATTTTTATGATCCAATATGGTTGTACATATGTTTATACAGGAGTTGAGTTGATCTATGGGAATGTTCTCCAGAATGGCCGAGCAAAAAATTACCGAAGCGATGGCAAAAGGTGAGTTTGATAATCTGGCAGGAGCAGGCAAGCCGCTGGTTATTGAAGATTTATCACATGTGCCAGAGGAGCTGCGTATGTCGTACAAGCTACTGAAAAATGCGGGCATTTTACCAGAGGAGCTTCAATTGCAAAAGGAGTGCGTCCTGCTACGCGATTTGCTCTATGCTTGCCGTGAGGCGGGAGAGCAACAGCGCATTAGTCGCAAGCTGACTGAAAAATCGCTTCGTCTTCGTATGCTGCTGGAGGAAAGAGGGCTGAATACTTCGTCTGTATTTTATGAATATGAGCCGGCTGTGCGTAAGCGATTGGAGGGATAGAAGCGGAGCTTCGTCATTCAAACCATGATAATTACAGGTAGTGAAAAATTCACAATAATGAAGCAAATTCGTTGTTCATATAGAAACAACACTTAGATTCTACGCATCCGCGTATCATTGGAGAGATTTCATTGACAGATACAGATAAACAACTGCCCATCATTCAAATTATTCCCGAGCTTAAAAATGCGCTGCAATCCCATCCGGCTGCCGTATTGATTGCACAGCCGGGCGCGGGCAAGACGACGGTTACGCCGCTGGAACTGCTGCACGAGCCGTGGCTGGCGGGGCAAAAAATATTGATGCTGGAGCCAAGGCGCTTGGCGGCACGTGCAGCAGCGGCACAAATGGCGAAGGCGCTAGGAGAACAAACCGGGCAGACGGTGGGCTACCGGGTTCGCATGGATACAAAAGTAGGGCCGAATACGCAGATTGAAGTGGTTACGGAGGGCGTGCTGACCCGGATGCTGCAAAATGATCAGGCTTTGGAGGGGATCGGCCTGATCATTTTTGATGAGTTTCATGAACGTAGCCTGCACGCAGATTTAGGCTTGGCGCTTGCCCTGCAAAGTCAGGCACTGTTGCGGCCTGATTTAAAAATATTGATCATGTCCGCGACACTGGAGGCTGAGCCTGTATGCCGTCTATTGGGGGACGCTCCATTGCTGGAATGTCCGGGCACGGTATTTCCGGTAGAGACGTTTCATTTGTCCAAGCCTTCATCGACCCCACTAGAATCCTTTACGGCAGAAACGGTAGACAAGGCCCTTCATGCTCATGAAGGCGATCTGCTGGTATTTCTCCCGGGGGCCAGAGAAATTCATAGAATGGAACGTGAGCTGGCGTCAAGGAATTTGCCTGCACACGTCAAAGTGATTCCGCTGTACGGCAGTATGAAGCTGGAGCAGCAGGATGAGGCGATACGACCGTCGGCTTTGGGTAGCCGTAAGGTCGTATTGGCAACCTCTATTGCCGAGTCCAGCTTGACGATAGCCGGGATTACGGTAGTGATAGATAGCGGCTTGTCGCGGGAATCCGTGTTTTCCGCGCGAACCGGCATGAGCCGTTTGACCACCGTTAAGGTGTCCAAGGCTTCCGCCGATCAGCGGCGCGGTCGGGCGGGCCGCCTTCAGCCGGGCGTGTGCTACCGGCTGTGGAGCGCGCAGGAACATGCCGCGCTCCCCGATGCCAGCCGCCCGGAAATCGCGGCGGCGGATCTGGCCCCGCTCGCGCTGGAGCTGGCCGCCTGGGGCGTCCGCGAGCCCGCCGAGCTGGCCTGGCTGGATGCTCCGCCTGAGGCGGCGTACCGCCAGGCCACGGGCCTGCTGCGGCAGCTCGGCTGCCTGGATGCCACAGCCGATGGCACGGCAGGCGGCATTACCGTGCACGGGCGCGAGGTGTCAGCCCTGGGCGCGCATCCGCGCCTCGGGCATATGCTGCTGCGCGCGGCCGCCCTCGGCCTGGCGCCGACCGCCAGCCGCCTCGCTGCGCTGCTGCAAGAGCGGGACCCGTTCCGCGCCCATGGCGGAACGGATTTACGCCCGCGGCTGGACGCCCTGCGCGAGGCGGCTCACGCCCGCAGCACGCACAGCCTGCTGCGGGCGGCAGATGATACGGTGATTCGCCGTATCGTGCAGGAGAGTCGGCAGCTATTAGCCACGCTGCCGAAAGCAGCCGCAGGGCGGGACGAGCCTGACGGCTCCGGGGCCTGCGGGCTGCTGCTGGCCTTTGCGTATCCGGACCGGATCGCGCAGGGCCGGGGGGATGGCCGCTTTCTGCTTAGCGGCGGCCGGGGAGCGCGACTCCGACAGGTGGAGTGGATGTCGCGTTCGTCCTACCTCGTCGCCGCCGAAGTGGACGACGAGGGAGCAGACGGTGCCATTCAGTTGGCGGCACCGATTGAACTGCAAGAGCTGATCGAGCATTGCAGCGAATTGCTGCTGGAGAAAGCGAACGTATACTGGGACAGCTCAGCGTCAGCAGTAAGAGCCCGTAAGGTATTACAATTGGGCTCGCTCGTCTTAAAGGAAACGTCCTATGAGCGTCCTCCGACAGAGGAAATAGCCTCCGCCTTGATGCAGGGTGTCCGTGAACGTGGTCTAAAGCTGCTGTCCTGGAATCGGCAAACCCTCCAGTTGCAGGCGCGTTTAATTTTTATGCACTTTTCGGCACCCGAGGATTGGCCAGACAGCACCGAGCCAGCGTTACTGGATTCACTGGACTCGTGGCTGCTGCCTTTTGCCCTTGGAGCCAAAAATGTATCCGATCTGCAACGGCTGGACGGTGCTGCATTGCTGCTGGGCAGGCTGGATTGGGAACAGCGGCAGCAGCTTGAGCAGGAAGCACCGACGCATATCCGTGTGCCCAGCGGTTCCCGTATACCTGTCGATTATACGAATCCCGAGGCGCCTGCGCTGGCGGTGCGGTTACAAGAGTTGTTCGGCATGCGGGATACGCCGCGTATTGGACGCGGACGTGTGCCGATCGTACTGCATTTGCTGTCACCTGCGCAGCGACCTGTACAAGTGACCTCCGACTTGTCCAGCTTCTGGAGCGAGGCTTATTTTGAAGTCAAAAAGGATCTAAAGGGCAGATATCCCAAGCATTATTGGCCGGATGATCCACTGGAAGCTGTGGCGACCAGCAGAACGAAGCCCAAGCGTTGAACAGCAGCTTTTTTATGCGAATTTTTGGTTTGAAATGAAGCTCTGTTTTCGTTCATCGGCTTTTTGAATTTTCGTAAAATCGTTTAAACGTCAGAACAGCGGGGTAATGAAGGACGAACCACTCAACACCAAAACATTGGGAGGTAACTACTATGGCTAATAACGTAAACGATTATAACGAAAAGAAAATTGTCGGTGTTTTTGATACAGAACAGGAAGCATCTCGTGCGATTGGACAATTGCAGAGCAGAGGCATTCCAAGCAGTGAAATTTCTGTCATCACACGTGACCGTGACGAACTGAGGACGATTAGTGAAGAGACAGGCACCAAAGCACCGGAGGGTGTGGCTACAGGCGCGGCTACAGGCGGTGTTGTAGGCGGGGTCGCTGGTTTGCTGGCAGGCATCGGGGCCTTGGCTATTCCGGGCATCGGACCTATTCTCGCTGCTGGACCTATCGCGGCTACCCTTACCGGAGCGGCTGTCGGAGCGGGAGCAGGTGGCTTGGTCGGTGGACTGGTCGGGCTGGGCATTCCGGAAGATGATGCGCGTCAATACGAGACCTACGTCGATCAGGGCAAGATTTTAGTGCTGGTGGATTCCGCTGATCATCACAGGGATGTATATGATATTTTCCGCACCAACCGTTCTCTGAATGCGGATCGTTACAGAACGTATGATGATACGGTAGCGGATACCCGGACAGATGCGTACACAGATACCAGAAGGAACCTGTAACTTTATAGCTTACGCTTACAGCAGCAGTCTCCCCGAAAGGGAAGGCTGCTGCTTTTCAATATGTACACTCGTTAAATAAACTAGAGAACATTGAAGCTTTGCTTGCATTGGCACGTTTATCCTTCTATATATTTTTACAGAATTGTCGTTATAATAGACTTATATATTTCTAGACATAACAGGAGAGTGACATGAGTCAAAAAGAGAGAATTTCCGAAGTCGCTTTGCTGAGAGGGCTGGCGTTTGCCGCCGTTGTTCTTCAGCATTCCGTCGCACATTATGCGGTTGCGCAGGGGGCGCGCATCCAGGACGGAGTTTTAATGACACTTTTACTGCTGTGTTCTAAATTTGCGGTTCCCGTGTTTGTGTTTATCACCGGGATGGTGTTATTTTACAATTATGATGGAGCTTTAAAGTACGGAACGTTTTTACGTAAAAGGTTCATGGATATCATTGTTCCTTATATCATATGGTCTCTTTTATACGAATTGGGAAATCAGCTTGTTCAAAGCGGAGGGCATCTTCACCCGCTAGATTTTTTCCAGAAGCTATTGAACGGGAAAAGCAGCTATCATCTGTGGTATATCGTTATGATTATCCAGTGTTATGTGCTATTTCCAGTGTTTCGTTATGCTGTCCGCCGTTTGTCAGCGTTATTGCCGTCAACATGGCGACCCGCTGCATTGGCTGGAGTCGGCGTGCTGTACATCATGCTCATGTTCGCGGTGGGGCCGATGTACCGATTGATGGATGGGCTTCAGCTTCCGGTGGTTACTTCCTGGTTCACCATTTACGCTGATCGGAATGTGATTTATTTTTTCTTTTATTTGTGTTAGGGGCAGCAGCCGGGATGAACGTCAAGCGCTGGAATGCTTGGGTAACCAAGGCGCAGATCGTATATTGGCCGCTATTTATTGTGATTACAGGCTACTTGCTGTATGAGATGATTGGTCTGTTTCAGACGCCGAGAGGCACGGTTTTTTCCTTTAACTATTTGTCTCTGCTGCGTCCAGTCATGGCTGTATATTGTGTCACGTCTATTTTTGTGGCTTATCGTGTAGCGACGTGGATTGCTCATAAGGGCGGACGTGCGGCGGGGGTGCTGACTGCCATCGGAACCTTGTCCTATGGGGCGTATCTGATGCACGCCTTTATGCTGCGTGTGACGTACTATTTTGACGAGACATTGTTTGCAGACTGGAGCCACGTTCTTCGTACGCTGGCTTCGTTCGTTCTCTGTATAGCCTTTTCCGTTGCCGGCACATGGCTGCTGGCTCGTTTGCCTCTGGGAAAATGGATAGTCGGGCTTCGAGTTCGTCCCCGCCCGGCCGAAGGCCCGCCAGCCTTGCAAAAGCAAGCCTGATTTGGTAATCCCAATCACATATTTTCACAAAAAGTATCCCGAAGCCCATATAAAAAGGCCGAGGGATACTTTTATTTTCTCCATTTGTTTAATGGTATGCATACTGTTAGACTTGGACGTGCCTTTTCATTTAAGGTGAATCTATAACATTATAGGGGTGTTGCTACATGAGTGGTCCAGATCCAGGAAGCGTTTTCCCGATGAAAAATATTAGAAGTCTGTGTTTTTTGAAAAATGTAGTGGTTAATCCACATATCGAAATTGGGGATTATACCTATTATGATGACCAACATCATCCTCTGGATTTTGAAAAAAACGTCCTTTACCATTTTGATTTTATAGGGGACAAACTAAAGATCGGTAAGTTTTGCGCAATTGCAACCCAGACCAAATTTATTATGAATGGCGCAAATCACAATACAAATGCGTTTACTACTTTTCCTTTTGGGGCGTTTGGTGGAGAGTGGGCAGTTGGTTTGCCCAATTTAAGTGGAGGTTTCAAAGGGGATACCGTGGTTGGGAACGATGTTTGGATAGGTTACAATGCTACCATTATGCCTGGAGTTCATATAGGAGATGGAGCGATCATTGCGTCAAATGCCGTGGTGACTAAAGATGTCTTGCCTTATTCTATTGTAGGGGGAAATCCAGCCCAATTAATTCGTTATCGGTTTGACGAGGAAACTATTGAACTACTCAAAACACTAGAATGGTGGAATTGGGATATCCAAAAAATAACAGAATGTATTCCCGTTTTGACAAGTAACGATACGGCGGCCTTAAAGAAATTAAGTAAGTCTTCGTAATCTGTAACTCTATTTTTTAGTCTTTATTATATTATTTCAGTATATGAAAAATTCATAATAGTAAAAGAAAAACTACAGACCACCACTTCGCCGACTATCTCACAACGCTTCATTTTATATCTCCACCTAACTTCAAACAGGTCACAAGGGAGAGATTGAAAATCCCACCTATCATTAGTGTATGGGCGCTGAGTGGTTTATAATGGAAGGTAAGATATAAGACTATGGTGTGGAGAGGAGGCCGTGAAATGGCGTTTATGATATCCCAGCGGGCTTTTATCAAAATTTATCTGATCACAATGGTGGAGAAGCATCGCGGTTATGGATATCAGATGCTCGAATCGATGAAGGATGAGTTTAGTGGCTTTGGATATGTTCCGCCTCAGAGTGAGGTCTATCGGGCGCTGCACGAGCTGGTGCAGGAGGGCGTTTTTTACCGTACCAAACGGTTAAAAGGAACAGATCCCCGCGTAGATTTTCAGGAAATTGTACTCTATCATTTTACAGATGATGGGGAGGAGAAAGCGCGACTATACAAGAAGCAGGTCAAAACCGATTTGGACCGTTGCTTAGGTATGCTGCACAAAGCGGAGCAAGACAACTATTCCTGACCACGAAAGGATGCGAATGATGGGTAGAAAGCTGAAATGGGGAATTTTAGGCACTGCCGAGATTGCCAAAATTGCTGTAATTCCGGCGATTCAGCAATCCGAGCGCGGAGAAGTACTTGGAATTGCTAGTCGCAATGCGGATAAAGCCGCTGAGGCCGCCCAGGAGTTCGATATTCCGAAAAGCTATGGAAGCTACGAGGAATTGTTGGCTGATCCCGAAATCGGGGCGGTGTACATCCCGTTGCCGAACCACCTGCATGAAGAGTGGACGATCCGGGCCGCGGAAGCGGGGAAGCACGTTTTGTGCGAAAAACCATCCTCTCTTAGCTCAGCCGGGACAAGTCGCATGATTGAAGCATGTAAAAGCGCAGGAGTCATCTTCGCAGAAGCCATCATGTATCGCTATCATCCAAAACATCGGCGTATTAAGGAAATTATCAATAGCGGAGAAATCGGTGACATTCGCGGCATGCATTGCACATTTACATTCAACAATACCGATCAGGCAGATAATGTGCGTTTCAATAAAAGCATGGGCGGCGGCTCCTTGTACGATGTGGGCGTATACCCGATTTCGGCAGCCCGCATGTATTTGGATCGGGAGCCTGAGGCCGTGACGGTGCATGCCTTGTATTCGCCCGAGCACGACAACGTTGATATGATGGCATCCGGCTTGCTGGAGTTTCCTGGCGGGGTGAACCTTACCTTCGATTGCGGCATGTGGGCAGCGAACCGTTCCAATATGGAGGTACTGGGTAGTAAAGGCACGATTGCGATGCCCAAAATGTTTGGCTGGGAAAGATCGTCTGTCGTACCACAAATTTTCGTTCATGTCGGTTCGGTTACACGGGAGGAACGACTTAAAGGCTTCAATTCCTTTGAGCTGCAAGCGGATGCTTTTGCCAAAGCGGTGCTTGATGGTGCTCCGTTGCCGTATGAACCCGAAGATGCGGTAAGCAATATGAAGGTGATCGACGCTTGTATCGAGTCAGCACGCAGCCGGAAACGGGTAGAAATCGGATAAACCGGATAAGCGTGTTCTCGGAAAGCATAAAAAAGCAGCCTGTCACAGGGACAAGCTGCTTTTTTAGATGAAATGAATACATAGACATACAGAGAAGCGTGAAGTCTTCAACGATTACATATTTTCATCGTAGTCAGCAACATCGCGTTTGGCGGCTGTGGCAGGCGAGTTGGACGTACCGTATTCTTCCACCGCGTCCCACGCGCCCGCATCGTCAAACCGTCCTGCATTCCGCTGGCGAACCTCACCAGCACCCTTGGGCGGGGAAGTCATGACCTGCTCCTCAACAGGGCGGTCATTAGATAACTCGCGATTGGGAGTATGCTCGACCGTATAGGCCGTGTGCGGAATCGCCTGAAGGCGTTCAAAAGGAATTTCTTCGCCGCTTTTCACACATATGCCGTATGTCCCGTCCTTCATCCGTTGAAGGGCGGCATTGACCTGATCCAGCTCGCTTTCCAGCGAATCGTTAATGGCCAGATCACGGGACCGTTCAAAGGTTTCTGTCCCTACATCTGCCGGATGGTTATCATACGAAGATAGCTCCCCGATGGAATCCGTCAGCGTTTCTCCCAACAAGGAGTTTTCCTGATCGTTTTGTTTAAAATGTCTTTCCAAATCCTTTTTCTGCTCCAGCAACATATGCTTCAGCTCAGCAAGCTGTGAATCGCTCAATTGGCTCATGATCATATCTCCCCTTCGTGGTCTGAATGAATCTGTACATACTGTGCGTATGCTCTTTTATACCCGTTCATCGGGGGAGGCAATCAGCAGAGACTTTTATTCCCAGCCTAGAATGTGATATAAAAAGAATAGTGTGTTAAGGAGGGAATAACCGATGGATGAACATATGAAGCGTCGTCTGGATAAGCAAAAGCAGTTGTTTAAGCAACTGGGGATTCAACTGGACGCGCTCTCCATTCATGAAAAACAGTTTAAAAATAAAATGCGTGGCTATGATCCGGACGAGGTGGACGCCTTTCTGGATGAAGTGATAAAGGATTATGAACGATTCTATGCGAATATAGCCGACCTGATGGACAAGTGGCAGGAGCAGCAGGCAACCATACGTGATTTGAAAAACGCACCCAAGCCTGCCGCCGATTATAACGCACTTGATCGACGCCAACTGGAGGACATCGTTAAGCAACTGGAGTATAGCGTCCGCCAGCTAAAGGTGCGAGTACGCCCTGAAAATGACTATTTTCCGGAGTAAGGTGCAGTAAGCGCTGTGTCGGTGCCTCTCATTGTGGTATGATGGGACTATGCATGTGTACACAAACATTTAATGAGGCACACATATAAAGGTGGTTAACATGAGTACCCATTTTTCCGTTAGTATCCATTGTCTGCTTTTTCTGGCTGAAGGAGCGCCGGAGCGGATGACTTCGACACTTGTCGCTTCCAGTATCAATACGAATCCGGTGGTTGTGAGAAGAATCATGAGCCGACTCAAGCAAGCCGGTCTGGTTGATTCCTCACCAGGAGCACGCGGCTTTCGTCTGAGCATGTCCAGTTCCAATATTAATCTTAAAATGATATATGAAGCGACCAAAGACGACGGCCCGCTGTTCGCTATCCATAGTGACAGCAATCATAATTGCGAGGTAGGCAAGAACATCGACGCTTTGCTGGACGGATTATATACCTTGGCAGAGCAGAAAATACAGGCGTTTTTCGAGACAGTAACGCTGCGGGATCTGGAGCAGGCGCTTCAGCAGCGGGTTGGGCATCAGAGTTCATCCGTGTAAAGACGCCGGTAAGGAGAATTGCAATGAAAATCATCGTACTTTCAGATACTCATATGCCGCACCGAGGCAAAGCGCTTCCTGGTCGGCTTGTACAGGAGCTCAAAGGCAGTGACCTCATTCTCCATGCCGGAGACTGGACGGACTGGTTCGTGTATGAAAGGCTGTCCGAATTTGCACCTGTGCAAGGGATTGCCGGAAACAATGATGGAGTAGACATCGTAGAGCGTCTGGGCTATCAAAGAATCATTGAAGTCGAGGGCAAACGGATCGGTATGGTTCACGGTCACGGCTGGCGCGGCTCGACAGAGAATATCGCGCTGAATACGTTTAAGGGAGAAACACTGGATTGCCTGATTTACGGACATTCGCATATTCCGGTTGTCAAAAAGTTGGACGGCCTGCTTGTCCTCAATCCCGGATCTCCGACAGACAAGCGCGGCGAGGACGAATATTCATTTATCGTGCTGACGATTGAAGCCGGGCAGATGGAAGCACAGCTTGTTCTTTATCCAGATAAGCATGAATAAACCAACAACCGTTGATTAAAGGGGAAGCTATGGCTATTTTTGAATTGGAACCGATGAAGCATCATGTGTTGATCTGTAATGGAGGCACGTGTATGCGGCATGAAGGTGAAGAAGTTACACAAGCAATTCGGGATGAAATCCGTGAACAAAACGCAGAAGCTTATATTCATACGACCAGAACTCGTTGTAATGGCCGTTGTCACGATGCTGCGGTTGTTATCGTATACCCTCAAGGGGACTGGTATGGTCAGATGACGCCTGCTGCGGGCACAGAACTGGTGCAGAAGCTTGTTGCAGGAGAGAAGCTGAAACCACATCTTTTTCATGAGTGTACAGGGGAATCCAGTTCATAATAATTCAACAACAAACTATAAACAAGACGTGAGTAGAGAAAATCTTTGCGGAGATTTTCTTTTTTTTGCGTTTAATCCCTGACCTGAAAGGTAAAAGTATACTGTGGACACCAATCCGACAGGGAGGGAAGCGAAATGACCTCATTTGACGATGACCTGCACCATCAGGATGAGAAGAAGGGACAAGCGGGAAAAGGACAAACGGCGCATGACGATCAGGAACAACCCGTAAATCGGGATCACGCTGAGCAGTATCCGACGGAGCAGGAGAGCTTGTTCGACCGATTTGAAAGTGAACAGACGGTAGACGCCATTCCCGTAGAGGATTTGAAGATGGAACGTCAGGAGGAAAAAGATAAGGATGTCACTAAGCATACCTCTTCCAGTGAGAAAAAATACAATGGCGGCCCATCGTGAATCAAGGAACTGGTAATATTTAAAAATAAATCTCTTGACTTTAAGACAAATACAATATATATTTAGTTACGAAAAGTAATTAATTTTTCTCAGGAGGTAACAAAAATGGCTAAAGATTTCTTCACAGCTCTGAAAGAAAGACGCTCCTATTACGGTATTAGCAAAGAACAAGTAATTTCCGACCAACGGATTCAAGAGATTGTAGAGGAAGCTGTTAAATATACACCTACCTCTTTCAACTCTCAAACTTCACGTGCAGTTGTACTGCTCGGAGAGCATCACGACAAACTGTGGAATATTACAGAAGATATTTTGCGCGAAGTTGTAGGCAATGAAGAGCAATTTAAATCTACTGCTGAGAAAATGAACGGCTTCCGTAGCGGCTACGGTACTGTATTGTTCTTTGAAGACAACAATGTAGTGGCTGGATTGCAACAACAATTTGAAGCTTATGCGGACAACTTCCCAATCTGGTCTAACCAATCCAACGGAATGCTGCAATTGGTTGTATGGACAGCTTTGGAGCAAGAAGGACTGGGCGCATCCCTTCAGCATTACAATCCTTTGATCGACGAAAAGGTGAAAAATGAATGGAACATTCCTGAGCATTGGAAACTGATTGCTGAATTGCCATTCGGTAAACCGACATTCCAACCAGGTGAAAAAGAATTCCAACCTGTTGAAGAACGCGTAAAAACTTTTAAATAAGCCAGACAATGCAACGACGATTCAGGTTTGGCCTGAACAGAGCACTGTGGATATCCACAGTGTTTTTTCATTCCATTTTTAAGGTGTGAGCTTCTGGATATGCTTTTTTCTTTTTTGTGAACGGGATGGTTCAGGGGTTAATTCAGGCGTAAGTGGGTGATGCTACGTTTGAATTTGCATGAGTGGGTTACATAGGTGTTATTACTGCTTTACGCGCTTGTTTGGGATGGGTAAGTATGGATGAGGGAGGATAAAACATATGACATTCGATTGCATTATTGTTGGCGGAGGGATTGCCGGGCTGCAAGCAGCTATTCAATTGGGAAGATACAGCAGCCATCGGGTTCTGGTGATAGATTCGGGCTATGGTCGGTCCACGTTGTGCCATCAGTATCATAATATTTTGGGCTTTCCTGACGGGATTTCAGGTGAAGAGCTGCGACGGCTTGGACGTAGTGAGGCCACGAAGCTAGGCACTGAATTTGTTCAAGGTAAGGCGGTAAAAGCGACAAAAAAAGATGAGCTTTTTGACATCCAAGTGGAAGAGGGGAAGGGGTATTCCTCAAAGACGCTGCTGCTGGCAACGGGGCTGACCGATCGCTTACCAAAGCTGGACGGGCTTCTGGCCTGCTTGGGCAATAGCGTGTATATCTGCCCGGACTGTGACGGATACGAGGTTCAGGATCGCAGTACGGTCGTGATGGGGGCGGGAAAAGCCGGAGCTTCTATGGCTCTGATATTATCAGCGCGTACTGACCACCTGGTTTATGTGAACCATGAGCGTTCAGAGGTGCCGGACGAGCTGATGGTGAAGCTGTGCGAGAAAGGAATTGGATACAGGGAAGAATCCATTTCCAGAATCATGACCGCGGAACCGGGACATTTTGAAGGAGTCCGACTGGCCAATGGAGAGGTTGTTGTGGCGGAGCGGGGCTTTGTGGCCTTTGGAGGCAACGATGTCCATTCAGAGCTGGCGGAGCAGTTGGGCGTGCATTTGCTGGATAACAAGCATATTGAAACTCACCCCCGCAGCAAAATGACAAATGTAGAAAATGTATGGGTAGCCGGAGATTTGGGGGCCCATGCCGAGCAAGCGACTGTCGCGATGGGAGAAGGAGCGATGTCAGCGATCTGGATACACAAAGTATTATCCGGTATGAAAACAAAAGTACCGCAGCTCTAGGAGCTGCGGTTTAAAATGGTGGACGTGTGCCCGTGTGAAGATGAAGGCCGAAGCGTTTCAATTGCTCGCTCATGCCGTACTTGCGCAATATTTCCGTTTGTTTGTTGCCGATCAGGTCAAAATGGGGGTAGGGCTGACGCTGATGAATATATTGGGGGTTCAATCCATTATTGCTGCACCATAAACGCAGCTTTTCCAAATTGGAACACCCCACCTTGGTTACGGTTGTAATACCTGGAAAGCGATCATCCAGCCAGTAATGCGTCAGAAAAGCAATTTCACCGCGACTGACCTCTCTTTTCCAGGCTGAAAGCTCCTGCCGGGTAATGCCAAATGCCATCGGTCTCATCCTTTCTTGGTTCGCTCCGAAATCATGATCTGCCGGTAGGCGTACCATTATTTTCACATTATAGCTTGTATTACGATTCCTAAAGGGTAACACAATAACAGGAGACCGTGTATGACGATCTCCTGTTAGCGGTTAGAGCCATCTTTCGGCCCAGCTCTCTACGCCATTCAATGCATCACCGAGCTCTTTACCCTTGCGTGTCAGCGAATACTCGGTACGCACAGGCCGCTCTGTAATGACATTGCGAAGGATCAGGCCGCTATGCTCCAGCTCCTTAATGCGTTCGTTCAGCATACGTTTGCTAAGATCAGGTATGGAAACATGAATTTCACTGAATCGTTTGGGATGTTCCATCAAAGTATGAATGATGAGAGCGGTCCATTTTTTGCTGATGATCTGAAAGGACTGTTCCACCTTGCCGCACAAAAGCTTAGGCTGCCTGTCGTCGCTCATCTGAATCCCCTCAATTTCATTGGTTGTTTTAAACAGTATACTAAAAGTAACTCTGTATACCAATAGTAACTATCTTGGTTTGTGCCAACAGTGACATTTTTAACAGTTTTTTCTCATTCCTTGCGTCAATCATACCACAGAAAACGTTATCATTACAGGAAATATCGAATGTTCACGATTTCGCTAAAATTTGATTGACTTGCCCCTTATTTTGGGTGTATTATGGGTTACGTTAATTCCTCAGGTAACTTTTAATAACCTCATCTTTTATAATGGGAAGAAGGAATAATTCATGGATTCGATGACATTTGTCTTATTTGGAGCGACAGGGGATTTGGCTAAACGCAAAATCTACCCTGCCTTGTATAATTTGTTTGTAGAAGGTAAAATTCCGGCTTCCTTTTCTGTAATTGGTATGGGGCGTCGTGAAGTGGCTGACGAACAGTTTCAAAGTAACGTAGAGCAATCCATCAAAGATTTTTCCAGACACGTGAATGATGACCGTGCACAGATGGATCAGTTCTTGAGCGCTTTCCGCTACAGTGCATTGAACGTCAATCACCCGGAAGATTATAAAAAGCTGTTACAGCTTGCTGAGCAACGTGAAAATGACTTGGGAATTCCGGGGAACCGCATGTTTTACTTATCGGTGGCACCGGAATTTTTTGATGTGATTGCCCTCAACATCCGGGAAAATGGTTTGGCTGAAACGAAGGGCTGGAAACGGCTTATTATCGAAAAACCATTCGGACATGATCTGGAATCGGCACGCGAGTTGAATGATCGCTTGAGCAGAACATTTGCTGAGGATGAAATTTATCGTATTGACCATTACCTTGGTAAGCCGATGGTGCAAAACCTGGAAGCCTTGAAATTTGCTAATCCATTGCTTCAGGGTGTGTGGAACAATCAATACATTGCCAATGTGCAAATTACCGCTTCTGAAACTGTAGGCGTCGAGGAACGCGCTGGCTATTACGATCACTCCGGAGCTATTCGGGACATGGTGCAGAATCACATGCTGCAAGTGCTGATGATGGCGGCTATGAATAAGCCGGGACATGTAACGGCAGATCAGGTGCGTGACGAAAAAAGCAAGGTTATGGAGGCGTTGCGTGCGCTCGATCCTTCCGATATTGCTTCCAGCGTGGTGAGAGGCCAATACACGAACGGTGAGATTAACGGAAAAGCAGTTCCTTCCTATAAAGAAGAGCCGGACATTGGACCGGACTCACAAAATGATACTTTCATTTCAGCTCGTCTGTGGATTGACAATGAGCAATGGTCAGGTGTGCCGTTCTATATTCGCACAGGCAAACGCATGAAGGAAAAATCTACACGTATCGTCGTGGAATTTAAAAAGGATAGCACAGACCCGTATGCGGCTCAAGGACAGCCTTCCGAGCCGAACTTGCTTACGATTCATGTGAATCCGGATGAAAAAGTAACACTGCGTCTGAACAGTAAGGACCCACTGAATAACGGTCAACTGGAGACGGTGCTGATGAATTACACATCAGAGGCCAAGGATGTACCGGAAGCTTATGAGCGCCTCATCTTTGATGCGCTGCGCGGCGACTCCACCTATTTCGCTCACTGGAATGAAGTTGAGCTTTCATGGATGTGGGTACAGCCAGTGCTGGAAGCTTTTGCTCAAGGCGAAGTTCCGCTTCATACGTATGCGGCAGGCTCCTACGGTCCAGAGGCTTCTGACCAATTGTTGGAGGAACAGGGCTTTACATGGTGGCTGGATCAAAAGTCAGAAAGTTCTGAAAAGGCGGTTGTTCGTTCGTAAATATGTACACATCACTACATTGAACATATATTTTGCTACGGCAGGAGGCCTTTACAATGCAAGTTGGATTAATTGGTTTGGGAAAAATGGGCTTGAATCTCGGAAAAAACTTGATCGATCACAAGCATGAAGTTGTCGCTTACGACGTCAATGCAGCGGCGATTCAAGAAATGAAGGATTACGGTGCTACAGGTGCTTCCACACTGGAAGAGCTTGTGCAGGCAACCCAATCCCCGAGAGTGCTGTGGATTATGGTTCCCCATCAATTTGTTGATTCCGTACTGGATCAGCTTCAACCGATTTTGTCCAAAGGGGACATTATTATTGAAGGTGGTAACTCTCATTACAAAGAGTCCATTGCCCGTCATGCTCGTCTGAAGGAATACGGCATCAGCTTCATGGATGCCGGAACCTCCGGAGGTATGGAAGGTGCACGTAGTGGCGCTTGTTACATGATCGGCGGCGACCCGGAAGCATGGGCGTTTGTTGAGCCTATTTTCCGCGATACAGCGGTGGAAAATGGTTATCTCTATGCAGGTAAATCCGGTAGCGGACATTTTCTCAAAATGGTTCACAACGGTGTGGAATATGGCATGATGGCCTCCATTGGTGAAGGCTTTGAGGTGCTGGAGAAAAGCAGCTTTGACTTCGATTATGAGCATGTGGCACGCGTTTGGAACAACGGTTCGGTTATTCGCTCTTGGTTGATGGGCTTGACCGAACGTGCATTTTCCAAGGATGCAAATCTGGATGAAATCCGCGGGGTTATGCACTCTTCCGGCGAAGGTAAATGGACGGTTGAGGAGGCATTGGACATTCAGGCGGCTACTCCGGTTATTGCGTTGTCCCTGCTAATGCGTTACCGTTCTCTGGATGCAGATACGTTCAACGGGAAAGTCGTTGCCGCGCTGCGCAATGAATTTGGCGGTCATGCAGTAGAAAAGAAATAGTAACGATATAACTTAGCATCGATCCCCGCAGCTTCAAAATTGCGGGGATATTGCTATATGTTCTTGCCATGCGCTTTTTTGCTTTATGCATATTTTTCCTTGTATAACCGCACAATAGATGAAAAAGAAGGCGGAAGGATGAATAGCATATGTGCAAAAGGTTTTCGTTATCGGCTGATTTGGACGAGGTAAGGGATCATTTTGGCATACAACGGGTGATGTATTATTATAAAACGCGTTACAATATGAGCCCTACCCAGCATGTTCCCATCGTGCTGCATCAGGAGGGGGAACGGGTGCTAGACGAATTTCGCTGGGGATTTATCCCCTACTGGGGCAAGGATTGTGTCAATGCTGATTTGAATACGGTCCGAGTAAATCCGAGCTATCGCAAAATGGCCGAAACCCGGCGCTGTGTCATTCCTTGCAACGGTTTTTATTATTGGCGAAAGCTTGGTAAACGTATGTGTGCGGTGCGGGTGGTGTTGCCGGGACAGAAAATGTTTGCGGTCGCGGGATTGTATGAGGTGTGGCAGGATAGCCGTAAGGAGCCGCTGCGTACCTGCACGATGATGACGGTACAGGCCAATTCGGATATTCGTGAATTTGACAGCCGTATGCCCGCCATTTTGGAATCCTCGAATATGGATTCATGGCTGGACCCGTCCATTAAGAACATCGATGAGTTGCTACCGCTGCTGTGCACGTATGAACAGGGCGATATGAGCATCTATCCGGTGACCCCGCTGGTCGCCAATGATGAACACGATAACCGCGAATGCATTCTGGAAATGGATTTGCAATGGTCCTGGATCAAGCCTTAAATGAATATGGAGATTTTTCATTCACTAAAGATCATAAGCTTCCCGCCGCCTGCATAGGTATGTATTGGGGAACAAGCGTCATGATCCGGGG
Organism: Paenibacillus sp. IHB B 3084; assembly: GCF_001447315.1. Taxonomy (NCBI): domain Bacteria; kingdom Bacillati; phylum Bacillota; class Bacilli; order Caryophanales; family Paenibacillaceae; genus Paenibacillus; species Paenibacillus sp. IHB B 3084. The sequence continues at coordinate 156,619 of NZ_CP013203.1, read as the reverse complement.
AGAGGGGAAACGGCCGAAGGAGTATCTCATATGGGATGGAGGCGATTGGAATGAGCAACGATACACTCATCCAACTGCTAGTGCTCATGGTGACGATCATCGGTCTGGTCCAAAACCGGTAAGTGGCAGGTTCCAGAAGGCGGGAGAATTGCCCTAGGCAATCTTCTGCTTTTTTTCGTTTTCCTTTCAAGAGCGGCAACAAGAGATTTTTTTACTTTAAAATGCTCGCAGATGAAGGGAGCTTGCGGTACAATAGATGCTAAGCTACAGGTGACAAGACACCTGAATATACGGCTATATATGATGCATTTTTAAGGGAGAGCGAATCATGAGTGAATTGACTTCATTACCACCATCCAAAAAGCGAAAGCTGCTGTTTAGCGCAGGACTCAGTTGGCTGTTTGATGCCATGGACGTGGGGCTGCTTTCGTTCATAGCCGCAGCGCTGGCTAAGGAGTGGCATTTGGGTTCAGAGCAGATTGGTCTGCTGACTGCGATGAATTCAATAGGGATGGTGTTTGGGGCCGCTTTAGCGGGGATTTTGGCTGATCGCTATGGCAGGCGTGCGATATTAGTGTGGACGCTGTTGATCTTTTCCGTTGCAAGTGGTTTGTCGGCTTTGGCGACCGGGCTTGGTGTACTACTGGTGCTGCGTTTTATTGCAGGCGTAGGCTTGGGAGGGGAACTGCCTGTGGCTTCGACGCTGGTGTCGGAATCGGTGCCGGTTCAGGAACGGGGAAAAGCGGTCGTTCTGTTGGAAAGCTTCTGGGCGGCGGGATGGATTCTTTCTGCGCTTATTGCCTATTTTGTTATTCCAAAGTACGGCTGGCAGATGGCCTTTATTCTCGGCGCAGTACCAGCCCTGTACGCTCTTTATTTACGCAAAGCGGTAGAGGATTCACCGCGATACAAGCAGCAGAGTGTCAAGCTTCCACTGCGTGCAAGACTGGCTTCCATTTGGTCAGGGCCGAACCGCAAGTCCACGTTAATGCTGTGGATTTTATGGTTTACGGTTGTATTTTCCTATTACGGAATGTTTCTGTGGCTGCCAAGCATTATGTTTATGAAGGGTTTTGAGCTGGTTAAAAGCTTTGAGTATGTCCTGATCATGACGCTGGCACAATTGCCGGGTTATTTTACTGCCGCATATCTGATTGAAAAGCTGGGCCGCAAATTCGTGCTGATCGTCTATTTACTGCTAACGGCGGTGTCCGCTATTTGGTTCGGTACCTCGGAAACGGCAGGAATGCTGCTGGCTGCTGGTATCTGCTTGTCCTTTTTCAATCTCGGTGCGTGGGGAGCCATGTATGCCTATACCCCGGAATTGTACCCGACAGCCGTCCGTTCTACCGGAGTGGGTATGGCGGCTGCGTTTGGCCGTATTGGTGGCGTAATCGGGCCTTTTCTGGTCGGCATGCTGGTCGGACAGGGCATGGCGATACAATCTATCTTTGTGATTTTCTTCGTAGCGATCCTGATTGGAGCGGCGGCGGTATGGTTGCTGGGTACCGAAACGAAAAATCGGGAGATCGACTAACCTTTACATTCACCTGTGTAAAGATTCATAATACAAGAGAGAGGAGTGACCTGAAATGGAGCATACCTTTCTGCTCAAGGCAGACTGGAACGGGGGGCGCAACAGCGACGGTCATATTGAGGCCGGACAGCTGCGGACAGCGATTTCGATCCCGGCGGAGATGGGTGGTCCCGGTGTGGGCACCAATCCGGATGAAATGCTGCTAGGCGCTGCCGCGACCTGCTATTTGATTACATTGGCGGCGATGATGGAGCGCGCTGGTCTTCCGGTGGCTTCACTGGCACTGGAATCCGAAGGCATTGTTGATGTAACGAACAATATTTTTACATATCGTCGAATTATTCATCGTCCGCAAGTTCATTTGGCCCCGATGCGACAGAATCGCAGATCGAACAGGCCTTGCGGCTGGCAGAGCAGGCAGAGAGCTCTTGCATGATCTCGCGTGCCGTAGCGGGAAATGTGGCTTTGTCTACAGAGCCCGTCGTGCAACGCGCCTCTTAGCGCTATTTGAACCAGGAGCAATCATTCCAATTGCCCATTATTTTTCTAATTCGAGGAGGACACAACCATGACAGCACAACAAAAATTGCTCGTATTCGCAGGCTCTTACGCCGAATTGGAAGGCAGCGGAGTTTATGCGTACACTTTTAATGAAGAGACAGGGGTTCTTACATTACAGGATGAGTTCTCCGGATTGAAAAATCCAACCTTCCTGAACGTAGACGTGAAGAACCGGAAGCTGTATTCCATTGGGGAAACGACTTCTGCTACTGGAGCGAAGGTGGGCGAAGCTGCTGCTTTTGAAATTGATCCGGTCAAAGGGACATTTACTTTGCTTAACCGGGCGGAAAACGTTGGCGCAACAACCTGTCACATTCAGCGTGATCCATCCGATCGCTACCTGATCGTAGTCAGCTACCACGGAGGTATGGTGGGACTGGTGTCTCTAACCGAGGATGGTCGTATCGGCGAGTTGCTGGATGTTAAACAGCATGAGGGCAAGGGAGCGCATCCTGAGCGTCAGGATCGTCCGCATCCACACTCCAGTTTCTTTAGCCCTGACGGTCGTTTCCTGTTCGTACAGGATCTCGGTTTGGATCTGATCCGTGTCTACACCATTGATGACAGCAAAGGACAACTGGTGCTTCATGGCGAAACGAAAACCCATGCAGGTGCAGGCCCACGTCACTTGACGTTCCACCCGAACGGTAAATTTGCTTTTGTCATTAATGAGGTGGATTCTTCTATTACTTCTTTTGCGTATGACGCAGAAGCAGGCAAGCTTACCGAGCTTGAGAGCGTACCGACTTTGCCGTCTGATTTTACGGGCGAAAATACAACCGCAGAGATTGCTATTTCGGAGGATGGTGCTTATGTGTACGGTTCTAACCGTGGGCATGACAGCATCGTAGTGTTCGCTGTAGACGCTGCAACAGGCAAGCTGAGCCTGGTAGAGCATGTATCTACTGAAGGCGAGCATCCGCGCCATTTTGCTCTGACTCCAAACGGTGAGCACCTGCTCGTGGCAAACCGCGATACGAATAACATCGTTACATTTAAAGTGGACAAGGCTAGTGGACGACTGACCTACACGGGACAACAAGTAACTGTGTCCAAGCCGGTATGCGTGCAACCTTTTTACTTTTCTGTATAATAAGGGCGTTACGTCCTATTAAGATGCTGGATGACTGAGTAACGGTATGCGGTTAATGGCCGCTACGAGGACGGATCATTCTTCCGATCGCTGTTGCCCCCGGATTTCCTGATTATATGTTCAAGGGTAGAAATCCGGAGACAAAGGCGAACGCTGCGCTTCTTCAGAACGATTCCAACCTCTCCGCTGCTTTTGTGCTTCTGGGCAACTGTTCATAGAAAATTCTTGAGAATTACGGTCTGTAGGTTAAACCTGCGGCCGTTTTTCTTTTTATAGCTGGCTATTTTATAGAAGTCATTTTCTATTTCATATGAATATATAACAATATTTAATGTGGATATATTGTAATATATAAACATAATTTGTTGAATTATGTTGAAAAGCGCAGAAAAACCTAGTATAATCATCATGAAAATCTTACATACATCCTTAGATCGCTCAATACACCCTTAGAACTTCAGAATAAATTGTTTAGGTTGAACTGCTGGCCAGCATTCAATATACTCATTAATTATTCTAGGAGGCTACTGGACTATGAGAAAAAATCTTTTGACTTGTGCTTTATCTGCAATACTTTTATCTTCATTCGTAGTTGCACCTATCTCGGCTTTAGCTTCTCCTGTAGAAGCTTCCATAAGTGTTGTCGAACCTACTCAAACAGGGGAACAAGTTGTAGAGCCGCAGGCAAAAGCGAAGATAGCAGCTAAGGCTATTGAAGCATTAGCAGATAAACTTGATTCTAGCTACATAGATAATATAATTGACTATATACCTAGTCAGAAAGCAAAGGATGCCCTACTAGAAGGTCGTCACCATGTTGTAAATGAGCTTAGATTTTATCTTCGTTAGGTGACGCTGTGGAGGACACGGTTAAAGACGTAATTGTACAAGCGCTAATGCAAGTACCTTGGGTAAGTAGCTCTGTAGCAAATACAGTGGCTAATATTCTGGTTTTTGTATCTTATAAATAAACAGAGAAGGTGGTCGATATCATGAGTGAAACCCTTCAGGAAAAGGTCGATCGCCTTGAACTGTATGTGGATTTGTTGAGACAGATTGCTGTAAATCCCGAAGAAATGTAATATGGGATTGGGTGATTTCTAAAGGGCTCAACCGTGAACAGTACAACAATTTAAACTCTGTTTTAAAAGAAAACACCAGGATTCTTTTAAAACAAAAGAGGGGGGAATCCCACTGTTTTAAGCTTTCAGGAGTTCTCTAGTCAAGTCATCGGAGCTTTAGGCTTAAATGATGACGAAGTGGGCAAGAAAGCAGTTGCTCAAGTGTTAAGGAGTGCTGTTAGGATGCCTGCTTTTGCTATACTTAATCATTACGTAAACTTAATTGATAAATAGAAGCTTGATAGTTTAGGACTCACTTATGTGGGTCCCTTTCTTATTTTAATTAGACTAGGGGAGACTCTAACGAAAGAATAGAGCAAGCAAAGGAATTCTCCATGAAAATAACAAATCATATGTATAAAATTTTAAGGTTACAAATAAGAAACGAATAATCTCGACAGGAAAGGGTACATATGTTATAAGCGGGACAAGAATCCCTTGGGCGAATTTACGATGAGTACTGTAAGATCAACATAAGTTTTAGAAGGGAGAAACCATCTGTTCGCGCAGTGAGCCACACAGAGCAACAGCCATGAATTACACACATTTTACACAAGGAGGAGGAAATCATATGAAAATTATTATTACACAAAAGGAAGCTGCCGACAAAGGAATCTGGACGGAGATCATGGGAATGTTCGCTGTAACCAAAGAGGACGAGGTATGGCAAAATGAAGAGTTTATTCTCACCGAAGAACAGGCACGTCAGGTCGGATTGATCAAATAGTGAGGCGTAAATAGGATATGTAAGCAAGTTTTAAGACCAAGTCTTAAAAAATCGTAACTTCTTTTTACGTATCTGATACACTTTTTAACCTTACAACGTTTATAGTAAGTGCATAAGGGTAATGAAGCTTACAGACACCGTGTACATACCCTAACGGTAAGGAGAGATCAGACATGATGAAACTAGCTTCGAAATGGACCGTATTGGCTTTAATGATGATGCTGATTACGACGGCAGGGGCAACAGCAAAAGGCTACACGCCAGTAGCACCTGCTGAAAATCAGGAGACCGTTTATATAAACCAAATGGAGATTCGTAACGGACAAATCTATTTGTCGGCTGACCCGATTGAATGGTATGAAGGTGCGGCAGCAGATAAGGCATTTTTGGAGCATGAAGGAAACACAGGGTTGGACGGAGCACCGGATGGCTACTATATCGTGAATAATTCCGTGCAAAATGACGTGTACCAGGTTGCGCCAGATGCTTCGGTAGAGGTGCAAATTTATGATCATACAGGTCGTATAGAAGATACAGATGTAAAATGGAATGAATCGATACCTTTGGCACAGTTTGAAAAAGATTTTGCCAAAAAGATGTATTGGATCTCAGCCAATTTCCATACCATGTGACGTTGCGTGACGGTAAGGTCGTTAAAATCGTGCAGCAGTTCATTCCTTAACATACAAGGTATTGCATAACAAACACGTGCTTTTCACTTGATTCATATCAGGGAAGCACGTGTTTTTCATACATTATAACAAAAAAAGAGGATATCCATCCCAATTAGGGGGGGCGGATATCCTCTTCTGCTCATATATATGGATTTAGAAGGATTTTGCAGCTTCTGTTGCACTTTGTACAGCAGCTTCAACAATGGCTTGTGCTTGATCTGGAGCTTGGTTATGTCCTTCCAGTACAACCTTCACGATGTCTTTCACACCGAAGAAGGATAAGATGTTGCTCATGAAGTTCAAAGACATTTCGGCAGCAGCAGCAGGGCCTTCGGAGTATACGCCGCCTCTTGCATTCAACAGGGCTACTTTAGTTTCAGTTACGAGACCAACTGGGCCCTCAGCAGTGTATTTGAATGTTTTACCAGCTTGGTTCAAGTAGTCAATGTACGTATGCAGTACAGCTGGAATCGTCATGTTCCAAAGCGGGAAAGCGAATACGACTTTGTCTGCTGCCAGGAATTGATCCAGATATCCGTTAGCAATATTTGCTAAGCGAGCTTCTTCTGCGTTCAACTCCAAGCCTCTAGCGGATTTGAACGTGCCGTTAATCATGTTGGCGTTCAAATAAGGAAGCTCGACGGAGAACAAATCCAGTTCAGTGATTTCATCAGATGGATGGGAAGCTTTGTAGCTTTCCACGAAGGCGTTATACAATTTAACGGTTGCGGATTCTTCGGCTGTACGATCATTAGCTTTGACAAATAATACTTTAGACATGATTTATTTCCCCCTAAGTAAGTTCAGTAAGTAAGTTACTTCGTAATATTACAATATAAAGATAATATCTGTCAACACTTCTATATTAAATTTAATTTAAAAAGCTACTTTATTTTTTACACTGTAAAATTTATGTGTTTCTTTTGCAAAATATCTGTTTTGCGGTAAAATTTAAATATGAGCCGATTAGAAGAATGGATTCAATAGGCGAAAAATGAAATTACCATGTAGTCAGCAGAATAGGTACAACAGATGAACGAAAAAAGGTGAGTAGCTTGAAGATTGGTTTTTTTGATTCAGGATTGGGTGGAATTACGGTATTATCTGAGGCCTTACGACGGCTGCCAAACGAAAATTTTGTATACTTGGCGGATACGCTTCATGTTCCTTACGGGACGAAAACACCGCAAGAGGTATGCGGATACGTCAAGGCTTCGGTACAAACTATTTTAAAAGAGGACGTTAAAGCGCTGGTCATTGCCTGCAATACAGCCACGAGTATCGCGGTTGCGGAGCTGAGAAACGAATACCAGATTCCGATCATTGGCATGGAGCCGGCCGTGAAGCCTGCGGTAGAGATGAATCGAGCGAATGGTAAAAGAGTGCTAGTGTTAGCCACGCCGTTGACGTTAAAGCAATCCGGTTATGCAGCACTGGTGTCCAGAGTTGATGATCATGGAAGTGTGGATTCGTTGCCTTTGCCTGAGCTGGTGCATTATTGTGAGCAGTTAAATTTTGACCGGACAGAAATGGCCGAATATTTTAACTGTAAGCTGGCTGCGTTCGATCTGGACTTATACGGTACGGTCGTTTTGGGATGTACCCACTATCCTTTTTATAAAGAGATCTTGAAGGGGCTGCTTCCTTCCCATATTCAGCTAATCGACGGAAGTCAGGGAACAGTCAGACGGTTAAAACAGGTGTTGTCTGATCGCAATTTGCTGGCATCTCCGGCAAAAGCAGGTCAATCGCAGGAGGGACACATTACGTTCCTGTGTACTAGTCAGGATGCGGACTATGTCCATAAAATGGAGCGTGCGCTTGAAATTTATGCGGAGCATGAGAAGATTTCTTTTTAAAGTAGATGCGGCTGGCGAACGGATTGAATCATAGCTATGAATTCCAGCGTCAGTCGCGTAGCAGATTAAAGACATGGAGGGGGCTTTTGATGGACGTTCAACTGATCCTAAAGGAGCTTCATGAAGTAGGTGTACTTGAAGGTCATATGCAAGAATTTAAGCCCTTGACTGGAGGAACTTCAAGCGAAGTGATTGCCGTCATGGACGGAGCCAAGCCACGATATGTGATCAAACAGAATGATCCGGTTATTGTAGAAGCGGAAGCGGAATTTTTACATACCTATTCACAGATTGAAAAATTAACGCGTCTGGTTTATGTTGATCCGCTGCATCGTTATTTGGTGTACATGTTCAAGCCAGGGCTGACCCGCTATCATGGAGGGAACAAGAGCTACCTTCTGCTCAATCTGGCGACGGAGCTGATCGCACAATACAAGCCTCTGGGAGAGAAACGTCATTATGGATATCCAGACCATCCGTTTGTGGATTGGAGAGATTTTCTGCTGCACAGGACGAAGGAATCCGGAAAGATCATACAGGACGTTTTATCTCCAGAGGATCATCGGATTGTTCATGCACTTGTGGCAGGAATGCCTCAACGGAATTTTAAATATTTGCTCCATGGCGACTGTGGGATACATAATTTCGTGTTTGCCGAAAATGGCACTTTAACGGGCATTATTGATCCTGATCCGGTGGTAGGAGAACCGTTATATGATCTGATATACGCCTTTTGCTCTTCACCGGACATGCTGACTGTCGATACGATTTTGCCAGCGGTAGAGAAGCTTGAGCCAGGAATGACAGGGAGTTACGAGCTGAACACGGAGGTGCTACAGGGATTATATTTTCGAATAGCTACCTGCATTCGGCATCATCCAGAAGATCTCGATCAATATACAGAAGCGTGGACTTATTGGCTGAACAGAGTTCGCTGAAAGGAATAGGGAATATGAGTATACAAGGATGGAATCATATTTGCTTTTCGGTGTCAGATTTGGAGAAGTCGGTACATTTTTATCAAAATGTATTAGATGGAAAGCTGCTCGTCAAAGGACGTAAGCTGGCTTATCTGGACTGCCTGGGCATGTGGCTGGCTCTCAATGTGGAGGAGGATATCCCGAGAAATGAAATTCATCATTCCTATTCGCATATTGCATTTTCGGTAGCGGAAGCGGATTTTGAGGATATGCTTAACAAGCTGAGAGCTTTCAATGTCACAATTTTGCCCGGACGAGAGCGGAATGAACAGGACAAAAGGTCAGTCTATTTTACAGATCCGGACGGACATAAGTTTGAATTCCACACAGGACAATTGCAGGATCGCCTGGAATATTATAAAAATGAGAAAAAGCACATGACTTTTTATGATTGAGTAAGCGGTATCCATAATAATGTCTGAGTATATACAGGGTTCTCATCTAGGAGGAATACAGAAGTATGTCACTTTCGCAGGAAAGCGGCTCCAAGCAAGCACAAGTCGTGAGAACGATGACAGTTTTTGCAATCACTTGGCCGATCTTTATAGAAATGCTGTTTCATATTTTGATGGGCAGTGTGGATACATTCATGCTGAGTCATGTGTCGGACGAGGTTGTGTCGGCTGTAGGTGTGTCGAGACAGTTGATTGAATTTACGATTATTTTGTTCAATCTGCTTGGTCTTGGAGTCGGTGTCATCATCGCTCAACTATTGGGTGCACAAAAGCATGTGGATGCGAGCCGTGTTACGGCCTCGGCCCTGACCTTTAATCTGGTATTTGGTCTGGCGCTGAGTTTGATGTTTATCGTGAGTCGGGATTTGCTGCTGTCTTTTTACCATATTACCCCGACGATTAAGGAAAATGCCGAGATCTATATGATGCTGGCAGGGGGTTCGCTGTTTCTGGAAGCGCTAATGCTAACCGCAGGTCCGGTTATTCGTTCTCATGGTTTTACCAAAGACACGATGATCGTGGGCATTGGTATGAACATTTTGCATATTGTGGGGAATGCGCTGCTGATTTACGGCTGGTTGGGTCTGCCGCAAATGGGCGTGGCAGGAGCAGCAATTTCAACGGTGATTAGTCGTGTTGTAGCCTGTGTCTGGATTTTTATTCTGTTATACAAACGTGTAAGTGCGCCGATCCGTATCAAGTATTATGTACAGCTTCAATGGAGCAAGTTGGTGGCCATCCTGAAAATCGGCATTCCGGCGGGACTGGAATGGTTGTCTTATCAGCTCAGCCAAATGATGGTGACCCGGTTTGTCAGCTTCATGGGGACAACGGCGATTGCTACTCATTTTTATACGAATACGATTGTGTACTTTTTTATGGTGTTCGGAATGGCAGTGGGTGAGGGGACGGAAATTATTGTTGCTCGCCTGATAGGTGCAGGAGATAAGGAAAAGGCTTATCACCAACTACTGCGCAGCCTGAAATGGTCGCTGGTCATTACGATTGCGGTGATCGTGGTGGTATCCTTTTTCCGGTATGAAGTGATGGCGATCTTTACGGATGAGCCGGCGATTATTCAACTGGGAGCAGCGATTTTGCTGTTCTGTATATTGCTGGAGCCGGGCCGTGTGTTCAATCACGTCGTTATTAACTCCTTGCGGGCAGCGGGGGATGTACAGTTTCCGTTGATGATGGCAATCATCTCGATGTGGGGGATCAAAATTCCATTGGCATATGTGCTGGGTATTCATCTGGGATATGGTGTGCTTGGGGTGTGGATTGCGCATGCCTGCGATGAGTGGGTACGAGGCATTTTCCACTACCTGCGCTGGAAAGGTCGGAAGTGGCAGCACAAGTCGCTGTTGTCCAAGGCTGAACTTCAAGCGGATTCGTTGTCAGGCTGACACTTGAAGTTGTAGTTTCTCAGGCACCTCTATACATAGGCATTCTCCATGGATATGGGGGGATGTCTATTTTTTTACAAAAATAAGCAAAAGGGGGATGTTCAAAATTTTCAAAAATTGCTAGAATATAGTAACCTCGAAAGAGAGTTTCAGTAGAGGTTTTCAAAGTTTCGGTTTTGAAAGTTTTGGTTTTTGAAAGTTTCAAAGACGGATGGTTTCCGATTGAATCCATGAAGGAGGGAATAGGATGGAACGTAAAGTGCATATCATTCCTTACCAAGTGATCAAGCAGGAGCAACAGGTGAATGAAATACCGCGAGGGGTGGAGCTGATTCAGGCCCCTGCGGTGTGGAATCGAACCCGAGGCCAGGGAGTGAAGGTGGCTGTGCTGGATACGGGCTGTGATGCGGACCATCCTGATTTGAAGGAACGCATTATTGGTGGCCGGAACTTCACAGATGATGATGACAGTGATCCGAATATTTTCACGGATTACAACGGTCACGGTACGCATGTAGCAGGCACAATCGCGGCAGCAGAAAATGAGGATGGTGTGGTGGGTGTCGCCCCGGAGGCGGATTTGCTCATTATCAAGGTGCTGAATAAGCAAGGCTCCGGTCAATACGACTGGATCATTCAGGGCATTCATTATGCGATTGAGCAAAAGGCAGACATCATTTCAATGTCGCTTGGTGGTCCCGAGGATGTGGCTGAGCTGCATGAAGCGGTGCAGAAAGCAGTGGCAAGTCAAATTTTGGTCATCTGCGCAGCAGGTAATGAAGGAGACGGTGACGACAGAACGGAGGAGCTGGGATATCCCGGCTGCTATAATGAGGTGATCAGCGTAGGTGCTGTGAACTTTGACAGACATGCTTCCGATTTCAGCAACTCCAATAATGAGGTAGATTTGGTTGCGCCGGGGGAAGATATTTTGTCTACTGTTCCGGGCGGCAAATATGCGACCTTCAGCGGTACTTCAATGGCTACCCCGCATGTAGCTGGGGCTTTGGCGCTGATTAAGCAGTTGGCGAACGCGAGCTTTGAACGGAATCTCACCGAGCCGGAGCTATACGCCCAACTGATCAAGCGCACCATTCCACTCGGCCATTCTGCTAAGCGGGAAGGGAACGGTCTGTTGTACTTGACGGCGGTTGAGGAGCTTTCCCGTATTTTCGACACTCAGCGTGTGGCAGGGATATTGAGTACAGGATCATTACATGTTAAATAAGCCGTAACTACGGTTATATAGCGGTTCTCCTGAAGGGGGAGCTGCTTTTTTTGTGTTTCAGAATTAGATAAACCTTATTTACAGCGTGTTCAAATGTCGGGTAAGATATATCTCAAAAATATGGGATGGATTATAAGCGGAGGAACTGATATGAACGATATTATTGCAAAAGCCAGCGAGCTAAGGCGCACAGGGCAGGCGGAGGAAGCGCGGAAGCTGTTATTGAAGGTATTGGAGCAGGAGCAGAATGATGCTGAGCTGTGGTATCAGACGGCTTGGACACATGATGCATTAGGATTGGAGAGGGAAGCAGTACCCTTTTACGAAAAAGGTCTGGGTATGGCGTTATCGGCAGAATCGAGGAAAGGGTCGATCCTGGGATTAAGCAGCACGTACCGTGTATTGGGAGAGTATGCCAAGGCGAAAGCGTGGCTGGAAACAGGCATGAACGAGTTTTCGGATTACAGGCCGTTTCGCGTATTTTATGCGATGGTGTTATACAATCTTGGAGAACATGGGAAGGCCATGCAGGGCCTGTTAACGGAGCTGGCTGAAACGACCTCGGACTCACCAACACAAGCGTACTCACACGCGATTCAATATTATGCAGATAAGCTGGATCAGATTGAGACGTAAGTATGAAATGATGAGAAAAACAATAGATAATCATTATCGCGCATTTATTCGGAAGTGCATACTAAAAAAGATCGTAGCCGGAGAGCATCAAGTATCTCTTCCGGGCTGCGATCTTTGGTTTTTACTTGGGGTTGGCGGAGTGGCACGTCATGTACATTTCCAGTTCAATTTATATAGACTGTATCTTGTTGAATCATACACCGCGCTTATTGCGCACCCTCGGTAATGGCGATTTCCTTCTCCAGATTTTCTCTGGACAGGTTGGCGGTCAAATAATCCGGTGTTTCGGGTAGGACGAGGTGCAGATTGGATTTTTGACAAACACGAATTGTGCACTTGTCGACAACAAAATCAAAGACATGCCCGCCTCCGGTGCGTTCGTCGTTAATAAAGTGCAAATGAAACCCGGCCACTCCAATTCCTTGAGCATACGCAGGTGTCCAAAACCCGGTAATCACGCCGGAAGCGTCGTTAAAGGAGAACGTGGGCTGTGATTTGGTCGCTTCGATAAAAGGCTTGTAAGGCTTCACCTGGTGAGGCACGGTGCGTGTCTTCACTTCACGAAAAGTCCCGTCCATACGGAAGGCATAGAACAGATTACGGCTTGGAAACAGCTTTAGCAGCAGGGCTTCCAGCTCTTCACGATGCATGGGACGATCAATAGTATATGTGAAATCTTCACGGAAAAAGGTGACTGTGGAAAAGGGAGTTGTCTCTTCCGGTTTTACACGATGGGCCGTACCGTCTGGAAGCAAGTGATAAAACTCACCATCGAACGCAATCATCTCTCCATTCAGTTGATCAAAGGTACCGATCCCGAAATCCCCGTGCTTTTGCAGTTCCTTGAAGGAAACGACTCCGTCATAAAGACCATCCAATAAAGCGAGCATGGTGGACGTTTGGTAAATATCATGATCAGCTTCTTGCTTTGTTTCCAGTTCTGCAACGGTCATGGCAATACACTTCCTTTTGTGATTGGATACATTTATTTTCTTTCTTTTTCAATAATAAACGTAAAATTTCAGTAAATAACATGGATAACCCAAAAAACTCATAAAAAAAACGTTAAACTCCATTCATTGTCACGAAGCCGTCACGATTGGGCAACTGTGAAGTCAATTTAACTGATTGGGCAGCAGTTTACGTCCCAACTGGATATTATCCTGATAATCAATCGGAATATCGACGACCACGGGGCCATCGGTATGTAGTGCCTGTTGCAATACGCTTTCCAGTTCTTCAGGGGAATACACGCGCAATCCGGTTGCCCCGAAGCTTTCGGCATATTTCACGACATCCACATCTCCGAATTCTACGCCGGACGTTCTGCCGTATTTAATCTGTTGTTGAAAAGCGACCATGTCGTAGGTACCGTCTCTCCATACAATATGCACAAGTGGGGAGTTGAGACGTACGGCAGTTTCAAGCTCCATGGATGAGAAAAGAAATCCTCCGTCGCCAGAAATGGAAACGACTTTTTGACCGGGATTGACTAGTGTGGCAGCAATGCCCCAGGGAAGAGCTACACCGAGCGTCTGCATTCCGTTACTGAACAGAAGGCGACGCGGCTCATAGGAGCGGAAATACCGGGCCATCCAAATGTAGTGTGAACCCACATCGCAGGTGACCGTGACGTTATCATCAATCAGGCTGCGCAGCGTACGAATGAATTGTAATGGATGAATCAGATAGTTGTGCTTGCGAACAGGAACGGCGGCTTGCTCGTTCAGCTCGTGACGAAGACGATTCAATTGGGCGCATGAGGCTTCAGACAGCTTTACTGTAGGCAATTCTTCTGCGAGACTGCGCACGATCAGGGCTATATTGCCGATCAATTCGTAATCCGGTTGATAATCATGGTCAATATCCGCCTGATGATCATCGAGATGAATGAGGGTCCGGTTTGCAGGAATGTTCCAGTTTTTCGGATCGTATTCAATGGGGTCATAGCCAATAGTCAGCACCAGATCAGCGGCTCCAAGGAGCATGTCACCCGGCTGATTGTGGAACAGACCGACTCGGCCAAAATAATGATCCTCCAATTCGCGGGAAATGGCTCCGGCAGCCTGGAAAGTTTCGACGACAGGCAAATCCGTGTTCTGAATGAGTGCGCGAATAGATGCTGTAGCTTCGGGAGTGCTCGCTTTCATACCAAGCAAAAGAACAGGCAGCTTGGCTTGGCTGATTTGGTCTGCTACTTGTTTTATAAGTCCGGCTGGTGCAGTTCCAAGCTGTGGAAGGGACAGCTTCTCAATGGCGGTCACTTCGGATGACGAAGTCAACACGTCCTGAGGTAGACTGACGAAGGTTGCTCCAGGCTGTGCTGAGGTCGCAATCCGAAATGCGTTGGTAATGGCTTCTGGTATACTATCGGGATGCTCTACTTCCACACTGTATTTGGTGATAGGCTCGAATAACCCGGCGTTATCCATGGATTGGTGAGTGCGTTTCAAACGCTCGGATCTTGGAACTGCGCCAGCGAGAGCGACGACAGGATCACTTTCCGCATTAGCGGTGACAAGTCCTGTAGCCAAATTCGACGCACCGGGACCGGAGGTGACGAGACATACGCCCGGTTTACCAGTTAGGCGACCGACGGCGGCTGCCATAAAAGCGGCATTTTGCTCGTGACGGCATAGGATCAGTTCCGGGCCGCGCTCTTGAAGGACATCGAAAACCGAGTCAATCTTGGCACCTGGAATACCAAAAATATGCGTTACACCTTGTTTAATCAAGCAATCAACAACGAGGTCAGCTCCTTTCGTACCGGTTTTAGCATGGATAGTTTGCACTTTTGTGCTCAACGCGATCACCTCTTCTTTGGATATGGTTATGAAATACTTTCAATGTAAAACATTGGTTGTATATGACAATTATAATACAATAACTGGTACTTTCAAGAGCAAAATTTTCTGAAAAAGAGCAAAAATATATAAAAACGTTTTCAAAGCGCGGTTTAAGAGGGAAAATAAAAGTGCGGAGATTTGGGAATAAAGAATTTTCAAACAACGCTCCATGCCCAAAAATAAGTGAGGGTCATTTTAATGAAAATGACAAGATGAAGGGGAAGAGGGAGTGTAAGTTGAAACGTTTCATATAGTCTGAAATAAAGCTGGACGAAGAAAACAGATCTGCAGAGGTTGTGGCAGGTCTGTTTTTTTTGTTCCTCCACATGATAAAAATCACTTTCCTCTGCAAAGGATAGCGGTTACAATGTAATTGTTGTTAACGTAAACATTAAATTTAAGGAGAAGTAATCAAGGGTGATTCGACATGCAGGTATCGTGTTATAGCGGTATCATTTGATATAAGTAGGTAACCTGCTATACGTTATAGAATGCTATTACTGAATAGCAGCAAGATCGAATTCTTATTTTGTTCACGTTAACAATTATTCAGAAACATGATTATAGAAGGGACGAATAAGCCATGACCAAAGCATTTTTAGACGACAATTTTTTGTTGAGTAATCCAACCGCTGAAACTTTGTATCATCAGTATGCCAAGGATTTACCGATTATCGACTATCATTGTCATTTAAGTCCACAGGAAATTTACGAAAATAAAACGTTCAAAAACATTACAGAAGCATGGCTGTACGGAGATCATTACAAGTGGAGACTCATGCGGGCCAATGGAGTTGAGGAACGCCTGATTACCGGAGATGCGGAAGACTATGACAAATTTTTGGCTTGGGCCAAAACCGTACCTACACTGATTGGCAACCCGCTGTATCATTGGACGCATTTGGAGCTTCAGCGCTTTTTTGGTGTCCATGAGCTGCTGAACGAACAGAATGCGCCTGTAATTTGGGAAAAGGTGAACCAAAAGCTGCAAGGAAAGGGCTTTGGGGCACGTGATCTGATTGTGAATTCAAAGGTAACCGTTGTGTGCACTACCGATGATCCGACGGACCATCTCGAATATCATAAGCAAATTAGCAAGCTGACGGATTTTCCAGTGGCTGTACTGCCAAGCTTCCGCCCGGACAAAGCACTGGAAATTAACCGTGAAACATTCCAGCCTTGGGTGGCTCGATTGGGTGAAGTGAGCGGACTGGATGTTTCCGGTCTGGAAGGATTTTTGAACGCGCTGGCGAGCCGGGTTCGTCACTTCCATGCTGCTGGAGGGCGGGTGTCCGATCATGCACTGGATACGGTCGTTTATGAAGAAACAACACGTGAGGAAGCGGCAGCGATATACAACAAGGCGCTGGAGGAAGGCCATGTGACTCCATTAGAAGAGGCGAAATACAAATCGTACGTCCTGGTATTCCTTGGGAAACAGTATGCAGAGCATGGCTGGGCTATGCAGTACCATATTCACGCACTGCGTAACAATAACACAGCCATGTTCCGCAGCTTGGGACCGGATACAGGCTATGATGCAGTGAATGACGGCTCCATCGCTCGTCCGCTGGCAGCATTGCTGGACGCACAGGAGCTGGCAGGAGGTCTGCCGCGAACAATTTTGTATTCGCTCAACTCAGTTGATTATCCGGTGCTGGCAAGTCTTGCAGGCGGCTTCCAGTCCGGCGGAACACCAGGAAAAATCCAGTTTGGTACCGCTTGGTGGTATAACGACCATATCGAAGGCATGCTGGAGCAATTGAAGCTGCTCGCAAACTACGGTGTGCTGTCTCGCTTCATTGGTATGCTAACGGACTCCCGCAGCTTCCTGTCCTACACACGGCACGAATATTTCCGGCGGATACTTTGTGATCTGATCGGAACGTGGGTACAGGAGGGCAAGGCACCTGAGGATCTGGAGCTGCTCGGAGAAATGGTACAAAACATTAGCTACAATAATGCCAAGCAATATTTTAATTTCCCGACGGTTGTTCACAGCAAGTGATGATGTACAAGAGGAACTTGTAAATTCACATTTTAATAGATGCCCTTGCCGGGAGGCTTTTCAAGCTCCGGGTAAGGGGGATTGAAAACAGAATACGTATCAAACAAGAATGTGAAAATAATTACAAAGATAGAGGAGTGAGCAGGCTATGGGAGTGCCTATCGTTCAGGAGAGCATCCAAACTGACAACAAGACAGGTGAGCATATCAGCCTGAAAGAAAAGATTTCTTACGGTATGGGTGACTTTGGAAACGGCTTTATGTTTGATTTGGGGCAGTTGTACCTGTTGAAATTCTTTACGGATGTAGCAGGCGTTTCAGCGGGAGCAGCCGCAGGCATTTTTCTGGTCAGCAAGCTGTTTGCCGCCATTTGTGATCCTATTGTCGGGTCCTTTGTGGATTATCGCAAGCATATTGGTACACGCGGAAAATTTAGACCTTTTCTTATCGTTGGAAGCGTTATCCTTGCTATTCTTACGATTCTTACCTTTATTTCACCGAATATTTCGCCCACAGGCAAACTCATTTACGCCTATGCGTCTTATATGATTTGGGGTGTTGGATATTCTATTGTAAACATTCCATACGGCTCGCTGGGTGCCGCTATTACGCAGGATACTATTCAGCGTGCCTCATTGTCATCTTTCCGTCAGGCAGGATCACTGGGCGCATTATTCGTAACCAGTGTCATTGTCATGCCGCTTATTTTGCTGTTTCCTAACCATCATGTTGGATATCCTGTAGTGATGGGAATCATGTCACTCATTGGTGTGATCGCTTTCATGGTATGCTATCGGGGAACGAAGGAGCGTATTGTCAGTCAGTCGGGACCGAAGGAAAAACTTTCTTTTGGCGTGATCGTGAATACCTTTACGACCAATAAGCCTCTGCTGGTACTCGTGTTGATGACGATTTTCACCATATCCGCGTACAATATCAAGTCCGCGTTACTGATCTATTTTGCCGAATATAATTTGGGACATGTAGAATTAATGGCTTATATGAATTTTATTATAATCGGTTCATCGTTGCTGGGTGTATTGTTCCTGCCCAAGCTAGTGCGGCGCTTCGGTAAACGAAAAACAGCCATGCTTGGGATGGTGGTCAGTGTCATTGCCGACTCCGTGAACTTCTTTATGCCTTCGAATGTATATATTTTCACCATTCTGGCCAGTATTTCGTTCATTGGTATTAGTATTCCTAACGGGGTTACCTGGGCCTTTGTCTCCGATATCATTGACTACGGCGAATGGTCATCCGGGGAGCGGAAGGAAGGGATTACCTACTCGCTGTTTAACTTTTCACGCAAATTGGCTCAATCCTTGTCCGGCTTTCTGTCCGGTATCGGGCTAGCGTTTATCGGATATGTCCCGAATGTAGTTCAAACCTCTGGAACGCTGCTCGGAATCAAGGCGCTGCTGTGTCTCTATCCGGCTGTTGCCCTGCTCATTGCCATGCTGGTAATCGGTAAAATGTACAAGCTGACAGACAGCAGACACGCAGAAATGGTTCAAGAGCTACAGCGTCGGCATGCTGATAACCGCGTATAATTTGTGAAAGTCTTCTTTTCCGGGCGGCTCTTGTGGTATGGTGGGTATATAATTTTTTAGAGCCTTAGTAAAGAAAGGATACGTATATGGCAGCTACCATTAAAGACATTGCCAAATTGGCGAATGTTTCCCATACGACCGTCTCCCGGGCGCTCAACAACAGCCCGCTGATCAAAGAAGATACTAAACGCAAAATTATAGAGCTGGCGGAGCAACTCAATTACATTCCGAATTTTAACGCCAAAAGCCTTGTTCTCCAGCGCTCGCATACAATTGGCCTGTTTTTCACCAGTATTTCGGAAGGCACTAGCTCCAGCTTTTTTGCGGATACTATCCGCGGGGTTAATCATGTCATCGGGGTGGATTACAATCTGTTTGTGCGAGGGATTGACGATTACGCCGATTTTTCGGCCATTCACCGCAAGCGTTTTGACGGCATTATCCTGATGAGTCAGAGCGAGGCAGACAACCCGTTTATTTATCATGTGCTCGGTCAGGGTATTCCGCTTGTGGTACTGAATCGACAGGTGTCCGGGGCAGGTATAGTGAATGTCATTTCCAACGATAAGGAAGGGTCTTACGCGGCCGTTTCCTTTCTCATTGAAAGCGGACATGAACGCATCGCGATCATTGAAGGGGTAGAAGGCTTTAAGTCCACCCAGCAACGGCGCGAAGGTTTTATGAATGCGCTGATTGACAGCGGCAAGCCGATTCGGCACGAATACATCGTGCATGGTCATTATGACACCGAAAGCGGAAGCCAGGCGATGAAGCAGTTGCTTTCCCTGGAGGAACCGCCGACGGCGGTGTTTTGTTCTAACGATGACATGGCTATCGGGGCGATAAACGCGGTATTCGAGCACGGCTTAAAGGTACCGGAAGATGTCTCGGTCATTGGCTTTGACGATATCGGCTTTTCGATGTATACGACCCCGCCGTTAACGACGGTCAAAAGACCGATTGAGCAGATTAGCGCGCGTGGAGCCGCCTGCATTATGGAACGAATCCAGTCACCATCGAACGAGGGCGAGCTTATATTTATGGAAACCGCGCTCATGAAGCGGAAATCGACGGCAGACAGGCAACGTTAAGCTTGATTTTATTGGAAAAAGGCAGGCCAAAAAGGGCAGGTTCAGTGCATGACGCGCTGTTCCTGCCCTTTGGTATTCAAATCTGTGCGAGTGCGGCGGCTTTCTATCTTAAAAGATTGGTTTTCGCCAGTTCAATAATTTCGTCACCGCGCCCGTTCAGCACAGCTTTCATCATCCACAGCGTAAAACCTTCAGCCTGTTTGAGATTAATCTTGGGTGGCATGGATAGCTCCTGACGGTTTACCACCACATCCACCACCACAGGACCATCGTGAGCCAATGCCTGTTGAATCGCGTCCTCCAGCATCGCCGGATCTTCGACTCGAATTCCCTTGAGACCCATAGCTTCCGCCACTGCACCAAAATCAGGATTCATCAGCGTGGTGCCGTTTTCCAGAAAACCGGCTGCTTTCATTTCCAGCTCAACAAAACCGAGGGCGCCGTTATTGAAAACAATGACTTTTACAGGTAACTGATGCTGTTTCAGGGTGAGGAGATCGCCCATCAGCATCGTCAATCCGCCATCGCCAGAGAGAGCAATCACTTGTCGGTCAGGCTCAGTGGCTTGTGCCCCAATCGCTTGCGGCAATGCACTTGCCATCGTTCCGTGATTGAAGGAGCCGATCAGTCGGCGCTGGCCGTTCATTTGTAAATAACGTGCTGCCCACACGGTAGGCGTACCCACATCACAGGTGAAAATGGCATTTTCATGTGCGGCATCACTGACGACCTTGGTGAGATATTGCGGATGGATCGGTGTATGACCGGGTTTACCAACCGCCAGTTCATCCAGTTCCTGACGCACCTTGGTATAGTGGGAGACGGTTTTTTCCAAATGCTTGGTATCATGTTTTGTTGTTAAAAGAGGAAGCAGCATTTCGAGTGTTGCTTTTACATCCCCGCACAGCCCATACGTTAAAGGAGTGCGTCTGCCGAGGTGGGCAGGCTCTATATCCACTTGCAGCACAACTGCATTTTCGGGATAAAACTGTCTGTAAGGAAAGTCTGTTCCGAGCATAAGCAGGACGTCACAATCCATCATCGCATGGTATCCGGAAGAATATCCGATCAGACCTGTCAAGCCTGCATAATAAGAATTGTTATACTCCAGATATTCCTTGCCCCGAAGGGCAGCAACCATAGGGGATTTCAGCTTGTCGCACAGTTGCATGAGCAATTCGTGGGATTTAGCACAGCCGGAGCCGCATAACAAAGTGATTCGCTTACCTTCATTCAGGTACTCGGCCAGCCGGGAAATTTCCGAAGCTGACGGATGCACCACGGGTGCAGTGGGATGGTAGACATGTTCGGGAATAGGCGCCTTTTCCGCTGCTAAAGCTGCCACATCCCCAGGAAGAACAATGACGGAGACACCTGAACGTGAAACGGCCTGTTGTATAGCCATCGTCACGGTTCTTGGAATTTGTCGTGGAGTCGTAATGACTTCACAGAAGTGGCTGCATTCCCCGAAAAGATGCTCGGGATGCGTAGCCTGGAAATATTCGCTTCCAATTTCGTCGCTTGGAATATGGGCCGCAATAGCGAGTACTGGTACCCGATTGCGATGACAATCATATAATCCGTTAATAAGATGTAGATTTCCGGGACCACTGCTGCCAGCGCACACTGCAATGCTGCCGGTAAGATCAGCATCTGCCCCGGCCGCAAAGGCAGCCACTTCTTCGTGCCGCACATGAATCCATTCAATTTGACCGTTGCTTCGAATGGAATCGACCATATTATTTAAAGAATCTCCAACGATACCATAAATTCGCTTGACCCCTGCATTGACTAAAACTTCTACAATAGTATCTGCGATTGTCTTCATAGATGTTCCTCCTGCCTAGTAAGTAACGTTATCCTGCCCGTGCTATCTTGCATCTATTCTAATTAGCCTTAACCGTCTTGGTTCAGGTGCGAAACAGCGGGAAGATAATCATAGATCCGCGAAAGGTTGCATAGTTTATATGTTAACGTGTTCATATTATTGTCATTAATAATTTATAAAACCAAAAATATTGAGAAAACTATTTTGTTAACGTGTGCATTGTGATAAAATGTTGTTGAAATCATTAAGGTAATAATGGGAGGTTACTCCGGATGAAACAAGTAGATGAATTGGACCAATTAAACAGAAAAAGCTTTATCGTGACAGAACCGTATCCTGAAAGAGTGCTGCAATTCGGGGAAGGGAATTTCCTGCGTGCTTTTGTAGATTGGCAATTTGACAAAATGAATAAGCTGGCCGATTGGAATACGGGTGTTGTCATTGTACAGCCGCAGGCAGGAGGTCTCGTAGAGAAGCTTAATGAGCAGGATGGCCTGTACACGGTTATTCTCGAAGGGATGAAAGATGGGCAGGCCGTGAAGGAGCACACCGTTGTGGAATGCGTCACCCGCGGGCTTAACCCGTACGGCTCAGATTGGTCAGAATATGAGGCGTTGTCCCAAAAACCGGAGCTGCGCTTTGTCGTATCGAACACAACGGAGGCAGGAATCGCTTACGGACCGGAGGATCGGCTGGAAGATCGCCCGCAAAATAGCTTTCCAGGTAAGCTGGCTGCTTTGCTGTATAAGCGCTTTCAATTTTTCAATGGAGATCCAGGCAAGGGCCTGGTTATCATCCCATGCGAGCTGATCGACCGCAATGGAGATGCGCTCAAGGAAATTGTGTTGAAATATGCAGATCAGTGGAAACTTGGGGCTGAGTTTACAGCTTGGCTGGAGGAAGCGAATACGTTCTGCAACAGCCTTGTGGATCGGATTGTGCCAGGTTATCCCAAAGACCGGATCACAGAGATTCAAGCAGAGCTGGGTTACAAGGACAGCCTGGTCGTTGTCGGTGAACAGTATCACCTGTGGGTCATCGAAGGACCACAATGGCTCAAAGAAGAATTACCTGCTCATCTGGCTGGACTGAACGTACTGATCGTCGACGATATGGCCCCATACCGTACACGCAAGGTACGCATTTTGAACGGGGCTCATACAGCGCTTACGCCTGTCGCTTATTTATATGGTTTGGATACGGTAGGGCAGGCGGTCGAGCATGATGTCGTGGGTGCTTTTATCCAGTCACTCATTCGAGAAGAAGTCATTCCAACGCTGGATTCGCCAGCAGCGGAATTGAATGTATACGCCGATGATGTCATTGAACGGTTTCATAATCCGTATGTAAGTCATTATGTCATGAGCATTGCACTGAATTCGATATCCAAGTTTAAGACACGTAATTTGCCTTCTCTGCTTCAATATGTGGAGCAGCATAAGGCATTACCTGCCAAAACGGTATTTTCGCTGGCGTCTTTATTCGTATTTTACCGTGGAAAGAGAGACGGCGAGCCGATTGCTTTGGCAGACGAAGCGGAAGTGTTGACCGCGTTTGGCGAGCTGTGGAGCGGATATGATGGAACACTTGCCGGAGCCAAGCAATTAACGGCACAGATACTGGGCAAGCAGACCTGGTGGGGGCAAGACCTGAACCAGATTGCAGGATTGGCTGAACAGACGGCACAGTATGTGTATGAGATTACAAGCAGGGGAATGAAGGAGACGCTGGACTCTCTAACCGGGAACAGCGTGCCCAGAGCATAAGCAAGGAGGAGACTGGAATGCTGGAATTCATTCAAATTCATGATCAAGATAACGTGGCTGTCGCTTTGCGTGATTACAAGCAGGGCGAGACGCTGGCGTGGGGAGCGCAAGCAGAACAGCGCGTGGAGCTGGCTGAGGATGTGGCGCGTGGGCACAAAATTGCGTTGCAGGACATTCCTGAAGGCGGGAACGTGCTGAAATACGGATATCCGATCGGTCATGCCATTCAGCCCATTCAGGCAGGGCAGCATGTGCATACGCATAATACGAAGACGAATCTGACGGGCGTAGAGGAGTACACTTATAAGCCTAAACCAGCGCCTCATTTATATGAACAGGAGAGTCGTACGTTTCAGGGTTATCGACGAAAGGACGGCCGCGTTGGGATTCGCAATGAGTTGTGGATTGTACCAACGGTCGGTTGTGTGAACGGGATTGCCGAACTTATTTTAAATCGTTTCAAGCAGGAAGCGGGCGATATTTCGCCTTTTGAAAATGCACTTGTGCTCAAGCATAACTACGGCTGTTCCCAGTTGGGAGACGATCATGCACATACCCGCACGATTTTGATTGATGCAGTCAAGCATTCCAATGCGGGTGGCGTGCTGGTTCTTGGCTTAGGTTGCGAGAACAATGAAATGAAGGAGTTTAAGGAAGCCATCGGGGAACATGACCCGGAACGGGTGAAGTTTTTACTTTCCCAGGAAGTATCGGATGAAGTGGAGGAAGGGGTACGACTGCTTCATGAAATTTATGCAGCAGTACAGGAAGATCGGCGAGAGCCTGTACCTTTATCTGAGCTGAATATCGGATTGAAATGCGGCGGCTCTGACGGCCTATCCGGTATTACCGCCAACCCGCTGCTCGGTCGGCTGTCGGATTATATGGCCGCGCAGGGCGGAACGACGGTACTGACTGAGGTACCGGAAATGTTCGGTGCGGAGACGATTCTTATGGAACGTGCGGCAGACGAGGAAGTATTCGGCAAAATCGTGCATCTGATTAACGATTTCAAGCAATATTTTCTGGATTACAAGCAGCCGGTATACGAAAATCCGTCGCCGGGCAACAAAGCAGGAGGCATCACGACACTGGAAGATAAATCGTTGGGCTGTACGCAAAAGTCCGGCTCTTCTACGGTCACCGATGTCATTCAGTACGGGGAGCGTCTCAAAACCAAGGGACTCAACCTGCTCAGCGCACCGGGGAACGATCTGGTTGCTTCTTCGGCGCTTGCAGCAGCGGGCTGCCAGCTCGTTATTTTCACAACTGGACGCGGTACGCCTTTCGGTTCCTTCGTTCCGACGATGAAGGTTTCGACCAACTCGCCGCTGTATAAGGCCAAACCCCATTGGATCGACTACAACGCCGGTTCACTGGTGGAGGATGTTAGTATGGAGGATGCGCTCCGCAGCTTTGTGGATTACATTGTCGATGTAGCCAGTGGAACCTGGGTGAACAACGAGAAGAACAATTTCAGAGAGCTGGCTATTTTTAAAAACGGTGTTACGTTGTAAAGGATTACAACGAATGGGGAGGCGGAAGGATTCCGCTTCCTTTTTTGTGTTGGCGTGACCTGCTTCGGCATAATGCATAATTGGAATTTATTATCATAAAAAGCTTGCGGCATATTTGATTTTATGATATAACTTAATTAAGTAATAATTACGTAATTAAGTTATCACATCATTAATCATATCATTAACGGTATTCAGGTCATTCTTTTGTTTGGCGAAATTTTTATTTGGTGGATATGAAAAGTCGGACAAGGAGGTGGGGAGGGTGGATGATCTTGTTCACTCCGACATCACAGATTTAGACACACTTGTTAACATGATTAAGCTGTCATTTTCGTTTAACGACGGAGCCAATATGATTGCTTTATGTGATCATTTGTACGACCGTGCCAGCCAGAAGTATCAGGAGTTACAGTTCTACAAAGCGCACAAGAAATCCGTACAACCCATACATACCAAACGTCCACTAGTATATTACTATGGATACAGTCATCTGATGAAAGGAATGGCCTTCCAGAAACAGGGCAAATATGATGAAGCCCGAGATTGCATTGAAAAGTATGCGGAATTGGGCTGGTTTAATGGTCTTGATCCTCACGGGGAAGCGGAAGTCGAATATTATCGCCATGCCGCCAAAGCCAATCTGTACGCCCTTGATATTTTGTCAGGCCGTTTTGAAGTGTTGCAGGAATACGTTCAATTTCTTCAGGACAATCCGGAAGAACTGTTACCGGGGCTTCTTTCCATCGTGGAGGGGGCATCCAGGCACGACTATCCTTTAGAGGCTGTGCTTGAACCCTTTGCTGAACAAATTGACGATTTCAAATATCTCGAAGAGCCTGTGAATGTGTCTTATTATTTTCGCTTTTGCTATCAATTGTCTCTCTACTACATCAAGCAGCAGCGGTTTACGGTTGCGCTGAACTATATTCTGCAATCCCTCATGCTGTCAGATACCCTGGGTATGGAACATGAGCATGAGTTCAGGAAGTGTACCGCGATATTTGAGATTTTCAGATCTCAAGCTACGGCAACACAGCAAGACCAATATATAACTATTTTAAAAGGAGTGTTAAAGGATGAAAAAATTGATTTCACAGCCTCTGTCGCTCAGTCTGTTTAGCTTGCTGGTGTTTGTTACAAGTCATGACCTCATTTCCGTGTTTTATCATGGAGCAAATCATTAATTGGACAGAAGTAAGTAGAAAAGAAGCTCTCCGACAACTAGATAAATGATGTAAAGTATGCTAAATCATGCCAAATAGCAAGCAAGCTCATTAGGAACCGGGCTTGCTTGCTATTTGGTGTTTCATGAATACTAAGCCGTAGTAGGCTTATGCAGAACACCCTGATCTGATGGATGCAATGAAATTTTCAACTGCTGGTAGGTCGGGAATGTTTCTTTCATTTGGTATGGACTGCTCTTTAAGGCCCCATCCAATGCTTGTAGCAAGGAGCTGACGAATTGCTCTGGAGAAAAGAAAATACTTTGTCCGACCATATGAACGTGAAGCTCGTTATGGTCACGGTTGCTCACTGACAAAAGCAATCCACGACCCTGGAAACCAGTGCCGATCGCTCGTACCTTGTTTATGCCCGAAAGCAGCATTTCCGTTTTCAACGCACGACCCTGTTCCTCTATAAACACGGAAATCAGGCGTTTATCCGTCACGATAATAATTTGGGTCCCCCGAAACGTATGGGTAAGATGCACAAAATCTTTATACACTCCAATTGCCTGCTCATCGGGAGAGATGATCCCCAAACGCACAAACTCTACTAACTCGGCAGCATCAGGCTCCTGATGATTTTTAATCCGTTTCTTGATACTAAATTGAATAGTGAGGATACACAAAATAGTTATGACAAAAGAAGTCAGTCGGGCATGAAACACGAAAAACATCAGGGCGATAGAAATGCCTACTACCCATTGTGCCCAGGTGAGATAACGCAGCTTTTGTTGAACCGTAAGGCGATAGTACCAGTGGCCCTTTCCTGGCTGATATTCCGAAGTAAACCGGGTCATACCGCGCAACAGCCTTAAAGCATAAGCGGATAAAACCGTTATTCCCAGGGAAAGAATCGTCAAAAGCCATTCTTGAGCCGCAACGCCGACTAAAGTACACAGGCCAAACAAAATGATTCCCGCCCAGCAGGCTACCTTTTTAATCCGTATCTGTTTTTGAATCGAACGAACCAATTCTTCCATTCTTCTTAATCCTCCTGATCTAGATGTATAGGTAATGATTGGAATAATATATAGGCATATCGTACCATTGGATAGTCTTCTTCGTAAATCAATAGATTGTAAAAAATTCGCAACAGGCCAAAAATATTCTGCGACTCGGAATGCTGCTACCTGAACTTTAGACACCAAAATCAAAAAAATCGGTACTTCTCATGAACAGCAGAAGCCTCTAAAATAAGAAATGTAAGTGCTTACATTACAGAGAAAGGAGGTTTGTCGTATGAGTACAGAATGGAGGCCTCGACAACAGCCGCCGAGCCAACCCGGAAAAGGGAGAGCACTGGCTCGTAAATGGGTGCAACAAAGACATTTGCAGACCATGGCGCTGTTAGGTGTGGTATGGATGATTATTTTTCATTACATTCCGATGTACGGCATTCTGATTGCCTTCAAGCATTTTGACATCATTGGCACCATATCAAGCGCACCTTGGGCGGGATTGGAGCATTTTCGGGCCTTTCTGGAGGATGATAACTTTTGGTATGTTGTCAAAAATACGCTGGGCATCAGTCTGCTCAAGCTGGCAATCGGGTTCCCGTTGCCCATTTTATTTGCTCTGTTCCTGAATGAAATCCGGTCTACGCGGTTTAAAAAGTCCATTC
This sequence comes from Paenibacillus sp. IHB B 3084, assembly GCF_001447315.1. Classification (NCBI taxonomy): domain Bacteria; kingdom Bacillati; phylum Bacillota; class Bacilli; order Caryophanales; family Paenibacillaceae; genus Paenibacillus; species Paenibacillus sp. IHB B 3084. The sequence continues at coordinate 128,887 of NZ_CP013203.1, read as the reverse complement.
AGACCATTTCGTATCTTCCTCATTTTTTATCATGGGTTATTCTTGGCGGGATCTTAACGACGTGGCTGGCAGATACCGGGATGATCAATCATCTGTTGCTGGCTTGGGGCTGGATCGACCAGCCGATCAGTTATTTGGCGGAGCCGAGTTACTTTTGGGCCATTGTCGTCAGCTCGGATATCTGGAAGGAGCTTGGATGGTCAGCCATTATTTATTTGGCAGCCATGGCGGGTGTATCGACGGATATGTATGAAGCGGCGACCATTGACGGAGCTGGACGGTTTCAGAAAATGTGGTACGTCACACTTCCTGCGATCAAAGGCACGATATCCATTTTGTTTATTTTGGCGGTCAGCGGGATATTGAACTCTAACTTTGACCAGATTCTCGTATTACGTAACTCACTGAATGAAAGCGCAAGTAATGTTGTGGATATTTATGTATATCAGGTGGGCATACAGCAGGGGCGCTTCTCATACTCGACCGCAGTGGGGTTGCTGAAATCGGTTCTTGCTCTTGTGTTGCTGCTGATCGCCAATTCGGTCACCAAGCGGATTAATAATACATCCCTATTCTGAAGGAGGACGGCTGCATGCAGCTATTGCAACGCAAAACGACAGGCGAAGCGATATTCGATGTCGTGAACAGCGTCTTCATGCTGATCATTTGTTTTGTAACGTTGTATCCGGTGTGGTACGTGCTGGTGAACTCCTTTAACGAAGGAGCAGACGCCATGCGGGGCGGTATTTACTGGTGGCCGAGAGCATTTAGTCTGGGCAGCTATCAGGCCGTGTTTGCGAACAACGGTATTATGACTGCAATGGGGGTGACCATCGCCAAGACGGTAATCGGCACGATTGTACATGTGTTTTTTACCGCCATGATTGCATATGCATATTCCCGTAGGGAGCTGATTGGGCGCAAGCTGTATATGCTGATCGGTACGATAACCCTGTTTTTTGGCGGGGGATTGATTCCGACGTATTTGCTGATACGTGATCTCGGGCTGTTGGACAGCTTTTGGGTGTATATTATTCCGGCGATGTTCAGCTTTTTTGATCTTATAATTTTTATGGCTTTTTTCCGGGAGCTGCCGGATGCATTGGAGGAAGCGGCGAAAATAGACGGGGCGAACGATTTCAGTATCTTTTGCCGGATTGTGCTTCCCGTATCCATGCCCGTGGTAGCGACGATTGCGCTTTTTCATGGGGTGTACCAGTGGAACGATTATTTTACCGGAATGATCTATATCAATAATACGGACCTTCAGCCGATTCAGACGTATTTGTACCGGGTTGTTGCTCAATCCAGCTCTAATCAGATGATGTCTGCTGCACCGGGGATTGTTGCCCAGTCCGTCACTTCGCAGTCGATCAAGCTGGCGACGATGGTCGTGACGACACTACCGATTGTACTGGTATATCCTTTTCTGCAAAGATATTTCGTCAAGGGTCTGATGATCGGCTCGATCAAAGGATAGCACATCATCCAAGGGGGAGATTTATGATGAACATTCGCAAATGGCAGAAGGGGCTGCTGGCTGCCGTTCTGCTGGCGGGTTCGCTTGCGGCATGTACGTCCGGAGGAGGCGGAGCTGTCACGGAATTGAAGGACGAGAAGACAAAGGCTACGGCAGATGCGCCGGGATGGAGGGCGGATACCGAGCCGATTACGTTTGACTGGTATTTGAACTTTTCCTGGTTCCCGAACAAGTGGGGCACGGATGAGACCTCGAAGTATGTTACGCAGAAAACCGGGGTCAGCGTCAATTTTATCGTACCTGCAGGGAATGAAAATGAGAAGCTTAATACCATGCTGGCCTCGGGCAAGCTGCCTGATTTTGTGACGCTCGGTTGGGGAGAGGATGCAGTCAAAAAAATGATCGAGGGCAAAATGGTGCTTCCACTCAACAAGCTGGCTGAGAAATACGATCCGTATTTGATTAAAATGGCTGACCCGGCGAAAATGTCCTGGTATCAGCAACCGGACGGAAATGTATACGGCTATCCCAACGCTTCCTCTTCACCGCAGGATTATCAAAAATACGGGCAAAATTTTGTTTCTAACCAGACGTTTATGGTGCGGAAGGACATGTATGAGGCGATTGGTAAGCCGGATATGAGAACACCGGAAGGATTTTTGAAAGCGCTTCAAAAAGCGAAAGAGAAATTTCCTGATGTGAACGGTCAGCCGCTGATCCCGATAGGGTTTCACGAATTTACGGACAACGGGAATTACTCTTTTGAAGACTATTTACTCAATTTTCTAGCCATTCCTCATGAAAAGGACGGAAAGCTGTACGACCGCCGTTCAGACGAAGAATATATTCGGTGGCTCAAAACCTTCCGTCAAGCGAATGAGCAGGGGCTGATCGCCAAGGATGTATTTATCGACAAGCGTCCGCAAATGGAGGAAAAGGTAGCACAGGGACGGTATTTTGCCATGCTGTATCAGCGCTCCGACTTTGCTGGACAACAGGCTACATTGTATGCGAAGGACCCGAACTCCGTCTATATCGCGGTCGATGGGCCCTCGAATAGCAAGCTGGACCCGCCGACGCTGGCTGGACCGGGTATTTCTGGCTGGACGGTGACGCTCATTTCCAAGGATGTCAAAGACAAGGAGCGGGCTATTGAATTCCTGACCTACCTGATTAGCGAGGAAGGGAACCGTGACCTGTACCTCGGGGAGCAGGGGAAGCTGTGGGATACGATTAACGGTAAGCCAGCCTTCAAGCCGGAGGTGCTGGAGCTGCTGAACAAGGACCGTGCTGCTTTTGATAAAAAGTATGGTGCTGCCTTCACCTTCTGGATGCTGATGGACACGAATATGAATTTGCTGTGGGCACCGCCCAGTGTGGAGCCATACAAGCAGCCGGAGGATTGGACGAAGGGCAAGACGAAAGGCTTCTCCCAATACGACAACATCAAACCGACCGGAACATCGGCAGAAGGTATTGCGTCAGGGCGGATAGACCAAATCTGGGGCAAGGCATTGCCAAAGCTGCTGCTGGCTTCCTCGGATGAGGAATTCGACCAATTGTTTGCCCGCTTTTTGGAAGATCGCAGAAAAGCCGGATATGACAAGGTTATGGCCTATCAGCAAAAGGCCTATGAAGAAAACCTCAAGAAAATCGAAAAGTTCGACAAATGATCTGATTTATTGAACCGATAAGGATGTGATTTGATGCCAAGCCGTAGACGTTCACGAATAAAAAGACCGCTGCTCCGCGAAGTATGGCGGTGGCTGACGGATACGGCGGATCGGCTTGGTGGCTGCTCCCTTCAAGTCAAGCTCATTGTCGCATATATCGCCGTTATATTAATCCCGGTTGTATTATTCTCGCTATATACCTTTCACCAGCTATACGAGAACACCATGCAAGAGATTACCGCCCAAAATCAGTATGTGCTGGATACAGAGCTGGCCCATATTCACAGCAATATGGAAATTATGGAGCGAACCGCACAGCTTGCGATTTCAGATCGCAACGTACTCCGTTATTTGACTGAGGAACGTGAAATGAGCAGCGATGAGCTGGTGCAGTTCAACATGAACGTGTTTCCGAATTTGCAGCATTTGCTGTACAGCAATCCCAATGTGGCGAATATTCGGCTGTATACGAGCAATCCACACGTACGCGAAATATGGCCGATGATTTTCAACGAGTCACGATTGCCTGTGGCTTCCTGGCTGAAAATGGCTCAACATCAGCAAGGGAAAATCTGGTGGGAAATGTATCAGGGACCAAAAAGCTTGCTTCGAGGGCAAGCACGACAGGAAGGCGAAACGGTGCAGTATATGGCTTTGCTGCGTGAAATTCAGGCTGCAAAAAGTGCTGGAGAAAGACACACGGGCTTGGTGGAAACGAACATGAGGCTGGAGTTATTTTCGCCCAGAGTATTTGATACTCCGCAAGATGACCGTGCATCGTCACAAATGCTCATATGGGGCGGCAGCGATTCCAGCCCATGGAACAGCGGCAAGCCCATGTCTTTTAACGATATAGCAACAGCCTCCTCTCCATTCGATGCGATTCCCATACCTGAGTCCGATTTGCGCCATCTGTTTCAGTCCCGCGTTCAGGGACCGGGTGGTGCTTTTGATTTTACTTATGAAAATAAGCCTTATCTCGGTCTGTACCGTTCTATAGAAGGGCTGGACGCTTATCTGCTAAACGTGGTAGCGCTGGACGGTTCGCTGGGTGATCTCCGTCAGAAGCGCAATGCTATGCTGCTTATTATTTGTGTACTGATTTTGTTGATGTCACTTATTTCCTACACCTTGCACGCTTTTATCCTCAAACAGCTTCATACACTGCGGGAATCCATGAAGAAGGTACAGCAGGACGGAGACTTTCAGCTTCGGATTCCCGTGTATGGACAGGGAGAGGTGGCGGAGCTGGCCCTGTATTTCCGCAGTCTGCTGAGTCAGATTAACGGGCTTATTGCCGAGGCAGTACACAAGCAGGCTGCTGCTCAGGAGGCTGAATTGCAAGCACTCAAGCATCAAATTGATTCCCATTTTCTTTATAATACGCTAGAAAATTTAAAAATGATGGCAGAGCTGGAGCGTCAGTATCCGTTGTCGGATGCCTTGACCTCTCTTGGCTCGATGATGCGTTACAACCTTCAATGGTCCGGGCCATATGTTGCGCTGCGGGACGAAATCCGCCATATTCAGCATTATGTGGCTATTATGAACATTCGCCATGACAACCAAATTGGTCTGGAGGTTCATCTGCCGCCAGCGTATATGGAGCAGGAAGTGCTGAAAATGTCGCTACAGCCTGTGGTGGAAAATGCCATCAAGCACGGCTGGAGTGCATTACACAATGAAATGGATGGATGGGAACAGCCTGAACGGACATTCAGCATTACCATAGAAGCCTGCATGATGCAGGAACGATTTGAGCTGCGCATTCGGGATAATGGAGCAGGGATACTTGAAGAGAGAAGACAAGACATTATGTCAGGTCTGGCACAAAAAGATATGGATTCTCGTGAGCCGGGAGTGAATAGAGGGATCGGTTTGCGCAATGTGCATCGTCGCCTGAGTATGCATTATGGCGTCGGGTACGGCATCCGACTGGACAGCATCCTTGGACAATCGACGACAGTGACCCTGATTTTGCCCAGACGTCACATGATGAGAGGGGTGGACAATGGCGACCAGACTATTGATTGCGGATGACGAAAAGAACATTCGAATGGGCCTTCAGTCCATGATTGAACGGGAATTTTCCGGCTTATATGAATGTGCACTAGTCAAGGACGGAAGAGAGGCTTGGCAGCATGTACAGCACTATTCACCTGAGCTGGTCATTACGGATATCCGTATGCCTGTCATGGATGGCATTATGCTGATGCAGCATATCCGCGAGCTGGAGCCGGGACGCAGGCCTATGGTGATCATTCTCAGTGGATATGACGAGTTCCAGTATGCAAGAGAAGCGATTCGCTGCGGAGCACGGGAGTATTTGCTCAAGCCGATTGTCAGGGAGGAGCTGTTCGGTGCGCTGGCAACCTTGAACGAGGAATTGGAGCAGCACGCAGGTCAGGACAGACTGGAACAGAGGAACCCTATCATAAACGATAATATTGTCGGAGTGGAGAAGGATAGACGGACCGGAAGCATGGATAGTGTTAGTGTCATCGCCGATACAAGCGGTAGTATGTCGCGAGCTATCCAATACATCCATGCTCATTACAGCGAGGATTTGAATATGGCGGTAGTATCCAATTCGGTATCGTTGAATTACACGTATTTTAGTCAGGCGTTCAAAGCCTATACAGGCATGAGCTTTGTTCAATATGTAAAAAGGTTGCGCATTGCAGAAGCCAAAAAGCTGCTGGGGTGTCAAGGGGGCAAGATTTATGAAATTGCTGCTAACGTGGGCTTTGACAATGCAAAGCATTTTAACAAGGTGTTTCGTGAGCTGGAGGGGATGACCCCGCAGCAGTTTCGAGTGAAGAATCAAAGGGGTAATTAGACATAAGGAGGCAGAAAACTTCACTGCCTTTTTACCCTTATCCTGATATAATAAACGTAAGCATAACCATGGCCTTCGATCAGAGAGTTTGTACACAATCACACGAATCGCCGAACGGAAGGGGAGAGCATATGGTTATTTATGAAACGGACCAAGCTTATATCATGACGACGCAGCATGACCATGCCCATATTTCAGGTGAGTTGGCTTCACAATGGGAAGAGAGCGCCTTTAAGAATAGACGTCATAAGCAGGATTTTGTATATGCAGCAAGGGAGCATGATCGGGGTTGGATACAGTTAGACGCTGCTCCTTTCTGGAATGATCATGTGTCTGCACCTTATACGTTTATTGATTTTCCGCTCAGTCCACGTTTTGTTTTCTATCATCTTGGGATTGATGAAGTCGAACAAGGAAATACGTATGCGGCGTTGCTGTGCAGCTTGATGTACAAGGAGCTAGTCGGACGGACCGAGCATCAAAACGCTCAGGACAAGCAGATTACGCATGTTTATCAGGAGGCAGAGGAACAGCGTCGGCAGAGGCTCAAACAGGAGCTGGCATGTGGCGTAACTTTCGAACATCAAGTGCGGACGGATGTACGGAGAATGTTGTTTTGCGACGAATTGAGTCTGTTTCTGTGCAGCCGTGAGCCGGGTACACCTGCTGCAGATTATGAATGGTTTGCTGACGGATTGAGCTTTCCGGCGGTTCGCCATGAAAGCGGGCGAGTTCGGGCAGAGTGGTTATCGGATCAGACTGTAGGTCTTTCCTTTTTTCCTTTCAAGGGCAAGGTAGAGATTACTCATACCTTTAAGAAGGTGGACAAAGAGAAAATTCGTACCTTTGGTCTCCTAGAAGCCTACCGTTCCTCCGAATGGAAGCATCGAACCTTTACCATTGAACATATCATGGAAATAGAAGAACACAAGGAGAATGCCTGACCGTCTACTGATACAGCCTCGAACAGATATATTGTTCGTGGATGCAGAGAAAAGTCAGAGCAGAGCCTCCCTGAACAATGATTCAGAGAGGCTCGCTTTTTTCTTGCTTTAACATTTTACGATTTTGCAGATGTTTTTGCACGGTTGACAATAGTCTGTACCTTATTCAGTACCTTATCGCGTGCCCCTTTATTTTTCATCAGATACGTAACACCCATTCCTAATACTGCTACCACCCATTTTTTATTCTTCATGAATAACGCCTCCTTATGATCATGTTGTCATACACAAATGCTTTAAAAGCATCCAAAATGTGAAAAGATGAACGGGATTTTACGATTTAGTGATTCCTTGCACTCGTTCCGCATAACTATGATTTTACCCTTTCCATCAAATCTTACCCGTTCCTTCGGCTATGAAACGATTACGACTGCCCATTCACGTTTAATGGATATTATCAAGTATCCTGCCGCAATTGCTTCAGATGCACATGACAGGGAGGTCTTTGTTATGAGAAAGAAGGAAGTAGTTGCCATGCTGCTCGCCGGCGGACAAGGCAAAAGACTCAAAGGACTGACCCGTACACTTGCCAAACCGGCTGTATTTTTTGGAGGAACCTACCGCATCATTGATTTTCCCCTCAGCAATTGCACTCATTCCGGTATTGATACCGTGGGCGTGCTGACCCAATATGAACCGCTGGTGCTTCATTCCTATATCGGTGTCGGCAGCGACTGGGATTTGGACCGTCTGGACGGAGGAGTTTTCGTTTTGCCTCCCCACGAGAAGGAGAATGGAAACAACTGGTATCGAGGTACGGCGGATGCTATTTATCGGAATCTGCATTTTTTGGATCAGTATGACCCGGAGCATGTACTCATTTTGTCAGGAGATCACATTTATAAAATGGATTACAGTCGCATGCTCGACTATCACAAGGAAAAGGGAGCAGACTGCACCATTTCCGTCATCGACGTCACAATTCAGGAAGCCAAACGTTTCGGGATTCTGAACGCCGATGATGATCTGAAAATATACGACTTTGAGGAAAAGCCGGAGCAGCCAAAAAGCACGCTGGCCTCCATGGGCATTTATTTGTTCAAATGGGAGGTGCTGCGCCGATATCTGCTTGAGAGCGCGAGTGATTCTGAATCCTCGCATGATTTTGGCAAGGATATCATTCCGTTGCTGCTCCAGCATGGGCGGTCGCTGTATGCGTATCCGTTTGCCGGGTACTGGAAAGATGTAGGCACGATTCAGAGCTTGTGGGAGTCCAACATGGATCTGCTGGCTCAAGACCCGCCTCTGGATCTGAACGACCCTTTCTGGCGCATCTATACCCGTAGCCCCAATCAACCGGCCCAGTATATAACCCAACGGGCGATTCTGAAAAACAGCATCGTGAATGAAGGCTGCGTGGTGGACGGAGAGGTCAGGCATTCCGTGCTATTTTACGGAGTTGAGGTAGGAGAAGGGAGTGTTATTACCGATTCTGTCATAATGCCAAACGTCAAAATTGGTCGCAATGTTCGCATTCACCGGGCCATCGTGAGCGAAAACATAATTATTGAAGACAATGCGATCATCGGATCTGAGGGCAGTTCGGATGAAATTGTTTTGTTCGATCAGGAAAGCCAGCTTCATGCACGAATATAACCCGGATAAGGACGGTGTCCGCTATGAGCCGACTCATTGGAGTCATCAACCTGGATCACGAACTGGATCAGTTGAAGGAGTTGACCTATTTCCGGTGCGGGGCCGCAGTACCCTTTGCCAGTCGATATCGGCTCATTGATTTTACCTTATCTAACATGATGCATGCAGGGGTGCATGATATTGCACTGTTCATCCGTCGCAAATACCGTTCGCTTTTGGATCATCTGGGTGAAGGACGGCCTTGGGATCTGGACCGCAGACGGGGCGGATTGTTCATTTTACCACCGGACTGGAATGATCCGACGGATGCATCACTTGGAGATTTGCAGCATGTACACAACAATCTGGACTTTTTTCATCGTTCATCGGGTCAGACCATTGTTCACGCCGGAACGCAGCATGTCAACAAGGTTGATATTGAGGATGTATACCGTTACCATCGGGAGAAGAACGCGGACGTCACCCTTGTGTACAAAGCAATAGATCAGCTCGAATCTGAGCACGCTCCTTGTGTTCGACTGGAGATTGATGAGGACGGACGGGTGACGGGCATTCATCAGGAGCAGGATCATCATAATATTTATCTGGAAATTTTCGTCATGGACAAAAGCCTGTATCTTGATCAGGTGAAGCATTGCATTGCTCATCAGGATAACCATTTTTTCCGGGATGCCATTCAGAAAACCCTAGTGGTCTGCGCATTTATGCATATCCCTATGAAGGCTATCATGCCGTGATTAATTCTATTGAGAGTTACTATAAAAACAGCATGAAGCTGCTGGATCAGCAGCAGTATCAAGCGCTGTTCCAGAATCAGCCGGTGCATACGAAAATCAAATATGAAGCTCCAACCCGTTATACGGACACTGCTGAGGTGGATCATTCGCTTATCGCCAACGGCTGCACGATTGGGGGCAAGGTGGAGAACAGCATCCTTTTTCGCGGGGTACGGGTGGAGGAGGGCGCACGGGTAAGCAACTCGATCATTATGCAGAAATGTGTGATCCGTAAAGGCGCAGTGGTGGAGAATGTGATTTTGGATAAGGATGTGCAGCTTTCACCGGATCGTACTCTGATTGGAGACACCAGAGTACCCTATGTCATTGCCAAGAATAGCGTGATTTAAAAATATAATTGAGCATTTAAAACGGAAATAACAGGAGGTCACACCTTTGTTCAGCAATAAAGAAGCATTTAAGCAGGCTTTTCGAGAGCAACTGGTCGGAAGGTTGGGCAAGACGATGCAGGAAGCTCAGGCGGAAGACATATACAAGGTTTTGGGCGGTATGATCCGCGAACAAGTCGGCAGAAATTGGGCGGAAACGAACCAAGCCTATAAAGAAGGACAAGAGAAGCAGGTCTATTACTTTTCACTGGAATTTTTGATAGGCCGTCTGCTGGGCAGCAATTTGCTGAATTTGGGCGTGCTGGATATGGTCCGGCAGGCACTGGGAGAGCTGGGCTGGGATCTGGAAGAGATTGAAGAACAGGAGGCAGACGCGGGGCTGGGCAATGGCGGTCTCGGCCGTCTGGCGGCTTGCTTCATGGATTCGCTGGCATCCCTTGGCTATGCAGGACATGGCTGCGGCATCCGTTACAAGTATGGCCTGTTCGAGCAGCGTATTGTGGACGGAAACCAGGTGGAGCTGCCTGATTACTGGCTGCAAAAAGGGAACGTCTGGGAGGAGCGCCGCCCCGACAAGAAGGTCGAGGTTCAGTTCTGGGGACGTGTGGAAACTCGGGAGGAGAACGGTCGTCTTGTATTCGAGACGCAGGATGCCGAAACGGTCTGGGCAGTTCCGTACGATATTCCGCTTGTGGGCTATGGACATGCGCAGGTGAATACGCTGCGGATCTGGAGTGCGGAATCGGCGCTTGATCCTGTCCGAGGGCCGATTCGAGGCGAAGGCGGTTACTACCGCTTTCTTGACTACAATCGTTCGGTAGAATCCATTTCGGCGTTTCTGTACCCGGACGATTCGAATTATGAGGGCAAGCTGCTTCGCTTGAAGCAGCAGTATTTCCTCTGCTCGGCCGGCTTGCAAAGTATTTTGCGGACGTTTGAGAAGCTTCGGTTGCCCTACAGCCAGTTGCCTGACAAAATAGCGCTCCATATTAACGATACACATCCGACGCTCGTAATACCGGAGCTTATGCGTATTTTGATGGACGTGAAGGGCTTGGGCTGGGATGAAGCGTGGGATATTACGACGCGGACGGTTTCGTATACGAATCATACGATATTGAGCGAGGCGCTGGAGCAATGGCCTGTCAATATGGTGCGGGAGCTGCTTCCGCGAGTTTCTCTTATCATTGAAGAGATTAACAAGCGTTATTGTGCAATGCTGCTGGAGCGTTATCCGGGACAGGACATCAAAATTGGTGAAATGGCGATTATTCATGGTGAGCAAATTCGCATGGCCCATCTGGCGATTGTCGGCAGCTACAGCGTTAACGGAGTGGCTGCGCTGCACACGCAAATTTTAAAGGAGCGGGAAATGAAGCCGTTTCACGAGCTGTACCCCGGCCGTTTTAACAATAAAACGAACGGAATTGCCCATCGCCGCTGGCTCATGCACGCGAATCCCGAGCTGGCAAGCTTGTATGATGAAACGATAGGCACACGCTGGAGAACCCGTCCACGCGAGCTGATCGATCTGCTTCGTTACAGCGGGGACGAGTCGTTCAAGGAGCGGATACAGGCGATTAAGCGAAGTAATAAAGTCAGGCTCGCCGAGCATGTTTTTGCTAAACAGGGCGTGCGACTGGATACGTCCTCAATTTTTGATGTACAGGTCAAACGATTGCATGGATACAAGCGACAACTGCTTAATATTTTACATGTGATGCATGTTTACAACCAGCTCAAGCATAATCCTTCTCTGGATGTGGTACCGCGTACGTTTATTTTTGGGGCTAAAGCTGCTCCCGGCTATTATCTTGCCAAGCAGACGATTAAGCTCATTAACAACGTGGCGGACACGATCAATCGGGATGTGGATGTTAGGGACAAGCTGAAAGTCGTTTTTCTGGAAAATTATTCGGTTTCATTGGCCGAGATGATTATTCCTGCGGCGGATGTCAGCGAGCAGATTTCCACAGCAGGTAAGGAAGCCTCAGGCACCGGGAACATGAAATTTATGATGAATGGTGCACTCACCCTAGGCACACTGGATGGAGCCAATGTAGAAATGCATGAAATGGTGGGCGACGCCAATATGTTCATTTTCGGACTGAAGGTGGATCAAATCGAGGCGTATTACCGGGACGGACAATATTCAGCACGCAAAACAGCCAACAGTGACGAAAGACTGCGTGAAGTGCTGGATCAACTGGTGAACGACGCTCCTTTTACGCGGCATGAACGGGAGTTTGAGGCTATTTATCAATCCCTGATTGATCATAATGATGAATACTTTGTGCTCAAGGACTTTGCCGCATATGTAGATACTCAGGTGCAGATCGAGCAGGTGTACCGGAATCCGTCCGAGTGGACGCAGCGTGCCATTGTAAACATGGCGCATGCCGGTAAATTTTCCAGTGATTGCACAATTCAGCAGTACGCGGCCGATATTTGGGACATTATACCTCTCCAAAACGAAGTCAACAAGCGAATCTTGTCCTAAAACAGCGAAACAGGCGGAATGGCATTGCTTTTCGAACGCTGAGGGTTATAATGACAGTATAGACATAAGTAAGGATGGGAGGCTGTATAACCTCATTCCTGAACTTGAATTGTACTGTTGAAGGAGTCCTCCTATTGATAAAGCTCAATCCGAACAGGCTCAAACCTAACCAATCAAAGAAGAAATATAATATGTTTCAAAATATATGGCGGGCAATTCGCCTGAATTTCATCAAGCTGTTGCGTGCGCCGGGTGGAGTGAAGAAAATCTCTCTGGGCTTTGCCATCGGCTTCGCTCTGGAGATGATTGTCATCTCCACGGCTTCACTGGTGTATCTCGTGTTTTACCCGGTTGTTCGGTTGTCCGGCGGTTCGCTGCCTGCGGCAATTGTGGGCAACGTTGTAGGTAAGCTGACCTTTTTGCCAATTGTGCTGATGCCGTTCGCCAAGCAACTGGGAGCTTGGATTTATCCGTCCCATTACCCGGTACATGTACGGGGAGGCAGGCTCCACGAGCATTCCTTTATGGAGCTGTTTCATGGCAATTGGTCTGTATTCAGAGACTTGCTGCATGGAGGACTGCACATTCTGATCGGCATGTCGATTTTTGGCGTGGTCCTAGGGATTATTTCGTATTTTGTCATTCAATTTCTGTATAACCGTTCGCTGCACAAACGGCTGGAAAAGCGGAAACTGCGTCACGGCGCAGCCTTTTCAGGGGCCAGATTATTAAAAAACGGATAACGTAGCGATAAAGAAGCTCCTTGAGCCTATGAATTAGGTCTGAGGGGCTTCTTTTAGTTAGGATTGGGATTTTTCTGGCTGGAGGCTTAGAGGTGATCAACAGTGAATCAATGAAAAAATGGAATTCTGTCTTGGAAACAGCCACCGTCATATCGCTGCTTTTGGGATGGGCTCCGAAGGAGAACTCCAAAACTATCGGGTACTGTGGGGGAGTGACCAAAGTCTCTATATTGATCTTGAACTTGGCATTACTACAATCAATCCGTTTGAATATGTACTTCGTCAGCAGTAAGGCAATGATACCGTCTGGAACTTTCGGGACGATAATGAGTTAAACAATGTGCTGATCGGCGTAAAAACCGGTAAAGTATGGGCCGTTAAAAATGAGCTTGGCATGGATTGGAACGGGGACAAGGATTTTGCCAAGGCGTTCGCCAAGCCAAAACTCAGGCGCTTTCAGCCGCTAAGTCGAAAGTGCAATCTCTCTTTGGAATTAACCTTAAAGGGTACACGGTGAAAATCAAGGCTAACGAGTATACGTTCTTCCAAAAAGACGCTGCTACTGTTGTAGGGAAAATTAATAAAAAAGGAGCTTTTTATTCTTTGGAGGCTAAGCCTGCAAACGGTGTTCGGAATTAAAGCAAGCAGCTTCTCACGTTCTGCCAATGTCTTCATTTAACAACCAAGTGGAATCCATACGGTTAATCATGAGTGCCATCATCTTTCACAATAATTGGCTTCATTCGCTCGAATCGTTTACAATACGTGTGCATACAACACTGGACGACAGGTTAATGTACATACAAGGAGTGGTGAAGTTGCGGAAGATATGGCAAATCTACTTAACAGACTGGAAAAATGTATTCAAAGTATCAACCGGGACTTTATTGGTCATAGGTATCATTCTTTTGCCTTCCGTCTATGCATGGGTAAATTTGAAAGCAATGTGGGACCCTTATGCGAATACATCTGGTATTAAAATCGCAGTAACGAGTCAGGATCAGGGCACTGAGGTGAACGGAAAGAAGATTAATATCGGTGACGAGGTTTTGCATAATCTTCAAAATAACAAGAAATTAGGCTGGACCTTTGTCAATGAAGCGGAAGCGCGAAAAGGTTTGCTGAACGGAGATTATTACGCAAGCCTGCTCATTCCAAAGGATTTCTCCGAAAAAATTACGAGCGTGCTCACGGAAAATCCGCAAAAGCCGGAGATTGATTACGCCGTCAATGAAAAAATCAATGCGGTTGCTCCCAAAATCACTTCTTCTGGAGCAACCGCTCTGACGAATCAGATTAGTCAAAACTTTATTGAAACCGCCAGTCAGGCCGTACTAACCAAGTTAAAGGAAGCCGGGGTGAAGTTGGAGGAGGAGCTGCCAACCATTCGCAACATTGAGAACCGGGTGCTGGAGCTGAACAACCGATTGCCGGATATCGACAGATTAGGAAAGCAGGCTATCGAACTGGAACAGAATTTGCCGAAAATTAAGGCACAGGGACAAAAGATCATTGCATTAAAGGAGAAAATTCCTGAAATTAACCGCGCTGGCGAACTGGTGCTGAAAATTGAAAAAAACTTGCCCGAGCTGGACAAGGTGGCGGCGGTTATTTTAGATATACAAAAAAGGCTGCCGGACATTCAAAAGGCCGGGGATCGGATCGTGGAGCTGGACCAAAATTTCGGTAAGGTAGAAAGCGCATTGGCTACAGCCCTGGAGGATACACAAACGGCACTCAAGGTCATTAATGCCGCACAAAAAGCGTTGCCGGAAGTACAAAAAATTGCGGATACTGGCAAGGATTTTACAACCGGATTGCTTGATTTTCTGGATAAAAACGATGGTGCGCTGGATTCAATCGGCACTGTAGTCAAAGAGGATTTACAGTTGGTACAGCAAATTGCGAATGGAGTTTCGGAGATCACAGGAATCATCCGCGGTGTTGATTTTGATCCTAAAGCAGCACAGGCTGCGGTGAATCGGGTTAGCGGAAGACTGACCACTGCCGTGGGAGTGCTGGATCGTATTTCTCAGATGTTGACCCGTGTTAACGGATATTTGCCGAGTCAGCCGCTGGATTCGCTTATTTCCCGTGTGAGTGGGGTAGAGGATCGATTCCGTCGCTTGAACAGCACGGTTACCAGCATCGGAGATGCCATTCAGCGCGGCGAGAAGCCTGCACAAAATCTGCTGGATGACGCTGACCGCCTTGCTGGAGAAATCAGCAGCGGGATCGACAGCATTTTGGGCAACTATGATACGGAATATGCACCAGCCATTCAAAAGGCGCTGGATCAAATCAAGACCGTTGCCCGCAATTCTGCGAATGTGCTGAATACGGCCCAAGAGCAGCTACCGAATATTGAAAAAATATTAAACGATGCTCAGGCTGCCGCACAATTTGGTCAGGAAGAACTGACCCGTCTTCAGCAGGACCTGCCACAATATCGGCAAAAGCTGCATGAAGCGGCTACGACGATTCAGGGCCGCATGAGCGAATTTACGAATGCCGTAAACAAGGCAGCGGACTTCGTAAATAACGATTTGCCTGGGGTTAAAAGCAAAATTCATCAGGCGGCGAATTTTGTACGTAACGATTTGCCGAAAGCGGAGCAGCAGTTTGTCAAAATGGCTGACCTGATTGAGAACAAGTTTCCAGAGGCCGAGCACGCGGTGCACCAGGTAGCCAACTTTGTAAGAACGGATCTTCCTGCGGCTGAGGATTCCATACGTCAGGCTGCGGACACGATTCGCAAGCTAAAAGGTGAAAATGCCCTCGGACGGGCCATTGCGCTGCTCAAGGGGGATGTGAAAAAGGAGAGCGATTTTCTCGGCAGTCCGGTGTCGTTGAAACAGGAGCGGATTTATCCGATTCCGAACTACGGTTCTGCGATGTCGCCTTTTTATACTACATTGTCCATTTGGGTAGGTGCGATGCTGCTGGTGTCGATGTTCAGAGTAGATGTGGAGGACCCGGAAGGTAAATATAAAAGCTACCAAGTGTACTTCGGGCGACTTATGACCTTCTCCACCATTGGTATATTTCAGGCGCTTAGTGTGTCGCTTGGTGACTTGTTTCTGCTCGGTGCGTATGTGGATGCCAAGGTGGCATTTGTACTGTCCTCCATGCTGATTAGTCTCGTGTTCACGGCCATGACCTATACACTGGTTTCGGTGTTTGGCAATATTGGTAAGGGGCTGGCGGTTATCTTGCTGGTGCTCCAGTTCTCCAGTTCAGGTGGCACGTTCCCGATTGCTACAAGCACGCCGTTTTTTCAAGCGCTGAATCCGTTTGTACCGTTCACCTATGCGGTTAGTCTGCTACGGGAAACGGTAGGAGGAATGCTGCCTTCGACGGTGACGCGGGATGTGGTAATGCTGTTTGTCTTTATCGGGGGTTGCTTCCTGTTTGGATTAGTGCTTAAGAAGCCGCTCAGCAAGCATACGAAGAAGATGGCTGAGCGTGCGAAAGAGACGAAATTGATTCCTTGATTGTTAAAAAGAGAGAGAGTTACGGTGTGGGGGCGGCTCCGCGAAGGATTTGATCTTACGAACGCTCCGCTTCTACAGATTCAAATCCTCCGCTCCGCTGGGGCTACCACCGTAAAGTCACTTTCTTTTTAACATACGGCGGGTAGTATGAGGGGGGATGGCCTCGCGCTGACGGCTTCGGCAGGGTGTGAGGCTTTTTTGTTTGCGCTAAATAATACATTTCTATTTTAGGGTGTTTCAAGGTGGTGTTTTCTGGTGAATAAAGTGGGTATGGTCTTTTTTGGCAGGGGATTTTTACGAAATTTTAAAATTCTTAGGCAAAGGCGGGAGGCAGTATGGAATATTCATATTTGGGAAAGTCAGGCTTGCAGGTTAGTCGGTTGTGTCTGGGGACAATGAATTTTGGACCGGAAACCGAAGAAAAGGAAGCGTTTAAAATTATGGATGCCGCGCTGGATGCGGGCATTAACTTCTTTGATACAGCCAATGTGTACGGACAGGCCCGTAAAGGGTGGACGGAAGAAATTATTGGACGCTGGTTCCAGCAGGGTGGCGGAAGACGCGAGAAGGTCGTGCTTGCAACGAAGGTATACGGGGATATGAAAATGAGAACGACGGTCCGAACGCAGGATCAGGCTTGTCAGCTTACAAAATTCGCCGTCATTTGGATGCTTCTCTGAAACGTTTGCAGACCGATCATATCGAGCTGTATCAGATGCATCATGTTGACCGAAATGTGTCATGGGATGAGCTGTGGGGCGTTTTTGAGTCGGTTGTGGACCGCGGGCAAGTTGACTATATCGGTTCCAGTAACTTTGCCGGCTGGCATATTGCTGTGGCGCAGGCCGAAGCGAAGGCACGCCGTTTTCTGGGGCTTGTATCCGAGCAGCATTTGTATAATCTGAACGAACGTTCCGCTGAGCTAGAGGTATTACCTGCGGCTCAGGAGCTGGGACTCGGCGTTATTCCATGGAGCCCGCTGGCTGGCGGGCTGCTGGGACGTAATGCATTGGCAGGCACCGGCTCACGCAGCGCACGTTCCAAGGAAAAGATTGAACAGAATCGTGGGAAGCTGGAGCAATTTGCAGCGTTGTCTCGCGAGCTGGGCGAAAAGGAAGACGTGATTGCGCTGGCTTGGGTATTGTCCCATCCGGCCGTAACGGCTCCGATTATCGGTCCACGGACATTGGAACAACTGGAGGATGCTCTCCGGGTGCCTGAGGTCAAATTGAGCGAGGATGTGCTTGCCAAGCTGAACGAAATTTTCCCTGGTCCCGGCAAACCTGCGCCGGAAGCCTACGCTTGGTAAGTTGAACCCTTTCTATTCAAGCATCATTCCTATTTAGGCATCATTCGTGGAAGCGAAGTGAGCATTGACGGTGAGTGCCAAGGTGACAAGAAGCGAATCGCAAAAAAGCAGCAGAGTAGGAGTAGCCTCCTGAGTCTGCTGCTTTTTTACTAGATTGCCCTGTCAGAACCTGAGAAATAAGCGATCAAGACCAGAATAATCCTGCGCTAAACGTGATCTGTCTTTTTGGGCATTATCCGAGGGATGGTTTTCTTATCATGTGTAACATAACTGTGCAGAATCATGCCAAGAATAACGATGAACATACCTATCCATGATAAAAGAGAGGGAATCTGTATGGATAAAAAGATCAGTTCTCCCATTAATGCGAAAAGCACTTCCAGAGATTGTGTTGCTTTCACCGTTGCTAACTTTTGCATATTTCCCCGAACCTGATCTGTTGCTTTAAAAAACAGGACTGTAGCAATCACTCCTGAAAACACGGCCACCAAAGCGGATTGCAGCGTCTGCTCCTGACTCGGCATTCCCACGCTAAAAACCCCGTATAACGAGAGGAATAACCAGAACGGCAAACTGGCTAATGTCATCCCGAGAACACGTTGATAGGCATCCAACCGCCCTGCACAAACTTCCATCATTTTACGATTACCTAGTGGATAGGCAAATGAAGCGAGTACGACAGGCAGAATGCCGAATACAAAATCCTGGGTGGAAATGGATTGCGACTGTTCGAATTGCATGAGAATAATCCCAAGTAAAATAACCAAAGACATCATAAGTCCCTGAATGGGGATTTTTCCTCGTACTTTTAAAGGGCCATTTTCCGTTTGCACAATTTCAGAAAATAACGGAACAAGCAATGAACCGGAAATAATGGTAATTTGCCATGTTCCCGCGATCAGCCAGCCTGGTGAATAAGCCGATGCGAAACACAATGGAGCATAAAACAGTCCAAACCCGACGAAGCTCCATAAAACCCAGATCCCCGGTCGTTCTCTCATGACGTTCCAAAGAGGTTTAAGCTTGCGCTGAGTCAAAACGATGACGAATAAAACGGGGAGCATAAACAGATAGCGCAAAGAAGCACTCCATATCCAGCTTCCGCCTGATAACTCCATTGACCGATTGAGAACAAATGTAAAAGCAAAAAAGAAAGCCGCCAATATACCGAGCCAGATTGATCGCAAAACATTCACCTTATTCTTTAAGTATCGTTATTACCATATATTAAT
Source organism: Paenibacillus sp. IHB B 3084 (assembly GCF_001447315.1). Classification (NCBI taxonomy): domain Bacteria; kingdom Bacillati; phylum Bacillota; class Bacilli; order Caryophanales; family Paenibacillaceae; genus Paenibacillus; species Paenibacillus sp. IHB B 3084. The sequence continues at coordinate 109,891 of NZ_CP013203.1, read as the reverse complement.
AACTTTTTATGATTCATTACAAGGGTTTCTTCGTAGTTGACAAGGCGAAAGGGATACTGTATATTACTGAATGCTAATGATAATAGTAATGATTACTATTTAAATGACATGAAGATAATGAGTTTATATTAAAGGGAGCGTACCACCAATGAATAAGAAAGTAATACCGGTAACGGTGCTGAGCGGATATTTGGGTGCAGGGAAAACAACGATTTTGAATCATGTGTTAAACAATCGGGACGGAATGAAAGTGGCCGTGATCGTCAATGACATGAGCGAAGTGAACATTGATGCCGAGCTGGTCAAAAAAGAGGGGGGCTTGTCCAGAACAGAAGAAAAGCTGGTCGAGCTGTCCAACGGCTGTATTTGCTGCACATTGCGCGAAGACCTGCTGCTGGAAGTCAAGAAGCTGGCGGAACAAGGCGAGTTTGATTATATTTTAATCGAATCCACAGGGATCAGTGAACCTGTACCTATCGCTCAAACCTTTACGTACGCCGATGAAGGGACAGGCATTGATTTGGCTTCCCTGGCAAAGCTCGATTGTATGGTGACCGTGGTCGATGCGAACCGTTTCTGGCATGATTTTGAATCGGGAGAAACGCTGCTGGATCGCAGGCAGGCTACGGGAGAAGACGACACGCGTGATATTTCGGACTTGCTGATTGACCAGATTGAAACCTGTGATGTACTGGTTCTGAATAAATGCGATTTGGTTCAGCCTGCGGAGCTGGACAAACTTGAGGGCGTTCTGCGCAGATTGCAGCCTGAGGCCAGAATCATTCGTACTTCCAAGGGACAGGTCGCTCCTTCAGACATTTTGAACACGGGATTGTTTAACTTTGACAAGGCCAGCCAATCCGCCGGATGGATTCGTGAGCTGGAGCTGGAGAACCATACACCGGAAACGGACGAATATGGCATCAATTCCTTTGTATATCGCCGCAGAAGACCGTTCCATCCTGCCAGATTGGCTGAATTTATGAGCTACTGGCCGGAAGAAGTCGTTCGAGCCAAAGGATTGGCCTGGATCGCCTCCCCTCAGGATTGGGCGGCCAGTATCAGCCAGGCAGGTCCTTCCATTCAATTTGGCCCTGCTGGAAGCTGGCTGGCGGCGTTGTCCGAGGAAGAACGTCAGGAGATCGTCGCGGCTGATCCTGAGGCATTAGATAACTGGGATGAGCAGTGGGGCGACCGCATGAGCGAAATTGTCATGATCGGTATCGGAATGAATCAACCGGAGTTGGAAGAAGAGCTGGATGAATGTCTGCTGAACGATAGCGAAATGGACATGGACTGGTCCGGCTTTGAAAATCCGTTACCATGGCCGACAACGGATGAATCCTCGTCTATAAATTAAAAGGTGTATCTAATTTACAAAAATAGGATGTAGTGTATTGTCATATGGACCTAGTGATCCATTCAGCAATGAAGTCCATACATTTTTTGGCCGCTGGAGAAACATTTTTTAATGAAGCGGTAGCGATACCAATAGTGCGGGAATGTTTTCCTTCCAAAGGTCGAATAGAGATGTCATAAGGAATGTGAGATAAAATCATTTCAGGAAGAATGCTCACACCTAAGCCGTTCTGTACCATGGCCATAATGGCATGATCATCTTCTAATTCATATTTGATTTTCGGTGAAATATTATACTGTGAAAAAATATTTCGCACATCGGTGTCACAGCCTGCAACAGGCATAATGAAAGGCTCATCTGTGAGCTGATCCACACGAATAGCGGCTTGCTCCCCAAGAATATGATTAGAAGGAAGCAGGCAAAGCATTTTTTCTTTTTTTAATGGCAAGGCCTCTAAAGTGTCTAACGTGGGCAGATTTACGAAGCCAAAATCAGCCTCGCCGCTGACTAACCAACTCTCAATTTCATGGTAGTTCCCATCGAGCAGTTTCATCTCAATGAGAGGAAACTGCTCGTTGAATTTTTTATAATACGCGGCAGCCAATGAATAGATACACTTGAGAATGTACCTATTTTTACGGTTCCGATTTCCAATCCTTTAATTAAAGCTACCTCTTGATAGAGCTTTTCGTCCATTTGTATAATCTCTCTGAAGTGCTTCATTAATCTTTCTCCGTTGTTGGTTAATTTGATGCCTGAACGACCCCTGATCAAGAGTGTTAACCCTATTTCATGTTCTAAAGCAGAAATGGCATGGCTGATTGCTGATTGTGTAAGATTTAGAACTTCCCCTGCCTTTGTGAAACTTCCCATTTCAACTACGCTAAGAAAAACCTTATATTTAAACAACGTGTACTCACTCCTACCTTCTATGAAATATATTCATGTATCGTATCATATAAATTCATTTTTTTTATTTAATATTTATGATTATAATCAAATTAAAGAAAGATTACTTATTTTGTTCTTGGGAGGTACACATGGACTCAATTGCTAAAACTCCACAGCCGCCTTATTATGCGGCCATTTTTACTTCTGAACGTAACGAAGGAGATCGTGGATACGAAAAAATGGGTGACAAAATGTTGGAATTAGCTGCTAAACAACCTGGTTTTTTAGGCGTGGAAAGTGTTCGTGACTCACAAGGAGTAGGCATCACCGTCTCATATTGGGAGTCCTTAGACGCTATCAGGAGTTGGAAGCATCATGAAACGCACCAAGTCGCACAGGAAAAAGGAAAAGCAGAATGGTATAAAAGCTACGGTCTTAGAGTATGTAAGGTAGAACGGGATTATTTTTTTGAAATGTAAAGTAAGGTAGTTATAAGTTTAAGGGAGCACCTTCATAGCCATTTTGGCTTTGAAAATGCTCCCTTTTGGATGTTTCAGATCTTAAAATATGAGGTGCTCAGGAATTGGCAGAGTTGATCGGCTTCATATCCTGTATGGCTTCCTTCAGACTTTGGGAGCATTGCTCATACAGTTGTTTTCTTTGCTGTTCACTGGAGTCTGCCGCCAGCTTTTGCAATTCCGTCGTGCATTGTTCCAACAGCGTCAGCACGGCTTGATTAGAATCCTGTACCTTGGACAATTGCACATTATCGCTGTATTGGTCAATATATAGCTCCCCTTGCGGGTTCAACTGGGCGAAAAATACGTCCTTGACCGTCAGGCTTTTTTCTTTCAGCTTTGCATCCAGCCATTGTTGAGTAATTCCCATGTACGCCATTTCCTGCTCCATGAGTTGTCCATCCATAATAATGGCTGTGGGTTCCTTCTCCGGTAGCTGCAGCATATTGAGATCCTTAAGCGTCACAGCCTGCTTGTCTTTGGCCAGCAGCACGTTGACCTCACCGCTGGTCTCCATAAGGGCAAATTCCACGTCAGCAACCTTGAATACATTTTTGCTCCGCAACTGCTCCATGAGTTCATCCAGTGTAAGTCGTTCCTTTTTCAGATTATCCTCTAAAATTTTTCCGTCTTTGACCAAAGTGGTCGTCTTTCCGTCGATAAAATCTCTGGCCTTCTTACTTTTAATTTGCAACAATTCAATGAAAAACGTTGTCAGGACCCATACTGCCATGGATACAGAGCCCAAATACCAAGCGGATTCTCGTTCCAGGGGAATGGAAGCAGCCAGGTTACCGATCGTAATTCCGGTTATATATTCGAACAAGGAAAGCTGAGATACCTGACGTTTCCCGAGAATTTTGGTAATTAAAAATAATATAGCGATAGCCATTAGCGTGCGTAAAGCAACCTCGGCCCATTCCTGCATATGCTCAACCTCATTTCATTCCGCCGCAAGTGCGCTGATATTCCAAGCATGTCCGCACCAAGGTTTGTTTAAACGCTGGGTCATCCAATTTTAGATAACCGTTTAAATCGTATTAAGATTTTCTATCGTTGCATTATCAATGTCTATTACGCAGGCGATTGACGGAAAAGAGTGAGCAGGATACATTATAAATATAATTCTTATTTAGTTCATCGGGATTATAAACATTAAGTTCACGGAGGTATGTATATGTCATCCAAACCCAAAGTTGTCTTGTGGAGTAAAACAGGCTGTCATTTTTGTGGAGAGATTAAATCATATCTGGAATCCCAAAATCAGCCTTATGAAAATATTCAGGTAGACGGAAATGATGCCCTGCGTGACGTGCTGGAGACAAAATATGGTGTTCGCTTTGTCCCTGTTGTTGAGGTAGGTGGGGATAACAAATATGAGGCACTGCTCAACCCGGATCTGGAAGAGCTGGGTAAAGTGCTGGAAAGTTACAGTCAGGCGGTATAAGCCAACGGGAAAAGGTCAGTAGCTACGCTGCCTATACAATACAAGCAGTGTAGACTGTCCTACAAAGATGTAGCAGCATAGCTGCCTTGAAAAAATGATTAGCCCTAGGATAACAATAATTTTCAAGAGAGGTGGAACAATTCATGGCGAAAGACAGACAAATCAAATTTGGTGCCATTATTCACGGTGTTGGAGGAAGCATGACGACTTGGCGTCACCCTGAAGTACCTGCGGACGCGAGTGTTAATTTTGAATTTTATAAAACACAGGCGCAAAAGGCGGAGGAAGGCAAGTTTGACCTTGTTTTTATCGCAGACGGTCTGTTCATTAACGAAAAATCCATTCCCCACTTTCTGAACCGTTTTGAGCCGATTACGATTTTGTCCGCTTTGGCCGGGGGGACGAAGCATATCGGGCTGGTTGGCACGCTGTCGACTTCCTACAGCGAACCGTTTACGGTAGCACGTCAGTTTTCTTCTATTGACCATATTAGCGGTGGTCGTGCAGGCTGGAATGTAGTGACTTCCCCGCTGGAAGGCTCTGCTCTTAACTTTAACAAAGGCGAGCATCCATCGCATCCACAGCGTTACAAAATCGCGGAAGAATATTTGCAGGTAACCAAAGGACTGTGGGATTCGTGGGAAGAGGATGCATTTGTTCGTGATAAGGAATCCGGCGTGTTCTTTGACCCTGAAAAGCTGCATACCCTGAACCATAAAGGCGAGTTTTTTTCTGTGCAGGGTCCATTGAACATTGGAAGATCCAAGCAGGGACAGCCGGTTATTTTCCAGGCAGGTTCCTCGGAAGATGGCAAAAATCTGGCCGCTAAGGAAGCGGATGCTGTATTTACGGGACATGAAACGCTGGAGGAAGCGCAGCAGTTTTACCGTGATGTGAAGGAACGGGCGGTACGCTATGGCAGATCCGAAGAGGATATTGTCATCTTGCCGGGAATTTCACCGATTATCGGTAGCACGACGGAAGAAGCAGAGCGTAAGTATGAGGAGATTACCAATTTAGTGACGATTGAGGCTGCGTTAAAATTTTTGGGCCGTTTCTTCGATCATCATGATTTCTCACAATATCCGCTGGATGAGCCATTCCCAGAGCTTGATGGTATCGGCAGCAATTCCTTCCGCAGCGGCACGGATAAAATCAAACGGACGGCCAAAGAGCAAAATCTGACGCTGCGCGAGGTGGCATTACGTTCGGCAACGCCTAGAACCTCTTTTATCGGTACAGCTGAGCAGGTGGCGGATCGAGTGCAGGAGTGGTTTGAAAGAAAAGGAGCAGATGGATTCATTATCGGTTCTGATGTACCGTCGGGTCTGCATGATTTCGTAAATCTGGTTGTGCCTATTTTGCAGGAGCGCGGTATTTACCGTCAGGATTATGAATTTAGCACATTGCGTGAAAACCTGGGTGTGCCGATTCCTGAGAACCGCTACACAGCAGCTAAATCCAAAGTGAAGGTAGACGCATAACAAGAAGGAGGGAAAAGCATGTCCAAGGTTGTCATCCTATCAGGCAGTCCATCTACACAATCCCGTCTATACGGCTTAATTAACTATACGACCAAGCAATTGCAGCAGGCCGGAGTGGAGGTCACATTGCTGAATGTGGTCGACTTACCAGCCGAGGATCTGGTTAAGGCAAACTTTAACAGCCCCGATATCACGGCCTCACTTGCGGTAATTGCGGCAGCGGATACGGTCATCGTCGCTTCTCCCGTGTACAAAGCGGCCTATTCCGGATTATTGAAGATATTTCTGGATTTGGTGCCGCAGGAGGGGCTGAGAGGCAAACCTGTACTTCCTTTATTTATCGGAGGTACGCTGGCTCACCTGCTGGTCATTGATTATGCTTTGAAGCCAGTTCTTAACGCGCTGGGAGGAAGACATATTCTCGGCGGCGTGTATGCGGTAGATCAGTGGGTTGAACGTTTGCCGGATGGAGCATATAAGCTGTCGGAGGAACTGGTTTCACGGCTGGATCGCTCTGTTAAAGAGCTGACGGAGCTATTGAAGTAATAAATATTTTCAATTTTTACATTGACAGGGCGTTCAGTGAGTTTTATGATACAAAAAACCAAGTTAACGTATTGGATAAATGTATTTAAAACTCACTGGGGGACTTGTGCATGAATATCGAGAATATGGAAGCCTTTGTATACGTGAATCATTATGGCAGTTTTAACAAGGCGGCAGAAGCGTTGTTCTTGTCACAGCCCTCTGTCACAGCTCGGATTCAGACGCTGGAGCGCGAACTGGAATGCAAGCTGTTCGACCGCCAAAGCAAGCAAACCATTTTGACGGAGGATGGACGAAAGTTTCTTCCTTATGCCGAGCAAATGCTGCAAGTGCTGCAACGGGGCAAGCAAAAGCTTCAACAGCGTAAAAAAGCCCCTCAACAAGTTCGGATTGGCTGCACGATATCGGTGTCGAACTATATCATTCCTGAGATATTAAGGCAACTCCGCGCCCGTTATCCGGAGATTAACTACAAAATTGTGACGGCTACGACGGATCAACTGGTACATAAGCTGTTGAACCGTGAGGTGGACATTAGTTTTGTCCGTAAAGTGATGCATCCGGCCATTCGTACGCTTGCTTTTTATGAAGATCCCATTTCCCTGTATGTATATGACGGTCATCCGTTTATGAAGACAGGAAAGGCCAGCATACAGGATATTCAGCATGAAACGCTGGTATTTTTTGAATGCGGGTCATTGGACTGGATGAGGATTCATCGGTCTTTTGAATCGCTGGAGCAGCCACCGGATATTGCCTTTCAGGTAGATAATGTGGTTACAGCCAAAAAGCTGGTGCTGGAAGAAGCGGGCATCGCCTTTTTGCCGGACGTTTGTGTGAACCGTGAGCTGAAGGATAAGAAGCTGTTCCGCATCCATGTGCCAGAGGTAGCCGGGGTGTCCATGAAGATCAGCATTGTGGCGACCAAAGAAGACTGCGCGGTAAGCTCGGATTTTGCAGATGCACTGACAGAAGGCTTCCGTGGTGCTGTTTTGTAAACCGTTTTTTTGCAAATGGATGAAATGTTCTATTGCCTGGTGGATTGACGTAAATGAGCGCAGGTGTTAAATTAGTCACATCCTAAAACCAATTAAACTCATAGGAATTATTATTTATTTAATGTGGCAGCTACCATGTATGTCGCAAACTGCTGATATACAAAGAGACGAGGGGGATTCATATGAAAAAGTGGTTTGCAATGTTATCCGTTATGGCGATTATTCTGGTGTTGGCAGGCTGCGGCTCCTCTGATAATGCGTCTAACGCGTCTGGTGCGTCCGGTTCAAACGGTGACGTAAAAAAAATTATTGTAGGTACAGGCACTCAATTTAAAAATGTATGCTTTATTGATGAAAACGGAAATTTAACAGGCTTTGATGTTGAGCTGATTAAGGAGCTGGACAAGCGCCTGCCTCAATACGAATTTGAATTCAAAACGATGGACTTCGGCAATCTGCTGCTGAGTCTGGATGCCGGTAAAATTGATCTGGTATCGCATCAAATGGAAAAAAACCCGGAGCGTGAAGCGAAGTATCTGTTCAACAAAAATCCGTACAGCATTTTCCTGAACAGAGTCGCTGTAGCGAAGGATAACAATACCATTCACTCGATTGATGATCTGAAAGGCAAAAAGCTACTCACCAGCCCGACGAGTAATGCGGCATATGTGTTGAAGGAATACAACAAAACACACGGGGATGCCCTGAACATTGTCTATACAAGCGGTGCAGCCAATGATACAGTGCAACAAATTACGAGCGGCCGTATAGATGCTACCATTACGACAGACTTTGCGAACCGTTTTAACACCGATGAAAAAGGAGAAGTAGCTCTGAAAACCGTTGGTGATCCTTTGACTCAATCGGATGTATTGTATGTACTGAACAAAAATGAGCAAGGATTGGCGGATGATCTGGACAAAGCCATTCAGGAAGTGAAGGACGACGGTACGTTGTCGAAGCTGAGCATTAAATGGCTTGGAGAAGATTTCACGAAGTCTCTGGAAGATGTGAAAAAAGAAGGTAGCAGTAAGAAGTAAGGATAGACTTGGACATTTCAGCGGTCAGGGTACTCTATGTATTCTGACCGTTGATGTATAGAAAGGAGGCAGGCATATGAGCAGAGAGTTCAATATTGACTATGTTTTTAGCTTTATCCCGAAAATGCTGTCTTACTTACACATCACCTTGTTTATTGTGGCAAGCTCGCTTGTATTGGGGCTTATCATTGGTCTGTTGGTTGCGCTGCCTCGCATGTATAACATTCCATTTCTCAAACGTGTTTCTCAAGTGTATGTTTCCTTTTTTCGCGGAACACCTATTCTAATCCAATTGTTTCTGGTGTATTACGGCCTGCCAGAGCTACTAAAGCTGGTGGATATCAATTCCTCCAGATGGGATGTGCTGTGGTTTGCCGTAGCGACCTACGCGCTCAATAGTGGAGCCTTTATTTCCGAAATTATCAGGTCAGGAGTAGAGGCAGTAGATCGAGGACAAATCGAGGCTGCGCAGTCCGTCGGCATGTCAGGCTATCAGACCTTCACACGTATCATAATGCCACAAGCGCTGGCTGTGGTGGTTCCGGTATTTTCCAATCTGGTGATTGGCAATCTGAAGGATACTTCGCTGGCATTTACGATCGGAGCGATGGAGATGACAGGGAAATCACAGACATTAGGGTCGGCTACCCAGCATTTTGTTGAAACCTATATCGCGTTATCCCTTATCTATCTGGTGATCAGTCTGATTTTACAAAATTGTTCAAGGTGCTGGAAAATACGCTTCTCCGGCATGAGCATCGGGATGCAGTACAGAAAGAACCCGAAAAACGAAAAAGTTTTGTGGTGCGCTACCTGAGAAGTCCTCGTCTTAGTAAAGGAGGTAAAGGCATATGAGTCTGGATTTTGGATTTATATATACTGCCTTTTAGGGTTGTTCTCCGCGCTGCCCAACACTTTAATTATTACGGTGGTTTCCGTACTGGCAGGGTTGGTCATCGGTATTATAACGGCACTGGCGCGAATCTATAAGGTTCCTGTGTTGTCCCAAATTTCTCACGGTTACGTTACCTTTATCCGTGGCACACCGATGCTGATGCATTTGCTGCTTATTTATTTCAGTTTGCCTTTGTTGATTGATGCGGGAGCGAAGCATTTCGGCTGGCCTCTGCATTCCAAAGATGTTCCTTATATGGTATTTGCACTCATTTCGTTTTCCATTACCAGTGGCGCGTATATGTCTGAGGTCGTCCGTTCTGGAATCCAATCGGTCAACAAGGGGCAAATCGAGGCGGCTTATGCCGTTGGTATGACGACGTGGCAAGTGCTGAGACGGATTGTATTTCCGCAGGCGTTCGTGGTGAGTTTGCCAAACCTGACGAATTCCGTTATTGGATGCTTCATGGCTCTACCTTGGCCTTCACGGTTTCGGTCACAGAAATCCAGGCACAGGCTGAAATTCTAGCATCTACCAACTGGAAATATTTAGAGGTATATATCGCGGCTGCACTGCTATTTTGGGGCTTGACGGTATTAATTGAGCGAATATCCGGCTTGGTGGAGAAAAAATCAATGTGTTTAATGGAGGTCGAGCATCATGATCCGTCTGCAAAATATTACGAAATCGTTCGGCAAGCATGAGGTGCTCAAAGGCATTGATTTGACCGTGAATAAGGGAGAGGTTGTCGTCATTCTCGGACCGAGCGGCTCGGGCAAAACAACGTTGCTGCGCTGCATCAATTATCTGGAAAAACCGAATGACGGGGAGGTCAGCATTGGCGATTTTACAGTAAACTGCAAGCGACCTGCGAAGAAGGATGTTTTGGCTCTGCGCCAAAAAACGGCTATGGTCTTCCAGCAATACAATCTGTTCAAGCATAAAACGGCGCTGGAAAACGTGATGGAAGGGCTTGTCGTCGTCCGTAAGGTGAAGCATGAGGAAGCGAAGAAGATCAGTATTGAAGTGCTCGAAAAGGTCGGATTGGGCGAAAAGCTGGACCATTATCCGAGTCAGCTATCCGGTGGACAGCAGCAGCGTGTCGGCATTGCGCGCGCTTTGGCGCTGAACCCGGAAGTGATTTTGTTCGATGAGCCGACATCCGCGCTAGACCCTGAGCTGGTAGGTGAAGTGCTGTCGGTTATTCGCAAGATTGCGAAGGAAGGTATTACGATGATTGTTGTCACGCATGAGATGGGCTTTGCACGGGATGTCTCCAACCACGTGGTATTTATGGATGGAGGCCACATTATCGAAGAAGGCAGCCCGGATGACATTTTCAATCATCCCAAAGAGGAACGCACGAAGCAATTCCTGAAACGGATTACACCGGAATATAACTATTCAATTTAGACGGGAGAGGGAGACATGAGTATTAAAATCGGAGTATTGGATCAAAGCCCTATACACGAGGGGGAAACGGCAGCGCAGGCCCTTCGTAATACGATTAAGCTAGCACAGCGTGTAGAGGAATTGGGGTTTACGCGCTTCTGGGTATCAGAGCATCACGATTCCGAGCAGGTTGCGGGCTCTTCGCCAGAGGTACTCATTTCCCATTTGCTGGCACGCACTGAGCGTATTAAAGTCGGTTCTGGTGGAGTGATGCTTCAGCATTACAGCCCTTATAAAGTAGCTGAAAACTTTAATGTGCTGTCCTCTCTTGCACCGGGTCGCGTAGATTTGGGAATCGGACGCGCGCCGGGCGGGTTGCCGAAATCCACACAGGCGTTACAACGAAACGTTCATGACGCGCCTTCTCTCGAAGAAAAAATTGATGAAGTGAGCCGCTATATTCATAATATTCCGTCCGAAGAGGGACCGCTAGCAGGGCTACAGGCGAATCCGATTCCAGAAACACCAGCGGATATTTACGTTTTGGGTACGAGCACAGACAGTGCTGGAATTGCTGCGCGTTTGGGGTTGCCCTATGTTTTCTCGCAATTTATCAATAGTAATGAGCAGGCTGCATTGGATTCATTCCGTACGTATCGGGAGTCTTTCGATTATAGTCATGGACGTGAGCCGAAGGCTCTTTTTGCGCTTGCGGTCATCGTAGCGGATACTTCCGAGGAAGCTGCGGAGTTGGCAGGTGAGCACAAGCTGTACAAAATTCATTTGGCCAGCGGCAAAACGGCTACGGTGGGCACGCTGGGAAGTGCAGAGGAGTTCGGTAAGCAATCGGGTGAAGAATATACGATTGAAGTTACACAAGCGCAAATTAACAAGGGAAATAAAGAGGAAATCTATGCTACTTTGACGGAAATTCAAGCTAAATATCAGGCTGATGAGCTGATCGTAACGACAGGAATACGGGATATCGGAAAGCGCGTCCGCTCATTTGAGCTGTTGCATGAAGCTTTTGCTGGTCTGCCTGTACAGTCCTAGGTGTTGTTGGCTTGAGAAAGTTGTAACCATTTTGGATTTATACGAAGGAGGAATAGGGATGAGTGGATCAACCGGGACGAAGGAGCAGGTTTTGGAGCAGAAGTTGGTAGACATTCGTCGCCATCTTCACCAGAATCCCGAGCTGTCTAACGAGGAGGTTGAAACTACCGCCTATATCCGTCGTCTGCTGGAAGAACAGAACATAACCATTCTGGATGTGCCGTTGCGCACCGGACTGGTGGCGGAAATCGGCGGGCAGCAGGAGGGGCCGATTGTGGCGCTTCGCGCGGACATTGATGCGTTGCCGATTCAGGAGGAGACGGGCTTGCCCTATGCTTCACTGCATCCGGGCAAGATGCATGCCTGTGGGCATGATTTTCATACGGCATCCCTCTTCGGAGCTGCCGTATTGTTAAAAGAGCGGGAGCAGGAGCTGAAAGGCACGGTTCGCCTTGTGTTTCAGCCAGCGGAGGAAAAGGCGAAGGGAGCAGCCCAAGTGCTGGACAGCGGTGTGCTGGCAGATGTGCAGGCTATATTCGGCCTGCATAACAAGCCGGACCTGCCTGTAGGCACGGTCGGCATTAAGGAAGGCCCGCTGATGGCGGCGGCAGACGGCTTTTACATCGAGGTAGAGGGCCTGAGCACGCATGCGGCTGTGCCGCAAGCAGGGATTGACCCCATCGTCGTGTCGTCGCACATCATCACGGCGCTGCAATCCATCGTGAGCCGGAGCGTCAACCCGCTGGACAGCGCGGTGATTAGCGTGACGAAGCTGCACAGCGGCAACGCCTGGAACATCATTCCGGACCGTGCCCATCTGGACGGCACGATCCGGACGTTCGATGAGAACGTGCGCGCACAGGTGGCTGAACGCTTCGAGCAGGTCGTAAAGGGCGTCGTCGATGCTTTTGGCACAAAAGCGAACATTCGCTGGATCGAGGGCCCGCCCCCCGTGCTGAATGACGGCAAGCTGGCCGTCCTCGCGGAGCAAGCGGCCCAAGCAGCCGGTCTGGAGGTCGTTCGTCCCGTGCCTTCCTCGGCGAGCGAGGATTTCGGGCTTTACCAGAAGAGCATCCCCGGTGTGTTCGTCTTTGTCGGCACTTCGGGGAGTCAGGAATGGCATCATCCAGCCTTCGATCTGGACGAACGCGCGTTGCCGGGAACCGCGAAGCTGCTGGCTTCACTGGCAGAATCGGTATTGGTATAAATAGAGTAAGGCAGGACGTGAGTCTACTCTTTCAATGCTAGGCCCCTTCTTGTATAGAGAAGGGGTTTCTGATTTGTTAAAAGATCAAAAGAATAACCTTTTTCTAAAGCATAAAGGAAAATATTGACGTTATAGAATCCTAATGATAACATAAAATTGTATTTTTTTTCAAATCAAAAGAAAGGAGAGAGATAAGAGATTTCGATTGCCATTTTATGAAGTCAATAATCAAATACAAAGGTATGGAGGTTAAAGAAATGCCGAAGAAAAAAGGAATGATGATGGCTTCTTTTTCATTGGTAGTAGCTGCTTCTTTACTGGTTGGCGGGGCTAATGTTGGTGCAGCAGCCTCTAATTTGGAAAGCACTTCTGTAATAGAGTCCACAAGTGTTAGCTTGGCTGCTACAGATATACCTGCAAAATTTAAGCCATCGGTAGAATGGGTTTGGAATAATAGAATCGTCAAAGAAGGCTCAACCAACCGTAAAAATTTGATTTTTGATCAAATATATGCGGGAAAAGGAACGCTGAATTATGTAGTGCGCTGGCAAACTCCCAAAAATCTCACGCTTCAACAACGCAAGGATATGGCTTCCATGCTGAGTCGCCAAGTCAATAATTGGAATAAGCAGTTGAAAGGGTATGATGGCTGGCCTTATGACAATATTACAGTAAAAATAGTAGGCTGGGCCGTTGCAAATCCGTCTCAGATTCTTAACAAACAATCAAATGAAATCGTTTACACTGACACAATCACAGATGATTTAAGCAAAACGAACCCGAGTATTCCTGCTAAACTCCCAGTTGCGCCTGATGCACTATCCAGATTTGAACATTTTAATGATCCCAACTATGCTTATCCCGGCGGATTGGACAAGCGGTTTGATATGTATCTGTGGGGAACAGCTAATTTCGGCGGTGGGGCCGGTGGTGACTGGGGACAACGCATGTCTGATGATTATATCCTGAGCACCCTGAACTCTGATGAAGTTCATATTACGGAGCATGAAATGGGTCATGGATTCGGCCTGCCTGATTTCTATGAAGAAAATGAGCGTCCGCCTGGTGGATTCCCTACACCAACCATTATGTGGGCCGGAAATTCTTCCAAGATAACAGAGTGGGATACCTGGATGTTGCGTTATACCTGGAGCCAGGTCAAGAAGGATACCTCTCGTTTTCCTATCCGATAAAAGATACGTAGAATAGTGCAAAAAAGCTGATGAATAGGACCGTTTCTTCCAAAATCAAATTCTGTGATGGAATTGATTTTAGTAGAGAAGCGGTTTTTTCATTTCACAAAATACCAGTTTTTTGCATAAGAAGGGGCGAATTCGTTCCAATATGATCTCGAAATACCTAATTTAATTCATTAAGGAAAATATTGACGATGCAATAATCCAGTGATAATATGATTTGTGATTATTTACAAAAAACGACAAGGAGGATTGATAGATTATCGTTGATCTCATAGATCAATACATAAACACGAAAAAGAGGTGATTGAATTAATCGTTTCAGGAAAACTACCGTAATCATATAAAAAGTTATGGAGGTATATGTATGTTGAATAGAAAAGGTATGATGATGGCTTCCTTTTCAGCGGTGATCGCCAGTTCGTTGCTGATGGGAAATGCTACGATCATGTCTGCGGCTTCTTCAGAAAATGGGAGTGTAGCGGTTGCAGCAACGGGGGATTCGACACTGGCTGATATGCCAGCCTATCTCAAATCATCGGTGGAGTGGGTTTGGAAGAATAGAATGTTGACCGAAGGCTCGACGGCTCGTAACAACACGATTTTTGATCAAATTGATGCGGGAAAAGGGACTCTAAATTACGTCGTACGCTGGCAATCTTCTAAGTCGGTTACACTACAACAACGCCAGGATATTGCTAGTATGCTAGGCCGTCAGATGAACCATTGGACGGAGCATCTCCAGGGATATGATGGCTGGCCCTACAAGGATATTAAAGTAAAAGTCGTAGGTTGGGCTGTTGCTGATCCTTCACTGCTGCTGGACAAGCAGCCGGATGAGGTCGTTTATACGGAAACAACTAGAGATGAGTTAGCATCCGAAAAACCGGAAATTCCCGCTGTACTCCCGGTTGCGCCTGCAGCCTTGTCCAGATATGAGCACTATTGGGACCCATACTATTCGTATCCGGGTGGATATAATAAACGCTTTGATATGTATTTGTGGGTAACCGAAAATTTTGTAGGAGGAACCGGTCAGGATTGGGGCCAACGTGTGAATGATGATTATCTTTTTAGCACTTTGAACTCGGATGAGATCGAAATCACGGAACATGAAATTGGACATGGCTTTGGCTTAACTGATTTTTATGAAGAGCACGAGCGTCCACCGGGTGGCTTCCCAACCAACACCATTATGTGGGCTGGTGATTCCGATCATATCACCGACTGGGATATTTGGATGCTGCGGTATACCTGGAGTCAGCTCAAAAAAGATACGGCTCGTTTCCCAAACACGACTAAAGGTGACGAGGGTCCTATCGAAACATCACCCGATGAAATCGTGAACATTGGGCCTGCTGCAACGGCCAGCACTTCTTATACTTCACCTTGGGAAAATGTGAGCGCACTCAATGACGGCTTTGATCCAACCAGCTCCAATGACCGAAGTCATGCTGTGTACGGAAACTGGCCTGAGGTGGGAACACAATGGGTTCAATATGATTTTGATCAAGAACATACGGTATCTCAAACGGATATATATTGGTTCAAGGATGGCTCCGGCATTGATGTTCCCAAGTCTTACAAGATTAAGTATTGGAACGGTCAAGGCTGGTCTAATGTCAAGCAGGCCAAAGGATTGGGTACTGCGGTAGATCAATATAATACCACCACTTTTACGCCTGTAAAAACAACGAAATTAAGAATTGAAATGGTATCCAAAGATTCTGCATCCACGGGGATTTTAGAGTGGAAAGTAGCGGCTAAACAATAAATAATATTTTGAAATGATTATGGAGGGGAAATGAATGGTGAAGAAAAAAAGAATGATGGCGGCTTCTTTTTCTGTGCTGATTGCTAGTTCATTACTGATGGGAAATGCTAGTTTGTATCAGCGGATGCGCATATGAATGGGAGTGCCGTGGCTGCGGCAACAAGTAATTCGACATTGGCGGACATGCCAGCTTATCTCAAATCATCGGTTGAGTGGGTTTGGAAGAATAGAATGCTGACCGAAGGCTCGACTAACCGTAAAAATTTGATTTTGATCAAATTTTGCGGGAAAAGGAACTCTAAATTATGTAGTGCGTTGGCAATCTTCTAAGCCAGTTACGCTTCAACAGCGTCAAGATATTGCCAGAATGCTAGATCGTCAGATGAACCATTGGACGGAGCATCTCCAGGGATATGATGGCTGGCCCTACAAGGATATTAAAGTAAAAGTCGTAGGTTGGGCTGTTGCTGATCCTTCACTGCTGCTGGACAAGCAGCCTGACGAGGTTGTTTATACGGATACTATTGCAGATGGATTAGCTTCTGAACAACCGGGAATTCCTGCTGCACTTCCCGTTGCGCCTAATGAAATATCCAGATTGAGCATTTTTCAGACCCCAACTATTCGTATCCGGGTGGATTGGATAAACGCTTTGATATGTATCTTGGGCTACAGAAAATTTCGGTGGGGGAGCCGGCGGTGACTGGGGACAACGTATGAATGATGAATACGTTCTGAGTACGGTGAACGCTGATGAGATTGAGATTACTGAACATGAGATTGGACATGGCTTTGGATTAAACGATTTCTATGAAGAACACGAGCGTCCACCGGGTGGCTTCCCAACGAACACGATTATGTGGGCTGGAAATTCCGATCATATCACCGACTGGGATATTTGGATGCTGCGTTTCACATGGAGTCAGCTCAAAAAGGATACAGCTCGTTTTCCAACCACGACTAAAGACGACGATGGCCCAATTGAAACAGATCCGAATGAAATCGTGAACATAGCGCCTTCGGCAACGGCTAGTAGCTCTTATACTTCATCCTGGGAAAATATAAGCGCGCTAAATGATGGATTTGAACCTGCCAATTCCAACGATAGAAGTCATGCCATGTATGGCAACTGGCCTGAAACAGGAACGCAATGGGTTCAATACGATTTTGATCAAGAACATACGGTATCTCAAACGGATGTCTATTGGTTTAAGGATGGCGCTGGCATCGATGTGCCTAAGTCTTACAAGATTAAGTACTGGAATGGTCAAGGCTGGTCTAATGTCAAGCAGGCCAAAGGATTGGGTACTGCGGCAGATCAGTATAATGCGACCACTTTTGTTCCTGTAAAAACAACGAAATTAAGAATCGAAATGGTATCCAATGGTTCCGCATCTACCGGAATCCTGGAGTGGAAAGTTGCGGCTAAGCAATAAGTTATTTTAAAGGCTGTCTCTTGCGATATTGCAGGAGACAGCCTTTTCTAATTCATAGCTGGAACAACTGGAGTCTGATCATATCAGGCTTTTTTGCATCTTGATTATGTCGCTTGTTTCGTTCATATTTGTATGCAAGGATCACTGGGAATGAACGGATGTACAATAATATGTATAATGAACGTCAGACATGAATGAAAAGAGGACGGAAAGTGATGACCTACGACGTGAAAGCCCCTTACGATGTACATGTGGGATTTGGACCGATGTTTGAGCTGCTTAGCAGTTTGCATACCTTTATTTGCCGCAAGGCATACAAGAAGACGGATTTGTCATCCGGGTGGGCCGAGCAGGTACGTGGCAAGCTGTCGCCAGGTCTGTCCGAGCTGCTGGATTCCATGGAAATCAATGCAGACTGGAAGGTCATATACGGACTCGTCTGTATGCTTTCCGAAGAAGGGGGCAGTGACGAGGTTATAGATCGTCTGGAGAGCCGGACAGCACTGGAACTGCATGAGCAGGCATTAGCCTATGGTATCCCGTTATCTGAGGATATGGAGAAGCTCCGCAGTCTTGCTTTACGGCTGCTATCCGGTTGGTATGAGGAATACTTTCGCTATGCGGACGCTAACATTCTGATTGGGCTGGAACAGGAAACCGAGCGGAGAAATAAGGAGAAGGAGGTCTATAGCACTGCGGAATGGGTGGATCGAATAACCAATGGCTTCCAGTTTGAGCCTTCCGATGGACTGACGCGGATACTGCTGGTACCGCATTACCATTTTCAGCCGCTTAATATCATTTATCGGTTCGGGTCGCTCCTGCTGTGTCATTATTCAGCGGGCATTTATTTTCAGCAGGACGATTTTTTATCTCCACAGGCATACCGGATGATTCGAAGCTTGGGGGAGAAAAGCAGGCTTAAGATTTTAAAATATTTACACCAAAGCGATGCACCGCGCACCTTTATTGAAATTGTCCGTCACCTCAAGCTATCGAAGGGCATTACGCACGACCATATTTTCAAGCTGCGTGCCTCCGGCTTCATCCATGCCCACTTTGATAGCGAAACGTTGCTCGGCTATAGTTCAAGGCTTTCAGCGGTGAATGAAATACATAGCAGCATCCTCGGCTATATGGAACGGAAATAAGCTGCGGCGTACCCATAGACTTTAATACTTTAAAACGAATAGACGTCGGTCACCTGGAGATGGAATCCAGATGATCCGGCGTTTTTTTTTGTCTAAATACAAAAAAGTCGAGTTCTCCCTTTACAGAACCGCATTAGATTCCTATAATGAGATTTATCTTATTAATTACAACTTGTTTGATCGGAATTTAACTAATTAACGCGGGGGGATTATTTTGAAAAAAGGAATCATTCTACTAAGCAGTCTACTACTAGCAAGTTCAGCCTTACTAGCGGCTTGCTCCAGCGGTGGATCGGACAGCGCTAACAGCGCCACTCCGCAGAGTAATGATGCTGCACAGACGGCTGCTACTGCACAGCCTTTGACAAGTCTGGTACAGGCATCCGATTTGACCAAGCTGCCGGATGTGTCCAAAAAGAGAAGCGACACAATTATTGTCGGTCTGACCGACCCGGCAGGGGTGTTCACTCCTTATTTCAACCAAAGTGGCTATGACGGCAACGTGATTTCGCAGTTGTGGACTCCGCTGGTCACGGTTGATGAGAAAGGGCTTCCACTGCCGAATCTGGCTAAGAGCTGGGATATCTCCAAGGATAATCTGACGTACACGTTTCATCTGGTTCCCGATACGAAATTCAGCGACGGTTCCCCTCTGACGGCAGAGGATGTGGCTTTTACATGGACGCTGATTTATGACAAAGCCTATGCCGGAGACAGCCCCATCCGCAAGCTGAACATCAAAGGCGGCAAGGCCTATACCGAGGGCAAATCGAAACAAATTGACGGCATCAAGGTCATTGATCCGCAAACGATCTCGGTAACGCTGGAAAAGCCAAACGCGCTGGCACTGACAACTCTGGGCTCCAATGTCTTGTCCAAAGCCTACTACGGCAAGGATTACAAGTTCGGACAACTGGATTACTTTAAAAACCTGCACGGTAGTCCTTTGGGCAATGGCGCTTACAAGCTGGAGAAATTCATTCCGGGGCAAGAGGTTCGTCTGGAGGCCAATGAAAACTTCTTCAAAGGCAAACCGAAAACACAGCATTTTATCTACAAAACAGCGGAAGGCGATGCTTGGCAGTTTATTGAGACGGGCGATACCGACTTTGCCCAATTCACCGCGACTCAGGAAAACATTGATAAACTGAAAGGGCTTGGCTTTTTGAGCATTTTGCCCTATACCCCAAGCACTTACGGATATATTCAATTAAATCTGGAGAATGGAAAGCTGAAGGATAAGAAGGTTCGTCAGGCGCTAACTTATGGTTTGGATCGCAAAACCATTTATGTAGATGCAGCGCAGGGTGCAGGATCGGTGGCTAACATTCCGTCTTCTCCTATTTTTTGGTCCTACACGACAGACGGGGTAAATCCGTACAATTATGACCCGGAAAAAGCGAAAAAACTGCTGGATGAAGCAGGCTGGGTGGCAGGCAGTGACGGTGTCCGTGAGAAAAATGGTCAGAAGCTGACCATTCACATGCTGACCTCCAAACGCCCGGAAACAGACACATTTATTGCACTCGCGGCAGAAAATTACAAGGAGATTGGCGTTGATTTCCAACCGGAAATTTTTGCAGACTTTAATGCGATG
This sequence comes from Paenibacillus sp. IHB B 3084, assembly GCF_001447315.1. NCBI lineage: Bacteria > Bacillati > Bacillota > Bacilli > Caryophanales > Paenibacillaceae > Paenibacillus > Paenibacillus sp. IHB B 3084. The sequence continues at coordinate 89,906 of NZ_CP013203.1, read as the reverse complement.
GTCGCCAAGGTAGATGGTAAGGATTACGATATGGCTACCTTCTCCACACCGATGCTGACTGACCCATCTGACGGGATAGAGCAATTCGTCGATGGGGAAATCAAGGGGTATAACAATCCGAAGGTAAAAGAGCTGTATGAAAAAGGCTTATCCACGACGAATATTGAGGAACGTAAGAAAATATATAAAGAGCTGTACTTACTTCTTAACGATGAGCTGCCCGTCATTTTCACAAACTATAAGAAAACAGTATATGCCTACAATGGCCGTATGGAACATGTAAAGGTCAGTCCGTTCATTGGCTTGTCCGGCAATCTGTTTGAATGGTCCCTTAAATAAAGCCATACTTGCGGGCCCCTTGTGAAGAATCGTCAGGTTCCGATCAAGGGGCCTCCCAAATGGGGAAAATGAAAGGAGTCTGTCATGAGCTCGTTTTTAATGAAAAGACTGACGTATATGGTCATTATTCTGTTGGCCGCTTCGATGATGATTTTTTTCCTGTACGCCATGACACCGGGGGATTTCATCAGCGGCGATCTCAAGCTGTCGCCAGAGAGGAAGGCGGAGCTGAGGGAAATATACGGTCTGAACAAGCCCATTCTGGAACGCTACGGAAGCTGGCTGTGGAATGCGCTGCATGGCAATTTTGGTTATTCACTTGCCCAGCAAAAGCCGGTGCTGACCTTGTTTAATGAATATATCTGGAACTCGTTTTTATTGGCGATTGTATCGACCTTCCTGACGTGGGTTATTGCTGTCATTATTGGTGTGGTTGCTGCTTATAAGCAGTATTCATGGTTCGATACCCTCGTTATGGTGGTGATTTTTGCCGCCATGTCTGTTCCATCCTTTTTTATCGGGCTGTATCTGATCAAGGTTGCAGCGGTCGATCTCAAATGGCTGCCGCCGGGCGGCATGCTCAATACGGGCAGTAACGCTACAGGCATGGAGTATGTGAAGGAGGTCGTTCAGCATATGGCCCTGCCGGTGACTGTCATGACACTGCTGGGACTGGGTTCGCTGACCCGTTATTTCCGCAGCAATATGATCGACGTGATCCAGCAGGACTATATCCGCACGGCTCGTGCGAAGGGCTTAAAGGAAAGAAAGGTACTTTTTACGCACGCGTTGAGAAATGCGTTGCTGCCTGCAATTACGCTGATTGGCTTCGAATTGCCCGCGTTGTTTGGCGGATCTCTTATTATTGAAAAGATTTTCAACTGGCCGGGAATTGGTCAGCTGTACATGTTATCCTTTTCGCTTCGGGATTACCCGCTGCTCATGGGCTTCACGATGCTGATTGCTATTTTGAGCGTCATGGGGACACTGCTGTCCGATATTCTGTATCGTATCGCGGACCCGCGTGTAAAGGTGTAAGGAGGGGGCTATGGAATGTCATCCGTTAGCAGTAATTTGAGCAAAAGCAGCGGCAGACTGCGAATAGCTGCAAAATCTTCAATGTGGCGGCAAGCGCTGCGGCAGTTGTTCAGAAACAAGCTGGCTATGGCCGGGCTGCTCGTGGTTGTTTTTATGTTTTTGCTCTGTTTTATCGGCCCGTTATTTTCTCCCTATGCCGATAACAAAACGAATATATTAATGATGAACAAGGCACCGAACATTCATCACTGGCTGGGAACGGATAAGCTGGGAAGGGATGTGCTGACCCGCGTGATGCAGGCAGGCCAAATTTCCCTCACCGTGGGATTGGCTTCTATGGTATTATCTGTCTTTTTGGGAGCTACGCTGGGCGTCATATCGGCGTATTTTCGCGGAATTGCAGATCAGATCATTATGCGGATCGCTGATTTGCTGCTGACCATTCCGAGTTTGCCGCTGCTGTTCATTATGGGCGCACTGTTGTCTGACTGGAAGGTTCCGCCAGATCAACGTATGTATATCGTCATGCTAATGCTGAGTCTGGTCAATTGGCCGGGGATTGCGCGGATGGTGAGAGGCCAGATGCTTAGCTTGCGGGAGCGTGAATTTATGCAGGCTGCGACGGTGCTGGGGCTGTCGAACCGACGCAAGCTGTTCAAGCATTTATTTCCCAACATTATGCCGTTGCTGATTGTCATCGCCACACTGAACATTGGCGGAGCTATCCTGAGTGAATCTGTACTAAGTTTCTTCGGCCTTGGCGTGCTACCTACAACACCGACTTGGGGCAACATGATTGATGCGGCCAACAATGTGCTGGATTTTCAACAGCGTCCGTGGATGTGGATACCGCCCGGCCTTTCCATTTTTGCTACAGTCATCGCCATTAATATTTTGGTGACGGACTGCGGGACGTACTTGACCCGAAACATAAGAGGTAGGTGATCATACACCATGAACAATTTACTTTCGATTGAGCATTTAAGCACTCATTTTTATACCGAAGAAGGCACGGTCAAGGCAGTGGATGATGTCAGCTTCCGTGTGAAGCCGGGCGAGACGGTATGCATTGTCGGCGAATCAGGCTGTGGCAAAAGCATTACCGCGATGTCAATCATGGGCTTGATCCAGGGTCCCGGCGGTAAAGTGGCAGGCGGAAGTATTCGTTTTGAGGATACCGATCTGCTGGGACTTAGCAGAAATGAGATGCGCACGATTCGTGGTCATGAGATATCCATGATTTTTCAGGAGCCGATGTCCTCGCTGAATCCGGTCATGACCATTGGAGAACAGTTATCCGAGCCGCTGATCGAGCATTTGAAATTGGGCCGCAAGGAAGCGCACAAGCGGGCGCTGGAGCTAATCGAACAGGTAGGCATTTCCCGACCTGAGCAGATTATGAAAAGCTATCCGCATGAGCTGAGCGGTGGAATGCTACAGCGCATTATGATTGCCATTGCCGTGTCCTGCGAACCCAAGCTGCTCATTGCGGATGAGCCGACTACGGCGCTGGACGTGACGATACAGGCGCAGATCCTCGACATGCTACGTGAATTCAAGGCCCAATCCAATATGTCGCTGATGCTGATCACCCATGATCTGGGCGTTGTTGCAGAAATGGCGGATTACGTGATTGTGATGTATGCAGGCAAGATTGTTGAGGAAGGCGAAGTGGTACAGCTATTTAATCATCCCAAGCATCCCTATACGCAAGGATTGCTAAAATCCAAGCCCGTGCTGAACCTGCGGCAAAAGGAGCTGTACTCCATCCCTGGACAAGTGCCTAATCCGCTGGAGCTCACCACATCCTGCTATTTTCATGACCGCTGCGGGCATTGCATGGACATATGCCGCGTGAAGGAGCCTGTATTAAAAGAAGTTTCAGCACAGCAGAAGGCATCCTGCTGGTTATATGAGGAGGCGGTTGTTCATGGCTGAGCCATTGCTGGAAATCGACCGCTTAAAAACGTATTTTCCGGTCAAGTCCGGGTTTATGAACCGTACAACGGGGTATGTGCGGGCGGTGGATGATATCAGCTTTACGATCCGTCAGGGGGAAACCTTCGGTCTGGTGGGCGAATCGGGCAGCGGCAAAAGCACTGTGGGCCGCACGATTGTCAGATTGACAGACAAGACGGATGGCACCATTAAATACAAAGGCGTCGATCTGCACAGCCTATCCGCAAAAGGGATGCAGGAGCTTCGTCCTAAAATCCAACTGATCTTTCAGGACCCGTACAGCTCGCTGAACCCACGCGTGCGCATCGGAGATGCCATCGGGGAGGCGCTGCTGGATCACGGTATAGCGACGAAGGAGGAGGTCCGGCAGATTGTGCTGGACGTGCTCAAGCTGTGCGGATTGTCGGAGTATCATATTGACCGTTTTCCGCATGAATTTTCGGGAGGACAGCGCCAACGGATCGGCATTGCCCGCGCGCTGGCGCTCCAGCCGGATCTGATCATCGCAGATGAGCCAGTATCGGCGCTGGACGTGTCCATTCAGGCGCAGATTATTAACCTGTTCTCCAAGTTGCAGGCCGAGCGGGGGCTGACGTATTTGTTCATCTCGCATGATTTGAGCGTGGTGGAGCATCTGTGTTCTCGCATAGGAGTGATGTATCTAGGCTCCATGGTTGAAACGGCTTCGCGTGACGAGCTGTTCGGGAATCCGCTGCATCCGTATACAAAGGCGCTGCTATCGGCTGTACCGATCCCGGTGCCGAAGCTAAAAAGAGAGCGGATTTTGCTCAAAGGGGATATCCCAAGTCCGGTTAATCCACCTTCCGGCTGCAAGTTCCATACCCGCTGTCCCTTTGCGATTGACCGCTGCTCCAAGGAAGTGCCTCTCTATCGTGAGGCTCGACCAGATCATTGGGTGGCTTGCCATTTGGCTGAATGAACAGAACTAAGCCAGCAAATTTTGAAGCCGTTGAAACGGCAGACCGTTCAATCACAATGAATCGGTTCTGTTGTTTCAGCGGCTTCTTTGGATGTTATGAATATATTGATATTAGACGGGATACGACAAGTTACCGGGTTTGTTTTTCTTCAATAATGTAAGTTTTCTGGGTAGGCGGTTCATATGTACTAAATTGGTCAAGTAAGCCCTTTGGGTCTGTATCCACAAGTGCCATTGTACGGTATTTTTCATGCAGAAATTGCTCCGCTGACATATGATTAAATAATGAAACAAGAGGATCATAAAAAGAGTTAATGTTTAAGAGTCCGCAAGGTTTATTATGGAGTCCTAGTTGAGCCCATGTGAACATTTCAAAAAATTCTTCCAACGTTCCTGGCCTGCCTGGCAAGGCAATAAAGCCATCTCCCAACTCAGTCATTTTAGCTTTTCTCTCATGCATGGAGTTTACAATGATAAGCTCTGACAAGTTCTTATGGGAGATTTCTCTGTTTTCCAAAAAACTTGGTATGATGCCGATTACATGTCCGCCCGCTTCTAAAACCGAATCCGCAACAGCTCCCATGATGCCAACACTTGCCCCGCCGTAAACAAGCGTGATATTGCGTCTGACCAATTCTTTACCAAGGGATTTGGCACCTTCTCTATAAATATCAGCTGCTCCATTACTTGACCCACAAAAAACGGCTATTTTCTTCACTTTGTAACGCCTCCTCGTAAAATTTTCATCATCATATTATATCTGACTTTCAATATTTGATAAACTTGAGAAATGAAAATGGAGGCTGATGAAAATGAATATTGCTGAGTTCCAAGAGTGGGTAAAAGATTACTATGAAAGCAGGGGCTGGTCAGAGTTAGATATTTTTATTCGTATCGGCTTTTTAGCAGAAGAAACGGGCGAGGTGGCACGAGCGATAAGAGCTTTGGAAATCGGTAGAGATAGACCTGACGAATCAAAGGGCTCATTTGAGGAAAACAAACAGGAGCTTATTGAAGAATTAGGAGATGTATTAGGTAACCTAATTGTAATATCCAATAAATATGATATTCCTTTAGAAGAAGTATTTCACTCCCATAAAAAGAAACTATCAGAACGTTATTCTAAAATTTAATTTCTTTCATTTACGAAAGAGCAATGATAACACGATGATACCTCAATAGCGGCGGCAGTCTGAAACTTTTATGTTCAAATTCAGACTAATGCTGTTTTTTTCATTCGGTTAGTTTAATCCATTATGTTCATAGGACATCAGATTGGGTTGACAACCCACCCAAAACAGCGTTATATTAAATAATAATCGTAACGATTACTATTTAGATAAAAATCATGTCCATTTCCGTGTTCGTCCATCCAGTGGCAGGGGTGGAGAGCCTTCATGATTGGCATATATCACAAGGAGGAGCTTTACATGGCTAAGAAGTCGAAAGTAGTAAAAGAGAAGAAACGTCAGGAAATTGTAACTAAATATGCAGACCTGAGACGTGAACTGAAAGCAAAAGGGGACTACGAAGCATTACAGAAGCTTCCACGTGATTCTTCCCCGACTCGCCTGAAAAGCCGTTGCGAGCTGACAGGCAGACCGAGAGGTTACCTGCGCAAATTCAAGCTATCCCGTATCGCGTTCCGCGAACTGGCTCATAAAGGCCAAATTCCAGGCGTTACGAAAGCCAGTTGGTAATAAGGGTTATCCGTGCTCTTAACCTGATCCAATGTATCGGAGAAGGACAAGCATAGAATGCTTCGCGTCACAGGATGACGTGGAGCATTCTTTTTTATGGCATTTATATTGCTGTTTGTATTGATTCTCCCCGGATGGTTAGGTAAAATATGGACGGGTTAAAAATAATACATAACAAAAGATTACATAATGTGGCGATATCAGATTATGTATCCCTCAGGAGGAAAGCTACAGGATGGTTGAGCAGCAGAAAAAGGATTCATTTTGGAGCCTGGTGAAAAAGGGGAACAAATCCTCAGGATCGGCGGCGCTGGGTAATACCAGTATTGCGTTAATTAAGGGGATTGCGTTTGCCCTGACAGGCAGCGGTTCCATGTTTGCCACGATGATGCATTCGATTGCAGATGCGGTGAACCAGGTGTTTGTATTCGCGGGCAGCGTGCTGGCAGAGAAAAAGCCGACAAAGCGCTTTCCTACCGGTTTTGGACGGGTGATTAACCTGTTTTGTATGGTCGCTGTTATTGTTGTAACGATCATGGCCTATGAAACCGCGTTGGAAGGCATCCATTTGTTACAGCATCCGGCTGAATCCACGCATGGATTTTGGATTAATGTAGTGGTCCTGATTTTGTCTCTGGTGGTTGACGGTTTTGTATGGAGCAAAGCGATGAAGGAAGTGCTGCATGAATCCAGAGTTGAGGCGAAAGGGTTCGGCATTTTCACCTCTGCGTTTCGCAATGTGGGACGTGCTGCACCGCCAACTCGTCTGGTATTTTATGAGGATCTGGTAGCAACAACGGGTGGTGTGCTTGCCCTGCTGGCTGTTGTGGTCACATCGCTGACAGATTTTAAACTGCTTGACGGAATATCTAGTATTCTCATCGGCTGTCTTATGGTAGGCGTTGCGTTTCGGGTCGGCTACGACAATATGGTGGGCTTGATTGGGGTATCTGCTCCCCCTGATATCGAAGAACACGTGGCTTCCATTATTCTTGCAGATACGCATGTGACGGATATTTACCAAATGCGCATTTTGCAGGAGGGACGCTATTATCACGTAGAAGGGCTGATCGAGCTTACACCGGGAATGACACTGGCAGATGCGGACGATATCAAATTCAGAGTCGAGGATGCTTTGTTACGTGATCCTAATATCTCAGACGCTGCGCTTGGTATTCTGGAGGATGACGGGATTAAAAACTGGAAACCGGAAAAGCCAAAGGTCTAGAAACGATAAATCCAGGCCAATCTGGACTCAGTCTGGCAAAAGAGTAGAACAAGAACTTCCATGACTACAGCAACGTGGCGTGGAGGTTCTTTTGTGTTTTGCGGTATTGTTTTTCTACCCCTTTGAATTTAGGGTGATTGTTAGATACAATGAAAGCGTTAACAAAAAAGAAGCCGAAACGAATGTGTCTCATGGGGAGGAAATACAAATGAGTCTTCTGAAGGAGGCTTGGCCTGCTTCGCGGCTCGTCACGGTGCTGACTGGCGGCGTGCAGGATGCAGCAAGGCGACGGTTAAGGCGTGAGTGGACAAAAAGGCTGCGGGCGACTCTCTCTGAGCCGATATATACCGGGCTTTGGAAGGATATTGAGCGTGTCTGTGAGAATAACCGGCAAACATCATGGCCGACGCTTCCGTTGACTCTGTTCAGGCAATTTGCGAATACAGGGAAGCGCAAGCCGTATGAGGATGTGTACTTTGAACGGCGTGGACGACTGGTTGCCCTCGTGCTGGCAGCCGTTGCCGAGCCAGAGCCTTGGCGGATCAAAGAGGTGGAACGCGGTCTGCTGGACATCTGTAGGGAGTATACATGGGCACTTCCTGCACATGTCAGGGAAGAGGATACGGTCACGCCGCCCTGGCAGCAGGTGGATTTATTCGCTTCCGAAACCGCGCAAACGCTGGCTGAAATCATACTGTTGCTCGGCGAGCAACTGGATAGCCATGTGGTCGCTCAGGTGCGCGGTGAGGTAGAACGGCGTGTTGTAGAACCTGTATTTTGGGAGCCGCGTCACTTTCAATGGGAAACAGCGGATCACAACTGGGCGGCTGTATGCGCGTCCGGCTGTGGAATCGCCGTGTTGCTGCTATCAGAAGATAACCCGCGCCAAGCTGCGGCTATTGAGAAAATGCTAGGTGCACTGGATTGCTTTCTTGCAGGGTACAAGGAGGACGGCGGCTGTCCCGAGGGTGTCGGCTACTGGGTGTATGGCTGCGGCTATTTTATTTATTTTGCCGATATGCTGGGTGAGCTTACCGAAGGTGCTGTGGATATCCTCAGCTCGGAAAAGATTAGGCAAATAGCGGCCTTTGCGGAGCGGGTTCATCTATCGGACGGCGTTTTCGCCAATTATTCGGACAGCAGCGAAACCGAACGTCTTCCTTCCGGACTCATCTCTCGTGTGAATGCTTTGCAGGGACGACCGTCCACACTGCCTTTCCGCGTACCGGGTCTGCTGGAGGACCCTTGCCGTCGTTGGGCGCATGTATTGCGCAATCTGGTCTGGACGGATCCTTTGGCCTTTGGGAACAGTGAGGCTGTAGTCGATTATTTGCCACAACTCGGGTGGTTGGTGTGCCGCAGTCACAGCCACAGCCACAGCATATCTGGAACCCCGACAGTTGAACAGGGCACGATATTTGCCTTTTCATCTAAGGGTGGACATAACGATGAACCGCACAATCATAATGATCTGGGACATTTTATCCTTCATGGCGGCGGCGAAAATCTGCTGTGTGATCTGGGAGCCGGCTTATATACGAAAGCCTATTTTTCACCGGGACGAGAGTCGATCATCAACATTTCTTCCGGTGGTCATTCTGTGCCTGTCATTAACGGAACCATGCAGCAATCAGGTGCGGAGGCACAGGCGGTTGTGCTGGATATTGTCTTGGAAGAGCAAGGGGCGGCATTGGCGGGGGCGAGGCTGAAGCTGGATTTGACATCTGCGTATCCCGTAGAAGAATTGGCGCTGTTCACCCGCTCATTTACATGGAATATGTCGGAGAGGAACGAGGGGGCGAGGCTTACCGTCACAGATCATTTTGAGTTTGTAGCGTCTTCGGACGGGAGCATACAGCCGTGGGATGTGCAAGAGAACTTGATCAGCCGTATTCAGCCTTACACGGGCACGGGCTTCGTGGAATGGAAGGGAGCGAATACATTGGTCAGGCTGGATTATGATGTCAGGCTGCTGCGTCTGGAGGTAGAGGCTGTGCAGCATATGGATCATGACGGGGTACCGTTTGTGTTGTATAAAACATCGTTAGGGCTGGCCTCGGATCGCTGTGGCGGCGCTGCAAGCGTGGATTGCGAGCTGTTTTTTACCATAAATCATTCTTCATTTTGAATGGGAGGCAGACAGGATGAATAAGCTGCATACAGGCAGCGTGTATCCTTGGCAGACGGAGCTGGAGGAATTTATAGATCAGTTGGATGAACAGTTGGAAAACGGGCTGAATCGAGTGGATGACGGCTGGACTCACCAACGTAAGCTTGCCGTGCTGGAAAAGCTGGTTCGTGCTTATACTCCGCATCAGGATGAAAATGGGGCCATTATCGACCCTCATTCTGATAGTGAACGGTATTACTCGACTCCATCTTATGCTTTGGCAGCGGCGGTACTGGTCAAAGAAGGTCGGCATGACTTGCTCGAATCCGCTGCGGCGGCTCTAACACACAGCATAGCATGTGTGGTGGAGGAAAGGGCCCCGGATCACCATCCGGACTTTTTTCCGATCATGATGATGGGGGCGTATCGGCTGCTCAAAAACCTGCTGCCAGAGCAGGCCACGGCATGGAAGCAGCAGTTGAGCCGGATTCAGCCGGAAGACACCTACATTTTTACGATGAGCAAAATGAAAAATCCGAATCGTATGATCAACTGGAACGCGATTATGATTTCCGGTGAGTTTATGCGTGCGGCAGAAGGAATTGCCGCGGATTCGGAATGGATGGAGACGTATATCCGTAGTTATCATTTGCCGCGCTTTACCGGATTGGGCTTGTATGAGGACGGTCCGCTGGATCGGCCCAATAGCCCGTTCGCCTACGACATCGTCACACGCTTTCATCTGGGCGTGATGCTGGAAAGCGGATATGATGGCGGGTGTGCTCCTGAACTGCGCGACCATCTTCACAGAGGAGCGCTCAGCTCACTGCTGACGTTATCCCCACACGGGGAAATTCCGCCGCGTGGAAGAAGCGCGCAGCATCAGTGGAACGAAGCAGCAGCGGCCTTCGTTTTCACGACACATGCGCAGCAGGCTTTTGCAGCGGGCGAGCATGGGCTGGCAGGCGCATTCCGGCGGGCAGCGGACCTGTGCTGGCAGGTAATTGGCCGCTGGCAGACCGACGAAGGCAAGCTGCATATCGTCCGCAACCATTATTCGTCCGAGGCGCGGCATGGCTTCGAGGTGTATTCGAACCATACCTGCTACAGCCTGTGGACGGCCGCTGCACTGGCTTACACACTTTTGCACGGAGCGGATGTGGAGCGCATTTCACCATCCTTAATTCCGGCGGAAATCGGCAGTCGAGTGCTGGAAACGGACGGCTGGTTCCAGACCGTCATTGCGACCGTAGATGGACAGCAAATGCTTGTGCAAACATCGGTCAATGACCCGTACAATATTCCCGGCATCGTGCGTATTCAGCGTTCCACGTTGCCTCCGCTAATCGGTCCGTCCTCGGCAGGGCATGCAGACCGCGGCTTTACAGGCTTTGCGGAAGGGGATATTTTCCCGCTCAGCTATACCCCGGCCTGGCAAACGGAGGATGGGAAATGGCACAGCCTGTCGGAAGGCATTCCCGGCACGCTGGAGTTCGACCGGGACGGAGGCATTGATCCGCTGGACGGCGGAGGATCGGTACAGATGGAGCAAAGCACCACATCTGATGGAGAGACTGATTTTACGTTGTTGTGGAAGGGTCCGTTTCCGGGCGTGTGGGAAATTCGAACGCATTATCGGCAGATACCCGGCAAAATTGAAGTGACGTATGAGCTTCAAGGCAATATTCAGTCAGTGGGGGCGCTTATTCCTTTAATGGCCTATGACGGCCAGGAACGCAGTACCATTCATCATGTGATGTCCACAGGTGAAGAGAAGGAAAGCATTCGGGTGGAGTACGCAGGTGCGAGCCTGGAGGTTATTCCAGCAACGGAAGGAACGAATGTCGTGTGGCCAGAAGAACTGGCTTCTGTGGCCTGTCGGAATGGTTTGCTCAAGGGAGCGCGTTTGGAATGCGAGGGTAGCCGTATTTCTTTTATCATTCATTTGCTAGCATAAATAAGGGCCGTAACAATCGATTTTTTAACATGTGGAAAAGGGAGAGTGAAGAGCAATGACTGAAACAGAAGCGTGGCTGGAACGATCATGGGAGCTGGCTTTGGATAAAACGCTTGCCTTAGTGGCAAGACTGGGGGACTCCTTTCCACATGTTGCAGAAGGTGGACGTTATGATCATCGTGAGGAAGAATGGTGGACGGCAGGCTTTTATCCGGGTTTGCTATGGCTGGTACATCGGGCGCGCCCTGACAGCGAAGCCGCCAGAATTGCACAGCAGTGCGAGGAACGTCTGGAAAAGGTACTCTACAACAGTGAAGCCGTAGACCATGATCTTGGCTTTATTTGGCTGTTAAGCGGCGTGGCAGCCCATCGGTTGATCGGAGATACAGAATCCAGAAGACGTGGACTGTTAGCCGCTAATCTGCTGGCTGCTCGTTTAACGTGAATGGCCGTTTTATTCGCGCGTGGAATTTCCATGCCAAGGACATGGATACGCGGGGCGTAGCGATTATAGACAGCATGATGAATCTGCCCTTACTCTATTGGGCTTCGCAGGAAAGCGGGGACCCGCGTTTTGCCGCTCTGGCTGTACAGCATGCCGATACCGTAGCGCGTGAGTTTGTACGTGCTGACGGTTCGATTGCGCATGTGATCGAGTTCGACCCGGAGATTGGAAAAAAACGCGCCGAGCACGGCGGACAGGGATTTGCACCCGGCTCTGCCTGGGCACGTGGCACGGCATGGGCTTTGTACGGTTTTACGCTTTCGTACGGGTACACGCGCGATTCGCGTTATTTGAAGGTAGCCGAAAACACGGCAGACTTTTTCCTGTCCCAACTGGGCGATGCTTGCCTGCCTGTGTGGGATTTAGAGCGGAGGAGGGGCACCGTGAAGCTTGGGATTCGTCTGCTGCTGCGATTGCAGCGAGTGGCCTGCTGGAGCTGGCAAAATACTCGACGCGTGCGGAGCATTTTACGACGGCAGCGGAATCCATTCTCAAGGGCTTGCATGAGACCTGTACAGCATGGGAGCAGGATCATGAGGGACTGCTCATGAATGGAACTGTACATTATCCCGAGCAAAAATACATTAACGTTCCCATCATTTACGGCGATTATTTCTTTGTCGAGGCACTGGCAAAACTTCGTGGAGAAGAAGGCTTGTTTAGTGTGTAATTCGGGATTATCGGGGAATCGGGATGCGGAAAATCTACGGCAGGCCGGACTATTATTTGCGTAGGTGCCTTGTAGGGCCGGTGAAGGCAGCGTGTGTGTAATTTTCAATTACATATACGCTGTTTTTTTATAACCGAAATAGCTGATTGCAATTCGATGCTAAAGAACTACTTCTAGTAGAAGAGAGGGGATAGCTTTGTTTAGCTCATACTAAATCAGAGGGAAAATATTAAAGATGAGCTCTTAGCTCTTATAAAATTTTTCATTTTAATGCATGGATATAGGTCCTGTTGCTTATTTATGAGAATTTATTCGTAAATTGACAAATGGGGTAGGCATCCGTATGATAACTTCTTGGATAAAGGGATAAATTGGGTTTTAAATCTCATTTAAAAAGGAGTTATGCATCACCATGGAAACAACGAACGATAGTGAAAAACAGATATACGGAGGGTTTTGGAAAAGGACGGCTGCGTTTGTGATTGATCTGATCATTGTAACTGTAATGGCTCTTTTAGTAGCGGGAATATTTTCCATGATTCCAGTCCTTCTAGACATGGAGGAGGTTGGCTTCATAAAAGCATTACATATGTTGTGGCCGCTGATCCTATGGCTTATAGTGCCGTGGCTGTATTGTGTGTTGTGGGAGTCATCGAATGCTCAAGCAACACCAGGCAAGCTTGCGTTTTCTCTAATTGTCGTGAACGAGGAAGGAATGCGTCTTGGATTCATGCACGCCTCCGGGCGTTATTGGATTAAAGCTATTTCTGGTGTATTTGTTCATATTATTTACATCGTTGTTGCTTTTACTGCAAAAAAACAGGGACTACACGATCTTTGTGCCAAAACCTTGGTTGTGAATAAAAAAGAGCTGCAGCGACATGAACAGCATCCGACTTTATCCCCGGTATCTACGAATATCATGAATTGATGAACAGACGGCAACAGCGATCGTAAGATCAAATCCTACGCGTATCGCCTTCACACAGCCGACCACCCATGCCCTTTCTTTTACAGAGAAATCTCTTCCTTTTCATAGCGAAATAAAAAAATGTAAGCTGTTCGCACAGTTTCCATGTTCTTTTTAGCTTGTTTTGCGTTATAATGAAAGGATGCACATTATGAACGAATTGGAGGCACAGCCCGATTGACTACTTATCCTTTTGCCTTTGATCCGTCCAAGCCGTTTATTGAGCAGGCAAGTGACTGGATTGCGGATGTATTTTATGAAGTTTTGCCTGAAGTCGGTTTTGAGGTTCGGGATGAACAAATTTATATGGCATTCCAGCTGGAGCGTGCCTATAAGGAAAAGAAAACGATTTTCGCGGAAGCAGGTGTGGGCACAGGCAAAACGCTGGTGTACCTCCTGTACGCTATTGCATATGCCCGGTACATGAGAAAGCCCGCGATTATCGCCTGTGCGGACGAGTCGTTGATTGAACAACTGGTGAAACCGGAGGGGGATATCGCCAAGCTGGCGCGGCATTTGAGCCTGACGATTGATGCCCGACTGGGTAAGTCGCCGGATCAGTATATTTGTCTGAACAAGCTGGATAACGTACGAAGCGGATTGGATGATGACGCGGATGTGTTCCGTGATATCTATCAGGACTTGCCGGATTTTGTCCATTTTCCGGATACGCTACAGTCCTTTACACCATACGGGAACCGCAAAGAGTATCCCGAGCTAACGGACGGACAGTGGAGCAGACTGGGCTGGGATGTATTTCAGGATTGCCTTGTTTGCCATCAGCGGCATCGTTGTGGACAGACGTTGTCCCGTGATCATTACCGCAAAGCAGCGGATCTGGTGATCTGCTCTCATGACTTCTATATGGAGCATGTATGGACCTATGAAGCGAGAAAGCGTGAGGGCCAGTTGCCGTTACTGCCGGAGCACAGCTCTGTCGTCTTTGACGAAGGGCATCTGCTGGAGACGGCGGCGCAGAATGCACTCACTTATAAGCTGAAGCACGCTCAATTCGAGGCCATTATTACCCGTCTGCTAGAGGGGGAAGTGCGAGAATCGCTGGCAATGACGATTGAAGATGCGATAAGCCAAAGTGAGGTTTTGTTCGCTGCGCTCGATAAGAACAGTCAGCCTGTACAGGGTTCTAATCGCAAGGAGTTTACCTTGAATGAGTCGCTGATTCGAGAGGTAAACCGCTTTGGCGATCTGATCGGCACGATTGAAGAAGAGCTTGTATTTGAAAGCGGGTTATTCTCTCTGGATGAGTACCAGGTCAAAATCGTGGAAGAGCATCTGGAAATGATTCAAACGGCGTTGGCCTTGTTTAAGCGTCCGGAACTCCTGATTTCGTGGGTGATGGAGGATCAGGATGGATTAACGCTTGTGGTTATGCCCAAGATGGTAAAAGAGATTCTCAAAGAACGGGTATTTGCACAGCATATACCAATTGTATTCTCCTCAGCTACACTTTCCGTGGAGAGCTCCTTTGATTATATGGCGCAAAGTCTCGGTATTGAGAATCCGCTCACGTTTTCCGTTGCTTCACCGTATGATTACAACGACCAGATGCAAGCGGCCTTGTATCCATTGCAGGTGGGGCATGATCCAATCCAGAGAGCGTTGGCCCTGCTGGAGAAATCGCAGGGAAGAGCGCTTATCCTGTTTCCATCACAGGAGGAACTGGTTGCATTCAGAACGGGTCTCGCGGCTTACCGTGAAGCGTCTGCTTTTCGTTTTCTATATGAAGGATCGGCTGAAATCAGCCATCTGATCTCATCTTTCCAAAATGATGAGGAAAGCGTCTTGTGTGCTGTTACGTTATGGGAAGGACTGGATATTCCGGGCCCGTCCCTGTCGCACGTCATTATCTGGTCGCTGCCTTTTCCTCCGAATGATCCGGTTTTTACGGCACTGCGCAAGGATGCGACAGATCCGTTTATGGAAATAGATATGCCTCACATGGCGCTCAGACTCAGACAAGGCATCGGGCGATTAATTCGCTCGCGAAATGATCGGGGCTGGATCTCCATCATGGGCCAGGATCTGAACCGCCAAGAAGTACGTACACAGGTTTTACAACTACTGCCTGCGGGCGTAGAATGCACTGTAATCGAAGGAAATCCGGAGGGAATGAAGACATGTTAAATTTTACATCGTACACGGTAGATCAGATTAAAGACGCTTTTGGTATTTTGAGTGGGCAGCGTTATGAATTTATAATTGATGTAGAGGTTGAAGAGGACGACGAGCTCTACACCGAAAACGGGCTGTATATTCGCACCCTTTATTTAGTAGACGAAGAGAAAACAGGAATATTGAAATACGAGCTGATTGAAAAAGTAACGAACCGTTACATCGAGCTTGAATTGGAAGAGGATGAGTTGCAGGCTGTTGAGAGCTTCTGCAAAGAGCATGTGCAGGACGGAGCCGTAAAGTAACGAAATAGAACGCTTGGGTGTGATAACCCCCGTATAACGAAGTATGTAAAGGAGTCCTGATGTAATTGATCAGGCTCCTTTTTTCATGCTCATTCCAAAAATATTCGTCTGTCTCAGCGCAGTTTGTCCCACACATTCACCATAAACAGCACAACCCCGGCCGCCAGTAGTACCCACCCTATGATGATCAAAATCCCAATATCAGGCACCCCATACGTTTTCCCTGCAATCGCTAATACTAATAACGGAAGGCCGATATTATGCAGCCAAAAATGGGCGCGTGCCAGTGCGGTAACCGAAAGCGCAGGAAGGGCGATATAGACCAAACCTATAATTCCGAGAGCCGTCCAACCGAGCAAATGAATATGAGACTGAACGCTGGACAGGCTGTAATCCCCCGACACGCCAATAATCATATTAAGCAGCGCACCGAGGGCAAAATACACAGCAGCTATTTTAATGAATTGCTTTCCCATATGAAATCCTCCTTATGATTATAGCCATTGTGTAACACACCATCTATCTTATCGGGGAGGGAGACCAAGGGTGTGGGTGCTGTGAAGGATGTCATTTGACAAAAGCTTCAAATACACATAAAATCTTATTGCATCAATACTTACCGTATTACTGTGTTTTCTCGGAGATGATAGCGAACTTCTCCGGCAATAGGTCTGTATTTTTGACCATTGGTTTATTAGGATTCGCCATTAAAAGGAGCTTGAAATCATGAATGTATATCATAATACGCTGGAATTAATCGGGCGCACGCCGCTAGTAGAACTGCACAGCTATTCTCTGCCGAGGGGGATTCGTCTGTTCGCCAAGCTGGAGTTTATGAACCCCGGCGGTAGCGTGAAGGACCGGGTGGGCAAGGCTCTGATTGAAAAAGCCTTAAAAACCGGCCAGTTGAAGCCTGGCGGAACTTTAATTGAAGCCACAGCAGGCAACGCAGGTATTGGTCTTGCTATGGCAGCGCTCCATTATAATATCTCGGTTATTTTTGCGGTGCCTGAAAAGTTCAGTCAAGAAAAGCAGGATCTGATGAAGGCGCTGGGAGCACGTATCGTTCATACCCCGACAAGTGAGGGGATGAAGGGAGCCATCGAGAAAACGAAGGAGCTGGCTGCTGAATTTCAAGATGCCTATTTGCCGCGTCAATTCAGCAATCCGGATAATCCAGAGGCTTATTACACGACGATGGGACCGGAAATTTGGAACGATCTGGACGGAAAAGTAGATGTGTTTGTAGCAGGAGCAGGTTCGGGGGGAACCTTTATGGGAACCTCGCGTTACCTTAAGGAACAAAATACATCCATTAAAACCGTAATCGTGGAGCCGGAAGGTTCCATTTTGAACGGCGGAGAATCGGGTTCGCATAAAACCGAAGGGATTGGCATGGAATTGATTCCTGAGTTTATCGATAAGGGTTATTTTAATGCCATTCACACGATTAGCGACGTCGATGCGTTTGACCGTGTCAAAGAGCTGGCAGCGCGTGAAGGACTTCTTGTCGGCAGCTCTTCCGGGTCGGCATTACATGCCGCTTTACTGGAAGCAGAGAACGCAGCGGATGGTGCACATATCGTCACCATTTTCCCGGATAGCAGTGAACGTTATCTGAGCAAAAAAATATATGAAGGCGGGATATAAAATGAAACGTAAAACAAAGCTGATTCACGGCGGCCTCCCTACCGATCCGCATACAGGTGCAGTTAACGTCCCTATTTATCAGGTAAGCACATATGAGCAAGAGGAAATCGGCGTTCATAAGGGCTACGAATATTCGCGTACAGGCAATCCGACCCGCTTTGCGCTGGAAGAGTTGATCAAGGAGCTGGAGGAAGGAAAACGCGGTTTTGCTTTCGGCTCGGGGATGGCGGCGATCCATGCGGTATTTTCACTGTTTAATGCAGGAGATCATATTTTGTTGACCGATGATGTATACGGGGGCACCTACCGTATTGTAAGCAAGGTGCTTAACCGGATTGGCATAGAGGCTACTTTTGTGGATACGACCGACCTGGAGGCCATCTCCAAAGCGATCCGACCAAATACGAAGGCACTGTATGTAGAAACGCCGACGAACCCGCTGCTGAAAGTTACGGATATCCGTGTGGTTTCGGAGCTGGTGAAAAAGCATGACCTGTTGCTGATCGTCGACAATACATTTGCCACTCCATATTGGCAGACACCACTTACGCTTGGAGCCGATATCGTCATTCACTCTGCTACCAAATATTTGGGCGGCCACAGCGATGTTGTAGCTGGTCTGGCTGTTGTGAACAGCGACGAGTTGGGAGAGCAGCTTCATTTTCTGCAAAACGCCATTGGTGCTATTCTCGGTCCGCATGATTCCTGGTTACTGATCCGCGGTATTAAAACATTGGGTCTGCGTATGGAAGCGATTGAGCAAAATGCGAAGGAAATTGCAGCCTTTTTGGAAAAACATCCGAAGGTTAGCAAAGTGTACTATCCTGGACTGGAAAGCCATGCGCAGCACGAACTGTCCAAAACTCAGACCGAAGGCTTTGGCGGCATTATTTCCTTTGATGTAGGAAGCGATGCTAACGCGGTTGCACTACTGAAAAAACTGAAATATTTTACGCTGGCTGAGAGTTTGGGAGCGGTTGAAAGTCTGATTAGTGTTCCGGCACGCATGACACATGC
Source organism: Paenibacillus sp. IHB B 3084 (assembly GCF_001447315.1). Taxonomy (NCBI): domain Bacteria; kingdom Bacillati; phylum Bacillota; class Bacilli; order Caryophanales; family Paenibacillaceae; genus Paenibacillus; species Paenibacillus sp. IHB B 3084. The sequence continues at coordinate 71,385 of NZ_CP013203.1, read as the reverse complement.
ATCTATTCCGGTAGAACGCCGCGCAGAATTGGGAATTACCGAAGGACTGGTGCGGATCTCAGTAGGAATTGAAGATCTTGAGGATTTAATCGAAGACTTACAGGCGGCATTGCAAGGCTAAGAATCATTTGAAAAGTAAGGGGTGGCTGAGGCCGCCTCTTTTTTTTCGAAAATGTGGAAGAAGGTATTGATTTCCCTAGATAACCGAGTATAATACTTGGTAATAGGGTGCATCATAAGGAGAGAGACAATATGCAACTGATAAAAACACATAGCTATCTGCAAGTGGATGACTATTTGGATCTACTTAATTATGCGAAACAATTAAACGATACAGAGTGGCAGCAAGAGCTTAAAGAAGCCTTACAGCATCAATTGCTGGAGAATGGCAAAGAGACTAAAGATTCTGAAATCAATGCGCTTTGGCAGCATTTTGACCAGATCAACGATAGATTATTGGAGTTGTTTGATCTTTTACGAAATAGTAATAATACGGTAGAGAGAAATTCGTGGAGCGAACAGATTTGGGAACTGAAGCTGGAGCGCATCAAGTTAGAAAAGCAAATTCAAGCGAGTTATGCACATTATTAAGGGTTCGGCATACCAATAAATATAACAAAACTAGATAAAAAAAGGCATGCAGCTGTAACTGCAATGCCAAGAATTCGCGAAAATCAGTTGAAAAATAATGCTCAATACAAAGAAATTATTTTGAAGTTTGTTTCATGTCGCGCATCATTTTCATCATCATCGTCATCATTTCGTCGCATTCTTGCATTTTAGTCATCATCATATCCATGTTCATGTCCATCATATCCATATCCGACATTTTTTCCATGCACATGTTCATGCTTTTCATTTTAGCCATCATGTCTTCCATACACATGGTCATCATCATTTCCATACACATCTTTTCCATTGTTTTCCCTCCTCATCATTTGGAAATAGTAACTTCTTCCTAAACATACTATACCCTAGTAGAGATAGCAATAATCATGACAGCTAAAAACAGGTTTATAAGTATAGAAATTTTCAATAACGAAGTTAAGCACTCTGCTTTCTTCGTTTTTTTGTTTTTTAAGAATAGCCTCTTTTTTTGGGAGGAAGAAAGGAGTACGCAAAGGTGATAACGAATAGCTTTATATAGTTAAAATGAATGTTAACGGAATATTATCGCGACGTCTCTGAGGAAACAAAAACCTGGAGGGGGAATGTTATGAGGTTCACGCATCTGGAAAAAGCGACAACTGTGCTGTTGGATCATCCGGTTCGTCTGACGTCTGCTTATGCAGTCGGTCCGGTCAAGCTGCCGGAAAATTGCGGTGTGGGTAGGGCATGGTCTGATCATTTTACCCCTGAGGAATGGGATTTGGAAAGGGCTTGTAATGAAGAAGGACTGGAGCTTTCGGCTGGAGGAAAGGTAGCGTGCCGCTTATTAACTGAGCTGGACCCCCGGAACGCCGAATTGAATTTAGGTGTCTTTCCGCCCCTGACTGAGCAAGAAAGGCTTTTGCTGGTTTCGAATCTCCGCTGCGCGGCAGCACAGGAAGTTATTTTCAGACCGTTTGAAGGAACAGGACAAATTTGGGTGGACGGCATATTGGTATATGCGGAATCCGGTCCTTTGCGCTTGTATTTGGAGGAAGGTAATCATACAGTAGTGGTCGTTGCAGCCTTTATTCCCGATGAAGCTCGCTCTATTCGGATCAGTGGAAATCAGACGTGCGACAGCCCAGATGTGGAGGAACTACATCAGGAATTCGTAGAGCGCAATATACGTTTTCATATGGCATGGCTGGAAGTGGAGAAACCCGCTGGCAGAGAGGGGGAAGACAGTCCGGTCTCGTTTTATTTGCTGCGCAAGGATCGTATAGATCTTCCTGTAGATCAGCCGTTATGGGTCGAGGTAACAAATGATGAGGGAACGCTGCTGGACCGGTTTCAGGCGGTTTGGGAACAGGAGCAGCAATATGTTTGGAATGAGGAAGTTACCGGGAATACGGGAATGCTGCATTTTACGGTTACATATCAGGACCATGAGGCAAGAGAGCATTATTTTGTGTACTCGATGCTTGTGCGGCCTTTGTCGGCGGTTGTGGAGGGTTTGCAAGAAGAGTACGACCAGTATAATCATTTTTATAATATAGATGCTCCCGGCTCTGCGAGGAATTTACAGGCAGAAGGCTTGCTGGAGGAACTGAAAAGGTTAACGGCTTTGCCGGAAGACCCTTTTGAAATCTGGGATTATCGCATAGTGCGGGAATATATCAAGCTGCTAAAACGGATTTTCACACATGCATATACGGAACGACCTCAGCATCCATCTCGGGAAGATAACATCCTTTTGTGCCCTGACGGGATTGGCGAAGGCTTTTTTGTCTCCCGTTTGGACAACAGCCTTCAACGCTACACGATACAGCTTCCCCGAAACTATTCGGCGGATCGGCAGTATCCTCTGATCGTCCTGATGCCGGGCAAACGGTATGAGCTGGGTCTGCCGGATTTTCAGAAACGGGGCTTTGGACGGGGCTGGGAGGAAGAAGCGATATTCGTCACTTTTTCGTGCCGTGGAGTTACGCTGGGCAGTTATATTGGCGAAGCCGCTTTTCTGGAGGCGCTGGATGTCATTCTGCAAGCGTACCGGGTGGATGAAGACCGAATCTATCTGACGGGCTATTCTAACGGCGCATACGCTGCCTGGGCGATGGCACAGGCGTATCCTTCGCGTTTTGCGGCTATTGCTGTCATTGCTGGCGCACCGCATCCGAAGCATCTGATGAACTTACTGAATATGCCCATATTCAATGTGGTTGGAGATCAGGATTACTTGTTTGCGCAAGCTTATACGGCTCCTGAAACCGACCTTTCATCCGACCATTATAAAGGAGTAGTGGAACGGTGGGCCAACCATTGGGACACGCATGAACTGAGGCTTTTGGACGGTGTACTGAGCTGGCTAATGCAATGGAAGAGAGTGATGGTACCTCAGCGTATTGCCTACCGAACGGAGCGGGGGAGACATAACCGGGCTTATTGGCTGGAGCTGACACAAGTGGATGAAACCGAGGAATACGCCGAACTTTACGGTGAATTGAGCAAAACGGGTAAACTGGATGTTAGAGCCGTCCACGTTGATGAATTTATTATTCACCTCTCACATGAGATCGTACCATTGGAGCTTGTCCATGTCCGTATTGGAGCGCGGGTTTTCGTGTTGGATTTACTAGAATATAACCGCTTTCGCTTTGTTAAAATAGAGTCGCGGAAACGCCCCTCACCTGAATATCGATTGATTGCTGAACGGGGGAGCGAAACGTATGGGAGTTCTGGAAAAGAAACGGATGACGAAACGGCAACGTTCAGGTTAAAAAGTGCAGGTCGGAATTCTTCTGGCCATGGTATGGGAGTGCTCGACGTTTATATGGGGCGCCTGCACATTGTCCTTCCGTCCAGCTATGCTACACCCGAAGAAGAGCAGGCGGTAAAACGGACGGCGAAGGCATTGGCCAGCCCACGCACAGCAACCTGGAATCCGTATATCGGTGTTCATTACCCTGTCGTGGCTTCTCATGCTATTTCGGAGGAAGAGTTGGCTGACAGTAACGTGATCTGTATCACCTCGGGCTTGTCCCGACATGAGCTGCTTCAGCGGCATCAAGCCCATTTGCAGATCACCTGTACGGAAAAAGGGTATATACTGGACGGCGATTTTACGGCAGGCGAGTATTGTCTTTCGTATATCCAGCCTGCCCCGTGGTCCAAAAGCCAACAAATGCTTGTTGTGGCGACAAATTCTCCCCGCATGCTAGGTAAAAACCTGTTCACGCGCAGACTGATTATGCCCGGTTATTTTAACGGTCTGCACCCGTATTTGAACAAGGATATTATCGTGTATGACAGCAAGGGTGTACGTGCTTTTAATTTTACTTCCATAAATCAAGCGCAGCAAAAGCTGCAAGGCTGATCCAAAAGCCAGAACTAAAAACCGTCCGGAGGCGCTGGCGATCCTGACGGTTTTTTTGCTGCTTCATTGCAGTGGTTTGTCATGGTAATGACGTCATATATAGAAGGGCATTAGGACAGATCAGTTTTTATACTGCTCCATCAGGTATACGATCTTGACCTCATCGGCCAAATCGCCAAAGGGTTCATAAGGATTCTCCTGAATGATATGATATAAACGCTGGACTCGTTCCTTCGGCAGTTTGCGCACATATTTGGAAATAAAACCGGCGTGCGTGACCACATAGCGCTTTTTACGGACTGCTGCGCTGGCAACACGGACAAGAATATCCTCGCCTCCTGCCATTTCCAGAATGCGGCGCTCATAAAAGGTGACGTAACGGAACGTTCGATCCTTAATTAGCTCGCGATTTAATCTCGCAATCTCTCCGATATATCTGACCATAAGCGGTTCAAAGCTTTTGATCAGGAGAGGGTCGAGCGTTAGCTCCATATCCTTGCGGAGAACAAAAGATTGCAGCAAGGCGACTTGTTGGAGCCTTATCCGGTCGTTGTGAATGAGTACGGCAATCTCACGCAGCATTTCATAGGAGACACGCTCGCTGAGCTGTCGCAGGGCAACCGCGTTTTATGATTGATGCTCAGGCCCTCTTTAATCTGTTCTATGCGGCCTCTGAACAGGCGTATAAGCTGCCTGTGCTGCTCATAGGGACGAATACGCTGCTGTAGAAGCACCAAGGGTAGCAGGAGAAGCGCGCCGACGATACCGCACAGGAGCATTTGCTGGGTTGAATGACCGAAAAAGACGGCGGCGGCCAGCAGCGCGATGCCGAAGGCAAGGTCCTTGCGAAAATAAAGCTTGGCTTTGCGGTTGGCATATTGCTCTACAGGCACCAGCGCATCGCGACCGCATGACGTACATTCCTTCTCCCATAGGGCAGTGAACTGTCCGCATCGTTTGCAGATCCGCAGCTTTTGGTACGCATGCTCGGTGTGGGTAAACGGACGAAATTGTACAGGCTGCTTGGAACTACTCATTGCGATCACTTCTCCGGTTCAGCAGGGCTAGAAGCTCAGTGTTAATTTGCGTAATCGAGGGAGCGCGTTTTTATGTATAGTGTAAGTGATTAATTTGATGGCGACAAAAGAAACAAAATCGCCAAACATCCGTATGAGATCATAGTGTACTTCCTCTTTCTGCTCAGATTTTACAGCGATATTTTACAAGGGCGGGTTTCGCTTCTGTCATTTTTGTCGTATAAAGGAGAAGGCTGGTGCCCAATTGCCCTCGTTGGGGTATAATTATATCATTACTGCAGGATATTGGTAAAATCCTGCGGTGTAATAGACTTCTTGGGTGTATTCAGGCTATTCGGGCACCATTTTCAGCTAGCTCTCATGTAAAACTCATTATAATTAATAGTAGGGGAGTACAACTGTAATTTAGAATGAGAACTAATCGGCAAAGGGGTACAGGCGATGTTTAGTAGAGACAGAAAATGGTTTTTGGTCATCGGAATCATATGTACAATGATCATGACCTCAATTTCGGCATGGCAGCCGCAGACGGCGAATGCCGCTTCAACCTCCGCCTCCAAGGTGGATGCGGTGCTGCTCGTCGATGTGAGTAATTCCATGAACACCAGTGATCCAGGCAAAATTGGCAATGAAGCCATGAAAATGTTCATTGATATGCTGTCGACGCAAAACGACAAGGTCGGCATTGTAGCGTATACGGATGTCGTACAGCGCGAGAAGGCTTTGCTTAATATTACGTCCGAAGCGGACAAGCAGGAACTGAAGTCGTTCATTGACGGGCTGAACCGGGGGCGTATACTGACACCTCCGTAGGTGTCAAGGAAGCGATCCGTATTTGCAGGATGGCAAGACAGCGGGACATGCGCCTATGATCGTTATGCTGGCCGATGGTAACAACGATTTAAATAAAACGACGGGCAGAACTGAAAGCCAATCCGATCAGGATATGGCAAAGGCTGTGGCCGAAGCTAAAAATAGCGGCGTTCCGATCTACACCATCGGTTTGAATGCAAACGGAAAACTGAATAAAAACAAGCTCGCAGACATTGCGCAGCAAACGGGCGGTAAATCCTTTATTACAAGCTCGGCGGATGATCTGCCGAACATCTTGAGTGAAATTTTCGCCAGCAATTTGAAGCTGAAGGTTGTTCCCTTGCAGTCCATTACGGCTAACGGCAACTATCAGGACGTTACGGTAACTGTACCGAACGATAGCGTGCTGGAGGCTAATATTTCGATTATGTCCTCCAAGCCGGTGGATGCGAGACTGATAGACCCGTCGGGCAATACCAAGCCGATTCCTTCAAGTGATGTACTGCTGTCCAAGTCGAAAAGCTACTCGTTGATTAAGCTGCTCAAGCCTGTGGCTGGCGACTGGAAGCTTCAGGTCAAGGGAGTCCAGCAGGATCAGATTGATATTAATCTGGTGTTCAACTATGATTTGGAACTGAAACTGGATGCACCGCCTGCCAAAGCTTACAAAAAAGGTGACGCAGTCCAAATTCGTTCCTACCTGACGAGTAACAACCAGCAGCTTCAGGATCAGGAACTGTATGCAAATATGAATGCAGTTCTAAAGGTCAAGGACCTTGATTCTGGTACAACGAATGAGGTTCCATTGAAGAATGAGGGAGACGCCTTACCGGCTCCTACACGATACCGGATGAGCATGACTATGAACTGACCGTCAGAGCAGAGGAAAAGAGCTTCTACCGTGAAACCCAGCCTGTGACCATCAGTGCCAAGGCTGCGGCGGGCAGTAGCACGAATAACGGTACTACGACGGCGCCAGCAGCACCTACCGAGAAGTCCAAACTGCTACCCTCATTCTGTTGGGGCTGGGACTGATCGTTCTGCTGATTGCAGCTTACTTTATCTGGAAGGCTGTCAAAAAAGCCAACCGCGGCTTTGTCGGACAAATCGTTCTGGAGATTCGGGACGAAAATACCGGCGAAAAAACGTATCCGCAATACAAAAGCTGAACACCTTCCGGGGCAAATTCAATCTGCACCAGTTGCTGCAACTGGCACCGGAATTTGCCGGAACCGATAAGGTGTGTTCACGCCAGCCAATCAGGACCGTATCATTGTGCGCAGCACTCCGGAGATTACGATTGAAAAATCCGGACGCGCTGTAGATACAGGCAGTGGTCTTGAGCTGAAAAACGGTGATCGTCTGACGATTCCGCTGGCAAGCGTGGACAAAACCATTTTGCTGGAATTCATTTCAGTAAACAGCTAAACGAACCCTTAGGAGGCCAAATCTATGAAACCAGTAGTTAGAGAGCATATCCAGCAATTAGATGTATCACTCGGCGGAGGGATCGTAAGCGATAAAATCAGGGTTGATACCATTGATAATCCCATTTTGATTATCGGACTCGGAGGGACGGGAATCGATGCCCTCCTCCGCTTGAAATATCAGATTAACCGCAGATTCAAGCTGCCAGCAGATCCGGTTTCCAAGAAAAAAAGCGAGAAGCCGGACAACGTGGAATTTCTCGCTTTTGAAACGAATGAACAGGACCGTAACAAAAAATATAAAGGTATTGGCTTGGACCCGATCAACGAGTTTGTCCTGCTGTCCAATGCGGAAATCGGTGGCTTGCTGCAAAACCGCAGCATTTTGGAGCCATACATTACGGATTGGCTATCACCCGAGCTGAGCATTACCGATGGCATGAACGGGGCCGCAGGGGTGCGTCAGGCTGGACGTTTGCTGCTGTTCACCAAAATCAATCAAGTCGTGCAAAGCATTGATAAGAAAATCAAAACCCTGTCTGAAGGCACCAATAAGAAGCTTATGGTGTTCCTCCTGTCCGGGTTGTCCGGCGGTACGGGAAGCGGTACCTTCCTCGATATCTCGTATATCGTCCGTGGGATTATTGAGCGTGATTACGGCTCCGCAGGTGTAGACCGCGTGAACACACTCGGTTATCTGTTTACGCCGGACATTAATCTGGCGAACAAAAGCTTAAGCGAGCATACACGTGAATATATTAAAAAGAACGGCTATGCTGCGCTGAAAGAGCTGGATTACTGGATGAATGTGGACAGCCGCAGTGAACGGTTCAAACAGCAGTATGGCAACATTTTGACCGTAAATTCACCGTTGCCGCCATTTAATCTGTGTCATCTCATTTCAGCGACGAATACAGAAGGCAAGCTACTGGAAAACGCTTATGATTACTGCATGAATGTCACCGCCGAGAACATCACCAACTTTATGGCGAGCGAGGAAAAGCAGTCAGGCGAAGAGTTTGCCATTCATGACTATATCAGCAACATTCGTACCAATATTGCACAAATGAACAAGGCATATCCTGCCAACTACGATTACAATATTATCGGGGCTTCCTCAGCGGTACTGCCGATGGAGGAAATGACAACATACCTGGCCTACCGGATGTTTGGCAAAATGTCCAAAATGTTCGAGCAATCACCGAATCAAGAGGATGTCGAGAAGTTCGCTCGCAAGCTGGGTGTCGATCTGGACAGCATGATCAAAAACTTTGAATCTCGTGTACCTGAACCGCTGCCGGGCTTTGAAAACAGTGAACGACTAAGCTACAACAATGTAGTCAAAATGCAAGTTGTGAATATGGATACCGAGCTGGAGCAGACCTTCCTGACGCGTGCCCGCGAGGAATATATCAAGGCGAAGAAGCAGCTTCCGGGTGAAATTACCGGGCAGTTTACCGACCAAATTCGCCGGATGTTCCTGCATCCCGAGCAAGGGCCGTTTTATGTATCCCGTATGATTTATACGGAAAAAGGCTTTAGCTTGCTGAAAATGCTGCTTTCGTACATTGAGACGCTGCGTGAATCACTGCATCGTATCCCTACGGATATTGAATGGGCGCGTGAACAGGCGGGCGAAAAGCTGGGCGACGCCAAGAGCGCGTTCGTGTCCAAGGATAAAAAGAAAAATGCTTACATCGAAGCGAAAATTAATGAATACTGGCTTCGGGCCGATGTGGAGCGTACAGAGCAGCTTATTGAATTTTATGAAGACCTGTATGATCTGCTGAATAAGGAAAACAGCCGCATTTATAATGTATTTACTGAAATTTTGAACGCACTGAGCGCGATTTTCGAGAAGAATGGCGATCTGCTGATCAACGGCGAAGAACAGTCCGATCACAGAGGCAACAAGACGTATTATTGGAATCTGGTCAGCGTGCCGGATATTTCCGAAGTCGTAACCAAGTTGCTGGATAATCGCGACGGTGATGATCTGATTCGTGATTTTGCCCAAGAGTTGTTAGAAAATTCAGATCAATGGGTGAAGGATCAGGATATCGACATCATTAGTTCCATCTCCAACTTCCTGACCGACAAGTTCGGTGATCTGATTACCCGTTCGATGGAGGATTTCCTCGTTATGAAATACGGGCAGGATGAGGCCATTGAAAAATTCGTGGAGCGCTATATTGCGAGCAAACTGGATGAAGAAGCCGTGCCTGTTTTCCATCTGAGCAATAGCTCCGGTAACCTGTACTTCCCGTCATGGGGCTTCGTTTCGGTACCTGTACAGTCGCCTAATATCCTGAAAGGCGTTCGCAATTATCAAAATAATGCAATTGGTAAATCACACTTTACAATTAAAGAGAGCGAAGTCCGTAACCGGATTTTCTGGCTCAATACGCGCAATGGTGTGCCGTTGTTTGTTTATACGCCGCTCAAGGTGTATGAAGAAAGCTATGAAAAAACGATTCTCGACCGTGAAGGTATTGGCCGCCATCTGGTGCAAACTGGCCAAAACAACTGGACGAATCTGCCGTCGCCGATTCCTGAAAAATCCTGGGGCGAAACGTATGTCAATTCGCGTGTGCAAGCTTACAATGCCCGCATTCGTAATGACTTCGACCGTGCCAAGTCACTTGGCGTGATCCGTGAGAAGGATGTTGACCAGAATACGAGCAGCCGCTTTACTGTGCTGCGTTCACGTGCGCTGGATCTGAATGGTCTGCTGGCAGGCTACGATATGCGTTTGCAGGAATCCAAGCCGAATCTGGGTGAGGTGAAGAGAGCATGGTCTGAGCTAAAACGTCTGCTGGCTGAAGGGCTGGAACAGGCGGGAAGCAAGGACATCTTTGGCAGCATCAATGAAGAGATGGCGAAGGAAAATCTAATCCGTTCACCGGAGTTAACGCAGGTGGTTCGTGAAGAGCTGACGAAATATACTCAAATTGAAGCGAAGGCTGCCGAGCTGGAAGCCTTGCTGGGCAAATATCAGGATGAGGAAAAATGGCTGGATCAGTTCATTCAGGCACTCTATACCGACACGATTACGAAGAAAGGCGCTTTGTACGTCTATGACCGTGACGAAGAGGAAGAGGCTTGGGAGCCGTTTGCCAATGTCATGAAGAGCCGCAATTACGTGGAGTTTGAAGTGTTTACGAACTTCCGTGGTCTGGAAGAGAAAAAATATGCAGCTCTGATGCGTAAGGCGGATCGTCGTGATGCTGTCCTGACTTCGTCCGAGGATATTACGCCGTTGCTGGCGAAGCTGGATGAACTGGCTGCAACCTACATGGAAGCCCGGAATCAATTGGAATATGAAAAGGTGGAGCTGGCTAACGGAGCGGAACTCTATGCGTTCTACGCTCAAATGTCCGGGAAACTAAACGATATCCGCAGAAAGTTGAAGTAAAGTATGAGAGAGCAGCTGTTACGTTATGCGGCTGACTATGCAGTCGCAGAGGATCAATTAATCGGTAGCGGGGATGGACGCAGCAGCATCCATTTCCCGTCCGTGTTTCTTTTTATCGGTGACCGTATGGGCCCGGCGATGAACACCATTGCAGATATCAACCGGACCAAGTGGGATAACAGTACGGGGGTAACGTACATCCACATCCGCTCGCAGGAGGATCATGCCGCTGTTGACCGTTCGATGGATGTCATTGCCCATACAGTAGCGGTACCGGAGGAAAGTAGCCACAAAACCGGACGCCGTGATTTGCATCAGGCTTTTTATACACATGAATCGCAATTGATTGAGCTTAACGCCGCGTTGCGCCGGGCTAGTGGGCACTTGGCGGATTACGGTCGCTTGTATTCCTCGTTCGAGCGTGTCCATTTGTCGATCCTGACGACAGCCGACGATCCCATGAATGTATTGGTTCCCGAGATTACGCTGTTGGCGGAATACATTTTTGCGCAGTCCTTTAAGTCGGTGCAGATGGATTTGTACGTTTTGGTCAGCGAAAGCGATCAGGCAGCCCAATTTGGTTACAGCAGCGCAGCGTCAGTCGCTTTTATGCGGGAGCTGGACTATATTCAAAGTCCGGATTATACGTTTACGGCGCCACTGCATATGACTGAGGACAAACTGACCATTCCTGTATCTCATGCTCCGTCGCCGTTGTTCGATCTCGTCTATGTGCTGTCCGACAAGAACGAACGCGGTGTAACGGTGCCGAATAGCCTGCGGGAGAGCTGTGATATCATTTGCCACATTCAGCTTCTTAAAAATCGTTATCAGGCGGGGGATTCCTATCGGTCACAGGATGGGGGATACAACAATACATCGTTTAAAAACAACATCATGACGGAATCCGGGCGGCAGGGCTATGTGTCGGCCGGATTTTCCCGGGTAAAGCGCCCTAATGAGTCGATTGCGCTTACGGTGCTGTATCACTTTTATGTGAAGCTGCTGGCGCGTATGAGAACAGAGCAGGAATGGGATATACGCGATAAGCTGGATTATTTCGGTCTGGATGCTACCGAGCGAGGCCGTACACGTAATGACCTCGTTCCTGGCAATGAGGCCATTACCGACATGAGCGCCCTCATGACCAGCGGAGCCAGCTACGGCTCGTTAAAGCGGATGACACTGCGCGAGGCGGAGGAAGCCTTGTTCGGACAGGGCTGTGAAGCCTTTTTCCGTGATAATTGTGAACGGATCGCACACAAACGGTTGGGGGATTTTCAGGCAGAATTACGTCTGCAAACGGCTGTGAACGAATCGGCCAAGGAGCACCCTGAGATCAGTTTGTTCGAGCTTACGGACTGGACGGATGAGAATAAGACCGGGAATGTGCTTACCGCCATTCGGGGATTGATTCGCGATACGTCCAATGATTTGCAGGTCAGCGCTGCCGAACTGGATGCCCTGTATAGCGGACGAGTGGAGGACCAGCCTTTTCAACGCTTACCGCTGATGGATAAACATAATGTGCGCAGCTTTATCCGTTACCTGACCGAGACGGTCTATGGGCACAAGCTGCACATGCTGCGGATTCAAACGGATCTGGAGCTACTTCGCCGTTATGAGCTGGCTCTTGAAAAATGGCATATGCAGGCGAAACATATTACTGTACAGCTTGCCAATTTGGAGCGTGACCTGCATCAGGCTGCAACGGACAGCGTCCGTCAGGCTGACAGCTACACGGGCCAAAACCTGTTTGAGTATTACGAGCGTGTGACGGAAGATGTCATGCAAGAGCTGGAGACCAAGCGGGGCAAATCTGTATTCTTTGATGTACGGCATATGGGTCCTGTGTCCAATTTGCTGGATGGAGGTCCGTCAAAGCTGGTGGATCGACTCACACAGACTTGCCGCACCCTGATCCTCAGCGCACAGCCGTTTAACCAGACATTCGAGGAAGAATTGCTGCGGCGGGCGAATGTGGCTGCTGCCTATGAAAATCGGCTGGTCGTTCCGAAGGATGAGCTGTTTAAAAAACTGTACCAAACGCTGGAGGAAAACGGCGGCATTAACGTGCGTTTACTGGATTACACTCATGAGCATCGGTATGAGGAAAAGTATTTCTTTGGTGACTACGAAGGCGAATTTCTTCCTTATGCGCTGGATGTGGATATTACCTCGCGCATTTACAAGCTGGGGTTTGTGCATGAGCGCCGCAGCAGCGGGGTAGAAAAGCTTCATTTGATGGGTGGTTTCCATCTGGAGGATCTGATGGTCTACCGTAACGGTAAGACGTATTATGAGACATATATGGCGAATGGTTTCGTGTTTCACGGGATCAGCGCGGATCGGCTGCCGGAATTGCGGTAGCAACATGTGTATCCTACTTTAATTATGGAAGGAAGCAATGATTCTTATGAAGCAGCGTAAATTTAATGTTCTCCTGCTGCTGTTCGGCTTGCTGGGCGCCGTAGTGGGCTTCATCATTGGAGAGCTGATTCTTAACAAACTGATAGGCCACTGGCCGCATATCATCGTGCTTGGGCTGTATTTTGGCATCATGGCGCTGTGTATTGGCCTGGGATGCCTTATCGGCGAATGGATTTCACCACAACTGAACGGGCCTTCATGGCGGCAGCGGTACTCCGGGCTGTCCTGGAAGCTGCTGGTGCCTGCTACGCTGGTGATGCTGTTCGTGGCAGGGCTGCTGCTGGAGCTGGGCTATCAGGTGAACCCGGAAGGTCGCAAAAGCGTACAGGACCTCGTGCTCGTCATTGATAATTCCGGAAGTATGCAGCAAACAGATCCCGATAACGAACGCCTGACGGCCGCCAAGAGTCTGATCGGCCAAATAGATGGAGACAAGCGGGTAGCCATTGTTTCCTTTGAGTCCACTGCGCAGTTGGTTCAGCCGTTTACCCCGATTGGCACAGATGCGGAGAAGCAAGCCGTTTATGCCAAAATCGACAGCATGCAGACCTTAATGACAGGCGGCACAGAAATCGGTCTTGCTTTGGATGAAACCATCAAGGAAATTGAAACTCAGGGTAATGCAGAAAAGGGCTCTCTCGTTATTATGCTGTCTGACGGCTTTAGTGATCTGGATACTCAGACGGCATTGGCTCCTTACATCGCCCGGCAGATTCCGATTAATACGATCGGTCTGAAGCTCGCTGAATCCGATGGTATAGCATTATTGCAAAATATTGCCCAAATGACGGGTGGAACTTACTCCAATGTAGCGAATGCACAAGGTCTTACTCAGGCATTTGGTAAAATTTATGACAAAATCGGCGATCGTACACTGGTAACGGAGCGAACAGGTGAGTATGCGGACAGTCTGTATTTTGCCATTTATCGCGTAACGGCTCTGGTAATTGTTGGAGTCCTACTGGGATTGGGGCTCGGACTGATGTTCGATAACCGTTTTCTGGCGCGGAATTTCGCGATTGGCGGGATTCCTGCGGGCTTGCTTGCTGGCTTTATTTTGGAAAAGGGCCTGTCCGGCTCGCCCATCGGTGATTTGATGATTCGTTTAATGGCAGCGCTCGTATTGGCGGCCCTGATCGCCGTCTTCTCGCTCGTGCTGCCGATTGCGGAAAATACTCGCCGTTCTTCCGGCGGAGGAAACCCCGGTGCACCATCAGGTCGCCGGAGAGGAGCACCGGAAGGCCCGCCGCCGCGTAATCGACGCAGCAGTGGATTTTAGAACGGGAGGCGGAACTTATGCAGTATAGGGATGCACAGCCCGGTGATCCTGTTATTTCGGAGCTGAGCCACAAAATTGACGACAACCGGGTTGTGCTTCGCTGGCAGTGGCCGGAAGGAGCCGCCGTGGTATATATTGCGAAACAATTAGCCGATCCGGGTGTGAACGGGCAGGAAAACGCCGAAGCCTTGCCGCCTTTTTCAAGCCTTAAGCTCTTCACACGTGAGGAGTACAAGGCTGCTGGCAGCTACCGCGACCGGATCGATGGCATTGGACGCGTGCGGTATACCGTGTATCCGGCTGTGCGGGAGGACGGAGATACTTTTGTGATCCGTCAGCAGAATGGAGCTAACCGGCTGGAACTGAGCACGGGCAAAGCTAAAATCAGATATGCGGTTCACCACAAAAAAAGCTGGTTTCGCAGCCGCAAAACGGTGCAGATTCAGGTGACGGCTGAAGTTCCTGTTCCGCAGGAGGCGCTTTGCTATGTGAAAAAGCGTGGTGGCTATCCGGCGGACCGGGAGGACGGGACCTTGTACCCGTTCACGGCACCGTTCGCTGCGGGACGGAATGTGTTGCCCGCTGTGGAAGTAGGCGGAGATGAATATGTACGGTTGTTTTTTACGGACGGTCAGAAATATGGCACGGTATATGAATTAGTCCCTGAATGAAAGGAGGCCGCAACCGATGAGTTTTCTTAGCAATTTATTCAGAAGAAAGCCACAGGCAGCACCAAGGCCGTTATTTTATGATATTGTGTGCCCTTATTGCTTTAGTAAATTTTCCCCGGAAGAAGTTGTATTCCGCGCTTCCCATCACCGTGAGGATGACGAGGATTATGCTTTGGGCGAGGATGAGCTGCTGAACAAATACCGGGAGCGCTTTGGCTTGGACAGTGTACATGATATGGAAGCCATTCTTCACCCTCTTGATGTTCCTGAGGAACATCGTTTGTACTCGGATCATGTACTGACAGGTCTGACGGATCGTTACGGCGAGCTTACACGTCGCAGATTGTGTCCACATTGCCATAACGAACTGCCAGTGACCGCTGGTAAGGTGCCGAGTAATATTATTTCGATTATTGGAGCTTCGCAGGCGGGCAAATCTGTCTACATGACCTCCCTGATTCATACGTTGCAGCATGTTACGGCCGATCATTTTGATGCGGCTTGCATGCCGCTCAATGCGGAGATCAGCCGCAAGTTCCGTACGATGTATGAGGAACCGTTGTTTGAGCGTGGGGATCTGCTGACCTCTACACAGAAGGAAAAGATGCAGGAGCCTTTTATCTTCCAGTTTGTGTTTAAGGATGAGGAAAAGCCGCCACTGACGCTCGTGTTTTTTGATGTCGCCGGTGAAGGGATGGTCGATCAGGACTATCTGGGTCTGCACGGGCAGCATATTAAAAATTCGGCGGGTATTCTGTTTATGGTCGATCCGCTGCAAATCCGTTCTATTCGGGAGCGTATCAAGATTAACATCGGCGACAAGCCGGGCGAATGGGTTTCGCAATATGATGAGCCGCGTGACGTCGTACTTACGATGTTCGGTGATTTTATTGCGTATCAGGAAAAGGGGAAAACGGACATTCCAACCGCCGTTGTTCTGACCAAAAGTGACATGCTCACTGCGCTGGCAGATGAAGAAGGCACGTACATCAAGACGAACAGCAATATCTTTAATCCGATGGAGCACCGAAAGTATATGGATTTGGATGAGTTTGCGAACATTGATGGCGAGGTTCGGCGGTTCATTGAAAAGGTGGATAAGCCGTTCAAGGGCACGATGGATGTGTATTTTACAGATACGGCCTATTTTGCGGTTTCCGCCTTGGGCAGCAATCCAGTAGATCAAAAGCTGCAAGGGCTGGTTAGTCCGATCCGTGTGGATGAGCCCTTCATTTGGCTACTCTACAAGCTGAAGTACATTGAGGGGAGAGAATCACAGTGAGTAATTCTACCTCTCATTTGATACAGCAGCAGATGTACACACGGGAACGGCGTGGTATTTTCCGTTCAACGGAAGGCTTCGATACGGTGGCCAATTCCAAGGGGCTGGACACTACCTTTATTAAAAAGGTGCTGCATCCCTTGTGTGTGTATGATGCGCCTGCTGCTTTAACGGCGCGTGGCGAGAAGCAGGAGAGCGTCTACCCGGAAGCCATGCATCTGGTACGGACGGAGTCCGGGGATGTGGTGCTGGGACGCAGTATCTACAAGGCAGCGGATTTTACCGGGTTACGGAGCGCCTTTTTTACGCACAATTATGTGATTCCAGGCGGGCATGGTGAATCTCCGTCTGATTACAAGCAGTGGCTGAACACATCTTTTGTCGATACTTACGATATTGAGCAAGGAACGGAATTGCCGGAATTGGAGCGTCTGCCGGGTGGGAGCGTATTTCCATCTGTTGATCCGTCTGCGGTGCTGTCTCAATTGCAGCTCGGCGAAGAAGTTTTCAAGCAGATTCTATATGCAGTTATGATGTCCGCGACGGGACGTAAAAAGGTATATATAGCATTGAACGTTCCTTCAGAAGCGGTGGCATCTTCAGCCAAGCTGTTGCTGGGTGTGTTGTATGCGGCGCTGCCTTATGCATTTCGCAACAGACTCGGATTTCTTACATACGCGAAAGAGCCGCACAGCAGAAAAGGCATTCATTTGATGTTTGTTGAGCCTTTCAGTTTGCGTCCTGGTGATCGGAATGTGGAAAAGGATTTTGTATTTGACCTTACTAACAGTGGCCGGATACTCAATGTGGATGCAGAGCAGGTAAGACAGCCGTATTTTGACTGGATTACCCGTACGTTGCTGAATGGGGGGACGCCGGACGATTTTTTCAAATTTGCCGAGCAGATGCTGACTGGCATGGAGGCGGGGCGTGATCTGACGCTATCCAGCTATCACGAGCTCATTACGCTGTACAGAATAGAGCAGGGAGAGCGGGCGCTATATAACGAACGGCGAATTTCCGTGCTGAGAAGCTTGACTGATTATTTGTCTTCTCCCGATGCGTTGCCACGTAAAATGCGGCTGAATGACTTGTTTCTGTCGTTTTTTGATCATGAATTTGATCGGGTGAAGGATGGATATATTCCTGACGTGGGTCTGGTCGACTGCTTCAAGGATTACTATAAAGTTCACGCGCGTAGCAGCGAGAATCGGTTGGTGGAGTATTTGATCCGCTCGCTGAATAACGCCTATACCGCCAGAAATACGGAAGCTGTCACTTTTATTTATCATACGATTGAAGAAAATCCTTCATTGGGCAAGGCGTATTTTACGAAGGTGCTGGGTAATCCGGCGCTCACGAAGATGCTGTTCATTCCCTACATGGACAGTCAGATGAAAAGAACACCGGATGTGAAGGGGTTGCTGGCTGTCGTGCATGAATGGGGCAGTCGATATATTGAAGTATCGGCGAATGCCGATTTTCAGCTTTTGGCTGAGTCCGCATTGATGGGCAGGCTGCGTGCCGAAAGAAAGCCGGTAGAGGCTGTGGCTGCTATTCATCAACGGTTGCAGCAATGGGAAAGTAGCTCTACGGGGGGCCAACTCTCTCCACTGGAGCAATCCGGGTTAACGGAACGCTTGCAGGAAGCGTCGGATCGGTATTTGCTTACCGAAGTGGAGCTAAAGGAAATCTCACCTGATCAGGTCGTACAGATTCCGTTCTTTACCCGTCCTGATTTGGTGCAGTGGGTCGGGAAGCTGCCAGCCCCGCTCAAGGGACAAGCGGTGCGCTTGATTGCGGCTTACGATTGGTTTAGCACGGAGAACCCGGAACCGTCCGTGCTAGACGGTCTGGAGCCGGGCGAAGTGGAAAAGGTGCAGGACTGGGCTTACAGCTGGCTGCCCCAGCAGCTTGCGGAGGGCCATTTTGCCCGCCTGCTGCCCGCCTTCTATCGTTCCGATGGCACGGGCGAAGGAATATTGGATTTTGCTCGACTGGTTAGCTCGATCCGCAAATGGGCGAAGGATAACGATACGATGTACCGTTTTATCCGCTGGTCGGAGGGACATGCCGAATTCGCTACGCCACGAGGCGGTTTTGAACCAGCCTATCGACGTGCGTTGCTTTTGTTCTTCCAGAAGGAAGGACGCGAGGGGCTGCATAAAAAAACGCTGTGGCGTGAATATTTTGAGCCTGCCAAGCCTGTCTTTAAAAATTTCTATCTGACAGCAAAGCGTGAGACGGATACGTCTTTGGCCAAAACGCTTCGTCGCTTTCGCAAGGGTGGGGTGATTTCCGGGATCGTGCTTGTCGTCATTGCAGGCACGCTAGGCGGCCTGAAGGCAGCGGGAGTAATCGGTTCTGATACCGCCGCGCCTGCGTCTGTCACTACACCCAAGCCAGTGCAGCAGCCTGTAGTGAAGCCTACAGTACCCGTAAAGGAAGAGCCTACGGCGATTGTGACTCATGTACCTAACACCAAGGCGACTACGAAAATGGTCAAGCTGTTGTTCGCTTTTCAAAATTCAACGGAGCAGGCGACGTTTAAGCCTAAAAAGCTCGTCATTGTAGGTGCGGATCAACAGGAGCATTTATACGAAAATTTTACGTTGATTGAACAGAATGACAAGGAAGCAGCTAGCAAAGCCAACACTGGACAGTCTGGTGACACGAAGACCGGCAGTGCGACAACAGGAAGTACGACAACAGGGGGGACCCCTGGCAGTGGTTCAACGGCTGGCGGTGGCAGTACTTCCAGGGGGAACAGCGCTGATCTGGCCGGAACGGTGACAGGAGAATCGGGCGCAGGCACGACGTCAGGGACTTCTACAGAGGGGAGCGGTACGGCAACCGATGGAACCGGAACGGACGCTGACGCGTCAACCGAGTATGACTTGAAGCAGTATCCTTATCGCACACTGCTGACCATTTGGCAACGGCTGGAGCTAGACGATGCCAGTACAGTAACGGTGGATGGAAAAGAGTACCCGCTGGTTCAAGTGAAAACCGCAGACTAAGCCGTATTCCAATGGTTTCTCATGTACAAGCAATTATATATGAACCAACAAGCAAAGAGACGGGCTTCCCTTACTGGGCTCGTCTTTTTGCTATACATAAGATTTTAAATAAGTTTAACTAGAAAATGTACTTAAAAACGACTAAAGTATTGACACTAGATAGGCGACTGTTTAAGATTAGTTGGAATTCAAACTATTAAAATCCAAAGATTATGGAGGTTAGCAACCACATGGGAAGTGAGGTGTATCCCGTTTGTCTTCCCTGGGAGGAAGAGAGCACGATGTATTTAATTAAATGGATTTTTACTACAGTCCGGCGCGAGATTGAGACGGCGTTGCGTCCTTTGGGGCTTACCTCCCCGCAATCGCAGACGCTTTATATACTGGCAATGTCACCTGGAGTGACCAATACGGATTTGGAAAAGCTGCTGCTTATAGATAAATCAAGCGTCACCAGCCTGGTGAACGGGATCGTTAAGAAAAATTGGGCAGTACGCAAAAGTCACCCGCAAGATGCGCGTATGAAGCAGATTTATTTGACTGAGGAAGGCTTGAAAATTCACAAGGTAGCTGAGCATACGGTTGAGAAAGTTAAAGGCTCGGTAGGCGAAACGTTATCTGTGGGGGAGTTAGAGGCTCTTCGAGGTCTTTTGAAAAAAATACTTCACGATTACCGTCCTGCGAACGCCCGCGTTTGAATGGATATATAGAGAAAATTACTGTATAAGCTGAACTTGAAAAGTGAACATCAAAACGGAGTAGGCGGAATGGTGTTGTACAAGCGAAGCGGTAGCGATGGGAAGCATCATCCGACTGAGAGTGGCTATAGAAAACTCTGCAGCATAGATAGTTTTTTCAGGAGAGGGAGAGACGAGATGATAAAAGAACAAACTTACCCCAATGCGGATAAGCTTATGCGTGTGTTGGCCTTCACACTTGTTTTTTCAGTGATGAACGCCTTTATGTTTAATGTAGTCATGCCTGTGATTCGCGAGGAGTTTCATATTAGTGCTTCCGATGTGAGCTGGCTGTTAACCGGTTATATGATTGTGTATGCGGTTGGCTCCGTGACCTACGGTAAGTTGGCGGATAAATACCGTCTCAAGGATTTACTGACGTTTGGGATTATCTTTTTTGCACTAGGTTCGCTTATTGGTCTGTTAGCCAATCAATTTTGGATGCTGATTGTAGCCCGTTTGCTTCAGGCCGCAGGGGCTGCTGTTATTCCGGCGACAGCTATGATCGTTCCTGTCCGTTATTTCTCTGCTGAAAAAAGAGGACGCGCCTTGGGCATTACTGCAATCGGATTGGCACTGGGTACAGCGCTGGCTCCGATTATTTCCGGTTTGATTACAGGCTTTGCAAGCTGGCGTTTTCTGTTCATTATTTCCATGCTGCCGCTTATTGCCTTGCCGTTCTTTCGCAAATATTTGGACGACCAGCGGGGAGAGAATCAGAAATTTGATTTTCTCGGTGGAATGCTGCTGGGCGGAACGGTAGCCTTCTTGTTGCTTTCCATTTCGCAAAGCAATATTATATTTTTTCTGGTCGGTATTGTGCTGTTTGCTCTGTTTATATGGCGGATCACTACCGCTAAAGATCCATTCATTCAGCCCAAGCTGTTCCGCAACAAGCAATATTCTTACGGATTGTTTATAGCCTTTTTGGGAGCAGGGGTCAGCTTTGGGCTGCCGTACCTGGCGCCGCAGTTTCTGAACAGTCTCAATCAGCTTGCGCCTGCAACGATTGGATTGATTATGTTTCCGGCTGCCATTGCGTCGGCGTTGCTTGGTAAAAGCGGTGGGCGTTTGGCCGATAGCAAAGGAAATTCATTTCTAGTCTACACGGCAGTTACGCTTATGTTTATCTGCTTTATCAGCTTGTCTACCTTTGTGGGCGCGTCTCCGTATCTCATTTTATTTTTGCTTATTTTCGGAAACGTAGGTCAAACCTTTATGCAGATTGCCATGTCTAACACGATTTCCCGCACCTTGTCGAGGGATCAGATTGGTGTTGGAATGGGATTACTGTCTCTGCTGAATTTTATTTCCGGTGCAGTTACGACCAGTATTTTGGGTAAAACGCTAGATACCTCGTCTACTTTTCATCTGAATCCTGTCGTAACCAACGTGCAGGTGTTCAATTTTAGCAATATATTTACGGTTCTTGCGCTGATTGCGCTCGCAACCATGGGACTTTACGCTTTGCAGTTTCGCCGGGGCCCACGCCGCAATACGACTGCTGCCCAGCAAGGATAAACATTTTATGCAAACTCATGCCAAAACAAGGGTATAATATAGAAGGAAAAGTTCATCTACGGAAGGATGGAGTGTCCGGCATGACAAGAAACCTTCAATATGTACCCTATGGCTATGAGCCTCCAGTCGAGACGCATAAAGGAACTATGATCTATTATGATACGTTTGAGCAGATTACAGCCAGGGAACTGGAGCTTTTTGCTGAAACAGGAGCTGCGTTATCCTTTAAAAAACTGGTACTATACCCGTTACATGAGGAAACAGTCAGAAGAATGTGGAAGCAGCCGGTTCGCTCGTATTACAAGCGGGTGGACGACCTTGGGGAGTGGCAGCGGGAACAGGCTTTGAGTGCTGTCGTAATTGAGAGCTGGGAAGGTAAACGCAAAAAGTATACGCCGATTGAAGCAGCAATCCGTTTTCTGGCGGAAAAATATACTCCCCCGCTTTTTCTGTATATAAGTCCTGAAACTGCTAATTTGTGCGCATCCTATGCCTCGTTCGATGAATGGATCAGAAACGTCAGATTGGTACTTTCGACTGAACCATTGGAACTTCATCCGAAGCTGGCACAGTACCGTAATCGCTGGAATACAGTAGAAGAAGCGATAAACCGTCAGTCAAAGGTTGACAAAGAGCACCATGAATTATAGAATAGAACTAATCGTAAAAATTACTATTGTAATTGTATACCATGTATTCCATTTAAGGAGGAAGAGAAATGCGCGTAATTGTTACCTTGGCATGCACCGAATCTGGTGACCGCAACTATACAACAACCAAGAACAAAAGAAATCATCCGGAGCGTCTTGAAATGAAAAAATACTCTCCGCGTCTGAAAAAGTACACGATCCATCGTGAAACTAGATAATTTGGGGCTTGCTACATAGCAACCTAAATTGTTTTGCATCCTGAACGGAGCCTGAATTCTACTGATACAGGGCTTCATGAAAGGTGCCATGGCATGGTCTCTTCACTTCATGATGAAGAAATCATGTTAAGTTTGCAAAAGCCTGCGTTATGGAACCGGCGAAAACTTGAATTAGTCCAGTGGATAGAGCGTCCAAAGATAAAGCTTGCACCTAAGCAAACGGCCTTTTTCATAGCTGTATGATAGATGCCGAGCTGCATGGTACGCTTTGCCTTTTGAATCGAAAGCACGTGGCTACCGAATTCTCCTATGCTGGTGTCAGCATTTGGGACGAGCCGGAAGACCATTCACTATATGCTTATATAACGATGAAGGCTGACGAAAGATCGGGGGCGTTCGTGCAATGGGCGATGCGATATATGCGGCATCGTTTGCTTGTCGTTTACGAACCTGAGCGCAATCGTTACGATCTGTCGTCTTTTTTTCTGGGACATAACCGTTCCTTTTGCCAACTGATGGAGTATTGCGCCAGTACGTTTGAGTTTGAACCAATAAAAATGATATGAAAGCTTAGGTGAATAATATGAAAAAAGATCTTCATCCAACATTGAACAAAGTTATCTTTTTGGACCCTAGCTGTGGATTCTCTTTCCTGAGTGCTTCCACTAAGTATTCCCAAGAAACGATGGAATGGGAAGACGGCAACACATACCCGGTTATCCGTGTAGATACCAGCTCCGCTTCCCACCCGTTCTTCACTGGTAAACAAAGAAACGTGGATATCGGTGGACGTGTGGATCGCTTTAACAAAAATATAACCTTTAAAACAAGACGAGCGTTATATTCACGGATTATACAAATAATTCGTGAACATCGCTTTAAAAAAAACCTCTTGCATCTGCAGGAGGTTTTTTTGTCTTAATCCAGACCTGTCATTTTAAAGCGAAATAAAGCACTGCTCCCATTGGTCGGCAATGGATGCTTTGTCAAGCTGCTCCCCAATGAGCGTGACATACCCTGGCTCACGGGGAGCGCAGTGGGTTGCCACTCCAGGTGACTGCCTGAATATTGCAAAAGCATCGTACCTTCGTGCGGAAGCACGCAATAGCCTTTTGCCCGAAGCAGCGAGGAACCAAGCCCGGTCAGGAAACTTTCCAATCGTTCCTTTTCCAGCGGCTGTGGAGAATATTGATGCAGCGTTAAGCTCTCCAGACGGGAAAACGAATGGGGCTGGTTGGCATCGTGGTTATGGCTATGACTGTGCGTAGAAATGACTTTAAATGCCGTACTTCTGGAGATACTGCCAGGTCGTCCGATACTTTTGGAGGAAACAGGGACGGACGCTGCGACTGCATCGGTTCGCTGCGCCTGTGCTGATGTGGGTTGAGTTACCTGTACAGGTTTTGCGGCAACGGATACGGAAGCCAGAACAGGCTCTAGCAGTGGTTCGAGGTCAACCCGGCTATATTCAGCGGTTTGCAGCTTGGCCGTATCGTTGAGCTTGCGGATGCTCTTGACGACCTTCGTCACTTTATGGCTACTTGCGACATCCGTCTTGTTCACCACAATGAAGTCTGCGGTGCGAAGCTGCCCATGCAGGGTTCGAACCAGCTCCTTATCCGCGGTGAAGCGGCTGTTGTATTCGTGAAAAAGCTCAGCGTCCACAACACTGATGCTGTGAACCAGATACAGCCGATCTGCCAGCAGCGGGGAACGAAGCTCTTCCAGCACTTGCTCAGGGTTGGCTACCCCGGTGGTTTCCATGAAGATCAGATCCGGCTCCTGACTGAGCAGGGTGTGCAGAGCGCCTGCCAGCTCATTTCTTTTGCTGCAACAAATGCAGCCCTCCAGCAGTCCTTCCACCGATACGTCAGGCATTTCCTCAGAAATAATGGCGCCGTCTACATCGTGTTCACCCATTTCGTTCATTAATACAGCGGGACGGAGCGGAATTCGCCGGGTATGGGCTAACAGGCGCAGAAGCAGTGTCGTTTTGCCGCTTCCAAGAAAACCACTGATTAAAATCACAGGAACCTTGTTCATCATTCTTCCTCCTTAATAAGTTTAGTGTGCTGCATTCAAGCGATCAAAGGTGGCTACCGAGTCGGCCTGAGTATAAACATAGGGGGATTCCGGCTGTGCCACAGCGGTTATTTTCTCGGATCGAATTTCGAGCACGGGTACATTGCCTTTTTGTGTGGCATGTAATGTTCCTTCAATAGTCACCCACGTATCCTTGTCAAAGGACGGTGCCTTCTTTGATTGGACGATGATCCCGAAAGGCATGGCATCGGCAGTACAGCACATAACGAGGAACCTTCCCACCGCAAACAGACCATTGCCCGGCAAGCTGCCGTCTTTATAGACAAAGCCTGTCACCTGCACTTTTTTTCCTTCAAAAGCGTGCTTATACAATTCGATGGCTCCAATGGTTTCGGAAAAAATCTCCGGTTTGATCTGTATGGTCGGCTGCTGGTACAGACGTTTCGCCAGCTCGGCAAATTCTACGTTGTATTTATCAGGTGGAACGAACAGCTTATCCAGCGTTTCCTGACTCCATTTTCCCCCTGGAGGGAGTGAAGCTGGAGTAGAAGATCCAGTTGGTAACATGGAAACTTCCGGTGCTTTTGTGGTCTGTATATCTGTTTTGCGCCGGATATCCGGGTTGGGATACGTGAAGGACATGCCTTTTTTGGCCGCCATATCACTGCCGAGCGCCTGATTGGGCAGCAGAGAAGCGAATAGTAGCGGAATAAGAAGCATTCCGTATACAAGTGTTTTTTTGACCCAGCTTTGTGGCAACGGATGCTCACAATCACATAAATCCTCGCCTTCCTGCTCCCCGGCTATGCCGTGCCACGCCATAGCCAAGGCGATAAACAGCAGGGGTACGGGGCAGAGCAGGAGCAGCTTTTGCATTTGTGGAGCCAAGTAGTAATGAAGGGAATTCGATTGACTCAATGTGATGATATACACAGCCAATCCAATCATGAGCAAGGAGCGCATGCCATACTGCCAGCGAATGCTAAAGGTTGAATTCACGTTCGTAATCACCTCCCCAACAACCATTCAGCAGCTATAGAGCCCACCAGGACAAGCGAAACAATGAGCAAGCACAGGACGGCGACAAATTTGGTGCGGAAGGTGCTTAGCAGCATGAGTGTGCCTTTGAAATCCAGCATCGGGCCGAGTACAAGAAAGGATGCCAGCGGCCCCAGTGTAAAGGTATGCGAAAAAGCAGTAGCGACGAAGGCATCGGAGGTGGAGCATAGCGACAGGACGTAGGCAAAGCCCATCATAAAGGCGTACGAGCTGGCCGTTCCACCGCTTAACGAAAGCATTTCATCACGCGGGATAAAGGTCTGGATGCAGGCTGTCAGCAACGCACCGATAATGAGATATTTACTCATGTCCAAAAACTCGTCGCCAGCATGTACAAAAAAGCCCCGCCATGTGCGATTATGCCGATGAGTCTGGTTGTTCTGCTTTTGCTGGTTAAAAGAGAGCAACGACCGTTTGAGCGGGTGCACACGCACAAAGGCATACACGATCAGCCCGATAATCGCAGAAACGACAAAGGCCAGCCCCATTCGAACGGCAGTGACCTCGGGATGGGAAGGAAACGCCATCATCGTCGCAGCCAGCACCACAGGATTGAGAATCGGCCCGCTTAAAATAAAGGTGATGCCCATATAGGCAGGCATTCCCTTGAGCATCAATTGGCGAACGACAGGGATCATACCGCATTCACAGATGGGAAACAGCAGACCCAGCAAGGAGGCCAGCAGAACACCTGGCACAGGATGCGCAGGCGCTATTTTGCGGATCCATGTTTCCGGTACGAGCCATTGCAAAAGGGATGAAACGAGCACACCGATAAGGAGAAACGGGACGGCTTCCAGAAAAATACCCATAAATACCGTTTTTAACGGTTGTAGCTGACTCATATCTAACGAACGAAGCCACCGGGGAGATAGCGTAACAAGCACAGGGATGAGAAAGGCAAACGGAATCATAAAAGGCAGCATCTTCAACAGCGTACTGTTTTTCATTCTACGTCTCCTTGGGAATAAGGGTTCTTGTCTACATCCTATGCCTGCAATGGGACAAACATGACCGCTGAATCGTGCTTGAAACACCCCCTAATTGACAAATCCGAGCGTATTCATATATATTTATGTTCATTAATAGTAATTATTACTATTAAATATCACTAAACGATTGCAAGAAGGAAATTTTTACGGTACGATCCTTATTAAAACGTTGTAAAGACAAGGAGGATTTTATGATACCGATTGTTGTTTTATCCGGATTTCTGGGCAGCGGTAAAACAACTCTTCTTCAGCATGCGCTGGCTTATTATAAAGGGCAGGGGCTCAAGCCGGCTATTTTGATGAATGAGTTGGGTGATGTTAATTTGGACGGCAGTTTGGTGAACGGTCAGGCTCCCATGAAGGAAATGCTTAGTGGTTGCATATGCTGTACCATTCGCGGAGATTTAGGCGTGGAGCTGATGAATCTTGCCGAGGAATATAAGCCGGACGTGATTATCGTTGAATGTACCGGAGTGGCTAATCCGCTGGAAATTGTAGATGCGGTGACAGATGCCTCCATCTATTCCTCAATGATTTTACAATCCGTTATTACGGTGGTGGATGCGCGTCAATTTCTGGATTTTGCCTCGGGTAACGAGAGAAGCAAGTCACATCGCTTGATGCAGGATCAGCTGCGATGCGCTTCCAAGCTGATTATTAACAAGACCGATTTATTGGCTGCGGGGGAGTTGCAGAAGGTACAGGTCCTCGTAAAAGAATTAAATCCGTATGCGCTGACGGTGAGCACGCAACGGAGCGACGTGGACGCGGATACTTTTTTTTCCATTCAGAGAGAGAATCGTATGGACGTTTCGCGACAAAAGGAGTCCACAGCCGATAGCGGAAATGATCATCATCATTTGGAAAATCATCTGCACGCTCACGCTCATGATGACCATGCAGACCATCACCATGAACACGATCATGACCACGAACATGGGGAGCATTATCATTCCTACGACCATGTAGTTGTTCATACGCATTTCTTTGAACAACCTGTGCCACGCTCCGAGTTTGAACAGTTGTTCCGCAGTTTGCCTGCTGAAATTTACCGAGCCAAAGGAATTGTGCGTTTTCTGGAATCAGAGGGTCAGATGATGTTCCAGTTTGCCTACCGGGAGCTGGAAATCATTCCGATTCGCCCGCAAAAGCCGGTGAATGATGTAGCCGTCGTCATGGGCGAAAATTTCTCTGCTTCCGAGATTGAAGAACGGTTGAGAAAGCTGGAAGCGGCCGAAAAGCCATTGACTGGTTTATGACCCCAGGAACTAGCGACATTTATCCGTCAAAACATAATTCTCGCGCTAACGTAGCTGGAAAACCTGCTTTCGGTACTGTAGAAAAGGCCAAAATATTTTTGATGATGTGGACAAAAGCTTTGCCGAGGTAAGCTGGGAAGAAGTCGTGAAGCGTAATCCTGACGTGATTGTGATTCTGGATTATGGAGATACCTCGCTGGCGGACAAAGAAAAGCTTCTGCTAAGCAAGCCCGCGCTGGCTGGTGTGGAAGCGATCAAAAACAAACGATTTGTAGTGCTGCCTTTGTCCGCAGCGGCTAAAGGGGTGCGTGCGCCGATTGCGCTGAAAACCTTGGCTTCCGGCCTATACCCGGACAAAGTAAAGTAAACGAACAAAAGATTTGCAAAACATTGACGAACCTTTCCTAAACTGTTAAACTTGCTAATGCGTAAAGGTTACGTTTATCAAACGCTTGTTTTTTTATTATCAAATCGTAATAATTACGGTAGATGGTTTCATGAGAATAAACGACCTGGAGAATCTGCGCGGAGGTAAATCGTTCAGATGGCTCCAGGCTTTTTAAAGGAAAGGGAGATTTGCGTCATGTTATTAGCCTCACTGGAACAAGTTACATTTGGCTACGGGGACGTTCCTAATCTGGTGGATGCCGATGTTGAAATTTTTTCTGGCGAATTTGTGGCCATTACCGGGCCGAATGGGGCTTCCAAATCGACAATGCTCAAGTTGTTGCTCGGTTTGCTTCAACCTTGGAAGGGCAAGGTGTTTATGTCCGACCGTACAGGTGAGGGTAAGAAGCTTGTTGTTGGATTCGTATCGCAGCAAATTGCTGCTTTTAATGGTGGATTTCCAAGTACCATTCTGGAGTTTGTCCGTTCCGGAAGATACACTCATGGCTCGTGGTTGCGCCGTATGCGGCCCGAGGATCATGATCTGACAGAGCAGGCGCTTCGTCAGGTAGGTATGTGGGATTTGCGTCATCGTAAAATCGGCGAGCTGTCCGGTGGACAGAAGCAGCGTATTTGTGTGGCACGAGCGCTTGCTCAGGAATCGGATTTGCTCATTTTGGATGAGCCCACGACCGGAATGGATCAGGAAAGCCGCCATCACTTCTACGATCTGATGAATCAGCAGGTTAAGGAATATGGAAGAACTGTAGTCATGGTTACCCATGGATTATCGGAAGTGCAACATTATCTGGATCGTATTATTGAGCTTGAGAGGAAGGAAGATGGCGGATGGAAATGCTGCACTACGACTTCATGCAGCGGGCATTTTGTGCCGGTGGGGTAATTGCACTGCTGGCCTCGGTGCTTGGAGTGTACCTGATGCTGCGGCGTCAGGCTCTGATGGCGGACATGCTATCGCATGTATCGCTGGCAGGGGTGGCAGCGGGTGCCTATCTGGGCATTAATCCGACGATAACTGGTTTTATCGTAGCTATAATCGGAGCGATTATCGTTGAATACGTCCGCAGGTCTTATAAAACGTACAGTGAGATTTCTGTGGCCATTATTATGGTAGGCGGCCTGTCGACGGCTGTTATTTTAATGAACCTGAATCAGAGTATTAATAAAGGATTTTCCGCTTATTTGTTCGGTTCAGTGGTGGCGGTTAATCAGACAGAGCTGATGTTGATGATCGCAGTGGCTGTGATCGGGGGTATTTTCTTTTTCGTATTCCGGCGTCCTTTGTATCAGATTACCTTTGATGAAGAAACGGCGAAGACAAACGGCCTTCCTGTCAAATCCATTTCATTTGCGTTTAGCATTTTGACAGGGATGATTGTAGCCGCTGCAATGCCGATTGTCGGTGTGTTGCTTGTCTCCTCACTGATCGTGTTACCGGCTGCATTGGCGATTCGAATTGCACCGAGCTTTGCCGCAGCCATCTGGATATCTATGGTGACCGCATTGATCGGGGTATTTTCGGGTTTAACTGCATCGTATGAACTGAGTACACCCCCGGGGGGGACGATTGCCATGGTGCTGTTATTATTCCTGATCGTGGGAATCGGTATTCAAAAGCTGGTCCGCAAGTTGGGTAAGCAGCAGGCTTTCCGGCAGAAGAATGCAGCACGCCAGTGAATGAAACAGTTCGTATTCTGAAAAACCAAACAAATAAAGGAGCTATGAACATGAATACATGGTTCAAAAAATCATTCGTATTGTCTGCGGGGCTGGTACTTATTTTGTCCGGCTGCGGAGCCAAATCTGATAATACAGCTACCAACACTCCCCAAACCGAGCCGAATCAGGCACAAACGACGGACAGCGGCAAAAAGCTGAAAGTGGTTACCACTTTTTATCCGATGTATGAGTTTACAAAGCAGGTCGCTGGAGATCATGCTGATGTAACTGCGCTGATTCCTGCTGGTGCTGAGCCGCATGACTGGGAGCCAAGCGCCAAAGATATGGCACAGGTGAAGGATGCCGACGTTTTTGTATATAACGGTATCGTCGAAGGCTGGGCAGAGCAGGCTTTGAGCAGTGCGTCTAACGACAAGCGTGTTGTGGTTGAAGCAAGCAAAGGGCTGAACCTGATGGAAGGTACTGCTGAGGAGGAAGAAGGAGAAGCGCACGCAGAGGAAGGCCATGCTCACGATCATGTGCTGGACCCTCATGTATGGCTTGATCCAGTCTTGGCCCAAAAGGAAGTAGAGTCCATTAAAGCGGGTCTTATCTCTGCAGATTCTGCAAACAAAGCTGATTATGAGAAAAATGCTGATGCTTACATCGCCAAGCTGAAAGAGCTGGATACCGAGTTCAAAACAGGTCTGAAAGATGTAAAACGTAAAGACTTTATTACGCAGCATGCTGCTTTTGGTTATTTGGCTAAGCAATATGGTCTGACCCAAGTACCAATTGCTGGATTATCTCCGGAGCAAGAGCCTACACCGGACAAGCTGGCGGGTATTATCAAATTTGCCAAAGAAAATAATGTTAAAACGATTTTCTTTGAAACTCTTGTTGATCCGAAGGTCGCTGAGACCGTAGCTACTGAAATCGGTGCAAAAATCGATGTACTGAACCCGCTCGAAGGACTGACGGATGAAGACAAGCAGAAGAATCTCGACTACCTTGGCGTTATGAAAAACAACATGGAGGCTTTGAAAAAGGCCCTGAATGAATAAGACTGTAAACTGACATTGGAACGACTCCGGTGTCAGTTTTTTATGTCTATATAAGCTGAACTCAAAAGTTACCTATCGTGCCACTGCGCATCTGGATGGTGCTTCCCATCGCCCCCGCCCCCGCCCCCGGATTTCTTGAACAAAGCCTATAATGAGGATAGAAATCCGGGGACAAAAGCGACCGCTTCGCTTGTACAGCACCATTCCAGCTACTTCGTTTTAATATGCATCTTTCGAGTTCAAGTTATAAATACACAATAATAAATAAATACCAAATAATGGACTATCAAGATTTAATCGCGGAGTTAGCAGCCTGTCTGTATTTTTTACAAGCTTATCTAGAGTTGAAACATTATAATATAGGCTACATATTCTAAAGTTAAGAATCCTAAAAAAGTAGAAATTGTTAATCAGAACGGGTTCACAAATTCACATGAAAACGGAGTAGGCGGAATGGTGCTGTACAAGAAAGTACCATCCGTCTGCGGAGTGGCACGATAGGTAATTTTTAAATTCAGCTTATATAGTGCTAAGGTTCCAAAGGATACCTAGTACTTTGTGATCTTCACACTACAGGAATGAATTACGTCATTGTGAAACGATTTTTGAAAACTAATTCAATAGTATCTAGTTTGAAATTCCGTTTGTAATCCTATGGTAGCGTTTTTATTTTTACAGATTTTTTCTATTAACTTCAGTTATTATTTCACCGATATTGAAACTTGGATATGCATTTTGTTCAGCAGTCAGCATCTGAATGAAGAAGTACGATATATAAAACGACAGGAGAGATTAACCTTGGCAACAATTATAGTCGTCGACGATTCTTTATTTATGCGATCTGTACTTAAGGATATTTTTTTGGATTTGGGTCACTCTGTTATTGCGGAGGCGGAAAATGGGTATGATGCTGTTTTGAAATACTCGAACCTTCGTCCCGATCTAATCACCATGGATATCAATATGCCCAAGATGGATGGACTTGAGGCTGTTGAAAAGATTATAGGGCTTGATCCCGAGGCTAAAATTTTAATGTGCTCTGCTTTGGGTCAGCAAGAAGCGATTATCAAAGCATTTCAGGCAGGTGCAAAGGATTTTATTGTTAAACCATTTCAAATGGAGAGAGTTGTGAATGCAATCACAAAAATATTTGGTAGTTGATTAATCGGGTTAACCGTACCCATTCATGATGATGGCTGCAATCCATAAGTTGAACAAGAGAGCATTTCTATGACATAGGATTTTAATTTACATAAATATAAAGCATCTTGAAAATGAGTAAGAGGGCTGTGATTTAAATGAATGTGGAGATGAATAGGATGAGCAATCGGGTTTTATCTCAAAAAGTATTTATCGATGAACTGATCACTACGATTAAGAAAGGAGGGCTTGTCCCTGTAAGCTATGAACAGCTCATTAGCGAGCAACGAGAAAGAATAGATGCTCTTAACAGTGAGCTTACCGCGCGTATAGAGGGGATGGAAACGGATTTAATTCCTAATGCGACACACTCCATTCCCTTTTCCAATGGTGAAATTATTTTTCTTGCTCGTTATATTGTACTCATCGGGGACAACACCGAGGGTTACTTTGTTTTTTACAGAGCTGAAGAATGTGAAAGTCCGGAAGAGTATCATTTTATAACAAGCTCATACCAGCTTCCGCATTTGTTACCTGAATTATCTCTTATGTTACAAGAGCATAGTGCTAACAAGCCTGTTGATATTCTGACTTATTGGAATGGCCCAGCCTATCCGTTGAAAAGTTTGAATAAAGAGGATATCAAGCTGTCCACCTACGAATTTTAATCCCGCACTAGCAGTTTAATTCTGGAGAAGTAAGTAGCCGCTGCCGCATTGCGACAATCAGTCTGCCCTCTTCGCCATTTTCAGTAAGCCTCATTTGGAGGGAAGATATTCTAGTCAATCTACTCGATTGTGGGTCAATGTACCTGTCAATCAGAACGTTAAATGGCAAGCCCCTTATCACTTGGAGGCTTGCCACTCTTTTAATATTAAGAACTGTATGGGGTGGACACCTCTGGAACAGCAGCTTTTTCATTGAAACCATTGGTTCTATCTCCGAACAAGCCATAAAGAAATACATCGAAAATCAAAAGAAAGGAGACGGCTAATGCAGAGAACCTATAAATTCCGTCTATATCCAACCAAAGAGGAGCAAGGGTACATTCATTTCGCGCTGGAACGTTGCCGTCTCCTCTATAATCGTTTGCTCGCCGAACGAATCGCTGCTTACGAGCAAACGGGGCAGAGTCTTACCTATTACGAGCAAAAAGCAACGTTGCCAGAGAGAAAACGGTACATACCTGAACTCAAAAACGTCCATTCCCAAGTCCTTCAAAATGTCGTTGAGCGGTTGGATAAGGCGTACCAAGCCTTTTTTCGCCGCGTCAAAAATGGCGAGAAAGCGGGCTTTCCGAGATTCAAGCCTGAAAGCCAGTACAACTCCTTTACCTACCCGCAGAGTGGGTTTTCCATAGAAGGAAAGCAACTTGTGCTTTCCAAGATCGGTGATGTACGCATCCGACTTCATCGGCAGCCGCAAGGAACGATCAAGACGTGTACCATCATGGTTAAGAATGGCAAATATTACGCCTGTTTTTCTTGTGAAGTCGAAAGCAAACACCTTCCAGCATCAGAAAAGCAGATTGGCATTGACCTTGGCGTGTCCCAACTTGCGGTAACATCAGATGGCGAGAGAATAGAGTCACCGAAATTTCTTCGTAAAAGCGAAGAAAAACTGAAACGAAAGCAACGTGCGGTCTCGAAGAAAAAGCGTGGTTCAAACCGCCGGCGTAAAGCTGTGCGCAACCTAGCCAGACTCCATGAGAAAGTAGCAAATCAACGTAAGGATTATGCTCATAAAGAATCGCGAAAGTTGATCAATAAATATGGACTGATTGCCTTCGAGGACTTGAATATACAAGGGATGGTCAAGAACCATCATCTTGCCAAAAGCATTGCAGATAGCGGATGGAATCAACTTATTCAATTCGTGACGTA
Organism: Paenibacillus sp. IHB B 3084; assembly: GCF_001447315.1. Lineage (NCBI taxonomy): Bacteria > Bacillati > Bacillota > Bacilli > Caryophanales > Paenibacillaceae > Paenibacillus > Paenibacillus sp. IHB B 3084. The sequence goes on along the minus strand of NZ_CP013203.1, from coordinate 37,414 downwards.
CAAGGCTGAAAGCGCCGGTCGTCAGGTTGTGCAAGTGAATCCATCGGGCACATCGCAGCGATGCTCCAACTGCGGAGAAATCGTCAAAAAATCACTTGCTGTTCGTGTCCATCAATGTCCTTGCGGATACGTTGCAGATCGGGATGAAAATGCAGCTATTAATATATTGAAACTAGCCTTGCAGAACGTATCTTAATCTAACGCAATCAGGCTAGGAACTAGCCTTCAAGGAGGGACGAGGTTACGAGTCCTGATGATTTGAGAAGCTCTCCAATTCTTTGGAGAGAGGTTCACATGAATATTCGTTTACTTCGAACGTCAAAATTTTATTGAATATTACATAGTCTTTGCGGCTGTTGAAAGGGCCCTTGTTATTGGTATGTCTATCAATGGCGAAGAAGGAAGCACCCCGTCCAGCATCTTTAGCGTCATACCACTGAATGAAAGAGGCAAGCTCCTTCTTGCTTATATCAAATTCTTTTTCAAGCCCGTTATCCATAGTCACAACCAGAATTGCACGGTCACCACTCGGCTGTGAGGGTTCGGATGGTTCAGAGGGCTTTGACGGTTCAGACGGTTCGGAAGGTTTAGTTGGTTCAGACGGTTCAGGAGTTGGCGCTACCTCGACAGGTTTAAAGGGAAGTAACGACCCATCAGTATCAATTGCATATATAAATAAATAGTTGGGTGTATTATTTACAAATTCAACAGAGTGCTCTCCTTGAGGCAAGTTTAATTTTTCGTACATGATTTTACGGGCTGCTACGTCACTTCCAGTCAAAGAAAAGTTATTAACCTTAACACCATCTATAATGACATCAATGCTGCTAGAACCAGACCACCAAGTGGTAGAAATTAATCTTAATTTAGTACCTTTAAAATTAAACTTTAGACTTGTTCCAGATTTTTGCCAGGGAGAAGTCCAGGTTATTGGGCCGGTATTATCACGAAACCAATTACCACCAAGATAGGTGATTTCGGGCGTATTCGCTTCATAACGAGACCATCCATCTTCCGGTTTATTAAGGACATCCCCCGTAGCCGCGGCATATATGCTGTGGCTAGTACTAAAAAAGAGAACCATCATCCAAACCATCGTGAATAAAGTTAGCTTTACAAATTTCATAATCATTACACTCCTTTAAATTTTATTTTCTTACCAAGACTACAAAAAATGAAAAGTAATGTCTAAACATTAATGCCTATATTTATAAATAAATGTTTATAAAACCCATATATATTGGAGTTTGGAATATTCTACGTTCCAGGATATAGGCTTTAATGCTATGATGTTCTATTGCATATGGGCTGGAATTACGATTGGGAAGATCCATTTTTTGATGTCAAAGCGTGTTAAATAATCCCCTGAGAGTATCACATTCTCTCAGGGGATTATTTAACATTGATAATCAAACGCATGTTCGCATATAATACAAACAAACGTTCTGATAAGGAGTGAAGGAGCATGCTGGAAAAATACGTGGGACAGATCGTGGAAATCGTGTATATGGACCGAAAGGGCAAGCTGTCTCAGCGACGCATTGAGGTGCATCGTGTGCGGAACGGTTTGATACGGGCCACCTGTTTACAGACAGGCCAGCCACGCGTTTTTCGATTAGATCAGGTACTGGCATGGCATCCGGTAACCAGAACAGCATAGGAGGCGTTTACGATGGGGAAAAAGCTTGAAGGGAACGGCATATGGGAAAGCTCGCGCATGATCTTGCCTGAGCATCGGGATGCTTATTTGCGACTGATGAAGGAGCAGGGGAGACGCGGCAAGCCGACATTGGACGATCAGGAAATGCAGCAGATTGAGCAGGCGATCATCGTTTCCTATAACGAGCGGAAGCCCATTACGCTGCGGGTATTCAATCCATTTGATGACGAGGAGCTGTGCGGGTTTGTGACGGTGATTAACACGAGTCGGCGGGAAGTGAAGCTGTCCCGTGGGGAAGAGGATTTTAGCTGGATTAAGCTGGAGGAAATTATAGAGGCAGATATATAAAAAAAAGTCCGGTAAGTCGGACTTTTTTTTATGTTCGTTCTGTTGGATGAAAATAAGATTGTAGCCGTAGGAATACAGGCTTAAAATGAATCAGTAATCGCAAAAGGAGGGGTTCAGTTTGAAAATAAGTAAAAACAATGCCGAACATTACATATGGGGAGATCAATGTGATGGTTGGCGTTTGGTGAAAAATAAAGATTTGAGTATTATTCATGAGCGTATGCCCGGGAATACACACGAGGTCAGACATTATCACCATCATGCACGCCAATTCTTCTTTATTTTATCAGGTACAGCCATACTTGAAGTGGATGGTGAACGAATCGAATTAGGATCTCAGGAAGGCTGTGAGATTCCTTCTTTGGTCCCTCATCAAATGTTTAACGAAACGAATGAGGATGTTGAGTTTTTGGTGATCTCTCAGCCTGCGAGCAGCGGTGATCGGGTCCTGACTGAAAAATAATATTTCGGCAGACCTAATCAAGCGAAGTTTGACAAGCATTCATTAGTACCGTATAGTGCTAAATATGATGAAGAAAAATAAAACGACGAATCGGGATGTTGTTCTGCACACTGCCACTTCATTGTTCCTGACCCGAGGCTATCATACGACAAGTATGGATGAAATCGTGGCTGTAAGCAACGTATCCAAAACGAACATTTACTACTATTTTAAAAGTAAGGAAGAGTTGCTTTCAGCCATTCTGGATCAACTGATTCAAACATATAACGAGATGATTTATGAGGTTGTTTCGCGTAAGGATCAGTCTGTTCAGGAACGTTTTGAAATCCTTCTTCAACTGCTGACACAACAAGAGACAGATTGTTTGGGCGGCTGTCCATTTATTACTCTTTATACGCAGATGCCCCAGGATAACCCCTTGTTTCGGGATAAAGTCAGCCAATTTTTCCAAAGCCAAATCACCACCGTAGAGATGTTGCTGAACGAGGGAATGAAGAAATCAGAGATTCAGACTGAACTTCCTGCCAGGTCGACTGCCCAATTCATTGTCTCGGCCATTGAGGGGGCACTTTTTCTGCAACATGCAAGCCAGGACCCGAGCATACTAGAAAATTTAAAATTTACTTTAGCGTTTCTGCTAAAGTGATTTTTTTTAATCATCATTAGCACTGATTGGTACTAAAATATAGAAGGCAGGTTATTTTCATGGCACATATTTTCATCACGGGTGGTACAGGCTTTATCGGCATGCATGCGCTACGGCAGCTTTCCCGGGAGGAGCACACCGTTACCGTTCTTGTTCGTTCACAGCAGAAATGGGAACGAATGTGCAGGCAAATGGGTTTGGAGACAGCCTGGCATACCGGGAAATTAACGCCGGTTATTGGTGATTTAAGCATACCCGCTCTGGGGCTGAATCCTTCTGACAGAAAGCGGGTTGAGACCGCAGATGTGGTGATTCACGCAGGAGGTCCGATGGACATTTTGCTGGGAGAGGAGGAAGCGAGAGCGGCTTTTCTACAAGCGGCAGAAGAAATGCTAACTTTGGCTACACATATTCATGCGAGCAAGGGGCTACGACATTTTATCCATTTGGTTGGGTTCAAAAGCCCTTTTAATGATCATAACTGGAATGCCCCGGAGCCTGTCATCGCTCAATTGGAACAAGCACCTCCATACGAGCGTATGAAGTTTCTGGCTGATTTGCATATTCGGCAGGGGGCGCACAGGGAAGGGTTTCCGCTTTCGGTTATCCATTTGAGCGTTGTCATTGGTGACTCTGAGCATGGGGATACGCCTCAAACCGGTGGACTCGGCATTCTCGTGGCTTCTACAGCACGCAAGCTCATGGGTCTCGTTCCCGGGGGGAAGTCTCATTGGCTTCCACTGGTTCACGTAGATCATGCGGCCGAATTTATCAGCGCTCTTGCGAAGGAACCGCGCCCTGCCAATGAAACATACTACTTGATGGATGAAAGGCAACAGAGCCCGACGATGATAGAGCTGGGAACGAATATGGCGAAGGAGCTTCGGGTCCGTAAACCGTTAGGTTCGATTTCACCCGCTTGGCTATCCAAGATACTGGGTACTCCACTTGGTCGAAAGTTGGGTATCCCGAAGGAATCACTCGATTTTATCGTGGACGTGGACTACCCATTAGATGCAACGCGGCGGATTCACCATAAATCCGGGCTGTCACATGCGGTGAATTCCAGCACTTTCCCATTTGTTATTACCGATCTTGATTTTAGAATTATTCATTCCCATGCGGAAACAGATGGATATGTCCGCAGCAGGCGCGGGCCTTTAGCTACACTGGAGCGAAAGGTAGAAAAGGTGGGAAATGATAATCCAACGATAGTGTTTGTTCACGGTACTTTAAGCGGGGCGGATTGCTTGATACCGCTGGCTGAACATTTTCCTGAATCCTCGGTTTGCCTGGTGGATCTTCCCGGCTTTGGACGCTCTCCATACCATCATAAGGAGGATGCACTGGAAGGCCATATTGAATCGTTAGTACAGGCCATTCAGGCTTTTGAAACGCCGATCCGCCTTGTAGGTCATTCTTTCGGCGGACTGCTGGCTGCTAAAGTATGGGAACGCGTACCTGAGCGCATCAGCAGCTTGCATCTGTTGCAGCCTGTATTGCATACCGCTCCACCTAGATATAGGAGTGCACGAATTACGGAGAGTGTGCTGGGCAGGCTCAGCGAGCCAGGCTTGCAAAAGCAATTGCTTTTGCAGACATGTTTTGAGAGCTTGGGAGATATCCCGCCAGCATACGTTACGTATATTCTTGAAGAAATGCGTTCCCCGCGCGTAAGAAAGACGACTGCGGAAACGCTGGCCATGTTAACGAGGTCAAATAGCTTCCAATTCGCTCCCCAAATATACGAAGCACGGTCCAAGGAGAAAGTTTCGATTCTGTGGGGGGGGAAGGATCAGATATATAAGCTGCCTGAGCCATTCCGTTCCTTGCACACGCTGGATATTCCCGCAGCCCATCATTTTCCGATCTCGCAACCGGAACGAACAGCGCAATTGCTAAAGCAACACATATAAATTATGTCTGACTGGTCTTTTCATTAAAAGATATCCTTCGTATCTGCTGGCAGAGCTTGTACGTGATGGAGATAGTATGTAACACGTTGATCGTCCTGAGCCGGGTATTCATAACTATAATGATTCGCCACCTCCAGGGCTACTTCTCTGAATAAGTCACCCATTCTAAAAAGAGTCTGCCACATATGTTCATAATCTGCATCCGCAAACGTTTGGACGTAGGCAGTCCAATGTTCAGGCTCAAGGTGCTGCTCGAAATATTTTCCCTGCTTCCCCGGATCTGCCGCGGAGTCTGTCCGTATACCAATATGCCATTCCAGCATCAAGTGAAGCATATCTCTTACAGGCCGATCCAACATAAATTTGGCATAAGGAAGCTCCCGTCGCCATAATCCTTTAGCCACATAGGTACTGACCCACCAGAACTCGTTACAGGAGTTTGCAAAGGTTTGGGCAGTTGGAGGTACTGTTATATAATCTTGAAGGCTTGGCGGTGGAAAAGGCTCTACAAGTCCGTCTTTATCCAGCAGCAGCACACTTAAGCTGTCTCGCTCCAAATTGGCGATATTATCCGCAGGATAGAGTGTAAGATCAATACGGTTGCCGTCCGTGAATAACATGAGGAAAGCAAAGCGATCACGGTAAGTCGGAATGGGTTCCATGTGTTCATCGGGCGTTTGCATGATAATCAATTCTCCAAAACTGTTGATCCAGCGACGATCCTGAACAAAGCTGTCTACGGAGGATGCGAGAAAGACGATGTCATAATCCTGAAATATATCCCGTGGAGCATGTGGATTGGCACGTGAACCATTCATAATCACGGCACGTACCCGTTCGTTCTCTTGGGCAAATTCGAGAATGGTATGAAGCATTTCATGTTCACTTCTCAAGGAAACAACCTCCTGCAGGTTCGTTTTTTATCTCGAAAAAAAGTTCTACCCTCACATTAGCTCATGAATGAACGCTATTCAACTGTGTTGCCGTGAGGGAAGCGAGGTTTACCTTGCGGTGTTTTTGTAGTAATATAAATTAATCGTAATTATTACTATTAAAAGGGGGTAGCGTAATGCTGGAACAGCTTTATCGGCAAACCATTATGGATCATTACAAGCAACCGCGAAACTATGGCAAGCTTGCAGATGATGACGCTATCGTACTTCCGTATAAAATCCGACGTGTGGAGATGTCATGATTTTATATATGCTGCTGCAAGACGACTGCATTCAGGATATCAAATCGAAGGTTCAGGCTGCTCGATCAGTATGGCCTCCTGCTCCATGATGACCGAACTGGTCAAACGAAAGTCTGTAAGGGAGGTCAGTCAATTGCTGGAACAGTTTACCTCCATGATCAAGGAAGGGGCAGAGCCGGATGAGGATGTGCTGGAGGATGCCGTTTCCTTGTCGGGTGTTCACAAGCTCCGAGGACGTCATAACTGTGCCTTGATGGGCTGGCAGGCTTTGCAAAAATCGCTGGAGCAGCATCCTGTCACCTTGGAAAATCAATTGAAGGAGTCATTAACGTGAGAGAAGATAGAGTAACCCTGGAACTGCCTTCCAAGGCAGAGCGCCATCGGCTGTTCGGCTCGGTGGACCCTATCCCGGGAGATAAACCCACCACGAAGGAATACATGTCTGATTTGCAAAATGAGAAACGCAACTATTTGTTCGACATCGAACAGGTGGGCATTGCCAGAGTAAAGCATCCCATTACCGTGGAGGCGGGGTTGAGCCCTTCGTCACAGGTAAGCATCGGAACCTTTAAGCTGACAACCTCGCTTAATCGTGAGGCTAAAGGGATCAATATGAGCCGTCTGACAGAGCATTTGGAGGAATATCGGCAGCAGGGCGGAACGACGGATTTGGCACAGCTGGCCCGTTTTACGGAAGGTCTGGCTGTGCGGATGAATCAGGAACGGGCCGAGTTGGAGCTGTCGTTCCCCTGGTTCTACGAACGGCGCTCCCCTGTACTGGAAAAGACGGGACTGAACCATGCCGAGACGCTGATCCGAATCAGCTATGAGGCAGGACGGGGGAGTCGTACCGTGGTTGGCTTAACGGTGGCAGTAACCACCTTGTGTCCGTGCTCCAAGGAAATCAGCGAGTATAGTGCCCACAATCAGCGGGGCGTGGTAACTATGGAGGCGCATATAGATGAGCCGGACAAGCTGGAGCAGGATTGGAAGGTCATGCTGCTGGATGCAGCGGAATCCAATGCCAGCGCTCCGCTGCATCCGGTGCTCAAGCGCCCGGACGAGAAGGCAGTAACTGAAAAAGCGTACGAAAATCCGCGTTTTGTCGAAGATATGGTGCGGCTGATTGCTGCCGATCTGGTTGAGCTAGAGGCCGTTCGTGCCTTCACGGTGGAGTGCCGAAATGAAGAATCCATCCATTTGCATGATGCTATAGCGAAAATTTCATACACAAAACCGCACTCCTGATTCTGTCAGGAAGAAATGCAAAAGAACCACAGTGAAAATGGTCGAAATGGCGATTTTTATTGTGGTTTTTTATTCTATTTTAGGAATTAAAAACAGTTTTTGTCCAAAACCCGGTCTTAAATGTCCATGGAATCAGGATATTTATTCCATATAATAAGGAGGTGAATTAATTGAAAATGATTATCAATATCAAAGGAGTGATCGAGTTGCCAAAAGCTACTACTGCTATCTCGCAAAACACCCGTTATCTGGAGAGTCAGGCTGCACGGGAATCCAATGCCAGATCCTACCCCCGCCGTATCCCTATTGCCATCGCCGAAGCAGAGGGCATCCATGTCAAGGATATGGATGGAAAAATCTATTACGACTGCCTGGCCGGGGCCGGAACTTTAGCGCTCGGTCATAATCATCCGGTGGTGATTGAAGCGATAAGGGAGCTGCTGGATCACAAACGTCCTCTGCATACGCTCGATTTGACCACTCCGGTGCATGTGGCCTATGCCGGGTTGCAGCACGGTCATGGTTAAGCAGGCCGAGGGATGAACATACGTGCTGTGCCCGAGCGGTGGAAGGTCGTCATCACGGTGATGCTCGGCACCTTTACGGTTTTGCTGAATAACAGTTCGCTCAACCCGGCGATTCCGTCCTTCATTAAAGTATTTCATACGAACGCTGCTACAGCGAGCTGGCTCATCACTATTTTTCTAATCACGATGGGTATGACGATGCCTTTAACCGGATATCTGGCAGATCGTTTTGGGAAAAAGAAAGTATATCTGAGCGGACTTGCGCTCTTTGTCACAGCTTCCTTGCTCGGCTCGTTATCGTGGGGGCTTACCGCTGTCATCCTCTGTCGGGGACTGCAAGGGATGGCAGGCGGGCTGATGATTCCGTTGTCACTGGCGCTGATTTTTGAAGCCTTTCCCAAGGAGGAACGCGGTAAGGTTACGGGAATCTGGGGAATTGCGATTATGGCGGCTCCGATGCTCGGGCCTACGGTGGGAGGAATCGTGCTATCTCTAAGCAGCTGGCAGGTGCTTTTCCTCATAAATGTGCCAACCGGACTGCTGGGATTGCTACTGGGGATGCGTTATTTAACAGCTGCACGTAGCAATCCGTCGCGCACCTTTGACAGCAGCGGTTTTATAACGGTCACGTTGGGTGTGGGGTTCATTCTGTTTGCGCTGGGCAGAACAACGACAACTGCAGATCTGATTGCCCCGCTGCATATTCTGCTGTTCCTTGCAGGCGCGGCTTTACTGGTTCTGTTTGTGCGAATGGAGCTGGTGAAGGAACAGCCATTGCTGAATGTGCACATTTTCAAAATACGAACCTACAGCTTGAGCGTCATCGTGGCGAGTGTACAAGCGATTGCGATGTTCGGCAGCATTTTTCTGGTTCCGATGCTGGTTCAACATGTGTATGGCTATGACGCCATGATGACAGGACTTGTGTTTTTGCCCTCCGCTATATGTACAGGGTGGTTCGTCACGATAGCGGGCAAGCAATTAGATCGCAAAGGACCAAAAGGAATGATCAGCACGGGACTTATCATCACATGTGCTGCTACGGCGATGCTCGGTATGCTCCAGATGAATTCACCGCTGTGGATGATCTTCGTCCTCATGATGCTACGGGGAATTGGGCTGGGTCTGTCGAATATGCCTGCCACAACGGCCGGGTTGAATGCAATCCCCGATGAGCTGGTAGCCCAAGGCTCGGCAATGAATAATGTGATGCGCAGACTGACCTCTTCGCTTGGAATGGTTGTGATTTCGATTTATTTTGAAGTTCGCAAGGCTCAGCTTCTGGTGGTGGGCTATTCGCTGGAAACGGGAACGCTGCAAGTGGTCAGGGAGGGCTTTATCGGGATGAGTATATTGATTTTACTCACCATTCCCGCCGCTTTTTTCCTGAAGACGCCTGACTTCCTTCGTAAAAAAGGAGCGCGTCGTACATCCAGTGATACCCCGCAAGCGAAAGCACCTGCGGCTACACCCAAGGTTTGAACAGGAAGGGAGAGAAAGAATATACATGCTGACACAATCAACGGAGATTTCCACTATCGCTGGAGAGCTGTCCAAAAGCAGGATCTGGGCGGAGCAAGCGACACTGCGGGCCCTGGTCAACAGCTATCTGCGGGAAACGCGACAATTTGACCCAAGGATCAAAGGGGAAGCACCGAAAATAAAGGTGATTTTACCCCGGATCGGGTTGCAACTGGCGGGAACCCTGCACCATTTCTCTGCAACCGGGCAACATGTGTATGGGAGTGCTTGGTACGAGGAGGAAGAAGGAGGGACGTACAGGCCCCTGGAGATGGATAGAGTTATACAAAGGCTGCTGGACGAGATGAGCTATCAAGCCAAGCCCGAGCAAAGGGAAGCAGAGCAGCAAAAGATGAAACAGCGTATTCGTAACAGTATGCACAAAATGACACTCTTTATGGATCACCATGTGAAGACCACAGGCGAGAGCAAGCCAAAGTCTCTCTCCGGTACAGAAGCCCATCTGACGTATGTACGTTCGGAGCAGTCTTTGCTGATCGGACACCCTTTTCATCCTTTTCCGAAAAGCACGGAGGGTTTTGCCGATTATGAGCTTCCGTTATACAGTCCCGAGATGGGTGCGGCGTTTCCGCTGTATTATTTCGCGGTTCATGAGGATAACGTGCAGGAGGAATGGATTGGTGAAGAGTATCGCAAGGATGCCATTGACCCGTCTGTGCGGCTCCATGCTCGGCGTCAATGGGGAGAGGAGTTGGCGCGATATCGCATTTTGCCCATGCATCCATGGCAGGCCGAACAGGTGTTGCGACAATCCTGCATTCAAAGTTTGATACGTCAGCGGGTGTTGATTCCTTTGGGCGCGCTAGGTCCTGTCGTTTATCCGACTTCTTCGATACGAACAGTATGGGATTTGAAAACCGGAAACGGCTATAAGCTGCCGCTGCATGTGCGGATTACCAATCTGGTACGTGACAATACACAGGAACAGGCTCGGCGTACTTTGGATGCTGCGAAGGTCATTCATGAGCTTTCAGCCGACTGGTCGTCCCATACCCAATCCGAGTCCTTCAAGGTGCTGACAGAAACGGGATACAGCCGCGTATGCTTCCAGCCGAATGAGGTAGCGAAGCGAACGGAGAATCCAGAGTCTGCTAAGGATGCAGAGCTTTCACAGGTCACCACGACTGATGCAAAGTATGACGCAGGACATGAGCATAGCGTGGCGGCAACAGAACGAGAAACAGCGACGATTCAAGAGCTGGAGCAATTGTCTGACCAGTTTACGGTTCTTTATCGACCGATGGACCTGAACCCTGAATCCACCTATGTAGTGGCTTCCTTGCTGGAGTCGTTGCCGGGTGAACAGGAGCCGCGGCTTATCGGGGTGATTCGGGACAATTACCCGAGTAAAAACGGAGAACGGCCTGACCTGTTAGCTTGGCTGGAGCGGTATCTTCACATATCCATGGTGCCTATGCTGCGTTTGCTTGCGGTGAAAGGTATCGCCTTCGAAGCCCATGTACAAAATTCGCTTCTATCCCTACAGGATGGATGGCCGGAATGCTACTATGTGCGGGATTTGGAGGGTGTAAGTATTGTGCGTGAACAGGCCGAGGCAGCCGGATGGGTGGGTTCACTGATTGCTAAGGACAGTCCCGTATTGTACGGCGCAGAAGAGCCGTGGATGCGTACCCGTTATTATTTCTTTGTTAATCATTTGGGGGCATTGATTCATGCCCTTGCGGTTCATGATCAGCATAGTGAGCAGGAGTATTGGAGGGTGGTACGCAAGGTGTTGGAGCAATTACAGGAACAAGCTGCAAGCTCTTGCCCCCGTCTAGCCGCCTATATCCAAGATTTATTGACCGCACCTACGCTGCCTGCCAAAGCCAATTTTACAAGCTGCTTTCAATCCAGGGGGGATACGCCTTCGTTTATCCTGATCCCTAATCCAATTCATTTTCGTGAGGTGACTTCATGTCTGTAACTAACATTTCGGATCATAAATTTTCCACAAGCAATCTTTCTACAGCTTCCGCCAGCCATGCTTCGACCACTCAGCGCTTCATTCAGGCGCTCCGCTCGGATACCTTTATGCAGGTCGAGCAGCGTATTATCCGTCAACTGATTCAGGCATTGCTATATGAAGAAATTTTGCCTTATGACACGCATAACGATTCCGTGGATAACGGCGATCCATATTTTATATTGTCCGGCAAGGACATTACAGGTCGCCCTGTCCAATACCGTTCTGTCGGAAAACGGATGAACAGCTTTGGGCGCATTCGGCTGGTTCCTGTGCCGGTCATACGGGTGGGGACAGACGGGAACGAAACGTCGGCCACGCTGGCGGATTTTGCAAATGAAGTCCTCAGCACCGCACAGCAGGGTGAACGACTTCAGCGCTTCATCGAGGAATTGGAGCAAACTCTACTCAAGGATGTACAGGCGCAAAGCTCTTTCAACGCGCCATTTCTGGCGGATGACCAGCGTCGATATGATGAGCTGGAGGGCAATTTGGGGGACGGGCATCCCTACCATCCATGCTATAAATCCAGAATCGGCTTTACGCTGGCAGATAATGAGCTGTATGGTCCCGAGTTCAAGCAGCCGCTCCGTCCTCTTTGGCTGGCCATCGCCAAAAGCCATAGCCGGGCAGGGCAGTCGCAGGCGATTGAGTATGAAGCATTTATTCGCCAAGAGTTGGGAGAAAGCGAAGTTGCACGCTTCCAAGCCTTGTTAACCAGCTACGGTCAGCAACCGGAAGCCTATCGCTTCATGCCTGTCCACCCGTGGCAATGGCAGCAGGTCATTTTGCCCCGGTTTCATCAGGAGCTGGCGGATCAGCGGATCGTATGGCTCGGTGAAGCGAGCGATGTGTATCAGGCGCAGCAGTCGATCCGCACATTGTCCAACCGGACGACACCGGAGCGCGCGTATGTGAAGTTGTCCCTGAGCATTACGAACACCTCGACCAGTCGGATCATGGCTGGACATACGGTGCTGAACGGAGCGCTTATCACGGACTGGCTGTATGGGTTGCTGGAACACGATGAATATGCTGCTCAGCAGGGATTCTTTGTTTTGCGTGAGGTTTTGGGTATCACGTATGACTATGAGCAGCTGCCCGAATACCGTCAGGCGAAAACCTACGGCTCACTGGGGACGGTTTGGCGGGAAAGCATTCACGGGTATTTGCAGCCGGATGAGGATGCGATTCCTTTTAACGGACTATGTTATGTGCAAAAAAACGGGGTACCGCTTATTGATCCGTGGGTACAGCAATTCGGCGTAGAGGAATGGACACGGCGTGTGCTGGAGGCCACGATATCGCCGATTATTCATATGCTGTTTGCGCATGGAATTGGCATGGAATCCCACGGTCAGAATATCATTTTGATCCACCGGAACGGGCAACCGACACGGGTGGCGCTTAAGGATTTTCATGATGGTGTCCGGTTTTCCGTGAAGCATCTGACAGAGCCGGAGAAATGCCCCGATCTTCATCCTGAGCCGCCAAGTCATGCCCGGATTAACCGCAATTCGTTTATTAAAACGAGCAATCCGGACGATGTGCGCGATTTTTCCTACGATGCTTTTTCTTTATTGCAGCCGCCGAGCTGGCGATGTTCCTGGCGGAGCATTATCAGTTGGACGAGCAGCGCTTTTGGGAAATGTCCGCACAGGTTATTCATGATTATCAGCGCCAGCATCCTCAGCATGAGGAACGATTCCGTCTGTTTGATTTGTTTGCCCCGACTGTACAGATTGAAGAATTGATGAAACGGCGGCTGCTTGGGGATGAGGACCTTCATTTCAAATCGGGAATGAATCCGCTGTATGCCTACCGGGAGCCGACATGCTGACTGTAAATCGGCTTCAGGAGAAGCTGCGGACAGGACAGGAGGTCGTTGGCCTCATTGCTTCCATCCCGGCGGCGCTTACGGTCGAAATGATCGGACATGCCGGATATGACTTTGTGATCATTGATATGGAGCATGTCATGATCAATCCCGAGACGGTGGAGCATATGATCCGTGCTGCGGAAGCCGCACAAATCACGCCCTTGGTGCGTGTGCCTGAAGTCGATGCGAAGGAAATACTGCGCGTACTGGATAGCGGAGCGCAGGGGATCGTTGTTCCGCATGTGGAGAGCAGGGAGCAGATGGAGATGTTGGTTCAGGCTGCTAAATACAGCCCGGAGGGCAAGCGAAGCCTGAACAGCGGCAGACCTGCCGCATTTGGCAAAGGAAATCTGGTGGACTACATGAAGCGAGCTAATGAACAGATTATGCTGGTGCCCATGATTGAGAGCGGATTGGGTGTGGAACGCATCGCGGATATTTTGTCTGTACCGGGCATTGGCATGGTGCTGGAAGGAGCAGCGGATTTATCCCAATCGTACGGGGTACCGTGGCAGACCGATGCTATGATTGTACAGAAGGGGCTACAGCGGGTCTTTGAAGCTTCACGGGAAGCAGGTATTCCGTATTGCGCCATTCCGCGCAGGGACGGGGAATACAGCGTATGGCTGGAAAAAGGGGTTCATGCCTTCGTACTGGGTGATGAGCGGGGAATTGCTTTTCGCGCCTTGCAAAAAAGAAGGTCTGACCTACGCTAGCTCTTAACATAAAGGAGGAAGAACATGAGTCAGCAGCTTGTTTCAGCATTATCTGGAGGACGGATCGTTCCGTATGTGGAAAAACTTATCCAGCAAACACGGGAGCGAGAGCAGCAGCCGGTATGTGCATATATATATGACCTGGGCGCACTGAGAGAACGGGCACAACGTTGTGTGAGCAGCTTGCCCGACGATTGCAGTTTGTTTTACGCAGTCAAAGCCAATCCCGATCCTCAATTGATCGCCAGCCTGCTTCCCGTCGTAAAGGGCTTCGAAGCTGCATCTATTGGAGAAATTCGGACTATTCGTGAAGTGTCAGCCGACGTGCCGATTATTTTTGGAGGTCCAGGGAAAAAGGACGCTGAAATTGAGGAAGCGTTAGAGCGAAAGGTGATGCTGATTCATGCCGAAAGTCTGCATGAGTTGCAGCGTATCGGCTGGATCGCGGAGCGTAGACAGCAGCGTGTATCTATTTTGCTGCGTATTAATTTGCGGCGTACCTTGCCAGAGGCGAGCATCACGATGTCCGGTCGGCCCACTCAGTTTGGTATCGACGAAATTCAGGTGCCGGAAGCGATCCGACTGGCCCAAAGACTGTCGTATGTACATTTGGAGGGCTTCCATATGCACTCTCTGTCCAACAATCTGGATGCCCGGCTGCATGCACGAATGGTCGCTACGTATTTGCAGTGTGTGCAGGGCTGGATTCAGGAGCATGAGCTATCCATCCGCTATCTGAACGCGGGCGGCGGCTTTGGCATTTCGTATACCGATCTGGCGCGCAGGTTCGAATGGGATGATTTTATGGAGGAATTGCATCAAGTGTGGGAGGAATACCGCATGCCCGGCATCCAGCTCATTTTTGAGTCCGGGCGCTATATGGTGGCGCACTGCGGGTATTATGCGGCAGAAGTGATCGACCTCAAAACAAATCATGACCAGCATTACGCCATTATTCGTGGGGGAACGCATCATTTTCGATTGCCAGTGTCATGGCAGCACAACCAGCCTTTTGATGTGATTGCTGTTGACGATTGGCAGTATCCTTTTCCGCGAACAGAGCGGCGACAAACAGCGGTGACCATCGCGGGTGAGCTTTGTACGCCCAAGGATGTGCTGGCGCATGAAGTGTATGTAGAGCATTTGCGGATTGGGGATGTTCTGCTGTTCCACATTGCGGGAGCCTATGGCTGGACGATTTCCCATCATGACTTTCTCAGCCATCCCCATCCGCATTTTTACTATATGGATCGTGCAACGGGCGCGGAGGATATAGAGGCTACAGAGACAACAGGGAAATATATCTAACATAAATCTAACATAAAACACTAACATGAAGGAGGAAATAATCAATATGAAATCCACATCAAGCACGACCCCGGTACTTTCATCCGAAGAAACAACGCTTTTGCAGAAGAAAAAGCAGGCTGAAAACCATGTCATGCAGGATCTCATCAATACATTGCTGGCGGAAGGATTTTGGGAGCATGCCGATGTTGAACTGTTGTCTATTCCGCAATGGCAAAGCTACTATACTGCTGTCCATCCCGAATTAGGCGAGCTATTTGCTTTTGCCGATTCTGAAGCTATTGCGAATCCAAAGGGAGAAGCACCTCCCAACGGTCGTTCGGTCAGCCTTTACCGCTGGTGGGTGGATCGGGAGCAGGAGCACAGTCTCGTTTTTCCTGTACAAGCTGCGGTGGTTCAACCCTATCGCTATCTACAGTCGAGTGGTGTGTATGAAATTCGGCGGTGGTCAGAGGCTGGTGGGTTTGGTGCAGAATTGCTTCACCCCGTAACGCTGATGCAGCGTGTGATTGAGGGATGTCTGGATGAAGAATACCGCCAACAGGAGGGAGTGGGAAGGTTTGTCCAGCTACTGGAGCAAACGATTGAACAGACCACATGGTCGCTGGATAGCGGACTGACGGATGAAAATATACTGGAGAAATCGCCCTCGGAGGCTTTTCAACAACTGGAACGATATTCTTCGCTGCGTGATCGTCCGTTTCACCCCGCATCCAAGGCCAAAACAGGCTTGAACGAGGAGGACTATCGCCAATATATCGCTGAATTTGGGCAAGACATTACACTGAGCTGGGTGGCGCTCCGAAAGGATGCGGTGATGACCGGAGTGGGAATCGCACAAGGGCCTCATTTTACGGAAACAGAAACAGTAGCAGCGACAGTCGAATCGGACACACAGCGCCCATACGATGGACAGCAGCCGGACGACCTTCTCCTGTCCATTTCCGAGCGTGAGCTAGTAGAGCAGGAGATGCAGGAACGCGGATTAGCGGCGGATTATATTGCAATCCCCGTTCACCCGTGGCAGCTCACGTATATGCTACCCCGGCATTTGCATGCCGAGCTGGCGGGCAAAGTATGGATTCCACTGGAAGTGAAGGCTGGAGTTTTTCAGGCAACCTCATCTGTACGCTCTTTGTCTCCCAAGGAGGGCGGTCCGAATTATGTGAAGCTCCCGTTGGGCGTATTTTCGCTGGGGGCATCCCGCTATCTTCCTGCAGTGAAGCTGATTAACGGGGATCGCGGACAAGCCATGTTGCAGCAAGCCAAGACACGTGACCCGCAGCTTCAGGAACGCTTGTTTTTATGCGATGAAGGCTCCTGGTGGGCCTATATGCCGGAAAATGGCAGCCTGTATGATGATCCACCCCGGCACCTGGCTGCGATGGCGCGTATTTATCCGCATGAATTGATCCATGATCCGGCCGTTCGCCTTATCCCCATGTCTGCGTTGGCCGCAAGCCAGCATCATTTTTTCCGGGAATGGGCCGCTGAGCGTGGACTTCCGGACACGGCAGAATCGGTAAAACAACTGTTCGGTGAAGTGTGCTCGACATTTTTTGAAATCATGCTGCGCTTGTATCGGATCGGGCTCATGCCTGAAATCCATGGGCAAAACTGTGTGCTGGTTTGGAAAAATGGCAAGATCGAGCACATTTTGCTGCGTGACCATGACTCGGTGCGTCTGCATCTGCCCTGGCTGACAGAGCAGGGGATTGCCGATCCTGAATACCAAATCCGGCCCG
Organism: Paenibacillus sp. IHB B 3084; assembly: GCF_001447315.1. Classification (NCBI taxonomy): domain Bacteria; kingdom Bacillati; phylum Bacillota; class Bacilli; order Caryophanales; family Paenibacillaceae; genus Paenibacillus; species Paenibacillus sp. IHB B 3084. The sequence goes on along the minus strand of NZ_CP013203.1, from coordinate 20,255 downwards.
GATATTCCAACAGTCTGTACAATGAAACACCGAAGAAATTGCTGTTCTACCTGCAAACCCTTGGTATTCAAGTCAACCTGTACGCCATTATAGATACTCTTTCCGGTGTTTATAACATAGACGAGCCATCCCTGTGGTCAGTACTAAGGCATCAATTGGAAGAAGCAATTCAGCACGTGCCTTTCAAGGCTGCCGTTCGTCAGGAAATCGAGCATATTTTATTTGAAAAGTCGGACTGGCCTCTCAAGCTGCTGGTTAAACCTTTACTGGAGCAGTCCGGTGTACCCGGCAGCATGCCATCTGGTCAAAGTCGTATACAGAACCCGTTTCATCATTTATAAGCTTGAGCGCAATTCCATTTTGCAAAATCCGACCCAGTCTATATATAATGAAAAGAGTTCTCATAGAATTGAGAATAATTATCGATATATAGAAAGGCTGGGAGCCATGAATACGCAGGATCAATCCTTTACTTCATTTCTTTATAAACTGCAAGATATTCAGCATGTGTTCTCTGGTCGCTCTTCCTCCCGGCAAGAAACGTCTTTTCATACCTTATTATTGTTCAATGAAGGCGAAGGGGATATAGCGATTGATGGAATGACGTATCCTCTTTACCGTCAAAAGGGCTTTATGCTCGCTCCCGGCGCAGTCTTGAAGCTCCATATGCTGTCCGGCGCTCCGGCGGATTATTATATTATTCGTTTTCTTGCATTACAGCCATCCGGGGAGCCGGACCGTTACATACCCGCACCAGCGCTTGGACCACATGAATGGATCATTTCCCACTTTCGTTTTGTGATGGATATGGTCGAGGAGATCAAGAGGAAGCATCATTGTAATAGCGTGTGGGACCAAATGAAGGCCAACATTGTATTTCAGGAAATGCTGATGTCCTTGTTTCAGCATACCAGCCGTGATCAGAAGCCCGATGTGCAGCAGGCGGTGACTCTGACCCTCCATAATATGGAACAGCACTATGCTTCGGATATTACGCGGGATAAGCTGGCAGAGCTGGCAGGAATGAGCCCTGATTATTATTCGCGTATGTTCAAAAAATTGATCGGCAAAAGCCCGATGGAATATTTGACGGACATTCGTATCAATCATGCGAAGCAGGCATTGGTGCTCACTCGTGATTCCTTTCGTTCTATTGCTCACGGTGCCGGATTTAGCGATGAGTTCTATTTTAGCCGCAAGTTTAAAGCCGCGACTGGACGCTCTCCCTCAGCTTATGTGAATACAATCCGGTATTCGGATAAAATCGCTTCGCTCAAGCATCTGTTAACCGGACATTTGGTTGCATTGGGTATTGAGCCGTACGCGGCGGTCATCAACAAGGCTTATCCTGTCACCGAAGGCTTCCGCAATACCATTTCGGTGGGTGAGGTACAGCCCGATCTGGAGAGGCTGATGTCAGCCCGACCGGATCTGATTTTAACCTGTGAGTTCAGGGATTTTGAGAAGTCGAAAAAAGAAAAAATGTACGAGCAGATTGCGCCCACCGTCACCGTACCCTTTTTCCAAAACTGGCGTACTCATTTTCAGTCGATTGCCCGGATCGTCGGCAAGGATAGGGAAGCGGTGGAATGGCTGGAGCGATATGAAACGAAAGCAGAAACGATTTCCCGAAAGGTCAGGCAAAAGCTCGGCGGGGAGACGGTGCTAATCGTGGGAGTGGGGAACCAGAAAATGTGTGTGTATGGACAGCGGAATGTGGGAACAGTGCTGTACGGGGATTTAAAGCTGGCTATGCCTGCGGGAGTGGAGGCTATTGCCCATTACCGTGAGGTGACGGTGGACGATCTGGCTGAATATGATGCGGATCGCATCATACTGACATGTTTCCGCCATTATGGAAATGCCTGTGAAGAACAAACGATTCAGCAAGAATGTCTGGCACTGTGGCGCTCTCCTGAATGGCAGAAACTGAAGGCGGTGCAAAGCGGAGCAGTACATCATATGTGCGATAGCCGACATCTGTATACATGCTATACTTCGTTGTCTCACGACCTGTTATTGGACAAAACAGTCACGTTGTTATTGTCTGATTCGTCCAAATAAAGGACGCTAACGTCCATGTTCATCATGGCCCCCCTCCCTATAATTAATAATGAGAATCAATATCATTATTGGCGATCTAAATAGGGGGAATAGAGAAATGCAAGCATCAGGCAAGGGGAGTATATGGATTGCGCTCATGGTTGTATTGCTGCTTTTATCAGGCTGCGGAGCTGGAGGCGCGGGTAAGAGTGTGGATTCCGGTGGAGCGACTGGAACGGATAAAGGAACGACGGAACCACAGGGAGCGGCTTCAACCGATTCGGTGCGTATCATTGAGCATGTGTTGGGTAAAACCGAGATTAAGGGGACACCCAAGCGGATCGTAACGCTGTATAACGGAGCCAACGATGTTATGATCGCCTATGGTATAAAGCCTGTGGGGATTGTGGAGTCCCATGGAACGGAGCCCGTGTATGACTATTTAAAAAAGGATCTCGCAGGGATTCCCACGGTCGGGTTGGAAACACAGCCGAGCCTGGAGGAGATTTATAACCTGAAACCGGATGTCATCATTGCAACCCGATTCCGTAACGAGGCGACGTACCAGCAATTATCGGAAATTGCCCCTACCGTGGCCGTCAACGAAGTATATGAGTGGAAGGAAACCGTAAAACTGATCGGACAAGTGTTGAATCAGGAGGACAAAGGAACACAATTGCTGGCGGATTGGGATCGGCGTGTAGCGGATTTCAGAACGAAAATGGGTGACCGTCTGCCGATCAAGGCCTCCATTGTTAATTTCCGCGCGGACCATGCACGTATTTATTATATGGGCTATGCCGGGAAAATTCTGAAAGAGTTGGGCTTTACCCGTCCTCCTGCACAAGAAGGGGATCAGTGGGGAGTTAAAGTCAACAGCAAGGAAAGCATACCCGATATGAATGCAGATACATTGTTCGTATTTAACTCCGGTAAGGATCCGGCTGCGATTGAAAAAATGTTGAAGCATGGACCCGTCATCCTCTATGGAAAAACCTTGATGCATACAAGAAAAATAGCATTTTTAAGGTCGACGAGGTGAACTGGAATTTGGCTGGAGGTTATCTGAGCGCGAATCGGATGCTGGATGATCTTTATAAAATGTATGATCTGAAATCATAAACCTACATGACAATAAGAACAACGGAAATATAGCAGAGGGGTGAGGGGTTATATCTCTCATCCTTCTTTTATGTTGTACCAGGCTGTTGGAAGAGTGAGGCTATGCAACGATGCTAACGACAAATTTAAGAAAATGGACTGGACTTGGTGTATGCCTGATTTTGTTGACAGGAGCTTTATTTCTTGGCCTACTGATGGGTAGAACGCTAATTAATCCAAATTTTATGATTTCTTCCTTGTTTCATTATGATGCTCAAAATGTAGAGCATGTGCTGATACATACCGAACGTTTGCCGCGCACGGTCATTGCTGCTGTTGTAGGCGCGAGCTTGGCGATGGCAGGAGCCTTCATGCAGGCACTTACCCGCAACCCGTTGGCTTCGCCCAGTACGTTCGGTATCAATGCGGGTGCTTTGTTCTTCGTCTCTATCGCAGCGGTCGTGTTTTCGGTCGAGTCCATGATGTCTCTGATGGGCTTTGCCTTGATCGGCGCAGGACTGGCGGCTGTTCTGGTGTACGTCATCGGATCATTAGGCAGGGATGGTTTGACGCCAGTCAAGATTGTATTGTCCGGCTCTGCCATTCACGCTTTGTTTATGTCGATGATCCAAATTATTTTGGTGATGAATGAAACGGGAATGCAAAATGTGTTGTTCTGGATGGCAGGCTCTGTCAGCGGACGTTCGCTGGAGATGCTACAGCCTTTATTTCCTTTTTTGCTAGTGGCTGGGATCTCGGCGATGTTTATGGGGAGAGCGGTGAATCTGCTCGTGACTGGGGAAGATGTAGCGAAGGGCTTGGGGCAAAATATCTTATGGGTAAAATGCGCGATGGGCCTGATTATTGTGGTGTTGGCTGGATGCTCTGTTGCTATTGCGGGGGCGATTGGCTTTGTCGGTCTGATCATTCCGCATGTGGCGCGTGCTTTGGTTGGTGCGGATTACCGCTGGATTATCCCTTTTTCGGCGGTACTGGGTGCTTTGCTATTGGTGTCGGCGGATACCGCAGCCAGAGTGCTGATTTCGCCGCAGGAAATTCCGATTGGCGTCATTACAGCTTTGATCGGGGTTCCCTTTTTCGTCTACATTGCCCGTAAAGGGGTGGCGTGGAAATGAGGCGTGTGAATTTGAAGCATGGGACTGGCAGAGGCGGCATGAATATGAGGCGTTATGTGACGCTGCGCAGCAGAAATGGCAGGTTTCATATCCAACTAGAAAAAAGAGCGTTATGGATCATTGGCGGACTGACCTTGGCGCTTCTGATCATGGGCGTGATGAGTGTAGGCTGGGGAGATACGTATGTGCATCCTTGGGAAGTGCTTCGAGCGATATGGGGGCGTGGCACAGGCGATTATGATTTTATTTTGTACAGGCTGCGGTTTCCGCGAGCGCTTACGGGAGTGCTGGTTGGTGCGGCTCTGGGCATCGCGGGAGCGGTGCTTCAGGGCATTATCCGCAATCCGTTGGCATCCCCGGATATCCTCGGGATTACAGGCGGAGCATCCGTAGCGGCAGTTACGTTCATTGCTTATGGGGGAGCTGTTATGAGCATTCAATGGCTGCCTGTGGCGGCTGTCGCTGGAGCGCTGGTCGTATCGCTGCTTGTATTTATATTGGCCTGGAAGGATGGTGTGACACCAATCCGACTGGTGCTGGTGGGGATTGGTTTGGCTTCTGCTATGAGCTCGATTACGACGCTGATGCTGGTCATGAGCTCGTCCTTTACAGCCGGCAAGGCTTATATTTGGCTGACGGGCAGCGTGTATGGAGCATCGTGGAATAACGTATATACCATGCTGATCGCTGTTGTGATCTGCACACCTCTGGTTCTCTATTTTTCACGCAGCCTCAACACACAGGAGTTGGGGGATGATGTGGCTACCGGCTTGGGAGTGGAGGTGCAGCGGCATCGTGTGATGTTGCTGCTGCTCAGTGTGATTCTTGCTGGAACTGCAGTAGCAGTTGCGGGAGCGATTGGTTTTGTGGGTTTAATCGCGCCGCATATTGCGCGCAGATGGGTAGGCCGCTCTATGGGTAGCCTGACGCTGGTGTCCGCACTGGTAGGGGGATTGCTGGTGTATCTCGCCGACTTGCTGGCCCGTACGGCTTTTTATCCGATTGATATTCCCGCAGGCATTTTTACAGCAGGGGTGGGCGCACCGTTTTTCCTATATTTGCTGCTCCAGCGCCGAAATCGGCATTAAAGCCGAGCTGGAATTTTTTTGGACACTTATGGGTGTTTTTCTTTTTTAAATGGAATATACAAGATCTTAAGTTCGCAGTTTATAAAAGGGGAGGGAAGCTGCATGGGTTTAGAGGTAAAGGACCTGATGATTAACTACGGGACAGATCCGGTTATTCAAGAGCTGGACCTGCAAATTCCGGAGGGAAAGATAACGGTGCTAGTAGGCAGCAATGGGTGTGGAAAATCGACGATTTTGCGTGCTATGGCGCGGCTATTGAAGCCTGCAGCGGGAGCGGTGCTGCTGGATGGTCAGGCTATTGCCCAGTTACCCTCCAAGCAAATTGCCAAAAGGCTATCCATTTTGCCGCAGGGACCGTCAGCGCCGGAAGGACTGACAGTGTATCAGTTGGTCAAGCAGGGCAGATATCCACATCAGAGCTGGCTGAAGCAGTGGTCGGCAGAGGATGAAGCACAGGTACAAAACGCGTTGCAAGCGACGCAATTGGATGCTTTTGCAGATCGTACAGTAGATTCCTTATCCGGCGGGCAGCGTCAGCGAGCATGGATTTCCATGACTTTGGCACAGGGGACGGATATGATCTTACTGGATGAGCCGACGACCTATTTGGACATGACGCATCAAATTGAGATTTTGGACCTTCTGTTTGATCTGAATGAACGAGAAGGGAGGACCATTGTCATGGTGCTGCATGATCTGAATCTGGCTTGTCGCTATGCGCACCATATGGTTGCGGTATACGATAAGCGCATTTACGCGCAGGGAAAGCCGGAAGAAATCATGACCGCAGAGACGGTGGAGAAGGTATTCCAACTGCGCTGCCAAGTCATTCCTGATCCTTTGTACGGAACACCGATGTTTATTCCTCATGGAAAGGGGAGGAAAATGGATGCCGTACGCCAAAGGGTCTTCGTTTGAGCCTGCGGAATGGTCGTATCTGACGGAAAAATTGCGAATAGACAGCAGGAGTGAACAGGCTCCATCCGGACGGTATGATCTACCTGCCAGCGAATTGCTGGATGCAACTCAATGTGCCATGTATCTGGATCGGCTGGCAGGGCTACATGATTTTTCTTCACGCAAGGTAACGGCCTCTGTTTTGGCGAAGCGGTACGGTTTTTTGATCGTGTCCCCGGCTCTGTATGCCATGTCGGTGTATAACAAGATGCTGAAAGTCGAGATTGCCGATTGTGTGATTCAATCTGCTTTTGTCAAGGATACCTGGCTTCCAAGGTTGCATTTGAACAGACTACTCGTTACGGAATGTGACAGCGGAAAGAAGGATGAGGATGGGGGAGACAGCGGCCAAGAGCAGCGTCATGCTTGGCGTGATCACGTCATCCGGCATGTATTTGCAGAGCATTTGGCCCTAGTGTGGCGATCTGTGTCCGCTGTTGCTTCCATTCCAAGGACGATATTATGGGAAAACACCGCCATCTATGTTTATGCGCTATATGAAAACCGTATCCGGCAGGAGCTAAAAAGCGGGGATCGGTTGCGAACGGAAGGGGATTTTAAATATTTGACCTGTGAAGCTCCGGCTCACTTGTTTGGTGAACGGCAAAATCCGCTGGCTCAGTATTTTGGCTCTCCCCGTACAGAGAGAGCGGCCATACCTGTAACCACATCGGTAACCGCTGCGCCCACTGCGGCTGTGAAAGCTGTACGTGTTCGCAAAACCTGCTGCTATTTTTATCAGCTGAAGGAAACGGGCAGCTATTGCCCTACCTGTCCGAAGATACATTGTACGAGCTAAGTATGAGCTACGATGTTTAGGCTATAGTGAGCTGAAAATTTTGCCTAAGCGCCATTCCGCCTGCTTTGATTCCTAGATGTATAGTGTGAGTTTTGGTTAGATCACGAAAGGAGCTGGTTTGTATGTTTCGGATTCAACCACGGGTACAGGGTGTAACGAAGGAGCTGCTGGAGCTTTATCAGCATGTTAGTGCTTCTACCCTTGGGCATTTCACGGATTTTGGATGTATGCAGGGGGCGCTGCCGTTGTTTCGTCCCATTCGTTTGCTGGGGAATGCAGTGACCGTGAGGCTTCCCCATCTGGACTCCACCGCTGTTCGTCATGCACTGGAATTGGCACAAGCGGGTGATGTGCTTGTTGTCGATATGTCCGGTGACGACGCCAGAGCCTGTTGGGGAGAATTTAGAGCCTATGTAGCGATGAAAAAACAACTGGCTGGTGTGATTGTTTCCGGTTGTGTCACAGATGTTGGTGTCTTGAACCAGCTGCAATTTCCCGTCTTTTCCAAAGGGGTTAGTGCCTTGACTACACGTACACTGGAACTGGAGGGAGAGGTGAATACGCCGATTAGCCTGTTTGGGGTCAGCGTACATCCGGGTGATCTCATTTTGGGTGATGACGATGGCGTATTTGTAGTGAAGCCGGAGGAAGCATGGGAATTTGGGGAAAAAGCTTTGGAAAAACAGCGCAAGGAGGAGCTTACGCGCAAGCAATTCGGATACGATCAGCTTTTGAATGCCCGGCTGGAAAAGTAGACATTGCACGCGCGTCAGGTGTCCGGTATAGTGTGGATAAAGATTTGCCATCCTTGGCGCCGCGTCCTGCTTTCCTGGATGCTGTAGAGGAAATACAGATTCGCACCGGGAAAAATGTGAACGATTTAGAACCCCTGGGGTTTCATATTACCGAAAGCGAAATAGGACATGAGATTCTTCGAATGCAGGGCAAATATTTTTTTGATAGCGGTTCCATTTATATGAGCAAGCACCATCGTTTTGCGGACATGCCCTTACACAATCATGATTTTATTGAAATGAATTATATGTATTCCGGGGAATGCAGACAGGTTATTGACGGCAGGGAAATTAGGCTGGAGCAGGGGCAGATATGTATTTTGGATATGAATGTTCCGCACAGCATTTACGCGCTTGGGGAAAATGATATTTTGGTTAATCAGCAGATGCTAAGTCATTATGTGCCTTTGCTGCTTACCGAGCTGATGCGGGTGTATCAGCTGGATATGAATTTTGAGCTGGATCATAAGCCGGGTAAAGCGAGCATTATTGATATTTTGCAATACATTGAGCAGCATTATCGGGATTGCACGCTACCCCAATTGGGGGCGGCGTTTAGTTTTAACGCTAATTATCTGGGGAATTTGCTTAAAGAGCAGACAGGCAAAACCTTTCGGGAGCTTGTCCAAACCCAACGGATGCTGCACGCGGAGACGCTACTTCGCCATACGAACCACAGCATCAGCGAAATAGCGTATGAGGTCGGATACGAAAGCCTGGGCTTTTTTTATCGGAAATTTAAGGAGTACTCAGGCTATACGCCCAGTCAATATCGAGAGTGTCAGGGACGGGTGAATGAGGTTTGAGATTGACAACAAGGTTCGAATAAAAGGAAAAAAGCTGTCCCTTAGTAGCTAAAACTACCTTGGGGACAGCTCTTATTAGGAGATTTTGCTTAGCAAGGATTAGTCTCTTCCTTGGGTTAGTACCGGCACTGCGAAGCAAGGCACCGATGTTGCAGGATAGACTTGTTGCAATTATGAAGTAGCCGTTTCTAGCATGCCTTCGAGATCTTTTTTGGTCAGATGGTAATGCTCGTTGCAAAAATGGCAATGTGCTTCGGCCTGTCCATCGGTTTGGATCATATCTGCGATTTCCTCACTACCTAAGCTGATAATGGCATTAGAAACTCGTTCCTCAGAGCAGGGGCAATGGAATTGCACAGGCATGGTTTCCAATACTTTAATATTGTCTTCTCCCAAAATCTGTCCAAGTATCTGCTCCGGCGTTAGTCCTTGCATGACCATAGAGGAAATACTCGGAATGGCCTCAAGGCGTCTCTCAATAAAACTGATTACCTCTTCCTGCGTACCCGGCATTAGCTGAATAATAAATCCGCCAGCCGCCTGAATGGAGTTGTCAGGATTGACAATCACCCCGGCTCCAACAGAAGAAGGAATTTGTTCGGATTGGACCAGATATGAGGTGAAGTCCTCACCCAGCTCACCTGATATAAGAGGGACTTGTCCGACAAAAGGCTGCTTTAATCCGATATCCTTGGATACAATCAGCGCTCCATCTGTTCCAACTGCTCTGGCGACATCTAATTTCCCTATATGATTAAGGTCGAAATGGGTTTGCGGATTTTTTACATAACCTCTAACTTCCCCTTTGGCATTGGTATCGACAAGAATAGTGCCAATGGGGCCGCCACCGTTAATCCTGATCGTCAGTTTGTCCTCATTTTTAAGCATGGCCCCGAGCATAACGCCGACCGTCATGGAGCGTCCCAATGCAGCCGATGCTGTTGGCCAGGTATGATGACGCCGTTGTGCTTCACTCACCGTCTCCGTTGTTCTAACGGCGTAAGCCCGGACCTGGTTATTGTAGGCAAGAGCTTTTACTAAATAATCGTTCATGTTCATGATCCTTTCTGCGATTTCAAATTCTTTACAGAACCATTTTTTCCTGAATCCAGTTTTCCAAAGAAGTAATTTTGGCAGCATAACCCGCTTTATAAAAGTCAGCGGATAATGATGCGATGGTTTCCCTTTTCAGAACTGCCTTCCAGGATGTTTCCGCCTCTTCCATCAAATCTGTCAACAGACAGCACTGATCTTCTTCCTTTAATTCAAGCATATCGTTGTAAATACCGCTGGAAGAATAGAGTGTCTGTTGTCCTTCGATTGCAAGATAAATATCAAATACCCGAATATCCTCAGGTTTTTTCTTTAATTTAAACCCGCCTTTGACCCCGGGAACAGAAGTAATCAAATCAGAGCTGACCAATTTTCGCAACAGCTTATGAAAATAAGTGGGCGAAGCACCTAATTGTTGGCTGATGGCCTCTCCTGGCAAAACCGCTTTGTCTGGCAGCATCGCGAGTAGCAGGAGGGCGTAGACAGATTGTTCGACGCCTGTTTTCATATGCATTAGCATCACCTCTATACATTCAAATCTGTAATCAGGCTAATATGGATAATGATTATCCATATAAGTGAATGATAGAGGAGCTTTTCGTAAAAGTAAACTATTTTCTTGAAACAAAATTAATAATTTAATTCATTTGCAATTCATAACGGGACACATTATTATATTTGACATATCAATTGATATGTCAAATAATTAAAGCGGTGAGGGGAATCATAAAACGATACTCTGACAGTGCAGCTATTTTACTGATTATATGTGATGGTGGAGGAAATGGACAGGCATTTACTTCATCAGTGATATAGCATTTCACCAGCGATACAATTACAGGGAGGTTCCTTGAAAAATGACTATTCGGAACGTTGCACTATCTATACTAGACCTTGCACCCGTCATTGAAGGCGGCACTCCTGCCGATTCCTTCCGTGATACCGTTGCTCTTGCCCAGCATGCCGAGCAATGGGGATATCATCGGTACTGGCTGGCGGAGCATCATAACATGCAGGCGGTGGCCAGCGCGGCTACTTCACTGGTTATCGGGCACGTAGCTGCGCATACCAACAAGATTCGGGTAGGCTCAGGCGGCATCATGCTGGCTAATCATGCTCCGCTCATGATTGCAGAGCAGTTCGGAACGTTAGAGTCACTGTATCCGGGACGGATTGATCTGGGACTGGGTAGGGCTCCAGGCACAGATCAGCCTGCCATGAGGGCGCTACGGCGAGGGCTGCACAGCACTGGTGAAGATTTCCCGGAGCAATTAAATGAGCTGCGTTCCTATTTCAATCCAGCGCTAAAAGGGGGAGTTCCAGGTGTACGGGCGGTTCCGGGAGAAGGGCTGGATATACCGATCTGGCTGCTGGGATCAAGCGGATTCAGCGCACAGTTGGCAGGTCAGCTTGGGTTGCCGTTCGCGTTTGCCAGTCACTTTGCCCCGGCTCATTTGCTACAGGCTCTGGAGCTGTATCATCGCAATTTCCGTCCATCGAAGGCACTGGATAAGCCGTATGTGATGGTTGGCGTCAATGTGGTTGTTGCAGATTCTGATGAGGAGGCACAGTGGCTTTTCACTTCACAAGAACAGCAATTTCTCAATGTGATACGCGGGCAGAGCGGGAAACTAAAGCCACCAGTTGATGACATGGAGAAGCTCTGGAGTGAGCAGGAGAGGGGGGCGGTTCGCGGCAATATGTTGGGGTATTCTGCAATCGGTAGCCCTGATACGGTCAAGCAAAAGCTTGATTTTATAATGAATCAGACGAGAGCCAATGAGCTGATTACAACTTCTCATATATATGATCATCAAGCGCGCCTGCGGTCGTATGAGCTGCTTGCCCAAGTGATGCGAACAGACGAGTAGTTAATCAAATAGTAAGGCCGTGCCGAAAAAGGTTATCACAACCCGATTCTGGCACGGCCTTATTGCATTTTAAAGCTTATACTTACGAATCAAATAGGTTGGGGTGCAGCTCCACGCGTGACAGTAGCTGTTGATTAAATAACTGCTGTAGGGAGAAAAGGCTTTATTATGGGGATCGTACAATTCCCAGAACGTGTCCGCTCCATCCCGTAGCATACCTCCCCAGTAGGACTTGAGATGTTTTACGGCTCCGTCCCGGTCACCTGTGATCAGCAAAGCTTCGACCAAATAGTGACGCATATACGGTGTCGTTAGGCCGATATCCGGTTGCTCGGATAGCAAGCGTTGCTGTCGTGACGTCTCTCAACCGCTGATTCAGGAACGGAAGCTTGTCAGGACCTGCTCAGCCAATCGAATGGTCCGTTTTAACGTGTAAATAAGTATGGCTTGAGAAGGGGCTTGCTTATCCAACTGCTCATGCCAGTCGATAAGAAACCACCATTCGTCGGTATGCGGTGGGGGGTGATGATTGCCCAAGGTGTACTCGATCATCCGTAAGCAGAATTGGTATTGATGGAAAAGCATGGTCTGGTTACGTGGGGAGAAACATCCGAGGCAGCCTATGTGAAAACAATTATTGATATTTTGCAATACATTGAGCAGCATTATCGGGATTGCACACTACCTCAATTGGGGGTGGCATTTAATTTTAACGCTAATTATCTGGGGAGTTTGCTTAAAGAGCAGACAGGCAAAACCTTTCGGGAGCTTGTTCAAACCCAACGTATGCTGTACGCAGAGACGCTACTTCGCCATACAAACCAGAATATTAGCGAAATAGCATACGAGGTGGGATACGAAAGTCTGGGCTTTTTTTATCGGAAATTTAAGGAGTATTCAGGGTATACGCCCAGTCAATATCGTGAGTGTCAGGGGCGAACGGGAGAGGTACGACACTCAAGACGACATTTTCAAATGAGGTAAAATGATTCCCATAATAGCTACAATATGATTTATCATCTCTCACATACTCGCTTAACGAAAAGCTCGTCTTCCACGACTTGAACCCTACAAATATAAATTGCATATATTATCAAGCAAGTCGATCCATAAGCTTTGAGTGTGAAAGGGGAAGAACACGTGATAATACATGTATATGCTTTATGCTGGAATGAAGAAAAAATGCTCCCGTTTTTTTAAAGCACTATGATAATATAGCGGATCAATACTATATTTTCGATAATGACTCAACTGATAATTCTGTATCCATGTTAAGGGAAAATCCCAAAGTTGTTATAGATAGATTCGAAATAGAAGGTAATTCTCTCGTGAAATCAGCACAAGATAAATTCAATCAATTTTGGAAAGGAAGCAGAGGGAAGGCAGACTGGGTTATTGTCTGTGACGCAGATGAACATTTCTATCACCCTAACCTTAGAACATATCTGCAAGAATGCACCTCTAAAGGGATAACATGGATTGTCCCTGATGGTTATGAGATGGTTTCTGATTTTTTTCCGAGTAGCCATCAGCCATTACATGAAACGGTAAGGAATGGTGTAAGAAGTCAAACGTACGATAAGCCTCAAATATTTAATCCAAATGCGATACAAGAAATAAATTTCAGTCCTGGCAGGCATACTGCTTCACCTACAGGAGACGTCATAAAGCCATCCAATAATGATGTTTTATTGCTACATTATAAATACTTGGGATTTGACTATATAAATTCACGTTTCTCGGCTTTAAAACAAGGACTGCGAGAAGGGGACACAGCAAATAGATGGGGATTTCATTATTTATGGGATGAGAAACAAAGGTTGGAACAATTCGAGGAATTAAAAAATAAATCTGTTAGAGTGTTGTAGATTTACAAGGATAAAGGCACCTTTTTTCTCAGGGTGCCTTTATCCTTTTATGGTTGGAAATGAAATTGGATGAATCAGCTTACTTAATGCTCGGTCACTACCTTTTAATGTCCCCGGAATTTAAAAAGGCTTCCATAAGTAGATAGATATCATTTTTATTTTAATAGGTAAACAAACAATCATATGTAACACATTATTAATATGATACATGGAGCTACATTAATCCCTATTCTGTTCTATATAAATTGAACCGTAAAATAATATAGTGGATATAAGCCTAAATATATTTTTTTAGTTCAATATATATAGCATTTTTTACAATATGGATTTGTAGTTAATAAATAGTAAAGGAGAGATCAACTTAATGGCAGTATTATCAACTGGACCTATTGAGAATAGTCCTGTTAGTGGGGCCAGGCCTATTCAGCAGGTTACCGTTAAATTAATTAACCGTGATTTAGTCAATTCTTCAATTATTTTAATTCAAGGATACTTTTTAAATGGTTTACGAACATTGTATGCACTAGAACAAATAGCTTTAGCCCCCAATGCAGTTGCTACGAGAAATTATGGAGCAAACTTCAATGCATACGAATTTGTTTTTACTACAAGCGGTCCTGCAGAAGAAAGTACTGATATTTCAGTTTGGGGAAAAAATGGGAGTGGTGTAATTATTGATGTTCAGCGCATTGTTGCGGATGAGCAACTAGAGTCTTAAAACTCAACAAATGTACAGAGATAAAACCACAATCATATCAAATGGTTGAGACATAAAATAGAGGGAACAGGATATTGAGAAAGATCTCACTGTTCACAAGAAAGGCTTACTTTTACTAGGAAGGAGGGAGTATCTTAATGGCAGTATTATCAACTGGACCAATTGCAAACGATCCTGTTAATGGAGTTAGACCCACCCAACTGGTCACGGTAAAAATCGATAACCGAGATTCTGTAAATTCTTCTACTGTTTTGATCGAGGGTTACGTTTTAAACGGCAGTAGAACATTATATGTACAAGAATTGGTATCAGTGGGACCAAATGCGGTTATAACTAGGAACTACTTTGCAGATTTCAATGCATTTGAATTCGTCTTTACTACAAGCGGAGCAGCAGAGAATGAAACTCAAATTTCTGTTTGGGGTAAAGATGCATTTGGGCAATTGGTGCCTGCCCACCGATTAGTTTCTGATGAACTTTTAGGAACCGATCAAGGCGTCCAAGGGCCTCAAGGTGATCAAGGACCTCAAGGCGACCAAGGACCACAAGGTGACCAAGGACCGCAAGGTGATCAAGGGCCTCAGGGTGTTCAAGGCGACCAAGGACCTCAAGGCGTTCAAGGAGACCAAGGACCGCAAGGTGATCAAGGGCCTCAGGGTGATCAAGGACCTCAGGGAGTTCAAGGACCACAAGGAGACCAAGGACCTCAAGGCGACCAAGGACCTCAGGGAGACCAAGGACCTCAGGGAGACCAAGGACCTCAGGGAGACCAAGGACCTCAGGGTGACCAAGGACCTCAAGGTGTTCAAGGGCCTCAAGGTGTTCAAGGGCCTCAGGGTGACCAAGGACCACAAGGAGATCAAGGACCTCAGGGTGTTCAAGGACCGCAAGGCGACCAAGGACCTCAAGGTGTTCAAGGGCCTCAAGGTGACCAAGGGCCTCAAGGTGACCAAGGACCTCAGGGTGACCAAGGACCTCAGGGTGACCAAGGACCTCAGGGTGACCAAGGACCACAAGGAGATCAAGGACCTCAGGGTGTTCAAGGACCGCAAGGCGTTCAAGGACCACAAGGAGATCAAGGACCTCAAGGCGTTCAAGGACCACAAGGAGACCAAGGACCACAAGGTGTTCAAGGACCTCAGGGTGACCAAGGACCACAAGGAGATCAAGGACCTCAGGGTGACCAAGGACCTCAGGGTGACCAAGGACCACAAGGTGACCAAGGACCTCAGGGTGACCAAGGACCACAAGGTGTTCAAGGGCCTCAGGGTGACCAAGGACCACAAGGAGATCAAGGACCTCAGGGTGACCAAGGACCGCAAGGCGACCAAGGACCTCAAGGTGTTCAAGGGCCTCAAGGTGTTCAAGGGCCTCAAGGTGACCAAGGACCTCAGGGTGACCAAGGACCTCAGGGTGACCAAGGACCACAAGGTGTTCAAGGGCCTCAGGGTGACCAAGGACCACAAGGAGATCAAGGACCTCAAGGCGTTCAAGGACCACAAGGAGACCAAGGACCACAAGGTGTTCAAGGACCTCAAGGTGACCAAGGACCTCAGGGTGACCAAGGACCGCAAGGTGTTCAAGGACCTCAGGGTGACCAAGGACCACAAGGAGATCAAGGACCTCAGGGTGACCAAGGACCTCAGGGTGACCAAGGACCTCAGGGTGACCAAGGACCGCAAGGTGTTCAAGGACCTCAGGGTGACCAAGGACCTCAGGGTGACCAAGGACCGCAAGGTGTTCAAGGACCTCAGGGTGACCAAGGACCTCAAGGCGACCAAGGGCCACAAGGTGAGCAAGGACCTGCATAACCGTAAGGGTCTTAAGGCATTCTCTAACCTTAAGGTTAAGGTATATGTAAATTTAGATGACCCAAAGGGTATTTATAACCTTTGGGTCATTTTTTGTCGTATGAACGCTGAAAAAAATTTGTCGAAGTCCCATTTTGGTATTATCCCCTCAAGTAAACACTCGAAAAAAATCTTGTGGTAACAAGAGGAAAAAGGGTCAGTTACACGTAAATGCTTACCTTACCATTTGATTGAAGAACTACGCGGGTTACACGGTGTTCACGCCTGTTAGCTTGCAGGGGTATCCAGAGGCAGGTACACGTTTTATAACCTATCTGCGATTCGGGATCTGATAATAATGAATGTGGCTTGTTAAGTCTCAGATCGAAACGATGTCAAGCTGGCGCTGGAACGGTTGAGCGGTGTACGCGAAATAGAGACGTACCGGAAGCCGTACTCCATTCAGATTTCGGGTTTCCAGTACACGTCTCAAGCGTACAACACACGATTAAATGAATTCAGCGCAAGGGAAACTTAAACAGCGCGCACCGATGGAGTGTCGGCACGCGCTAACTGTAGAAATAATGTCTGATCATCCTACTTGAAAATTACGGCAACACAACCACTTTCTCTTTACAGGACGCAACAAATTTTGCATATTGAATACAAGTTTCTAATGAATCATTTGGCTCCATAGGCCACCATCGTATGGCTCCCCTGGGAGCTTTAGAGGCATAGGTTTCAATTTCCGATGGAATCCGACCTACAACCACAATTTCGTTCTCCCTAAAGTTGTTTTCAATGCCCTTTTGGAGTGTCTTAATTAATTGGGTATGCTCTATTTCAGGACAGGAATGGGGGATAGGGAACAATATCGAGAATCTTGAAGTATCTTCTTGAAGAACGTGAGCAGATTTCCGGGCAGGATCATCTGTAGAAGTCTCCCATATACGACGATAAGGCAATTGCTCTGGTAAATCGAGCTCTTTCAATCTCATTTGAATCCTTTGAAAATAGCATCTATTTAGTTCCCCTACAAGAACCTGAATCTGCTTATTTCTGAGGAATGTAGTGTTATTTCCATTTTCGTTACGATATTGGATATATATCAAATCGGGGATGTTTACAAATTTAGTACAAAGAAACGTCCGGACCAGCATATCGTAATCATCTGCTACCAGTAGTTCATTGCGATGGCCTCCGATAAGATGATAACAGTCCCTCGTCCACGCACGGGGATGATTGGGTAAACCGACCAAATGACGAATGGTTTTGCCATTAATGGTCGTATGTTTTTGTGCATTTTGCCATCTGTTCATTTCATGCAGCCAGACTCGATAATGAACACTGTAACCAAAGCCACAATCCCAGCCATACCAATGTGCATGATTGCTCTCTGCATACACTTCAGCACAATCCCCATAAACAAAGCCACAGTCAGGGTTTTGTTGAAATGCTTTGACGATTTTCTCCAGGCAGTCAGGAGTTAGCTCATCATCATGATCGACTTCTACCAAAATTTCCCCAGTACATAGACCTGCTGCAAACCTTTTGATGGCCCCTATATAGCCATTACGGGAATCCTGGCGATATCTCCGCACACGGTGATCCTCTAAAGGGAGTAAATACTCCTTGTATGTCTCATCTTCATCACCGGAATCATCCACGATTACCCATTCCCAGTTCTTGTAGGTCTGCTTCAATAAAGATTGATAAGGTCGTAGAATTTTTTCTTTTGACCTGTAGCTGGCAGTAAACACGGATATTAAAGGTGTGTTTGAAGAAAAATGTGTTGGAGGAATCGTTCTATTCTCCGGAAGAGGATCTGTTGCCTTGAGCCAGCAGAAAAATAAATGCATAGGTTGAATTTCGTCTGGTGATTGGAAGTGCAACCAGCGTTTTTTTTCGTGACCAGGCAACGCTTTTAGTGCTGAAAATTCTCCCCACTCTTCTCCGAGCGAGATGTAAACCCGAGGCTTTTGGAGGCTATTGTCTATTAGTGGATGATTAGCCTCATACAAGTTTATTGTAATGTGATTTTCTTCCAATCTATCTATCAATTCTTTTACATCATCCTTTAAAACCTTCTTCGATACAAATAGATGAGTTGTCAGTAGCGGAGTGAAATTCAATGGCATGATCATTCCCCTTTACCAGTTTCGAACACCAACGAGAGGGAGGTGCCGATTCAGACGTGAGTTATTGTTTTATTGAAGCATTCATTTTCCTGGCATCATTTTATTTCCCAGTAATATATATGTATGTGTATGTGTACGGGGATGTGAGGAAAATGCCAGCCCATATGAACATAGCGAATAAATCGTTTGAAACCTCCGGCGTAGACACCTAAGCATAAAAGAAAGGTGGAGTAAGTGTGGAATGCCCATTAGTAAGTGTAGTTATACCTGCATATAACCGGCCGCATACACTAAAAATCGCCATCGACAGTGTATTGGAACAAACTTACCCGAACATCGAAATCATTATCTGTGATGACAGTACAACGAATGAAGTACAAGAAATGCTTGATTCTTATTCAGATTCTTTTCCCAAAATTAAATATTATAAAAATGAGAAAAATCTTTTTCTTGGAAATTGGCATAAATGTTTTGATTTGGCGTCAGGTGAATATATCAATTACTTGATGGATGACGACATGTTTCATAAAGAAAAAATAGCAAGGATGATCTATTTTTTTGAAAATTTCGAAAACATCATACTGGTTACCTCGTATCGGCAAACCATTAATGAATCAGGGGCTATTCTCCCACCGCTCTATGCAACGGAAAGGCTGTACGAGGAAACAAGGATAATGGACGGAAGAATGTTGGCAAACGTTGCATTAACTCGTTGTTTAAATGTGATTGGTGAACCTACGACAGTGTTTTTTAAAAAAACAGATCTTATCGAACGGTTTGGAGTATATAAAGGAAAACAGTATTCTCTTCTTAATGATTTAGCGTCTTGGTTGAACTTACTATCCAAAGGAAAAGCAGTTTATATTCCTGAAGCGCTAAGCTATTTCCGAATACATCCTAATCAAAATAATCAAACGCTTGGTCAAAAGGCGTTCACGGAATGGTTAGATATTATGATTGCCTCAAGAGATGATGGATTTCTTGATACTAACGATTTGTTTAAAACTGCACTTCATTCTTATCAGGAACGTATAAGGGGTCGTCCACAATTTGTAGCAGATATTAAGCGAATTGAAAAGATATTAAAAACATTGGAATCCTAGCTTGCTCATCCCATGTACAAAGGAGGCTGGCTCATGTTCGACATTCCCTTCTTACGACCTAACTTAGTAAAAAAGGAACGATTTATTGCCAATTTTGAGAAAATAGAAGAGACGCGGATTTACTCCAATTATGGTCCCTTAAATAACCTGTTTGAAGAGCGGGTCATTGCGCAAATGTTTGATGGAATCGGTTCGGCTGTAACCGTTCATAACGCTACCATCGGGTTGATTTTGGCGATTTCTCAAAGCAAGCGACCACAGGGCAAATATGCAGTTATGCCAAGCTTTACTTTTGCTGCCACCCCACTTGCTGCTGAGTGGTGCGGGCTAGAACCCTACTTCCTTGACATTGAACCGGAGAATTGGCAAATGAATAGGGAGCAGTTAGAGCAGGCAGTCAAGCTGCTGGGGGATGAGATTGCGGTAATCGTTCCTTATGCCACTTTCGGTACAGCCATTGATTTATCCGTATACAATAAGCTGCAGGAGCAAGGAATTCCGGTAGTCATTGATGCTGCTGCCAGCTTTGGAACTATAACTCCCGAGGAAGCCACCCATTTTGGTAAAGGCTTTGGAGGAGCCGTAGTATTCAGCTTTCATGCCACCAAATCTTTTGGTATTGGAGAGGGTGGATTGGTATACAGTTTGGACCAGGATCTCATTAAGCGAATTCGTCAGGCAGGGAATTTCGGTTTCTCCAGCAGCAGGGAGTCTGTCTCCCAAGGTCTTAACAGTAAGATATCCGAGTATACCGCTGCTATCGCTTTAGCCACTCTCGATCATTTCAAGACTGTACGGGAGAATAGAAGGACTATCTACGAATATTATCTTCAAGAACTGCTCCAAGCAGACTTATTAGAACGAGGATGGTCTGTACAAAAAACGCAAGGATCGGTTGTCCATCAATTTATCCCTATTCTTAGTCCGGATTCACACATAATCAAGAGGTCGTTAAGTTATTAGCCTCTAATTCAATAGAAGCCAGAACCT